>NZ_RQGF01000030.1 GCF_004769615.1 Leptospira sarikeiensis | reverse complement strand
GAATCCGAACGTTTAACAATATCTCAACGACTGGAAACCTATTCCGGCCGGGATTTAAGGGATTTTTGCGATTTTAATCTAAGCGGAGAACTGGATTCTCTACTTGGTGATACAGGCGGAGCTGGATCTTCTACTTCTCCTGCTGCGGGTGGCGCACCTTCCTTTGCGGATATTGCAGCTGCTCTCGGGCCTTCCGCTACTCCAAGTCCATCTCCCCAGAAAACAAGCAGTCGTTCTAGTTCTGTTTCTTCTAATACAGCGAATCTAAATTTACTATTAGATGTAAATGTTGCTCTTACCGTAGAGCTCGGCAGGACCAATATGTATATCAAAGATGTGCTTGGTCTAAACGAAGGTGCAGTTGTGGAATTGGACAATGCTGTCGGGGAAGATCTGGATATTCTTGCGAACGGCAAATTGGTAGGAAAAGGAAAACTCGTTTTATTGGATGATTATTACGGCATCCGGATCACTGAGATCGTAGATCCTTCTAGAAGGATGATCTAACGAAAAATCGTATCCGGATCTCTCCGGATACGATCTAAATCTTTTAAGACTTTTTCTCTTCGTTTCCTAAAACTGCTTTCATTACAGATTTAAAATTCGAAAGATTCAGAGGAAGAACAAGTTCTGTTCCGTCCTGTCCTAATTTTTCCACTTCTTTAATAAATCTCTGAGCGATCCTTAGTTTAACTGCTTCTTTTCCACCTTTTGTTTTGATGGAGGAGGCGAGTAATTCGATCCCTTTTGCGGTAGCGATTGCGATGGATTCGATTTCCGCCGCCTGACCTTCTGCTTCGTTGATCCTTTTTTGCTTTTCTCCCTCGGACTTATTGATCGCTTCTTCCTTAATACCTAAAGAACGGTTGATCCTGGAATCTCTATCTCCTTCAGAAAGAGAGATTTGAGCTTTTTTGCTGATTTGTGCCTTTTTCTCTCTTTCCATTGCTTCGAGAACTGATTTTGGGGGAGCGATATTTACGATCTCATAACGATTGACCCGGACTCCCCAAGGTTCTCCCGCTTGGTCTAGAACTTCTAGGATCTTACTATTGATCACTTCTCTTGTTTCAAAGGTAGTATCCAGATCCATGGTTCCGATGATCGCTCTCATTGTGGTTTGTACAAGTTGGGTCACGGCAAATCTATAATCATCTATTCCGTAGCTTGCTTTCTGTGGATCCAAAACTCTTAGGTAGAGAATTCCGTCCATCTCCACTTTCACGTTGTCCTTAGTGATACATGTCTGAGGAGGTACGTCGATCGCTTGCTCTTTTAAAGTGTGATAATATGCGTCTTCGTCTATGAATGGAATGAGTATATGAAAACCTGCATGCAATGTCCGATTATACTTTCCAAGTCTTTCTACAATGATACATTCCTGAGCAGAAATGATCCTGAGGGATCGATACAGTTTGTATCCTAGATATACTGCAAAACCTATCCAGAAGATCGTTAAAAAAATTGAAGTAAGCATGATCTACCTTATTCCTTTTCCGAACCTAAGCCGGGAAATTTGTTCGTGACTTTGGAAATTCCTTCGAAGAACCCGACTACGTTTGCCATCTCAGTAGGAAGGACCGTAGTTTTTGCTTTTTCTAATATAACTCCAAGGCCAGAGAGATAATCCTCAGTGATCTGAAGATTAACTGCCTCCGCTCCACCTTCGTTCCCGATCGCGTCGGAGATCATTTGGATCCCTTTCGCTTTTGCTTGGGCGATAAATTCGATCTCTTTTGCTTTTCCTTCCGCCTCGTTCACTTTCTTGATCTTCTCTCCTTCGGAAAGATTGATCGCTTCCTGTCTTTCTCCCATGGATCGATTGATCCTTGCGGCCTTTTCTCCCTCGGAGATCGTGATCTCAGCACGTTTAACTCGTTCTGCTTTTACTTGCTCTTCCATTTCATGCAAGATTTCTTTTGGAGGAGAAATGTTTTTAATCTCATAACGGGTCACTTTGATCCCCCAAGGATCTGTGGCCTCGTCTAAAGCGCGGACCACATTCGCATTAATATCATCTCTTTCTGAGAATGTATGGTCCAAGACCAGTTTTCCAATCTCCGAACGTAGAGTGGTTTGTGCTAGCTGGATGGTAGCATTTCTGAAGTTCTCGATCTCATAAGAAGCCTTGTATGCATCCATCACTCGGATGTATAAGATCCCGTCTACTAGTATCGAAACGTTATCTTTTGTGATACAGGTTTGAGGAGGGATATCGATCGCGATCTCTTTCAGATTTTGTCTGTATCTGATCTGATCAATAACCGGGATCAGAAAATGGAAACCTGCACCGAAGGCTCCTCTAAACACACCTAATCTTTCCACCACGAAACAGTAGTTTTGAGGAACTACAATGAATGTTTTTAAGACCAGGTAAATGACTAAGATAAACAACACTGTGAAATATAGCCCAAACATCTTTTTCTCCTTTTCTTTCTTATTTTAAATATTATATTTCTGGAAATTCGATCGGTTCTACTACGAAGGTTAAATTTTCCCTAAAGACTATTTTAGCTCTTTTTCCCGCAGGGATCCTTTTGGTCTTACTGATCGCGTCCCATTCCGTTCCTTGGAATTGGACCCTACCACCTTTCCGTTCTACTAAAATGTCTTTTGAAACTAGAACGATCCTTCCCGGACCTTCTTCCGGATTTAGGATCACTCTTTCACTCGCAGAAGGGAAGAATGCTCTTAAGAAACTTCCTCCAGCCCAAATCAGTAAGCCTGACAATACTGCCCAGATGAGAGATTGGGTCCAAAATTGGATTTCTATAAAATAGGTAAGAGCTCCCACGATCGTCGCGGACAAGCCTAAAAAGAATACAAAACCACCAGGTAGAAAGAGTTCCGAAATCATCAGAAGGATCCCGGATGCGATCCAAAGGTAAGAGAGGTTATGTCCGTCTTGTAAAAAGTCCATAGTTTAATCTTTTGGAAGGGGAAAATTCTATTTTCAAAAAGATTCCCGTCCATATTCTTAGCGGGAAACGATGAATAAAATTTGGATTCGTCTGGGAATCGGTTTACTGTTCGTATTCCTTGTTCTTCAATTTATCCCCGTACAACCTCCGTTGGGAAAGAATGCTAATGAAATCAAAACGGAAGAACGCGTCAAAAAGATTTTTCGAAAGTCTTGTTATGACTGTCATTCCGATCTGGTGGAATGGCCTTGGTATTCCAAAGTTTTTCCTGTTTCCTTATATATCTCTCATCATATAGAAGAAGGTCGCGAGGAGCTGAATTTTTCCGAATGGGAAACTCTTTCCAAGGATAAAAAAGCGGATTTAGCCGAGGAAATTTTAGAAGAAGTAGAAGAGGGCCATATGCCTCCTAAAGATTATATTTTTCTTCACTCTAATTCCAAGCTAGATAAGGAAGAGATAGAAATTCTAAGAGATTGGCTTCAATCTTATTCGGAAAATTAATAAAAGAAAGAATCGGAATGCAAACACCAAAAGAACAGAGAGCGAAACTTTGGGGAGGAAGATTTAAGGAGCAGGCTTCTTCTATCATGGAAAGGATCGGGGAATCGATCTCTTTCGATAAAAAATTATACAAAGAAGATCTAACAGGAAGTAGAGCCCACGCAAAGATGTTGGAAAAGATCGGCATCTTAAACTCAAAGGAATTATCAGATATTTTAGAAGGTCTGGACCAAGTTGAAAAAGAGATCGAGTCCGGAAACTTCAAATACAGTTCTGAGCTGGAAGATATTCATATGCATGTGGAATCTAGGCTCACTGAACTAAAGGGAGAAGTGGGTAAAAAACTTCATACCGCAAGATCCAGAAATGATCAAGTCGCCCAGGATACGAGACTCTATGTTAGAAATAGGATCTCTGAAATTTTACTTAGATTAGATTTATTGAGAGAAGCACTCTACGAGCAGGCTTCTAAAAATATAGATACGATCATTCCGGGTTATACTCATTTACAGGTTGCTCAGCCGATCAGAGCCTCTCATTTCCTATTAGCATATTTTTGGATGTTCACTCGAGACTTGGAGTTTTTCGAATTCGCAAGTAAGACGGCAAATATTTTAGTTCTTGGATCCGGAGCGATGGCTGGGGTCAATTATGAGAATGACCGGAATTTTTTGGCCTCCGAACTAAAGACGGATTCTATCTCTCCGAACAGTATGGATGCAGTAGCAAGTAGAGATCATCTTCTACAATTCTTGTCTGCTTCTGTGCAAACTATGTTGCATGCTTCTCGTTTTTGCGAGGATATCATCATTTATTCTTCTCAGGAATTCGGACTGATCAAACTTCCTGACTCACTGACTACCGGATCTTCTATCATGCCCCAGAAAAAGAATCCGGATATTGCAGAATTGATCCGCGGAAAGTCCGCAAGGGTCGCTGGAAATCTGAATCATTTGATCGGACTTCTAAAAGGTTTACCACTAACGTATAATCGTGATTTACAAGAAGACAAGTTAGCTGTTTTTGATGCTGTGGAAACTGTTCTACTTAGTTTGGAAGGATTGGAGGCAATGGTTTCCGAAATGTCTTTCAGACCGGAAAGGGGAGAAAGATCCTTGAAAGAAGGATTTGCAACCGCTACGGACTTAGCGGACTTCTTAGTAGGTCAGAAGAATATTCCATTTAGAACTGCTCATGAGCTTGTAGGAAGACTTGTTTCGGAATGTGTGGAAAAAAAAGAGAATTTATTCACTATCTCCGAAGAAATCCGAAAAGGGATTTCTCCTTATTTTACAGGAGAAGAATATACGAAAGCGGTAAGTTTGGAACTGTCCACGGATAAAAAATCCAGTTATGGTGGAACTTCTAAGACAAGACAATTAGAGCAATTGGAATTAGCGAAACAATCTATTAAATCAATCCAAAGGAAAACAATATGAATCGTCTTCTTCTAAAATCAAGCCTGGGTGCATTTTCCCTATTCTTGATTTTATTATTCTCCTTTGCCTGCAAGGCAAATCCATATGCAGAACAAAGATATGTGCCGGAAGCTTATACTCCAGTTGATGTAGTAGTCAAAAAGGAAGAAAAACCTCGTTCTCCACTTCCTGAAAAACCTGCAATTTATGCTCTTATGCAAACTACACAAGGAGATATGCTTTTCGAATTATACGATAAGGATGCTTCTAAGACTGTCCAAAACTTCATCGATCTTGCTCAAGGAGAGAAAGAATTCACTCTTCGTAACGGACAACCTCAGAAACGACCTTTCTATGATGGTCTTACATTTCATAGAGTGATCGAAGGATTTATGATCCAAGGTGGATGCCCTTATGGGGATGGATCCGGAACTCCTGGATATAGATTCGCTGACGAGATCAATGCTGCAAGTTTAGGGCTGGACCAAGTCAAAGCAGGGCAATCTCAATATTATACAGGATATCTCTACAGATATGTCGGCGGGGAACTAGGTATCCGCAGCCAAAGAGAAGCGGATGAAAGAAGAGAGGAATTGGAAAGTAATTTAGAAAAAGCTAAAAATCTTTCCGTGATGGAAATTCTCTACAGACTAGGTTACCGCTATAATAATGTAGTTAAAAGTAAGAAGGCGATCAAGGGAGCCCTTGCTATGGCAAATGCAGGTCCGAACACAAACGGTTCCCAATTCTTCATCAACCAAGTAGATACTCCTCATTTGGAAGGACTACATACCGTTTTCGGACAATTGATCCAAGGCGAAGACGTAGTGAATAAGATCATTGCTTCCGGAAACGGAAAGACCACGATCCGAAAAGTTTCTATCTTCGATAAGAGGACAAAATAATGAGTCCTTCCCCGGATCAGGATCCTATTTTTCTTTCGGTTGCACGAGAGATCCAGGGATCTGCGTCTACGGGAAGGGTCCTAGAAAAAGTATCCGGATTGTCTGTCGACGGATCCAAAGGTGAGGAGCTATTCTCGGAGATCCGAAATAAGAAGGAAACCGCTTGGGACTTTCGTTCTGTAGCACTTCTGATCCGGCTCATCCAACAAAATAGGCAATCAGTCAGTCATTCTTACGAAGAAGCAATGGCCCGTTATAGTAAGGTAAATACTTTAACTGCGAAAAGAAAGGCGAATGAGGAAGAAGTTCGCCTCAAGCAGACTTTAACGGATTACATTCTCAAAATAGAATCCAATTTCGAAAAGAATGACAGAGCGGACGAGTCCATATTAAAAGAGATCACCAGGTTTTTTGACGGGCTCGAATCTGCAGAAAAACTTTCGGAGGCAAATATCTCCAGCCTCAATCTTTCTCCCAAGTCGGTCTCTCAGATCCAGCCAATACTAGACAAATATGAAGAATGTTTTCAGGAATATAGTAAACTGAAACCTGTGCTCGGCCGTTTGATCCGGATCGCAGACTATATCATAGAGGACGCGGAAGGCCTTTAATTCTTCTTTTCTCTAATAATTTTCCGGTATTTTTCAATTGGTTTTGTCTCTTTTTGCCGAAATCTAGTATAGAGCGGTAGAATATAAACTTCCTAGGCCATAGCCGTCTGGCCTGGAAAAACGAAAAACCGAATCTAGAATGAAACGAATTCTGATCTTTACAGTTTTACTCTTAAATGTAAGCCTTCATGCATTTCCGAATAGAAATGCAAGGGGAGAAGTTTCCGAAAATTATATCCAAGCCCAAGGGATCGTGGATATCAAACTCCCAAAAATGCAATTTCGGGAAAAAGAACCAGTATCCGCATTATTATCCGTTAAAAATACAGGAAACGAAGTATTAAGAATATTCCCATACGGGAAAGATCTGCGTTCCTTCCAAGTGATCGTTAGAGACGAAGACGGAAGAACTGTCACTCGCGTAGAAGAGGAAAGAAAACAAGACCCTGTCTTAAAAAGACGCAATAAGGTAGAAAACTTAGTAGGGGACGAGGTCAAAGAGATCATACTTCATAAGGACGAGATCTTCTCGAAAGAGATCCGGATTGATCATCTATACGAGCTTGAACCAGGCAAAAAGTATTTTGTAACCGCATATTTCTATCCGAATATCTCCGAATATGGAGATCATTTCCTTCGTTCCGAAAGCCATCCTTATTTCAGCGTAGAAGAGCGTAAGAAAGATTGGGTGCTTCCTGGAGTTCCTTATCAGGATCCTGAAACCGACGGGCTCGAGCCTGAAGAAGTCATTCACTTATTCTTAGGCGCAGAAAAGAAGAAGAATTGGAAATTACATTTTAAATGGATCCACTTCCCGGAATATATTTTGGCATATGATCGATATGCCAGAGATTGGCAACAATCGGAAGAAGCGGAAAAAGATTTTGTATTGGAAGAATTCAGAAATTATCTCTCAGAAAACAGATCCGGTGTGTTACAATACTATAAGATCCTGGGAGTAGAAAAAGTGAATTCTAATCTTTCCAAAGTAAGAGTTGCAGTGGAAAGAAGAGTGAATAAGGTTCCAGTCAGATACGAATACGAATTTACTTTAAGAAGAGTGCCGGAAGATTCCGGAATGTTTTGGAAAGTGGCTAATCTCATAGCGAAGGTAAGAAAATGACCGAGATATTATCCCAGGACGAAATTGACGCATTATTAAACGCGATCTCCAGCGGGGAAGTGGCGGAAGACGAATATTCCTCCGTGGGAGAACAAAAAAAGGTCAAAATCTACGACTTCAAACGCCCGGATAAATTTTCTAAAGACCAGATCCGTACTCTACAAATGATGCACGAGACTTTCGCTCGTCTTGCAACCACAGGACTTTCCGCTCAGTTACGAGCTTTAGTTCACGTTCACGTTGCTGCTGTGGATCAGTTAACATACGAAGAATTCATTCGTTCCATTCCGAATCCTACGACTCTTGCAGTCATCAATATGGACCCTCTTCGTGGTTCCGCAATTTTAGAAATCGACCCATCTATCTCATTCACGATCATCGACCGTCTTTTCGGTGGTAAGGGAGAAACTGCAAAGATCTCCAGGGAACTTTCAGAGATAGAGATGAGCGTAATGGAAGGGATTATAGTTCGTATCTTAGGAAACATGAGGGAAGCATGGTCCACAGTGATCGACCTTCGTCCTCGTTTGGGAAACATCGAAACAAACCCTCAGTTCGCTCAGGTTGTACCTCCGAATGACATGGTGGTTTTGATCAACTTGGAAACTAAGATCGGGGAAGTGGAAGGTCTAACCAATCTTTGTATTCCTTATATCACGATCGAGCCGATCATCAATAAACTCTCCGCTCAATACTGGTATTCCTCCATCCGCAAGGGAGAATTGGACGAGAACCGCGCAATCATCCAGGAACGTTTGGATCAGGTCCAAATCCCGGTAATCGCAGAAGTAGGATCCGTAGACATTTCCATTTTGGATTTTATGAATCTAACTGTTGGGGATGTTGTAAAACTGGAAAACACTACTACCAGATCCGATATGCTCGTAAAAGTGGGAGAGCGTAAGAAGTTTAAATGTCTTCCTGGCCGCGTAGGGAACAGACTTGCGATCCAGATCGGAGAGAGGGTAGAAGATATTCCGGACGAATTACTTGGTTCTACTCGTTCCGAGCAAGAATACTAAGATATAAAAAAAGCGGGATAAACATCCCGCTTCTCATTCAAAAAGAATTTTATATTTTTATAAGATTACTTTCTCCAGTGAATACATTCACCAGGACATTCATCCATTTCTTTTTGAACGGTTTTCCAATCTTCTTCAGGGATCTGAGCTTGGTTTACATTCTCTCCACCGATATGGGTTTCGGAAGTATCATTATCATCCATTTGAAAGTATTTAGGAAGATTGTCTGCACACTGGTTGCATGAGGTACAGTTGTCCTTGTCCACGTAAGCTATTTTGGTCATTCTGTCACTCCTCGGAACATACTAAAGTTCATCTATTTGGCGGTCTAGGGCTACAATTTCGGCCTGGGGGGTAACGCGCAATACCTTTTCAGAAAGGTTTCTCCGGCGTTGATTGTCAATCTCAGCGGGTTTGAATGGCTTTCTTTAATGATACTTCTATCGCCTGAATTATTCAGTATAGCTGCTGTAAAAATGTGGACGGAAATTTCTTTCATCGATATTCTTCCTAAACCTAATTAAGGGAGAATCAGAACTAAATGAAACGGATAGCCATAGCCTTCTTTCTGGCCCTGAGTATTGTTTTTGTAGATTGTAAAAAAGCCAAGGAAGATCTCCAAGGGGGAGTGATCACCTTCTCCAAGGGAACCGTAAAAATATTCGATAAAGCAGGAAAAGAAAAACCTGTATCAGTAGATACGTTTCTACTTCCGGAAGATAAGATAGAAACAGGAAAGGATTCCTATGCTGACCTTCAATTAACCGAAGGTGTGCTTGTTCGTATCAAAGAAAATACAAGCCTTACATTAAAGAAAATTTTCATAGATTCAGCAAACGGAGAAACTTACGCGGATCTTGGACTAACCAAGGGGAAAGTTTTCGCAAAAGTTGCAACCAAGCTAACCAAAACTTCCAAATTCACAGTTTCCACTCCTACAGTCGTAGCTTCCGTTAGAGGAACCGAATTCATAGTAGAAGAAACCGGTAAAGGAACAAGTACCAGAGTTTCCGACGGATCTGTAGAAGTTGCGGATTCAGATAATCCTGAAAGCCAAGCAGTTGCAGATTCAGGTGAAGAAGTCAGCTCCGACGGAAATAATTTCAAAGAAGAGCCTTTGACAGAAGACGAATTGAAAGAATTAAAAGATGATTCCGCTACGATCCAATCTATTACTGAAGAACAAAGAGCTCGGATCCAAGAGATCTTGAAAGACTTCCAAGAAAATAAAGCAAGGATACTCGAAGGCCTCGAAGAGCAGAAACAAAGAAATAAAGAGCTTATCGAAGGCGCGAAGGAAGAAAATCGTAAACTTATAGAGGATGCAAAAAGCGCCGGAAAAGAAGAAAAGGCGGCGATTGAAAAAGCTGGAAAAGAAGAGAAAGAAAAAGTAAAATCTTCTATAGACGACGCAAAGAAAGAACTGGAAAACCAGCGTAAATCTTTGAAAGACCAGGCGGCTCCTAAATAATCTTTGGAAAAAGCCGATTGGTAAAAAGCCGTCCGAAGGGGCGGCTTTTTTTATTCTTATTCCTTGGATCTAATTTTGTACCAAAGAATGGTGCAGGTAAAAAGTAGAGTGAAACCGTTTGCTAAAGTGATCGGGAAATCGTTTCTTAAGATCCCATAACAGAACCAGAAAAAAACTCCGACCGAAAGGATCAGATACATATTTCTGGAAATGTCTCTGGTCTTCTTTTCCAAGACCACTTTGATCACTTGTGGAACGAACGCCAAGGTGGTAAGAGTGCAGGCGATAAATCCTAGTAAAGAAATCGGATCCATCATTTGCTTTGGTATTCTCTTGTGACTATAGTTTTTATCCCGCCTCTCAAGTTATAATCACCCTTGACTCGGATAAATTTCGGATCTACTGATTGGACTAGATCTTCTAAAATATGGTTCACAACGTTTTCATGGAAAATCCCAAGATTTCGGTAGGCGAGAATATATTCTTTTAGAGATTTAAGCTCTATACATTTTGCCTTAGGAATATAGCTGATCTCAATTACCCCAAAATCCGGGAGTCCGGTTTTAGGACAGACTGCTGTGAACTCCGGAATGGTAAAATCGATTGTGTAATCCTTACCTTCGTACACATTGGCGAAAGATTCTATCTCTGGAAGTTTCAGATTGGGGATATGATCCTGTCTTCCCTCATAAGCAGAGATTCCGATCGACTCTTGTTGATGGCTCATGATTCCCTCTTTAAAACCAGAGTTTTCCGGACTTTGTCTCTGGGAATCTTTTTACATTTCTATTTTGGAAGGAAACTTTTAGGTTACTCGGAATGAAGCACCAAAATGTCATTGGGATTGTGGATTTTGGAGGGCAGTATGCCCATTTGATCGCCTCTAGGATCCGTCGCCTGGGAGCTTATTCTGAAATTTTAAGTAACGACGAACCGATCGAAACCTATTCCAAACTATCTGGCCTGATCCTCTCCGGAGGACCGGAAAGTGTATACGAGCCAGATTCTCCTTCCTTGCCAGTCGAAGTTTTAAAACTCGGAATTCCTGTTTTAGGAATTTGTTACGGTCACCAGCTCATGATGAAACTTCTCGGTGGAGAAGTCAAAAAAGCGGGAACCGCAGAATACGGAAGAGCCGCTTTAGATTTTATTGATACTTCAAAAACAAAACTTCTCCAAGGATTTAAAGGAGGAGAGGTCGCATGGATGAGCCACGGAGACGAGGTTACCAGGCTTCCGGAAGGATTTGTTAGAACTGCATCCAGTCAGGATTGTGAGTACGCAGTGGTGGAAAATCCGGCCCAAAGATGGTTCGGGATCCAGCTTCACCCGGAAGTAACTCATACAGAAAAAGGTTCCGTTCTCTTAGAAAATTTCGTAAAAATTTCAGGAGCGGAAGGAACCTGGGATCTAAAACAATTTTTAGATCTAAAAGAAGAAGAATTACATACAGTCGTTCCAAAGGATAAAAAGATCTTTTTACTCGTTTCCGGAGGAGTGGATTCTACCGTTTCTTATCTTCTTCTTTCCAGAGCATTAGGGAAAGATAGAGTGAAAGGGGTTCTCATAGACACCGGCTTTATGAGAAAGAACGAAGTTTCTTCTCTCCAAGAAAAACTGGCTCCTCAAGGGATCCAATTACATGTTCACGATGCTTCCGAATTATTTTATACGAACCTGAAGGGTAAAAAAGATCCGGAAGAAAAACGTAAAATTGTAGGAAATCTTTTCTTACAAGCCCAGGCGGATTGCGCAAGAAGTCTGAATTTAAATGCGGACGAATGGCTTCTCGGGCAAGGAACGATCTATCCGGACACGATCGAAAGCGGCGGAACGAAACATTCGCATACGATTAAAACCCATCATAATAGAGTAGAAGCCATCCAAAAATTGATGGAAGAGGGCAAAGTAGTAGAGCCAATCAAAGACTTATACAAGGACGAGGTTCGTGAACTTGGAAATTATCTAGGACTTCCTCAGGAATGGACTGGAAGACATCCTTTCCCAGGGCCTGGTCTTGTAGTGAGAATGATCGCCCAAGAAAAACCGGTAGAAGAAGCTGTTCAGACCAAATTGAATGAGCTCTTGGCTTCTGATCCTTCTCTACAAGGAAAACTTCTTCCTGTTGCTTCTGTTGGAGTAAAGGGAGACCAAAGATCCTACGCTCATTGTGCAGCAATTTCTGGCGAAGAAAACTGGGATAAACTGGATAAGATCTCCACTGCAATTACGAACCAAATCGCTTCCATTAATCGAGTCGTTCTGTTCTTAGGGAAGAAAGCAGAATTCGAAAAGGCAAATTTCCAGTTTCAGGCAATCGACTTGGACCAAAAAGATTCTGATATTTTGAGAGAAGCGGATGCAGCTGTAGAGAGAGTTTTACAGAATAGAAAGATCTACGACAAGATTTGGCAAATGCCAGTGGTACTTCTACCGATCGGATCCGAAAAAGGAAAAAGAAGTATCGTTCTTCGACCCGTAGATTCTCAGGAAGCGATGACCGCTAGCTTTTTCCGATTGGAAAAGGACGTTTTAGAAAAGTTGGTCTCGGAAGTAGTCAAGGTCCCTGAAATAGAATATGTATTTTTTGATCTTACGAATAAACCTCCAGGCACGATCGAGTGGGAGTAAGTTCTAAGGTTCTAAGGAAGTTCCGGATTTAGGGATCCTGTATTCTTTTTCCTTCCAGAGTAAATCCCAGTTTTCGGGGTTTTCTTTCCATTCTAGTTCCGGATCCAATAGAATTTCAATGGAGATCCTTCCCCAAATTTCATTTTTAAATGGATGGATCAGGTTCTCGTTCGGATCGAATTTCAATTTTTCCGGTTGGAAATGGATCCCTTTCTCTCCTCCGTAGAAAATTTCATCTCCAATCCTATGCTTAAACAAAATAGGATAGGTATTTGTTTGTACAAAATTCATTTCATTCCCACAAGGGGAGATATAAGAATATTCCGGATAAGAACCGCTCCGGTTTTTTTCCAAATGAGTAAAAAAGAAATCTAAGAATTTTTTGTCCGTCAGCTCGGAATCCTCATGGAAGAGTCTGCCGTTTGAATCGATCCTGTAGAAATAGATCCTCAAAGTCTTTCCTCCACTTTTCTATTGACACCTCGCCCAGACACAAAATCATACCTCATATCGGCGTCGTGGCCAAGTGGTAAGGCATGGCTCTGCAAAAGCTTGATCCCCGGTTCGAATCCGGGCGACGCCTGGCAGAGTCTTCGAAACGCCTGGATGGTGGAATAGGTAGACACCCAGGACTTAAAATCCTGTGAGTTCACGCTCGTGCGGGTTCAAGTCCCGCTCCAGGTACCAAACTTTACTCTGATTTAAAATCGCAGAGATCTCCCAGATCCAATGCCGGAAAATCTACCGGCATAGCCGGATCAAATCCTCCAAATCTGATCTTAAAACTCCTGAAAAATACGATATCAGGAAAGATCGTAACCTTAGCTAGTCCCAAGCTCTCTTTCCAAACGAAGGAATTCCAACCTGATTTCAGAATGATTTCCTTCTGGTCCAAATCGAATTTTCTATGAGACCAATACAGCTTATCCTCATCGAAGGCTTCTTCTGAGAAAACAGTGATTTGTATTTTAGTCGGAGGATTTTTTGCGCTTGGAGAAATATAAAAACCAAGGGAGTAATCTTCTTCTCTTAACTTCGCTGGATTCGGATATCTATGGGTAAGACATCCTTCCACAGAAAATTCTGATCCTGCATCAGAACCTTGGACGAGTAATTCTTCTCCAAGCTTTTTTGATCTTTCTTCCGTTTGCTTGCGAAAAGGTAAGATCCTTTTTTCAATTTGTTTTGTGAGTTTAGATGAATTTGCGAATACCTGTCTTCCATAAGCGAGTTCCGGAGGAATAGAGAGTCTCCAGATCCAAAATACTGTATTCAATAGAAACGTGATGGAGATGAATATTACGGAACCTTTGGAAAATCCTTTTTCTTCCTTTGGATTTTGACCCCATAAGATCCCTGCTAGTGCAAAAAAGGGAAGCGCAACCTCGTCATCTAAAAGATAACATTGGAAAAATCCGGCCACCCAGATGAATCCAACTCCCACTATAGGAAAATTTCCATCCTTCCAATCGCTTGATTGGACCCTTCTGAAAAGTAGATAAAAGAATCCGATCCATAAAATTCCGGAAAGCCAGCCTCCTACGATCGCAAATTCCAAAAGATCATTATGCGCGTGTTTATTCGGAGTGATATATAGTTCGTACCAAAGTTGTTCATTCTTTTGGATGAATGATTTTGAGACTTCTGAACTCGTTTCCTTAAATCTGCCTCCACCTGTTCCGAGCAGAGCGGTTTCAGAAAGCAAAGGTAGGCTAAGTTTATAGATCCAATATCTTTGATTTTCAGGAGTTTGGATCTCGGTGAGTTGCCCGAGTGTTCTTTGTAAAAGCCAATTCTTTTGATAAAAGTAACGGATCCCAAAACCGATCAGAATAACAAAGAAAAGAAGAATGGAAATTCGAAATACGGTCACTCTCGGAAATTGGTTTTGGAAAGATCTCGAATGAGAAATTAAGAAATAGAGAAGAACTGCAAATACTCCCAACCAAGCGGATTTACTTTGGTTGAGTAGAAATACCCAAAGAGAGAATAGCAGAGGGATTAAAAAAACGACAAACTGTTTTAGCTTCTTCTCTTGTAGTTTTTTAAGGGTAATTAAAAAGATCCCCGGGATATAAAAGGAAAGCAAACCTCCATAGGTCAAATGAGTGTTCATAAGACCGATCGGCAAATAGGTCTCAAATCCGAAAAGAGGACCTGCTGGATGTTGTCTTCTATCTCCTGGAGCCGGAGAAAATCCGTTGGAGATAAATTTTCCTAATCTATACTCGCTGAATACGGAGGCGATCCCGGAAACAAGAACTAGCAAGAAAGAGATCCATACAAATCTATAGATCAGATCTCTATTCTTTTCTTCGGAAGCATGGACTGCTGCGATTGGAAAGATTATTGATAACCAAAAATCTCCCGCCTCGGATTGCCTAGTAAACGTTTTCCAAAAATTAGCATATTCTCCCCAATGATACAAGGAAGATAGAAAAACGAGTGCATAGGCTCCTAATATGAAAGCCCAAGGAAGTAGAAATGGTTTTACTTTCGGAAAATTTTCTTTGGGAGAGAATAAAAACCAGAATATACAAAAACCTGCGAAGATCTGAGAGGCCGAGACGGATAAGGGAAAGGCAACTAAAAATAGTAATAAAGAATAGAAGGATAGTTTTCTGGACCGCTCGGGAATACCTGAAATCGAAGGAAGTTTCACCGGTCCCCAGACTTTCCTTTTCCCCTCAGATTTCCAGAAAAAACCGCTGACAAAGAAGGAATTCCTACTATTTTAGGAATTCCTCCGAGCCAAAGGATTCGGGCCATCTGCAGACTATGACGGAAACCTCTAAAACAAAGGAACCTTCTTCCCCTAAAAAAAAGAAAACCAAGCCGAAAGCTCCCTTAAGCAGGAGTTCTGTCCGGGAGAGGTTCCTAAAAAAACTTTCAGTCGCGATCATTACGTATAACGAAGAGAAAAATATCGGAGACTGCATCCGGTCTTGTAGAGATATCGCTGACGAGATCATCGTTCTAGATTCGAATAGTACGGACAGGACGAAAGAGATCAGTGAGTCTTTCCCGGAGGTGCGTTTTTCTTCTCAGAATTTTAAAGGGCATGTGGAGCAGAAGAATGATGCAATCTCCCTTTGTAAGAATGAATGGATCCTTTCTTTAGATGCCGATGAAAGACTAAGTGAAGAATTACAAGATTCTCTTAGATCATTTTTAGAAAGTCCGGAAGATTCAAATCTGAACGGTTTAAAAGTTTCCAGACTTACATTTCATATGGGAAGGTTTATCCGTTTTTCCGGATGGTATCCTCAAACGAAATACAGGATCATTCGAAAGTCCAAATCAAAATGGATCGGAGAAAATCCTCATGATTATCTTGTCGTGGAAGGTAAGGGAAAGAAGATCAAAGGAGATATTCTTCACTATAGTTTCGCTGATCTTTCCCAGCAAGTGGATACGATCAATAAATTCTCTTCTATCGTTTCCTGGACCCGCTGGAAAAAGAATAAAAAATTCTCAGTTCTTAGAACGATCATTAAACCATTCGGGAAATTCGTGGAGATCTTCTTTTTCAAATTCGGATTTCTAGACGGATTTCCCGGATTTACGATCGCAGTTTCTTCCGCATATTCCACTTTTTTAAAAGAAGCCAAGGTCTTTGAGATGGAAGGAAAATTGATAGAAAGACCATCCAATCTCAGAAAAGATTACGGAAATTAAGATGGCCAAGGGCAAAAAGAAATCCGGTTTTTGGAATAAGATCTTCTTTTGGAGAAAAAAGAAATACGTAGTCGCAGAATCGGATAAAGAATTAGTCCGCGATAGTAGAGGTTATACCTGGGAATTAAAAGACCTTAGAGAAAAAGCGGATCGTTTCTTTCTTACTCGTAAAAAACCTTCCGGTCCAATTTTTGAAAACACTTCTCTAAAACTTACCAAGAACAATCGACATCTATTCCGTTTGGAAGGTAAGGAAAAATCCGGAAGAGAATATTCCTTGGTGATCGCGACCGGAAATTATCTTACGGATCAGGGCGGAAAAGTCAGCGGTGTTTTATTCTTAGGAGAAGCGGATCTGAATCGTCTCCTCGGAGGAGATCATAAGAGTTTAAAATCGGTCTTGTCCGGGATCTCTGCACCGAACTGGGATGAGGAATCTTGGTCTGTTCTACAGGAAGAACCTGAACTGAAACGTTCTGTGGATTCTTGGAAAGAGATCTTAAACTGGGAACCGATGTGGAAACAACAGATCGTTATCCAACTTAGACCCAGCACAATCGCAATACTATTGATATTTTTAGGGAAAGAATTCGAAGAATTATTCCAAGCAAATTCCTCGGAACGGGTCAGACAAATTGTTTCTAAGGAATTATATTTTTTAAACGTGAGTGGAAATCGTAATTCTCCTCATTCCGAGAATTTAACATTGTATGAGTTCGATTCTGCCAAAAAAGAATTCGAGTCAGTGCTGTTAAAAATCCGGTCTAAAAAGGAAAGATAAATATGGAACTGAAAGAAATCGCTTCCAAACAAATATTGGATTCAATCGAGACAAAAAAGGCAGTGTTAGATACACTTCTTCCCGAGATAGAACAAGCGGGTAAGATTGCCTCCGAAGTATTAAGAAAAGGAAATATGATCCTATTCTGTGGGAATGGGGGATCTTCTTGTGACGCTTCTCATATTGCTGCGGAACTAGTGGTTCGTTATAAATCAGGGAATGAGAGAAGGGCCTTGCCTGCAATTTCACTCTCTGCGGACTCTGCGGTTTTAACGGCTTGTTCCAACGACTATGGATACGAAGACGTATTTTCTAGACAGGTAGAAGCTTTCGGAAAACCGGGAGATCTGCTTGTAGGACTTTCAACAAGTGGGAATTCCAAAAACGTGATCTCCGCTACCGAGGCCGCAAAAAAGATCGGAATGAAAACGATCTCATTACTCGGAGGGGACGGAGGAAAATTGAAAGGAATGGCGGATTTGGATCTGATCATTCCTAGAAAAGAAACCGCAAGGATCCAAGAATCTCATATTTTGATCGGACATATCATTTGTTCCATCATTGAATACGAACTGTTTCAATTGGGATAAACTTTGGAACATGTGTTTTCGGAGCAAATTTTATCTGTAGAAGGTCTAGATGTTCAGATCGGATCTTCTTTTATTTTAAAAAATTTCGATTTCCAAATCCATAAAAAAGAGATCCATGCTCTTGTCGGAGAATCCGGGAGCGGTAAATCCACATTTGCAAATGTTGTCCTTGGACTTTTAAATGAAGAGGCCCTCATCTCTTGGAATAAATTTAAGATCTTCTCCCAAGAAATACAAGCCGCAGATTTTTCCCTTTGGAAAGATTGGAGAGGAAAAAGGATCAGTCTCATTCCTCAAACTTCAGCGATCGGATTACATCCTTTTCTAAGTATTCGTTCCCAGGTTTTGGAATATTTTCACCTTGTTCAACCTCGGCTCGCAAACGACGAAACGGGAATTCGTTTGTTGGAAGAATTCGGACTCTCTGATCCGAAGGCTGCATGGAATTCCAAGCCTCATCAACTCTCGGGTGGAGAAAGGCAAAGAATACTCGTACTACTTTCGGTGTATTCCGGAGCGGATCTGATCCTCGCAGACGAACCTAGTTCAGCCCTAGATCCGGATACTGGCAGATCCATCCTGAAACTTTTGCAAAAGAGGGTCCGGGATTTGGATGCAGGGCTTCTATTTATCAGTCATGATCTTAGTTCTGCTATGGAATTCGCCGATACTATAACAGTAATGAAAAGCGGGCAGAAGCTGGAGACTATAAAAAAGGAGAAGGGGACTTGGAACCCTAATTCTGAGTACTCCAGAAAACTGTTTACTTTGGATCAAAATCCAGCTTAAATTGCCAAACCATATGATTCGGTCCTTCTACAAATATGCTCTGATCTTTGCGGTTTGCATTTATCCATCGTTTGTCGGATCTGAAAGTATTCATCTGGAAGAATACGATATATCCAGATATCCGAAATTGGAACTCAAACTTAGAACAAGCAAGGGTGTTGCACTGGATCAAGAGATCCTGACCGTTTCAGAACAGAAAGAAAATCGTTATAGAAGAGTCGGGCCATTGAAAATACAAAGGCCTGAGGGAACAAGACCGGTCCATATTTATCTGATCACCCAGATGACAAACTCATTTGATCATAATGTGCAGGCGACCGAGATCTTAAAAACGATTGTTGAAAGAGCGGACTCTGCTGATCGATTCAGTTTCATATTTTTTACAGATGATGTGTTCTTTTCAAAAGATGATCTCAGTAAAACTGACGCTTTAAAAGAAGCTAAGGTTCCTGGTGGGAAGTCCAACAGAAACAGTTCTGCCAATTTAGATTATGTATTTCAGAAAATCTCTCCTCGTTTGAAGGAAACGGATTATATTCTAACCCTATTTTATGATCAGGATCTTATCCCTTCCAATGAGGCACAGAACGGGGAATATACTCCGAATATCCCGATCCATGTTCTTTCATTTCCATCTACAGGAGCCAAATTCTTGGCCAAAAGATATGGTGGAACATTCTACTCTTTAAATAGTGCTGATTTCAGAAGCCAACTTTTTGGAGATATAGATTATTTCAGAAAAGAACCTTGGTCCCTCGTATACGAATCACCTTTTCAAGACGAATGGCAATTCCAGGGAAACGGTTTTGTAGAAGTAGAATTAGAGACCAAAAATTCCAGAAGGATCAGCTTCTCCTACGATCTTCCTTTCCGGACCAGGCTCGCCGTATTTCTTTTACATCCTTCTATCTTTCTTCCAAGCTTTACATTCTTACTAGTTCTTACATTGGTTGCTCTGATCATCGTTTTGAAAAAGGGGAAAAGGCAGAATCCTGAAGGGACTGTCAGCCCGGAAGAAAGACTTCATACGATAGAATTCGAACAAGACGCCTATCGAAAGATGTATGGGAATCAATACCAGTTAGTCTATTCGGAAGAAGATCGGATCGAAACAGAAAGAGCCGCTCCAGTCGCATTAAAAGAATTCGAGCAGGGAGAATCCTACGAGAAAGCTACGTTGGTTTTCAAAGAAGGTAGAAATCCAGGCAAACAATATTCGTTAGGAAGAGCTGAGACAAATATTGGGAATTCTGATCTATGCGATCTAGTTTTGTATGAACAATCCGTCAGTAAAAATCATGCCAGGATCAGAAAGGTAAGAAATCGATATATACTCTATGATCTAGTCTCTGAGGCAGGGACCTTTCTAAACGGAAAAAAAATTTTGAGACCAAGGATCCTTTATGATTTCGATGAGATCGGAATCGGAAAAGCGCTTCTGGTATTCCGAGGCAAATAGTTAGAATCGTTGGAGGTCCTACGGAACCTTCTTTACGAAAAACCCCTGATTTTTAGCATGGAAGAGAACTTCCCGTACCATTCCTGTTCCATACTCGGAGAACCAGGGAAGTCTAATCTATAATCTTGAATTATCCCCTGGGGGATCTGTTGACCATGAAAACGATGTTCGAAAAAATCTGGGAAGACCATTTGGTCGGCGAAATGGATGGGGGTTCCTATCTTCTTTATATAGATCGCCACCTAATCCATGAGGTAACTAGTCCCCAGGCTTTTGATGGGATTAGAATGGCCGGAAGAAAAGTCCGTCGCCCGGAAGCTACTTATGCAACCATGGACCATAACGTTTCCACCAGGATCCGTAATCTGGAATTATCCGATCCAATTTCTGCAAATCAGATGAAAACTCTCATCAAAAATTGTAATGAGAATGGGATCACTTTATACGATCTAAATCACCCTGACCAAGGAATCATCCATGTGATCGCTCCTGAGATGGGGCTCACTCATCCTGGAATGACAATCGTTTGTGGGGACTCCCACACTTCTACTCATGGAGCATTCGGAGCACTCGCATTCGGGATCGGTACTTCCGAAGTAGAGCATGTGCTTGCGACCCAAACACTTCTGCAAAGAAGAGCGAAAACGATGGAGATCCGAGTAGACGGGCAACTTTCTCCACATGTGACCGCAAAGGATATCGTTCTTGCGATCATCGGTAAGATCGGAACGGGAGGAGCAACCGGATACGTGATCGAGTATCGTGGATCTGCGATCTCTTCTCTAAGCATGGAAGCTCGTATGACAGTTTGTAATATGTCTATCGAAGCTGGTGCAAGAGCAGGACTCATTGCTCCGGACCAAATCACATTCGATTATTTGAAAGGAAGAGATTTTGCTCCTAAAGGTGCAGAATGGGATCTAGCAGTCCAAAAATGGAAACGTTATGTGACCGATGAAGGAGCTAAGTTCGATACTACTGTTATTTTAAAGGCAGAAGAGATCGCTCCTCAAGTGACTTGGGGAACTTCTCCAGGTCAAGTGGTTCCGGTAACTGGAATTGTGCCTGATCCAAAAGATGCTGTGGACCAAGTAGATAAGATCAGTATCGAGAATGCTCTCAAATATATGGATCTGAAACCTGGGCAGAAGATAGAAGATGTTTTCGTAAACAAAGTGTTTATCGGTTCTTGTACCAACTCTAGGATCGAAGACTTAAGAATTGCTGCGAGCACCGTGAAAGGTAAAAAAGTTTCCGGAAAAGTGCAAGCGATCGTAGTTCCTGGTTCTGGTAGAGTGAAACGCCAAGCTGAACAAGAAGGATTAGATAAAATTTTTATAGAAGCGGGATTCGAATGGAGACAACCAGGTTGTTCCATGTGTCTTGCGATGAACGATGATGTTCTTGAGCCTGGAGACAGATGTGCTTCTACTTCCAATCGTAATTTCGAAGGAAGACAGGGTAAGGGGGGAAGAACCCACCTGGTCGGTCCCGCAATGGCCGCTGCTGCAGCCGTCGAAGGACATTTTGTAGATATTCGGAACTGGAAATAAGGATAGAATTTATATGAAAGCTTTTACCCAACACGAAGGTCTTGCTGTTCTAATCGATCGCCCGAATATAGATACGGACGCAATCATTCCGAAACAATTTTTGAAAAAGATAGAACGTACCGGTTTCGGGATCCATCTTTTCCATGATTGGAGATATTTGGATGATGCGGGCACCAAACCAAATCCTGAATTCTCTTTAAACCAAGAGAGATATAAAGGGGCTTCAGTCCTAGTCACTAGAGATAATTTCGGATGCGGATCTTCCAGAGAGCACGCCCCTTGGGCCTTGGAAGATTACGGATTTAGAGCGATCATTGCTCCATCTTACGCTGATATTTTCTATAATAATTGCTTTAAAAACGGGATGCTTCCTGTCGTTTTAAAGCCGGAAGAAGTAGACGAAATTTTTAAGATCGTAGATAAGACTCCTGGCGCCAAAATCAAGATCGATTTGGACAAACAAAACGTGATCAGTCCTTCCGGAGCTGTTTATAGTTTCGAAGTGGACTCTTTCCGCAAATATTGTCTATTCAACGGTTTGGATGATATCGGTTTAACTCTGCAACATGCTGGTGAAATCCAGACGTATGAGGATAAAAATCGAAAAGATCTTCCTTGGTTGTACGCCTCTAAAAATTAATTTTCTAAAATATACAGGGCGCAAAAAGGAGACTATGTTCGACGAAATTTCCCGTTCCATCGATGAATTCGGCAATAGCCTTCTTGGGGCTCTGAATAATGTCCAAAACGCTTTTGGACGGGAACTCAGTGTAGCCAAACCGATCAAAGAGAATGTTCTCCAGATGATCGGAAATACTCCTCTCATTCGTCTGAATCAGATCGGATCTCATATCCCCAATGTGGAAATCTATCTCAAGGCGGAGTTTTGTAATCCTACAGGAAGTGTGAAAGACAGGACTGCACTTTCTATGATCCTAGCTGCTGAGAGAAGAGGAGAACTAAAACCTGGAGGTTCCGTTTTCCAGGCAGGTTATAATACCACTGCGATCTCTCTTGCTTGGATCTCTACAATTCGTCAGTATAAATTCAAAGTATTTTTGGCTCCGGATACGGAACAAGAAAAGATCAAAGAATTAAAATCCTATGGGGCTACTGTCGAAGTAGTTCAACTCGCAAAAGGAAATTGGGACGATTCTCTTTTGGAAACTGCTAAAGCTGCAAAAGAAAAAGAGAAGGGAAGCGTGATCTTAAACGAGTTTAAGGACATGGCAAATACAAACGCTCATTTTCTTTTTACAGGCCCTGAGATCTGGAGAGACCTAGCTGGAAATGTGGATGCATTCGTTGCGGGTGGAGGTTCCGGCGGAACTCTTTCCGGTGTAGGAAGATATTTGAAGAGTAAAAAACCTTCTCTTAGAGTTATTATGGGAGTGAGTAAAAATTCTCGCTTCATTCGTAAAATGGTTCAGGGAGATTCAAGCATTCGACTTCCTGAATCTTTTGATCCAAAGGTTACTGACCAGTATATTGGTGTGGATCGTGACGAGGCACTTCGTTATCAATCCGAACTCTATCAGAAAGAAGGGATCTTTGCGGGGCTAACAACAGGGACCACTCTTGCTTCTGCGATCCATTATGCAGAAAGTCTTCCTACGAGAGACGATCAAAAAACTCCAAGCTATAAGATCATCGTTCTTTCTCCAGATAGACTCTAATCGGAATGTCCGAGTCCTATTATTCTTCTCTCCGAGAATCTCTTAAAAAGGAAAGACAGGCAGAGCTGGATAAATATAAGGAAGATCTTTCTTCTTCCGATCTGAATCAAAGGATACGAGACGGATTTACTGTTTTCCCTTTAGTCTTTGAAGATGCAGAATTAGGTGCTGACGGAAACTGGAAAGTAATCCTAAAACCCACTAAACAAAAAAATATTCCGGAGCTATTTCGTCCTGGAACGCCTGTCCGGATCGTAAAAGAAACGGAAGAATATATTTCGGTTCTTCTGAAAGCGAACGAAGACTCTTACATTGTGTATATGGAAGAGGTTCCTGATTGGGTAGAAGAAGGTAAACTTGGTCTGGAGATCCTACCGGACGAAACAAGTTTTAAAGAATGGGATAGAGCTTTAGATAAAGTAATGCATGCTGAGAAGGGTTCTCGTGCAAAATTTTTTGCAGATCTTTTCTCCGATCAAATAGAGATCTCCAAACCGAATTTTAAATCTCTTTCCGGAATTTCAGAGGATCTGAACGATTCTCAAAAAAAAGCGATCTCCGCAATTTTACAAACGGAAGATTTTGTTTTAGTTCACGGGCCTCCTGGGACCGGAAAAACAAGAACGATTGTAGAAGCGATCCGTATCCTGGTGTCAGAAGGCAAAAGGGTTCTCGCTTCTGCCCCTACAAATTCAGCTTCCGATCTTTTAGTGGAGTCTCTTGCAAAACTAAAGGTTCCTGTTTTAAGGATGGGTCATCCAGCTCGTATTCATTCTGATGTTCTGGAAAATTCATTAGAGATGAAACTAAACCATTCTGCGGAAGCGAAACTGATCGAGAGAGATCGAAAAGAGGTCCAGGAACTCTTAAAAAAAGCACGTAAATTCAAAAGAAGTTTCGGAAAACAAGAAGCAGAAGAGAGAAGAAGTCTTTATAAAGAAGCCGATTCTCTTCGCAAAGGGATCAAAGAAAGACAGAAAGTTTTAATCCGTTATCTTTTGGAATCCCATCCAGTGATCGTTTGCACTCATACTGGAGCTTCTTCTTTTCAATTGCATAATATGGAATTTGATTATGCGATTTTGGACGAGGGGAGCCAGGCAATCGAGCCTTCTTCCTGGATCCCTATTTTAAAGGCACAAAGATTCGTGATTGCGGGGGATCCTTGCCAGCTACCTCCAACGGTAATTTCCGAAGATCCGTTGCTTAAGGTTTCTTTAATGGAGAGGTTACTTCCTATTTTTCAAGAAAAGGAAAGAGTCTATCTTTTGGATACACAATATAGGATGACAGATCCGATCCAAGAATTCCCAAATCGTAAGTTTTATGAGAGTAAGCTAAAATCAGGGTTAGATCAGAGTTCGCGTAATCGAGTTCCTTTTTCCTCTGACGAACTTTTCTCCTCAAGTCTCGTATTCTTAGATAGTTCCGGAACGGATACTGCAGAAGAAATTTCTGAGGCAAGTCTCGGGAATCCCTGGGAAGCTGAGTTTACAGTTGGGATCGTAAAAAGGATCTTAGAAGCAGGATGGGATCCTAAAAATCTGATCCTACTTTCTCCTTATAGATACCAAAGATATTTACTAAAGCAAAAACTGGAAGAACTACTTCCTGAATTTGTCGATCAACTAGATGTAGAAACTGTGGATTCATTTCAAGGAAGAGAAACTGATGCTGTAGTATTCAGTTTGGTTCGTTCTAATCCTGAAGGTCAAATAGGATTCTTATCCGAGACAAGGCGCTGGAATGTAGGAATGACACGTGCAAAGAAACTTTTGGTCCTTATAGGAGATGGTTCTACTCTGGGCCAAAATGGATTCTTCCAAGAGCTAATAACTACGGTTGAAGAAGTGGGGGAATTGAAGACTGCTTGGGAGTTTATGGACTAACTCACCAACTGAATTTTTTTCTTACAGGGATCCAAAACAAACCGATCCAGGTTAGGGTAAATACCACATGAGAAAGAAAAATATGAGAAGCGTCTTGAACGGGACAAACGAATTTTAAACCTATATTAGAACTTGCGAATAGAAGGCTTAAAAATAAAAACGCGGAAAGTCCGGGACGAGAACTGGACATCTTACTTAAAAGAAAAGAGCCGAGTGTTCCAAATAGTACGGAACTGATCGCTAAGATCCCAGGGCAAAAACCTATATGAACATGCCCTAGATCGAATTCTGTAAAGAATCGAACGATATTATATCCGATCCAAAGAAAGATAGAAGCACCAGCTCCCCAAAACATCCAGATCGAATTCTCTTCCGGGTATGCAAGCCTACTTAAAAAATAACCGGAAAAAGCTCCCCAGGCGACAACTAAAACAGGCTCAGGCCACCAGCCAGGAAATACAGGTCGATTGGTCAGTAGGGAAACGGACCAGCCAAGCAAAATGCCGGACACTAATAGGCCCATCCAAGAGAGGAATAATATAGATAAATTCAGACTGCCTTTTTTCAGGTCAGCACTTAATACTTGGATTAGTTCTTCCGTTTTGTCCGGTTTGGCTTTAGACATGATACCTCCTGTTTAGATTTTCCGCTTGAAAGTAAGAAAGATTGGACATCCCTAAAAAATCCAGTCGAATAGCTTTTCTTTAGCCGACTCTTTTTATCATTCGAGTCAAACTGCAAAAGGTTACATGGCAGAAAAGCAAGAAATCTGGGAAATTCTTTCGGAACGAATGAGAAAGGCCCAAGAAGGGGATTCGAAGGAATATGAACTTCTTCTTTCCAAATGCCGGGAAATTCTGCTCAATTACCTGAGTTCCAAGGTTCGAGATAAGGACGACAGAGAGGATCTGATCCAAGATATTCTGGTCGGTATTCATAAGGCAAGGATTACCTACAGAAAGGAGAAACCCTTTGCTCCCTGGTTTTTCTCTATTGCTCGTTACAAGACCATAGACTATATTCGTAGGACAAGTTCTCGGGATAAAATTGTATCCGCTGAGATGGAACATTTTCCTGTAGAAAAGGAAACTTCTCCGGAGGATGAGTGGGAACTCCAACAAGGGCTGGAATCCTGGCTAAGTGTCCTGGAGCCCAGACAAAGGCAAATCCTGACTATGGCAAAATTAGAAGGTAGATCCGTTCGGGAAATTTCGGAACGTACTGGACTTTCCGAGTCCAATGTAAAGGTGATCGTTCATCGTTCGATCGAGAAGATAAAACGCATTTTTTCCGAGCCGGAGAGAACGACCCCGAGGTCAAAAACGTCCAAGAAATAGAAAATGCCCGAATATCCGAAGCTTAAATGGATCCGATCCCTAAACGAAATCTCTTCCGAGGACTGGAATCGTTTGGGAGATCCAGAAAATCCTTTCTCGAATCATGAATTTCTGCATTCCTTAGAACTTTCTTCTTGCGTAGGAGGAAAGACTAGTTGGCAACCTGAATATTTGGTCGCAGAAGATGAGAGGGGAGTACATTCTTCCATAGCATTCTATCATAAATATGATTCGTACGGAGAATATGTTTTCGATCATTCTTGGGCCAATTTTTTCTCCCAGAATGGCTTATCCTATTATCCTAAAGGACTCGTTGCTTATCCATTCACTCCGGTAAACGGCAAAAAGATCCTAAGAAGACAAGACGTGTCTTTGGAAGAGGCGTTGGATATCCTACTTCCCGAACTTTTAGCAAATGCTGAGGACCAAGGGCTCTCCAGTGTCCATTTTTTATTTTTGGAAGAAGAAGAGGCAAAGGCTTTAGAGAAACGGGGCTTTGCGACTCGGATCACTCATCAATTTCATTGGAAGAATAGAGGATATACGAGTTTTGAGAATTTTTTAGGAGATTTTCGTTCTAAAAAAAGGATCCAGATCAAGAAGGAAAGAGAAACAATCCGGGAGTCTGAGATCCAAATCGTATGTAAGGAAGGAAAAGATATCTCAGAGAAAGATATGGACTCTATCTATTCATTTTACACGGAAACTTATTCCAGAAAATGGGGATCTCCCTATTTGAATCGAAAGTTCTTTAAGATCATTCTGGAAAAGTTTTCCTCCAACCTTGTATTATTTTTAGCGAAGAAAGAAGGCCAAACCATTGGTGGGACATTCAATTTAAAGAAGGGAAAAAAACTGTACGGAAGGTATTGGGGCTCTGAAGGACATTATCCTTTTCTACATTTCGAATGTTGTTATTATGCTCCGATAGAATATGCGATATCTCATAACTTCGAGATCTTTGAAGCAGGAGCTCAGGGAGAACAGAAATTTTTAAGAGGGTTTCCTGCCGTTCCGACCTATAGTTCTCATTTTATTTTCCATGACCAGGCCAGAAATGCGATTGAACGTTTTTTAGAAAGCGAAAGAATGCATATGCAGGAAATGATCCGAGAAACCAATCTTTCCTCCCCATTGAAGGAAGAGTCCAACTCCGGGCGGGGAGAAACCGAACTATGAGCGATCTGAAAATAGAAGAGCAGACTCTTACTAAAGAAAAAATTAAACTAAAAAGACCTCCAAAGTATAGGGTTGTGATCTTAAATGACGATTATACTCCAATGTATTTCGTGGTCTGGATCCTAAGAGTGGTCTTTTATAGGACTGAAGTCGAGAGCGAACAAATAATGCTCCAGGCTCATACGACCGGAAAGGCTCTTTGTGGAGTCTATTCTCATGACGTCGCAAAAACCAAAGTAAACGAAACACATATGCTCGCAGAGGAACATGGACATCCTTTGCATTGCCAAATGGAAATAGAAGAGGGGGAAGAATTATGACCTTATCCGAAGAATTAGAAAAATCTCTGGGCCAAGCTAGAGCAGAAGCACTCACTAGAAGGAACGAATACATTACCCTCGAGCATATTCTTCTTTCCTTAACCAATGATCCTGTTGCTGCGGAAGTCCTTTTGGCTTGCGGCGCGGATCTGGAACAATTACGTTCCGAATTAAAAGAATTTTTAGATACAGAGATGGAATCTGTCCCGGAAACTTTCGGAGAGATAGAACCTGAATATACGATAGGCGCCCAAAGAGTATTACAACTCGCGGCCTTCCATGTGCAATCCACTCAAAAGAAAAAATTGGACGGTGGCTATGTTCTCGCTTCTTTATTTAGAGAGGATCAGTCTCATGCAGTATTCTTTTTAGGAAGACAGGATATCACTCGCTACGATGTGGTTCGTTATATTTCTCATGGGATCAAAAAGTCCGGCGAAAAAGTGGGCGAAGGTTCCGGCGCAGAAGAGACCAATAAAAAACAGAACGGAGATGCTCTGTCCGATTTCTGTGTGAATCTTACTGAAAAAGCAAGCCAAGGAAAATTGGATCCTCTTGTAGGAAGAGCGGAAGAGATAGAAAGAACGATCCATATCTTAGCAAGACGTAGGAAGAATAATCCGATCTTTGTAGGAGATGCCGGGGTCGGAAAAACCGCAATCGTAGAAGGCCTCGCACTTCAGATCGTGAACGGAAATGTTCCGGATGTATTAAAAAATACGAAAGTGTATTCGTTAGATATGGGATTACTTCTCGCGGGAACGAAATTCAGAGGTGAATTTGAAGAAAGGCTCAAAAATGTAGTCCAGGCCATTTCAGCAGATCCGAATAATGTTTTGTTTGTGGACGAGATCCATACGATCGTAGGAGCTGGGGCCGTGTCCGGAGGTTCTTTAGATGCTTCTAATCTTTTAAAACCTGCATTGTCTAATGGGGAACTTCGTTGTATTGGAACGACTACTTATAAAGAATATAAGGCGATCTTTGAAAAGGACCACGCACTATCCAGAAGATTCCAGAAATTAGAAGTAAACGAACCCTCCGTAGATGAAACGATCCAAATCCTAAAAGGACTTCTTCCTAAATACGAACAATTCCATTCTGTAAAATATTCTTCAGGCGCTGTAGAAGAGGCGGCAAGACTTGCTGAACGCTACATCCTCGATAGAAAGCTTCCAGATAAAGCGATCGATCTTATCGACGAAGCCGGTGCAAAAGTAAAATTAAGAGCCAGTTCCAAATCCAAGATCGTAAGCGTGAAAGAAATAGAAGAATTAGTTTCTAAAATTTCTAAGATCCCTCCGAGGACTGTCAAAGCGGACGATCGCGAAAAATTAAAAAACTTGGATGAGGAATTAAAAGGAAAAATTTACGGCCAAGACAAGGCTGTGATCGAACTTGTACAGGCGATCCGACTTTCCAGAAGCGGACTTTCGGAACCTGGAAAACCTGTAGGATCGTTCTTGTTTGCGGGGCCTACTGGCGTGGGAAAAACGGAACTTTCCAAACAACTTGCTTCCATTCTAGGCGTTGAGTTTCTCCGTTTTGATATGAGCGAGTATATGGAGAAGCATACAGTTTCTAGGTTGATCGGATCTCCTCCAGGCTATGTCGGTTTCGAACAAGGTGGGCAGTTGACGGATGCAATCATTCGCACACCTCATTGTGTTCTACTCTTGGATGAGATAGAAAAGGCCCATGAGGATATTTATAATATTCTTCTACAGATCATGGACCATGCCACTCTTACGGATAACAACGGAAGAAAGGCGGATTTCAAACAGGTAATCCTGATCATGACCACAAATACGGGTGCCAGGGAAAGGGCTTCTAATCCATTAGGATTTGATAATACTGCTCTTACGGATCGGGGCTTAAAAGCGATAGAAAAGCAGTTCTCTCCGGAATTCCGAAATAGGCTGACCGCGGTCATTGAATTCTCCTCTCTGGAAGAAAGTACAGTCTCCAAGGTAGTCCGTAAACAGTTGGAATTGTTGGAGGTCCGACTGAAAGAGAAAAGTATCCAAATCCATTATGGAGAGGATGTACTTCTTTGGATCGCTAAAAAGTCCTATGATCCTTTGTTCGGGGCAAGACCGGTGCAAAGATGGATCGATTCCAATATTTCTAAAAGGCTTTCCGAGGAGATTCTCTTTGGGGAATTAAAAACAGGTGGGGATGTAAATTTGGAAATACAAAATGAGGAACTTAAATTAGTATTCCGTTCGAGAGAAAAATAATGTTTTTCCCAAGAACTACAATTGTTTCTAAAAGTTTCTTCCTATTTTCCATCTTTCTACTACTTGCTTTCGGTTCTTGTAAAAAGAACGTTCTATTCATAGAAGGCAGGGAAGTATCCACTCAGAATTTAGTGGCCCCTAAGTTCGGCATAGATGCGAACACATTATTCGCAGAATCTAAGAATATCATGATCTCCACCGACTCGATAGATTCCTCTAAGGTCGGTTTGGAAGTTTATAAGAAAGGTGGAAATGCGATCGACGTTGCGGTTGCTGCTTCCTTTGCGGTTTCAGTAACTCGTCCTTCTTCTACTGGGATTGGTGGTGGGGGATTTTTAGTCTATCATCATGCTAAGAGTGGGAAGTCCTACGCATTCGATTTTAGAGAAAGAGCTCCCTCTTCTGCAAACCGCAATATGTATAAGGGAAAACCGAAGGAAGATTCTCTTCTTGGATATAGATCTGTAGGTGTTCCAGGAATGGTTGCAGGACTTGTGCAGATACATAAGAAGTTCGGTAAACTTCCTTTAAAGGATGTCTTGGCTCCTTCCATTCGATTGGCAGAAGAAGGTTTTGTGGTATATCCGGATCTTACCGAAGCTATCCAAGAATCCGAAAAAGATATGAGTTCGAGCATGAAAAAAATATTCCTGCCGAACGGGAAGGCTCCGGAACCCGGCGAAGTCCTGGTCCAAAAGGATCTAGGAAAAACCCTCAGGATCATTTCTGAAACAGGAGATTCAGATTTTTATAACGGAAAAATTGCAAAGGCCCTTGCTGAAGAAGTTTCTTCTAATGGAGGCCTTTTGTCATTCTCTGACCTAAAGAACTATAAGGTACGAGAAGGAAAGCCATTAGAAATTACTTATAGAAATTATACGATCCGTACCATGTTTCCCCCTTCTTCAGGGGTTCATCTTTTTACGATGTTAAAGATGCTGGAAACAAAAGAACTTCATTCCATGTTCGATTTTTCCCAAAGCGATTATTATCATTTTCTTGCCGAAGTGATGAGAAGGGGATATTCTGATAGAGCTGTTTTAGGAGGAGATCCTGAATACACAAAGGTTCCGGTAGAGACTTTAATCTCTTCCGAATACGCAAAGGATAAGATCGCAGATTTTAATCCCGGGAAAGCGACTGCGAGTTCCACTTATTTAAGCCGTTTAAATTTGAAAGCAGAGTCACCTCAAACCACACATTTATCCGTTGTGGATGCAGAAGGAAATGCAGTTGGGACCACTCATTCTATCAATTATAGATTTGGTGCAGCTGTTGTTTTGGATGGATACGGTTTTGTCTTAAACGATACGATGGATGATTTTAGTCGTTCTCCTGGAGAGCCAAATGTATACGGCTTAATAGGTGCAGAAGCAAATTCTATCCAACCTGGAAAAACTCCTTTAAGTTCGATGTCTCCTACGATCGTTCTGAAGAATGGAGAAACTTTTTTAGTGACCGGTGCTCCCGGTGGTTCTTATATCGTTAATGCAGTTTTACAATCTATACTGTTCACTCTGGATCTAAATCTCACCTTGTACGAATCGGTGGCAAGGGGACGTATCCACCATCAATTCTTTCCGGATGCTTTATCTGTCGAAGGTCCTGCAACGGATACTGCTACATTCAATCAATTAAAAGCGAAAAAACACGAGATACGACTCGGAAATAATGCCGCGAAACTTTTCTGCGTAAAAAGAGAGAACGGTAAATTATACGGTGCTGCGGATCCTAGGGGCGATGGAATCCCTCTAGGGGAATAATATAAAAAAGGAATTTAGAATGAATCGGCCCGCCCAATCTTCCGTTTACCCGAATTTAAGGCATGCGGTAAAAGCCAAACACGGTTTGGAAAAAGAAAGCATGCGTATTTTTTTTGACGGAAAAATTTCCACTACTCCTCATCCGGAGTCCTTAGGTTCTAGTTTAACAAATCATTTTATTAAAACTGACTTTTCTGAACCACAATTAGAATTTGCTACGAATCCGAGACCAAGGATAGAAGCGATCGTCCGAGAATTGCAAGATCTGCATATTTTCACCTCAAGGCATTTAAAAGATGAATGGATCTGGCCATTCAGTATGCCTCCCATCCTTCCAAAGGAAGATAAGCATATCCCTCTAGGTCAATATGGCCATTCCTTTTCAGGAGAATGGAAAACTGTCTATAGGAACGGTTTAGGATTACGTTATGGAAGAAGAATGCAGACAATCTCAGGTGTTCATTATAATTTTTCCTTCTCTAATCTATTTCTGAAACAGCTATTAGGAAAAGAGATCCAGGCATTCACTAAAGAAGAAATTTCGGAGTTATATCTTTCCGTTACCCGTAATTTTATGAGAAGGGTACCGGAAATATTATATCTTACCGGTGCAACCCCTGTTTTCGATGAAACATTTCTGCCGGTTCCGAGCGATTTTCCGTTTGTAAAACATAAAAATCATACGTACTACGCTCCATACGCTACCTCACTTCGAATGAGCGAGATCGGATACACGAGTAAGGTCCAGGATGAGCTTCCAATCAATTATAATTCCTTAAAGGAATATATCAATGGAATGTGTTATGCAGTAAGCACTCCTTATCCTAAATACCAACCTTTTGGTGGAATACCGAACCAGCTCAATGATCATTATTTGCAGATAGAGAATGAATTCTATTCTCCGATTCGCCCGAAACAAGTTCCTAAGAATGACGAAAGACCTTTGGACGCGCTACAGAGCCGTGGGATCCAATACATTGAGATCCGCTGTTTGGATCTACAACCTGAATCTCCGACCGGAATTCATAAGCCTAGTTTAGGTTATATCCAGATGGTTTTGTTAAATGGGCTTCTTACTGAAAGTAAGTCTATCGATCAAAAAGAAAAACTCAGGATCAGAGAGAACACGAACCGGATCATTTGGGAAGGCAGAAAGCCGGGCCTAAAAGTTTTAGGGGAGAATGGAGAAGAGACTGATTTTCTGAAACAAGGAAAAGAATTCACCGAATCTCTTGTCCCGATCGCAGAAGAATTGGATCGCCATACTGGAAAAAGATTCTACCAAGAAACATTGAATGTAATGAGAGCTCGTTGGGAAGATCCTAAATGCACTCCTTCCGGCAAATTGATGGACCGTATCATTAAAGAAGATTGGGAATACAGAGATCTAGGAATCCACTTAGCTAAGGAAAATTTCAGAAATCAATCTCAGATGGAATTAACTCCTGGAAAATTCAATATGTTCGTCAAAGAGGTTCAAAGATCCTTGGCAGAAAAAGTCAAAATAGAAGAATCCGAGAAAGTAAAAAAATATCCTACTGCAAGGATCTGTAACCATTGAAATATAAATTAGGGCCCGGAGAAAAATTAGATCCGAATGAATTTATTTTAAAAGGATTTGAGGATCTAGAAATTTCCACACAGATCGTGATCCGAGATGCTTTGAATCGAGGCTTGGAAGTGGAAATATTGGATCGTCCAAGTCATTTTATCCGATTGAAGGGCCAGGGAAAAACAAGACTCGTAAAAGAAGCTTCTAAAACAGAACTGGATTCGTACATGACCTTTTTGGTTATGGAAAATAAGACAGTCACGAAACGTATTTTAGAAGAATCAAATATACTCGTTCCAAAGGGAATTACAGTCTCTGATATATCTTCCGGGTTGGATTTTTTAAAACAGACCTCTGACAGAAAGATGGTAGTCAAACCTGTGACTACGAACTTTGGGATCGGGATCAGTATCTTACAGTCTTCAGCAAGCGAAGAAGACCGAAAAAAGGCTCTTGAGATCGCCTTAGGTTTCTCTGAAACAGCAATCATAGAGGAATTTGCGGAAGGTAATGAATATAGATTTTTGGTGATCGGGGACGAATGTGTCGCGGTTTGTAATCGGATCCCTGCAAACGTATTAGGTGACGGCAAAAAAACGATCCGAGAGTTGGTAGAAGAGAAAAACAAAGATCCTAGAAGAGGGGTCGGTCATGTTACACCTCTCGAAAAGATCCAATTAGCAGAGACTGAGTTATCAGTTTTAAAAGAAGCCGGAAAATCACCGGATACTGTCCCGAGTCCTGGAGAAGTTGTTTTTGTTCGAAAGAATTCAAATATCAGCACCGGTGGTGATTCTGTAGATGTAACGGATATTGCTCATCCTTCTCTTAAAAAATTAGCTGTGGAAGCTGCAAAAGCGGCAAAGGCGAAGATTTGCGGTGTGGATATTATAGTAAAAGATCTGAAGTCCGAAGGTGATTACAGGATCTTGGAATTGAACTTTAATCCTGTATTATATATTCATAATTATCCCTATTCAGGCAAGAATAGGAATGTAGGAGAGAAAATTTTGGACGTATTAGGTTACGTTTCCTAAATTATTGATTTTATCCTTTATGTATTCAACTATATCTCTGGATTCATACATAAGGATCTCGCCGTCTACTAAGAATGGGACCTGGCTAATTCCACCCAATCGGATCACTTCTTCTCTGCCAGGAGTTCCTCTACTTGCCTCTACCAATTCATAATCTTTTCCTTCTTTCAGGCCTAGTCTGGAAAAATGATCCCGGACATAAGCGCAATAAGGGCAGGTGAGGAATTGGTAGAGTTTCATCATTTGAATTAAGCTCCGATCTTCTTCTGAAGCTCTCCGCTTCTTGCCATTTCAACTACGATATCATGGCCACCGATAAATTCTCCGTCGATATAGAGCTGAGGAATAGTCGGCCAATTCGCGAATTCTTTGATCCCTTCACGAACTGTTTGGTCGGAAAGAACATTGAATGTGTTGTAATCTGCGCCAAGGCTGCGAAGAACATTGGTTACTCCTGCAGAAAATCCGCACATAGGAGCGTCAGGAGTTCCTTTCATAAAAAGGAAAATTTTTTTAGAAGAGATTAAACCTTCGATCTTATCTTGTAATTCTTTTTCCATAGTATTATTCCTAATTGAATTTATGATACCCTAGTTTCTAGTCCTAAAGCATGGACTTCCGCTTTTAGTTCGTCTTTTAAAGTGGCATATACCATTCTATGCTGCTCAACGATCGATTTTCCGGAAAAACCGGCAAACTTTACGATCGCCTTAATATGAACTCCGTCATTGTACGGATCTTCTATCACAACTTCGGACCCAGGAAGGCCATTTTGTATTTTTTCCCGAATTTCTTGTACGGTCATCTGTTACTTCTTAGACTCTGATCTTCTATTATCAGCTCTTTTTAGAAAGCTGTCTTGGACAATCTTTTTTCTAAGGCGCCGAGGTCTTTAATTCCAGAGCGTGGACTCCCCAGTTTTTTAGAAAGGGGTCCATAATTTTATAAACCGCTCTATGTTGTTCTAATAGAGATTTTCCTTGGAAATCCGGACTCGTGATGAATATACGAATATGAGTTCTTTTTCTACCTTCCGGATTGCCGGAATGACCTGCATGCTCGCCCGAAAAATCCTCTATTTTTAATTCGGAGGGGGAAAGGCCGTTTTTGAGAAGCCTTTCCATTTCTACCAATATATCCTGCATTCTCTCATGTCCTTGTTCCGTATCCTCTGCTAAGCATAAATACGGAAACTGAATAAAGTAGAATTGTTCCTAGAATCAAAAGAGTGATCGCTTCCCAAGGGTCAATATCGCTTACTCCTAAAAATCCGTAACGGAATGCGTTTACCATGTATAGGATCGGATTGAACTTGGAAACGATCTGCCATCCTTCCGGAAGCATCTTGATGGAGTAAAATACTCCTCCCAAGTAAGTCAGTGGTGTAAGGATAAAGGTAGGGATGATCGTCACATCGTCGAATTTTTTGGCATAAAGCGCGTTTAGAAATCCGCCCATAGAAAACATCAAAGCCGAAAGCGCAACGGTTACGATTACGATCCATGCATCATATAGTCTCAATTCAGTGAAGAATAAAGAAACTAAGGTCACGATAAATCCGACCAAAACCCCCCGGATCACTCCTCCGATAGAATAACCTAATACGATCAGGTAAGCCGGAGTAGGAGAGACTAAAAGTTCCTCTATATTTTTGCCGAATTTTGCACCGAAAAATGAAGACACCACATTATTGTATGCGTTCAGAATGACAGACATCATTACAAGGCCCGGAACGATGAATTGGATATAAGTATGACCTCCAACATCTCCGATCTGAGATCCTACCAATCTTCCGAAGATCAGAAAGTATAAGGAAATCGTAATACCGGGAGGGATCAAAGTCTGGATCCAGATCCTTAGGATCCGAACAGTTTCTTTTCTGACGATTGTGGAGAATGCGTTAAATTTTTCTTGGAAGTTCATAGTTTTTTCTCCACTAATTTTAGGAATAATTCCTCCAATCGATTGGATTTATTTCTCATACTGGAAATTTGGACTCCACTCTTATCCAAGAGCCTAAATAACTCGTTTAAAGAATTGTTTTTACTTACATCAACTTCGATGGTAAGATCATCCACTTTATTCAAATGGAATCCGTTCAGATCAATTGGAGAATTGATCGGTTGTTTTAGGTCCAGAATGAACGTCTGGGAGTCTAATTTCACGATCAGTTCTTTCATGGAAGTGTTTTCAACAATTTTTCCCTGATCAATGATCGCGATCTTTTTGCAGAGATTTTCCGCTTCCTCAAGGTAATGCGTAGTAAGGATGATCGTGATCCCAGACTCATTTAGTTTAACTAAAAAGTCCCATAGTGATCTGCGAAATTCTATATCCACACCTGCTGTAGGTTCATCTAAAATCAGAACCTTTGGATTATGGACGAGTGCCCTTGCAATCATGAGCCTACGTTTCATTCCTCCAGAAAGTCTTCCTGCGCCTTCTTTTCTCTTTTCGTAAAGTCCGAGCTGGCTTAAATAGTTATGGGTCCTTTCTATCGCTACTTTTCTCGCAAGTCCGTAATAACCGCCTTGGTTCATAACGATCTGTTCTACTTTTTCGAAAATATTAAAATTGAATTCCTGAGGAACGACCCCAATATAAGATTTTGCTAATGTGAGTTGGGTATCTATATCCGCTCCGTAAATTTTAACTTCTCCCGAAGTTTTATTTACTAAGGAACTTAAGATCCCGATTGTTGTGGATTTTCCGGCACCATTCGGACCAAGGAGTGCGAAAAAGTCTCCTTCGTCAACGGTCAGATCGATCCCTTTTAAGGCCTGCACCCCCCCGGCATAGGTCTTCACCAAATTTTTTATTTCTAAGGCTTTGTTCATTCGCGAAAAAACGCTCCAGTTCTATGATTTTGAACAAGCCCTGTTTAGACAATCTTTTGGCTTTAGGTAGAGCTTAAGATTTCTCTTGCCTTTCTTGCCGCGTTCCTCGCGATTTCGGGTAAGGCAGGGTGAACATAAATCATTTTTAGCAAGTCATCTAGAGTCCCACCCATTGTCATCAGGAGTATAAAAAGATGGATCAGATTGGATGCCTCGTCACCGATGATATGGGCTCCGAGGACCTTTCTAGATTTCGGACTTACTAATATTTTGACGAATTGATCCTCGGATAGTCTAGCCATTCCTGTTGCACTACTGGAATATGGATTGATCGCGGAAATATATTCTATGCCTTCTGCTTGGAGTTGTTGCTCCGTTTTGCCCACTCCTGCCACCTGTGGATGGGTAAATACTGAATGGGGGACAGGAGGGTATTCGACCGGTGTTCTTTTTTTGTCCAAATACAAGGACTGGAATAATGCCTCTCCCTCAAAGTTTACGGAATGTCGGAAGAAATGTTTTCCAATGATATCACCAAATGCATAGACTCCCTCTGCAGTGGTTTCTAAGTATTCGTTTGTTTTGATAAAACCTTTCCTATCGGTTTGAATGCTCGTATGCTGGAGGTCCAACCAGTCCGTATTGGGTTTTATGCCAGTTGCAACAAGAAGAGCTTCTCCCTCTAAAAAGAATGTTTCTTTGGAATTTTTGCATTCCAATCGGAAGATGCCGTTTTGATATTCTACTTTGGTGACTTCCGTTCCGAGTCTTACATCCTCTTTTTTGCTGAAGGCCTTTTCGAAACCGTCTACTATATCCTTATCTTCATGAGAGAGCATTCTATTCCGGACGATAAATGTTGTCTTGGATCCGAATGCGGAATAAGCGAAGCCTAACTCTAAACCGATATATCCGCCTCCGATCACAAGAAGACGTTTCGGAAGTTCGGTCCTTCTGAGAGCTTCTCTGCTTGTCATAAACGGAGTTCCTGCAAGTCCAGGGATATCCGGGATAGAAGGCCTACAACCTGCCGTTATAAAGATCCTATCTGCGGTTAGAAGTTCTCCGTTCACTTTGAGGACTTTATCTTCTACGAATCTGCCTTCGTAAGGATAGAAGTCTATATTCGGATTTTTCTCATAAGCGGGAATGATGCTGTCAGAATCTGCATCTACAGTTGCAGAAACTCTTTCCACCAAGGTTTTAAAATCTACGGAGAATGGGCCGGGAATCCCCAATTGGAATTTGGAAACATCTTTTGCCTGGGCTAGGATCTCGGCAGGGTAGATTAACATTTTGGAAGGAATGCAACCCCGATTCAGGCAGGTTCCTCCTAACCGATCTTTTTCTAAAATGGCGACTTTGTATCCTAATTTGGAAGGTGGAGTGACTAGTTTGGTCCCTCCGCCGGAACCGATTACAAGAATATCATACTTTTTCATGAGGCTTATTCAATGGAGAATTGGAGGTAAATATTGGAAAAGAATTCTTTTGAGAAAACTATGAACAAATTCGGAATTTTAAACTCTTTGTTTTCCTGATCCACAAAATATTAGATCGATCTGCCTTTCATTTCGGAGAAATAAATCTGAAAGAGGGCCTTATTTCAGGGATCACCATTTGTCTCTGAGGGAACGTAAAGAAATAAAGAGAGTTTTTGGATCTGAAGGAAGAGTGGGACTTCCGGATTTATTCCGGATCCCGGAGATTAAATTTTCTTTCGGATCGAATATTAGGAAGAACGGATTAAATGTTCTTTCTTCCGAAAAATTGGTGGTCCAAAATTCCACATCATCTTTCAAACCTTCCACTTTAGCCAATGCCTTACTTGCTGCTTCATTTTTCGGATCAATAGAAAGGCTGAATCTAAGATTATTTTTCATATAATCATGACCCGGATAGAGACGAACGGAACCCGGAAGTGTTTGGAATTCTTTCAGAACAGTTTCATATAGAGTAGAAGGATCTCCACCTCTTGTGCAATTTCCGACACCTGAATTGAAGATCGTATCTCCTGTAAAAACGGAAACAGGCGTCCCATTCTCCATTTGTAAAAGACATATATGAGCGAAAGTATGCCCAGGCGTATAGAGAACTTCTAGATAAGAAGATCCGGATTGATTTTCCAAAAGTCTTTCTTTTTCCAAGAGAGCTCTTTTTGCATGGGGAATCTTATTCATTCCACCCGGATGAGCCAAAACTTCGCAGCCGTATTTTTGGAACAGGCCTTCGTTCCCGGAAGTATGGTCATGATGTTCGTGGGTATTCAGAATATAATCTAGGTTCCAGGATTTGGATTCTAGAATTTCCGAAATTTGATCCGGATCGAATGGATCGATGGATAAAGTTTTACCAGTTTCTGGTTCTCTAACTAAATAGGAAAAATTTCTTAAGGGACTGTTTGTGTAAATTCTCAGAACTTCCAGCATGGAAATTAGAAGAAATACTTTTTACTGGATAATGTCCAGATGTTTGTCTAGGTTCGCGATCCTTAAAATCGTCATCACATCTCTACTCAAATTTCTAAGTTTGAGATGACCATGTCTTTCTGTGACGTATTTTTGGGTATTGAAGATCGCACCTATGCCAGAGGAATCAAGATACACATCTCCCTCGAAATCGAGTATGATATCCTTATGCCCCTCGTCAAACTGTCGAATGATGAGTTCTTTTAACGCGAATGCGTTCTTTAGGCTTACGTTCCCCTGGATCTTGACTATACAAGACCCTTGTTCTAGGGATACATCTGTTTGAAAACCTTCCAATGAGTGGCTCCGACTCTCTATTTCTCTGACTATCCTGGGGCTAAAAAACAACGGATCCCTTAAGAAAACTGAGAATAAATTTCCAAACCGGAAGGGAACCCGATCCAATAGACTAATTTGTGGCAAAGAGGAGGTAAACTCTTTTTTAGAACGAAAATAGATCGAAATCTATTTCAAATAAAATAAGAAATAGCTCGCAAAAAGGAAGGATTCGGGAAAACTGAGTGCTCTAATTTCTTACGAAAACCACCTGTTTCGGACGATATTTAAGACTGTATGCGGATCAAATTTTGGGGAGTGCGGGGCTCCATTTCTTCCCCCGTCCAGGGTGACCTGATTCGATCTAAGATTCTCAGAATTCTTAGCCTAGCTTCTCCGTCTGATCTCCAAAGTCCGGAGGCCATAGAGGATTTTTTAGACTCTCTGGCTTTATCCAATTGGAGCACCTACGGTGGAAATACGACCTGTATCGAGATCAGAGATAAGGAAGACAAACTAGTCATCATAGACGGAGGTACAGGTCTTCGAGAATTGGGGAACTCAATCCTTCACGAAGGTTACGCTTCCGGAAAAGGGAAGGCAGTTTGGATCTTCACCCATACTCATTGGGATCATATCCAAGGAATTCCTTTCTTCGTTCCTCTTTATACTCCTGGAAATAAATTCGAATTCGTAAGTTCAGTAGAGAACTTGGAAGAAAGACTTAGATACCAACATAATTTCACTCATTTCCCTGTCGCATTCGACGGGTTCCAGGCAGAAAAAGTATTTCGTCATGTTCCGGAGGGAAGAGCCTTCCGAGTCACGGATTCAGTGACTGCGATTTCCAAGGCGGTTCGACACCCTGGAGGAAGTTTTTCCTATCGTTTTGAAGAAGACGGTAAGGCACTTATCTTCGCGTCAGATGCAGAGTTCAATCTGGATGAGATGGAGAATATAGAGGACTATCTGAATTATTTCAGAGGAGCCGATGTGCTCGTCTTCGATACTCAATATACATTTGAAGAATCTTTGCAGAAGATCGACTGGGGGCATAGCACTGCTTCTATGGCCACAGATATTGCTCTTAGAGCGAATGTTAAAAAATTAGTCATGTTCCACCATGATCCTTCTTATGATGATGAAAAATTGGACGCAGTCTATTTGCGAGCGATCAAATACAAAGAAATGTTTGATCCGGATAACCAATTAGAGATCATCATGGCCAGAGAAGGTCTGGAAATCCAAATTTAATCTTTAAGCTAGTCGATCAGGGAGAAATCGGATGAGCGAATATATAATCGGGATCGATGCCGGCACCACCGGTATACGTACTTTTTGTTTTAGTAAATCCGGAACGGTGATCTCAAGCGCCTATTCCGAGTTTAAACAATATTTTCCGAAACCGGGCTGGGTAGAACATGACCCTGAAGAGATCTGGGCAAAGACAGAAAAATTGATCTTAAAAGCGATCCGTAACGGAAAATTAAAACCTGAAAAAGCGGTCGCGATCGGGATCACAAACCAAAGAGAAACTACTGTATTATTTGATAAGGATACCGGGGCTCCGGTTTATAATGCGATTGTTTGGCAATGTCGTAGGACATCCGACTTTTGTTCCGGTCTCAAGAAAGAAGGTTTAGAGCCTACATTCAGAAGAAAGACAGGACTCGTAGTAGATGCCTACTTTAGCGGGACCAAGATTCGTTGGATCTTGGATAATGTAAAAGGGGTTCGAGCAAGAGCGGAGAAAGGGAAGGTATTATTCGGAACGATTGATACGTATTTATTGTATCGTTTGACAGCAGGTAAATCACATAAAACGGATCACACCAATGCAAGTAGAACTCTCATCTTCAACATTGAAAAGAAAGAATGGGATAAGGAATTATTAAAAATCCTGCAAATACCGGAAGCGATCCTACCTGAGACCCATAATTCCAGTAGTCTATTCGGAAGAACGGAAGGTGTAAAAGGACTTTCGGATGGGATACCGATCTCTTCTCTAGTCGGAGACCAACAAGGTGCACTTTTCGGACAATTATGCACTGAGCCTGGAGAGGCAAAGAACACATACGGAACCGGATGTTTCTTACTGTTCAATACTGGAAATAAGCTCCAGATCTCTAAAAATAATCTGATCACTACACTTGCATGCGGGCCGGAAGGAAAAACAGTCTATTGTTTAGAAGGTTCTATCTTTATAGGTGGAGCGGTTATCCAGTATCTACGAGATAATTTAAGATTTTTTAAAGAATCCAAACTTTCAGAAAAAATGGCCTCTTCTGTGACCAAAGAAGATGAGGTGGTATTTGTTCCTGCGTTCTCGGGTCTCGGTGCTCCTTACTGGGATATGAATGCTAGAGGTGCTATTTTAGGATTAACTCGTGACACTACCCAAGAGCAGATCACTAGAGCTGCCTTAAAATCGATTGCATTACAATCTTATGAACTTGTGGAAGCTATGGAGAATGATACAGGTTCCAAATTGAAAGTCCTAAAAGTGGATGGGGGAGCAACCGCTAATAATTGGCTCATGCAATACCAAGCGGATATTCTGGGTAAAAAGATCGTAAGGCCTTCTAACCTAGATACTACCGTCTTAGGCGCTGCATACTTAGCGGGATTGGAGAGAGGATTTTATTCTTCCGTAAACGATCTGAAAAAGAACCAAAAGACGAGTAAGGAATTTACTCCTAAATTGGTAGGAAGTTTAAGAGAGAAAGAAATTCGGGTTTGGAAAAATTCGGTCAAAAGAATACTTTCCACAGAATCCTAAACTAATAAGAAAAAGAGAGCAGGCTAAATTCCAAAGGTTTTCTTTCGGAGCTAATGCCTGCTCCTACGATTAATTTTGCCTGATCATATTTCGGGATTTCTAAAATAGAATCGGGTGAAATTTTGAAAAATTCGTATGTATCTTTTTCTTTTTTAGAAAGATAGATATCCATTCGAATCACTTCCATATATTTCAGGACTCTAAATAAGATTTTATCCGAAGTAACGGAATATAATTCTATTTCGTTCCGAGTTCGATTTAGATTAAATTTTTCTCCAGAGATCCCTTCAAACTTTACTTCAATTTTCAGGCTATCTTCTTCTTCGGAAGTTTTATAGACGGAGAAATTTCCTTCTTCATAATAGATCCTTCTGGAAAATCGTCTGAATATTTCCTTTTCTACGATTTCAGGAAAGGACTCTCCGGGTTCAGGTTTCTTAGAAGGACCATCCAAGATCTGTTTCCATTTGTTTTTGGAAACGTTCCTTTCTACCATTTTGCGGACCGGAGGAGAAAGTTTTGGAACTGAAAATTTTAGGATCCTTTCATCCAATTTGTTTAAAATAGAATTTAAAAAAGGACCATGAATTAAAGGAAGGATCTCGATAGAAAAGATCCTATCACGTAGAAATTTCGCGAATTCTATTTCAAAAGTGAAAAGATTCGATACCAATTGTTGTTCTTCTCTTGGAGTTCCTGCATATAAGATCTTTACCAAACGGAACAGGTAGGTTTTACTTTCAGGATCGAAATATAGTTCTTCTATCTTTTGAATGACTGCTTCTTCATCCAATTCTGGATTCACTATATCCCTTAGAGAAAGATATTTTGTGGAAAACATTCTCCTTCTCAGAGTTCTAAAAAGTGAAAATTTTCCGTTCACAGTTGGTCCGATCTGTGTGAGTCTATTTTCTCTTTGGATTAGAACCGGGAGATTGGCTAAGGTCCTATAAGGATTGGATTTGATCTGGTATTCATTCCCTTCATGTATCTCAGAGGATTCTTTAGGGAATTTGGACTCTTCAGAATAGAGGGCACCATTTTCGAAACGTAAATAGGGCGGTGTTTGGATCGCGGAACTCGGAATCACTCTTCGATCGTATTCCATTTCGTATAGAAATTTCGGAATAATAGAAGGTTCTGAATAAAGATGAGGAAGTTCTTCTATCGTTGATAAAGGGAAATCGTAAAAGGGAGAAATTTTGGAAGATACTCTTGCGACAGAGTCCGGATTACAAAAGAAAAAATGATAATTTTCCCCTTCGAAATAGATCATCTCTGCCTATTTAAACCAAGGGATTAATAATCTTCTTCTACTAAATCAGGAGCTAAAACGGAAAGACCCGGTGCCTTTGTTTCTCGTTTAGAAAGTTTAGAGATGAGTTGTTTTTTGAAAGCGGTCCAATCATACGTATGTTTTAAGGATTCGATTTCCGAATCGCAACCGTATTGTAGGAAGTCCAATGTCTCTTCTTCCGTCATGCCTGTGACTAAGGTGGAATCGGTGACTACTCTTAGGATCTTTCGGATATCTCTTTCATTCCAGACAAGTGTCCCTGTAAGTCTAGATATCCAGTATTCTTGGTCCATTCTTACAGATTCAGGGAAGAATACGGTTTGTTCAAGATGAAATTCTCGGCCTAAAATTTTCTGATCACAAGTAGACTCATGTCGTCTTGGATCCTACCGCCGGTATGTTTGACTACGTCTGTAAACAGATCATCTATGAGTTTACGTATATTTTTTTTGGGGGCAGTTTCTAAGAATTTGTAGAGGTTCTCTCCATAGTATCCGCCAATACTTTTGTTTTTTTGTTCAAAAAGGCCGTCCGTAAAACAGAAAAGTATATCATCCTTCTCCATCTTAAAACTCTGGGAAGGTTTTGCTTTTTTTAAGGGAGAGTTCATCACAGTAGAAAGGAATTTCCCGTCGGTGCTAAGAACAGTTGTAGTATTTTCCTTACTACTGTATAGGACCAAACTAGGATGGATCCCTGAATGTAAAAAATTTCCTTTTCTGTCTGCCTTCATTAATAGAAAAGTAGCATATAAACTTCTATGAATATGAGGATAGGTTGCACTTCTTTCTTCCAAATGTTCTATCATTTGATCTATGATCTCATGAGGTGTTTCGGATTTATGAACAAGGTGGCTCATCTGGTGCATGATCATCAAACTGAATAGACCAGCCACATAACCATGACCGGAAGTATCTCCGATCCCCATCCAATAATTCCCGTTTTGGTCTTTTAGAAAATTATAGAAGTCCCCACCGATCGGATTATAGGTCATACATCTTCCGCGGATCTCGTAGTTCTCATCTACATAGTCCAAAGGAAGAACGTAGTTTTGCATCCTACTGTCTCCTCTTCTGAATCGTTTGATGATCTTTCCGAATTCCTGTTCTTTAGGAAGAATTCTTTCAGTGATAAATAGAACGAAAGCTGAGAAATTAATGAATAGGGTAAAACAACAGACGAGGAGTAGAACGATCGGCACTTTAACCGGAGGAGTGTAAAATTTTAAACCGATCCCCAAACAACCCAAAATGGAAAAATTCAGGACGATCAATACCGGCCAGGCGTCCTTTATATATTGTTTGAGTGTTGTAGAACTTCTCATTTTACCTTATAATAGGCATGGCCTTGGTATTCCTTCTTGGAATAATTCCTACGAGAGATCCGAAATAGTTCGTCTTCCTCATATGGTTTTTTTGTTCCTTCTACTACACCGAAGGGTTTTTCCCTATAACCTGATTCATAGATCATCGGGATCAAAGTATCGTTCGAAGAATCGTAATGATACAATAGTTTGTGAGAAGATTCGAGAGAATTTATTTCGGTTTCGGAGATTTGTTTTCCGTCTTTCCAAACGGATTCTTCTTTTCTGATCTTCTCAGTTAAGAGTAATAACCAATTTCCTCTAGACTCATAAGTCCCGGATCCATCTATACGAATACGACGAACGGTTCCTTTTTCTTCGATCTCCCTTAAGTAGGTCTTTTGGAAAGATTTTTTAAGATCGGAAAAATGTAAGATTTCGGATTGGTTTTCTTTATAAGAGGTGGATGTAAGAGGAGAGAAGGGAGGCAGTTTTTTTGCGTATCTGCCTTTTAGAAAAGTATCGGAAGAAGATTCGGGTTGCTCCGGTAAATGGCGGATCCAGGAAGGAGGAAAACAGTAAACAAAGGATAAAAAGAGAATGAGTATCCCAAAAGTCCTTAGTTTACTTTTCATAATAGGAGTTCCGCGTCTGAAAGAAAATTACATTATTTGCAAGTTTCTTTCAGGATCAGACCTCCAGATTCCCTTAATGGCTCCCGAAAGGCAAACGGAAATATTCCAATAGTTTCTAAAACGATGCTTCAAGAGCCTAAAACTTTTAGCTCAGACTCTTAAAATTGGAAGTAAATAAATTCTCCACCTCCGTCCCCAAAAATACCCATTAATAAGAGTATTATAATGGAGAAGGCAGGCAATAACCATCTAAAACGAAGTTGGATCTTTTCTCTAATACGTGGGTAATATTGAACCGCATTCCAGAAGAATGTTAGAATAATAAAGACTGCTAATTCTTCCCATCTAAGAAGAGCTTTTCCTCCGATGAAGTTTAGGAAACCGCCAAAATATTCTCCAGCAAGTCGTAGAGAATCTTTTCCTGCGACTCCCGTCCTAAAGAATATCCCGGAGATGGCAAATAGATGTACGATGAGTGCAACTTTCCAGAATCGTTTCCAACCTCTAGGCTCTACTTCTTTTTTGGGATCTCCGGAGAAGAATCTTTCGATGCCAAGGATCAGACCTAAATAAGCTCCCCATAATATATAACCGAAGTTTGCCCCATGCCATAAACCTCCTAAGGTCATGGTGATCATGGAATTTCCTTGGGTTCTCCAGAAACCGCCTCTACTTCCTCCCAGAGGAATATATAGATAATCCTTTAACCAAGTGGATAAGGTAACATGCCAACGTCCCCAGAATTCTCTAAACGTAGGAGAGAGGAAAGGTCCTCTAAAGTTTTCAGGGATCTCATATCCTAATAGATAAGCGGAACCTCTCGCGATATCCGTATATCCGCTGAAATCACAATATACCTGACTCGCAAATCCGAAAGTGACCAGATACAAACTGAAGAAATTATATTCTCCAGGGTGTTGATAAATTCCGGAGATTATCCCGGAAATATTATCAGCGATCACAACCTTCTTAAACAAACCCGAAAGAATTAGAAAGACTCCCCATTGAACACGATTGAAATCGATCGCAGGTTTATCTAGTTTAGGAAGAAAATCCGTAGTCCTCATGATCGGTCCTGCGATCAATTGAGGGAAGAATAAGATAAACAGAAAATAATCTAAGGCTGAAATTCTTTCCGGAACATGATCCCTATGAATATCCACTTGTAATGCAACAAGTTGGAATGTGTAAAAGCTGATCGCAAGAGGAAGCGGGATATGGAACCCTTTTCCGAATTCCGAAAACTTAAGAGAGTTTGTAAAGAAGTCCAAACTATCCAAGAAGAAATAGAAATACTTGAAGAATGCCAGGTTTACGAAGTTCAGAACGATGATCCAGATGAGAAGTCTGGAAGTGGATTTACCTTCTCTTTTCTTTTCCCAAAGTTTGAGGGAAAAATAAAAATTCACCCCGATCACTAGCAAGAAATGGATAGAGAAAGCGGCGCCTGAATATCCGTAGAATAGTAAAGAGGAGATTAAAAGTAATGGTTTTCTTCCTTTTTGAGGAAGAAGCCAATACAATAAAAACGTAAAAGAGAATAAGCCTATAAAGGGAAGGGAATTAAAAAGCATTTTTGAATTCTTTTGAAATAACCTTATTCCGGTGAAAATAGATAATGGATCTTATGATCCGGAGAAATTCTAAACGGCAATAAGGACTCGAGTAGAGTTGGCCCAGTAGAAGTATCACTGTCTATTTGGTAGAAATTTTCCGGAGTCGGTCCTTTATAAGAATAGAAAACGATCTTAGGAGCTTGGCCTGAACTTGGTTTATAACCTGGAAGTTTTGTGACCTGAACGACCGCGTCCTCAAAATAACCGATGGAATCTATGAGCCCGTTTTCCAACGCTTGGTTTGCAGAATAAATTCTACCGTCCGCGAGTTTTCTGAGTTCGGATTCTTTTATCTTAGGTCTTCCTTTTTTGATGATACTCAAGAATCTCTCGTAGTTTTCCATAATGATATCTTGGAAAACTTTCTTTTGTTCAGGAGTGAATTCTTCCACAGGGTTTCCAGTCGCCTTGTTTGGACCGGAACGGATTGTGCTACTCTTGATCCCTAATTTATCCAGAGCTTCCTTTGCATTGATCCCGAATCTAAGAACTCCGATGGAACCGGTGATCGTTGTTGGATGAGCTTGGATATGATCGGTCGCCATACTCAAATAATATGCACCGGAGGCAGCGGTATCCATGAACAGAGAGAGAACCGGAACATTCTTCCTTTTTTTGAATTCCAAAATTTCATGATGGATCAGATCACTTGCAGTTACTGAGCCGCCCGGAGAATCGATCTTTAAGATCACAGCTTTGATTGCAGGATCTTTTTCCGCCATGGAAAGATATGTTTTGATCCTACTTACGATACTGTCCTTATCTCCGCTTAAAAAACTTCCGGAAGATTTTTTATCCGAAATTTCTCCCTCGATCGGAATCAGTAATATTTTATCTAGACCTTCTGTAGAAGATCCTGTGACTAATTTTTCCTTTGGAATTGGAGAAGTCTGATTTGGAAAGGAAAGGAATAAACAATTGCTAAAGAATAAGAATGATATTGTAAAAAGAACGGATTTATAGGGAAGGAATTTCATCTACAAGCCTCCGGTCCATATTGGGAAGGCCGGGTATCGCTTCAATTCCTTTCCATGCAGGTATTCCTTCAAAAAAAAGTCCTAGATCCGTTTTTTACTTTCCCTCTCAGGCTAGTTTTCCCAACCTCTTTCCCGCAATGTATGAATTTCGGACGGAGAACTCTCGTTTTTTGACCGACGGGACCCAATGGATTTCCTGGGACTGGACGCATCCAACGACTAGAGAAACGTTCCCGATTATCTTTCCTTATGATAAAAAAATAAGTATATTCGAATCCGGTAATTTTCTCATGTTCCCATGGGTGAATCGTCATGCTTCTCCGGAGTTCCTTATTGGTGGAAAAAAATGGGAAGCAAGCGAACCTATCAGAGACTCGAATGAATTTCCCGTTCATGGTCTTGTGCACTCATTAGAAAGAAAACTTCTGAAACTGAGACAGGACGGAAAAGGAGCAGAGTTTAGAGTGATCTTTCCGGATTCCTGGAGAGATTCTGCACTTTCAGGAATTGCGATCAGAGAAGAATATTCAATCGAAGAAACTTTATCCGGGACTCTTCTGACAGTGAAGACTAAATTTAATAATCTAAGATCCGATTCGATCCGTTTTGCATATGGATATCATCCTTATTTGGATCTAGGAAAGAAGGAAGAAGATTGGAAATTAAGTCTTTACCTGGATAAAAATCTGGAATTGAACGAGAACCTAGTTCCGATCCAACCGTTTATTTCCAACTCGATCCAATCCGTTCTAGACGGAGAAAGTATTCCGAAACTAGATCATTTATTTTATGGAAAGGAACCTAGAGTAGTACTCGAGAATCTAAAAAATAAATACTCCGTTACCATTTTAAGTCCTCCTCCTGAAGAAGGACAAATTCCATTAAATTATTATCAAATTTATACGAAACCAGATCATTCTGCGATCGCTGTCGAACCTTGTAGTGCTCCAGGTAATGCATTATTGTCCGGACAGGATCTGAAAGAGCTAAAAGGACATTCTGAAACGTTCGGAGAATTCAGAATTTTGGTGAGATCTGCATGATTCGGCCTTATAATCGCTTTCTTCTTGACAAGGAAGGGGTCATTTTCAGTCTAAGTTTTAGGGGAGTTCCGCATCCAAATGAGTAAACCGTTAATCGTTCAAAGTGATAAGACAATGCTTTTAGAGGTGGATAATCCTGAATTCGAAGCCTGCCAGCTAGTCGTATCCAAATTCGCGGAATTGGAAAAAAGTCCGGAGTATTTGCATACGTACAGAATTTCTCCACTTTCTCTTTGGAACGCAGCATCCATTAAGATGAGCGCGGACGAGATCGTAGAATGTTTAGAAAAATATTCCAGATACTCTGTTCCAAAAAACGTAGTAAATGAGATCAAAGAACAGATCGGACGCTACGGAAAAGTTAAACTAGTAAAAGAAGAGAACGGCGATCTTTGTATCATCTCTAACGAAAAAGGATTTTTACAAGAGATTTCTAATCATAGAGCCGTTCAACCTTATATAGAGAAAACGGAAAACGAGAAGATCTATATCAAAAAAGAATTCCGTGGTCATATTAAACAAGCTCTCATCAAGATCGGTTTCCCAGTAGAGGACTTAGCCGGTTATGATGAAGGAAACAAATACGGATTCAATTTAAGACCTACAACCAAGTCCGGAAGAAAATTCGGAATGAGGGATTACCAACGCGCCTCTGTGGAAGTGTTCCACGCAGGTGGAGGAAACGAAGGTGGTTCCGGAGTGGTCGTTCTTCCTTGCGGTGCTGGGAAAACGATCGTAGGGATCGGTGTGATGCAGATCGTAGGAGCAGAAACCCTGATCCTAGTCACAAACACACTCTCTATTCGTCAGTGGAAAAACGAAATTTTAGACAAAACAGATATCCCTGAATCGGATATTGGCGAATACTCAGGCGAAGTAAAAGAGATCAAACCGATCACAATCGCTACTTATAATATTCTCACCCACAGAAAGAAGAAGGGAGGAGACTTCACCCACTTCCATCTATTCAGTGCGAATAACTGGGGACTCATCGTGTATGACGAGGTTCACTTACTTCCTGCACCTGTATTCAGAATGACCTCCGAATTGCAGGCAAAAAGAAGACTTGGACTTACGGCAACTCTAGTCCGAGAAGACGGGTTAGAAGAAGACGTATTTAGTTTGATCGGACCTAAAAAATACGATGTTCCTTGGAAGGAACTGGAAAGTAAATCCTGGATCGCGGAAGCGAAATGTAAAGAGATCCGAGTTTCCATGGAAGACGATCTCCGAATGAGATATTCTATCGCTGACGATCGTGAAAAGTTCCGTCTGGCTTCTGAAAACCCTGAAAAGCTAAAAGCGATCGGAATGATCATGAAGAAGCACTCAGAGTCTCATCTACTCGTGATTGGGCAATATATCAATCAGTTGGAAGAAATCTCTAAAACTTTCAAAATTCCTTTAATTACAGGAAAAACTCCTTTGGGAGAAAGACAGGAATTGTACGATGCCTTCAGATCGGGTCGGATCAAATCTTTGGTAGTAAGTAAGGTTGCAAACTTCTCCATTGACTTACCGGATGCGAATATCGCAATCCAGGTTTCCGGAACCTTCGGTTCTCGTCAGGAAGAGGCTCAGCGTTTGGGTCGAATTCTGAGGCCGAAAGGAGAGGACAACACTGCGGTTTTCTATTCTTTGATCTCGAGAGATACGAACGAAGAAAGATTCGGTCAGAACAGACAACTTTTCCTTACAGAGCAAGGATACGAATACGAAATATATACTCTAGACCAATTCAGAGAATCTCTGGAAGAAAAAGTCGGAGCTTAAAACAAAAAGAGAGGACCAAATGGAATGGAACGCGAGAAGGCTGGATGTGATCGAGCCTTCACCCACCCTAGCAATCAGCGCTAAGGCGGCAGAATTAAAAAAGAAAGGCGAAGACATTGTAAGTTTCGGAGCAGGTGAGCCTGATTTCGAAACACCGACTCATATTAAAGAAGCGGCTAAAAAAGCGATCGATAAGGGACAAACCAGATACACTGCAGTCTCCGGAACGGTAGAACTTCGCGACGCAATCATAACCAAATTCAAACGAGATAACGGACTGGAATATTCCAGAAACCAGATCATTGTAGGAACAGGTGGAAAGCAGGTAATCTATAACTTCTTCCTTGCAACCTTAAATCCTGGGGACGAAGTGATTATCCCGGCTCCTTACTGGGTAAGCTATGCGGATATCGTTCGTTTAGCAGAAGGAAAAGCGGTCATTGTTCCTACAACAAAAGAGCAGCAGTTCCGTATTTCTCCTGATCAATTAGAAAAAGCGATTACTCCTAAAACTAAGGTTGTTGTGATCAATTCACCTTCTAATCCTACAGGTTCAGCCTATACCAGAAAGGAATTGGAAGCGCTTGCTGAAGTGATCTTAAAACATAAGATCATGGTCTTAAGCGATGATATTTACGAAAGTATCGTGTTTGACGGATTCCAATTTTCGAATATTGCGATGCTCTCTCCTGAGTTAAAGGAACTTACTTTCGTAACAAACGGAGTTTCTAAGGCATATTCTATGACTGGATGGAGGATCGGTTATGGCGCTGGTCCATTAGAGATCATCCGAAATATGGATACGATCCAAAGTCAGTCTACTTCCAATCCTTCTTCTATCTCTCAGGCCGCTGCTGAAGCTGCTTTGACTGGGGACCAGGAATGTGTGAAGGTAATGGCCCAAGCATTCCAGAAAAGAAGAGATTTGATCGTAGGACTTTTAAATGCGATCCCGGGTGTGGAAGTAAATGTTCCACAAGGTGCGTTTTATGTGTTCCCATACCTGACTGGAGCTTACGAGACTGACGGTTTTAAAAAGCTCCAAGCTGCAAGTTCAGAGACAAGCAAGAGCAAATTATTCTGCGCTCATCTTTTGGATAAGTACAAAGTTGCTGCGGTTCCGGGGATTGCATTTGGAGACGATTATGCTCTTCGATTGTCCTATGCAATGGGCGAAGAAGACATCAAAAAAGGTGTCTCTAGAATTTCCGACATGGTAAGGGATTTCTCCCTATAATCCGATGATTTTACGCCGGCTGGTAACCTTCTTACTATTAGGGTTCTGTATCCAGCCGGTTTTCTCTCAGGAGAAAAAGCAGTTCATCGTTTTGGATCCGGGAGTAGAACTCTATCTATTTCCGGAAAAAAAATCGGAAGTGCTAAAGAGACTGCCTTTCGGAGAGATCCTCTCTTCTGAAAATCAAAAAGAAGCAGATTCAAAGTTCCAACTTCTAACGGATCGCGACGGGCTTACAGGCTGGGTGGATTCCCGTTCTCTTTTTAAAATGGGAAGTAAAGGAAGTTACCCCGTTATTACGAAAGCAATTGAAAAACTTTTGTATCAGGATTCCGGGCCGAATGAATTGGAATCCGTTTTTACTTACTTAACCAAAATAGAAGAAGGGCCTATTTTTCAAGGGAATGAGTATCTATTCTTGAAAGTGAGAAGACTTGTGGTCCTACAAAGGTATTTGGAAGTCCTACAGTCTCCTGAATACAGATCTAAATCCCGTCAAAAATTAGAAGACGTACTGAAAAACAATCCGAGCGAAGTAGGGGTATATTCTAAAACTGGAATATGGTCCGAAAATTTGACAAATAGCCCAGAAGGTTCTAAACTTAAGGTAAGGCCGGAAAGTTTTTGGAAGATTGCAGAAGCGTATCCGGATTCTAAACCCGGTGATTTTTCTGCATACTTGGCCGTAAAATATACACCGGAAGTTCGTTGTGGAAAGGATCCGATCTGTGTTTTACAAGATGAAGAAAATCGAAGATTGAAATATCTTCTTTTACAGCCGAATGGAAATTATGCTCCTATCTTCTCCACTCATCTAGAAAAACGACTTCTTTCCTTTTCTAAAGACAGAGAGACCTTGGTTTGTGATACAAAACTTCAAAAAGAACCTCAGCTCAAAAGTTTTAGAAGTAAGGTCCAAGAATTGCCTGCAAGGTACGGCAAAAAATTCTACTCTAAACTGAGAGTAATCGAAGAGGAATGTTTAAAGAAGTGAAACTTTTTTTTAAAGAGCATCCGGCAAAAGAAGGTTCAAGTCTTACAACTCCCATCATAATTTTACACGGTTTATTCGGTTCCTCCAAAAACTGGGTCACTGTTTCCGATTTTTTAAGCTCTTATTCTAAAGTTTATACTTTGGATCTAAGAAATCACGGAGACTCTCCTCATTCTCCCGATCATTCTTTAAGCCTGATGGCAGAAGATGTAAAAGAATTTTTGGACGATCATGGTCTCGAAAAAGTGATCTTACTAGGCCATTCCATGGGTGGACTTGTTGCGATGACATTCGCTTTAAAATATCCGGATCTGGTTTCCGATCTTATCATCCAAGATATTTCTCCCAGAGATTATGAGTTCAAGTATGAAGGGGAGCTTGCAGTTTTTCATACGGATCTTTCTAGTTTTAAGAATAGGCAGGAAATCGATTCTGTTGCGTCTCAGTTCGTTCCGAATCCATTCATACGTAATTTTCTTCTGATGAATTTGGATAGAATGGAAGATGGGAAATATCGTTGGAAGCTGAATGTAGAAGCGATTGAAAGATCTAAACGTGTATTTCAATCAGAGTTTAATGATCCTAACAAGACCTATCCTGGAAAAACATTATTCGTGATCGGAGGAGATTCGGAATATTTCCATCCAACAGACATTGAGATCGCTTCCAAATATTTTCCGAATGCAAAATTCGAAACGATCCCAGGTGGAGATCATTATATCCATTTTACTAAGGCGAAAGAATTCCAGGCAATTCTAACTTCCTTTATGGATTCGATTGTTTCTTAGGAAACAATTGCGCTGCTAAAATAGAAAGAGTCCAGAATAAGGACATTCCGAGCGGAACTAGAACTGTGAAATTATAGTTTTTGAGAGTCCCTGTAATTCCAGTTATCAAGATCGAACCGGCTAAAGAAAGAGAAAGTCCTAGATCGGAAACAGTAATTTTCTTTCTCAAGAATGGGATCACTTCCGTCAAAAAGACCGCGACCATGGACCCCACCGTAAAAGAGGAAATTTTCAGTCCTAATTCTAAAAGCCCTTTCGTATAATTTTCAGGCAAAGAAAAGAAGAAGAAGGAACTTAAGAATAATAAGATCCCAAAGAAGAAGGAAGAACTTTTTTGTCCTCCTAAAGACCAGCCGAAATCCGCCTTTGCCGTCAGAGATAATGAATTAATAGAGCTAGACAAAGTGGACATTGTAGAAGCAAGCACTGCAGAAAGAAGTAATCCTAAGAAAGGTGCAGGCACTTCTTCTATTAAAAATTTGGAAAATACCTTGTCTTGTGCTATCGTTTGTCCATTAAAACGATAGAATAAGAATGTTCCGATCGCTAAGAATAGGATCATTTGTAGGAACACTGCAATCCCGGATCCGATCATTGCTTTTTGTGCATCTTTTATGTTCCTTGCCGCCAAAGATCTTTGGATGAACATTTGGTCCGCACCGTGAGTCCCTAAACTTAAGAGAGCTCCACCAAGAACAGCCCAGGGTAAAAAGTAAGTCGCAGAAGAATTCTCCCATTCTAAAAACTTCAGTTTGCTCTGGGACCATGCAGAAGACAGGATCGCACCTGGATCGCTGCTTGTTTGGAAGAGTAAGAAGAGTGCGAATCCTCCTCCGAATATATAGATAAAATATTGCAGAGTATCCACCCAAACAACGGATCTAAAGCCGCCCTGCATCGTATACAATACTGTTATGATACTTACGATGAGTAATGTCGAAACTCCGATCGAATACTGGCTCGGAGAGTAAGGTAGGATCTTTTGCAGTCCTATTTCCAATAACATTGCGACCGGTAATGTAGACGCATATAAACGAACCCCATCTCCTAAGATCCGAGTTACTGAAAAAAGACCAGACATTGTTTTTTGGGATCTTCTACCAAAACGAGTTCCAACCCATTCATAAACAGAGAGAAAATTATGATGATAGGTAAGGGGGATGAGAACTAAGGCGACAACTGTCCTACCTAGGATATACCCGAATACAACTTGTAAGAATGTGAAATTGCCTGAGTAAGCAATTCCTGGAACAGAAAGGAAGGTTAATGCAGAGGTTTCCGTCGCTACGATGGAAAGAGAGAGTGGAATCCAAGAAAGAGATCTGTTCGCGAGAAAGAATTCCTTGGATTCGGAACTTTTATGGTCCGCTTTATAACCGGAATAGAGAACAATCCCGAAATAGAAAAATATCACAAGAGCGTCTGACCAAGCAAAATGCATACGCGAGCAATCTTTTCGGAAAGATGGAACTCGCAAATCAGATTTCTTTTCCTTTCTGGAGAATTTCGAAAAGCAAATGACGATCGGGGCTAAGACCAAAAAATGGCAGAAAATTCGGCCTTGGCTTTTCCAATGAACGCTCAAAAATACAAATTCCAAATCAAGGTACCGGGAACCTCTGCTAACCTAGGTTCCGGTTTTGATCTATTGGGATTGGCGTTCCAAATCTATAATGAATTTACTTTCGAGTTCGGAAAGTCTTCTAAATTCGAAAGAAAGATCAAAGGTCCTGCAGCTCCTGTTTTTACCGATGAAGAGGATCTAGTCTTACAATCCTATAAAACGTATTTTTCAGTATTTGTTTCTAACCAAGTGAATACAAATCTTCCGCCATCTCCGATCCCTTATTCTGTTACTATGGAACTCGGGCTTCCTTTAAAAGGTGGATTGGGATCTAGCGCAAGTGCAGTGGTCGCAGGATTTGCAGCCGCGAGGTTTGCGCAAGGTGTGTTTTTTCCAAATACAAAACTTCCGAGTGAGGCAGAGTTTTTATACCAACTTGCTTTGCTGGAAGGTCATCCGGATAATACAACTCCCGCATATCTGGGTGGATTTGTTTTCTCCTACTTTGCAGAAGAGAAGCTCTATTATTTTAAGAGAAAGTTTCCAAAGAACATTCATTGTTTTTTTCTGATCCCGGATCTTGAAATTGCGACCAATCATTCTCGCAAAGCTCTTCCTGAAAAATATCCTGTGTCCGAACTTATTTTTAATATGAGTCGTATGGCAACTTGGTGGGAGTTTTTAGATTCTGGAGAACCTGGACTTCTGCAAAGAGCATTAGAAGATAAGATCCATACACCTTACAGGATGAATGCTGAATTTCCCCTTCTACCTCTTGTAAAAGAAATAGAGAAGTTATCAATAGGTGTTTCACTTTCCGGTAGCGGGCCTGCGGTTGTGGTTTATACGAGAAGAAAGGATTCTAAAAGATTAGAAAAGAAGCTTGGAGAACTTGTTCAAAAGTTCTCCAAAGATTCCGGAATTTCTTGTAAATTTTTGAGGCTCTCTCCAGATACGAACGGAGCAAGGATCTCGTCTAGGAAAATATCTTAATCTTCTTCCGAAGATCTTTCCTTTCCGAAAGAATAGAGTCCTTTTTTATCTCTAGAACTTGTGGAAAGTCCTGGATGGATCTTTTGAACGGAAAAAGTAAATCTCATTCTTTCCTTACCTAACTTATTCACGAAGAAGTTGGAAGTAAGACCTATCTCGAAGTATTGGGTCATACGATCCTTAATGATCTTATCAGAGATCCTAAAAGACGCGGTTTGGCCGATGATCTCATGGCTTTCTAATTTCTCGGAAGATTCCATTTTCGCAAAATGTTGCATGCGAGGAGGTTTCATGATGGCAGGGCCGGAACGGTTGATTAGAATATCATAATCTTCCGAATCTTTTCCCTTCTTTAAAATAAATACTATATGATCGTCTTGGATAGACTTACAGAGGGTAGGGATATCTCCATATACCTGACCCACGGAGAATCTGTAAGTTCGAGTACTTTCCGGAACTACGATCTCAAAAGTATCACCTTCGTCCGGAGGATCTAATTGTCCTGGACGAGTTTTTGCTGCATAAGGACGCAATACTTCCCAATAGAAAAAGAAGCCCATACCTGAAACTGCAATTAGAGTCAGGACACCTAAGGCTAGATCCAGCTTGGGTGAAAATACAAGAGCTAATACTAAGCCCAAGTTTTAACCTTTTAAATCTATCTTTCCGCGGCCGGTTTTTGCCTCGGGAGAAGAGCTGAATCTGGAACTAACGATCATTGACAAAAGGTCCTTCATTTGTTCCGGACTGATTACTTGGCTCATTCTTTCTTCCGCTGATACCGGACTAGGTTTCATTACCAATTCATCGGCTTTTTTTTGATTTTTCAGTTGTATTCCACCGAATTCGTTTCCCTTGATTTCCAAGGTATCTCCGATCGGTTCTAATTCGGGTTTTATTTCTCTCTGTACCGGAGACCAAGTCGCCGGATACTGTCCCGAATGTATCCCGTTTACGTTCATAAACCTAAACCTCCGTTTTCAGGTCTATCATTCCTACCGTCCGAGGGGGATTTCGGTAGTTCCTTTGAAACCTTCTCCTGATAAAACCCCCTCGGGTTGGATGGAAGGATTCCCTATTATTTTCTATCGGAAATCCGTTAGCTTGCTTAATTTTTTTTCGAAATAATTCTCATATAAGAGGGTGTTTCTTAGATTTTTTTGGCATGTATTTTGGCCCATTTTCCTCTATTTAATCCTCCGAATTATTCGTTTGCCTCCCATACTCGGCTTTCTAAATTGGCAGCTAGGGGAAAGTTTTTCCCCTGGAAAGGTATTATGTCTGAAGAAACTTCTTCCTCCCTCCTGGATCGGGTTTTCGGTCCAAAATTCAAGGCAGCTGTTCCTTGGGTCTTCTTAGGTTATTTTTTACTAACTCTCTACCCGATCGTTAAGTTCTTTATTCCGGAACATTATATGCGTCTAGGTACTTTCAGCATCTATACTTTGGATGATGTAAAAAAAGAGAATCCTTCCGCGTATCGCAAATATCTTCAGGAGAATAATCAGCAAGTATATCGTTTATTCTCCCAACTTGCTTCTACAGTGATCTTGAAAAAAGAAGCTGCTAAGAAAGGTGTTCCTGTTGAAGAGCTGACCAAGTTCGGAAAAAATTATGAGCCTGCTCAAGAAGAGATCATTGCTGCTTATAATCAATTCAAAGAAGAACCAGGTCTGAAGGGTAAGCCATTCGCTGCAGTCCAAAACGAGATCGTAAAATATTTAAAAGCGGTCCAAGCTGATAGAGAAAGACAAGGTCTTTACCAAAGATTAAGAGAAGAATATAATACTGAAATTATGGCTCCGGAACTTCCGCCTCCTACGAGAGTAGCGATAGAGCCGAGTGAAAATCCTACAATCGGGCCGGCTGACGCAAAAGTTACGATCGTAGAATTCTCAGATTTCGAATGTCCATATTGTGCGATGAGCCAGCAAACTACGACTGCTCTACGTGAACAATATAAGGATAAGATCAAATGGGTCTTTAGGGATTTTCCTATGGACTTCCATAGGAACGCAATGTTCGCTCATATCGCGGCAAATTGTTCTATTCCTCAGGGAAAATACTGGCAATACAATAGTCTTCTATTCCAAAATGGAAGAAAATTAGAAAAACAGAATGTGATCAATCTCGCAAGACAGGTCGGCTTAGAGATGAACTCATTCAACCAATGTATCGCTCAGGAAGAAAAGATCAAAAGTGAGATCGAGTCGGACATGCAAGCAGGTCAAAGTTACGGTGTGAATGGAACGCCTGCATTCTTCATCAACGGTATTCTAGTGGAAGGCAATATGCCGATCCAAAATTTCACAAAGATCATCGACGAAGAGCTAAAAAATAACTAAGCTCACGTTTTAAAAGTTAGGAGTTTCAAATGGCAAAAACAGTTAAGGTAGCAGTTACGGGTGCCGCAGGGCAGATCGGTTATTCATTATTATTCAGAATCGCATCCGGGCAGATGTTTGGAGCGGATACTCCGGTAGAGATCCAAATGTTGGAACTTGAGGCCGCTCTTCCTGCAGCAAAAGGTGTGATCATGGAATTGGAAGACTGCGCCTTTCCTCTTTTGCAAAAGGTTACGGTTTCTGCCGATCTAGACACCGCTTTTAAAGATATTAACTGGGCTCTTCTTGTTGGATCCGTTCCTAGAAAAGCCGGAATGGAAAGAAGTGACCTTCTTAAGATTAACGGTGGTATTTTCGTAAATCAAGGAAAAGCAATCGAGAAGAATGCTTCTTCAGATGTGAGAGTTCTGGTTGTAGGAAACCCTTGTAATACAAACTGTTTGATCGCTATGAATAACGCAAAAGGTGTTCCAACCGATCGTTGGTTTGCAATGACCAAATTGGATGAGAACCGTGCTAAATCTCAACTTGCGATCAAGTCCGGTAATTTAGTAAAAGACGTAACCAACGTTGCGATCTGGGGAAACCACTCTTCTACCCAATACCCTGATTTTTATAATGCTAAGATCGGCGGCAATATTGCAACCGACGTGATCAAAGACCATGACTGGTTAAAAGGTGATTTCATTAAGAATGTTCAGCAACGTGGAGCTGAGATCATCAAGGCTCGCGGAGCTTCTTCTGCTGCTTCTGCTGCTAACGGAGTCGTGGATACAGTTCGCCAGATCATCACTCCTACACCTGCGGGAGATTGGTTCAGCGTAGCTGTTACTTCCGACGGTTCTTACGGAGCAGATAAGGGATTAATTTTCGGATATCCTGTGAAGTCTGACGGGAACAAGGTTGAGATCATTAAAGGGTTAGAATTGAACGACTTTGCAAAAGAAAAGTTCAATATCACTCATGACGAACTTAAATCTGAAAGAGACGAAGTAAAAGGGATGTTATAATCCCTTTCGGAAATCTTGTGCGGGAAACTCCATCTACGAAACTTCCTTTTTTTTCGGAGCTTCCTGCCTTCTTTTCCAGGTTAGAATCTCAGAATAGGATCCGGACCTTGGATCCTCCTTCTGGTCTGGACTTTTGTTCCAACGATTATCTCGGGCTTTCTTCCCATCCAAAATTAATAGAATCCTTGAAACAAGGGATCGATCTTTATGGTGCAGGCTCCGGTGCGAGCAGACTTGTTAGAGGTCATAGAACCGTTTTCGAAGAGCTGGAAGTTCTATTTTCTGACTGGGTGCAAGCGGAAGATTCTTTATTCTTTGCGAATGGATATGCCGCTAATCTAGGATCCATTTCCTGTATCGCAGATCCCTCCTATATTTTATTCTGTGACAGAAAGAATCATGCTTCCTTAATGGATGGGGTCCGTCTTTCCGGAGGAAAGAAGGTTTATTATAAACATTCGGATCTAAATGATCTAGAACAGTTACTCCAGAAATATTCAGGCTCCAAAAACAAGATGATAGTAACTGAAACCGTTTTCAGTATGGACGGCGATAAAACGGATCTTGCAGGATTATTATATCTGAAGGAAAAATACGGAGCTCTTTTGTATTTGGATGAGGCTCATGCAATCGGCCTTTTCGGTAAAGACGGGGCAGGTATTTCTTTAGAAGAGAATATTTCAGAACCTTCTAATATAGATTTCAGAATGTCCACTTTAGGCAAAGCGTTAGGACTAGAAGGTGCTTTGATCTCTACTTCCAAGGATGCTCGGAAATATTTACTTCATTCTGCTAGAACATTCGTTTTTTCTACTGCTCCTATGCCCGCGATCGCGTATGCGGGAATTACTTCCGTTCATATGGTGAAAGGAATGGAGGCGGAAAGAAGAAGGCTCCAGGAAAATTCAGATTTTTTCCGTTCTTCCTTGCAGTCTTTCGGAAAAGACACAGGCAATTCTTCTTCTCAGATCGTTCCGATCCTGTTGGAGTCGGAAGCGAATGCTTTAGAACTTTCTTCTAAATTGAATAGTCATGGTTTTCAAGCGAAGGCAATCCGTCCTCCAACGGTGGATATTTCTCGGATCCGTGTTTCCTTAAATTCCAAGATTACTAAAGAAGAGCTGGAAAAATTCATCCAAGTGGTCCGGGAGAATTAGTTTGTCCATATTTATCACCGGAACAAATACGGATGTAGGCAAAACTTTCTTCTGCTCTCTTTTGATGGCGAAGTACGCAGAAGAGTTCGGCCTTAAATATTTAAAGCCGATCCAGACCGGAACAGATTCGGATCGAGTGAAGATCATGAATCTTACAGGTTTGAACGAATCTTATTTTTTAAAGAATTATTATACGTTTCAGATCCCTGCGTCTCCTCATCTTGCTTCCGAATTGGAAAACACAGTGGTTGATACGGATGAACTTTCTAGACATTTATTCAGTATTAAAGATGCTAAAATTTTAGTGGAAGGAGCTGGTGGGGTCTATGTTCCTCTGACCCGCTATTATTTTACAGCAGATTTAGTGGAGCAGGCAAAACTTCCTGTGGTTCTTGTCGCTTCTACGGAACTTGGGACGATCAATCATACATTATTATCTATAGAGGCCCTAAAGAAGAGAGACATTAAACTTTTAGGAGTTTATTTTGTAGGACCTGAAAATCCTCTTCGATCTGATAATATCAGAACGATCATAGAGGCTGCAGAAGTTGGGCTTCTTGGAACGTTTTTGATGCCGGAAAGAAAGTTGTCTAGAAAAGAATTCTTAGATAAAGTTGCAAAAGAATTTGATCCGGATAGGATCCTTGTGGACATACTTTTCCCTTGATCTGGCATCCTTATACAGTCCAACTAGATTCCGATCCTCCTTTAAAGATCGTTTCCGCTAAAGGCGAATTCTTATACGACGATACCGGCAAAGAATATATAGACGCGATCTCATCTTGGTGGGTGAGCATCCACGGTCATAATCATCCCAAACTTGTTTCTGCGGTGAAGGAACAATTGGAATCCTTGGACCATGTGTTACTTGCAGGTTTTACCCATCCTCCCGCATTGGAACTTGCTCATGAACTTCTAGAATTCACTGATTGGAATTTTAGAAAGGTAGTATTTTCGGATAACGGTTCTACCGCATTAGAGATCATGTTAAAGATCGCTCTTCAATATTTCCGAAATCAAGGGAGGGAAAAAAAGAAGGTTTTCATCAACTTCTCCTATTCCTATCATGGGGACACGATCGGAGCAATGAGTGTAGGAGGAGATTCTGTATTCAACCGGGTCTTCCAAAGCCTTCTTTTTTCGACTAAAAATTTTCCTTCTCCAGCCTGCCATGATTGTCCCGTTTCTAAATCCCCTCATTCCTGTGCGGAAGATTGTTTGGATGAGTTGGAAGCATACTTATCTGCTCATTCTGAAGAAGTTGTTGGTGTAGTTTTAGAGCCAATGATCGCCGGAGCAGGTGGAATGTTATTCCATAAACCTTCCGTTCTTACTAGGCTCAGAGAGATCACGAGACGTTATGATGTGCTTCTTCTTTTGGATGAGGTATTTACTGGATTTGGAAGGACCGGTACAAACTTTGCTTACCAGCAAGCAGGGATAGAACCGGATATGGTTGCTCTTGCTAAAGGACTAACCGCGGGGATCTTACCTTTGGCAGTGACTTTGGTTCGAGAAGAGATCTATAAGGAATTTTTATCTCCTGAACCTATAAAAGCATTCTATCATGGTCACACAATGACAGGATATCCTCCCGGTTGTGCAGCTGCTCTTGCATCTTTGAGAGTATTCAAAGAAGAAAATAGACTCTCGGATGTGAAACGTTTGGAGTCTTGGTTGGAAGAAGGTTGGGCAAAAATCAGAGCAGAGTTCCCAACGAAGATCAGAAACACCAGGGTATTGGGTTCCGTTGGAGTGGGAGAAGTTTTCACAGGAAAATTAAGCCCAGGATATGTGAATCCTTTTGCAAGAGAATTCAGAAGGATCTGCCAGGAGAGAGGAGTGATCTTAAGACCTCTCGGAAATGTGATTTATATCACACCTCCTTATAATATTTCTAAGTCTTCTTTGGATAAGGTATTTAATGCTGTTCGTGAAGGTCTCTCTGCATACAAGATTGAGAGTTAGAGAACAGGTGTTTATTCCTTAAAAATTATAGATTGCCAAGGAAAACTAGGCCTTGGAATCTATCAGCAGAATGAAACTTAGTCTAGAAACTCCGTCCGTAACCGAAGAAAAAATCTTTTCAGAGGTTCCAAGTATCATCGATCGGGAGGAAACTTACGCGATCCTAAACGGAGATATACCTTTAACAGAAGCTTTGGACAAGGCTTATAAGGTTCGGGAAAAATACTTCGGTAAGACTGTTCGGATCCATGTTTTAGATAATATTAAGAATGGGCATTGCCCGGAAGATTGTGGCTACTGTGCCCAAAGAAAAAATGCGGGCTCCGGAGTTCAGGAATATTCCATGAAATCTCCAGAGGAGATTTTTCAGGACGCTGTACAGGCAAAGGAAAATGGGGCATACAGATTCTGTATGGTCACTGCTGGGACCGGTCCAAATTTATTCGCCACAGAAAAGCTCGCTCTTACGATCGAAAAGATCAGCAAAGACCTCGGTCTAAAGGTTTGTCTCTCCGCCGGGTTATTGGACCAAGAAAAAGCGGAACGTTTGAAGGCGGCGGGCCTAGACAGATATAATCATAATCTAAATACTTCCAAATCCCATTACCCTGAAATTTGTGACACTCATACTTACGAACAAAGGGTAGAGACAATCACCCATCTTATGAAAGCCGGAGTTGGAATGTGTTCAGGTGTTATCGTAGGAATGGGAGAATCCCTTTGGGATCTAACCGATGTTATCTATGAGATCAAAAATCTGAAGGTAATTTCTATTCCAGTAAACTTCTTCATACCTGTAGCTGGGCATGCGATCAAAAATCCAAAGGCCCTCAGTCCTGAATTTTGTTTAAGAACTCTAATTGCATTTAGATTGGTGAATCCTGACTCAGAAGTCCGTATTGCAGCAGGGCGTGAAGGGCATTTAAGAGGACTGCAAGGAATGGCTTTATACGCCGCCAATTCCTTGTTTGCTAGCGGCTACCTGAACGTAAAAGGTTCAGACGCAGCAGATACGATCCGAACAATTTTGGACGCGGGATTTTATCCTGAATTTTCTTCCGGATTAGGAGAAGAGATCGACTGGGAATCTGCTCTAGGTGAAGGACATCCTTACGCACCGGAAAATTTCCCGGAACTTTACAAATATCGGAAAATCGTGAAATAGTTTTTTTGAATTGCGAATCAAAATCGTATAGCATTTTCAGCGTCAATATGGGAAGATTCCCAGGCTCGGTGTTTTCCAAGATTAATTCCGGAATGGATTGAAACTCTAGTAGGGGAGAAAATCCTGGATATAACGGAGATTGTCGGATGAAATATAAAATAGAGATCAATAAACTAAAAAACGGCTATATTGAAGCCAAATTGATCGATACTGTTTCCAACAACCCCATAGAGTTTCGAATTTGCGATACTGAGGAGTATTTACAGGCTCAGATCGCTGATTGGCATAAACGCTTTCACATGAAAGAATCCGAAAACTGAGAACTTGGGAGAAACTGGTAGAATGAAAGTTTTAGGGATTTGTGTTTTTCTTCTTTCCCTAATCTCTTGTTCTATCTTCCAACCAAAAACCGTATTTGATTATTACCATCCTGACTTTCACTGTGTAGACAAAATGGGTCTTAGAGACTCAGAATTCTGGGACTTCTACAGTGAAAAATACAAAGAAGCAGTTACTAATTATTCTAAAGAGAATGATAAATTAAAAAAAGCGAATATTGTATTCGTAGGGAATAGTTTAGTCTCTTCTTTTCCTCCGGAGATCCTGACTTCCGAATTTCCGGGTGCAGTCAATCGGGGAATCCCGGGAGATATGGCCGAGATGTTACTTGGTCGCTTGGATTCTACTGTCTTAAATCTGAAACCTTCTACAATCGTTTTAGAGATCGGGGGAAATGATATCCGAGACGGCAAATGCCTGGATTATCTGGAAAACCAACATAGACAGATCATTCAAAAGATCCGCACTTCTTTACCGAATACCAGAATTTTGATTTTAGGGATCCCGCCAGTTTTGAGCAAAAACATTAACTCAGTATCTCCTGTAGTAAACGCTTGGTGGGCAAGGATCGCTCAGGAGAACCAGAATATGTTATTTCTGGATATCTGGCCTGAATTTAGAAGAAAAGAGATCCCGTTTATCAAAGAAGAATTGGCTTTTGTTTTCGAAGGAAAGCAGGACCCGATCCATGTGAACAAAGAAGCCTATATCATTTGGGCCAGAAAAATTAAATCCTACTTAAGATAACCCGAGTGATCCTATTTTTTTCTCCCAAGAAGGATTCCGATCCTTTAACTTTATCCACTCTTCTCTCCGACCGATTCAAGAAACCTGTTTTTATAGAAAGAAAGAACGAAATTTCTAAAGAGTATGTATGCGATGTTTGGAAAACGGATATCCTACCTAGAACCGAACTCGTATATCTCAGAAAAGAATTACAAAACGAAAGAAAGATCGATCTTATTCAAATAGAGTCCTTTTTAGAAAAAGAACCGTTATTCTGTTTCGATATGGATTCTACTTTGATCCAAGAGGAAGTCATAGACGAACTTGCAAGATATGCTGGAGTTTATGAAGAAGTCGCTCATGTCACAAAAGAAGCGATGGAAGGAAATTTAAACTTTCAAGAGGCTCTTCAAAAAAGATGCTCTTATCTAAAGGATCTTCCTGTTGCAGTATTCGATGAATTGTATTTTAAACTTCATCCAAACCACGGAGTTCCACAATTATTTGCGGGTCTGAAACAAAAGAACGCTAAGACAGCGATATTCAGCGGCGGGTTTACGGATATATTAGAAAGATTTAAACAGGAATATTCTATAGACGAGGTCCGGGCGAATTATCTGGATCGTGCAGATGAAAAACTTTTGGGTACAGTTTCCGGGACAGTTGTGGATAAATTTATCAAAAGAGATTCATTATTAGACTTACGCTCCAGATTCGGTATTCCCAAATCGAATATAGTCGCAGTAGGGGACGGGGCAAACGACCAATTGATGTTGGAAGCCGCTGGGATCGGGATCGGATTTCATGCAAAAGAAGGATTAAAATCCAATATTTCCAACTGGATAGATTTTGCTTCTATGGATGTTCTTCTGTATTTGTTTTCAGAGAACTAAAATTAGCCTCTTTGGCTGATCCTTTTTTTCCAATCATCCAAAAGTCTTAATGCTTCCATCGGAGTCATAGAATCGATCGGAAGATCCGTAATTTCCTTTTTGAAGTCCTGCCAGAACTGATTATCTCCATTCGATGAGCTCAAGTCTTGGAATAGGGAAGGCTCTCTTGTTTGGATCCGGATCTCTTTTTTCCTGGATTCCATATCTACTAAGATCTCCGAGGCTCTCTTGACGACTGGATCCGGAACTCCGGCAAGTTGGGCTACATAGATACCGAAGGATTTTTTGGCTTTTCCTGGTTTAACTTTTCTTAGGAAAATTACCTTATCATCTTTCTCTACAGTTTCCATATGAAGGTTCCAAACTCCAGGAAGCCTAGAAAGTTCTGTAAGCTCGTGATAATGAGTGGCAAAGACAGTTTTTGGCCTTGGGAACATTTCGGATAAGGATTCTAAGATCGCCCATGCGATACTCATTCCGTCATATGTAGAAGTTCCTCTACCTACCTCATCAAATAGCAACAATGACTGGGAAGTGCAGTTTTTGAGGATATTCGCGGTCTCTTTCATCTCCACGTAGAATGTGGATTCTCCCGCATTCAAATTATCTCCCGCTCCGATCCGAGTGAATAGTTTATCTAAGATCGGGAGTTTTGCAGCTTCTGCGGCAACACTTCCTCCGATCTGGAATAGGATCTGATTGATCGCGATCTGACGCATGAATGTGGATTTACCCGCCATATTCGGACCTGTAAGAATTGCGATTGAATTCTCTTTTCCATCCAAACCCACATCATTCGGAGTAAATTTCGCACCTACTGGAAGGCTTGCTTCTACCACAGGGTGTCTGGAAGACTTCATCTCCAAGGAAGAATCTTCACTCAGTTCTGGTCGGATCCAACCGAATCTTTCTTCCGCTTTTAGAAGAGAAAGTTGGAAGTCCAGATCTCCAAACTCTTCGGAAACGATAAGTAGGTCGGAAGAATATTCTATGACCACTTGGATCATTTTTTCGAATTCAGATCTTTCTACCTTTTGGATGATCTCATCCGCTTCTAAAATCGTTCTTTCTATTTCTTCCAATCTAGCTGTGGTAAATCTTTCGGAAGTGACAAGTGTTTGTTTTTTGAGATATTCTTTAGGAGCCTGTTCTGCCTGGACTCTAGAGATCTCGATAAAGTATCCTACGATCTTATTGTATTTGATCTTGAGAGTAGATAGGCCTGTTTTTTTCTTCTCTTCCGTTTCTAATTCTAAGATCCAATCCGTGCCCTTGGAACCTGCTTCTCTCGCACGATCTAAATTTTTATCGAATCCGTCCTTTAGGAATTTACCATTTCCTAATATAACGGGTAATTCTTCCGTATGGATCCTATCTTCTATATATTTTTTTAAGGAATCCAGCTTGTCCGGTTTAGAGATTGGGTATCCTAAAGGAGAGAGAAGTTGTATGAGTGCATCCAATGTTTCTATCGAAACTAGGATGGTTTTAAAATCTCTAGGATAAGCCTTATTTCCTCTAAATCTTGCAAGGATCCGTTCCAGATCTCCTAAATCTTTTAGAGCCTGAGTTAAATGTACAAGAGGGATCTTTTTGATGATATCTTGTTTTTCCCATCTGGATCTTAAGATTGCCGGATCTGTTTCTGGAAACAGGATCCTTTGTTTTAGAACCCTTTTCCCTTTTGCAGTACTACAAAAGTTTAATACGGAGAAGAGGGTATGTCCTCTGTCGTCTTTTTCGTTCTCTATGAGTTCTAGATTCAGAATGGTTTCTCTGTCCATCTCCAGATAAGAACCTGTTTGTAAGATCCTTGGCTCTCTTAGAGTGAGAGTTCCATCCCTATAATTTTCTCTGATATAATATTCTAAACTTTTTGTGACTAGTTGGAATGGGTCTCCTGAACTATCCGAACCTATCTTGTCCTGATTAAGAACAGTGAGTTCCCTTTCCGAAAAATTCTGCCAGCCACGTATCCTTTCCAAATCAGAGGAAAATACGCAGATCTCGCTCGGTTTAAATTTTACAAATTCGGATTCTAATACATGGAGTCTTGTGATCGGAACTGCAAAATGTAAAACCTCTCCTGTGGATACATCCGCCATTCCTACAAAGATTAAGGCTGCCTTAGGTACTAGTACACAAAGATAATTGTTTTGGAATCCGGAGAGTAAATGTTCCTCGATCACAGTTCCAGGAGTGATGATACGTACCACATCCCTGGTCATCAGCTTGGTGTTCCCGTCTTCCGGCCTGGATTGTTCACATACCGCTATCTTTTTGCCTGCGGAAAGAAGTTTAGAAATATAACCGTCCTTACTATGGAATGGGATCCCGCACATCGGGACTGAGTTTTGTCTTTTAGTAAGAGCGATGTCTAAGATTGCGGACGCAATTTTTGCATCTTCTAAAAACATCTCATAGAAATCTCCCATTCTAAAGAATAGAATGGAATCTGGGAACTTAGCCTTGATCTCCAGATACTGGCGCATCATCGGAGTGTCCAAGGCTTCCGTTAGGTCGGGAGAATTAATTTCCGTTGTAAGAGAATCTTTTTGCATTTCTAATAAAATTCCGAATGAGTTCCTGGTCCTTTATTCCGGGAGAAGACTCCACTCCACTTGCTACATCCACTCCATAAGCTCCTGTCTGAGAAAGAGCCTTGGCCACATTCTCCGGATGTAAACCTCCTGCGAGTAGGTAAGGCCTTTTTACTTCTGAGACTTGTTCCCAAGGAAAACTTTCTCCTGTTCCACCGCCTGCCGCAGAATTGTAACTATCTAATATTAATAATTCGGAATCCAGGAAATGTAGGGATTCATCGTTTACATTCCCTCTTACTCTATAAGATAAGATCCTAGAGTCTCTAGTTTGATAAAGCGGAGAAGATTCTCCAGGAGCCAAAGAGTCATCGCTAACGTATTGGACATAGTCGTGATGCAAATTTTTTAGGATGGGCTCAATATAATGGGTTGAAGATTTATAAAAAAGGAATACGATTTTCGGACGTAAAAATTCCGGAACGGAAGTATATAAATAAGTAATGAGAATTTCAGCTTCTTTAGGTGAGACAAGTCTTGGGCTTGTGGAAACAAAATTGAGCCCCACGAAATCGGCTCCTTCTTCCACACAGATCTTTAGATCGTCTACTTTGCGTATGCCGCAGATTTTTACTTTCGGGGTTTTGGACATGCAGTTTTATTTCCGGAAAATCCTTCTCGAGGGCTTTTACGACTCGAAATATTTCCTCTCTTTTCTATACAAGACCAGGACTTCCCCAAGTCAAGTATGATCGACCATCGTTTTTTTCTAGAAGATAAAAGAAGTCTGAAACTTCTAGTTTTAGGGAACAAAGAGGTTTCCGGAGATCCAAACGATCCAAATTACATACGGGAAAGGGTTTCCCAAGCGGCTCAGGTTCCCGGAGCGGAAGTTTTTTTTATGAATCAGGAGCATGGAACGACTATCATCGAGGCCCAAGGTTCTCCCGGTTCAGAAATTCCGACGGGAGACTCTTTATTCACCACTGAACCCAAAAAGATCTTAGTCGTGAAAACTGCGGACTGTATGCCTATTTTCTTTTGGACCGGAAGGCCCGCACTCGTTGGTGTGATCCATTCAGGATGGAAGGGAACAATTGCGGGGATTACGGAAAAAACTCTAGCACATGTTCAAAAGAAATACGGTGTGGACCCTGAGCTCGTCCATTTTTATTTAGGACCTTATGCAACCGGCAAACATTACGAAGTCGGGGAGGATGTTGCTTCTTTATTTAGAAAAGAAGTCCCGAATTCCCTAAAACCCTTGGAAGAGCCGGGTAAATTTTTATTGGAGCAGAAAACTTTTCTGACCCACCGTATTCGAAATCTGGGGATCCAACCTTTTTTGGAAACTGCGGGAGCTTGTACTATGGCCCCCAATTCCAAATATTTTAGTCATAGGAGAGGGGACACAGGTAGGAATTTAAATTGTATCTGGTTAGAATGATCGGATCGGAAATTTAGATCAAACCTTGATCGCTTTACGAACAGTTGCGTTCGCTTTTTCCAAAACTTTTTCCCTTTTGATCGGTTTCACTAGATAGTCCATGATCCCGTCTTCGGTTAATGCTTTGATGACTGCAGGTGTATTTTCTTCTGTGATCACGATCACTCTAGGTAGAACACCCAAATCTTTCATTTCGTAGAAAGCCGCAAATCCATCAATTACAGGGAGATGAAGGTCTAAAGTGATCAGATCTACTTTACGGTTATCCTTGTATAGGTTCAGGAGTTCTTTTCCTGATTCGGCAAATCCGACTACCTCGTAACCTTCGGATTCCAGGATCTGAGCCAATTGTTTGGCTTGGAATTTAGAATTTTCCGCAATGATTACCTGATAAGGTCTTCCCGATGGAGTTACTCCGCCTTTCATTCCAGTCACCGTCCCCGTTTATTCAAGAAATTTCCAGTAAGTTTCAAACTCTAATATTATATACGTAGAAATGTGAAACTTACTGACTTTGGAATTCTAAATTCCAGGCTTTTATAAAACCTTCTCAATTTCTATTCCGATTTCTTCCGTACCTAAAATTTGGGCGCCTTTCTCGGCGATGTCTCGGGTACGCTTTCCAGCGGAAATCACTTTTCGAACCGCAGACTCGATTCTTTGGGCTTCTTCTTCCATAGAGAATGAGTAACGCAATAATAGAGCCGCACTCAGGATCTGAGCGATCGGATTTGCGATCCCTTTTCCTGCGATATCAGGTGCGGAACCGCCGGAAGGTTCGTACAACCCAAAGCCGGACTCTGAAAGAGAAGCGGAAGGTAACATTCCGATAGATCCGGTAATGATAGAAGCTTCGTCCGACAAAATATCTCCGAACATGTTCTCACATAGGATCACGTCGAATTGTTTCGGATTTACGATCAATTGCATTGCTGCATTGTCTACGTAAAGATGAGATAATTGGACGTCAGAAAATTCTCTTTTGTGAAGATCGATTACCACTTCTTTCCAAAAAACGGATGTGGTTAATACGTTTGCCTTATCTATACTCGTGACCTTATTATTTCTTTTTCTAGCGGCTTCGAAAGCGACTCTTGCAGCTCTTTCTATTTCTCTGCGGGAATATCTCATCGTATCGTAAGCAAATTCCTCCGCTCCGCTTCCTTCTCTACCTTTTGGTTGGCCGAAATAGATACCAGAGGTTAGTTCTCTTAGGATCAGAATGTCTACACCTTCGCCGATAATTTCTCCTTTGATAGGAGAGGCATTTCTGAGTTCCGGATAGATGATCGCTGGTCTAAGATTTGCAAATAGATCGAAATGTTTTCTTAAAGGAAGAAGAGCACCTCTCTCCGGTTGTTTTTCAGGAGGAAGTGATTCCCATTTAGGACCTCCTACGGAACCGAATAGGATCGCGTCTGAGTCTTCGCAAAGTTTTAGTGTTTCAGGAGGAAGAGGTCCTCCTGTTTTATCGATCGCGATCCCACCTACGAGTGCTTCCGTAAATTGGAATTCTGAAGATTTGGAGCCGAGCGCCTTTTTCAAAACGGAAAGCGCTACTTTCATTACTTCGGGACCGATTCCGTCCCCTGCTAGTACGGCTACTTTTTTCATTGAGATAGTTATTCCTTTTTTATTTCTGTTGGTTTGCTTCTGAAAGAACTGATTCTAAAATATCCAGTCCTTCGTTTAAATACTGCGCGGAGATCGTAAGAGGAGGCATGACCCGGATGACCGTGTCCCCAGTTGCATTTACGATCAGTCCTTTTTCTAGACATTGTTCCGCAATTGGTCTGGATGGAACTGTTAATTCTACTCCGATATGAAGTCCTTTTCCACGGATCTCTTTTACGATCTTATTATTCTGTTTGATCTGATCCAAACGACTGAACGCGATCTCAGAACAAGAATTTACGTTTGCAAGAATGTCTCTGGTTTGGATGATCCGGATCGTTTCGTAAGCGATTGCTGCAGCCAGATGATTTCCACCATAAGTGGTTCCATGAGTTCCCTTTGCTAGAACGTTTTGGTATTTTTCAGCGACTACCAATGCGCCGATCGGAAATCCGGAACCGAGTCCCTTCGCCAATGTCATCACATCCGGAGAAAATCCGTAGGTTTCAAATGCGAACATTGTACCTGTTCTTCCAAAGCCTGTTTGGATCTCATCCAGGATGAGAAGAGCCTCGTTTTCGAGAGTCAATTCTCTCACAAGATTCATATATCCATGAGAGAGAGGAATGATCCCACTTTCTCCTAGGATCGGTTCTGCGATGAATGCTACCACTCTGCCTGCGAATCTTTCGAAAGCAGCAACGAGTTCTTCTTCGTCGTTTGGAGTTACGAATTCAATCCCATCTAAAAGTTTTCCAAATCCTGTATGTAGTTTTTTCTGACCGGTTAAGCTGATCGCAGAAACGGATCTTCCGTGGAAACTTTTTTGCAAAGAAATTATGATCGGATCATGGATCTGTTTTTGCTCAGAATAAGCTCTTGCTAATTTAAAGGCTGCTTCTATCGCTTCCGTTCCGGAATTACATAAGAATACTTTTCCTGGGAATGTATTTAGGACTAGAAGTTCTGCGAGTTTGGCTGCTTCTTCCGAATAAAACCAGTTAGAAGTATGCATGAGCCTGTCGATCTGGTTCCGGATCGCTTCTATAATATCCGGATCGCTATGGCCTAGATTGGTTACTGCAACCCCGGCTAAGAAGTCGATATACTGTTTATTGTTCTGATCGAATAATAACTCATTCACTCCGTAACGAAATGCTACAGGGTAACGATTGAATAGATCTAGCAGGTATTTGTCTGAAAGTTCTTTGGTCTGTAAAAAATCGGATGCTGTTTCGTTCATGATAAACCTGCCAATTGTAAAAATAAGGATTCGGTTTCTTTAATCTCTTCTAATAGAGTCCCAGTAATTTTCTGGATGTCGCTCTTTGTTTTAGGAGCGGTTGTACTTTTGAAGGAAGAGTAAATTTTGATTTTAGGTTCAGTGCCTGAAGGTCGGATCGTAAGTTTTGCCTGGCCTTCCAATTCTAATTGGATCACATCGGAAGAAGGTAGGCCGGAAAATGCGGATTTGGAAGCGCTTCCTTTTGCTGTTTTGGTCTTAAAGTCCAAAAAGCCTGTAACTTTTCTTTTTCCGATGGTTTTTCCGATCAGGTCAGTTGCGCGTAGGGACCCAAGAGAATCCTGGATCTTCTTCTTTCCTGCAAGCCCTTCCAAAGTCAGAGATTTTAAACTTTCCTGATAGAGACCGTATTTTAAATAGATCTCATCCATATAAGAAAGAAGATCTTTTTTTTCGGACAAAACTTCCATCAGAAGTAGAGCAGAGGATAAACTATCCTTATCTCTTACAAAATCCACAGGAAGATATCCGTAGGATTCTTCTCCTCCGAATAAGAAATACTGGGTTTTACTTTTATCCAGTTTTCCCATCACTTCTGCGATGAACTTGAAACCTGTCAGAACATTCTTAAGAGCGATCTTATTCTTCTTCGCAATTTCTGCCTGAAGATCCGTGGTCACAACAGTTTTGACTAGGACGGGCTTTTTACCTTTTTTCGGTTTTGCTCCTACTTTTTCCGCGAGATAAGCAGCAAGGATTGAACCGATTTGGTTTCCGTTTAAAAGAGTATAAGATCCTTGTTTGTTTTTCACTCCGATCCCGAGTCTGTCCGCGTCAGGGTCAGTTGCGATGAATGCATCCGCTCCGATCTTTTCGGAAAGTTTACGGCTAAGCTCTAATGCTTCCGGCTCTTCAGGGTTCGGGAATTTTACCGTAGGGAATTCTCCATCCGGATCTTTTTGTTCCGGAACTAAGGTTACGTTCTTATACCCGAAATCTTGGAGAAGTTTTTTCATATAAACTCCTCCGGTTCCATGCAAAGGAGAATAAACTAATTTCGTTTGAGATCTTTCTTTTGCGGTTACCTTAGAAGATACGATCCCGGACTTTTTGAGTGCCTTTAAATAAGTAGAAAAACAATCCGCTCCCGCTTTCTGTACTAACTTTTTATACTTAGGATCTTTTGGAGAAAGAAATGGGATCTCATTCCAATCCTGGACCTTTTCAATCAGAGAGATGATCTTCTTATCATCCGGTGGAGCAAGTTGTTCTCCCTTGGAAAGATATGCTTTGAATCCATTGTACTCAGGCGGGTTATGAGAAGCAGTCAGAACCACCCCTCCGGTTGCCTTATAATAACGAACTGCATAAGAAAGAAGTGGTGTAGGGGCTACTTCTGAAAATAGGATCACTTTGATCCCGAAAGACGCAGCGACTCCTGCTGTCACTTCCGCGAATTCTCTGGATCTTCTTCTGGAATCGTATGCGATGACTAAGATCGGTTTTTTTGCTTTCTTCACCAGATATCTGGAAAAACCGAGTGCGGCCTTTCCGACGGTGAATTCGTTCATTCTTCCGATCCCGTTCCCGATCCTTCCTCTCATACCTCCGGTCCCGAATTCCAAAGGAACCGTATAGGATTCGATTTCTAGACCGTTTGTTTCTCCCTTTTTATAACGATCTAGAATGGTTTTGGCTTCTTTTTGCACCTGGGGAGAAAATGGGGTCTTGGTCCAGGACTCTATGTAGGATTCTGCGCTCATTTGTATCTCTAGTTCACCCTATACTTGGAATAAAAAATCTAGTTCTTCCTGGTTCAAGACGTTTTTTCGCCGATTCTATAAGTATGGAATCTAATGAAATTTCCCGCGAACAACATAGGGAACTAGACTCTCTTCGAGCCGTTTTAAGGAACATTTCCTTTCTTCTGTTTTTACTTTCCGGAATTTTAACATTCGGAGCCTTTCTAAAAGATACTCCAGGCAAGATACTGGTCCAAGCGGTTTCTGCGGTTTTATTTTTTATCTTGGGGATTTTGGGATACGGAGCCTCTCTTTCTTTTAGAAAATCTCTGGCCTTAGAAGAGAAGGACCCGGAGCAGATCCTATTCGCTCTGAAAGATCTCAGGTTCTTTCTTGCGTGGCTCGGTTGGATCCTTTTGGGACTCTTTTTACTTTCCTTTTTCGGGGCTTTCGCCTTGCTTCTGTCCTGAAGAGGCTTTGGCGACCCGCTCGCTTTGCTCGGGCCGGGCTCTACGCTACAATCAGCGGCTCGCCATTTCATAGCGCGCCGCCGGATTTCCGCTGCGATCCCTGTCGCAAATTCGGAACCTATATCTTTTCTTTAATAATCTCTTTCTATCCTCGAAGTTCCATTCCATTCAATTTTTCGCACAGAGCACACGGAGTTAAAAAAATCTCTCCGCGTCTTTGCGACTCTGCGTGAAAAAATTCGCGACTTTAGGCAATGCTATAGCAAGATCGAAAAAAGGTATTTTGTGGATTTAAGAGAATTTTTCATAGAAGATCGTTTGGAGAAATTTCGAACTGAGGCTCCTTGCAATTTAGGAGAAAGTGGGATCCGAAATCTAACTCTAAAAGAGCTTTCCGAATATTTACGTTTAGATCTGAGAGAATTAGGAGAATTATCCTTAGCGGATTCTCCTAACTCGGGCCGCAAAGATCTGAGAGAAGAGATCTCGAAACTTTATAAAAATATTTCTCCGGATCAGGTTCTTGTGACTACAGGAACTGGAGAGGCTCTCTTTATCGCATTTCATCTTCTTCTACAAAAAGGAGATCTTGTCTCTCTTTTTTGGCCAGCATTCCAGGCTTTGTATGAAGTTCCTAAATCTCTCGGAGCGAATCTTCAGAAAGTAGATCTTCTATCCAGATTGGAATCCAAACAACTTGGATTCGGAAAAAAGAATCTAGAATTTCTATTTCAAAATTCTCCTGAACTTATCATTTTCAATCATCCCCATAATCCTACAGGTATCATCGCTGAAAAAGAAGATCAGTTAGAACTCCAACGTCTCGCTAAAAATTTTTCGAATTGGATCTTATTCGATGAACATTATAGATTTCTTTCGGATGAGGAAGATCTAGGTTGGAGCGGGATCGGAATTTCTGAAAAGTCAATCTCTACAGGTTCTATTACAAAATGTTTCGGAGTGATGGGACTTAGGATCGGTTGGTTGATCGGGCCTAAAGATTGGATCCAGAAAGCAAGATCCATGAAGGATTATCTCACTCATACAGTTTCTCCGATCTCTGAATTTTTAACTTTGAAACTTTTACAAAACAGAAAAGAACTACAAGCTAAGATCCGTAATTCTCTAAGAAAGAATATAGATAGTTTTTCGGAAAAGGCTACTAGTCTTTTTGGGATCGAATCTTTTCAGCCACCCAGAGGAGGTGTGGTTGGTTTTGCAAAATTGCAGGCCGGTTTGGACTCTCGCAAATTCTCCGATCTTCTGTATGAAAAAGCGGGAATTTTTGTATTACCTTCTGCAGATTTCGAGACGGAAGGTTATATCCGATTGGGCTTTGGAGAAACCGAGGAAAGATTTCGTTTAGGCCTGGAACGTTGGAGCAATTCAGGATCCGAACTGATCGCTCTTTTAAATAAGTAAGCAATCTGTCTATCTCTTGAATAAGATTCGGATTCTAAATTATGATAGGCTTTTCCTAAGAATATATGAGGACTTTCTAATATAGTTGCGAAAGGAACCGTTTCTTTTGCAGGTTTCCAAACCCATTCTTTATCTCTGAGCCCGATCCTCAATGTTTCCCCTTCAATCTTCCAATATGTTTCCCCACTTCTAAAAGGAAGACCCTGTCTGAGCCTTGGATCTTCTTCTTTTAAGAATCCGGGAGAGATCCAAACACCGAGTGGGAAAAGTTTCGGTCTTTCTGGATCTATTTCTTCTTCTTTAGTATGTCCATAAACCCAAACTTCCGTTCGATAGACTCGATTCGGACTCGGGTAATTGTCCTCGTATAATATTCCAACCTGATGAGATAGAACCCTCATAGAGTGTATTCGTACCTTCCATTTTCCCGGCTCTCCTACAGGAAGAATAGATTCAGGTAAACAATCCTGGAACAGATCGAAAGGAACCGAGGTCTCCCAAATTACAAGAGGAGAAAGAGTGAGAGTACTTGTCTGAGGAAACCAAACTTCCCAGAAATACGGTTTGTTTCGAAGAGGAGGGCTTTCACTTTTACGGGACTTTTTATTTCGTTCCGGGAGAAACAGATCTTCTCCAGGAAAAAAGGAACGAAAAGAAGGCTCCGATCCTTGGATCCTGTTTTTCCAAGGAAGAAAAAATAGAAGGGACCAGATCGAGACCTTATGCTTTCGGATCCTAGTTTGTTTTCGTTTTGCGTTCGGAAAAACTTCTTCCGATTCGGTTTCGGTAAATGAGAATGGAGGAAGATTTTCGGACCAATCGTCTGAAGTTTGGGAATCTTCCCCGTCTAAATTCCGAAGTTGTACATTTTGAATTTCGTTCGTTCTGTAAGGATCGATCCTTTTTTGGAGTCGGATCTTTCCCGCTTCCCATTTTGTAAAAAGATGGAAACGAGAGGAGGAAAACTGAGAGAAAATTTTTTCTTTTAAACTTCTGAATCCGATCATTCTTGGAGAGAGGGCTTTAAGCCAAACCCGGGTTTTCGGAAAATGTCTTAGTACGGGCCTAAGAGTCCTATATGTATAACAGATTAATAGATAGAGTTGGGAAAGGCAAGCCTAACTTCCCCTAAAAAAAGGAAAGAGATATGGGAAGAACCTCGTTAGAACATGATGAATTTTTAAGATCTATAGATGCATTTCATTTGAGAGTACTCGCTGAGATCGACTATCCCCAGTCGATTTTCAGGGATGGAAAAATTAAGGATACGATCTGTATATTCGGATCTGCTCGGATCTTAAGCCCTGAAGAATGTAGGGAGAAAGGATCTAAAAAACTTTCCGAGAAAGAACTCAAGTTTTTCCAAAAGCAGAAAGAAATGTCCGCATACTATGAAGCTGCCAGAGAAACTGCAAGACTGGTTACAAATTGGGGAAAAGAAATTTCCAAAGAGACCAGTAGAATGGCTGTCTGCACCGGAGGCGGGCCGGGTATTATGGAGGCGGCGAATCGTGGTGCGAGAGAAGCAGGGGGACCTAGCCTTGGTTTGAATATTCGTCTTCCCTTTGAACAATTCGTGAACCCTTATGTGGATCCGGAAGTGAGTGTGGAATTTCATTATTTCTTTATGCGCAAACTTTGGTTTTTAAGATTATCCAAAGGGGTGGTCGCATTTCCGGGAGGCTTTGGAACTGTGGATGAATTATTCGAAACCCTAACTTTGATCCAAACAGGCCGCAATAATCTGAAGATCCCGGTCATTTTGTATGGGACCAAATTCTGGAATGATATCTTTAATTTGGAGAATATGAAAGAGTATGGGCTTATTGATCCCCAGGATCTGGACCTAATCACGTATTGTGATAGCCCTGAGGATGTCCTAGATACCCTAAAGAAAAAGGTCCCGATAGATGCGGATTGAGGAGAATATTAGGATTTTTCCCGAATCTTTTTCGATTCCTTGACATAACGACCTAGAAGAAAATTATGGTCGCAGTATGGCCAGAAAATGTGTTGTGACAGGGAAAGGAACGATATCCGGAAACAATGTTTCCCACTCTCACCTTAAAACCCGTAGAACCTGGAAAATCAACCTAATCAAGAAACGTATCTTCTTAGAAGATGAGAATCGTTGGGTAACCGTTCGTATTTCTACTCGTGCTTTAAGAACCTTAAAGAAAAAAGGGATCAAAGCTGCGATCAAAGACAATGGCGAATCACTAAAAGCACTTGCCCCAAAAAAATACGTCGGAATCGAAAAAAAGGCAGTTAAAGCCTAAGTTTTCCGCGAACCACGAATATGTTTCTCGAATTTACTTCCTGTTACGGAAGGAATTCGGGGACGTAGTTTCTCCTCTCCAATATTCCAAAGACTACGAATTTGCGATCTCAGTAATCCTTTCCGCACAATGTACGGACGAAAGGGTGAACCAGGTAACTCCTCTTCTTTTTGCTGAATTTCCTACACTAGAATCTTTAGCTTCTGCACCTTTAAAGAAGATAGAGAAACTCATTTATTCTACAGGTTTTTATAAGAATAAGGCAAAGTCAGTTTCCGGTTTTGCGAATCTTCTCTTGAACGAGTATGATGGCAAATTGCCAAAAAGTATTAAGGAACTGATTAAACTTCCGGGTATCGGAAGAAAAACGGCAAATGTGGTCCTAAACGAGATCCATCATATTTCGGAAGGATTCGTAGTAGATACTCATGTAAAACGTATCTCCAAAAAATTAGGACTCACTAAACAATCCGATCCTGTGAAAGTGGAAAAGGACCTAATGCAAAATATACAACCTGAGTATTGGATGGATATGTCCTTGTATTTTATATTCTTGGGAAGAAAGTATTGTAAGGCCCATCGCACATTTTGCGAAACCTGCATCTTAAGAAAAGAATGTCCTTCTTCCACTGCAGCGAACGACTAAAGAGGAAATCATGAGTGTAGAAGTTTTTTTAGACGAAAAGATCCAAGGGATGGAATTAAGCACCCAACATATAGTCATGTCCAGAGATTTGAACCAACACGGATTTCTTTTCGGAGGACAGATGCTCGCATGGATCGACGAAGGTTGTGCTATGTTTGTCATCGAAAAGATCGGATATTCGAATCTTGTTACGGTAACAATGGATAATGTTCTTTTTAAAAGCCCGGGGCTACTAGGTGAGATCATTCAAATTTTTTCTAAAATAGAAAAAGTGGGAAAAAGTTCGATCACGATCAGATGTGCCGCCATTGCCAAAAACCAGGCGAAAAAAGAAATAAGAGAGATCATAGATTGTAGAGTGACCTATGTATGTTTGGATGATTCCGGAAAACCATTCCCTTATTTCAGTCAATTCGATCCGGAAGAATTTCTCACCAGATAAATGGCCGCAAAATTTCCCGTATCTCCCGAAAAGGAAAATCAACTTCTTTCCAGAATGGAAAAGCTAGGTATTAAAGAATCCGATATAGAAGAAAGTTTTGTTAGAAGCGGGGGAAAGGGAGGTCAAAACGTAAATAAGGTTTCGACTGCCGTCCGACTTCTATATAAAAAGACAGGGCTTGAAATTAAATGTTCCATTCACCGCACCCAGGGCTTAAATCGATACAAGGCCAGGGTTTTACTCTGCGAAAAATTAGAGGCTGAAATTTTAGAAACTTCTAAGATAGAAGACCCTAAACTTGCTAAGATCAGAAAAGCGAAAGCGGATAAGGCGAGGAAAGCTAAAAGAAAAGCCGCTTCCAAGGTTTCTGCAGGTCTAAAAAGAAAATCCTCTCCCACCGGAGATTGGGAAGAAGGATACTAAAAGTCCGTTTTAGAAAGTCGAATTATTTAGATCATTATGCCGGAAGTAGTCAATCATACACTGATCGTAGAAAAACTCAAAAACCTGACCGGTTCTCCAGGATGTTATCTTTGGAAGAATTCGGAAGGAGAAGTGATCTATGTAGGTAAGGCAAAAAATCTAGACAAAAGGATCCGTAATTATCTAAAAGAAAAACAAACGGATCTAAAAACAAGATATCTTCAAAGAGAGATCTTCGATCTGGATTGGATCGCGACTTCCACTGAAAAGGAAGCTTTGATCCTCGAAGCTACCCTGATCAAAAAACATAATCCTAGATATAATGTCCGTTTAAAGGACGATAAAAAATATCCGTATATCTGCGTTTCTCTTTCGGAACCGTATCCTATGATCTTTATTACTCGAAAGATCAAGGACAATGGAGATAGATACTTTGGACCATATACGGATGTAAGGACTACGAGGGAAATTCTGGATGTGATCCTAAGGATCTTTCCGATCCGAAAGGTCAGACAAAAACTTCCACTTCCTAAACCCAAACGTCCTTGTTTAAATTTTCAAATGGGAAGATGTCTTGGTCCTTGCCAAGGAACTGTTCCAACGGAAGAATACGCAGTCATCGTAAATCAGATCATCCAATTCTTAGAAGGGAAAAAAGAAATTTTAGCAAACGAACTTACCCGACGTATGGACGAATATTCTGGAAAACTGGAATTCGAGATCGCGGCCAGGTATAGGGATATGCTTGGTCGTCTTCAGATCTTTAGACAAAAACAAACTGTCGTAAGTATGGACGGAGGAGACGAAGACGTAATCGCTTTTGCACGTAAAGAAGACGAGGGCCAGGTGGTTCTTATGGAAGTTAGGGGCGGGCGTTTAGATAATAAGAAGTCATTTCCGCTCCAAGGGGTCCAGAATTCTACCGAGGAGGAAATTTTATCTTCCTTCTTCCGGGACTATTATATGAATGCTGCTCTAATTCCAGCGAGCATCGTGGTGTCTTTCGGATTAAAAGAAGAAGGGGACACTGTGTTGGACTTCCTACAAGAAAAGACAGGGTTCCGACCTAAATTAAGATTTCCTAAAGCTGGAGAGAAAAAATCCCTCTTAAAGATCGCTGAGAAAAATGCGGAGCTTAGTCTTACGGAAAGACTTCTTGCTACTCATTATAAGGACCAAACAACCGCTTTAAAAGAGATCCAGGAGATGTTCCAACTGAAGGAACCTCCTCATATCATAGAATGTTATGATATTTCTCATTTCCAAGGATCATTTCCTGTCGCAAGCGGCGTGATGTTTGTGGAAGGAAAACCTTTTAAACAAGGATACAGAAAATATAATATTCGTGGCTATGAAGGGATAAACGATCCAGGAATGATGCACGAGGTAATTTCCAGAAGATTACAAAGGATCATAAACGAAGACGGAGTTCTACCCGATCTAATCGTGATCGATGGAGGTCCTACACAGCTCGGAAAAGCTTGCGAGGCAGCAGTAGAAGCAGGTGCTGCAAATCTTCCTATGGTAGGGCTTGCGAAGAAGAGAGAAGAGATCTATTTTCCGGGAGAATCTTCTCCTTATAGTTTCGATATGAACTCGCCTGCAATGAAACTTTTACGGCATTTGCGGGACGAGGCACATAGATTCGGTGTAGAACATCATCGTTCTCGTAGAAACCGAGAAGCCTTGACTGGACTCATTCGAGAAGTCCCGGATATAGGTTTGAAAAGAAGTAAACTTCTACTCCGATCTTTCTCAGGTCAGAAAAAGATAGAAGATGCGAACGTTGTAGAACTTATGAAAGTTCCCGGGATTGGAGAAGCATTAGCAGAAAAAATCTATCAATACTTTCACTCCGGAGCAACAATTCCGGAAAATTCTAACCCGAAAGAATAAAAAAACGTAACCATTTCGGTTTTCCCCGGACAGGCAGTTCCGGAGGAAACCATGAAACTAAGCATTCCGGCAATCTGCCTATTTCTATATTCTATTCTTCATTACAATTGTAAGCAAGATGCTCCGACAGATCTATTCTTATGGGAGAAGAAAAAATCAGTCCGTTTTCAATATGAGCCTGACTTCGCCAAAAGAACTGAACTAATCTCCGTTCTTTTGGCGAAGGATGATGATCCCTGCTTAATTTCAGGAGAGGACCTGAATTATAAGATCGAGATCTGCGTAGAAGAGGAAGGTCTTGCTCAAATCGAAAGGACCCTTTCTGCATGGAAAAATGCGGAGCTCGCATCCGAATTTGATTCCAATCTATCCGATGGTTCTAAATACAAATTAGGAGTTTTCTCTCTTCCTTCTATCAAACAAAAGACTAAGAATATAAGATTTGTTTTAGCTGGAGAAGAGAGTTTTCAAACTTCCGGAAAGGAAGACTTAATATGGACAAGGAAAGAGTATAATCTAAAAAATCACATAAAAACATTCAGCCTATTTGCGCTTTCTGATACTTCCTTTTTTTTAGTAATCCCTTCTCCAAATCATGAGTTCTATCTTGGGTTTTCTTTTTTCTCGGATGGCTTAGAGGAGAAGATCAAAAATGAAATTTTAAAGAAGAATAAAGCAGGTCTCGAGAAATGTATGCCCGTTATTCCGGAGATCTCTGAAGTTTTTGGAGAAACAAATTCTCCGATCGGAAGATGGATAGAGATCTATAATCCCCATCCTTTTCCGATTTGTGAGTCCGGATTAGAATTTAATATACTCGGAAATTCGGTAAAACTTCCTGGGACCACAGGATTTATCTCGCCTAAAGAAACAAGGGTATATGGAGAAGAATCTTCCAAGTTAGAAAAGATCTATATCCCTGGGATCAAATGGGGAGATCTAAAAAAAGTAGGAAGTATATTACTTCAAAAAGAAGCAGATCATTTTGATCTAACTCTTCCAGGAGGTGGATATTTATTTGGGGAAAGATATATTTCTTGGAAGTCGGATGGGTTCTCTTCTTGCAACATTCCAGTCAGTCTATGTATGGACCCTGGGATCCAGAATAAGGTTGGCTTAGATGCAGAGGACATTTGTGATCCGGAAAATTTCGTATTAGAAGAACTGAATGCAAGCGGTTTACGTTTTCAGGAGAATTTTCAGAAAGATTGGAAATATTTAGAGATCCTATATATAGGTACTAAAATTTGTAATCTCTCCGGCTTAAGAGTTTTATGGGGAAACGAATCATATCCGTTCCCTTCCAAAAAGATTCGCCCGAATGATCTTTTGAGTATAGGTAATCTTCCTATACTATTGGGGGAGAGTTCTTTTTTCTTAAAAAATTTTGGTTCTGTTCATCCGATTGACCCGGTAAAAATTTCAGGTTTCGGTAAAGAAAAGAAACTTTGGGATGGAGTATTTCGAACTGCCAGAGGGATCCCGACAAGGGTCATTTCTGAAAAGACGAATGGTCAGAATGTAAGCTTTTGTTTCGAGAATGGAAATGTTTCTATTCATCCTTACTCCAAAGAACCTACTAAAAAACAAATCGATCTGGAAAATCCTAGGACTTCTATTTCTCGCAAGTCTTGTGAAATAAATGGAAGTTCTCAGTCCGTTCGTTTCTCTGAAGTTTCCTGGATGGGTTCCTATAAAGGAACGGAAGCGATCTCTAAAGACAGATTTTTAGAATTTGTATCCGAAGGTTCAGATCCTCCTTCTTCTGCCTTCTTAGAAATCATTCAGTCAAACGGTGCGGTTGTTTCCATTCTGGTCCCAATAGAAAAGGAAGGTCTTACACTTCTTTCTTCGGGAAATTCGGTTTGTTTTCCGGAGACTGAATTCTGGAAGGATACAAACTTTAGTCTTCCCATAACTGGGATCACTACTTTAAGGATCTATGATCCAAATTCCGGAGAACTTTGGGATGAATTTCAATACTCTTCTTCAGGTCCTGGAGTTAACGATACTCGCAATAAGATCAGAAAATCTGCATATTCAAAGATAAATTCTGGAGTAAGAAGTTGGGAAACGAGCCAATACTTAGGAAAACCATTTCGTGATCCTTCCTGTACTTTAACTGAAGCTCATCCTGGCTTTACGGAATAAGAGGTGAGTGATGAAGATACTCATCTTAATCGCGTTGTTTTTTATTTCAGTGGAATTGTTTGCGGATCCAAATCCAAAAACTTCTAATTTGGAAGTTTATTTTCAATGGATCTTATTTCGAACCCAAGGAAGGATCTCGGAAGAGAAAGGACCTTCTAAAATTTCTGGGATCAGTCAACCGGCTATGATCCGGTTTCTGTATGAGAATCATTCTGAAAAATTCCAGATCAATCTAGACTGGACAGTTGTGACTGTGAATATGTCTGGGCTTCTGTTTTTGCCAGGAGAGAACGCTTACTTCGGGATCCTATACAAAAACTTTCTCTGGGGTCTTGGAAGAAAATCGGATCCTAAAACGTTTCCCGCATGGGTAGGATGGAAGGATGGAGTAGAAGGGATTTTTGTAGAGACAGAGACAAATCGGATCCGTGTTCGTTTTGATCTTCTAGATCTATATAGGGGGTTTCCACTTTTTGAAAACCAATGGTTGAAGTTGCAAGGAAGAGGAAATTTTCTTCCTAAGATTGCAAGAGATGAACTGGTTCAAGAGACAAATTCTTCCTTTTATTCCGAGTCCAGATATCGTGCCGGATTTACTGTGTCAGGAAACAGAGACGATCGGGTCTTATATCAATTCAGAGTGAGATATCTGTCTTTAGGAGATTGGGGAAGATTCGGATCTGATACAAAAGAATCTAGATCAGAAACGATAGAAGGGGATCGTGACTACTTAGTAGAATGGAAGTTTGGGATCGGTTTCGTTTGGAAATATTTCTATTTGTCCAGTGACTTATTTTTATCAAGAGGTTTGGATAAGACTGCATATCATCCGAACCGTCCTGAAAGATCTCTGCCAATCAGCGGAGAAGCAGTTCGTTTAGATCTAGGATTTTATAATAAGAACGGGAAACTTTCATTTTTCGGGTTCTTACCTGATCGTGAAAAACGATCTTCAAATGGAGAAATTTTAGAACTAGGATTTGTGGGAATGGGATCTTCCCCTATATCAAATCCTCTCTTACAACAGGTCTGGGGATTTTACCCTTCTTCTTGGATCACTGAAAGAGGTTTAGAAAGAGAAGATACAAAATTTCCTGGAAAACGACCTGCAGCATTCTTAGGAGTTCGATATGAATTTGATATTTTCGGAATATTCTCCTCACTCCACTTCACATATATCTCATTCTTGAAGGAGGACATTTCTTCCTCAGGATCTTGGAGCGCGTCTAAGTCCATTTTAGGAAATCAATGGATCAGAGAAGCAGGACTACAGATCATTTGGAAACCCTTACCAGAAGAAAACACAAAGTTAGAACTAGACCTTGGAGGATTTGAATCAGATTTCGAGACAGGACTAAAGCAATGGTATCTTCTTCTTAAGATAGGAGCTGCTTGGAAATGAAGAAAATATTCAGCTTACTTGCAACTGTTCTCGTCTTGATCGATTGCGAAAAAACCGAAAATGATCTAGATCTATTTTGGGAAGAAGATCTTTATCCTAAGGTATTTTTTTCTTACCCGGGAAGATTTACCCCAGATTCGAAAAAACGAAATGTCCGGGATGAAATACTTAGGATCATCAAAGAAACAAAACATTCTATCTACATGCATATCTATTCATTCGATGATCCTGAAATCGAGGCGGAATTATTGAATTCAAATCGAAGAGGTGTTCGTTTGGAACTTATGGGAGAATGGGGGAAGCAATACCCGATTGCACTTCTTCCATTTCTAAAATATTGGAAGGGGAGCGGTTTACAGCATACTAAGGTTTTGGTTTCCGATGAAAATCTTGTTTTTTTAGGAACGGGGAACTTCACTCATTACGGTTTAGAAAGGGATCTAAACGGATATTTGGAGTTTAGATTAGATCGAAAACAATGGGGTGAATTCCTTAGCTTTTTAAGAGAAGAATACCCTTATCCAAAATTAAGAATCGCTGGGTTGGAATTTTGGAATTCGCCTTTAGAAGGAAACTTTATACAGAATCGAATGTTTGATTCTGTTCTTTCGGCCAAACATTCCATTAGATATCTGATATTTGATCATTACGATCCCGTCTTAAGTTTAGCTCTTCTAAGATCGAATCCTGAAGTTCTAAGCGGGGTTTATAATCGTCCGATCGACCCTGAAGGAGAATTTCTTTCTCAATTTAATGTTCCCGAGATCTTAGAGGACGGGAACGAAGATATTTTGGACGATCCTGTCATTGGAAAGGGAGGCTTACTGCATCATAAAAGTATGATATTGGATGATCTGGAAGTTTTGACCGGTTCTTATAATTATTCTTTAAGTGCAAGAGATTCCAATCGGGAAATTTTCATAAGGACAAAGGATCCGAGGGTGGCTAATGCATTTAAGGAAGAATGGGAAAGGATCCGAAATTACTCAAACTCTGTTACGAGTTTTGATCAAGCACCGTTTAATGAAGGATACATATATGATCCCTTAAATAAATCGATTTGTAGATCCGGCACTTCTAATACTGGATCTTTCTTAGAAATCGGTTTTGATTGGTTTCGCTGGATCCAGTTTTACAGATGGGAACAATCTGAAGTTTGTAAATCCATTATGAACTACGAATCCATTAGTTCTCGATTTTTCGGCGGTAAGTCGGAATTTCCTGAAGAAGGGGCAGAGGAGCTGGGTATCAGATCTTTTTCAAGAAGCGGTAGAGAAACATTCAAAATCCCGAAATCTAATTTGATGGCTGAGTTTAAAACTGCGATCCGTAAGAATGCTTTTTTCCTTCGCCCTGAATACTTTATAGCTGGAGATGGGGCTTTTCTGTTTCCGAATAATTCTGAATTTGATTCAGGTCTTTCGGAAGGAGAGCCAAAGCAAGCCTGGGTTTTGGAGAGAGGAGAACTTCCTAAAAAAATGGGTATTTCTTTGGATGAGAATGTTTATTTTTTATCTCAAAGTTTAAACTCCAATTCTGGAGTTATTTTATTAGAATATGAGGACTTTGGGATTTACTTCTGCTATAGATCTATAAATTCCAACTTACATTGGCCAGAGGAAATATTATTTTCCGTATTGAATTCAATAGAAGATTCTGATCTCCAGAGGAAATATGAAAGATCTAAGAGAGAATTTTTCTCGGAAGAAGGACTCCCAAATCGAAGAAGAAAAAACTTATGCGCTATCTCTTTTTAATTCGGATGTTTCTCCCTTAACAAAAAGTCCGAGTAGGATCCAAAATAAGATCACTACCTCATCGTCTTGAAAATAACATTGGAATAGTCCTGATACAAAAAAGCCTAAAAGCCCATAGAAATATAGAATGATCTTAAAGTCTTGCTTGGAACGAAATAGAAATGTTAATAATACTCCGGCAATACTCAAATAGATCAAAACTGCAGGGATCCCAAAGACTGATGCCAGATGAAAATAATCATTATGAGCATGCCCTCTTTGGGTCACTTCGTAGAAATAGGATAGCTCTGGATATTCCTCGGAGTGAGAGAGTCTGACTTTTTGTATTTCACGATTATAATTCCCGGGACCTGCTCCGAAGATTGGATTACTTTGTACTAAAGGAAAACTGGAATCCCAGATAAAAGTCCTTCCGGAATCCGTATGTTTTTCCTTTCCGAATAGAGGTCCAATCACTTTTTCCCCGGCAGGGCTAAATGCTAAGACAAGTCCGATCAATAACAATAATCCGAAAAAGAGAGAAGCTCCTTTGATCAGGAACGATTTGGAGAATTCTTTGCGAATAAAGAATAAATGGATACCGGCTAAAGATATACTCACTCCAGCTCCAATCATGCTGGATCTAGCCTGGTTGAGTAAAAAAACCAAACAATATAAGAACAAAAGAGCGCCTGAGATTAAGATCTTTTTACGATCACCATCCATTAGGGTCTTTAGAAATCCGAAAACTGCAAACGCAGAAAAGAACTGAAGAAGGCCCCCGAAGGTGAGGTGAGTGTTCATGAGCCCGATGGAAATATAAAGCGGAATGGAGGAAATGGAACCTAGAGGATGAGTGAATCTGTATGTAGTAGATACCTTGTAAAGATCACTGATCAATCTGGATAAACGGACTGGGCTAAAGCCTCCAATGATGCCGGTAAAAACTAAAAGTAAAAAAAGCCAAAATAAGGATCTGTAAATCTTGGGAAGATCTTCCTTTGTAGTAATTCCTACAGATAGAAATCCGAAAAATAGGAAGAGGTCCTTTAATTCTCCGTTCCAAGCTGATTTCGAATATATCTTAGCGTCCTCTTCTAAGAACAAATGGACTAAAAAGACGATCCCATACCATACAAAGAGAGAAAGAGAAAGTCGAAAGAGAAGACCACCCTTAGCTAATTCTTTTCCTTCTTTCTGTCCGAAAAGTTTTGCAAGACCGAAAAAAAATGAAAGTACCAAGAAACCTTGGCTGAGACTTACGGAAACTCCGATCAAAGGGATCGTAGCGAGTAAACAGAATAGATGGGCTTTTTTAAAAAACTCGTTCATTGAAAAGGATAGTTTTCAGGAAAGAATCTAACTTATATCCAGTTTGTAAATTCGATTATTTTTCGACCAAATTCCTGGAATGGAGTGGTAAAATCCTTCTTATGATAGAGATTGGTTTCGCGCTAGGAACCTAAATGAAGATTCTTTATTTTTCGGACACCTTTCTACCCAAAATAGACGGAGTCGCTATTTCGATGAGAAATTTTGCGGAAGCTCTCGCAGAAAGAGGACATGAGTTTTTGATTTGTTGCCCTCGATATGGAGAAGGCGATTTCGATCGGATGGGTGATAAGATCCGTCTAGAAAGATTCAGAAGCGGATACTTGCCGAGTTATCCGGATATTAAAGTGGTTTTGCCTTCTCCTTCCAAGATCAAAAGGGCAATCAAGGAATTCCAGCCTGATCTAGTGCATATCCATACTCCAGGTCTTATGGGAGTATACGGAATTAATGCCACTGAAAAATACGGGATCCCGAGTATAGGGACCTATCATACTCTGATGTCCGAGCAGGACATGTATCTTTCTTTTTACCGACTTCTCAAATTGGATAAACTTTTCATGAGGATCGGAAAATTGAATAAGAAGATCAAAGTTAAGGATCTCGTCAAATTCGAAAAATTCGATAAGTTCAATATCCGTAAGAAGATCATCTTAAAAATCACGAATAATTTATATGATCGCTGTGATCTGATCATTTCTCCTTCTCATCTGATCAAAAAACAATTGGAAGAGTTCGGTTTAAAAAAGCCGGTTGCTGTTATCTCTAACGGATTAGATCTATCTCAATTCAAAGGTAGTCCTAAAACACTTTCTGGAAGTCCTAAACTTCTTCATGTGGGTAGGATCTCCTACGAGAAAAATTGCGATGTGGTGATCAATTCGTTTAAGCTGATCATAGATAAAATCCCTTCTGCGACCTTGACGATTATAGGGGATGGGCCGGCCCTTCAATCCTTGAAAGTCCAAGCTCAAAAATTAGGGATAGAGCAATCGGTAACTTTCACTGGCTTTATAGATCGAGCGGAATTGCCGAATCATTATCCAAATTATGATCTATTCTTAACCGCTTCTACAATGGAAACACAAGGACTTGTGATCTTAGAATCCGTTGCTTGCGGACTTCCAGCCGTGGGAGTAGATTCGTTTGCGATCCCTGAATTGATACATGACGGTGTAAATGGTTTTATTGCGAAATCTTTCGATGTAAAGGATATCGCGGAGAAGACCATCAAAATCCTGGAAAACCCGGAAATGTATGCTTCTTTCTCTAAGGAATCCTTAAAGATCTCTCAAAATCATGAAATGAAATCTTGCGTAGATAGAATGGAAGAAGTTTATAAATCCGTTGCGGATCAAAAGAATAAGAAGAAAAAAAGATCCATACTGAATACTATTTTCTCCCTGGACCCTTTCGGGATTTTAGGCTGATCAAAACAATGTGTTAATATTCTTGATGATGTTGATCCGTTTGATCACGTCTTCAGGAGTAATTCTTTCCATACAGGCAAAGTCTTTTCTATAACAAGTAGTGTTCCCGTAAATACTGCAAGGTCTGCATGTCAGATCTTCTATTTGTAAAACTCCAGTGTCTTCCTGACCGAAAGGTGCAAAACCGGATAGGGGATGGGTTGTTCCGAAAAGTGCGATCACAGGGCGTTTTAAAAGAGCGGCGATATGAATATTGGAAGAATCCATTCCAATGATCACATCCATTCTTTCCATGATCCCAAGTTCTCCTCGTATTCCTAGTTTACCACCGGACACGATCGTAATGGATTGGTCCCCGTTTCTCCACTCTTCCATCATGGAAGCTTCTTGGGAAGAACCGAATAAGAAAATTCTAATATTCGGGAATTCATCCTTTAATAATCTTAAAAGTGAGAGGCTTTTTTCCAAAGGCCATTCTTTCAATTTATGACCTGCAAAAGGAGCATAACCGACCCAAAGGCCTTCCTTCTTGTCTATTTTTCTTGCTAAAAGGAAATCCTTAGCATAAATTTTAGACTCGGGATCCACATTGATCCAAGGACCTTTTCTTACTGTCGCTGGATATCCTGCTTTTTCGAAAACCTTTAGATATCTATCTACAGTATGAGGAAGTTTTTTTAGGATCTTACGCTTTTGTCGGATTTGGCGCATTTTTTCTCTGCGACCTTTGATGATTCTAAAAACGGAAACACCACGGATCCAAAAAAAGAAACTGATAAATCGAGAACGTACACTGGAATGAAGGTCTACGATCTTTTCGTAAGGACCTAATTTGTTCAATTCTTTGAATAAGCGGTATAGGCCGGATAGTCCCTTATATTTTTTTAAATTGATCCCGATCACATGAACGTTCGGAATATTATAGAAAAATGGGGCGTAATTCCCACGAGTCACCACGGTTAACTGTATATTTGTGTATTTTGCAGCGACCGCAATGAGAGCAGGCGCCATCAAAGCGACATCTCCCATTGCAGAGAATCGTAGTACCAAAAGATTCATGCTTGCTTTGTATAAAGGGACGGATTTAGATTTTTATCGTTGTACATCTTCATTTGTCTGTACACTTTATAGAATTTATCACCTTTGGAAAGATCGTCCAAAAGTTCGTCCAGGCATCTGGAAAGGTCGGATCTTTGCTCGAGTAAGACCGTAAGTTTGTTCTTACAAGTTTGGATATGTTCCGCACTTACGTCCTTTCTTTCAGTTTGTTCCTGCATATGATAGATCTTCAGTTCCAGGATACTCATCCTATCTATAAGCCAAGCGGGAGTTTCAGAATTCATTCTCGCACTTGGCTTCTTAACCACGTCTTTGTACATCGCAGAAATATGATCGTCAATCTGCTCGACTAGGTCGGTCCTTTCTTGATTTAAGGCATCTATCTTTCTTTTAAATTGTACTAGTTCTCTATCCGGTAGGTCAGGGCGGCGGATCTCATCTTCCACATGCCATTGAATGGTATCTATTTGGTTTTTTTGATAAAAAAGAGACTCTAAGGAGGATTCTGGAAAGGGACTGGGAGAGCTGGCTTCCTGTTTATGCCAGTCCGAGACGGAATTTTTAAAAATCTCTACCACTTTAGCCGATTCTAACTTCATCGGAGCTAGAATTTAGGCAATAGACCAAAAATCAAGAGGATTTCCTGGTTGTTGATCCGTCGGCTAATACTAGATTACGATCTATATCCGCTTTACAAAATATATTTCCCAGGTTAGGATTTTGCCCGCATGAAAAAAATAGTTCCTCCGGAAGCGTTGCAATTTTTAGCGTCAATCCCCTTGTTCAAAGGGCTCCCGAGAAAAACATTAGTCCTACTTTTCGGACATATCGAAGAAAGAAACGTTCATAATCATACAGTCATTTATTATAAGGGTGAAATTTCCAAGGAGTTATACCTTATTCGACACGGAGAGGTGATGATCTCTTTGGGAGAAGCCGGAAAAACAGTCCGCTATTTGGGAGAAGGGGACGTATTCGCGGAAAATAGCGTTCTTACTCGATCGGCTCATACGGGTTCTGCAACTGCGATCTTAGATACACTACTTTATGTTTTAGATGGAGATTATTTTCTAAAACTTGCAGCCAAAGAGAAAGTTCTCTCTCAGAATTTGATGAGGCTCATGGGAATGAGGATGAGGGAAGTGATGGAAGATACTTCCAACCAGAATCATTCTCCTAGAAGGCTCGTATGCCATATCCCGATCGAGGAAGTCGAGGACTTTAAAGTCCATTTGGAATCCATCGTAGATAACGGTAGGAAGTCCCACGAAGGCCATGTCTCCCTTTTAAGGATGGATACTTTCAAAGGTAAGTCAGTATCCGAAATGATCCGGACAATCGCACAACTTAGAAAAAAATCCTCCATACTTCATCTATATTTTAAAAATCCGGAAATACAACCAGAACTAGATAAACTCGTGCAGCAGTGTGATCAGATCGTTTTTTGGGAAGAGAAACCGGAGAGAAATTTAAAAAGGAAATCAGAGATCTTGGGATATTGGGAACCTAGGATCCGAAATTTTTCAGGTAGGACTTCTCGCATTATCATTTCAGAGAACGGATTAAGAAAACATGAAGAATCCGCAAATCAGAAGATATTCTACAAGGGAGAAACTTTCGCAAGATACCTAGTATCTCGCACGAGAGGACTTGCCTTAGGTGGGGGAGGAGCAAGAGCACTTGCACATGTAGGCCTTTTAAAAGTTTTAGAAAGAGAAGGGATCCGATTTGATTTTGTGAGCGGTTCTTCCTTTGGAGCAGTGATCGGCGCATTATATGCAAGAGGAGAAACTGCGGATTCCATTTTTAAAATGATCGCCAAGTTTTTCGGAGGAATAGAAAAACCTTTCGATCCTACGATCCCTCTCATCTCATTCTTCAAAGGAAAAAGAATGTTGCGGATGTTAAAAGATGCGTTTGGGACACAGTTGATAGAAGATCTGAAAATTCCTTTTGCTACATCCGCAGTAGACTTACATAGTGGGCAAGAATATGTAATGGACCAAGGGCCTATCTGGGAAGCTCTCGCAGCCGCAATGAGTTTGCCGGGAATGTTCCCACCCGTATTCAAAGGAGATCATCTACTGATAGATGGTGGTGTAATTAATAATGTGCCTGAAAATTTGATCCGTAGAAAAGGAGCGGATGTGATCTTATCCGTAAACGTATCTCCTTTACGAGACGAAGGGATCGTTCGTTTACTTGAGGATAGAAAGGTAACAGGAAAATCCTTTTTCAAAAACCTTTGGGAAGATATTACCTATCCTCCAATCCTAAAAATTATGGCGAGGGCGATTACCTTAGAAGGTAGAGAGATCACAAAACTCAGAAAAGAGAAAATGGATCTATTTATCAACCTACATATAGAGGAATTCGCTTTTACGGATTTCGGTAAATATAAAGAAATTATAAAGAAGGGTGAATTAGAAGCGGAAGCCGCGATAGGAGATATCCGAAAATTATTTTTCCCCGCAGAAAAATGATCAAAGATAACTTATGATCTTTTCCTGGAGTCTATCTGAATGTTTTCTCCAGGATTGTTTCCATTCTTCACTTCCCTTTGGACCTACCTTATTTGTAAGTGCAAAGATGGTTCCGAAGGGAATTTGAAATAGATGAGCAACCTTCGCAAGGCCGAAAGCCTCCATATTTTCAAAACCTAATGCTTCCCCTTTGATCCTTTCTAAGGCGCGTGGACTTAAATCTTCTAAGGTAACTGATCCAGTCCCATTGGTAGCCGATTCCACAAAATCATTTCCTTCGAAAGGAAAATTCAGTTCCGGAAATTCATATCTGAAGGTCATTGTTTCCGGGAGGCGGATCTTTTTATCCAGGAATGCGATCTGGTAATTTGCGAATACTTTAGAGATCCCGAATTTACCTTCCCAGTCCTTTCTTGGGATCCAACTATAAACGCCCGCAGAACCAAGCCCAAAAATCGCTTTTGGCTTCCAGGTATTTGGGTCGGAAAGATATTTTTGAAGATTGATTGCAGCTTCTAATTCCCCGATCCCCGCCTCAAAAACTTTGATCCTGGGATCGGATTTAAGTTTGTCGATTTCTCCTGAAAAGGCAGCGCAGAAAAGAATATCCTGGATATTTAGGTTGCTCATGGACTAGAAGAAGATCGTTTTTATCAGATCCGCATAGAGTTCTGCAACCTTATTTCTTTTCACTTTCATAGTTTCCGTGAGTTCTTTTCCTTTTTCGAATTCTTTGTCGAGTAGGCGGAAATCTGCAATTTTTTCGAAATTTTTGAATCCATTCTTTTCGGAAACGGTGCTTTTGATTAAATCTTTATAGAACCGGATCACATTTTGGTCTTGGACGAGAGCAGAATTATCGTTTGGGAGAGAAATTCCTTGGGAAGAGAAATGTTCCCTGAGTTTGGAAAAGTCAGGCACAAGTAATACCGCCAAAAACTTCTGGTCCTGGCCAAGTACAACGGCTGTTAGCACCCAGCCTGTTTCTAAAATTTTACCTTCGATAGGTTCAGGTTCTACATTTTCTCCGGAAGAAAGGACGATTGTGTCTTTTGCTCTTCCCGCAAATTTTAATTCTCCCGATTTTGTCCAAACGAACAAGTCCCCGGAATTAAACCAATGGTCCGAAAAATTGGAACGGGTTAATTCTTCGTTCTTATAATAACCAGCAGTAACATGAGGACCCTTATGCCAAGCGATCCCTTTTTCTCCAGATTTGGTTACAACCGCTCCTTGCTCATTTACTAATTTAATATGAGCTCCAGGAAACACGGGGCCGATCGATCCTGTTTTTGGGATTGGAAAACTTCCCAAGGCTCCCATTCCAGTGGTCTCAGTCATTCCATACGTTTCTATAATCGGAATCCCCATGGATCGAAAGAAGAATTGGATCTTAGGAGGCATTGCTCCAGCCCCACAAAATGCGTATCTTAGTTTTCCGCCAAAAAGAGAACGGACAGGCTCTAAAATTTTCTGGGCTAAAAGATTAAGAGTGTAGAAGACCGGAAGAAGAAGCCCAGCCACTAAGAAATCAGTCAGCTTCTCCTCCTTATTTTCTTCCCCAGTTTCTGAGTAATTTCCGCTAATCGTATCTTGTAATGAATTATAAGTTTCTGCGATCTGAACTGCCGTTTTAAAGATCGTATATTTTGCAGGTGAACCTTTGGATACCTTATCCCAGATCCTTCTATACAAGGCTTCCCAAACTCTAGGAACCGAAACTAAAACGGTTGGTTTGATGATCTCAAAATCCCTTGTAAGCCCGGAAACATTGGAGCAGGCGAGTGAGGCTCCCCAAGAAAGAAGTGCCGTTTCTAAAATCCTTTCGGCGATATGCCAAGGAGGAAGAAATACTACGACTCGGTCCGAATAGTTCGCGGGAACGAATTGTTGCAACTGATCGATTGTCCAAGTGAAGGATCTATGTTTTAATACTACACCTTTCGGAACGCCTGTTGTGCCGGAAGTATAAATGATCGTAGCTAAATCGTTTTCGGTTAAAGAATCTCCGATAGAATGGAGCTGGTTTTTTCCTTTCTTATCGATCCAATGTTTTCCTTGAGAGATTGCAGTTTCCAAATCTAAAAATTCTAATTTTGGTTTGGAGGTTTTTAACTTTTCTAAGGATGGAAAATTTTCCTCGGATTCAATAAGAACAATTGTCTCTAAGGATTTAAGTCTATCTAAAACTTTGGTAAGTTTTATGAGTACCTGCTCTTTTTCAATAAATACGATCTTTGCTTCCGTATGATCTAAAATATAGAAGATCTCTTCTTCACTTGCATCACAACCCCTTGGAACATCAGCTCCTCCGGAACACATGACAGAAAAGGAGCATAAGGCCCATTCTGTACGATTATCGCAGAATAAACCTACCTTATCTCCTTTTTGTAAATTTTTGGTCCTAAAAAATCCGGAGAGGTTTTCAACGTTCGTAAACCAATCTGAATAAGAAACACCTGTAAATGTTTTTAGTTTTTCATCCCAGATCCATTGGAAAGGCCTATCCTTATAATGGATGCAAGAGTCCCGGACTAAATGATAGATGCTTCTTTTTTCCATAAGAATTAATGGAGTAATCCAAGAGATTCTGGTTCACCCAACATCAAGTTGATATTTTGAAGAGCCTGGCTTGCAGCTCCTTTCATTAAATTATCCAAGGCAGCTACCATTGTAATATTTTTGCCTCTTTGTTTGAGAGAGATGTCCAGATAGTTGGTTCCGCTCACTTTCGCCAGATCGATCTCTTCTGGAGATTTGCGGATCCGGATAAAGGGTTCCGACTTAGTGTTTTCAATCAATGTCTCGAGAAGAGGAAGATTTTCAGATTCTGCCTCTAAGTAGATCGTAGATAAAATTCCTCTATATACTGGAAGAAGGTGAGGAACAAAAAGAATTTCAGGTTCTGGAAGCCCTGATCCTGCGAAACAATATTCTTGGATCTCAGGTTCATGCTGATGACTTAGAATTTTGTACGCTCTAAAATTTTCGTATACACTATTGAAAGAATAACCGCTATCTTCTGTCCTTCCGCCTGCACCGCTGATCCCGGATTTACAGTCTGCAACGATCCTAGGTTTGATCTGTTTTCTTAAGTTCCCTAAAAAGTATAGGGAAAGAATTACGGAAGTGGAAAAACAACCTGGGTTAGAAACAAAGTCTGCACCTTTCAATTTATCTCTGAAAATTTCGGGGATCCCAAACACCGCTTTATCTGTTAGGGAGAAGCTCGTATGTTTGAGTTTATAATTGGTCTCGAATTTTTCCTGATTATGAAGACGATACACTCCGGAAAGATCTATGACCTTATGGCCTTTATCTAAAAATTTAGGAGTGAGTTCTAAGGACGCGTCGTTTGGAACAGCTAAAACTACGAGTGAACCCTTAGGCACCTCATCCTCATGTTTTTTGAAGACTAAATCTTTTGGAGAAACTAGATCCGGAAAAACTTCGGATAGAGATTTGCCTGCTAGTTTATCGCTAGTTACATGCACCGCTTTGTATTTTGGATGGCGGGAGAGTAGGCTAAGTAGTTCTTTTCCTGTAAATCCGCCTGCTCCGATGATGCTGATCTCTGACATGTGGTTTCCTTTTACTAGTGCTTGAAACAATCCTAAAAATCGGGATTAGGCTTGGAATAAAAAAACGCCGGATGAGTTCTCATCCGGCGGTCAATGGTTTCTAAAAAGAAAGCCAGTAGTAAAATTAACCTGCTGCTTTTTGAGCTTCTTCGGACGGCGGAGCAGGAATTGGTTTTCCATCCGATGCTAAAGGAGGTAATCCATTTAAATCCCTTACCATATTTTCTATTTGGAAGGCGGTTTCCGGATTTGCTTTTAAGTATTCTTTAGCAGCTTCTTTTCCTTGGCCTATCTTCTCGGTATTATAGGAATACCAGGCCCCGGATTTGCTAATAATGTCGTGTTTTACCGCCAAGTCAACGAGAGAACTTTCTCGACTAATTCCTGTGTTAAAGATTATGTCGAATTCCGCCTGACGGAAAGGTGGTGCCATTTTGTTTTTTACAACTTTTACACGAACCCTGTTTCCGGTGGCTTCTTCCTTCTCTTTGAGAGTTTCGATCTTACGGATGTCCAAACGAACAGTACTATAAAACTTTAATGCGTTTCCACCGGTAGTCGTTTCCGGTGAACCGAACATCACACCGATCTTCATACGGATCTGGTTGATGAATACTACAACGGTTTTGGATTTAGAAATAGTTCCAGTCAGCTTTCGAAGCGCTTGGGACATAAGTCTCGCTTGCAAACCCATATGAGAATCTCCCATATCTCCTTCGATCTCCGCTTTTGGGACCAAGGCCGCAACCGAATCCACAACCACAATATCGATCGCATTGCTTCGGACTAGAGATTCACAAATTTCTAATGCTTCTTCTCCATTGTCCGGTTGGGATACGAGTAACTCTTCTAGATTTACGCCTAATTTTTTAGCGTAAGCCGGATCTAAGGCATGCTCTGCATCGATGAATGCAGCAACCCCGCCTTTCTTTTGGCACTCGGCAATTGCGGAAAGGGTGAGTGTCGTTTTACCAGAGGACTCTGGACCATAGATCTCCACGATCCTTCCTAAAGGATAGCCACCGATCCCAAGGGCGATATCCAGATCTAAGGACCCGGTTGGGATTACAGGTGCAACTACACTTGCAGATGCCGCTCCTAAACGCATAATGGATCCCTTACCGAATTGTTTTTCGATTTGGGTCATTGCCTGATCAATAGCCTGGCGTTTGGAATCGTCCAACGCTTCTTCTTTTTGCTTCTTCATGGACTCTTTAGCTCCTTCTCTTGCCAAGAACCGGTTCCCCCTCTGATAAAACTGCGCGTACTTTTTAGGGAATCCAATCTTTTCTAATACGAAGGATACATTTAGTCCCGGACAAATTTAAGGTCGGATCTAAAAAACCTTTCGATTCCCTGGGAAAAGTTTCTTTCTAAATCCTTCTTATGTCACCCAAAAAATGGAAGTGAGGATGAAAAAAATGCAAATATTTGTATAGTAAATATGCTTGAAGTGGATTTGGGGGAGAAAAACGAGGCCTAATCGGTCAAAAACTCGTTCTCTACCTTCTCCTTATCCTCTAAAAATGAAGCTTCAGCCTTACGGCTCCTTCTAGTCTGTTCGGAAAGGAAGCTCCAAAATTTTCCTGTATATAAGATTAATATAATGAACGAGATGAATATCAATCCTATTTTAGAGAGAAGTAATATATAGAATGGAGTTAGGTTATGATTCGGAAAATAGAATAGTTCCGTTCCTTTCTCGGAGAAGTTTTTTACATTTCCCCCGTGTTTCTTATTCTCTTCGTAAAATGTACGGATCTCTCTGATGTCCAGGTCTTTGAGCGGAAACCCCGGGTTTGTTTTATAAAGAAGAAGTGCTCCGGATCCCGAATAAAGTAAGAAGTTTCCCTGGAGTTTCAATTCTCCCCAGGCTGGAAGAGGCCGATAAGGAAGGTTGGCAAACAAGTATCTGATCTTTACCGAGTTTGATTCGAATTCGTAATAGGAATCTGGGAAGGTTTCACCTTCGAAAAATACGGTTTCCCAGTTTTTTCCAGGGAATTGGATCTGGACTCCTGCAAAAAGTTCTAAACTTTGTAGATCTTTTTTTAGTTTATCAAATTTAGTCTTTTGTTGGTTCTTCGGGTTTAGATCGTTTTTTAGAAGGAATTCTATACTTTGTTCGGATTCTTTTCTAAGAGATTGGATGTATTCCGTGGTTAGGCTACGGATTGTACTTTCTTCAGCAAGAATCGGATGTCCGGACCATTCTAAGAATGAATTCCAAAACTCGTCCGTAGATTTTTCGGAGGCGTACAAATGGAATGGAAAGCTAAGAAAGAAAAGCGAGAGGAATATGCGGAAAACCTTTGACATGAACGGCTTTTATCCTGTATTACTCAAACCATAATCGAAAACCCCGAACTGAAAAGCTTTAAAAATATGAGCCTCCTAGAACTTCATAAGATCCAAACCACCAAATCTTCCTGGCAGGATTTTGTGGAATATAGCATCCAAACTCCTTTTTATACCGAGACAAAGGCAAAGACACAGTCTCTCGTGGAGGCGATCCAACTTACCTTATTCCATGATTATTTATCCACATTCTCAGATGAGGAGAAGTCTGAGTTCTTAGCTTCTCCCGATTCCTTTCTTGCCTCTGCGGACAAGTTTGTGAATATTCTGGAAGGGGTGCGTTATTCCCAAGAAGGCTATAATCGTAAGGAAAGGTCCTTATTTTTGGGAATGTTAAAGTCCTTACTCAGAGAGCATAAATCCGACGAGAACGGAGAAAGAAAGGATTTGGAAAGATATCATTTTTATAGATGTATTATCCGTTTCTGCTCCGATCGGGATTATATCTTTCGAGTATACGAAAAGTATAAATCCTATCTTTCTCAAGGAAGTGGGGTCTGATTTGGCGGAGAAGACCTTAGTCGTTTCCGAAGATTGCCCGATCTGTTCCGTACATAGAGGCAAAAAGATCCCTGGCCTCATTCATCAAAACTCCTCATTCATCATACGTCATGCTCCGGAAGATAAAAAAATTCCGGGATATTTATACATTGAACCTATTTCCCATAGAGAAAAGTATTCTGACTGGGACCCTAAAGAGTTCAGAGATTTGGGAAATGCACTTCAATTCGCGACGGATTGGATCCAGAAGAAGTATTCTCCTCCCAAGATCTATACTGTGCTGGTTGCGGAGAAAGTAGCTCATATGCATTTTCATTTGGTGCCCAGATATGAAGAGATCAAAGGACCTGAGTATATTCGTTTGGCACTCGAAGGACTTGCCACGGCTCCGGTCGGGATCCCTTTTCCGAAATTCGAATGATTCGTTCTTTCGGATACGTTGTTCTTCAAAAAATTTCTGTCTAAAGTAAAAGGTTATGAATCAATCCAATATAGAAACTCTGATAGACGCCGGTAAAAGAAGAAAGGCAGACTTCGTAGAGATTTACGAAGAAGAATCCAGGAATTCTTCCATCTCGCTTAGAGATCAAAAGATCGAACAGTCCCTTGCAGCTACGGACTACGGGATTGGGATCAGATTGATCTATGGAACCGATGTATTATACGCGTATACAAGTAATGATGATCAGGAACATTTACTTTCACTCATCAATCTTTTAGCGGATTCAAGGGGAGAAGCTGCCGCAAATTCAGGCGTATTTACTCTTCCTAGTAGTTCTTCCAAATATTCTTTTTCCAAAAATATACATGACCCTAGGAAAGTTCCTCCGTTTAGAAGGTTGGAGCTCCTACAAACAGCGGATCATGTTGCCAGAAAAGTTTCTTCTAAGATCATTCAAGTAGGAGTAAGTGCTTCCGATATAGTCACGAATGTTCTCATCGCAAACTCGGAAGGTTTGTATGTGGAAGACTTACGTGTCAGAAGTAGATTTTTCCTTTCTGTAACGGCGGAAAATCAGGGAGAAAGATTCGTAGCAAGTGAATCACCCGGAGCATTAAAAGGTTTTGAATTTTTCGAAAGTCTTTCCGTAGAGGATCTGGCCAGAAAAGCGGGAGAGCGCGCGTTATTCATGTTGGATGCAGGCTATATAGAAGGTAAAAAAATGCCTGTGATCATGGGAAATGGTTTTGGTGGAGTGATCTTCCACGAAGCCTGCGGTCACCCTTTAGAGACTGAAGCCATTCGTAAAAAATCTTCTCCTTTTGTTGGGAAACTAGGAGAGTCAATTGCTCAATCCTGTTTGACTGCTTACGACGACGGTACTATCGAGGAGCAATACGGTTCCTTAAATATAGATGATGAAGGAATGCCGACCCAAAAGACATTATTGATCGAGAATGGAATCTTAAAGGCGTACTTAGCAGACAGGATCGGGTCGATGGAAACCGGATCTCCAAGAACTGCGAGCGGAAGAAGAGAGTCTTATCAATACGCACCAGTATCCAGAATGAGAAACACTTACATTGCAGCAGGTAAGGATTCTGTAGAAGATATGTTATCTTCTGTGGATTTCGGATTGTATGCGAAGAGAATGGGTGGCGGTTCCGTAAATCCTGCAACTGGCGAATTCAATTTCGCGGTTGAAGAAGGGTATGTGATCCGAAACGGAAAGATCGCTGAACCTGTTAGAGGTGCAACTCTCATCGGAAAAGGACATGAGATCCTTCCAAAAATTTCCATGGTAGGAAAGGATCTGGAACTTGCTGCAGGAACCTGCGGTGCTTCTTCCGGATCTATCCCGGTTACAGTAGGACAACCATCTCTGAAAGTGGATGAGATCCTAGTGGGGGGAAGATAATGAATTTAGAGCAAGCAGCCGGGTTCGTTCTTGAAGAGGGAAAAAGATATGGGATCGATTCGTTCGATCTCATCGCAACCGATTCTGAAGATATAGGTATAGAAGTTTTTAAAGGAAGGATTACTTCTACAGAAACTTCACGCTCTAGAGGTGTTGGGATCCGAGTCCTGAACAATTCTCGTCCAGGTTATTCTTATAGCGAAAGATTCAGCAAAGAAGCTCTTTCCCAAATGGTTAGAGATGCAATGGATCAAACCGAGATCACGGATCCGTTGGATATGGAACTACCAAGTCCGAAGTCCTTGGCAGAAGTGGACTTAAAACATTATAATCCTGAATTAGAAAAATTGGATTTTGCTTGGATGAGAGAGTTAGGTCTTTCTTTAGACCAGGCTTCTTGGGATTCTGATAAAAGAGTGGAGAATGTTCCACATGTTGGAGTTGGAAAGAGTAGTAGCCAAAGTTTGATCGCAAACTCTAAAGGTGTATTCGTTAAAAAAGATTCCAACGTGGCATACTGCGGGACCGGACTCGTTGTTTCAGAAGCAGATGCTAAGAAGATGGGAAGTTATTATCGTTCCGGTCGGGACATTTCTCAATTCGATCCTAAATATATAGCATTAGAAGCGGCTCATCGTGGAACTGAACTTTTAGGAGCAAAACCCTTGCCGAGCGGGGTGTATACGATCGTTTTAGGAAATCGTATCAGTCCTCAAATTTTCGGGATGTTCTCTTCTCCTTATTTCGCAGATGCGGTCCAAAAAGGATCTTCTCGTTTAGTCGGGAAAATTAACACTCAAGTGGCTTCTCCAATATTAAGTATTTCTTGTGAAGCTCATATCCCGGATTATCCAGGTTCCAGGCTCGTGGACGCGGAAGGAATTCCTACATCTGCTCATACCAAAGTTTTGGAAAACGGCGTTCTAAGATCTTATTTATATAATTTGGAATCCGCTAAGAAGGATAATGTTTCTCCGACAGGTCACGGAGTCCGTTCTTATTCAGGTAGAGCCGGGACTTCTTTTTCGAATATGATCGTTCCTTTGGGAAATCAAACTAGACAGGAACTACTCGAGAAAGATTCACATTGTATTTTTGTCACCAAACTAGAAGGCGGAGCCGGATGTAGTGCTGTTTCCGGTGAAATTTCTATTGGGATCCAAGGCATTTATTATAAGAACGGGAAGCCGGAACATGCTGTGGATCGGATCACTATGAATACGAACTACTTTGATTTTCTTCATAAGATCCAAGGGATCTCAAATGAATATTCCGATAGTTATTCATCCATCAAGGTTCCGGATATTTTAGTTTCCGAGATCCATATCGCTGGTTGATCCTTTCTACGTTTTCCGGAAATTTTCTTTCAAGAGAATTTGGATCCGCAAACCTAGGCATTAGGAGTTTACATGTCGGAAGAGAGAAACAAACCGGAAACTTATCTTCTTTCCAAGGAATTGGAAGAGGCGGTCCAAGTTGCGGAGATCACTGCAAGACCCTTATTATTAAAAGGGGAACCAGGGACCGGAAAATCACTTTTAGCGGATTATCTTTCTTTTAAGACAAAGAAGAAACTTTACTCCTGGCATGTTAAATCCACCTCGCTTGCGAAAGAAGGTTTGTACTTTTACGATGCAGTATCCAGGCTAAACGATTCTAGATTTACAGAAGACAAAGAAAAAGTCAGGAACATAGAGAATTATATTCGTTTGGGGGCTCTGGGAGAGGCTTTCTCTTCTTCCGAACATTCCGTTGTTCTAATAGATGAGATAGATAAAGCGGATATAGAATTCCCGAATGATCTACTTTTAGAATTGGATCGGATGGAGTTTATTATCCAAGAAACCGGTAAAAAGATCAAGGCAGTTAATAGACCACTAACACTCATCACATCTAATAACGAAAAAGAACTTCCAGCTGCCTTTCTTCGCAGATGTATCTTCCATTATATTGATTTTCCAGAACCTTCTTTTATGGCGGATATTGTTTCTTCTCATTTTCCGAATATAGAATCTTCTCTTCTCAAAAGAGCCTTAGAATCTTTTTATGTGATCCGTACTATGGATGATATGAAAAAAAAGCCGGGTACAAGTGAACTACTGGATTGGATCCAAATTCTAATCCATATGGGTGCGAAATTACCTGAGGATGAAAGGATCCCATATATTGGTGCTCTAGTTAAGAATGAAGAGGATCTGAAATTATTCAGATAGATTCCATTGTTTTTCCCGTTCTTCTACAGACTGAAATCCGCAGGTTTACCGATCTCCACTGTGGAACTATTGGATTTTTTGAAAGCCTCGGATTCTTTGACCAAGGATAGAACATTTCTTTCGGTCAACGAATTCTATAGAGTTTCAAGGCTTTGTCTTGTAAAAGATGTAAAATACTACGACGCATTCGATCAGGTTTTTACCGAATTATTCGGAGAAAGAGGGATCTTCAGAGAAACTTTTCGAAAGGAAATGATGGATTGGCTTTCAAATATATTCGAAAATCCGAATAAACTTCCGCCTGGAATGATCCCTCCGGAAGAATTATGGAAAGAGTTCTTGGACAGGCTCCAAAATCAAAAAGGGGAACATCACGGTGGAAATAAATGGATCGGTACTGGGGGAAGTTCTCCCTTCGGTCATAGCGGAGAAAATCCGGGTGGGGTCCGTATCGGCGGAGAAGGTGGGGGAAAATCCGCTATTTTCCAAGCGATGGAAAGAAGATACAAGGAATACAGAACTGACGAACAATTAGATGTTCGCCAAATTAAGATCGCCTTAAAAAAACTTAGGAATCTGAGAAAGGAAGGGATCCCTGAATTTCATCTTCCTAAGACTGTGGATGCTACATGTAGAAATGCTGGAGATCCAGAGTTGGTATTCGATCGAACTCGAAAGAACGGGATCAAAGTTTTACTTTTGATGGATACCGGGGGAAGTATGACTCCATACGCGGAAAGGGTGAGTAAACTTTTTTCCGCCGCTCATCAGATGAATCATTTTAAAGAATTCGGATATTATTATTTTCATAATTCTATCTACGATTCGGTTTATCCTAAGGGAGATCTTCGTCGCCCTGTGCCCTTAAAGAGCCTTTTTAAAAAGCATAAAGACGATACAAAAGTAATTATAGTGGGCGATGCATATATGGCCCCTTACGAACTATTGGATCCTGCTTACGGATTTTATCACTCTAGGTTCCGCCAAGAAACAAGACTGCCAGAAAACCCTGAATCCGGTTTAGATAGTTTTAAGAGGCTTAAATCCCATTTTAACGAAGTGGTTTGGATGAATCCGGAACCGAAGAGATATTGGGATGCTCCAACAATCTATGAATTAAAAAAAGTATTCCCTATGTTCTTTTTAAGCGTGGATGGTCTCGAAGATGGGATTAGAAGACTCTTGGGAAAATAGGCTTTAAGGTTTTAGAATAAATTTATATTCTATACTGACATCATCCTTTGCGGTCGCAAATAATAGACTCGGTCTTTCTACATCAAAATCGCTCATAAGTACTTGGAATTTTCCGGAGAGGATTGTTTTACCAGAATCTTCTTCCAATTTAGCGACTGATTGTATTAATTTTGTTTTTCCTTTTACCGTCAGGTTTCCGGAAATCACCCATTCATCCCCATTGGCTTGAATTGATGTGCTCGTGAAACTGATCTGAGAAATTGTAGGGTATCCTAACAATTCTAGGATATGTTCATCTCTACTTTCGTCTCCGGATCGGATCTCTTTGATTGGGATCTCTATTTGAACGGATTTCGGGGTCTGGATCCCTGCCGCAGTTTTATTTAAGGATAGAGGAGAAACTTTTGCTCCTGGGCAATTTCCGATCACAGTTTTAAAAGGATGAATTGCTATAAACTGGATCTGGGTTTCTTGAAGTTTTAACTCTTCCGAGTGTATATTCGTAAAACTTAAAATTAGAAGAATAGAGAAAATTAGAATTCGAAACACAAAATACTCCTTTAAAAATAAAACACAGCGATCGAGACTGAAAACGCACCGAAAGCGGCCCAGCCAACTGTTCTCATAGTTTCCGCGGCAGATGGACCTTCTTTTGAGATTTTTTCCCCTAAAAACGGCATAGACAACATTGCAGGTAGATGGATCCAGATCATTGCCTTATGAGTGAAGATCGTATTGAGTCCGTATTCTCTTTCGATCGTTTTAGAAGGAGAGAAAAATGCGAGTACTGCAGTGATCGAATACAATGTAAAAGTAGTATAAGCAAGTGAAGCGTGGGAACTCCCACTCGATTCGGAATCCCAAGGAGAAACATTCATAAGAGCAAGATAAAGTGGAGCGTTCTTTTGAGGATCAGAAAGTAAGAGATAATTTGCAAACGGTTCGTATTCTCTTTTTAGATTGGATAGAGCTTGTTCTCCGACTATGTTTGTTGCAAGCCAAAACCCCCAGGTAAGTAATCCGAGTTTTTGATGCCAATCCAACATAGACCTTCTTGTCTCTATATTATCCTTTTCTTTTTGCAAAGCCTGGTCGGGCGGAAGGGGAACAGAATCGGATCCATATGCTTTGGGAGAGTAGTTTGAATAATTCGGTATCAAAGGATTCTGGTCCGTATACCTGGAGAAATCATTAAAATCGAAAGGAGAAGCTTTGAGCATAGAACTTAGGCAAAAGAGAAAAACTAGAAACAATTTCTTTGCCGAAACCATATCCGATTCATAAACCGATTTTCAAAAAAGAAAACAATAATTTGGATACAGAAGAAAACCGGAACAGACTGCTTGAATCCCGGAATTAGTGGATGATTTGGCTAGAAAAAAACAAAACCCGCGCCCACAAGCGGTGTATGTTTATCTTTTGGTTTGGACTTTTCGCAAAACTTCGGTCACCGCTTGAGTGTAACCGTCATAAACTCCTTTGTCATAATCGGATAAATTTTTGTAATTTAATCCGGAGAATTCCTTTAGAAGTTTGGAAAGTTCTTCTTCTATAATGTTTTTTCGAATGTAAACCGTTTCAAAATGATTCGGATGCATAAAAAGTTTATCCGTAAAATTCAGATTTAAGCCTATGAGCGATCTCTTTTTGGTTCTTTATTAGGAACTTAGGATATTCCATTTTCAACCAATTTATTGCCTCTCTGTATCTAACGTATTCTTTTTCTTTTCTTTTAAATTCAGGGCTGTGGATGGAATTTTGGCCGTTTTTCATTCTCGTAGGGAGGATATGATGAAGTATTTCATGGTGAACCACATGTTCCAAGACAAAGTAAGGGACATCTTTATGGTCTAGAATGGGGCTGATCCGGATCCCCATATTTTGTTTTTCATAACTTCCTAATCTTCTTTTTCCCAAACGATCCGACCAACCGATCGCCAATAGTTTTACGTCTATTTTAGGAAAATACGCTTCTGAGATCCTTTCTAACATCTCCCTTAGATCATATTGGAAGCCGGACTCTTTTAGTTTTTTAAATTTTCCGGAATTTGACTCCGGGATAGAATGTAGGAATTCCCCGACTTGCTCTTTCCAAATTGGCAACGGTTTTAAACCCAGCAATTTGGAGATGAGTAAGGATAGAAATGCGATTTTAACCGTTTCGTCCGCTGTTTCTAAGGAAGAATGAAATTTGGCTGTTATCAGTCCATTATAAAAACCGATAGAATGATTTCCGTTCTTATACGGATAAAATTTGAGCTCGATCGATTTAACTTCTGAATTTTTGAACTTTCTGGATCTATTTTTTAAAGATTCCCAGATGGAGATAATCCTTTCCTCCCAACTTACGGAAGAAGAAGCCTCGATTTCAGGAACCGAAAAATTCTCTAATTCTTTTCCTGGCATCTGATTCAATATCTGATTGGCTTGTTCCGGAAGAAGAAGGGGACTTTTCTTCCTTTTTCTGAATGAAACTTTTGTCTAAAACTTTTTCGGGTTCCTTGATCTCTTCTACAAACCTGGAAACCCGATTGAAGTATTGTGAATTTTTTTGCTGAGATATTTGAGGATAGGTTAGGACCAATTTTTTTTTGGCACGGGTGATCCCAACATAGAATAACCTTCTTTCTTCTTCTAAGTTTTTTTCTCCCCTTCCGGAAGGAAAGGAACCTTCTGAAACATTTAATAATACTACTGTATCGAATTCCAAACCTTTAGAAGAATGTACCGTGGATAGGACCAGTCTTTCGTCTTCTTCCTCCGAAGAAATTTTGTCCAGACTTCTACTTGGCCCTTCTAAACTCATATCAACTAAGAACTCATGTAGTGTATCGTATTTTTGAGAAAGAGTAAGAAATGCGTTTAGATCTTCGAATCTTCTTTTAAAATCCTCATATTTTTTCTCCAATAAAGGAGAATAATAATCCATAAAGTTTCCGAGTAATTTTCTAAGATCTTTTTCTGGATCGCTCAAAAGAAGATGTAATTCTCGTAAATAGGATGCTGTGGCTCCTTTGGAAGAGGAGATGATCTTTTCTAGATTGCCGCTTGATCTTTCTAGGTCGGTTAAGATCGATTTTGCCTTAGCCGCTCCTATTCCAGGTAATAATAATAAAATCCTTAACCAAGAGACTGAATCCGTTTTATTCTCTTTTACCTTAAGAAGAGAAAGATAATCCTTTGCGTGAGCACTTTCTACGAATTTTTTCCCACCGAATTTTAAGAAAGGAATATTTCTTTGAGAGAGAACCAATTCCAATTGGTTAGAATTCCAACCAGATCTGAAAAGTACAGCAATGTCTTTGAGGGGGACTCCATCTTCTCTTCTTTCTAAGATAAGATCGGCAATTCCCTCCGCTTCTTCTAATTCGTCCGCGAATCCGATAAGAGCAGGTTTTTGAAAATCATCATTCTTAGTGTAAAGATACTTTTCGTATTTTTCCCTGAAATTAGATAATACTACGTTTGCAAGATTCAGGATGGAAGGTGTGCTTCTGTAATTTCTTTCTAGATAGATCGTTTTTGTTTTAGGAAATAATTTCGGAAAATTGAATATACCATTTACGTCTGCTCCTCGGAAAGAATACACACTTTGCGCATCGTCTCCGACTACTAGAATATTTTCGTGATCTAATGCGAGTAGACAGGCGATATGGGCTTGGATCTGATTCGTATCCTGGAATTCGTCCACCATGATGTATTTATATTGTTCAGAGATCTTTTTGCGGACCGTTTCATGTTTGTTTAATAGATCTCTTGTATATACTAGCAAGTCGTCGTAATCCAATAAGGATCTTTCTTTTTTATACTCTGCATATTCCTGGAATATTTTTCGGATCTGAGGTTCTTGTTCGAGGAACTTAGGATATTCTGCTTCTAAAAGTTCTTCTAAACTCTTTGTACGATTGATGGAGGCGGAGAGTAGGGAAATTAAGGTATCGTTAGAAGGAAATCTGGATTTCTGTTTTGCATAATCTCCTTCCGTTCTTAAGAGTTGAAAAATATCGGAAGTGTCAGATTCGTCTAAAACGGAGAATTGAGAGGAAAATCCCAGAACAGGAGCGTATTTTCTAAGTATATGGCTACCAAAAGAATGGAATGTTCCCCCGTGGACCCTGGCGCAGCGTTTGTCCAGAAGAGAGACGGCTCTGGAAAGCATCTCTTTTGCTGCTTTTCGAGTAAATGTTAGAAGAAGGATATTTTCTGCGGGAATTCCGGACTCTACCAGTTTTGAGAGTCGATGGACAATGGTTTTAGTTTTTCCTGTTCCGGCCCCGGCTATAACTAATACGGGGCCGTTTAGGGTTTCGATAGCTTCCTTTTGTTTTTCGTTGAGTAACTCTAAGGACGCAGTCATCGAATCTTAGTGGTGGTGATGTCCCCCCTCACCATGAACATGTCCGTGGCTTACTTCTTCGTCAGTTGCGATCCTGATATTTACGATCTGCACGTCGAAAATCAGATCCACACCAGCTAAAGGATGGTTTCCGTCCACGATTACGGATTCTCCCTTAATGTCTGTGATTGTATAAACAGTGTCCGGCTCGTCAGTTTGGAACATCATTCCAACACTCAATTCTTCCCCTTCCGGAAATTGGCTTTTAGGCACATCAAATACTAATTCAGGATTTTTTTGTCCATATGCCTTGTCAGCGGAGACAGAAATAACCTTCTTTTCTCCAGCGGTCATACTTTTGATTTCGTCTTCTAAGCCGGCGATAATTTGTCCGGTCCCTTCCAGATAAGAAAGAGGGTGGCTACCTTGAGAAGAATCGATCTCGTTTCCTTCTTTATCTGTCAATTTATAGTGAAACGTCACTACTCTAGGATTCATTTATTGCTCCAAAGGGGATAAGCCCATGACCGGTTAGGAGGGGAGTTCCCGGTACCGTAATTTAAGTTAGTATATTCTTGGAAGGTCTTAGGACAATCAGATTTTTGGCGGGATTTTAAAAGTCGTAAGAAATTTCGACTCCGAAATTCTCCACATCTTTAATAAACTGTTCCACTCTGTTTGCCAGAAAGAACCAAGAATCCCGGTGGATAATATCGTTTAAGAAATTTAAGAAACGATTCGTATTTCGAAGCGCGAATTCTCTATCCTGGGTATAATTCAGTAGAACTGTATAAGCCAAAGACTTTAGAACTTTATCATTTACGGATAATTCAAAATACCCAGGAAGATCTGGCTCGAATAAACTGAGCCTAGTTTTGGAATTTCCCTCGGTTACATATAAGTTATATTCCGCTGCGTTCGGAACTCTGTCGGCTGAGTATACTTTCATTCTGAGTAATCCTCTCAGATTTGGAGGAATCTAAGGTCCTTGCTTTGTTTTAAATCGGTTTCCATTTAGAAACATACCCACAAAAAGTCAACGGGAAAGAATACTTTCGTCGCATCTTACCCGCTAAACGAACTGCTTGTTTAGAGAATGTTTTAGGAGACCTTTCTAAAATTATCTGTTGGACTGAACATTCTTTGCACGTCCAATCCAGAACCCTCCAGCAAGCTTTGTATTATATCACTGGAGATCCCTAGTTTAAAATAAATTTTTGCTAATAGTACAAGATTCTGATGGTTTTTTGGATCTCTATACAACAGTTTTTCGGAATATGCTTTTGCCTTTTCTAGATCTCCGATTTTCCAAAATGCCCAGGCAGAAATATATGCAATATCCAAATCTCTCGGATCTTCCATGCTTAATTTAGAAAAAACTCCGATTGCTGCCCTTTTTTCATTCTGTTTCCAGAGTAAGATCCCTTTCTGAAGATTTTTTCGTTTAGATGTTTCTCTCCATAAATCTCTGGACCTTTTTTCATTTTCCCGGATCCTATGGATACGTACTAAACTTACATCGTCCGTATAATCTCCGTATCCCTTCATTCGATCCGTCAAATCACTGATAGGTGAATTCGTATGGATCGCTTCTAAAAGAAAATTTTCGGAAAATGATTCGATCTCTCTTGAGGGAGTCCTTGTCCTTAAGTCCTCTCTTCCATCCGACCCGAAAATAAGAACATCCTCTTCCAATAAGGAAATAGAATATACTTTCGGGATCTCTCTTTCAAATGGGATCCCCATTTTGTAGGATGTTTCATTCTCCACATATCCTGAGATCCTATTTCTAACTAGAATAGAAGAAGGATGCTGGGCATTTAAGAAAAATATGGTGGAATTTTCAGGGTCCATTAGGGAAAGAATTCCGGTAGCAAATAGATTTCCGTCAAAACTTTCAAATAGACTCTGGATCTTTTCATATAAAGCAACGATCCAAGTTTCAGGTGTATAATAACCCGTAGAACTAGATTCTATATGAGACCTGAACATGGAAGAAGAGAGGAGTGCACCGGTTGCTCCTTGTAAAGATTTTCCCATAGCATCCACATTTAGGACGGCTAAATACTTTTTACCCTGGAGTTTGATTTCTTCCATACATACAGTATCTCCTCCGATCTCCAATTGTTTGCCTTTGAATTCGAATGATTTATATTGTTTTACGAAAACTTCTATCCGAAACGGCCCGAAGGATCCGATCTTATTCTGAAAAGAATTCTGTAAAACACTCATGAGAAAATAGTCGCCGTCCTGTTTTAATTTTAAGGTTTGGATCCTGTCTAAACTATTTCTGAGTTCTTCAGTCCTTGAGAGTACTTCTTTTTGCAGATTGTCATTCCATAGTTTTAATTCATTTTTCATTTCCACAAATCTCCCCGAGATCCGAAAGGAACAAAAAAGTATAAAACCTAAAAGTGAATAACCTGAAGTTTTAGGGATCAGAATGAAACCTCTGGCGGAAAAGACATCCATTAGGATCGATATTAAAAATAAAAGAATAGCTCCTAAAAAACCGTATCCATCCGGATGTTCTATTCTGGTTTTTAAACTCACTAATAAGATAACAATGTACAAGATCCAGGAGGGTTGTAGAAGATAACGATTCAGTGTGTCCAATTCTAATGGATCTGAACAGTATAGGAATAGGAAGGAAACAAAACCGCTCCATAAAGCGAGAGGGAATTCTAAATTCGAATTTCTTCCTCTACAGAAATTGCTGAAATAAGCTGTGAAGCTTGGGAATAGAAGTGCAAGGGATATATATTCTACTTTTTTAGAAAGTAAGAAATCCCAGCCTAATTCATATTTCCATTCTGCCTTAAAGAAAGAATATAAGAAGAAAAGAATGAGAAAATTTCCAAAGTAAAAATGGGATTCTAATTTTCTTTCTTGGATCGTTAAAAATAGAAGATAAGCTCCTAAAAAGGAAAATAGGGAAATCAGGATAAGATATAGAATTTGAGATCTAAAATGGGTCTTATAGATCAGATCGCTATTTCCTATACTTGGATTTCCTTCTAATATCCCTAACTCATTTACGAAATACGAAAAGATAAAGATCTCTAGTGTATTCTCAGTTTGGATTGGGATTTGGTCGTAGATCCTTGTTTTATCATAGGGTTCCGGATCGTGAATATTATCCCCATGCCTTTCTATCAGCAAATCTCCATTCCAGTATACATTCGCTTTTTCTGAAATTTTACCCAGCTTTAATGCTATTTTGCAGTTGGGAATATCATGGATGGAAATATGTTTAGAAAGTTTTAAAGAAGTTTCTCCTAGGTCTGCAAAGTTCCTAGGGATGGAGAAGATCCCGAATGGTATACCATTTCGTCCGAAAACTTCCCAACCATCTTGTATTGAGATTGGATCTGTACAAAGATTTTCGGATTGTTCTCTATCCGGATCGAAAATCCGATCTAGATAATCGGAAGAAAGAAAGATAAAATTGGTTCCGAGACTTAGAAGTACGGAACTTATGCAGATGTTTAATTTTGATTTCATACCTGCCTCCGAAGAGACGGGTATGAAATCATTCTAAGTGATTGTACTTTTTTTAGTTTTGTTCGGTACCGATCCGAGTTGCCGCTAAATAACCATCTAACATGGCACGTTTTGCGTCTATTCCGGAGGAATCTTTTGCTCCTCCGATCAAATGCGCAGGAGTTTTTCTTTCCTTTATGAATGTTTCATACAGAGAAGAATCGCTCGTTTGTCCGGCACAAAGAATGATAGAATCGCATTCGATTGTTTTTGCTCCATCCTTTTTGGTCTCTACCACGAGTCCTTTATCGTTCACTTCTTTATAAGTGAGGGAAGAAAGAAAATCCACTCCTTTGGATTGTAATTCTTGTAGAAGTGCCCAAGAAGTAGTAGCTCCAAGACCCGCACCCACTTTTCCATTTCTTCTGAAAATAGAAACTTTTCTGTGGGCAGTTTCCGGTTTAATCTGAGCCTCGGTGTAAGAGTTTACATTATAACGATCGAAGTAAGAAGGAATATCAGGATCTTTCTCTTCTGTGAGTTTATGGGCAACGTCCACTCCAATGCCCCCACCTCCGATGATTGCTACGTTCGAGCCAGCTTTAAAGGTTCCGTTTAGAAACTCCACATAACTTGCATGAGGTTTTTTCTCTATACCCGGGAGATTTGGATTTCTAGGTAAGACTCCTGTAGCAAAGATCACCGCATCCGGCTTTAATTCATCCAGAAGTTTCAGATCCGCCTTAGTATTTAAACGAATATCCACTCCAAGTATAGGAAGTTCATTTTTGAAATATCGGATCGTTTCAAAAAATTCGAATTTACCTGGGATTGCAGCGGCAAGGTTTAACTGGCCACCAAGACGATTGGAAGCTTCGAGTAGAATGACTTCATGTCCTCTGAGTGCTGACACTCTTGCAGATTCCATTCCGCCGGGACCGGAACCTACGACTACGACCCTTTGTTTTTTAGCCTGAGGAAGATGTTTCCATTCTAATTCTCTATTTGCAGAAGGATTTACGAGACAAGAAACCATTTCTTCTTTGAAAGTATGATCTAAGCAGGCTTGGTTACATGCGACGCAAGTATTCACTCTTTCCGTTTGGTTTTCTTTAATTTTATTTACGATGTCTGCATCCGCTAAGAAAGGTCTTGCCATACTCACGATGTCCGCTTCTCCAGCATTCAATACTTGGATGATGGTCTCCGGCATATTGATCCTATTAGAAGCGATGATCGGGATCCCAGGAACTGCTGTTTTTATTTTACCTGCAATTTTTGCCCAGGCTCCTCTTGGAACAAGCTGAGAGATCGTAGGTATTCTGGACTCATGCCAACCGATCCCTATATTTAAAGCATCTGCACCTGCAGCTTTTAATTCTTGTGCGAGTGAGATCACTTCTTCAAAAGTTGGATTACCAGGGATGAGATCGATCCCTGACATTCTTACGATTACTGGAAAACCCGGTCCTACTTGTTTACGGACCTCTTTCATTGTTTCGATCGCGAATTTTCTACGGTTCTCAGGAGTTCCCCCGAATTCGTCGGTTCTTTTATTCGTAACTGCGGAGAAGAATTGATTAACCAAGTATCCTTCCGAAGCCATGACTTCGACAGCTCTGAATCCTACTTGTTTTGCGCGTAACGCAGAAGATCCAAAATCTCTGATGGTTCTCCAAGCATCTTCCGTAGAAAGTTCTTTTGGTATGAATCGATTGATTGGAGCACGAAGTGGGGAAGCTCCTACAAGTTCTCTATGGTATGCGTATCTTCCCGCGTGAAATAATTGGGCGCAGAAAATTCCCATTGGCTTCAAAGCAGAAGCGACTAACTCTAGTTCCTTACAATCTTCTTCCTTTTGAAAATCGAAAAAGATATTGGAGCCTTTTCCTTCTGCGTTAACCGAAATTCCACCGGTAGTAATGAGTCCGACTCCACCTTCAAATCTTCTGCCATAGAATGCTGTCATTCTATCCGCGGTTTCCGGCATTCCTTCCAGGCCTAAGTGCATGGAACCCATGATGATACGATTTGAAATTGTTTCGTCTCCGATGTGAATCGGGCGAAAGATTGGGGAAATATCTAAAGAAGACACACAGTTCACCTTTCTATATATAGTAGTAGAACACTCGTTCTACTACGAAAGGTTCTCTTAGAAATGAGAAAAGGCAACGGTTTTTCTAGGAATTTTGAAAATAGATACCGAACATGATTCGGCAAAATTTCTTAATTCAAAGAGAAACGATTTAATGCGGAGATGTACGCTTGAGAACAAGCCTCAATTATATCCGTTGAGCTCGCTTTTCCTACGACTCTTTCTCCATGTTTTTCTAAAGTAACGGAAGCCTCTGCAAGTGCGTCTTGTCCTTCCGTTACTGGAGAGATGACAAGTTTAATAAGCTCTACATCTCCACTCAGAGTTGCCTTTTGGATCGCTTTGAATATGGAATCCACGGGTCCGTCTCCAGTCGCGGATTCTTCCTGGGTTTTCCCTTCAATAGATAAACGGATACTTGCAGTAGGAGTGCTCTTCGTTCCGGTTGTTACATGAAAACTTTCTAATACGAATTTATCTGTGGAAGATTTTCTAGACTCGTCAGCAAATAATGCTCTGATATCCTCATCGAAAATTTCTTTTTTTCTGTCTGCGATTTCCAAAAATCTTTGGTAAGCTGCTTCTAATTCTTCCGGGTGAGGGCTGAATCCTAAACGAACGATCCTGTCTTTAAAGCCGGCTCTTCCACTATGACGTCCGAGGACCATTCTGTTAGATTGGATCCCAACACTTTCAGGAGTCATGATCTCATAGGTTTCTCTATTCTTCAAAACTCCGTCTTGGTGGATCCCGGACTCATGAGCAAAAGCGTTTGCTCCTACAACCGCCTTATTCGGTTGGACTACCATTCCAGTGATCGTTTTAACAAGATAAGAAGCCTTTGCGATCTCTTCTGTTTGTATCCTGGTTTGGATGCCGAATTTATCCTTACGAGTTCTAAGAGCCATTACCACTTCTTCCATCGCAGTGTTACCAGCTCTTTCTCCGATCCCGTTGACAGTACATTCTACCTGCCTTGCTCCGTTTAGGATTGCGGCTAAACTATTAGAAGTAGCAAGTCCTAGGTCATTATGGCAATGAGCGGAGAAGATTGCCTTCTCGCTTCCTTTCACATTTTGGATCAGGAACTTGAACAGTTCTCCATACTCATATGGTGTAGTATATCCTACAGTGTCCGGAATATTGATCGTGGTCGCTCCTGCTTCTATCACCGCTTCACAAAGTTCTCTTAAGAACTCAGGCTCCGAACGAGTTGCATCTTCCGGAGAAAATTCCACATCTTCTACGAAGTCCCTGCAGATCTTAACTGCTTCGATCGCCATTTTTAAAACTTCGGAAGGTTCTTTTCCTAGTTTGAATTTCATATGGATCGGGGAGGAGGCGATAAATGTATGAATTCTTTTTTTCTGAGCCGGTATGATTGCTTTTGCCGCAGCTTCTAAATCCGGGCGAACTGCCCTTGCGAGTGCTGCGATGATTGGACCTTCTACTTCTCTAGAAATCCTTTGAACTGCTTGGAACTGGACCGGGGAAGATACCGGGAATCCTGCTTCGATCACATCCACATTCATTTTGGCGAGTTGGAGTGCGATCTCTATCTTCTCATTCTCGCTCATTGCCGCACCCGGGCATTGTTCTCCGTCTCGGAGAGTGGTGTCGAAAATCCGAACAAAATCCAAATTTGAGTTCATATGCTTGGAAAACTTCCCTAACTCCAAAATTATAGTCTGAATCGGGCCGTAAACCCAATTACTGCCGATCCTTAGGCTTTTGGAGATTAGACCGGAATATGAAAGAAGACTCTCTCAGATTCTATGCAGCCAGCTTAAAAGCGGAGGATTGTGCGCTTACCGCCAAACTTTACTCGGATCTTTTCGGGGGAGAAGTTATTGTTTCAGGAGCGGGGCATGCCGAGGTCGTTTTCCCGGAAAATCAGAAAGTGGTTTTTAGTAAAGAAACAGAAGAATGCCCTGTTTCACCAGGGACCTTAGTTTGGAAGCTCACAAAAGAGAAGGTAAGCGCTTTCGAAACGAAACTTTTAAGCTTTGGCTTTGAGAAGGAATCCAGAACAGAAAAATACTCTTCTTACTTGGATCCTTGGAAAAACCGAATCTGGCTATATTATTAAAACGAGTCGCCCTAAACTCAGTATTCTCAGTGGTTTTTGTGTGAACGTGAAAATATATTAAATTATTTCGCACAGAGGACACTGAGATCACTGAGAATATTAACTGTTAAATCGACCTTAACTCCGTGTTCTCTGTGATCTCAGTGTGAAGCCCAAAATCAGCCGGGATAAGGTTGGACTTCCTCTTTTCCTTCTTTGAGAGCTTCTTCTGCCATTTTATGAGCGTCTTCTCCCAGATACCTTTCGATCAAATAATGGGCTAAGTAGATAAGCGGTGTGATCCCGATCGCAATGAAGATCTTATAGAAGAAGTTGGTATAAGAAATGGAATTTAAAACCTCAAACTCATAGGTTCCCCAATACGCCACAAAGATAACGACATAAGAGTCCAATAGTTGGGAGAAGATCGTAGATCCGGTCGCTCTCAGCCATAATAATTTATTCTTAGTCTTCTTTCGGATCAAATGGAAGACTTGGATGTCTACGAGCTGCCCGATCAAGTAGGCTACAATGGAGCCGGTAATGACTTGGCCGGTATTAAAAAAGACTACCTGAAAAGAGTGATCGTCCACAGGAGAATTTCCCGCTGCAGGGATCGCCATATCCAATTGCAAAAGGAAGAATGCGAGGACGATCATCACCATTCCTACAAGAGTGAGATATCTGACTCCTCTTCTTCCATAATACTCATTTAGAAGGTCGGTTACTATAAATGTGATCGGAAAAGGGATCACTCCTAAGGTCATGGTTAATGCCTTATTTCCTATCGCAACTTGGAACCATTTGGAGCCGGTCACTTCTGCCATCAAAAGAAAGGTAATGAAGATGGAACCTAAAACGAAAAAAAGTTTGAAGGGCCGGGTAAACTGCATCTTGGGAAAAATTTCGCGAATTTTGTCTCTGTCAATCAAAGAACAGGCTCAAAACCCACAAAGGTTTGACAGAGAGAACATGTATAAATCACTGGAAGTCAGTCGGTGCTTTACTTTTGGCCCCCGCGATTCGATAAATATATAGAGCTCAAATGAATCCAAACGATGAACCTTACACCCCAGAGGACTTAAGCCGTCCTGTTCCATATCAACCGAAAAAGCAGCCTCTCTGGCAAACAAGCCTTGTGAGCCTGACCTGGTTCGTACTTTCCGGAATTTCCTTTTATCTTGGCCTGCAAGCCTTAAAGGCAGATCCAAAAACTGCTTCTCTTCCTACAGAGAATCAAACAGTCCAATTTCAAAATACTACTTTGAAATCGGAGCTGGAATTGGCTCCGGAAGGCGCTTGGGATTCTTGGAAGAAATGGTGGAACTCCAACGTAAGTTCTTCTGAGTCTGAGAATTCGTCAGGAACAACGACTACATCTTCTTCCAATCAAGAGACTGAGGATGAGGTAGCATTTCGTGCTTCTACTTGGTTCTCAGATTATGAGGCAATGAAGCGTACGGTTCATCTTTATAATGAAATCCATCCTTTTATCTACGGTTTTAAGGGAAGAGAAACCAATAGCGGAGATCTTTACTCTCTATGGGGTTCCGCTCAGAAACATGCCCGAGTCGCAGAGCTTAAATCTCTAAATCCTAAAGTGAAGATCATTCCTACTATTTTCCGTTGGGAAAATAAGAATGAGAAGATCTCTGAAAATATCGGATTGAACGGACGTAACGATATCCGTGATAAACATATCCAGAATATTCTATATGAAGTAGACACTTACAATTTCGACGGGATCGATATCGATTACGAAGGAATGAGCTGTGAGAAGAAGGAAAAATTCGAAGAGTTCATCGTTCTTCTTTCTAAAGAGATCCATAAACGTGGAAAACTTCTTTCAGTCGCGGTTCACCCTAAAACTTCCGCAAAAAAGACCAGCCAAAAGGCATGTAAGGGTCTAAAAGAAAAAATTAATATGGACTTCGCAGAAAACTGGAGAGGTCCGATGACACATGATTATGCTTTCTTAGCAAAGCATGCGGATCGTGTGAAGGTAATGGCTTACGAATTACATCCTCGCAAGTATAGAAATCCGGGACCTGGACCTCAGGCTCCGAATGTTTGGATCCGTAATATCATTACATACGCTAAAGAAAGAGTTCCTGCTAAAAAATTGTATATGGCGATCCCGACTTACGGATATGATTGGGCATTAAATTGTAATGCTAAGATCAAATCCGTTTATTGGTCGGATGCTCTCAAACGCCAACAGTTAGGTGTGACTAAACAACCGACAAATATCAGCCAGGTCTTGGCGGATAATAAGAACTCAGGTTCTTGGACGAACCTTTCTAAATTTAGCTGGGTTCATGAAGGAAAAACCTACGAGGATCCTAGTATTTGGTATAAATCGGAAGGTTGTGACCGTGTAGCATTCTTCATGAACAGAAAAGCTTTTGAAGAGAAAATGACTCTATTAAGATCTTATGATATAGGTGGATTTTCTTTCTGGCAGTTGTTGTCCGATAACGATCCAGGGATTAACGATTATCTGGAATTATTGGTTACGAATAAACTTCCTCCAGTTCAAAAAGCGAAACCACCTGTTTCTCCAACTCCTGATGTAAAACAAGCTCCTCCAGAAGAAGGTCAGGAAGAAGCTAAGAACTCAGAGGAACTTGTCAAAAAGTAAAAATACGATCCTCACAGAAGATTCCTCCCTTGCCGCAAAGGTATTAAAAGAGGGGGGAATTGTTCTATTTCCTACCGAAACCGTTTATGGGATCGGAGCAGATTCCCGAAACCTCTCCGCTTGTTTAGAAATTTATAAAATCAAAAACCGCCCGGCGGATAATCCTCTGATTGTTCATTTGGGAAATCCCGGAATGATCCAATTGATCGGAGAGGTCTCCGACTCGGTTAGAAGCCTCATTTATAAATATATGCCGGGGCCTCTAAGCCTTGTATTAAAAAAAATAGATGAATCGGTTTTCTCAACTGGACTTCCCACAGTTGCAGTCAGAGTTCCTTCTCATCCAAAAGTTTTAGAGATGTTATCCTTTTTCGGAGGTCCAGTTTCTGCACCTTCTGCAAATCTTTCCGGGCAACCTTCTATTACTAGATTAGAAGATGCAATCTCTGAATTTGACGGGTTAGTGGATTTGATCCTAAAAGGACCTGAGCCTGAGATCGGATTGGAATCTACTGTAATGGATTTTTCAGTGGATCCGCCTAAACTTCTAAGACCCGGATATTGGGGATTCGAAGAGCTCAAAAGATTTGTTCCAAACCTTATCGGAGTTTCTTCTTTAAAAGATGGGGAAACTCCAGCAAGCCCTGGAATGAAATACAGACATTATGCTCCAACGGCGAAAGTATTTCTCACCGAGACTAGAAGTCCTGAATCAGAAACAGCTGCAATAGGGATAAATATTCCAAGCGGTTGGAAGTTCTCTCTAAGCGTGAAAGACAATTCTGAGTATATGAAACATCTCTATTCTTTTTTTAGAGACTGTGATCGTCTCGGGATTAAGGAAATCTACTGTTTTCCTCCTGCAAATGAATCAGGAGAAGAAGCGATCCTCAACCGTATTTTAAAGGCTCAGGAACGTTAGAAGCCGCAGGCTTGCTTAAACTCTGTGTTCTCAGTGATCTCTGTGCGAACCTAAAAAGTTTTAAATATTTTTCGCACAGAGGGCACAGTGATCACGGAGGAGCGCTATCTAAAACTCGGATAATTCCTTGGCAATCTCGGATTGATGTAGAATCTCCAACGGATTTTGTTTCGGATCTTTTTTCAGTTTAGAGAAAAGATTCCATCCAGACATTTGAAGTCCGGGTTTTAGATCTTGGATCAAGTCTTTCCAGCTATATGTTCCCGGAAGATATCGTATATCGATCTTTGAGGATTTTAATTGTTCTTTTAGTTTTTGTAATGTATCTAGAAGTGTATCGCAGGAATCCAAGAAGCCTGATTTTTGGAAAGTTTTTCCGATGAAAACCCTTCCTTCCCCGTATTTGTTCTCTAATTCTTTGAAGGAAGTTTTTCTTGCTTCGATCACTCTGGAATAAAATAGATCTCTGGATCTTAATACTTCTTGTTTTAAGAATTTTTCAGACTTTGGAGAAAGTTTTCCATATTCGGATAAAATGTCTCTATGAGGATAGAATCCGATCCTTTCTTTTTTAATCCCGAATTTATCGTACAATCCTTTTAACTCGAATCTCATCATAACTGCACCGATCGATCCTACAATTGAGTAAGGAGTTCCGTGAATGGTTTCCGTAGCACAGGAAAGATAATAACCTCCGGAAGCGGCTACATTCAATATGTAAGTAATAACGGGTTTTTCTTTAGAAAGTTTTTTGATCTCTCTATACAATAATTCGGAAACGAGTGCACTGCCTCCTGGTGAATTCATTTCTAAAACGACTGCGGAAACTTTTGGATCTTCTCTTAATTCTTTGAATAGTTCTTGGTAATAACGGAAAGAAACTTGTCTAGAACGGAAATCTTCTTCCCTTCCTAAGTCGGGGAGTATATTTCCTTGGATGGGTAGAACCGCTACGATCGGAATTCTTTTAGAGATCAGATTGAAATTTGATTTTTTATGATATAGCCGAAAACCTTTGGCACTCAACTTTTTATATTTAGGTTTATCCGTTTCCTGCTCTTTTTTATAATTCTCGAATAAATAATTTTCTTCAAATTCATCTTCTTCTAAAAGTTCAGTCAAGAATCCGATTTTCTGTAACTTCTCCGCTCCTATGATCGGTTCTTCTAATACTTTCAGATCCAAGCCGGAAGATCCTGAAAAGGATTCGGTAAGTAAATTTGTGTGGTCCGTTAATAAGGTTTCTAAATTTTTTCTTGCAGGGGCAGAGAAGGAAGTTCTTTGGAAAGTTTCTCCAAATGCTTTAAAGGCACCGCTTGCGTATGCTTCTACACCTACACCGAATTTTTTAGCGGCTCCTCCAAAAAAGTAGGGCTCTGCGGAAGGTAGGATCGGGAAAAACTCAGAAGCAGAAGATGCGTATCTATATTTGCAATAGGATAGTAGAAGTAATGCTTTAGTGCCTCCTCCTAAACAAAAACCGGAAGTCTCTATCCCTTTTTCGTTTAAATTCTGGATAGCCTCACAGATATTCCAAACTTCTCCAAAACCGTATTCAGGATTGGAAATATGGAAAGAAATTTTCTTTAGTCCCGGGACCTTAGTTAGAGCCTTTAGTCCTAACAGAAAATCTACCAAGAAGGGAGCTTCTTCCCTAGGGACCAAAAACTTTACAAAGAAAGATTTTTTATCAAAAGAGAAAGAAGAAGGAATTTCTAAATAGAAATGATCTCCCTTACGGATCGTCCAAGAAAGGATACGAAATCCTTGGAACAAAATCCGAACCGGTAAAAATATGAGAGAGAATAAAATTCTGAACATTGGAAATTCCTTTTGGCGACCAAAGTAAAACCGCGTTTTATTCCGGAAAACGTAAAATTAAAAAAGGAAAACCGCTTTTCAGCCTGGCTTTCCGGAAATTATCTGAAACCAAAGAGAGGGTTATAGATTTGGATCATATCCGCATCCGAGGCGCTCGGGAGCATAATCTTAAAAATATCAGTTTGGATATTCCTCGAGATAAACTCGTGGTAATCACCGGACTTTCAGGTTCGGGGAAATCCTCTCTTGCATTCGATACGATCTATGCGGAAGGCCAAAGAAGATATGTGGAAAGTCTATCCGCATATGCTAGACAATTTTTAGGCCAAATGGAAAAGCCGGATCTTGACTTGATCGAAGGGCTTTCTCCAGCAATCTCTATAGAACAGAAAACTACACATCGTAATCCTAGATCCACTGTAGGAACTGTTACTGAAATTTACGATTATCTTAGATTATTATACGCTAGGATCGGCAAACCTCATTGTCCGATCTGCAGCACTCCGATCCAATCTTTATCCATTGATCAGATCACGGAAAGGATCCTGAATTTTCCGGATGGAACAAAGATCCAACTCTTAGCACCTATTGTTTCCGGAAAGAAGGGTGAGCATAAAGATGTTCTGGAGAAGATCAGAAAAGACGGCTTTAATAGAATTCGTCTGAACGGTGAGATCAAAACTTTGGACGAAGAGATCGTTCTGAAAAAAAGTTTTAAGGCAACGATCGAGATCGTAGTGGATCGATTGGTAATCAAAGACGGGATACGCTCCAGGTTGACTGATTCTGTCGAAACAGCTTTAAAACAGTCGGAAGGAATGCTTCTTTTAGATGATGGAAAGAAGGACCATACATTTTCCCAAAAACTATCCTGTCCGAATCACCCGGAAGAATCTCTTCCTGAACTTTCTCCCAGATTGTTTTCCTTTAACTCTCCATTTGGGGCCTGTGAAACCTGTGATGGTCTCGGGAGCCTTTTGGAATTTGATGAAGATCTGCTCATCACAGATCCGGAACTTTCTCTTGTGGAAGGTTGTATCGAAGGTTGGGCAGGAGCAAAGAGCAACAGTTACTGGTTCTTAACTACAGTCCATTCTCTTGCGAAAAAACTAAAATTCGATTATAATACTCCTTGGAAGGATCTTCCTAAAAAAATTAGGGATACGATCCTTTATGGGGATAAAAATCTCAAGATAGACTACGATTTCAGAAATGAACAATCTCATTATGAGTTCAGTCGTGAATTTGAGGGAGTGATCCCGAATCTAAAAAGAAGATATAAAGAAGGCTCGGAAGCTAGACGCCAACAATTAGAAGGATATATGACCAACCATCATTGTCCTTCCTGTGAAGGAAAACGTCTGAAACCTGTCAGCTTAAACGTAAAAGTAAATAATCTTACCATTGATAAATTTTCCGGATTCAGCGTAGAGAAGGCATTGGACTTCGTAAAATCTATGAAACCTAAAGGAAGCGAAGAGGTGATCGCAAAGCCTATTCTGAAGGAGATCCAACAGAGACTTACTTTCTTAAACGATGTCGGTGTAGGATATTTAAGTTTGGAACGTTCTGCAGGAACATTATCCGGAGGAGAGGCTCAAAGGATCCGTCTCGCAACTCAGATCGGCTCTAGACTGCAAGGTGTATTATATATTTTGGATGAACCTTCTATCGGTCTCCACCAGAGAGATAATACTAAGCTCGTAAATACTCTCAAAGATCTAAGAGATTTGGGAAATACTGTTTTAGTCGTTGAGCACGACCAAGAGACTATGGAAGAGGCGGACTGGTTGATCGATATGGGGCCAGGCGCAGGTGTTCATGGAGGAACAGTGGTTTGTTCCGGAACTCCTGAAGAAGTTGCTAAAAATAAAAATTCACTGACTGGAAAATATCTTTCCGGAAAAGAAGTGATCACTGTTCCAAAGAGCTTAAGAGCTGGAAACGGCAAAAAACTCAAGATCGTAAACGCGAAAGAAAATAATTTAAAGAACGTAAGTGTGGAGATCCCACTTGGAAAACTCATCGTTGTGACAGGAGTTTCTGGGTCCGGAAAATCCACATTGATCAATGATATTTTATACAACGCAGCAGCTCATAAAGTAATGAAGATGAGAACTGTTTGGGGAAAACACGAAAAGATCACTGGTTTGGAAGAAATCGATAAGATCATCAATATAGATCAATCCCCGATCGGAAGGACTCCTAGATCCAACCCGGCGACTTATACCGGGCTCTTTACCGTTGTTCGAGATATGTTCGCTCAGTTGGAAGAATCTAAACTGAGAGGTTATTCTCCGGGAAGATTCAGCTTTAACGTAAGCGGTGGAAGATGTGAAACCTGCGAAGGAGATGGGATTCTAAAGATCGAAATGCATTTTCTTCCGGACGTATATGTCACCTGCGATGTATGTAAAGGAAAACGATACAATCAAGAAACATTAGAAGTTCGTTATAAAGGTAAGAATATTTTCGAGATCTTAGAGATGACTGTAGAAGATTCTATTCCTTTCTTTGAGAATATTCCAGCGTTAAAACGAAAACTAGAGACTTTGGCTGAAGTAGGTTTAGGCTATATTAAATTGGGACAACCTGCGACTACATTCTCAGGGGGAGAAGCCCAGAGGATCAAACTTGCCTCCGAACTTTCAAAACGTCCGACTGGAAAAACTTTATATATCCTGGACGAACCTACTACAGGTTTACATTTCGAGGATGTTCGCCATTTAATGTCTGTTCTGCATACTCTTGTGGATCGTGGAAATTCTATGATAGTGATCGAGCATAATCTAGATGTGATCAAACAAGCGGATTGGATCATAGATCTAGGTCCGGAAGGCGGAGAAGGCGGCGGAAAAATTATCGCAGAGGGAACTCCTACAGAAGTAGCAAAGGTCAAAGAGTCTTTTACCGGTCAGTATTTGAAAAAAGTTTTGTCTTCCGGGAAAAAGGCAGGTTAAGTTCTTCTTAGATGAAAGATTTAAAAGCTAAACTTAATTCTTTCCCTCCAGGGGAATTCAGATCCGTTTATAAATCCTCTCTGCCGGAAATCGCTAAGGCGGGACTTTTTCAAGCCCTTAATGAAGGCGGTTTTAGAGAATTTCATGAGAAATTAGTCTTACTTCCTTCTTTTCCTCATGGGATTGGAGTAGGTGTAGGGCTTATGGCCCAAACGAATGTTGCCGGTAAGATCTTAAAACTGGTGATCGGTTCTGAGAATGGAGCATCCATCAAAGAAGGATCTAAAAAGCTCGCATTAGAGATACAAGATAGACTTGTGAATGGTCTGGGTATTTTAGGACTTGGGGTGAGTGAACCCGGATGGATGGGAAAACTCACCAATCTAAAATCTACCGCAAAAATTTTACCGAGCGGTGAGATAGAATTAAGTTTTCATAAAGGATTTGTTACGAACGGAGCGGATGCTGAAGGTTATCTGATCGTAGCAAAGGATGAAGAAAAAAATCTTTTCGGAGTCTATTATATTCCGAGAGACTTTCCCGGATTAAAATTAGAAGAATTTCATTTGGATTTTGCTGCGGAAGCTACACATTGTAAGATCCAAGGTGAAAAGTTAGTTATTCCTTCCGATCATCATTTTATAGAAGATTACTCCAAACTGGGTGCAGATATTCATCTTTCCGAGATGTTATCCGCTGCGGTCCTATTTTGCGGATCTATCCGTAAGATCGTAGCGGACCTGAGCCACGGGGGGGAATCTAGAGAAAGATTCGCAGTTCTCGGAAAACTTTGGGATTTGAGCGGATTATTATACGGAAAATGTTTAGAAATTTCTGATAAAAAAGATAAGGATCCTAACTATAAGATAGAAGAAGATCATCCTTATGGTTACGAAGCAATTTTAGACGAATGTTTTACGATCCTGGATTCTATCCCGAATTTTAATAGAAAGACATTATATCCAGATCTTGCTTTATTCTCTTCCATTCATCCTGCAAGAAGTCCAGTTTATATCAAAAACAGACTGAAACAATCCAGAGAATGGAGAAAGTTCGGGAATTTAAAAGAATCTTAATGATGGTGATGATCCGGATGATCATGGGTATGATGGTGATGGCCCCATTCTTCCGAATCTATATCGTGTAAGGTTTTCGCGATAATTCCGTCGATCGTATGAGTAGAAGATAGATCTTCTAACTGGATATAGATCTGCTCGAATTTCCATTCTCCTCGTAAAAGTTCGTAAGCTTCTTTCAAGATCGTTTTTGAGTTTGAAACATTCGGAATTTGTAATCTAAATGCGCAAGCATGAATTCCCTTGGTTAATGTCCAAGTATGAGCAGAAAGAACTGATTCTACTCCTTTGATACGCAATAGATCCTTTTTTAAATGATCCCATTCTTCGAAAGTAGGAGAGGATTCTAAAAGTATAAGAAGACTTTCCTTTAGAATAGTAAATGCTGCTCTAAGGATGAATACAGAAAGAATTAAACTTAATAGAGGATCGATCCAGGTCCAAGAAAAGAATTTTATCAGGATCGCACCGACAAGGACAGCAATTGTTCCGAATAGATCATTAAGAACATGAAGGTAGGCAGTTCTAAGATTGATATTTCCGGAAGAGATACTTTTTAAAAGCCAAACTGAGATCAGATTGAATCCGATGGTTCCTAAGCTGAATACTAACATGGATTCGGTGATTATTTCTTGATGGTGGGTGAATCTTTGGACCGCTTCATAAATAATATAAACGGACATTCCGGAGATTAAGATTGAATTGATAAAGGCAGCGAATACTTCTACGCGGAAAAATCCAAAATTCATCTTTGCATTCGGTTTTTTGTCTGCGACAAGTACTGCAAAGATACTTAATAGAAATGCGAATGAGTCTGAGATCACATGCCCGGCATCCGCGAGCAACGCTAAACTTTTACTTTGTGCGGACCCGAATAATTCCCAGGAAAAGATCCCTAAGGAAAGAAAGAACGCAAATGCGAGACTACGTAATGTATCCTTTCTTTTCGGTCTCAGGATTGTCTGACGACCGAAAGGTTCAAATGAGGATACGGAAGAATTTACCTTGTTTGCCAATGATATTCGAAATGCGGAAATTAATGGTTCTTGCCGCTTTGAGGTTCTAAAACGATATCGACTCTTCTGTTTAAAGCCCTGTTTTCAGGAGTATCATTGGATACTACAGGTTGGTGTTCTCCATAACCTGCGGCTGAAAAATTTCTAGCGTCCAGATTTTTACTTTCTAATAAAAATCTAAGAACGGATAAGGCTCTCTCTGTTGATAGTTGCCAGTTATCGTTGAATTTTTTGGTTTTGATCGGAATATTATCCGTATGTCCTTCTACGATAATCAGGTTTCCTGAATATTCTGCCAAGATCTCTTTAATTTTTTCGAGAGCCGGAAAGATCTGTTTTTTTAAGTCTGCGGATCCTGAGTCAAAGGAGATCTGATCGTCGATCTGGATAATAAGTCTGTTATGAGAACGTTTTAAGCGGATCTGTCCTTTAGCGATCTCGCCGGATAATTTAGACTCTAATTTATTTGCCTGTTCTGCTAAACGATTCAGTTCTCTTTTTTGATCTTCGTTCAGGTTTTTGAGTTTGGAAATACTGTCTTCCAACTCTTTGTTTCTGGCTTCCAGGCTTGCGATCTTTGATTCGTATTCCCGCTTCATCTCATCCATTTTGCGGATACAATTCAGTCTTTCTTTTTCTAGTTCTGATTTGAGTTCCGAGATCAGATCCTGGTATTTTTTGTTCTGTCTCTCATTTTCTTCGATCAGTTCTTTTTCTTTGTTACCACTCTTGGTTTTTAGGAGTGCGATCTGATTTTCTAAGGATTTTATGAGTTCGCTGAAGAGTTCCTTGTCCCTTTCTCGGAAGGTTTTCTCGCCTTGGAGCTGTTCTTCCAATTTTTGGATCTGAGCGTCCAGGCCCAATTTCTCTTTTTTGTAGTTTTCTGTCTCGTTCCGATAACGAAGTCTAAGGGAATCTAACTCGATCTTGAGAGTGGCGTTCTCGTTGAATAATTTATTGTATTCCCAAGGGAAATAAAATGCGTCCGAAAATGCCGGGACCGAAAATAATAGTAGAAGAACTGGAGTAAGTCGAAAAAGGAACTGTTTCATAGTCTGATAGGCGGATACAGGTTCTATTCTAAGGCTACTAGGCCACCGTCAAATGAAAAACTCTTGGCTCGAAATCAGGAAATTCATTGAACCGATAAAATATATCAGGATTCTGTCAAAGGGGGAGGATGCCGAAAATGGACGAAACAAATAGCACTAAGGAAACTTCTTCCATAAAAGCAAATCCGCAATCCGCGGATTGGATGGAATCCTTCTTTGAAAAAATAGAGAAAAAAGACAGCAAGTATCTCTTAAATTTTACCACATCCAATCACCCAGCGGATATCGCCGAAGTCCTGGAAAAACTGGATATCGACGACGCATTTTACGTATTCAAACTTTGTGATTCCGAACAACAATCCGAGATCTTAGTAGAGTTTGACGAAGATCTTCAGGCAGAACTGATCTCCCGTCTAAATATGAAGGAGATTTCTCCGATCGTCGAAAACCTGGAAACCGACGATGTAACCAATCTGATCTCCGAAATTCCAAAGGCTAAGGCGGAGGAGATCCTAAATTCCTTGGATCGAGAGGATTCTTCTCAAATCCGTAAACAATTGAATTTCCGGGAATATACAGCCGGTCGTTTGATGACCACTGAATTTGCCTCAGCATATGAAACGGATACTGTGCGTAAGGCGATTATCAAATTGAGAAGGATCGCCAAAGAGACGGATGATATTTATCTACTCTATGTAACAGATTCTGAAAACCATCTGAAAGGATTTATCAAACTCAAGGATCTATTCTTAGCTCCTTTAAACCAGAAAGTAGGCCGCCTAGTTAAAGAAGAAGTATTCTCGATCCATTATGATACGGACCAGGAACAAGTGGCGAGAATGTTCCGAAAATACGATATGGTCTCCGCCGCGATTGTGGACGATCTGGATCGGATCATCGGTAGGGTCACAGTAGATGATATCTTGGATATCGTTCAAGAAGAGGCTTCCGAAGACATCTTAAGGATGGGGGGAGTTTCGGAAGAGGAGAGGCTCAATACTTCTATCTGGGACTCTATTCGAAGAAGACTTACCTGGCTTGTGATCAATTTAGGAACAGCCGTAATCGCGGCTTCTACCGTGGCTGTATTTCAGGACACGATCCAATCTTTCGTACTACTTGCGAGCCTTATGCCAATCGTAGCCGGTATGGGCGGAAATGCGGGGACTCAATCGATCACGGTTGTTGTCCGAAACATCGCGACTGGGGATCTGAGCCAGGCAAACTGGACTGTTGGGTTCAAGAAAGAAGGGATCATCGGTGTAATTAACGGGCTCACGATCGGTGCGATCACAGGGGTCGCAGTATTTTTTTATACGGGAAAACTTGCGCTCGCGATTGTTATTTTCTTAGCAATGCTTGCCAATCTGATCGTTGCGGCACTCGTCGGGGCTTGTATCCCGATGTTATTAAAGGTCTTGGGAATCGATCCTGCGATTGCGTCTTCCATTTTTGTTACAACAACTACGGACGTATTCGGGTTCTTTTGCTTCTTGGGCCTTGCCACACTGTTCTTGCAATATTTGGTATAGAGTAAAATTTTCGCTTATGAATAGGAGAAGTTTTTAATGTTTCGAGTTTCGGCCTACCGAACTATTTTCACCGGTTTTATCCTCTTAATTTGTTTATCCTTAGTTTCCTGTTCTAGTACTGGAACTGTTACAAATCAAACTCCTGAGACTCCAAAGGGAGAAAATCTACCGAATCCAGGTGGAGAGAATGAGGCAGTTATAGACGAGGAGGGGAATGAGGTCAAGATCACAACTACTGATCCGACTTCCTTTCAGGCTCAGTCCAAGGACACTTCTGAATATTTCAGAGTTCATATCACTAGTGATTCCTATAAAATGAGACAGATCCGAGGATCCAAATATATTCGCAGAAAAGTGGATAAGGGCGGGGACGCTCTCATTAGTGAAGAATTATTAAAATATAATAGAGTTAATTTTATCGACGATGGGATCATCTTAGTGATCTTAAATGGGAACACCGGTGCTGTAGAAACTATCCGTTTTAATACGAGGGTTCCTAGGATCAATAATCTTGCTAAGATCATCCAGAACGACGTGACTCGTTGGTCCATGGAACATTCTGAAGAAAAACCGGTAGTAACAAAGTATCAGATCCATTATACAATTCGTTTGGAAAATAAATCCAATACGACTAGAGACACTGTGAAAGAAGATCTCAAAAACGAGGTCAAGAAGAAATAATTTATTCTTTACAATCCGCACAGGATTTGATACGTCTGCAAGAAAATGAAAGTGAGTAGAGGGATTAGCAGAATGCTTACTGCTAATCCCTCTACTCACACCTGAATCAGAATTTTTTGACTTCTTAGCTGTTTCTAAGTCACTACTTCCTTCTATCTCAACAACTCCAATCTTCTCCCGCCACTTAGCAACAAGCGCATCGAGTCCAAATACTTTTAGATTCCTGTAAAAACAGAATTCATTTAGATAGAGTTGTGAATACTGCGGCTTTATATACCCGTAAGATGAGAATGCTTGTTTGATTACTCTATGATTTCCTTCTGCATATTGAACATGAACTCCGTCCTTACTCCATCTGTTTCTGGCCCACCGATGTCGTTTGTCTTTGGAATGAGCTGTATGATTCACCATTCTATGATTTCTATATACCGAAAGCCACGGGTATCCGCTATCTGTGAAGATCGCCGTATTGTCTGGGATGCTTCTTCTGAATAACGGCCCCAGAGTATTCATCTTTTGATTCGGTACTGAATCGAGTATTAGTGCTCCGTTACTGGCTGCAATCGTATGCACTAGTGTTCCGATCTGTTTTCCACCGAGTTTATCGCTCATGTATATAGAAGCTGTTAAACCCTTAGATCTGTGCCTTTTACGGCCTTTATTTGCTCGTTGAGATGCAGAGTAGAGGACCATTGTATCCGCGTTTGTGATCGTTTTATGTTTAAGCGCTTTTTGCAGGATTTTCTTCTTAAAGTCTTTGGCTTGGGTGACCGCGTTTTTGGCTAGTTTTGAATTAACTGACTTTTGGGATTTTCGTCCGTGAATCTGTATTTCTTCGTCTTCTTCTGGGAGTCGGAATTCTTTGTATTCTTGTTCGAGTTGGGAATACAGCAGTTCTTGGAATGCTTCTCTTTGATCGCTTGCAAAGAGTTGGATCCTGCGCTTGAGAAGCAGCGCAGATTTATACGAGATTCCGGTTTTCCTAACTATCTCGGCGGCTGTTACTACCTTTGGACTTTGTTTATATGATTCATCTAATACATATCCGAATATCCAAAGCGGTAATTTGAAATGATGCAGGGGAGTATATGAAAGTCTGGATGCTTGGTAGTGGCAAATCTCGCAGCGGATTAAGTAATCTCTTGTACTGATCGTCTTCGTTAATTGGATATTGCAGGTTGGACAGAATTTTGGGTAGAAGTTATCTAAGAAGTATGTTGTTATGCTTTGGTAATATTTAAAGTTTATTGGGCCTTCTATATCGCATTTGTGCGGATTAGAATGGAAGAATATGGATCTTTTTAACAAGTTCTGGGACAGTATGTATGGATGACCGGAATTCATATCTTTTAGTATTTAAAGATGCTTTTTGGATTAAATGTTCGTAAACAATAAATAAAGTAGATTTTTCTTATATATTCTCTCCTGGATTTGGGCTCGAAATTTAACTAAAAAATGTGTCGGGTAAATTTCGCTAAGAGCAAGAAATTAGCCGGATTTTATGCCTGATCTGATCCCTGATCTAAATTTTATGGGTTTTTGGACCTTTCTATAAATACTCGTATTCAGTTAGGTATATTAGTTAAAATTTTTGATTATTTAGTTTAAAATGCAAGAGACTCATCTCTGTATAATGTCGATTGGGGATGTATGAAATCGTTATCATTGGCAGAGAGTGTAATGTTAATCATGACGCCCTTGCCTGATGACCTTTGGGAATCTGTAAAAGTTAAGATAAAGGGAAAGCAGGCGGCAAATTCTAATCCATTAGGTGGGCGGCCCAAAAGCAATGATAGACATATCCTCGCAGGGATCGTTTATCGCATGGAACACGGTATTTCATGGAAAGATTTACCGGCAAGATTTGGTAAGCGTTCCACGATTCATTCTCGATATAAGAAGTGGTTGTTAGATGGAACTTTAGAGGCGTGCAAGACTACAATTCTACAATATTATTTGGATCGCTTTCAAATAGAACTTAATTGGAATGTTTTAGAAGGAGAAAGGGTAAAGAGGAGAATTAAAAAATTAGATGACTTCGAGGAAGACGAAATACCTGATACGATACCCTTACCAAAGTTTAGAATAATTGATCCTTTCACTGAATTATAGAAATCTGATCCCTGATCTAAATTTACGGGTTTCTGGACCTTTTTAAAAGACTATTCCTAATTTATTTCTTTTTGCCTTTCTCATCGCTGCCAGAGATCGCGACATTTATTAGTTCTTTCGGGTGTACCCCTAATGCATTTGCTATTTTGAATAAACTTTCCAGATTTGGCGCGCTAAATCCTGACTCAATTTTTTGGTAAGTTCTTACTCCCATAAACGGACCTGAAATCTGCTCTTGAGTTAAATTCTTTTCAATCCTCAAGTCCTTTATTCTTTTACACACTCTGTTTTTGAAGGTGGAATAATCCATCATTTAGTATTTTAACGGAATACCGTCAAAAAGGCCACGGACATAAAGACGCGTCAAAATATACGTGTTGACGTTTTGACCAGTTGCACTATCTTTTGATTAATGATACCAAAGGCTATGGTAAGTGGCTAAATATAGGGGTGAAAAATGTATAGATTATCCTTGGCGTTTATTTTATTTATTAATTTATTTTTAAGCTCCTGTTCTTCTCTTCCTGGAAGACTTTATTCCAAATTAGATGAGAAAGAAAGTTCCGTAGTTGTTTGCCTTGAATATCTAGATGGAAAGAAGGAAGCCCTTAGCCAAATATTATCCGACCTTCCAGTTGATGAGCGGAATCTGTTACAACAATCCAACGCAAAGATACAAAGCGTTATTCCAGTATTTACTTATTATGAATACAATGGTTCTGGCGGTATGGCTTATTCTTTTGGCGGTCAACTTTCTTATTATCAATCTACCGAGCAAATTCTTAGTTCAAGAGAAGTAGTAGATTGGAAATGTGTGGAGCGAATACGTGCGGAAGTTGATCGCAAATTCGAACAAGCAGCACTGATGTACGAAATTAACCCTAATAATATGGGGCCAATCTGGTTGAATATAAAGAAGGCGACTGATATTTATTCAAAGTTATTTGCATCAATCTATAATAAATCTGAATTCTTGAAAGCATATTTGTTTCTTCCATATGTATACGGAATGAGCAGGAGCGGAGCTAATTACGCTTTTGCGTGCGAGTTTTTAGAAGTTGCGGGAGCTGCTTCGATAAGTGGGTATAAATCTAGTATCGACCCAATGTTGAAGCAAGCATTTGCATCAAATGGATATATGATCTTGGGTCTTTCAAAAAGATCAAGATGTCCATAAAAACATAATGAAGACATTAATTACAGTTATAATAGGTATATTTTGTATCTCATGCGAATATACATTACGATTAGAACCTTTATCTTTCATTGAAAAAGATAATAGTAACGTGATTAACGATAAAAATTGTCCTTTAGGTATGCCGATCTCAAGGGGGAAGATTTCTTTGATTGGTAGAGATGGCTATACCTCCGGTTATAGCGACATTCATAAAACTTCTATCTGGGTCTGTGAAGAGATGACTAAGGAGGAATTGGTAGGAAACGCCAGGAGAAAGAATAGATTCTTACCTGATCCAACCATCCCACGGAACAATAGAGCTGAACTGTCCGATTATAAAAACTCTGGATACGATCGAGGTCATTTGGCTGCAGCAGATAATTATAAGAATGATCAAAGATTAAATGACGAAACGTTTTTCCTATCGAATATTTCTCCGCAAATTCATTCTTTTAATGCTGGCATATGGAAGAGATTTGAGCAGAAAATTCGCGATTGGGTTAAGCAATACGGGAAAATTTATGTAATCACGGGACCACTGTATTTTGAAAACTCTCATGAAGCTTTGGAATCTTCATTCATGCAGAAATTTATTGGGAAGAATAAGGTCGGGGTTCCTTCTCACTTCTATAAAATTTTAGTGAAAGACGAAAAAGATATTTCTATTTTAGCGTTTGTCATTCGTCACGAAGCATCTTCTTCGAAAGTGCAATTAAATACGTTTCTAACTTCTGTGGATTGGATAGAAAAGAATTCCGAAATTAATTTTCTCCCAGCGTTACCTGTTACTCGAGAATATTTAGAAAGTAGAGTTGGTGAGTATTGGTGAGGAAGTTTAAAATTTTATAATAAATAATTCTGACTGTAATTATGACCGGTTTCTATTCAAAAGGTTCCCTGAGTAATAGATTTTTTAAAAGAAAATAAATCTGTAGTAAATGCTTCAGTCATTAAATTTATTCCATATCTATAAATTTTTTTGACATATTTGCCTCGGACTTAGGTATTAGATTATGCAAACCAGTAACGTAAGTCGCTTATTAAGAAGAGCCTTACGCAATTGGTTTATGTTTCTTGAGAGATAAATATGCGACCAAATAATAGAGTTTCAATCGCTTTCATCGTAGCTACATCAGCTTTCTTCCTAATTGCTTGGAATCCTTTAAAACCTATTTTGAATTATTTCGCTTCCGTATTCACAGGCGGTGAAACAAGTATTCCTCTTCCTTTGCCGAACGTCCAAGTCGGAATTAGTGGGAAACCTGCTTTTTCATTGAATATACAAGTTCCTCCTGGAGCAGGCGATATTGTACCAGAGATCGCAATAAATTATACATCTGGAGCCGGCCAGTCTATTCTTGGTAAGGGTTGGAATCTAAGTGGTTTTCCTAGAATATCTAAAAATCCAAACTTAGGAGTTCATTTTGGCTCTTCCGACGGATACAGTTCGAATCTTTTAGGAGATCTGATTTCTACTGGGACCGGTGGAGTTTATAGAACTAAAATAGAATCATTTTATAAGGCCACTTTTGACGGAACTGCTTGGAGTCTTAGAAATCCTTCCGGTGTGATCTATGAATATGGAAGAAATAATGCAAGCGGTTATAATTCTATTATTCAAGGGGATTCTGGTCCAGTTGCTTTTTATATAGATAGGGTTCGAGATACATTCGGTAACGGTTATGATATTACGTATACTTCAGATACTTTAAATTCGGATGAGCCTCTTCCGCAAGAGATTAAGTATGCTAGAGGAAATGCTCGGATTACATTTACTTATTCGAATCGTTCTAATAGTTGGAAAGAGCAGATCTTTTTTCTAACAAATAATTCTCTTCGAAAAAAAGTTTTAAGCAAAATTCAAGTCTATGCGAACGATTCCGGCGGCTCAGAACAACTCACAGATACATACGACTTTACTTACGATTCATCCAGTGAAATAGGTCCTTTACTTATTTCTTTTGAGAGAGAAAATTATAAACCTCTCGTTTTCAATTATACAGAAAGAACAAATCAAAGCAGCATTTTAAGCTCCAGTAGTAAGAACTTTGATCTTTCTTACAAAGCCGAAGACCCTGATATACAATCAGATTGTGCAGCGACCCAGACCGCTTGTTTATGTACGGCGAATTATGCCTGCCTGATTGCATCTGGTGGACTAGCTCAGGCTATTTGCGGATCTGGGATTATGAATTATCAAGATATGTGTGCGAATGGTGTGACCACGTCCTTCGTAACTCCTGCAGACACTAATGGTGACGGAGTTCCAGAGATCGTCCGTGTAAACGGTACGATGACGAACCAGAAATTCTCAGTAACTCCATTATCAGATTGGGAAACAGCAACCGGAAACTCATTAACTTCTTCAAATACATTGGTAGGAAGTCATATCGGTATCACTGTTAAAGGGAGAATCTTGCCGGGGGATTATAATGGAGATGGAAAGTCTGACTTTCTCGTTTTAACGGACAACGGAGATCCGTTAAAAGTATATTATGGTCCTGATTTCAGTTCGATGAAGTATTCTGTAGTAACGGTTGCCGGCTTAAATGCGAATTCTACTGTTACAAAGCAATTTGTAGCAGATATTAATGGGGACGGAAAGACGGACTATATCCAAGCCAATTCGAGTAATAATTTAGTAATCTATACTTCAACCGGATCTGGTTTCCAATTATTACAGACTTTAGCTATCACTAATTTCGGAACAGAATTCCAGCAGATGGTAGATTTCGATAGAAATGGAGTTCCGGATTTCGTGCGAATCAACGGGACTACTTCCAAAGATTTTATAGTTACTTTTTTAGATTTTCAGAACGGAACCTTGCAGGCTTCTGAAACTACAAAAGTATCTCGCACTGATTTTGGAAAGCAAGGCGATCAATTTATCTCAGACATAAACGGAGATGGTTATCCAGACTTTGCTTTCTTCGCTATGACCGGTAGCCAGGGAACTGTTTCTTATTATCCGTTTACTGGCAGAAGTTTTTTGACGAACGGAGCAAGTCCTCTCCAAACGATCAATGTAAACAAAGCTTATGCTAGACAGGTTTCGGGAGCAGCGACCGTCACGTACGTAAACGTTGATCTTTCCGGTGATGGAATTAAAGATCAGGTTTCTTATAATAACTCGAATGCTTCTAGTCCGTTCTTTAATGTTCAGATTTACGATACTACTCAGGCGAAGTATCTAACTGCTGTTAAGGTCCCCTGGAATCAAGATGTATCCACTGATCTAAACGGAGATGGAGTTGTAGATATTCTACGAGCAGACTCTACAGTTACTCAACAAACGGACGCAAACGGAGCCACGATAACGGATACAGTGACTAAATTTCAAAGTACGATCACTAATGGATCTTACTCTGAAGTCCCAATCGATCTCAATTCGTATATAGCTACATCTTCCAACTCCAGCAATTCCTCAACTATGGGATATTTTAATTGGAGAAACCCCAAGGACTTTATCGATTTAAATTCAGATGGGAAGTCGGACTTCGTTAGATACGATGCTTCTTCTTCTACTTTATATGTTTCTTATGCGACGTTGGATTCCAATGGATACATTACATATTCTGCAAGCGGTGACGATACTTGGTCTACTGGTGGTTATTTATTGTCTATAGATGCTAACGGCGATGGCAAGCCGGAAATGGTCGGGATGAACGCAAGCCAAGTCAATTTGGTCACTACAAAACAAAGTAGTATTCCAGGAGTTCTGACGAATGTTGTAAGATCTTTTCCTTATGAATCAAGCGTTCAGCTTCATTATATTCGATTTGACCAAGCTTTACCAAGTGGGCTTTTAACGACGATACAGAATGGGTCTAGTTCTTCAGCCGGGGACTTGGCTCTTGGGCTTGAATACCAATTGGCTAAGAACCATACTGGAGCAATCCAACCGAGTCTTTATGATTCTTCCAAACCGCAATTTCTTCCGTTTACAGGCGCGGATTATCTTGTAACAAGACTGACCCAAAAAGCAGGAAGCTCTACTTTAAGTTCAGATAGTTACAAGTATTCAAATGGAAGGTTTTATCTGAATGGATTTAGAAATTCTTCTTATGCGGGCTTTCAGCAAATTACGAATTTGGATGAGATCTCGAATGAATCTGTAGTCACGAATTACGATCCGAGTTTTATAGAAATGGTAGGAATTCCTACCTCTCAGATAAAATCTAAGAACGGGATCAAACTAAGCGAATCCACTAGTTCCTATGCAAAGACAACATCTGCTTTAGGCGGCATCTTAATACAGCAAACCTCTGATACTCAAACGAAGTATCAAGGAGGACAGGCTCTCTTTACAACTTCATCTTCACATTCTTACGATACTTATGGGAATGAAACCTCTAAGACGATTAATATAAATGGGAATATAGTCGTTCAATCGACCACGTATCAGAATAATTGGACTTCAGGATTTATAGGTCAGCCTACCGAATTACAAATTACGAGTAACGGACAACTAGTTTCAGATAAGAAAATTAGTTATTCCAATTTCCAGGTTTCTCAAATCCAAGATTTGGTTTCTAACGGGGTATGGAAGACGAATTCCATACAATCCTACGACTCATATGGAAATCCTTCTGTGACGAAAGATGCCAATGGGAATGTAAATACGATCGAGTATGATTTGATAACCTATAAGTTCCCTGTAAAGATTACAAACTCACTCGGGCATGTGATCCAAAGAACAAATGATTATACAACCGGATTGCTTTTAACATCTACAAACGGGAATGGCGGAACTTCCAAAACAGATTATGATAAATTTGGAAGACCTATTGCAAGTTATCTTCCTGGAGAAACGGATTGGTCGGAAAAGATTGAGTATGAAAACACAGGAGATCTGGAAAGCCAACTCATTCGAAAAATATTCAAAAGAACAAATGGAATATCTTGGCAAGAAGAGACTTCGAACGTGCTTACGAAAATCTCTAAGAAGAGAAGTAGTTTAGTAGATAGTTCAGTATTGGTGGAAGAAGCGTATCAAAACCAAGAAGGACAGACGATCAAGAAAATCGATCCATATATCGAAGGATCAAATCCGTTCACTTGGACTACTTACACCTATAATACAGAAGGGAATTTAACTACTTCTCAGAAGAATGACGGAACTTCTACCCAAATTGAGTTGGATGGCCTTTCTACTACAATTACCACTTCCAAAAATGGAAATCAAATCGATCAACTTGTGGAAATCATGAATTCATATGGCAAAGTAGTTTCCAGAACAAGACAGGGAAAAACGATTCAGTTCCAATATGGAGCAAATGGAAAGGCTTCACAGATCATAGATCCAGAAAATGGAGTTACTACCATCGCAACAGATCTTACCGGGAGACAAACAAGCGTAACCAATCCTAATTCGGGAACGATCACTACTACATACGATGCAACTACAGGTAATGTTTCTTCTCAAACGTATGCAAATGGATCGAAGATCCAATATAGTTACGATGTGTTAGGGCGACCAACGTTTGTGCAAGGAATCGGATTTCAAGGAGAAACGATCGGTCATACCTATGAGTACGATTCAACAAATGCAACAAACGGGATAGGAAGACTGACAAAAGTTACGGACCAACATGGAACGACAGAATTCGGATACGATATTCGAGGGAATATAACCGCATTTCAAAAACATTTAATAGATGAAGATTTAACGTTCCTAATCCAAAAGAAATACAATCTTCAAAACCAAATCGAGGAGATCACGTATCCGGATGGAAGCATCGCTAAGAACGTCTATTCAGAAGCTGGATACTTATTAGGGATCAAACTCACGCCAGCGGATGGAAGCGGATCAGATTTCTCAGTCGTTCAATACTCGGCGAATTTTGAAAATGGCAATTTAAACATCCAAAGAATTCTTGGAAACGGAGTAATCACAAACATCGACTACGATCCGGTTCAAAAAAGAACGCTGGGTCTGCAGACGGTGAAAGATTCTTCCACTTACGAATCCAAGACTTACGGGTATGATGACAAAGGAAACTATACTCAAATCCAAGATATTGTGAATCCAGTCCGAAGCCAGACATTTAGCTATGATGATCTAAATCGACTGACATCAGCAACGGGAGTATATGGAACAGAAACTTACCAATATTCTAATGCAGGGAAACTGCTAAAGAAAGGAAATTTAACATATTCCTATGGAGATTCTTCTCATACAAATGCAGTAACGCAAGTTGCAGAGAATGCTACGACTTATACCTACTCGTATGATGCATCTGGGAATATGGTTAATCGGAATGGACTAAGTTTAGCATATGATCCATTCCAAAAATTGAAAAGAATAGAAACCACAGATCAGGGAACCATTAACTTCGATTATGATTTCACAGGAACAAGAATACGCAAGACATCTTTAAATGATGGAACCAAAACGATCTCACTAGGTGGACTATACGAAGTAGTATTCGTTTTAGGAAAAGATCCAAAGCATACTCTATATTTTAAGGGAGAACATGGCGATCTAGTTGGTCAGTGGACAAGGGTGGATGCAGATTTAATAAGTAGCGTTACGCTTCCGTCCTCATTCCTGACAACGGGGCAAGTAGCGCTCAATACGCTGGCTTGGAATATTACAGATCTATCGATTAAAAGTGCCAAATACTTCCTTTTTGCGAGGGAATCAATGGTAACACTTGCATTGGTCTTCTTATTTTTCGCCTTCTGTTTTGGAGTCCTTCATTTAAGAGAAGGAATATGGAATTCGGTGCTAAAGTTTTCAGCACCGCTTTTAATATTATCTTTATCTAATTGTTCAATATTGATTCCAGGAGGAAACGGCAATCCACCTTGGGAGGAAGTTTTACTCATAGATTCCAACACACCGAGTGTGAGCACAGGATCAGGCGCTGTATTCCCGGTTGATGGGTTCTTGTTCTTACATCCCGATCATTTAGGATCAATTACAATGGCTACGGATGGAAGTGGAAATAGGATCACTGGCGGAACAGAAGCAGGAGCATCTCACATAAGTTATGATCCATATGGAGAGATTGATCGATCAGATTCATTTGGTCCGGATATCTTTAGATATAAATATACAGGTCAGGAAGAAGATAAAGAAACTGGTCTGTATTATTATAAAGCAAGATATTACGATCCTATAATAGGAAGATTTTTGCAGGCCGACGATCGATTAGATGCAGGTAATCCAGATGGGATGGATGTATATATGTATACCGAAGGAAATCCAACAAGTAATGTGGATCCTAGTGGTCATAGTTGGGTAAGTAGTTTATTCAGCAGAAATGGATTAGGTTTCTTGAATTTTAGTATTAATTTAAGTGGATTCTTGCAAAGAGCATTCTACGTAAGTAGTCAAAGATATAGTGATTTTGGAGATCGATTCCTTACTTCCTTCGTTGGGAATGGAGATGCAGTAATGGGAACTCCTATCCAAGGAGGAAGAAATTCGAAAGAAGGAAGTTGGTTCGATAGGCAAGTCACCGACCCGATCCAACATATGAGTACACAGGAATTAATAGTAGCGGGGATTGTGTTTGCAGTTAGTGTTGCTGCCGCATATTTTATTGGACCTGAGGCTGGCGGAGCTATTGAAGCTTCATTTACTTCAGCAATGGGTGTAGGAGAAGGTGCTACTCTTTTAGCCTCAGTTTTTGGATTTGTGGCTGATGTAGTAATTGGTCTTGAATTGACACTATTAGGAGCAAATCTTGCGGAAGCCTTAGGAGCGTTGTCAACGTCTTCCCCTAATAATATATACTACGATAAGGATGCTGGCGTTGCGATGAAGGACATAGGTGCAAGTGCTGCGGACATGGGAGGATTGGTTGGCTCGATTTGGGCTGCCTCGGAGAGAAAAGTCACAAGGCTGTATATCGAATCAGAACAGACCGGTCGCCCTGCTTACGAATCTATAGCGATGGGAGGCCCAGCTATGGAATCTGAGTATGCAAATATGCGAAACGTTGTATATATTAGAGAAGTTCAAATGAAAATTTTGGTGGCTCCGACTTTAGACTTTTATCTAAAGACTGCAGGTGGATTCTTGGCGACTTGCGCTATTTATAAAGGAAATAAAAATCATGAATGTTCATTCTAAATCCAATGAGTCTATAGGATCTATAATGAAATTAATAGCTTTAATTCTTTTTTCTATTATAGGATCTGTTGGTTGTATTCTTTCAACATCACTGAATTCACCGATGACTACATTTCAAAACCCAGCAAATGTTGAAATGCATCTAAAGAAGAAGGTCATGTTTGTATGTGAGTGGAGTTATTTAATTAACGGAAATCCTCTCGAGGCACAATTTCAAAAAGGATATAGTGAAAAAAGTACAAGAAATTTGAAGGCCGAGTTTGACAAATTAGATTTTTTAACTTTTCAGACAGATGGAGATGACTTCGATTATAAATTAATAATAAAGCATAAAACAGAAAGTAATACTAACTTTGGCCTGAATTTTTTATCGGCAATCACTCTATTAATAATACCAGGAATGTCGGAAAAAAATTATCAAATAGACTATCAGCTTTTCGATCGAAATGGAAATATAATTAAGAGGTCCTCATTTAGGGCCGGTCAGGAATATTATCAACAGATACTTTTGATTTTTGTTATGCCCTTTAAGTTTCCTTTTTCTGAAGAGAATAATGTTCTCCGTCATTTTGCAAAATCTGTGACGTCTGATCTATATCACGAACTTTTAGAGAATAAAAAAAATACTCCACTTTGATATTTTTACTATCTCGGGAATGCCGTAAACTCACAACTATGATTCTGCAGAGCCTTGGTAACTGTTTAATTTTATATAAAAGGTAATTATGATAAAGAAATCTTATTTGCTGTTAGCTCACCTGTGTGCAATTTTGTTTCTCTTTAACTGCGTCTTTTTTGATACGAAAATTGACCCAATTTATACACGTCCTTATATGGATAGAAAGCTAACGAAGAAAATTGCAGTCCAGATAAATGGTCTGAAAGATAATACAAAGTTTGTTAGCCAAGGGGTAAAAAAGATTAGCTTAGGAGGAGTAACAGCGAATGTATATACAAAGAAACCACCTACTTTAATTCTGAAAGAAATAATAGTTTCCGAGCTTACCAATGCTGGTCTTTCTATCGAAGACAAATATGAAAACGATAGAACCCCTAAAATTGAAATTTTTCTTAATGTATTTTTTACTGAACCGGAAATGGGCCTTTTTGCCATTTCATATTTCGGCGTTATTGATACCGACGTAATCGTTACTATTCCGGGGGAAGGTATTTACAAAAAGAACATCAAATCAGTTGGAGAACAATATTCACTAATAGTAGAATTATTTAGTGAAGGGGGATTTGAATTAGCCATGCAAGATTATTCGAAAAAATTTGTATACTCAGTGGTTGAGCTATTAGGGGAGTCGAGATATTACAATGAAGCTAAATAAAGTAATTTTATATTTTTGTCTTTTTATCCCAGTATTCTCTGCAGTTAATTGCTTTTATTCTTTATATTATATCAATACATCTGAAAAAGCAAATCAACGATGGGAGAAGATTGATTCCAATCAATACAAAGAATACAAAGATCTGTGGTACGGCCCTAAAAAGAAACCTATATGAGTTGTAATTGATTTTTCACTTAGATGCACCTTTCTCAAGATTACTTTGTTGGATTAATTCGATCCGCCACGAATGAATTTCTTCCGACAAAGGAAGCAGGCAGAATTTAAGAAAATTATTTATATTATTCTTCCTTCTTGAAATCCGAGCGCTGGGAACTTTCATAGCTCTTTTGAAAACACTATGATTTATTTCGTCTCCTTTACGACATTACAATCTAAAGCAGAAATCTATTTTGTAAGACGCTTATAAACGAATTAATTTTTTCCAATGATATATTAGGTATATTACTATCCATTTGCGATATTAATTGATTACCATTGGCTACTAAGTATTCCCTTAATGATTCGTAATCGCTATGACGATATCCTGCTCCATATAGCGCGCTAGAAAGACCTAAAACAGCCTCTCGATCAATTAATCCCATATTTAAAATGTCTAATTGCAATTCGTTTGACAAACCAAACTGAAGAAGAGACGGCCAAACTAAAATAGAATTTGGAAGTAGATTGTCTTCGATACGAATTTCAGCAATTTTTATAATCGTTGATATCATTCTGTGAACATTGAATGAAAGAAAAGAATTTATTAATCGCAAAGATTGATAAACTTCTATTTTAAGTCCTGCTGAAATTTCGGAATACCAGTTTCCTTTGATCCACATTTTGATGACTTCTTTAATATCATCATTGCATAATTGCAACTTTTTATTATTTTCCAAGAATTCTTCTAATTCAGTTTCATATTGATCCAGATTAAAGAGAACTGTATCGAGTATATAAGAAAGCCAGTCGGTATCTAAAGGGTCTAATTGCTTTTGCCAGATTTCATCTTGAAAGTCAATTTTGTCGTTTATCTCAATGAATAGTCTATACGTAGCCCCGGACTTTTTTAGATACTTAAAGTTTCCATTTTGGATTAGAGATTTAATTTTCTCGCCTCTGATCTCGAATAAGGAATTTAAAGTATTTTTCTCCTCCGTATTTAGCTGCGTATACGAAAGGGTAGCAACTAAGAGATCTTTAATTAATTTTTCGAAATCAGTAATATCAAACTCTTCAGAAAGTAAATCTACAATTGATAAATCTATAGAATCAATTAACTTCTGAATAGATTCATCGGCCTCCTCTATAGTTTCATCGGATAACAATATTCGCTCTTTAACTATTATATCAGTTAGTTCTTTCACAAGATTATAAAGAGCGCCTTTGATTGGCTCATAATTATTATCTTTTATTAATAGTTTAATTCTTTCGAAATCTTTCTTGTTGGGAATAATAATTAACCCCTTTGTTTCTTTCCCAGCGCGACCAATGAGATTCTTTAAATCTCGTAACTGAATCGGTTCGTATTTGGTAGGTAGTTTCGGATTAAATCTGTCGATAGAATGAAGCACCATGGTTTTAATCGGCAAATTTACACCTTCAGCCAAAGTGTTGGTACAAATTACCAATCTTATATAACCATTGCGTAGTGAATCTTCAATGATTTCCCTTATTCCTTGGGGGAAGTCTCCGTGATGAAAAAGGAATCCTTGAGCTATAGATTTTGTTAACAAGTATTCTTTTCCAAAAATTTTGGAAAAATAAGATACTAAATTGTTTAGAAACTCTTCCGATGCAAATTTTATTAATGGATTCTCTTCATAGTAGGACAATTGCGATAGGGCTTCCTTAACTAAATACTCAACTCCGATATTACCCCTTTTATGTGGAGCAAATAAAGCGACATTCCCCGATTTAATCGCTTTTAATGACACTGCCACTGATCGTCCCGCGTTAGTATCTATTTTCTTTTTTTTGCCGGGCTGAGTTAAAACCAGCTCTTCATCAAACAAATACTTATATAATTTATATCGCTGTGGGTACTTTAAAGTTGGATTTACATCCAAGTAGTAACCGCGCTTTTTTCCTCTCATTTCTTCGAGAAATGCAAAATCCAGATGAGTTGGGCGGTAATCTGAGTGAATACTAGAATTCTCAACTCCACCCAACCAAGTGTTAATAATTCCCAGATTTGGAACGATTGCAGAAATGAAAACAAAGCGAATCGAAGATTGCTTTCTGGATTTCAGCCTTGTTAAGAGAAGTTCATAGCTTAGTCCACGCTGCCTATCTTCAAGAAGGTGTCCTTCATCACATATAACAAGCGAGAATTCTTTAAGGGACTCAGGAATGGAATTTTCGAATACTAAAAACTTTTCAGGTGTTGCTATTAGTAAGTTAACTTCTGATATCGATTTTTGTTCGTCCGGAGTTGGAAAATTCCCTCCATAAATAGTTTTTGATTTAATCCCAAGGCTACTTAAGTCTTTTGCAATAGAATTCTTTAACTCTGATGCAAGCGCGCGAAAAGGAGCGAGATAGAGGATTTTTGCTTCAGAGTTAGTCTTGCACTCATTATAGATTATTAGCTCATTCAGAGAGCTTTTTCCAGAGCTAGTTGGCATTTGGAGAGTTGTTGTGTTGTTCGTAAGAATCCCCTTATCAAGCGCTTCACGTTGTGAAGGAAAGAATGTCCAAATAGGAAACGCCTTATCTATATTTCTCTTAATAAACGGTTTCCAGAATGATTTATTATCGTTTTGCACCAAAAGGTCGTGCCACAGATTATTCTTACTAAATTTCTTCATCAGCGATAGGCCGAGAGAATATGAAAAGTAGATAATAATATTTTCTCCGAAATAATACTCAGCTTTCTTTTTGAATGCCATTATTAATGATTCAATTTGTTGAATGTCCCCGGTCTTCAAGTATTCAATTAAATATCTACAATAAATATTTTTTCTGTCTAATTTTCGAGACAAGAAGCAAGATATAAAAATTTGAATATTTTCCGAATACATATTCGGAGGATACAAATTTGAAAGTATCCATGAGGAGGAAGGATAGTCCGAGAGATAGTATAAGCCTGCTGTGAAAAGCATATTTAACTCTCTATTAATACCGCTGAAATGATCTCGCTTATTTTCTAAAGAGAAGATTTCTAAAGCTTTTGCTAATGCCAAACATTCCTTTTGCGCTTCCGCTGAAATTATTTCATCTTCTATAATATTTAGAGCGTTGTTCATTACGCTAATATAAAAGTAATCGATATTAGGTAAAAAAGTATATTCTGCCTGCTTAGTGACTGGAAGCTGGAAGTCTATGAAGGATTGCCATGACTCCGATTCTGCAATCCAAACATTCAATGTATTCGTCATATCGTCCCATTCCTAAAGATCGACTCAAAAGTTTGCTCGTACGCTTCTTTTAATTTTTCTATAGAAAACACTATTACAATAATATTGTGATTATTTTCTATTGCTTTGGATTCTTCTTCTTTTAAAAACCTTTCATCAATGAAAGCGTATGCTTTGTTCCTAATATCGTAACCGCCGTATTTGGCCGGATTCTGAAATCGTTCCAATCGAAGTTTTTCCTTAATGTTTCCTTCTTTAGCATACATTCTTTCCAACCACTTTAAAGTAAGCGCAAGTCGAAAAAGTTTATCATCGGCTGCCCCATCGATAGCATCTTGAATTCTATGTTTCTTCTTCGATGGGGTAGCTTTCATTTTTGATTCAATGGATATTAGGAAATCTTCAGTTGAAGCAGTTTTAAAATTTTTTCTGTAAAATAGAATACAATCAGTGTGGAGAGAAGCCTTGTTTTTGTCTTTCCATCTCCATTTTAATGGGCCATATACTGGCTTCTTTTCTTTCTTCGATTTTTCACTGGCTATTAAAAAGCTGCATATCTCGCCAAAGTCACCCGACATTATACTTCCTTTATCGGGCAAAATGTACTCTCTGAGAAACTCAGTAGGGGTGATTTGATTTAAATTTGCTTTATCTTTTAACTCGACGTCACCTATGTAAAATGTTCTAAAATGTTTAAAAATACTTTTTACTAGTTCACCGTGTTTATTATTCTTTAACGAATATAAGATATAATCGGCCTCATCCGTTCGGGTGAAATATTTCAGTATACTCATAGTTAAAATACTTATCTAATTTGATGTTTACGCTTACCAATTTAGGAATTCATTAGCATCGAAGTATGGTTGAGTATAAAATTTTGAAGTGGTAATTGGAGAAGAATGTCCTAGCACTTTTTGGGCAGCAATAGAGCCTGCCTTATCCAACATCTTTTGCCCAACGGTGTGCCTCAGAGCATGAGGATGAACTTTTTTCCCTTGGCATGTCATTACATCCCATGAGCTTACTATTCTTTGAAGACTTCGAGTTGTGAGAGCTGTCCGACCAGTTTGATTCCTTTTGGGACGAGATAGGAAGAACATGTCAGAATGAATTTCAAAAGTAGAATGGTATTTTTTAACAATTTGTAATGAACCTTCTGGGATAACAGCGAATCCGAGTCGACCGCCTTTCCGAATGAAAGTCACAAGAGTTTCTCCAGTAGGAGCTTTTGTTAAATTAGAAAATCGTAAAGAAATAAGCTCTTTAGCCCTAAGGCCAGTTTTGCTCAAAATAGCGAAGATAGCTTGGTTTCTGTAATCTTCTTCAGTCTTAGGTTTTGAGAAGCGTCGAGTAAGCTCTCTCATTGATGCATCCGTTAGACCCTTTCCAAACATGGGAGGGGGAGGCGGCCCTCCAGAACCACGTCCTCGACGTTTCCGGACAGATTCTATACTTACAATTTTCTTTAAGTTAGCCGCTACACCCATACTACTCAAAAAAATAGACGATTATGTATCGGTGTCAAGAAAAACGCTTGAAATGGTCGTATTTCAGGTCATTTTCAATGTCCGAAATGTTCATGAAAGCGGACATTGAAACGACTATTTAACAGAACCTGGAGCGGTTTAGGAAATTTGAATGAACGATGATGGTGAATTTGTAGTCTTTATATCTCACGGGAAGAGTCATTTATGGAAAGACGTTGCTCGATATATCGAAAATGAATTAGAGTTTCGAACAGTTATTCTAGCTGAAGCAATAAATCGGGGAAAGACGGTAATTGAGAAATTAGAAGAAGAAACTGAAGATTGCGATTTTGCAGTTATTCTTATGACCGCAGATGACGAAACACGAGCAAGACAAAATGTTGTTCACGAAATTGGCTTCTGCCAAGGCAAACTTGGTAGAGAAAATGTGTTGGTTCTCTTGCAAACGGGAGTCGAGAAGTTTACAAATATCTCAGGAATTGTATATGAAGAATTTACTGGCGATAACATTAAATCAACATTCCACCGCATTAGTAAAGAGTTAGAAGATGCTTATGAAGAATTTTCGGAAGAGTAATGAAAGGGATAGTAGAAGCCATTAGTAAAATAAACGGATTCCTTGCGGTAAAGACTGAATTCGGAGAATATTCAATCGTTGAAGTATTATCTGGCATTTCGATAGAGGTTGGAGATAAAATTTCTGGGAACTTAGAATCGCTTGGGGGTGAAGATTTACTTCATGAAAGTGGCGAGGTATTTGGCGGATTTATCCAAGATTATCATTGCGATCAGCAACGGGCTGTTTTCCTTCTGAAACAAAAATAAAAAATTTGAAATAAGAGGAATTTTACAAAAATGAAAAACTATGCTAGAGGGTCTGAATGGAGAAAATGGGATCTGCATATTCATACTCCAAAGTCTATCGTTCAATCATATGGTGGAGATACTCCAGAAGTATGGGAAAAGTTTATAACTGATTTGGAAAGTTTGCCGCCCGAATTTAAAGTGATCGGTATTAACGACTACATTTTTTTGGACGGCTATAAGGAAGTTATTCGGCTTAAAGAGCAAGGGCGGTTACCGAAAATTGAATTAATACTTCCCATAGTCGAGCTGAGAATTGATAGGTTTGCATCGATAGGAGACGAGGCTTGGAAGAAAGTAAATCTACATGTTATTTTTTCGAACGAATTAAAAGCAGAAGTAATTGAAACTCAATTTTTAAATACAATTCAACATATGTTAAAACTTTCTCCGGATATTGAAGGAGTTGACTTTAATGCTGTTGCCACTCGGGAATCATTAACTGATTTAGGAAAAAGAATTAGACAAACAGCCACATCTGTAATTTCGGGTACTGACCTGCACGTGGGTTTTTCTAATCTTTTCTTTGAATATTCGACTATTAGAGATAAGTTAGATAATACTTATTTGAAAGGTCAATATTTGACAGCCATTGGTAAAACTGAGTGGGATAAAATGAGATGGGACGCTTCTGCCGCACTTAAAAAAACTACAATAAATGAAGCTGACTTTTCATTTATTTCATTAGAGAATTTTAATGATTATGAAAAACATACTACAGCTTTACGCCAAAAAAATGTTAGGAATTGGCTATTGGATTGTAGCGATGCCCATTCATTTTCCTTTTCGGAAGAAAAAGATCGGATAGGAAATTCGAATACTTGGATAAAAGCAGATCCTACTTTTGAAGGATTGAAACTAGTCGCTAATGATAAAACAAGAATTTATGTAGGCGATAGACCTCCTCTTTTGAAGAGAATTGATGAAAAGAAAACAAAATTCATTCGATCTATAAATTTCAAAAAGATAGAAAATTCACAATTATCGGAAAGTTGGTTTGATCAACTTGAACTCGAACTTAACCCGTCTTTGGTTGCTATAATTGGAAATAAAGGTGGAGGGAAGAGTGCTATTGCCGACTCACTCGGCCTACTTGGCAATACTGTTAATTATCAATACTTCTCATTTCTGAACGATGCTAAATTTCGCAAAAAAAAACCTATAAACAAAGCGGATAACTATGAAGCCAATTTGATTTGGTTAGATGAACAAGTTGAGACAAAGAGATTAAGTCAAGACCCCGCTTCAACAAGTTATGAAAAGGTAAAATATTTACCACAAGGGTTTATAGAGAAACTATGTAGTAATGAAGATGCGTCTGAATTTGAAGTTGAATTAAGAAAGGTTATTTTTTCTCATTTGCCAGACGCAGAAAGGCTAGGTAAAAGAAGTTTAAACGAACTTATCGAATACAAAACGGAAATTCTGGAAGGTGAATTGGGTGAATTGAAAAAAGATATATTCAATCTCAATAAGGGAATAGTCGATTTAGAAAGAAAGCAATCTGACGAATATAGAAAGAAAATTCTGGAAGTAATAAAAGAAAAAGAGGCAGAAATAAAGGCGCATGATTTATTAAAGCCGATATCTGTCCTTCCCCCAACTGATCCGGATATAGAAAAGAAGAACGAAGAGATTTCGACAAAGATTAAGGAAAAGAGAGAATTACTAAATAATATAGAAAATGAAATTCAAAGGAATCAGCAAGAAGAAGCTAACTTACTATTTGAGCTAAATCAACTGGAAAAGATTCAAAAATCAATACTTTTGTTTAAGAGCCAATATGATCGATTGAGGCTTGAGATAGGCTCGGCTCTTGATAAGTTCAACATCAAATCTGAAGATGTGGTTTCAATAAGCCTGAAGGTAGAAATTATAACGGCTTTAATATACGAGAAGCAAGAAGTTCTAAGAAAAATTCAGACGAATTTGAATGAAACTAACGAGAAAGGACTGCCTATTAAAAAGATTTTATTAAGCGATGAAATAAAAACGCTTCAGGTGGGACTTGATGCACAGTCAAAATTGTATCAAAAATTTCTTGATGATTTAAAAATTTGGAATGATAGAAAAGCCTACTTAATAGGGAGCCCAGATAAAGATGGGACGATAGAGTTTTTGCAGGCCCAAATTCTGTATTTGGACACTACTCTGGATCAAGATTTGCAGGCCGCAAGATTGCGAAGGGAGGAAAAACTCTCTGCTCTTTTTCATAAAAAGGAAGAAACTTTAACGTTATATAAGTCCTTGTTTAAGCCAGTTTCTGATTTTATTTCAACCTATGGGAATCTTTTAGAGAATTATAAAGTTAATCTTGATGTTAATTATAAAAACGACTCTATCGTCGATAAGTTTTTTGAATTTATTAGCCTTAATGCGAAAGGGAGTTTTATCGGAAGTCCAGAAGGCTATGAGCGCCTTAAACAACTTTTGGAAAGGTATAATCTTGAAAATAGAGAAGGCTTAATAAATTTTTTAAAAGACCTACTAGATCATTTACACTTTGATCAAAGAGAAGGTTTTAAAAATGAAAAGAGAGATGTTGAACGACAGCTGAAAAAAGGGAATTCCGTTTTAGATCTATATTCGTATCTTTTTAATTTAGATTATTTGGAACCTGAATTCAAGCTGAAGTTAGGAGAAAAAAATGTTTCCGAATTATCTCCAGGAGAAAGAGGAGCTTTGCTTTTAATTTTCTATCTCTCATTGGACCAAAGTGATAGCCCACTTATCATTGATCAACCGGAGGAAAATTTAGATAATCAAAGTGTTTTTAAAATTCTCGTTCAATTTATTAATGAAGCAAAGAATAAACGTCAAATTATAATAGTAACTCATAATCCTAATCTTGCAGTTGCTTGTAATGCAGATCAAATTGTTTACGTAAGCATTGACAAGGCAAACAGGAATAAAGTAAATTTTGCAAGTGGATCGCTTGAAGAACGAATCATAAATGATGCTGTCGTCGATATTCTTGAAGGCACATTCCCGGCATTAAATAGTCGAACAAACACCTATAAAATTATTAAAAGAGAAGCGTAGGAGATATTTCTTTTCTAGTTTATGGGAATTTCTGAGCTATTATTATATATTAAACGGAAGATAAGGAATGATGCTCCTGTAAACCAAGTTGCATTCGACGAAGCAGGAAATACCGGCCAAAATCTTATCGATCTTTCGCAGCCGGTCTTTGCACTTGCGTCAGTTCATATGACCGAGTATCAAATTGCATCCATTCGCAAATCGGCTAAACTACTGCCGAATGAGGAATTTCATTTTGTGCGCTTTGCTCGTAACCGACAAGGTCAAGAGCGCATTTTAAATATGCTTCGCAATAATAATATTTCCAGAAAGACCTGTGCAATCACAGTTTTTCATAAACAATATATGGCAATTGTTAAAATTGTAGACATGCTCGTTGAAGAGTTGGCTTATCAAAATGGATTTGATATTTATCGAAAGGGAATGAATCAGGCCATGAGCAATTTATTTCATACTGTACTTCCAGTGTTTTGCGGTTCGGAACTTTTTGAGGAATTAATTGATTCATTTGTGCGGGCCGTTCGCAAGCGTGACGCAGTTGTTATTAATCGTTTTTACAATGTTATAAAGAAAATGCATCGCTCTTGCACTGATGAAGACTTTAAATCAGAATTGTTAATGCTGCTTGAAACTTCAGTAATAGCAAAATCTGTATTTAAGAATGCAAGAGTAACATCTATAGATCCGGCAATTCCGGCTTTTGTTAATCTTACTAGCCACTGGTCTGAGTTATTGAATCAGCCGTTTGATATACTTCATGATAGATCAAAACCAATTGAACACGAGCAAGAATTGCTTTCTTATTTTATGGATGCTGATGAACAAGAAATTTTAGTTGGGTATGATAGGAGAAAGGCAAAATTTCCATTGAAAGCCACTGGAATTCAATTTGTGGATTCTAAGCTATGTCCAGCTGTTCAAATTGCAGATTTGCTCTCTTCAGCTATTGTTTTCTATTTGAAAGGCGTTCTTGATAGTTCACTTCGTAGCCCATTTTGGTATGAACTTGAAAAGTTTAAAAAGCGCCTATGGTCCGGCTTAATTGTAAATCCACTTTGGCCATCAGCAGATGTAACTCCTGAGCAATTAGGAACCGAGAAGTCTGGGGTATTAATATGGTTGAATATGTAACTGAGCTTATCGCTCGTCAGATAGACAAACGATCAAAACAATAAACAGAGAATTTAGATATTTTATAATCTACGAAAAAGGATGTTATCTTAAGAAATTATATAAATACAAATCTTACTAAAAGCGAAAAATCCCATTTATCCTTTCAGTTTTCCTTTCTTGAAAGTTCAATATTATCCTTCAGTTCTCTGTAAAGCTGAGTAATCTGAAAGGCCATGACTGAATCGGGTTTAGGAATAATTGAATAATCGTTTCGGAATGGGGGGTATTTCGTGTCTTCACAGAAATAAGTCTTCAACAAAAACTTAGGAAATTCCTTTTGAAAGTAAAAGGCACGTTGCCTTTCCCAGTTTGTTTTTATTCTGTATTTATTAAGTAACACGCCAAGAACTTGAAGTTCGGATAGTCCGAATTTTTCTGGTAAAAGTTTCTTTTCTCGGTTAAACATTTCTATAATACGCAACGTTCTCTTTAATGCCATGACTCCGTCTCTATCGGATTGGATTGGAATAACAGCAAAGTCAGCAAGTAAGAAGCTTAATGCTCTTGCTTCAGAATAGGTACGATCAACATCAATGAAAACCATATCGTAATTCAAAACAATTTTATTGAGGGCATCTAAGAGCTGCATTCTATGTGTGGAAGCTTGATACAGTGTTCTGTTTAAATAAAGCTGTAATGGTAATACTTTTAGACTTGTATAATTAGTTTCAAAAATATACTGATCGACGGTGATACCGTCTTTTGGATCAAGAGCATGAGTTTTCTTTAAGTATTCCAAATATTGTGGATCCTTAATGGTTGAAATAGATGCAAATCCAAATTCTGCGGCGTCAATCAGAAGGACTTTTTTCCCTTCTTTTGCTGCTTCATAAGAAAGTAAAATGGATAGCGTCGTCCTTCCAACTCCTCCTTTTTCGGAAGTCAAAACTATTCTGTTTACTATAGTGCTTGTAGATTTAAGTAATTTCTCCGCGGTCTCTAACTTATATAGGCATCGAATTTTTGCATAAAATACTTCTTCAATCGAAATATCCCCTTTGTGGGCTTTAGCGTGACAATTTCGGCAAAGTACGCATAGGTTTTCCAACTCATTGCTTCCACCATTTTTTCTAAAGATTATATGATGTATCTCCAAGACTTTAATATTCTTTTCAAAGCAAATAATACAGCGAGAATTAGATTCTTGGAACAATATCTTCCTGTCAGTTTCCCTTATCGGATCGGAATTCTTATTTTCAGAATTTTCTTGAATCATAAATCCCTTTGTTTTAAATCCGTCTTTAATTGATCTCTTATTCTTCCTTCCGCTAATTTCCACGGCTGGGAAGATTTCAGTGAGTATCTTCTCCGAACTCGTGTAAACGCAATGAACCATTCACCTTCTAAAACATCTGTATCTGAGAGTTCTGATTTAATTTGTTTTTTTACCCTGTTAAAAGGGCCGTCCGGCGCTTCGGATTTATTTCTTTCTATCTTTATTGTTTTCGTAAAAGAGTCATTGAAATACCGCCAAGTTTGGTAGTAGACGATTTTAAATTCATTGAGATCTTCAATTTCACCGGCCTTAAATTTCGGAGAGTTTATTTCTTCTATGATGAGTTTCTCTTTTTCTTCCCAAGGATGGGTAAGTTTATACCATAGATTATAGAAATAATCCATTACTTGGTCTTCTGCTTCCCTCCAAGGATTTATTATTTGTTGAAATCTTCTCAAATAGCGAGCAGCTTTATAATAGTCCTTTTGTATTTTTTCCAATGCCATTCCCCAAGAGTAAAATTTGTTTTCTTTCTCACTCTGTTCTCTCTGGGAACTTCTATGAATCTCGCGCCTTGCAAAATTTTCAAAATTTTTAATTTTAGATTTAGAAATCCTACTTGAAATTTGTTTTAATCGAGTAGCCATATTTCTTTCCTAAAGTTTTTATAATGTCTGCAGATATTCTTACCAATTCTTCATCAGTCATTTTTCGTTTTATTTCTCGTATTTCTTCAACGACAAGGCATAGATTTTCAAATTCGTGTTCGCCTCCTGATCGGATTGGCATTATATGAGAGCCATTAATATTTGCTGACGTTAAATCTCTTCCAGTCACATAACATTTATCATTTTGTTTTTTTCGAAGCGCTTGAAATTCGCGTTTTTTGAAGATAAATTCGGAAATCTTTATTTCTTTGTCATTCTGCACGATTTAATTAACCTCTATTTTATTATACTCTTGGAATATAGCAAGTTAGGCAATTCTGTAAATTTTCTTTTTAATAAATAGTTTTTGGAGAGGTCGATATACGGTTTAAATTTACCTTCAGACAGTTTTATGATCTCATACTTTTCCCAGATTCTGATGATCCGATATGCGGAAGAGTGTGGAATTCTATGTTGATAGAGGATTAAGGAAAGTGGACTTAAGACTGAGTTAGAGATATTGTCCCAGATCAATTTGGCATAGTGATTATATTTCTTCTCACTGTATCTTTTGTAGTGCTTAAACTCAGTTCTGCTCCAGAATTCATCATTTTCGATGATGGCATTCCTTAATAACGAATATTTTGGTTTAGATAATATATGTATATTATCTTTAATATAAGATTCATTTGTATAATCGGATTTTGTTTTGCGATCTTGGAGAGAGGGAGGTTGGTATTTTCTTTTTGCAACTTCAGAATGAAAGAACTGTAAGACCTTGTTTTCTTGTTCATATTTATTCTTTACAATCCGCACAGGATTTGATACGTCTGCAAGAAAATGAAAGTGAGTAGAGGGATTAGCAGAATGCTTACTGCTAATCCCTCTACTCACACCTGAATCAGAATTTTTTGACTTCTTAGCTGTTTCTAAGTCACTACTTCCTTCTATCTCAACAACTCCAATCTTCTCCCGCCACTTAGCAACAAGCGCATCGAGTCCAAATACTTTTAGATTCCTGTAAAAACAGAATTCATTTAGATAGAGTTGTGAATACTGCGGCTTTATATACCCGTAAGATGAGAATGCTTGTTTGATTACTCTATGATTTCCTTCTGCATATTGAACATGAACTCCGTCCTTACTCCATCTGTTTCTGGCCCACCGATGTCGTTTGTCTTTGGAATGAGCTGTATGATTCACCATTCTATGATTTCTATATACCGAAAGCCACGGGTATCCGCTATCTGTGAAGATCGCCGTATTGTCTGGGATGCTTCTTCTGAATAACGGCCCCAGAGTATTCATCTTTTGATTCGGTACTGAATCGAGTATTAGTGCTCCGTTACTGGCTGCAATCGTATGCACTAGTGTTCCGATCTGTTTTCCACCGAGTTTATCGCTCATGTATATAGAAGCTGTTAAACCCTTAGATCTGTGCCTTTTACGGCCTTTATTTGCTCGTTGAGATGCAGAGTAGAGGACCATTGTATCCGCGTTTGTGATCGTTTTATGTTTAAGCGCTTTTTGCAGGATTTTCTTCTTAAAGTCTTTGGCTTGGGTGACCGCGTTTTTGGCTAGTTTTGAATTAACTGACTTTTGGGATTTTCGTCCGTGAATCTGTATTTCTTCGTCTTCTTCTGGGAGTCGGAATTCTTTGTATTCTTGTTCGAGTTGGGAATACAGCAGTTCTTGGAATGCTTCTCTTTGATCGCTTGCAAAGAGTTGGATCCTGCGCTTGAGAAGCAGCGCAGATTTATACGAGATTCCGGTTTTCCTAACTATCTCGGCGGCTGTTACTACCTTTGGACTTTGTTTATATGATTCATCTAATACATATCCGAATATCCAAAGAGGTAATTTGAAATGATGCAGGGGAGTATATGAAAGTCTGGATGCTTGGTAGTGGCAAATCTCGCAGCGGATTAAGTAATCTCTTGTACTGATCGTCTTCGTTAATTGGATATTGCAGGTTGGACAGAATTTTGGGTAGAAGTTATCTAAGAAGTATGTTGTTATGCTTTGGTAATATTTAAAGTTTATTGGGCCTTCTATATCGCATTTGTGCGGATTAGAATGGAAGAATAAGAAATAATTTATTCTTTTTCTATGGAATAACCGGACCAGATCGGTCCGGTATATTTTCTAAAGTGTCGGTGCTGTTAAGTCCTTACCATGATTGCTATTTTCTTCCGCATCCACATCTATATCACCTGCAGAATTCGGTTTTTTAGAACCGGTAAAATCAAATATTTTGAACGGTTGGATCTCATCGTCTTTAGGCAATTGTTCATTTTTCCAGCCCCCTCCTAATGCGCGTATCAAACGTACAGAGGCTTTATTCAATTCGGTCTTGATTACGATTGCATCAATTCGTGCGGACAATGTATTTACTTGAGCATAAAGTAACTCTAAACTATTACTTAACCCACCTTGATAGAGTTGAGTTGTCATATTCTGAACTTGGAGTGCCGAATTTACCGCAACATCCTGGCGTTTTGATTCCTCGGACATATAAGAAGTTTCTGCCAAACCATTCTCTACTTCTCTAAAAGCATTTAACACGATAGTTCTATAATTATCTTCCGTTTCTCTGTAAGCGGACCATGCTTGTTGTAATTGAGCTCTTCTGTATCCACCTTGAAAGATTGGAAGAGAAACATTGGACCCATACGACCAAAAACCATTCGCCAACTGTATAAGATTGACTCCGCCTTCAAATCCTCCACCTGCACTGAAGGAGACATTCGGAAAGAAGGCAGCTTTTGCTATACCGATATTTCGGTTTGCTATAGCCATTTTGCGTTCCATCGAAGCGATATCCGGTCTTCTTTCCAATAATGTGGATGGAGTTGTAGTCGGGATCTGGATGGATACGATCTTTATTTCTTCTATAGGAGGAATATGAAAATTAGAAGGCGCCCTGTTGACTAAAATAGCGATCGCATTCTCAGCCACTCTCATCTTTGCCTGAATATCCAAACGTCTCGCTTGGGTATTTGATACAAGATATTGTGCCCTTTGGATATCTAATTCGGAAGCAAGACCATTCTTAAATAGTTGTTCTTGAAGAGCCAAGGACTTTTCGTAGTATTCGATCGATTGACGATACGTGGTATCCTGCGCATTCAAACCGCGGAAGGTAAAATAATCTTCTGCGATCTCTGCTTGCAAACTTAGTCTAGCTAATGCAAAATCAGCCGCTACAGACTGTGCATTATAGATTTGTGCTCTTGTGGAATTTCGGATGGAAGACCAAAAGTCAGGTTCCCAAGAAGCGATACTTCCTACCGCAGCTGTCCCTTCATATGTAGATTCTCCCGCTCCTCTAAACAAACGATTTTCAGATTGTTTGTTATTCGAAGCGCCTAATCCAACTCCTAAATGTGGGATCAATTGAGAACGTACCTTCATCATTGCATCTCGAGCTTGGACAAAACGTTCGGCTGCTGCTTGTAGATCCGGATTCTCAGTGATCGCAAGCTCTTCTAATTTGTTTAAGACAGGATCGTTAAAAAGTTTCCACCAGTCTGATTGGATTGATTCACCTTCGGAAGGATTTGCTTTTACAAAGGGACCTGTGCCGCTCCATGAATCCGGGACCACATAATTGGGACTCAGATATTTCGGAGCGAGATCGAATGCAGGACCACTAATGCAATGGTTTAGAATAATCATTAAGGAAAGAAGTATTGTATATCTTCCCCAAACGATCCCTTTTGAGGTTATTTTCTGTATTTTATCCATCTTCATAAATATAGCCCGAACCGATATCACTTAGAAGCGATCGGATTCTGTTTAGAATTTTCTTTTTTCGTAATGCTCATGTCGGTGTATCCTGTTCTAGGCTCCACGACTTTCACCTGATCACCTTCTAATAGAGAAGCGGATGGATTGTTTACGATACGATCTCCTACACTCACTCCATTTCCGACTTCAATCACTGAATCAATGATCTTATTCACGGTAATAGGTTTAAAGTGGATCTTATTATCTTCCGTAACTGTAGCTACTTGTGTTCCATTTTCATCAAAGACAAGTGAGCTGGACGGTATTGTTAAAAGATCCTTTTTTACCGGAGCAGTAAGAGTCACCTGCGCATAAGAACCAGGCCATAGAACTCTGTCCTTATTATCGATCGTAAACTCTGCGACTACGGTTCTCATATTCAGATCGAATCCCTTAGAGAGAGTAAGAAAGTTCGCGATAAATTTTCGATTTGGGAATTGTTGCACTGTTACTTCAGCAGTTAATCCGGATTTTAATAGATATGCAAATGTTCCAGGTACTGAAACGAATAGTCTCATTTTATGGATCTCTGCAACCGTGAATAGGTTAGAAGGATTTTTGCTATCATCAATGTTTCCTTCATTATTCACATAGTCCCCGACGTTAATATTTCTTTGGATCACTACTCCGTCAAAAGGAGAAACAATCGTTTTGAAACCCATCTTGGCCTTGTATTTATCCACGTTTTTTTCTGCGGATTTAAGTTTAGCTTCTTCGGAATTTTTGTCAGCGACCGCTACTGAAATCGACTGTTCGGATACTGCATGAGAATTTCTTAATGCAAGATACCTGTCTGCAGTAACCGCCGCCAGTTTGTATTTCGCCTTTTGGGAATCGAAGTCTGCTTCTGCTTGTGCATACTCCGCATCCAAAGCTGGCACTTTGACCCTTGCAAGCACATCTCCAGCTTTTACTTCCGCTCCGTAATCCTTATACCACATCTTCACATAACCCGAAACCTGAGCATAGATGACTGCTTCATACCATGCGCGAACTGTTCCGGGTAATGTAATCGTTTCCAGAGGATTCGGTGCCTCAGGGCTGACTACGGAAACATTCGGAATGGATGCTTCCAAAGCTTCTCTTTTGAACTGTTCTGCACTATGTATTTGTTGATAAAATATATAGCACAAGAATATGACACCGCAAGAGATCGTTGATAAGGTGATTAGTTTCTTTTTAGGTAGAGTTGGTATCATTTTGATTATCCTTTTTTGAGATTTGTTCGGTTGTTATAGATGATCGCGTAGATGCATGGCACGAAGAAGAGGGTCGCAAATGTAGCGACTGTTAATCCTCCGATAACTGCACGACCTAATGGAGCGTTTTGAGAATTACTGAAGGCCATCGGAACCATTCCGATGATCATTGCGGAAGCAGTCATTAATACCGGTCTGATCCGTGAATATCCTGCTTCAATTGCCGCTTTGACCGCATCACCATGAACTTCTAAACGGTCTCTTGCTGCAGAGACTACTAAGATAGAGTTTGCAGTTGCAGTCCCCATACACATGATCGCTCCAGTAAGAGCAGGAACCGAGATATAGGTGCGCGTTAGGAACAAGGACCATGCGATCCCTGCTAGTGCTCCCGGTAATGCAGTGATAATGATGAAAGGATCCGTCCAAGACTGGAAGTTCACCACGATCAAAAGATATACAAGAAGGATCGCAGCGACGAGCCCACCTAATAATTCTAGATAAGCGCTTCTCATCGTTTCTGCTTGTCCTTGGATCTCGATTGCAGCTCCTCTAGGAAGTTCGCTTTTCATTGATTCCATAATCTTTTGAGAATCGCTTAAAACTCCTCCAAGATCTCTTCCTTCCGAGGAAACATACACATCGATTAAAGGTAGAAGGTTTTGGTGAGTAACAAGCCCTGGTGTTCCTGTTGGAGTGATGGTTGCGATATTTCCCAAAAGTTGGGTGCTGTTTTCAGAATTATCAGACAGATCTCCTTTGTTGATCGGAACAGTGAGTAGGTCTTCCGTTCTTCTCATTTGAGGTTGAGGAACATAGATATTGATCTGATAGGAAAGACCGGTTTTACGATCCATCCAGTATTCTTGATCAATCTGTTGGCTTCCGGAAGTAGCAAGAAGCATATTCTCAGCGACTGCCTTCAAAGGAAGATCCAAATTGATCCCTAAACTTCTATTTCCATCCACGAGAAGTGTAGGAGTACTCATTGTCTGTTGGATCACAACATCTGCGGCCCCAGGGATCGTTTTGAGTTTTCCCTGTAATTTCTGAGCGAACTCGAAATTTTTCTCCAGATCCATTCCGTTGATCTGAATATCTATTGGAGATGGAGATCCGAAGTTTAAGATCTTTGCAGTTAGATCTGCAGGTTGGAATGTGAAAATTGTTCCGGGGTATAATTCACCCAGTCCTTTTCTAAGGATCTGTCTATAATCCCAAACCGGAGATTCTTCATCCTTTAAAGTAATTGTTAAGTCACAATCCTGGGAACCGATTGTTGGTGTAGGAATGAATGCAAGGTTATGAGGCCCTACAGGTAAACCGCAGTTACTCAAAACACTTTCCACCTTGTCCGGAAGTAATTTTTTAATATCTTCAGAGACTAAGGTTGCGATCCTACCGGCAACTTCAATACGAGTTCCTAAAGGAGCTCTCATATGCATTTGTAATGTTCCCGCTTTTATCTCGGGAAAGAAGTCTCTACCATTGATGAAAAATAGTATTAGAGAGCCTGTCGCGATGGACATAAAGACCATTACGAATTTCTTACGGTTTGCTATAACTTTCTGGAGAGTGATATTATAACGTTCTCTGAATTCGTTAAAATTTTGCTCGAATGATTTTTGAAAACGTTTCAGATACTCCACTGATAGAGTAAGCCATTGTAGAGCTTGAACTATTCGAGGATTCAAGGCCAGGTTTTTTTGCACTTGTTGAACTTTAGGCTTTTCTACCGACCTAGCGTGGGATTTATGTTTAGGATCATGTCCATGGCCTGCAGGATGATGTTCTTCTAAAAGATATTTTGCCATTGTCGGAACAAGTGTTCTGGAAAGAATGAAGGAAGCGATCATCGCAAGAGCTACCGCTTCTGCCATAGGTTTGAATAACCAACCAGAAACCCCGCTCAATTGGAATAAAGGGAACCAAACGATTACGATCGCAAGAGTCGCAACAAATGTAGGAATTACGATCTCGTTGGCTGCATCTATGATCGCCGTTTCTAATGGTTTTCCCATTTCGATATGGGTATCAATGTTCTCTATCATCACTGTTGCGTCATCGACCAGGATCCCGACCGCCAAAGCAAGACCTCCCAAGGTCATCACATTGATGGATTCTCCTAATAAATGAAGCCCTATGATGGAGCTTAAAAGAGAAAGAGGGATTGAAGTCGCGATAATGGTAGTCGCTCTCCAAGATCCCAGGAATAGAAGAACAACAAGACCTGTAAGCGCAGCCGCCAAGATCATCTCGTGAACAACGTTCTCTATAGAATCCTTTACGAATACGGACGCATCGTTCAATAGTTTGATCTCAACATCATCAGGAGAGATCTCTTTGATACGAGGCATTGTTTTTCGTATTCCTTCTACAACATCAAGTGTGGATGCCTCACCACTTTTCATAACTACGATGAGAACGGATTGTTTCCCGTCTACGAGCACTGAATTTAATTGAGGAGGACCACCCAAGGCAACGTTCGCAACGTCTCTCATGAAAAATGTGCTGTTACCAACACGTTTGATCGGTATATTATTAAAATCTTCTACAGCGAGAGGGATTGCATTCGTCATTACCATCCAATCCGTTTTGCCAATCTTCTGGTCTCCTGCAGGCAAAACAGCGCTCTGCTCATTGAACGCCTTGAACACATCCATAGGAGAAAGGTTCCTGGATAAAAGTTTTTGCTTATCTAAGGAAACCAATAACTGCATTGGAGTTCCTCCATAAGGTTGAGGAACGATCGCGCCTGGAATTGTCACGAGAAGTGATCTGATCCTCATGAAGGCCAAATTATAAAGTTCAGCAGGAGTCATTTTTTCAGAAGTCACCTGAAGCATCGCGACTGGGACAGACGACGCCTCCAGACGCATGATCATGGGGGGTGAGATATCGGGGGGCAGGGACGTGACTACGGTTTGGGAGATCGCCGCCACCTCCGCCTCGGCACCTGCAAGATTTGTTTCAGGCTGAAGTTCTATATTGATGATGCTACTTCCGAAGTAGGATCTACTATTGATACTCTTGATCCCTTCTACTGTACTCGTTAAAGCTCTTTCGAAAAAGTAAGTGATCCTACCTGCCACATCCGAAGGGAGCATCCCTTGGTATCCCCATACTACGGAGATTACAGGTATTCTGATATTCGGGAAGACGTCGGTCGGGGCCTTGAATATGGATTGTACCCCGAATAGTAAGATTAGAATTGCAAGGACCACAAAGGTATAGGGTCTCTTTAATGCGATTAATACGATTTGATTCATTTTCTGTAACTCCCATCCAAGAAGACAAAATCAGGAATGTTCCAAATCAAAACTCTCAATCGGCTTGACAGGTGTTCCCTGAAAAGTCCAAAGATATAAGAGAGTGGCGTCTGGCTTTGTTTCATTTGATTGCCTCTTATATTAGTAGCAGTTCCGGGCCTAAAAATCGTCCCGGTTTATAAGTTTGGACAGATTTTTGGAGTGAATTAATTGAGAGTCTTGAAACTATTTTTCATTTTAAATATGGTTTTCGGAATTTTTTTCCAGGTTTCTGCCAAAGAAGCTGAAAATCAGGCAGGTCATCTGCGTATTCTGAACGAAGACAATACGAATTGGAAGCAGATCGACGACTATTCTGTCCTACTAGATTGGGGATTTCATCCGGATCAGATCGATCTTAGATTTCGGATCGGTAATTCTCCTGAGGAATCCAAGACTGAGTTTTTGGTCTTTTTATGGAGCCATTTGGATTCGGTAGAAGTATGCGATCTCAAGAATAACTGTCAAAAGGCCGGTTTTTCTCATCCAGTGAATGAATGGCTGGTTCCTGGTATTTTCCCGGTCTTTCCTTTGAGGAAACTCTTAGATGAAAGCCCTGAAATTAACGTAAAGATCAAATCCAGGAACTATATTCTCTCGGAAGTTAGATTAGCAAGTGCAGAAGATCTGTATTCTATTACGATCTTTTATTCAGGGATCGTTTTCTCTTTACTAGCACTCGTTATCATTCAACTCGTCTATCTGATTAATTCCTATTTTCGTCTTAGAGCAAAATGGATCTTCTACCAGATCTTATTTTCTGTAGGAATGGGACTCGCATTCTTATTCGTGTCCGGGATCGCTTCCAGATACTTGTTTCCGAATTTCGGATTTCCTCTCTCTTTAGGGAAGAAGATCATGATTGGATCCTTGATCATTACTGGAACCCTTTGGGTCTCCCATTTTCTGAAGATCAAACAGAACTTTAAACCGGTTTGGCACTTCTATAATATTGTAAATATTCTAACTGCTGTCGGGATCGCACTGAGTTTTACTAAGTTTCCAAGGCAATTTGTTTCTCTTTGTTTCACGATCCTCTATCTTGCTGTAACTGTTACTGCAATCGTTTTAAGCATTATTGCAATGAAACGAAAGACCATCCAAACCCGTTGGTTCGTAATGAGTATGGTCTCATTGCTTGCGATAGAAATACTAAATATCATCTCCTATCGAACATTCTTTTCCTTCGATGGAAGAAGTTTTTTGTTTTTCACCGCGTTCTTTGTTCCGATCAATATCTTTCTAACTAGCCGTTCTGTAAGGACAAGGATCAGAGAACTGGAAGCTATGATCGCATTGAAAAAACATGAGCTAGAAAATTTTTATAAGAATTCTTCAGATCCTTCTTTAGATCCAGGAAATGAAAAGAGAAAATCCACGATTATCGGAATAGATGTAGAAGACGCACTTTCTAGATTAAATCGATTGATGGAAGAAGAGAAGGTCTATTTAGAAGAAGAATTACGCATTAGTGATCTTGCGGCGCTTTTAGGACTTTCCGTCCATCAGGTGTCAGAACTCTTAAATCAGGTATTGGATATTTCTTTTCCGGACTTACTTAAAAAGTACAGAATAGAAGAAGCAAAACGGATTATCTCCACCGATGCATCTGTGAATATTCTGAATATAGCGTTTGCTGTTGGATTTCAGTCCAAGTCTTCTTTCTATGATTCTTTTAAGAAATACACAGGAGTAACTCCGCAAGAGTATAAAAAATCAGTTTCGAAAGAATAAAAAATTTAAATAGGGTAGAAGTAAGACCGCTCCAATGAGGAGCGATCTTTGATTTTTTAGCAGGTAATATTCTTTACCTGCTAAAAATGTGATTATCGATTTTGAACTGCTACATTCTCCGTTTTTACGTAAGAAGTATCATACCACCAAGCTCGCACTTCCATTGGTCGATCTGCCTTGTCAGGAGCAATCGTAAAGTCCAAACCTAAATTGGTATATTGTCCAGGGCCTGAAAATTCATTTCGATAAACATCTCTTCTTGCCAGCACATCCTGACCGTCAAAAACATCTAAGGTAACAATCTTATCATTTCCAGCATTGGTAACATCTACAAGCATACGAAAGACTGCTTTTTTGTTACCGGTTCCCCAGCGACCTCTTTCGTATGGTCCAAACAGAATATGGTCAGCCCAATTGTCTGCAGTAGTAACTACCCAAGCATCTCCTTCTGCAAAACCTGTGCGATGTCCTAGGTCCTTCGCTTTGTATGTTAAGGGTAAGTCTCCGTATACATTCCTGTTTTGAACGGTAACATTATCGATCTTCACATAAGATGTATCATGCCACCAAGCACGAAGTTCCATTGGACGATCCGCCTTATCAGGAGCGATATTGAAGTCTAGGATGAAGTTAGTGTACTGACCTGGACCTACAAATTCGTTTCTGTAAAGATCTCTTCTTGCTAAAACATCTTGTCCATCAAATACATCGATCGTAAGGACCTTATCGTTATTCGCATTAGTAACATCTACCAATGCACGAAAGATAGCCTGCTTATTTCCGGTTCCCCAACGACCTCTGTCGTAAGGTCCGTAAATAATATGATCTGCATTAAAGTCTGCGGTAGTTGCTACCCAAGCATCTCCTTCTGCAAATCCGATACGATGCGCAAGATTTTTAGCCTTATAGACTAAAGGTAATTCTCCATTTAGAGGGGAGGAACAACAAAGTAAAGCCGCTGCTCCACCGTCTCTTTGAGCGATACCTGCTACGTATTCCGTGTCTGCACATTGTCCTTTATAAGAACCTGGCGCCCAGTCTCCAGCTCTTTGAGAAGAACGGTTATCTCCTCTGTCGAACCAGATCGTGCGGCACGAATTTGCAAGAGGGACCTTGCTATGTGCGCAAAGAACACCGCTTGTTCCCCAAGAATGTTTTGTTGCACCTGCTACGTAATAGTCTGCAGGACATTCATACTTGGTGAATCCACCTGCCCAATCTCCCGTTCCGTGAGAACGGTTCGGAGTTTCATACACTGCTTGCACATTGATCGCGCGATCTGCATGCCAGAGTTTACCGTATTTTGTATCACTACAAAGTGCTCTTTGGTCTCTGCTTAATCCTAAGAGTCTTTCTCCATCAGGACAAGTTCCCTTATTTGCTCCGCCTAACCAATCATTATCGATGCTACTTGCGTTATCATCCACTCCGTTAAAGCTCAAACGAGTAAGATGATCCACATTAGCAACAGAACCGGTCTTGCCAGTATATGCAAGAAGTCGATTCATATGTTCTTCACGCCAGTCACCGACTTTTCTTTGAGACCAATCTGAAGTAACAAGTCCCCATTCATCCTCTCCGTTTAGAGGCCAGAATGCGAAATCGATATCCTTTTCGATCAGATAATCTACGATCCTTTTGAACCATTCTCTATCTGCAGGATTTGTTTCCCCGGGAGAAGCTCCGAATTCGCTTACCCATACAGGTGCTGTAGTGACTGCATCCGGATCGATTACATAACCCCATTCATCCGTAATTGTATTACGGTAGGTAGTCAGATCCATATCCTTATATTTGATATTTCCACCGGATGTTCCGTCGTCACCATTATGTTTTGGCCCGATGAATCCATAATTATGTGCTGCATAAACGAGTTTGTTCGTAGCGCGTATATGAACTTGTAGATCTCTCACAGGTTTTAAGTGAGGGCGCTCTCCTGATCCTAAAATCGGGATTGCTCCCCACCAATTGATCCCTTCTACAACGATCACTAAATCAGGATTAGCGCGCAGGATATCATTTCCTGCCTCTTGGGCTGCCTTACGCCAATCGTCGATATTACCCCATCCCCAGTTTGGACTATTAGGAAGATGAGTATCATTATAACGTTGAGTTCGCACTTCGTTACGTAAGTCAGCGGCAGCAACTAGTTTGTTAGTCTTATAACGATTTACTAAGAAGACCCAATCTTCTTTCCACATTTCAGGAGTTTGATTGTATGCGAATGAAGATCCAGTGTGATACCATTGTCCGTTATAGTCGAACCCGCAACACCATTCGGAGAAAGTAGTGTGGTTATTTAGAACTACAACGATCCCAGCTGCAGTCAAAGCCGCAACAGTCTGGTCGTAGACCTCCAAAGGAGTCTTTCCAAAAAATTGTGGGTTTGCGGCGACATACTCGTTTGGAACAATATTCGAATCATGAAGCATTTTATTGGAAAAAGGTAATCGAACAGAATTGAAGCCCCATTCCTGAATAAGAGAAATGATATGGCCAATAGGCTGTTTATCTAATCCTCCTACTACTTGACGGGTATCACTTGCTCCATACCAGTTTACTGCTCTTAGCTTGAAACGATTATTATTCGCATCCACGATATAGCGCCCGTTTGTACTTAGCGGGGCAACTGGAGGTACAGTTGCTACTACAAATGCTCTCACCGAATTGTAAGCAGACTTTGCAGATTGGCCAAGTGAAAACGGGAAATACGACTGTTCCGAATCTGGCGCACAACTGCCTATAAGGGCGAATGTTGCCATCACGAAACAAAAGATTTTCACTTTATTTCTGATAAACATTTTAAATTTTCTCTCCACTGAATTTCCATTCAATCACAGACGTTCTATATATATGTTCGAAGTATTAAACAAGGCATACTTATATATCATTTATTTTTTCCAAGGATTTCCTTAGGATCTTCTTATTTTTCTTTTTTAAAGCATACGTTATGCAAAAAAGTTTAAGATATGATTATTGTTCTATGCACAAAAATAAATGAATAAATACATTATATTATAAAAATATAATGTATTTATTGTGGTGGGTCTTTGTGTGTATTAGAACTTGTTCAAGGCATTGATGAGTTAATGAAACTTTATTCCGTATTTTAACTTATTGATAAACGTTTGTTCAATATAAAATCAAGTTTGTAAGATCTTTCAGGACTCAAATGATGATAAAATTCCTCGAAACCAGTAATCAAAGAAGGTTTAAATAGATGTGTATCTATAGGATCCTTCCAATCGGTTAATTAATAAATTATAGCAAGTTTTAGGTTTTAAAGAAAAGTGTGCAGATCCAAAGAAAGAGGACTGTGAATGACAAAAATACTGAAATGGTTAGGGATTACACTTATACTATTGCTGGCTTCTGTGATCGGATTCTTATACTTTAAATTCCCTGTAATAGAACCGGCACCTTCAATAAATGTAGGGAATGAAACTACTCGTATACAAAGAGGAAAATACTTAGCAAATCACGTATCTGTATGCATTGATTGCCATTCCAGCAGGGATTGGACTAAGTTCTCCGGGCCATTACTCCAAGAAACAAGAGGGGCAGGCGGGGAAGTATTTGATCAAAAGCTCGGTTTTCCGGGTGCTTTTGTAGCTCCTAATATAACTCCATTTGCCTTATCTGAGTGGACGGATGGAGAAGTTTTACGTGCAATCGCAAGCGGGATCAGTAGAGATGGAAGACCTCTTTTTCCAGTTATGCCTCACCCTGCATACGGAAGGATGGATCAGGAAGATCTACTCTCTATCATTTCTTATTTGAGAAGTTTAGAGTCTATTCCGAAAACAAATCCAAATTCAAAGCCGGACTTTCCTTTCAATTTAATCTTAAGAACGATCCCAACTCCCGCTCAGTATGGAAAACTTCCTACAAAAGAAGATAGGATCGCGTATGGAAAATACCTATTTAATGCAGCCGCTTGCACGGAATGCCATACAAAACAAGATAAGGGAAAACCGATCGTTGGAATGGAACTAGCAGGTGGTTTCGAATTTCCACTTTCTAATGGAACTAAAATTGTATCTGCGAATTTGACTCCTGATCCGGAAACTGGATTGGGTAATTGGACTGAAAAGCAGTTCGTTCAGAAGTTTAAGAATATGGATCCATCTAAGTATAAGCCTCATACGGTAAAAGATGGAGAATATCAAACAATTATGCCTTGGACTATGTACGCAGGTATGACTGAAGAGGATCTATCTGCTATGTTTGCTTATTTGCAGACAGTGCCAGCAATTAGGAATAAGATCAATTAATGGAGAATTCTTTCAGGAAGAGAGTGGATTTTTCTCTTCCTGAAAAGATACAATCTTTTAAAATAAAGATCCGTCTGCGTCCAATTTGCAAGAAGTGGCAAGTGTAAATGTAACACCTGTCGCAAATGCTTTGAATCCTATAAGATTATCCACACAATTTTCCACATCGGATTTTTTATAATAACTATCAGAATTGATCCCTGCGACCATGGGTGCCAATAATACCCCGATTGGTATGGCTGTTGTTGGTACACCTCGAAGAGTATGGTTTAAAATTTCGGCTGTAATTGCGGCATCCGAAATTCTAGAAGCGGCTTCACTGCCCTTTATTCTGTCTACGGTAAGCCCAATGGGATTTAAGATTACACAATTTGCAAAGAATGCGGAACAAAGAAGTGAGGTTTGAAATAGGATCTTTTTTGACATATATTGAACTAAAAAATTCGGTTTAAATTCGAACGCTATTTATTTTTATAATATTCAAAAGATTCTTTGTACATTTAGGATATGCTTCTTATAAACATTATCCTAAATGTGATGTATCAGTATTTGTTACCGATTTTTTCAATTCAAATCGCTTCTTAAGATCATGTAAGCTCTTATAGAATTAATCCGTCAGCTTCCAATTTACAAGAAGAGAGTATTGTAAATGTAGCTCCAATAAGGAATCCTTTCATACCTTTAATATCATTCACACAAGCATCCACTTCGGATTTTTTATAATACTTATCAGACTCAATCCCTGAAATTGTAGGTCCGAGTAATGATCCGAGGGAGATAAAAGTATACCCATAAAATAAAGAAGAATTTATGATATCGGTCGTTATTGCTGCGTCTTGGATTCGAGATGAGGCTTCGCTTCCCTTGGTCCTATCGTAAGTAAGGCCGATTGGATCTAAGATCGCACAATTTGTTACGATCAGCGACACAAGAAAAATGAAAATGGTTTTATAGAAGGTTGATTTTGTCATAGATATTTTAGAAAAATTCAGAGACCTAAATAAATAACCATTCTTTTTTGAAATTTAATTTCAAATTTTATAATATACTAAAAATATTTAATTCATTTGGGATATAGGCTATTTCGAATTACCTATTCTTGTTTCAAAATATATTCGAGCCTATATCCCAATCAGGTTAAGAGAGTTAGTTTTACTCACTATATTTGTTTTTGAAAATGATCGTTTGATTTATATTTTAGAAATTTCAAAGATACCTCTTTCAATCGTAATCCCGAGTCTTTGCAACATTGCAGGCATATCAAAACCTTCTTCTTGATACTTTGTTAGAACTTTGTTCTTTGCATTCGTGATCGCTTCTTCGTCTTTCCAAACGGCTATAGTTACGAATTGTAACTCATCCCGATTTTTTTCACGAATATAGGCTGAATCTTGGACAAAACCGGAAAGAGATTTGATGAACTCTCTATTGATCTTAACTCGATTGAAAAATTCTTCCTGGGAATTTTTCGGAACTGTGAATGTATCTATTAAAATTTTTTGCATACGTTTTCTTCTCCTTTTGGATCAGAATAACGTATTTGCAGGATCAAAAATTGTAAAAAATCAGGAATTTACCAGAATGGAAGGATCCGTTTAAAAAATTGTTTAGGAGTTTCTCCGGTAAAAGTTTTGAAATCTTTGATAAAATGTGCCTGATCAAAATATCCAGCCGAATAAGCAGACTCCGTAAGAGTTTTATCCTCGGAATGATCGTCGATCAGATTTTTCATCCGGATCATATTTGAAAATTGTTTGGGAGTTGTTCCTATCTGACTCCTGAATTTTTTCTCGAAAGAATCCATACTATAAGGCACACCTTTGATCAAATCCTGGATCTTTATGGAGCCTTTGGACTTATGTATTTTTTGAATAGAGTCCAAAATAAGTAAATCGGGTTGCGAATCCTTCCATTCGGATATAAGAAAATTTTCGATGAGTGCAATTCTTTGAGAATTAGTCTTCATGTCTGATAGTTTTTCTTCTATTTCCCGGATTATTCTTGGTGAGATCAAATCGTCCAAAGAGATCGTAGATCCGAAAATCCTATGTAATGGTTCTTTGATAAAATTAGAAGCTCCAGCTTCTTTAAAAATGGCTAATACGGTAGAGGTTTTCGGAGAGTATTCCAGAACCCTGAATATTTTTCTAAGCCCGGTGATCGCGGAATAGGGAAGTCGAGTTTTAGATTTTTCATCTTGGCTTGTTATCGTTCCTTGGATCCGAAAGGACAAAACCAAAGAAGAACTAGGCAATATTCTATTTTGCATTCCTTCTTCACTTTCTATGATCAGAAAATGTTCGATGAATGGTCTAAGTATTTCTCGAGGTACGAATTTTTCTACTTTCACTCGGCTCTTTAGTGAAAGTTTGAACTATTTTTATTACGACTCAAGCAAAAATTCTGTTATTTGTTGGTCCTGGTGTTCCAGCCAAATAAAGAATAGATTGGGCACCAGCCGATGATCCCGGTCGCTAGTATAACAAATCCTATTCCAAAAATGATCAGCTTATACAAATCTTCTATATAGAATGCCCAAGCAATTAAGGACGATCCCAATATTACCCTGAGCGCTCTATCCCAAAAATTCGAATTTATAAATTTCATCCCAAACACCTATTGACTTAAATTCTATTCGAAATATTCTTTCGTTTTAATTCTTTGTTAATGATTGGACTACATATGTTTTTCAATGTAAATGATGACAATTATCATAAGCGATAAAATTTTAGAAGGGTCATGAAAATCGATCGCTACATTATAAAAACTATCATTAAGACATTTGTCGAATATACTCTCATTATTTCATTGGGAATATTTCTGATCTTTTTAGACGAGAACGAATTTGCAGGTTTAGAGATTAAATATCTCATATTGATACTTGCAGGTTTTAAATCTTGGTATTTCTTTGTAAAAGGTTTTAGGAGAATTTCCGAATTCTCCGGATTGGATCTGAAATATTATGAATTTTTGGTGTTTATTGCCTTCAATATCAGCGTAATCGTCATATCGTTCGGATTTGATTATTTATGTATTTATAAAACTGACATGGGGTCTTTTTCCGGACTTCCTAAGGATCTGGAATATCCTTCCTTATTTTTTAAATTCATATATTTTAGTCTAATGATCTTTACCAATATCGGGATCATAAAGATTGTTCCGGAAAATACTGAAGCCGAGATTTTAGTTATTTTCGAAGCAATTCTTTCTTTCATAACGATCATTTTTATCCTATCCGATTTCTTAAGCCTTAAGGAATCATTGGTAACTTCCAAACCTAAGGATGAGAGAGATATCAAGGAATAAATTCATTTTTACAATTTTTCCCTATGGAAAACAAAGGTAGAATCCATATGAAAAAAATCCTAGTCACCGGTGGCGCCGGATATATCGGCTCACATATGAATAAGTATCTCTATAAACAAGGTGTAGAGACCGTAGTATTTGATAATCTTTCCAATGGTCATGAAAAAGCAGTTAAATGGGGAAAATTTTTCAAAGGTGATCTTTTAAATAAGAACGATTTAGAGAAAGTATTCTCCGAAAACGAATTCGAAGCGGTGATCCATTTTGCAGCATTCGCATACGTTGGGGAATCCGTCACAGATCCTCAAAAATATTATATTAATAACGTATTCGGGACCTTGCAGCTATTAGAAACGATGCGTAAATATAGTGTGAAATATTTTATTTTTTCCTCCACATGTGCAACATATGGAGCTGTGACAGAAGTTCCTATCTTGGAAACAACTCCTCAGGATCCGATCAATCCGTACGGACAATCCAAACTGATGATCGAAAAAATCTTATCCGATTATTCTCATGCTTACGATTTAAAATTCGTAGCGCTTAGATATTTCAATGCTTCCGGTTCGGATCTGGATATTGGAGAGGAGCATGATCCTGAAACACATCTACTTCCGATCGTCATCGAAAAAGCATTAGGTAAAAGAGAATCTCTTACCGTAAACGGAAACGATTATGATACAAAAGATGGAACAGCGATCAGAGATTATATTCATGTAATGGATTTGGCCCAAGCGCATTATTTAGGTTTAGAATATCTGAAGAAAGGTGGGAGTTCCGATTTCTTTAATTTAGGAACAGGCCAAGGTTTTTCCATCCTAGAAATTATTCAGACTGTAGAAAAAGTTTCTGGAGTAAAGATCCCTTATAGTATTGGACCAAGAAGAGAAGGAGATCCTGCTAAGTTGATCGCGGATAATACGAAAGCGAAAAATGTCTTAGGCTGGGATCCTAAATTTGCTAAAATAGAGGATATCGTAAATAGCGCTTGGGAGTTTCATAAAAACCATTCCCACTAAAAAGAAAAGGCTTCTTCCCCAATGGAGAAGAAGCCTGAAAGATCGGCTTATAGTGATTAAGGTGCTGCTGTTTCGTTCTCTTCCAGAACGGACCAAGCTCCAGTAACTTTGTTTAGCTTGTATCTATAAGTAAGCTGTTTTCCACAGGTACTTATGCTCTTTGCAAAATTACGACTGCGTAATACGGTTCCATTCAATTTTAGATCGAAGTCTAGACTGGTTCCGAAACAATTTGCATTGTACATTTCTACTGTAAATTCATGCTCGGACCCAACACTCATTGCGTTGTTCAGATTTATTTCTGGCCCTGTATAAACATCTGCTTCAGGATTTGTAGAGAAGAACTCTTGTCCATCCATTAGGAAACGAACTTTATCGTCCACTTTCCCTAATTTAGCGGTAAAGACCTGAGGATTTTCGGAATATGTAGCCTCACAATCTCTTTGGTCGTAAACTGTGGTGTAGCTCATTTTCGCTACGGAACGATCTTTAAGATAGTTTAATGTATAAGCGATAGGTGCTCCAGGATTTGCTGCGGAATAATTCGCTGCTTCCGGATTTGCTAAGAAATTCCTGATCGCCTGATACATACTTCCTGGAGTAGAAGAATCTGCTGCGCTGATCGGAGCTAATGCAAGTCCTGCATTCCCACCTCTTACGAAGTAAGCAATCCTTGTTCTATCCAATACTTGTTCGTGAGTGACGGAAACTTCTCCACCAATCGGAGGGACTGGAGAAACTGCGGAAAGAATTCCAGGATCCCAAGCAACTTCCAAAGCTGTTTTGACTTGAAGTGCAGTATACTCTGATTCGAGAAGGAAATATACAACTCTACCGTAGGATACTTTTGAAACGTATAATGGAGGATTGTTTTCTGCAATTTGGCCTTCAGGATCTTGGAAATTGGTCCCGTCTTTGAAAACTGAAGTAGAAAGAGTAGGGTCTTCGAAATTTACGTCGTAGAATTTTTGAGTGAACTTCATTAGAATGTAGTTCTTCTTACCCAAATTATCGATTCCTAAACTTACCTTTAAGCCAACGTCTGAGAATCTAGCATCTAATCCTAAGTTGAATAGCAGATGATTTTCGTTATACACTTGCTCTACGCTAAAAGATGCATCTGCAGCTGTTCCTACAACATCAGTAGAAAGAATATCCTGGATTCCTTGCTGCACATTAGATGCGCTGATTTGTTCGATATCTTTGGAATAAATCGCATTAGGAGCCAACTTCAAACCGGTAAGGAAGATTTTTCCTCCCGATCTAGGGATCGTAACCGGAGTGTATCCGCCTGCTTGTAAAAACTTACCTTGCAGAAGAGAACCTGGATATAAAACTTCAGCTCCTTGGTTCAGGATCGCACGATCCACTAAACTTCTAATCTCGGATGCTCCCCATTTTGTGGTAGTACATGCATAATGTCCGGTTTTAGATTCCGGAACTGGGATACCCGCAGGAAAAGGAGTAATCGCTTCTTTTGAAGCGGAAGTCAATGCTTGTCCATAGGATGGTTCTGTATATAGATCTCCGGAACTTGCAATTTTAGCCGCTCCTGGCCCTGTCGCTTCTTCAACATGTTTTGTAGCTCCGTTTCCAGAACCTGCCAAAAAGCCTAATAACCCGCTTAAATTCGATTTATTTGGGGAACAACTCGCGATGAATCCCGCAGTTAAAGCCGCCGAAACCGCTGCTTTAGTCCAATTTTTCACTATCTTCATCTTTCAAAATACCTTGTTTTATATTTCAAACGCTAACAAAAATATCTGCCCAAATTATTGTAGCAAGCGCTAAAATGAAATTATGATATTTTTATTAATTATTAAAACGTAATATATAAGAAGAATGAAAAATGATATATAAGAAGTCTTAGAGGAAAGTAAGAATAGGTCAAAAAATATAAGAGGGAATTAAGTGTGGCCTTTGCTTATAAAAAATCCTGTTTTACTATCGCAAATGAATGTAAATTGAGAAGATTCGGATCTGGATTCCGTATTTAGAACTGTCTTATTGCGCAACCGATATCGTTCATTCCGAATTCGAAAGCATAGAAGAAAAAAGAAATGATCCGGATCTAATTTTGATTTTATATTCGGGAATGTTTCAAGGAAATACAATACAAAGGATTGTTAAGACATTCTTACTCTTTCTATCAGTATATCTCTGTGTGAGTATGATCTTGCATCATTATATTCTTCCGGAAACTTCTCCACAGATCATGGATTATCCTAGATCGGGAGATATCATTATTAATAAATTCTCAAAAGAGAAGTTTATATTTAGAAAAACATCAGTAGAGTCTGACGGAATGTATTCTCAAAACGATCTATATATAGACAGATCTGGATTTGATCCGAGGCCTCATGTTCATTTGAACCAGGATGAAACATTTCAGATCTTAGAAGGAGAGTTGACTATTTTAATCGAAGGTAAAGAGAATACGATCAGAAGAGGCCAAACTTTTACGGTTCAAAGAGGATTTGTACACCAATATCTAAATTTAGGAAAAGAAGAAATGCACGCGATCGTTACCGTAAATCCTGCGGAAAAATTCGATCTAATGCTCACTCAATTTCATGGATTTTTTACCAAGGATGAAGAACCTCCAAACGAACTTATTTGGTTCCTTCAGACGATAATGTACAATACGTACTACGATACATATCCGGCAAAGTTTCCTGTCCTATTTCAAAGAGCTCTTTCATTTATATTATCTCCCACAGTAAGGCTCATGGGATTACATAGCTGGTATCCAGAGTTCTCGGAAAAATGGAGGCATTCCGAAAATCGTTAAATTCTGTATCCTCGAGGGGGAAGGTGAGTTTATCAGAAGCGGATCTTCTTATAGAGCAAGAAGATCCGCGTTTTTTTAGAGGATTATTTTTTAATAAAGGTAAGGAAATGTTCCACTTCTTTTTTGGAACCGACTACGAATGTTGTTCTTTCGTGTAATTCCTCAGGCTCAAGATCTAAAATTCTTTTTCCTTCTACAGTGACTGCCATTCCTCCCGCTTGTTCTGCGATCAATGCCATAGGAGCCACTTCGTATAATAGCCTCAATTTTCCTTTAGGATATTTAGAAGACTTTGTATCGTTCGGATAGAGAAAGATCCCACCCTTTAATAGGTTTCTATGAAAGTCAGCTACAAGAGATCCGATATATCTTAAAGATTGAGGTTTACGTCCGCCTTCAATAGACTTGATATTACGAATATAATTTTTGACCTCATCCGACCAATAATCGTAGTTCCCTTCGTTGATAGAATAGATCCCACCTGACTCAGGCATTTTCATTTCTGGATGAGAAAGTATAAATTCCCCGCAGGATGGATCTAAGGTAAAACCGGAGACTCCTTTTCCTACACAAAGAACCAACATTGTAGAAGACCCGTATACGATATATCCCGCCGCTCTTTGTTTAGATCCTTTTTGTAAAAGATCTTCTTTTACCCCGGGAGTTCCTTGGGGAGAAGTTCTCAAATGAACTGAAAAAATAGTACCTATGGAAACGTTTGCATCAATATTAGATGAACCATCCAATGGATCGATTGCGATCGTATATTTACCGATCTTATAACCGGTTGGGATCGGAATAATTTCTTCCTGCTCCTCGCTTCCCATTACGCATAAATGCCCGCAACGAGTGAGTGTATGGGTAAATATTTTATCCGCATACTCGTCCAACTTCATCACAGTTTCACCCTGGACGTTTGTTTGGTCGGTTGCGCCTAAAATATTTTCTAAGAGACCTGCTTTACGTACTTCTCTAGAAACTACTTTTGCTGCGTAAACCAAATGGCTCATGAGTGCCGTAAAATCTCCAGTTGCCTGGGGAAGTTTGAGCTGTTCCTCGATCAGATATTGGGAAAGACTCATTAATTGTGTAGGGTGGGCGCTCACGGCGGTTCTCCTTTTGGTTTTTTCAAGTATACCGGATATAAAATCGCTCCCAGGCAGGTTGACAAGCGGGATTTCTCATAGAATCCGAACCCTTATCCAAGGATGATCTATTGGATATAAGGGAAGAAGGGCCTGAAAAAGTAAGGATTTTCCTACTAAGACTGGTCGATATTGCTATAAGAGATGGAAACCGAGAACCAAAAACAGCCTATCCCGGATGTATTCGAAGAATTTACGAATCAATTCCTCAGGGACGTGAAAAACTCTTTGAGCACTGAAATGGTTCTAACTCATTTTTATTTCCAAGACCTTTCTCAGTACTTTAAATTATTGGGAGAACAAAAATCAGGCGAAATTTTAGAAGAATTAAAATCAGTCATCCAGGCTCATCTTCGTCCGTACGATAAACTCTATGTTATGAACTCCAGATCCTTTCTCACATTCTGCCCGGATTGTAGATTGGATATAGTCAAAAGCAGATTCGACGAAGTTATCTTCCAAGTAAATCATCTCATCATAGATTACGAAATTCGTTTCTTAGAAATTTTAGAACCGCTCGATTCTTTCCAACCGGTTTACGAAAAACTTCTAAAACCTCAGCCTGAAAACGTATAAAATTTTCTTTATAAAACCGTTTCGCACAGAGAACACGGAGTTCACGGAGAAATTGTACATATCAAATGTTTTATAACCCAGTGCTCTCTGTGGCCTCCGTGCGAAAAAAATTAGGAATTCTCACGCAGAGGCGCAAAGCCGCGGAGATAAGAAAGGGTTGAAGTACTAATCGCGCGTTTAGTACTTACGTTTAAAAATAATTCTCCTCCGCCAAAAAAGGATCTAGAGAAAATCTTAGCTTGTACCGTAAATCAAAACGTATGGGAGGCAAAGATGAAAGATAGGGCAAAACGGTTTAAGGATACCTTGGAACGTTATATCAATTATCGAGGGATCGATATCATCCTGACTCTTAAAGACGGAACTGTGATCGAACTGGATAAAAACAGAAAAATGAACGGTGACATTGTGATCAAAAATGGAGACTTCGGAATTGAAGCTGAAATTGAAATTTCCTCCATCCAAAAGGCGGATTTTTTCGCGGCTTAAATCATTCTAAAATACGGTGCTGATTTTAGTACCGAAATAGTTCTTCTTTTTCATTCCTAAAAATCAATATAAGTCCCTATTTTCAGGGATTAATCCTTGTCCGAGAAATTTTTCTAGAGTAGAATTTCTCCCCGCAAACGGGGGAATTATGGAAGCTTTGGGACTCATCTTCTTAGCCGGCATTGTCGGAACCATTTGTATGTCTCTATCTATGTGGTCGATCCATTCTGCTGGTACTATCAATGCAGATATGATCCGTGCAGTAGGTAGTTTTTTCACGAAAGATATGGAAAGAGCCTTGGTGCCAGGAATTATCACCCATATCATTTTTGGTGTGATGTTTGCATTTCCATATGCATTCCTGATCAGCCTTGCTCCTCATCTTTTCATCGCTTCTGTGGTTACAGGAGGGGCAGTGGGATTTTTCCATGGATATCTAGTAGGGTTTCTACTTGTGGCACTAGTGGCCAGAAACCATCCTTTGGAACAGTTCCGCGAGGCAGGGATCAGTGTCGCAGCGGCCCATGTTTTCGGACATTTGATTTACGGAGTGGGCGTTGGCGTCATACTTGGTCTGTACGGCTTCGATTGGACCCAACTTTTGGCCATATAAGGTCATTTTGGGGTTTTCCGGTTTTTCAGGGTTGGAGACTGGCCAATTGGCCTTGACTTCCTACCCAGTCAACAGAAATTAGTAAATACGGGGTATTTTGTCCCCAGACTCCGGACCACTGGTATTCCAGATGGTCAGTATCGTATTTTATGATACAGTTTATCCGGTCCTAAAACAATCCAAACAGGAGAAATCCGCCGAATGGTAGGAATCATTGTAAAGGAAGGCGAGTCCATCGAGTCCGCTCTCAAACGTTTTAAGAGAGATTGTGCGAACGCTGGAATTATGAGCGAGATTAAAAGACGCGAGTTTTTCGAAAAGCCTAGCATCAAAAAGAAAAAGGCTCTCGAGTCTGCTAAACGCAAACTAGAAAAGAAAAAACGTCTCTTCTCCCGTAAAGACCGCGGTTAATTCCCGGTCTTTTTTGGGTCCTAGGAGATAGGGGAACGGGCATGTCCCTGCAATTAAAAATAAATACCGACCTGAAAGAGGCTATGAAAGCGAAAAGCGAGCCTCTTCTCTCCACGTTACGCCTTCTTAAGGCAGATATACAATATGAGCTTACTAAAAACGGAGCTCAAGAATTAAGCGACGAACAAGTCATCGTATTAATTAAACGCGGTTATGCAAAACGTACTGATGCAATTGAGATGTACGAAAAAGCAAATCGCACTGATCTAGCAGATAAGGAAAAGGGTGAGGCCGAAGTCCTAAAATCCTATCTTCCTCCTGATGTTCCTGAAGATCAAATCATTGCCGCTGTAGAAAAATTCATCCAAGAACTGGGAGCCTCCGGACCTAAAGATATAGGAAAGGTTATGGGCAAAGTGATGGCTGAGTTCAAAGGCGGGAATATTGACGGATCGAAGGTTTCTGCGATCGTAAAATCAAAACTCTCCTAAGCAGGCAAAACCTTGCAGTTCCAAAGGGAATTTATCGACCGAGTCCGTAGGGAAGTTCCCATCGAAAGTTATATCAGTCGATTTGTACCTTTGCAAAAAAGGGGAAGGAATATGGTGGGACTTTGTCCTTTCCATCAGGAAAAATCCCCTTCATTCAACGTTTCTGTTGATAAACAATTCTATCATTGTTTCGGATGTAAGGCTTCCGGAGATCTATTCCAATTCGTAATGAGTTACGAGAGGGTAGATTTTCAAAGAGCAAAAGAGATCCTTTCTGAGTATGCAGGAATTCCGATCCAGGAAAAAGCAAAAGAAGAGATAGAAAGAACTGAATTATTATATAAAGTGAATAAAAAGGCTCTTCTATTCTTCCAAGAGAATCTAAGAGGACCTTTAGGACTGGCGGCAAGAGATTATCTAAACTCTCGCGGTTTGGGAGAAGAGATCCAAAGATCCTTTCAACTTGGATACGCTCCAGGTGGTTTCCAGAATCTAGTCGGAAAAGTTTTTACCTCCAGAGAAGAGATCAAGGCAGCCTTAGAAGTAGGACTGATCCGAGAATCTGAAAAAGGAAAAGAACCTTATGATTTTTTCAGAGATAGGATCATGTTCCCTGTTTTCGACCTTTCCGGTCGTGTGATCGCATTTTCCGGAAGGATTTTAGGTCCCGGAAAAGAGTCTAAGTACGTGAACAGTCCAGCTTCTTCCATATTCGATAAGGGAAGGACATTTTATCATCTTCACCAAGCTAAAGAATTTATCCAAAAATCCAGAACTTCAATTTTAGTGGAGGGATATCTGGATGTGATCGGTCTCGTAGATAAGGGATTGGAAAATACGGTCGCATGTATGGGGACCGCTGTCACAGAAAATCATATCCGGACCATGAAAAAGTTCTCGGACAAGTTTTTACTCGTTCTGGATGGGGACTCTGCAGGTCGTAAAGGTGCTCTTCATGCAGCAGAACTTTGTCTGAAGGAAGGACTGTATTGTTTTGTAGTATTATTGCCGGAAGGAAAAGATCCTTTCGATCTTTCCAAAGAATTAGGTCGCCAAGAATTACATAAACTTTTGGAAAACCAAATCCCTGCCTCTTCCTTTGTGGTAGAAGAACTCTTGGAAAAAGCGGATTCTCGAGCTTTGCCTGAAAAGAAAAGAAAAGCTCTCGATAATTTGTACCAATTTTTGAAGGGATTCAACCGTGATTCCGACAAAGAGTTTTTCTTGGGCCTGGGGGCTCGGAGACTCGGGATCAGTATGGACGCAGTTTTACGAGATTATAAGGGAGGGGGAGCCAAGTTTGCCTCTCCAGGGTCCGATAATAATAGGGATAAATCTGTAAAACGTAGTTCCGGGCCAAATCCTGCTGAAAAATGCGAAAGAGAGATCATAGCCTTACTCATTAAGGCGAATCATTTATTTCGTTTTTCCGAAGAATTATCCGGATTGGAATTCTTGGATCCTAATAGTGCGTTTTTATGGGACTTTATTTATACAAGATATGCGAGTGAGGAAGAAATTTCTCCAGCATCCATAATTTCTTCGGAGATCCCGAATGAATTTAAGGAATCCATTGCTCCGTTCCTGATTTCGGAAGTGGATATGAGCCCGGAAGACTCTATTAAGGTTTTTAAAGGGCTATTAAATCAGCAGAAACTTTTCGTGATCGATAAGAGAATGGAAGAGTTGGATTCGGGCTCACCTATGGATGATCCCGAACATTTTACAAAACTGGCATATTACAAGACCGAGAAAGCAAAATTATTGGAGTTCATCCGTAGTGAAAACTCGGGCGTAAGATAGGGGACCGCAGAATGGAAAATCTACAAAGCATGCCGGAAGTTCAGAAGATCATCGCGATAGGAAAGGCGAATAGCGAAATTTCCTACGACGAGATCAACGAGATCCTTCCGGACAAGATCTTAAACTCTGAGAAGATTGACGATGTATTCACTCTTCTTCATGAAATGGGAATCGAGATCGTAGAAGAGTATACTAGGAAATCTTTGGAGCCGGCTTCTTCTATCCTGCCGAAAGATGATCCAGCTTTACCTGCTAAACCGGCTCGTAAAAAGAAAGAAACCGCCTCGTCTGCAGGCGGCTCAGAAGATCCAATTCGTCTCTACTTAAAAGAGATTGGAAAAGTAAATTTGATCTCCGGTGAAACGGAAGTCTTTCTCGCTAAGAAGATAGAGAAGGGTGAGAAAATCATAGAAGAAACCATCTTAGGTTCTTCTATCCTTAGAGCGAACTTCATCAAACTTCTTCCTAAGATCCGTAGTAAGAAAACCAAAGTATATGATCTAGTCCGAGTGGACAAGATGTATGCGATGAATGCGGAAGAAGCGAAGAAGTTAGAAGAACTTTTCTTCAAGAACATCTCAGTTATCCAAGAGCAAGAAAAAGTTTTACAAGAAGCTCAATCCAGGATCCGCAAATATTCGGAGAACTCCAAAAAGTATAAAGAGTTCAAAGAGAAAATCGACATTTCTAAAGGGATCATTGACACGGCAGTTCGCGAGTTAGGTGTTTCCCAAAAAGAGATCCAGAAAATTTCTCAAAAGATCAAATCTATGGTCTTCAGGATCAAAGAGATCGATCGTCATTTCTTAAAGATCAAAGCCCAATACGGTTACGACGTAAAAGATATCAAAGCATTCAACCGCTTCATCGAGAAAAACGAGAAGTTGGAAGATATCGAAAAGATGATGGGAGTCTCTATCGACGAGGTTCGTGAAGTCATCAAAGATATTCGTAACAACGAACGTAAACTTCGTCGTATGGAACAAGAAGCCGGTTCTTCCGTCCAAGAGATCAAAGATTGGGGCGAGAAGATCATCAAAGGAGAAAGAGAGATCGCTCAAGCCAAAAAAGAATTGGTGAAAGCGAACCTTCGTCTCGTTGTTTCCATCGCAAAACGTTATGCAAACCGTGGAATGCATTTCTTCGACTTGATCCAAGAAGGAAATATCGGTCTTATCAAGGCTGTTGATAAATTCGAGTATAAGAAAGGATATAAGTTCTCCACGTATGCTACTTGGTGGATCCGTCAGGCGATTACTCGTGCGATCTCCGACCAAGCTAGAACGATCCGTGTTCCGGTTCACATGATTGAACAAGTGAACAAGGTAATCCGAGAAACTCGTCTGTTTGTTCAAGAATTCGGTCGCGATCCTTCCAATGAAGAGATTGCAGAACGTTTGGGCTGGCCTGTTCAAAAAGTAAAAGCAGTTAAGAACGTTGCAAGAGAGCCAATCTCTCTCGAGATCCCTGTCGGTTCAGAAGAAGATTCGGAACTTGGGGACTTTATCGAAGACAAGGATGTGGAATCTCCTGTAAACTCTGCTGCTTCCAGCATTCTTGCAGAACAGATCCGCCAGGTACTTCATACTCTTCCTGCAAGGGAGCAAAAAGTCATTCGTATGCGTTTCGGTTTGGACGATGGTTATCCTCAAACTTTGGAAGAGGTCGGTTACCAGTTCAAGGTTACCAGGGAAAGGATCCGTCAGATCGAAGCAAAAGCTCTTCGAAGACTACGCCACCCATCTCGTTCTAAGAAACTTAGAGACTATATCGATTAAGATTGTTTGGATTGTTTCGCACAGAGGACACAGAGTTCACTGAGAGAGTTTACCCAAAAATAAAACTCTGTGTTCTCGGTGAGCTCCGTGCGAACTAATTGTTATTTAACTTTCCCATCGTACGTTGATTTGAGTGAATCGATGAGTTCTAGTGCTTCGGATTCTTTTTCTTTTCTGTAGGATTCTTTCCAGCCGAGTGATTTGGCCAAAACCTGAGAAACCGGGGTTGCAAGTTTTGCAGAGAGTTTCAGATCTAAAAATTGGATCCTGAATCTTCGTGCGAGAACGTCGGTGACTGTAAGTGCGAATTCTTCTTTAGCAAACCATTCCACTTCTTCTTTAAAGTATTCTACACCTTTCAAAAGTGGAGTAGGCTTTTTGCCTAGGATAACAAAAACTTCTCCGCCATAAAAGTTTTGGAGACGTTTTGCGGATTCTTCGTTGATCTTATACAATTTTTGGATCTCTTTGTATAAGTTTTCTGAGTAACCCACTTTTCCCGGGAATGCGTATTTTGCAGTTCTGCTTTCTCCGAATTCTTCTAAACTTCCTTCTTTCAATACACGATCGATCAGATCTTCCGCCATTTTTCTATAAGTGGACCATTTTCCTCCGCCCATAGTGATTAGCCCGGATGGAGAAACAAGGATCACTTCTTCTCTAGAAATACTTTTTGTGTCTTGGTTTCCTTCCGGAGAAATAAGAGGTCGGATACCGGAGAATACGGATAGAATATCTTTTCGTTGGAGAGGTTTTTCTAGGTAGTCGGAACCTGTTTGTAGCAGGAATTCTACTTCTGATTCTAATGGAAGAGGATCTTGGGTGACTTCATGGATCGGGGTATCTGTCGTTCCGAGGACGACATGATCTTCCCAAGGAATAATGAATACGACTCGACCATCTTTCGTTTTAGGAATGATAAGTGCAGTTTTACAAGGGATTGTTTCCTTTTTGAAAACCAAATGGATCCCCTGGCTAGGAGAAAGAACTCTATACGTTCTTGGATCATCCTTTAAACGGATATCATCCACCCAAGGACCGGTTGCGTTTACCACAACTTTCGCTTTTACGTTGTAGGTGTCTCCACTGAGAAGGTCTTTTACTTTTCCTCCTACAATTTTGCCGTCCTTCTTCTGGAAAGAAACGAGTTCGGTTTGGCTTAAGACTAAGGCGCCTTCCTTGGAAGCGGAGCGAGCAAGATTTACATTCAGTCTTGCATCATTGAATTGAGAATCGTAGTATAAGATCCCGCCTGTTAGGCCCTTAGTTTGAAGAGCTGGAAAATCCTTTTGGACTTCTTCCTTAGAAACTCTTTTATGAGAAGGTAGATTTCCTTTCCAAGCTAGAATATCATACATTGTCATTCCGATACTGTAATACGGTTTTTCGTATAGTTTGTATGTAGGAAGAATGAATGGGAGAGGTTTAACCAAATGAGGAGCATTTTCCAAAAGTCTTTGTCTTTCCGTTAAAGCCTCATGGATGAGTTTAAAATGAAATTGTGCTAGGTAACGAACCCCACCGTGAATGAGTTTTGTGGAGCGGGAAGAAGTCCCAGAGGCAAAATCCGATTTTTCAAGTAGGGCAACTTTGAGTCCTCGAAGGCTCGCGTCTAATGCGGCTCCGGCTCCTGTAGCTCCTCCGCCCAGGATCAATAGATCAAACTGCTCTTCCTTTAGTTTTTCGAACCGGCTTTTACGATCGTGTTTTTGCATGTACAAGGTCTTCCTGCTTTACAGGCTGATTTCGATGCGTGAAATTGCAATAAAAGAGCCAAATGGAACCTAAAAAACAAATCGAATTGATACGACGTGGAACCGTCGACTTGATCAGCGAAGAGGAACTGACCTCTAAACTTACCAAAAAAAAGTCCTTAAAAATTAAGGCGGGCTTTGACCCTACAGCTCCGGATCTTCATCTAGGGCATTTTGTTTTACTAAGAAAGCTTAAACATTTTCAGGACCTGGGTCACGAGGTGAATTTCCTACTCGGGGATTTTACCGCGATGATCGGAGATCCTACAGGCAAATCCGAGACCAGAAAAAGACTCTCTAAGGAAGAAGTCCTGAAAAATTCGGAGACTTACCAAAATCAGGTCTTCAAGGTTCTGGATAAGGAAAAAACCAAGATCGTCTATAATTCTCGCTGGTGCTCCGGAATGAATTTCGAAGATGTTCTTGTTCTTACATCCAAATATAGTGTCGCCCAAATTTTAGAGAGAGACGATTTCAGCAAAAGGTATAAGGGCGGACAACCGATCTCACTGATCGAGTTTTTATATCCTTTAGTCCAAGGTTACGACTCCGTAGAAATGGAAGCCGACGTGGAACTGGGTGGTACCGACCAAAAATTCAATTTGCTAGTCGGTAGAGAATTACAAAGAGAATACGGAAAAGAGGCACAATGCGTGATCACTCTTCCTCTTCTAGTAGGTTTGGACGGGGTCAAAAAAATGTCCAAGTCCCTTGGGAATTACGTAGGGATTACAGAAGAGCCGATTGATATGTTCGGAAAACTCATGTCCATTTCAGACGATCTGATGTGGAATTATTTCGAATTGCTTACAGATCTTCCCATGGATTCCGTTTCTGAACGTAAAAAAGGGATCCAGTCCGGAGAACTTCATCCGAAAGAAGTCAAAACCGAACTTGCAAAATTGATAATGGACCAGTTTTCCTCTTCGGAGGCAAATACTCAGGCGATAGAAGAATGGAATAAGGTGCATAATCCAAAAGCCAGGGCGATCCCGGAGAATATTCCGGAAACAAAACTTGGTCCCGAATTTTTCGAGGAATCGGAAACTCCTCAGTTGATTTGGATCCTCGCTAAACTCGGATTTGTTCCTTCTACCTCCGAGGCGAGAAGGCTCATCAAGTCAGGGGGGATTTATGTCGACGAAGAGAAACTTTCGGATGAAAAATTTACAGTCTCTAAAAACGCAGAGTACTTGATTCGCCAAGGCAAAAAAGGAAAATTCATCCGTCTGGTCAGTTGACCTGAATAGAACATGCTCAGCGAAGAAGAATCCTCAGTACTTTCCAAAACGATCCGAGAGATCCAGGACAATGAAGTAGAGTCCGAGGTCCTGGAAAAAAAATTTCGTCAGATCCGGATCGGCTCTTCTTTATTCTTCTTCTTGCTTCTGATCCTTACCACGGTTTTTGCTTTGGCAAGAAGATTGGATTCTCTTCAAAACACAGTCCAAAAACAGAACGAGGTCATTTCGGTTCTATCCGAAGATATTACAAGTTTAAGATTGGAAGAACAACAGAGAGAAGAGGAAGTCTTACGATTTAAATCTTCCATACTGGATGATGTTCCGGACGGAGATTTAAACGACGAGGTGAATAAGAATATAGGATCTCTCCAAGCGATCATTCCAAAACCGGGTGCAGGAAAAAATATTAGCAGAGGAAATCCTAAGTTCAAGGAAATTTCTCTCACATTCGATCTAGGAACGGGAGAAGATCTCCAGATACTTTATGAATTTATGATGAGGTTCCCGATCAAGGTTACCTTATTCGTATCCAACGAGAATCCTGCAAAAAAAGGCGGATCTCTTTTTTCAAAAACGAATTTAGTTTATCTTAAAAAATTGGCAGCTCTGAATGATAGGGTAGTTTTCGGAAATCATACTTGGAGCCATTTCAATCTGCCTAGAAGTTTGAAAGAACCTTCTCTTAGGAAAAGAGCTCTTTTGAGCTATGTCGCGGATGAGATCCCTGATTTTAATCTTCTTTTAGAAGAACTAACCTCTGTAGAAGAGAAATTTAAAACAATTACAGGTCTGACCCTTACGAAATATTACCGTCTTCCTTATGGGGCAGTAGATCAGATCATTTTAGATGTGTATGCAACCCAAGGATATGAGAATCATATTTTTTGGAGCAATAATAATGTAGGTTCCTTAGATGTTCCAGACTTCGTATATAAGAAATACATCACCAAAAAAGATCCTACAACTGGGAAAACGAAACTAGTACAAAATCCTCATTATAAAACAAAAGAAGAGATGTTGGATTTTTTATATAGATGGGAAACTTCCGATAAAAATGGAATGAACGGTGCGATTATTCTGATGCACTTAGGTTCACCTAGACAATCCGAAAAGTTGATCTATATTCTACCGGATTTTATCCAGGCAATGTTGGATAAAGGTTATAAGTTCGTAACCGTTCCCGAAATTTTAAATGATAAGCAGGATTAATAGTTAAAAGAAGCCAGATTAGAAATTCTCATAAACATCGGACTCAATTGCTTTTTGGATAGAATCTTCGGCCAATACGTTAATAATATCTGCGAATTCAAAATTAGGTTTATCCATAAATGGATGGGCCAAGTAAAAGAAAGAAGACCAATAAACTTCGACCGTTCTGCTCGCCCTATATTCGAACTTCACATCCCCTTTCTTATTAACAACTTTATGATGCATTATAATCCTATAGTTATCAATAGCAGGATATAGACCAAATAGTAACCCATGTATCAAGTCGGAGATTGGTCCTCGCCGAATGATTTCGGTTCGAATTTCAATTTTTTGAATAAGTATTGGTTCTTTTGTATTTTCAACCTTTTCGGAAAAAACAAAACCTTTTGATGTAAATGAGCGAATTAACTGAGCATGAAATGGATGTATCTCTTTCTGATTTGGTAGATCTTCACAAACTGCTTTTCCAAGAATATCAGTTGGACTAACAAGCTCCTTTTGAACCCAAAAACCGCAGGAATATTCCAATTTTAGTTTTGGAAATCTACTTAACTTTTTAAGATTCTCTTTCGAAATAGGCTGCTCCGGTTCAGAAAGATATTCTAGGTGATATACGCAGGAATATAAAAATAAAAGAAAAAGTAAAATTAGCCTAAAAGAATAGATCCATTTTACTTTTTCCCCGAACATCAGATGACTTTTAAGGTTATTTTTTCTTTTTCCCTTTATTATTCGAAAGCACCGGTTCACTTGAAAATTCTGAACTAGGGAAATATACAGTTCCGCCTGTTAATGATTGCTTCTTCTTTCCTAGGGCAGAATCCCATTTTCCATAAAACCAATTTTGGAAATTATACAAATGAAGATAGAATACAGGAACCATGAGTAGGGTAATGATACTTGCAAATGCAAGTCCCCAACCGAATGCTAAAGCCATCGGAACTAAGAACGGATCATAACCACCGATACCATAAGCTGTAGGAAGTAGTCCTAAAACTGTAGTAACTGTGGTAAGAGTCACGGCTCTTAATCTTAAATTCCCCGTATCGATCAAGATCTCTATGATATTTTTGTTCGGGTTTTCTCTGCGAAGAGTATTAGCGAAATCTACAAGTACGATTGAATCGTTTACAACAACTCCTGCAAGACCCACGATCCCGAGCATTGCCAAAAATCCGAAATATTCTCCATGAGAAACGAATGCCAAGATCACTCCGATAAAGGAGAAGGGGATCGCACTTCCGATTACTAATGGTTGCATCAGAGATCCGAATTGAGAAGCAATGATGATGTACATGATGAGAAGTGCCATAAAGAACAGGAATTTTAAAGAGTTCATAGATTCTTCTGTGTCCTTATTCTCTCCGCCGAATCGAACGATATAACCCGGATACTTATCTATGATCTTAGCTTCATCTGCGATTTTTTTAGCAGAAGCATTTACCTCGTTTGAACTTGCCTGTTTTCCCGCAGCCAAATTACCCGAAACAGTGATGAGTCGTTTTCCATCCAAATGATTGATATTGGAAACTCCAGGAAGTTTTTGCATGGTCACAAGTCTAGAAACATGGATCATTTTCCCGATTGAATTTGAAACATAAACCTGGTTTAAGCTATTTACGGATGTTCTATAAGATTCAGGAAAACGGACTTTTACTTCTACTTCTTCGTCGGTTCTTTTGATCTTAGTGGCCACAGTTCCTTGGAATGCAGTGTTGATCGCTTGCGCGACTCTTGCTACGGAAACTCCGGCGGTAGAAGCGAGAGATTCGCTTACTTTAATCCGGACCTCGTCTTTTCCTTCGTTAAAGTCGTCTGCGATATCCGTGACACCTTTTACTTTACTCAAGACATCTTTGTATTCACCCGCAATTTTTAAAAGAGTATCGTAATTATCCCCTCGGATCTCGATCGCTACCGGTTTTCCAACAGGCGGACCTCCGGAGACTTTTTCATATTCTAATGCGATCAGCTTCCCTCTAAGAGAAGCGAATTCTTCCGGGATCACTACAGGTTCTACGACATCGCATGGATTTTTAATCTCTGCCGCTTCTTTCTGGATTTTTTCTTCTTCTATTTTACGAGAGCTTTCATTAAGGAGCCAAAGAGTTTTTCTGCGTAGTTTTTGAATGATATCATCCGTTTTATGACATTTTTTACGGTTTTCTTCCGCAGTTAGGTATGTCATGATCATCCCAAAATGTTTTCCTCGTTTTGTGAATGGATCATTCGGATTCGCTTGTATAATCCCAACTCGGGTCGCGTAATTTTCCAGATCTTCCGGAGGAACTTGTGCGATCTCTTTCTCGATTACATGCAAATAACGATATGTTTCGTTTAAGCTTGCCCCGGTTTTAGCAGTGACTTTTACATAGAATTGATCTACTGAGCCAGGAAATAATTTAAATTTAGAGAATAAGATTTGGATCACAAAACTTATGATCAAAAGCCCAATAATCCCGATCGTCATCTTCCAAGGATTATTGAGGGCAAATCGGAGCGCCGGAACATATTTCGTATTTCTAAATTTTGAAAACCAGCCGGATTCCTCTTTGATCTCTCCGACTTTTACTCCACCTTTATTGATATCATATAAGTGATTCGGCAAAATGAAGAATGCTTCTGCAAGAGATGCGCATAATGCGATGATCACGACTAAAGGAATACTAAATACGAATTTTCCGAAAATTCCAGGCATGAATAGTAGAGGAGCAAACGCTGCGATCGTAGTAGTTACGGTCGCAGTTACAGGAGATACTACTTCCAAGGTCCCTTTGAGAGTCGCTTCGTAAGGAGGAAGTCCTTCTTCTATATATCTATATACGTTTTCACAGATAATAATCGCATCATCCACCAAGATCCCGACCACTAAAACAAGTCCGAACATGGAGATCAAATTTAAGGTGAGCCCGAATTGGTTCATGATGAAGAATGTCGCGCCGAAGGAAACCGGGATCCCGAGAGCTGTCATCAATGCAACTCTCCATCCTAAAAAGAAGAATAAGGAGCCTGTAACCAAGATCATTCCGAAGGCCGCGTTTGATATAAGAACGTTCAACCTGCGTCGAATATATTTGGATAAATCGTTTACGAATGCATATTGGAATTCGGGAGAAGTTTTACGGAATTTTTCCACGGTGGCTTTTACATTATCTACCACCTTGATTGCGTCCGCACTTTGGCGTTTTAATACTGTAAGAGCGACGGTTTTAGTTCCATTTACGTTTTCAATATAATCCGCTTCTCTTAAACCTTCAGTAACTCTTGCAACATTCTGGACTTGGATCGCATTTCCGATCTCATTTCCTCTAACATGTACTTTGGAAATTTCCTCGGGAGTGTCGAATTCTCCGATGGTCCTTAATATGATCTCTTTATCGGAACCTGTGATATTTCCACCTGGAACGTTTACGTTACGATTTCTTAATGCGTTAATTACATCCTGGCCGGTTAGATAAAATCCAAAAAGAGAGTTAGGTTGGATATCCACCTGCATCTCTGTCTCTCTCCAACCTCTTCTGGAAACCTTTGCTACTCCGGAAATATCTAAAAGAGCTTGTTCGACGATTTTTGCTTGGGCTCTTAATTTTTTCTCATCTTCTACAGAACCGTCGTCGTTTGCAAGGGTGATGGAAACTTCTATCACGGGGGTTCTTGCTGTAGTGATCTCAGTAACAACGGGATCTTCCACTTCTTCCGGAAGATCTTCCACTCTATCGATCGCGGATTTAATATCATCCACAACCTTCTGAGTATCTTTTGCATCCGGATCTAATGTGATTACTATCCCGGATCTACCTTCGATAGAAGCAGATCTGTATTCCTTGATCCCATCTACTTCTTTGATCGCTTTTTCGAGAGGATTAGTGACTAGTTTCTCTACCTCTTGGGGAGAAGCTCCCAAATATAAAGTAGAAACAGAAACGATATCGAAGTTGATATTCGGGAAGGCCTCTCTGTTCATTTTTACCGCGAGATATCCGCCGGAAAGAATGATGAGAACCGTGAGTAAGTTTACGAAGATACTTTTCGAGAGAAAATATTCTATAATGCTTTTCATTGGAGTATTCTGCTTAGGAGGTTTGGATATTAAACGGATCTTAGTCCAAAATAGGACCGGTCAGTTCCATAGAATCGTTGAAGCCGAAAAGTTTCGTATCTTTTAATCTATCTACGTACAAAACCCCGTTTAGATGATCGCATTCGTGTTGGTATACGACTGCAGAATACCCTTGGATCGTTTCATCATGGGTATTCCCTTTTTCATCCATCCATTTCATTTGGATCTTGTTCGGCCTTTCCACATATCCTCTCATCCCGGGAACAGAGAGGCAACCTTCCCAATTTCCGTCTACGGAATCAGTGATTGGTTTGATCTCTGGGTTGATTAGGATCTTTTCTGGAACCCTGGAAGGACCTTCGTCCTCAGGATCCGATCCAACTACAACGATCTTCTTCAAAATGCCGATTTGAGGTGCAGCAAGACCCACACCATCCGCATGTCTCATTGTATCGAACATGTCTCGAATGAGTTTCTTGAATTCCTTCGTACTAAGTTCGTCCGGATGGACCGGTTCGCTGACTTTTCTAAGTAGGGGATCGCCGATTTTGAGTATTTTACGTACTGACATTTTTCAGAACCTAGTCCTAGAGCTATCCTTTGTCGGTTTTTGCCCACCAGATTTTAAGAATGGCTCTAAGATTTTAGACAGCATTCCAGCGGTCGGTTCTGAGTATCCTGGATTTTGGGTTTCCCATCTAAAAACGGAAACTGAAGGGGACAAATTTTGTAAAATTTCAACCTGAGAATGTAAAGGTCCGACGGTTCTGGGTAATAAGATCCCGATCGGGCAATTCGCTTTTGTGGAATAAAGACTTTCTTTCTCCAAACCGGTCCAGATCTTTTCCAGTCCGAAAGGATCCAGTAAAAACTTAGGGATCTGGGTCAAATTCCGTAAGAACCAATCCGTTTTCTCCAAAATGGAAACCTGATAACCTGAAACAGGAGAAGGATTCGGAAAAATGAAAAACGCAGAAAGGATCTTATCATTTGAGCCCGAAATTAAAGGCCAGATGATCCTTGCGGAAAAACCTTCCACGATCAGGATCTGCTTCTTCTTTCTTTTTTCTAAAAATTCTAGAACGTCCGTATTAGAAAAACCGGAAAACTTCTCCGGAGCCTCAGCGACGGTTAAATAATAATCAGATGAAAGTTCCGGATAGAAAGATCTATCAAAAGAACGTAAGGGGTCCCGAAGCCAAAGCACTTCGTCTTTTTTGGGATTTCCCCGGCTGGTAAAAGTCCAATGATTCTCTCGCATTAGTCTTGACAGTGATTCCGAAAAGAAACTATCTATTAGGTTCGGCAGGGAGGGCTGGAGACGAGGGGAATCGAACCCCCGACCTTTTGAATGCCATTCAAACGCTCTCCCAACTGAGCTACGTCCCCTTCGATTCCAAACTGGTGTCCTTGGGCATGCTGTCAATATATATTATTAGGAGCAATCGGATGAGCGATTCCGTCGAGGAACTACAGAAAAAAATAAAAATTCAAAACGATATCATCAAAGGTTATGAAAAAGTTTTGAGATTGAATGAGCAAGAATTGGAAAACGCGGACGAGATAATTCGTATGTATGAAACGATCATCCAATATTCCGGAAGAGAATTAAAAGATGTTAAAGAAGCATTCGATGCAACTTCAGTCGTAACTAACTTATCTAGAGACGAATTGATTTCAGCAATGAATCGTATTAAAGAACTCGAACTAGCGAATAAAAAATTAAGGGAAGAATCCCTTAAATTCCAATCCTAATTTTCCGGCCTTGACTCAAGTTAAAAAAAAGGAGACATTGCTTAGAAGTCGAAACGACGGCTCCTTCTTTTTAGAGGAGGGACTCGGAGTCTCTTCTATTTTTGAGAGTTTTCTAAGAGAAGCAATCGCTCTTACTCATGCAGACTTAGGAGGAATATTTTCCACAACAGAGTCCGCTCAGATCAGACAAATTTCCGGAAGGAACGAAAAAGAGCTGATAGAGGCTGCACATTGGGCATTCTCAGAAGCAGGAAAGGATCTTCTATTAGAAAAAGGTAAAACTCCTCCTTGGACTAAACAAAAAAGCGATTATCCTCTTCTGATCTGTAGGCTTAAAGTGGATGATTTGGACGCAAGCCTTAAGGCAAATCGCGCAAGTTACGCGGTTTTAGTGCTCCAAGGTAAAACCACTGCAGATAGATTTTCCAAAACTGATTTCGAATTACTTAGAACAACCTGTAAAACAGTAGGAAGATTATTAAAAGAATCTCATATATCAGGAGATGCTTCCTTAGTCACCTTATCCTTACTCGCGACCACTCAGCTTGTTCTAGAAGCCGCTCAGGCAAAAAGGCAATCCGAAAGATTCGATTTTCTTCTTACAGAGGTCATTCGTGTTTCCGGTCTTATTAACTCTTCCTTAGATCTTTCTCAATTATTGGAAGCGATCATGCTTTCCTCCAAAACTGTGTTTAGAACGGAAGCATGTAGTGTTCTTCTTCTGGATGAATCCAAGGAATATCTGTATTTTCATACCGTATTGGGCGAAAAAAGCGAAGCCGTTACCAAAATGCAGGTTCCGGTAGGAAAAGGTGTAGCAGGTTTAGTCGTTCGAGAAAGAAAACCGATGATCATCAACGACGCCCAAAATGATGATCGTGTGTATAAGGAAGTGGATAAGGCTTCCCAGTTTACGACTCGAAACATTATGGCAGCACCTCTTGTTGCAAACGATGAAGTCATCGGTGTAATCGAAGCAATTAATACGGTTGATAGGGAAACTTTTACGGGGGAAGATCTGGAACTTTTCTTGAGTTTTTCCGGAACTTCTGCACTCGCGATCCAAAAGACAGGGCTTCTTCAAAACTTAGAGAATGCAAACAAGGATCTTCGCAAAAAAGTCTCTGAACTAGAGTCCTTATTCGAATTGTCCCAAGCAGTTAGTTTATCTACGAATCGACTCGGGCTTGTGCGTAAGTCTATCCGACTTATCATCAGAGAATTGGATGCTACTGTTGCCGGTATTTTCTTATACAGTCTCTCTAAAGACGATCATATCAACTGTGCATTTTATGATGGAAAAAAAGAGAAGATAGATCGAGTTCTCGAATCTGAGATCCAGGGAACTCAAATTCTTTCTAGTATCCGAGAAGGTCTTCCCGTTTTAAAAAGAGATATTTTAGACCAACCTTTTCCTTTCGAGATGGATAGAAGATTTTTAAAAGGTTCTTATATTATAGTTCCATTATTCTTATCCAGCGGAGAACCGTACGGTGCCTTGACTGTTGCAGATAGAAAGGATAAATTATCTTATCAAGACTCCGATTTTAGGCTTTTACAAACAATGGCTTCTCAGTTTACGAAAGGATTCGAGGCCTTTCGTTTAAGAACCGAGATGTTGGAGAAAAAAGCGATCCAACAGGAAATGGACATTACTCGGAAGATCCAACAGAATATTCTTCCTTCCGAGAAAGTATTCCATTCTAATTTTGACTTGGGAATTTTATCAGTTCCTGCAAAAGATGTTTCCGGGGATTTTTACGATTACTATCAATACAGCGATGGACAATATTCATTTTTGATCGCGGATGTTTCCGGGAAAAGTTTGCCTGCCGCACTTTTTATGGCGATGAGCTCTTCTATCATTCGGACTTTGGCAAGAAATCATGACTTAAGTCCTGAGCAGATCCTAAAACAAGGAAATGAACTCATCTTCGAAGATTCTCATTTTGGAATGTTCGTAACTGCATTCTTTATCCATTATAATCCTTCCTTGTTTACGATTGAATACGCATCCGCAGGTCATAACGATCAGGTTTGGATCAAAGAAGACGGATCCTATGAATTATTAAAAGGCCAGGGACCTCCTTTAGGAGTTATTCCGACTGCGAAATACAAGGGTGGAAATTTCAGGGTAAAACCTGGAGATATTTTCGTTCTTTATACTGACGGTGCGGTAGAAGAAAAAGATGCCCAAGGAAATGAATTCGGTCTAGAAAGAATGATCGAAGAGATCAGATCCAGAAGGCATTTACCGGCTCAGAAAATTGTCGAAGAATTGTACGAGACGATCCGCAAATTTTCTTACGGAAAAGAAGCTTTTGACGATTTTACGGTCCTTTTACTTAAATACAATGACGCATTTCAGTTTTTTAGGACTTTTGATGCGAGCACGTCTCAAATCCCGATTTACCGCGAATTTATTTACGATGCAATTAAAGTAAGAAATCTTCCTGATTTCCTGAGAGATGATATACTGCTAGCCTGCGACGAGGCAGCTACGAATATTGTGATGCATGGGTATAAAGACACCTTACTCCGAAATCCGAAATTCGATTGTAAAATTCGGTTCACCGAAGATTCTATCACGATCGTGCTAACAGATTCCGGAAAAGGATTCGACAGAGCGCATGTAAAAGACCCGTCCATCGAGGAAAATCTGACCGGAAAAAGAAAAGGCGGATTTGGTGTGTATTTGATCGAGACACTGATGGACGTGGTGGACTATAAAATGGAAGAGGGAAGAAACATTCTCACTCTCCAAAAATATTTCCGCTAAAACCATGGGGGAAGAATGGAACTGACGGTTGAAATAAAAGGGAATTCTAGAGTGATTCATCTTATCGGGAATATGGACGTGCATAATACCCATAAGGTAGAACAGGCGTTCATGGACCATATTCGCAAAGCAACCGAGGCGAATATCGTACTAGATATGTCCAACGTGGAATTCGTTTCTTCAGCCGGTTTAAGAGTCATTGTAGGATCCTTGAGAGTTTGCAAAGAAAGAGAGATCCAACTCAAACTTGCAGCTTTAAGACCTGCAGTGAGAAAGGTTTTTGAGATTATAGACATGGATTCTTTGTTTAGGATCTACGATACTGTGGACTCTAGCCTCCAATAAGCTCCGATACCGAACCGCCGTTTTTTAAAATCTGTAAATTCGGCGGATTAAATTTCTTGTACCGCTTAAATCCCCCTTATCTATTTTTTACGCTTTCCTCCCTGGCCTTTCTCTAAAAACTGTGTACCGGCGGTCTAGATCCGTTTTTCGATTCTACACTTTCTAATCTGAATCGGACGATCCCCCATAATTTCCATTCGCGGACAATTACTACTATGTCGGAACAAACGTACTCGATAGAAAATCCGTTTCAAAATTCGAACCCTTCGGACTCCCAACCTGTTTCCAGTATTTACGATGATGCCAATGCAATGGGCAAAGAACTCTTGGAAAAACCTCTGCAAGGAGGAGGAACGGATCGAATCCTAGTACAACATTCCAAAGGTAGAATGACCGTTTGGGAAAGGATCAAAGTACTTACCAATTCTGAACCGAATATTCTCTACCAAAACTGGGGCAAAAATTTAGACGGCGCCTCGCTTATTACCGGAATTTTAAATGTAAACGGAAGGGATGTCGCGATCTACGGACATGACTTCACACTTCGCGCCGGATCCATGGACGCGACCAACGGAAATAAACTCGCAAGACTCATCTATATGGCTGGCGAACATGGAATTCCTCTCATCGGGATGAACGATTCTGCGGGAGCTTACGTTCCTGCAGGAGTGGGCGGACTAGACGGTTATTCCGAAGCGTTTACCGCTCTCAGAAAGATCAGCGGTGTTGTTCCAAGTTTAATGCTCATGTTCGGATTTAACGCAGGTGGTGGAGCTTATCTTCCAAGACAAGGTTCCTTCATGATCCAACCGGAGAACACTTTCTTCGGATTAACAGGACCGGGAGTTGTTAAGTCGGTACTTGGAGAAGATATCAGCGCGGATGATCTAGGTGGACCGAAAGTTCATGGACAAAGCGGGGTAGTGGATCTAGTAACGAACGACGAGCTCGGAGCTCTTAGAACTGCACTCAGACTTCTTTCTTATCTACCTGATAATAGTTCCAGTGCTGCGCCTTTCCATCCTACTTCGGATCCTACTGACAGATTCATTTACGAAGAAGAGATCCTTTTCAAAAAGACGTTCAATTCTCCTACAGGGATGAATACTCCGTTCGATATCACATTATATATTCAGAATATTTGTGACCATGGACAATACTTCGAGATCCAACCTCAAAGATCCAGGAACCTAGTGACCGCTTTCGGTAGATTAGGTGGACATGTTGTAGGGTTTGTTGCGAATAACTCCGCGGTTTCTTCTGGACAGATCGATATCGGTGCCGCAAGAAAAGGAACCAGATTTATCCGTTTCTGTAATGTTTATAATATTCCTCTCATCTTCTTGGAAGATACTACAGGATTCTTACCTGGAAAAGAGCAGGAACAAAACGGGATCGTTCTCGAAGGTAGAAAACTTTTGGATGCGATCATCGATATCAGAACTCCAAGATTGACCCTCATCATCCGAAACGCATTCGGTGGGGCTTACGCAAGTTTTAACTCCTATCATACAGGAGCGGATATGGTATTCGCACTTCCTACTGCAAGGATCGCCGTTATGGGTCCTGCAGGGAAAGACTACGTCTATAAAGACGAGATCACTGCGATCCAAAAAGAATATAAGGAAAGTCTGAAGAATGGTGCATCCGAAAAAGATGCAGCCGCGACCCGCGACAAAAAACTTCAGCTGCTTTCTCAGAAATACGAAAAAGAACTCATGAACCCGAAAGAAGCCCTTTCTTTAGGTTCCGTTTCCAGGATCGTATTGCCAGGAACCACAAGAAATATCCTCTTCAAAAATTTAGACTATCTAATCCGACACTACAAACCTGGACCAATGTCCGGACCTCAAAGGGAATTCGAGTAAACAAAGATGATCGACTATCAAAATCGACGTATTACATTTCGCGAATCTACTTCTCCTTGGATTCATTCATTTTCTTTAGAGACGATCAAATGTTTGATCGTTTGCCGCGGACCTGTCCGAAAAGAGGCAATGGAAATTTTCGACCAGATCGGGATCAGGGAGTATGGAATTCTTCTCTCCGAAAAAGATTCAGTCGTTTATCCGATGGCTCTTGCTCCGGAACTAAGGGACTTTAGATTTCCTTCTAATATTCACAGAGTCCCGGATTATATGGGAGCCGGTGCAGAAGAGAAAGCTGCCCGTATCAAACAAATCATCCAAATCGCAAAAGATAACGATTATACTCATATCTTTGCCGGTTACGGATTTATGGCAGAAGATGCAGAATTCATCGAAGCTATCGAACAAAGTGGAATTACTTTCATGGGACCTTCTTCCCATGTCGCCCACCAAGCAGGATCTAAAGACGAGGCGAAAAAACTCGCTCGTAAGCTGAATGTTTCAGTAACTCCGGGTGTGGACACGATCTCCGCAACTTGTTTATTGAAAAAAGCTCCGGATGAAAAGGCGCTCACTTCACTCGCAAAGGAAAAGTCTTTAAACTTCAAATACGACTCATCCTTGTCAGCTGCAGAAAACGCTGAAGCCCTTCTGTATGCGGGTTATGAAAAGATCGTAGAATTAGTTACGATCCCTGAATTACAGGCTCAGGCCGAGATTGAAACTGCAGAAATTTGGAAGAAATATCCAAGCAATCGTATCCGTTTCAAATATGTTGGCGGTGGCGGTGGAAAAGGCCAAAGGGTAGTTTCCAAACCGGAAGAAGTTAAAACCGCAGTTCAGGAAATATTATCAGAATCTAAAGTAACCGCACCAGGTTCGAACAGGAACTTCCTAATCGAGTTGAACATCGAAAAAACCCGTCATAATGAGATCCAGTTGATCGGGAACGGGGAATGGTGTCTTGCTCTTGGCGGAAGGGATTGTTCCGTGCAGATGCACGAACAAAAACTTTTGGAAATTTCCTTAACCCAGGAACTTCTTCAGAACGAGATCGCAGTCTTAGAAAAATCTTCTCCTAAAAAAGCGGAGATCATGAAGGCGGATCTGAAAGTTCTCCAAGAAATGGAAGAACAGTCCGAAAGATTTGGGAAAGCTGTCGCTTTAAATAGTGTTTCCACTTTCGAGTTGATCGTAGAAGGGACCAATCACTTCTTCATGGAAATGAATACCAGGATCCAGGTAGAGCATAGAGTCACCGAAATGGTATATTCTCTCAAGTTCATCAATCCTGAGAATAAATCCGAATTCTTTATCGTGGATAGTTTGATCGAAGCGATGGCATTAATCGCTCTTCATGGAAAAAGACTCCCTAAACCTGAACGTATCGTTAGAAATATTTCGGGCGCCGAAGTTCGTATCAATGCTACAAATAAGGCGATCCAACCTCACGCAGGTGGTGTGATCTTAAATTGGTCCAAACCTCTTGCTGAAGAGATCCGAGACGATCAAGGGATTTCCGTTCGTAATCCAGATACAGGTTTATTCGTACATTATAAAGTAGCTGGGGCTTACGATTCCAATATCGCACTTCTAATCACTTACGGAACAAGTAGAGAAGATAATCTTCGTAAACTCGGAAATATTCTTAGAAAGACCGAGTTAAGAGGACAGGATCTTCAAACAAATCTACTCGTTCATTACGGATTAATCCACTGGATCCTAGGTAAGGATCCTCTTTTCAAACCTTCTACTGCGTTTATGATCTCATACTTAGCTGCAGTCGGAGCTCTCGAAAGTTTAGGAAAAGACGTGGATCTGGAAGTCGCTTGGAATAAACTCCTGGCTTCTGCTCCTGCGGATGGTAAGAAAGTTCTTTCTCGCAAATTAACTTTGATTACAAGACCGGTTGCTGAGCTCTTAACAGATGCCCATCTTTTAGCCGGATTTTTGGGATATCATGAGAATGTTTCCTGGAAGATTGAAAAAGACCAAACAGTTTGGCTAAAGAATCCGATCCATATTCTCTCTGACCTATATTATTACCTGCATATGGAAGGAGAACTTCATCAATCTCCGTCCGAGCAGATCTGGGATCATGACCAACAAGTATTACAATCTGCATTAAGTTTTTATAAAGAATTAGAAACTTTAACAGGCAAAAAAGCGGATTCCGCAGACTGGGATTCTGTTCTTTCCGGAAAAGCTCCTGCTGGAGTGGATTCTGCTCTTTGGGCTAAGGCGACAGCTTCTCATAAAGGATTCCAGATCGGATTAGAACTTCTGAAACTCATTCCGAATTTAGGGAATAAATCCGGTTTCTATAAACTTGGAATTGATGAAAATTTAGAGCCTGTTATTCCGGAAGAATTTAAGAAAGCGGATACAAGAGACGCATTCATTAAGTTTTTGGCGCCTGCCCCTAAAGCAAGTTCTGACGAGATCGTTTCTCCTATGGGAGGGATGTTCTATTCTAAAGAGGCTCCAGATCTTCCTCCAATGGTACAAGAAGGGGAACATTTCAAAGCTGGACAACCTTTGTTTATCGTAGAAGTAATGAAGATGTTCAATAAGATCACTGCTCCATTCTCCGGAACCATCAAAGATGTGGTATTGAAGGATAGCGACGGAAAGATCATCCAAAAAGGACAAACAATCTTTAAGATCGTACCGGATGAAGTCGTTAAGATCGAAACTCCGGAAGAGATCCAGGATAGAAAGAATAAGGTAACTCTTTCTTTACTTTAGTAGAAACAATCTCTCGTTTCTGATCCTTAAGGAACGGGAGATTTTCTGTCCAAATCTGTTGTTCAATTCGTATAAAATTTTAGAAGAATATAGAAGGTTTTATTCATTTGTCTTTTTGAAGTTTAAATTTTAATGGAGAAAATTGCTATAGTTTGAATAATTTTTGATGAAAAATAGCTAACGTCAATATCCGAATGGGCCCTAAAATCCAACTATTTCTAATCTACTTCTTGTTTTTGTCCTTAAATTGTAATGGGGACAGCCAATCTCCCTTTTACTTTTTCACTCCTTTCGAACCTGCTTCTGTCAATGGGATCGTTCTAAGAGAATCCGGAAGAGAATATCCTTCAGGATCTACATTCGTACTTGGAAATGTAACTAGTAATACCGAGGGCGAATCAATTCTATTCAAGATAGTTAACCAGGGTAATTCTGTCGTAGGTATTGGGAATGGTACGATTACTGGAAGTAATGCGAGTGAATTTGTTTTAGTCGGTCCAAATTTGACAACTGTATTAGAACCCGGAGATTACAAGGAATTTGAAATTAAGTTTTCTCCAAATAATACAACAGGAGTCAAAACTGCAATTCTAAACATTAGTTCTGACGATCCGATCGTGGGCAATTATTCTATAAAACTTAGCGGAACAAGCGTTGCGGCAGCCGCTCCTAGAATAGAGGTGAAAATTTCATCTACCTCTCTTTCAGATAATTCTTCCGGATCTCAACAAAATTTTTCTACTCGAGAGAATACTACAAGTACTTCGAAAACAGTTACGATCAAGAATACCGGGAATTTGAGTTTATATTTAAATAATCCCATTGATGTTCAAGGTTCTGATAATGTATATTTCGCAGTCGCACAACCTTTCAAGACAACTCTGGCTCCGAAACAATCTACGACTTTTACAGTTAATTTCAGTCCGAATAACACTATAACAAAAAACGCTAAATTACAGATCTATAGCAACGATCCGAATATTCCGATCTTTAGGATCCTTTTGGCGGGAACCGGGACTCCGACTCCAGTTCCGAAAATTGAAATTACCTATACAAATAATTCTTCAATGACTGAAAATGTGACCATACCTGGTTCTCATTCTTTTAGTTTTGGTAGCATATTTCCGAATTCATCCTCCACAAGTAAAACATTTACTATCAAGAATGTAGGAGATACAGGAACTACATTAAATATTAGTAACGCATCGATTTCCGATAACACTAATTTTACTGTGTCTTCCATTAGTTCAGTGAACCTGACCAAAACTAATGCAACAGATCCTGCAGCTACATTTACGGTAATCTTTAACCCGAACACTATTGGTAATAAAGCGACGGTATTGACGATTACTAGCGCTAATGGATCATCCGGAAATTCTTCCAATCACACAATTGATCTTTCCGGCGTTGGGGGGAAGAGGGATATACTTCTTAGTTGGACTAGCTCTAAAGAAAAGGGAGTCCATCAAACCGGAGGTGGATATAGTTTATGTTATAAGAAAGGATCCTCCTTCAATTCAAGCACAGATACAGGAGTCAGTTGTATAAATATCCCTTACGTTTCCGGTCCATTTGCTCCAAACTCGGCCATTGCGACCATGGATTCTTCAGGCATATTTTATTTTCGGATCAAAGCTTACTCCGTAATAAATTCCACGGCAAACTTTTCGGCAGCGTTTACTGTTACGGTAACTTCTGCAGGACCTTAATATATAAAATATATGAATCGTAAACTAAGAACCATTTCCTTCATTCTTACGAGTATCCTTGTAATTTTTGCTTTTAAAGTTTCGTTCGGTGACGACTTTCAAATAGTAAATAGGAAGAATAAGTCGTATTTTGAATCCACCAGCACTTCTAACATAAACGTTTCTTCAGATGGCAAAATAGTTGAAGGAGAAATAATCGTAAAATTTAAACCAAATATCGATCATAATAGTCGCCTTTACGGTGTGAATAGTTTGGGGGGATCTCAAAAAACAACATTAGCAGATCCAAACCATATTTTGGTAAAATTACAAGATGGAGAATCTGTTTATTCTGCGATCGAGAGGTATAAAAACCTTCCTGGGGTAGAGATTGCACAGCCAAACTATGTATATAGAATGAATTCAATTCCTCCTAACGATCCGAGTTACAGTCAACAATGGGCTGCTAAAAATACCGGGCAAACAATTGTAAAATTGATCGATAGTCTCTACTCTATCAATAATCCTCCGTCCGGCCAAGGATATGATTTAGGCTTGGAAGATGCGTGGAATTTAAACTCAGATTGTAATTCCACAGTAATTGCGGTCATCGATAGCGGGATCAATTACGATCACGAAGAACTCGGTAATACTTTTTGGGAAAGCCCCAGCTGTGTAGGGAATTACTGGGTCGGAACTAAATATTGTAAATACGGTTTCGATTTTGTAGATATAGACGATTCTCCTATGGATTATACAGGACATGGAACTCATGTTGCAGGTATAATTGCAGCCCAAGGAGATAACGGAAAGGGAATCGCAGGAGTTTGCAGAACAGCAAGGATCATGTCGGTTCGAGTTTTGGACCAGTATGGGAACGGGACTAGCGCAACAGTTAGTCTTGGAGTAACATTCGCCATCAATAACGGAGCAAAGATAATAAATATGTCCTTAGATGGACCTACAAACGATCCCTCCGTGTCGACTGCAATCACTAACGCAGGTATAAACGATGATGTGTTATTTATTGTCTCAGCGGGGAGCCAGGGTGCAGATTTAAGCTCTACGAATAGATATCCTTGCGAATATTCTAGTCCAAATATAATTTGTGTAGGATCTGCGGATCAAAAAGGATCTCTTGCAACTTTTTCTAACTATGATACATCTGCTTCTCTCTCAAATCGAAGTATAGATATTCTAGCTCCCGGAGCGAATATATTAAGTTCCTATAATAAAATATTAACCGGTTATATTACGATCGATCCAAGCACCGGCTGGACTTACTCTGGAAATTCTTCCAATGATTGGGGATATATACCGGATACTGCTACTTGTTATAGCGAAATGTTTTATTCGAATGGCCCCGGTTTCGGGTTTCCAGGCGGTTGTGGTTCGTATGCACTCCCAAATACGAATTCCTATGTTTATAGCACTTTCGATTTATCCGAATATAATGAAGCTCTGCTAAAAACAAGAGTAAAGTTTGAAGTAGCGGACGCTGGGGATTATCTAGAATTTTTAGCGGATCCAAACGGAGGAGATCCGATCCAAAACGGAGTTAGTATAAAACGACCATTTCAACAGCCTGCTAATACTTTCGAAAATTATATCGGAGATCTTACGTTTTGTACAACCTCTACATGTTCAGTCGGCATTAAAATGGTTACAGACTCGGACGGCACAGTTCCCGCAAGAACGATTGTCAAATCACTTAGTATCAATTGGGCAAAGTCCAATAATTCGTATTATAATGTTATGAGTGGAACCTCCATGTCTGCTGCGTTCGTCACCGGAACGGCAGCTTTACTAAAGAATTACCAGCCTTCATTTAATTATTCCGATATTTTTTATGCTATCGTAAATTCGGGAGATAGTACTTCTGCTGCGGCAATAAGCACTAAATTTGGCACTTCATTGAACACTTATAAAGCTTTAATATACCTAAAACCTCCTACGATAACTTCCGGAGTTTTACAATAGTTATAGTTTTTTATTGTGAAAGGATCTCGGAAGGGACCTCATGTAGGGATAAAATTTTCTCTGCAGCTCCTCTTTCAATCGCTTCCTTAGGCATTCCGAATACTACAGAACTCGCTTCGTCTTGAGCAATTGTTCGTCCTCCAGCTTTCCTGATCTCTAAAAGCCCCGCAGCCCCATCAGCTCCCATACCCGTAAGTAAAAAAGCCTTTGCATTTCTACCTGCATATTTCGCTACCGAATGAAACAAAACATCCACCGAAGGCCTATGGCGATTTACTAATGGACCATCATTTATACGGACTATGAATTGAGCGCCACTTCCGGTTACTTCCATATGTTTGTTTCCGGGGGCAATAAGAGCCACACCTTCCTGAACTCTATCTCCATCTTTTGCTTCTTTCACTTGGATTTTGCAGATTTTATCCAGACGATTTGCGAATGCCTCGGTGAATTTTTCAGGCATATGTTGAACGATTACTATACCTGGACTGTTAGCCGGAAGAGAAGTAAGAATTTCCTCTAAAGCGATGGTTCCTCCAGTTGAAGTACCGATCGCTACGATCTTATCTGTGGTTGAAATTTTTGTAAAATCAAGACCGTTCGTCTTTGGAGCCGAAACTTTTGCTGGGATCTGATGTTTCAATTTAGAAATAGATGCAGAACGAACAGCTTCTCCTAGATACACTGACGAATCCTCCAAAAAGTCTTTTAATCCTATTTTAGGTTTTGTTATGATCCCTACGGCTCCTTCTCTAAGCGCAACCCATGCGGTTTCGGAAGATTCTTCTGCAAGAGAGGAACAGATTAGAACAGGGGTAGGGTGAGTGTGCATGATCTTTTTTAAAAAGCTGATCCCATCCATTCGAGGCATTTCTATATCCAATACGATTACGTCCGGCCATCTTTCTCCTTTGCCCAACTTTTCCAAAGCAAAGACAGGATCTGGAGAGGAGCCGATCACTTTAATATCGGAATTCATTTCTAATACTTGTTTTAATACGGATCGGACTACGGCAGAGTCGTCGATAATATATACGTATATCATGTTATTTTAATTTTTAGGGTTTTCCATATACACTTCTCCATCCCAGAGAGAGAAGTAGATTTTTCTATGGGATTTTCCGCCTGTATTGGATGCAGTTAGATCTATATTCGCTTTTTTGACTAGTTTTAATACGGATTCGACGTTCTTTTCTCCTATCTCGACGATCCTTTTGACCTCGTCCAGTTTATCTTCTTCCGGAGAGAACATAGACGCACCTCCAAAAATTTTGCATACGAACCGTCCCGGTCTTTCTCCCAATTGATTGAACTTTTTTAGAAAGGCCTCTAACGCGTCATCCGCGTATTTAGGATGAGGATCCAATACATGAGATGGTCTATTCGGAAGCATAATATGTGCCATGCCACCCGTTTTAGTATAAGGATGCCAAAAACAAAGAGCGACACAGGAACCTAGTAAGGTCCTGATCCTTGTACCATTCTCTCCCCAGTAATAACCACCCGGCTGGAGAAAAATATCTTTAACGATATCAGGCTCCATTTTATCCAGCAGATACTACGTTAGTCGCTTCTTCTTTTGTTTCCTCTAGTGCGCTTAGCTCTTCAACCGTAAGAAGTCTTAAAAGATTTAAAAGCAGGATAAAGCCGCTTGCTTGCCTTGCCATCCCAGCAAGAAAATCTACACGGATCCTAGAACCGAACGTAGGAGGAGGTTCTATTTCGGAAGAAGGTATACTTAATACTTCATAAACCGACTCTACGATCAAACCGATATCCATCCTTGCTCCGTTCACAGATTCCGGGACTTCTACGATCACGATACATGTCCTTTTATCCGGGGAATGTTTCTTTCTGAAAAATTTATCGCTTACATCCAAGACGGGGACCACATTTCCTCGAAGGTTGATAACCCCAGGAATAAAAGAGGGCATCATCGGAACTGTGGTCACATGAGTATACTCCAGGATCTCTTTTACATTCAAAAGCCCTATGCCGAAGGTTTCCTCACCGATCTTAAAAGTTAAATACTGATTGTCTTCGAAATTGCTCACAAGTAACACCTCAGTATTTTTCGAATTTAGGTTTGTCCGGAATATTCACCGTTCTTACAGAAGCGAGAGATTTTGCTCCATTCCCGTTTTCTCTTCCTTGAGAATCCCTACTTAGTCGGAAGAACAGAACGGATTCTCTTAAGGATTCTGCCTGGCTATTCATTTCCTCTGCGATCGCAGCCAATTCTTCGGAAGCTGAAGCATTTTGTTGGGACACCTGATCCAATTGTCCCATTGCCTTGTTAATCTCGATCACACCGGATGCCTGTTCTTCACTGGAAGCAGTAATCTCTTGTACCAAATCTGCAGTTTTTCTAATATTCGGAACGATCTCTCCGATTAATTTACCTGCTTTTTCAGCGATCGCTACGGATGAAACGGCAAGACTTGAGATCTCATTCGCAGACTTTTGGCTTCTTTCCGCGAGTTTTCTTACTTCGGAAGCGACAACGGCAAATCCTCGCCCATGTTCTCCTGCTCTTGCGGCTTCTATTGCTGCGTTCAAAGCGAGTAGGTTCGTTTGATATGCAATGTCTTCGATAATGGAAATTTTTTCCGCAATCTGTTTCATAGCACTTACAGTTTCAGTTACGGATTTACCACCTTCTTCCGCATCTTTAGAAGACTGGCTTGCGATCTGTTCGGTTTGCTTGGAATTCGTAGCATTTTGATCGATAGAAGCGGTCATTTCTTCCAAAGAAGAAGTAGTCTCTTCTACGGATGCTGCTTGTTCGGATGCTCCTTGGCTAAGTGAATTTGCCGTGGAAGAAACCTCTCCCGCAGAACCTACAAGGCTTCCTGACTTCATCACGATATCACTCATGATCTCGTTCAATTTATCCACAGTAGTATTACCGAACTCTTTCAATTTTCCAAAGGTACCGAAATACTCGTTCTCGATCTTGGAAGTCAAATCTCCATTTGCGAGTCTTTCCAAAGCATCAACAACTTCGTTCAATCCGACTTCACTTACTTGTAATAAGGAATTGAGTCCTTCTCCTAATGTTTTGAAGAAACCTTCCTTTCCTTCCAGTTTTACCCTGGTTTTAAAATCTCCTTTTGCAGCGGATCCTACGATCTCTTCGATCTCTTTTTGAACGAATAACTCATTCGTGATATCGGACCATTCCACGACCGCTCCTAATCTTTCACCTTCGCTACTTAAGATTGGGTTAGCGATCAGGTTGAAGGTCCTTCCGCTGATTACAATGGAGGATTCGTATGTACTCGTCATATTCCCCACAAGGTTCCTCTGGTGAGCAGGGTTTTTGTGGAAGGTATCTATATTCGTCCCTAATAGTTTTTGAAGATTGAAAGTGGTTAATTGTTTTCTAATATCTCCTTCGCTGTTTTGGAACATCTTGTATACCGCTTTGTTCATGTACTTGATGTTGAAATCGTTGTCCGCGATCATCACGTTCGTAGATGCATTATCCAGCGCGACTTTGATTCGAGTTAATTCGTCGTTTTCAAGTTTCCTTGCTTCTGCAACTTTTTTCTGCTCGGTAACGTCTGACCATTCTACCACCGCTCCAAGTCTATCTCCGTTCTCGGTAAGAATAGGATTTGCGATTAAATCAAAAGTCCTTCCTCCTATCTCAATACTAGACTTAAACGTATTTGTGAAAGAGGCGAGAAGTCCTCTTTGGTGAGCTGGATTCTTATGATAGGAATCTATATTGGAACCTATCAATTTGCTTAGATGGAAATTCGTAAGTTGTTTACGAATATCCGACTCTCCGATCTCAAACATTTTTACGATCGCTTTATTCATATATTTTACGTTCAGATGTGTATCCGCGATCATAATGTTCGTGCTCGTATTGTCCAAGGCGACTTTGATACGAGTGAGTTCCTCGTTCTCAAGTCGTCGGACCTCCAACATTTTTCTTTGTTCTGTAACATCCGACCATTCCACCACTGTTCCCAATCTATCTCCAGAATCGGTAAGGATAGGATTTGCGATCAAATCAAAGGCGCGTCCACCGATCTCAATTGTAGAACGGAATGTTTGGTTTAGATCTTTTAGGAGACCTCTTTGGTGAGCAGGATTCTTATGGAAATTATCGATATTCGATCCCATAAGAGTTTCTAAACGGAATTGTCCTAATTGTTTTTTGATATCATCTTCTGCATTTCCGAACATCTTACGGATTGCCTTGTTCATATATGTGACTTTAAGATTTCCATCCGCCATCATAATATTGGTGGTCACATTATCTAAAGCAGTTCTGATCCGAATGAATTCCTCGGAATCTGTTTTAACTGCAGAGATTACACCTGCACCAGAGAAAGGTTTTAAATAAAATACTAATCCTGGCAAAAATAGAGTTCCGAATAGGGCAAATAGGAAATGATAATAAACGGAAGTATCTTTTTGAACGGGAGTAGATGCAGAACTGGAAACTTTTCCAAGTTCATACTTCAATTTTTCTAATTTCGGAATAGAAGTTTCAGAAACCTGATCTAAGAAATTTTCTCTTGTATCCTTTGCTTGGATCCCTAAAATCCCCTTTGCTGCAAGAAGACTTTCCTGGATAGAATCTAGATCTTTTTGAAATTGTTTAAGATCCTCAGCGCCACCTCCAGGATCTGAGAGTGAAACTATATCCGTTTTTAGAGTCTCCTTAAGTTCCTTTAAATTCTCTATCTTAGAAAATAAAGAATCCTTAGTTTGGTTCGGAAGAAATAGGGAATAAATTCCGGATTCATATTGTAAAATCCCTGAATTTATACTTTCTACAGATGCTGATCCCTTTGAGGAGGATCCATTCGCAAAAAATCCATGGTCATAAAAATAACTCCATCCTGCGGAGCCGAATGTGAGAAAAATTCCCAATAACAAAGACCATACAAGTACACTTAATTTTAATTTGCCCTGTCCCATACGATTTACCTATTTTCCTAATTCATTATTTCATAAAATTCGCAAGGATTACCTCGCGGCTGTTCTATCTCTTAAATTCGTTCTTTGCATTTTTAATAAGGAGTGTAGTCCTGGTACATCCAGAATGAACGCAATATTCCCTGTTCCTAAAACCGAGGTTCCGCTAATACATTGGATCCCTTTGAAAATTTCGTTCAATGGTTTGATCACAGATTGGATCTCTCCTAAGAGTTCATGGACGAGGACCCCAAAGTTCCTACCGTCATGCTCGAGCACTAAGATGTTTTGCCTTCCTTCATCAGGATCCGGAAGACCCAAGAACCTGCCTAAATGAAGGATTGGTAAAACTTCTCCTCTAAGATTGATGGAACCTGAGATCTCTTCCGGTAGAAGTTGGAGTTCCGACTCCATAGTTTCTCGTACCCAATCCATAGGTACTACGAAGTAAGAGTCGCAGGCTCTGACCAAAAAGCCGTCTATGATCGCGAGAGTGAGAGGGAGTCGAATCGAGAAAACGGATCCTTTACCAAATTCGGACTGAACATTTACGGATCCTCTTAGAGATTCTATATTTCGAAGCACAACATCCATCCCAACTCCTCGTCCAGAAAGGCTAGTAACGGACTCGGCAGTAGAGAATCCCGGTTGAAAGATTAAATTGAAAATTTCCTGCTCATTTAGAGTCTGAGCTGCATCTATAATTCCTTTCTCGATCGCTTTTTGTCTGATCTTCTCATGGTTGATTCCTTTTCCATCATCCGAGATCTCTATTGAAATACTTCCTGTGGAATGAGAAGCTTGGATCTTTAATTTACCTTTTTGAGCTTTTCCTGCGTTTACTCTATCTTGGCTCGGTTCTATCCCATGATCTAAAGCGTTTCTTAAAATATGAACGATCGGATCATTGATCTTTTCTATCACAGATCTATCTAATTCGGTTTCTCCACCTAAAATCTCAAAATCGACTTCCTTGCCGAGTTCCATGGAAATATCTCTGACCGTTCTTCTATACTTTTCAAAAAGTTCTCCAATAGGCACCATACGAAGTGCCATTGCGGTTTCTCTAATTTCTCCTACAAGTCTAGCAAGTAACTCAGCCGATTCGTTTAGTTCAGAATCTTCCTTTTGAGCGAGTAGGCGACCTAAACTCGCTTCCGAAATGATCAATTCACCCACTAGATTTACTAGTTGGTCTACCTTAGCAGAATCGATACGGATCAGCTTAGGAGCGATTTGAGAAGTTTGAGTTTTTGAATCTGGTTCTGATTTTTTAGAAACGGATTCTGTCTTCGCAATTTCAGACGTAGAAGATAGAGAAGGGGATCCTAAATTCAAACCTTGGATTTCCAAAGCTTTAAAATATTCTAATTCTCCACAAGGGATCTCTTTAGAGATCTTATAAAAACTTTCTTCGGAAGAACCTGGAGGAAGTACGCTTAAAAAAGAAGAGTCCTTTACAAAAGAAAAAACAGATTCAATTTCTCTATGATTTGAATTCGATCTTAATTGTATTTCGTATCCTAAATAACAGTTTTCAGAATCCCAATCTTTCCAGTCGGGAAGTTTTGTCTTATATACATAAAGATTTTGGATCTCTCCCAAACTTCTTAAGTATTTAAGAAAGGAATATGGATCCATCCCATCTTTAAAAATATGATCGCTTGGAAAAAAGCTAATTTGCCAATCCGAGTTTACATTTCCAGTTTTGGAGGAAGAAATTTTTTGTTCTTCCTGATTTTTAGAAGCCTGTTTGTTTTTATTCTTTTCAGAAGCATTTCCGGTGAATTCTTTCGCTTCTTGGATAATTTTGGTTTGTTCGGATTGTAATTCAGGTTCTAAGTCCTTGCTAGGGATAGGATCCGATACGATCTTTTTTAGGTGGTCGATTGCTCTTAATAAGAAGTCAATTTTACGAGGATCTAATTCCGTTTTTCCGGATCTGGCTAGGTCGAGTAATGTTTCAAGTTCATGAGAACATTCTTCGATCGCCTCGTATCCGAACATTCCGGCAGTTCCTTTAACCGTATGCACATAGCGGAACATGGAATGGATCGCTTCTTCATCAAATTCACCTTTTTCTAATTGAAGAAGGTGTAGCTCCGCTCCGGATAATAATTCCAGGGATTCCTGGATAAACGCCTCCTTAATTTCGGAAAGATCCATTAGACCCTCTCCAATCCGTATAAGAATTTCAAAACACCGGAATCTTTTTTAGAGATCCGGATCCGATCATGGAAAAAACCTACAAGCCCATATAAATCATAAAATTCTAATAAACAATTCGGATGATTTAGTATCGCAAGGTCCCAGGACTTTGAAAATGATTCCCGTTTCAAGATGATCAAGGACTGAACAAAACTGGAATCTACTTTCTCCAATGCAGAAACGTCTATTTCAATCCGGACCGGATTTTTCTCCATAAGAGATCCTAACTTCTCCTTCCAATCGGAGGCTGAATAAATGGATGCCTCTCCTATCAAATCCAAATGAAAGATAGGGCGGGAGTTTTTCTGACCCAATTCCGATATTTTAATTTCCAATGACATAGAAGGTTTCCGTTTATAAAAACTTAAACTAATAATACCTGGATCGTCTTTAAGAGTTCTTCAGGAGAGAATGGTTTGGTCAACCAGGCCTTTGCTCCCGCTTTTAAACCCTCGTTTTTCAAATCGTCTTGAGATTCGGTGGTTAGCATGATGATCGGGACGAACTTATGATTTGAATCTTCCTTGATCGCTTTCACGAACGAAATACCGTTCATGTTCGGCATATTCATATCGCTAACTACTAGATCCACTTTCCCTTCTTTTAATTTTTCTAAACCCTGTAATCCATCCTCCGCCTCGACTACAGAAAATGAAGCTTGAGAAAGATGAAGGGTTAGGATTTTTCTGAATACGGCTGAATCATCTACGATAAGTATTTTTTTCATAAATTCCTTCTTTTGCGATCATTGGATCGGCAATAATAACTCGCTCATCACACAGAGACGGACCTGATCCCCAGTATGATCCTTCGCATTATGAATGAAGAATAGACCGTTATGCTTCCTTAAGATCTGATCCACAGCGGTAAGCCCTAGGCCTAATCCGAACTTTTCTAAATGGGATACACTTTCCACCGGCGGATGAATGCGAAAGAAAGGTTGTAAAACAAGACTTTCGTATTTTTCTTCCACACCTCCATACGGCTTTTCATCTACGATGTTTTTGACTACTATGCAGAAATACCCTTGGTTGATGCTTGTGAATAACTCTAGAGAAGTTTTCGGTGCACAATATTTGAATGCGTTTAGGATCACTTCTTCCAGAGCGAGAATGAAAAGATCCAATTCTATATCTAGATCTACTTCCTTTTTGAGAGAAGGCGGGAAGATCTTTAAAGCTTTACGATCTAAATAAGGTTGGATAAATTCACAGGAAGCTTTGGCTCTCTCAACCAACTCGGAAGCTTTTATCTTTCTTTTATCCAATCCTCTATTGATGATCTCTAATAATTGAGTAAGTCCTTTTAGTAAATTCTTGGTAATCTCTTGGTTTTCGAAAACCAGATCCATTATATCCTTTTTTAAGATATAATTATCACCTTCTAATTTCATTTCAGCCTTGATCATGTCCAGAAGGCTAATGATCGCACCGATACCCGAACCTTGAGATAGGGAAGTTTGGAGAGAATGGATCGAGGATTTTTCCCAAGACTCGTCTGCGGATTTTCTTCTGGTTTCCTTATAAGTAAGCCATTCCAATTGATTTCTAAGTTTTAAACTTTCAGCTTCTAATATTGCGGCTTCCTTTGCTTTTAAAAAGCGGTAATCTACTGCCTTGCTTAAAGCTTTATGGAATTGTTCCGGGATAATCGGTTTTAGAATATAATCGAATACTCCCAGTTTCATCACTTCGATTACAGTGTCAGTCGAATCGATCGCGGTTTGCACGAGTACGGTTGCGTCAGGTTGGAATTCCTTCAACCTTTGGATGAAAGTTGGACCATCCATTACCGGCATTAACAAATCAACTATGTAAAAGGAATATCGGTTTGCCTTGGCCATCTCCAAGGCTTCTTCTCCATTGGAAGCTGACTCATACTGGATCCCGAATTCGTCACAAAGTGCTTCAAGCATCAATGTGTTCTCTAATTTGTCTTCAACCAGGAGGATAGGATCTCTCACTACGCTCTTTCTCTCCTGTTTATTTTTAAGAGCTTGATTCGTTACATTATTCATGAATTTGGTCTGCCAATTCTTCCAATACTAGTTTTAGCTCATCCAATGAGATCGGATGAGCTAGGGTAAAATCGAATTTTAGATTTTCTTGTTCTGCTTGTTTGTGTTCTTCGGGCAAAATCAGTATAGACTTCCAGGTATCTGAAAGTTTGTTTTCTGATGGAGAGATCTTGTCCTTAAAAAGGATTACTTTTTTTCTCTGAACTGAGTCCTGAAATACCAGTTCCTGATTTTGTTTTTTAAAAAACTTAGACAATAGCTCTTCGTTCTTTTTATTAGAAAGTTCTAATTGGATCGTACATTTATTTTTAAGGACTTCAGGATATGCACCGGAGTAGGGTTTTCTTTGTTTGGTTTGTTTGAATTCTTGTTCTATAACGGGAAATTTAAGAATGAAGGTTGTCCCCATCCCGACCTGGCTTTTTACGCTAATAGAACCTCCATGAGCTTCCAATAATTTCCGGACAATAGAGAGTCCGAGCCCTGTTCCTTCGGTCTCTTTTGATCTTGAATTTCTTACCTGATAAAATGCATCGAATATCTTTCTTTGTTCCTGTTCCGGAATTCCGATCCCTGTATCCGAAATTTCTACGATCCAATCTTTCTCTTCTCTTCTCGTTGAAAGATAGATAGAGCCTTGTTCCGTAGTAAACTTTACCGCGTTCCCGACAAGATTTAGGAAAATTTGGCGAATCCGTTTCGGATCTCCCGATATCATCGCGATCCGATCCTCAGGTTCATCCCAAACCAAATGGATCCTTTTCCTGATAAGTTCAGGTTCCAAAAATTCGGCAACCTGTTCCAATTCCTTTCTTAGATCCATATCCGAGAAGTAGAAGGACGATTTGCCGGCGTTTAATTTAGAAAGTTCTAATATATCATTAATTAAGCCTAATAGATGTAAGCCTGATTTATGGATCAGATCCAGATATCTTCTATCATTCGAATCTTCATCTTCAGTCTTTATCAGCTTAGAAAGGCCAATGATCGCATTTAGGGGAGTCCTAAGTTCATGGCTCATATTCGCGAGGAAGTCGCTTTTTGCGGTACTCGCTGCCTCTGCTTTTTCTTTTTGAACGGAAAGTTCTTTGGTCCTTTTAATTACAGTCTCTTCTAGATTTTCCTTATGAACTTTCAATTCTTCTAAAATAGATTTTCTTTCTAAATAAAATCCGATCAGATCCGCAAATGTCCTAAATGTGTATTGTTCTTCAGGTCCTGATTCGTGTTCGAAAAATTCCATTCCAAGGAATCCGAACCATTCCCCTGAGATCCGAAGAGGAAAAAAGAATAATGTGTCGGATCTCCTTCCTTGGCAGAATGATCTTTCGGATTCAGGTAGGTCTCCGGTCTTAAATTCTACGATCTCGTTCTTTAGAAGGAATTGTTTCCAACGGATAAACTTAGTTTGTAAGGAGATTTCAGGGTTTGTCTCCATGAGAGTAGCGCTAGAGAATGGACTTTTGATCTCTGCTTGGAGAGCAAGAACATCAGGATTTGCCGTTCTTTTATATAAATAAATCCTTTCGGCCTCGATGAAGACCAGAAAATGTTCGATTGCTCTTTCTATCGTAAAACTTTCGTGGGTTGTGTTTAGAAGTATTTGAGAAGCCGCGGTAAGTCCCATTTCGGATCTGAGCCTTTTTGCTGCGAGTTCTTCTCTTTGGATCTTTTCTGTGATATCTCTTTGAATAGATAATATATTCGTAATATTTCCGTTTTGATCCCTTACTGGGGCTACGGTCCATTCCGAATAATATTTTGTACCGTCTTTCTTATAATTTATGGTAGAAGAGGAGTAGGAGCTCCCACGTAGCAGGCAACTTTTAAGATTTTGTAATATTCTTTTGTCTGTTTCCTCTCCGAATAGAATTTTTGGTGAGTTTCCTATTAGTTCGGAATTCGTGTAACCGGTTAAACTACAAAGCGCAGGATTCGCGAAAACAATGGAAGGGCCTCCCTCGTTTAGAACTGCGTCTGTAACAAGAATCGCGTCAGAAGTTTGGGAAACGATAATTTTGAAAAGTTCGGTTTCTGTGTCGAACCTGAGATCTTCCCCTACCATACAGGCCAGAAAATTTAAGCGAAAATAAACTTAATTCAACCATTTTAGCGAAAATTTTCACAAAAATGACGCATTCTAAGGCAAATCGACTTTTTAAGAAATTATAACAAATTATAAAAACGAAGATAACGAATTTAAGATGAAGAACACGCCCTTTAAGGGATAAATAATTTCCAGATCTGGCCAGATTGGGACATAAGAGTCCTGTCGAAGTTACTACATTAGCAAATTGGAAGGTAATTTGAAACTCATGGAGTCTTCTCTCGAATCCGGAAATAGGTCCAGAACCGCATTCGGATAAAATTTCAAGAGTTGAGATATGATCTCGTCTACGAGTATCTGAGGAGTAGAAGCCCCCGCTGTGATCCCGAGAGTGTAAATTTCGGAACGATCTATATAATCTTTACTTAATTCTTCCAAGGAACTCACTTTGAATGAGGAAGGTTTGGATTTTTGGGCCAATTGGAGTAAACGAAGTGAATTGGAGCTATTATCCGCTCCGATTACCATCATTGCATCAATCGCTTCCATCATGGTAGAGACCGCTTCTTGTCTTTCGGTTGTAGCGTAACAAATATCGTCTTTGGCAGGATGTTCCACACTCGGGAATAATTCCGCAATCCTTTCCACAACTAGTTTTGTGTCTGCAATGGATAAGGTAGTCTGCATAAGATAAGTGATCGGTCTTGTTGTATCCAATTTTCCGACCAGTTTTTGGACATCTTCCGGAGATTCGACTAGGAACATCTCCGCTTCCCCCATAGTGCCGATCGCTTCATCATGGCCTTGGTGACCAATATAAATAATTTGGTGAGAATCTTTGTATCTGCGTGCTTTTCTGTGAACTCGGGTAACCAGAGGGCAGGTTGCGTCTCCGATCTTCATGTTCCTACTTTTTGCTTCTTCAACCACTTCCGGAGAAACACCGTGTGCGGAAAAGATTACGGTGGAACCGTCCGGTGCTTCATTTAGCTCGTTTATGAACTTGATCCCTCTTTTTTTCATGTCTTCTACGACACGGCGGTTATGTACGATCTCTTTTCGTACATAGATCTGTTCCTGGGAACTGGATTGAACCTGTTCCACATAAGAAATTGCGTATTTTACTCCGGCACAGAAACCACGGGGATTCGCGAGATAGATTTTTTCGAGCATCTTTACTTTCAGACTGTTCCAGGTCCGAAATCAGGCAAGTACTTTCGTATAGAATTCCCGCGCCAGAGATGCGAAGGGCGCTTAGTCCAGGCCGCGAAAACTAAATAAAATCGTTTTAGTAACTATAAATTCAAGCCGCGGCATGGATGAGGACGAAGTCCGAACCCGAAGCAGCTCGGTTTTCGCGCGCATAGCGCGAAAAGGCGCCCAAAACATTCAGAAGCGACATAGACTCTATTTGTAGGAAGAGTTCTTTTATCTATTTTCGGACAAAAAAAGTATCTCTTCCATTTTCCAAATCTTCCCGATTTTCATGGGGAAGAGGTCAAGGAAGACCTCTAGGAAAATCAACTCTTCTCTTTTGAGAAGATTCGGATTCAAGGAGGAACCGAATGATTATTAACCACAATATCAGTGCCATCTTCGCTCACAGAACTTTGAAGTTCAATAGCGAAAGCATGAACAAAGACATCGAAAAGTTGTCTTCCGGTATGCGTATTAACCGTGCAGGTGATGACGCTTCCGGTTTGGCCGTGTCCGAAAAAATGAGAACACAGGTCGGAGGTTTGCGCAGGGCGGAACAAAACACTGAAGACGGTATGTCTTTGATCCAAACGGCAGAAGGGTATCTTCAAGAAACTCATGAAGTCGTTCAAAGGATCCGCGTGCTTGCTGTGCAGGCTGCGAACGGTATCTACACCGAAGAAGACCGTCAACAAATACAAGTAGAGGTTTCCCAGTTGGTCGACGAGATCGACAGGATTGCTTCTCAGGCCGAGTTCAACAAGATGAAACTCCTTACCGGAGCTTTCGCTCGTTTGAATCCGACCGCAAGTATGTGGTTCCATATGGGTGCTAACATGCACCAAAGAGAGAGAGTGTATATCGAAACGATGAACACTGCGGCTCTGGGATTAAGAAACCCGACCGTTCTGACTTTCATCTCTCTTTCTACGGCGGGAAAAGCGAACTCCGTAATCGGACTTGCTGACGATGCTCTTAGATTAATTTCTAAACAAAGAGCTGACTTGGGAGCTTATTACAACCGTCTGGAACATGCTGCTAAAGGTCTCATGAATGCTTATGAGAACATCCAAGCGGCTGAATCTAGAATTCGTGATACTGATATGGCTGAGCAAATGACCAGCTTTACCAGATATCAAATTCTGACTCAAGCTGCTACTGCGATGCTCGCTCAAGCGAACATGAAACCGCAAACCGTGCTCCAGCTTCTGAAGTAATTCAGTAAGCTTAAGCCTGCCGGTTTGATCAGTATGTGATGCCGGCAGGGGAGCAGGACGCCAGTGAATGTTGGTTCTTTCGACGGGACCACGGATTTATATTTATTATAAATCGCCGTACGACTCTGAAGCCTAACTTCTCGTAAGCGAAAGTTAGGCTTTTTTTTGCCTTCTTTGTATAAGATGAAATCGCAAGTTTCGTGCCATTCGAATGAAAGACAGAGTTGTAAATCATACACTATGCCCGCAAGCTTCGCGGTATGCGAATAAATAGCATCGCAAGATCCGGACCAAGCCGGAATTTTTATCCGATTTGTAACTGAACAACAATCCTGATTTTTACTTTTAGAATGCAGATGTGCATTTGTTTCTTTTTTTGGAATGGGGAAGTGATCCTTTCCAAGGAAGATTTTGTTTGTTGATGCGAAATTGGTTTTTACCTCTAACTATTCTAGTTTATCTGGGCTTATTACTTTTTGGCTTAGGAAGTTTTTCTCTTATCGATTGGGATGAGAATATCTATGGGGCCGCTTCTAAGTCTATGCTGGAAACAGGAGAATATTTCCGGATCCAAGTCAATGGACAAGCTTTCAGCGAAAAACCTCCTTTCTATTTTTGGCTCGCAAATCTTTTTTATAAAATTTTCGGATTATCCGAATTCTCTACAAGGCTTCCTTCCGTTTTAAGCGGGATTCTTTCCTTCTTCGTTTTAGTTCGAGTCGGAACTTTATTACATGGCAGGACTTTTGGTTTTGTTTGGGCGGGGTTGTATTCTTCCTCTCTTTTACCTTTGCTTCTTTCCAGGACCGCTTATATAGATCATTTGTTTAATACGTTCATTCTGATCTGTGTTGTTTCCTTATATTTTTATGAAACAAAGGAGAAGGAAGATTTTAAGACCAGAATTCTTTGGTTAGTCTCTGCGGCGCTTTTTGGAGGGATTGCTGTTTTGACTAAGGGTCCTTTGGGTCTTGCAATCCCAGGTTTTATTTTTATTTCAAATCGAGTCCTGGAGAAAAACTTTAAGGTCCGAATTCCGGATTTTACTATTTTCGGGATAGTCGCTCTTGCGGTCTTAAGTTTTTATTATCTAACAAATTTTCTTTTATATGGAAATGAATTTATCACTCAGTTCTTTGATTTCCAGAAGAAACTTTTGACAAAGTCTTTGGAATCCCATACAGGGCCCTGGTTCTATCATTTTATAGTAATGTTTATTGGATTTTTTCCTTGGACCGTTCTTTTGTTCCCAGGTTTTAAGAATTGGAGAATATTTACCGATCCAAAAATTTTCAAGATCACTAAGTATTTTCTAATTTGGCTTGGAACAGTTCTTCTGATCTTCTCTGTTGTTCAGACAAAACTTCCTCATTATTCTTCATCGATCTATATTCCTTTGTCTTTTTTTGCATCTTATTTGATCTTAGAGAAGGGTGAAATTTTAAGATCGGATCTATTCTCGTTTTCTTTTCTGTTCTTGGGTGTGATCGTCGGTCTTATATTTATATTTTTACCGGAGATTATCAGATCCTCAGCTTCCTCAATGGGAGTTGCGGAAGAAGTTCTGCCTTCGTTCACTTTTTCGGATCGCTTATCTGGGATTCTATTAGTCATAGGAATTTTTACCGGATTTTTAGGATTACGTTTTCTAAAAGAAAAGAAGGAAGAGACGAGGAATTCGTTTCTAATCGCCATATGGGCAACCTTGCTTATTTTTGTAGGAACTCTATCTTCTACAGTTACCCCTAAGATCATTTCTTATCTGCAAGACGGGAATCTTCGCCTGTATGATAGAGCGGAGAAGTCCGGAACTAATATCGTATTCTATAAATATCTTTCGTTTTATCCTATGTTTTATAGAGAGAAGAAGATCCATATTATCGGAAGTTATAAATTCCAGGATGAATCAGGACTTTTTGATTCCGATGAAAAACTCTCTATTATTTGCAATCGCAATAGCGTGTTAGAGTTAATTTTGACTTATCCCAAAAGAGAATTTAAAGAAGTTTCTGTAGAAAGCGGGATCTTACTTTTGGAATCTGCTCCGAAGTAAAAGTTATGTTGCGGAATTCAGAATCCACATTCCGTCACTCCAAGTCGAAGATTTGGGTTGTTGAAATTGGGATTCTGTGATTTAAGCGTGTAAGCGCTCGCCCACGGGCCACTCCCCACCACCCGAACTTGGGCGGGGGTTTTTTCGAAAATATACTCGATTAACGTTTTATCCGCAATCTTTCAGGATATGGATCACTGTGCTTTTTACTTAAGTGCGATCTCGCTTTCAATGAACCTCTGAGAAGAAGAGGTGGCTGAGATCTTTTGTCTTTGAGACGAAGCTTCTATTCCATATCGAATTAAACTCAGTTCAAAATTCGTTCTTTGGATCTTGGAAACAGTATGTAGCACAAGTCCGATCGCAATCTGGATCCAAGAAAAAAGCATAAGGCCTACTGCGAGAACAGCTAAAGGCACATGGTATACATATTTATACAAAATATAATCCGAAACAGGAAAACAACCGGCTACCAAAGAAAGAATTCCGGAAATCAAAGAGAAAAATCCGAAAAAATGCATCGGTTTATAATCTTTAAAGATCCATAATATGTTTTGAACCACTTTAAAGCCATCTTTGATGGTATTTAATTTGGAAAAACTTCCTGCAGGTCTGTCCTTATATGGAACGGAAACTTCTCCGAGCCTAAATCTTTTATCGAGGGCGTGGAGAGTCATCTCTATCTCCAATTCGAAACCGGAAGAAAGTACGGGATAATTTTTTACAAACCTTCTGGAAAATATTCTGTATCCGCTCATCGGATCCTTTAGCTTACTTGCGAAAAGAAAATTGATTAATGTAAGTACGAGCTTATTCCCGGTGGAATGGAATCTTCTTTTATTCTCTCTTCCATAATCTCCTTCACTCAATCTATCTCCTACTAACATATCCAAGTCCTTCTCCTTTAACTCATGTAATAGAGAATGGATTTGAGAAGCTGGATAGGTGAGATCCGCGTCGCACATGATATAAATTTCCGCATCTATTTTCGAAAATGCAGTTCGAATCGCGTTTGCCTTTCCTTGTCTTGGTTCGAAAATAACCTCTCCTCGAATTGAATGTTCCAACAGAGTATTTTTGGAAATCTGAGATGTATTATCTTTGGAATTATTATCTACGATTACGAAAAACGCATGGGGGATCTCTTTATAGAACTCCAAGATCGTTTTTTCAATAGTCAATTCTTCATTATAAGCGGGAAGAATGAGGGCAAGAGGATATGTTTTCATCTAATTGGAATTCACTAAGAAGAACCCTTAAGAATCATTCCGAATTCTGATTTGTTCTGTTACATATCCATGAATCCTTGAGGGGATGAAATCGGAAATCGTATACAAGTTGTAACAATCCATTTCTGGAATTCTAGTTTTCCCTGTGCGCCAGGTTTTTGTACTAGCGATTAGTATGAAACGGAAGCGTATATTCTTCTTAGCCTTGGCAGCTTTTGGAATTCTCGCCCTAGGGAATCTGATCACCTGGGCATTTCTTCGCGAGGAAACTTCCTTCAAAGCCGCGGAGATCGATTGGGAAAAATATTCGAATCCGTATAAAAGAAACACGAAACTTACACTTCAAAAAACCGGTATCCATTTACATACAAATCGAACTTGGTTCACTCCAGGAAGAAACACTCCGGAAGAAATAGAAACCGTATATGCATCGAACGGTTATAAAATTTTGGGATTTACCGATTATGAAAGAATTACCAGCCCAAATTCCCCCAAACTTGCGCAAGTCAAAGGATTTGAGTGGGGAACAAATCTAAGAAAAAGACATCTTAGTGTTTTAGGTCTGGAAGAAGCCTCATACGATTTTTTCCCTTTGTATGCGGATCCTAAAAATTTACAGTGGGTCATCAATAGAATTAGATCTAAGAGCGGATTTGTAATCGTAAATCATCCTCTACTAAACGATTCATTTCCGTTGGAATTATTATCAGAATTAAAAGATTATAATGCAGTAGAAGTATTGAGCCCATTCGGAGATATTCCGAAGTTTTGGGATAAACTTTTGAGTAAGAAAAAACCGTCTTTCTGTATGGCAGCAGATGACTTACATTATCTTCCGAGAGAAGAATATTTAAGGGTTAGAACTTCCGGAATTCCAAATTGGAGAGATCTAAGTTCCGAGATCTATAAGCAAGAGGGGGAATCTTTAATGAGATATCTTCTCGTAAATACAGACAGTTTAGACGAATCGGAAATACTCAGGTCCTTACAGGAAGGAAATTATCTTTGTGTTCGTAAAATGGAAAGAAGTTTAGAAGAACCTAAACTTGGACCAATCGGCCTGAATTCTGAAAATCAAGTTTATTTCGATTTTGAGGATACTCCGATCACTGTGGATTTTATAGGTCCGAATTCTGAAATTTTATCCCATACTTCCTATCAGAAAAAAGGGACTTATCAACTTCGTCCCACGGATGCGTATATAAGAGTGCAGGCAGTTTTTCCAACTGCAATTGTCTTAAGTAATCCTTTCTTCCAAAAACCTTGAGTAGGCAAGCTCTAGGAACTCCTACAGTGAATCCCTCAGACTGAACTTCCTTTTTTTCTTGACTTTTATAGAATTTCTCCAGTCAGATAGAGTAATACATGGGTTCTGGTTCTAAAAAGACGATCGGCGCAGTCCTCGCATTTGGATTTATCCTTCAAATCCTATGTGTTTCTGTATATAGCCTGACAGGAAATTGTCCTGTTAAGATGTCTTATTCTGAAAACCAAGAGAAGAAAGAAAATCTTCCTCCTTGTCATAAGACCCAAAATTCCAGCAAAGAAAAAGAATCCTCTTCTAACGAATGTTGCCCCAAGGATAAAAGTGTAGCATCCGTAGATCTTACTAAAATCCTAGATTGGGAAAGGATCCTTTTGCAAAAAGTCTTTCTTTCTCTTTTAATTACAGAATTCAGTTCTCCGGAAATCGTTTCAGAAAATGTGATCCTGAATTCCTCTTACATAATTTTACCTTCCGACCAATCTTTTAGCTTAAGCACACTACAAGTATTCCTGATCTAAGTTTTCTATTTTCTCTTTAAAATTTCGGAGGAAATATGAGTAGGAAACTTATACTCTTAGCATTTATTTATAGCTATATCACAACAGCTGCATACGCAGAAAAGAAAAGTCTAGAAGAAGTTTTAGACGTTCTAGTAAAAGAACATCCAGAATCCAAATCTTTGGCTGGATTATCCCAGGCGCATAAATCACATTCAGAAGGAACCGGTATCCTTCCGGATCCTAAAATAGGATTCGCATTTCGAAATTATCCCACCAGGGGAGGTTACTCTACTTCGGACCGAGCCCTAGATACACCTACAATGACTGGGATAGAATTATCCGTTTCCCAAGAATTTCCTTTTCCAGGAAAATTAAGTACGGAGAAGAGGATCTCAAAACTTATGCAAACAGAAGCGAACTTTGCCTATGTTTCTGGAGTGAACCGGATCCTTGCAGACTTTTTCTCAAAATTAAACAAATATAAATCTTCTGAGAAAAAGAAAACGATCAACGAAAGAGTTTTAACTATTCTGGGTGCACAAAAATCGATCAGCGAAAACTCCTACTCGTTCGGAGAGAATACTTTATCTGGGATTTTAAAGGCTACAGTAGCAAAAACAGAAGCGATCGAAAAAGAAACCGAATACAATACTCAATTGAAAGATCTAAAAGCTCAATTGGAATACTATCAAATCGGAGATAAAATTTCATTCTCTGATCTATATTCAGTCGATCTGGATTCATTCTTGGACAAAAAGAGCGAAGAGTTAGAAAGTCTTGTCTCTACTCAACCATCTATCGTGGAAGATTCTCCAGAATATAAGATCCAAAAAGAAGAAGAAAAGCGCTTAAAAGAAGAAGCGAAACTTACTAAGTATTCTCTTGCTCCTCAAACAGAAGTGTTTTTCTCCTACATGAAACGAAGATCCCAGACTTTCGCATTAGATCAAGGCCCATTGAACTATGGACTTATGGATACAACGGAATATAGAGGAGATCTGTTCAGTTTTGGAATGAATATGAGAGTTCCAGTCTGGTCGGCACTGAAATGGGATTCGATCACTGGCGAGAAGGAACATTTAGCAGAAGTAGGGAAGGATTCTTCAGAAAAAACAAGGATCCAAATGCTCTCCGAATTGAATCGAAATCTATCTTATATAAAAGGTGTTTCCAATCAAATCAAACTAGTGGAAAAAAGACTGATCCCCGAATTGGAAAAAGCTGCAAGAGCAAGTTCATTTCAATATGCTTCCGGAAAAACAAATGTGCAAGACACACTTCTTGCTCAAGCGGAGATCTTAAACACAAAAATCCGTTTGGAAGATCTAAAAGAACGTAAAAACGAATCCATACTCAATGCATTGAAACTTTTGAGTACAATTTATAAGGATCCGGAAACTCCAAGACACGATAAACATAATTGAGGAACAACATGAAATATATCTATTCTATCTTTATTATTCTTTTCGCTTTCACACTTGAAATCCAAGCGCATGAAGGAAAGGAAACGTATGTATTGAAAGAAGTAGCAAAGATCCATCTTTCCATATTTGAAGAGAAGTCTGGCATACTAGATACAAAATCTTTGATAGCGAACTTGAGATCAGAAGCAGATCATAAAAAGAATACCGAATACTTTAAGAAAGCATTACCAATTGCGGAAGAACTTGGAAAAACCAATGACCTAGCAAAGAAGCGAGAATTATTCGAAGCTCTAAGCAATCAACTTGAACCTATTCTCGGCCACCATGACAAATCCGGAGTTTCTTTATTCTATTGCCCAATGTTAAAAAAGAAATGGTTGGCATTTGGAAAGAATATCCGGAATCCATATGATCCTAAGATGAAAGATTGCGGGGAGATCCGTTATGAAGCCAAGTGATCTATCTCCCAAAGATCTTTTCAAAAGAATTTCGAAACTTTTAGTCCTCTTATTTCTGATCGGATATATTTCAAACTGCTCTTCTAAAAAAGACATATACTATTGCCCGATGCATCCGACTTATACGTCGGATCGTCCCGGCACCTGTCCGATCTGCAATATGGATCTAGTTAAAAGGGAAAACCATCCGGATCATAACTCCTCTAATATAAAAGCCCCGAACATTCAAAAAGAAGATCATTCCGAACATTCGTCAGAGAAAATGGATGATCGAGATGATAAAGAACTCTCTGTATCTTTTGAAAAACAACAGTCGATCGGGATCAAAACGGAACTTGTTGAAAGAAAAAATTTGATCAAAAAAATAAGCGCTTACTCAAGTGTTGCCTATGACCCAGAGTTATATAGTGCTCTAAGTGAATATAAAGAAGCCGTCCGAACCTCTGAATTTTTCTCAGCTTCCGTTTTAAATAATCTTCAATTAAGATTAAGACAATTAGGACTTAGTCCGGAGCAGATCCGAGTTTGGACCTCGGGTGCAAGAGATCCTTCCGAATTAGTATTGGGAGGCAAATCAGGAAGGGCACATATCTATTCCCAAATTTATGAATCCGATTTTACTTCCGCAAAAGTTGGACTTCCGATCCGATTCAAAACGGATGCGTATCCTGATAAGGAATTTGTGGGAAAAATCAAAAGTATTGATGTGATACTGGATAAGAATAATAGAACCTTAAGACTGAGAAGCGAAGTATCAGATCCGAAACAACTATTAAAACCCCAAATGTTCGGAGACGCGATTTTAGAAGTTTCTCTTCCGAATACTTTGGCAATTCCTAATTCAGCAATATTAGACACAGGGAAACAAAAGATCGCGTATGTACAGACTGCTCCAGATAAGTTCAAAGCAGTCTCCATTCAAACGGGAAGAAATATAGATTCATGGACGGAAATTTTGTCCGGACTAAAAGAAGAAGAAAGAGTAGTCACTGAATCGACCTTTCTCATCGACTCTGAAGCCAAGATCCGTTTTGGGTCCAATTCTCACCCACATTAAGGAAAGATTATATGATAGAAAAGATCATACGTTTTTCGGCTGAGAATAAATTTTTAGTCCTTCTGATCACTTTTTGCATTCTGATCGCCTCATATGTTTCTATGAAAACGATCCCATTGGATGCAATCCCAGATCTTTCTGACACACAAGTGATCATTTATTCTCGATGGGATAGAAGCCCGGACATTATGGAAGACCAGGTGACCTATCCGATCATCACTTCTCTTTTGGGCGCACCTAAAATTAAGGTGGTCCGAGGTTTTTCAGATTTCGGATTTTCCTATGTATATGTGATCTTCCAAGACGGAACTGATATCTATTGGGCAAGATCCAGAGTTCTGGAATATCTTTCTAGGATCCAATCATCGCTTCCAACTGGTGTAAAAACGGAATTGGGACCGGACGCGAGTGCCGTGGGTTGGGTTTATCAATATGCGCTTATAGATACTTCCGGAAACAATTCACTTTCGGATCTTAGGACTTATCAAGATTTTCACTTAAGGTACTTACTCAATGCGGTTCCTGGTGTGTCCGAAATTGCTGGGATCGGAGGTTTTAAAAAACAATATCAAATCACGATCCATCCAAATGCATTAAGATCCTACAATGTCGATTTCGAAACAGTGATCCAAAGGGTCAGAGAAAGTAACCAAGAAACCGGTGGAAGACTATTAGAGATCTCCGGAGCCGAATATATGGTGAGAGGAAGAGGATATCTTTCCTCTTTAGCGGATATAGAGAATATTCCTTTGTCAACGGACACGAACGGAACTCCGATCCTTTTGAAAAACGTAGCATCCGTTCAATTCGGACCGGATATAAGACGAGGGATCGCAGATTTAGATGGTGAAGGGGATATTGTAGCAGGCACCGTCGTGATGAGGCACGGAGAAAATGCACTCACAGTAATAGACCGTGTAAAAACAAAGCTGGAAGAGATCAAAAAAAATCTTCCGAACGGAGCCGAACTCATCACGACCTATGATAGATCTGAACTTATAGAACATGCGATCAGCAATCTAAAATTCAAACTGATCGAAGAAATGATCATCGTATCTATCGTGATACTCATATTTCTCTGGCATTTTCCATCCGCGATCATCCCAATATTGACGATCCCAATTTCCGTGATCATGGCTTTCATTCCGATGAACTTACTGGATATCAACGCGAATATCATGTCCTTAGCAGGTATGGCGATCTCCATCGGAGTGTTAGTAGATGGGGCAATAGTAGAAGTTGAAAATGCATATAAAAAATTAGAAGAATGGGAAGCAGGAGGAAGGATCGGAGACTACCATTCAGTAAGATTAGAAGCATTATTGGAAGTGGGCCCTTCCGTATTCTTTTCTCTTATAGTGATCGCTGTCGCATTCTTTCCGATTTTCACTTTGGTAGATCAAGAAGGAAGACTCTTCCGTCCTCTAGCATATTCTAAAAATATTGCGATGGCTGTGGCGGCATTTTTAGCAATTAGTCTGGATCCGGCAGTAAGGATGTTATTCACAAGAATGGAACCTTTCCGTTTTAAAAATGTGACCCTATCTAAACTGGCCACCACATTACTTGTAGGAAAATATTACCCGGAAGAAAAACATCCTGTAAGTAAGATATTATTCAAATTATATGAACCGGCATGTCGTTACGTATTACACAAACCTAAAACGATAATAACTTCCGCATTCGTATTGGTTGCTCTTACGATCCCTGTGTATTTCAGCCTCGGTTCTGAATTTATGCCCCAATTATATGAGGAATCCTTTTTGTATATGCCTACGACCTTACCCGGGATCTCAGTCGCAGAAGCTGAAAAACTCATGATCTCTATGGATAAAAGGCTCAAATCATTTCCGGAAGTGAAGAGAGTTTTCGGAAAAGCGGGACGTTCGGATACTGCAACTGATTCCGCTCCATTCTCCATGATGGAAACTGTGATATTACTAAAACCACAGGATGAATGGAGAAAGGCAGACAGATTTTATTCCAATTGGCCCAGGATCTTTCAATACCCTTTTCTACCTTTTATATCTGAGCGGGTGACTAAAGATGAATTGATCCAAAAAATGAACGAACAGATGCAATTTCCCGGAGCGACCAACGCTTGGACCATGCCGATCAAGACTAGGATCGATATGTTAAGCACGGGAATGAGAACACCGATCGGGATAAAGATCCTAGGTTCTTCTTTAGAGGAAATAGAATCCATCGGGATCAAGATTGAAACGCTTCTAAAGACTGAAAAAAATGTACGCAGCGTTTTTGCAGAAAGAACTGCTGGGGGATATTTTTTAGATCTTAATTTAAGAAGGGAAAAACTAGCTAGATACAATATCTCCGTCGAAACCGCAGAACAGATCATAGTAGCCGCAATAGGTGGGGAACCGATTACACAAACGATAGAGGGTAGGGAAAGATTCTCCGTTAATCTACGTTATCCGAGAGAACTTAGAGATTCATTAGAGAAAATAAAAACGATCTTAGTTCCTACAAAGGAATTCGGACATATTCCAATTTCAGAGATCGCGGATATAGGAACAAAAACCGGACCTTCCATGATCAGGGATGAGAACGGGTTTCTGGCAGGTTATGTTTATGTGGATCCTTCTACTTCCGATATTGGAGGTTTTGTGGATCATGCAAAGAAGAAAGTTTCCGAGAATATACAACTTCCTCCAGGATATTCGATCGTTTGGAGCGGGCAGTATGAAAATATGATCCGAGTTAGAGAAAGAATGGCCTATATTCTACCTTTGACCGTATTCATCATTTTCCTGTTACTCTATTTTAATACCAAATCCTACGCTAAAACTCTGATCGTTTTACTCGCAGTTCCTTTTTCACTCGTTGGAGCGATCGGTTTACTTTATATTCTAGACTATCAGATCTCAGTCGCAGTTTGGGTCGGAATGATCGCTCTTATGGGACTCGATGCGGAAACTGGAGTATTCATGCTTCTCTATCTGGATCTTTCCTATGCAGATGCTGCAAAAAAGGGAAGGCTCAAGACAAAGGAAGAATTAATAGAAGCGATCATCCATGGCGCTGTGCATAGAGTTCGTCCTAAAATTATGACTGTCTTAGCTGCAATGATGGGACTTCTCCCGATCATGTGGTCCAGTGGGACCGGTTCAGATGTAATGAAACGGATCGCAGCTCCGATGGTAGGAGGATTATTGACCAGTTTTATTCTGGAACTTTTAGTATATCCTCCTATTTACATGCTCTGGAAAGAAGGAAATTTCGGGATTGTTACGAAATTTCTAGAAAGTATCCAAAAACGAGTTTTCTCTGAAGAAAAACCTTTCCTTGGAAATTCAGGAAATATAACTTTATATTCCGGTTCCAGAGAGATGATCATAGAATTCCAGGATCCGGATCCAAAAACTTCCCAGAAGAAGAAAAGATCGAAATCAAAATAATATTATAAGGATTGAATGATGAACAACACTACTAAAAAAATAATCATTGGCGCTGCACTGTCCGGATTGTTTTTATCTGGAGAAGTATTTTCCGAAAAGCAGGACACTTCCGCAGAAAACACAAAAGGGGAATGCCACGGGATCAATTCCTGCAAAGGAAAAAGTGACTGCCACACCCAAGGAAACTCTTGCTCAGGCCAGAACTCCTGCAAAGGGAAGGGGTGGATCTCCTTAACGAAAAAAGAATGCGATGCAAAAAAAGGAACCTTTAAAAAGTCCTAAAGAAGCCTGATTAAAATCATTTCGCATTTTATAAAATGTTAAAATAATTCCAGAAATTTAATATTGACTAATTTTAAAGAGCACCGTAGAATAACGGGCCAAAATAGGAGTACGTATGAAAAAAACTTTAGCAACAATCCTCTTCTCCCTAATCCTAGCAGGAAATGTTTCCGCATTTACCGAGCTGGATAATCTATTGATCGCGGAAGCAACTACACCAGATCTTAAAAAGATTGCAAAAGACTATTTCGGGAAAAAAGCCAAAGATCATAAAGAATTGGCTGAGAAATATAAGTCCTTAGCATCTCAATCTCATGGTGGTAAGGCGACTAGCGATGCTGCTGAAAAAGAAAAATACAAAAAATTAGCAGACCATGCAGAAAAGGAAGCTGCCGCTTACAAAGCACAGGCTGAAAAATACTAAAAAAACGAAGCTTGTTCGACTCTAATAAAAAACCCGTCCTCTCGGACGGGTTCTATCGGATCCTAAAAAGGTTTTTTTAGATTAACCGAATCTTTCATTCAAAAGTTTAACTACCTGCTCAGGTCTCATGTTTGCTTGTGCAAGCATTGCAACCCCACTTTTCGTTAAAATCTGATTTTTTGTATAGTCCACGATATGTTCTGCCATATCCGCGTCCCTTACTCGGCTTTCTGCAGAAACCATATTGATATAGTTTGACTGCAGACCTTCTGCTGTAATTTCCAAACGGTTATAATAAGCTCCTAAATCGGATCTTTGTTTATTCACCTTTTGGATCGCGTTATCCAGAATACCGATCATCGCATTAGAAGAAGCGGGAGTAGACAAAGTCTGCTTTTTCCCATTCGTTTCTAACTGAAGAGCGCCTGCATTCATAGCATCTACGAAAATTTCCAGCTTCTCGTTCTGATTCGGTCCAACATGCAACTGGATCGGATTTTTAGAATCCTTAGAATAGGCTCCGCTCAATGGACGAATTTTATTGAACTCGGCGGATTTACCCAATCTGTCCACTTCTTCGATGAGCTGATCTACTTCCAGTTGAACGAGTTTACGATCATCGTCCGAGTAAATCCCGTTGGAAGTTTGGATGGAGAGTTCTCTTAATCTTTGGAGAATATTATTCACCTGTTCCAGATTCCCTTCGGTCACCTGGATAAAGGAAACTCCATCCATTACGTTTCTTTCTGCTTGGGCAAGACCACGAATTTGAGTACGCATCCTTTCAGAAACTGCGAAACCCAAAGCATCATCACCGGCTCGATTGATCCTCATTCCGGTTGATAATTTTTCGGTAGTTTTGTCCAGCTCGTGGTTAACTGTCTTCAGTACATTATTTGCACGAAGAGCGCTGATGTTGTGATTGATAATCATCAACAACCTCCCTGTAGCTAGAGTTCGGATCCGTCCGAACTATAAGGCCGGGCTTTTAGGAGGGGAGAACCTCCCGGGCAACCCGGATTTCCACTGCGAATTTCACTCCCTTTTTTTGATGGGGAGATTTTTTTTATGATTTTTCCTAAAGACTAAAGCCGAGGTCGACGATAATCCAAAAGGGGGAAAATCTGTCCTCATTCTACCATTTACTTTAGCCATTTCGCAACTTTTTTTCCCTGAAAATCGCTTTTCTGGAAGGAAAATTCGGAAGTTTTTCGAATTCTGTCCCCTAAATTCAGGCTATTTATGAAAATTTATACCAAAAAAGGAGACGGCGGAAGCACGTCTTTGGCTTCCGGAGGAAGAGTCTCCAAATCCGACAAGAGAGTTGAACTGTATGGAACGGCAGATGAACTCAACTCCAGCATTGGAGTCGCAATTTCTTTTCTAAGTGAAACTTCAAAATTAAAAAAATCATTAGAAAGGATCCAAAACTTACTCTTCGAACTTGGTTCGGAGCTTGCAGGTTATAAGAAGAAAGATGATTCATCCTGTATCCTAGAAGAAGATATTTCAGAATTAGAAAAAGAGATCGATCTTTGGCAGGAATCACTTCTTCCTTTGAAAAATTTCATATTACCTGGAGGATCTTCCTCTTCTTCTTTTCTACATGTTGCAAGAACTCAGGCCAGAAGACTGGAAAGAGATCTTGTTCGTTATAAGGAAGAAGGGCATGAAGTCTTTGCGGAAAATCTTCGTTTCTTAAACAGGTTGTCCGATCATCTATTCGTAGCTGCCAGATACGCAAATTTTGAATCTAATATTCCGGAACCAGAATGGAAATCCAGAGCCAAAGGTCAATAAGTCACCCAAAAGGTCTATACGTTCTCTTCTTCGTAGAAATGTGGGAGAGATTTTCTTTTTATGGAATGAGAGCACTTCTTGTTCTATTCTTAACGAAAGAACTTTTAATGCCGGATGCAAAAGCAGGGAGAATATACGGTTTTTATAATGGATTCGTATATTTGACCCCGATCATCGGCGGTCTTTTAGCCGATAAGTTTTTAGGTTATAAACGTTCCATTTTTCTGGGCGGGACTCTAATGATGTTCGGGCATCTTTCTTTGGCATTTAATGGGCTTGAAGCTTTTTATTTGGGGCTCGGACTTCTAATCGCAGGAAACGGTTTTTTCAAACCTTGCATTTCCACAGTTGTAGGAAGAATTTACGAATTGGAAGGTAAACCTGAGCTAAAAGATTCAGGTTTTACTATATTCTACTTTGGGATTAACTTAGGAGCGATCTTAGGCACCTGGGCCTGTGCAAATCTTGCAGAATATAAGGGCTGGCATTATGGATTCGGAATTGCGGCAGTTGGAATGCTCATCGGTCTTATCATCTTTGGATTTTTGGGAAGAAGAGTAAATTCTCAAGCATTCTTAGCGAAAGGAAATGAATCTAATTCCGGATCGGAAGTAGAAGACCCGAAACAAAATAGAGAAAGAATTTTTGCGATCCTTGTTTTCTCAGCGGTTACGATTACATTCTGGGCTTCTTACGAGCAGATCGGTTCTTCCTTAAGTTTGATCATAGATAGGTACGTAGACAGAAATATTTTAGGCTGGGAAATTCCTGCTGCGAATTACCAATCTCTCAATCCACTCTTTGTGGTAAGTCTTGCACTCGTGGTTTCTTGGATCTGGAAAAAATTCGAAGAGTCGGGGAAACATATTTCCACAGTAACTAAGTTCTGTTTAGGACTGATCATTTTAGGATTAGGTTATCTTCTTCTTTCCATAGTAACTTTCGGATCTGCAGAAAAATTCTCTTCTATTTGGATCATTCTCTCTATTTTACTCTTAACTATCGGAGAATTATTTTTATCTCCAGTAGGTCTATCCTTAGTAACAAAGCTTGCTCCCGTAAAAGTCGCATCCATGATGATGGGATTTTGGTTCTTAGCGAACTTTTTCGCACATATTTTAGCAGGAGAATTGACGCAGTTCATGGGAGGAAGAGAATCCTTATCCGGATTTTTTTTGATCTTCTTCTTTCTTCCTACAATTACAGCAGCCTGTCTTTTTCTGTTCCGTAATAAATTAGAATCTTGGATGCATGGTGTAAAATGAGAGTTCGGATCTTAGTAGTTAACCTTCTTCTTTTATTCAACTTTTCTATATTTGCAGATCCTTTCGAAGACTTATTAAAATCGGATTGGGACAGGGGGCAGACCTTACTCATCAAAAATACTGTTTTTCAAAAATTGGGAAAAAGAGCAGAAAGTAAGGAAGTTTTAAAGATCACTAAAAATGTGATCCCTTGGGCAATTTTGGAAGGTTCTAGTCCGGAAAAAACTGCAGAACTCATTGTCAATCTGGACTTTGCGGTAAAGGAAGGCCTGACTTTCGAAGAGGCGGAAGACGCAATTCCTGTTAGCTCCAAACGTGAACTGTCCAAGGAAGACTTCAGCTATATCGGTTTATATTTTAAAGAAACCAAAAAAGCAGGGATCAGAGAAGAAGTCCGAAACCGTTTTGTGGAAGCTGCCATGGAAAAAAAATGGGATGGTTTTTCTGTACTTGCAGGAGGAAGAGCTCTTGTTGCAGGAAAGTTAGTCGACTTTCCGGAGAATCGTCTCGCTTCCAAAATTCTTTCTCAATTCCCAACAAAAGGTAGAAGTATTCCTTTTGCGAAGACGGAAACAGCATTTAAATCCGTTTTAGATTCCAAAATGGATGGTGCCTCGGCGATTCTTCTTTCTAATTTAAAAAAACTGCATGAAGGGGAGAAGGTCAGTTCTTCACAAAAATTCGCATCCGCTCGAGCGGTCGAAACCTCTTTGGAAGAAGTAGGTGGGATCGTGATTGGAGATCGTCCTAGAATTGAACCTTTGCCGGATCCTCCCTTAGTCCCAAATCTTCCCGAGCCGGGAGAAACAATTGAACCGGAACCTTCTAAAAAAGAAGGTTGGGAAACATTATCTTCCACCGTTCTTCAAAAAGTAGCAAAGGAATGGGTAGGAACTCCTTATAAATGGGCCAATGCCGCAAAAACCGGAACTGATTGTTCAGGTTTTACATTTAGAGTTTTAACGGACGGTCGTATCGGCGTTCCGGAAAAAATGGTGTCTCGTGCTTCGAGTGCTCAGACTAAGATGGGAACCGGAGTGAATCATAATGAAATGAGATCAGGAGATCTGATCTTCTTCTCAGCATCTCCAAACCAATCCAAAGTCACTCATGTAGGAATGGTCTTAAATGGAGAAGAATTCGCTCATGCATCTTCCACTAGAGGCGTTGTCATAGACAAGATCCGAATGAAATGGTGGCTGGACCGATTCGTATTATCCCGCAGAGTATTTAAAAAAGTTGTGAATTAATATTGGTTCGCACGGAGCACACAGAGATCACTGAGAAGGGACTGGTCGCTAGAGTGTTTTGCGAAGCAAAATGTATCGCACGCAAAGCGTCACGAAGTTAGGTCGTACTAGTAAAAAATTTCTGTATTCTGTTCCTTCGATACGATTCTCACTTCGTTCGAATCACTCAGGGACAAACTACTGTTTTTCCTAAAAATTCTCTGTGATCTCCGTGAACTCTGTGCGAAATCATTTTTTTGTTTCACGCTGAGAGCACAGAGGACACAGAGTTTTTCTAAAAGAATTTCAATAAAACCCTTCTTGACTTCGCGGCTTTGCGCCTCTGCGTGAAAACTCTAAGAAAAATAGATCTATTCTCCTAAATTCATTTCTTCTACGATGCCGACGAGTAGCTGAGCTTTGAGGACTTGGTCTCGGCTGGAAAGGATTTCCTGTTTTTTCTGAAAGTTGAAATTGAGGATAGAAGAGATAAAGTCTACCGGAAATGGATGAGACCATAGATCGTTCATTCTAAGAATGAGTTCTTCTTTTGCGCCTTCTGAAAGTAGGATCCTTTTGGTGAGATATAAGATACGATCGAATGTTTCTACAAAAAGTTTGTCTTCCATATATTTGGAATCCGGTTCTATCTTCTCAACGATCCCGATCCGAAAAGGTTCCATCGCATCATAAGATTCTAATTTTGCGATCCCTTTCCCTTCCAAAAGAATATTCGATCTTCCGTCAGGCAGAGGATCTCTTCGCACAATACTTCCCCAACCGAAAACCGTCTCAATTTCCGGATGAGGGTTTTTTAGATTATTCGGCTCCATTTTGATAGGAGCGATCGCCATTTCCTCTCCGGACTCGGAACAATAATCTAACATCATCCTATATCTCGGTTCGAAAATATGAAGAGGAAGAAAAGTCCCAGGAAATAGAATGACCTCAGGAAGAGGAAAGATCGGAATTGTAGTTCTTGACACCTAAGATTTATCCTAACCTTTTGAAGGGAAAACGCAAATAAAATAGTAAGACCGGTTTAAAATTGTACTACTTAGATAAAAAGCGATATTTAGAAGCTGCCTCCAAATTAAAAACTACTAAAATTATAGTCATCGGAGATCTCATCTTAGATGAGTATTTGATCGGAGAAGTAAACCGAATTTCTCCAGAGGCACCTGTTCCGGTAGTATGGGTACGAAATGAAAAAACCACTTTGGGCGGAGCTGGAAACGTAGTAAAAAATTTATCTCGTTTAGGTGTTCAGTCCTTTGTTCTCGGAAGAGCCGGAAACGATCCTGCTGCAAAAACTCTAGACGATCTTCTTTCTACCGAAAACACGAGCTCTTCTAAAAACACAATTATCCGTTCCGAAAAAGTTCCTACCATTCTGAAAACCAGAGTGATCGCCGGTCATCAGCAAGTTTGTCGTATCGATAGAGAAGAGACCTTTCCTCTTTCGGATGCAGAAGAACAAGAATTATTGGAAAGTTTTTCTAAGATCATACAGGAGGCAGACGCGGTCGTACTTTCAGATTATGATAAGGGAACTTTGACAGCGAGCCTTATCCGAAAGACAATCGATATTGCCGTACAACATAAAAAGATCGTAACAGTGGATCCTCAGGTTTCACATTTTTTCCAATATGAAAAAGCTACCGTAATGACCCCGAACCATCACGAGGCGGGAAAGGCTCTCGGTAAAAAATTAGAAACGGATTCAGAGGTGGAAGAGGCGGCAAAGAAGATCGCCGGTGATCTTCATTCTCCTTCCATGATGATCACTCGTGGAGAAAAGGGAATGAGCTTATACATTTCCTCCGAATCCAAAACATTCCATATTCCAACCGTTGCAAAAGAAGTATTCGATGTTACTGGAGCGGGTGACACTGTAATTTCAGTTTATACTTCCTTCTTGGCGGCAGGTTTAGGAGAATTAGAATCTGCAATCGTTTCGAATGCAGCAGCAGGAGTTGTAGTAGGAAAACTTGGAGCAGAGACAGTTTCCTTAGAAGAACTTTTAGAAGCATTGGAAAAGAAGGCAGTTTTTAAGTGAATCCATCCTTCGATGCCTGTGTGGAGAAAATTATTCCGTTTCACGAAGCGGCAAAAATTTCAGAACAGATCCGCAAACAAAAGAAGATCGTTTTTACGAACGGTGTATTCGACCTAATTCATAAAGGACATTTGACTTATCTTTCTCAGGCAAGAGATCTGGGAGATTGTCTTTGGATCGGGATCAATTCGGATTCTTCCGTAAAAAGACTGAAAGGCCCTGAGCGTCCGGTAAATCCGGAAGAGGATCGGGCTCTTCTTCTTTCCTGTCTTTCCTTTGTAGATTATATCAGTGTGTTTACAGAAGACACTCCTTTAGAGCTCATCTCTCGTGTTGCGCCTCATATTCACGTAAAAGGGGGAGATTACGATCTAGAAGCTCTTCCTGAGACTCCACTCGTTCGTAAATTAGGTGGAGAAGTTCGAATCCTGCCATTTGTTCCAGGATTTTCCAGCACAGATCTCATCCGGAGAATTCGTCAAAAACCATAAAAGCCGACTCATTTCTCCGAAATTCCGAGTTGGATTTTCCGAGACTGAAGAAAACTCTGTTCAGCAAGGTAGGAGATCGGTTTGTCCAAAACTAAATTTATTTTCGTGACCGGAGGAGTTTGTTCCTCCTTGGGAAAGGGAGTGTCCGCAGCAGCCCTGGGATGCCTTTTAGAAAGTAGGGGTTATACCGTTTCCCTTCAAAAAATGGATCCGTACATCAATATCGATCCGGGAACTATGAGCCCTTACCAACATGGTGAGGTTTATGTAACCGAGGACGGAGCAGAAACGGATCTGGACTTAGGATATTACGAAAGATTTACTAAATCCAAGTTCACTCGCAAAAATTCGGTCTCAACAGGACAAATTTATAATACTGTTATCCAAAGAGAAAGAAAAGGGGATTATCTAGGACGAACTGTCCAAGTAGTTCCTCATATCACGAATGAGATCCGGAATAGAATTTATACATTAGCAAGAGAGAATGCAACTGACTTCGTGATCGTTGAGATTGGTGGGACTGTAGGTGACATCGAATCCATTCCGTTTTTGGAAGCGATCCGTCAGATGAGATACGAGCATGGCCCTTCTCAAGTGTTATTCATTCATGTTACCTTAGTTCCTACAATCACTGTAGCCGGAGAAGCGAAAACAAAACCTACTCAGCACTCCGTAAAAGAACTTTTAGCACTCGGGATCCAACCGGATATCCTGATCTGTAGGGTCAATCAACCGATGCCGAAAGAGATGAAAGGAAAAATCTCCTCCTTCTGTAACGTGAAAGAAGAAAACGTGATCTCCGCTTCCGATATCAGCACTTCCATTTACGAAATTCCAAAAATGTATAAGGAAGAAAAATTGGATCAGGTCGTTCTAAAAACTCTAGGACTAGAACTTGGAAAATCCAATTTTACGGAATGGGAGAAGATCATAAAAAGTCTTCAATCCGCAAAACAAACCGTCCAGATCGCTGTTGTAGGAAAGTATATTTCCCTTCACGACGCATATAGATCCGTTTATGAAAGTTTATCCCATGGTGGAATTGCAAACGAAGCCAATGTGGAATTTATCAAAGTAGATCCTGAAAAACTGGATAAAACAAATGTGAAGGATGTTTTAAAATCCGCTCATGGTGTTTTAGTTCCGGGAGGTTTCGGAGATAGAGGGATCGAAGGTAAGATCGCAGCGATCCAATATGCGAGAACAAAAGGGATCCCATTTTTCGGGATCTGTCTCGGGATGCAATGTGCTGTGATCGAATACGCAAGAAACGTTTTAGGAATGAAGGATGCGAATTCTACGGAGTTCAGACCTGATTCTCCGGATCCTGTAATTTCTTTGATCGAAGAGCAAATGGACATAGATCAAATGGGCGGAACAATGCGCCTAGGATCTTATCCTTGTAAGATCAAAAAGAATACATTAGCGTTCAACGAATACAAACAAGAACTCATCTACGAAAGACATAGACATAGATTCGAATTCACAAACAAATACAAACCTAAATTCGAAGAGAAAGGGATGGTTCTTTCAGGGATCTCTCCTGACGAAAACCTGATTGAAATCGTGGAAATTCCTGAACATCCTTGGTTTATCGGAGTGCAATTCCATCCGGAATTTACCGGAAAACCAACTAAACCGCATCCATTATTCGCCGGTTTCATCCGAGCAGCGGTCAAATTTTCTAGGAAGGCTTAAGTGAGCGATAAAACTGCCCAAGAAAGGGATTTTTTAAGCGGTAAGAAGATCGGAGGAAAGAATCCATTCTTCCTCATCGCAGGTCCTTGTGTAATGGAAAACAGGGATCTACTAGATAGAGTTTGCGCTGAAATGGTGGAAATCACAACAGAGCTTGGGATCCCATATGTTTTCAAAAGTAGTTTCGATAAAGCAAACCGTTCCTCCGTCACTTCTTATCGTGGCCCTGGAATTGTAGAAGGTGTAAAAAACCTGGAGTTCATTAAACAAAAATATAATGTTCCTGTTTTAACCGATATTCATGAGACTTCTCAAGTTGGCCCGCTCAAAGACGTGATCGATATGTACCAAATCCCTGCATTCTTAAGCAGACAAACCGATCTGATCGCAGAATCCGCTAAAACCGGAAAATGGGTGAACGTTAAAAAAGGTCAATTTTTAGCTCCTTCCGATTGTAGACATATCAAAACTAAGATCCAAGAATCCGGTTCCGAAAAATACATGGTAACTGAAAGAGGGACTACATTCGGTTACGGAAATCTTGTATTCGATGGAAGAACTGTCCCTATATTACATAGTTATGATATTCCAGTCGTTTTCGACGCGACTCACTCCGCACAATTGCCGGGTGCTGCAGGAAATATCACAGGTGGACAAAGAGAATATATTCCGAGTATGACCAGAAGTGCAGTTGCACTCGGGATAGAAGGTATTTTTATGGAAGTGCATCCTGATCCTTCAAAGGCACTTTCAGATGCTACCACTCAGTATCCATTATCCGAAATCAAATCTCTATTAAAGGAATTGGTAGGTTTAGATCGTTACGTAAAACAGGAAATTCTAAACCGCTAATCGATTAGGAACTTGTATTTACGCATTCTTCAGCTGCTAAAACTAGATCCGGAAACCGTTCAGAAATACGGACCGGGTCTAGGAGTGGGCATCGGTATCTTAATTCTGATCTTCTTCTTTTATTCAGGAGGAAAATCGGACGCTAAATATACTCGTGTAGAAGAAGAAAAAGAGAAAGGATCTACGGTCTCTTTTAAAAATTTTCAAAAAGATCAGTACGACGGAAATGGGACCGTATTATGGAAATTAAAAGCGCAAGAAGCATATCTTTACGCTGACGAAAAAAGATATGTTTTGTACGGGATCGACTTCGACCAATACGAGGATGGAAAATTTAAATCCAAACTCACCGGAGAAAAGGGAGAGATCAACCAATCCAAAAAATTAATGAAACTAACAGGGAATATTCTTCTCAAAACGGAAGAGCATAGGACCCTGAGAGCCAAGTCCTTGGATTATAATGACGAAACAAAAGAATTAAGTTCCAACGAAGAAGTGGTCATTGACGCTAATGGAACTCATATCAGAGGAATAGGCTTAAGAGCAGATAAGGATCTGAATAAATTCACTATCTTAAGGCCAAGCGCAATTACACAAGGAGGAGCAAATCCTCTAAATTCTTCTTCTCCTAAAAATAAATGAAACATATACGATCTGTACTCATTCTATTTCTATTATTTCCATTTCAAGTCGTGGATACACATTCTAGACCTCCCTTATTATTTTCAGCAGAAACATTGGACCCGAAATCTTTTCAAGGGATTGGAGAAGCTGACCCGAAACGGAAGGAAAGTTTTCCAACGTATTGGGGAGCGAATGCGCTCACACAAGAAGATAGAGAAGTCCAAGGTCTGAAAGTCACTATCTTCAGCTTAGAAGGCGGAGCCTGGATCCAACATAAAAAAGTAAAATTAGGAGCGAATCGGATCGAGGTCTTCGGTAAAGAGGCATATAAGGCTTTTCTAAAGAACGGAGTTCATATAGAAGACCAGGAAAACGGGACCGTAATGAGAGCAGGAGTAGGAGAATATGATAAATATTCCGAAATGGTCTATATCAAAGAAAGACCGAGACTCACATTTAGGGACAAGACAGGAAAGACAACGGTCATTTCTGCAAAACAAATAGATAGAGAACTAAATACCAAGATCACAAAACTGCATGGGGGAGTGATCGTGAACCACCCGGAGATCACGATCTTCTGTGCCGAGGCGGTATTTAACGAATCGGAACATTTGATCACTACCGATCCGAATCCGATCTTACTTTCTAAAAGTAGATATTTAAGCGGTAAAAAACTTTCATTTTATACAAATGAAAGTCGTATCTTGTTGGAAGAAAACACAGTATTATTCCAAACTTCAGAAGAAACTAAGAAAGATACAAACGGCGAAGAGAAAAAAGAAACGATCTTAACTACCTTAAAAGGAGATAAGATCGAAAGTAAACCGAATGAAGAAAACGATCGGACCGTTACGATCAGTGGAAATGCAACGGTTCTCAGAAAAGATCTGAAGATCATATCCGATACAATCGAATCCGTGGGCAAAGACTCTAGAATCATCAAGGCAAGAAAGAATATTAAAGTCCATGATCGAGAAAATAATCTGATGTTATCCGGTAACATATTCGATTTTTTTCGGAACGAAGACTATATGCATCTTACGGAAGACGGAAAAATGGAATTTTTAGAAAAGAATTCGGACAAGGTCACAAGCACAATCACCGCTCAAGAGTTCGAACGTTTCATGGATAAGAAGGAAACTGTCATTCGAGGAGATATCCGAATCAACTCCAGGTCTACTGAAGCCCAAGGAGAATACGCCACTTATTTTGAAAACGAAGAATCGATGCTTTTAGAAGGAAATCCTAGGATCAATCGAGCCGGTAAGATACTAAGAGCGGGAAAAATCGTCTTTTATCCAAGAGATGGAAGATCAATTCTGACAGAAGGAGTCCATTTAGGAAATTAGGCTTACATAATGGGACAAAGGATCCGATGCCAAAACTTGATCAAAATTTACAATAAGCGTAAGGTTGTAGACGGAGTAAGTTTCGATGTTCGCAAAGGAGAAGTAGTCGGTCTACTAGGACCGAATGGTGCCGGAAAAACTACTTCTTTTTATATGTCCGTCGGATTCGTAAAACCTGATTCAGGACATGTATTCATTGATGACCAAGATGTCACAGAAGCTCCTATGCATGTTCGTGCAAAACTAGGAGTAGGATATCTCGCTCAGGAAGCTTCTATTTTTAGAAAATTAACAGTCGCCGAAAACTTGGAAGCGATCTTAGAAACATTAAATATTTCAAGATCGGAAATCATTCGCAGAAGAGACGAACTACTGTTAGAATTACAAATTATGCGAGTCGCGAACCAAAAAGGTTTTACTCTTTCAGGTGGAGAAAGAAGAAGATGCGAAATCGCGAGAGCCTTAGTCACAAATCCGGATTTTATCCTTCTTGACGAACCGTTCGCAGGGGTTGACCCTATAGCTGTAAAAGATATTCAAACTGTTATAAATAGTTTAAAACAAAAGGGACTAGGAATATTAATCACGGACCATAATGTCCGAGAAACATTAAAGATTACCGATAGAGCCTATATCATGCATAGTGGTAGGATCTTGATCGCAGGTTCACCTAAGGAATTAGTGAACGATAAGGAAGCGAAACGAATGTATTTAGGAGAGGACTTCAAGCTGTGAATCTGAACCATCAGTTAGTACAGAAACAGACACAGAAGCTCGTCATGACGCAGGATCTGCGCCAGTCGATCGAACTTCTGCCTTTGTCTACTCTGGAACTGGCGGATCGTATCAGTGCAGAACTTGTGGAAAATCCTATGTTGGAAGAGGAGGCATCTTCCGAAAGAAGCAAAAGCCCCGAATTATATTCAGTAGATGATCTCAAAAGAAAAGAGAAGAACGATTTTATCAAAAATTCGGATCCGGGCTGGCAAGATTCATTCAGTTTAGATAGACCTCAATCCAGAGGTACCGACGCCTCCGACAGAAATCAAAAATATATCGAATCATCTCCTAACGCGCAATCCCTCTCTGAACATTTACTTTGGCAACTTAGGATCTCTTCTTTAAAAGGGAAAGAAATGGAGATCGCTGAGATCCTGATCTCCATGTTGGATGATAGAGGATTTATTTCTCAGACACAGACGGAACTTGCGACAGAGATCGGAGTATCTACAAAGGCAATTAAGAAAGTTTTGGAGCAGATCCATCAGCTCGACCCTTTAGGGATCGGAGCAGGAAGCATCCAAGAAACATTATATATTCAAGCTAAGATCTTAAAACCGGAAGATACGAATTTACATGATCTGATCCAAAATTATCTAAAAGATCTGGAAAAATTGGATTATAAGGGAATTTCCAAAAAAATGGGACTCCCTGTAGAAGCCATAGAATCCATGGCTGCAGAGATCAAAAAATTAGAACCGTTTCCCGCTACACTATACACTCCTCAAAAACCGGATTATATCGTTCCGGATGTGATCATTCGAGAGATCGAGGGAGAATTTAGTATTCTTCTAAACGACGAGTGGCTTCCTAAATTAAAAATTAATAAAGAGTATAAGGGAATGCTCAAAAAAGGCGGGGGAGCTAAGGATTCTGATAAAGAATATATTTCTACTAAACTAAATTCTGCAGAATGGCTGATCCGTTCCGTAAACCAAAGAAGACAAACCTTATATAGAGTTGTTTCAGCAATCATAGAATTACAAACAGAGTTTTTCAAAAAAGGGGTCCGATTCCTAAAACCTCTTACCCTAAAAGATATCGCAGAAAGATTGGATCTTCACGAATCCACAGTTTCCAGGATCACTTCCAATAAATATGTGCAAACTTCTTGGGGAATTCTGGAATTAAAATGGTTCTTCTCTTCCGGATTAAAATCCAAGAGTTCGGAAGGAGGAATGGAATCTTCCAAAACGATCCATGATATCATTCGTAATTTAGTAAAAGAAGAAGATCCTGAAAATCCACTCTCCGATCAGGATATAGTGGAAAAAATAGAAAGTAAAGGGATTGAGATTGCCAGAAGAACTGTGGCTAAGTATCGTAAGATCTTGAAAATTCTCCCTTCTAACCAGAGAAAAAAAGTAAAATCTTTGGAAGCAAGGTAACTCATGTCCGTTCCAGGAATCAATGTTTCTAATATTTTAAAAGATCATCCAGAACTCGGTCTTCAAATGATCGCAGGAGAAAACGGTCTCCAAAATCGGATCCATAGTTCTGAGATCAACAGACCAGGTTTGTCCTTAACAGGGTTTTATGAAAGTTTTGCTCATGACCGGATCCAAATTTTCGGAAAAGGAGAATGGGCATATATCACTTCTAAGGAAGGGGAAGATCTAGAAAAACTCGCTGCTGAGTTTTTTCACTTCCATCTGAATTGTATTATATTCACCCATGGAAATGTTCCTCCTCCTATCTTTGTGGAATATTGTGATCGTTTAAATATTCCTCTTCTTGGTTCAGACGTTTCTACTCATAAATTCATCACTCTGATCTCACAAATTTTGGATAGAAGTCTCGCACCAAGAACGATGAGACATGGAGTTTTGATCGAAGTATTCGGGATCGGGATCCTTCTATCCGGAAAAAGTGGAGTCGGAAAAAGTGAAACCGCTCTCGAGCTCATAGAAAGAGGACATCGTCTTGTGGCCGACGATATGGTAGAGATCAGAAGACTTTCCGAAAGTTATTTGATCGGGACTTGTTCTGATCTACTCAGACATCATATGGAAATAAGAGGATTAGGAATTCTGAATATTAAAGATATCTTCGGAATAGGTTCCGTAAGAGATCATAAATTAATAGAACTCATTATCCATTTGGAAGAATGGACCGAAGAAAAAGAATTCGATCGGACCGGGCTCGAAAATAGGACGGAAGAAGTTTTGGGAGTGAATATCCCTATGATCAAATTGCCTGTTCGTCCGGGTAGAAATATCCCGATCATCGTAGAAACTGCAGCGATGAACCAAAGATTAAAGAAGCTGGGCAAAAATGCCGCGGCGGAATTCAGCCAAAAATTAAACATTTATCTGCAGCAAGGAAAAGTTGAAAGAAATCCACCTCAAAATTAACGAAAACGGTGCTGGAATGCATGCAAGACCTGCCTCTGTATTTGTGAATTGCGCAGCGAAATATTCCTGCGAAGTTTTAGTTTCCAAAGACGGAGTAGAAGTAAACGGAAAAAGTATCATGGGTCTCATGATGCTCGCACTCGCACCCGGCCAGGAATTTTCCATCAAAACAGAAGGAGTCCAAGAAGAAGAGGCAGCTGCAGCCTTAGCAAAATTGGTGGAAGGCGATTTTGCGATATGAACTGGTTCCCTTTTCGGAACGAAGAAAATCGGTATTATCTTCGAGATCTTTTCATCCTTTCTGGTGTAATCTCTTTATCCGTACTCGCAGCTGAGTTAATTCATTTTAGAAATTCGGCAAATATAGATCTAGTAGATCGGATCCTGATCTATGTTTATTATACTGTTCCTTTAGTCGTTCTATTCTTAATTATCTCCTATTTTTATAGGAATCGTAGGAACTTAGAGACAGGAAGGCTCAAAAGTTCCATTCGTTATAGACTCTCTCTTTCATTTTTGTTCATTGCAATGCTTCCTTCTTTTCCGGTATTTCTTCTTACATCCAACGTGATCGGAAAAGTATTCGAAGGATTTTACGGATTGGATATAGCCCAAGCATTAGAGGCCGGGGATTATTTTGTAAGAAAGGAATTAGACCCCGAGAAAAAGGAATTATTAGAGAAAGCTAAATTTTTCCGAAACCTTGTTCAAAAAGAAAATCCAAATCCGAACCTTCTTACAACTCGAGCAAACGAGCTGGATCTGATCAAAAATCCGAATTATTATGTTGGATGGTATGATAATAAGACTGCAGCCTTAGAAAACAGGGCCTTAAAACTTGTATTTTCTTTGGAAGATTTTACTCCAATTGAATCGGATGGGATCTCTGAAAATCTAGTATTGAACCAGAATTTAGGATTTTATCTTTTAAAGATAGATTCTATAAACTCGGGAAAATTTTTAATTTTAGGAAAACGAGTCTTTCCGGGAGAAGAGGCGAGAGCTTATTCATTCATTAATACAAGGAGGAACTACGTTACTGCAGATCTTGCCAAAGAAAAACTTCCTTATGAAGTAAGACTGACCATCACACTTCTTACGGTTTTTGCATTTTTACTTTCTATATTCTTCTCTTTGGTATTTGCTCGTAAAATCTCAAGGCCAATCATAGATCTTGCAAATGCGACTCAGAAAGTTTCTTTAGGAGATACAGATATTAATCTTCCACTCACGGAAGGAGGGGAGATTGGAGCGTTAGTAGAATCCTTCAACCAAATGGTGAAAGATTTAAAGTCCAAAAACGAAGAGCTCATGCATACCCAAAGGATCGCCGCTTGGAAAGAAGTGGCCCAAAGAATGGCCCATGAGATCAAAAACCCTCTGACCCCGATCCAACTTTCCGCTGAAAGGATCCGAAGGAAATTAAACTCCGAAGTTCCTACAGAATTCCAAGAGATCGTGACTAAAGGAAGTGAGACGATCGTTGGGCAAGTAAAGATCTTAGAACATCTAGTGAATGAATTCTCTGAATTTGCAAGAATGCCTGCACCTAGACTTATAAATCAACATCTCGAGCCTGTACTTTTAGAAAGTGCAAAACTTTTCGAACATACGCCAGGGATCCAGATCGAGTTGAATTTAGTGAAAAACCTACCGGAAATCTTTTTGGACAAAAAACTATTCTTAGGGATCATGAATAATCTTTTCAAAAATGCTGTAGAAGCGATCGAAAAGAGAAAACAAAAAGCTGACTCTAATTTTACCCAAGGAAAAGTTCGAATTTCGACCGTGTTAGAAAAAAGGATCATGAGAAGATCTGTCGTACTTTTTGTAGAGGATAATGGTATCGGTATCACCGCTGATTATAGGTCCAAGGTTTTCGAGCCTTACTATTCTACAAAAGAAGAACATGTATCCGGTATCGGTCTTGCAATCGTGCAAAAAACGGTCATAGATCATAACGGTCATATTTCGGTGGACTCTTCCGAACTAGGCGGATGTAAATTTAGGATAGAACTCCCGGTAGCATAAATGAGAATTTTTATAGTTGATGACGAACCGGAGATCCGCAAATCCCTACAGGATATTTTGCAAGATGAGAATTACGAAGCGGAACAATTCTCTTCCGGAAAAAACTTTCTAAAACATCTAAAGATAGAAAGGCCCAGCCTTGTTTTACTAGATGTTTGGCTCGGAAAAGAAGACGGGCTGAGTGTTCTAGATGAAGTAAAAAAAATTTATCCTACAGTTCCGGTAGTAATGATCTCTGGGCACGGAACTATCGAACTAGCTGTACAAGCTACTAAAAAGGGTGCTCTAAATTTTCTAGAAAAACCTCTTTCAATCGAAAAAGTATTGGAAGCTGTAGAAGAGGCCTTAGTTTATTCCGAAAAATTCGAATCTCCAGAGATCAAACTCGAATATGATGAGATCCTCGGAAATTCTCCTGCAATCCAAAAAGTAAAATTTTCCATCGCCCAAGCTGCAGCTACAAATGCACGAGTTTTCATTTATGGAGAAAACGGCACTGGAAAAGAATTAGTCGCAAAAACTATATTCAAAAACTCAAAAAGAAAAGAACAACCATTCGTAGAAGTCAACTGTGCGGCTCTTCCTGAGGAATTGATAGAATCCGAACTATTCGGATATGTGAAAGGTGCATTTACCGGTGCAACGGATACTAGAATTGGGAAATTCGAAGCTGCAAATGGTGGGACTCTATTCTTAGACGAGATCTGCGATATGTCCCTGGCAACTCAGGCAAAAGTTTTACGTATTCTACAAGAGCAAAGGTTTGAGAAATTAGGAAGCACAGATCAGGTTTCCGTAGATGTTCGGATCATTGCAGCTACCAATATCCCGGTAGAAGAGGCGATCAAAGACGGAAAATTCAGGGAAGATCTTTATTATCGATTGAATGTGATCCCGATCGTAATTCCTCCGTTAAGAGATCGAAAATCGGATATTCCATTGCTCGTAGACCATTATATCAAACATACGATTGCAGAAAACCATCTGCCCCTTAAAATTATTGAGAAAGAAGCAGTATCCATTTTAGAAAATCATTTTTGGCCAGGCAATATCCGCGAATTAAAAAACGTAATAGAAAGACTTTGTATCATGACTGTAAGTGATATCATTCGAGCACAAGACGTAAAAGATTCTATGACCGGTTTCGTAAAGGCAAATGATCTTGTCGAAAAAGGTGATTTCAAAAAAGCGAAGGAAGAATTCGAAAAGCAGTATATTCTGAAAACATTACAGATGAACGAAGGAAATGTTTCCAAAACCTCTAAAACATTAGGAATAGAAAGATCTCATTTGTATCGAAAAATGAAATCCCTTGGGATCCAAGTGGAGGATATCCATGAGTAAATCTGGGGTTTTCAAAGAGCTAAAAGGAATTCTGCAGGATTTCAAATTTTTAGTACAAAACGGAGAATTTCCAATCCTAAGAAGACAAGGAGAAAAAGATCCGGAGGATCTGGATCTAGAATGGAAGGAATCCTGGACCTGGTCTTCTACATCTCAAAAAGAAAGCGGAACAGCTCCGATCCCAGGCATCCAAATGAGGATCCCTCCAAAAAAAGAAGATCGAAATTTCTCCTGTAAATTATGCCCGGACCGTTTGAGTGCGATTCGCCATTTTATCATCCGCGGTAGAAAGAAGATCTTAGTATTACATTACACCGGTGAGACAGTTTCCGGAAAACAATCTTATGTAAAAACTTCTCCTTTGAAAATTTTCAGAAGTTCAGAAGCAGAGGATGTATTCGATAGAATGATCCAAAAAGTTTTCGGATTCACTATGAAAGAATTCTATTACCAAGAATTTCCAGGATGTTTATTCTCCCAGGATCGTTCCACGGAAGATGATTGGAAAAGAAGAACGAATAATTGTAGGATCCAAGTTCAAGAAACCGTTCAAGAAGAAGAGATCCAAGGCATCATTTTACTCGGAGCAGCAGCTCCTCTTCTGTTCGGAAAAGACGAAGCTATAGGACAAATGGGAAAAACATTGGAGTTCCAACCAGGAGTTCCTATGGTCGTACTTCGTTCTCCGGAAGCGATATTGGCCGCAGAACAAAAGAGAAAATCAAGCAAGGCCGATTCTCCCGAATTCCAAGAAGCCAAAAAGAAAGAGATCGAAGTTAAAGAAAGTATCCTATCCCAACTTGGGATCTTTCATCGGGAGATTAAGGAAAAAATTTGATCCAATACGCAGAGATAGCCTTCGATCTTCCTATCTTAGAGGATACATTCACCTACGAGGTCCCACCTGATACAAAAGTAGGGATGAGAGTTGAGGCGAAACTTCGAGGTAGAAAAGAAGAAGGGATCATTTTATCTCTTCATCATAATGAACCAAGCTACGAAGTCTTGCAGGTAGATAAAGTCGTAGATAAAACTCCTGTAATAAATGGGGAACAGATAGAACTCGCATATTGGGTCAAAGATCAGTATCTCGCTTCTCTAGGCGAATGTATACATAAAATGATCCCTGCGGGAAGAAGACATTCCAAAGTAAAATTAACGGAAGATGTAATTCCTTCCGAACCGTTTTCACTAAATGAAGAGCAAAAAAAAGCCTACCAAAACATAAAAGCGGATTTTGGAAAAGATTCCATCCATCTACTTTTCGGGATCACTGGCAGCGGAAAAACGGAAGTATATCTACATTTGATCCGAGACATTCTACAAAACTCGAATAAAGGTGTATTACTCTTAGTTCCAGAGATCGGTTTGACCTACCATATCATCCGAAAATTGGAAGCAGTCTTTCCGGGACAGATCGCACTTTTACATTCCGCATTAAAAGTTTCAGAAAGATTTAAAGCGTATACGGACCTTCTCCAAGGAAAAAAAAGAATCGCGGTCGGAACTAGATCCGCAGTGTTTGCTCCGGTCTCGAACCTAGGACTTGTGATCATAGACGAAGAGCATGACGGTTCTTTTAAGGAACATTCCACGCCAAGGTATCATGCTAGACAGGTTGCATTACAACGTTGCAGACAAAACAAGGCGGTTTTGGTTTTAGGTTCCGCAACCCCTTCTCTAGAAGTATATCATCTTGCAAAAACCGGAAAGATCGGACTACAAGTCTTAACCAAAAGACCAGGTTCTGCAAAACCTCCTACAGTACGGATCGAAGAAAATAAAAAAGACGCGAGACTCATCGGTTCAGAACTTACATTTGCGATCAAACAGAGACTGGATAAAAAAGAACAGGTCATTCTTCTATTAAACAGGAGAGGGTATAGTCCCTTATTATATTCCGAAAAAGAAAAAACTTATATCCCGTGCCCGAATTGTACATCTCATCTTTGTTATCACAAAAAAGGAACCGTCATCTGCCATCTCTGTGGATTTTCGGATTCTCTCCAAAGGCTCGAGACAAAACTAGGAGAAAAACTGGTCATGATGGGAACAGGAACTCAAAAATTAGAGGAGTTCCTACTAGAAACTTTTCCAGGTGCGAAAGTAGAACGATTAGATCAGGATTCCATCCAGGACAAAAGTGTTTTAACCGATGTGATCGGAAGACTTGTGGAGGGAGAGATCGATATCTTAACCGGGACCCAAATGATCTCCAAAGGATTGGATGCCGCGAGGGTCACTCTAGTTGGAGTTTTGAATGCGGGGATCGGACTTGGTCTTCCTGACTTTCGAGCGGGAGAACGAGTCTTTTCACTTCTTACTCAGGTTGCAGGAAGAGCAGGTAGATCCGATCTTGCGGGAGAAGTTCTGATCGAAACAAACACAGTAGATCATCCGATCATTCGTATGGCACTCGACCAAGACTATATTCGTTTTTACGAATCAGAGATCAAAACAAGAGAAGAACTCTTTTATCCTCCATTTTCCAGATTGATCCGGATCTTATCCAGATCCAAAGATGAAACGATTTCCGTTCAAACGATTGAGGCAGTTAATCAAGTCCTAAAAAAATATCTTCCGGAACCGAATACAATTATACTAGGACCTGCGCCTTGTCCTTTCTATAAAATCGATGCGAATTTCAGAAATCATATTCTGATCAAAACAACTGTACAAAACAAATGGAGAGAGATCTTAAAAAAAGAAATTCGAACTCTTAAACTTTCTAAAAACGTTTACCTAGAATTGGATTTTGATCCACTGGATCTTGTCTGATGAAAATCGCATTTTTCGGAACCCCGGAACCTTCTGCCAAACTTTTAGAAGCTCTACTAAAAGAGTCAGGGATCCAAGTCCAATTCGTAGTCACAAATCCGGATCGTCCTAAGGGAAGAAGTAAAACTCTAGTCCCAAGCCCGGTCAAAGAAGCTGCACTCGCTGCAAATCTTCCAGTCTTTCAATTCGAATCCATTAAAAAAGAAAAAGAAAACGCGTTAGAACAGTTTTCCAAATTTGATGCGCAACTCTATGTTGTGTTCGCTTACGGTTCTATTTTGCCGAAAGAAGTTTTTTCCTCTCCTAAATTCGGTTCTATCAATTTACACGGTTCCATTCTACCTGATCTAAGAGGTGCTTCTCCAGTCCAAACCTCTCTCTGGAAAGGTTATACTAAATCCGGGATCAGCATCCAACATTTGGGAGAAAAAATGGACGAGGGGGATATCATCAAGATCCAAGAAGTGGAGATTGATTTGGAAGATGATACCGGAACTCTTATGGAAAAGATTACGCAAGCTGGAATTGAGAGTGTAATCCCTCTTCTAAAAGGGAATAGGGAAAAAGCTTTCGAAGCAATTCCCCAGGATCATTCCAAAGCAACATATTGCACGAAAATCCAGGCAGAAGACAGAGTCTTGGATTTGAAACTTCCCGCAATCGATCTTCATAATCGGATCAGGGCCTTAAGTCCAGACTTGGGCGGATATTGTCGTTTCCGAGAAAAACGGATGGTTTTGTGGAAAACAAGACCTTCCGATTTTTCCGATGGTAAGATTGAGCCTGGCAGATTGAAACGAATGGACAAAAAGGCCCTTCTTTTCCAGTGTGGAGATGGCCGTTTCCTGGAGATCCTTTCCGTACAACCGGAAAATAAAAACAGAATAACTGTGGCGGATTTCTTAAACGGTTTCCGTATTTCGGACGAGGATCGTTTCGAGTGACCAAGGAAGAACTCCGCTCTAAATATCTCCCAGTCGGGGGTTACTTTTTTTTCATCGCATTCGGCTTGGTAGTATTCTTCATAGCCGCATTCTTAGTAGTATTTGTTCGTACTAAAAGCTCTACCATGGTAGTAATGCCTGATATAGTAGGCAAACCGTACAACGAAGTTCATAACGAACTCATGCGTTTACAGTTAAAAGTACGATTAGAATCCAAACGTTATCCTGATAAAACAGACGGGATCATCATCTATCAATCCATTCGACCAGGAAGAGAAGTGGAAGCTGGTTCCAAAGTTTCCGTTACTGTAAACGTAGGCTTGGACAGATTGGACATGCCGAATCTAAAAGGGCAAAGCCTAGTTTCTGCAAAAAATTCCATAGAAAAAGTTCTCTCCGGAGAAACTTACGTTTCCTTAAACTTGGGTGGGATTACCTACATCGAAGTAAAAGAAGGAGAACAGCCAGACACGGTTGTGGATCAAATTCCGGAAGCCGGAAAAAATATCACCGCCGGAGAAAAAGTATTCTTACTCGTTACGAAACCTTCTACCAAGAAAAAAGAAGGAGAGCCTCAAGCGGGTTTGGATTTTAAACCGGGAGATTCTTTCGCATTTGCTCAAAGAGCTTTGGTTCGTGCAAAAATTTCCTCCAAGGCGGAAGTAGTTCCGACTAAATTCCGTCCGGATAATGGAAAGATCGAATCAGTCCAGAAAGTCGGGAACGAATACAAATTTAAAGTATTCTACTTTAAACCGGAAGACAGGGTAGAAAGCGGATACGAAAGTTTTGTTTACGAAGCTCCGGAAAACGGGACTTATACTTTACTCGTAAAAGATCAAAAAGACGAGACCAAGCAGATCGAGATCAGCGCCCCTACGAATTACCAAGAAGGCGAAAAGATCCAAACCGTATTTTACAGAAGTGGAGATGTTACTCTTGTTCTTCTGGACGGGAACGGATCCAAAGTAAAATCCAAAGATTACGAGAACGAATTTTGAAAATCTCCGCTTCTATTTTAGCTACTCAACTTACAGCGCTTGCAAACACAGTCCCAAATTTTAAGAAAGAAGGGATCGATCTAGTTCATATGGATGTGATGGACGGAAATTTCGTCCCACAGATCAGTTTTGGAGAAGCGGTAAATAAAGAGATCAAGGCAATGACCCAGATCCCTTTGGATGTTCATCTCATGGTGGAAAAACCTGAGAATCATGTTCACAAATACTACGAACTCAACCCTTACTGTATTACTTTCCATGCGGAAACCACTCGTTTCGCTATTCGTTTGGCGCAAGAGATCAAGAAAAACGGGATCAAAGTAGGAGTTTCTCTCAATCCAGGAACCCCAGTTTCGGTATTAGAAACACTTCTTCCTTATATCGATCTAGTGCTTATCATGACAGTTGAACCTGGATTCTATGGTCAGAAGTTCGTGGATGGGGGAATGGAGAAGATCAAGAAGGTAAAATCTCTTATCTCGAATTACCCGATCGAACTGGAAGTGGACGGGGGAGTCAATGACACCAATATCCAGGAACTTGCAAAGGCAGGCGTGGATATTTGCGTAGTAGGGGCTGGTTTATTCAAAACCGGGGATCCAAGTGAGAACGGGATCCGTTTAAAAGGTCTAGCAAAGGCCTAGTTCCCATTAAACCTTGACATGCAGGCTTTCTGCGAAATTATGGCGTATTAGGGCAAACTGTACTGCAGTGAGCCATCCTTATTTATACGAAGGAATTTTACTTTGGTTAAGATCAGACTACAAAGAACCGGAGCCAAAAATAACCCTCACTATCGGGTAGTGGCTGCTGATAGCCGTTCCCCTAGAGACGGTAAATTTATTGATATCCTCGGACATTATCACCCTGCAGAGGTGAAAGGTCAGACGACTCTGAATAAAGAGAAAATTCTCGGTTGGCTCACAAAAGGCGCTCAACCTACCGGAACCGTTCTGAACCTCATTAAACATGAGGGAATCTGGGCGGAATATAAACAATCTCTGAAGAAGTAATGGAAGAGCTGATCCGCTATATCGTTACTTCTCTAGTAGATCATCCGGAGGAGATTTCAGTACGTGAAATCGAGGGCGACGAACAAACCGTCCTAGAACTCCGGGTTTCCCCGAAGGATGTGGGGAAAGTGATCGGCAAAAACGGTAGAATCGCCAAATCCTTAAGAGCGATTTTAACTGCTGCTTCCATCAAAGCCGGAAAAAATTTCTCCTTAGAAATTATTGACTAATACTCGTATTCTAAGCGGTCATTTAGGAAAACCCTTCGGACTGAAGGGTTTGATCCGATTGGTCGCAGAAGATAGCGCCGTCCCAGGGCTCAAATTTCCAATCCAGGCCACGCTAGAGTTTCCTTCCAAAGAACCTGTACCTGTTACAATCTTAAAGTCATCTATTCAATCGGGCAAAATCCTTTTACAATTAGAAGGGATCGGAAGCCCGGAAGAAGCTTCATCCTTAACCGGGGGAAAGCTTTATATAGATAGGTCTTATTTTCCCAAATCAAAGGGAGAAGAGTATTATCTATTCGAACTCAAAGGATTGAAGGCATTCTCGGAAGAAGGAAAAGAACTCGGCTGGGAATTGGTGGACATTCTGGAAAACCCGGCCCATTCTATTTTAGTATTTCAAACAAACGATTCAGAGGTCCTTGTCCCATACGTTGAAAAACATGTCGGAAAGGTCTTTTTAGAAGAAGGGAAAATCGTCCTAAAGTCTCCGGAGGATTGGAATGAAATTTAATTTTATTACTCTATTTCCCTCCAAGATCCAATCCTATTTTTCGGAAGGCTTACAAGAGAAGGCGATCCAAAAGGGAGTGTTCTCAGTCAACATAGTGCATCTAAGAGACTTCTCCAATAATAAACATCTAAAGGTAGACGACACTCCTTATGGGGGCGGACCTGGGATGCTCTTAAAAGTTGAGCCAATCGATCTGGCTTTAAAGTCCCTCGGAGAAGATAGAGGACTTGTCATTCTTACTACACCATCCGGAATTCCATTCGATCAGAGTGTCGCGGAGAAACTTTCCAAATCGGAAAAGCCTCTTACATTCATTTCAGGATACTACGAAGGGGTGGATCATCGTGTAACAGAGCATCTTGTTGACATAGAACTGTCCCTTGGAAATTATGTAATTTCAGCCGGAGATTTGGCCAGCCTTTGTATAACAGACGCTGTGTCCAGGCTTTTGCCCGGCTTTTTAGGCGACCAAGGGAGCCTGAATGAAGAATCTCATAACGAAAAGGATATCTTAGAATATCCGCAATATACGAAACCTTCCGAGTATAATGGTTGGAAGGTTCCTGAAATTCTCTTGGGCGGAAACCACGCGGCGATAGAATCTTGGCGCAATGCCAATCGAAAGAAAGTCGACCCTGATATTACGAGGAATATATGAAAGAACTTCTGAAAGGCGGTCAGCCTACCGAAGCCAATCGTACCCTAAATTTTAGCGTAGGGGATACTGTAAAGGTTCACTACAAAATCCAAGAATCCGGTAAAGAAAGGGTTCAGGTATACGAAGGGGTCGTAATCTCTATCTCCAACGGCGGAAATGGAAAATCATTCACCGTTCGTAGGATCTCCTACGATGTGGGTGTAGAAAGAGTTTTCCCTCTTTATTCTCCACGTATCGCAAAGATCGAACTCGTTCGTAAAGGTAAAGTTCGTCGTGCTAAACTCTTCTTCTTAAGAGAACGTTCCGGAAAATCTGCTCGTATTCGCGAGTTGAAAGGCGGAAAAACTCTGGTTGCAGAAGACAGAAAACGTCAAACTGCAGAAGAAGCAAAAGCGGCAGCTGCAGCGGCTCCGGCAGCAGAATAAGAACCTACCCAGATAATTGCGGCGAGTTCTTCGCCGCAAAAACTATCTCCTAAACATCAAATCCATTCCAATCAGAAAAGATTCTCCTTGAAAAAGGAAGGAATCGCTTTTAACTTCTCTTCTAAATCTTATTTAGGGATCTCTTTTGCCGACTGCCAATTTCGAACCGGAAGAGTTGAAGTTCTTCCAAAACTATCTGCCTTGCGGAATAGACGAGGCAGGAAGAGGACCTTATGCGGGGCCACTCTCGGTTGGGCTCGTTTCTTTTACTCCAGAGGTCTTAGAAAAGATCTATTCAGGCGAGCTATTAAAAGGACTGAACGATTCTAAAAAACTTTCCGAATCCAAACGGGACTCTTTGTTCGAGGAGATCCACAAAACCGCGCATACGATCGCTCATGCTTTTTTATCACATCGATATATAGATACCCACGGGATCAATCGTGCAGTATTAGAAGGTATACTGAAATGTTATAGAAAGGGCTCGGAAACACCGATAGAGAATACCGGAAGAAAACTCCTGCTACTTATTGACGGGAATTATAATTTTTCCAAATACAAGGAATCGGAAGAGGTCAAACGCCAGTCTCATTATTATAAAAAAGGGGATTCAAGGATCGCGAGCATTGCTGCTGCTTCTATCATAGCCAAAGTAAAAAGGGATCGATTCATGAAAGGTATCGCATCCAAGTTTCCGGGCTACGGTTTCGAGGCCCACAAAGGATATGGTAGTGCAGGGCATGAAGAGGCCATCCGGAATCTAGGACTTGCCAGAATCCACAGAAGATCTTTCACCAGAAAATTCCATGCTGCCGATCCCACCTCCCAATCCGATTGATAAGAACCAAAATCCTCAGATCCGAAAAACGGATCAGGTCCCGGAATCCCATAAAATTTCCCTATTAATCAATTCTTCCAACAAATTACAAAATCCTGAATTATTCGAAGGAGAATCTAAAGAAGCTCCCTTCTTCAGGGTTTGGGTAAAAGAAGGGACCAAGGATGGAAAAGCAAAACTTATCTGGAACGGACAAACACTGGAAGCGGATACAAAAACCAAACTGCTCACAGGCGAACAATTACTTTTATCTCGAACCTTTTCTGGAGATATTTCTGAATGGAAAATACAGGAAAGGAAACTAACGTTAGAAGAAGACGACTCCAAAGTGCTCACTCCTTTGGAAAAAGGACTGACCGGAATTTTAGAAAAAGTACTACATAAAGAAGATGGTCCGGTTTCGGAAGAGGGTATTTTTTCCTTCCTCAAGAGCTATTTTCCCCATTTCGATTGGAAATCGGATACTCCCTACTTCGAGTGGGAGTGGGAGGGTGGAAATGCTGAAAGTTATCTGGGAGGAAACGACTCGGATCGGATTTTTGTCTTATTTATGGAAACAAAGGACTACGGTTCGAGCCTGTACAGATTTCACTGGAAGAAAGAAGACGCATCGGACCTGATTCTAACCGCCGTTTATACTAGTTCTAAATTGTACTTGCATATAGGTCGGAATCGGAAAAAATTTATGCAGTTCCTGGAAGAATCGGGAGTTCGATTCCAGGATCTCAGGATACAATATAAGCCCTCTTTACAGAGAAGGGAATGGACTGCGTGAAACTCGGAATCGCCCTTAAGTTTACACCGAACGAGAACAAAGGCCCAATGGTACTCGCCAAGGGAGAAGGTTTTTTAGGTGAAAAAATCAAACGTATCGCGAAAAACCACGGAGTACCGATTGTAGAAGATAGGGTCCTAGCGGAAGCGCTTACTCCTGTTCCAATCGGCCAGGAAATTCCGGAAAATTTATACAGGGCGGTAGCGAGTGTGTTTGCTTTCGTACTAAACCAAAAAGCGGAAAGCAACTAAGGGTATTTGAAAATGAAAAAATTGAACGTGTCCGAACTAAGACCGGGAATGAGATTCACAAAACCAGTCTATCTGGACAAAGAAAATCTGTTTATCACCTCGAACACTCCGATCACGGATTCAGATCTGGAAAGACTGAAACGGTTTGGAATAACTGAAGTACTTACCCATGGTGATATATTAGTGATCGATGTGGATCCCGAAAGATTGGAAACCCAACTAGAGGATTTCATAGTAAGCACGATCGTAGACGAGGATCTTCTTCCTTTAAAAGGGATGTACGATAATCTAAATAGGATCAAAGTACAATTCTCGAATTTATACAAAAACACATTCGCACTCGTCCAGGACGTATACCGCAAAGCCGCAGACGATAAAACTTTCGATTTCGGACCTGTAAGAGACCAAGGAGAGGCCCTTGCGGATTTTGTAAGGACCCATAATAATCTTTCATATCTGATCCTAGGAATGAATAACCCGGGGTATTATTTATATAACCAGATTACCACATCTACATTCTATGCGCTTATCATTGGAAAATTACTGGATTTCTCCCGTCCCAAAATGGTAGATCTTGCGATCTCCTGTTTGGTTGCTGACGTCGGTATGACAAAGGTTCCCGCAACCATTTCAGAAAAGACGGATCAGTTAACGGACGAAGAATACAAATCTATTTTAAAACATACGATCATTGGCTATCAGATCTTAACCCAAAGGATCAAGATCAAAAATAGCCTAGCAGTCGTTGCATTACAGCATCATGAACGTTTTGATGGAAAAGGGTATCCTCAAAAGATCGCAGCTACAGCGATCGAAGAGAATGCTCGGATCTATGCAATCGCGGATAATTTTTCTGCGCTCATCACAAACCGCCCTCATAGACAAAGAGTACTTCCTCACGAAGCGATCAAATCTATGATCAGTATGGATGTGGGAAAATTCGATCTTAAGATAGTTCGAACTTTCTTAAACCAGGTGTCTTTGTATCCAGTCGGATCTTGTGTGGAACTTTCAGACAAAAGAGTTGGGATCGTTCTCGCTGCAAATGCTGATAAACCTCTTAGGCCGTCCATCCGGATCATAAAGGATGAATACGGGACCTTTGTTCGAAATCTGATCCTAGTAGATCTAGTAAAAGAAAATCATCTTTTCATCGTAAAGGCTTTGGATCTACAAGAAGCTACTGCAAACAGCTAAATTTTTCTAGAAAAAATCCAAGCATACTTCTTTCCCAGAGACAGGTATCTGAAATGAAACCTGGATCCAGAAGAAGAATAGAAAAAGGAATTTCCGGAGAAAATTTAGCTGCTCAGCTACTCTCAGAAGAAGGTCATAAAATTTTAGAGAGAAATTTCCGTTTTAGAGACGGAGAAATCGACATAATCAGCGAGAAAGGAAACGTCCTATATTTTACAGAAGTGAAGTATTGGAGCAAAACTTCTCCCATTCATCCTTTGGAAATCTTTCAACTCCCTAAAATGAGGAAGATGAGAACTGTTGCTGAAAATTATTTGAGTCGGAACGTTTCTTATAAAGATCATTTTGTCTCCTTTTCTTTAGCCGTAATCACCGAAAAAAGGGAACTGAAATATTATCTTAATCTATTCTAAAACAATCGTTAAGCGATTTGAAAAACCAGTCGATTTTCGAATTGTCTGCGGGTTCTCAAGGATGAGGACCTTAAATCGTTACAAGGAAGTAACTATGAAAAGCATCCAAATTCTCGGCAACTTGGCCGGGTCGGATCCATTCGGCCCTGATCCAGTTATCCTGAGAAAACGAGGAGTTCCGATTAAAAAGCGGAAATTCGAGGACTATAAGAAGAAGATCGAGGACGAAAACTATATTGATTTCGCCATCGATAAGATCGCTATGGAACTCTCGCATTTCCTGTCAAAGTAACCACAAAAAGAAAACCGTCGAAAGAACAAAAAACTAGGTTACGGCCCTGTTTTCCGGAGACCATCCGGAATTCAGGAAAACAAGGGCCTCCTCCATATTCCTCAATAAAATCTCCTCTGAACCTTCCAAATCAGCAATCGTCCGAGCAACTTTCCGAAACTGAGAAACTTTACGAATACTGAATTTTTGACGATTCGCTGCCTCGTTTAAAAAGGATTCAGATTCCCTAGTCAAACGGATCATCCTTTCCACTTCATCTCCTCTTAATCTACCATTGTATAATTTTCCGGTTTGCCGAAACAATCTATCTGCTTGGATCTCGGCAGCTCTTTGTATTGAATCCCGAATGGATTTTAAATTTACGGAAACCTTCTCCTGGCCAAATCCCCCCGAAGATCCTATATGGTAGAATACTTCGATCCGATCCAAAAAAGGCCCTTGAAAAGGTGCCTGGTAATTTCGAATAGATGAAAGACTACAATTGCAGACTTTCATTAAACTTTGATAATATCCACAGGGGCAGGGATTCGTTGCTCCAATAAATAAAAAAGGAGCGGGGTAGGTAACCGATCCACTAATCCTTGCAACAGTGATCTTTCCTTCTTCCATGGGTTCTCTGAGAGCTTGTAAATTCCTGGAATGAAATTCAGAAAGTTCATCCAAAAATAATATTCCATGCCCCGCTAAGGAGACTTCTCCCATTCTTAATTGTCTGGAACCTCCGACTAAGGAAATATCCGAGGCAGTATGGTGGGGAGTCCTAAACGGCCTTTCTACTTCTGTGTCTGTGAGAAGTTCATTCATTGAACGAATGGATAATAATTCTATTCCTTCCGATTCATGTACTTTGGGCAAAAACCCATAGGCCATTTTTGCGAGCATTGTTTTTCCTGCACCGGGAGGCCCGGACAATAAACAATGATGGAATCCGGCACTTGCAATTTGGATCGCCCTAAGTGCAGGTAACTGGCTCTTATAGAACTCAGATTTCCAAGGAAGTATTTCCGATCGGATCTTGATCTTGGATTTATTCTCCTCTTTCCATCTTCCTTGAAGTAAGGAGACTAAATCTCTCAAATGAGAGATCGCGTAGATCGGAAATTTTCCGAGCACGGAAGCTTCTTCTTTATTCTCTAAGGGAACAACTGCAGCCTTAAATCCAGAGTGAGGAATTCCGTTTAAGATAGGTAGGATCCCTTTCAAAGGTTTTACGGAACCATCCAGCCCTAGCTCTCCTAGTAAAAGAAGCTGTTCTAATTTTTCAGTATTAGGTAATTGGCCGGTTAAATGTAAAATTCCGGCAGCGATCGGAAGATCCAAATAAGTTCCTTCCTTCTTACGTCCCGCAGGGGCCAAATGGACCAAAATATTCTGAAGAGAATATTCGAATCCGCTGTTCTCAATTGCGATCCGGATCCTATCTGAAGATTCTTTGATCGTAGTAGCTGGAAGTCCCGTAATCAGAAATCTAGGAATTCCCCTTTTGATATTGATTTCGACCGAAATCGGAAATGGCTGGATCCCGTCCAGGGATGCACCTAAAAGTTTAGTAAGTTTTACTGTCTCCATAAAGCGTACGGGTCCGGAAATTCCAGACTTGCGCGCTTTTTTTCTAAAAACTAGTTTATCGCATCCGGTCCCTAGATAACTTATGCATGAAATGGTGCGAATCTTCGCTTTTTTCCTGACTCTGTTTACAATTCAATGCGGAGCCAGGTTGATTAAGCAGGAAAAGTTGTCCGAGATCAACGCTCATTACCAGGATAAGATCTATAGCCTAAAAAAGGACACAAAAGTGTCCATGACCGAAACTTTTAAGAAGGGAATGCTGGTCCGAATCTACATCGAGTCGACTCCTTCCTTGATTAAAATAAAATGTTTCCCTGCGGATCAAAAAAGGGAGCATGCAATCGGTAGGTTGGTTGCTTATCAGGTAAACGACGACATAGAGAAAAAGACCATCAGTATAGAGGATTTGGATAAGATCGTTGAAAATGAGCTCACGGAATATAAAAAGAAAAAGTAGCCGTCGTTCGCCCTTGGGTTCAAGAAGGGAACCCGACTCGACCGATATTAAATATGTGAAACGGACGATTCTTTGCCTTCCCATTATTTCGGCCATGCTTACATCTTCTTTATCGGCCGATCCACTTAAAAATTACGAAAACGCGATTAATGATTACGCGAATAAGGATTCTTCCTTTTTTACGGATAAGGAAGAGCGTAAGATCAAACAATTATTCTCCCAATCTCCGGAAGAATGGGAAGATACCGAAAAGTATTCTTCTTTAAGTTATCATAAAGATAAGTCCAATTTAGAACTTCCTTCTTTTATCAGCATCAATCCGATCATATCTTCTAAAATCGTGAATCAAAGCGGCTATATAGTTAAATCCTATGTCGTAAAACCTAAGGATACTTTATTCAGGATCGCTAAAACCCTGAAATCTACCGCAGCTAAAATTACAGAGGCGAATGGACTAAAAAAAGGTTCTCCTTTAAAAGTAGGACAAAGCCTTAACGTTCCTGTAAAAGTAGGAAATGCTTCCCGCCAAAAAATAGAATACAAAAGAGTATTTATCACTCCTGTTCTAGGCGCTAGATTTTCTTCCAGATACGGTAAAAGAAAAGATCCGTTCCATACCGGAGGAGGGGGCTACCACACTGGTATCGATCTAGCTGGTCCTCAAGGAGCTCCTATCCTTGCTTCAGCTGACGGAGTCGTTAGCTTTGCAGGTGTAAATGGAGGTTACGGGAATTCTGTCATTATCGACCATCCAAACGGTTACAGAACGATGTATGCGCATTGTGCTAAAATTACCGTCGAAGAGGGAACGAAAGTTAAAGCAGGCACGGTCATAGGTGCCGTAGGTCGTACAGGCTCCGCTACTGGATCCCACCTTCATTTTGAGGTGTTCTATAACGGAAACAGGATCAATCCAGAAGCGGCGCTCAGGAAAACCTTAAAAATTGTTACCAACCTGGATCCAGGCAAAGTAGCAAAAATCTAACCATTTACTTTATAAAAAGCCGGTACCACTATGGATCCGGCTTTTTTAGAATGAATCCGTGGGAATATCCGAAGGGCGGCAATGAACGCAATTTTTATCGAATTCAGAAAACATACTTTTTATGTTCTGATCCCCGTTGTGATATTCTTTTCCTTTTCCTTGGCATATCTTTTTCGAGGTATTCTTCTACTTTTTCTGACCCCGAATGTTCAAACAGGTTCCTCCACAGCCGCTCCAAGACGACCTGTATCTGAAAATCCTATCACTTTGGATATGTCCAAAGAAATGGTGACCGGTTCCTTATTCAGGGGAAGTTTAGCGCCACCTCCCGGAGAAGTTCCTGCAGGAGTTGATGGAACTCCTGGAGCTCCTCCAGACACAGGAGAAGGCGAGGAAATGAGAATTACAGGAACCTTAAGTGGTCACTGGAGTTTTGCACGGGTCACTATTTTAGAAAAAGGGAAACAAAACGCGGAAGAATTCGCAATGGGTGAAGTGATCGCAGGATACAAAGTAAAATCCATTCTACTCAACCATGTTGTTTTAGAAAAAGGCGGCTCCTCGTTAAAAGTTGAGATCGGCCAAACCCCTGGAGAAGCTAGGGCGAAATTAGGGGCACAAGCGGATGTTCCGGGTGGCCCTCCTGCGGCGGACACAGTTCGTAAAATCCTGTCCAGACAGGACGTGAATCGGAAATTAGCGAACGTAGCCGAGCTTTATAAGGGAAAGTTCGGCCCATATTTGGAAAATAACACGATTGCTGGATATAAAATTTATAGTATAGGCAGTGATCATATTTTTTACTCTTTAGGAGCAAGAACCGGGGACGTGGTCCGACGGGTCAACGGAATGCCTTTGAACGATACGGTCAAAATGATGGAGATATGGAATTCCCTCAAAACAGCCGATAAAGTATCCGTAGACGTAGAGAGAATGGGCAAGATACTGTCCTATGAATTCATCATCCGGAATTAAAGATTAGATGCGCAAAACAGATTTACGATCCAGATATTTAAGAAACGCGGCATTCGCGTTTTTACTTCTTCTTTCGGTAAACGAGAGCTTATTGTCTCAGGCCAAAAAAGGAAATAAAAGAAGTACAACCGCTCCAACTGCGGAAGACAACAAAGAAAAGACCTTCTTTGCCAACTGGAGAGATACTGAACTAAACGATTTCTTAAAAGGGATGAGCGCGATCCTAAAGAAGAATATTCTATTGGATGAGAGTTTAAAAGGAAAGAAGATCACGATCATTTCCCAAAAGGAAATCCCGGTCAAAAATGCATTTCCTTTCATGAAAGCCGTTTTGGAATCCATGGGTTTCGCTGTGGTTGAGGAAGCCGATCTGATCACAATCGTAAAACTAAAGGATGCTCTTGCCAGATCTCCTTATGTTCGAGTCGGTAAAGACCCAATTCCGGAAAATGAATCTTTAGACAATCGTATCATCACTCAAATCATTCCGGTGGAAAACGTAAAGCCGGAAGAATTGGAACCGATCTTAAAAAGATTAACTTCTCCGAATACGGACGTAATCGTTTATAGAAATACGAATACGATCGTACTTTCCGGATCCACTGCAGACATCAATAAACTACTTACCTTAGTAAACGAGTTAGATGTAAGACCGGACGAAACTAGTCCCGGGGCAGTCGCTTCTGCCGGAGACGTCCATATTTATACATTAGAATTTAGTGAAGCGGAGAAGATCGCAGCTACTCTGATCAAATTAGATAATCCTAATGTAGGAGATCTTCCTACCCCAAGCGGAGTACCTGGAGCGCCGCCTCCGCCAGCACCGAAGGTGGAAAAGATCAAGGCAGTCGCTCATAAAGAATCCAACTCTGTGATCGTAACCGCTACGGAAGCAGAATGGAATGAGATCAGAAAGATCATTCGGGTTTTAGATTCTGCAAGAAAACAAGTATTATTAGAAGTTTTGATCGTGGAACTTTCTTCCACAGACACAAATGATTTCGGTATAGATTGGAGATTCCAAGGTCAGGGTCCTTATAGCCAGTTCAACTCAGGACTTGCCAAAGAAGGAAATATCATCAACTCCAGCGGTAGGATCAATCCGAACTTAAACACATTGTCCGGTTTCTCCTTAGGTTTCGTACAAGCTGGAGCTCAACAGATCCTAGGTATCTTAAGTGCGAACCAAGGAAATGAAAACTTCAACGTATTATCCGCTCCACAAGTTTTGACATTAGATAACCAAGAAGCGGAGATCAACGTAGGTCAGGACGTTCCGGTAAGGACCCAAAGTCGTAACGCAGGTCTGGGTGGAGCGAACGCGGTTACCGTGGACAACTACGAATATCGTCCTACTGGAATTAAACTTAAATTCACTCCTCATGTGAATAAGAATAATCGGATCACTTTGGATCTTTTACAAGAGATCAAGAACATTGCCTCCATCGCTCTTGCAGGTGGTAACCCTACATTCAATAGAAGGGAAGTAAAAACTACGATTACGATCGATAACAGACAAACTATTGTGATCGGGGGTTTGATCTCCAACGATAAACAAAAACGTCTAATTAAGATCCCTCTACTAGGAGATATTCCTTATCTTGGTTGGATCTTCCGTAGGACCACGGAACAATTAAAAAAGACGAATTTGATGGTTTTTATCACTCCTCATATCTTGGACAATCGCGAACTTGCTGATAAGATGACTGTAAAGAAAAAACTCCAGCAAGAAAGATACGAAATCGAAAGGGAAAGGGTTCTAAATAAGGAAGCCACTATCAAGGAACGCGGAGAATAAGATCGTGAAAACTCTAGGCGATATTCTCGTAGAAGACGGGGTAATCTCTGCCAAGGATTTGGAAGATTCTCTTAAACTTCAGAAAAAGAATCATTTACCCCTAGGACATATTCTTCAGAAAAAAGGGATCGCGGGAGAAGTAGACGTTCTCAAGGCGATGGCCCGCCTATACAAAATGGAATTCCGGGAAAAACTGGAATTTAAGGGAATGGAAGAAGTTTACGATCGTATCCCTTTAAAGCTCATCCAAAAGAGTAGACTCGTTCCTTTCGAATTAAATAAAAAGACCATAAAGATCGCGATCTCGGATCCGTCGGATCTACACCCGATGGACGATGTGCGATCCGCATTAAAAGAATTTAAAGTAGAATTCATCCTCGTTCCGGAACCGGAAGTAATGAGGATCATCCATTCCCAGTTCGACAACACTTCCGCTGCTGCGAAAGATATGTTGAATGAGATGGAAGGAAGTTTTTCGGAACTCGCAGAAGGTTTCGATAACGAGACGATCGATCTTTCGGACGACGCCCCGATCATCAAAATGGTGAACGTGATCCTGTCCCAAGCAGTAAACGAAAGAGCTTCGGATATTCACGTAGAACCGTACGAAAAAAGTTTAGTGGTCCGCTACAGGATCGATGGGATCTTACACAACGTTCTTACTCCTCCCAAATCTTATCATGCTGGGATCACTTCCCGTATTAAGATCATGTCCAATCTGAACATTGCAGAAAACAGGCTTCCTCAAGATGGTAGGATCAAACTCAGGCTTGCAGGAAAGGATGTGGATATCCGGGTTTCGACCATTCCTTGTCAGTTCGGAGAACGGATCGTAATGCGTCTCTTGAATAAGACAGATCAGAAATATTCCTTAGAGACGATGGGATTTTATCCAGACCTCGTCAAAACTCTTAGAACTCTTATTTACGAACCTCATGGAATTATCCTCGTAACCGGCCCTACGGGTTCCGGTAAATCCACAACTCTCTATTCCGCTCTTACAGAATTGAATACGGAAGAAAGAAATATCATCACCTGCGAAGACCCAGTGGAATATCAGATCGATGGTGTTTCCCAAATGCAGATGCAGGAAAAGATCGGTCTCACATTCGCAACAGGACTTCGAGCGATCCTCCGTCAGGACCCGGACGTTATCATGGTGGGGGAGATCCGGGACGAAGAAACTGCAAGGATCGCGATCCAAGCATCTCTTACGGGTCACTTAGTATTTTCTACATTACACACAAACGACGCAGCATCCGCAGCTACAAGGCTTGTGGATATGGGAATTGAACCTTATTTGATCACTTCTACCGTTTTAGGCTTCATGGCACAAAGGCTTGTAAGAACTATATGCAAAGAATGTAAAGTTTCTTACAAACCTACGCCTGCAGAGTTGGAATCTCTCGGAATTTCTAAAAAAGAATTAAAGGGTGGAGTTCTTTATAAAGGGCAAGGTTGCTCTCATTGTATGAATACCGGTTTCAAAGGAAGAACGGGCGTATACGAACTTCTGATCATCAATACTCATATTAAAAACGCGATCTTAGCAGGCTCTGATACAAACAAGATCAATGATGTCGCTTTGGAAAACGGATTTACCACAATGAGAGATTATGGGATAAGAAAGGTATTGGACGGAGTCACGACACCTGACGAGGTTCTCAGGGTTACCTAAGTTTTTTCCCGATGGCTCTTTATACATATATAGCATTTAATAAAAAAGGAAAGGAAGAGAAGGGAATCATAGATGCCCCGAATATCCAATCCGCAAGATCCAAACTCAAGAGTAAAGGGTTCTACGTTCGTCAGATTTCCGAAGACGCGGAAAGAAAGGACAGGGAACTTTTTCCTTTTTTAGCAAAACTTCTCTATCGTGTTCCTAAAAAGATCATAGGACTTTTCTCCAGACAACTTGGAACATTATTGGGTGCTGGAATTCCTTTAGACAAATCTCTCGCAAGTATCATAGAACAAACAGACCATGAAGTATTTAGAAAAGTAGTGGTCGCAATGCAAGCGGATATCACGGAAGGAAGTTCTCTTTCAGACGCGATGAAAAAACATCCGGATGTATTTCCGAACCAATATCCTTCCTTGGTTTCCGTGGGGGAAAGAACGGGAGACTACGAGACTGCACTTATGCGTCTTGCTGAGATGGAGGAAAAAAACCTACAGCTCAAAGGAAAAGTTACCACAGCACTCGTATATCCTGGGATCATTTTCTGCTTATTGCAGATCGTGATCATTTTCCTACTTACCACTGTTGTTCCTCAGATCGAACATCTATTCGTAGAATTTAATGCAACACTTCCCACGATCACAAGGATCGTGATCGGAAGTTCCAGATTATTGACCGGCTATTGGTTCTTGATCTTTCCTATGATCGGGGCCGCGGTAGTTGGATTTTTCTTTTATAAATCCACTCCGGAAGGTAAGGAGAAATGGGAAAAATTCGTTCTTAGGATCCCAATCATTCGCACCTTAAATAAAAAAGTGCTTATCTCCAATTTTGCGAGAAATTTAGGGATCCTTCTCACAAATAGGGTACCTCTTATTATTTCCCTTCAGATCGTAGAACAGATCGTAAATCATTCCGTTTTTGGACAAGAAATTCGGAATGCATGCGATAGAATCCGAGAAGGAGAGAAACTTTCCGCTGCATTCACTGGGTCTGAAATACTGCCTCAACTCGTATTGGGTATGATGTCAGCAGGGGAAGTCTCAGATAGGGTTCCGGAAATGTTGAATAAACTCGCGGAAATTTACGACCAAGAGGTTGATTCCGCTTTGAAAAACGCAACTCAGGCAATCGAGCCGTTAATGCTCGTCTTTATGGGTTTTGCAATCGGTATTATTATGGCGGCGATCATCGTTCCGATGTTCAGCTTGACCCAGAATTTACAAGGTATATAAATACAAATAGGAGAATCGACTTTGAAAACGAGAAATAAACGAAAGAAAGGATTCACTCTTATCGAACTAGCAATCGTCGTCGCCATTTTAGGAGCGTTAATGACGATCATTCTCGTCAGCGTGGATTTCGGTGGAGTGAGTCTCGAAACTGCGAAGATGAAGATCAAAAAGGATAAACAAGAACTTAGACTTCATTTGGAAAGATATGCATCCAAATTCGGATCTTATCCTAGTGAAGAGCAAGGATTGGACGCTTTAGTAGAAAAACCTACTACTGGAGAAGTTCCTGAGACTTGGATCCCTATGATCAGCAGCAAGGATTCCATCAAGGACCCTTGGAAAAACCCTTACAAGCTCAGATATGACGGAGGGGGAGAAATCCAGATCATTACGTATGGACAGGACAAAGCGGAAGGCGGAGAGGGTTTGAACTCGGACTTCGATATTACGAAAGAAGAACAATATCCAGCTCAATTCACGTCTGCTTCAGGTTCCAAGAAATAATTTTTAAATGAACAGAAGCGCGATTAGCCGGATCCGTTCCGGCTTTACATTAATCGAATTAGGAGTCGTGGTATTCCTGATTGGAGCAATGTTCGCTCTTGTTCTTCCTTCCTTAGTCAATTTAATGACCCCTGGTGCTCAAGAAGAAGCAATGCTTTTGCATGATGTGGTCAATTTCTGTTTTCGTCGGGCAAAGCTGAATCAAACAACAGTTTATCTTCAATTAAATGTGGATAACGAAACTTATTCCATCCTTGATATAGAAAGAGATGAAACTGGTTTAAAAGAATCTCCCGTATTTCAGGACAGGGAACTTCCTAGTTCTTCAGCGATCGTGGACGTGATGGACGGAAGAGGTTATAGATACGTAACCGGTAAGGTTCGGATCCCATTCTCTCCTATGGCTGTGGCCGAAGATTTTTATATTCACCTAGGACCGGATCCAGAGATCACAAGGACCTTGATCATCAAACGTTACGGCGGAAAATCTGAAATAGAAGACGGAGAAGTTGTAGTCTCCAAAGAAAAATTGGAAGAATACAAAAGAAACGACGCGTATGGTACGGGTAAGTTTTAAAAAAAGAAATCCTCTTCGTAAACGCCAAGGATTTACAATTTTAGAAATGACCTTGGCATTTGCAATTGCCGCAGGTTGGCTCTTGTACGTATTGATGGTTGTTTCAGAAGGGATCCGTCTTAAAAAAGTCGCAGCCTTACAATTAGAAGCGACTCATTTAGCTAAGATCAAAATGGCACAGATAGATTCTGCTACAATTCTACAAGCAGACACAAGTTCCGGAGATATTCCAGGCTATGAGAATTGGAGATTCACCACTATTATAAAAGAGGAAAATTTAGATCTTCTCAAGATGGCAGGAAAAGAATCCGGAAAAAAACCGGAAGACCTTTTAGGCGGAACGAATTCCAGTATGAATCAACTTATAGCCAAACGTACCGGAAACAACCAAGGTTCAGCGACCGGGGGACTTATCGCAGTATTTCATATTTTCGTAACGATAGAATATCCTACAGGTGGAAGGGACAACCAGGGAAATCCCGTTAAAGAACAATATACTATAGAGACCTATAAGGCGAGGATGAACTAATTTTGAAAAATCCTTCGCAATATTCTAAACTTCTTATTAACCTTCGCAAAGGAAGAAGATCCGGTTTTACCCTGATAGAACTCACCATCGTAGCCGCGCTACTCGGAGTTTTGCTCGGAATGGTATTCGGGACTTATGCAACTATACTAAAAGTCACAAGACCGAATGCAAGCACGGAAGGTGTGGATCGTGAAAAAGCGATCTCGGTAATAGAGAATATTAGAAGTACTTTAACTATGGCATTCTATTTCCAGACGGAAAAAAACTTGGTCTTTGTGAGTAGAAGAGGCCGCAAATCGGAAGACGGTCCGAGGCATCCAGGAGAAAGTACAAAAGATCATTTTATCGTATTTGCCGCAGTCCATCCAAACTCGGAAGAAGTTTCACTTCCAGAAGTAAGAGAAGTAGAGTTTTATTTAAAACAAAAAGACGGAACAGATTATTATACTCTAATGAAAAGAGAGGATGAGATCGTCGATCGATATCCTTTTACAGGCGGACAGGAATACGAGCTGTTGGATAATGTGAAAGCTCTTTCTTTTAAATTTTCCAAAACAGGAAAAGAATGGGAAGAAGAATGGGACTCACTTCAGAGAAAAAGTATCCCTCGTTTGATCCGGATAGAGATCATCGCGAATATGGGAAACAAGGAAAGACGTTTTGAGACCTTGGCATTTCCGGGGATGTTACTAAAATGAATTCCGGCCTTGGCTTAAAAACCAGAAGATACTCCAAAAGAAAAGGAGCGATCGTTATGCTTCTTGTGGCTGGGATCGGTGTAGCTGCACTCACTACCACATTAGATTTTGCGGAAAGATCTATGGCGGAGTATAAGATCTCTCAAGGTGAAATGTCAGGATTCAAGGCTTCACTTCTTGCCAAAGCAGGTTTTCAAGGAGCTCTTGCAGCATTACGTAAAATCCCGGAAGAACAATTGTACCAATCCGGGATCGGCTTAAATCCACCTCCAGTTCCTATGGGTGGAGGTTGGATCTACTACAAGATCCAAGGGGAAGATGGAAGAATTAATATCAATTCTATCTTTAACGCGGACACAAAAGAATTAAATTTACGAAATCAGGAAATGGCCCAACGTTTATTAGAGCGTCTGGGTATGAAGAGAGATCTTCTGAACCCAGTCGTAGATTGGTTGGACGATGATAGCCAGGGAAATTTCGAACTTCCATATTATGAAAAATTGACCCCGCCTAGAAAGATCAAAAATGCATACATGTATTCTCTTTCCGAATTAACATCCGTAAAAGGTTTCGATCCTAAAATCGTATATGGATCCCAGAAACCACCCGATTACGAACAGAAATATTCCAAAGATTTTATGTCCGACGAGGAAAAAAGCCTGATCGGTGAGTCCGATTTTGTGCTCGGAAATAATCTAACCGCTTTCGTTCCATTCCAGAGGAATTACGACGACAGAATCAACTTGAACGCCGCGCCTTATTTCGTTTTAATGTCTCTATCCGATTTTATTAACCGCCAGACCGTACTTCAGATCATGAAAATGAAGATCAAAAAGGGCGGTTACCTAAAAGAGATAAAGGATCTGGAAACGGTTCCGGAATTCCAAGTTCCTTCCGTGGGTGGACTTTCCCTATATAAAGAATTAGCGGGAGAAGGAACGGATGTCTCCGGGGGAAGGATCAAAACAAAGGGAGAAATTTTCAGGATTACCGCTGTTGGAGAAGTGGAAAGGAACTATAATCCTAAAAAAAGTTCCGATGTTATGAAAGGCCCGAAATTAGTCAGAAGAATTACCGGGATTTTCGATTTAACCAATAACCTGATGTTGTACTATAGAGAAGATTAATGTTCTTATATGAAAAATTCTTAACACTGGATTACGGAACGAATTCCGTAAAAGGCGCACTTTTTCAAAGAGTCGCCGGAAATCTGACCCTTCTTAGGGCGGAATCCATGCCAATCTCCAAAATGGAGGAAAAAGAATACGAAACGAATGTTCTTCGTTTTTTAAATACGTATTTCCCGGACGAGAGTGCGATAGTTCTTTCTCTTTCTTTAGATAGATTATTCGTAAGAGAAATTGAGATCCCTCTTACGACCGAAAAAGCGGTAAAAGAAGTTATTCCGTTCGAAATAGAAAGTAGGGTCCCTTTCCCTATGGAAACTGTGGAAGTTTTAGGTTCCATCTGGAGGATCGATCAGGAAAAATCGGACGTAATCACTTATACTTCTCATCATTCCGAATTCGACACTCTTGCTTCTCCATTCCAAGAATCTAAACTCGTTTTCAGAGGGATCTTTGTTGATTCAGTATGTTTAGGTTCGGTTATATCCAAACATATCCATAAAGAGATCCAATTTGCGAATATCGCTCAGTTAGATATAGGCGGAAAAAAATCCATCCTGAATGTAACCAAGGACGGAAAGATTGCTCATACTCGTTTCCTCTCCATCGGAGGAGATAATTTAACGGAAGAAATTTCAAAATCCCTTAAGATCCCTAAAGATAAAGCAGAAGCACTTAAGACAAGTATTCAGTTTGAACCGTTCCATTCTCCGGAAGACGGTTTAAATCTATTCGCGAAAGAATATAAACTCAAAGTAGCGGATATCAAAAAGGCTTTTACGATCGCACAAGAGTTCTTTGCAGATTTAAGTGAAGAGGTAAGAAGAAGTTTTCTTTCCTTAGAAGAAACGGAAAGACCCGAAGTGATCTATCTTTCCGGAGAAGGAAGTAAGACCAAAGATCTAGAATCTTTTCTGGGAGAAAACTTAGGTATCCAAGCAAGAAGATACGATTTCTTAAGTTCGGATCCGGATCGATTTGCCACCTGCTATGGAATGGCTTATCATCTGATCCAATCCAAAAAAGCAAAGGTAGACTTTTTAGAAACTCCTTACGTTAAAAGACTGAATAAGAACATATTCGATCTAAGCGTATTTAAACCCCATATCATCTTAAGTTCAGTTTCTTTAGTACTTTTGATCGGAGTATTCTTTTTAGGGATTATTTCTGATAAAAGAAAACTAGCGGCTGCTAATAAGATCCTGGCGGAAAAAGTAAAAACTAGCACTGGAACGAGTGTTCCTTCTACCAGAGATCCTCTGGAATTCGCAAGAAGTCTAAAAGAAGGAGCTGAACGAAAAACTGAATTATACAGAAAGTATCTAGATAAACCGAGTGTGTTAGACGTGCTTCATGAGATTTCTTTAAAGTTTCCCGATCCTGGCATGCAAGCATTCTTATTCCAAAGTATTACGTATGATAACGGTTCCGTTTCTATCCAAGGAGCGGTCAACGAGATCTCAGAGATTGGAAAAGTCCAAGATTCATTAGCTCGTTCTCCTATGTTTAAAAATGTAAAGTTGGATAGTAACCGTCCGAACTTCGGGCTCAAAACTTTTAAAGTCACATTTGTGATCAAACTGGAGGTTACCTCTAAATCCGGCGATTCCGACTGAGGGGAACATCTATGTGGCAAAAATTACAACCTAGGGAAAAACTTTTACTCCTAATCGCAGCCGGACTAATCCTGGTTTTGATCCTATTTTTGGTGGTCCGTAAGGTTTATAGACTTAGAGCGGAACTTTCAGATACAGTCAATAATACTCCGGCTCTCGCTGCTCAGATCGATGGGCTCATTTCCGACTATTTGTTTTTTAGATCCTTAGAAAACGTAAATACAGGAGAAAACGATCAAAGTGCTTTCGCAGCTAAGCTGGAAAGAATTTTCGCAGATAATGGAGTGAAGGATAGAATCTCAACTATGAGACCGATCCCAGCGAAACTGATCGACAAAAACAAATACCAAGTTATCGTTTTCGAAGTGAATTTGCGCGGAGTCCCTTTGGAAAATGTAATGTCCGTTCTATACGATATAGACAAGGGAAATAAAGTAAACGCTCGGGTGGAATATTTCCAAACGAACAAACCGTACCAGGATAAAGGTACGTACGACGTGAATATGAAAATCGCGGCTTATAGTGTCGCTCCTGGTAAATAAGATGCCTCGTGGAAAAAAAATAGAAGTAGAAGAAGAGGAAGAACTAATCTCCAACGAGGAAGAAGAATTCCTCACGATGGAATTGGAGGAAATTCCGGCGGAAGAAGAGGAAGAGATTCCTAGATTTTCCGTAAAACAATTATTGATACTGATCGGAAGCGGAGTAGTTTCCTTTTTACTTTTTCTTCTCTTATTATTCCCGTACGAAAATATAGTGCGACAAATGATGAGTTCCTCATCAGGACAACCGAGTAGCGTTTTCTTTAATGAATTATCCGTTTCAGTTTTACTCGGTAAAGTATCCGTTCAGTCCATGGAAATCATGGGCCAAACAGTTAAGATCAGATCCAAATATGCACAAATCAAGGCAGGACTTTTTTCCCTACTTAGAAAGAAAGTGAATGGGGATTTTGAAGTCCAGGATATGGAGATCGAATACGACGGAAAAACTCTAGGAGAGATCGGAGCGCTTGAAGGGCATTTACAATTGGATTCGGTTGTTGTTCCTGCAAGTAGATATAGCGGATCATTTTCTCTAAAAATGCCGGAAGGCAAATTTGGTTCATTCCCGAATCTACCCGAAATTCCTTTTATCGGAAAGATAGAAAACTTCTTCGTAAATAAGATCCTGATCACTTCCAGAATAGATCAAGGAATGATTGAATTTGAAGAATTCGTGATAGATACTTCCGTAGCTAGATTGGATTTACACGGAAATCTGAGATTATCGGATTCTTTTTCAAATTCTCAATTGAATCTAAGAGTTTGTTTTGAGCTCGAAAGGAATTTCGCTTCGGCTGCAGAAAATCAGATCATTGTGGAAGCTTTGAATCTCTTGGAAAAAAGCGGAGGCGGGAAATGTGTTCCGATTACTGGTACTTTTCAAAGACCTGAATTCAAGATCCCTGGCTTAAATGCGCCTGCCGGTTTACCTGGTTCTCCTGGTGGTGTAATTCCTTAATAATTAAACAAATCGCTTCCGATGATTTCCACATTAGTCCTCTTATTCTTAGGATCAATTTTGGCATTTTGGATAAGCTCCGTATGCGGAGGAGGGGCCAGCTTAATACTGATCCCTATATTATCCGGATTATTAGCGACCTCGATCGTTCCCTTTTCCTTAACTGTTGGTACTGCAGCCAGTTCGATTTCAAGAATTCTGGTGTTTAGAAAAAGTATCCATTGGAAGATATTCTATCGGTTCGTTCCTTTTTCGATACCCGCGGTCTTACTTGGAGCCTGGCTAATAAAATTTTTAAATCCTTTATACCTCCAGTTATTCATATCTATTTTTCTGATCGCGAATCTTCCACAGATCTTAAAGTCCAAAGCGGATCTAGACAAAAAGGAAATTGAATATTCGAATTTTGTTTTAGCCTCTCTCGGATTTATTTCCGGTTTTATCTCCGGGATCACCGGAGCAATCGGTTTGGTATTTAATCGATTTTATCTAAAATACGGACTAAACAAAGAAGAGATCATAGCCACTAGAGCTGCTAATGAACTTTTTCTACATTTATTCAAATTAATCGTCTATATCTCTTTAGGATTTTATTCTGAATTTGCACTGTATCTCGGGCTCTCCATCGCGTTTGCTTCTTTCATTTCCTCGTATACTATAAAGTATATATTACCTTATATTAGTGATCTAGTTTTCAAAAAGATCGGTTACGGATCTATGATCATTGCGGGGATTTTCTTACTTTCAAATTCCTTTTTGCAAATAGTCGATAAGGATAATATTCATGTTTCTAGGAATTGGATACTGGGAGAAGCTGAAACCACAGTCAACTGGAGAGAAAGTAGTTTTATACTTGAATTTGAGTTAGATGACGGGTTAGAAATTGAAAGGCCTATACAACCTATAGAGTTACCGGATCATCTGAGAACTAAGTATGATCTCCTAATCCAGGAATATGATAAAATTCTAATCGAAAAGGTTTTTCAATTCCGCAAACCCACTTCTTACGAATTCTATTGTTATAAAGGAATTTCCCTAACAAAGCTCGAATTTTCAGAATAAAAAAGCCTCCTAGTAAAACAGAATCTGATGTATGAGAAAAAAAACTTTCCAAAACCTGAATTTACGTTCCGTTCCTTGAACGCAACTCCGTCGGTCTACTCAAGTCCGAATGGTGCAACTCCTTAGATGCAATGGAGCAAAACTTTTAGGAATAATCGTTTAACGTTCTTACTTCCATATCCCAAAAGTGATACTTGTCATAAGAACGTTATATTTCACAGAATCCGGCAAAAAAGAAATATTTTTCCATTTCTGTGTCAGTTCTCCTTGCTGGATTAGATATATTTTTCACTGTTGCCTATACCTTGGGGTTTATTCCTTTTTCGATGACATTCAGCTTATTCGGCAAATTATTTCGGAGACGCTTCAGGGCATTTTTCATTTTCTTTTTCGTTATTTCCCTAATTTTCAATTTAGAGAT
>NZ_RQGF01000007.1 GCF_004769615.1 Leptospira sarikeiensis | reverse complement strand
AATGGAAATCCGCGATCTTAATTACTTCCGCATTTCATATGGAAAGATCTCTTTTAGTATTCTCAAATACTGGGATCAAGATCCATCCTTGGCCTACTGACTATAGGTCGAGAGTAAAAATCCTAACAATAGATGATTTTATTCCTTCTTCCCAGTATTTGAGAATACTAAAAGAGATCTTTCCATATGAAATGCGGAAGTAATTAAGATCGCGGATTTCCATTTGTTTTGGCGGAATAATTCTGCCGTTTTTTCCGCATTTTCCTTAGTGTTCCTACTTTCGTTCTCCAAATAGATCGCCTTTGTAGGAACTCCTAAGGACTGAAAGAATTGAGATGCAAAATCGGATTCTTTTCTAGTTTGGAAGAATAGATTTCCAGAGCCTCCGGTGAATACGATCCTAGGAGCTTTTTTCTTTTGGAATAATTGGACGGCATCTGTCATACGCTCTGCAGCAGATGTCAATTGAACCTGACTTTCATAGAGCGCTAAATTATCTACTGCTCCACCGAGTACTAAAATTGCGTCCGCATTCTCCAAGGTTTCCATACGGACAGGCGGATGTTTTTCTTCCAAACCTCTAACGATCCATTGTGAAAAACTGTCGGTAGAGGCAATCCAGATCACCAATGTAGGAACTAAGATCCAGATCCTATGTTTGAACTTAGGGAGTTTAAAACTAAAAATTACAAGAGCAAGCAAGGACGCAGGTAACGGAAATAGGAAGGCTCCGGCAAGTTTGGATGCGGCAAAAAAAATCGTATCCATCTTCTATTCTAGAAGGTTTCCACCTGCAGCCCAATTCTCTCTCGAAACTTCGTCGATCACGATATAGGTGGATGCAGGAGGTTTTCCCGCGACCTTAGTCAAAGTTTCGGTGAATTCTTTTGCGATTTGCTGCTTTTGTTCCTTAGTGAGAGGTCCGGCCACTTTTAGATTGATATAAGGCATATTTCCTCTTTTTGCCTGATTTTATTGCCTCAATAGTTTATTTCGAACGAGGATTACGCAACGGATTTTTTTCGAAAAACGGCAGGTTCGTTCAAGCCTGGATACCGATTTGGTATATACTGTATTTGAAATTGTGAGGAGTTTTATCCATGAAATTCGCTAAGGAAATGGCATTCTATTCAGCGTACCACCAAGAAAAAAGAAACGTGTGGATCCACGTGTTAGGAGTTCCTACCATCACCTTCACCCTGTTTTTAGTACTCAATAGATTAGAGTTAGTCAACGTATTCGGATATACCGTAACGGCAGCTACTGTGTTTGGGATCGCAGTACTTGCATATTATTTCACCTTGGACTTTATTTTTGCCGCTGCAACTACCGTTGTATTTGGTTCTTTAATGTTCTTGGCTCAGTACATTACTCTTTCTCTCACAGCGACTACTGCTTGGACTATTTTTGCGATAGCACAGCTGGTCGGTTGGGGAGCTCAATTCTACGGACATTTTATTTTCGAAAAAAGCCGTCCTGCTTTATTCGATAACCTGTTCCAAGCGGTAGTCTCCGCTCCGATCTTTGTGATCGCGGATGTTTTCTTCGAATTGGGACTTAGAAAGGATGTGCAAGAAGCTGTTAAAAAAGAATTAGCTTCCCAAGGAAAATTGAAAAATTTCAGCACTGCTCATTAACATTCTCTCTATGCTTCGGCAAACGCCTGCGTTTCAGCAGGCGTATTTCTTTCCAAAAATATTCAAAAATCCTTAAACACAAAAATGAACGGTTACGTTCGTGTTCGCTCCCAAAAAACGAGAAGGTTGTACTCCGAACATTCTTTTGAAAGTCCTGCTCAAATGGGCTTGGTCCGCGAAGCCTGCGGCATGAGAAGCTTCCGTCAGATTTCCGCCTTCTCTTAAAAGTTTTGCTGCTTCATGAAGTCTCAACCAGAGTTGGAATTGCCTTACCGGAAGGCCCATCTGCAATTTAAATACATGCATAAACCTTGTTTCGGAGAATCCCGCCTCTTTCGCCAACTCCGGAACAGATATGGATCCAGGAAGAGCGGACTTCATACGATTCGTTGCGGCTAAGATCCTAGGGTCTAAAGAAACTCTTGCAGGTTTTTCTGTACCTACTGCAGCAAGAATATCTTCGAAAAGTTCTTTTGCAGTATGGCAATTTACTTTTTCTTTAAATAGAGACTTACACCTTGAGAGAACCGGTTCTAAACTTTCGAATGGGATCTCTGAGATCCCTTTTCTTCCGAACCTTGCGGAAATGGAAGCGTAGTCTATTCCGTATGGGTCTATCTGTAGAACGATAAGATCAGAATCTTCTGCAGATAGAGTATGATAAGTGTTCGGGGCGAGAACAACCGCTTGGAATTCCAACACGTTGCCTGACTCTTCTATTACTTTAAACTTAGAAGTTAAGGATATAAGAATGGAAACGGCATAGTGAGAATGAGGATCTGTGGTCAGTCCTTTTTGAGCTAAGAATACTCTGGCTCCAAAATAGAATAATGTCCCGGTTTGAGATTCTTCCATTTCCGATTACCGGATTATAATTTTCGAACGATTCTTTCCAGGGTTTTTTCAGGCACTTCGAATGGAAAAAAATGAGATACATCATCCCATAACTCTAAAGTGGAGTTGGAATTCCCACGAATGATCCTTTTGGCGGCTGAAGGGGAGCATACTTCATATTTTTTGGGGATCGTGATGTGGGTCTCCGTTTTTATACGGCCATATTGGATCAGACTTTTGAAACTTACCGAATTAAAAATTTTTGCCTCTAATTCCGGAGGACAACATAATACCCATTGTTCTCCTTCTTTTTTGAAACAGGATCTTAAATAATCTTCAAAAGTTTCCTCAGCCCAATTGGAGAACGTAGGAGTTTTACGATAAGCTTTTCTTACGATATTCAGATCTTTGAATTCTTTTCTTCTTTTGATTGCCCCTTTTGCCAAAGGATTTCCAAATGTTATGGAAAGAAAAAGATACGGAAGATTTAAGATAACCGGATCCATTGCAAAAATTTTCTTAAAAGCTTGAGGACGTGAATAAGAAGCTAAAAGAGTACTCGCTCCTCCTAAAGAATGACCGACTCCTACTATATTTTGCAGACGTTCGGTATCGATGAGCGCAAGTATTTGGTCCCTAAAAAAATACCAATTCTTCCAATCTAAACTTGCTTGAGATTCTCCATGACCACAGAAATCCAAAGCAAGCACTCGGTATTTGTCTGAAAGTTTTCGAACTAAGTAGGAATAACAACCAGCGGAGAAGCCGTTTGCGTGAGCGATCAGGATCGGATCTTTATTCGTATCGCCTGAATCTATATAAGAGAGACGGATCCCTTGGAAGTTAAATGTTTTTCTATCCATTCAAGATTTGACCTTGCTATTTCTTTCCCTTTACTTTGGATGGACAGGAATTCGGAGTTTCGACCGAACCCCAAAAGAGGGATAATACACTCTTCCTACGGGGAGATTACAAGAAAACAATAATCGGACTTTGAGAGAGATAGATGAAAACAACTGTGGTGATCATTTTTGTAGTCGCATTATTCTTTAACGCATTAGCGAATATTTTGATTAAGGCGAGTTCTTTGGGAGATAAGACAAACTCCACACCAGGGATCGAAGGTTTGATCAAAACATTTTTGCATCCGGTGTTTTTTGCAGGACTTGTTTCTTTTGGGATCGCGTTACTCGGATATAGATGGGTATTAGGGAACGGATTGAAATTATCTTTAGCATATCCACTCTTTACTTCTGCAGGATTTATCATCGTGCTTGTTGCGTCCGCGATCTTTTTTAAAGAAGAATTGAATTGGACTCAGTGGACTGGGATTGGGCTTATACTTGCAGGTGTATGGTTGACTTCAGCAGAAATGTTCACCTGATAACATTCTTCTCGTTTTCAATTTTCAAAATTTAAAAATAAAAAACTTTTTATAAAGATACAAATCCTTCCTTACGCCGGAAAACCTCCGGCAAAAAACTTCATTTCAGCCGTCTAAATACATAGAGGATAAGCGAAAAAACTCCGTACCGATCCAAGCTTAAAGTCCTAAAACTTTAAAGGAAGGTGAGAGTTTTATGAGAACCTCCTTATCTTTATTCTGTTTATTTTTATCCTTCGCGTATTGCCAAACATCCGATCAAATTCGTCCTGTGCCAGATACTCCGATCGGATATTATGAAGGAGATCCACTTCCTCCCAAAACAGCATATCTTACTTTCGATGATGGGCCTTCGGATTGGACCTCGGATGTTTTAGATGTTCTGAAAAAAGAGAATGTACGAGCGACTTTCTTTGTTTGTGCAGCATGGCTTCCAAAAACAAACAGAAGGGAAAATAGTTTTAAGAAATATAGAAATACTTTGATCCGAATGAAAGAAGAAGGACATATCATCGGGAATCATACATTCGGCCATAGAAACTTCGAACAAATGTCCAGAGCGAAGATAGAGAACCAATTAGAAGAGAATGAGAAATTATATAAGAAGGAATTAGGAGAATATTCTGGAAATCTAACATGGATCCGTCCCCCTTTCGGTTCTCCTTTTATTAGAACTCGAAGTGAAACTTCCAAGAAAAGAGTAGGGGAAGCGCTTCAGGGAAAAGGTTTGGTATTTATGTGGACGAAGGAATTCGATTCTACGGATTCCAAGGAATGGGTAAGAGGAGAATGGTATGAGAAAGGGCCAAGGATCGATCCGGAAAATCAAAGTTTCAGAAGAAAAATGGATCGGATCTATAACTCCTTGGTCTCGAAAACGGAAGGTCAGGGGATCGTGATATTATTTCATGATACTCATCCTACTACGAAAGAAGTGTTACCATTTATTATAGAAAAATTAAAAGAAGAAGGTTATACTTTCGCTACTGCGGAAGATTATACTAAGTGGCGTTGGGGAAAAACGAGTGAAGAGTTGTTCGAAGAAGGAATCGATTGAACACTGTTTTTCAGATCAAAAAAAACTTTTCTTCTCTGCCTTCGAAACTAAACAGGTCCGAAGTTTATCATTAGGGAAGTTATAAAAATGAACAAAGGTCCACTTGCAGGAGTTAAGGTAGTAGATTTAAGCTTATTACTTCCTGGTCCTTTATGCTCCATGTATTTAGGAGATATGGGCGCAGAGGTGATCAAGATAGAGAACCCGAGAGCAATGGACGCCACAAGGGTGATGTTCAAGAAGGCAAACGGAGCTCCATCTTTGTATCTAATGTTGAACAGAAATAAAAAAGCGATCACACTCAATCTTAAAAGAGAAAAATCAAAAGAGATCTTATTCAAATTATTAGAAGACGCAGACATTTTGTTGGAAGGTTTTCGACCGGACGGGCTTTCCAAAATGGGACTCGGCTATGACGATCTAAAGGAAAAATTCCCGAAACTCATTTACTGTGGTATTTACGGTTATGGTGATTCTGGAGCATATAGAGATTTTGCGGGACATGATCTGAACTATCTATCTCTTTCGGGAGTTCTGGACCAAACTGGAAAAAATCCTCAGGCTCCTGGTTTCCAATTGGCGGACATCGGGGGAGGAACGTTAACCGCTCTTTCTTCTATTTTGGCTGCGTTATATTATCGCGAAAAAACGGGTAAAGGACAAAAGATCGCTATTTCCATGATGGAGGCATCCTTACAATTTATATCTCTTTACGGAGGGATCTATTCTGCGACAGGAAAAAGTCCGGAAGGTGGAAATGAATTATTATCCGGGAAACTTCCGAATTATTCTACATACAAAACCAAAGAAGGACGTTGGGTAGCATTGGGAGCCTTAGAAGAAATGTTTTTTAAAACATTCCTTCGACAATCCGGACTCGATTCTCATTTGGAAAAAGTGCCGATCGCAGAAACTCATTTTGCAGAATGGAAAAAGATCTTAACAGAATACTTTGCATCAAAGACCTATGCAGACTTGGAGCCTATATTTCAAAATCCTGATTCCTGTCTTACACCTGTCAAAACTATGGACGAGGTTTCCAAGGATCCAGTGATGAGAGAGAAGGGGCTGATCCTGGATCGAACTCATAAACAATACGGAGATTATATCCAATTCGGATCCCCTTTTCCATTTTCGGAAAGTAAGGTGACTTATAGAATGGACCCTCCCGATCATGGAGAGCATAATCTGGAGATCTTGAAATCATTGGGCTACTCCGAATCGGAAATAGAAGAGTTAAAAAAAGATAAAGTGATTTAATTCAATTTTTTGGCGGCTCGCAAGACAAGTCTTGCGACCGCGCTGCTACGGGCTACGCTCCGCTTCGGTCTTTCAGACTTCCCCTTCGCATCGCTGCCGCGAGGAAGTTCCTTTCTATTCGAATGACCTACTTCAGGTTGGGGCTTTTTAAGAAGTTCTTTCCATTAATAATCTTTCTTTAATATCCTTATATGCGTCTTTGATCAAAACTTTTAAAGCTGAATCATCGATTGAAATGTCTGGCTTAATTTTTACATGTCTCATATATTTTCCTTTTCCCTCTAAAAGATGTTTTGGATCTTTTAAGGAGGCGCCATGAAAGAATCCGATACTTACATGAGCCTGGAAAATTCCTACATACGCAAACGGCGCATCTTCTATGCAAACTGTTGCAAGTTCATCATGAATGAGTTCTAATACATCCGGACCGGATTTGCGTAGAATAGAAAACCATTCCTGGGCAATATTTCCTAACTCACGAGAAACTTCGGAGAACCATATATCGATCTTAGGTTCGGTTTTAACTGCTCCAGTAAATCTTAATAGAGGATAGGCCATAGTAATTTCGTAGATCTTGATAGAATACTATCTGCTTCTGGCAACTCCTTCCTTCTAACCCGGAACGCAAATTCATTTGTAGGAGCTCCTACAAGAGGATGGCGATGAAAAAGGAATTGAAAAATTTGCGATTTTATTGTATGAGAAAATTTTCCCGCCTCCCACCCCCCACCCTGAAAGGGATCTAGGGTGGGGATCTGCCTTTCTGAAAATTTTTAAATAGGAATGATATGAGTAGTTTTTAAGGACCGACTTGTTTGGCATTCTGCCACCGGTTCGGAATCTCGTTTTCTAGAGGCGCTCGATTGGGTAGGGATCTGCCTTTCGGGATTCGAAGGAATGGAATTTCCGTTTTCAATGATCGAATGAAATACTTTTGTAAGAATGGTTTTCAAAATCATTATTTGACCTAGGAATCCCTACTCGGAGAAAAAAGTTTTGGACCTAATTTAAGGCATGTCGGTCTATTCTCTTGTGAAACCGAAACAATTCTTATACCTTTTTCTTCCTTTCCTTCTCCTTGGGGCTTGTGCCGTAACTTCTAAACGATCTACCCCAATAACACAAGGAAATCCTACCGAATTTGAAACTTTGGATCTTTCCGAGAAAGGGCCGATCCGTTTTCAGAAAATCCTGGCAGCTGATTGGGTTGCAGAACGAAACGGATTGATCCATCTAAAGGACCCGAAAGCAGTAGCTGCGAATTTGGAACCTGGAAAAGAGCCGATCCAAATTTATTTTTATGTGATCGATCATCCAAAATTTGGAAGATATATCATTGATACCGGAATGTCTTCTGGTTTCCGCAAACCTCAAGAAGAATGGCCTGTCCCTGGATTTATTTCTTCTCGAATGAATGGGGATAAGTTGAAAACGAAAATTACGATCCAAGAGTGGCTGGCTAAAGATCCCAAAAAAGTAGAAGGTGCATTTCTTACTCATATGCATATGGATCATATCTTCGGGAGTTTGGACCTTCCTGCAGGAACTCCTCTGATTACTGGCCCGGGAGAATCTGCCGATTCTCGCTTCATTCATCTTTTTGTGCAATCCGCGACAGATCGGATTTTAGGTGAGAACATCTCTTTATCAGAATTAAAATTCGATACCAAAGATGGAAAGACGACTCGCATCTTGGACTACTTTGGAGATAAATCCTTCTATGTAATATATGTGCCTGGGCATACTGCAGGAAGTCTTGCATTCTTGATTAAGTCGACTAATGGATCTCAGTTGGTATTAGGGGATACCTGCCATACGAAATGGGGTTGGGAAAATCAAGTTCCTCCTGGGGAATACACAAAGGATCGAGAAGCAAATATAGAAAGTTTAAATTATCTCAAGCAGATCTCCTTGAAATTTCCTAAGATCCAAGTTCACCCCGGGCACCAAAGTATTGGTGATAAATAAAAAGAATTATAAAAAAGTTATATATTCTTAAATTTGTTCAAGAAGAACGATCTCGGAATACAAATTCATTTGTGGGAATTCCTACATGGATCTAAACGGAAGTTTTCTCTTGAATAAAATCGGAAATTGTGATACGAGATTTTCTGCAAACGAAATGAGTACCACCAACCGGCCGGCCCCCACCCCTGCGCAGCGACCCTTCGAGCGACCCATAGGAACTGAGAAGCCCGAAGGGTTGCTGAATGTAATGAAGCAAAATCTATAATAGACACGATCAGACTAAATGAAACAAAATAGGAAGCGAGCAGGCGACTGCATGGCAAGTCGTTGATCTTTAGATCAGCCGAGTTGGCCAATTGAATTGGCACTCTCTTTTTGATCGAAAATGTGTACCACCACACCGGCCCCCACCCTATGTGGGCGGGGAATATCTTTGCATAAAGCAAAAGTTTCCTAGGGCAACGAGAGCTTTTAATCTTATAGCAAGTTACAGAGAAGAAGATTGAAACTATTTCAATCTCTCGAGCACACCTTTACGTTTAACTATATTTTTATAATCCCATTGGATCTTTTTGGCCTTACTTACCCAGCGTTTTAGATCCTTCTTATTGATTTGATCTGTGCTAGTATAACGAACTTCGGCGGCTTTGAAGGATCCTTCCGGTTCCAATCCTTCTTCATCGAAAGATTGTCCGCTCCAAAATAATAATCGAATGCAAGTTTTAAGTTTGCTATAGCCTACTATTGGATTTCCTTCCAAAAACCATACCGGATGGCCATGCCAGATTTTATTTTCTGCATCCGGGAGATGAGAACTAATTTCCGATGCAAGTACTTCACAGATAAGTTTTTCTTCTTTGGTTTGTGAAGAATTGTATTTCTTAGTATCTTTATTCATAAGGGTGAATGGGCAGTAATGGAACATCTTCTTTTCGAGATGTAAAGAAGTTTTGGAATTTAGATTCCGTTGTAGGAATTCCTACATTGTTAAAAGACAGAAATTGTGCTGGATCAAAAGCTGAAAATATGCTAAGTCGAGTTTTGTGACCGTAAGGTACCGCCCTTTGAGCGACCCATAGGGAGTGAGAAAACGACCAGCCGCGCTGAGTCGCAACAAGGTACCACCGCACCGGCCCCCACCCAAAATTTGTATTTATTAAAGTGCAGCGTGTTAATTCTAAATTTTGCCTTCCTTCGGTCGGCAACCTTTCAGGAATCTCGCTTCCTACGGGTCGCTCGATTGGGCGGGGATTACTCTCCTCAATTTTCCTTTGGAACGGGGAATCCGAATTCCGCAATATAGGACTATACAGAGTCGGCAACCTTTCAGGAATCTTGCTTCCCACAGGTCGTTTGATTGGGTGGGTAGAATTTCGATCTATATAGGAGCTCTCATTGCTTTAGCAAAAGATCTTCTTAATCTTTCGCGCCTTAGCGTGAAAAAACTTTCGGAATAAATTTCGAATCTAGTACCGCGACAGCGATGCGCAGATCTTTAGTCCGGGCAAAGCCCGGATGAGCGATAGCGAAATCGAAGCAGCGCGGTCCGAACGAAGTGAGGAGTCGCCCATATCTTTCTTGTTTCTCCTCCTTTTCGGAAAAATTCGCTTATTCAATTTATTTCTGGAAAGTTTTCTCTAATAGTTAGTAACAGAACGAACGTTCTGTTTTTTATATGCATTTGAATCGCCAAAATGAGCTAAAATAACTAGAATTCCAGGAATTCTGTCCCATTAGGGATAAAATGAACGTTTATTCTTCGATGTTTTTCTTGATGGAATCGACCCTGGCGAAAAATTAGGATTAGAAACTCTCGCAAGAAGGGCAAAAATGTATCAGGAACTGACTGAGCAGCAAATCGAGATTAGGGACACGATTCGTGCTTTCGTTAAGAAAGAAATCACCCATGAAGTTGCTATCCACTGGGACGAAGAAAACAAACATCCAGAAGAACTTATCAATAGAATGAGAACCGAGCTAGGAGTCAATGGACTCACTATCCCCGAAGAATACGGTGGATGGGGACTTGGTTCTGTAGAGCAGTGTTTAGTAACTGAGGAGCTTTCCAGAGGATGCCTCGGGATCAGCCTTTGTTTCGGTTACACCGGTTTAGGGATCCTTCCTATCATGAAAGGTGCGAGCCATGAACAAAAGAAAAAATGGCTTCAACCGGTTATCGACGGAGAATACGGAGTTTCTTTCTGTCTTTCTGAGCCTGGTGCAGGTTCCGACGTTCCTGGTATGAGCACTACTGCAGTTAAAAAAGGCGACAAATGGGTCATCAACGGAACCAAACAATGGATTACCGGTGGTGGTAGCGCAGGAGCTTATACCGTTTTTGCTTACACTGATAAAGGCCGTGGAACTCGTGGAGTTTCCTGCTTCTACGTAAAACGTGATACCCCAGGTTTGATCGTTGGTAAAAAAGAAGATAAACTCGGAATTCGTGCATCTGACACTCGTCAGATCATCTTCGAAGATTGTGCAGTTGAAGAAGCTACTATGATCGGAAAAGAAAACCTCGGATTCATTTACGCTCTTCAAACTCTGAACGCTTCTCGTCCATACGTTGCAGCGATGGGAGTGGGTGTTGCTCAAGCTGCTTTAGATCACGCTTCTAAATATGCTCGCCAAAGAGAGCAGTTCGGATCCAAGATCTCCAGCTTCCAAGCGGTTCAACACATGCTTGCTGATATGTCTATCGGTGTGGAAACAGCTCGTCAGATCTGTTATCTTTCTGCTCGTATGTCCGATGCTGAAGATCCTCGTTTACCTAAATATTCTGCGATCGCTAAAGCTTATTGCTCTGAAACAGCAATGAAAGCTGCTACTGATGCGGTTCAGATCTTCGGTGGATACGGATACACTAAAGAATATCCTGTAGAAAAACTTATGAGAGATGCAAAAATCCTTTGTATCTTCGAAGGAACCACTCAGATCCAAAAGAACGAGATCGCTGCTTACGTTATTCGTGAGGCGGCTTCCGCAAAATAATTTCCTTTTTTCTAAATTAGGAAATTCTACTAAAAGGCGTCGATTCCGGCGCCTTTTTTATTTCTGCTTACTCTTACAATGTTGGAACTCCTACAAAATGATTTGGGCGGCCCCTCGCATTCCTTAGGGATTGCTCGGGTCGGGCTACGCTTCGCTTCGGTTTCTTCGAAACTTCCCCTTCGTATCCCTACCGCAGTACTAGATCGGAGATTTATTATAGAAGACTTTTTCACGCTAAGACGCAAAAGATTAAGAAGGTCTCATTTTTTAAAGTAATGATCTTCTTTTCCTTAGCGGCTTTGCGTGAACTATAATATAGGTAGGAGCCTACTATAAATATTATTTAAAATTGATGTTTGCGAAATTGTGAAGAAGAACCTAACCGTGAAAAGGGCCTTAAAAACTTACAAAAGTTTCTTTCCATATTTATCAAAATAGAACTCCGATTTACAGGCAAGGCAGAAATATTTCCCATACTTTTTAACATTTTTAGGAGTGTTACATGAAGGGCAGATAACGGTCAATGAACTTGAACTAGATTGACGAATTCTTTCTTCGTGCCGATCTAAAAAACCCAATTTTAAGAATATGTATCCGAATAGCATTCCGACCAAAAAGCCTGAGATATGTGCAGTGAAAGCGATTCCCAATCCATTCAGTAAATACAACTCTAGCGCCGACATCATAAGTTGAATACCGAACCAAAGTAGTAAACTAATCGATGCGGGGATCTCTTCAATAGAAGCCCATTTAATGTAAAACGATGTTTTTACATTCGGGAAAAGTACGTAATACATACCTAAAATTCCGGATATAGCTCCTGATGCACCTACGACAGGGTGATCGGAATTTAAATGTATTAACATATAGAGCAGATTAGCTATTACTCCTAAAACAATAAAAATGATGAGATATAATGCATGTCCGGCTACATCTTCAACATTGTCACCGAATATGTATAAGTATAACATGTTCACTATATAATGAACAATACTTGAATGGGTAAAGATACTCGCGATTACACTCAGGCTGATCTCTTGAGATGGGACAAATGCTAGATCAATAACATTTCCGAAACCCAGTATAAGTCCCATCGTTATGATTAATAATACGGTAACGATCGGAAAACGATGTCTGTAATTCGCATTCTCAGTTATGAGCATTCAAGAAATTTCCAATAGTCGGATTTAATCGATACTATCGAGCGATTTGATAAAATCTGCCAACTAAATTTATTCTCTTAGAAAGCATTGTTCGTAGAAAGAGGTGTTTTATGCTACTTCAGCATTGCTGAATACGGATTCCACGTTCCAAAGGAAAATTGAGCAGAGTAGTCCCCGCCATTTTTGGGTGGGGGCCGGTTGGTGGTACCTTCGCAGGGTTCGTTTCGCGTAACACAGATCGGATCTTTAAGCAACTAAAATTTTAGAAAGAGTTTGTAGGAGCTCCTACAAACTTTTATGTTCTATTCTTAGATTGACTAAATTTGAATTTTATGATAGTTCGAAGTCAGCTTTCCCACGGGCCACTCCCCCCAATCCCAATGAAGGGTGGGGGCGGATTTTAATTCACGTAGGAGCTCCAACATAAAAACAAATCTTGTACTAAAACTTCAAAATGCGAATTATCTGTAAGAAGGCAATTTGCCTTTCACTGCCTCTTTTAACTTCTTAGAAGCAACACCATAATAAGAAACTATTAACATATCCTTAAATAAAGAAGGATCTACCTTTTTCATTTCGACGCAGGTCCATCCTTGTTGTCCCCATTTATTATCAATCGGGTAAGCGGAACCTTTGGAAGCTGATGTGAAAAAATCCTGATCATCTTGATTGAATTTCAGAACTACTTTTTTTTCTTCTGCGTCAACCGTCGCAAATATCTTGTTTTTGATCCGAAAGGAAGTTTTTTCGAAATGAGGTTCTTCCTTTGCTTCAGGAAGAGATAAAGCTAGTTTTCTTACCTTCTCAATGGATATCATAAGTTAAGATAGTTTTGTAAAGAAGTTGGGGCAAAGTTCAATTCAAATTTTTTTCTTAGCCCGGATCCTACTTAGGGAAACAGGAGTAATCCCTAAATAAGAAGCGATATGATATTGAGGAACAAGCTCTTCTATATCCGGCCTTGTCTTAAGAAGTAATTCATATCTTTCTTCTGCACTTAAAGCTAAGAGTTCATATTCTCTTTTCGCTTTTTTTAAGAATAAATTCTCAGCGAAAATCCTACCCAATCTTTCCCATGCAATATCTTGAGAAAATAACTCCCTGAATTCGGAGAATTTTGCCACTGCAAGTTCACAGTCTGTGATTGCTCTAATATTACAGGTGGAAGGTTGTTCTGAAAGTAGATCAAAGTAAGATCCAGTAAAGTCTCCTGGAAAATTGAAACTTTTGATGTATTCGTTTCCTTGGTCAGTGAGATAGTATTCTCTCAATACACCGGAAAATACGAATGCAAATTCTGAAGCTTTAGCTCCTTGTTTCACTAAGAAATCTCCATATTCCAATTTACGGAAGGTATATAATTTTTCCGATTTTTCCCAGATTTCCTTTGGTATTGGAGAGATTCGATTCACGGTTTCGTAAATTTTTTTCCAGGTAAGAGTTTTCTGTTCCATGTAGATTTCCGTTTACGAGTTCTCTAAAGAAAGATCGCAGACGGAAATTTTACAAATCTAATTATTCTGAAAAAACTAAAAACGTCCTAGAGTGAATCCAAGAAAGGCAGGGTAACTTTCAGGAATTCCTTAGGATTTTCCGCAAAAGGAACATGGCCCGTTTTTAAAAGACTCAAACGAGAGCCTTGTATTTTTTCATGAAGCCTAGTCGCTAACTTTGGATCGATCACAGGATCGTATTCTCCCCAAATGATCAATGTAGGTGATTTTATTTTGGAGACTTGTTCTCGTAGATCATGTCTTTCATCTAAAAAACTTCTCCAAATGGCTGCATTTACTTCTTTAGCTTCTTCAATATTCTCCCTTTCTCTAATTCTAGAAAGAATGGATTCTGTGTATTTATTACGGATCTTGATGTATTGATTCGGAAAAAAATTCCAGACAAGACTTGTGAACCAAACTTTTCCTTTTAGGCTGGAGAAACTTTTAGTTAGCCAATCCGGATCATTTAAACCACCTGAGTCTACGATCACAAGGCCTTTCACCAATTCCGGTTTTTTAAGTGCCAGATTTAAAGAAGCGAATCCTCCCAATGAATTTCCGATAAATACTGCTCCTTCCGGTGACAACGATTGAACTAGGTCCGGAAGAATTTCCGCATATTCAACTGCGGAAGCGGAAGATGTGGGCTGGGGATTGTCTGAAAGCCCGTGGCCAGGCCAATCGATAGAAATCACTTTATATTTTTCTGATAAAGTTGGGATTATGGATTCATAGTCGTAATGATCATGACCTGCGGAATGGAGTAGGAAGATCGGTTTGCCTTTCCCTTCTACCCAATATGCGATCTTTCCGATTTTAGAAGGAAAAAATCCCGTTGGTTTCTTTAGGGCCGGCGTAGGCGTTTCTAATACTGTTTCCATTTTCTCACTCCCGTTACATTGCAATAGATACAAGCCGAATACAAGGCAGGTAAAATAGTATGCTGTTTTCATGGTTAGATCTTCTTATGAAAAAGAAGATCAGTCAAGAAACGAAGAGTTTAAGAAGCGAGAAAGGGATTATCCTATGTTAATCCGTTTTTATCTTGATTGCCCATTTTACTAATTTAACAACAGGGTTGATCCATTTGGAGAGCCCCTTTTGATAAGTTTGCGGAAAAAGAAGAAATGTTTCTACTGGGAAGATCAATCCTTTGTTTATTAGATCGTCTTTATTCTCGAAACTTTTGAGTTTGTCCGGATTTAATATACTATAGATCCGTGCGATCCGGTCTTCATCGATCAAAAAACTTTGCAGGTATGCAGGCTGATCTTTATGATAACCGATCAATGTTTCACTTCCATTGACCATTCCAAAATAGAAATCCAAACTATATTTGAAGCGATTATTACTGGTCCGATGGAAGAAATGAGAAACCCTTTCTTTTCCTATAATAGGAATTCTTGCTGCGTTTACTTTTCCTCCACCGTCTGACCAAAGTATGATCTCCTCTTTTAAAAAAGGAACTAATAGATCCGGATTTCCTTTGGAAGAAGCTAATAGAAAATCTCTGAAGATCTTTCTTCTCTTTTCGGAAGGGGCTTCATATCTTTTGCGATCGGATTTTAAGGCTTCTTTGGCACGTTTTAGGATTTGTCTGCAATTTTCCTGATTTTTACCTACTACCTTGGAAACGGAATCGTAATCCATCTCGAATGTTTCCCTGAGTAAAAATACGGCTCTTTCAATCGGATTCAGTTTTTCTAATAGATGTAAAAATGCGAGATCCAGTGTTTCTGAGTCGGGCTGCTCGTATACAGGTTCCGGAGCCATAGGCTCCGGTAACCATGGACCTATATAGGTCTCTCTTTTTCTTTTCGCCTTTCTGAGCGAATCTATGGAAAGTCTCGCGGCAACAGTCGATAAAAACGCTTTAGGAGACTTGATCTTTTCTTCTTTGGATCTTTCCCATCTAAGAAAAGTTTCCTGAACGATATCTTCCGCTTCCGTTACGCTTCCGGTCATCTTATAAGCGATCCCGAAGACCAAACCTTTATGTTCTATAAAATGATCTAGTCTTTCTTGGGTGCTCATTTTTCTGCCGTTACTAATCTTTCGTTTTGTTTAACTAAAAGTTTCTCTTTAGGTTGAGGAATCGAATAAAAATCGAAATACTTTTCGGCCTTAAAGGAGAAGACCGTGAATTTGCAGATAAGCTCTTTCACAATTGCTCCCAATCTTCGAGTCCAAAATTTCTCCTTAGGACTATCATCATAGTTTAAGAATTGGAATAGTCCTTCTTTTCTTCCTAAACTTACACAACGTCCTACGTATGCTAATTGGAAAGGTTTTTGTCCTATCGCGGATTTTTTCCCTAATAAGTTGGAGATCCTTTCTCCCAGATAAATTCCCATTGGAAGCGCAGTCGCACAGGCCATTCTTAAATAGGAATATTCTTCTCCGGAAACTTTTATCCCGTCACCGGCACCTATAATATTGGAATATTCAGGAACTTGCATGTATTCATTTAGATATATCTGTCCGATCTTATTGGATCCTAATCCTGAATTTTTTCCCAGATCGGAAGCGACTAAGCCCGCGGAAATGACACAATAATCATGAGGGACTTGAGTTCCGCTAGAAGTTTTGATCTTATCTTCTAACAGAAGTTCGCCTCTCTCTCCTTCGATCAGGTTTACTTTTAGATTTTTCAGCACTTCTTTCATATAAAGAACTGCGTTTGAAGAGAAATTTTTTCCGATCTTATCCGAATCCAAAAGTGTTATTTGTGCAGATGGATAGTTTTCAGCAAGTTCTGTTGCCACTTCTATTCCGGAAAGTCCTCCGCCTAATACGGTAACTTTTGCATCGGGGTGGTTGGCTAATTCCTTTCTTAAACGTTCCGAATCTTGGAAACTCGCGACCGAGAAATAATTGATCCCTTTTGTTCCTGGATCTCCTGCTCTCATTCCTGCAGTATAACCCAGGTAATCGTATTCGAAATATGTTCCATCATTTAAGAGCACTTTATTATCTTGTGGAAATATTTTTTCCACTCTTTGGATGATAAGACTTACCTTTGGATTCAATAAATTTCTGATCTGGAAATTTTTTCCATTGGTCCCTGCAATTACTTGGTGGTTTCTTATCTTTTCTCTAAAGATCGGTTCCGCAGTGATCAGAGTAATTTCTACTTCTGAATTTTTACGGGACAATCTATTTGCAGCCGCGATTCCCGCGTAACCGCCTCCGATAATCAATACTTTCTTCTTTGACATAGTTGCCTCCGGTTCTGAAAACAAGACGAAGTTGCTATCTTGCTTGTGACAAAGTATTGGATTTTCTTTGAGAAACTGTCTCAAGGAGCCTTTGGAAAGATTTTGATTAGGAGATTGACAGAGGTATTATTTCACCTATCCTGGGCACGAAACCTCATGAAGCGTATTTTTTTTCTTCTACTTATGATACTTTCTATCTTAGGATTGATTGTATGTAAGGAAAAGAAGCCGATCCCCGAGTTGGAAAAATTCGTAGTTAAGAACGTAATCCATCCAAGCAATAATCCTTATAATCAAGAGAAAGTAGAGTTAGGTAAAACCTTATACTTCGACTCCAGGCTTTCAATAAACCAAGACGTAAATTGTGCGACTTGTCACAATTCTCCTTCCATCGCAGATGGTTTTCCTAGAACTAAAATCCATAATCCTGCTCCTTCACTCACGAACGTTGCTCTATACAAGGATGTGTTCAAAGATCCGGAGGCGAGTGAACTAGAAGATATAGTGAAAGAAAAAGTACATGCTAAGCTGATGTTCCAACATGAAGCAAAATTAGCTCAGAGATTGGCGGCTATCCAAGGTTACAAAGAACTTTTCGAAAAAGCTTTCGGAACTCCTGAGATCACAGGAGAAAGGATCGTACTCGCTCTATCCACTTTTCAAAGAACGATCGTAAGTAAAAATTCAAATTTCGATCGTTTTGTTATGGGAGAAGAAACCGCTCTAACTCCTGCACAGATCCGTGGTTGGGATGTTTTTCAGAACAAAGCAAAATGTATCCAGTGTCACCAAGGGCCTAATTTTTCGGATTCCGAATTACATACTACGGGACTTGCAGGCATAAAAGATAAGGTCAGAACTCCTACATTAAGAGATGTGACCAAAAAGAAAACATTCATGCATAACGGGATTTTCGGATCTATCGAAGATACAGTGAACCATTTTGCGGAAGGTGGGCATTCAAAAGCGGTGCATGATCCTATGTTAAGACCTGCTGAATTGTCCGAGCAGGATAAGAAAGATTTGATCGAATTTCTGAAAGCGTTAGAAGGGGAACCGATCCAATTGGAAATCCCCTCTATTCCAAAAGCTTAATATTAATTATTTTGTTGGGAAGTTTGTCTGGCTTTTTCTATTTCGTTCTTGATGATGGTGTCCACGATCTGGTCCACATTCACTCCGAACTTTTCGAAGACAGAGTTTCTCGCTAATTCGTAGCGGATGATATCCACATTAAAATTGATCCTTGCTTGAGCGACTTGTAACTCGGCTTGGATCAGACCATCCAAAGCAGATTTTACTAAAACTGCCGTAAATCGTCCCTGGTTAAAACGAGCTTGAACACCTTTATAAAATTTATCAGCTTCTTCTCTGCGAGTACTTGCCGTTTCTAAAAGATCTTTTCCAGCAACGATGGAATAATAGCGATTATCCAATTCTTCCTTGATAAGAGTTCTAAGTTCGGTCTCTTGTTTTGCCAAAAGATCCACTTTAAGTTTTGCATCTCTAATATCCGTTTGGATCCCGCTATCGAATAGAGGATAAGAGAAGGCAAAGTTCAGGGTTTTTTCCGGAAAACGGAAGGATTGCATACCTGTTTCCGGATTCACGTAATTTGTCTGAGGATTTAGGAATGTTTGGCCTCTGGTAGAGTAACTTCCTGTAACCTTTAGAGAAGGTCTATCTTCTGCATTTTTGATCTTTAATTCCAGTTCTGCGATCTGTCTTTGGCGGATCAAATTTTTCAGGTCGATCCTATGATCTAAAGCATATTGATAATCTTTTGTAGGATCTATATCGTTCGGGATGGTTTCCTTAAGATCAGTAATTCCTGAAATTTTAGAACTAGGATCTACATTTAAAACGCGGATTAAATTTCTTTCCGCTTCCGCTCTTGCAAGCCTAGCTCTTTCTAAATTATTTTCAGTTTGAGTAAGAGCACTATTCCACTGATTGACTTCGAAACCTTCTGAAAGTCCTAAGTTCCGTTTTCTAATAGTAAGATCTCGGATATTACGAGTATTCTTCTCTAATTTATCAAAAGTTTCTACCTGGGAATCGTAAACGCTTAGGCTCCAATAATCCACCAGAGTTTTTACAACAAGCTGAGCGAGAATATTGACTAGTTCGTCGCGACGAACAACAGCATTTTGTTTTAAAACCTTCTGCCGGTCCTTCTCAGTTTCTCCGAACGCATACTTTAATAATTCCTGACTTAAGGTAAGGGTCAATGCATCTGTGTATTGAGGAGGGGCAGCAAGATAAGCACCTACGGAACCGAGCCTACTTGCAGCTGCTTGTGTCTCAAATGCATCCGCGTCAAATCGAGTATGGCTGAGTTCTAAACTAAAATAGGTCTGGGTCTCGAATTGTTTTTGGATCCCAACGCTAACTCTATCGTTAGAGATCTTTGTTCCGGAGATAACGTTATTATTATTCAGAGGAAGATTAGTTTTTGTTTTCGAAAAACCGCCGACCAGCGTCCATGCATATTGAGATAGATTTTTTAGCTCGGCCGTATCCGCTTTTACGAATTCCATTCCTGCGTTCCGAACAGTGATATTATTCGCTAGGACATAATTGACCGCTTCTTTCAAACTAAGTTTAAGAATTTTAGGTCGGTTCTGGACGCTTGGGTCAAGTTCTTGTGCGAATAGCAAAGAAGGAAAACCGAAAGCGCCGATGAGCAACAGTCGCAGATAAAATTTCCTTAACGAAGGAATACTTGCAGGCCTAGGCATAATGGCGGTGATCTTCCTACGGAGCATGGTTTTTGGTTCGGAAGAATTTGCCAAATCGAAAAATCTAAAGTAAAAGTCTAATAGAGCGGAAATCGATGAAAACTCCAGATAAAAAATTGAACCGACTAGCGTCCGAAAAAAGTCCGTATCTACTGCAACATTCTGCAAATCCTGTGGATTGGTTTCCCTGGTCTCAGGAAGCCTTTGAGAAGGCAAAATCCGAGAACAAAATGATTTTTTTATCCATAGGATACGCCACTTGTCATTGGTGTCACGTAATGGAGAAGGAATCGTTTGAGAATGAAACCACTGCCGAGGTCTTAAATAGAGATTACGTTTCCATCAAAGTGGACCGAGAAGAGAGGCCGGATGTGGATCGGATCTATATGGATGCGTTACATGCCATGGGACAGCAGGGAGGTTGGCCCTTGAATATGTTCCTAACGCCTGAAGGGAAACCGATTACCGGCGGGACTTATTTTCCTCCGGTCCCTAAATACGGGCGAAAAAGTTTTACGGATGTATTGGGGATCATAAGCGGTTTATGGAAGGAGAAAAAGGAAGAATTACTCGAAGCTTCCGAAGATCTAACCAAACATTTGAAAGAATCCGAGGAAACAAAAGCAAACTCGGCGAACTCCGAAACTTTATTACCTAACTCTGCGGTTTTCGAGAACGGATATCTATTGTACGATCGATTTTACGATCCTGAATATGCAGGTTTTAAATCCAATTCCGTGAATAAGTTCCCGCCTAGTATGGGGCTTAGTTTTTTATTACGTTATTATAAATCTACCGGAGAGCCCAAAGCATTGGAGATGGTAGAAGAAACATTGATCGCCATGAAAAAGGGCGGGATCTACGATCAAGTGGGTGGTGGACTCTGCAGATACTCCACGGATCATCATTGGCTCGTTCCTCATTTCGAAAAAATGTTATACGATAATTCTCTTTTCTTGGAAGCTCTTGTGGAATGTTACCAAGCAGTGGGAGAAGAGAAATACAAGGACGCAGCTTACGATGTGATCGAATATCTTCATAGAGATATGAAATTATCCGGAGGAGGGATCGCAAGTGCGGAAGACGCAGACTCAGAAGGAGTAGAAGGCCTTTTTTATCTTTGGACTAAAGAAGAAATTAGAGAAGTTTGTGGAGCGGATTCTTCCTTATTGGAAGAATTTTGGAATGTCACAGAGCATGGGAACTTCGAAGAAAAAAATATACTTCATGAATCTTTTAGAATGAACTTTTCTAGATTGCACGGTTTAGAAGGCGCCGAGTTAGAAGAGATCATTTCCAGAAATAAGAAAAAACTTTTAGAAAGACGTTCTCACAGGATCAGGCCGCTTCGGGATGACAAGGTTCTATTCTCCTGGAATTGTCTGTATATAAAAGCATTAACCAAGGCAGCAATGGCTTTCGGAGACGGGGAACTTTTAAAAGAAGCAGAGGAAACCTATAAATTTCTGGAAAAAAATCTGATCCGAGAGGACGGAAGGCTTTTGAGAAGATACAGGGAAGGGGAGGCAAGATTCTTAGCGTATAGCACTGATTATGCGGAGTTTGTCCTTGCTTCTTTAAGTCTCTTTCAAGCGGGAAAAGGGTTTAGATATCTTGAAAATGCGATCCGATATACGGAAGAAGCGATCCGACTTTTCAGAAGTAATTCCGGAGCATTTTTTGATTCCGGAACGGATGCAGAAATTTTACTTAGAAAAACAGTAGATGGTTATGATGGAGTGGAGCCTTCCGCAAATAGTTCCTTTGCGACTGCATTTGTGCTGCTTTCTAAATTAGGTGTGGATCCTGAAAAATATCTTCAGTACGCGGATTCCATCTTTTCCTATTTTAAACAGGAATTAGAAACTTATCCAATGAATTATCCATACATGCTTTCCGCATTATGGCTTCGTAAATCTCCGGGAAGAGAACTTGCAGTCGTATATTCTTCTCAAGAAGAATTATTTCCGATTTGGAAAGGAGTTGGTTCCATATTCTTACCTGAGACCGTACTCGTCTGGGCAACAGATAAAGAGGCGGAAGAAAATGGGGAAAAATTTACTCTATTAAAAAATCGTGATTCAGGTGGGGCAGTAAAAGCCTATGTATGTGAAGGATTTCACTGCGAATTGCCTGTGGATAATTGGGAGAATCTCAGGGAAAAATTGGTATAAGATCAGGAAAGTTCTATTCTTTCCGCATCTCTCCAAAGCCTGTCCAGATTATAATACTCCCTTTTTTCAGGGGTCATGATATGGACTATAAATTCGCCGTAGTCAAGTAATGTCCAACCGGAAGAAGCGGAAGTTCCGGTTTTGTCCGTTTCCTTATGAGGTAATTTAAAACTTTTTAATGCTTTTTTGATCTCTCTTGCTACAGCATTTGCTTGGACCGCTGAGTTTACTGTGCAAATCAAAAAGAAACTCAAATAAGAATGTACTGATTCTAAATTCAGGATCGCGATCTCTTCGCATTTTTTATCCTGCATGATCTTATGGACTGTTTTTAGGATTTCCATCGTGTTCTCTGGATTGTTTTTAGGGGAAGGGCTCATATTTATTTTTTTGGCTCGATATCGGAACCGAGTAGAACGGTAGAGTCCAGTCCCAGATCCTTTCTTAATACATGATATACTTTTGTTTTTTCTAAAATAGAAGAAATTTTATCTGCGACCGCAGTATTTCCGGAACGATCTAAGATAATCGTCTTTTTTATATCTTTGGTCCAAGCGTTGTCTACGGAAAGGACTTTGATCCTTTTATCCGCCAGAGTAGTTCTTACGTCTTTTGCAAGACCTGCAACATCAGTTCCATTTAGGACTTCGGTTCTTGCATATTCTCCATCGGTGAAAATTTCAGCGGATACGTCTTTATGAAATTTTCGTAATGCAACTGAGGCTCTTGCCGGATCTGCAGTCAGGAATAATTTTCTTGTTTTAGGATCTAAGGAAGGTTCTCCCGGAAGTTCTGTAATCCCGAATGCGAGTCTATGAGAAGTTGCGAATTTTAATAATGTATAAAAATCTTCTTTGGAAAAATCGGAATCTATGAGTCCGTAAACTACTTCCGACCAAAAAGAATTCAGAAGTTCTTTGTTCTCATATAAAGTTTCGTATATCGATAGAACGGCACTTTCCTGTCTGCTGATCCGATCCAAATAATCCAAAGTTTCCTTCTTATCCATATAAGAAATATAATCGTAAGCATCCTGTCCCGAATAAGAATACATACCCGGCGCTCTTACATAAGAAGGAGAAATTCGATTGGTGCGATTATCGGTATATAAGGTGACTCCACCCAATAGGTCCACGATCCGAATAAAAGAAGAAGCGTTTATCTTTACCGTATAATTTGGCTTAGAACCTAGAATATCCTGAACTGCGTCTTTCACTGCAGAAGTAGCTTTAGATTTGATCTGCTCTAAACTATCTTCAGGATCTTCAAACGTGGTGATTGGATGAAAGAAGAATAACCCGACTCTTTCTTGGGATGGGAAGAGTGTAGCTAAAAATCCGAATTCATACGTATCATCATTGCCTACTGCATGAAATAATATATGGATCGGTTTTCCAGAACTGATCTTTTCGTCCAGACCGGTTCTTCTGAAATTTCGGAATACAAAAAACAATAATGCTAAAAATAGAAAGCCTGCGGCGATCCATAAAGGGAAAAGATTGAAAGGTCGAACCGGTTTGTTAGGACTCAAATCAAAGCCTCGAATCCCATTCAGAGGGAAAAATTAACTCTGTCAATTGGATATTTTCCCTAAGGCGAAATGATACATCGCAATCGTTCTTTTATGGATTTCCTTTTGGTGATCCAAAAGGTCTTGGAGGGTATGTTTTGCTTTGTTCAATACGGCTAAATACAGATTCTCTCTGGCGTTCTTTCTCCACTCTTTGTATTCTGTTTGCCTTTCCGCATATTCAGAACCTAAAAAATCGGAGGCGTACAGAATACATTCCAATAGATTCAGATCTTCCCCGCCAAGAGTATGATGTTTCACTGCACCCAGGACTAGATCGTTTTTAAGATCATACTCTGTTTGCAGATAATATGCTGCGGATCTGGAATGCCAGGCTGCTTCCGGAAGTTTAGAAGACTCGGTATCACCTAGTTTCTCAAAAAGATCCAAATGGAATTCTTTTGTTTTCTGTTTTGTAATATCGTGAACGATCCCGGCCAAATACGCCTCTTCCGTTTGGGAAGGAGAATAGATTCCCGCGAGTTCCTTTGCTATTTCAGCTACTCGAATGCTATGTTCCCAACGGGTCTTGGTGATCTCTTCCGGAACTATTTTATAAAAGTATTGGATCTGTTCTTGTATTTGGTTTGGAATCATCTGAGTATAAATAAATAGCCTTCAAGCGTAGGATCTATTTTTAAGTATGATCTTCCATACTTCTTCGGACAATGCAATCGGTTTCCTTTGATCCGAGATGGATCCTGAAAGTGTTTCTCTCAGATCGGTAGAAGCTGCCTCGACGATCCGATTGTTTAAGAAGAATATTTTGTTCCTATATTCTTTCAGATCCGGATTCTCTGGGATAGAATTGGAGAACCTTTTAAATACTAGAAGAGAATGTATTTTGTTTAAAATATTTTCCCAATTTTTCCATTTATGGAATTCTGAATAATTATCTTCTCCTATGAGTAAGGAAAGTTTTGCATTCGGTGTAGATCGTAAAAGTTCCAAGACGGTTTCTTCCGTATAACTTGGCCTTTCTCTACGGATCTCCCAGTCCCAGATCCTGGTTTTAGGAAATCCTTCGAACTGTACTTTTACTAGAGTTAGGATCTCTTCCGAACTTGTTTTTTTATTTTGTTTCCATGGAGAAACATGATTTGGAACGATCAGAAGTTCATTTGCTTCCGGAAAATTTTCCCAGAAACTTCGAACGATCTCAGCGTGCCCTAAATGAGGAGGATCGAAACTCCCTCCGAAGACTCCGATTATACCGGAAGAATTCATGAAAAGAAGGTCCTTTATCCTCGGACCTGTCCTTCTCCTTCCGCATAAGTTGTAGTAGTGGTAAGATGTACGAGTCCCATAGGTCCTCTTACATGCAGTTTTCCTGTAGAAATTCCCACTTCCGCTCCGAGTCCGAATTCTCCTCCGTCATGAAAACGAGTGGAGATATTTACAAAGATTGCAGCAGAATCCAAGGAGCCTGCAAAATAATTCGCGGCACTCACGTCTTCCGTTACGATTGCTTCCGTATGACCGGAACTTGTGACTTCTATAAACTGGATCGCTTCTTGGATCGTATCAACTGTTTTAACTGAAAATCTTAGATCTAAAAATTCTTCTAGATAATCTTCTTCTTTAACAGGTTGGCCTTTCGGAAAGATCGACAAAGAGCGAGGATCCAAAAGAAGTTGTACACCTTTAGAAGCGAGCCCCTCTAAGAGTTCCTTTGTATAAGGATATTCAGAATGTATAATTAAGTTTTCTGCAGCATTACAAACTCCAGGTCTTTGGACTTTGGAGTTTACTGCGATCGGTAAGACTTTTTTAGGATCTGCTTCTTTATCTATATAAAGATTCACAACTCCCTTATCGTGTTTTACTACAGGGATCAAAGAATTTTCCGAAACAAAACGAATGAGTCCTTCTCCACCTCTTGGAACTACTATGTCGATATAGGAAGTTTGTTTTAAGAAAGGGATCATATATTCTCTTTCCGTTCTATCCACAAAGGTGACCGCATTCGGAGAAAGTCCTTCTTCAACCAAACAGTCTTGAAAAATTTTTGCGAGTATCGTATTGGAATGGATCGCTTCAGATCCTCCGCGCAAGATACATGCATTCCCGGATTTAAAAGAAAGAGCTCCTACATCTATAGTAACATTCGGTCTTGATTCGTAGATTACCATCACTACGCCTAGAGGAACTCTTTTAGTATTTAATCTCACTCCGTTTGGAAGAGTCACACCTCTTACGGTTTCTCCCACAGGATCAGGCAATGCTTTGATCTCCAAAACTGCGTTTGCAAGATTTTGGATCCTTTTATCATCCAAGGTTAATCTATCTAGTAAAGCGGAAGAAAGCCCTTTGGATTTTCCAGCTTCCAGATCTTTCGCATTCTCCTTTAAGATTTCGGATTTTCTGGAAATCAAAGAAGAGGCGAGCTTTTCCAAAACTTTATTCTTTTTGGAAGTATTTATAAATCGGATTTGTCTATAAGCGTCCTTTGCAGATTTACAAAGTTCGTCCACATAAATGGATTCGGCGGATCTTTGGATCATTCCTGGCCTCCGTTACGTTTGGCTCGGAGGATGGCTTTGATCTCTTCCTCCGTAAAATTTTTCTTTTTGCCGTTCGAGACTACTAATGTCCCGAGTGTATTGGTTTCGATAAAACTACGCACGCAATTTTTTACATTCCCGTCGATGATACCGCAAGGAATTCCGGCCTCACTCGAGATAGAAGCAGCCTTCAGTTTGGTATACATTCCACCGGTGCCTGGACCGCTCGGGCCCCCCGCTTGAGAAAGTTCCGAACTTCCTACTTCTTCCAAGAAAGGAATAAGTTTCCCGTCTTTTAGAAAACCGTCCACTCCGGTCAATATGATGAGAAGATCCGCCTCTACGATTAGACTTACGATCGCGGAAAGAACGTCGTTATCCCCAAATTTTACTTCTTCTGTAGCGACAGAGTCATTCTCATTTACGATAGGAAGGATTCCCCAATCCAGTAACTGGCCGAATGTGTTTTTCAGATTTTTGAAACCTTCCGGATTTTCCAGATCCAATACTCCGAAAAGGATCTGAGCGATCGGAAGATTTACTTTAGAAAAGAAACTATCGTATAAGTTCACCAGGCGATTTTGGCCCATGGCAGCCAGAGCTTGCTTTTCCGGAAGAGATTCTCCGGCCTCTGTCGGGCTTGAAAGTGTAGCTAAAAGTTTTCTTCCTCTGGCGATCGCTCCTGAGGAGACTAGGATCACTTGTTTTCCAAGATCCCTGAGATAACGTATGTCCGAAACCAGGCTGAAAAGAAAATCATTCACTTCCTCTTCTGAGCCTGAAAGTCTTGCGGAACCGATCTTAATTACTATTTTATTGGATGTTTTGATTCTCTCGTTCAGATCATTTCTATTCATCTGAATTTTCCCGGTGTTCTTCTTCGTTAAAATGTAATTCTTCCAATTCTTTTTGAAAGAATGTGGAATCCATTACGGAAAGTAATTCTTCTAAGTTAAGTTCTTCCTGGGCTGAAATGGGGATCACTCTTCCCAAAGAAGAAACTGACTTGAGTACTTCTTCCGTAAAACTCTGGTCTTCCCAGATATCTATTTTATTTAAAACGATCAGATGCGGTCGGTTGAGAAGTTCCGGATTATAAGATCTCAATTCTGATTGAAGCATTTTGAAATCCTCCTTAATGTCCAGAGCTGCTGCATCAAAAACGTATAATATACCTTTTACCCTTTCTATATGTCTTAAGAAAGAAAGTCCTAGACCTATTCCTTTGCTCGCGCCTTCTATAATTCCGGGAATATCCGCCATGGTATAACGGTAAATATCACCCTTTCTTTTTACTACGCCAAGGTTCGGAGAAAGAGTAGTGAAAGCGTATCCTGCGATCTTAGGATGTGCTTCCGTAATTTTGGAAAGTAGGGTAGACTTACCTGCGTTAGGAAGTCCTACAATTCCTACATCCGCCAGAAGTTTTAGGCTTAGGCGTAGATGTTTATATTCTCCATCTTCTCCTGGTTGAGAAAATTTAGGGGTTTGGTGAGTAGAAGATTTGAAATGGGTATTCCCTTTTCCTCCTCTTCCTCCTTTTACAACTTGGAATTCACCGTCATCTTTTACGAAATCGTAAAGTAGTTCGCCACTTTCTTCGTCAAAGACTTGGGTTCCGAGAGGAACAAAAAGGATTAGATCTTCTCCCTTTTTGCCGGATCTTTCGTTACCTTCTCCAGGAAATCCATCCTGGGCTCTAAATCTTCTCTTAGTAAGATAACGATCTAGGGTAACCATAGAAAGGTTCGCACGGATAATGATATTGCCGCCGATCCCTCCGTCACCACCATCAGGCCCACCGAATTCCACATACTTCTCTCTTCTGAAATGCATGGATCCGGCTCCACCATGTCCGGCGGTAACTTCGATCAGTACTTCATCTAAAAACTTTTCCATGTTGAATTAGAGCCCTAAAATAAAAAAAGAAAGGCTTAGGGGAAAAAATCCCCGGAAGGCCTTTCTTTTCCACGCACTAAATCTGAGATCTAATGCTTATTTCGGGTAAACGGAAACTTGAACTTTAGTTTTGGAAACTTGTTCAAATTTAACGTGACCTTCAACAAGAGAGTAGAGTGTGTGATCTTTTCCCACACCTACGTTCTTTCCTGGGTTCAATCTAGTTCCTCTTTGACGAACGAGAATATTACCTGCAAGAACGAGTTCTCCACCGAAACGTTTTACACCAAGACGTTTGGATTGGGAATCGCGTCCGTTTTTGGATGAACCGCCACCTTTCTTATGTGCCATGTTTATTCTCCTATGAGTTCAATTTCTGAAGGATATTGTTCCTTCAAGTTTTCCAATCCGTCTCTTATCAGTTTAAAACCGTTCAGGACTTTTGGATCGGTTGTTTTTTCGGAACGGATCTGAAAATCCAGAAGCCCGTCCCCAATCACCGCCTCTTCTGCCAAACCTTCTTTACTTAAATGAAGATAAAGAGTTTGGATAAGTACCCCGACAGCGGCGCAGAGAAGATTTTGCCCTTTGGATCCGTGCATCTTGGAAGCATGCCCGGAAGATTCCAAACCGAGAATTTCTTCTCCTTTTCGGAGTATCTTAATCCGGATCAAACTGCCGAAAGAGAAACTACCTTAACTTTCTGAAGTTTTTGTCTATGTCCCCAGGTTCTCTGAGAGTTTTTACGTTTTTTGTAAACGTATCCTCTTACTTTCTCCCCTTTCACGTCTTCCAATACTTTCAGGGAGACTTTTGCGGATTTTAGTTCTGGAGATCCGATATGTACCTTATTATTTTCGGCAAAAAGAAGAACCTTAGCATCGAAGGTTTCACCGGCATTTTTTCCGGTTTTTTCAGTCAGGAATTCAAGATCCTGAGTGACTTTGAATTGTCGGTTGCCGACAGAGATGATCGCGAACATCGTATTACTGGCCTAGTTTTCTCGAGTTTTGACCAGCTTTGACTGGTCAGGGCGGGTGTCAAGGGTTTTGAGGTGGTTTTGGGCGGGGAAGAGCCTATCCTTTCTTTTGCCATATGGAAAATTGAGCCGGGCCATTTCTCCGGAAAAGTCATTCCAAAGCGATTTTTTTTGAATCAGTTTTTTCAAACCCGGACCCGTGTATGCAGGAGGTTGTCCTTGACCAACCATTATGCTTACCCCTATAATTTTCAAATGCCCCCTGTTACTCTGGAAGTTCATCCCCGTTTCCATCAACTACGGGTGGATCTCGATTCTTACAAGAACCTCGAAGACGATGGTTTTCGTTACGATATGGTAGACGGTGTTCTTTACGTGGCGCCTTCTCCTTTCTATCGGCACAATTCCATCCAAGGTGATTTTATATTCTCTCTTCGGACTTTTCTAAGAAACGATCCTTCTATCCGGATCATTTCCGACGTAGACGTTTTCTTTCCGGACGGAGAAGATGTTTTGAGGCCGGATGTCTCTCTTCTACTTTCTGAAAACCCTGCTAAAACGGAAAAATGGATAGAAGGAATTCCGGATCTGATCGCGGAGATCCATTCTCCTTCCACAAAAAAATCAGATCTGGGAAGAAAGGCAGAACGTTATCTAAGACTCGGTGTAAAAGAATACTGGCTTTTGGATCCCGATCTCTCTACGGTCCAGGTCTGGGAAAACTCGAAGGGCCGGTGGATCAAACATAAAGATGGGAAAAGCCGTTTATTCTTAGGTTTCTCATTTCGATTCGAAAAATAGAACCGAACGATTTTACTTACTTTAGTTTTTCTTAAATTTTGAAGTTTTGGGATCGGAGTATTTTTATTTTTTCGAAATAGAATTTCGTTTTTAAGTCTTGCTCTGATTTCCAGAACTCTGTTCTGTTAGTCTATACTATTATGAGATACCTCATCGCTAAAAAAAAGGATCTGGGAGACGGATTTTCTGTCAGACGGGTCCTTCCACAGATAGAAGCTAGATCGGTTGGGCCATTCGTATTTGTTGATCATATGGGACCTTTCCCGATCAAAACCGGAACAGAACTTGTAGTTCGTCCTCATCCACATATAGGACTTGCGACAGTAACTTATTTATATGATGGAGTCATCACTCATAGGGATAGTATCGGAAAGGTAGAAGATATCCGCCCGTTCGAAGTGAATTGGATGACCGCAGGTTCCGGGATCGTTCATAGCGAAAGATCCAAGTTGGATCCTGAATTTACTTTTTTAGAAGGGATCCAAGTTTGGGTGGCCTTGCCGAAAGAATTCGAAGAAACTTCTCCAGAATTTTTTCATCATGAAAGAGAAGCATTGCCTACAGTAAGCGGAGGCGGATGGGAACTTAGATTAATTGCAGGAAGCTTCATGGGAGAAGTTTCTCCGGTTAAAGTATATTCTCCTTTATTCTATGCTGACTTAGAAGTAGAGGCCGGAGCGGAAGTGGAACTTCCAGTGCCTTCCGAACAAGAAGCGGGCATTTATGTTGCCAGAGGAAAAGCAGACGCAGAAGGTAAAATTATCTCCGTAGGTGATATGGCTATCTATCCTAAAGGTGGTGCTGTCAAATTCAGAGCGGAAGAAACCTCCAGGATCGTTCTCTTGGGAGGAACTCCTTTATCAACTCCAAGGCATATGTATTGGAATTTTGTATCCAGTTCTTTGGAAAGGATAGAGCAGGCAAAGATAGATTGGAAAGAGGATCGTTTTGCACATGTCCCGGGAGAGACAGAGAGGATCCCATTACCTGAACATTAAGATAGCTTAAGATCCAAAAGTTCACATACGTATTGAAAAAACCATGAGAAAGTTACTTTAGGTCATTGAACGTTCTTCGAGCTAAATAAATTCTACTAATTTTTGGGTCGACTTAATGGGAATTTATTAGTGCTTTGAAAGGTCCAATAAGTAGAGCGAGAAGAGGTGTTGTATTCTGGCCCGGAAAGTGACATGATGATACTTATACTTATGTCCAGATTTGGGAATGCTCTTCCCTCCCGTAACGTATCAATCTGTCTCATTGATAAAAAAATACCTTGATTCGGATCTAGATTTATTCGATACTAATCCTGAGGGCCAATTTCGTAAAAAATTTACGAAATAATGAGTCTAATTGACGTATCAAATGATTATTAATTTTACAGTTAAAAATTTTAGGTCCATTAAAAATGAGCAAACTCTCAGCTTATATGAACCTAAAGGGTTGAAAACCGTTGTTCCTACTTCGTACACGGGTGGAGAAATTCCATTACTAAAAACTACACTTATCTTTGGACCAAACGCATCAGGGAAAAGTAATATATTAAAAGCATTGTCTATGCTTTCTTACTTTGTTCGTATTTCCGATCGATTGCAGTTGGACGAAATTATACCTTTATATGAGCCATTCCGTTTAGATATAAAAACAAGAACTGAACCTGTTGAATTCGGAATCGAATTCATAACAGATAATACTAGATACGAATATTACACGCAATTTTACGAAAAAGAAATATTGCGTGAAACATTACACCTTTATTCAGAACATAATAAGCGGGCTCTTTTATTTGATCGAATGAAATCTACCATAAAATATGGAACTTCTTTAAAAGGAGAAAAGAAAGTTATAGAAAATAGTTTATTAAAGAATAATCTATTTCTCTCTAGAGCCGCAAATTCAAATTTTGAACAACTTTTCCCAGTGTATCGATTTTTGACACAACAATTAGGATTTGAAATGGAGATTATGCCGAAGGATGATTTCTATCCAAACAATACAACTAGAGGCTTTAATAAGGGAGATGAGAAGTTTGAAAAAGCTGTGTTAGGATTTCTTAATGCAGCTGATTTAAATATCGAGAGAATTAAAATAGAAATTGATGAATCATTTTTAGAAGAGTTTCAATCTAATAAAAAAATTCCAGACAATATACGATTAAGGCTTATTCATGATATGGCAGGTCGTCCCAAAATAGGGCATCCTATATTATTGGAGAATAAATTTCATGATTTAGTTTATTTCGATTTATTTAAGGATGAATCAAGTGGGACGAAAAAAATGTATGATTTGGCGGGCCGAATATTGCAAACTTTAAAGAAAGGTTCTGTTTTAATACTGGATGAATTTGATGGTGGCTTGCATCATGAATTATCTAGATATATTGTCAGATTATTCAGTGACAAAAAATCTAACCCATTAGGAGCGCAATTAATCGCAGCCACTCATGACACTAAGCTAATGGAAGAGTTAACTCGGCCGCAAATCTGGTTTACTCAAAAAAAATACACAGGCGAATCTGAATTATTTTGTTTAGATGAATTTGATAAAGACAAGATTAGGAAAGATGGGCCTTTTGTGAAATGGTATTTTGAAGGTCGTTTCGATGCTTTGCCAAACATAGATTATAAAAAATTTATCGATACACTAGATTAAACTATGTCGAAGGGTAGGAGAAAGCCAGGTGCCCGACAAGTAAAGAAAAGGGTATTTATTGTATGCGAAGGGTCTAAAGATAAATCGGAGTACGCCTATATTTCAAACTTAATAAAAGAAAGCAAAATGGCAGAACGTTTCGTTGAAATTTCTCTCATAAATACAAAGCAAAATACTGCAAAGGAGCTTGTAAAGAGTGTAAATGACGTAAGGGATTTAAACGGATTACCCGATGATGAAGCTTGGGCCGTCTTCGATAGAGATGGGTATACAAAGCATCCGGAAGCCTTCGATTATGCGAGGCGCATGAATGTTGCAATAGCGTTTTCCTCTATTGCATTTGAAATGTGGATTCTCTTGCACTTTGCAGATCAAGCAATATCGTTTGAGAAGTGTGATGATGTAATTAGATATATAAAAAATAAGCATAAATACGTTTATGACAAAAGCAATGCTCAGACTTTCTATCAATTGCAGAATCAATTGGAAACAGCAATTAAAAATGCCACAAAGCTACATAGAGAAGCTTTAAAAAATTATCCAAAAGGAACACCGTTTTATGAAATGAATCCGTATACGGACTTTCATTTATTAGTTGAAAGGATTTTAAATGGATTTCAAGAAGTTTGACCTATTATTGGAGAAGATTTAATGTTATAAATCGTTTAACTTCTTTAGCTTTAGAAACAATTTTTTAAATTACGTAATATCTGGCATGTCTTTGATCATTAGAAAAGCAACAATTGATTGCCTTTGATATTTTTCTTTGAATCAGATTATTGATTTTTCTTTTTCCATCTGCAACTTTTTCATAATGATAATTTGTCGGACTCTTTCGTATATAAAGCTAACTAAACAAAATAGTCCCTCTAACAATGTGACTCCTATAGTCGTGATGAATAGCTGAAAGATGGGGATTAGGCAGAAAGGTTAAGATCATTATCTTTTTCTTCCTTGAATTCACCTAAACATGCCAGTAATTCTAAATAATTTCAGATTTTTATAGAATGCTTCCTATCGATCTAACTTATCAGCCGTCCATTCCTAAATAATATAAGCGGAAATAATACAAACGCGATATCGTTATTCCTTGTTTGTATGCCAGTTTTTCCTAGGATCGTTTAAAACCGGCTATTAATAGCCTTTAAACGGCTTATTTTAACTCCTTTGAAAAGAATTTCCTAAAATTCCACCTTGTCACCCTGGCCCTTACGTAAATTTTGGTCATAGCATGGAAATCCGCAATATAGCCATTATCGCACACGTTGACCACGGTAAAACAACCCTTCTGGACGGTATCTTACGCCAAACCGGCGCAGTTACTGCAAAAGAAGACGGGGAAAGGATCATGGATAGTAATGATCTCGAAAAAGAAAAAGGGATCACGATCAAGGCCAAGAACACAGCAGTTGTTTATAAAGGCACTCGTATCAATGTGGTGGATACCCCAGGTCACGCGGACTTCGGAGGGGAAGTGGAAAGGGTTCTTTCTACAGCAGATTCATGCTTACTACTAGTGGATGCTTTCGATGGACCTATGCCTCAAACGAGATTCGTATTGGGTAAGTCCCTTCAACTAGGACATAGACCTATATTAGTGATCAATAAAATCGATAGAGATGGTGCTCGCCCTGACGCGGTCGTAGACATGGTTTTCGATTTGTTTAGCGATTTAGGTGCAACCAACGAGCAATTGGATTTTCCAATCGTTTATGCATCTGCAAAACAAGGTTGGGCAGTCAGCAAATTAGAAGACTCTCCCGGCACCAATTTAGATCCGCTTTTAGATACCGTACTTTCACATGTTCCTCCGGTAAAAGCCAATATTGACGCTGCTTTACAATTCCAGGTAACTTCTTTGGATTATAATGATTATGTAGGTCGTATCGCGATCGGTAAAATTTATAACGGAAAGCTACAACGTGGGATGAGCGTGATCCAGCTCTCTCCTAAAACAAATGGAAGAGATGAGACCCAAGTTTTAAAGGTCACTAAATTATACAATTTCGAAGGTTTAAAACGTAACGAGATAGAAGAGGCAGAAGCCGGAGATATCGTTGCGATCGCAGGACTTCCTGATGTATTCATCGGGGACACTGTATGTGAACCTGGAAAACCGGCTGCTATGCCAGCGATCGAAGTGGAAGAGCCTACTGTTTCCATGTATTTTATGGTAAACAATTCACCGTTTGCAAGCAAAGAGGGGAAATTCGTAACCACCAGAAATATTCGTGAACGTTTGGACAGAGAATTGGAAACCAACGTAGCAATGCGTTTGGAAGAAACGGAAGATAAAGATCGTTTCAAAGTATTAGGCCGAGGAGAATTGCATCTTTCGGTTCTTATCGAAACTATGAGAAGAGAAGGTTTCGAATTACAAGTCTCTCGTCCTGAAGTAATTATAAAGAAGGGAGAGAACGGAGAAAAACTCGAACCGTATGAGTATCTCGTAATGGACCTTCCTGACCAATTTACCGGAAGTATCATCTCCGAGTTGAATCGTAGAAAGGGAGAGCTACAGTTGATGGATGCTCACCCGTCCGGAATGACAAGAGTAGAATTCGTAATTCCTACAAGAGGGATCATCGGTTTCAGAGGATACTTCGTGACCGAGACCAAGGGAGAAGGAGTGGCATCCAGCCGCTTCCTAAGATTCGATCTTTATAAGGGAGAAATCCCTGGAAGAAAGAACGGGGCTTTGATCTCTATGGACCAAGGAGAGACTACAGGTTACGCTCTTTGGAAAATCCAAGAGAGGGGAGAACTTTTAATCGATCCTCAAACTGCTGTGTATCCGGGAATGATCATCGGTATCCATTCCAGAGACAACGATTTGGAAGTGAATCCTGTAAAAGAGAAAAAACTGACAAACGTAAGGTCCTCCGGTGCGGACGAGGCGATCCGTTTAGTTCCACCTCGCAAATTCAGCTTGGAGCAAAACATTGAATTCTTGGATGACGACGAACTTTTGGAAGTAACTCCTCAGAGTTTACGTCTTCGTAAGAAACATTTAGATGCCAACATGAGAAAGCGCGCCGGAAAATAAGATTTTCTGAGATATTCTCATTTGTATAAGAGGCCCGCTTCGCGGGCCTTTTTTATTTTATAAACCAAATAAAGCTAAAGCCAGATGTCTGAATTCTGATCAATTCCAGTTATTTTAATAAAGGCAAGTAAATGGGGATCGGTAGAAAAACAGAAATGGAAATCGTTGCGAAGTGGAAATTTAGTAAGAATTACCTAGAGCTCTATTGGCTTGATTGGATAAATTATAGAAGTAAGCAGAGAAAGAATGTGAACCGCTATAGTTTAGCTAGTATATTTCTCGGGATCGGTATTTCTGCTGCATTTATGATAAAAGGTTTTAGCCACTCACTTTTGGGATTATTGCTGATCGTGAGTGGGATTGTATCCTTTGTCTGGCATTATTGGGACAAATATAATTGGTTCAGATTTTTGATCCAAGAGAGTGATTTCGATTCTGAGAATATTATTACTTTCTCAGAAGAAAATCTAAAGATCCAAGGCAAACATTCTAACGGAGAGATAAATTGGTCAGGTATAAAAGACCTGGTATTAGCTAAATATGGTCTCTTTTTAGTTTTATCAAAGGGGATTTCGATCTATATACCAAAGGGTGCGTTGAGCGAAGATATGCTCCAGGTTCAGGAATTATACAAGAAGGCTAAACTACAGAGCGAAACGGATTAAATGGCCCCGTTTTTGCACAGTAGATCAATGAGGAAATTATGTTAAGAGCAATTATGCTATTGTTGTTCGTTTTTAGCTCATGCGTGAGCCAGACAGTGAACGATGACGATCGAAAGATATTAATCACTGTGAATGATTTTAAAGAATACGATCTGATATTTCCGGGCAATTATAAGAAATACGAAAAGTATAATAAATACATATCCTTAGATGGAACCTCCACAATCGAATACGAATATGAATATAGCCCGGCCGATGAAAAATCCGATATAACTTTCATATCCCAGAGAGTCGAATATCATCTGAAAAAATCAGATCAATTGGTAAGCGATAAATTTGGCGGATTTGTAGTGAAATCCATTTTAAAATCTTACGGGGTTTCAATGAAAGAACCGTCTGGCATGTTTAAAAATAGACAAGATACAAAAGTATTCTCTCTAACGAGCGAAGGTTATGATGTAGGGAATATGCTGGTAGTTAGCTTCGACAGAATGACATTCTCTTATACATTGGTTGGGCAACATATTAAAGATCCAGAAGTATGGTCGGACATATTCGCTGAGAAAGTAGATCTTGCTACAAAATACAAAGCGAGTTTTTATAAGATCGATTATAATAAATAGAAGTGCCTATTATATCTTGTTCCATTTGTCCCGTAATCCATTGAAAGAGCCTGGGTTTTTCGTTTCTCTAACGTATTTTTAGCCTTTCTGTATCGATCGTTACAATAATTTTTGAATCCAAACATATTAGAAAATTAGAATATTCTCTAATTTTGTTTTTAATTGAACGATCGATTTAATATTATTTTTTCATTTTCACTTATAATTCTCTTATTTTCGCAATTGACAAATTAACGCTGTTCTATACTTCCCTTTGTGAACTTCAGTTCAGAAAAAGCTGGACGAAAGTTCAAATAACAAACGTTTGAAATTATTTAAAATAATAAATCGTTTGTTATAAATAAAAAGAACTCCTTCCGAAAAGCCAAAGCCCAGGGAAGAGAGATCCGTAGAGAGAATAGTTTAAAAGAAGAGGGTTAAGGAGAATGTTAAAAAGAGCAAAGTTATTGGCAGCTGGGGTTCTATTCCTAGCAGCGGGAGCAGTGAGCGCGTCTGGAGGAGGTTCTTCTAGCAAACCTTTAGCCGGATCTTATCCGATCGTATTAACACATGGTATTTTCGGTTGGGGTAAATCCACTGGAATCGTAGATTATTGGGGCGGAAACGCAGCATATCTACAATCCCAAGGAGCCACTGTTCTTACTCCTACTGTAACGGCTACAAATTCTTCCGCAGCAAGAGCAGCTCAATTGAAAACAGCAATCCAAGTAGCTATGGCAGCTAATAATTACACCGGAAAAGTTCATATTCTTGGACACTCTCAAGGTGGATTGGATGCAAGATACCTGGTTTCGAATCTTAGTTTCGCAAGCAAGGTAGCAACTCTTACTACAATCAATACTCCTCATAAAGGAAGTCCGGTTGCAAGCGTGATCGAGGCAGTAATCCCAAGTTGGGCGCTTCCTTATGTTGGAACAGTCGTAAATACATTAGTAGGTGTTGTTTACGGACAATCTAGCCAAAACGCTGTTGCGGCTCTGAAATTGTTAACTGTAAGTGGTGCGACTTCATTTAATGCAAGCACTCCGAATGCTTCGGGGGTTAAGTATTATTCTTACGGATCTTATATGATCGGGAATGATCTTATCCAACACCCTGCTATGGGACTTCTTGCGCCTATTTGTTCCATTGGAGCACCTTTCTATGGAATGAGTGTATGGAATGACGGAGTTGTTCCTGATGATTCTCAAAGATGGGGAACCTGGAAAGGTGGACCTTCTTACGGAGTACTTACCACAGGTGTGGACCACTTAGAAGCAACCAATGCATTATACCTGGGACAAGCTTGGTATGATACAAACGGTTATTTCTTAAAAATGGCTTCTAACGCAAAAGCTAATCAATAAAAAGAAGCAAGTTTCGAACTCGTAAAATAGGAATCGCGCCTCCTTTTGGAGGCGTTTTTTTTATTCCTATATAATAAGTATACTTACTAAAAAATGCTTGATTAATAAGCTCACTTATTATATAGAGTTTTTGTATGATAGTAAGTGTGCTTATTATCGGAGGAAACTATGTGGAAGTATGAATATACAACTCTCGTTCATGGATTGGACGCTGGAACATTATGGGAGGCAAGATCCGATATTAAAAATTGGTCCAAATGGGATTCGGATATAGAATGGACCAAGGTAGAAGGAAAGATCTCCGTTGGGACTGAATTCATTCTCAAGCCGAAAGGAGGTTTTACTTGCAAGGCAGTTGTTACAGAATCTGAAAAACCTTCCGTATTCGGGGATGTAACTTTTCTTCCCGGGGCAAAAATGAAATTTCTTCATTCTTTTTATCCAATGAAAGAAGGGACTGAGATCAAAGTCGAACTCAGTATCTCCGGCCCTTTGGGTTTTTTATGGAAAAAGATCATAGGAGAAGAACAAGCCAAAGGAATGGAAAAAGAGATCAGTAGGTTTGCCGAATTGGTACGAGAAGAAGTAAGATGAATCGATATTGGATCGTAGTCGCGTCCAAAGAACATTCTGCCCTTGGGATGTCCCAAGGGATTGTTCAGGCATGCCATGGTAAAAAGGCTCCATTGGCGAGAATGAAAAAAGGAGATTGGGTTTTAGTTTATTCTTCCAAAAAAAAATTTGGGGAAAAAGCTCCGTATAGAAAATTCACTTCGATCGGACAGATTGAAGATGATTCCGTTTATTCTTTCCAAATGAGTCCCGATTTCTGTCCTTTCAGAAGGAACGTTACATATTATCCAACGGAAGAAGCCGATATTTTGCCTTTGGTGAATTCTTTGGATTTTATCAAAAATAAAAAGTCCTGGGGTTTTCCGTTTCGTTTCGGATTTTTGGAAATAGGGCCGAAAGATTTCGGGCTGATCTCTGAAAGGATGGGTTTGAGTGTCGAAGGAAAAAGTATTTAGATACGATAAATCGGAAGATAGTCCGGGGTTCTTATTATGGCAGGTCACGAATTTATGGCAGAGAGAGATTCGTAAGGTGCTGGAGCCCTTGGATCTTACACACGCCCAATTCGTTCTCTTGGCGGTTACTCATTGGTTGGAACTCCACGAAGAAGAGACCACTCAGATTAAAATTGCAGAGAGGGCAAAAACGGACCCGATGACTACCTCTACTGTTCTTAGGACATTGGAGTCCAAAAAACTAGTTAAGAGGGTTTCTCATTCTACGGACACTCGAGCAAAACTTGTTCAGTCAACGTCCGAAGGGCAGAAGATCTTAAAACAAGCCGTCAAAGTTGTGGAGGATTTTGACGAAGAGTTCTTTTCCGTTTTAGGTACTAAGAAGAAAGAGATGATTTCAGGTTTGAGGATGCTTTCCCGAAAATAATCCGGGAAAGCATTTTATATTTCTATTATTCTTTGTTTTTCAGTTTTTCCAGTTCTTGGATCAATTCTTCTTTAGATACGTTCGGGTCCTGTTTTAATCTTCGGATCAATTCTTCTGCACTTTCTTTTTGAGATATGGTCTTACTATCCACGATCCCATCTAAAGTAACCGGGGTAAGAGGTGAAATTGCGGGTGGTGTAAGGCCCGGTTTAGTTTTATTCAATTCAACTACTGCAAGATGTTCGAAAACTTCTACAACCTGACCCGGATAGTCTCCTATCTTTACAGGCGTTCCTGAAACGAGTCCATCCGTAGTACTAAAAAATACCAAAAAGTTTTGTTTTCCTTCCGTTTGAGGAAATGATTCAGGACCTAAAGAATATAATACGGTTCCTGCTACCTCATTATCTATAGTTCTTTTGAGTTTTCCTACATTTAAGGCGATCCTACCGAATAAAGGATTACCTACTCTTCTATAAACTTCTCCATTAGAAAATACGATCGAGTTTTTATCTGAGGAAAATTCCGCCGATTTTCCGGATCCTTCTCCTAATAGTTTGCCGAAATCTTTTACCTTGATGAAAGGTCCAAAAGATCTAACATCCCAATTCTTAGGATCCGGAGTGTTTTTGCCGTTATAATTCCTGTGGAATTCTTTGGTGATGGTCTCGAAAAATAAGATCTCTCGATCGCTTGTTTGTAGTTTGCCTGATTTTATTTTTAACTCTTCTCTATTATCGCTTAAGCTGAATTGTAAACGAGTAAACATTTTACTGAAGAATTCCATTTCTCCTTTGGCTGTCCTTCGGATCCATATGGTTTGTATTTTTATATTCCCTTTGTTTGCCCATTCTTTGGATTTTTCGTTCACGTATAATCCGGCTAATTCGGGTATAGCAGGTGTGGGCTTTCCTTTTAAACTATCTCCACAATTTAAAAAGGAGTGAGTTAAGAAGAGTAAGAGTGCGGTTATTTTGAAACTGTTTCGAAACATTTGAATTACGTTAGCTTTCTAGTGATAAGGGTAAAGAAAAAAAGAAGATCCTTATTCTCTTGACAAAGCCTTTGTTTTCGTAGATCAATGAGATCGACCAAAAACGATGGACCCCGAACCGACTTTTTTTAGATCCAAAATTTTCGCGTTCTTCTTTTTCTGTATCTTTTCCATTTCCTGCACTTTTCCTTCTTCCCCTACAGCAAAAAAAGGAGTCTTGGATCTAACCCAATGGGATTATCGAACTCATCCGGTTTTGAATCTTCAAGGGGACTGGTCTTATTTTTCGAATACTTTCGACGATGTTTCCGAAGCCGGTAAGGAGATCGAATTTCGTAAAATTCCGGGAGTATGGCAGGGTAGTGGGTTCGCTCTCATCAAACTGAAAATACTTTTACCTAAAGAATATAAACGTTTAGCGATTTATTCTAAACATCAGGCCACAACTTTTGAGATACTCATAAATGGAGTTTCTGTTGGTAGTTCCGGCAAACCGGGAACTTCCTATGAGACAAGCATTCCGGATAATCGACCTGTATATTTCGAGTGGGAACAAACTTCGGAAGAAGCTGAGATCTGTTTCAAAATTTCTAATTTTCATCATAGGCTTACCGGGATCTGGTTTGATATTCGATTCGGCGATGCCGACTCACTCTCAAGGGAGATATTAATCCTTAGAGATTGGGATCTTTTTTTATCCGGCCTTTTCTTTATGGCTACCGTTTATCATCTGGGGCTCTTTTTCTTAAGAAGACAGGACCGGACTCCTTTGGTATTCGCATTATTTTGTTTTTCCTTATTTCTTCGTTTATTCGCGACTGAGGAAAAATTAATTCAGTTCTATTTTCCTTGGATCGATTATTCGCTTTCAATGAGATTGGAGTATTTGACCTTATATGCGGCGATGCCCCTAGGGCTTCATTTTCTCAGACATTCTTTTCCTTCCTACTTTCCTAGGAAGTGGATGTTCGTTTTCTATCTGATCTCTTTTATATTTTCTTTAAGTGTTCTTCTTCCGTTTCCTCTCGCTTCCAATCCGATCCCTTATTTCCAAGTGATTTTTTTAGGTTCGGTAGTGTTTGCTCTTTTTGTTACTTTCAGAGCGGTTTCTAATGGAGAGCAGTATTCTATTCCGATAGGTTTTGCGATTTCCGCTTTGATCATTGCAGGGATTTTCGATCTTCTTGCGGCGAAGCAAATCATCTTTGCTCGTTTTATTATTCCGATAGGTCTTTGTATCGCGATCCTCACTCAAACATTTATTCTTTCTTCTAGATACAGGGATCTATATCGAGAAAAAGAAAAACTATCGGATCGTTTACAACGTTTGAACGAAACATATAGTAGATTCGTTCCGATCAGTTTTTTGGAATTTTTAGGAAAAGAAAAATTAGAGGATATGAGGCCTGGGGACCAGATTAAAAAGGAAATGACCATCCTTTTTGCGGATATTCGGTCCTTTACGGAAATTTCCGAAAGTTTGGATTCTAAGGAAAGTTTTGAATTATTAAATTCTTATATATCCGAAATGGAACCTTTGATCCTTTCGAATAAGGGTTTTGTGGATAAATATTTCGGAGATGCTATCATGGCTTTATTTCCCGAAAGTTCCGATAATGCGGTGGCGGCAGCGATCTCTATGCAGAAACGATTATTGGAATACAATCAGAAAAGAATGGATTCCGGGAATAGGGCAATTCGTGTCGGGATAGGGATCCATACCGGTTCTTTGATGATGGGACTCGTTGGTTCCGGAGATCGTATGGAGAGTACAGTTATCTCGGACGCAGTTCATTTAGCTTCTAAATTGGAAGCTTTAAATAAATATTACGGCTCGAATATACTAATCAGTGAAGACACTCATCGAAAGTTAAATTCTCCTGATCTTTTTTTGATCCGCTCTTTGGACAAATTAAGGTTTAGGGGAAAATCTCGGATCCAAACCATTTATGAGATCGCGGATCATTTAACACTTACCGAAAGAGAAGTATTCCAAAAATCTAAAGTAAATTTTGAGAGGGGAGTGGAGTTATTCCATTCCGGAAAATATTTGGATTCAGGAGAATCATTTAGAGAATCCTTAAGGATCTATCCTGGGGACCGGGCCGCGAACTTATACTTAAAACGTTGTACGGAGCATATTTATTCGGCTACGACTAAGGTGCAGCCAGGCCCGGATCTGGCATAATTTGTAGGAGATTATTCTCCGTTCAAAAATAAGGTCTCTTCTGCATCTTCTTGTTCTTCCGAAGTCGAATCCAAAGATTTGCGCACTTTTGCTCCTAGTTTACGAATATTCTCCGCGCGCCCGAGTAAGTTCCCTCTTCCGGATTTTAATTTTCCGATAACTGCATCGTAATTGTCTTTAGACTTATCGATGGATTTTCCTAAAGCTTCCAAGGCGGTTACGATCTCTACGATCTTATCGTACATTTTACCGGATTCTTCTGCGATCTGTTCCGAGTTCTTATTTTGTTTTTCTTTTCTCCAAAGATTGGCGACCATTTTCAGAGACACCATCAAGGTGGAAGGAGTTACGATCAGAATATTTTTTGCGTATGCTTCTTCCAAAAATTTTGGATCCGTACGAACTGCTTCGTAATAAGAAGGTTCCACAGGTAGGAACATCAATACGAAATCCAAAGATTCGATCCCGTATAAGGACTGATAATTTTTTTTGTAAAGGTCGGACACATGTTCGTATAAACTTTTTAAATGTTTTTGTAAAGCGGCCTTACGAACGTCTTCAGTTTCTGCGGAGGCATATTCCACATATGCGGTCAAGGAAACCTTGGAATCGATCACGATGGATTTTCCGGAAGGAAGTTTGACGACTATATCCGGTCTGAGTCTTCCTTCTTCAGTTTGTACGGATTCTTGAGCGGTGTATTCTCTTCCCTTAACTAAACCGCTATTTTGTAATATATTTTCTAGGATACCTTCTCCCCAATCCCCTTGGGTTTTAGAATTTCCTTTCAGAGCGGATGCCAGGCTTTTAGCGTCTTCTGAAAGTGTTTTATTCATTTCTAATAGATTGTTGATCTGCGCCTTTAAATTTGCGGTATCATCTTTTTGTTCTTTGTGAGAGATTTCCACTTTCACTCCGAACTTCTCTATTTCGTCCTTGAACGGTTTGAGTAGATCATTCAATTTTTCTTGGGTTTGTAGATTGAACTTTTGGGAATTATCCAATAATGCTTGGTTGGCTGCATGTTTGAATTTCTCATCCAATTTGGACATGAGATCTTCGAATTCTTTTTTTTGATTTTCCAATCTTTCTTTTAGAAGATCGGATTCTTTTTTCATCGCCTGGTAATAGCCGATTGCCTTCTCCATCTTCTCTGATCCTTCTTTCGTTTCTTTTTCGAGTTGAAGGATCCTTTCTTTAGATCTTTGTTCGGAGGTGAGAAGTCCTGCTCTTTCTAATTTGAGCTTTTCATGCTCGTTCGGATTGATCCCCGATTCTTTAGAATAGAGAGCTTTAGCGATGAAGAAGGCTAGGCCAAAACCTATAAGAAGACCGGTCAGTAAAACAATTGCGAATTCCATTTTTTCTCCTTTTTGGAACCTGGTACAATTCCGGAAATTCATTTCCAGGGTAGAATTCCCATTTTATAAGGACCCCGGACAAATTTCGGATAAGATTGAGAAAATTTAGAATTCGTTAAGAATTATCGTTTTTTAACGTTTTCCTTTTTTGCGAGGAGGTCCGCCTGAACCAGAGCCAGAACTTTTTCTTCCGCCACCACTACCACCGCTGCCGCCACGATGGAATTGATTAGAGTTTCGGTTTTTATCCTTATGATCTCGTTTTCCTTTCTGTTTGGATTTTCCACCAAAACGTCTGTCACGGTCATTACGAGAAGAACCTTCTTTTTCTCTGAAACCTCTTTGATCTTGATCGAAACGAGCTCCGGAATCGAATTTTTCAGACTTATCTGCGAGAGCTAATTTGAAAAGTGCTGCTGCTAAACGTTCTGCAGAAACTCCTTCTGAAGTGAGCTTCTTTACAAGTTTGGAATATTCGGAAACATCCCCTTCTTCTGCGACTTCTTTAACTATATGAGAATATTCCAAAAATTTCTTTTCTGTAAGTTCTGAAATATCAGGGACTTTTCCAAGTTCCATTTCGAATTCGTGGTCTTCTCTGATCTTGCGTAATGTTTTGAAGTCTTTATTAGAAACAAAACTGAGCGCGAGCCCTTTTCTTCCAGCTCTTCCTGTTCTACCGATACGGTGCACATAGTCTTCAGAATCTCTAGGAATATCGTAATTGACTACAGCTTCTACATCGCTTACATCAATTCCTCTTCCCGCTACGTCAGTCGCTACAAGAACTGTAACAAGCCCGGAACGGAATCCGGACATCACCTTGTTCCTTTGGTTTTGGGAAAGATCTCCGTGTAATCCTTCGGAGAATATTCCTTTGGATTTTAAAAATTCCACTGTTTCGTCCACTCTGACTTTAGTATTACAAAATACTAATGAAGCTTTTGGGGTATGAAACTCTAACAGACGGATTAATGCTTCAGGCTTAAGGCCTTCTCTCATTTCAAAATAGATTTGCTGGATCTTAGGTCTGTCCGCTTTTCCACCTGTGACATCTACGATCTTAGGAGAATCTTGGAATTTTTTAGTAATTCCCATCACCTTTGCGGAAAGAGTAGCGGAGAATAGAATTGTCTGTCTTTCTTCGGGAACTTTTGCGAGGATGATTTCCATATCCTCTAAAAATCCCATGTCCAACATTTCGTCTGCTTCGTCCAGGATGACCATTTTGATCCCGCCTAGAAGTAAGGTCTTTCTGTCCATGTGATCCATTGTCCTTCCAGGAGTTCCGACGATCACTTGAGGTTTTCTTTTTAATGCCTTAAATTGTTTGGTGATATCATCTCCACCATAGATTGCAGCTACTTCGAAATCTTCTTTATATTTTCCTAATTTTCTATATTCTTCTGCGACTTGGACTACCAATTCTCTGGTAGGGCAGAGTACTAATACTTGTGGAGACTGTTCTCCTTCTTCTAATATTTCTAAACTTGGAATTGCGAATGCAGCTGTTTTACCGGTTCCGGTACGGGAATGACCAATTACGTCTCTTCCGGAAAGAATGAGTGGAATAGCTTCGGATTGAATGGAAGAAGGTTCCGTAAATCCAAGATCGGATACTGCGTTTAAGACATCCTCGGATAGTCCGAGTTCATGGAATGTTTTTTTGGTTTTCAAAGATTGCTCCCGGGATAACTTATACGCTAGTTTGCGTAAGCTCCCACGATTTTGCCTTATGGGCCGAGAGCTTGGATCTTTATAAATATGTCCTGAAAGGAAGGGAAAGATTTTGGCTCAGGTATCGTTTCTTCCATGAATTCAAAGCCTTGTCTCCGGCATAGCATTAAAGGTTAATTATTCCTTTCCTATCTTCATATATTTGGTTCTTAACTTATCCGGGAATTTTTCCACTGCGTATCTAAGCATTGTTCTAGGCATTGATGAAGCATGTTTGTCCAAAAAATCAGTTTCCGGTTTTAAACTTCTATTTCCGATCTCTCTTAACATCCAGCCTACCGCCTTATGTATCAGGTCTTCCTTATCCTTAAGTAGTATTTCCGAAATTTTGAGTGCATCCTTAAAGTCCTGTTTTCGGATGAATGCATATGTGGAGATGATGGAGATCCTTCTTTCCCAAAGATTTTCGGACTTTGCAAGTTTATACAAGATATCTCTTTTTTTATCCAAAAGATAATCACCGATCATTTCTCTGGAGCTTAGATCTACAATGTCCCAATTGTTCACGTATTTTAGATTTTTTAAATAGAATTGATGTAGTTTGTTGCGATCTTCCTCCGGAGTTTTTTGGAAAGTTTCGCATAAGATAAAAAAGCCGAGTAATCTTTCTTCGTGATACTTGGACTTTACAATTTTCTGAAGTTCGGGGAGTGGAAGTCCTTTGTATTTTTTGGAGATTTTACGTAGAGGTGGGACTTTGACTCCTAAAAATAGATCTCCTTCTCCATATTCTCCTTTTCTAGTTTTGAAAAATCGAGAAAGTATTTCTACTTTCGCAGGATCCGCTTCCTTTCGAACATCTTTGATCACATCTTCTGCCTTGGAATATTCTCCCGGCAGATTTTGTTTTTTCATCTTGGAAGAAGAGATGGAAATTTTCTGGGACTTGGACATGGGACAAAATTTCGATTTAGATCTGTCCTCAGGCAAGCATTATAGATATTGAAAAATATCAAATAAAAATCCAGGTTTTGGGCTTGCCAGCCATATGCTCCTACAAATCCTAATTTTTAGGAAAGATCCGTCTTTGTATGAAACATAAACCTCTTCATAATATATATAGTAAGGATATTCTAAGAAAAAAGATCGAATCGGAGAGTTTCGAAAGGACCACGATCTCTTTTTATAAGTATGTGATCATCCAAGAACCGTTAATTTTACGGAACGAATTATATAGAGAATGGGAAGAACTTGGAGTATTAGGTAGGATCTATCTTGCAAAAGAAGGGATCAATGCTCAGTTGTCCGTTCCGGAATTCAATTATCAGAAATTCAGGGATTCAGTGGATTCTAAAAAAGAATTCAAGAATGTTCCTTTTAAGATCGCTGTGGAGCAAAACGGTCATTCTTTCCTGAAGCTGGATATTCGTGTTCGGAATAAGATAGTCGCCGATGGACTCGCCGACGAAAGTTTCGATGTTACCAATGTGGGAACACATTTAAACGCAGAAGAGTTCAATCTTAAATTGGAATCTTCCGAGACAATACTCGTGGATGTGCGAAATCATTATGAATCGGAGATCGGCCATTTCGAAGGAGCGATCCTTCCCCAATCGGACACTTTCAGAGAAGAGTTGCCCTTAATCTTAGATATGCTCCAGGACAAAAAGGATAAGGAAATCGTAATGTATTGCACCGGAGGGATCCGCTGCGAGAAAGCTTCCGCTTATCTGAAACATCACGGATTCCAAAATGTATTCCAATTGCATGGGGGCATTATTTCCTACGCTTCCGAGATAAAAGAGAAAGGCCTCGAATCCAAGTTTAAGGGAAAAAATTTCGTATTCGATGGAAGACTCCAAGAAACGATCGGAGAGGAAATTTTAAGTGAATGCCATCAATGCGGGGAAAGATCCGCGAGGCATATCAATTGTGCAAACCCAGCTTGCCATATTCTATTCATTCAATGCGAATCTTGTGCAGAAAAATTTCAGGATTGTTGCTCTGTAGAATGCCAAGAGATCGCTGCTTTACCCGTTTCAGAACAGAAAAAATTAAGAAAAGGTAAAGCTGCTTCCAATCAGCATTTCTCAAAAGCCAGGATCCGCCCAAAGGTTTTCGAACTGTATCGGGATAAATGATCCTAATTCGTTTTCAATTTTCTCTGAAAAATGAAATTTCTTGTAATTATTTAAGTTACAAGTAGTCTAAAAAGTATAATTTTGCCGATTGAGGTAGAATATCATATGAGAAATCTTGTTATAGCTATTTTGGCAGTTTCCTTTCTTTTTAATTGTAATTCTTTTTCTAAAGAAGAGAAGAATAGAAAACTTGTATTGGATTTTTATAAACTGGCTCTAGTCGATCATAAACATCGAGAAGCTGCAGAATTATATTTAAGTGAGGATTATAAACAACATAATCCTCATGCTGCCACCGGAAGAAAGGCGTTCATAGATGTATTTGATGAGTTTTTTAAAATTCTTCCTAACTCAAGTTTCGAAATTAAAAGAAGTCTGGCGGATGGAGATTTGGTTGCAGTCCATGTTTATATGAAACCGGATCCTACGCATAAAGGTCATGCAGTCGTAGATATTTTTAGGGTAGAAGGGGACAAGGTCGTAGAACATTGGGACGTAATCCAAGAGATCCCTGAAAATCCTAAGAACGAAAACACAATGTTTTAATTAGATGAAATTGGACCGGAAAAAATTCTTACTTGGTACTGCCGGGGTTTTATTCGGTTCAACAGCGATATACAAATTCTTTCAAAATAGAAAGGGAGAAGATCAAATGCAGAAATTACCGGTATTTTTCGTAGGACATGGAAGCCCGATGAACGCGTTGGGACCGAATCCTCTTGCGGATTCATGGGCGGAATCAACGAAAGATTTTCCGGAGCCAAAGGCGATCTTAAGTATTTCTGCACATTGGTTCACAAAGGGAACGTATGTTACCGCAATGGATCCTCCTCCGACCATTCATGATTTTTATGGGTTCCCTCAAGAGTTATTCGATATACAATATCCTGCTCCCGGCGATCCGAAACTTGCGGAAGAACTTTCTAAATTAAAAGAGACCAATGTGATCCAAGATCATTCCTGGGGACTGGATCATGGAACTTGGAGTGTCCTTCGGAATATGTATCCAAAGGGAAATATTCCTGTGATCCAGTTGAGCTTAGATGCAACTAAGCCCGGAGAATGGCATTACGAATTTGCAAAATCCTTATCTAAATTAAGAGAGCAAGGTGTATTGATCCTTGGAAGTGGAGATATGGTCCATAATCTCCGTGTGTATGATTGGAGAAACCAGGATAAGGCTCACGATTGGGCGATTGAGGCAAATGAGATCTTCAAGGATCTAATCCAAAAAAGAGATTGGAAAAGTCTTTCTAATTATCAAAACCTAGGAGCTGCGGTACAGTTGGCGATCCCGACGCCAGAGCATTATTTTCCTATGTTATACGCTCTTGCTCTCGCGGAAAAGGACGAAGAGATCCGTTTTTATAACGATATCATTCAAAGCTCTGTGTCTTTGACTAGCATGAAGATCGGCTAAGTATTATTTTGTTTTGAGAAATTCGATCGCATCTTCTAAACGGTCGTCTCCCCAAAATAATTCTCCGTTTGCTATGAAGCTCGGGGCCCCGAAGATCTCTAAAGATCTGGCCTCATCCGTATTCGATCTGAGTTTGTTTTTATTCTCTTCCGATTCTGAAATGTTTAGTATATTTTCAGGATCTTGGTTTAAGGATCTGAGAATATCGGAAAGTACTGATCTATCTGAAATATCAAGTTTGGAATAGAATTCCGCTTTAAAAGTTTCTAATATAAAGGACTGGATCCAATTTTGATCCAGATTTGCGATCGTGATCCTGGCGGCTTTTAATCCGTTTTGAGGAAAAATATCCGGCTTAGAAAAAGGGAGTCCGTATTTTTTAGTTCTTCTTTCTAAATCTTTCCACATGTATTTCCCTTTAGCAGGAAATAGGTTGAAAGGGGAATCGGACATTCCTTGGTCTTTAAAAATCGGTCCAAGAAGAAAAGGTTTCCATTCGATCCGAATATTTTCTTTTTTGCATACGGATTCGATCCTGCCTGCAGATAAATAGGAATAGGTGCTGGCAAATTCGAACCAAAAAGAAAGAGTCAGTTGCTTTTCTTCTTTCATTTGTCGATTTGGATTTAGGCTTCCTTATCTCTTCCCCATACTGCTGCCAAAAGTAAACCGCTAATCAAATGCCATACTCCCCACCAAGCTGCGATCAGAGCCATGGAACCGATCCCTTGGAAAAAAGTAAAAATAAGGATCAAGCCTAAACCTGAGTTTTGTAGTCCTGTTTCCAAAGAGATCGTTTTACGTTCTTTATGAGCAAGTCCGGCAATCCAAGCGGCAAAATATCCTACTGCTAGTGCTGAACCGTTATGTAGGAGGACCAACCAAAATAAGACCGTTCCGAAATCCACGAACGATTTCCAATTTCCTGCAAATGCGATTAATATAAAGATCCCGAGTAAGATCGTAGATCCGAGTCTCATCGGTTTTTTTAGATTCGCTGCTACTTTCGGTAAATAACGATTTGTCAAAGCTCCTAATATTAATGGTAGGACCAATATTAGAAAAATAGAAAGGAATACGTCTGCAGGGTTGAGGCTGATCTCTTTCAATCGATCCGCGGCAGGTGTATATAGTTTTCCCCAAAAGAAAAAGTTAAACGGAGTAAAGAACCAAGCGAGGACCGTCGTAGTTGCCGTTAGGGAAATGGAAAGAGGAACGTTCCCTTTTGCCAAAAGACTGATAAAATTGGACATATTTCCGCCAGGGCAGGCCGCAACGAGTATCATTCCCAAGGCAAGTCCTGGATGGGGCTTTAATATATAAAGTAGCCCGACTGTGATTGCAGGTAATAATATTAATTGAGAGAATAAACCTACGAATGCGGCTTTGGGCTGCTTCCGCAAGTTGGTAAAGTCGGAGATCGTTAATTCTAGGGAAACCCCATACATGATCAGACCGAGGCAAATATTTAATACGAAAAGGCCCGCAGGACTGAAATTCAATCTAACTAAATCGTAATCTGGCATTCGTTTTCCCAGGCAAAAGACGAACTCGATTGCCGTTTAATATTTTATAATTTTGTAAAATATTTTTTAGTCGGTCCAGGTAACCAAAATTTCCCTGGGTCCAGAAAATGGTAATCTTCCGTGGGAAACTGAATAATTGTCTATCAAAAGAATATCTCCCTTTTGCCAAGGAAAGATGGATAGATGTTTCCAGAAAGTGTCACTTACTTTACTCATTTCTGAAACGCTGATCACAGAATCGTCCCCGAAGATTACATTCGTGTCTTGGTCCTTAGGCTCTACCAACTTTTTCTTTAGGAAAGTGAGAAGGTATAATACTCCTGCAAGGATCAGACTTCTGAGGGTTCCTTGTTCTTTTAGGATTTTTGCATATTCTAATCTTGCGGCGTCCGTATGGAACACTTGGCTATGATTATGCCATGCCTTTGTTTTTGCGACGGGGTGCTGCCTGACTGCTACTTGTTTATTCGTAAGTTTGAGTCCATCTTCGGGCATCCATTCAACTTGGAACCTTTGCTTCGCAGCGATCTTTTCTACGTCCTTTTTATTTTTACTGGAGAACATCTCGTCCCAACGTTTTGTTTTCCATAAATTATATCGGGAAGCATTTGGTCCGTCGTATTTACGGATGTATTTCACTCCCTTAGATTCAAATTTTTTTAATAAACTTGGATCCATGTCTTCGTAAATTTTTCTGAGATCCGCTATTGGAGTTTCTCCGTGGACTTTTGGTGCTACTGCACAGAAAAACATAAGTTTTCGAGGAGGTTTATCTAAAAAGCTCATCTCTGCATGTTGCATGATCGGATAATGGGGAGGAAGTTCGCTTGCAGTATGAACGAATTGAGTGACTTTATTTCTAGGAGAAGTCCCTAAATAATCTGTTTTTAAATTTTTATCCAAACTTAAGGCAACATCTTCGAAGTCTTGAGCGGAACTAACGTTAAATCCTCTGAATAAGATCGCTCCGTATTCCAATAAGTCGGACTCGACCGATTTTTTATTTTTGTTTACCCATGCCGGTAAAAATCCGTCTTCTAATGCGCTTGTATCACCGGGTCCGTAGATCCTGGGTAATTCTTTTCCCGGGAAAAAAGATTTTTCTACCCGGCCTATACCTTTCGGCTTAGTTTTGTTAGGGGAAACTTTCTTTAATCCGGATTTTCCTGACCGAGAAATCGTGTTTGTTTTCATAAGAAGTTCTCCCAACAAAGATAGAAAACTTTTATAAAACCGTACTAGGGAAAGGCAAGTCTTTTAGTCTTTCAGGAATAAAGACCTGCATTTTCCGGTAGGATCTACTACGTCAATCTTTCGACCGATTGTCTATTTTAGTGAACGATAGAATTTCTTATCTTTCGATACGTTCGTCATTCTGAAAGATTAGCTGTTTGAAAACTATACTGTAGGAATTCCTACAAATCCGTCTTGATTGGAAAAGTAACTCGAAAATATATACGATATGAGTTCCATAACGATTCGTTCCGAAGATCCCAAAGTGGAGATGGCATGGTTTTGCGATCTTTGCAACGGAGATTACGAGTATCTGGGAGTCCCAGATCCGAAATTAAGATCGAGCTTTGAACATTGTGCTGAGATCATTCGACTCGCAGATGATCTCGGATTTCAAAATATTCTTCTTCCTTCTTCCTATCAAGTAGGTCAGGACACATTGACCTTTGCTGCTGCGGCTTCTCAACTTACTAAAAATATTTCTCTTCTGACTGCTATCCGTTGTGGAGAGATCCATCCTCCAATGCTCGCAAGGACACTTTCCACATTGGATCATATGTTAAAGGGAAGATTGAACATTAATATTATCTCTTCCGATCTTCCCGGAACAGTGAGAGATTCCAAAGAAAGATATAAGATCTCCAAAGAGGTGATCGAAATTTTGAGGCAGGCCTGGACAAAGGATGAGATAGATTTCCAAGGTGAATTTTATAAGATCAAATTAAGTTCGGATCCTTCCAAGTCTTATCAAGTGAACGGTGGACCTCTTTTATATTTCGGAGGAATTTCCGAAGACGCAAGACAACTTTGCGCCGAATACTGTGATGTTTTTTTAATGTGGCCTGAAACCGAAGAGAGACTTTCGGACACGATGGCGGATTTAAGTAAACGTGCTCACGCGGTAGGAAGAAAGATAGATTTTGGTCTAAGGATCCATGTAATCGTAAGAGATACTGAAGAAGAAGCAAAAGAAGCCGCTAGTAGATTATTATCCAAATTGGATATCCAGAAAGCGGAGGAGCTCAAACATCGAGCACTAGATTCTAATTCTGCCGGAGTGAAAAGACAGGATGAACTACGTAAGAATGCGGGCTCGGATCTATTCATAGAACCTAATATATGGTCCGGTATAGGCCTTGCTCGATCCGGTTGCGGTTCTGCGATCGTAGGAACACCCGAGCAAGTATTAGAAAAAATTCATAGATATATTAAGATGGGGATCAGAGCATTCATTCTTTCCGGTTATCCGTTGATCGACGAGTGCAAAATATTCGCAGAAAAGGTGCTTCCTCAAATCCAAACCGTGTCTCTTCCAAAGGCTCAAGGTAGGATCCCGAATTTCGAACCAGTGACTCCATTGACTACAGGAGAAAGAAAATGAGCCTTATTTCCTTATCTTCCAAAGGGCCTTCGGTTTCTAGGTTAGTTTACGGATGTTGGAGATTACATTCTGACCCGAAGGGAGACGGACCCCAGAGGATTTTGGAAAAGATAGAAGTCTGTCTGGAATCCGGGATCTCTTCTTTCGATCATGCGGATATATACGGGGATTATGGGAATGAAGAGAAATTTGGTGCCTCTTTAAAGTTAAATCCAAGTCTGAAGGATAAGATCCAGATCGTAACAAAGACCGGGATACAGCTTCCTGGGCCGAACCGCCCGGGAGTTTCCTTGAAACATTATGATACGAGTCGCGATTATATTATTAGTTCTGCCGAAGCTTCATTAAAAAAATTAAATATAGATAAGATAGACCTTCTTTTGATCCATAGGCCTGACCCGTTCATAAATGCGGATGAGGTCGCAGAGGCTTTTCAAAAACTGCGGAAGGACGGGAAAGTTTTACATTTCGGAGTTTCGAATTTTACACCATCTCAATTTTCTCTTTTACAATCCAGATTGGATTTTCCCTTAGTAACCAACCAAGTCGAATTCCATCCATTATTAACGGATCCTTTAATAAATGGGGTTTTCGATCAGGCTCAAGAGCTTAGATTCAAGCCGATGATCTGGTCTCCTACTGCAGGCGGAAGTATCTTCCAACCGAAAACGGAACAAGAAAACGTTTTATATAAAACTTTAGAAGTCCTTGCAGAGAAGAAGAATACGACTATAGATGCAGTATTATTTTCCTGGTATTTCTCTCATCCCGCACATTTGGTCCCGGTTTTAGGGACGAATGAACCGGATCGTATCAGATCTGCGACAAAGGCATTGCAGATCCAATTAGAGAGAGAGGAATGGTTTCGTATTTTGGAAGCAGGAACGGGCAAAAGTGTCCCGTAATACAAAAAAATGACCATATAAGAAAATTCTAATTAGAATATAATACTTATATTTATACTGCGCGTTCGATATCAAAACGGAGAATCTAAAATGAAAATCGAACAAAGCAGAAAGGGGCTTCCTCTTTTGATAGGGATCTTATGGTTTCTATTCAATTGTAACGGGGAAAAGGCGATCAACGCGGAAAGTTTATTGGGTTTGGTGGATAAATCGGGCCAAACGAAAGATAATTCAAACTATTCGGAATTCGCAGTGATTGATACTGTAAATGGGACCGGGACATTCTCTTTACTCACCTATAATGTAGCCGGACTCTTGGAGCCATTCTCTAGCTCGAATCCGAGTGAAAACACGCCGTATATGGGACCCTTAATGACCCCATTCGATCTAATCCAAGTCCAGGAAGATTTTAATTATCATGCAAGTTTGTATGCGAACGATTTGCATCCCTATAGATCGGCTACGAGCGGAGGAATGGGGATCGGAGACGGTTTGAATACATTGTCTTACTTTCCATTTTCGGATTTCCAGAGAGTGGATTGGACTGCTTGTAATGGAACAGATTGTCTGACTCCTAAAGGATTTACTTTAGCAAGGCATAAGGTCGCACCTGGGGTATTTTTGGATGTTTACAATTTACATACGAATGCAAGCACGGAAGAGGCGGATTTAGCAGCTAGAAGATCTAATATATTACAAATATTGAATTTTATAGATTCCAATTCTGCAGGGAATGCAGTAATCGTAATGGGGGATACGAATACAAGATATACTAGATCTGGAGATAATATCCGAGAATTTATAAATCGCGGATTTGCCGACGTCTGGATACAATTGATTCGAGGCGGATCTTATCCTACTCAAGGAGCCGATGCTTTGATGGACTGCGAAGGCCATAGGACAAGTGCTGGTTGTGAGGTAGTCGATAAAATATTCTACCGTGGAAATTCCTATATTTCCTTATCCCCTAGTTCTTATTTGATAGAAGATACGAGATTTGTTCATCCTGTGACTGGGCTTCCTCTCTCGGACCATTATGCTGTCTCTTCTACATTCAATTATTCTCTTTTGCAGAATCTACTGTATAGTGACGCATTCGGTGGTCCACATGGGACTGCATTCAATGATGCGAACTCTTTATCATCTACTCCATCTGCGTCTAAATTAAGTTTAAGATCCGGATCCAGAGTGGATGCAGTTTCGTTGCAATTAACGAATGGAACAGTATTAAGCCATGGTGGAACAGGGGGAAGTCCGCAAACTTTGAACCTAACGAATGGAGAATACTTAGACCAAGTAAAACTTTGCAGTGGGGTAAAAAATAATCATACTCGGATCTTTTATGCTCAATTTCGAACAAGTTTAGGAAGATTTCTAACTGGAGGATCTACAACTTCTAGCTGTGTTACGTATTCGGCACCCGTTGGTTGGGGGATCGTAGGGTTTCATGGAAGAAGTGGAGACGAAATAGATAAGTTAGGTGTGATTTTTGCGCCGGTCCCTTAAATGGGGCTGAAAGTATTTTGGCCAAACATTCGATAAAAAACGAAGGAATAAAAAGCGATCCGGTTGTTTCTATTAGAAAGTTTCCTAACTATGTCTGAGGTAATTAGCTCGGCGTATAGAATTTCTAGGAGAAATGAATGTTTCGCTTTCTAATTTCAATCTTAATCGTTTCCGTTCTTTTCGTTTGTAAGGCCGAAAATTCGGAAAAAGTTTCCTCTGCCCAAGGAGAGGCGAGTAGAACTCAATCTGCGCCTATGCCTTCCAGCACCATGGATGATCTGAAAGACGTTGTTTCGGAAAAAAAGGTATCCGCTAAGGCAGGGGAAAGGGAAGAGGCGGAGGACCAACTCAAAACTTTTGCTTCTCCCAAAATCGGCAATCTGAAGATCGGAAGGCTTTTAGAATATAAGGTAAACTTAACATTCGAGACCGAAAATTTTATAGCGGCCCGCAAATCCCTTTTGGAGCTTTCTGCTAAATACGGATTTGTGCAGAATGAAAGTTTACAGAACTACGGAGACGATTCCGGACCGAATATGACAGCGGTCATTCATGTAAAATCTTCGGATCTGTACCAGGTTTTGATGGAATTGGAAAAACTAGGAAATTTAAAATCGGAGAATATAGAAGTAGAGGATCATACAGAAAACTTTACTCTTGAACAAATACATTCCAGAAGAGAGAAGATCAGGATCGCAAGAAGGACTGAACTCTCCACAAGATCCACTCCGAAATCGGCTGCCGAGATCGAGGAATTACTCGGTCAATCGGAAGACTCTGCTGACTCGGCAGAATTCGAAAAATGGAAAATTTTAGATCGGGTTACTTGGGCAAAGATCAGTATCCATATGTACGGTCCACAAAAGCCTAAAACTGTGGAAGTCCCTAATTTTGGAGAAGCGTTTATAGATCTAATCAGCCTTGTTTTGAAACTTTTGCTTTCTTTAGTTTATATAATTCCGCTTGGTATCGCATTAGCCGGCGTCTTGTATCTGTTGAAATACGCAAAAAATAAATGGTTCAAGTAATTTAAGAAAATATAAAATATAACCAAATGGTCGTAGAGGCAAGTGCCCCTGCGGCCCAGATATCATTTCTGAAAAAATTCCTGAGCCTATACTTGTTCGGGAATTTTTGTACCTTCCAAACTGAAATACCTAAGAAGAACAATAAAGTAAAACCGAAGCTGGACCAGCCACAGGTCCATGGACTTACATTAAATAAAACTCTAAGTATTATTATATATGTTACGCCGACAGCATAAAGAATACCGAGTAACGCAATTTTTCGATCGATCTTTACGGAAAAACCGATAGAAGATCCTGTTTCTTTTTTGGAAAATACAAGAGTAAGTAAAATTTGAGATAGTATTCCAAAAACAGATACAATGAATACCCTATGTAAAAAATTGAATTTTTCTCCGAAGATTGTTCTTAATATAGGAAATTCGGAAGATAGCCAAGTATATATGGAAGGTAAGGATAAAGATAGGATTGGACAGAGTAAGATCACGATCCAGGCGGCCTTCGGATCGGACTTTTTCCAAAATACTCCCACTAAAAATACGGAGAGTAGACCTAAAGTGAAGTGAGCACTTTGTCCTGAGATCTCTAAAAAGAAATTTCCTTTGGAGTTCGGGGTGTATGTGAATAATGCCAACAGAATGGTAAGTGCGGAGAAGAAGAGTAGAAATTTTCTACCCACCTGAACTGCTTCTTCTTCGGATTCTTGTTCTCCTAAAAACCTTTTTCCGATTTCTGTTTTTTTGATCCTGGAATAAAAGTCCACGGTGAATAATGTGGAAGCAGAGTTTAACATAGAGTCCACTGAAGAAAAGATTGCTCCGAGTAATCCTGCGAGGATCAGCCCGCCGAAACCATAACCGCTTGGAACTACGATCGATACTAATCTGGAAAATGCTTCGTCAGGATCTACGGAAAGAGTGGACTGACTTTGACTCCATAGGTGATATGCCGCGACTCCTGTTAGCACAGTGAAAAAAGGAATGGTTAAACTTAAAAAACCGTCTCCTAAGATCCCGACTCTCGCTTCTCTAAGACTTTTGGCACCCAAGGTCCTTTGGACCACATATTGATTGGTTCCCCAATAGAATATATGCAGAAAAAATAATCCACTCAATGCTCCGGTCCAAGGAAGTGAAGAATGATCGCTTGCTAAGAATAAATTCATCCTTTGATCGGATACGGAAGCTAATCTTTCCTTCGCCCATAAACCTTCCCATCCTCCTACTAATGGATGCTGGATGGTGAGATATGCGAGTAGTACCCCGGCTGCGAGTATTAGGATCGATTGGATTACGTCTGTATAAACGACTGCCTTTAGACCGCCGAACCAAGTGTAGGCGGTAGAAATGATGCCGAGGAGTAATACTCCTTCTACATAACCGATACCTTCCCAGCCTAAGTCCTTCCAAAAAGGAAGAAGGGATCTGGATCCGATATATAATCCTGCCGCAAGTTGGATTGCGATCAGTACTAAGAGTATTCCGGAATATAGAAGTTGGGAAGATTCTCCATAACGATTTCCTAAAAATTGGGAGAGTGTGAAAATTTTTTTCCTTCTATATAGAGGTAAAAATACATAAGAAAGAAGTAATAAAGCCGGGATCGCTCCCCACATATAATTACTTTGAGCGAAACCGACCGAATATCCTATCCCCAACATTCCTACGATATGATTTGCGGAAACGTTCGTGCCGAAAAGAGAACCTGCGACTCCCCACCAAGGAAGAGATCGCCCTCCTAGGAAATAATCGTCTTTTGAATTCTCTTTTTTTCCTACGTAGAAACCTACTCCTAAGACGAGGCCCAGAGTTGATAAGAATATGATCGCGTCAATGTAGTTAAACACTTATAAAATCTCGGTTACCACCTTTCAGATACATTTGCTCTTACGCAAGTCTTCCTACATTCTTAGGCATTCTAAAAATGATAAAACCGGATCAAAAACATCGTCTAATATTTAGGGAAGAAATGAACGCCCGTACCTAAATTATTTTGTTTTCGGGAGAACCATGAATTTTAGCCTAGAAGAAAACCACCTGGGGAAAGAGATGCCGAGTTTGGAAGAGGCTCAGAAGGAAATTATCGCCGAGTTTTCGGAAGCAGCCGACTGGGAAGAAAGATACCAGATGCTGATCGAGATCGGAGACGAACTTCCTGTGCTCTCTCCCGAACTAAAAACAGAAGATAGATTGGTTCCAGGTTGTCAGTCCAGGGTCTGGGTCGTTCCGGAAGATAAAGACGGAAAATTATATATCCAAGCGGACAGCGATTCCGCGATCACTAAGGGTATGATTGCTCTTTTACTTAGAGTTTTTTCCGGAAGAAGTCGAGAAGAGATCAAGTCCGCTTCCTTGGAATTTTTGAAAGAGATCGGTCTGGACAAACATCTTTCTATGAGCCGTAGGAACGGATTGTATTCTATGGTGAATAAAATTAGAAGTTTCTAATATTAACCTATATAAGGTTCGTTAGATATCTCGTTCGGATTTTTTCTCTTTGCCGGAAAATGTTTAGTAAGCTCTTCTGTTAATTCTTTTATCCCGGTTAATATTGCTTCTTTAGGCTTACCGGATCTGAATCCTTCTCCTATTATTTCGGAAATAGAATTTAACTTTTCCTGGCCTATTCTTTTATAAATACCTTTATCCGCCAATGTAACGATCTTCTTTTCGGATAAAAGCAAATAGATCAGTATTCCAGTTTTTTCTTCGGTATTCCATACTTTTAGAAACGAGAACATCTCCAAAGCTCTGGAGCTTGCTGTTTTTCCGTTTATTAACTGAAATAGAGGGATTTTAGTTTCTATACTTACTTTAATTTCTCCTCTATGGGATTTTTCAGAACTTCCCACGGCAGAAGTAATTTCTTTAAGATCTTTTGTACTAAAATATTTTCTTAATAAAGTAAAACCTGATAAAGGCCCATCTCCTATTCGAAGAAGGTCTAAGACAGAGGCTATCAAATTCTGTAGAAGTCTTTTGATCATGGAATTCTTATGTGTCATATAGATCACCAATCCGAAGAGGATCCGCCTCCGCCGAAATCTCCTCCGCCCCCACTGAAGGAATCGCTGGAAGAGGAGGAACTCCAGTCCGAACTTCCCGAACTATAAGAACTCCAAGTACTTCCAGAGGACCATCCACTACTTCCTCCTCCCGAGCCTGGGTTTTTTGCGGAGATATAGATGATACATAGAAGTATAAAGAAGATCACCAAAAGAGGGAGCATTAATTCGAAACTAAAACCTAAGAATCCTCCTGCCAAATATCCGAAATAAGTGGCGAGTCCAGCTTGGAGTAAGCTAAATAGTTTTTTGAATAGAATACCGACTGCTATCCCAATTATAACTAATGCACCTATAAAAAAACCGAAGCTATCGTCCGAAGCGTCAGGGCTATGCTCATAGCTTGTAGAATTAGGCTCCGGTAAAATTTCTCCGTCTATCAATCCAAGGATTTTATCGATCCCTTGATCTACCCCTTCGTAAAATTTACCTTCTTTGAATAAGGGCCTAATGTATTCTAACTGGATCCTCTTGCTTGTCGCGTCCGGAATAGTACCCTCTAATCCTCTTCCTATTTCGAAGCGCATTTTTCGATCTTCTTTTGCGACAAGAAATATGACCCCGTCTCCGACTCCTTTTCTTCCGATCTTCCATTCGTCTGCGAGTCGTATGGAATACTGCTCGATTGTCTCTTCTCCCGTTGTGGGAATAACTACTAGGACTACTTGGCTTCCTTTTCTTTTTTCGAAACTTTTCAGTTTTTCTTCTAGGCTGGAAACTTCTTCTTCGCTCAATGTAGAAGTTAGGTCGGTAACTCTATGTTCCAATCTAGGGATCTGGATTTGTTCTCCAAAGATCCCGAAGGAAAAGAATAATAAGGAAAAAAAGAAAAGCCCTTTCATAAGAATTGTAGGAAAAAATTTAGAATTGGACCTGAGGTGGTTTGGAGATCTCTTTCTCGTTTTCCACGCTGAAATTCGGCTTCACATCGTATCCGAAAATTTTTGCAGTGATCACATTTGGAAATGTCCTGACAGTGATATTGTATTCTTGAACAGAAGTGATATATCTGTTTCTTGCAACTGCGATCCTATTCTCGGTTCCTTCCAATTGGGCTTGAAGGCCGATAAAACTTTTATCCGATTTTAGGTCCGGATATTTCTCCACAACTACCATTAACCTGGATAAGGCGGAGGTCATTTGCCCTTGCGCCTGATTGAATTTTGCGAATAATTCAGGGTTGTTTAATACTTCGGGAGTTGCTTGGACGGAACCCACGCTTGCTCTAGCCTTAGTGACCTCGATCAGAACTTCTTTTTCTTGAGCTGCGTATCCTTTGACAGTATTGACCAAATTCGGGATAAGATCCGCTCTTCTTTGGTACATATTGATCACTTCGGACCAAGCTGCCTTAACCTGCTCGTCTTGAACTTGGATGCTATTATAACCGCAGGAATTCGTGAAAAATAAGGTAAAACTTAAGGTTCCTATGACTAAACCTTTACGAGTTCCTAAAAAATTGCCTTGGGACATTCCTACCTCCGGAGTCTATGCGGAAGTTTTGACGAAAAATATCCCTTGGCAACCGGATTTTTTCTAAGATCATCTACTCTTTATGCCGCCTCTTTTGGAAAATTCTCGTGTTTTTCCAGTGCTCTTTTGCGGATCTCTTCTATAAGCTTGTCCGCGAGCATTTCGGCTAAAGCGGAGATTTTTTCTTGGTTGATCGAGTTTCTATAGTCGGTTTTCATTGGCGCCTCCTTGGCTTTCCTGAAGATAAAAATACAGGATGCCCCGGACAAATTCGGCGGGCAGAAAATAAAAAAACCGGGGAAATTCCCCGACTTCCCCAACCGATAAAATAGAAAACGGCAAGGGCCGCCTGGTACGAATGGAATTGGATATTAAGACCCGACTCGAGGAAATCGATAAGGTAGACGGATACTTTCGCAAGTCCCCCGAGGGGATCTGGTGTTATGAATTGGATTCCGCCTTGGACACTACTCTTCCTATCGAGGAGCAGGCCAGGCTAATCTATGAAAATGCCAGACTGACCCATTGTAATGACACGATGGCCAGGATCTACGGCTATCATAGGGCAGAAGAGATCAAAGGCCTGCTCTTAAAGGAAATCCTTGGCCCGACTAACAAGATGAATGTGTTCGGGATCTACGAGTTTATTCGATCCGGTTATAAAACACATGATAGCGAATCGGAAGAGATCGATAGAAAAGGAAAACGTAAATATTTCCTAAGCACAGCCCTTGGCGTAGTCGAGAACGGTTTTCTTCTCAGAGCATGGGGAGTTCAAAAAGATGTAACTTCTGCGAGAGCCGCTGAGTTCAGACTGAAACGTACGTTTGCGTTAGAAGGCCTTCTTACTAAATTATCCAGATATTTTTTAAGCGCAGAACCTGGAAACACTACCGAGGCGGTGAACTACGCTCTCGGGGAACTTGGCAAATTCTGTGGAGCGGATCGTGCATTTTTATTCTTATATACTCACGCGGGTCTAACTATTTCCAACACGAATGAATGGTGTGCTGATGGTGTGGAGCATCGGATCCATCTTCTTCAAAATCTTCCCATAGAAACTTTTCCGAGATCGGATTACGAGATCATTCGAAATCGAGGTCATATAGTTTACGACTCTATGGAAAATTTGCCTTCTTCACATTCTACTTTGAAAAATTTGTTAGAAAGAAGAGGGACAAATTCTTTGGTAGTAGTGGGACTTTCTTCTAGGGACGAAGAGCTCGGCTTTATTGGATTCGATTCAGTTCGTAGGAAAAAACTTTGGACCGAAGAAGATATTTATGTATTGAGGCTCGTAGGAGATCTGATCGTTCTCGCTTTTGATAGACAGAAAAGAGAATCTGATCTGAACGATTTTTACGAGAGAATGAATCACGATTTGGAACTTGCTCGTTTGACACAAAGATCTTTGGTGTCTCGAGAATTTCCAAGCTCTCCTTTTTTCAAAATGGATAGTTACTTTAGGCCTTTTGAAAAAGTAGGAGGGGATATCATCACATATATCCAACATGAGAACGGTGTGATGGACATTCTATTCGGAGATGTTTCCGGACATGGGATCTCTTCTGCAATGGTCTCGGGTATGGCGGTTCTTTCTTTTCGTCATCATGCGAAGGCCGGGCTTTCTCCTGCAGAAGGGATCCAACAATTCGTAAAAGATCTAAAACCTATGGTCGTGGAGCATCATATCGCTGCTGTTTGGGCAAGGTTTTTTCCTTTAGAGAAAAAACTCGTATATTCTTATGCGGGCCATCCTCCGATCGTTCTTTTTCGAGGTGAAGAGAAGATTGAATTGAAAGGTATGAATCTTCCTCTTCTCATCTTCGATTCCATAGAATATTTTAACGAATCTATTAAATTAGAAAAAGATGATAGGATCGTATTCTATTCCGACGGTATGTATGAAGTGTTCAATGCGGAAGGTAGAATATTAGATCTTCCCGGATTTCAGGATATTTTGCTTCAACATAAAGAGCTAATCAATCTGGATGAATATCTGGATCAGGTGGTTTCAGAAGTGTTCCAATTCTCCGAAGGAGTTTTCGGGGATGATATGGCGATGTTGGTAATCGATATTAAGGGTTGAGATCTGAACAGAAGACCCAGAATTTTTCGTGAGCGGGTAAAGTTTACCTTCAATCGCTGCGGTCGGAGATCTTTTTGTGATCGGGGCTTTTGTTTTGAAGAAGGTGCCCCCCGCCCTCATAGGGTGGGGGCTGGTGCGGTGGTACACATGTCCAATGAAATGCAGTGTGTCGATTCAATTGGCCGACTCGGTTGATCTGACGATCACCGACTTGCTACGCAGTCGTCTGCTCGCTCTCTATGGGTCGCTGTGCAGGGGTGGAGGGGAGTGGCTCGTGGGAGAGCACGATTTTCCTTTATCAGAAAAATCTAAAATCTTCAAGCGAAAATCTCGGATCAGAATTTGTAGGAACTGCCATAATTCACAGGCTCTTTACAAGTCTTTGACTATAAAAGAATATCAGCTTTGTTATCTTAAAAAGGAAGATCCTAATTCTACGATCCTCCTTTCTCTACAAAATCTTTATTCTAAAACTTTTTTCTTCCTACCTAATAAGAAAACTCCGGAGAGAACGATAATTGTCCCGGCTAGGTTTTCCCAGGTGATGATCTCTCCTAATAGCACTGCAGCTAAAAATAAAGTAAACACCGGACCGACACTTCCTGCAATCGATGCCTTATTTGATCCGATCCTTTGGATACCTGCTGTGGTTAAGAATGCAGGTAATACTGTTGTTAAAAATCCAAGTGCAAACCCGTATGCATAAACTTGCCATGGCTGATGTATTAAGATTTCATAATTTTTTGTGCAGAAAAAATGGATTAACACGAAAATTCCCGACCAAATCATCAGAAGTGCGGTAAATTTTCTGGATCCTAGTTTGGGGATCATTTGCCCGCTACCGATCAAATAGATCGCATAAGCTAACGCAGAAAGAAATACTAAAATAGCTCCGATCAATGCCGACTTTCCTTGTGCTTCGGCGTCCGGTAAAAAAGCGAGTAAGATCCCGGAATAGGTCAATGCTACGGAGTAAATTTCGATCTTATGCACCTTCTTCTTTAAGAATACGGAGCCAAGAAGTAACACTAACGCAGGAAATGTAAATAGTACGAGCCTTTCCATGGACGCAGAAAGATATTCTAGGCCCCAGAAATCGAAAAAACTCGCCAAATAATATCCCATGAAAGCGAGGAATACAACAATCCCATAATCTTTCTTATCAATCGGTTGTCCGGACTGATTGTTAGATTCTTTGTATAATACATATGCGAAGAATGGAATCGCGAAGATCATTCTGAGTGCAAGAGTGGTTACAGAGTCTATTCCGAATTTATAAACTAGTTTTACGAGTACTCCCTTGGAGGAAAAAAGAACGGTTCCTGCAAGTGCGTAAAAATATCCTAAGGTTTCTTCGCTTAACCTGGAAGGAGATCTCTCTTCGGAAGTTTGGCTCATTCTTCCAGGTTTTAGAAACGCTTTCTCGTTTAAAGTAGGAATTCCAAAAAAGGTTTAACGTCCCAGAAAGAAATAATTTAGCTCTCTGCGGGAAGTTATAAAACCCGATTTTGGGTGAGTAACAGGAAAGAATGAATCTCCTGCAATATCTGCAGTCGTTTTTAATTTTTGGATCTGTCCGTAACATTCTGAAAGGTAGAAAGAATGACCGCAGCCTAATAGATGGTATCCTTCATGTACGATCGTATTGGAAGCTCCTCCCGTGATCAAATGGCCTAAGGAAGCGGTATGCGCGAGTACGAACCCTCTACTTCCGGTAGGACTATCTACTGCGCCTAAAACTTCGAAAGTTGGGATCAAAAATAAGGCGAGAATATAGGAAGCAAATTCGTATGCAATGTCAGAGGCTTTAAATCCTGCAAGAGCAAGGATCCGATCACAACCTTCCGGCAATTCTGCAGAATAAAGTTCCTCCATGATCGCCCTACCTGTCCAGCCCGGGCGTTTCCAATCCTTTACTTGGGAAACTTTTGCCTGTAAATTGTATAAGACTAACTCTTCATTCCATGAGTCGAAAAGGTAATTCATTCTTTCGGGAGAAACATTTTCATCTTTCCAGACGCAGATCCGAATGGTTTTCATTTTTCCGTATTCGAAGGATTCCCTTACGGATTCTCTATGAAATCCCACGGTAGTACAAGATGCTAAGAGTAGAAGAACGCAGAAACGAATATGTCGCATGTTTACAATTCTCGAAATCTTGGAAAAACTCCTTGGAAAAGCAAGGACTTTCGATCGATACTTATAGAAAGAGAATAAGGAGTTTTCGACTTCATGAAATCAACAAAGGTCCAGAAACCGATCACTCCGTTTAGATTATTATTTTTGATCCCTCTTATACTATTCGTTGCCACTTCCTTTTTAGGGGAATTTCTCCGGCTATACCGTTTATCGGAAGAAAGAAGTATATATTCCAGTAAGTCTCCGATAGACCAACTTGTGGATGATTTTAATATGGAGAGAATGTTCCATAAATACGGATATGATTTTAGAACTAGGATGGATGACGAAGAAAGATCTTTTACCGGAACTCTTGAAGACAATCCTTTAGAAAGAAGTATTCCTAAATTCTTTTTCGTACTTACAATATTAGGTTATCCTCTATTTGCCTGTTTTCAATTTCTAAAAGAAGTTTTCGGACGATCCAAATCTTAATTGTATGAATTCGACAAAGGCTAAAACGAAAAAAAGGCAAAAGGTCTCCCAAAAACCTGTATCTAAGAAAAAGACAGGTTCACCTATGTTCCTACTTTTAGTAGGGATCCCTTTCTGTTTCTTTTTAATAAGCGCGATGCTCGGAAGTGTGATGAAGATAGATCGTGTAAATTCCGAGTCAGCTTTTGAGAATAGATTAAATCCGATAGAGAAAGCTTGGAGAGGATTAAAACTCAAGGTATATGCTTATGAGTATGGTTCCGATTATAGGAATAAGATCCCTGAAAACGAAGGTAGAGCCTTGGGTTTGATCAGAGAATCCGTTCTAGAGTCCTTACTTCCTAGATATCTTTTCCTCTTTCTGGCAATAGCAGTTCCATTTTACTTTTTTGTAAGGTTGTTTAAGGAAGGATCAAAGAAGAATACCCAGTGGCCGGTAGTTTCTTCCGGAAGACAAATGAAGAAAGTAGCCTTAACTTCTTCAAAAAAATTCACTAAGTAATAAAATAGGTTTGATTACGTTATTAGTTCGTATTGAACATGTCGTATGCTACCAAGTAGACGATATATGAATTTTTATAAATTACTTACCCTATTTAGTGTATCCTTTTTACTATTACAAGATTGTACTCTCGATAAAAGGATCGAATTTGCCGGAGAGGATAAATTAGGCCTCGAAGCAGGAAGTAAACCTTGCGAGGAACTCCAACATTATAATCGCTGGTTTGGGTTATACGGTCTTTGGAGACTCCCCGGTTCTAGGGATAAGGAACTAACTAAGAAAGAAGGAAAAGTTTACTTCGCTGAACATGGAGTAAATTGGTGGCAAGGTAGTTTAAACCTGGTTACCGGATTTTTTAGCTCTATCGTTTTCTATCGAGTTACAATAACCGAATGCGACCTTGGAACTAGATTTGTTCATAGAGACCAATACGAGCAGTTTTTCGAAGAGGAAAAGGCAAGGGCTCACTCCGAATTTTTTTCCAAAACAGAAAGAGAGTTAGAAGACGCTTTACGCAAGTATTTGGATAAAACAAGCCCAGCGGAACATGCCGGAAAGAATTACAGCATGATCATTCTTAGAACTGGAAAAACTACGGAAGCAAGAGTAGTGGGCCAGGACGTGGATTCTCTCAAATTAGAGACAGACGACGCAAACGGTCAAAAACACGAATTTTCTCTTCTGAAAAAAGAAGTGTATAAGGTGATCTTTGCAACTAAGATCATCAAAGTAAAAGAAACTCCTAAAGAACCTACCAAAGAGACCGGCAAAGAAAAACATTAATTTTCTTTCGATTGCATCCCTTGTTCGAGGGATGCATCCTCTGCGAATTTATCAATTAATTTCCATATTCTGAAATCCGGCTTGTTTCGGATTGTCGTTCTTATATAGTAAAAGGCTGATCGCTCGGAAAATCCTATGAAACATAACTCTTCTTTCGATCTAATTTATAAATTCATAATATTCCTTATGGTCGTTTCGAATTTGAATTGTGGGCTTGCCTTAGGATACCAATCCGAGCAGGAGGCAAAGGCGGCTTCCGACAATAAGGGCTCAAATTCTGTTTTGGCCCTTTTGGGATTGATAGGTAGTACCTCTTCGGGGGGATTGCTCAGTTTTTCGCCTTCCCCCTTGGTATATTCAGTGGCTGGCGGCGGTAAAGCTTCCTACGATATAACGGTAAATTATTGGCCAGGATCCGGAGAAGGTGAATTGCGATTCAAAGCCGACTGGAGCGGATCCATGTCTTGTACCCCGCACGAGGGCGTATTTGCAGTCTCTCATGACGATATCTACCCTTTAACTTTTCAAAATGTTGATTTCAGTTGTGGTATTACCGGAACGGGACAGATCTCCCATTTGGTCGATGTCGGAACTACCGGGGTCGACCTCCCGAGTGTGGATACAAATGTAGGTGCCTTGTCGGTAACTACAACTCCTTGATCGCTTTGGTTCTAACAATATAATAAAATATTAATATTTTTATATCCCTCGAATGGGGGATATCCGGAAATTCTTCAAGGACTTGAAACCTGCTTGCTCGAATTCTTCACTGCTGATAATATTAGGTCTGTAAGTGAATTTGAGGGTTATACCTTTGAAACGTTTTGATCCGATGTTTTTTATATATAAAGTATTCATAATATTTATTTCCGTTTTGATCTTGAATTGCGGTCTTGCTTTAGGATACCAATCCGAACAAGAGGCAAGGGCTGCTTCTAATCAAAATAGTAACGATTCTATTCTATTGGCAGCATTGGGTATTAGCCCAGGCGGTGCCGGTGGAGGCAGTAGTTTAGCAATACTTGGGTTTACTCCGAGCACTCTCAATTTTAGTGCATCATCCGGAAAGGGATTATATACTATCGTCCTCGCGTCGTGGCCGGGTGGGGTGGGCGGTACTGTTGTCGGAGGTTTAGGTGCACAGGCAGCACCCGGTGGTGAAAGCGATTTTACTTTTGGGATACAATGGACTGGAAGTTCTGAATGTTTAGCTCCAGAAAGTACATTTCCGGTTGCTAGTGATGATACCTTTCCATTGTCTATAGGTGGGGGAGGGATTAGCTTTTCTTGTAGCACAAAGACGAGCGGTTTGTTGAAGCATGTGGTAATTTCTTCCAACGGAGATGCTTTACCTGTGGGCACAGATATAGGCGATCTACAAATACACGTACAATAAACGTTTATCTAGAAATCCCGAAACAAACCGCCATCATATCTCCCTGATCGAATTTTTTAACCGCCCAATCCGCAAATTTCTTAGAAGTTTTGTAGAAGATCCCGGAACCCTTTTTAGCAGTGAGACCACTTCCGTAAGAGATATGACCTAATGGAATATAACCCAATTCATTTCCCAAGGAAATAATCCCTGGTAAACTATAGTAATAAAGATGTTCCGGAACATTCAGATATCTCCATTTAGGTCCTAGATATTTTGCGAGAACTCCGTATCTACAGGTAGAAAGGATCATTCTTCCACCTGGCTTTAAGTGTTTTAAAATTTTCTGAAGTGTTTCTTTGGGATGATGTAAATGTTCAATACTTGCCCATAAGGTGACCAGATCGAATTTTTCTTTTCCATCCGGATCCCAAGTCAAAAAATCTTTTTGTTCCACATCCAATCCTAATTTTTCCTTAGCGAATTGTACAGGGCCGCTTGCGATATCTAAACCTTTGGTCTTCCAATTTTTTCCTTTTAGATAATCCAAAAAATAACCAGCAGCACAACCGACGTCTAACGCGGATTTTTCGGAACCTAATAGTCTTTCCCAATCTGGAAAACCTAGGTCTTGCAGATTTAAATTAAATACTCTTGCGATCTCTTTTTTAGTTTCTTCAGAATAATAATTATCGTAACCCCTGTCGGTCCTTTGGGTGAAATAAGAGTCCTCATAATATTTAGAAACTTCTTCAATACTTGGCTGAGGATTCACTTGGACCAATTTGCAATGTTTACATTCTACGATTTGGAAAACTTCTCCCTTCGGGCTTGCTTTTGAAAATAAGGGCTTAAATTCGGAATTAGAACAAGTATTGCAGGGAATTGATTGCATAGTATTAGGATCGGTGGTTTTACAATATTTCGGACATAAATTGCCTGATGAGATTTTAAAATTTCATTCTATTTTGGGTATTTCTTTCATATAGATCAACTTATGAGAAGGGCATGGAAAATTAAACATTTAGGGTATATCTGAATCCTCTAGTGATTCTTAAAGTCCTTACAATTTAATGATTGCTCCAATTGATTTCATCTGTTAATAAATTATGTATGAACAGATATATACAGATAGTTGTTCTTCTAGTTTGTTTATCATGCGTAAATTGTGGCTTGGTGTTAACAGGAACGGATGCGGGAAGAGAATTTGCAGGGCTTTCCGAAGAAGATAAGACAACGGTAAATGATGCTATACTTGCCATAGTCTCTGGCGGAGCAGGGGGAGGATCGAGTGGATTTTTGCAGTTCAATCCGAATCCCCTGGTTATAACTATATTCGCTTATCAGGATTATAATGTTTCTATACGATCTTCGATCCCTTCCGGATGGTCAAATAATGCGGAGTCTGTCTTAAGTATAAATTTAGTACCCAAAGATTGCCCATCTATCAGTGACGATATTTCACTTTTTACAGGATTTTCCGGAAGTAACGGATATGCTGCTCAGGATGTGACAATGCGGTTTACCGATAATAGTCCTTCAACCTGTACGATCCAGCATCTGGTAAGTAGTTCTACTCCTGATATTGATCTTCCTACAGGTTTTAATCTTGGTACACTTTCGGTGACTATTCAATAAATGTAAAAACCGCTTTGCGGGGGATAGGGTTTGGAAAATCCTTCCCACTATGTATAGAATTTTCGCCTTCTCCTCCTTTTTGGGGATTTTCCTATTTGTTTCTCAGTGCCAACCGATCCAATCCGTGGAACCTGAGACGATCAAGATCAAAGCTGTCGGAGATCTTGTTATGGGAACTAATTATCCGGAGAACAAACTTCCTTCGGATCCTAAAAACACTTTATTTTCCCAAGTGGAACCTAGTTTAAGAGGAGCGGATATACTATTTGCGAATTTTGAAAGTACTCTTACTGATTATCCTCACTGCGCGAAAAATATAAATCGTCCTCTGATCTTCGCATTCAGGACTCCTCCTTCTTATGCAAAAATTTTAAAAGATGTGGGCTTCGATATAGTATCCATCGCAAACAATCACAGTTTGGATTTTCACCAGCAAGGATTCGATGATACCGGAAAAAATCTTTCCGAAGCAGGCGTTCGATACACCGGAAAAAAAGGTGCGATAACTTATATGAATGTAAAAGGGATCTCGGTCGCTTGGATCGGATTCAGCCATATGCAAAGTGCTCATAATCATGTGAACGAGATAGAAGAAGGTGTGGCTCTTGTAAAAGAAGCGAAGAAAAAAGCACAGCTTGTATTCATTTCAGTTCATGGAGGCGCAGAAGGTGGACCTGCATTACATGTTAAAAATGAACAGGAAAGATTTTATGGAGAATACCGTGGAAACCTGGTCGCACTCTCTCATTCATTGATAGACGCAGGGGCCGATCTATTTATAGGGCATGGTCCTCATTTGCCTAGAGCATTCGAGTTGTATAAGGGGAAATTGATCGCGTACTCATTAGGGAACTTTTTAGGATACAGAGTATTTTCTACCAAAGGATACGGCGGTTATTCATTGGTATTGGAAGCGGATCTGGACAAACAAGGAAATTTCATCAAAGGAAAGATCCATCCTCTTCAACTGAGCCAGAATGGAATTCCTGCGCCGGACCCGGATGCAAAAACGACTGAGTTGATCCAATCCTTGACTAAGTCTGATTTCCCGAATAAAGGACCTAAAATCCAGTCAGATGGAAGTTTTCATCCTTAATCCGTATTTTAGAATATTCTAAAATAAAAAACCCGCCATTCTTTCGAACTAGGCGGGTTTTTTTGTGCTTACGAATTTATGCTGGAATTATTGAGTTTTTCCGGCAGGCTCCAATGCTCCGGCAGGAGCTTTGAAATTGATCTCATAAATATCATAATGAGAATCTCTCCATCCTGTTACATAAGCTACGGAAACTCCTAAGTAATATCTGATCCCGTATTTTAGAGTAGTAGTCGCGAAAGTAGCGATCTCTTCGTCGGTAACAGAGAAAGGATGGACCTTATTTCTGGTTTCGTCCAGATATAGGCCTTCCCAAGTTCCTACCATAGTTCCCTTATATTCTAAACTTAGAATACGTCCAGTGACGGAGAAATTTCTTTTTCCACCGGATTTAGTTTTGCTAACGATCTTGTCTGGCAAACCTTTTGGAAGAGACTTCTCTTGCACTTGGACTCCGATCACTTCATAGTCCGAAGACAATGCAAGAGGCTCCAATCTATGGATCCTGTATTGGACTAAAATTTCTTGGTTTAGGCTTTTGCTTAAAAAATTGACCACGTCTGCATTTTCAGGACGAACACTGAACTCGATCTTCTGTTTTGCAGGAACGTAACACTCGTCCTTCATTTCATCACAGGCTTCCTAATCGTTTATAGTATAAACTTCTAAAAGACCTTCATAGGATTCGAAAATGATCCCTCTACTTTCGAATTGGATCAATTTTGCAACTGTCCAACCTTCCGAATAAGTTCCGGCTGCGGAGAGGGATGAGGTTGTTAAAAGAAAAATCCCTAATAAGAGAAATTTTACGGATGGAATTCGTTTCATTCGAGTTCGGCACTCCCTGTATAATAAGGTCGACCCAGATACACCCTAAGGGTCGCGGATTCGTGAATCCTTTCCGGTTTTTATCTTACATCAAGAAAATATTTTTCCTAAGATCGAAAATGTCCATGTAGGAACTCCTACGAAAAGAGCGTATTTTAGGAGATATTTTTGGCCGCCTCCTTGCGAGCGTCCTGCTCTCAAGGACCGGGCTGCTCCGGGCTCGGGCGGTCGCCCTCGTCACTTCGTGACTAAAGCCCTTCGCATCCCTGGCGGGTTTTTGAGATTGCTCCTCCGGTCCCTGCTAAGAACCTTGTCTTGCAAGTAGATCTGAAAAGGGAATCCGGTGAAATTCCGGAGCTGTACCCGCAGCTGTAAACGTCGTATCGACCGGAAAAAACCACTGTTTTCAAACGGGAAGGTTCCATGAGTCGGGCGTGAGTCAGAAAACCTATCCGATCTACTTTCAATTCTTTGGCTTTCGGGAGTTAAGGCCTCATGCAAAAGTTTTCAAAATATTTCCGAATAAAGAAGATACTCTATTTAGGGTTTCTACTCATCTCGGCCCCCGTATTCACTCAGGAACCGGAGAAAAAAGAAACTTCTCCCTTAAAGGTAGTAGGGAAAACGAGTTCAGGGACTCAGCCTGAAAATTTTAGGAAAAATCCTACAGGGTTCCAAACTTCCATAGATCTAGATCAATACAATGCACGTTATACGAATCTTCCCGATGTTTTGGAAAGGGAAGCAGGAATCAGGATCCGTAGATACGGAGGATTGGGATCTTATTCCACACTTTCCTTAAGAGGAACAAACCCGAACCAAACTAGGATCTTCATAGACGGAGTCCCGTTCAATAACTCTCAAGGTGGAGAGGTGAATCTTGCGGATCTACCTTTCGATAATTTACAAAGTGTCGAAGTGTATAGGAGCGGTGCTCCAGTAGGATTTTCAGGTTCTGCGATCGGAGGAAGTGTAAATCTTGTCACAAGACAAGGAGGAGGCCCTCCTAAAACCCGTGTAAACATTGGTGTAGGAAGTTTTAATACCGGTAAAGGAAGTATAACGCATACCGGGACATACGGTGGGATCGGAGCTAGTCTTTTCCTTTTGGGAGAAAAATCGGATCAAAACTTCTCCTATTTGAATAATCACGGAACTGTATTGGTAAATCCTCTGGACGATACCATAGATAAAAGAAGGAACGCACAATACGAAAGAACCTCCGGAATGATCGGCTTAAGCGGGGACATCGGAAATACTAAGATCAAATTTTGGAATGATCTGAACTATAGATATCATGGGATCCCGGGGCCTGCAAGTAACCAAACTTTAAAAGTCCATAGAAGATATCTTAGAAATACTTCTTCCATCGGAACGGATACAAAAGGTCTATTTGACGGTTTGTTAAGAATAGAAACAAGAGCCTTCACTTCATTTACGAATGATGATTTGTTCGATCCTAAATCTGAATTTTCAAAGGGAACTCCGAATTCAACTGCCAACATGAAACAATCCGGAGTTCAACTGACTCCTACGCTTTATCTATTAGAATATTATCAAATTTTGAAATTTCATGCGGGAATAGAAAGGGAAACTTTTGAAAGATCCAGAAGCACTCCCGAAAATATAGATCTAAAATTCGAACCTGGAAAAACCAGGACCTACACAACATTTCAAGTAGAGGATGAATTCCGTTTTCTGGATGGAAGACTTGTTTTTACTCCCGGAGTTTCCTGGGATTCTTATAGGGATAAATTTCAAACGGATGAGCCTTGGTATAGAAAAGAGGATCCTCTTGCTTCTTCCGTAAAGACCACACAATTCTCAAATCCTAAAACAGGACTTTTGTGGAGATTTTGGGAAAAAGAAAATTATTCTTTAGAGTTTAAATCGAATATCGCAAGGCAATATCGTATCCCGAGCTTTTTGGAATTATTCGGAGAGATCGGAACGATTATAGCAAACGATTCTTTAAAACCTGAAAGAAGCGAGAACGCAGACGCAGGTTTTACAGGTAAATATAAGGATGGAGAATTCAAATCCAGTCTTACGATCTCTTATTTTAGAAAAAGGATCAAGGATATGATCTTATTCATTCCGAATTCCCAATTCACCTTAAGGCCTGAAAATATAGATTCTGCAAAAATAGACGGTGCGGAGATCTCTCATAAGACAGAATATAAAGGTTGGAAATTCCTATTGGAGTATACATATCAGGAGGCGATCAATACTTCTTCTGCTCCATATTTAAATGGAAAATATCTCCCTTTACGTCCTAAACATGAAATTTCAGGAACGATCGCTTATAAAGGAAAGTTCTGGGAACTTGGCTTCGAAGGAGTGTATGTAGGCGCGGTATTCAAGGATAGAACGAACGAATACGTAAATTATCAACCTGCTCGCCAGATTTGGAATGCATACTTAACTTTAGTGTTATATTCTTCTCCGGAAGAAGAGGACAAGACCAAGAAGGAAGAAAAAACTCCTAAGGAATTATTATTGAGTATAGATCTCCGAAATATGGGAGATAAACGAGTGGAAGATATTGTAGGATATCCTCTGCCTGGCCGAAATTGGTTTGTTACTTTGAGTGGGAAGTTCTGAAAATGAAGGCCAAGTTTTTATATTACCTTGTATTCTTCCTCTTCTCCTTTCAGTTTTGCGGAGATATAGAAAGACCTCCCTTATACACATTATTTCTAACTCCGAACCTTTCGAATAATATAGGCGTTGTAACCACAGATTTTGGAGGTGGAGGAAGGTTTAAGGTACTAAACCCAGAACTTCTAATTTCTTATCCCGGATTAACTCCAATCCATTCGGATGCAGTCGCAAGGTTTGGAAATGATCGTGTTTACGTATTGAATAGGCTCAATCGGGACAGTGTTCAGGTTTTGGATCCGAATTTCGGATTTCAAACAACTGCAGAATGGTCCATGGGAGCGGCAACAAATCCTGCAGACATCGCGATCGTAGGTCCTAATAAGGCATATGTATCACTTTACGGTTCTAGAATATTAAGGATCATTCATCCATTGACAGGAGCGAATCTAGGTCAGATCGATCTGGGAGGATATTCTGAACCGAGCCCTATTCCGGACAATTTACCTGAGATGTCCGGAATGCAAATTGTAGGAACAAGCCTATTCGTTGTTCTACAAAGATTGGATCGAAACGATGCGTCCGGTTATTTCCCACCTGGTCCCTGGGGATCCCTACTTTTGGAAATAGATACGATTACGGATACGGTTCAGTCCGTTTATACATTTCCGGTCCCGAATCCTATCGGGAAACCGCAACTTTTGGATCTTTTTGGAGAATCCCATCTGGTATTCGCAGCTGCAAACAGATTGGGTTTTTTAAGCCAGATCGATGGCGGGGTAGTAGCATTTCGACTTTCAACCCGGACTTTTCGCTCCGGTTTCCTATATTCGGAAAATGCGGCGGGGGGAGATATTTTGGGTGTGCAGATCAAGAACGAACAATTGGGTTTTGCAAGCGTATTGGATGCGAGTTTTAATAAAACATTACAAGTATTTAATCCAAGCAACGGGCAAAGACTAAACACACTTCTTTTTATTCCTTCTTCCTCGGATGCGAGTCTCTCTACGATCCTACTCGGGGACGACGAGATCCTATATGTTTCGAATACTCAGTTCTCTCAGCCCGGGGTAAGTATGTTCGATACTCGAAACGGAAATAGGCTCATGACTCCCGCCCCGGTCTCTGTGGATTTGCAACCGTATGATTTGATACAACTCAAGTAGTGTTTAGGGTCGGACCGGTTTAGAACAAATTCGAATTCTTTGGGATGAAATATTTGTAACTGTAATCTATCTTTTTGCCGTTATTTTTGTTTTCCTTTTAGAATTCCAAGGCTTGGTTCGAAACCGGATTGACAAAGTCCGAAAAAAATGGATCATCCTTCGTTGTTTTTCGGAGGGCCTATTCCTTTGAGTTCCGATATCTTCCAAATGATCGCCGCCGGTCATAAACCCCAGGTCCTATACGCGCTCCGAGAAAATCCGGGTTTGGCTTCTAAACAAAATCCGGAAGGGATTACTCCGGTCTTATTCGCTCTGTATTACGGAAAAGAAGACATCGTAAATTCTTACATTGCGCTTGGAATTCCGCTCAACCTATTCGAGGCCGCTGCCTTGGGAGAAGAGGGTAGAGTAAGAGAACTTGTGGAACCAAATCCCGGCATAGCACATTCTTATAGTTCCGATGGATGGACACCTTTACATCTCGCCTCCCATTTTGGGAGACTTTCTATCATCAAATATTTGATAGAAAAGGGAGCGGACATACACGCTCAATCAAAAAGTAAATTATCAATCGGTAATACAGCATTACATTCTGCAGTGGCTTCTTGGAGAGCGGATGCGGTTGCACTTTTATTGGAGAATGGAGCAGATCCGAATTTTACTCAGGACGGAGGATTTTCTCCCTTACATATAGCTGCTTCTCGCCAAGGAAGTGAGGAGATCGTTTCATTATTATTGCAGAAGGGAGCAAATCCGGATCTGAAAACAGAAGATGGAAAAACCGCAAGAGAGATCGCCGCAGAAAGAGGAGTCGCCTTTAGCGCTTGATCTTGAATAAGATACAGATCAGTAAAAGGATCTGTATTCCAAATAAACTCGAAAACCAAAAGGTATGTTTCTCCTGAGAGTTTTCTATTCTTTGGCTTTCCAATTCGGATCTTACATTTTTAAGTTCTTCTTTTAATCCGTTCAAACTTTCCAATAGTTCTTCTTGTTTCGGATACATGATTGAAGTAGTCGATTGTAAGGATCTAGGTCTAAATCCGTTTTTAAGTTCGGAGAGTTCCTTTTGGATATTCTCATTCAAAGGCCATTTCTCATAAGCCTTTTGGAAAAATTCCTTTGCGAGTTTTAAATTTCCTTTTTGTTTTTCTTCTCTTCCTCTTCCGATCCAAGCTTTTGTGAGAATGAACTCCGCTTTAGGATTGGAAGGGTCATGTTCTAAGACCGAATTTGCTAAAATTTCAGCCTCTTCATATTTACCAATTTCTAATAGGATCTCTCCTTCTTTCATCCAAGAATTTTCAGTTATTTCTTCGGAGATGAGATAAAAGGGTGAGATTAAAATTATAAAAAGGTTGAAGAGTAAAAATACTTTTAAGGATTTATTCTTCATCTGTCGATCCGGATCGCTTTATGAGCATATCTTCTTCTTGGCATAGGTTGTGGATGAGTAACCCAAGCTGAACCTAAAGGATTTCCAGAATCCAAGCTATACACGGTGTCTTCCGGAATATTGATGGAAGAAGCTCCTCCAAACGTGAAAATTTTTCTCATTTCATAAGACATCTGAGAAGCAGGATAATAGAGGGATGTAGGAAGACTTGGTCCTAAAGAAAAACTAGAAGATCCCAATTGATAAAACTCCGTTCTATTTGTAGGAAGAATGGATGTGGGAGGAAGAAATACATTACCTGAACCTGTCGAGCCTCCGATCACTGCAAAAAATACTCCGTCTCCAGGAAACGGATCTTTAGGAGAAGGAAGGATACAAACTCCAGCAGCGCCATGTTTGGATTCTCCTAAGCTAGGTTCTCCAAAAGAAGTAGTCGTGTTTGCAGAAGCTACAAAACCATCTGTGCTAGTATTCGCACTTCCTGTATTATAGGTCCTTCCGCCGGTATAAAAAATAACACCGTTGATCGCACAACCGGACATATCTACTCTGCTAAAAATAGTAGATGCAGAGGAAAAAGAGATCCATTGTCCGGAAACACCTATCTCAGGATAGAACTTTAGAATTGTATTAAATACTGGACCATTCGTCATATCCGTAGAATTGGATCCGGAGAGAATATAGATCTCATCTCCAATCGATCCTATCACAGCAGCTATGGATCCAGTCGGAAGAGAAGACTTCGTTTCCCAAATATTTAAATAAGGATCATATACTTCTACTTTGGAAGAAGAAACATAAACTCCTCCGACGACCTCCATTCCTCCGATCACATAGATCTTACTTTTATGATGTACGATAGAAGAAAAAATTCGAGGTGTAGGAATACTCGTAATCGAAGGATACCAAGTATCCGTAACAGGATCAAAAAGATCCACTTCTCGGATCGGCTCCCCGGTATTTCCGATCCCTCCTAAGATCCAAATCCCTCTTGTTTTAGGAGGATCGTTAGAGATCCAGGTGCGGAACTCCAACATTTTTCCTTCTTCGAGTTTTTGGGAGCCGCAGGTCAAGATCACTCTATAGGATGTGTCTGCTTTTAGATGATCCCATTCTAAAAAATGAGTTTTAGAAGAATTTAAACTAGGGAGTATACCTGTTTCCGTATACAAAGATCCTTTTGAAGGCAGAGAACAATTCCAAGATAGAATTGCAGAATTCGGACCTAATTTTACTACAAAAGCGAATTCTGCTTTGGAGGATTCTTCTCCCAAAATGTTAGAAAGGCCGGTATCTCCACAATTTATGATCGTTAGGAAGAATATTATAAAAATAAGATGTATTCTTTTCATATTGCAAACCCCCAGGAAAATTTGACCCCGGATCTGCATAGACTGGATTCTCCATCCAAACTACATTGAGAACGGACTCCCAGACGGATCTCAGATCTTGTATTTGTCTTCCAAGACCAGCCGAATTCTAAAATTAGATCCGGAGTAAGTGCGGAAGTTTTTTCGTCTTCATAGGTTCTTGTGATGCTACTCGCACCCGCTCCAAGGATCCAATACGGAGAAGAAGAATTTCCATAATTTCTTCCCAGATAGAAAGATTGGCTCCATAAACTGATGTTTCCATGATTTCCTTTACCTCCTGAAAGTTCTGAAGAAAAACCATAGAACCAAAGTTTAGAATCCGTATCTTTTTCTACAAAACCTCCTCCTCCATAAGTGATCGGAAAAGAATGGCTCCATGCTCCCCAAGAGTATGAGCCTATACCGTAAATCCCGATCCTCCAATTTGAGGAAGAGCCTGATATAAATAGATATTGTTCTGGGATCTGAGGAGGTTCAGAAAAAGTTTCTTCAAAATTCTGAGATAGGATCTTATTTTTTTCTATTTCTGCAAAACCTAGTTCTGTTTTCAGAACCAGTTTGTTTTCTTTTTTCTCGATCAGGATCCCTTTTAACACGGTCCCGTCCGTTAGCTTCCATTCAGAATACCGATAAGAAGAATCCGCTCCTTTTTTACGGGGATCAAGTCTTTGTATTTCAGATCTGGGGATCTTATACTTCTTCTCTTTCCATTGAACGATTATATGGGACGGTTCTTCCGTGATTACTTCTGAAATAAATGCATCCCCGTTCTTGAGCAAAATTTCGAAAGAGAGTAGAGGGATAGGAAGAAGTAAGATCCAGAAAATCGAGACTACAGTTGTTTTAGGCATAGAGAAATTTCATTTTTCGGTTTCGATCCTGACTATGGTCTGTCCAAAACCTTGTATATGCAAGGGTTGTGACTTGTTTGGCTAAAAAGAAAGAAAATTATTCAGAGTTTGAATAAAATATCCCAAATTAGTATATTCTAAAAATTGTATGTCTTTGATTTTATTTATTAAACTTTGTGAAATGGACGATTTGAAGCGGAATCTGGATTCCATTTTCAGTTCTAACGATATTTGTACATTCTGATCTTGAAAATACAAAATCAAAATGAAAAACTTATGTTAAATAATATCCCAAAATAGGATATTTATGTTTGACATGGGGATTTTTGAGAGCGTTAGTGCTCTTACATATAGAAATCGCCTCAGGTGAATCGCTCACAGCTCGGCTAATTCCTGTTTCTGAACTCAATTCGGAAATTTAACCAAAGGATTTGGCAGGCTAATGTTTAGGACCGGAAAATATTATGTAATTCTTATTCTTTTCAGCGTTTTCACTCTGATCGCCTGGAATCCGTTACGACCCGTTTATTCTTTCTTTGCTAGTTTCTTTGGAATTGGAACAGAGATCCCTTTGCCTTTCCCGGATATTTCTGTAAATCCTTCCGGTAAGGCTGGATTTTCACTTTCGATCCAAGTCCCTCCTGGAGCAGGCGATCTTGTTCCAGGGATTGGAATTCAATATTCAGGTGGATATTCCGGAATTTTAGGAAAAGGTTGGGGGCTTGCAGGCTTTCCTCAGATTTCAAAAAATCCTAATTTAGGAGTTCATTTCGGTACAACTGATGGTTATGGCTCCAGTCAGTTTGGAGAAATGATTTCCGACTCCAACGGAAATTACAAATTTAAGTTCGAAAGTTTTTCTAAGATCCAATTTAATTCCAATGTATGGTCGATCCGTGATAAGAACGGGATCGTATACGAGTACGGTAAAAATTTTAGCTCCGGTGCAAATTCCAGATTAGATTCAGACGGGAATCCGATCTCATTTTATTTAGATCGTGTCAGAGATAGAGTCGGGAACGGTTATGATATAGAATACGATCATGAAACGTTAACTTCTCCGGAACCATTGCCTAAAGAGATACGTTATGCAAGAGGAAATGCTCGGATCGTATTTATCTATAAAGATCGTTCGATAGGATTTGGGGAGAAAATATTCTCACTAACTTCTTCTCTTTCTCGCAAAAAACTTTTAGAAAGTGTGGAAGTTTATGCAAAAGACTCTTCCGGTTCTGAAAATCTGGTCGAGAATTATGAATTCGAATATGAACCTGTCGACGGAGATTTTTTACTTACCTCATTTCATAGAAAGAATTATAAGCCACTCGTCTTCTCTTATACAAAACGTACGAATCAAGTTCAATACGTTCAATCTAATGGAAAAACATTCCAAAATTCTTATAGAGCTTCCGATCCGAGTGTAAAAGCCGCCTGCGATAATACTGCTGCGATCTGCGCTTGTACTGCTGATTGGGGCTGTATTGTTGCGAGCCATTATCTTGCTCCTAGTCTTTGTAAGGCTGGGATAGAAAATTATCAGGATATTTGTACGAACGGAGTGGAGATGAGTTTTTCAACTCCTGCAGATTTGGACGGAGATGGCAGTCCTGAAATGGTTCGGATCCTAGGTGGAATGGACCAACAGAGATTTTCTGTAGCTAAGTTAAATACTTGGGACACGAATTCTGCCGATCCGATCTCTGTAAACGGACTATCCAAAGGAAATCCGATCGGAGTAACTACTCAAGGAAAGATCCTTCCCGGAGATTTTAATGGGGATGGGAAAACAGACTTTCTAGTTTTGAAATACGAAGGCGCGAAAGCAGTCGTCTATTACGGTCCGGATCTGGAATCGGAAGAATATTCCAATGTGATCGCAGAAAATTTAGATCAAACGAAACAATTCCATTTTTTAGCGGATGTGAACGGAGACGGAAAGACGGATCTTTTGCAGGCAAAAACTTCTACAAAAATACAAATCTTTCTTTCTACAGGTTCCGGATTCCAAAAATCACAACTTCTAAATATTACAAATCCTGGAAATACATTCCAAGGATTTGTGGACATGGATCGGAACGGTATCCCGGATCTTTTAAGGATCAATACGACTGATGATCCTAGACTCATCCTTACATTTTATGAATATAAGAACGGGAATTTAGTAGAGTTGGAAGAGACCGAGATCTCTAGATCCAGTTTTGGAAATAATGGAGACCAATTCATATCGGATATCAATGGAGATGGTTATCCCGATTTTGCTTTTTATGCTGAATCAGGAAACCAGGGAATGATCCATTATTATCCTTTTGATGGTAGAAAGTTCAGAACAAACGGTGCAAGTCCATTCCAATCCGTTCAAGTAAATGGAGCGAATGCGAGTAAGGCAAAACAATCTTCTTCCGGAAGTTCTTCTCCCTATATGGAAATCGATCTAAGTGGAGACGGGATCAAGGATAAGGTCAGTTATGATCCTTCAGATACTTCCAATTCTTTCTTCACAATTGAGATCTATAATCCGGCACAATCCACCTATCTACCTGGATTTAAATTATACTGGGACCAAGATTTAACTAGGGACCTAAACGGGGATGGAATGCCGGATATTCTAAGGGCAAATACGATCGCAGTTGAAGAGCCGGATAATGAAGACGAAGATCAATTTCCTCAGGTGACCATCACTCGAAATTTTTCAGTTACCATTACGAACATTACATATTATGAAATTCCTATAGATCTGGATAATTATCTTCCGAGCACAAGTTCGAGTGGGACAGCCACGGATAATTCTTATTTTAATTGGAGAAATAGAAAGGAACTCGTGGATCTGAACGGAGATGGAAAGGCTGATTTTTTACGTTACGATCCTTCTAATTCTAAACTGATCTTATCTTATGCGAAAGTGGACTCGAACGGGAATATTACTTATTCTTTAGATGGAGATGAGTCTTTAACTACGGGGGGATATTTGATCCCATTAGATATTAATGGGGACGGAAAGCCTGAACTTCTTGGAATGAACGGTGAAAAGAAGGCGATGCGTTATCCTGTGCCTAGTTCTATTCCGTTTGTAAATACATACGCGTATCGACAATTTCCATACGAATCGAATCTAGAATTACATTTATTAAGATTTAAGTCGGAGCTTCCTTCCGGATTGATTACGGAGATCAAGAACGGTTCTTATGTTTCGAGTGGAGATGCAAGTGTTCAGGTAGAATACTCTCTTTCCAAGGATCATCCGAGCGCAAACGGACTTTCTTCTTATGATCCTACAAAGCCGGAAATTTTTCCTGTATTAATCCCAGATTTCCTGGCAGTAAAACTTACTCAAAAAGCTGGGAATACGATCTTGGGAGAGAATACGTACCAGTATTTTAATTCTAGATTTTATAGAGGAGGATTCAGAAATTCTGGTTATTTAGGATTCGAAAAGATCATTCAAAGAGAAACTTTTACGGATTCTGTTTCAGAAACAAGGTATGATCTTCCATTTTTAGAAGCTGCAGGAGTTCCTACATCCCAAACGAAATATGTGAATGGGATCAAGATCTCAGAAACATATAAAACTTTCGTAAAATCACTTTCCATGAATGGAGGGATCCTTGTTCAAGAAGGGGATTCGTTAGATAATCTATATCAAAGAGGGGAATTATCCCAGTCTTCTACAGTTTCCAAAACGTACGATCCCTATGGAAATACTCTTACAAAGAATACAAGTATTAACGGAATTATCGCTACAGAAAAGATCTCCTATATAAACGACTGGAACGAAGGAATTCTAGGAAAACCTACAACGATCCAGGTGCTGAAGAATGGAGAACTAATCTCCAATAAGAAATTAGAATATTCCAATTCTCAAATTATTTCAGTAAACGAAGAGTTAAGTCCAGGTGTATGGAAGACTGAGTCCATTCTTTCCTATGACACGTTCGGAAATCCTACCCAGGTAAAAGAGTCTAACGGGAATTTGATCTCCATCGAATACGATCCGATCGTAAATAAATTCCCGATCAAAATGACGAATTCTCTAGGGCAAACAACTTACAAGGCCTATGATTTTTCAAATGGATTGGAATTGTCCACCACCGATGAAAACGGAGGAATTTCTAGAACGGAATACGATTCACAGGGAAGGGCAGTCAAAAGTTATCTGTCAGGAGAGGTCGATTGGTCTGAAAAAATCGAATATGAAAATGTAGGCGATCTAGAGAATCAGCTTGTCCGAAAAATCTTTCGTCGAAGTAATGGTGAGACTTGGCAGGAAGATTTGAGTAATAATATTACTAAGATCTCAAAAAGAAGAAGCAGCCTGGTTAACGGGTATGTTTTGGTAGAAGAAACCCACCAGAATATAAAGGGCCAAACGGTCCGTAAGATCGACCCATATTTAGAAGGTTCTAATCCATTTTCTTGGACTGATTTTACTTACGATCCGGAAGGAAGGCAGACCCGTAGCGAGAAAAATGACGGGACTGTTATCGAGTCCAGTATCGATGGACTGATTTCAAAAACAAGGGAACTTCTCAATGGAAATCTAATAAAGGAAATTATTGAGGAGAAGAATGATCTAGGCCAGGTAGTCGCAGTCACCCAGCAAGGAAAAACGATCCGCTATACCTATGATACTGCAGGTAAGATCTCTGAGATCAGAAATCCGGAAAACGGAACTACCTATATTGAAACGGATTTTGCAGGTAGAAAGAAGAGGGTAGTTCATCCGGATTCTGGAGAGATCCAATACGAGTATGATCCGAACTCAGGAAAATTAACGAAACAAATCTACCAGAACGGAACATCAGTCAGATATTCCTACGATTCTTTAGGAAGAGTAACTCAAGTCAAAGGAGAATCCCCGAGCACAGGAGCAGTTTATTACACATATGAATATGATGATCCTGAAAAAGAGAACGGGGTCGGAAGACTTACCAAAGTTACGGATCAATTGGGGACAACTGAATTTGATTATGATCTACGAGGGAACCAAACCAGGATCCGTAAAAAGTTAACGGAAGAAGATCTCCAATTCATTATAGAAAAGAAATACAATCTTCAAAACCAGATAGAAGAGATCGTTTATCCGGATGGAAGTATTGCAAAAAATTTATATTCTCCAGCGGGGTTTCTTTCTGCGATTACATTAACTCCCGCCGATGGAAGCGGTTCGGATTTTCCGATCGTTCAATACAATGGTCCCCTCTTAGAGGATGGAGAGATCAAGATCCAAAGAGTATTGGGGAACGGGGTCAGGACGGATGTATATTATGATCTTATCAAGAAAAGACCGACTCGTTTCGTATCCGTAAAAGATTCGGAAGTTTATCAAAGTATAGAATATGATTACGATCAATTCGGGAATTATCTCTCGATCGCAGATAAGAAAAACCCTACAAGAACTCAAAATTTCGCTTACGATTCTATTAATCGATTAGTATCCGCTTCCGGAGTATATGGAACGGAAGAATATAAATATTCCGATTCGGGTAAACTTCTCCAAAAAGGAAATCAGAATTATTCTTACGAAAATCCTTCTCATAAGAATGCAGTCACTCGAGTTCAGGGACAAAATTTATCTTACGAATATTCTTATGATGGATCCGGGAATATCATATCTCGTAACGGAGAAGAGTTTGTATACGATCCATTCCAGAAATTAAAAGAGATCCACACGGAAGATCAGGAGACGATCCGGTTCGATTATGATTTCTCCGGAACTAGAATTAGAAAAACTAAATCCAGCGATTCCAGTAAGACCATCAGTTTAGGAGGTTTGTATGAGATCGTACTATCTTCCGGAAAATCTCCACAACATACATTATATTTTAGAGGAAACTCTGGAGATTTAGTAGCTCAATGGACCCGAACGGATGCAGTGTTAGCAGATTATATTCCTGGAGTTTCCTCCTCGAAAGATGGAATGCAACTGGCTTGGAATACTCTTTCTTGGACTGTTAAGGACGATCTGATCCGAGGGGCGAAATATTTCTTCTTAGCTCCCGGAGTGAATTTAGGATTTTTGTATATAACGATTTTCTTAGGTTTAGGATTCGGACTATTATCTTATTCGGAAGGACTTTGGAGAAGCGTTCTAAAATTCACTACTCCGATCCTGATCATTTCCTTTTCAAATTGTTCCATATTAGTGCCTGGTGGAAATGGAAATCCACCTTGGTTACTTCCTCCTCAAATCGATCCAAATACTCCTACAGTAGATTCGCCTTATGAACCTGGAGGTCCGGGATCCGGAGCGGGACTTCCTGTAGGAGGATTTTTATTCCTACATCCGGACCATCTTGGATCTATCACGATGGCGACAGATGGAAATGGAAACCGGATCGCGGGTGGAGAACAGGGAGGAGCTTCACATATTTCTTATAAACCGTATGGAGAGATCCAAAGAACAGACTCTTCCGGACCGGATATATTCCGTTATAAATACAACGGGCAAGAAGAAGATAAGGAAACAGGACTCTATTATTTCAAAGCAAGATACTACGATCCAGTCGTAGGAAGATTTTTGCAGGCAGATTCTGTTATGGATTCGAGCCGACCTATGGGGATGGACTTGTACATGTATACGGAAGGAAATCCGGTCCGCTATACAGATCCAAGTGGGAATAGCATCTTAAGTAGCTTTTTAGAACAAAATGGCTTAGGATTCTTAAATTTTAGCATTTCGTTAAGTACATTCTTTAGCAACGCATTCTATATAAGTTCTCAACGATGGAGTGATGCAGGCCCAGGAATAGCAGCGGCGGTAGCGTTTCCTGTATTTGCTGCAAGCGCTGCTTTAGGATTGTCTGCAGCAGCAGGCATAGGAGGAGCTACAGGTCTTGGGCTTGCAGTTGGGGCAGCAATGGCCGCATCGGCCTCAGTATCTGTCGGAGTAATTAACTTAATTGCACTTGGGCTTTCGGCAACTTCTCTCGCCGGAATGGGAGCCTCAACTGTTTTAGGAACTGCAGCCTTTGGAATTGCTGCAGCTGGAGCAGCGGTCGGAGCTGTAGGTATATGTGCAGTTTCCTTGGCTGCAACGATCTCGACAGTAGCAGCGGCGACTGGTATTGGAGCGGCTTTACTATCTAGTCTGATTGCTTCTTCTACCTTTATTGTATCTGTGGCAACTGCTGTTGCAGCACTTGCGATCGCAGCCGTACTATTTGTCGGGGCTTTGATCATAGCGATGACTGCCTTTCTGATCGTGTTAACGATGATCCCGATTTTACTTGCGACATCACTTGGTGTAGCGGTAGGAGTCGGAGGATTTGTTCTCTCTCCACTGACCCTCCAAGCTTATATTGCGGGCGGATATTCTAAATCAAGTTTTAATAATATTCAATGGAATGAAAAAGATGCGAGGTCTTCTGCTTGTTACGCAGTAGCCGGGCAGATCGGTGCTGTGGGTGCATATATCGGATTCTACGGTTTGCCTTCTATCGGAATCCCATCCATATCTCAACTGCTCAGTGAAGACGCGTTGTATTGGATTGGGATGGCAGGAACTACAAAGAGTGCTTTAACGGGAGATTGGCGAAGTATTGTCCTCGATACTGTATCATATTATACCGGCATTAAATATCTAAGCACGATCTATACAGCTGGAAGAACAACTCGAGAAACTTGCGGGGGTACTTTGTAAGATGCGCAGCTTACTTACTAATCAGAAGCGCGTTTCTCTTGGATGCCTTTTGATTTATACTTTTTTGAATAGTTTATCCTGTGGTCCGATAGGCCCCAATTACAATTACTGGGATATAGAAAGTTTTGATAGTACTTATATGAGATTCAACTTTCCAGATTTAGGACCTGAGTCTCGATATTTCCCGCCAGGCATTTTTGTAACCGAGAGAGACAAGAAAACTTATTATCTCACGGCATTTTTAGAAAATGATTGGTTACCAAATCGAAACCTATTGCCCGACGCATGGTATTGGAAAAAATTTTATTCAAATTGGGACGATTTGCCGCCAATTATTCAATCCAGTCCTAAGTTTAATTTTATTAGCGGGTGTGAATATTACGTACCCGCTCCTGTCGGAAAATTCTATTACTCTTTGTTTAGCTTTAATCGAAATCATGCAAATGTAGGTGGGGGTAGAATAAGCAAGGCTATTGACCTTCAGCCCGGGCAATCCGTTCGGATTCACTTTCGAATTCCCGAAAGCATAGGGGAGGGTAAGGTCGATCTTAAGAAATATATCGGATACCAGGATGGTGATCAAATCTTATTTTCTATAGAGCCAACTCCTTTGCACATGGATAAGCCTGGATGCGAATTTGTAAAATAGATATTACATCAAGAAATTTGAATAATTTAAACAAAGGAAATAAAATGAAACAACTTTATATAATTCTACTATTGATATCCTCTATTGGGAATTGTATCGCAGTAGATACCTTAGGACTGACTGACACATACAAAGGTGACGTAGCTAAGAAAAAACTTTTAGATGCTGCAAGAACCGCCGACTTCGTAATGGCCACCGCTGCTTTTACAGAACAAGGTTTTACAAGTCCCAAGTTGGAACAATATATAATTGCAGACGTAATTATTGCCTCCTTAATAGATGAAGGTGTCTTTGGCATTGATGAATCTAAATATTATAAAAAGAAAGATGTAGATGATTGCGCACAAGTGATCCAATTCGGCGGTTTGATCATTGGAGATGATTCATTCACTACATTTGCAAGCAATCGAACTTGCCGCTTAAGCCCGAATGAGCAGCTCATTGATAAGAATATAGGCAAAAGTTCGAATAGGTGATAATTGGAAATTTTTGAAAAAATGAAGTGTCGTGTGTCTTTGTTTTCAGTGATTTGAGTATAATCTCATTAGAAATGGAGAATTCCAGATGAATAACGCTTCATTTATATTGACGATCCGGATTTTTGTAATAGGGATCTTGCTTTTTATTTCTAACGACTGCACAGTTTCAGTTGTTCGAAGGCCTGAAAATTTCGTAGCCGATAAAGAACAATATCCTCATGAGGTGGCGATTTTAATTCCGAAAGCCGTAAGAGAATACAATTACCCTACTAATATGACAACAGCCTTCAATATTGGAGAGGCCCTGGAGCAATCGATGAAACTTAGAGCAAAAACTCAATTCGAAAACGCTGTCATTATAGATTCTCTTTTTCAAAAACATCCAGATATTAAAACTATAGCAGTTAAGATCAATGACGTTCAATATGAATTTCATCCTGATAAGGCAACAGGACTTTTAAGTTATACTATATTTCAAATATTCTTGACTCTGGAATTCTATGAAGGTCAAACTTTAGTAAAAACAGTGAAAGTGGATTCTGGAAGAGTTGAGAAAGGGGTTCCTTTTTTCTTAATTCCGGAATACGCAGCTGCAGAATCAATTTCCAATGGAATAACTTTAACAGTAGATAAGGGATTTGAAAAATTACTATCCGATCAGTCTGTGCAAAGGTTGATTAATCCAGATTTAAATCCATCCACTTACAATTCTATGCTTTGATCGTTTTGTTCCCTAACAACTCATGATCTTCCTGCATAACAGTCGAAACATTCATGATCCCACCTTGAAAAAGAAGCCCTAAGTAGTCGGATAATTTTCTAAGATCAAAATCTGAAGATTGAGCGAGTAAAACCATTGCTTCGAAACCTGCAGCAACCATCATCACGGAAGTAATATGGATCGGATGAGCGGGAAAACCACCTGCTTTTACCATTCTATCTAAGTCTCGGTCCAATTCTTCCAAGATATGGGTCATAGATCCGCCTTGGAATAAATATCCACGGATGATGTCCCTGTTCCTTGCGATCAGATCCAGATGGATCCGGTCTTGCATCATGACTTGAAAAACAGTAAAATACGCATCGCTTAAAAAAGCCAAAGGAGTATCAGCTTTCGCTCTGGCGTCTCTGATACCTGTCCGGATCCCTTCCGCCAATTCATCAGCGATATCCTGCATTACGGATTCTTTATCTTTATAATAATTATAGAATGTACCTTGTGCGAGACCGCTTTCACGAATAATTTCTCTAGTAGAGCAGGCTTCGAAGCCTACAGTTGCGAAAACTCTACTGGCAGCTGCTAAAATTGCATTTCTGTTCCTTGTTTTATTGTCCTGTCTTCTGGACCCGGAAGATTCGAATTTCATTTGGAGTATTGAACTGCCTTAAGCGAATTTATTTTTTTTAATATAGTTTTTGCAGCATAGTATCCGCACATTCCGTGAACTCCCCCTCCCGGAGGTGTGGAAGCGGAACAAAGGAAAATATGAGGATTTGGAGTAGTATAAGGATTTATTTTTGCGATCGGTCTTAAAAATGCCTGAGGAAGATCTGCAGCTCCTCCAGTGATCGCTCCTCCGATATAATTTAAATTATACTTATAAAAATCGGAGGTATTCATGGAATGTTTTGCTAAGATCCGGTCTTTAAAACCCGGAGCGAATCTTTCGATCTGGTTTTCCAAAATTTCAGTTAAATCTTTGGTGGATCTGGAGGGAACATGGCAATACGCATAGCCTGTATGTTTTCCTTTCGGAGCTCTTGTTGGATCAAATTGGCTTTGTTGGACCACCAACATATAAGGTTTGTCAGAATGTTTACCTTTCCAAACATCCGATTCCGATCTTGAGATCTCTGCAAGAGTTCCTCCCACATGAACTGTAGAAGCTTCTAAACAACGAGGATCTTTCCAAGGGATAGGGCCATCCAATGCCCAATCCATTTTGAATACACCAGGACCGTAATTATAGGAAGAAATCCTGTTAATATAAGAAGAAGATAATGTATTTCCTGCGACCGAACCTAATTGATCCGGGCTTGTATCGAATACGATCGCTCTAACTTTAGGTAATTGAGATAAGTTCGATACTTTATAATTTGTTTTTATTTTCACTCCGAGTGTTTTTAAATAAGATTCCATTGATTTTGCGATCATCTGGGATCCGCCTTTTACCACTGGCCAGGATCTTACATGCCCTGTGAGAGAGAATAAAAGTCCAAGTGCTCCGCTTAATAATTTTTCCAAAGGAAAGATAGAATGTCCTGCACAACCCGCGAATAATGCTTTTGCTCTTTCTTCCTTAAAATAGGAGTTTGCGATCGATTTTGCGGGTCTTAAACCGAGTAGTCCGAATCTCGCTAAAAGGAAAGGGTGATCCGGGATCCCAAGAGGAGCTAACGCGTCTTTTAGCAATCCTTCCGGATTTTTTAGAAAAGGGGAGAGTAGTTTTATATAAGACTTTTTATCTTTCCCTAAATTTTCTGCAGTTTCTTCCAAAGAGAGTTTGAGCAAAACAGCCGCTTCTCCATCTAATGGATGGGCAACGGAAGCTTCCGGTTCTATCCATTCCAATCCATGTTCTTTTAATGGAAGTGTTTTTAAATAAGGAGATAAAATTCCCATAGGATGGGCGGCAGAACAAACATCATGCAGAAAACCCGGAAGAGTTAATTCCTTTGTTCTTAAGCCGCCTCCTATAGTATCCGAGGCTTCTAATACGATCACCGAGAGTCCGGAATTTGCCAGAACGGAGGCTGCTGCGAGTCCGTTCGGCCCGGATCCTATGATACAAACATCATATTCTTCGGAATCAAATCCCATTATTTAGTCGGCCAAGGTTGGAGTTCCTTCAGATCGTCCACTTTTATATGTCCGTCTTCAATGAGTCCTTTTTCAGCGTCATGAATTCTATAATGGATCGTTTCTTTTCCTAAAGGTTGTCCTTCTACGAAGATACAACGTAATTCTTCGTCCTTAAACCCACATTGAGCTTGAACGGATCTGAGTAGTTGTTCGCTATGAAGATGTCCTTCTCCGAAGTTCCATCCTACGATCATTCCTGCGATCAATTCACCTTCTACCCATTCGTAGTTCTCGAAGTTCTTAACAGCCTTTGGAACGATCTTCTGGAATGCTTTTCCATGTAAGTGCATAAGTCTGAATGCCATTACCTTACTTACAAGACCTACGGAAACTTTTCTTTCGTAGAACATATCCAACTGATCGTATAACCAACCGGAAGTTTTAGTAAGTTTCTGTAGTTTTTTATAACTGTCGTCCTTGAACATCCATACGCTTACCGCCCAGTTCCCTGCGTAATAACGCATTGCGAAAAGGAAAGATACCCAATCCGGTCTGATATTCCCGATGATCGGAAGAGCGAATGAGAACACGAACAAGAAAGCCGCAACAGGAATTGATTCCAGTTCGAAAGGAGTGATATGAGAGTGAGCTCCAAACAAGAAGAAAGCAGAGTAGACCACTAAGAAATTCCATTCTATCGGAACTCCCATTGGGAAGTTACTAGTGATATAAGAATGTAGGAATACCATCATTCCGAGTCCCAAATACAAAATGGTTTGGGAACCAGTCATGATCGCAGTGAATAGAACGATAGGAGTTCCAAGTTCCAAAACGATCCCCATATTCGCCTTCGCAACTGCTGTATTAGAAGGACGTAAATCATCCGGATAATTCTTATACATCGCTTTGCGGAACCATGCGAACGGAGTGAAAGGACTATTACTCGCCATCACACAGACTACACTTGGGAAATGTGAATTTAATTTGGAGAATCCAGCAAACAACCAGATAGAAAGTTGAACGATCATCGCACCTGCGATCCAATTCTCGGCGAAAGCGAATACAACTAAGGTAACCCAATAATGTTCGGCCCTTGCCGCGAGAAAAACAGTTTTATCTAATATACCTGCAATGACTAAAGTTACTATGATCGGAAAAAACTGATCAAAACCGGGAGAAGGATGAATTAAAGCTAAAACACTGAAAGTCACAACAGCGGCATAGGAAACGACTTCCAATAGACCTCTTGTCTTTCCTCCTATGATAGGAGCTCCTTCAAACAAAGGCATCTTGGTAGTTTTAGGTCTTAAAAAATATAAGAAACCACCGATCGGAGGAAAGTATCTACCTGTTAAAGGGCCACTTCCGCAACCAAGACCTAATACTTCGAAAAGTAAACTCCACAAGATCGCCTTTTGAAAAGCGACAGGTACGAACCACCAAGAGATCGAATCCCAGGTCCCAAGCCCCGGAGTAAAAGAGCAGAAGTAGATCCAACCTGCGATATATAACCCGATCTTTAAAACATAAACGATATATGCTCCGAGAGGGGAGCCGTAACCTTGCACTGCCCAAGCTTGGCAGGACAAACGAGCCCTTTCTGCGAACGACATCTTCGCCCAGGCTAGGGCGTCATAGGGGGGAGCTTTCGGTAGGAACATCTTTCTCTCCAAATTTCTCTGTTTCGAAGCTGTGATATACTAAAGTCGAAAGAAATGTCAAGAAAAAATGACTAATTGGTCACGTTCATAGAATGCGTTTTAGAGCCAAAGGGAGGGGGTTTGAGATTATATTCTTGGACTTTTGCCGCGCCCTCGTTTCACTCGGGCCAGGCTCTACGCTTCAATCAGCGAAGCACCATCACATTTCTTTAATTCATAATTCTTTCTATTTGGAATGGTGCGTCGCCGGATTTCCGCTGCGATCCTTCGCGGATCGTGGATGGAAGTTGTTTTTGTATATTTTGAGATTATTCTAACGAGTTTTGTAATATTTGGATTAAAATCTTTGTATTGACATTAGGCACACGTCTAATGTCGTAGATGGGTGATCTTTGATTGGGATAATCATAAAAACGAAGCTATAAAGGCCGAAAGAAATATTAGTTTCGAAAGGGTAGTTGTTGAAATTGAATCTGGATCAGTTTTAGATATTTTAAAACATCCGAATGTGAAAAAGTATCCAAATCAAATCATAATAATTGTGGAAATTGATAATTATGCTTGGGTGGTTCCAGCGATTGAAAGTAACGATACGTTTTTCTTTAAAACTGCTTATCCATCCAGAAAATTTACTAGCATATATCTGCCGGAGGCAAATTTATGAAATATAAACTTAGCCGTGAAGAGAAAGATTTGGAATCTTCAATCGAGCGAAATGAATGGAAATCGGTTGATAATAAAGCTCAATATTTAAAAAAATTTAAATCTGCGGCCAAAAATACTCTATTAAAAGATAAGAGAATGAATATCAGAATAGCTGGTAAAGATATTCAATTATTAAAAACCAAAGCATTAGAAATTGGTATTCCATATCAGACTTTAGTTTCAAGTATATTACATCAGTATGTAACTGGTAAATTAATAGAACGGTAACTTACGCGCACGCCGCGTCTAACTGTTCGTTCTAATGCTCCGAGTCGAGATCGCTTTGCAGTTCTCACTTCGAGTCAAATGTATTTGAATGTTTGTGATCTAATCTATCCAGAGTGACGGATATTATTTATCAATTCGTCGATTTCCGATCTCCTTTCTTTCAGAATGGATAATGCCTTTTTAATCGTTTCTGTGCGTTCCTTGCTCGGAACTCCAAAAATCGAAAGTCCAATTTCTAATACTGTAGATATTACGTTTTGATATGTTTGAGATTCAGTTACGCTAATTTCTTCAATATTTGCCTGGAGCATTCCTCGAAAGGATCTGGTTCTAATTAGAAATTCCTCATTAGTAAATCCTGGATTGTAGGTTTTGAATAAAATTGAATTTCGTATAGCCCCCTTTACATCTATCATATGCGAAATTCCTTCCGTTCGATAAGCGATTGTGTAAGTCTCTGCGATCATTTTTTCCTGATAGCATAATTGGAGCTGGAGCCCGATCTCTAATGCAAATATCAAGGCCGGAGAATTGGATTTGGCCCAGCTTTCTGCTAAAGTCACTGCCTCCTCAAAAACGTCTTCAGATATCGCTAATAATATCTCGTCCTTACTTTTATAAAAATGATATAAGGTCCCGGTTGTTATTTTTGCCCTCGATATAATCGCTCTCGTGGTTGTTTTTTCGTAACCTTGCGAAACGAAAAGTTTACGAGCAGTTTCCAATATTTTTTTCCGCACTGCTGCTGACTGCTGCTCTCGTTTCATTCGCCCTAACCTTTAACTACACCATAAATAGATCAATTTTTCAAATTTCAAGAAAAATTGGATCGTGATCTAAAATGGAGGTTGACATTTTTTATTAAATTAGATCATGATCTAATTTTTGGAAGGCGTTGGTATATGATCGAAAAAATACATTTAATGGCAAATGAAGTGAAGATAGCCGGGGATCTATATTTACCTGAAGGGAATCGGGAAAAGATTCCGGCTGTTATTATGGCGCCTGGTTTTGGAGGAGTAAAGGAAATGTTGATTCCCCATTACGCAAAGGTTTTATTAAAAAAGAACATCGCAACTCTTGCGATCGATTATCCGAATTTTGGCGAAAGCGAAGGAAATCCAAGGCAACATATAGATATCAAATCTCATCATACTTCTTACTATTCTGCATTAGATTATCTGAGTTCAGACTCTCGTTTTGATCCAAAACGTTTAGGAATTTGGGGAAGTAGTCTTTCGGGAGGTCATTCATTAGTAGTGGCAGCGACGGATCATCGGGTAAAAAGTATTTTTGCAATTATTCCGTATATATCTCCACCACTCCAGGCGGTTCCGGCTCTTGCTGGAAAAGTTTTTCTAGATTTATTCTTACGTAAAATCGGATCCAAGGGAGGCGTCTTACCTATCGCCGGAAGACCGGGCGAAATAGCGGCTATGAATACTGATGGAGCCTGGGAATGGATGTTGGAAATGACATCGGATGCTCCTACTTTTAAAAACTACGTAACTCTAGCTTCGTTACTACAAATGACTTTTTATCGGACTAGTTCTTATGCTAAAAAAATTCAGAAACCTTTAAAGGTCATATTGGCAATGGAAGATTCGATAACCCCTGCTAAACTAGTGAAGAATGCCATCAAAGGCATCCCTAATGTTGTGATTGAAGAATATCCGGAAACTCATTTTGAATTATTCCGGGAACATTTAAATACCACTATTGAATCTACTGCATTATGGTTTTCCGAAACTCTTTGAGGGAAGAAGCACCCCGAAGGAGTCGGTGACCGAGTATAACGAGGTCAAACGAGTGGGCCGATTAAATTGCGAGGATGATTTAAACCGAATGAAACGTTTTAATCGCAGGAGTGCACCTACCGGGACTCGCCCCGACGCAGTCTCCCATCCTGGTCGACTAAGCTCTGGGGCGTCTTTTGCACTCGCTTCGCCATCCCTGGCTCGCGGCGCATTTGCGACGCTCTTTGTCTCTGTTGATTTGGATGCAGCTTGTTTGATTTAAGATTTGGCTTCGTTTTACTCAGCCACCCTTCGGGTTTTTCGCTTCCTATGGGTCGCTCAAAAGGATCGCTGCAAATGCTTTCGTGCAAAAGCTTCGAGTCCAAATTGAATTGATTGTTTGGAATTTTGCACCTACCGGGACTCGCCCCGACGCAGTCTCCCATCCTGGTCGACTAAGCTCTGGGGCGTCTTTTGCACTCGCTTCGCCATCCCTGGCTCGCGGCGCATTTGCGACGCTCTCTATGGATCGCTGCAAATGCTTTCGTGCAAAAGCTTCGAGTCCCGTGATAGAATTGGGAGAATGAATAAAATTGAACGAAGATTTGTAATTACAGGACTGCATTTACACTGCACCTACCGGGACTCGAACCCGGACCCCAGGCTCCGGAGGCCTGTACTCTATCCGTTGAGCTATAGGTGCTTGTGTTGTTGAGTTTTTGTGGCTTGCGTCCGTAGTCAATCTGATTCCGCGAGGGAGACTTTCACGTATTTGTCAAAAGATCGTAGAAGGTTTTTGAATTACTTTTTTTCTTCCTTTTTCAATTTGCCCTTAGGCGGCTTTCTTTGTTCTTTTTTCGTTTCATTCTTCTCTTTTTGTTTTTGGTCCCGATCTGTATTTTTTCGGAAGAGAAAGTCGCCATCGATCTGAACGAATCCAAACGTCTTTCCAAACAAGAACTTGCGGAAAAAAGAAGCGGTTGGTATGCAACAGGTCTTCCTGTGTTTTCGGAAGATCCGGTTAGAGGCCAAGGTTACGGGGCCAGAGGTTTTTTATACCAGAACGGTCAGAAATCGGATCCTTACTTCGAATTCCAACCTTACAAATATAGATTCGGGGCCCAGGCGTATAAGACTACCAAGGGCGCGGATTATTATGAATTCACTTTCGATAGTCCTTTTCTTTGGGACACTGCGTATCGTTTGAAAACGAGTGTGTCGTATAGCACAAATAAAAATTCTCAGTATTTCGGTATCGGAACAGGAACGTTACGCGAAATTCAATATAGAGATAGAAATCAACCGAATGGAGAACTTCGGAACGGCGGATCCTTTTCCGATCTGGAAGATGCACTTTCTTATCGCAGACCTTCTTCTTCCGGTTCTATTTATCCGTATGAGAGCGATCGTCTTTATAATACGTACGAGTTCCGTTCTGCTACCGCGACTTTTTCAGTGGATAAAACTTTCTGGGGAGCTTTTCGTTGGATCGTCGCGCCGGAGTTTTCTCAAAATGTAATTCGAACTTATGATTATCCAAAGAACAGAATAGCGACGAATGGTGACTATTATTCTGTCGCGAGTGATCCAGCAACAGGCTGGGGTTCTTCTTATCCGAACGGTACTTCTAAACTTACCCAGGATTATCAAGCAGGTCTCATCAACGGATATCATGGAGGAAATGTTAATTATATCCATGTAGGGATCGCGTATGATACAAGAGACTTCGAACCGGATCCTGATTCGGGTGTTCTACTCGAGATGAATTATTCCTCTTCTTCCAAACGTGCCGGTTCTGATTTCGAATTTGAAAAGTTTTTTACTCAGGGAAAATTTTTCTATATGCCTTTCCCGAAACTTTTCGAAGAACTCGTGGTTGCAGGTAGGGCAGGTCTTCATTATTCAAAGGGAGAAGTTCCTTTTTCCGAATATCGTTATATGTGGTCGATCGATGGTCCTATCAATGGTCTTGGCGGTTTACAAACCTTAAGAGGATATAGACAGGAAAGATTTATCGCTCCTATGATCGGTTTCGGGAATTTAGAAATTCGTTGGAGATTCGGGGCCTTCAAATTTTGGGATCAATTGGTTACTTTAAGCCTTGTTCCTTTTTACGATTTCGGAAGAGTTTGGGACGGTTACCACGATATCAGCACCCAAGGTTATAAGTTTTCCTATGGGACAGGGCTTAGGATCATTTGGAACCAGGCAACTGTGATCCTGATCGATTACGCTAAATCTAGGGAAGATTCCCAGTTATTCATCGATATAGGCCAGATTTTCTAAGCTTTTTTAGATTTAGAAATTTGCTGTTCAGAATGGAACATTTGTAAACATTTGAGTTCGGCCGAATAAAAAAATAAAAATCGGCTTTAGAACGAACAAAGAGAGTCAAGATGAAAATTCAATCGTTTGTCGGACTGGTTTTAATTCTGTCCCTATTTCCCTTTGCAGTTTCTTCCTTCTCCGCAGAAGAAGAAACAAAACTGATCGAAAAAGCTTTAGTGGAAAGTTTATCCACTCCTGAGCAAAAAGAGATCGTAGGAAAATATTTAGCCAATCTTTCTAAAAAGAAAAGGGACGAGGCGATCCATTTAAGAGAATTAGCTTCTTCAGAACCAAAAGGTCATTCACGCAAAAAAAAGCTGATCGAACTTGCGATCCAACTAGAAAAGGAAGCTTCTATCCATGAGGAAACGTTAAAGAATCTACAGAAATTTTCTGTTCAATAACGGATCTTTTCCAGCACCAATTTTGGAAGTTCTTCCGGAGAAAGTTTTGCATTCAATCTGATTGTGTTCTCCGGGAGGATTTCTTCATAAGCGTTCTTGATCTTTTTTAAGGCGCTGATCGTCTCGAATCTATCCTTGGTCGTATCTCTTCCTTTCAATCTTGCCAAGGCGTCTTCCGGTTCTATCTCTAAATAAAAAATCAATTCAGGTTCTGGAAATCCTCTGTCTAAATTCTTCTGCAGGATCTCCTTCGCAGAAAAATTTTCTCCGGACTGATAGGCCGCGGTGGAATACATGTATCGATCGAGTAATACGATCTTTTTTTCTGAAAGAGAAGGAAGAATATTTTTTTGTAGAGAAACTTCTCTGTCGGATAAAAACGCTTCTATTTGCTTTTCCGGAGTAAGTTCGATCTCTCCGCTTAAAAATTTTCTAAGATAAAGCCCGGATTCGTAACGAGTCGGTTCCGCAAAACAAATTGCTGGAACATGTTTGGAACTTAGAAGGTCTAAGACCCGGACGGTGAGGGAACTTTTCCCACTTCCGTCTAAACCTTCAAAAACGTAAAATCCCGGTGTATGCGCCATGCTTTAAAGTTGGAAAGCCACTTGACATGAGTGGTTTTGCTTCGAATGCTGAAAGCTCATCTACCGGAATCCCATTCCCGAGGACAGGAATCCATGAAAAAAACCGACAGATTCAAAAATTTCCTGGTGATAGGCATATCCGTTATGGCCGGAGTGATTCTCTCGCCGATTTTATATTGCGGAACCGGAAGCGACAGTACTCTCTTCTTAAACGCCAAATCAGATAGAGAGCCGAGTGCTTCCGCCAAAGCAGCCGTCTCCATTCAAAAAGCATTCGAAGAAGTTTATGAAAACGTTTCTCCGAGTGTGGTGCTCATTGCTACCGAAGGAACAGTAAACGTTCCTCAATACAACGATCCATTCCAAGAATTTTTTTACGGACCTCAAGGTAGAGTTCGGAACCAAAAAAGAAAAGTAAGCGGACTAGGTTCCGGTTTTATCCTGAATAAAGAAGGATATATTCTTACAAACGATCACGTAGTCCGTAATTTCGATAAATTTAAAGTAGTTTTTAAGAATGTAAAAGAACCTGTTTCCGCGAAGTTGATCGGCACGGATCCTATGATTGACGTCGCCCTTCTCAAAGTAGAAGCGAATCAGGATCTTCAACCGATAGAGATCGGAGATTCTTCCGTAGTTAAAGTGGGAGATTGGGCGATCGCGATCGGAGCTCCTTTCGGATTGGAACAATCCATGACTGTGGGAGTGATCTCTAAAGTAGGAAGAGGCGGGATCGATAATTCAGGAGTTCATTATATCCAAACGGATGCAGCGATCAACCAAGGAAATTCAGGCGGACCACTTCTAGACATCAACGGTAGAGTTGTAGGGATCAATCGTATGATCGTTTCTCCTAGCGGTGGTTCTATCGGTTTAGGTTTTGCGATCCCGATCAACGAAGCAAAAGCGGTCGTGGACGAGTTAAAATCCGGAGGCAAAGTAAAACGTGCAAGACTAGGCGTTGCCTTGGATGATCTCACGGAAGAAACCGCTAAGGAACTTAAACTTACTTCTCCAGAGGGAGCATTCGTTCGCCAGGTGCAGAACGGTAGCGCTGCCGCAGAAGCAGGCATCGACGTAGAAGACGTCATCTTAGAGATCGACGGAACTAAAATTAAAAACGCAAACGACGTAGTAAGTAAGATCAGAGCCTCTAAAGTAGGACAAAGGGTCTCAGTCGTAATTTACCGAAAGGGCCAGGTCCTAAAAATTTCGGTGAAGCTCGCGGAGTGAAATAATCTTTTGGCAGGACATACTTTAAATCCGGAGGATAAATTCGACGATGAGATCTCTCTTCGCCCCTCCTTATTCTCCGAGTTTATCGGACAAAAAGAGATCCTGTCCAACCTAGGTGTTTTCGTAGAAGCCGCAAAAAAAAGAGGGCAGGCCCTGGATCATGTGCTTTTATCCGGGCCTCCCGGTTTAGGAAAAACCACGTTAGCTGGTATTATTTCCCAGGAATTGGGCACTCGCATCGTAGTTACTTCCGCTCCTGTTTTGACAAGAGGTGCAGATCTCGCAAAACTTCTCACTGATCTAGAAGAGAGAGATATATTATTTATAGATGAGATCCATTCTTTAGGGAGAAAGGTAGAAGAGATCCTTTATCCTGCGATGGAAAATTTCATGATCGATCTTCTCGTGGGAGAGGGGATCACTGCTCAGACCATCCAAATCAAACTCAAACCATTTACTCTCATCGGAGCCACTACAAGAAGTGGTCTGATCTCAGATCCTTTGAAGAGTAGATTCGGGATCCATTTCAGATTGGAATATTATGATGATTCCGAAATGAAAGATATCGTTTTGAGATCTTCTAAAATTTTGGGATATGAGATCGATCAAGACGCAGCCTTCGAGATAGGCAGACGCTCCAGAAAAACTCCAAGGATCGCAAACCATCTTCTCAAAAGAGTGCGTGACTTTGCAGAAGTAAAAGGGGAGAAAAAGATCCAAATTCCGGCCTGCGAAGAGGCATTTTCCCGTTTGGGTATAGATGAATTGGGCCTGGATCGTATGGATCGGCAAATTCTGGAGTGTATGATCGACAGATACAAGGGCGGACCGGTTGGATTAAAGCCGATCGCCGCTGTGATCGGAGAGGAAGAGCGCACCCTGGAAGATCATTATGAATCTTATATGGTAAGAGTTGGCTTGATCAATAGAACCTCCTCCGGTAGAGTTGCCACAGAGAAGGCCTATAAGCTGATGGATCGGATCCCTCCCGCTTTCGGCAAAAGAATTGAAGAAGATGCGGCTCCCGGCCTTTTTTAAAAACGATATAGATAAAACCGGAGATTTAGGAGAAGATGATCGTCGTCTTCTTTTCGCCGCATTTTTCGTATTCGCATTCGCTTCCTTCCTAGTTGCTCACTTATTCACCCGCAATATCCTATTTAAAATATTGGGAGAAGATCCCCTAGTTCAGGTAAAAGAGAGAGCAGAACGGGAAAAAATTTACGAAGTACTTTTAGAACAAGAGTTCGTAGATAAAAGGATCAAAGACGAATACAAGGCTCTATCTAACGTAGAGTCTGCAGGTTCCGGTGGGATCACTAAAAAAGAAGGATTTCATACGAGTTCCCCATTTCGCGAATTCGTAATGGGAAATATTCTCCGAAATCCTTCCAAGGCAAGCCCTCAAAATTCCCAAAAGAAAACTGAAGAAGAAAAAGTTTACGAAGTCGCTATCTTAAAACAGGATCCGGTGGAATTCACCAATCCGAACGAACAGACTCCGGAGCAAACCCAAAGCACCGGAAGAATGACAAAGATCCCGTTCAATTATCGTTTCCAACAGGACCTATTGTTCAGATGGGACGGAAGTAATTCTTTGACGGTTCCTACCAAAAAACTGGTAGGTTACGAATATTTCAAAAGAATGCTTCGCCAAATTGAGCAGAGCTTTTCTCCTCCAGGTGGTGGAAATTACGGATATCGAGACGGAGCCGGAACAGTGATCCGAGAAGCGATCGAGCCTGGAGAAGCAAAAGTGCAGTTCTTATTGAACGACGCAGGGCAAGTGATCGATACTAAGCTCGTATCTTCTCAAGGACAGGCGTTAGTGGACCAATCCTGCGTGGATTCTATCCGAGGGCAAAATTTCGGAAGAGTCCCTGAAGAAGTAAAAGCACAGGGAATGATCTACGGGATCACTTTTATCTTTCCTAGAATTTATAGAAGATAAAGAATTTATAATATTCTATCAAACCGCTTCTAATTTTAGATTTAGCTCTTTTCTTAAAGATTCGAATTTTTCGTTCGGAAGTATCCCTTCTCCATTTAAAGATAATTCAGGTCGGATAGAAGTCACAAAATACATATCCACTTCCCCCTTTCCTTTTGCTTGTACCTTTCCTCTGGACTCGCAAACGAAAAATTCCTTCACCTCTTCATATGTAGTACCCGAGATATTTACATATCCCGGTTTACCGGAAGATTCCATTCTGCTCGCAAGATTGACCGCGTCTCCCCAAACATCGTATGCAAATTTGTTGGAGCCGATCACTCCTGAAGTAACAGGGCCTGTATGAATTCCTACTCTTAACTCCCAGAAAGGAAGTCCCATTTCTGATTTAGATTTTTCTATTCTATTCATGAAACGTTGGAATTCTAGTCCTGCCAAACAATTATCGATTGCGTGAGTTTGGTTGGTATTCGGAATACCTCCTGCGCACATGTAGGAGTCTCCGATCGTTTTTAATTTTTCAAGACCCAAACGAGAAACGACCGAATCAAATTCGGAAAAACAATTATGCAGATCTTCCACCAGGTCCTTCGGTAACATTTCTGCGGCGATCTTAGTGAAACCTACAAAGTCAGTGAAAAGAATAGTCGCGGATTTATAATATACAGGGGTCACGGAACCTTTTACTTTTAATTCTTCTGCGACAGGTTTAGGTAGAATATTCAATAATAGTAAATCCGTTCGATCTCTTTCTTCTGCGAGTTCTTTGGTTCTTTCTACTACCTTCTTCTCCAGATTGACCGATAATTCTTCGCTCGTATTAAATGCGGTTGCGATCCTTCTGCCCAACAAAGCCGCATCTGCAAATGTCAATAAGAATAGGCCCGCAGGAGTTAGATATCCGGGGCCAATATGGAATTGATAGAAAATAAAATCATTCAGAACGGCCGCATAGAATATTCCTAAGCCGAGTAACATCAGTTTTGCGCCCTGTAAACCTTTGAATATCGCTATGGTCAACATGATCATACCGTATATTCCCCCGAATACGATCAATGCTTGGTAATAAGGAAGTGTGTAACTAAAAAGCGCAGGGGGAAGCACTATAATTGAAAGGCATGGGGGAATGGATAATGATAAAATGACGATCATAGATGTCTTTCTGAACTGGGCAGGATATAAAGTTCTCATAAACATCGCCATGAATGGAACTCCTAAATAAAAGGAGAGATATTCTACTCTTATAAAAATATTCCAAGGAACATTCCTGAACACTTCTCCTATAAATCTTTCTCCGCTGGTAAGCACTCTGGAAGTGATGGCAAGACAGGTAAGAGAGAACCATAGGATCTCCATTTCTTTTTTACGAAATAAAAATAGGCCCATATGATATAAGCCCATGATGAGTAATGCACCTGCCAAAAATGCGCTAGTCATCCTGTTCCGATCTCTTGCTGCGAAAATTTTAGCAGAGTCTCCAAGTAGGATCGGCATTTGAAAACCGCCATTCCTATGATAGTGATTCGAAATATACATCACTAGATCCACTTGTTTGGAGTAAGGAACTGAACTAGTTTGCGCTAAATATTCGGGACGTTCCTCTTCCGGAGAAGGTCCTGGATTTCCATTGTATGCGACTAATTTCCCATTCCAGTATAAGGAATACGCAGAACCTTGACCGTCATCAATTCGTATAGCAAGATCGGGAGTGTTTTCAGGAAGATATAGTCTTAAATGATAGGTGATATATCCTATTGCCGGTAAAGGTTCTCCCTTTAAAATATGACCATTCCATACGCCTGGAACCGGGATAAATCCGCTCGGATCGGAAACAAGATCATCTTGGAAATCTTTTGCTGGAATGAGTTCCTTCCAATAGTATCTCCAGTCCCCATTTAGTTCTACTGTTCCATCCTTTTCAAAATCCCAGGTGCTGAGATCTAAGGTTCCATTTTCTGCCTTAGGTCTTTCCTTTCCTTTTGCTTGAGCACAGGAAAAAAATAAAAAACAAGTAAGAATCCCTAAAATAAAAAAACGAGTTAGGCGGCGTGAATCACTCATAATGCGTAGATCAATAGGTGAGAAAAAAGGGATTCCAGCGAGCATTTTTTGTGATCCGGTCGGTTCTTCTGAAATTATTTCATAGAAGAATTTAAGCATCGCTCGTTCGAGTAGCGTAGTAAGTTTGGGGTGTACATAGCTCCAAGATTGAAGCGGAGCAAAGATTCCTTTGAATTTTTACAAAAAACTGGACATTAGCGACTGGTCATCTTCGGATTTAAGAGTATGCAATTATCAGCTGCAGAATTCAAAACCAATTGTTTGAACTTGATAGATAGGATCCAAGAAACTCAGGAAGAAGTATCTATAACAAAACATGGAAAAATTATCGCGAAGCTTGTTACTATAAAGAATAAAACAAGTGCTAAGTTATTCGGTCATCTGAAAGGGCGGATCCAAGAGAATGAAGATATCGTTCCAGACTTGGATTTAAATTGGAATGAGGACCTTAAAACAGATCCTTGATCGCCTGCCAAAGTTTGGCGTATTCCTTTTTCCTTTCATCCTTATCTTTGAGTTTTAATAAGGTTTTCTGGAATCCGTTGGTTCCTGTGATCTTAACCCGATTTTCGTTCAATACTTCCACTTCATAAAACACTTCGTCTACTTTGTAGGAGAAGTTCAGAGTGCTTGTAGATTTCATCGGATATTCTTTGTCTTCTAAGATCGCTTTTCCGTTCCGAAAATCCAAATATACGCATTGTGTATTTTTAAGCATCGGCTCGCAGAATTTCCCCGCAGGAGGAGGGACAGGTTTTACTCCGCATCCTAAAAACAAGAGTAAGAGAATGGAAAATAAATATTTCATCGGATCAATCCTCTATAGGAAGTTTTGTCTTCAAGGTTTGGTTTTTGGAAATGATCTCTTTTGCAAGAGCTATCACTTCTTCTTTTCTATCTCCAGCAGTCGGATAGTATTCTTCCAAGAGTAGGATCGCTTTCGGAGAAAGGTTTTGGTAATAGAATATCCTTGCTTCCAGGATCTTGGAACTTCCGGTGAGAAAGTCTTCGTTAATATTTTTGACCCTTCTCAAATAATTTAAGGAAGATACGTATTGGCCTGCTCTAAATTCGGATAATGCGATCAGAAAATCGGATTCTCTCGCAGAAAGAAGGAGTGACCCCGAAATATCCTGTTGGGAAAGGATCTTTTTTAGGAATTCGGTATTTCCGGACAAGGAACTTCCCACTAAGCAGGTCCATGCATATCCTGCTTTTAATTCCGAACTTAGTTTTTCAGGCTCAATAGAGATTAGAAGTTTATTCAATGCGGAACGACTTAATTTCTGGCGAATAGATTCACCGAATGCGATCAAATAACGATTATCAGTCGATTCTAAAAATTCAGGATCGACCGCTTGTGCGCGAAGAGCCTGTCTATAGGAATCTTCTACAAGAGGTAGATAAGAACTGTCTTGCTCTAAAAATTCTTCGAAACCGGTATATGCAATTTTGGAAAGAGTAACAGAATCAAAACGGAAACCTAATAACAGAAATTCGTAATATCCCGAAAGAGCGGCATAATGGTAGGAGATCCCTTCTTTAGGATTGGAACTTAGAAAATCTTTTGCAGTGGATTTGAATTCTTTGATCTCTCCTTCTTTCGGGTCTCCTTTTACGATCCCTTCTTGGAGTATTTTTCTCTCCTTTTCAAGAAGAACACGTCTATCTCCCGCAAACAAGTTCTTGATATCCTGTCGGAAAAAAAAGGCGATCCCTGCGAGCGCGAGTAGTAGCAGGAAAAAAATCAAGGGCTTATAATTCGCTTTTTTTCTATAACTTCTGTGGTTGGCCTGGTAGAGCATGTATCTGACAGATTCTCAAAAAAGCCCGGACCTTTCACTTATTTTTTGGGTTTCGAATGCTTACTCCGGCTTGACTCTGGGAGCTGCCTTGGATTCCGTGTAAATATGCCTTATAATTACGATTTTGACGAGGATTACGAAACGGACGGCGACGAGGATTATCTCGACGAGGACGCTGTCACTTTTGTTTGCGAGGATTGTGATCATCGTTGGGAAGATGACGCAGAAGGATCCTATGACGGTCCCGAAAATCATATCTGCTCCATGTGCGGTTCTTCAAGCGTAATCGAACTCTAATCTTTTTGCGGCCCTATACTTTTATAAAAAGTTTTTCTAGGGCCGTTATCCTCATTTTTATTTTCCATATTTTTCCTTTCGATCGGATCTCGGCCGTAGATTTCGATCAAGTATATGAATATTATAAAAAAGGAAATTACGATATTTTAGTCAGGGTCTCCAGGCCGGCTCTCAGATCCGGAGAATTTGACTACAAGATCCTTCTATTATATGTGGCTTCTGAAGCGAGTTTGGAAGAGATTGATAAGACCTTGCTCAGTATTTACGGTAGATCGAAGGAACAACCCGCGATCTTTTATAATTCTGTTTTTTTATTTTTAGAACGGGCCCTAGTTTTGGAAGCTTATGAATCAGGCGCAAGATGGGGAAAAATTTTCATGAGTAAGGGCGAATCTTCGGTCCGTTATTCCGAAGGGGTTTACACTTACGCTTGTATATTGTATTCTTCTCAGGAATACGAAGCTGCAAATTCCGTCCTGGATAAGATTAAGTCTGTTCCGAGTGATTCCAAATTGGGGAAAAGGATCCGGATTTTGGAAATGAATTTGGATAAGAAAAAAGAGGAAAAATGAAACCTGGAAAAAAAACAAAAGGTCTTCGTATCCAAACGGGAGAATTAAAAGGTAGATTGATCCCTTCTCCAGTGAGCCCGGAAGGTAAGAGTAACTTCACTCCCGCGATCATTAAAAAATCCTTATTCGATATTATCGAGTCATTACAATTACAAGGTCGTTTACAGCTGGAAGATTCCGCATTTATAGATCTTTTTGCAGGTTCCGGTCAAATGGGAATAGAATCCCTAAGTAGGGGTTTCGCAAGAGCGGTTTTTCTGGAACTCGCCTGGGACAGATTCGAAAGCCTGAAAGGTGTTCTGGATAAATTAGGAAAACCTCATTTAGTTCTGAGAAAGGATGCTTTTCGTTTTTATTCCGGATTCGATATTACCGAAAAAACAAAAGTGTATTTTATGGATCCTCCTTATTCTTTTTGGGAAAAGAAAACTGCAAAATTGAAAAACGTTGTGGAAGAGATCATACAAAACGAGCCTGGAGTTGCTGCGATCATAGTCCAGTCTCCTACTCCTTTGGATTGGGAAGGTTTTACTCCTCGTTCCTTCGGTAGGAACTGTTTAAATGTACGAGTTCTGGTCTAATTTTAAAAAATACATTCGGTCCGGAGTTTCATCCGGAAATCCGTGGATCCATTCCGGGATTTTTGTATTCTTTCTTACTCTACTCTGTTTGATCACGAATACTTCTTTGCATGTTATGGGAGTGGATATCAGTGAGTTTATCTCATTGTTTTATGGTCTCATTCCTCTTTTACTAAAAGATTTGAGCGGAGTGATCTTTTCTTCCTTTTCCTTCTTTATCGGGATCGCTATCATTTTTTTAGGTCCGGGATTTTCCGAATGGAAGAAAGGGAAACAGATTAAAATACTTAATATTTATTTAATATTATTTTCGGTGTTGTTTTTGCTCTTTTGCGGATCGGTTGCCTATTACCCGCAGGTGTATGGAGAGTTTTTCTATTACAGACATTCTTGGGCATTAGGATTATTGTATTTGATCACGGATCATTTTTCTCCGTTTGTTTTTACGTCGATCCTATTTGTTTTTCTATCCATTCAAGTTTTTCGGACCGGTTTTTCATATTGGAAATCAAATTCTTACGAGTCTTTGATAAGATATTCAGTTTTTATTATTCTATTTTACTTATTTCATCTTTACGGGTCAGCATGGGGAATTTTAAGTGTTTCCGTTTTTTATTCCCTGGATCTCTCCATTTCTCGTTCCAAAAAAGATTTGGCATGGATTATTTTTCTGATCTTAGGATTTGGATTTTCTTTTTTTGTAACAGATGTATTTTCTCATTCTTCTTCCGGTGAAAGCAGAGCTGAAAATTTTGAAATTTCTTCCAAGACAAATGTGCTGATCCTATCTGCGGATAGCGTAAGGCAGGACCAGTTAGGTTTTGTAAGAGGAGAAAAAAACAAAACTCCGAATATAGATGGTTTGGCAGAAGAGTCTGTCGTATTTTGGGACCATCACACTACGATTCCTAGAACATTTCCTTCCTGGGCGGATTTTCTCACGGGAAGATATTCTTTTGAACATGGGATCCAAGATATGTTCCCGGATAAGGCGGATCGCTCCAAACTCGGAGTCTCCATTCCGACTGTTCCAAGTGTTTTAGGAAAATATTATAGAACTTCCGTGGTGTCCTCGTTTGCAGGGGATATTTTTCCAAGAGCGAATTGGGGATTCCAAAATGTGTATGCTCCGAACTTTAATGCGGAAACGTTGACCCAACAAAGGACCATAGAGTCTCAGGTGTTTTTTCTTCCAGTCTTGACCGGAGCTTTTTTCGGAGGAGGAGAATATCTTTCTTCTATCCGCTCTTTGCCGAGTTTAGGAGATGATTCCCGCATACTTCCGGATCTATTTTCCTTATTTGAAAAAAAGGATAAACCATTCTTCATTCTATTCTTCTCTTCAGTGACTCATTTTCCTTATAGCCCTCCTTATCCTTTTTATAAAAATACTGACCCAAATTATTACGGACCTTCTAAATATTTCCGTTTTGTGGATCCTAGTAATTCGGATAAACCGGATAAGAGAGAAGAAGAACAGATACGATCCGTTTATTCTGCTTCTCTTACCGCATTTGATTCCGGGGTCGGAAAAATTCTGGAAGAATTGAAAAAATCGGGCCAGTATGACGAGACACTTATCGTTTTGACTTCCGACCATGGGGAGTCCTTATTCGAAGAGGACCATAGTCATGGGCATGGAGAACATTTAAGAGGGGAAGCAGTCACCAAGATCCCTTTGCTCATCAAATATCCAAGGTCTTTTGAAAGAAAACAGATCCGGAATTTTTATGGTGTCACGAGCTCTTTGGATCTTTTTCCTACGATTCTTTCCGCTTTGGAAATTTCTCCCAAACCCTCCTTTTCTTTGAAAGGGAAGGATCTAACTAGGCTTCCTAAAACGGAACTGTGGAATGAGGATAGATCCGTATATTCAGAGACTGGGATTTGGTTCTCAGATCGGGGAGATCATTTTTTCCAAAAGGATCGGATCCGATATCCGAATATTTTAGAATTACATACCATCGACTCGAACGATGACAATAGCGTGACCGTTTCTGATCCGTATGCAAAGGAAACCGTTCTTTTTTCTAAACATAGAATGCTCCAAACCAGGACCAAAAAACTGATCTACGTTCCTAGTCCCAAAGGAGTCGAGTATTTCTGCTACGACAGGGTCAAAGACCCTTGGAACGTAAAACCTCTACCAATTTCATCCTGCGGGGACCTGAAACAGAAGTTGGAACTCCTACTACTTGGATCCGGGAAATGGAAGAAGGCAGGAGATTATTTTCTGCCAAAATCGGAAGACTAAATGTTGGCTTTTTACTTTCTGATCCGGAAAGACTTGAAGTACAGGCCAGAATAAAAATCCTGGAAATAATATGCCCAAAAGGGAAGATCTCCGCTCCGTTCTTATCTTAGGATCCGGGCCGATCGTTATCGGCCAAGCCTGCGAATTCGACTATTCCGGAACTCAGGCCGCTAAGGCCCTCCGAGAAAAAGGGATCCGGGTAATCCTTCTAAATTCCAACCCTGCAACGATCATGACTGATCCTGATCTCGCAGATGCCACTTACGTGGAACCTCTAACAGTTGCAGTTGTCCAAAAGATCTTAGAAAAAGAAAAACCAAACGCAATCCTTCCCACTGTGGGAGGTCAAACCGCATTAAACCTTGCGCTTGCATGCCATAATGCAGGAATATTAGAAAAATATAATGTAGAGCTTATTGGAGCTAAGATCGAAGCCATTAAAAAGGCGGAAGACAGAGAACTTTTCAAAAGAGCAATGGAGAAGATCGGGGTAAAAGTCCCTCGTTCCGGCCTCGTAACAAATCTGAAAGAAGCCGCAGAGATCAAGGCCGAGATCGGTCTTCCTTTGATCGTAAGACCTGCATTCACTCTGGGCGGGACCGGAGGTGGGATCGCTTATGACGAGGAAACTTTCGACGAAGTAGTCGGCAAAGGCCTTAAGGCTTCTCCTATCAGCCAAGTATTATTAGAACAATCCGTTTTGGGTTGGAAAGAATTCGAGTTAGAGGTAATGAGAGATCTCGCGGATAACGTGGTGATCATTTGTTCCATCGAAAATATAGATCCGATGGGAGTTCATACCGGGGATTCTATAACTGTTGCTCCTCAACAAACTCTTTCCGATAAAGAATACCAAAATCTTAGGGATATGTCCATCAAGATCATCCGAGAGATCGGAGTGGAAACAGGTGGATCCAATATCCAGTTCGCAGTGAACCCGGCAGACGGAGATGTGATCGTTATCGAGATGAACCCTCGTGTTTCTAGATCTTCTGCACTTGCATCTAAAGCAACTGGGTTCCCGATCGCAAAGATCGCAGCATTATTATCCATCGGATATTCTCTGGATGAGATCAAAAACGATATTACTCGTGTAACTCCGGCTTCTTTCGAACCTTCTATCGATTATGTTGTTACTAAGATCCCTAGATTCGCATTCGAAAAATTCCCTGGTACCGATGATACATTAGGAGTACAGATGAAAGCCGTGGGAGAAGCCATGGCGATCGGAAGGACTTTTAAAGAAAGTTTCCAAAAGGCAATGCGTTCCTTGGAGATCGATCGTTTCGGATTCGGTTCAGACGGGAACTTCGCAGAACTTGTAGAATTTCATTCTTTATCCGCACCACAAAGGAAAGAGAGGATCGATTCCTTCTTAAGAAGACCGAACGATAAACGTATCTTCTATGTGAAAAAAGCATTAGAAGAAGGTTATAGTGTAGAAGAGATCCACGACCTTTGTAAAATTGATCCTTGGTTTTTATATCAATTCGAAGATCTTCAAAATCTGGAGAAAGAATTCTCGGAAAAAGGGAATACAATCTTAGGGAAGCTGAAAAGAGCAGGGTTCTCTAATAGACAATTAGCATATCTTGCTAAAAAATCCGACGTGGATAAGATACTCTCTTCTTCCCAAACCCCTGATAAGAAAAAGGCGGAGATAGGAGCAATCCTCAAAAAAGAGGAGAAAACTCTCGAATCTGCATTAGAATCTTCTAAAATAGATCCGATCTATAAAAGGATCGATACCTGCGCAGGCGAATTCGAGGCTTACACCCCGTATTTCTATTCTTCTTATGATGAAGAGGATGAGACAAACGTAACTTCCAAAAAATCAGTGATCATCCTGGGCGGCGGTCCGAATCGTATCGGCCAAGGGATCGAGTTCGATTATTGTTGCTGTCATGCTTCTTTCGCGCTCCAGGATTTGGATGTTGAATCTATTATGGTCAATTCCAATCCGGAAACCGTATCCACGGATTATGATACTTCGGACAGATTATACTTCGAACCTTTGACTCTGGAAGACGTGATCCAGATCTATAAGAAGGAAAAACCTGCTGGAGTGATCATCCAGTTCGGGGGCCAAACTCCTTTAAAACTGGCAAAAGATCTGGAGAGTAGAGGAGTTCCAATTCTCGGAACGAGTCCCGACTCAATAGACAGAGCGGAAGATAGAAAACGTTTCGCTGAAGTATTAGAAAAACTGAAATTAATTTCTCCTAAGAATGGGATCGCTACTTCTACGGAAGAAGCTCGTAAGATCGCAAATTCCATCACTTATCCGGTACTCGTTCGCCCGAGTTATGTTTTGGGTGGAAGAGCAATGCTTATCATCACCGAAGAAAAAGACCTTGATAAGTATATGGAGAAGGCGGAAGAAATCTCCGAGGACAGACCTCTTCTTATAGATTCATTCTTAGAAGACGCAGTAGAAGTGGATGTGGATGCACTTTGCGACGGTAAAGACGTATTCATCGCAGGGATCATGGAGCATATCGAAGAAGCAGGGATCCACTCAGGAGACTCTGCATGTGTTCTTCCTCCTCAATCCTTATCTAAGAACGTGTTGGAAGAGATCAGAAGAGCGACAAGAGCTCTAGCCCTGGAATTACAAGTCAAAGGGCTCATTAATATCCAATACGCTGTCAAAGACGAAGTAGTCTATGTGATCGAAGTAAATCCAAGAGCTTCCAGGACCGTTCCTTTCGTTTCTAAAGCGCTTGGACATCCGATTGTAAAATACGCAACTCGTATCATGATGGGAGAGACCTTGGGTCAACTTCCTCTTCCCAAAGAGATGGCGTTCCCAACTGTAAACGTAAAAGAAGCAGTATTACCTTTTAATAAATTTCCAGGTGTAGATACAATTCTAGGACCTGAGATGAGATCCACAGGTGAGGTGATGGGAATCGCCGACACTGCAGGAGAGGCTTTCTTAAAATCCCAGTACATGGCCGGAGAGGAACTTCCATCTCAAGGAACCGTGTTCGTATCCGTAAACGATAAGGATAAGAAAGATCTACTGAAGTATATCAAGGACCTTTCCGATCTGGGATTCATTTTGATCGCTACAGAAGGGACCCATAAGTTCTTATCCGAAAACGGAATACTTTCTTCTAAGATCAATAAGGTATATGACAATCAATTCCCTACTGCTTTAGATTATATTAGAGAGAACAAGATCCATCTTATACTGAATACTCCTCTTAGTAGAGTTACAAGAGACGATAGTTTTGCGATCCGCCAGGCAGCGATCCGTTATAAGATCCCTTGTTTGACTACTGCGAGTGCTGCCAAAGCGCTTATCAAAGGAATGATGGAGATGACCGACAAAGGATTTACGATCCGTTCTCTCCAAGAGATCCATTCTAAGTAAAAATTTTACTTAGATAATTACTGCAAACTTCCTCCAAGGCTCGAACAATCTGCGGATGCAGAGCTAAGATCCCATGGAGTGGTCCCTGTGTTTAGATAAATCTTTTTTATATCCGGTCCTTTCACGTAACAGGTCGCAACTCTTGTATTCGGGCATGAATTGATCGTATTAGAGTCCGGAAAATATAAAGGGCATAATTTATTTACCGAACCTTCAACAGAACCGTCTACTTGCAGTTCATTACAGATAGAAGAGTCCGGAGTATCGCAATAGGCGTATTCATAAGAAAAACTAAATAAAGATTGGTTCGTGCAACAACCAGGCGAGTCGTTCGGAAAAGGTGCCGATAAATAAATTCCGACGATCGATAGAAATCCTAAAGTGAAAGGTACACCTGGAAGAAGTTTTGTTTTCATAAATTAGAATAAACTCCTTTTAATTGATTCTGGCAATGATCCGTAGCGGAGGAGCCATTCCAGGAACTATCATAATAATATTTGGATCTAAAGATTCCGGTTTGTTGCAATAGAGAACATTTCGATTGTTTTCCAGTTAAATCGCATTGAATATTCGATTTATAAATTCCTCCCCGGTAATTACAAATATTTGCATGGACCGATTCGAATGTAGCATCTTTGAAATCTATACAATCGTTTTGTAATGTGCAAGATCCGGAGAATGGAGGCGTAGGAGGGAAGAGTAGAAAAAATACGGCTTGGGCATAAGCTCCGGGGAGAGTTCGACACGGATCTCCTTCACAACTGCATTGGTCGAGAGAAAACACGAGCGTTAAGAGTATTATAAATTTAGAAAATTTTTTATAAAATAAAATCATGGAGACTTAAAGACCTTATCCTGCATCAACCGAATTTCGGCCAAATTTTTCCGGTCCGATTTCTATATTCTTCGTATTCGGAGCCGAATTCGGTTTTCATCATCTCTTCTTCTTTTGGAACTCGCAAAAAATACATGAACGCGAATGCAAGTATAACGCTAACGCCGCCGATCCAATTTTGAATCAAAAGGGATTGAGAAATTACCCCCAACCAAATAGAAGAATACATTGGATGACGGATTTTAGAATAGATTCCGTTCGTTACAAGAGTATGTCCGTTTCGAATTTCTAAACCGGGAGACCAGTTTTTTCCAAGATCATAATGAGATCTCCAGAAAAGATAAAGATACAAAATCTGCAGAACGATTCCTAAATAAGTCGCCCATTCCGGCAGATTATAATTCGCGAAGTAAAAACAATTCGTGGCGAGATGCAACAAAGGCAAAACGCTCATGCTCAAAAACATCCCGATCAGTAATAATTTTTCAGAACCGTCATGTCTGCTTGTGGAGTTCGTATTCTCTTGGTTTCTTTTTGCATGAGGTGCACGGATAAAAAATGTAATTAAGAAACCGGTCAACCAAATCCAATTCGACCATGGTAAAGAGAACAATCTCCAAAGAGTTCCTATAAAAAGTAGAATGGTTAGAAATAAGAAGATGATTCCTGTTTTGTCTTGGTGAAGATTTTTCATGGCGATTCCTTCTGAAAGGGGTGAAATTTATTCGATTATATGATATTGAGACTTAAAATCATTTGACAATCAATATCCGAAACCAAATATATAAAAAGAGGAATTGTATGGAAGAATACTGCCGCCCGATTCGGATTTCGGAAAGAGAATATTTTATCGTGGATCTATGCGCCAATTGCGGGCATGTTCATTTGCATTTTGAAAACGGCTCTCTCAAAATGGATCTTCATAAATTAGAGGATCTATATAAGACAGTCCAAGACGCTCACTCTTGGATCCTGGAAGAATACGCCGGATATAATTGAGAGTAGGAACTCCTACATACTGGATTCGCTCCAGGCAGTGATAATCTATAAATGAATAAACGTTCCAAAATCACCCGGAATCTAAGTTCTACTTGCGTTGCCATTTTCCCTGTCTCCTTTCTGCCTAGTTCGCTCTACTAGGCGGAGTTTTTCCCTTTTTATTCTAGATAAAAACTTTCGTAAGTTGGGATGTAGTTCCTTCCATTCTAAAAAAAATATAAATAATCTGTCTATTTGTCATCTTTGTTTTAGAATCATTCTAAAATTTTCATATTTCTAAATTTTTTGAATTGCTCTAGATTTAGAACTATTCTAAAATAAAAGTAGAGGTATAAATATGAAAGTAGAGATCATCAGCGGACTTCTATTTCTCGGGCTTATTTTCTCCCATTCCATTCAGGGAGAAACTTTGACTAGAGAAAATGGAGCTCCTGTAGGGGATAATCAAAACTCGCAAACTGCAGGAGAGACTGGGCCAGTGTTACTCCAGGATTCTCATTTGATCGAAAAACTAGCTCGTTTCGATCGGGAAAGAATTCCGGAGAGAGTTGTGCATGCACGAGGAACTGGTGCTTACGGAACATTCACAAGTTATGGGGATCAGAATGAACTTACCAAGGCGGTCTTATTTTCTAAGAAAGGAAAACAAACCAAGGTATTCGTTCGCTTCTCATCCGTAGTTCATCCAAGCGGTTCTCCTGAAACCTTAAGAGATCCGAGAGGATTTGCTACTAAGTTTTATACTGAGCAAGGGAACTGGGATCTAGTTGGGAATAATCTTCCGGTATTCTTCATCAGAGACTCGATGAAATTCCCGGACATGGTGCATTCTCTAAAACCTTCTCCGGTTACTAACTTGCAGGATCCGAATCGATTCTTCGATTTTTTCTCACATGTTCCTGAAAGCACGAATATGCTAACTTACTTATATTCCGATTTGGGAACCCCTGCGACGTATAGAGAAATGGACGGGAACGGAGTTCATGCATTCAAATTCGTGAATTCTTCCGGAAAAGTTTCTTATGTGAAGTTCCATTGGAAAAGTTTGCAAGGGATCAAGACCTTAAACTTGGAAGAATCTGCGAAGATCCAATCACAAGAATTCAATCATATGACAAAAGATTTATATGATTCCATCAAAAAAGGAAGTTATCCTTCCTGGGAATTGGAAGCTCAGATCTTGGATCCAGAAAAATTGAACGATTTCGAGTTCAACCCTTTGGATCCGACTAAGGAATGGATCCGTATTCCGAATTTGAAAGTTATTACATTAGGAAAAATGACGCTAAACCAAGTACCGGAGAATTTTTTCGAACATACGGAACAATCCGGTTTCGCTCCTTCTAATCTGGTTCCAGGTATAGAACCATCCGAGGACAGACTTCTGCAAGGAAGACTATTCTCTTATGCGGATACCCAAAGATACAGATTGGGAGTCAACGGGATACAACTACCTGTGAATCGTCCGATCAGTACGGTTTCTTCCCATGGCCAAGACGGCGCCTTAAAATATTCGGAAGGAAAAGGAAATATCAACTACCAACCGAATTCCTACCAGGGAGGACAATCCAGGTCCGGAGGGATATACTCGGAAGAACCAAGTTATAAGTTTTCGAACTTTAAACTCAGCGGCGCTACTCAACAGGCGATGATCAGAAAAACATTAAACTTCAAACAAGCGGGAGAATTGTATAGAAGTTATAGTGAGAAGGAAAGATCCGCTTTGATCAGGAACTTCTCCGGAGATTTGAAAGCTGTTCAGAATCCTAAGATCAAAACTAAGATCCTGGCTCATACATACTCAGCTGATCCCGAATACGGAGAAAGGTTGGCTAAAGAAGTAGGGATCGATCTAAAAGAAGTGAGAAAAGTCGCAAGCGAATTGGAATAAATTTCACCGAAAAAACGAGAACAATGCGGCCCGGATAGGGCCGCAGGGAAGGGGATTATGAAATTATTTTATTTTTTTCTAATATATTTTGTATGCGGGATCTTTTATTTTTTATTGGCCCAGGAAGAAGGATATAAGGCGATCCAAGACGAAAATGGTAAGTTTTACGATTCCGCCAAAGTCGGGGATGTCATTTCTCTCGGAAAATTTTTGGACTCTGGGATCAATATAGAATCTAAGGACTCCAAGGGATATACCGCTTTGATTTATGCAGCATATTACGGCCAAGAAGATGCGGTGGAGTTCCTACTTTCTAAAGGCGCAGATCCTTGTTCCAAGGATAATCGAGGAAATACTGCGCTTATGGGTGCCGTTTTTAAAGGTCATCTTGGGATCGTAAAAAGACTGTTCCAGGCAAAATGTGTGGTGGATCAAAAGAATGTTTCAGGGCAGACGGCTCTTATGTATGCGGCCCTTTTTGGAAGAGTGGAAATTTTCAAAACTCTTATCGGTTACGGAGCAGACCCGAATTTAAGCGATGATTTGGGAAATACTGTGCTTTCTTTAGCGGAAGGGCAGGGCCATACCGAAATTTTGGATCTTCTTATGGCAGGAACTCCAGCCCATTGATCTAAAATTCATGCCGGATCCTCGGAGAGGCCAGTTCTAATGTGACATAGTCAAATAAAGGAAGAAGATAATCTTATAAATCGATCAAGGAATTTCCGGATCTTTCGATCCTTAATACTGCAAGGGGCGAACTATGCAGATCAGAACGGAAGGACCTACAAGAGAAGAAGGATATTCTATTTCGGCAGAACCGAAACTTTCCGTTCTTTCGGAAAAAACATCTGCGCCCTCTGTGAGCTTTATGGACCTGATGAAGTCCATCCAACTTCGATCCCAAAAAGTTTTAGAAGAAGGGCAAAGAGGATCCGAGGTTCGAGAAGAAAAACCGAGCGAAGTAGAAGAACCTAAAGAACCCGAATTATTTTCCAAATCAGAAGAGAGTGAAACAGAAGAGATCGGATCAGACGAAGAAGAGTCCGAGAAACTGGTTCGTCTATCCGAGAAAAAGATCCAAAAAGCGGATCTCTCAGAAATGGAATCGGAAGAGGATTTGGATTCTGAATTGGAACTGGAAACGGAAGAATTGGATTCTCCGTTTATTACTCAGATGAGTGCATTTTTAGCCGGTCTCGAGGCAAAAAAAGAAAAAGAAGTCATACACGCAGCAAATCAAGAAGAGTCTGTCTCTCTTAAAAAAGTCCAGAAACATACGAAGGAAGAAACTCCTAAAGCGGAACAAAAAGAAGAGAACGTATCTTCTTCTAAACCTTTGAAGGATGAAGAAAAACGTACTGTAAAAGACATTAAAAAATCCCAGGAAAAAGAAAGTCTGGACGAAGGTTTGAAAAATTTGGAAGAAGCGCGCAAATTCTCCAAACCGGCAAACGAAGAAAAAGTCCTTACAGTATTAAAAGAAGCTCATAAAGAAAATCTAATACCAGATTCAGAGAATTGGAAGATCACAAGAGAGAAAAAACAAGAAACTCTCTCTATGGTTACTAAAAGCCAAACTGCAAAGGTCGCTCAAGCGGAAGAGGCGAGTTCTAAGGATTCTTCCGGAAAAGGATCTCAAAACCAAGATTTCTCCCAAAGAAACGGAAATGAAACCACGTTTACCTTATTAAAAGCAGGTCTTGGTGTCGTAGAAAAGAACCAAGAAGTTTCCGGGCAAAATACAAAATCATCTAAAACGAATTCGACTGCTACGATGGATCGTTCTCAAATGAAAGAGAATTTTCAGAGACTTGTTCAATCTGCAAGATTGAATATAGTAGAGAACGGAAGATCGGAAGCTACACTCAGATTAAATCCGAGAGAGTTAGGAAGAGTATCCTTGCAGATCAGCGTGGAAGATAATAAAGTCCAAGGAAAGATCTTAGTAGAATCCGATCAGGTCCTCAAATTATTCACGGGTGATCTGGAACAATTACGCAAAGATTTTAAAGAACAAGGTTTGGATTTACAATCCTTGATCATAGAACTAGAAGATTCATTTCAGATGAGTTATGACGGACAGGACTCTTCTCGTTTTAAAGAAGAGGGAGATCTAGGATTCGAAACTTCAAATTTTTCGAATTCTTCCGATTTGGAAGAAGTTTCTGAAATGGACTCTATAGAAAATCCGGAATTCGCCGAAAAGAATACTGATAAACGCTTAAACATATTAGTTTAAGGAGACACTAATGCCAGACGTAAACGCAGTTTCTAACGAAGCTACCCGTAGCCGCTATCTCGAAGGAGACAGAAGTTACGATTTAAGGAAGCATTTCGACAAATTGGAGAAAGAAGAAAAAGGTGGACTCCAAGGGATCGAAGTACGCTCCACTGCGAAAGCATTAGGAAAAGATGATTTTCTGAAATTATTGATCACTCAACTTTCTTCTCAAGATCCTACAAATCCTGTAAAAGACCAGGACTTCATCGCTCAGATGGCGCAGTTCTCTTCCTTGGAACAGATGAACAATATCTCCCAAGGGATCGGAAAAATGAGTAACCGTCAAAGTTTCTCTCTTGTGGGTAAAATTGTATCCGGTCCTGATTTCGTGACCGGAGAGAACGTAGTAGGAACTGCAGGTGCATTGTTCTTTGATGGAGACGGAAAAACATTCGTAAGAGTGAACGGAAGAACTGTGGAAGTGGATGCGATCACTTTGATCACTGATCCGGCTCTTCTGAACCAACAAGAAGGACAGCCTGCACAAGCCCCTAAAGCCGCGGCTCCTATGGGAACTCCTACAAACCAAGTAGGACAACAACCAGCATTACAAAATCAGAATGTTTTGGGTTCTCAATCGAGTGCTCAAGATACAGGTTTCGAAGAAACCAATTCCGGAGCTCCAGGTTGGAGTTTTCCGGGAAAACCAAGCGACAGTAATTATTAATAAGATAGAAAATTTCGAGGTATAAGCGCCATGATGAGATCCCTTTATTCAGGAGTTTCCGGTCTAAAAAACCACCAAGTGCGGATGGATGTGATCGGTAACAATATTTCCAACGTTAACACTCACGGTTTTAAAACGGAACGTGTTACTTTTCAAGATATGATTTCCCAGGAATTAAGAGGCGCTTCTGAGCCTAAGGAAAACATAGGAGGGGTCAACCCTCAACAAGTCGGTCTGGGATCACTCATCGCAGCGATCGATAAGATCATGACCCAAGGTGCTTTACAAACTACCGGAAAGAACACAGACGTTGCGATTTCCGGAGAAGGTTTTTTCATCGTAAAAGACGGTGACAAACAATTCTACACCAGAGCAGGCGCGTTCAACCTGGATAAGAATGGTTATTATGTAAACCCTGCAAACGGATTAAAAGTGCAAGGTTGGAATTCCCGCTTAGACGAAAAGGGAAATAAATACATCAATTCTTCCGCTTCTATCGAAGACATTATCATTCCGGTATATTCTAAAGAGCCTGCGAAAGCGACTTCTAAAGTGGATTTCAGATCCAACTTGAATTCTTCCGTGCAAGCCGTTCCACCCGATGCAACTCAGGAAGAGATCACTGCTATGATCAATGATCCGGATCCGAAAGCAAGAAGAGGACATGTCACTACGATCAAAGTTTTTGATGATCAAGGTGCAGAAAGAGAATTCAAAATGGAATTCTATAAAGTTCGCGAAAACACCTGGAAAGCAAGAGTGTCTTTGACTGATTCTACTCAACTTTCCGTGGATGTGGCTGCTACCGGCGGACAAAACACTCAAATGCCTGGACTTACTGAGCTTGAGTTCGGATTCACTCCTGATGGAAAGATCGTATATGTTTCCGACGGAACAGACGTGATGAACACAGGGAAATTGAACGCGAAAGTTTCTTTCAAACTTCCTGGAAATCCTCAGACCCAAAGTTTTGATCTTTCTTTAGGCGAAACTGGAATGGTAGACGGGATCACTCAGTTCTCTTCCGACTTCACTACTAAGGCAGTGAAACAAGACGGATACACTATGGGATATCTGGAATCATTCTCTATCGATAATTCGGGAACGGTAACCGGAGTTTATTCCAACGGTATTAAACAACCTCTCGCAAGAATTGCAACTGCAGTCTTCAATAACCCTGCAGGTTTGGACAAGGCTGGAGATACGATGTTCGCATTCTCCAATAACTCCGGAGATCCTATGATCGGCGAGGCAGGAGTTGCGGGTAGAGGTAAGATCAACGCAGGTCTATTAGAAATGTCGAATGTGGATCTTTCCGATCAGTTTACGGATATGATCGTTACCCAAAGAGGTTTCCAAGCAAACTCAAGAACGATCACAACCACAGACCAAATGTTACAGGAAGTCCTGGGTCTAAAACGTTAATAGTTACTTAGATCTCCTATTCATTTTGTTTGCGCCCGTTGGATTTTCCACGGGCGTTTTTCTTTTATGTTTCACGCGGAGCTCACAGAGTTTTTTCTCCGTGCTCTCTGTGAGCTCAGTGCGAAATTATCTTGCGGTCTTTCAAACATTCTTAACGTTTTATGATAAAAATGGAAGTATTTCCGTATGCAGGCCTTATACTTTTCTCTAGTTTGTTTTTTAATTCATACCCGAGTCCAAAATAGTGAAAAAGAAAAAGAGAAGTAGTTCTGAAAAGATCGGATCCAAAGAAAGAGACGGATGGTTCGGATTCGTATTTTTATCCAACCGGGAAATGTTCCGAGATTGGAGCCAAGAAGAAACGGAATCGTTTACAAAACTTTTTGAATATAAATCGGTTTCTTCCGGGGCAGTCATTGTTCCGCCTGAAAAAAATTCGGATTGGTTTTACTTCCTTTTAGAAGGTAAATGTGAAGAGTTCACGGAAGCTTCCTCCGGTGAGGAACTTTTAATTCGAAGTTTGCAACCAGGAACACATTTCGGAGAAGCTGGTTTCTTTCGTTGGTCCGAAGGAAAGCTAGGAGTAAAAGCAGAAACAGACGCCAAGGTCTTACGAATTCATTCCAAAGATTGGAAACATTGGGAATCGGATCACCTCAAAACAGCGGAGATCCTGAGGGAAAAATTAGAGACTAAACGTTTCTTCAGAACCGCTTCTTATCAGCCGAATCATAAGGAAATTCTAGGGTTCATTTCCAATTTAGAATTATTGTTTCATGTAGACCGCAAGAAGATCGGCGATCTGACCCCTTATTTAAAATGGTTACATGTTCCGGGTGGAGAAAGATTGATGCTCCAAGGAGAACCTGGAAATTCACTTTTCGTAATATTATCCGGTCGTTTTAGATACTCAGTTTCGGATGATCATGGGAATATTACAGGAGAAGGTGAGTTCGGAAAAGGGGATATTATCGGAGAGATGTCCTTATTGACCGGTGAGCCTCGTTCAGCTTCCGTATATGCTGTCCGTTCCTCTCAAGTGATCCAAATTTCTAGAAACGGTTTTAGAAAATTTATCTCTGAATCTCCGGAAGCACTTTTTCATGTGACTGAAACGATTGCTCGTAGGCTTGGAGAAAGAAATAAAGAAGCCTATAGGATCGGAAGAAAAGTCCATACGATCGCCCTCGTTCCTGTTACGGAGGGATTTCCTGTCCGAGAATTTGCAAACGATCTTTCCAAATCTTTGAAGGCTTTCGGCTCCACTCTCGCGGTAAACGAGGATAAACTTTCTAAATTTCTAAAAGAGAAAAAAATACATAAGAAAAATGGAATTCGTTACGGGATCCCCGATCTTCTTTCCTGGTTTGCAGGTTTAGAAAAAGAATATGATAATGTAGTTTTCGAAGTGGAACCGGGAGGAGATTCACTTTGGATAGAGACTAGTTTAAGGCAGGCGGACCGGATCCTTCTTTTGGCGGAGACAGGGCGTCCTATTTTAGAAGATTCTTATTCATGGAATTTGATCCAGGGCGGAAGTCTTGCGGAAACCGCAAAAGAATCCGTGATCTATTTGGAAGATTCTTATTCTCGTTGGGATCAATTGGAGAATACTCTTCATGAACTTCCTGGCCAAAAATTTATACTTAGAAAGAATCGGCCGGGAGAATTCGATCGGATCGCAAGAAGATTAGAAAGTAAATCAGTCGGTATCGCTCTTTCCGGAGGAGGAGCAAAAGGTTTCGCTCATTTAGGATTATTACGATCCTTAACCGAAGCAGGTATTCCGATTGATCTCGTAGGAGGAACAAGCTCCGGTTCCATTATGGCGGGACTATTTGCGATGGGTTACGATTTCGAAGAAAGTTTAAGACTCATTAAAGAGGTTTGGATAGAAGCGAAACTTACCAGAGATTATACATTACCTTTCGTATCTATCTTAAATGGAGCTAGATATTCCAGAGCGATCAAAGAGTTTTTCGGAACTAGAAAAATAGAAACATTATGGGTCCCATTCCTTGCAGTAGCTTGCGATCTTACAAATTCTAAACCGAAAGTATTCGAACAAGGAGAAGTTTGGAAAGCGATCCGTGCTAGTACTTCTATTCCTGGGATCTTTCCTCCTTTTTTTAATGAAGGAGCATTGTATGTAGATGGAGGACTTTGGGATAATCTTCCCGGTTCTTTGGTAAGAAAAAAAGGCGCGGACGTTCTCATCTCCGTGGATCTAGGAGCAGGTTCTCAACCGAATAAGGATCAGACATATGGAGAACTAGTAGAGTCTAGATTTCCGGGAGAAGGCCCTTCTCCTTTATTACTTTTAGGAAATCAATTCATGAAAAAGGAGTATCGATATTCATTCCCTCATATAGGGGAGTTGTTTATGAGGTCCATGCTATTATCCAGTCGCAATAATCTTCTAAAAACAAAAGATACTTCGGATATATTTGTGGAACTTCCTGTTCGGGATTTTTCTACTTTTGATTGGGATGAATACAAACGTTTATATGAGATTGGATACGAACATTCCCAGAAACATGTGAAGGACTGGGTAAAGGTAGTTAAAGAAAAAGTATATTCGGAAAAGAAGAAAAATTAGGCGGACGGGGCTATTGCATAATTCGTAAATTAAGATAAATCCATATGATAAAATTCGAGTTTAGGATCGTCTTATGGAGGAAAATAGGATCCGAACCTAGTTCGGCAATATTTTAAGTGAAACCAAACGGTCGTTTTTCGGTCAAAGCCTAGGTTTTAGACCCGAAAAAACTCCTTTTCATGATTTGGAAAGGAGCTTAGTATGGATGATAATCAGAATGGAATCCAAGTTTAAGCAATATATCGTAACGGATTCCGTGGCTCTGGCGGGAAGGCTTTCGATCCTTCACAGTAAGATCCAATACGAACTCATAGACCTTCGGAGCTTTTTTGAGTCTTCCGAGATCATCGATACTCCTCAATTCGTAAATGTTCTTTTATATTTAACCTCTTCCAGTTTGGAATCGGAACATAGTAAGATCAGGGATCAGCTTAGAAATAATCCTCTCATATTAGCAAGGTTCATTCTGAATGCGGATCTTGGTTACGAAGGATATAAGAATACTGAAATAGAAGATGATCTGATCTTTGGGATCTTGCCTGAGATCACTTCGGACCTGCATCTATCTAAAACATTCGCAAATGCATTTTTGCATTTGCATATGATCACGGATCAATTCGATCTTCTTCATAAGATCAATACTGCAAAGTATGAGATCAACCGATTGACCCGTATAGGTATCAGTCTTGCAAATGAAAAAGACTTCGATAAACTATTAAGGGAGATCCTTTATAGCGCGAGAGAGATTTGTAATGCAGACTCAGGCTCCTTATATCTGGTGGAACAAGACGATATCGGTTTTGTTAGGAATTTAAGATTCAAAATTTCCGCGCTGAGTATAGATACGGAAGAATTCATTCTTCCGATCAATAAATCCAGTATCGCAGGTTACGTCGCAGAGACGGGAAAAGTACTGAATATACAGGATGTTTACGATCTTCCAGAAGATGCTGAATTCTCTTTTAATCGTAACTTCGATATATTATCGAATTATCATACAAAATCTATGCTCGTAGTCCCAATGAAAGGTCATAGGGGAGACGTAGTAGGGGTTTTACAGCTCATCAATCGTAAACGTAACTTCAGCCAAAAGCTTACGGTCGAACAAATGAAAGGAGAGGAGATCCAACCTTTCGACGATTATTCCGCGCAACTTGTTTTGGGAGTGGCCGGACAAGCAGCCGTCGCAATCCAAAATAATTATTTATTAAGAGAGATCGAAACATTATTCGAAGGATTTGTGACTGCCTCCGTAAACGCGATCGAAGCAAGGGACCCTACCACAAGCGGTCACTCTTTCCGAGTAGCTGTTCTGACAGTGGGACTTGCGGAAACTCTGGACAGAACCGATTTTGGAAAGTATAAGGATACTAAATTCTCCAAAGAGCAGATCAAAGAGATCCGATACGCTTCCTTACTTCATGACTTCGGAAAAGTAGGGGTACGAGAAAAGGTTTTGGTTAAGGCCAAAAAATTAGAAGATCTGGAGATCGGGCTTATCGATTGGAGATTCAGATATCTAAGAAAGGATTTCGAGTCTAAATTAAACTTAAGAAAAGTTGAATATTTAAAAAAACACGGACATACAGGATATTTAGACTTTGAAAAGTCGATCGATTTCGAATTTCAAGAAGAATGCAAACGTTTACATTCTATGTTCCAGATCATCGCTCAGAGTAACGAACCTTCCATTTTGGAAGAGGCGAATTCCCAATTCTTGGAAGAGATCGCAAAAATGCAGTATATAACCACGGAAGGGGAAAACGTGGATCTGATCTCCGCTTACGAGTTTGGCTTTCTAACCATAAGAAAAGGGTCTCTGGATTTTGAAGAAAGAAAAGAGATCGAATCCCATGTGGAGCATACATTCCAATTCCTAAGTAAAATTCCGTGGACAAGCGATCTAAAAATGGTGCCGACAATCGCTCATGCCCATCATGAAAAATTAAACGGAACAGGATATCCTAGAGGATTATCCGGAGAAGATATCCCTGTCCAATCCAGGATCATGACGATTGCGGATATATTCGACGCTCTTACGGATCAAGATCGACCTTATAAAAAAGCAGTACCTGTAGATAGGGCCTTGGACATTTTAGAAATGGAAGCCAAGGAAAATCATTTGGACGGAGACTTGCTGAAAGTATTCGTAGAGTCCAAGGTCTGGGAAAAATTAAATCACCAGGGACATCTGAAATAATTAAGGTTCTTCCTTAGACCAGTCGGAGACTAGTCTTAAAAAATGTTCTCCCCTTTCCTCGAAGTTCTTATATAGATCGAAGCTCGCGCATGCAGGAGAAAAAATCACGGAGGAAACTCTTGCTCTTCCGGATCGAACTGCGGTTTTGATCTCCGCAAATCCTTCTTCCAAATTATTCGCCGTGATTAAATGAGATCCTAATATAGGAGAGATTATCGATTCCCAGGTAGCTCTTGCTTCTCCGATCAATAATACCCAACCAATCCCTGAATTTAGGAAATCCCTTAGAGGCTCTAAAGGTTCTGCCTTAGGTCTTCCTCCTAAGATCAGGAAGGTTCCCTTCTTATCTTTCCAGGTGTTTAAACCTGCAAGCATACTATGTAGGTTTGTGGATTTAGAATCGTTGATGAATGAAATTCCTGCCGCCTTACCCGCATTTTGGAAGCGATGAGGAAGTCCTTTAAAAGTCCCAAGCAAGGTTTGGATATTCTCCGGTTTTGCGCCGATCGCTTCCGCAGCCAAAATGGAAGCGGCAAGATTATCCAAATTATGGCCTCCCGGAAGAGGAAAGTTTTTTGCGTCGTAAACTGATTTTGCAGTTTTGATCGTTCTATCTTCTTCCGAAATAAATGCGTCGTTCCCGACTTCTCTTCCGAAGACTAAAATTTTGCAGGACCATCCAAGTTTTTGGATCCTTTCCCGATACAATTTGGAACTGGTTACAAGAGTATGCTGAGAATTGGAACTGTCTACTATCCTGGTCTTCGCAGCAAAATAATTATCCAAATTCTTATGCCTTTCCAAATGGTCCGAGGCAAGATTTAATATTACAGATACATTAAGTTCTAATGGACCGGAGTCTTCCAACTGATAACTAGAAAGCTCTAGTACCGCTAATGGGATTGGCTTAAGACAAAAATCACTGAAGGCCAATCCGATATTTCCGCCAGCTGTCGCGCCTGGAAAATCGGAAGAAACCAAATGAGTGGAGAGAGAAGTTGTAGTGGATTTTCCGTCGGTTCCGGTGACTCCGATCAATTTTCCGGAATAGAACGCCCTTGCTAATTCTACTTCGGAAACTACTGGAATTGCAAGAGAAGAAGCTTGGGACAAAACGGAATGAGAAGGAGAAATTCCAGGACTTTTTACGATTAGAGCAATAGGAAGGAGATCTGCTAGAATTACGTCTTCGCCTACGAAAGGAACGTCGGAATCGGGAACTGGTTGTGAATTACAAAGAACAGCATTCGCTTGTCTTTCTTTTAAAAGTCGGAGAGCAGCCGTGCCGGAAACTCCCCCGCCGAGAACTACTACTCTTTGGCCTAATAAGGAGGTCGGAAAATTCTTCATCTTGGGGAACTTGGTTGACAGGCTATTTTTCGCACCGAGAATTGTCTCTAATTTATCGCTAAGGGTAGGTTCCTTTGCTGGATCACAAGGTACAGGACGCAGTTCTCATAGTTTACCTCAAGGGACGTTTGGACGTCTCGATCGCTAACGAGGTGGAAGAAAATTTGAACGATCTAATCGATAACCAAGGACATACTAAGGTTATTTTAAACATGCAGGATGTAGATTATATGTCTTCGTCCGGATTTAGAGCGTGCATTTCCACTCTCAGAAAATTGAACGCCAAAGAAGGCGGACTAAAGATCTGCGGGATCAAACCTGCAGTAAAAAGAATTTTCGATGTGATCGAACTTACCTCTCTCTTTGATATCCGAGAAACGGAAGAAGAGGCACTTCGAAGTTTCCGCGCCTGATCGATGGCATTACATCGGGTTCTTCAAGAAATCGTAGAGGAAAAAAAAAGGGAAATCGAAATCATTCCCGAATACAAACCCGCTCCTTACCAAGGAGTGGGTTTATGGCAATCTCTCCGCTCTCGCAAATTTTCCATTATTTCCGAATGTAAAAAAATGAGCCCTTCTTCCGGGATCATCCGGGAGAGTTACGATCCTTTAGTGATCGCAAAAACTTATTCAGAATGCGGCGCCTCGGCGATCTCCGTGCTCACGGATAAAAAATACTTCGGAGGATCTCTCGAAGATCTAAAAAATGTATCTTCTCAGGTGAATCTACCTATATTAAGAAAAGATTTTATACTCGAAACAAAACAAGTTGCTGAGGCGAGAGAATTCGGTGCCGCAGCGATCCTGCTCATCGTTCGTATTCTTACTCCCGAAAAACTCACCGAGCTGATCAAAGAAGCTAAAAAATATAATATGGATGTTCTGACAGAGATCCATACGGAAGAGGAAGCTTTGATCGCGAGTAAGGCGGGTGCGAATATTGTCGGGATCAATACAAGAGATCTGGATGATTTTACCATTCACCAGGATCTGGTTCCGAAGGTAGCAGGCAAACTTTCTCCGAATATAGTCAAAGTTGGAGAATCCGGGGTAAAGAGTAAGGCGGATCTGGACGATTTTCGTCCCCATGTGGATGCTGCTCTTATTGGGACCTACTTCATGAAAAAGACGGATATCCGCCAAGCCTGGCTGGAATTGTTTTAATAAAAGTTAATATGTTTGGGCGGCCCTCCCGTCAAGCGGGAGTCGCGCTGCTACGTGCTCCGCTATCGCTTCGGTCACTTTGTGACTTCCACTTCGCATCGCTGCCGCGTAAATCCAACCTAAGACAGGTCCCACGCTGAGACGCTAAGTCACAGAGAACCTATATATCCAAATTTTCTTTTCTCCGCGCCTTCGCGACTCTGCGTGAAAACTACTCAGAGTCTCTCGCAATCTCTGTTTCTCAATTTGAAACCAAATAGAATTTCGCACAGAGGCCACCGAGTTCACAGAGATAAGAATTTTAGCACGCTAAGACGCGAAGATTCATTCTTTAAAAGTAAGGATCCTTCTTTCCTTAGCGGCTTTGCGTGAGCTTTGAGCAGAATTTTTTGTATGTTGGAGCTCCTACTGAAGATGAAGATTGCCCCCGCCCCTTCGCAGTGACCCATAGGGAATGAGAAGACGACTGCATAGCAAGTCGGTGACCGCAAGGTCAAACGAGTCGGTTCCTTGAATTTACACACTAACCTTGAGCGAATGTATTTTTGTAAAATCGGTCCCCGTCCGATCTTGCGCCGCATAGGAAGCAAGATTCCCGAAGGGTACAGAGCAGAAGCCATAGTCTGCGCAAAATTTTTTGTATGTTGGAGCTCCTACTGAAGATGGAAATTGCCCCCGCCCGAGTTAGGGTGGAGGGGAGTGGCTTGTGGGAGAGCAAATTCTCTATATCAGAGAATCGGTTCCGTGACAAGGATGAATTTTGTATTCAGTTTTGTAGGAACTGCCATAATTCACAGGAACTTTACACCCAAGAAATTACTTGCATATCTTGGTTTTTGAATTTGTCGGGGCGGAGACATTGGATCTCAGGGAATTTATATATCATATTTCTTTTCTCCGCGCCTTTGCGACTCTGCGTGAAAATCACTTCGCGGTTTCTATTCCTTAGCGGCTTAGTCTGAATTTTCCAAAACGTTCGTTTGAGGAAAGAATCAACGATAATTTCTATTGGAAAAAAGATATTGCCTGCATGATTATGTGGAATGTAAAATGCCCTTTCGTCTTTTTTAAGGCCAGTCGGAGGTTTTACATGGCGTTTGAAGATTCAGGGGAAAGCACAAGCATATTCGGTTCGATCGGAGATTCGATCAAAGGAATGCTTACCGGAGTGGTATTATTCCCACTTTCCTTATTTTTTATATATCAAGTAGAGACTTGTGAGCAAGCGAGTGCGGCTTTAAAGGGAGCGCTACCTGCGGCTCAAGCAAAAGCCGGAGTTGCTTCCTATGTAACCGGGAAATTAAGCGCTGATCCTCTCGGAGGAGAATTCGTAAAATCTGGAAAATATATCTCTTACTCACAATCTTCGGAAGTATATGCTTGGGAAGAAACTAGTAAAGAGGATTCGAATACAAAGAAGAAAACGTATGATTGTAAGTTGGATTGGACCTCTTCTCCCAAAAGTCCAAGAAATTTCAAAGATCCAGCATGTAAGAACAAAACGTTTTACCAGGCTACAGTAGATGATCGCAAATTGGTTGCATCCGATGCAAAACTGAAAAGTGAGGAAGGGAAAACTTTCAGTGTAAACTTAAGTCAAGTAGACATCACTTCCGCAGTTCCATCCCATACTCCCGAGGCGGGAGATCTAACTAAGGGAATTGCAGAGGGGGATTATATCTATCTATCCGAAAAATGTGCAAAGGAAGAACTGGAAGGATGCGAACGGGTCAGTGTATCTGTAACTCCTATCCCTGATGAGAATATGACCTTTGTCGGATCAGTAAGTGGGAGTTCCATCGTTCAATTCACAAGCAAAGAAGGGAATAAATTCTTAAATGCTTCAGTAGGGGATTTTCAATCTACTATGAAGGATATAGAGAGTGACGATAATGTTGCAAAATGGCTTATGAGAGCAGGTTGCTTCATCGCGATGTGGGTAAGTTTTAATCTTCTCGCAGGACCATTACTTTCTCTATTAAGTTTTGTTCCACTTGTAGGGGATTTGGGAAAAACGGCACTTTCACTCGTTTTCGGGATCGTTGCTTTTTTGATTACCGGGGTTACCATTCTACTCGTAAAATTCTGGTATATCTGGCTGATCCTGGGACTTGCCGCGATCAGTTACGCGATCTACAAGAAGAAAGCAGCAACTGCTTAAGAATAAAATTAGATCAAATTAATGAAAAGGCCAAGAGAAATCTTGGCCTTTTTTGTATCCAGAAAAGGATATTCCTTCTTCATTCTCTTTTATCCTAATTATTTTTAGAATATATTTCTGATTATATATTATTTATATTAAATAATTATAATATAAATAATCATACAATTTATCCCAATTTGGATAGCTTCAATAATTAGTTTTGAAAAATTTTATAAATTATTAAAAATTAATAGACAGCAGTTGATATATTTCTTCATTCTCGGCATCGTCGGATTTTGTCTTTAGTTGGATTTGCAATGTTCTTTATTGAACATGAAGATGATAGCCAAAATATATAATGCGATAGATTGGTTTTAATATCATAAAAGTATAATTCGTTTTAGATCACGATATAGTTTGGAGATTTGGATGTTTGTTATGTGTTTTTTGAGAAGATTCTATATTTTTTTTATTATGACATTTTTGATCTCCACCTGTTCGAACCCTTTTGACTGGGAAAAACGAGCGAATGTCGATCTCAGTAAGGCAACTTGGCTAATGGCGCGGAATGTGCCGCTTATTACTGATAAAGGCGGCAGTCCTGGTGGAACTTCTCCTGTCGTCCAAGTCGATGAATTATTTAATTCTCCTCCTGGAGCAAAAGTGAAAATTTCCAGTCTAGGTGGAGCAATCGACCCCACCGGAACAAGTATCACCAACGATTTCGACGGAGACGGGATTCTTAATTCTGATGAGACTACTACAAACGTATGGGTGTCTGATTATCCAAAAGTTGAAACGATTATAGCGCCACCTATTACGATGAAGGTTACTGTAGAAAAAGAAAGCGGTACGGTTACTGAAGATTTAACGAACGAAATTAATTCGGATGATTTCGAATCAGGAAAAAGTCAGGGTTCGGAAAAAATTCACCAAAGCGAGATGAACCTTAAGACTGTACAATTCCAAGATCAGTATAGTTCATTCTCTCAAAATGCAGGTTCTTATGACACAACTACTTCTGTTGGATATAACGGAGGAATTGGGCCTGTCCAGGCTGGAATGAACTATAGCGCGAGTGTGAATTCTAGTTGGGATAATAAAAATTCTTTATCAACTGTTACGACAAAATGGGCTGACAAGCCGTTTAAAAATAATATCGATTCGGATGCCTTGAACTTAAAGGCAAACTCTTCTAGTCAGAAAGCAAGAAAATATAGATCGGATCGATCTCAGAAAACAGAGACAAATTTTACTACGAAACCGGATGGAGGATACGTCCGAGCAGCTTTGTATATCAAAAATGATTCCGTTAACATGCCAGTTAAGCTTAGTAATATTCTTTGCTCGTTAATGTTTGAGACATCAAATGGTGATCTTATTCCTGTCAGAAGTTTTGAACTTTTAAAAGCAGATGGGAGTAACTTCGAAATTGAAGTTTACGGAGGAACAGAGTTTGGTCCGTACGTAGTAGAGAATATCGGCCTAAATGCATACGAAGTAGAAAGGGCAATTGCCTTTGGCTACAATCCTAAAATCTTCATCGTAGATTATAAAATGACTCACGTTAAGGATTCTAATTATAAATCTACTTTATTGAACTTTACCGGAAATAATCTTAAAATTATCGAAGAGAACTCAAAAGGGAGAACCTCTTTGATAAAAGCCATCGGCCCGAATTTCAGAGAAATGTATAGGGTGGCTGCATTTGAAGCGGAAGGTGCTAACAATGAAAATGATATTTGTAAAGTTACGAATGCTACTTCTCTTTCTCCCGGAATTACTTTAGAGAAGGCGTTAAGGCGTCTTAAATGCTCGGGATTGGAAATTGAATTCGAAAATTATGTATTAGATTTTTCAGATATAGCTCCATCTCTGGGGGAATCGAAACTTCATTTACGAGGAATAAAATCTTTTGCAGGTATTTCATCTACTGTTCCTTGCGAAATGCAGACCAACGTAGTTGGTTCGGATGGGCAGTCTAGAACTGCATGTGTTCAGAAGCCGTATGAACAATGGTCAGAAAATGATAAAAATAATGCGGGTGTTTGGGTCGTTTACTCAAAAGGGAAATATTATTCTCCTACTGCATATTATATGGATGGAAGTGGTTCAAGCGCCGAACCTAGAAAATTTAACGGAAGTGAAACAAATCCAACCTTTATGGTTAAGGGGGTTGAATCTACGATATGGGCAGGGGATACTTATGACATCGTTTTCATTTCATTAAAAGACTTGATTCAAAAGCAAAAACAATTCGGTACAAATCCTTTGGAAACCGGAAGTCAGTATAGAGTAAATACTACTTGGGATCTTGATTCTCTTGGAGAAGATCTATATTATCCTAATAAAAAATCTTTGTTTTTAGGAGATGCAGGATTTGGAGAGAAAGTTCAATTACAGATTAAGTTAGACAGTACTAAATACCTAACCCCTAACTTCGGAATTCCGGATGGAGCGGGTTTATTTCAATACTTCACGAATTTTACTTATAATCAACAACAGATCCTGGATCAGAAATTCAAATGGTGGGAGGCAATGGATTTTGAGGTCAGTTTGGGTTTTGGTGGTACTAAAACTGAATGGTTGCATGTGATCCGAGATGTAGGTAATGGCACAAACGATCCAGGACAGGAATTTAAACTCCAAAATTGTGGTCGAACATTAGACTTCAATACTCAAAACTTTTTTCTTTGTTTAGTTTTGCCTAAAAAACATCCGTTTGTAGATGCTAGTGTTAGCCTTATTAAACTTTATATAAGGCCTTCTTTAAATAATGCTTATAGACGTACAATCTGGCCTTTACGTTTTTCTGAAGTTAGAAAAATACGCGGGGAATTGTATGCCCCTGCTTTAGAGGGAGCAACAACTTTACTCGTTGATAATTCTAGTATCGTTTCGGACGGAGGAACTGCATTTTTAGCGAACGATCAGCTTCGAATTTTTGGAAGTTCAGCCGTATATACAATTAATAATGTCGAAGATCATTCATGTGATCTTGCCCATCCTGAGAATCCATCTGTTTGCAAAATTATAACTTTAACAACTCCCATATCGACTACAATACCTAAGACTAGTACGGTTTTTGTTTATGCTGGTCTTACTGCTCCCGCAATGAGACTTACTGTCGAAAACGGATTCTTTGATGATTGGAATTTACAATATGCGAACATTCCGTATGGGCAATGGATAACTCCTCAACTAGTTCCTCTTGTTCCTACGAACGGGAATGCAAATTGCGCAAATGCGAGTTCTTATTTCTACCCGAGCTGCTTAGGTTTTAATGCTGATCCAATCGCAATGAATTGGATGGGAAGTTATAATTTGGGAGTGGCGCATTGGAATTCTTGGGCGGATGCGAATAAACTGAATACATTCATGTCGAATGGAGGTTTGAATCTTCAGACGAATACTGGTAGAATTTTTCAGTTAGACACTCCTAAGTCTGATTTTTCTTTTATGAAGAATTCACAGACGCTTATTCCTTCGGCAACATCCGAGCCTATGACCATTACGAATCAGGATGGGCAATCTCTTAATATTTGGAAAAGTGGAACATCATTGGTGGGTAGGGTCTATAATATGAAGACCAAAACCTTTGGTCCTTATACCACGATTACTTTGACCGCTCCATCTAAGAGCATATTGAAACAAACTTTGGATGGAAATATATTCTTAATTTACGATACAAGTACATCCGTTTCTTTAACTAAGTTTACAATCGCTCCTGATAATACATTTAGTTTTCAGTCTAACACAATCACGACAACGAGAGCCTTGGCTGCTGGTTCTACTTCATATTTCGATATTGCGGCTGCAGGAACATATTCTTTGGTAGTTTGGAATCATTCGACTACGACTTCCGGGAGTACTACTTATTTACTAAAGGGACGATTAATTAATTCCGCAGGAGCCCCTGTCAATGCCGCCGATATAACGATAGCAACTAACACTGGAATTACCGCTACATCGAATCCACAGATGATGGTAGTGGCGGAAGCGATTACAAATTCTAAGGTGCTGGTTTCTTATGCAGTGACTATCGCAACTGCGACTCCAACGTATGCAATCAGTAGTATTAATTGCGACGATATCGCTACACCTGGATCTACGAATTCTGCGCCAACTTTCAATACAGTGAGAGCAGTTGTTGCAAGTGGGACGTCCGGAACAGTCTCTGCTTTATCAGTAGTCGGTGCAAGTACAGCTACTAACTCTGTGTATCGTGGAATGGTTGTATGGCAGGATGGGGCAGGCGCAATTTCTGGCCGTAGTGTGAATTTAGATACAGGAAGTGCCGGAGCATTAATTGGTGCTAGTAATACCGTTTTGGTAGATACAACCGGGGGTGTTAATTCTAATTTAAAAACGGCTTTTTCTCCAATATATAATTCAGCTTTAATTACATATACCAAGTCAAATGGGGTCTTTGCGAGATCCGTAAGTATCGCAACGAGTTCGGTGAACGGAAATGCTATTGCATTAAGTCCATCTACAACTTCAGCTTCTTTGCGTAAACCGGTGAATGCATCTATAATTTATGCAGACACGGCGACTCCAAAATTTGCAGTTACTTGGGAGAATACGGATTCGATCTTAAATAAAAAATCCATTCGAGCAAGAGTTGGAACTCTCCAAAGCGGAATTGCGACCGCTGATGGTACTTCAGAAATATTTGTTAGTGCAATCAATGATGTCGATCAAACCGCGCCTTCAATAGCAGGGCTTCGCTGGACTGATGTGAATAGTGTAGCTCAAAATAAGATACTTTTTACGTGGTTATATAATAGTCCGAGTTTTGCAGAAGTGAAAGGATATCTATTGGATTTGAACTATAATCCTACAATTCCATACGGTTCGAATAATTTCTTCATCTCCCCTTTGATAGAACGTGAGTATCTTTTGAAAGCTCAGTTGGTTTTTTGAGGTATAGGTCATGAGAAATTATATTATAAATTTAAATAAATTAGAAGTATTGAATATGTTTTCACTTGTAACCTTCTTGCAAAAAAAACGCGGTTGTTATGTTAAAAAATTTAGATCAAATAGTTTAAATATAATAGTTATTTCAATTCTTTGCACAATCTCATCTATTTCCTGCTCAGGTGAATGGTTATGGGGAAAGGGTGATGTAAATTTATCAAAGGCGACTTGGCTAGCTGCAAGAGAAATCCCTTTAATAACGGATAAAGGAGGGATTCCAGGTGGAGGTCCGACCGTCACTCCGGTGGATAATCTTTTCAAGTTGGCTCCGGGTACTAAGGTAAATGTTGCCGCCTTAGGCGGTACTATAGATCCGACGGGAACGAATATTGTGAACGATTTCGACGGCGATGGTATTTTGAATGTAAACGAAACTACAACTAATGTTTGGGTCGCTGATTTTCCTCAGGTTGAGTCAGTAATTGCCACCCCAATCACTATGCAGGTCGCTGTTGAAATGACAGATCATTCTAGCGAATCTGAAATTAGTAGTGAAATCAATTCGAATGATATTAGCTCAGGAAAAACAGAAGGTTCTGAAAAGATCCATCAAAATGAATTGGCATTAAAAACTGTTCAGTTCCAAGACCAATACAGTGTGAGTACTGAGAATTCCGGATCCTTGGGAGTTTCATTCTCCATGGGGCAGAATGCAGGAGTATCTGATTCAAAAGAAGGGGATAGTCATGGAGGTTCAAATCCAAGTCTGGCTTCTGCCGGATTCAATTATGGGGTTAGTGTAAGTGGGAGTTGGGACAATAAACATTCCTTGTCCACAACGACTACAAAGTGGGCAGATCGACCATTTAAGAATAATATTGACTCTGCTGCTCAAAATTTGAAGGCAAACTCTGCGAGCCAAAAGGCTAGACAATTCCGCACTGAAAAGGCCACTAAGTCTGAACAAGGCCTAAAGACTAAATCGAATGGTGGATATGTCAGAGCTGCTCTGTATATAAAGAACAACTCGGTCAACATGCCGGTTAAATTAAGTCATATACTTTGCTCTTTAATGTTCGAGGCACCTAACGGAGATTTGATCCCCGTAAGAAGTTTCGAATTGTATAAAGCAGACGGAAGTAATTTCGAAGTCGAGGTATATGGAGGAACTGAATTTGGTCCTTATGTAGTTGAAAATATTGGCTTAAACGGTTTTGAAGTAGAGAGAGCGATTGCATCAGGATATAATCCAAAAATTTATATCGTGGATTATGTAATGACTCATGTTGCAGATTCTAACTATAAATCTTCTTTGCTTAATTTCTCGGGAGATAATCTCAAAATTATTGAAGAGAATTCGAAGGGAAGAACCGCACTCGTAAAAATTATTGGACCAAGCATTCGGGATATGCATAGGGTAGCTGCATTCGATGCAATCGGAGAAAATAATACAGATCCTTGCGATCTCAATATAGCAACCCAGATGTCTCCAGGGATATCCCTAGAGAATGCACTAAAAAGGATCGGCTGTTCTGGAACGGAGATTGAATTCGGTAATTATGTCCTCGATTTCTCTGAAATTGCCCCTACATTAAATGAACCTAAACTTTTTATGAGAGGAATTAAATCCATTGGGGGAATTAGGAATACTATTCCCTGTGTAGATACACCTAGTGTAGGATCAGATGGTCAGTTAAGAACTGCTTGCGTTCAAAAGCCGATCTCGCAGTGGACTGAGGCTGAGTTTAATACTGCAGGAGTTTGGGCAGTATATTCCAAAGGAAAATACTATTCTCCTTTATCTTTCTATATGGATGGGACTGGATCCACTGCGACTCAGAGAAAATTTAATTCTGATTCTAGCTTACCTGCATTTATGGTATTGGGGGTCGATGCGAATATTTGGGCGGGCGACATATATGATATCGTTTATATTTCCGCTAAGGATCTTCTTCTGAAGCAAAAACAATTTGGAACAAATCCTTTAGAAACTTTAGCAACATATAAGGTTAATACAAGTTGGGATAGTGAAACTACTGGGAAAAATCCGTATTATCCGGAAACCCAATCTTTATTCTTAGGTGATGCGGGATTTGGCGAAAAAATCCAACTTAAGATAAAGTTAGATAAAACAAGATACTTGAATCCGAATTTCGGAACTTCTCAAACTGTAGGCAATCAGCAGTATTTTACGAACTTCACATATAATAATCAATTAGTGAATAAGAAGTTTGAATACAATCAATTCCCTGATTTTGAAATAAGTCTCGGCTTTGGAGGTGAGAGGACCGACTGGTTGCATATAGTCAAAGATCTTGGTACTTCCGCAGAGGATATGAAGCCCAAAAATTGCGGAACCAGTATAGATTTTGACAATCAAGTCTATAATGCATGTATAGAATTACCTAAAACACATCCTTATGTGGATCCAAATGTGGGGATTATAAAAGTATATATTCGTCCTGCTTTAAACACTGCATATCGGCGAGTTGCTTGGCCGTTAAGAGCTTTGGATGTAAGAAAGGTCCAAGGTCCTTTATTTAGCCAGGCCGTAGAAGGAGATCAAAGTATTCTAATCTCTAAAGATTATACTGTTAAAGAAGGTTTTGCTGGATTTGATACAAACGATACGATCAAAATTTTTGGAGATCCTAATTCTTATGTAGTATCTTCCGCAGTAGAGCAGTTATGCGAACTTGGGACAGTAAATCTTTCAGTTTGTTATAAATTGAATTTAACTACTCCTATTAAGATTGTAAGTAATCGTTTTAATTATGTTTATTCGATGGTAGGGATAAATAATCCATCCATGAGATTTGTAGTAGAATCCGGCTTTTACACAGATTGGAATTCTCAGTATGGAACATATCCTTCTTATGCGGATTGGGATTTATCTAAGAAAGTATCTCTTTTAAATGGAAATGGAACAGTGAATTGTAGTTCCAATTTATTTCATCCAACCTGTTTAGGGATCAATACAGACTTTACTCCCGTGAATTGGATCGGTGCTTATAATCAAGGAGTAGCCAAATGGAATTCTTGGGCAGACGCAGGTTATTTTTCTAAATTTCTTGATAATGGGGTACCTAAACAAACAAGCCAATCTGGAAAGTCTTTTGGTTTAGAAGTTGCTAATACACCTTTTCAAATTTCTACTTTTTATTCGAGTAATGTCCCACAGGTTGTATCATATGGAGATGTAGCCCTTGCTGTTTGGAACCAAACTGAAGAAGGAGTATTTTATACCATATATGGACAATATTTTAATTTATCTACTGGACTACCCTTACAGAATAAATTCATTATAAATACCTCCCCAAACCCTGATATTCCGAAAGTGAAAATAAAGGGGAGTAAGGCCGTTATAGCTTGGACGAATGGAGATCGAAATACCGGCTATATAAGAGCTTACAATTTAATTACTAAAGCAGCAGAGACTTCGGAAATTTCATTTCCAATTCCTAGACCATTTCCTTGCGACCAGTTCTGCACTTTATTATTTGTGTCTACACATTTAGAAATTGTTGGAAATCGTATTTTATTCTTTTACGCCAGAAACTGGAATTTGTCAGGTGCCCCAACAAGTGATATGAAATACAGGATTACTGGTACTTCGGTGAGGCTCGACACTTGGCAAGTTGAATCGAATGATTTTCTAGTAATGCAATCATACTTCGGTACCGGTTCCGGGACGATTACTGCAACTGAAGGAAATCGGATCCTACTTTCTTCCGTGATCCAATATCCAGGCGGAGGTAGCACTGGAAAAGCAATCAATTACGGGCTTTTCTCTACTGATTCTTTGGGATTAGTTGCATCCGGAGATTTACAAGAAGGGAATGTATTACCAACCTACGTTGCATTTGCAAATGGTAAGGGGATCATAACGTATTCGGCTGGAATTGCAGGAAATAAGCTTCAAACTTTAAATGCAGAAACTGGCGCATTATTGTCGAATTCAAGTATTCCAAAACTTCCATATTATGCCAATTGTGCTCGTATCAATAACTCATTAGCTTGTACGGATTCTACGGACAATATTTCAAATGTGAAGCTGATCGACTTGGAAACCGGGCAATATTTAAATAAAAATTATATACTGCTCGATAATTCTGGTGCTTTTAGCGGAAGTTTTTCTCCTCCCGTTCTGTTGAATGATGGGGTCGTATTATTCATCTCGAACGAATACATTCCTGCCGCAGGTAAATATTTTATAACGGGAAGAAGAGTTAATATTCCTTTGGAAACAGTTATCGACAAAGTGTCCTTCAGACTATACGAAGGAACTATCTCGATCGATGCTCTCAATTCATACGTCACTTATGGACCAATGGGTTTTTGGGTTGGTGGCGATTTCGATAATCATTCTATCGTTGGTTTATATCTGAACATAAACACTCCGAATCGCCCTCGCTTTGGTTTAAACAACTTCTTTATCGCTCCCTTGATTGATAGGGACTACACAATACAGGCTCAGATCTCGTTTTAGTTTGGAGGAATTTATCGAGGAATAAGGGCAATACAGATGAGATTTAGTTTCTTTGGAAAATTTGCTATTTGCATCTTATTCCTTTTCTCTTCCTGTACTGGAGGAGGAAATTTTCTATCCAGATTGTTTCCGGGAGCGTTTGCACCTCATACAAGTTTATTATCTCCGGGATCAGCTCCTGCTCCGGAAGGAAGTGATCTTTTTTCGATCTCAACGAATTATAGTGAAGCGATTGATGATCCGGAAACTAAAGCGGACCCTTTATCCGGATCAATTCTAATTTCTCCACCTGAACCAAATCATTTTGGAGCGGTTAGTTTTAGTTATCCGTTCGATATTCCAGAGGGACGGGCAGGAATGAGCCCTACACTTGGGCTTTCTTATTCAAGTTCGGGTGGAGATGGATGGGTCGGTATAGGTTGGAGTCTGGGTCTAGGTGCCATCACTCGAACACCAGAGTTTGGGGCTATATTCTATGATTCCAGGGACACTTTCTCATGGAATGGACAGAAATTAATTAAAATTTCAGGACCAACTGGATCTGAAAACGGGACTTACAGGCCGGAGATTGCGGACTCGGATTTTTCTACATTAAAACTCACTAATGTAGAATCCGGAGGAGTTTGGGAAGTTTTAGACTCGTCGGGAAAGAAGTCCATTTATGGGGATAGTGCTTCCAATCGGGTTTACGATCCGAATAGGATAAATCGCACATACAGCTGGTATCTTTGCAAAGAAGAAGATTTGAACGGAAATTATCTACAGGTGATTTACGATACTTCGAATTATTCCGAAAATCGTTCTTTATATATCCAAGAGATAAGATATACAGGAAATACTCGAAGTGGAAGTAGTCCCAAACAATACATAAAATTTTTTACTAAAAATAGAACAAATCCTTATCTTTCTAAGGCTCCCGGATTTCTGACTAAAATGGATCGCCTTTTGGATTCGATGGAAATCGGATGGAATGGAGGAAAATTATGGAAGTATAATTTTGTATACGATACTTCCTTCGATTCCGGAAGGCCTATACTTAAAACGGTAGAATCTGACCGGCATACTACTAAACCCGAATTCAATTATACGAATTCCGAAAGAAAGCTAGTTTGGAAAAATATTCAAAACGGGGCCTCCAATGAGCCCGAACCTTCTCCAAATCAGACTGAATATTTTGAAGGTGATTTTAACGGTGATGGCCTTTCCGATATTGTTTTCTTTAATCCGGAAAATGGAAATTGGAAAGCTGCTGAAGGTAAAAAAGAAGGCGGTTATAGCTTTAAACTTTATGGAAATAAATACCAAGGTTATAAAGGCGCTTCGAAAATACTTTTTTTTAAGGGAAATGTAAGCGGGGACTATAACGGGGACGGTAGATCTGATATAGCTTTTTATCTTCCTGAAACCGGAGATTTTATTGTAGCCGAACATACGGGGCAAGTATTCCAATTTCGTAATTATGGAAAATTAACTAACGGCATTCCGGACATTTTTAGAATGGAATGGTTTCCCGGAGATTATGATGGAAATGGTCTATCGGATTCTGTTCTTTTTGACGAGCCGACTGGACAGTGGATACTGATGTTGAATAAAGGAGGTCGATTTGAGTTCCTAAAGTTCGCAAAGAAGTTCCAAAACTTATTTAAAAACGATTATAATCCGAATTCGAATTTGGACAGTGCATCGACTTCCGATGAGTCAATAGAAGGAAAAGACAGAAGTAAAATTTTCTTTCTAAATGGCGATTACAATGGAGATGGAAGGACAGATATTTCCTTTTACGATTCCAGAAATGGTAAATGGTTTGTAGGAGAAAATCATAGGACCGAAGATAAATCAGATCCTATTTATTTCAAGATCCAATGGAAATTATATAAAACTTTCTCTGCTCCTGAACAGGCTCTTTTCACAAATGATAAATTTTCCGGAGATTTTAACGGGGACGGATTTTCGGATTTTCTAATATTCGATCGAGCCTCTGGTGATTGGATTTTAGGGGAGACAGGGGACGGAACGATCAGCTTTCGTGTTTGGTCAAAAGCTCCTCAATTCAAAGAAATTACTCGATGGGTACAAGGAGATTTTAATGGAGATGGCAAATCTGATATAGGATTTTTTTCCGTAACGGACGGAAAGTTTTGGATTGGTGAATCCACTTTGAATGGATTTCGTTATAAGGCCTATAGTGATATGCAATATGGTCCGGATCAGGAAAGGGTAATGAAAACACCTCTTCCGAAAGACGAGGTAAAAATTTCTAACCAATCCGTATCTGTTTCATTTTTAAATAATACTAAAACTCTTTTGCTCGATTATCAATATGATGCAAATCCGAATACAAATAGGGGAGAGTTAGTATTTCCCGGTTGCTTTACTGCGAATGATTGTAGCTCTTCTCCTGAACTTTTGATCTATGATCGTAAATCCGCCGCTTTTGATTTTAAACAAGGAAGCAATTTTACAGAAAGAGTGTTGTTGGATTTTAATCCTGAATCTTCTGAAATTACTCTTCCATTCGGTGGTAAAGCGGATCGTTATTCTCAAAATGCAAAGGATGAGATACTTTATTATCAAAAATCGGGAAATGTAAATAAATTCAGGATTATAAAACAAACCGGAACAAACGTATTCGATTTGGCTGATTTTATAAATGTAACAGACTCACAGGTTACGAATTTTCATCCGAAGGAAAGTGCATATGTAGCCGATCATTTTGAATCAACTACATATAGATCTATTTTGATTTTAGATGATCAGAATGGAGCGGATATGGGAAGATTCGTTCTTGCTGGTCCAGGGGGAGTCAAGTTTTTAACTCCAGACGGGACCGCTGTTACTTCAAACTATCTCGGAAATCTTTTCCAAAACGGGACTTCAAAAAATAGGCAAGACCGAAAAAGTTTCAGTTTCTTCTCCGGGAACTTTACTTCTTCCAATTCACTTGCTCAAATTCTTTTAGTAGATAGAAGTAATCCTACGCACAAATGGTATTTAGGTACAATAGATATATCTAATTCGAAGATTACTTTTATCGCATTAAATGGAAATGTAAATTTATCTTTTAATGCTTCTGAATTTGATTCAGCGTCTCCTGCTGGGATTTTGTATTCATTGAGGTCAGAAGGAGTTGGGCAAGGCGCTTCTATTGTATTTGGAGATAAAAGTGATTCTGGATACGTATTTTATAAAATAAAAATCGCAGGTAATACAGTATCTTACGTAACTTATTCTCTGAATCAGATCTCATTTAACAATTTATTCGATACGAATGGGAATCCGATCGTATCGATCGGAGAAGATACGAAATTATACGATTTATCTCAAGGAAAAATGATTTCGTTGCCAGCAAACGTGATACCTAAAACTATTACTCGCCCAGATTTGATCGCTCAGGTCTATGTATTCCAATGGATCCAAGGGGATTATAACGGGGACGGGTTGACTGATATAGGGATCATACATCTTAAAGAGCCAAATTGGTATTTTGCTCTATCTTCTGGGACAGTTCCGGATATCATTGAAAGTGTAAAGAATGGAATAGGAGGGATTTATAAATTTGAATATGAAGATTCTGTAAAATTCGATAATACCGGAGGGGATGGAATACCGGATTTACCGAATTCATATCGGGTTTGTACGAAAATTAGCTTAGATGACGGATTAGGAAATATTATCCCAAAAACATATGATTATGAAGGCGGAGTATATTTTTCTTCCTTTATAAATGATAAATTGGAAACGGACTATTTCGGCTTTGGTAAGTTTACTGTTCAGGACGCTTACGGTTCTCGAACGGTTCATACTTACAACATCCAGCCTTTTGTAAATTTTTTAGATAATAGAGCATTGGCCGGTGCAGAAAAGGAAATGCATATAATCGGTGCCGATAATCAAGATTATGGTTCGGTGCAATACTCGTATGAAATCAAACATATCGAAACTTTGCCTGGAATTATAAGTTATCTCAGAAATATAACTAAATCAGAAAAAAGTCAAAAAGGGACGCCTACTCAAACAATCGCAAATTCAATCATTTTGGACGGATATTCGATTACAAAAAGAATCGAGACTATTACGGATAAATATTCGGATTCTGCACATCCTGTTCAAATTACGATCCAGGCTACAGATTTTGAGACCAATTCGACTACGAATCAAACCAGACCGAAAAAAGTTGTAATGTATCAAGGGGCTGCAAATGAACTTACGAATACATTCACTTACGATACTTGGGGAAATTTAACTCGCGCAGTAACCAGCTATACTGGGAGTGGATTACCTTCAGTATCTGCAAAGATAACGGAAAACGAATATGATACGTATGGAAATAAGATCCAAGTAAAAGATTCGAGTTCAAGTCCGAATAGAGGAACGAATTTCGAATTCGATAATGAACTTCATCAATTCATAACTAAAAGGACGGATTTTGGAGGATCAGTTCAGCTCATAAATCGTTTTAGCATAAATTATGAGAAAGCCTTTGGACTTCCGGATGATTCTACAGATCCGAATGGTAACAAAAGTTATTTCGAATATGATAATTTCGGAAGATTAATCGAATCCAGCGCGGACACAGAGAATGGAGTCAAAACCTTAGCTAATTATGAGTATAACTCGAATTTTCCTTTAAGATCAAAAACTACTTTTCCATCCGGAACAGGAGATCCGGATTTTATCCTGAGTTCTTATAAGGATGGAATGGGTAGAATCATTCATACTATTAAAACAGGATCGAGCGGACAATATGTAAGGTCCGGAAAAATCATTTACGACGGAAATGGACAAGTTTCCCGATTGGGGCAACCTGATTGGGCTAGTGCAAGCGAATTGGATTCTTTTGCTTTGAATGCAAACGAAAAAAATCCTAGCAAATTCCAGTATGATCCGGTTGGTAGGATCAAGAAAACAATTCTTCCTGTTGCAGCAGGAGAAACGGAAGAAACAACCATAACTATTACCTATAATGATCCTTTCGAAGTTGTCGAAACCCATAGTGGAGGTACTAGTAAAAGAACAATAAAAGATTCAAGCGGCAGGATTCTTTATATAGAAGATTTTGGTTCGGATGGGACTCAGGCTAAGATCGGCTTCTGCTTTGATCTTGCGGGAAAAATGCTCAAGAAGTCGGACCTGAATGATGGCGGGGCCTTATCCTGTGATACAAACGGGATCAATATAAAAGATACGTCAGGGAAAAACCAAGCATATTGGTTGTATGATGCATTTGGGAGATTGAAGAAGAATAGTGATCCCGATTTTGGGGTAAGCACGGCTGTCTATAACGCATTCGGTGATCGAACCCAAATTGTAGACGCTAGAGGTATTCTTACAAATCTCACTTATGATTCTATCGGGAGAATGAGCACAAAAGATACTCCGGAAGGAACCACTTATTTCGATTATGATAGCGGCTCCGGATCAGAGAACACAGTTGGAAAATTAGTAAAAGTAGAAGACTCGATTCAAAAGAAAACGTTTAGTTACGATAAATTAGGTCGTACTAAGAAAGAGACCAGAAATATTAAAAATCTGACAATCGATCTTGCAGACGGACCTTACATTACGGAATACAAATATGATTTACTAGGTCGAGTCTCGTCTATCGATTATCCTGAACATCCAGTAAGTCATACTCGAATGAAAGCCTGTTATACCTATGGAACTGCAGGCTATATTTCCGGGATTTCGGTTCAGGTCAATACGAACGGTGTGCTTCCAGGCTACTGTAGCAAGGCGATAGTTGAAAATATAACCTATAATGAATTCGGGCAGACTGCCGGATTTGGTCTTGGAAATGGAGTTCAAACGAATTATACATACGATACAAAACAGAGATTAGTACGGATCAATTCGACTGGTGAAGTAGGAGGAAATACAAAGACCCTGCAAGACGCAGTTTATGCATTTAATAGCCGAAATAATATTACATCTATTACTAATTCATCTTCGGAATATACGACTTCATACAACTATGACTACGACGGATTGAATCGACTTGTAACCGCAAATGGCCAGTACCAAGAATCTGCAGATAATTATACCAAAACGTTCCGCCAAAGTTTTTCTTATGCAAAAAACGGGAATCTTCTCTCGAAACGAAATCATAATTTTAACGATAATACCCTTGTAGATGAATGGAATTACCAATATTCCAACCACCAAGTCACTCATATAGATTCTACTCAAAGTGGAAATGATCGCTTGGTCATGAGCTACGATGCCTCCGGAAATATGACCTATCAAAGGGATAATTTCAAGGATCTGACCAAGACGATTACAGTAGATTCCCAAAATAGAATTACTCAAGTCCAAGACGCACTGAATACGGCGATCGGAAATTATTGGTATGACGAAGGTGGGTTTAGAGTTAGAAAGAAGGGAGTTATTCCAAACGGAGCCACAGTTAAGAATCAGGAAATTCTATATCCAAGTAAATTCTACGGACTCGAATATTCAGAAGAAACGAATATTCTAAGTTCGATCAATAACGTTTATCTAAATGGAGTTCGGATTGCAGCACTGAATGAAGATGGGATTACAGCTTACTTCCTAACGGATCAAGTGGATTCTGTGTCACATGTTTTGGATGAAGCAGGACAGACTCTCAGTCGTATTCAATACGAGCCATATGGGGAGACCTTAGTTCAGAGAGGAACATTAGATTTTTCTCCTAAGTATAATTCTCAGGAATTAGACCAGGAGACTAATTTCTATTTTTATAATGCACGCTATTATGATCCTCAGATTGCTAGGTTTACAAGTGCAGACATTGTGATTGATGGAGCTCGCAATACACAAGGTTGGAATAGATTCTCTTACGTTGCTGGAAATCCAATTAGATATCGGGATCCGACTGGGCATTGGTCGACTATGGATATTGGCTATACTAGATTTAGCCGTTCGGAAGTTAAATTCGTTCGCAATGTCTTATTCGAACCAGTACATCAAATGGCAGTAGAAAATGTTCTAAGTTCAGAATTTTCTAAAGAGGAAATTAAACTATTGCAGGAAAGACAAGTTGAAATGGACAAGAAGCAAGGAGCTAACGTTCAACACACACATGCTCTGTCTGACTCGGGAGCAGGAAGTTATTCGTATTTTTCATATAATGGGTATACTTTACCTTTCCTGAATTTCGAAAGTTGGCAAAACAAAAAAGAAATACACATTGATTTGGCGGAAAAATTCATGAAAGACCGGATGACTTCTGCTTTAAAATTGAAGAAAAATCATCGCGGAAAGTCCATTGAGGCATTGGGGGATGCGATTCATACTGCTCAAGATGCCACTTCTCCGTCACACAAACCATTCCAAGATTGGAAGAAACAGCTTCCAGGTATAAAACACGTTCTCGGAGAAAATTGGTATCCAAGAGCAGGTACTATTGAGAGAAGCATGCTTGAGGGAGTTACCAGATGGTTGGCCGACATTTACTTAGGAAAAGCCAAAATGCCGGAGAAATTTTTCAATCAAGATGGTACTATTAATTTACCAAAACAATATTATACCATTGGTCCACAACAAGCACAGCCTCCAGTCGCTACTAAACCTAAGGTAAAGTAAGCGATTGAACTTTTTATTCTTCAAAGAGAGTAAGGATGAAATTCTGAGATTTATTCAGGCTTTTATTCGTAAATTTCAAAAGTTTGTAAATCCAGGGTGTAACTTTGTATCGTATTTTGGCTCATTCTATGGATAATTTTAAATAATCTAAATATTAATTAAGTGAAAACATAAAAGGTTATTATTAAAAATTTTTCTCTTCAAGTATATCCAGGCTTTAAGAAGCATATCATTATGCTTGTTCATTTATTGAGTTTAAATTACTAATTGAATTTAGAATATAATTAACTTCCTATCCTCCCACTCAATAAAAACTTTCCAAATCGAACTATCGTTCAGTCGGATTTCTTCCCTAAATCACGCTTTAGAACGCGATTTTAAGTGATATTCTGAAAAAATAAGGGACGTATAAGAGCATTAAAAATAACGTACGTTATCTCAAAAACTGACAATTATAGTGAAAAAAGTCCTTGTCTATACCGTTATAATATGTACCAGTATAGCGATCGATACACGATTCGAACAGTTGATATAAAAAAAGATTGAAGGTTTTTCAGAACTGCGGTATAAATAGAATCCGCTCTGGTTTTGAAAGATAACGATTGTTCAAAAAAGCGAACACGGACCCAGAGAGGTTTAAGGGATGAAGATGCGGCCAATAGGGGAATTCACTGGGGTACTTCTGCGACTCCAAGTTTTTAAGAAAAATATAATTTTCTTTTCTCTTATATTATCATTATCTGGAGCCTGTTCTCACGCCGGAACCGACACCAACGGGATTTCACAATTTTACGATAATACCGACGATTACAAAGGTGTTTCTCTCTTCTCCTTCTTAAATCCTTACCCAGTTGTTAAGAGTTTTTTTACCGGTTTAGACCCTGTTGGGTTCAATGAGACCCTGGGGGATGCGCTCTCTCAAGCTCCAAGAACTGATAATTTAGGCACAATTCGGGCACTTGAATCCGCCATGCTCCAGAGTAGAACGAGCGTCCAAACGCTTTCTTTGGGGCTTGCTGATATGATCGAGAAGATGCAAACTTCTAATCCTGCTGCATATTCTTCAATCCAACCTGTTTTTGAAAAGATCCGTCATTATAAAAAGCCAGTGGTCCGTAACCTGATGCCGATTGGTGCAGGCCAACTTTTGATAGAATATAATACTAAATCTGCAAATGAGATCACCACATCCATTCACGATACTGCGGATCTTTTAATAGATCCGGATACTGTGGATACAATGCATGATATAGAGGATTTTCTCTACAAAGGACTTCGTAAAAATACAACTTTCCGTACAGGTTTGGAAGATTTACTCGGAGGATTTTTCGCTCCTTCTCTTTTAACGGATCGTTCTTTGAAAGAAGGTTTTATTTCTCTAATATACGATTTCGGCGAGATGATGTATAAGGCCGCAGGGTTTGAGGATCAAATGACTCCTCAAACTTCCTTTAAACAATTCATCATTCATGCGGAGAATTTTTTTACCGCAAATACCGCTTCTCCAGCTGAACTTGCTTCTAGTCTTAATGAATATTCTACGAATTCAGCTTATAATTCTCCGGGTGGTTCTTTAAAACCTGCAGAATTGCGCACGATGTTAAGAGATCTTTTCGTTGTGATAAAGGCTCTTATTTTTCCATCAGGAGATGTTACGGTAAATCTTCTGAAAGAATCTGCGAAGAACGCATATACTTTAGATTTTATGCGAAATTCTTCCGGCTCTAGTCAGACTTTTAAAGATCTTTTGCAGTTAGATGGTGACGGTAGAAACCGCCAAACCGATATCGAAAGCCGCCCGAATTCTTCTTTAGAGACCTTATTTATAATTATCACTCTCGCAAATAATTACGGATATAGATGGAATCCTACAGGAACTCAGACCCAAAACAATGCTTTGACTGATACCGGCTCCATTACGACCGGAGGAGAATTAACTCTGGGAGATTCCATGTTCAGTATGGGATCGATCATAGGTTCTGCGGATAATTTCAATTTTAAGAATATTACGGAATTGAGTAGGACCAGCTCTAAAGTTTTTAGAGACGGTGCAATTTATAAGATCGGGTTTAATTCAAGGGTTTTATCTATTTTAGAAGCCGCTTCTAGAGGAGAAGCTCAGCCGGTTACGGATACTGCATCCGAAGCTTCTTTCGATAAATTGTATAATAAAACAATTCCATGGATGATGGATTGGATCGTTAAAGCTACTTTAGAGGGATACGGACCTTATTATAGCAAAAAGGACGGGAGCGGGAATCCGATCGCGCCTAACGGGAATGTTCTTCAATACAATCCTTCTTGGAATACTTCTCAATACTATGTGCAAATTGATCCGGGGACCGGTGGAGAAAGAAGGATTTATTTGGGTGGAGTGGATCAAACTGCTGCTTCTGCCGTATTACCTGATAAAGGTTTTTATTCTCTAACAGAAACAGTTCCTGCACCTGTTCAGGTTTCCAGTGACGAAGAAGCATTTTATAAAAACTTACAATGGCTTCTTTACGAAAAAAGATTCGTAGCAGTTCTTCCGGTTAGAGCTCGCCTCGCTTCTACGGTTACATATGCAGAAGCATTGTTTATTACTGCGATCGGAAACGGGCTTCTCGGAATGATGAACCTGGTGCCGAATTGTGGACCTCTGAAAAATGATTGTACTAATTATAATGGTTACTGGGCGAAAAAGGGAACGAAGGTAAAAGATTATTCCGTTCCTGCTACCGGTCTTCAGGATATTTCGAACGAGCCTGGAGATTCAGTTTTCTTAATGGAAGGCTGGGGTTACGGATTGGCTGGAGATGAAAGTTTCCAAGTTACTGCAGTATATTCCGCTTTATTCCCATTATTAATTCCAAATCCGGATACTACCTATGGGATGATCCCTCCTGTTATTTCTCAAAATGCAGGAACGATCAAACAACTAGGTTTCTTGGGAACTACAGATACTCCTCCTTCTCAAGTTACCACAAATTGGGACAAACGAAATCGATTAACTCCTTTTATAGTGGCATTAGCAAAGGCGATGGGAGATGACGCAAAAACTCCTGCGAACCGTGCTGCAGGAAGAAATCCGTATAAGGTACTTACCGATTTAGCGGAGATCTTTACTCGTCCGTATTTGTTCTATGGACAGGACACAACTGCAGTGACTGGGAATAATTTACCTGCCACTCCTTCTTTTAATCAGATCAGAACTGTTGGTATAGGCTCCGGAATACGTAACCCTGCTGCGACTGTTGTGGAATACAAACCTTCTAAAAATTATAGGACACTTTTAAGTGTTCTAATCGAAGGGAACAAACTGGACGGAAGTAATAACGAGACTATCGAAAGAAACCGTATGACCGACGGTCCTTTGGATCTATTAAGTAAAACTGATATTCTTTCCGGTTTGATTAAGTTTACCACAAACCTTGGAGATCCTGCTAAAACCGACGCAAGGGACAAGATTATGAACGGTCTGTCCGGTGTTTTGGGCCAAACGAAACTTTGGTCCGAATGCGGAGGAGAGGCGAACTTCCAAACGAATTGTCCGAACCAATTCGCGATCGATGAACCGATTGATTGGTTAGTATATCGTATCGCAGATAAATATGACGATAGGCCTCGCGCGAATTTATACGATCCTACTTGGATTAAGATCGATGACTTAGTTAGAAGGATCCGCGATTATATTTCTAGATCATCCGGATGGTCCTTAGTGAAATCCTTGGACTTCCTATTGGATCTCTTGTTGGATATCCAACTCACTGCTGCAGAAGTTACGGATACTTTGGATCTGATCTCTTCCTTGTTCTATGTAGGAGATATAAGCGATCCGAATAACTCTGCGCTCGATACTAGGACTTATACAGTTTCGGACATTCTGACTACAAGTCTTCCTCCTGTATTGGATTCAATGGCTCCTTATGGAAGGAACTTATACGCAACCGGTTATCAATTGGGTAAACCTGGCAGCTTCTTCAGTTTCTTGGAAAAGAACGCGAACATGTCAGGCCAATATACCGTAGAAGATCTATTTCAAAATACGAAAGTGCTTCTGAGATCGGATATGATCCAAACTTCTCTTATGGACAACCGTGCCTTCTTGTATTCCGCAGGAACATTGATCGGTTTGTTTGGAGATATTTATGAAAGAGGGCGTCGTTTCTCCGGATCCGATTCCTTCTTCTATGACAATTGGAATAATGGACAGCCCACGTCGACATACTGGGACGATTTGAATGCGATATTCTCACTAAGATGAAAAAAAGATATAAAACGGGATTACCGACCAAAATGAAGATGCAGACATTTACTAGATTTTTTCTTATCAGTTTAATATTCATTTTCGCATTGATCAGATGCGGTGGAGAAAAACAAGGAAGTCTATCCGACGCTATTTTTTCCACCTTAGGGATCGCTACCGATTCAGGAGGAAGTCTACCTCCTAGCGCTTCATTAACTCCTTATAAAGATACGGACGAGCCTGCAGTACTCCCTGTGGATTTCGGAACTGCAGGTCCTCAGGCATTATTAAATCTTTCTGCTACGGACCAAGTGGATCGTTACAAAAGTTTAGAGATCGTATTTTCAGAACCGATGCAACAGTCGACCGTAAATGGTGACTTCGTATTGACCGAAAAAACCGGAACTCTTTTACCGGGCCCTGCTTCTCAAAAAGGTGGAAGTTTTTATTGGAAATCGGGTGGCCGTTTGATCTTCGATCCGTATAAAGAATTAAAACCTAATACTACATACAAACTGACTCTTACCGGAGCTTCTAAAGGTTTGGAAGGCGGAGACTTACAGGCTTATGCCATCGAGTTTACCACAGAGCCTGATTATTTGATCAGTGCAACTTTGAACGGAACTTCAGTTGGGCCTGCGAATTCATCTAAAGATTTAACTTATGTAGATGCGGCGCCGGGAACGATCGCAATGAACTTGAATGCAAGTTTTACTTCTCCCGTTACCGGAACTAACTCAATTCAAACGATTAAGTTAAAACACTTGAGTTCCACTGCAGAACATGTGATTTGCGCGGCTCCTCCTTGTGATATGACTGCTGCTTTAGCTTCTTCCCTGAATCTCAACTCCTTCTCAGGAGGAAAAGCTACTTTAAAACCTTTTCAAGGTGGGAACTCCTACATTTTCGAGATCACTACTGCGAACGGTAAGGTTTTTAGAAGATCCTTCGGATTCAATTACGGAAAAGTAAATACTACTCCGTATGCTCTTATCACGAATGGGGCTGCTGCGATCGTAGATGAAACTCAGGCTTTAAAATTGTTCGGACAGATCTTAGAAAGATTTACTAAGAACGACTATAAGATCACCGGAAAAAGTTTCTCAGATTTTTCAAACAATCCTAAGAGCACCGCTAAAAGAACAAGTTATTGTATCGATTATCATTCGGAGATTAGTTTTATTCGTAGTTTTGGAGACTCTACTGATCCGGATAATGGGGACGGTTATTGCGGTGGCGCAGGGGTGAATCCAGGCGCTTTCGTAGGGAACGGTTGTTTCCTTGGATGTTCCGATTTCGATATGGATGTTTATATTACTGGGGTGAATATTCCAGCGATGACCGGAACCGATCCTACAATTACTGCTGGCCTCACTGTTCCTGCGAATAATAACCTTAAGGTTAGTATTAACGGCCGTAAGGCGATCATCAATCTTGCGATCATCGCGAGAAACCGTAGTTCTATTGGTTTGGGCCTTGTAGGTTCCGGAAGTAAATTCTATTTCACTACTATTGCGGAAGTGAACTTAAATGAAACAACAAGTCCCCGTGCAGCAGTGGCAAATACGAATACTTTAGTAGATTCGAATGGAGAATTTAATATCGCGATTAAAACTCCTTTAACTGCAGCAGCTCTTCCTACAAATGTGGCCACAGACAATTTTTATACGAAGGAATGGTCGGACCATTTGCGTGTAAAAAATAACGCAGGCACTTTGGATTCCGTGGACTATGTGGATTCCACTTCTTGGGCAGCGGATCTTCTTTCTTCCGTAACCGCTTCGATCGCGAATGATATGGTTCCCGCTTTGAAACCTGCGATCACTCAGTCCATGTTGAAAGACGTGATCCAGAAAGTTGCACCGAATGCTTTAAATGCAGTCGTAACTTCTTTGGCTAATCCTGGATTGGATGTGGTATTGCCTGATTATCTTCCGACTCCTCTTCAAAGTTTCCCTCTTTCTTTGAAATTAAAATTTCAAACAGACGTAGTTCCGACTGTTTCGGGAGCGAATAAAGGATTAGTTGGATCCGCGTCAGTCGCTCTTGTAGCTAAAACTCCTTTGGGAACTTCCGATCCGAACTATCATGGTCATCAATTGGCTACAGGATTTGTAAGCACACGTCCGGTTCCAACTGCGGACGCTTTAACAAAAACGTTTCCTTTCTCTAAAAGTTCCACAAATCCAGGACTTCTTCTTACTCTAACTGCAGACACTGTTACTCAAGCTGCGTATAGCCTCTGGCAGAACGGAGCCTTGAATTTAAGGATCAATAAACCGTTTATAGATTCTATCACTGCATATGCGGGGACTGATCCTTTGTTCCAATTGACTCAAGAATTGGTGAAAGTGGGAACATTGCTGAACATTCTCGCTCCAGGTAGATCGACTCTTGTAGGTTTGAATCCTTCCGATTCTTCTAAATTGGTCCAGAATGTGAATTCAAACGATGATGTGGACATTGATGTTTACGCGATCCATGCTCCGAACGGAGAGTTTAAATTCGGAGGAGCGAATTCCATTCCTGCTCTAACCGTAAACTTTACGGATTTGGAATTGAGAATTTATGGAAGAAGGCCCAACGGAACTCAGATAGGATATCCAACATTAAGTTCAATTACTTGTTCATCTGCTGCGGCCGACAATGCTGCTAACTCTTGCCGTTATCTTTTGAATACGGTAAGGGTAAGTTTAAAAGGAGATGGTTCATTCAATTTTATTCCATTCGTGAACCCTGATCCTGTAAATAAGCCTCAGTATAATAATCTGAATGCGATGAGCCTTGTGATCAAAAAAGACGAAAACAGTATGGCATATACTCTGGATATTTTGGAAGGGGGTTCTGTGAATCCATTTGGATTGGATCCTAAGGGAATTTTCCAAGTGGTTGATCCTCTAATCCGTTCTTTGATCATTCCTTTGGTGAATAATGTTCTCCGCCAAGTGCCGTTGCCTAAGTCATTGAATGTTTCTGCGATTACCAATTATTCGAGTGGTGCAGTATGTAATCTTCAATCTACGACGGATAAGTTGAAGTTGATCACTATTCCGATCCCGAATACGGAACCTTATCCATATCTATTCGGAGGGTTGCAGTTCCAAGGAGCGGCCGCTACGAATCCTGGATCTGTGGTGCAGTGTCCTTAAGTTATTTTAAATTTAGGAATTTGATGTAAGAGAGGTAAATCGGTTAATACATTAGAAGAAGATAAATAAAATCCTAAACCAAAGTTTTCTCCATAAATTGAAAACAAAACCTTAAGGATCGGAAAAGTTTTCTGATCCGAGGTTGGATAGGCACTGACGAGTGCCGATTCCGGCCGAACGCGAATGAAATTATGCGATTAGAATGTGGAGAAAAAAAATGGTTACCGGATTGGGTGAAAGAGAACATAAAAATTTAAAACGGACGATTGTTATAATTTGTCTGCCGGCCCTTCTATTACTTTCAGGATGTAAAGGTTCCGAAAAGGGAGGAGGAATGCTGGATTCTTTCCTAAGTTCCATTGGAATTCCCATAGACGATGGCGGCTCAATCCCGGGCGCTTCTAATAATATCAATTATACTGAAACCGATACTCCTGCTCAATTGCCTGTAGATTTCGGGACTGTCGGCCCTCAGGCTTTACTGAACCTGGCGACTTTAACACAGGTGGACCGTTATAAGAGTTTGGAGATAGTTTTTTCCGAACCGATGCAACAGAATACGGTGAAGACTGATTTTGTTTTTACGGAAGATAACGGTACTTTATTGCCAGGACCTCCTACCGAGAAGGGCGGTTCATTCTATTGGAAATCGGGTGGGCGTTTGATCTTCGATCCGTATCGTGAATTAAAAGCAAATACCACGTATAAACTTACCTTAACCTCCGTTTCCAAAGGATTGGAAGGGGGAGATCTTCAACCTTATACGATTAGTTTCACAACCGAGCCGGATTATTATATTACGATGTCCTTAAATGGTACCGGCGTTGGACCGGCTAATTCCCAAAAAGATCTAACATATCTAGATGCAACTCCTGGGACTTTGGCGATGAATTTAAACGCAAGTTTTACGAATCCTAGTAATCCGAATCAAATCCAGTCCATCAAATTAAAACATATGAGTTCGAGTGCCGAGCATGTGATTTGTGCGGCTTCTCCTTGCGACATGACAGCTCCGCTCGCTTCTTCTCTTAATTTAAATTCTTTCTCCGGAGCGAAAGCAGGACTAAAACCTTTCCAGGGTGGAAACGCATACGAATTCCAAATTACTACCGCTGATGGAAAAACTTTCAGAAGATCTTTCGGATTCAATTACGGAAAAGTAAATGCTACTCCGTATGCTTTGATCGCCAACGCTGCAGCGGCTGTTTTTGATCAGGCCCAAACTCTAAAACTATTCTCGAATATTTTAGCGAAGTTTGCTCATGCAGATTTTAAGATCACAAATAAAACGTTTAACGATTTTTCCGGATCTCCTAAAACCACGGACGTAGGTCCTTTGAGAGATCCAGATGGAAACGGGAATTTTTCGGATAGAAGATGTATCGATTTCTGGTCCATTACCGCGAATGATTTTCCGATTTCGGTGAATTATGTGAAAACATACGGAGATATGGCCGGACAATATGGTAACGGATATTGTGGGATCGCAGGAAATACCGGAGCATTCAATATTACCGCAAGTTTCGCCGGAAATCTCCCGATGTGGTTGGATGTTTATATTAATAATGTGGTGGTTCCTCCATTGGCTCCGGATGGAACTACGAATATTACGGATTCCATATATGTACAAGCGGATGGTGTTTTAGGGATCGATCTGTATGGGAAAAGGTCTGTGATAGATATTACCACTATAGGTTATTCCCATGACTGTACGGTCCTCGCTTGTTTATTAGGAAATGATGATACTTATGCATTTTCTACTTCCGCTACTCTGAATAATAGCGCACCGTATAATTCACGTCTGGCGAGAGCAAAGGCTACTTCTACTTTCGATTCTTCTGGAAATATTTCCGTGGTAATCAAAACTCCTTATACTCCTACGGATCCGATCACTGGCAATTTTTACGTATCGGAATGGACGAATAATCTTTCTGTTGCTGGTGTAAATTTACTTGCGGCTACGGATACTCTGGGTTCCTGGCTATCTCCGATCACTGAAAGTGTAGCGAATGGCGCGGTTCCTCAAGCGACTCCATATATCACTCAGTCTATGTTAAGGGATATTGTAGAAAGAGTTTCCGTTGCAGCGATGAATGCAGTTCTTGTTTCTTTAAATAATCCTGGATTAGATGTTACTCTTCCTGATTATCTTCCTGCTCCTCTAAATAATTTCCCACTTTCTTTGAGGTTAATGGCCCAGAATGATGCTGTCGTAAAATCGGATGGAACGAATAAAGGGATCTTAACTTCCGCAAGTGTGTCTTTGGTAGCTAAGAATCCATTGGCAAATACGGATCCGAATTATCACGGCCATCAGTTGGCGACCGGATTTGTGAGCACTCGTCCGATTGCACCAACTGCTGCTATGACTAAAGATTTTGCTTTTAGTAGAAGTAATGCAAACCCTGGATTACTTTTAACCTTGAATGCAGATACAGTGACTCAGGCAGCTTATAGTCTTTGGCAAAATGGTGCTTTAAATTTAAGAATTAATAAACAGTTCATAGATCAGATCAAGGCCTACGCAGGTTCTGATCCTCTATTCGAACTTACTCAGGAGTTAGTCAAAGTAGGAACTCTTCTGAATATTCTATCTCCAGGAAGACCTCTTGTAGGTTTAAAACCGGGAGATCCTACAAAGTTTGTTCCGAAGGTAAGTGCTACCGACGATGTGGATATCGATGTATACGCGATCCATGCTCCGAACGGGGAGTTTAAATTCGGGGGAGCAAGTGCTCTTCCTACATTGGTCGTGAACTTTACGGATCTTGAATTAAGGATTTTTGGAAGAAGACCTCCCGGAACGGATGTGAGCACTGGTGGTGCAGCTGTTCCTTGTAGCGCTGCCGTTGCGGATTCTGCCGCGAATAGTTGTCGTTACCTTTTGAATACAGTTCGTGTAAGTATTAAAGGGGATGGATCTTTTAATTTTATTCCCTTTGTGAATCCGGATCCTACCGGAAAACCTCAATACAATAATCTGAATGCGTTGAGCTTGGTGATCCGAAAAGACGAAGCGAGTATGTCTTATACGATGGATATTTTAGAAGGACCGAATTTTAACCCATTCGGTTTGGACCCTAAGGGGATCTTCCAAGTAGTGGACCCTCTCATCCGTTCCTTGATCATTCCTTTGGTGAATAATGTTTTAAGACAAGTACCTTTACCTAGCTCATTGGCTTTGGATGCGATCACGAATACAAGTAGCGGAAATAAATGTGCATTACGGTCGACTACTGATAAGTTGAAATTGATCACTATCCCAATCCCGAATAGCCAACCGTATCCGTATCTATTCGGAGGTTTGCAGTTCCAAGGAGCATTTGGAACAAATCCAGGAGATGCGATTGTCTGCCCTTAAACCTTAAAAAAAAAGAGGCCCGAATTTGGGCCTCTTTTACTTTTCAAAAATTGAATATACGGTTTAGATCTTTCCGCCACCGTACGTTTCGTCAGTCGGAACTGCATCCTCAGGAGTCCAACCTTGTGGAGTGTGACAGGAAAGGCAGTTTTTTAGGGAAATATTCTTCTTCATCAAATCCTTGAATGGTGGAAATGATTTGAATTTTACTATGATCCCGTCGTAGGAACTTCTCTTAGGCTCTGCTCCATCTCCAGGATAGTATCCTCCATTTCCCTTTTCCTGCATAGTTCCGTCTTTTGGATCACCGCTTCCGTTCATTAGGACCTTACCTTCACAAGTACAGAAGGAGGAATCTTTGGACTTTACGTCGTGGAATGCGGAGAACGCAGTTCCTCTGACTCCTGCAGTAGTAGTCGGAGTGGTTACTTCGAATTTTTTACCTTTCAAGTTAACAAGCTGGAACCAGGCAAATCCACTTTGCACTTCCAGTTTTCCATCTTTGGATTCGTTATATAGGCTCGAAATTTTTAGTTTGGTATTCGGTAATACTTTAAACTCGGATCCTTTATAAAGTAGGGTAGTCTTAGAAGCGTTCCCTGTTGAAACGATATCTCCTTCAGAAACCAAGTCTCCTTGCTTCAATACGCTCCAATTTCCCTTTCCTGCCTTCTGCAGTTGGACCTTTCCGATTAGGAAAGAAACTCTTGCATCCTTCTCTTTAGTTTCTTGGCTTATCAGGACCAAGGAACCTATCGAGAGGGTTAAGCTTAAGATCATCCACACTCTTAGTTTCATATAGTTCTCCTTAAAATTCGATGGTAGTCCAAAGGGTTAGCTCTTTGGTCAGGCGACCGTATGAAACGATCCCATTGTTCGGTCCGCCTTGGAACTGTTGTAAATATTCCGCCTTCGTTCTTTCGATTCCGGATCCATCCACATAAGATTGTTCTCTGTCCCCGTCCTTATCCCTATTCCTGGATTCGGTATAGCCGAGTGAAACACGTAAAGAATCCGTAATATTCCATTCAAAGAATACTGATCCTCTTCTGAAAGAAGATCTGACAGCATAACCGGAAGAGTTTACTAAGGGACCGAGAGTATTGGTTTGTACATTCCAATAATCCGATTCGGGAGTTCCTGGCATGACTTGATTGATCTGAGCGCGATTTGCAGCCAAAACTCCGTCTCTTCCGGTCCCTCCTTCCATTCTTCCCACGATCCTAAAATCTCCCCATCCCAAAGACAACCAGGCATACGCAGCATTCCCTACGGAATCCAAGCCGGGAGATAGGATCGTTCCAGGTTGAGAAAGATCTCTAATATCTCCGCCTCTTTGTTTTCGGAATAGATATCCTAATCCGAAGTTAAGAATTTTTTTACGATCAAAATTAGCTTCTACCGCATAAGAGTCACTTTCTAAGGAACGAACATCTTTTCTGAGGTTAGTAGCAGGGTTATTGTCGGAGGCAAGACAGGAAGTTCCTTCCCTACAATCTGTTGGAGAAGCTCCCGTTGAGTTTGCGGATCTATAAAAAAAATGTAAACCGATCCGATTCTCTTCTCCTATTTTAGGTTCATAGGAAAGTCTGGAGGAAATATCAAACCCGGTTGAGTCAGTATTCTGAGTTTGTCTGTAACCTTCTCCGTTTGATAAAACAACTTGAGCGGATAAGGTATCCCATTTGGCGGTTCCGCCTAGACCGATATCTGCAGGAGCAGGTGCAAATCCTAAACTTTCCAATGGCCCCTTATCCACATATCTCCATCTCCAATAATTTTTCCATTGGGTGTAAGTGTGTGGGAGTTCCTGCATTCCGAATGCGAGTGAGTATTCTCCAATACCTGTTTCCCAGGTTTTTCGGATCAAAGCCCTTCTGATACCGAGAGTATATGGATTTGATTTTGTTCCCCCATCCATTCTCGTGTCTGCGCTGATCTGCGCGGAACGAATTAATTCTCCCCATAATTCCAGGTTGATCCCTGTTTCTTTAAATTCTTTGTTTATAGTTAAAAGTGTCCATGGAGTGGAGAACCCAGGCTCTTCGTTCGGGTAAGTGCTAGTGAGTCCGGAGGCCCCATCCTTTATTCTTTGGTTATAAGAAGGGGAAACGATCCCTCCTATTTTCAAACCGTAGAAACCGTCAGGTTCGTCCTTCTTAGTTGTAACAATCTCTTCCGCAGATAGATGTACGGAACCCATAATAAAACATGCGGTGGTGATCAGTTTTCGAAACGCGATCCTTTTCAAGGAAGCCCCCTCCGATTGCCCAACGACCTATAACGTCGTGAAGAAAAAATTTCGTTTAGATAAACCTATCCTTTCTCTTCTGTCTACCAGACTTTCTTTTTAATAGGCAGGTCGATCCGATTTCCGTAGTTTTCGTTCGACTGGAATAAACGATACTTTGCTTGGAATAAGATTGTAAAAAGGGAATCGACGGGTTAAAAGAATAGAGGATCAGTGGAATCGAAAGGGAAAAAAATTTTCGACTAATTATTCTATGCGCACTTTTAAGATACTTTTTTGGCTAACCATCAATACGGTCATCGGGACCATGAATTCCCTGTTAGTCGCTCATAATTCCAAGGCTCCTTTTTGGAAGGTGTTCTTGGCAACTCAGGTAACCACACATTGTGTATGTTCTATTGTAGAATTTTCCGTAGAGTTCTTGAATCGGATCAATCGAGGCGCATTCTTTACGGGTGCATTCTTAGTTGTGGCCTCCGTATTTGCATCCGTTTTGGGTGTGGCATCCGGAGGAATTATACATGTTCTATTATTAGTGGGGGAAGGTGGGGGAGTAGAAAGGCCTCATGGAGGATCCTATAATATTCTTTTAAGCAGCCTGATACTCGCATTATTCATTTCTTTCTTGGAAAAATCCATGCAGATCCTGATCGAAAGAAGGAAGAAGATGGAGATGGAACTGAAGGACATCCAATACAGGACCTTTCAGAATCGGATGGATCCCCATTATCTATTCAATACTTTGAATACCATACATTCTTTATTGGTTACGGACCCTGGGAAAGCGGATAATGCGCTTATTTTGTTATCCGAAACATATCGATTTCTGTCGGATAGGATTTTCGAGAAGACCATTCCTTTCTCTGAAGAATGGGATTTTACTGTAAATTATCTGGAATTACAAAGGATCCGCTTTTCGGATTCGCTTACTATAAAGATCCGTAAAACCGGGGATTTTTCCAGGTTGAGAATACCTCCTCTCACATTACAGCCATTAGTCGAAAATAGTTTTAAACACGGATTGGAAAACAGGTCCGAAGCCGGGATCTTGGAGATCAGTGCATTCGAGAATTTTGGAAGAATAAAGATCGAAATTAGAAATAACGGAAGCGAAAAACAGGAACATCAACTGTTACCGGAGAATAAGAAGTCCGAATTTTCCAGAACCCTAAACAATATAAAATCCAGGCTGGAATACAATTTTGGAGAAGCTGAGCTAAAATTAGAGAAGGATAAATCCGGAATTACCACATTAAAACTGGAATTCGCATCAAGATGAGCAACGTAATTTACAAAGTTTTAGTAATCGAAGACGAGGTCCCAGCCAGGGATCTACTCAGAAAATTTTTAGAAGATTGGCCTCAGTTCGAAGTTTGTGGGATCGCAAGAACAGGTTCCCAGGCAATCGATCTATTGAAAAAGGAAAAGTTCGATCTTGTTTTTTTGGATATCAACTTGCCCGAAAAAACTGGTCTACAGGTTTTGGACGAGATAGGAGAAGAATGGCCTGTTTTAGTATTTACCACCGCGTATCGTGAACATACTTTAAAGGCATTCGAAGTAGGTGCCTGCGATTATTTACTCAAACCTTATACGAAAGAAAGATTTTCTTCCTGTATGGAAAGAGCTCTTCATCATCTTCAACTCAAATCGATCTCTAACTCAAGAGGCTCCGGTGAACCGGATCCTGTTTTTGTTTTTCGCGACGGCGGTCTGATCCATAGAGTTCTTTATGCTGACCTATACTATCTGACCGCAAACGGAAAACGTTCCGTTCTTCATACCAAAGATGGGGATTATGAAACTGCAAAATTGCTTGGAGACCTGGAGAAGGAACTTCCTAAATCCGATTTTTTACGGATCCATAGAAAACATATGGTGAACCGAAATTTGGTTTCTGCAGCAAAATCCCAAGCGGGCGGTGCATATACTCTTTATCTAAAAGATGAGGACGAGACAAATCTTCCAGTAGGAAGAGAATTTGTAGACGGGGTCAAAAATCTCTTCGGTAAATAAGACGCAGAGATGTTTCGCACAGAGGACACGGAGCTCACGGAGTTTTGAATTTTCCTCTGTGCTCTCAGTGAACTCCGTGCGAAATTTGCCTTTACGAAAGTTCGCAAAGCCCGAAGGTGTTTCACACAGAGAGCACGGAGTTTTGTTTTTTATCCCTGTGTTCTCAGTGAACTCTGTGCGAAAATTCTAAATTCTTAGTAACAAGAAGCGGATTGTGGAGTGCTCGCTACTACTGTGTTGTAGTGGAGAGAGTAGTTTCCTGTGATCGCTTGGGTCCCTTCTTTTCCGGCATGTTCTCCGATGATCCAGGTATCCGCTTTCGGAATTCCGCCCGCAGCATACGCACCAATATCCGTAGTCGCATTTCCATAAGCACGGATAATATCTAACCCAACAGTGTTTCTTAGATAGCTAATATAGTCTGTTTTGTAACCTTGCACATTCGCGCCCAATGCGTCCGAATGAGGATGATAATGCCAAGACTTCATTCCTTTTAAAGGGAACCATTCTCTTGTATCTTTTGTATTCCAGTAAGGACGGCCGGTTAGATACACGATCTGATATCCTTTATTACGATATGCATTCACGGTTTCCGGAGCGTAATAATATGCGTCCGCGATTTTAATCCCTGTATAATCTGCAATAGCTTCGAAATCGTTTGTTGTCAAAGTTCCGTCCACATCGAATAAAACAGTCTGTCTTCCCGGATCCGCAACAGTCAGATATCCATCTGTAGAACTCAAATCTCCTTCTACCACCATTCGGACGATATAATCTCCTGTGGCGCGAACTCCAAGATTAGCTGTGATCTTACCGTCTCCGTTGGTTGTGTATCTTCCTACGTAGTTCCAACCGCTTAATCCGGTTCCGTAAATATAAACATGAATGTATTCACCTTCCAAATCCTTATGTAATACTGCATCGTAATCGAATTTTCCTACGATTGTTGCAGAAGATCCGGATCTTACGATGGAATCGAATACCATATGATAAGGTACAAATAAACCGGATAAGATCGTATTTCCGAAATTCCGGAAATTTCTTTTTGCAGGTTTTGTAAACGCAGGTGGGTTAGAAGGGGTATTGTAATCTGGACAATCCGCTGAGAGTCCGTTTAATCCGAATGACACTAACCAAAGGGTCAGCAATAAATAACGCATAAAATTTCTCCAATTCATTCTTTTCAAAAATCTTTTTGCTTCTTTAGCAGCGCCGAATATAAGAGAAGGAATTGGTAGTGCAAGTAGAAAGCGAATTGAGTCACAAACGCGACCGTTACAAAATAATTTATTTTATAACGGTTACGAAAAGAATTCGTAACTTTGTGAAAGACTTATTAAGAAATACTTATATTTGAATTATATGCGATGGATGTTGAGTTTGTTTCGCACGAAGAACACTGAGTTCACGGAGTTTCATTTTTTTTTATCTCTGTGTCCTCTGTGAGCTCAGTGCGAAATATCTCTTTGTATCTTCTACCAAGGGATTTCTTTTTTATCTCGCAAGAAAACTCCGGAGGGGCCTGACTTATCTAGTAGGGATGCCCATACAATGGTTTCAGCTCCATGTTCCACAGAACGAGTTGCTGATTTTCCTCCCATATCCGTGCGAACCCAGCCAGGACAGACAGAATTCACTTTGATATCATCTCCAGCCTCTGCATGAAGGATCCTAGTAAGAGCGTTTATTGCAGTTTTGGAGATCCTATAAGCGGCGTATCCTGAGCCCATATCATAGAGTTGGCCCATTCCGGAACTCACGTTTACGATCCTGCCGTAACCGTTCTTCTTCATAATTGGTAGAATTCTTTGAGAGAGCAAAAATGGACCGATCAGGTTTGTATCCAAGGTTCCTTGCAATTGTTCTAGGCTCGTATTTTCAATAGAACCGTTATCCAAATAGATTCCAGCATTGTTCACAAGGATATCGATCTTAGGATGTTTTTTCAAAACCTCGTCCAAGAATTTTTGGACAGACGTTGGATTGGAAACATCTAAAGAAAATGCTTCTGCTGAGCCGCCATCTTTAGTGATCGAGGCTACAGTCTTTTCAGAATCTTCTTTTTTACGGGAAGCGCATAAAACATGAATGCCTGCTTTAGAAAGTTGTTTGGAAACTTCTGCACCGATCCCTCTACTGGCTCCGGTGACGATTGCGATTTTTTTGTCCATACGAGTTGGACTAATCTTTGAACCAATTTTTGTATTTAAAATAAAAAATCATGACCGCAGGGATCGTTAGAATGGTGACCAAGGAACCTGTTAAAACGAGCCTGCTTTCATAAGGAAGGTAAGTAAAATTCATCCCGAAAAAACCGGTCAAGAAGGTGAGGGGCATAAATATCATAGAAACCAAGGTGAGTCGTTTGATGATATCGTTCGTTCTCTGGGAAAGAAGAGAAAAATACGCATCCATCGAGTTCCCGATCAGATCCCTGTCCATATCGATGGTTTCCACAAGCCTACTTAAATGATCATACACATCCCTAAAATAAAAACGGACCCTTTCAGAAAGGAATTTGTCCTCATGTCTCATGATCAGATTCAGGACTTCTCTTTGAGGAGAAAGAACCCTTCTCATACGGACCAGATTTCTTTTAATATATAAGATATCCGTAATGAAGTCGGGTTGAACGTCGCTGACTAAGATCTGATTTTCCAGATCGGTGATCTGTTCCGAGATCTGGTCCAAGATCGGGAAATTGGAATCCACTAAAAGATCGAAAAGTAAATATAGGACATGATCCGTACCTTTAGAAGTAAGGTTCGGTTCGTTCAAACATCGACTCCAGAGAGAATCTATCAAAGGTTCCTTGTATTCATGGACCGAAACGATAAATTTCTGATTGAAGAACACATGAGTTTCACCTGCGGAAAAGGTTTGTTCTCCTTCCGATTTAAAACTATGCAAAACGATAAATGCGTGGTCTTCGTAATCTTCGAATTTGGGTCTTTGGTTCCTGTTGATACAATCTTCTATCGCGAGATCATGGAATCCGCAGTTTTTAGATAAAAAAAGAAGATCTTCCGGGCTCGCGTCTTCCACATCGATCCAGATCCTTTCCTTTTTCAGGGTCGCTCTTAATGAAAAATTTTTTAAAAAGGAAGGATCTACCTTCTTGGAGATAGCCTTGGAATTTTTGTCCCGATGAACGGGAAAGGAAAGAAAACGTATCATTGGTCTAACCGTAGGCCCTCTCGGACGATCCTTTCCTTAAGTAAGAATTTTAAGTATTCTCCAAAGCATAAACGATATATGCGCGGAAATCTTCCAGAGTGAATTCTCTCTTATTAGTCAAATGATTGATCATATAACCGATGATCGCAGAGGTAAGATTTTTCACTTCAAATTCTGTATAGTTCGGCTTTAATACAAGAATGATCTTTTTGGAATTCTCATAAAAGATCAGATTCACCAAATGAATATTTCGTTTTTTTAATCTATGGATCTTTGGTTGGAGCATGAGACTCCAATAGAGGCGAAGATATTCTTCATTCTCTTTCACCAATTTGACGATCTGTCCGCCTAAGAACTGAATAAGCTCAGTCCTATTCTCAGAAGGATTCAATTTTTCAGGAAGATATTTTTTTAGGATCGTATCATGGGATTCGATGATCCCTTCCAAAATGGATTCCTTGGATTCGAAATAACGATAGGCTAAACCTAGAGAAAGACCCGCTCTTTGGGCGATCTGTCTCATCGTGGAGCCATGATACCCTTGTTCGGAAAATAATTTGAGGGAGGTTTTAAGAATAAGATCTCTAGTGTCTTTGGCCATTTTTTACCGAATGGAGTAGAGGACCTTTCTGGATCCGATTCTCTCCCGGTTTGTTTCCATTCGGTTCTTATAACCGTAGGCTTTTTCCGGTTTTAAAACGGAGAATAGATCGTACAACTCGATCTCGAATTGCAACATAGCTTCCGCTACTTCCTCCGCAACTTTTTCAGCCGATTGAGCCGCGTCCACACAAACATGTCTAGAATTGATCTTATCAGGGCGGATTTCTTCGGCGATCCTTCTGAAATTCTGTTTCGTAATAGTTCCGCCAACGGAGGTTTTTTTACCTCTATCTCTTGCGATCGCAATGATGGTTCTTGTCACCTTCATCACTTCTTTATCATCCGGGATCATTCCCATGGAAGCGGAAAGATCGGATCTCGCAGCAGTGACCTGGTCCAAATCATCAAACGCACTCGAGTCTGCGATCTCCAATAAATTCTTATAACCTGTGATCGTCTCCAGGTTGATCGCCTTAGTGATCTTAGAAAAAGTCACTGGGCTTAGCATACTTTTTAAAGTGGAGATGAAATTTTTAAGAGCGTATGCAGATTCAATCATCGGGGCGGAGATCCCTTCGATCTCTTCTTTCACAAGCATACGGATATCCGTTCTTGCCTCAGGCCCACCGATCTTTACGGTCACAGGAACCAGGTCTTTTGCCACGATATGGAGGGCTCGGATCTCATCTGAGTCCATATCCTCAGTTTCAGTGCCTCCCTTCAATCCAACGATAGGATAGCTCTGTTTGAGAGAAATCAGGTGGCGACGAAGTTCTATGATTTTACGGTCTATCTGCTCTTTCACGTTTCTAGTATCGTCCGTTTCCTAAAAACAGTAAGGATTTTTGAAAAATTAGCTGAGGAGGACCTATTTTTTGTCCCCCCTCCGTGAACTCTGTGCACTCCGTGCGAACCTGAAAAATAACAAGTTTCGCACAGAGGTCACGGAGCATACAGAGTTAAAGACCCTCTGCACCTCTCTCGTGAGAAAAAAAATCGCCGTGAACTCTATGCTCTCTGTGTGAACCCAAAGTAAGTCTTCCGAATTGACGGGAAATGCGGACCTAGTATCAATAGACCTATGAACCAGCCGAAGGGCAGTACCTTTCTGAAAAAACTACCCACTTGGGTCCAAGAGATCATAGGAGAAGAATCCGTAGATTCCACTCTTTCTTTTCTATTCATCGTTTTATTAGTTTTAGCATTTAAATCATCCGTCTTGGACGCGAATAATATTCCATCCGGATCCATGCTCCCTACTCTGAAGATCGGGGATTTTTTATTCGTAAACAAAATGAGATATTCTCTCAGACTTCCGTTTACGGATCACGAACTCAAAAGATACGATGATCCTAAAAGAGGGGATATCGTTACTTTCATCCCTCCCGACGGAGCCGTTGTTCAGGAAGAGAAAGAAGGTTGGTTCCCTAAAAGATTTGTGAAACGAGTGATCGGACTTCCTGGAGATAGGATCCGGATCGTAAAAGAGGTCCATGAAAGGGACGGCTTTCCTGTCGTATATGGAAAGATAGAGTATATGGAAAGAGGAAGTACGAACTTTTCTTCTTACGATTATAAAGATACGGAGAAGGGAAATCAATTCGACGATCTGGATGATGATGCTGCGGTCCAATATTATCTATTCAAAGAGAAAAAGCCCGAGTTCGAACATTACGTGATCGAAGGATACACGAGGCCTTATACTCATGAATTCAAAGACGCGGAATGTTTTCAAGTCACAGGTTGTGTGATCCCGGAAGATCATTATATGATGATGGGAGATAACCGCACCAATTCTTCCGATTCTAGATTCTGGGGATTTGTTCCGAGAGAGAATATATTAGGTAAAGCGGCAATGGTATACTTCTCCATCAATTGGAAGGACCATGTATGCGCATACAAAAGTGCAGAAGACCTAGGAGCCAACGGGGACTTAGCTCAGAAATACGATCCGGAAGAATTTAAAGCAAGATGCGGAGATATCGGTTCCAATATGAATTGGTTCAAGAGTACGATCTTATATAGGATCCCTAGAATGCAGGTGCGTTGGTATCGGATCGGGACTATACTAGAATAAATATGGGTTCTCCCGAAGATAAACCTCCTGGAAAAAAGGACACTTCTCCTTGGCAACTTGCAAGTGTAGGAACTGAATTCGCTTTTATCATCATAGCTTCCGTCTTTATCGGAAATTATTTAGATGGGCATTTCGGTTGGTCTCCATTTGGGATCTTATTCGGGGCAATCTTCGGATTTGGTTACGGATTCTATTATCTACTGACTCGAGTGAACTCGTTCGATAAAAAGGACTGATCAAAGTTGGGGAACTCCGACGGCCTATTGGATCCCAAAAAATACTATATAGGGTTTCTAATATTAGTTCTAATCTTCGGGGTTTTGTTCTATTTCCTTCCGACAGCGCCAATTGGCTTTTGGAAAGGCCTTTGTTTATCTCTTCTTCTATCTTTATTCATTTATAATTTTAGATTTTATCTACTTTGGAAACATTCCAAAGAAGGTTTTCTATTACAATTTGGAACGACTGTTCTGTCTTTTTTCATTCATTCAGCCGTTTTAGTACTGTTTATCTGGAGAGGGGAAAGGGAAGGTTTCGTGATTGGTTTTTTTATTGCCCATTTCGCCAACCTTTTAATATTGGTATTCGCAAGGTAGCCGCTTTAAGCGCAATAAACAACGTTTTGAACGGTCTTTGCGGGAAATAGAACCCTGGGATGGTGCTCCCAAAACTCTTCTTTCCTGTCGTTTACGAGAGGATCCTTTACATTTATGTTGAAACAAATCTTCGCAACCGCATTATTATTGTTCTCACTTCCATTATTTGCCTCCGAGGGAGAAGCCTCCAAACCTTTCGACCTGAACGAAGTTTTGGTTCACCACTTGATGGACCATGCAGAGTTTCCGTTCAATATCGGTGGGACTAAAGTTTACGAAGGTCACGAAGGATTCGATCCTCATGCTGAAAATATCTTCGTAGATCATACAAGCGGTCATAGATTTCATTTCGTAGGCGGTACCGATTTACATATTACTCGTCGTGTTACGATGATGTGGATCGTTTCCTTTTTACTTTTAGTCATTTTCATTCCGGCTGCACGCATCATCGCAAGAAACCCGCTTAAAGTTCAGGGAAGATTCGCAAACGCTGTAGAAGCATTTATCAACTTCCTGAAAAAAGATGTAGTGGATGCGAACACTGATGGACACGGACATTCTTATTATCATTATATCTTCACTTTATTCTTCTTCATTCTATTTTGTAACTTGATGGGACTCATTCCTCCGGTAGGAGAGGTGATCCAACTCGGAATAGAATCCGTTAACGCAGGAGAAGAAGTTCCGGTTACCGCTCATGCAGAAGCTTCCGCTCATCATGAACCGATCTGGATCGCAAAAGTTTGGAACGGTATCACAGTCACAGGTGATGTTTCCGTTACCGTTAGTTTGGCACTTATCACATTACTTTTAATTTATGGAACAGGTTTCGTTTATCAGGGGCCTAAGTTCATTCTTCATTCGGTTCCAAACGGAGTTCCTGCCCCTCTATACATTTTGATGTGGCCTTTGGAATTCATCATCTCTCCGCTTGCTAAATCATTCGCACTTACGGTGCGTCTTTTAGCGAACATGACCGCGGGGCACGTAATCATATTGGCCTTACTTGGCTTTATCTTTCAGTTCCAAACTTTGTGGGTTTCTCTCGCGTCCGTTCCTGGAGCGATTGCGATCTATTTCTTAGAATTGTTCGTAGCCTTCTTACAGGCTTACGTGTTTGCGTTATTAACATCGCTCTTCATCGGATCGAGCATGCATAGGCACTAATTTTTATTATTAAGCGTTTTGATTTCAAATAGGAGAAAATAGTACAATGGAATTCGGACTAGGATACATCGGAGTGGGAATCGCAGCTGGACTCGCTATTTTAGGCGCAGGTCTCGGAATCGGAAGAATCGGTGGCTCTGCTGCTGAAGGAATCAGCCGTCAACCCGATGCAGCTGGTAAAATCCAAACTGCAATGATCATCTCTGCGGCACTTATCGAAGGTGCGGCTCTGTTCGCAATCGTGATTGCGTTCCTCGCAGGTGGAACTCTGAACACAGCAGTGAGCAAAGCATCTGCTGCTAAAACTGAAGTTTCCGCACCAGCAGAAGGTAAATAATCTTGTTTCTCTTGGCAGCTGGCAGGGGATTAGACGCACTATTAGACGTTAATCCGGGTCTGATCATTTGGACCCTGTTTACCTTCACAATAGTCGTCATTATCCTTAAAGTTTTCGCTTGGGATGTGATCCTCAAAGCACTCGATGAGAGAGCTGAGACCATCCAAAACGATATTCGTAAGGCTGCTGACGTACGTTCCGAAGCGGAAGCTCTGCTGAAAGATTATGAAACAAAAATCGCCGCAGCAAAGGACCAAGCAAACGGAATCGTAGCGGAAGCGAAATCGGACGCTACTAATCTGAAAAACAAAATGTTGGATGATGCCGCGAAAGAAGTGAAGGCGTTGAAAGACACCGCACTGAAAGATATCGAACTCGCAAAATCCAAAGCATTAGCGGAACTCCAAGGACAGATCGTAGACATGACAGTTCAAGTCGCTGGATTGGTCCTGGAGAAACAGTTAAAAGCGGACGATTATAAGTCCTTTATCGAGAACGAGTTAGGCAAGATCAAGAAACTGAGCGCGTAACAACAAATGAGCTATTCTGCGATCCCAAAAACATACGCGGCCGCTTTTGCGGACGCTAGTTCTTCTCCGGAAGAAGCCGAACAGGAATTGGATTCTATCGTAAGTATTTTCAGGATAGAACCGCAGTTCCGTGATTTTTTCGATACCCCTTCCGTAAAGCGCGAAGATAAGGAAGCAGTTTTGTTAAAGACCTTCCAGGGTAAAATTTCGGAAATCACTCTGAATTTTTTACAGGTGCTTCTTCGTAGGGGAAGATTTTCATTTCTTTCCGAAATTCACGAAGCTTTAAAAGAAGAATTGGATCGTAAAGCAGGAAGAGTTCGCGCGAAAGTTAGAAGTTATCCCGCTTTGGATGAGGCTTCTCTCTCCAAACTAAGGGAAGTATTAAAAGAAAGATTTAAATCAGAGTTTATCTTGGAAGCAAGCGAAGACCCAAGCCTCATCGGTGGTTTTGTGGTCCGATTCCAAGACTTGGCGCTCGACTCTTCTATGAAAAGCCAGCTGAAGAAAGTAAGGCAAACCTTGCTGGAAAGCAAATTACCGGTCGGAGTTGTTTATGAAAATTAAAACAGACGAAATTACGTCGGTCCTCAAACAGGAAATTTTAAATTATAAAAAAGACCTGGGTGTCGAAGAAGTTGGAACCGTTCTGGAAGTAGGGGACGGTATCGCTCGTGTTTTCGGCCTCAGAAACGTAATGGCCGGAGAACTTGTAGAATTCCAAAACGGAGTTCGCGGTCAGGCATTCAACTTGGAAGACAATTCCGTGGGTGTGATCATTTACGGGGAATACAAAAATATCCGTGAAGGATACTCCGTAAAAAGACTCGGAAAAATTTTAGAAGTTCCGGTTGGACCTGAAATGCTCGGTCGTGTGGTAAACCCACTTGGTGAGCCTCTCGACGGAAAAGGACCTATCAATACCAAACATACTCGTGCGGTAGAGAGTCCTGCTCCTGGTATTTCTAAAAGACAGCCGGTAGAAGAGCCTCTTCAAACTGGTATCAAAAGTATCGACGCAATGATCCCGATAGGCCGTGGACAGCGGGAGTTGATCATCGGAGACCGTGGAACTGGAAAAACTTCCATCGCTCTGGATACGATCATCAACCAAAAAGGTTCCGGAGTTATCTGCGTTTACGTAGCGATCGGACAAAAGGCTTCCACTGTTGCAACCATCGTGGAAAAACTAAAAGCGGTCGGAGCTCTCGAATACACAATCGTAGTTTCCGCAACTGCTGCTGATCCTGCTCCTTTGCAATACATCGCTCCTTATTCTGGATGTTCCTTCGCGGAATACTTCATGTATAACGAGAAAAAAGCGACTCTGGTTGTTTATGATGACTTATCAAAACAAGCGGTTGCTTATCGCCAAATGTGTCTTCTTCTTCGTAGACCTCCGGGCCGCGAAGCTTATCCTGGAGACGTATTCTATCTTCACTCTCGCTTATTAGAGCGTGCGGCTAAATTGGATGAGAAATACGGTGCTGGATCTTTGACCGCTCTTCCGATCATCGAGACCCAAGAGGGTGAGGTTTCCGCTTATATTCCGACTAACGTGATTTCCATCACTGACGGTCAGATCTACTTACAGTCCAACTTATTCGCATCCGGGGTTCGTCCTGCAGTCGATGTGGGTATTTCGGTTTCTCGTGTGGGTTCTGCCGCACAGATCAAAGCGATGAAACAAGTCGCTGGAAAAATGAAACTGGAATTAGCTCAGTTCAGAGAGTTGGAAGCATTCGCTCAATTAGGAACAGACTTGGATCCAGTGACCCAAGCTCAGTTGGACAGAGGATACCGCATCGTTGAGATGTTGAAACAACCTGTTTCCAGCCCTTATCCTGTAGAAGAGCAAGTAGTGGAAATTTTCGCAGTTACTAGAGGACATATGGACAAGGTCCCTGTTCCTAAGGTAAGAGAGTTTGGAGCACATTTATTAAATGTTCTTCGCACTCAACAACCTGAAGTATTAAATGCGATCCGTACCGAAAAGAAAATCTCAGACGAAGGAAAACTCGGAGAGGTTGTTGCCTCTATCGCAGCTGACTTTGTTAGGAACCTGAAGTAAGCGGAGAAAAATCTTGGCTACACCCCGGGAAATAAAGAAACGGATCAGTTCCGTTAAGAACACTCGGAAGATCACTCGAACTATGGAAATGGTCGCTACGGCTAAATCCAAAAAGTTGAGTGATCGGGTGAACGCGTCCCATCCATTCTCCAACAAAATTAAGGAATTGGTGGGAGCGCTCGCATCCCTTGCTTCCGTAGTAAAAAGTCCTTATTTAAGAAAACCGAATACAGTTCGCTCTGTCGCCCTTCTTGTGATCACTGCAAACAGAGGTCTTTGCGGAGGATATAACTCCAAAACGATCCGTTTGGCAAAAAATCGTATCCAAGAATGGAAAGACCAGGGAGCGAACGTTCGACTCTTCGTTGTGGGCAAAAAAGGAATTTCCTATTTCCAATTCGCAAAAGAGAAAATAGAAAAATCCTACACTCATATAGACGATAAGTCCGGTTATAAAGAAGCGGAAGAGTTCGCTGACTTCTTCCTAAACTTATTCGCAAAAGAAGAAGTAGATTCAGTGGAAATTATCTCCACAGTTTATCATTCTTCCGCGAATCAAGAAGCTGAAGTGACTAAGGTTCTTCCTTTCGAAGCAGAGGGAGAAACAAACGTAGGTTCTAACGTATTATACGAACCGAGCCCTGCGGATATTTTAGAATCACTTCTTCCTTTAGTGGTAAAAACAGCATTTTTAAAGGCGATCTTGGAAGCGAATTGTTCCGAGCAGATCGCAAAGCGCGTGGCCATGAAATCCGCAACGGACGCGGCCTCCGAAATGATCAAATTACTGACCCGCGGTTACAACCGTATTCGTCAGGCAAAGATCACTCAGGAGATCTCGGAGATCGTAGCGGGCGCGGACTCGCTAAACTAGTTCTGGTATTGGAGTTACTCGGATGAGCAAAGGTAAAGTAAAACAAATCATTGGATCCGTTTTGGATATCGAATTCGAATCCGGACATCTGCCTGAAATTTTTAACGCGCTTGAAATTGACGCGGTCGTGGAAGGCAAAAAAGAAAAAATTATCGCAGAAGTGCAACAGCATATCGGCGGTAGCGCAGTAAGAGCGATCGCTCTTTCTTCCACCGACGGACTTGTGAGAGGACAAGAAGTTTCCGACACAGGAGCACCAATCTCTGTTCCAGTCGGAGACGTTACTCTCGGAAGGATTTTTAACGTTCTTGGAGATCCAGTCGATGAAGGAGCTCCGATCCAAGTTAAAGAACGTAAGCCGATCCACAGAGCCGCACCAAGTTACGAAGATCTTTCTCCTAAAACGGAAGTATTCGAAACAGGGATCAAGGTAATCGACCTTCTCGCTCCTTATATCAAAGGAGGAAAGACTGGTCTATTCGGTGGAGCCGGAGTAGGTAAGACGGTTCTTATTCAGGAATTAATCAATAATATCGCAAAACAACACGGTGGATTCTCAGTATTCGCTGGTGTTGGAGAAAGAACCAGAGAAGGAAACGACCTCTGGAGAGAGATGAAAGAATCGGGAGTTATCAACAAGACCGTTCTTTGTTACGGCCAGATGAATGAGCCTCCTGGCGCACGTCTTCGTGTTGCTCTTTCTGCTCTTACTATGGCGGAACATTTCCGTGATTCCATCGGAACAGACGTATTACTATTCGTAGATAATATCTTCCGTTTCTCTCAAGCTGGATCAGAAGTATCTGCGCTTCTCGGACGTATGCCTTCTGCAGTGGGATATCAGCCGACTCTTTCCACAGAGATGGGTGCTCTTCAAGAGCGTATTACTTCTACCCGTAAGGGATCCATTACTTCCGTTCAGGCGATTTACGTTCCTGCGGACGACTTGACTGACCCTGCTCCAGCAAACGCGTTTGCTCACTTGGATGCGACTACGGTTCTTTCTCGTGCGATCTCGGATAAAGGAATTTATCCTGCGGTTGACCCGTTGGATTCTACTTCTCGCGTGATGAATGCAGAAGTTCTCGGAGCGGAACATTACGGTGTTGCTCGTGAGGTTCAAAGGATCCTTCAGAGATATAAAGATCTTCAAGATATCATCGCGATCTTAGGAATGGACGAACTTTCTGAGGACGATAAGGTCCTTGTTGCGAGAGCAAGAAAGATCGAGAAATTCCTTTCTCAACCTTTCCACGTTGCGGAAGTATTCACAGGATCTCCTGGAAAATACGTAAAACTTGCGGATACAGTTCGTTCATTCAAAGAATTGATCGCAGGAAATTGCGACCATCTTCCAGAGCAAGCCTTCTACATGGTAGGAACCATAGAAGACGCGATCGAGAAGTCCAAAAACCTGAGAGCATAATCGATGGCAGCCAAGCTAGACGTATCGGTAATCTCTCCTGAAAAACTACTCTTCCACGGCGATGCGGATAGCATCGTCGTACCTGGAAGTGAGGGATTTTTCGGAGTGTATCCGGGCCACACTTCTCTTGTATCCCTACTCGGGATAGGCGTGTTGGAAGTCCGACAAGGAAATAAGACCAAAATTGCCGCGATCGAAGGCGGGTTTTTCGAAGTAAGAGACAATAAAGTCACTATTTTGACCGACCATGGTAGCTTGAAGGAAGATATCGACCTTGCAGCTGCCCAAAAAGCCCTAGAAGAAGCGGAAGCTCTTCCTGCCTCAACCGAGAAAAATACTCTCGTCCTAAAAGCAAAAACCCGAATTTTAGCGGCTTCCCGCTAATATTTAGGGGTTCTAGAATCCGAAAATTAATAAGAGCCCATTCTATCGGTAGATCCGAAGAAGGGCTCACAAATATTAAAAAGAAAGTCTTCGAATATGAGGAGACTTGTCTTTGAATTTTCGGATTGTATTTCCCAAACCATAGGAGATCCTCCGAAATAGAGACACGGATTTTTAGCATACTGTAGGAAGCATGGCTGACGATTTTACGATAGACGAGGGAGAGGGGTTTCCGGTGGGAAACGGAGAGGATTTTGATCCGAGTGAAATGAGCTTGGATGAAATAGATTCTCTTTTGTCTAATGATGCGGACACTTCCGATTTTAATTTTGAATCCGATCCTATTGATTCACCGGATGCAAATGGTTTCGAGGAATTACTCGCATCTTCCGGGGACGATTATCCGGATGAAATTCCTAGTTTCGAACCTGAAGAAACAGATTTTGGCGCAGACTTAAGCCAATTAGACGAATCTGTTCATCTGGACGAAGACTTTGATTTCGAACTCACAGATCCTATGATCGATGCTGAGATCGATAGATTACTCGATATCGACGACGATCTAAATTCTCCTCCTACAAGTTCTTCTTCTGCTCCTTCTTGGAGGGAATCCGCACCTTCTTCTCCTTCAACTCTGGAGGATGATCATGAGGAAGCATTCGGCGATCTTGGTTCCTTGGATCTGGGAGATTTTTCACAGCCAAAAGAGATTCCTTCCACTGCATTCCATTCAGACGATCAGCCATTTGAATGGGGTGGGGATCCTTCAGAACATGAAGAAGTCGCGGGACTTTCGGACATGGATCTGGATGACGAGGCTCCGATCTCACTTTCGGACGACGAATTACATAATATTGATATAGGTTCTAATCTTGCTGACTTCTCCATGGATGAAGAAGAAGTCTCAGCTCCTGAAGAGACTGGAGCCAAAAATTACGACGACGATTTTATTTCAGACGATGATGAAGGTCCTATCTCTCTCTCTGAACATGAGTTAGACGATATCATGACCGAGGATTTTAATCCCGGATTGGAAGAAGAAGGATTCGGAGATTTGGGCGGGGATGATATTTCCACACCTTCTTCCGAGTTGACCGAAGACATCAATTTCGATGGGGAAGAAGAGGAGAATATCGCTCTTTCCACGGATGAGTTGGATCATTTGCTCGAAGGGGACGATGATCCTTCTTCTATAGAAAGCAAAAGTTCTTTTGATGAGTTGGGTGATTTCGGAGATCTGGATCTAGGTTCCGTATCCGAGGAACATAAAGATTCTGCAGATTTTGATCCAGAAGACGGTGGCGACGAGCCGATCGCTCTTTCGGATGATGAATTGGGCAATTTATTATCTTCTGGAGATGAAGAAGAGCCAGAAAGTATCCAATTGGATGATCTGGATTCAGTCGGAACTCCTACAGTAGGATCCGACTTTGGAATGGAAGATCCTGATGAAACTTCTTCCGACTTAGATCTAAGTGATTTTAATTTTGATTCAGAGCCCGGTTCCGATACGGAATTAAAAGACGATTTCAGTTCGGAAGAAGAAGAGGATTCTATTTCTCTTCCTGTTTCCGATTTCGAGAATTTCGGCGTAGATGAGGCGGAAGAAAATCCTTTGGACGGAGGATTGGATCTGGGAGATTTTGAAGATCTCGGAACAAGATCCGAAGACAAAACATTCGAAGAATCCTTGGGAGACTTCACTTCTGCGAGCGACGAAGATATTTTAGGATCTTCTTCCGATCTGGATTTCTCTCCAACTGAAACTTCAGAAGAGGATTTCTTCTCCGAAACTACTGAAGCAGATGATCCAATCGCATTGTCAGACGATGAGTTAGGCAATTTATTATCTTCCGGAACGGAAGAAGAGGCTGAGTCCTCCGATGATTTCGCGGCGGCTAGCGATATGTTCTCGGAAAGCGAGGAAGACAATGAGCCGATCGCACTTTCGGATGACGAGCTTGGAAATCTTCTTTCTGGAGAAGAGGAAGCCGAAGTTGAAAGTTTGGACTCGGATGCAGATGAACCGATTGCACTTTCAGACGATGAATTGGGAGATCTATTATCTTCCGGAACGGAAGAAGAGGCAGACTCGGATATTTTTGCGGAAGCTCCAGGGCCTGAGCATGATGATCTCTCTCCTGTAGAATTCGGTGATTTTAATATTGATACTGAAAGCGACGAACCGATCGCTCTTTCCGAGGACGAACTCGGACATTTATTGGAAGATGATCCTGAAGTAGAAACTTCTTCTTCCGACCTTTTAGATGATAGTTCTGACGAACCAATCTCTCTTCCGATCAATGAATTGGATGATATCGGAACTCCGGATGTTTCTTCAGACTATGATATTGATTGGGACGGACCTGTTGCCGATCTGAATGAACTTGCCGCTGCGGAAGATGAGTCCGCGGTAGCATCTCCTTCCGATTGGGATTTGGGAGAAGAAGCGGACGAGCCGATCACACTTTCGAATGACGAGTTGGGCAATTTATTATCCGATGAGTCTCCTCAGGAAGTTGATTCTGAAGATTTAGATTCCTTACTCTCTTCTTCTCCGGAAGCGAACGATTTGGATGCGATCGGATCTTTCGGGGACGATATGGAAATTTCCGGTTTGGATTTTACCGGAAACATAGGCGGAGAAATTGTTCCAACTGTAGAAAGATTAGCTCCAGAACCTGAGCTCAATTTTATTTTGGACGAGTATGCGGATGAGAACGAACTTTCTCCAATAGAAGAAGTTCGCCAGACTGCTGGAGGAGCTGCCGCAGAAGGTTCCGATGAATCCACTCCTACCCAGGATGAGATGAAACGGATCCTACTCTATTTGGATGAGTTGCTCGGAAATCTTCCGGATGATATGATCCGTGATTTCTCCCGTTCAGACTATTTCGAACTTTATAAGAAATTAATGAAACAAATCGGCGTTTGACGATGGGCTTACTAGATAAGGTCACTCGTTTAATACGCTCCGGAACAGTCGAGTCCGGACCAAAAAACTCTTCTGCAATTGCTATAGGAGAGGAAAGACCTTCTCTTTTAAAAAAATCCATGGCCCTAAGAGCCAAGGGCCTCTTGGAAAAGGCAATGGATTTTGGCGGAAAAAAAGAGCCTAAGATCCAATCCGCTTATGAGGATCCTACTGATTTCGAACCCGCGACTGCCGCTTCCTCTTCCGCCGAAGACGATTTTTCATTCGATTCTCCTTCTGCAGACTTCGGTGATTTTGATCTAGGATCAGAAACTTCTTCAGATGCTTTCGGTTCAGATGATTCCGATGCAGAGATAAGTTTTCCTGATTCTGCATTTGGAGAAGATACCTCTGACGATTTAGATCGATCCTCTGTAGACTTTGGTTCTCCTGAAGATATTGCTTCGGATGATTTTGGAGTGGATCCTGATTTAGGTTTAGGATTGGAAGACTCTGATCTGGGAGCGGATTTCGGAGAAATAGAAGAACCTACTCCAAGTAAAGGTTTATTATCAAAAGCGGAAGAAGCAAAAGAAGAGGAAGATTTTCCTCCAGGCCTTTCCAAACCGGATGATATAAAAGATCCTTTCGATGATTGGGTAAAGGACGCGGAAAATCAGGCGAACAAAGAAGCAAGTCGTCCTTTCAGTCAGGAACAGAACGAGGCGGAAAAAGCAGAGTTCTTATTCGATGACGATTCTGATTACTCCACATTACCGATCGATTTGCAGATCGCTTCCCGTAAAAAATTAGAGAATTATTTATCAGTATTCGAAATCTCTAAAGAGATTTCAGCATCCAAAGATTTTACGAACTTTTTCGAGAACTTGAGTTTCTCCATACAAGGACAGATCGGTGCGGAATCCATCGTAGTCTTTTCTTCCACGAACGGAGAGTTCGATGTGCTTAGGGTAGTAGAAGCACAAGGCATAGGCGCCGACCCGGATTGGGTATTGGAAGTGGGGGACGAAAGTTACCAGGCAGTATTAAAAACCCCTTCCGTGGTATACGCAAAAGAAGTCCTAAAACATTCTCCTCCTAAAAAAGAAAAGGAGATCTTGGAGAAAACCGAAGCAGAAATGCTTGTCCCGATCCGTAGTTATGATGAATTTTATGGAATTATAATATTAAGTAAGACAGTTGATGGCGAAGATTATACGATCGAGGATCTTGAATTCTTAAAGATCGTAGGCGAAATGGCCGGTTCCGTCCTAAGAAGGATCATGGACCTGGAAACTCTTCATCAGGAGAACGATCAGCTCAAACAAGTCCTAAAAAGTAACGAAAGAATTCTTGCGACCGCCAGAGATTTGGCCGGAGTCCGAGATATGGACGAGGCATACGATTATCTAGTCGAAATCCTAAAAAAAGAATTGGGGCTTCGTCGTTGGAGTTTCCTGCTCTTAGATAGAACTACTAGAAAAGAATACAAGGTATTCGGAACAAACTTACTTACACCTGACACTACGGGAAAATTCAGATTAGGACTCGATTCAAATCTGGTCGGGATCGTTGCGAATGTTCCTGGAGTTTTCCGTATTGCGAATTTCAGAAAGAACCCGGAATTATTATCCCAACTATCCAACGACGAGATCGGCCTAATGCATGATTTCGATATTCTCCCGTTCCTGAACCTAAACTGGCTTGTAGGAATGTTATTCATTCACGAAACGGAAAGACCTTGGACGGATACGGATAGAGAAACCGCAGTCGGGATCTCCGAGATCGCATCTCCCGTACTTTCCAATTTATTAATGTTGGAAGAAAGAGATGCAGTCTTCAGAGATCCTTTTAGTCCTGTCGAATCCAGGATAGACGAGGCAATCACTCGCGCATCGAAGATAGGAACACCTTTTAGTCTAACGGTATTCAAAGTGCAGAACGCAACAAGAATGGTCCGGATGAAAGGTGCGGGTTTCTTTGCACATTATTGTGAAGAACTTAGAGCATCTATCCAGGAAAATCTGGGAGAAACGGATTACTGCTATCGAGTCGGCCAAGGAAAATATGTGGTCGTTCTGGATGGAAAAGATAGGGAAGAGACCCAGATCGTAGTTCGTAAGATCAGGAATCGTATCGTAGAATTAGATCGTAAAAACAAAGACTTCCAAACTTCCACAGCTAACCAAACTCTTTGTTATCCTGCAGACACCCGCGAAAAAGAAAGGATGTTGGAACTCATAGAAGAATCCTAAGTCTTATTTTTAATCTATTTCGCACAGAGGCCACTGAGGTTTACTGGCTTGAATTTCTCTGTGAGCTCCGTGCTCTCCGTGTGAAACCAAAGCTATTGAAAATTTTAAGTTCACGCTAAGCCGCGGAGAGGTGAAGAGTCGAAATCAAGGATAAATATCATATAAATAATCATATAACCAATAATTCCGTTTTATTCTTTTATTAACTTTGGCTAATGTTTTATCGATCAGTTTTGCCCGAAAACGATTCTCCTTTGCTTCTTCCATAAATTGAAGCTCGCTCAAGATTGCTTTCGATTTTTCTTCTTCAGAAACGTCTTCTCTATATTTTACCTTTCGATTGATTGTAGATTTTTTCTCTGAAGGGTTGTGTTCCGGCTGAGCGGATTTTTGTTTTAAAGAAAGATCTTCGATTTCGTTCTTATCGAACCAAATAAGCTCGCATTTTTCACATCGATCTATTTCGATCAGTATATTTTTTCTCGGGATCTGGAACGTTTCCATTTCCGTTTTACAATCTGGACAATGTAGTATTCTGGATCTATGTTTTGGATTACTTTTTGATTCTTCAATAAATCGGATCCAGGCTGACTTGTTGATGTACTTAAAAAGAGAAGGTTCGTTATATAAATGTCCGAAACATTTTTCACAGATCAAGATCGGTCCATATTCAGTTTTGAATTTAGAAAGTTCAGAGTCTTTACAAACAAGGCAGTTCACGAAATCGATCCTATCCTGAAAAATAAAACCAAGTAAAGTCTAAAAATGCTTTTCCACGGAGAGGCGCAAAGCCGCAGGGAAGGATGTGCGCATGTTCGTAAAACCGGTGCTTTTACTGTTAACAAGTAGGAATTCCAACAAGTCGTTGTTTCACGCTAAGCCGCAAAGATTTAGAAGATATTTATAGTATTAGGTTTGAGGCCATCTTGTCTTCGCGTGCAAATCTTAAAGATTTCTATTTCGCACAGAGGCCACTGAGTTCACGGAGGTTTACTGACTTGAATTTCCCGTGTGAAATTATAGCTCTACTATTTCTTCTTAGTAGAATCCACTAAATCGTAGAATTTTTGGAATAAGTAGCGGCTATCGTTCGGACCAGGAGAACTTTCTGGGTGATACTGAACGGAAAGAAGAGGATAACCTGATTTTAAGATCCCTTCTACTGTATCATCATTCAAGTTGATAAAAGAGATAGGTTCTTTTTCGGAGGATTCGGCAACGACGGCAAAACCATGGTTCTGGGAAGTGATCTCGACTTTACCGGTTTCCAAACTTTTGACAGGTTGGTTCCCTCCTCTATGGCCAAACTTCATTTTTTCGGTCTTTTTGCCTAAGGTCAGGCCGATGATCTGATGCCCTAAACAAATCCCGAAAAGAGGATAATTATTTTCTAATATAGCTTTGGTGGAATCGATCGCGTAAGTGCAGGCCGCAGGATCACCAGGCCCATTAGATAAGAAGAACGCATCCACGCCGTCTTTCATAATTTCGGAGGCTGGAGTTTGTGCAGGATAAACTGAAACAGCAAAACCCGCAGAGTCCAATAAACGAAGAATATTCGTCTTCACACCGTAATCATAAACTGCCAGTTTATATTTTTTACCAGCCTTAGAACCGAACTCGTATTTTTTATCCGTAGTAACAACTTTCGCGAGATCCGCATCTGCGATCCCTGGAAATTTTTTAACAACATTTAAGAAATCATTCGAGTATTCGTTCGCTACGAAAATCCCGCCGTTTGGGGCTCCATTCGTTCTGATGAAACGAGTCAGCTTACGAGTATCGATCCCTTGGATCCCTGGGATCTTATAATCTTTTAAAAATTGAGATAATGTCTTCTCTGCCTTAAAGTTGGAAGGACGATCCACATATTCCTTCACGATCATTCCCGCGGCCTGTATTTTTCCGGACTCCATATTTTCAGGATGGATCCCGTAGTTTCCGATCATCGGGTAGGTAAGAGTTACGATTTGGTTGGCGTAGGAAGGGTCAGTCAGAATTTCCTGGTAACCCGCCATGGAAGTATTAAAAACAATTTCCCCGACGGACTGGGTTTCGTAGCCGAAGGATTCACCCTCGTATACGTCCCCGTTTTCTAAAACCAAGAACGCTTTCATTAAGGACAGGCTTTCGGACTGAAGGCAAGGGTCAAGTGGAATCAATTCGAATTTTGTAGGAACTCCAACGGAAAGCTTTGGGCGGCTCCACTCGCTTCGCTCGGGCCGCGCTGCTTCGGGTTCGCGCATCGCGCTCATCCGGGCAAGCCCGGACTAAAGCCCTTCGCATCGCTGCCGCGGTTTTTATTCACGCAAAGCCGCGAAGTCTCAGAGTTTTTAAGGGCAAAAATTGGCCCTTTGCGGCTTCGCGACTCTGCGTGAAATATCTCTGCGACTCCCATAAACTCTGTGTCTTTTTTTTCAACAGGCTTGCGGAAAAAACCTCCCATAGACGGAATGGAAGTAGGGGTAGCTGTGGCAGTTCAAAATCAGTCAGTCAAATTTATTCTACCGGATGGAAGTTCCAAAGAGGTTCCCGCCGGTTCTACTTATAAGGATTTTATAGAATCCCAACTTCCGTTTTTAAAGAACAAGGCTCTCGCCGTCCGTTTGGACGGAACGACCGTACTCGATTTGAGCCGGACCGTAGATTCTACAATCACCCCTGACACGACGCCAAAATTAGAAGTATTGACCTTTCAAGACAAAGAAGGTTGGGAAACCTTCCAACATTCTGCTGCTCACTTGCTTGGAATGGCGGTCCAGAATTTATACAAAGACGCAAAACTAACCGTGGGACCTGTGATCGAAAATGGGCCGGGGTTCTTCTATTACGATATCGATTTCACCGAGGCAGTGATCACTCCGGAAGATTTTCCGAAAATCGAAGCAGAGATGAAAAAGATCGTGGATAGCGACTTTGAAGTTTTCCGCAAGGTATGGGATAAAAAAGAAGCGATCTCCACTTTCGAAAAACTCGGAGAGAACTACAAGATAGAGATCGTAGGACAAATTCCTGACAACCAAGTCTCCATCTATGGAATGGGAGAATGGTTCGACCTTTGTAGAGGACCTCATATTCCTAGATCCGGATTTTTGAAGGCATTCAAGCTGACCGCACTTTCCGGAGCCTATTGGAAAGCGGATAAAAATAATCGTATGCTCACTCGTATTTACGGGATCGCATTTCCTAGTAAGAAGGAATTGGACGAGTATATTCTCCAACAGGAAGAAGCCAAAAAAAGAGATCATAGAAAGATCGGAAAAGAAATGGATCTATTCTCTTTCCAAGCGGAAGCCCCTGGATTTCCATTCTGGCATCCTAAAGGAACCATTCTATGGAATGGGTTAGCTGATTATATCCGCAAAGAATGTGCAAGAAGAGGATACCAAGAGATCAAAACTCCTGCTGTACTTTCTTCCGAACTATGGAGAAGAAGCGGCCACTGGGATAACTTCAACGAGAACATGTATTTCGTTTCGATCGACGAGGAAGAGTTCGCGATCAAACCCATGAACTGTCCCGGCTGTAGTTTGATCTATAAACATCATCTACATTCTTATAGAGAACTTCCTCTGAGATTCGCAGAATTAGGAAGTGTACACCGTCACGAGTTACATGGAGTTCTTCATGGACTATTCAGAGTAAGAGCATTCACACAGGACGATGCACATATTTATGCGCCGTTAGAATATCTGGAAGCGGAAGTTTTGGATATCATTGACTTCACTTTCCATGTGTATAAAAAGTTTGGATTCCAAGAATTTAAAACCTATATCGCGACCCGTCCTGAAAAATCCCAAGGGAAAGATGAGGACTGGGAATTTGCAACCAACGCTTTGAAACAGGCATTGGAAAAAAGAGGAATTCCTTACGCGATCAAAGAAGGAGAAGGTGCATTCTACGGACCGAAGATAGAATTTAATATCAAAGATTCTATAGGAAGGATGTGGCAATGTGGGACAGTGCAGATAGACTTCTCCATGCCGGATCGATTCGAATTGGATTATACGGATTCTGACGGAGCGAAAAAAAGACCGGTCATGGTTCACAGAGCCATCTATGGTTCTTTGGAAAGATTTATCGGGATCCTAATCGAACATTTCGAAGGAAAATTCCCGCTTTGGATCTCTCCGAATCAGGTACGTGTTCTAACCGTAACCGAAAATGTGCAGGACTTCGGATCCGAACTTCTGAAAAAACTGATCGATTTGGGCATCAGGGCAGAAGGGGATTTCCGGAATGAGAAGATAGGCGCTAAGATCCGGGATTCAATCCTGAAAAAGGCAAACTATCTTTTGGTCATAGGGCAAAAGGAAAAAGATTCTGGAACAGTAGCGGTCCGTAAACGAGGCTCGGAAGAAACGATTTCTATGTCGTATCCGGACTTCCAAGCCCTACTCGAAAAGGAAATCTCAGAAGGATTATAATAAGAAGAAGGGTTCGCACAGAGCCCACGGAGAGCACAGAGGTTTTTTACAAGAAAGTTGGATGCAGAGTAATTTCCAGCTACTTCTCTGCGATCTCTGTGAACTCCGTGCGAAATTGTTCTATTGGCTTTGGGTTGAACCAAATTCTACTTGATGTACTTGGCCGATAGCGGAGAAAATCGCTTGAAACCTAGCCTTATGGCCAAAAAATTGGAAAAAACCGGAGATTGAATGCAGAAGAGGCCTCAACCGAAAAACACCGATAAACTATTTACTCATAGAATTAATGAGAAAATTACCGGGGTATCCCAGGTAAGATTGGTGATGGACGACGGAGTACAGATCGTCGCTTTTGACGAGGCTTTGCGGCGTGCAAAGGAAGAGAACTTGGATCTGGTAGAAGTATCAGGCGACCAGGAAATTCATGTCTGCAAGATCATTGACTACGGTAAATACAAGTTCGAATTACTTAAAAAAAGTAAAGAAGCGAAGAAGAAACAACACGTAATCAACGTAAAAGAAGTGAAGATCCGTCCTCGGATCGAACAACATGATTACGAGATCAAAAAACGTCACGCTGTTGAGTTCCTTCAAAAAGGGGACAAAGTAAAAGTCAGTCTTCGTTTTCGCGGTAGAGAAATGATGCATTCCGAACTTGGAATGAACGTTGTAAACCGCATGGTAGAGGATCTGAAGTCAGTCGGAACTCCTGAAAGGGACCCAATTCTGGACGGACGTCAGATCGTAGTAGTTATATCACCTCTTTCTGCAAAATAAGAAAGAGTTAGCTAGAGAGTCAGGAGTTATCGAGGTAAGGAAATGCCTAAGCTTAAAACAAATAGAGCCGCAGCAAAACGGTTCAAGTTTTCCAAAAATAATAAAATTAAACGGAAGAGTATGAACACCCGTCACATTCTTACCAAAAAAGGACCTAAAAGACGTCGTCGTCTTAGAGGAATGACTTTGGTAGTGGATGCGGATTGGAAAGCAATCGTTAGACTCATGCCTTACGGAGTTCGATAATGCCACGCGCAACAAACGGAACCATTCACAAGAATCGTCGTAAAAAAATCCTAAAAACCGCAAAAGGTTTCAGGGGAGCGAGATCCAAACTTTACAGAACTGCGAAATCCGCAGTGATGAAAGCTGGCCAGTGGGCGTATAGAGACAGAAGAGCGAAAAAACGTGATTTCCGCAAATTGTGGATCATCCGTATTAACGCAGCTGCTCGTGAAGCTGGACTTTCTTATTCTCAGTTCATGTATGGTTTGAAAAAAGCCAATATTTCTTTGGATAGAAAGGCTTTGGCCGAACTCGCGTTTAGCGACAAAGAAACTTTCAACGCGCTTGTTGAAAAGATCAAGGTAGCGGCATAATCATATTGCCCTAATGAAGGTCCGGTTTTCGGACCTTCTTTGCCTGAAAAAGCCCGTAATTCTACGGGCTTTCTTCGTTTTTAGAAAAAAAGGTTTTTCTCTTTTTTAGAAAGATGAAAAATGGGATGGATTTTGCCGAATGGCAAGGTCTGAAATATTTGGGCGGAATTTCGCTCTAAGTGTAATAATATAAAAAAACCACTCCGAAAGGGAGAACGAGGTTCGCAATATGTTAACTATGGAGACAATCGAAGAGCTCGAGAGTAAGGTATTAAAAGCACTCGAACTCATTAGCGACCTGCGAGCGGAAAACGGTCGCCTGGAAACAGAAAACGAATCTCTTCGTGCGGAAAACGACCAGATGAAACTGGCGATGGAAGAGAAGGAAAAAGAACTCTCTTCTCTCCGCGAACAACTCCAAAAAGCAAATGCAGAGCTGGAAGGAATTAAAGAAAGAGAACGTGCACTCGAAGCTAAGATCAATCAGCTTCTTGGACGTTTGGATGGTCTTCCTGCATCCGGCGGGGCTTCTTCATCCTCTTCTTCTTCACCTAAACCTAGTTCTGCGACTTCTTTCGCAACAGGTGCGGCCGCTGGCGCAGTTGCCGGAGCGGCTGCTGCTTCCGCAGCTCCATCCGTAGTTCGTGATTCTTCGGACGAAGATTTTAACGAAGACGATGAGATCATTCTTCTAGACGACGAAGATGATGATATCTCCGTTCTGACTGAACCTTCCGATTCTTCCGGAGGAGACGACGAGATTATCATCACTGACGAACCGATCGACGATTTTAGTCCAGTTTCTGCAGACGATGATGATATCATCATAGAAGACGATGACGATGCGATCAGCGTTTTTGATGCGGATGAAGACGACGATTTCTTAGTGATCGAAGACGATCCGAAATAATTTATGAGTGAACGAGTCAAAGCTCGCATCCAGGGCGACGACTATACGATCGTAGGCGATACCGATCCGGAATATATCCATAGGCTCGCCGAGATCGTAGACCGAAAGATCCGAGAACTTCAATTAGGAATGCCAAGTGCTTCCAAGCTAAAACTTGCAGTTTTGGCTGCTTTGAATTTCGCGGATGAGCTGGAACAATCGAAAAATCAGGAACAAGGCTCAGGCCCTTCTTCTCCAGAAGCGGAAGAAAAAACAAAAAAGCTGATCACTCTTATTGAAGAAGGCCTTATCGGAGATCTTTGATTTGGTTCCTAAATCGGAAGCCAGAAAAAAAATGAAATCTCTTTTCCTGGAGATTTCTTCCAAGAACGAAAAAGTAAAACAAGTACAAGAGAATCTTTTGGATTTTCTGGGACATAGATCTTCTTCCGAAAACTTAAAAGTAATCTCTTATGTTTCGGACGAGTATGAAATTTCACCATTTTCGTCTCTAAACTTCTCCCTTAAAATAGGGAGTTTGGATTTAGACATATTTTTTCCAAAGGTAACAAATTTGGGTCTGGAATTTCGAAACGGTTCCGGATTTTCCAAGGGTGAGTTCGGGATATTGGAGCCTAACGGAGAAAATTCCATTTCTCCATATGATGCGGATTGGATTTTAGTCCCGGCCTTGGGGTGGAATAGGGAAGGTGCAAGGCTAGGTAGAGGTAAGGGTTTTTACGATCGGGTCTTACAGGACATACTTTCGGAAAAAATGATTGGCCTTTCTTTCGAGGACCTATACCCTTGCGATTTTTCCGCGGAACCCCATGACCTGAGAGTTGGTACTCTGATTACAGAGAAAAAAAACCATTGCTTTCCGGGTAAAATGGGGGAAAAATCAGTCGGATAATTTGATAGGGAGTTTCTTTTTTGGGGGGCTCCGTGTCGACAATGTACTAAACCGGAAACCTGGCCCAAAGTTTCCGATTTTAAAGAGTAAGTGGCGGAGAAACGGTGAAAACCATAGATAAAAACAACCCCGCAGAACAAAACCAAGAGGGAAAAGAACTGGAGTCCATCCGGGAATTCCTTACCTTCGAAGTTGATAAAGAAATTTTCGGTATAGATATTCTTTATATTCATGAGATCCTAAAGCCGGTACCTATTACAAGAATTCCTAATGTAGAAGGTTTCATCTTAGGCGTGATCAACTTAAGAGGGGAAATCATCCCGATCATGGATCTGAAGGAACTTTTCGGTTTAGGTTTTTGTGATATTCTACCTTCCACCAGAATTATTGTCGTAGTGAACGGAGAAAAAAGAGCAGGGCTTCTCGTAGACTCCGTAAAACAAGTGGTCAAGATCCGCAAAGATAAAGTAAGCGAGGCGGACGAAGACCTGAGCGTAAATTATAGCGAACTTATAGAATCTGTCAGCCAGTTCGAAGAATCTCTCATCCTAAACCTGAATCTTTCCAAGGTAATGGATTATGCAGGGGAGGAAGCGTAAATGGCAGGAGTACTTGGCGAATACACAGAACTCTTTTTGGAAGAATCCGAAGACCAGATAGAAGAGCTGAATGCAAACCTTCTTAAGCTCGAAAAAGATCAATCCGATCCACAGACAATCAATGATATCTTTCGTGCGGCTCACTCTCTCAAAAGTTCCGCTGCATTCGTTGGATTATACAATCTTTCAGACCTAGCTCATAAAATGGAGAATCTTCTCCAGAGCATACGCGATGGAAAACTCGCAGTTAATCTTTCTCTAGTAAACTTACTCTTCCAGTGTTTCGACCAGATCAAGAACGTGATCGTAAACGTTGCTGCTGGAAAAAAAGTAGATACTCCGTATACGGACATGATCCAAAGATTGGAAGCCTACGAAAAAAATCCTGACGTTGCCGCGTCTCCTTCTGCTGGGGGAAGATCGGTTTCTCAACCTGCGACTGCGGCTAGTCCTAAACACGAAGAAATCCAAGGAAATGGGATCGATCTGGATTCGGACGACCAAAAAGAGTTGGAAGAAATTATTCGTAACGGTTCCGGAAGCAAAGCATGGCTCTTAAAAGTCGGACTTAAAAAAGATTCTCCGATGAAAGGCCTACGTTATACTCTCATTGTTCAGAACTTAAAAAACTTAGGGCAAGTCTTTAGGACCAAGCCTAGCTCGGAAGAATTGGAGAACGGAACAGAGGCTCCGTATCTTTCCATACTGATCGTAAGTTCCGAATCTCAGGAAGAACTGACCAAGGCTGCGAATGTGGACATGGTTGAAAACCTGATGATCCAAGAATTCAAATTGGCAGGATATTCCGACTCCGGAGTTTCTACTTCTTATCAATTAGATGAAGAAGAGAAGAGTAGCGAAGCAAAAATTACTTTAAAAAGTATTAAAGTATCTTCCGACAAATTGGATCAACTCATGAATAATGTCGGAGAGCTCGTGATCACGAACTCAGGCTTTCAGAAAATTTATGACGATCTTCTCCGCACATTCGGGGACGATCAGTTATTCAACGACCTAAAAGGTCGTATCGATCTAATCAATCGTATCTCTAAAGAACTTCAGTCCGGGATCATGAATATCCGGATGGTGCCAATTTCTACGGTATTCAGACGTTTCTCTCGTTTGGTCCGTGACCTTTCTCTTGAAACCGGAAAAACCGTGGATCTGGTATTAAACGGAGAATCGACTGAGCTTGATAAAAAAGTCATCGATGCTTTGGGAGAACCTCTTCTTCACCTGATCCGAAATTCCGTGGATCACGGAATAGAAACCCCTGAAGAAAGAAGAAGGCTTGGTAAACCTGAAACTGGTATCGTAGAGTTGAATGCTTACCAAGGTGGAAGTAATATTATGGTAGAGATCCGTGACGATGGTCGCGGATTAGATCTAGATAAGATCAAAAGGAAGGCGATCGAGAAGGGACTCGTTTCCGAAACGGACGCGGTCAATTTGGAAGAGAACGATATCTATCAGTTCATTTTTGCTCCAGGATTTTCTACCGCGGATCGGATCACTGATATTTCCGGAAGGGGAGTCGGGATGAATGTGGTAAATAGCCTCATTCAGGAATTTAAAGGTAAGATCCTGATCCAATCCCAGAAAGGTTCCGGAACTTCTTTCGTTCTATCTTTCCCTCAGGCGCTTGCAATTATTCCTTCTATCCTGATCGTAATGGAAGAAGAAGTGTATGCATTCCCTCTTTCAGAAGTGAACGAGACGATCAAGGTAAACAACGAACAGATTACCACACTCGAAGGAAACGAGATCATCAATCTAAGAGGAGAAGTTCTCCCTATTTACAGATTGAACAGGATTTTAGGACTCCAAGACAAAACCGACAGAGAAGAATTCCCTGTTGTTATCGTTCAATACAAGGGGCGTAAGTTAGGCTTCATGGTGGACGAGCTTGTCGGAAAACACGAGACTGTGATCAAGTCTTTGGAGAAAAACTTCAAAAACATCAAGGGTCTAACAGGAGCCTCCATCATGGGAGACGGAACTATTATCATGGTTTTGGATATTCCTGGACTTGTGGAGTTTGCGGCCGAGCTGGAAGAAAACGCAAGATACGTAAACTTCCATTTAGAAACGATGAAGCGTATCAGCACGATCCGCACGATCGAAACGGAAGAAGAGAAATACATCCAAAAAACTTCCAATCCTACGAACGTATACAATCATAAACTTCACGAGATTACCACTCAGGAAAGAGAACGTCGTAAGAAGAGCGAACGTAAAAAAGCAGAGGATTCCAGAAAGGTAATCGTAGCGAAGGAAGAACTCGAAAGAGAAGTTTCCAATGTTACTCCAATCAAGACCACAATGGAGATTCGACCTTCCGAGGATAAATTGATCGCTCCTCCGGAAACCACTCCTGATCTTTCTTCCAACACTGCGGTTCTGGAAAGACCTGCGGCAAAAAAAGAAGGGATGGAAGAAGCTTACAGATCCCATATCAACGAATTGATTTCCGACGAACCTGTTTCGGATGAAGAAAGAAAAAGAGCGGACCATATCATAGAAGGTTTCTTGGAGCAAAAGAAACAGAGAATGATGGCTGTTTCTCATTCTAAGGAATTTACCGGAAATCTAAGCAAGGAACAGATCAAGAAAATTGAATCCGTGGTTAATACCGGAATGATGAATGCCGGTATGGTGCTTTCTCAGATCTTGAATAGAAACGTAGATTTGTTTATTCCTGAAATTATCATGAATGATAAGGAAGGATTGGCTTCCGAGATCCGTTTCTCTGACGATAAATTCTACGGAATGAAAGTTAGAATGACCGGAGATCTAAACGGAAATATGCTCATGATGTTCTCACGAGAAAACGCCAAAAATTTAGCGAGAGAACTCTTGGATTCCAATGCAACCGGAGACGTTCTGGACGACGATACTAAGAGTGTTCTTTCAGAGATCTCGAATATCGTTTGTGCTTCCGTATTAAATTCGATCTCAAATAAAGCAAAAGTGGGTGTAATGCCGGATGTTCCGGAGTTGGTAGAAGGGACTTTTTTGGAAGTTCTGGACGTTGTTAAACCGGAAAGAACTAAGTTCTTGAGCATGCTCACCGAATTCAATCATGAGGGAAATAATTTGTTAGGAGTGCTTCTATTCCTTCCGGATTTTGACGAACTCATGAGTTTGCTTCCGAAATTTTAAACACTAGGATTTTGTCGTGGTAGGAATTCACGCGGATCAGCCGATTCGAGTTGTTATTGTGGACGACTCGTTACTCGTTCGAAATATTATTTCGGACCAGATCAAAAAGGAAAACAAGATCCAAGTTATAGCCACCGGAAAGACCGGAGTGGATTGTATTGAACTCGCGACAAAATTAAGACCGGATATTGTCATTTTAGACGTAGAGATGCCTGTTATGGATGGGCTCACCGCTCTACAAGAACTTCAGAAACGAAAATTGGGCATTCCGGTAATGATGCTTTCCGTTCTGACTCAGCACGGAGCGGAAGCAACGTTTAAGGCTTTGGAGTACGGAGCGATAGATTTTATTCCGAAACCTTCCTCTAGTAATCAATTTAATCCGGAAGAGATCGGGACAGTTTTACGTAACAGAATACTCGCGTATTTCGATAGTGTTCGCCCGGTAATCACTGGGCTTGATCCTAAAAAAATCGTAGAAGCGGTTAAGAGTAAAATTTTCAAAGATGAAAAAAAAACCGTCGAAGCGGTTTGTATCGGGACTTCTACAGGTGGTCCGAAAGCTTTGCAGACAGTTTTTTCTGATTTTCCGGAGAATTTTAATCTACCAATTTTCGTCGTACAGCATATGCCAGTGGGCTTTACGAAAGCATTTGCTTCTCGTCTAAACGATCATTCAAAAATCAGAGTCAAGGAAGCCGAGGACGGAGAAGAAGTTCGTCCGGGAACAGGTTACGTGGCTCCGGGTGACGCACATTTGAAGATCGAAACTAAGGCGGGAAGGAAATGGATTGCATTAGGCAAGGAATCGCTGGTAAATGGACACAGGCCCTCAGTCGAAGTTCTATTCGACAGCGCAATCCGGGAATACGGGAGCGCCTTAGTCGGTGTGATTATGACCGGCATGGGTAAGGATGGAGCTGCGGCGACTCTTAGAATGAGAGAGACCGGATCTTCTACCATAGCTCAAGACGAGGACAGCTCTGTGATCTTCGGAATGAATCGCCAAGCCATTGAAATGGGTGGAGTTCAATTCGTAGAGCCTGTAAGCGCAATAACATCAAGGATACTTTCCATTCTTAAAGAAAGGGGAAACTAATTATGGCCAGAATTCTCGTAGTAGACGATGCAAAATTCATGAGGACAATGGTGAAGGACGCACTAGTAGCCGGAGGGCATGAGATCGTCGGCGAGGCTGAGAACGGAAATATTGCCGTGGATCAGTACAAGGCGATCAAGCCAGATCTAGTCACTATGGACATCACCATGAGAGAAAAAGACGGGATCGAAGCAGCCCAGGAAATTTTCAAATTGGATCCGAAAGCGCGTATCATCATGGTAACCGCACTCGGTCAGGAAGAACTTCTCGCGAAAGCGATCAAGATGGGAGTAAAGGATTTTGTTGTTAAACCTTTCTCTCCGGAAAGATTGCAACAAGCAGCGGAAAAAGCACTGAATTCCTAAAAGAGATATGGAGAGGGAAAACGGCGGGCAGACCTTTGTTGTTCAATGGAACAATTCCGAAGGTGGTATAACGGAGGGACCTTTGAGTCTCCTCTGGTCTCTGATTGAAAGTTATAAAGTGGATATTTTCGAAGTATCCCTTTCTCAAATTACCCAAGACTTTTTAAACTTCATTAAGATTTCTGCAAGTATCCATTTAGACATGGGAGCGGAATACGCTCTTATGGCCGCCAATCTTGTTTATCTTAAATCCAAAGCATTATTACCTGATCCGGGCTTCGAAGAAGAAGATTATGATCCTCCTCTTCCGCCCGAATTGGTTGAAAAACTTTTAGAGCATAAAAAATTCCAGTTAACCGCCCAAAAAATGGGGGATGTAGACAAGGTCCAAGCCGGCGTATTCTCCAGAGATACCAACCAGGTGATAGAAGAGTCCGAATCTTGGTTGGATCTGAGCTTGCTCGACCTGATCTCCGCATTTAACGAGATCTTAGAAAAACGGGAAGACGAAGCCGAGATTCCGGCTTTACTTACCGCGCCCCACCGGTATTCTGTCGAGGAAAAGATGGGTACCATTTCCGAACTTCTCGCCGAGCGTTCGGATATCTCCTTTGAAGAATTGTTTTCTACGGTCAAGCCGGAGAAAGCCGAGATAGTAGCCGTCTTTTTGGCAATGTTGGAACTCTGTAAACAGAGGATTGTTTCCATCCGCCAGCATAAAACTTTCGGCGAAATCCGTATATTCTTGGTGGGAGAACCGTGGAACGCGATAAAGCCGGCTTAAAAGGACTGATTGAAGCGCTGCTTTTCCTTTCCGGGGAGCCGCTCAAACTCGCAAGCATTGCTAAATCCATAGACTGTGAAAAACAGGAAGCTCGAGATATCTTGGACGAGCTGATCTTGGATTACCAAGAGAAGGACGGAGGTTTCGTTCTTCGTGAAATCGCAGGCGCTTATCAATTTTCCACCAACGAAAAGTATTCTGAAATTTTAGCAAGGCTCTTCAAAGAGAAGAAGAGAGAGCAATTATCCCGTTCTAGCTTGGATACTCTCGCAATCATCGCATACAAACAACCGATCACATTATCAGAGATAGACGATATCAGAGGAGTTTCCTCCCGTGCTATGGTGACTTCTCTTATTTCTAAAAAACTGGTAAAACCTGTGGGGAATAAAGAAGTTCCGGGAAGACCAGCGTTATATGGAACTACCAAAGAATTTTTAATACATTTTGGATTAAATAAACTGACCGATTTACCGGCTCCTGTGGAAGTGAAAGAATTAAAATTCGAAAACCTGGATGATTTAATAGAGAATGGCCAAGAATGACGACAAACTAAAAGAGTTCAGGGACAAGATAGATTCCCTGGATAAAGAAATCGTAAAGGCTATCCAGGCCAGGGCGGAGATTGCGTCCGAGATCGGAGATATCAAAAGAGAAAATAATGAGCCGATCTATCGTCCGGACAGAGAGAAGGATGTTTACGAAAAGATCCTTGGCCTGAACGGTGGCCCACTTCCTGACAAAGTACTTATTGCAATTTATAGAGAGATCATGTCCGGTTCCTTCTCCGTTGAGAAAGGTTTAAGGATCGGTTATCTTGGCCCTGAAGGTTCTTTTTCCCACCAAGCGGTTCGTGCAAGATTCGGAACCTCCGTCGAAGCGAGCGAGTTCCCTTCTATCCCCGAAGTTTTCCGCGCGGTAGAAACTGATAAGGTGGATTACGGAGTTGTTCCTGTGGAAAATTCTTCCGAAGGACTCGTGAACTCTACTCTTGATCAGTTCTTAGTATCCGATCTAAATATTTATTCTGAAATTTATTTAAAGATACATTTGAATCTTTTAGGATTCGAACATGATCTTTCTAAGATCAAAACTTTATACGGGATCAAGATCGCAAATTCCCAATGTAGAAATTGGATCGCAGCGAACCTTCCCCATGTAGAAGTTTCCGAGACTCCGTCTACTTCCAGAGCGGCAAGTATTGTTGCGGAGAAGAAGGAAGCATGCGCAGCAGTTGCTTCTTCCATTGCTGCAGAAATTTACGGTTTGGATCTAGTTCGTGAGTCTATCGAAGACATGTCGGATAATACGACTCGGTTTTTGATCATCGGAAAAAACCAATGTCCTCCTACAGGAAATGACAAAACCTCAGTGGTCTTTTCTATTCCGGATAAACCAGGATCTTTATATAATGTTTTAAAACCGATCTTCGATAAGGGGATCAATATGACCAAGGTGGAGTCCAGGCCGACTCGTAGGACTTCTTGGGAGTATAACTTCTTCATAGATTTTTTAGGTCATAAAAAAGATCCTCAGATCGAAGAAGTTCTAAATATCTTAAAAGAAAATACAATCTATCTTAGGATTTTGGGATCTTACCCGATCTCTCCACCAAACCCGTGAAATCCGAATTTTCCAGAATTCTAATTTACGGTTTAGGAATGATGGGAGCTTCCCTGTCCTTGGCCTTACGTAAAAAAAACTCCTCCGCAGAAATTGTGGGAGTTGTAGGATCTCCAACAAGTAAAGAGAAAGGAATTCGTTTAAAGTCTGCGGATCAACTTTTTACCGCAGAGGAATTTTTAAGATCTCCCGATTGGGAATCCTATGACTTAATTGTTTTTGGAGTTCCAGTCAATACTACTGTAGAGGTCATCCAAAAATTGCCTTCAGGGTTCAAAGGTCTTCTGACGGATATGGGCTCCACAAAACTGGAGATCGTCCAAGCGGTAGAATCGGTTCTTACCGGAGAACATCGTTATATTTCTTCTCATCCTATGTGCGGTTCCGAAGAATCCGGATTAGAATTCGGGAACGCAGATCTATATGAAAATCGTCTTTGTATCCTAACTAAGCCGAAGGGTGCGACTAACGAGGCTTATGCGCAGATAGAAGGTTTCTGGAAATTTTTAGGAATGTCAACGACTGAAATTCCTGCCCAGGATCATGATCGGATTTTGTCTTATGTTTCTCATGTTCCTCATTTGATCTCTTCTCTTATGACAAATTGGGTTTGGGAAAACGGATGTGTGAGAGAATTTACCGAAAAATCTCCTCTGCCTTTGACCGGGGGAGGGTTTAGGGACATGACCCGGATTGCTGGATCCAATCCTAAGATGTGGTCTCCGATTTTCGGCTCCAACCAAGAAGAGATCTATAAGGCCTTAATCGATTATAAGGAAAGATTAGATCTTCTGATCGCTGAATTAAAACCTGAAAAGCCGCTGGACCTCGGACAATGGGAGTCCTTCATGGAAAAATCTCGTAAAGATAGGGACGCAATTTTAAAGAAACAAAATGATTCCAAGAATCCTTAAATCTTCCGGTAGAGAGATCACAGTTCCGGGAGACAAATCTCTTTCTCATAGAAGTGTATTATTCTCTGTTCTTTCCAAGGGAAAATCCCATGTGTCCGGATTTTTGGAAGCGGAAGATCCTTTAAATACAATGAAGGCATTCACGCTACTCGGTTTGGGTGTGGAGAAAATTTCCAAGGGCGAATATGTTTTTACTAGCCCGGGGAAAAACGCACTTCAATCTCCTAAATCAGAATTGGATTTTGGAAATGCCGGAACTGGGATCCGATTGTCTGCAGGACTTCTATGTGGATTGTCTGGAATTAATGCAAAACTTACGGGAGACCATTCTTTGCAAAAAAGACCAATGTCCCGTATTATAAAACCTTTAATATCTATGGGAGCTTCTATCTCCGGAAAAGAAGACAAGGCTCCTCTTGAGATCCAAGGCAAAAAACTTTCGGACTTCTCCTACAAAAGCCCGATCGCTTCCGCTCAAGTGAAATCTTGTCTCATGCTCGCAGCAATGGCCTCCGAAACTTCTTTAGAATATGAAGAAGATATTCTTTCCAGGGATCACACAGAGAATATGTTCCGGTTCTTGGGAAATAAACTCACCTTTTATTCTCCGGTTCATTTTAAGATGGAACCTCCTTATACTTTTGAGGCGAAAGAATTCAAGGTGCCTGGAGATATTTCTTCCGCTGCATTTTTTTTAGTGCTTGGTGTCTTATTAAAAGAAGGTTCCGTTCTTGTGAAGAATGTGGGCCTCAATCCTTCCAGGGTAGGGATCTTAAGAGCTCTCGAAGCAATGGGCGGAAAGATCATCGTTCATAACCAAAGGATAGAATGTGGAGAACCTGTAGGAGATCTGGAAGCGGTTTCTTCTAATTTACGTTTTTCTGAAATACCTGAAGAATGGATCCCTTCTCTAATCGATGAAATTCCGATATTAACCATTGCAGGTCTTTTTGCAAAAGGTGGATTTGCGATCCGTCACGCAGAAGAATTGAGAGCAAAGGAATCGGATCGGATCATTGCCATGGTAGAAAATTTAAGAAACCTCGGAATTTTAGTCCATGAATACAAAGATGGTTACGAAATTCCGGAGATAGGTTCAAGTGCGAATTCTTCCGAACTATCCGCTTGGCTTTCCGGAAAAGGCGCGAATATTTCTACCAAAATGGATCATAGGATCGCGATGAGTTTTATGGTCCTTCGTGCGGTCAGCGGTATTCCTTTGACTCCGGACGAAACTTCTTGGATTGAAACTTCCTTTCCCGGTTTTGAGTCTTTATTGGAAGGTTTTCTTAAATGACTGAAAATGTGATCGCATTAGATGGTCCTGCAGGAACAGGCAAAAGTACTGTAGCTCGGGAAATTTCAAAAAAGTTGGGATTCGAATACTTGGATTCCGGAGCATTCTATAGAGCATTAACTCTTCATATTTATAGGATCTACCAATCCAAAAATTTATCTATTTCATTCTCAGATTGGTTGAGCGGGAAGGAGTTCCTTCCACTTACCGAAGGTGTAGAGATCTTCTGCGAATTTTCTAAAACCGGAGAGAATCATATTTTTTTGAATGGCCAGGATGTTTCCGTCGAAATTAGAACACCGGAGATCACAAGAGAGATCAAATACATCGCTGATAAATTGGTATTTAGGGAATTCGTGAATTCTCAATTGAGAAAACTTTCTCTGACACATCGACTGGTAATGGACGGTAGAGACATAGGTACCCATGTATTTCCGGACGCTCGTTACAAATTCTTTTTAACTGCCTCTTCCAGAGTGAGGGCAGAGAGAAGATATAAACAATTATTGGAGCAGGGGATCCAGTCGGACCTGGACGAAATTGAGAAAGAGATCATAGTCCGTGACAAATCCGATACGGAAAGAGAAATCGCCCCCTTGCGAAAAGCTGAGGACGCAATCCTCATTGACACAGATAACCTGCCAAAAAATAGTGTAATTAGTAAGATCCTAGGGTGCCTAGAGCCTGGCATTTATAACGATTCGCACTAATCCCAATCTAATAAACCGAGTATTCCAGTCCGTATGAGTAGCCAACAAGACAAGTCCACTTTTGCAGAAGTTTTCAAACAGTGGGAAGAAAAGAAAAACGACGAAGCCGAGATCCGCAAAGACCAAGTGGTCGAAGGTAAAGTCGTATCCGTAGACAACGATAACGTCTATGTGGCGATCGAAGGACTAAAACAAGAGGGACGAATCCCTCGCTCCGAGTTTGATGAAAAACCGGAACTCGGATCCATAGTTACTGCACTCGTAAAAAGAAAAGAATCTACCGATTCAGGTTGTATTCTTTCTAAAAAAGAAGCCGACCAAAGAAAAGGTTGGGAAGTAGTTAAAGACGCTTTCAAAAATAATTACCAAGTCAGTGGACGTTTGGTAAACGAGATCAAAGGAAAAGGATACATCGTGAACGTAGAAGGTTCCGAACTTTTCCTTCCAGCTTCTCAACTTAGTTATAAATTCTCCGATGGAGAAAATTACAAAGGTGTAGAGCTCGATTTCAAAATTATCGAGATTAACGAACGCACCCGTTCCGGAGTTGTTTCCAGAAAAAAACTTCTAGATGAAGTCAATAATGAGAAATGGGACGCACTCGCTCTAAAAGTAAATGTGGGCGATAAGGTAAAAGCGACTGTTTCCAAGATCGCAAGCTTCGGAGTTTTCTGCGATTTAGAAGGAGTTGTAGGACTTCTTAGACAAAGAGATATCTCTTACAAAAAATTCGCACCTTTCAAACAATACTTCACCATCGGTCAAGAGATCGAACTCCAAGTTTTGGAAATGGAGAAGGAAAACAATAAACTGGCTCTCGGATTAAAACAATTATACGAAGATCCTTGGGTTTGGGCAAAACGTTCTTTGGAAAAAGAAATGGTGATTCGTGGAACTGTAACTTCACTCACTAATTTCGGAGCATTCGTAGAATTGAAAGAAGGTTTGGAAGGTTTGATCCATACTTCCGAATTGACTTGGGCGAAAAAACCTCCTCATCCAAAAGAACTTCTTAAAAAAGGCCAAGAAGTAGAAGCACTTATCTTAGATATCGATTTCGAAAGCAGAAGACTTTCACTAGGTTTAAAACAACTTCAACCGAATCCTTGGGACGCTTTAGGTCCTGAAGTAAGAGTTGGAAATGTTCTTACCGGAAAAATTACCGGCATCACTAAATACGGCGCGTTCGTAGAAGTGGAGAATGGGATCGAAGGTTTGATCCATATCAGCGATATCACTTGGGACGAAAAACAAAAGAACCCAACTTCTCTTTTGAAAAAAGGCGAAGAAGTAAAATACATTATCCTAGACATCAATTTTGATGCACAAAGGATCTCTTGCGGATTAAAACAACTGCAAGAACATCCTTACGAGGCTCTTAGAAATCGTTATCCGATCGGCTCTGTCGTTCAAGGTAAGATCAAGAGTATCGTTGATTTCGGTATGTTCGTAGAGATCGAGCCTGGTTTTGAAGGTCTCGTTCATATCTCCGAAATTCCTGGCGGAAAAGATACCAATCTTGCTGAGTCTTACAAGCCTGGCGATATCGTAAAATGTGCTGTTGTCAAAATCGATTCTAAGAACAAAAAGATCTCCTTGTCTATCAAGGACTTCGACAAAGCCTTAGAAAGAGAAGAGATGGCGAAGTATTTAAAAACTTCCGACACCCCTTCTAGAGAAAGTTTAGGCAGCTTTATCAATCTAAAATAAGAGCGACTCCTGGAGCTTTGAATGAAACGATTCGAACCTAAAACTGGAGCCTCTATTCAGGATATCGATCCTTACGCAGGCTTATCCGGAGCAGAAAGGATTTTTGCGATCTTCTTCTCCAAGATCGGAGAGAATAAAAAGCAGGTCCTTTTTGGAATTGGAGTTTTATTCCTTACCGTAGTAGCGGTCGTTAGCTGGAACGAATATAGAGCTGAACAATTTCGCAAAGGTACTCTTGCTATCGAAAAATTGGAGAAAGAACTTTCTCTTTCTCCAATGACAGATATCAACGATAAGATCAAAAAATACGAAAGTATCCTATCCTCTTACAACTCTTCTTCTTTAGAGATCAGACTTGCAAAAACTCTTGGTGATCTTTACGCGAAGAATGGGGACTATACAAAAGCGGCAGAGAAGTTAGAATTTGCGGGTAAAAAAATAGACGAGCTTCCGGAAGTGAAGGCATACTATTTTTATATCGCAGGGAACTATAGAGAGAGTGGAAACCAACTCGCGGAAGCAGAATCCGATTACGCGGTTTCCGTTTCTCTTTTAAGTAACCGCAAAAATGTTGCTGGGTTTTACGCTTGGAGCCTTTATCAAGCTGGGCGTTTAAAACTCGCAAACGGTAAAAAAGAAGAAGCGATCGAGCTATTAAAGAAGGTTTTAGACCAAGAAATCCCTTCTCCATCGGAAGACTTTAAAGCGGTTCGTGAACTTGCTGCATATCTTCTGTTAAAAAGTAGCCAGGCGAACTAATGCTTACCATAGCCCTTCCGAAAGGACGGCTTGCAGAGGAGAGCATAGAGCTTATGCTCCAAAGAGGATGGCTGAGCGGCCGTCCTGATCCGGATTCCAAAGAACTTATATTTAAAGACCAAAAAGGAAAGATCCGTATCCTTCTTGTTCGTTCCCAAGATGTTGCGACTTACGTGGAGCAAAATTCTGCGGATGCAGGGATCGTGGGATGGGACGTATTATTGGAAGGTGGATATGATCTTCTTCTTCCTTTGGACCTAAAGATCGGAAAATGTAGATTATCCGTAGCTGCCCCAAAAGGCTGGAGCCTGAGTTCCGGGGAAAGAAAGGTCCGTGTAGCGACAAAATATCCGAATATTGCTAAGGAATTTTTCCTGAAGAAGGGGATCAATTGCGAGGTAATCAAACTTTACGGAAGTATTGAACTCGCTCCTTTGGTAGGACTTTCCGATTGTATCGTTGATCTGGTTTCTACAGGCGGGACCTTAAAGGCGAATAATCTGGAAGAAATTGAAGTTATTATGGAATCCACCGCAAGGTTGGTATTCAATCGGTCTTCCCTTTATACAAAACGGGCTGAAACCGGGGAATTCCTCAGTTCGTTTGCCAGTTTATGAAAAACAGTTGTGAAATCCGCCTTTAAAAAAAACATAGTCGTAAATCGACATTATCTATAGAGAAAAACAATGGCAGTTCCTAAGAGACGAAAATCTAAATCAAAAGTGAGGATGAAACGGGCCCATCACGCGATCGGCAAACCGAATCTAGTTCCTTGCCCGAACTGTAATTCATTCAGACCTCCTCATAGAATCTGCCCAGTTTGCGGTTTTTACAAAGACCGTGTTGTGGTAGAACCGAAAGTTAGGAAAGCTAGCGAAGAGAATTAATCAATATGTGGGTCGCCGTCGATGCAATGAGCGGCGACTACGGTCCTGACAGGATCGTAGAAGGCGCTGTTAACGCGGTCAATCTAGACGGCAGAAATGTCATTCTCGTTGGTAAAGAAGAAGATATCAGCGAGATCCTCCTCAAATACGAATACGATACAAACAAGATCCGGATCGTTCACGCTAGCGAAATTATTGGCATGAATGATTCTCCTTCTATTGCGGTTCGTGCAATGGAAGATTCTTCGGTAGTTCAAGCGGCTCAATTGGTCGCGGATAAGACCTGTGTTGGAATGTTCTCTCCCGGAAATACAGGCGCTACTATGGCGGCGTCATTATTGTATCTGGGGAGAATTCCAGGTGTTCTAAGACCTCCGATTGCAGCTCCGATCCCAAGAGAGAAAGGAGCTCCTACATTATTATTGGATGCGGGAGCAAACGTGGATTGTAAGCCTGAATACTTGGCTCAATTCGCGATCATGGGAGAAATTTACTCCAGATTTATATTCAATATCTCTAAACCTAAGGTTGGGATCCTTTCCAATGGAGAAGAGGATAAAAAGGGAAATTCGGTTACCTTAAAGGCCTTCGACTATATTCGAAAGTTGCCTATCGACTTTGTCGGAAATGTGGAAGGCCGGGATCTGTACGGAGGCGGAAGGGATGTGGACGTTGTTGTCTGCGACGGTTTTGTCGGGAACATAGTTCTTAAGGCGACAGAAGGGCTTTCAAAATCTATCTTCAGTGTTCTGAGAGAAAGTATAGCACAGTCCAGTCTTGCTCAAACAGGTGCTCTTCTTCTGAAACCTACTTTTACAGCGATCAAGAAACGATTGGATTATGCTGAATACGGCGGCGCACTTCTTTTAGGAGTGGATGGGACCTGTCTCATCGGGCATGGTTCTTCTAACGCGCATGCTGTCCGAAATGCGATCCGAGTCGTGGTGGAATGTGCCGAAAGGGATGTGAACCGCCATATCAAAGAAGATATCGAAAAAGCTAAGTTCTAATCCAATAATAAGATTCATTTCACACTGAGACCACAGAGGGTTTTATTGGTTCTTATCTCCGTGATCTCTGTGCGAAACTATTTCCAGTCTTCCCAGATGAACGCTACACTCAGAATCACTTGACCCCATAGGACGCGAAAATACGCTAACCGCAGAATCTGGTAAGGAACAAACCAATGATCGATTTGAAAGGCAAAAACGCCATTATAACCGGGGCTGCCCGTGGAATCGGTAAAGCAACCGCACTTAAATTAGCGCAAGCAGGAGCAAACGTTGTCATCGCCGACTTAAACGAAGAGGCAAGTAAGGCTACTGCGGCAGAAATCGCAAAAGCGACTGGCGTAAAAGCAATCGGAGTCTCCGTAAACGTAGCAAATGCTGAATCTGCTCAAGCAGGTATCCAAGCAGTAGTAGATAATTTCGGTTCAATCGAAATTTTAGTGAATAACGCAGGTATTACAAAAGATACTTTAATGCTCAGAATGAAACAAGAGCAATGGGATGCTGTGATCGCAGTAAACCTGACTGGTACTTTCAATTGTATCCAGTCTGCTATAAAATTTATGGCAAAAAATCCGAACGGTGGATCCATCATCAACCTTTCCTCCATCGCAGGAGTGAACGGAAATATCGGACAAACCAACTACTCCGCTTCTAAAGCTGGTGTGATCGGTTTGACTAAAGCAGTCGCTTTGGAAATGGCGGGACGTAAGATCCGTTGCAACGCGATCGCTCCGGGATTTATCGCAACTGAAATGACTGACGCGATCCCAGAAAAGATCCGTACCGCTATGGTTGCTGCGATCCCATTAAAAAGAGCAGGACAACCTGATGATATCGCGAATACAATCGCCTTCCTCGCTTCCGACATATCCTCTTTTATTACGGGACAAGTGATCGAAGTAAACGGAGGAGGATTCCTACCGGGAGTCCAAGCCTAATCTTTTCGATCCGAAACGAATTAGAAAAAGCCCGGAATTATCCGGGCTTTTTGTTTTTTGGAGGAACCAATCATTCGAATTTTCGGAACGAATATCCGTACTTGCGAAAATATTTGAACATAGAATCCATCTAATCCAATGATCCGAACGGCGTTCGAACAAAGGATAACTTCCTCTCTTAGGAATAGATAATCGATAGAAAGGTTGTGGTTTTATACTTCAGAGAACAAAACCAATTTCCAAGTCTCATAAAATCGATAGAAACGCGGATTTGGAAGCATAATTAAAACGTGCGAACTCTTGTTCATGATCAACTTACAACCTGAATATTAGAAATGTGACTTTTTGATTATTTGAATATGGGGACTGGGATCCGATTTTCGATTTGTTGCGTCGAACAAAATCAGAATTTATAGAACGACTTCTTTCCGAAAAAAACTTAAAAAGAAGGTCATAGAAATATTCTGTTTTTTTCCCGTTTCCAATCCGTTAAGGCTTGCCAAAACTTTTGAGATAAAAATGTTTAAAAATCGGTGGATGAATTCATCCCCAATTCTAAACCTAACTAAAACTTACATACCACTCCGGTGGTACGGAGGAAACAAATGGCAGATTTCGAAAAGATTAAGTCTATTATCGTTGAGCAACTTGGAGTGGATGAGTCAGAAGTGACTCCTGAAGCACACTTCATTGATGACCTTGGTGCAGACTCTCTTGACACAGTTGAACTCGTTATGGCTCTTGAAGAAGAGTTTGGCGTTGAAATTTCCGATGAGGATGCTGAAAAGATCCAAACCGTCGGAGACGTAATTAAGTTCATCGACACTCTAAAGTCCTAATTGACTAGACCTCCGGGTTCTTACGGGAACTCGGAAGTCTTTCCTTCCCTTTTATCAAAATCCTTTGATAAAAAAAAAACACAATCAGAACCAAAGCAAGTCAGGATCTAAAACAAGAGATCTATACTCTCTTGCGTCCGAGCTCGGTCTTAAGTTTAACAAAACTTCTTATCTAGAAACCGCATTCATCCATAGCTCATTTCGGAACGAAAATCCGGAATATAAAGAAGACAACGAAAGATTGGAATTTTTAGGTGATTCCGTTTTAGGTCTCGTGGTCGCAAAATATTTATATAGAACAAATCCATCCGCAAGCGAGGGAGAACTTTCCAGACAAAAAGCAACCTTGGTTTCTACTGCGGTGTTGAATGGCCTGAGTGAAAAACTAGGATTATCACCTTTTGTTCTTCTTGGAAAAGGAGAAGGTCAGGGAGGAGCTCAGAAAAAACTGGGCGCGAATCTTTTCGAATCACTCGTAGGTGCAATTTATCTGGACCAAGGAATGGAAGCTGCTGAGAAGTTTATACTCAAGCACCTCATAGATTACATAAAAACTTCCGATAAGATAAAAGAGGCGACGGATTATAAGTCCACTCTTCAGGAAATTTGCCAGAAAAAATTCAAACTTCTCCCTACATATAGATTGTTAAAAGAAACTGGCCCGGATCATGAAAAAACCTTCTATGTAAGCGTTTCGATCCGGGATAAATATACTGCGGAAGGGAAGGGCAAAAACAAAAAATTTGCGGAACAAGACGCCGCTAAACAACTTCTGAAAGTCTTAAAGATAAAGGTTTAACAATATCTAATGGAATTCTTCTTTAAAAAAAAGGGGTTAAGGGTCCGGGTCGCGGCTCTTATTCGGAACCGTAAGGGTGAGATCCTACTTTTACAGCAGAAAAAGAAGGATTCCTATTATTGGCTTCTTCCTGGCGGCGGGATAGAATTCGGAGAAAATGCCGAGCACGCTCTTAAAAGGGAACTTAAAGAAGAACTTTCTTTGGAAGTTACGAGTGCGAATTTTCTTTTTCTGAATGAGTCTATTGATCCGAAGGGGAATCGGCATCTTCTACAATTGGTATTTTTGACGACCGTCAAAAAACAGGACCCGGAAGTGAACTTAAAAGAGAAGGCGATCACAGGATTCGGCTATTTTCCTTTGGGTGCGGTTTTAGAAATGGATATAAGGCCGGATATTAAGGATTATCTTTCTTCCGGAAAATATAAACCTTCACCTTTTATACGAAGCCAGTGGGTATACGATAAATGAATCCTTTACGGGAAGTACAGATCAGAGCGTTTTCCAAAGAGTATAAAGTACAGATCCACTCAGACTTCAGAGGTTTGGGAGAAACTATAAAACGTTTTTATCCTGTTTCTTCGATCTTCATCTTAACAGAAAGAAAACTTTCCGGATTATTTTCTAAGTTTTACGAGACCGAGATCGCGAGTCTTGGAATTCCTTATCATGAGATCTATATCAAGGGCGGAGAGAAGAACAAACATATCACTCAAACTGCAGAAACTTATAATCGCCTCATCGAACTTGGAGCGGATCGTAAAAGTTTGATCCTCGCTTTGGGTGGAGGAGTCGTAGGCGATTATGCAGGCTTTATCGCTTCTACTTTCCAAAGAGGAGTTCGTTTCGCTCAAATTCCTACAACCTTACTTGCTTCCGTGGATTCTTCCGTAGGAGGAAAGGTTGCTGTGAATGCCGATCTAGGAAAAAATATGATCGGTTCCTTCTACCAACCTGAATTCGTTTATTTACCTTTAATCGCTCTTTCTACTCTTCCAAAAAGAGAGTGGAGATGTGGAATGGCAGAGATCGTAAAACATGGTCTCTTATCCGGCGGAGAATATCTGGAGAAGGTTCGCTCGAACGATAAAAACGTATATGATCATACTTCTTCCGAACTTCTGGAATTGATCATAGGTTCTATTTTATATAAGGCAAGTATAGTATCTCAAGATGAGAGAGAGACAGGGCTTAGAAAAGTTTTAAATCTCGGACATACTACTGCTCATGCGATAGAATCACTTACGAATTATAGAAAGTATTCTCATGGAGAGGCGGTTGCGATCGGACTTTTAACTGCGATTATTCTTTCTACTGAAAAACAAGGATTGGATCCTGCTTGGATAGAAGATCTCAAAAAAATCCTAAACGCTTATGATCTTCCTTATAAAGATAAAAGTAAATCAGGCCAAGTTGCAAAACATACTCTTCATGATAAAAAGAACGTAGGCAATTCCGTAAGATTCGTATTATTGCAGTCACCTGGAAATCCTATCTGGGATATCCCTATCGAATTGGACGAGATCGCTTCAGCTTTTAAAAAACAGAAAAAAGATTTATAGAATTTTTCGCACGGAGAACACGGAGATCACTGAGGTGTTTGCGCTTAGGAAGACTATTCGCTATCAAGTAATAGATAACTCCGTGAACTCTGTGTTCTCCGTGCGAACCCTTAAACTCTTTGTCTTCTCCTTAAAAACACCTTGATTTCATCCAGCGATTGCCTAGTGTAGGCCTCTCGATCATGGAAGAAATACTCCGACTCATAAATCCAATTTATCTTTTGAATAAGGGTGAAAGGACTATTACTGAAGAATTCGTATTGGTCGCTTATTTCATTTTGGCCTTGGTGGTCGTATATAAAACTTTCGTTTTGATCTTCGATCGGATTAGTCCTCCGGCGGATAATTCAGTCAGATATAATCGAAGGAGAGTGACGCGGATCCTCTTCGTAGTTGTAGGAGCAGTTTCCCTTTTGCCGGTGATCTTTTCCGGTCTATCTTATCTTCCTACAGTTATGGGACTTGCGGGAGCGGGTATTGTAATCTCTCTTAAAGATATCACTTTAAATTACGTGGGTTGGCTTTTGATCCATGGAAGTAACGGATTCGAAGTAGGGGACAGGATAGAGATAGAAGGGATCAAAGGGGACGTGGTCAATATAGGGATCAATCGATTCACATTGATGGAACTGAGCCCTGATCCAAAATCGGAACAGTCTACCAATCGTTTAGTACATCTCCCGAATCATACGATCATTCTTCATAAAGTGTATGTGGTAAAAGAAAAAATGGGATTTGTTTGGGACGAGTTCCGGATCAAGGTCCCTCATAGCGCGGATTGGGAAGCGGCAGAAAAACTACTGAACGGGATACTGAAAAACGGCTCTATCATAGACCAACATAAAATAGATTATTCTGTTAGAGAACTTTCCAAAAATTATCTCGTTCGACTTGGAAAAACTACTCCGATCGTTTATATGAATGTAGAGGAGGGAGGAGTATTATTTTCCCTTCGTTATTTAACTCATATCAAGGAAAAGCGGAACCAAAGGGCCAGGATCTCTAAAGAGGTCTTAAAAGAATTTGGGGATTCCGGAATTCAATTATTATAATTGTCCGCAAATTTTAGAAAATCGATATATGGGATAGGCAGGTATACTTTGAAACGATTTCTCTCCAGAGCTCGAGCAACTTATTCGGTCAAGATCATCGCAATTATTATCTTTTGTTTAAGTATATCGGTGGGAGAAATTTTTTCCCAAGATACAACTAGACCTGAATACGAAAAAGCGGATCAACTGATCGAAAATCAGGATTATAAATCCGCTTTAAAGATACTTTTAGAATACGAAAAGAAAAAGCCGGAAGATGATATTTTACTTTTTAAGATCGGTTTCAGTTATTTCCGGTTAGAAGAGGACAAGAAGGCGTTAAGTTATTTCGAAAAAGCCATTAAATCCAACTCTAAGGTCTCGAAATACTACGACTATTACGGAGCCTCTTTATACTTTTCAGGGAATATCGACGAGGCGGAGAAACAATTTTTAAAATGTGTGGAATTGGATCCAAAAGCGCAAAAAGCAATGAGTATGCTCGGAGCAGTCTATGCGGAAAAAAGACAATCCTCCAAGGCGAAGAGTTATTTTTTAAAAGCATTGGAGATCGATCCGGATGATCTAAGGGCAAATTATAGTCTTGGAGGCCTTTACTTTAATGAAGGAGATCTGATCAAAGCCCAAAAATACTTCGAGATCTGCTATAAATTAGATCCGGAAAATTACGCGACCGTAAGTTATTTAATCGAAAACTTATATAGACAAGGCAAGATCGAGGAGGGCGAGAAATATAAGAAAAACCTAATCCAGATCAAGAATTCTTCGAAAGACCCTCGTATTTCTAACCTAAGATATTTTCGTTTCGATTCTTTTCCGATCAAAGACTTTATGATCGTGGCTCAGGAAGGTTTCACTAAAACCGGAGATCTATATTATTATTATGTTTTTTCGGTATTCGATAAAAATGGTAAACATGTAAAAAATATAAATGTCGAATCGTCGGTAGTATTAAAAGAACACGGATTTAAGTATATCATCGGAATGGATACTATCGAAGAAGGGAATCCTAAACATTCTACTTCGAACATAGCGTATCCAGAATTGCCTTCCTATTCCGAATTAAAATCGGTATTGACTGAAATTTTAGAAGGAAAGGTAAATTTTCCGTCTAGTTCTTCTCCGAACTCGAAATAAAGAATTATCTAATCTTATAAATTTGTAAAAAGTCTACCGACTTAGCTTCTCCTCCCGGAGCGCCGGAAAGAATGACCACTATATCTCCAGCGGTCAACATTCCGTCTTCAGGGAGTTTTGTTTCCATATAACGGATCATATCGAAAAAAGTTTCCATAAAAGGCATCACATAAGGTTGGACACCTCGATATAATTTCATCTTTCTTGCTGTCGCCAAATACGGAGTAAAAGAAAGAATAGGGACCTTTGGCCTCATTTCAGAAGTGATAAGAGCGGAATAACCGCTTCGAGTAAAATTCACGATCGCTTTTGCGTTGATACTATGCGCGATCTCTCTCGCCGCAGAACCGAGGGCCGCTCTTTCTATTTCTAATTCTGATTTTTTTAAATTCCAATGTATCTCATAAATACGATCTAAGTTTTCAGTTTCCCTTAAGATCTTTGCCATCATCTCTGCGGATTCAACAGGATATTTTCCGCTCGCAGATTCTCCGGATAACATGACCGCATCCGTTCCGTCCATTACCGCATTTGCGACGTCGCTCGCTTCTGCTCTTGTAGGCCTTGGATTATCAACCATAGACTCGAGCATCTGGGTTGCAGTGATCACAGGTTTACCTGCACGATTTGCTTTATAGATGAGTTCTTTTTGTAGAACCGGAACTCTTTCCGTTTCCACCTCTACTCCCAGGTCCCCTCTTGCGATCATGATCCCGTCGGCTGCTTCTAAAATTTCGTCTATATTACGGATTGCTTCCGGCCTTTCTATTTTTGCGATGAGTCCGGTTTGGGTCCCTCTCATCATTTCTCTTGCAAGTTCCAGATCGGATGCTCTTCTTACGAAACTTAATGCGACGTAATCTACTCCCAAATTGAGTGCGAACTTCAGGTCCAATAGATCTTTTTCGGAGAGGGCAGGGGCCGAGATCGGAGTTCCCGGCAAATTAATTCCTTTGTTGCTTTTTAAAATTCCTCCGATTATAACTTTTAAAACGGCTTCTTTGCTTGATTTGGATTCAACCTCTAGTACGAGTTTACCGTCATCGACTAATAGTTTGTCTCCCGAACGAAGATCTTCTATCATGGCAGGGTAGGTAGTACCGACCGCTTCGGAATCTCCTAAATATTCCGCATCGGGTAAAAGTCTGATCTTGTTTCCCTTTTCTAATTCGACTTGGGGAACCCGGAGTTTTCCGGTTCTGATTTTCGGTCCCTGTAGATCCGCCATGATCCCAAGAGGAACGCCGGATTCGGATTCACATTTGCGAAGTGTCTCAAAAACTTTTTTGTGAACTTCGTGAGTGCCGTGGGAGAAATTCATTCTCGCGATATCCATTCCGGCTCGGAGAAGTGCGGTGATAGTATTTTCATCTGAGGAAGAAGGACCGATGGTGCAGACCATTTTGGTTTTTTTTTCCGGGCTAAACATGAATGGGAACCTCCGAAAATTTGGACGTATTTAAGAATGCTATTTCGTTCTTTACGGGGCGAAACGGAAGGGTAAGCTTGGGAAAAAAAAGGCACACCCAATTGCGCCAACAGTTAGAACGCCTCGCTCTAGTTTATCATCCGGAATACAATATGGACCTCGGTCCTCATGTATTCCCAGCACGTAAATACGCAATGATATACAATCAAGTCAAGGAAGATCCGAAACTTTCTTCTTTGCCCGCCCTTCAACCGGCTCCGGTCGGAGAGGAGGAATTGAGCTTGGTCCACACTCCTGAATTTATTTCAGACTTTATGAATCTGAGATATACGGATCGGACTATGTATTCCGAACTTCCTCTTAACCAAACCATGGTCAGGAGTTTTTGTTTGGGAGTAGGCGGGACCATTCTCGCTACTGAAATGACCGAAAATTATAAATATGTATATCATATCGGAGGCGGATTCCACCATAGCATGCCTGATCGTGCGGAGGGATTCTGTTATTTGAACGACGCCGCAATCGCGACGAAACTTTATCTCCAAAAATATCCGGATAAAAAAGTTTTATTTATAGATCTAGACCTTCATCAAGGGAATGGGAACGCGAAAATTTTTCAGGGAGAAGAGTCTGTTTGGACTTTTTCCGTACATCAGGAAGAATTATATCCTAAAAAAGAAAGGTCCAATCTGGATATCGGCTTGGATAACGGCACCGGAGATAAGGCGTATCTCGCGAAATTGGAAGAAGGTTTGGAGAAGATCAAAAAAGAATTCAAACCGGATCTGATCTATTATTTCGCAGGAGCGGATCCTTTTGAGGATGATTCTCTCGGAGATCTGAAGCTTACTTTCGACGGGTTGAAGGCTAGAGATAAAATGGTAAAATCGTTCGCGGATTCTTTGGATGTTCCTGTGGTGATCATGCCTGCCGGAGGATACGCCAGAAATTTTCATGATACGGTTCGGATCCATTTTAATACGATACGGGCATTTGCCGGCTTAATCTAAATTCATGAGTATATTTTCGGGTTCAGACAAATCCAGTACGGGGCAGAGTTATATCGACCCGGAAGCACTAGGTCTTATAGACGTAAATAGGGAATTTAAGACTCATTTAGGGATCGAAGACACCTTATTCAATCGATTCTCCACGAAGGAAGTCCATGAACTTCTAACCCAATCCGGAATGTTCGAGATGTTACAATTCAGAGGTTTCCAAAAAACAAAATTGGAAATCCACGGAATTTCGGAAGTAGACAATCGTATCTATATCAAAACGGAAGAGAACGAGATCTTGGTGCATATGCGTCTGAAATTTTCCGACTTCTTGTTCAAAAAGATCGGAGAATCTTTTCCGATGATCTATATCGATTGGCTCTTGAGCCAGAATGTTCGTTTGGGAAAACTCGGAGAAAAAAAGAAATTATTCGAAGGCCAGGAATATCCTGGCCTAAATATTATGAATGAGATCACTTCCTTCATTCGTTTGCTTTCCGGAAAAATAGGAGCCGCGGGCGCGTTTAATATTCCGGAATATTTTCACGACGCGGTTTTATTTCATAAAAATTTCAGATTTTTATCTCCGGAAAAAGAAGGCGAATTTCGAGCCTTGCTCCGCTGTTTTAAGAAAGAAAATTTAAGATCTTTGTCCGGACTTATCCATTCCGGAAAAATTTTGGACCGACAAGACTCTACAGTATACTCTTGGAGTTACGGAGAAATGGTTTCCGCCATCAATCCGTACCTCGAAAAATCCTTGTTTGACGAACAGTATGATTCTATGGTTGCCAGAATTTCCGAGACCAGGGAATTTTCTAGGATCGAGTAGATGACATCAATTACGATTAAGCCGGAAATTTTAATCATAGACGACGATCGGGATGTGGGGGAGGCCCTGGAAATTCTTCTCTCCAAATTGGGTTACAATTCTACTTTTTTCGATTCAGTGGAAAAGGGTAAGGAATACTTCGAAAAAGAATCCAATCCGATCGTATTCTTGGACATCCATATGCCTAAAACCAGCGGGTTGGACGTCCTACCGTATTTTAAAAATCTAAATCCTGCGACTCAGGTCATTATGATGACCGGAGAGAGAGATATTAATAATGTGGTGACCTCTCTTACGCATAAGGCTTCGGATTTTTTATTAAAACCTTTCTCATTACAAACCGTTCGTATCGCAGTTCAAAGAGCACTGGATTATTATACTTTATTAAAAGAGAAGGAAGCGAGAGACGAAAATATACTTCGAGATCTCAGGCTTGCTTCTAAGATCCAGAAAAAGATCCTATCCGTTCCGGTGGTTTCTCCTTTGGAAGTAGTCGTAGAAAATACTCCTGCGTCTTTTGTAAGCGGGGACTTTTACGTTTTATCCAAATTAGGAAATCAAGTTTTAGTTTTACTTGGGGACATAGAGGATCATGGAGTCACTTCCGGTTTGATCGGATTGCTCATGACAAGTGTCGCTAGAGAAGCATACAAGGAAAATCAGGATCCTTCCCATGTTCTGAAAAAGATGAACTCGGAACTTTCTCAAGAGATCGGAACACATAGTCTCACTGCGGCCGCTGCAATTATCAATTTAGAAAAAAAGACGATCACATATGCGAGGGGAGGTCATCCTTTCCCGGTCTTGTATCAGGCCAACGGGCAAAAACTTCTAAATGAAAAATCCGGACAGTTACTCGGGATCATGGACTCTCTCGAATTCGAATCACATGAGATCCCTTACGAATCCGGAGACGTTCTGTTCTTATACAGCGACGGGCTTTTGAATAGTCTTTCTAGTCCTTTGTTCTCAGAGTTAGAAGAGGTTCGCAAAAAAAATCTGGGCATCAATGCATATGAAGAAGCGATTCGGACTTATAGTAAGGTAAGTCTACCTACTAGAGAATTCAGGGACGATTCTAGCTATTTACTCTTGAAACTCTGATCTTTTTTCTTCGAGTTGTTTGGGTTTTGCGCTCGGAAAGCTGCCTTTTCGAATATTGAAGAATATAAGTTCGGGTAATGAGAAGAAGGCAGTCTGTAATCCGTCTTTTACACGTTTCCCCCGATCGAATGGACTTGTAAAAATCCCTGCTGCGAAGTTTCCCAAACCCCAACCTAAATTTACGATCCCATAGATCGGTCTGAGTAAAATCACATCGTCCGTAAAAAATACGAAAGAAGGATCTTCCGGATTCGGTTTATAGATACTAGAACTGAAAACATTAGATTCTTTTAGATAAGTTTTCCATTCGGATCCTTTATTGGATTTATACAATTTTTCTAATTCCGATTTACGGTGGGATAATTCCACAGTTTCATTTTCTACCTTCCACCGGGACACAACGGAATTGTATGCGATGAATGGGATAAAACTCGCAGAAGTATGCGGATTGATCTTTTCTCCTAAAATTTCTGCGTATTCTTTTTCTTCTAAAATGAGATTAATTGAATCGAAAATTTCGGAAGTACAGTTTTTTGTGATTAACTTGAAATCATAAAAACGTTTTAAATTATCATAATACTTTTCTTCTTCATTTTCCGATCTTTTTAGATATTCCTCATGTTTGTCGATATTCGGAGTGGGGAAGGAAAACAAAAAATCCCCCAAAAGGTCCGGAGAAAGTCTGTCGAAAGTATTTCTAATGGAGATCCCTCTGGTTAAGCCGGTCCTTAATTCCCAGTCCCTGTTTTCCAGATCTTCCCAGCTTATATAATTTTCTTCGCTTAAATTTTCCCGAGCCAATCTTTCTTCTCTGAAAGTTTTAGCCGCTTCTAAAAGCAGTTCAGAACTGGATTGTATAATTTTTTTGTCCTCAGACCAAGTCGTCTTGGAAATCTGCAAAACCGAATCCGGAAAGGTTATTAAAAAGTAAGGAACTCCATCTTCTAAACTTTTTTCTAAAACCAGAAATCTCGCTAGGTCCACTAAGGTATTATGACCCCAATCCGAGTTTTCTTCTTTAAGAAGTTCTAAAATGGAATTTTTAAGGGAGTTTTTGAATGAAAGGAGTTTATCTTTTTCAGCTTCCGAAAGTTTATTTCCGGAGGATTGGAAGATGGTTTCCGGATCCAATTCGTAACCAGAATCCAGAATTTCTAACACGGCCAATTTTTCTAGTCTCGGAATAAACCAAGATGAAACTCCTTCCTTATAAAAAGGATATTGCCCGTTTTCTATTTCCGGAGAATGCGAGAATAGATCGAACTTTCCTTTTTCCAATGCGAGGCTCATTTCTTCTTTGAGCCTAGATCTGAGCTCACCAAGCCATCCGGGTTTATTGGTAAAATCTAATTCCTTTCTTAAGGAAAGGGTATGTTTGGATCCTTCTCCTTTTTTAAAATATCCAAAACTCTTGATCCGGACTTTTTTACTCGGATCTTTGGTTTCTTTTAAAAAAGAAATATCTCTTCGGATCGATTCCAGATTTTTCAAATGTTTGAATTGGATCAGTGCGAGTTTTTCAAAACCGGTCCGGATCTTGTCCAAGTTTTTTTCTGATATTTTGATACGAGCGATCTTGCCGGTCCTATTCGAATACGTATTATAAGAATACGAAAATCTTTCGTATGATTCCCGGACTACTCTAAAGATCTCATCCGGGTAATATTGGAAATGAATTACAGTATCATCGAATCGGATTGCAGAATGTCCACCGCTGGATTGTCCCGTATTTGCATCCACATAGATAAAATCCAGATAGGATCCATGGGGAAAAAGAGAGAAAAAGGGGAAGAGGAGAAGAAGAAAAAAACGGCCTAAGTAAAAAGGCCGTTTGTAGGAAGATCTCAAATTAAAGCGAGAGATAGCCGGCTTCTAAAGCTTTAGCGATTTGAGGTTTTGAATTTGTGAATGAACTTGCAAAACTTTTAAATCCTTCCTGACCCACTCCTGCTTTTTTTAGGCCTCTCCCTATGGAAATATAGGTGGATTCGGAACTTCTCCAATTCACTACTCCGTTTTTGGAGGCGAGCTCTGAGAGATCCGAAATGAACTCGGAAGAACGAGTGGATCCGGTTTGCAAATAGATCGCAGTTAAATTTTCCACGTCCCTTCTATATGCTTTTTTTTCTGCTTCCTCGTCTTTAGAAGAAGAGGAAACGGAAGATACTACGGAAACTACTCCTTTAGAAAGGCTTTGTAAAGAATTCGAAGATTTGGAAAGCGAATCAGATATCGAATCCAAAAAACAATTTTGAGAGACTAGGACCCCAAGTAGAACCAAACTTGTTCCCAGGATTTTTTGAAAAAATTTCATTTATGCACCTCGTTATTGTCTTCCGAAATTTGGAAGAAAGTTACTGACACAATCGCGCCAATTGTCTTCCCGATTTAGAGAAGAGTCAACTTTGTTTTCCCGAATGTAACACCACAGTCGACCAAGGATCCATACTGATCTTAAGAGTTTTTTTCCTTGTATCAATTTCTAGAGACTCCGGTTTTTTCCCTGTCCAATAATCGACAGAGTTCTTCTTGTCCCATGGAAAAGAAAGAGAGAGTTGGACTTCCTTCTTTTCGTCCGAAGGATTCCAAATCCCTAAATAACCTGCAGGATTATAAAGTGCATTCGGGAAAAACTCGGATCCGAATCCGATCGGGAGTGGAGTTTTGTTCTTACATTTGGATTGCAGGTTCAAACTCTTTTGTAATAATTCCAAACGATCCTCATTTACGAGAGCCAGGTCGTCGGAGACGAATAACATTCCTCCGGAGACGGACATGATACTCGCCATAATTTTCGTTTGAGCCTCGTTCATATGGTTTTTCTTTTTACGAACGAGTAAACAATCCGGATCATTTAGCCAGAGTGTGCGGTGCATGGAAGCCCTTGTGATATCGTTGATCAGAGCTCTTTCTGTACAAAGACCGTTCCGATCTTTTATTAGGATCCTGGATTTTTCTCTGAACCAGAAAGGTGCTACGTCGCAGGAGATCCTCATCGCATCGAATAAGCCAATGGAAGGAAGCATTGGCGCCCCGCAACCTAGGATGAAAATATCTTTTCCGACTACTTTACGGATGAGTTTGATCGCTTCCACATAACGAGAATGAGGTGATAAATTCCTATCGTATGTCCAACCGGGTAATAAGGCTGAATACAAGAAATCTAATTTTAAATATTTGTATCCGTAGTCTTTTACGATAGTTTTAAATACGGTCGCTAAAAACTCTTTGGAAGCTGGATGAGTTACATCCAAACTATAAGTATGATCTAGTCCCCAATTAGGATTCCAAAGTGCCGGGACTGGATTTCCGTCCCTATCTTTTAAAACGGCTTCCGGGAATTTTTGGAAGAACTTGGATTTTTTGCGCACTAAAAAAGGAGCAAGCCAGATTCCAGGGGTCAATTTTTCGGAACGGATCGCGTCTGCGAGAAGTCCCATTCCTCCAGGAAATCTATCATTTGTTTCCAGCCAATCTCCAATTTCCGGTTGGTATCCATCGTCGATCTGGAAAACTTTCAGCCCTAAATTTTTGGATCTGAGTTCCTTTAAATTTTGTAGGATGATCTTTTCCGAAATTTTTGTGAAGTAATGATACCAGGAACACCATCCGGTCGGGACCTGTGTTTCAGGGAGTTTGACCTTTAGATTTTTTGCAAGTTCGGAATAGTAGTTTTTAATGAAGAGGGATTCGTCCCCAGAAAATTTAGAAACTCGAATTTGAGTTAAAGGAAGTTTGTTCCCTTTGAAATCTTCGAATCTATAAAAATCGTAAACTACTCGAATGTCACCGTTTAAGAATGGTTCCGAGGATTTTTTGGAAGAAGGGGAGGTAATGATCTTAAATTTAACTCCTTCTTCTCCTTTTGAGATCGCTCCTGCAAAAATTTTGGAATCTTCTCCTTTAGGAAAAAGGATCACATAGGATTCGGAGATCCAGTTTCCAGGTTCTCCTGCATGTTCAGAGTAACCATTCTCTTGGGCGTAATGTAAAAAATCTAGTTTAGGTGAAATATCCGCATCTTGCAGATTTTCAGAAGTGGATAGGCTCCAAGATTGGTATCCATGTCTGAATATTCTTCCTTCCTTGATCCCATGAGATGGAAGTTCCCATTCTAATGTGAGAAGTTCTAACCCGGCGGGAGGTCTTCTTTCCGCGATCCATTCTAATACCGGGGCGTAAGTGGATTTGCCAGCGGATTTGGTTAATTTAAAGGAAAACTTATAGTTCCCGCAATCGCTTCCCGTTTCGGTCCTACCCGGAGGGAACTCGAAATGGGATTTTTGTTCTTCTTCATAGATACGAGTTCGCAAAACTGCTTTCATTCTGGGACGATGGTTTCCTCATTCGAAAGATAGAAAAGGAAAAAAACAAAAGAAAGAGGCCGGACTTTTCTTGCGGACCTGAGATAGGTTACGGATAATTTTGGCTTTATGGCATCTAACCGCGCAAACACAAAGCCGGATCTATTTCCGGGAGATCTTTCCGAAGAAAGACTGAAAGAATATTTAGAAGACGATCATTTGGCTGTAGATTGCGAAATGATGGGTTTAAATCCAAGAAGGGATCGTCTTTGTGTAGTCCAGATCTGCGATTCCAAAAACAGAGTGAGTCTAGTGCAAATTTTGCCGGACCAAACTGAGGCTCCTAAACTTAAAAAATTATTCGAAAATCCTGAGATCATCAAGGTCTTTCATTTCGCTAGGATGGATACCTTATTCCTGAGATATAGACTCGGAATTTTAACCAAGGGAGTTTTCTGTACTAAGATAGGCTCCAAGTTAGCAAGGACTTATACGGATCGTCACGGTTTAAAAGATATCATTCGAGAGTTTTTCGATGAGACTCTTGATAAAAAAAATCAGTCTTCTGATTGGGGGGCTAAAACTCTCACCAAGGACCAGATTGAATACGCATCCGGAGACGTTCTTTTTTTGATCGCTCTTTCTCAAAAATTAACTCAGATACTTATACGAGAAGGTAGATACGAACTCGCTCAGGAAGCTTTCCAATGCCTTCCTGTTTTTAATCAGATTGATTGGCTCCAGATGGAGAATTTATTCGAACATTGAAAAAGAAAATTTCCAAAATCTTTCTCTGCCAATCCTGCGGACAGGAATACGCTCGTTGGGCGGGCAAATGCGAGTCTTGCGGTAAATGGAATACGATCGTAGAAGAATCGGGAGGAGATCGTTTCTCTTCTACCCCGAGTTATAAAAAATCTGCGACGTATAAAGAACCCGTACCTATCGATTCTATTTCTTCGGACAATACAAAACGTCTGAGTTCTGGACTTGCAGAATTGGATTTGGTCTTGGGAGGAGGATTTGTTCCGGGAAGTTTGATCTTAGTCGGAGGAGAGCCCGGAGTAGGTAAGTCCACTTTGATCCTAGAGATCAGTAGAAGTATGATCTCCCAGGGAAAAAAGATCTTGTATATTTCGGGAGAAGAATCTTCCGCTCAAGTGGGGCTCAGGGCCGCTCGGATGAATGTTCTCTCTAAAGATCTTCTTCTTTCTTCCGAAACATATGCTGAGAATATTTCGGCGATGGTGGAAGATGTTTCTCCGGATCTAGTCTTTGTGGATTCCATCCAAACATTAACGAGAGAAGCTCTTCCCAATCAAGCGGGGACGGTAACTCAATTGAGAGAATGTACCCAAGTTCTTCTGGAAACTTCTAAACGTACAGGTATCCCGATCTTAATGACAGGTCATATCACTAAGGATGGGGCGATCGCAGGACCAAAGGTGTTGGAACATTTGGTGGATACGGTTCTCTATTTCGAAGGAGATAAGCTGAATTATTTCAGACTTCTTCGTGCCGTAAAAAACAGATTCGGAGCAGTTGGCGACCTAGCGGTTTTTGAAATGTTGGAGTCCGGGTTAAAAGAAGTAACGGACAGACAAAGAGTATTTATCAGTTCATTAACAGAAGGCAAAAGTGGATCCGTGATCAGTTCAGTGATGGAAGGAAGTCGCGCATTAAGCGTAGAGGTCCAGGCCTTGGTGAGTCGCACCAATTATTCTCAAGCAAGGAGAATGGCAGAAGGTCCCGATACTCGCAGGTTGATCCTCCTCGCCGCGGTGATCGAAAAATATCTGGGCCATACATTATCTGAATGTGATATATTCGGAAATCTTGCAGGAGGACTTCAGATTGACGAGCCCGCTCTGGATCTTGCGATCTGTGCTTCTATTCTATCCAGTTATACGGAAAGGCCGGTCCAATCAGGTTACGCTGTAATTGGAGAAGTAGGACTTTCGGGAGAAGTTCGATCCGTGGGACAGGCTACACTTCGTTTAAAAGAATTGAAAGGAGTAGGGATAGAAACTGTCTATCTCCCTAAGGGAAATCTTGCAGAGATCGAAAAAATCCCGGGATTGGAACTTGTAGGGATCAATTCTTTACGTGAATTGGAAGGTCTTTTTCGGTGAAAAAAATTCCGGATCAACTCTGGGATCCGTATTATGTTAAAAAAATATTATATTCTATTCTTTTGACATTCACTTTTTTTCTTCCACTTTTCGGGATATTTACCCAGGAAGTGGATCCGCTTCTTAGGCAACCTTGGTTTGGCGACCAAGAAAAAAAAGAAGAACTTCTATACAATCGCCTGCAGACGGCATTTCGTTTAAGTGCACATTATGTTTGGAAGACTGACTCCAGATCCAGGAATTATCGTTTTTACAAAGACGGTTCCGTAGAAATGATCTTGGATCGGAACTACAAAGAAGTTTTTCCGAGCAGATCCGAATTGGATCTACATTATAGCGAGGCAGTAAGTCTACAAAAACATGCAAACCCATATTCTGCCATTCGACTCCTAAAGGGTTCAATGTATTGTTATCGACTGCGTTATGGTAAACTTGTTCCGGAAGGATATGAAAAAACTGCAAAACTTCTCGGGAAATTTTCGGATCAATATGGTCATAAAGAGAAAGAGTTACAAAGGTTAACGGATCCATTCGGTTGTTGGAGTCCTGACGTATTAAAAATAAGAAGTTTCGACTTTGCTTACTCATTCGATCTTCCTTCCGATTCTACTTATTTGTTTCCCGACGAAGATCGGGAATTTTCTGGAGAAGATGCGGATTATCTATGGCAGGTCCATCGATTCTATCAAAACTTTCCGATAGAAGGAGGTCCTTCGACTTGGGAGAAAGAATATAGAAAGAGTAGCGAGGGGATCTTATTTTTTAGGCCGGATCGGATCGTATTTACCGTAGGAACAACATTACATTTTCATCCTACAATTTTCGATTCCCAAAACTATTATTTAGTTTGGGATTCCTTGCGCGGGATCAATCCAAGAACGATGAGAGAATGGAATTATCTACGTAAAAAAGATGGTGATCTTTATAGAACGAGTTTCGATTTTGTAGGAGAAGACGGTCGTAAGAGCCAAATCATCGTTTTGGAGAAGTTTTATTTACGAAAAACTAGAGGGATCCTTTTCACATTGGCTTATCCGGCCAGATTAGAAGCGGAGGGGGCAAAAATCTGGAGTAGATTTTCTTCTTCTGTCATCGTAGAATAGGGGTGTATGTTTGCCTTAGTTAAGAACTGGGAAAGCCAAAGGCCTAAAAAGCCGGAACCTCCTTGGAGATTATTAGGCTTAGGCCTTTTATTCGTTAATGGGATGGCGGCACTTTTTCTGCCCATAGGGCTTTTCGGGACTATTATTTCAACGATAGCATGTCTAGGCTTTTTGTTCCTGCCTTTATTCTTCCTCACATTAAGGCTTACTAAATTTTACGGAAACAGCATATTCTTTGCATTGTTCTTGGGTTTTATTTCCGCTCCTGTGTCAGCATTGTATTTAAGCCATGCATTCGGATTTTTTCTGGGATTAAGATCTCCGGAGCAAACGATCTTTCAAAAAGACAACGGCCTTTCCAATTCGCATATTTATAGATTTACCGATTCTAAGTTTTTATACGAATACCAGCTTACTAAAACTATTCCAGGTTCCATTCGAAAAACATTATATTTCCATGTTGCACCTTGGGTTTCTGCCGATTGGAAAGAAGGAGATGAGGTTCTGACCTGGGCGATTTGCCCTCAGTTCTCTGAAAAAGTTTGCGACTGGGACAAACAAAATTCTAAGGTGGGTCAGTCTTTGGCTCATTCGAATATCGCCGGATTGAATCCTTATTACCTGGAAGCAGTTCAGGAAGCTTGCAAAAAATTCGATTTTAACCTTCCTAAAAATCCGAGGATCCTACTTCCGATCTCTAATCCGGAAGAAGTCCTATTCAATATGGGTGTGCTTGGGCTTGCAGGGCTTATTGCTCTGAATTATATTTGGATCATTGGGATCCTGGTTTGGAACAAGAGAAAAAGGTAATCTGCTTTTCTGTAGCAACGTTTGCTGCATGTAACACGGGATTTAGAAATCACTTTACATAACTGTCTATAAGACCCAAGTTTGGGGAATGGGTTATGTTATCTATATTGTGGCTACTATGTTTGTAGTTCCGCTTCTTTCTGTTATTGGCGAATTTTATTTTCGATCCCCTCAGGCGCGATTTTTCGATCTTACTTGGAAATGGTTTATTTTTTGGGCGATCGGTATAAGGTTGATTACTGCTGCCTTAAGCCAGATCGCAAATCCTGCATTTACTGCGAGCATCTTACAGCTAAACGATTCTGCATATGTTATCATTAGGGAATTAGGTTTTGCTAATTTACTAATGGGAGGACTTGCGGGTCTATCTCTCTTTTTTCCTTCATTGCGTCCTGCGGCGACGATTGGAGGTTTATATTTGGGGTTGGCGGGATTACTGCATGTTGTTCGAGGCATTGAACACGTGAATTTGAAAGAGGCGACTGCGCTTATCTCGGATTTATGGGGCCTTCTGATCGTTAGCAGTTACTATATAGATTCTTTTGTTTTTCGCAATAAAGTGTAGAGATCGAGTAGGCGACTGCTTAGTAAGTTGGTGATCTCTTAGATCAACCGAGTCGGTCCCTTAAATTTATACACTTACTTTAATCGAACGCTCCGGCTCCTGCCCAATCTTGCGACCCGTAAGGAGCAAGATTCCCGGAGGGTAACTGAGCGAAAGCGAAGTTAAAATTTAAATCAAACAAACTGCAATAAACCGGCCCCCGCCCAAGTTCGGGTGGAGGAGGCGGGCTTGTGGGAGAAGCTTGCATCCCTCTACCACAAAAAGATCAATTTTACGACTACTATCCAATTTCCATCCGGAATATTGATTCAAAGTGCATTATAGAGATCTAAAATAAATTTAATATGAATACTGCATTCGTTTGCTCTGAGCTTTGGTATTCAGATCGTGGACCTACTTTCGCCCAAGGGATCCGTTGAAAGTTCGGATCGAATAATTTTTCAATAAAAGGGCCCTTTGACTAAATTCCATTTTAATCTCCGGCAAAGCTTGAAAAAGATGAGGCTATCCTTTGACCAGGCTTTGATCGTAGGTTTTGGCCATATAAAGGTCGATTTATGTCTCATATCTCCCTTGGAGAGCCGTTTTATAGGCACTTTATGCAGGAGTTCCTTCCAAAAGCTCATCTTTGGCCTTCGAGTTTGTCGGCCCATTTTCCGAATTTTCGCGATTTTTTATATAAGATCGCAAAAAACTTTTTACTTGGCTAATTTTGGAACCTGGGCTACCGATATTTATTCACAGAGACGGGAAGGAGAAATCTATTTGGACCCCGAAATCCTTACGGAGAAGGTCGCAACACAGAACAAAAAGTTTCTGGTAGATCTAAAACGGAACGAAAACGGATACTACTTAAAAGTTTCCGAATGGTCCAATAGTAAAAAATCCTCCATATTCATTCCGGCAGAAGGTGTCGGAAAGATGATCGAGGTATTGCGTAAGTTCCAGGACCTGATACAGGACGGGGAAATTACGGAAGAGATCCCTCCCTCTCGGAATTAGATTGGATTTGCACTAAATCTTTAGGAGATATTCTCATGGGGAAAAAGACGTACTTATTAGCTAGCGTTCTCTTTTTCTTGGCGATTACCGGAACTTCCGGACAGCAGCCTGCGGGAGGGAACCAAGGCGGCCAAGCGGGCGGCCAGACTCAGGATCCCCTCGAGAAAATTATACTCGAAAACTTCGAAGAATCCGAAGACTGGAGAGCTAAGTCTACTACTCCCCTGGGAGAGACTAAAACTCTTAAGATGGTCCAAAGAGGACTGATCCGTGACGTATTCGACGAGAATACAGTTCCGGATAATGGCGGAGATCAATTAGAGAAAAATCATATTCTCGGGATCAAAACCTATTATAACGACAGAGGATTCGATAGAGTGGAAGTTTTCCCTCCTCACGAGTACGTGATCAAAGGAAAAGCTCGCCAAGTTTCTATCTGGGCACTCGGAAGAAAATTCCGTCACACTCTTTTCGTAAAACTGAGAGATTACAGAGGTAAAACCCATAATATCAGAATGGGTCGTCTGGACTATTTCGGTTGGAGAAAATTGACTGCGACAGTTCCGGGATTCGTTCCTCAAAGTACTCGATTCGCATTATTAGATAAGAACCTAAGATTCGTATCCTTATTTGTGACCAGCGATGTTCACGAAGTCGGCGGAAGTTTCTACTTTTATGTAGATGATTTAGAAGTTCGTGCCGATAAATCTGATACGAAGTATCCTGGTTCTGAAATTAAGGACAACTGGTGATCTTACGGTAGGGATTTACTTATGAAAAACCTCAGCAAAAAAACTAAAATCACCGCGGCAGTAGTAGTAGGGATCTCTTCTCTCCTTCTACTCGGAACCGTGAGCGCGCAATTTATCAAAAAGAAAAAAGGTGGGATCGAATCTCCTACCGGTATCGACGTAAGCGGTATGGAATTACGTTCCATCACTGTAGAGTCTTGGGACAATCCTTCTGGAGCAGCTCCTTACGGTTGGGAAGTATCCACCGATAAGGATACACTTCCTCCACCGGGACAACAGGCTCAATACCAACCGACTGCTGCCAATGCTCAGGCTTTAAGAGAAGTAAAACTACTTCCTGGAAAACCTGGAGACATTAAGAACGTGGATGCAGGAACGGGAAAAGTTCTGGGTGTTAAATTCGGATTCACTTTCCCTGGAGACAACACTGTAAGTATTCGTCCTCCTCGTACTCCTGAATACGAAATCGTTCGTAAGATGGCATACTTAGATGCGAACAACAAGAGAAAAGAATTCAAGATCTACGGAGTAGAATTCCCAGGGATCGTAAAAGCGGTTTCTGTTTGGGTTTGCGGACGTGGAAACGAATACAATCTTGAAGGTTGGTTAGAAGATTGGAGAGGTGATTCTCATATCTTCCAATTCGGAGATCTTGACTTTATCGGCTGGAGACCTCTAACTTTCGAAGTTCCTCCTGGAGTTCCTCAGGACGTAAACTCTTATCCTCAGGTAAAAACTCTTGTGTTCAAACAATTCAAGATTCGTTCTCGTAACGATACCAGCGGTGAAACTGTTTATCTTTTCTTTGATGAGCTAAGAGTTCTTTCAGACGTATTCGAAGTTCACTTCGACGGAGCTTCTATCGATTTCGATGCAGAAGATTGCCGTTCTAAACGTAAACTTGATAAGATGTTGAAAGTAAAAGCAGAGAAAGAATGTGAGGGCGGTGGAAACGGCAAATAAGCCTTTTCATCCAATCTAACTCTTTCGAAAACGCGGGGACTCTCCCGCGTTTTTTGTTTTTAAAGGATCAAAATAGTTTCGCACGGAGAACACGGAGCTCACAGAGTTTTTCGAGTTTAGACCTCCCGAGTTCTCTGTGAACTCAGTGCGAAAATCTTCGCGGCTTTGCGTGAAAATTGCTGCTTTTTCTGCCGATTTCCTCCCTAAGTGACAGGAAATAGGCCTTGTAGCTCCATTCCCCAAATTCTAGTTTACGGATAAGCCTAAGCTGCTATAATTGATCTAGAAAGGGCTCCTTAGAGACAAAAAACCGCCCATCCGAACCTATTTTTGAATGCCGACCCCGTCGGCGGAGTAATTCCTATGTCTAACGAAACTGCGACAACCGCGGAAACAAAGCCTGCCAGCGATTTGGACAAGCTGACTTCTCTTTTTAACGAGGAGATTTATGTACGCTCAGACGCAAATTCCATCCCTGCATCTAAATTTAAAATATACGACGATCTACTAGAATCCTTTCAATCTTCAGGTCTTTCCGATTCTGCCAAAACTAAATTGGAAGAACATTTGACCGATCATCCGGAAAGTATTTCGGCTCGTTACATGCTTGGACTACTCGGACTCCAAAAAGGAAGCATTGATGCTTCTTCTTATTTTAAAACTCTATTGGAGTCTTTCAAACAAGCAAGTAAATGGGTGATCATTGAGCATATCACTGATAATATCTTAAAATTCGGAGAGGACCGTTACGCTCTTCGTTACAAAGCGGAAGCTTTGGAAAAACTCAAAAAAAATAAAGAGTTAAAGCCGATCCTTGAGAAACTTGCTAAACAAGATCGTAAAAACCCTGAGATCGCAAAAAAATACGGATTAGCAATTCTTGATGAAAACAAAGAGAAGGCGGTTGCTTACTTAAAACAAGCGATCGAGACTTTTGCAAAGACAAAAGAATACGAGCAGTTCGAAGAGATATGGCCGATTTTCGTAACCAACAGTTACGATGATATCCAGTTCGTAGAAAAAATCGAACGTATCCTCTTAGGACATCGTGAAAAAACCCGTCTTGCAGGTTACTTATACCCATTAGTAGATCCATTCAAGATCACGGAAGATTGGGACAAGGTCATTTATCTTCTCAAAAAGATTTTGGATCACGAACCTGTTTCCAATAAGGCTCGTAACGAGCTTATCCGCGTTTACAAACTGAAATACGCAAATCATAGCTTACTTGAGGACTTCCTCAAGATGTCCGAGCTTGGAAATAACAGAAAGCCTGTTAAGGTTTGTATTTCCAACTTCGAAAGAAACATCGTATTCGATACCGGCAACTACGTTCTACATAGAAACTGGGGAGTGGGTAAGATCGTTTCTATTTCTCCTAACGGGGATTCTATCTTTGTGGACTTCAAAGATAAGAAGAACCATAAACTTTCCATCCAAATGGCAATCACCAGCTTAAAACCTCTGAAAGGGGATCATATCTGGGTAAGATTCTATGAGGATAGGGCATCCGTAGTTTCTCTATTCGAGAGCGATGTTCCAGGGTTCTTTAAGGAATTATTAACTTCTTTCGAAAGCCATATGTTGGTTGCTGAAATGAAGGCAGAGATCGCGGGAAAATTTATTCCTGCTGCTGATTGGTCCAAATGGTGGAACAAAGCTAAGAATATTATCAAAAAAGAAGATAATCTTGGATTTAATCCTAAGAAAAAAGACGAGCTTTGGTACAGAGAGAAGCCGATCACTTACGCGGAAGAATTGACCGAAAAATTCAATGCGAACGCGGATCCTGCAAAACGTTTGGACATCGCGATCGAAGCTCTTCGCAACAAAGAAGAAGCTGAATCTGCGATCGATACTTTTGCTCATCATTATTTCGAAGAAGAGCAAACTCACGACGCATTCCGTAAGATCGTTGCATATTTATATTTGGACGAAGTCGCTTCCACTATGGAAGGTGAAGACGGATCTCCTTACGATTTCCAAAGAACCCAAAAATTAGATGATGTTTCCAAGATCGTTAAATCCCTCAAAAGAGAAGAGGTGTTGGAATATTCTTCTAAGATCAGTAACTTAGATATCAAAAAATCTTTCGTGGACTTGGTCAAAAAGTCCCATTCGGATTGGGTGAATATTCTTGTAGGATTACTTTTCGAAGTTCCTGTGAAGAACAACAAATACGTTGTTTCTGTTCTGGAAGGGGACGGCAAAACTGCAGAACTGAATCTATTCATCGAAACTGCATCCAGCCGTGCGAAAGAAAATCCTGAAGTATTCCTCTGGGTGGCAAAATCTATCCTTCTCAAAACTTGGGAAGAAGAATGGATGAACGTTTCCAGACAAGATCTTATCCTAAGAGTTCTTCGTTTATTAAAACCTCTGAACAAGATCGAGGAAAAAGGAACGAAGCTTAAAAATACCTGCCAAGAGATCCTTTTTGGAAATGACGCGGCGGTAATTAGCGAAGCGATCCAAAACGGAGACGCAGAATATATCCGCAAGGTATACGCTCTTTACAGAGAAGTTCCTTATATCGAAGAGACTGAAAAAGACAAACTTCTTGCATTGATCCAAGGCCTTAGACCGGATCTGATCTGGGAAGAAGAGGATGATGACGATGAGGAAGAAGACGTTCTCGCAAGAATTCCTGAGAACGCAGTTCTTGTAACTCGTCGTGCGTTGAATGCTAAGAAAGCTGAATTCGATCATTTAGTGAACGTAGAAATGCCTGAAAACTCCAGAGATATCGGGGAAGCCCAAGAAAGAGGGGACTTACGAGAAAACGCGGAATACAAGGCTGCTATGGAAAAGCAGGTCCAACTTCAGGCTCAAATCAAAAAACTGGAAGCAGAGTTGAAAGCTGCGATCGTATTAGATCTTTCCAACGTAAAAACGGACAGGATCAATATCGGAACCACAGTAAAACTGAAGAACGAATCCAGTGGAGAAGACCAAACTTATTCCATCTTGGGTGCCTGGGATGCTGATACGGAAAGAAATATTATTTCTTACCAGTCTCCTTTGGCGAAATCCTTACTTGGTAAAAAAGTTGGGGATAATGCTTCTCTTAACTTAGGTGGAGCTGAGACTAAATTTAAAGTTCTGCAAATCAGCAGATACTCACTCCAAAACCAAGACTAAGAAACAGGAAACAATTCGGTTTTCTAAAGATCCCTGCGGTGGAAACATCGTGGGGATTTTTTTTGGGTTTCGCACAGAGTTCACTGAGAACACAGAGCTTAGTTCAGTAAAGTCTTGGTTGGCCCCTCGATACACGCTTCGCGTACTCGGGAACCAACAAACTCTCTGTGAACTCCGTGGTCTCCGTGTGAAATTCTAATTCGAGTAATTTAAAATCTCACTAAATCAGTAAACCAATCGGAAGAATTTCCTGCGCGATCCTTGATCCTGATCTGGAGTAACATATGTTTTTTCCAAGCGGAGAATGTTTTAGGGAACTTTACGATCAGCATTTTTCTGTCCGCATCGAATTCGCTCGGATATATTTCTCCTTCCAGTAAAACTTCTGCTCCTCCTGCATAACCGGAGCCTACATCGGAAAGTGAATAAAGCCTTTCTTCGATCCCTTCTTCTTCCGAACCTTTTACTCTTCTGTGTCTTGTGATCAAGTAAGGAAAATTCACGGAAGGTTTTGCATCATCCGTTAATACTGCTAAGGCTCCCAGTTTAGTAAGCATTGCAGATTGGCCTTTTTGTTTTAAGGCGGACCATTTTTTGGAAGCCTTGTCGAAAATATAGAAACCTTCTTTTCTGCCTAAGCCGATCCCTCTCCAATTAAGTTCCGCTTCTCCTACCCAGGAAAGATCCGTGGACTCTAATTCGTAGACTGATCCTCTGGAAATTAATCCTTCCGGAAGTTTCATTTCTTCTTCTAATTTTTCCAATTTCTTAAATACTAAAGCGCCTTGTCCGTAAGTGGTTTTAGGAGGAGTTTTGATCTTTAAGATACCGTCAGCGGAAGTGAATTCGGTTTTTGTAATAGATGATTTTTTAGCATTAGAAGCCCCGACTTCTATTTCCAAAGGAATGATGGATGAATTTCCCGCGTGGTCGGAAGCTTTTACAGTTAGATGTATTGAACTTCCTACAGGATAATTTCTTAGGTCGATACTCGGTCCCTTGGGAGGGTATAAATTATAAACATAAACAGGAGGATTTAAAGAAGAACGATTTGAATCGAAAATGTCCTGATGAACTCTTGCTTCTTCGTAACTCATTCCCCTAAAGGATCTTTCGTAGAGAGGAGTTTCTTCCTTATATAGACCCGCAAAGAATAGATTGTTTTTGTTTCGAGAGGTCATTAGATCGTAAGCCCCTAAACGAAAACGGATCCCTCCCGCTAAATTTAATTTTTGGTTCCCGGGCAGAGCAAAAAAACCTTCTCCTTTTTTCTCCAAAGGAACTCTTACTTGAGTTCCATCTTCTGCATCTATATATAGTAGTAAAAGTTCCGGAGAATTTCGATCCTTCCCTCTAAGTGGCAAATAGGGGAGAGGATTTAAGGTTCCGTTCGGTAAATGTAATTCGAAATGAAGATGACTGACCCCGGTTCCGGATTCGCCTAATCTCGCTAAATTTTCTCCCTTCGGATAAGAGTAAGAGCCGACAGGAAGTTTGACTTGGAATTCTCCTCCGCTTAGTAGCGCTAAGGCTTCTCTTAATAGCTCCAGATCTTTTCTGAATCCTTTGAAATCCAGTAAATGTGCGAACTTTGCCTTTAGATTCGAACCGGAAGATTTTATAATGATATTGGAGCCGTATCCTTTCGTAGATTGGCCTATCGATTCTATGTAACCTTCAAAAGGAGAAATTGCAGAGATCCCATTCGCATGAAATGTCTTAAAATCGCAACCCATATGAAGATGATGCACTCTATATTCTGCATAAGATCCGGAGATGGGAGTCTCCAATTCCATTGGAAAACTTAAAGTCCCCAAATCGGCCAAAACTTCCGGAGTCAATTCTTCCCAAATATTTTTAGGAGGTACAGGATTCGTTTTTAAATTGGGAGAAATTGCGGAGACCTTAGTGCCTACTTCCCCTGCTTTTTGATCTTTCCCAGGGAAGAAGATCAAGGCGGAAATGAGTCCGAGCCTGCCAAAAATGTTCCGAAAGTTTTTTAGGAAATATTTTCCCATTTGCGAATTCAGCTTCGATTCCTCTAAATTGTAAAGCCTGAAAATCGGAGAAATTTTCTTGCCGCCTCGTATTTGGAAGAAAGCGTGATGTTATGAGGTTTCTTCTCCCGATCTTTTTTGTATTTTCCCTTGGTTGCAGTTATCTGACCAGAGAACCCGGAAACCCGCCGAAAATCGATGGGATCCCGATCCCGGATTCTAAACGAACCGTTTATGTGCAGAATTTTCGGAATAATTCCTATGGGATCGCGATGCATACAACTCTATCCGATCTTGTTAAACAAGAGATCAATTATAGAGGAAGGTTTATCCAAACCAGGGAAAAATCCCAGGCTGCGTATCGTATTTACGGAGAGATCAGTCATTACCAACAGGTAGGAGCTCTTTTGGACCAAGGTGGTCAACAGTTGAGTAAGGAAATGTTCGTTGTCTGTAAGGTGGAATTACAGAAGGCGGGGGGAGAAAAAATTCCTTTGGAAAGGACTGAGATCCCTGCAAGGATCATATACTCCGACCAAGTAGGTTTTATCGAAACAGAAGGCCAGGCCCAAGCAAGGCTTTTGAAAATACTCGCGGTCCGAATTGCTGAGGAAATGGAAAGAGCCTGGTATTATTCTATAGCGGGCAAGATAGAAGGAGAAGAGGATTAGGATTTCATTCCATAAAAATGAAATTCCACTTGATAATTCTCAGTACTGGATCTTAAATTGTGGAAAAGAAACGAAGGCTTCGAAAGGTTTGATCTCTTTTCGAAAGGCCATGTAAACAAGATCTTATATCCTGAAAAATGAACAAAGACAGAGAAGCAGAAATCCTAAAGACCGTAGACGATTCCATTCGAATGGAAATGAAAACCTTTTCAGACTACTTACAGAAAAAGGGTCTGAAGATCACCAGCCAGCGGATGTTAGTTGCAGAGCGCATTTTTTCACTTCATAATCACTTCACTGCGGAAAGTCTTTTAGAGGAATTCAAGGACCAAAGGGATAAAATTTCCAAGGCAACGATTTACAGAATTCTTTCCATCATGGTTGAAGCGAAATTACTCCAAGAGCATAATTTCGGCCAAGATTATAAATACTACGAACATATCATAGGCCATACTCACCATGATCATATCATCTGCATAGATTGCGGAAGGATCGTAGAGTTCGTAGATGAAAGGATCGAACAATTGCAGGAGCAGGCAGCCGCAAGTAACGGTTTCAAGATTACCGGCCATAGTCTGAACATTTACGGCTCTTGTTTAGATCCGAATTGTTCGAACAAAAAATGATCTTTCGATCCAAAGTAGAAGATCCAAATTCATTTGCTCGAACTGGAACCCTTAACCTAAACGGAATTGAAATTCCAACTCCAGTATTCATGCCCGTCGGAACTAGGGGTGCTGTAAAGTCTTTAGATTCCGACGATCTAGATGAGCTGGGCTACGAATTAATTTTAGGAAATACCTATCATCTCTATCTTCGCCCCGGAGTAGAAGTTTTAGAAAAATTCGGCGGACTCAAAAACTTCGTTTCGTATAAGAAGTCGTTACTCACCGACAGCGGTGGATTCCAAGTATTCAGTCTAAATTCTCTCGTGAAATTTAAGAAAGAAGGAGTAGAGTTCCGTTCTCATATAGATGGAAGTCCTCATTTTTTCACTCCTAAAAAAGTCGTAGATATACAAAGAACGATCGGCTCGGACATTATGATGGTGTTAGACGACTGTCCTCCCGGAGATGCAAGTTCGGCTCGGATCAAAGAAGCATTGGATCGAACTCATCGCTGGGCAGAAGAAGCAGTCGACTACTGGGAAAAAGATAAGCGAAGCCAACATCTTTTCGGAATATTCCAAGGTGGAACGAATTTAGAACTCAGATTGGAGAGTTTGGAGAAGATCCGTTCTCTTCCTTTTTCCGGAATTGCGATCGGCGGACTCTCAGTCGGAGAACCGAGACCTGATTTTATCCGAACTATGGAAGGAATTTCTTCCTACACCGACAGGACTAGGCCCCTATACCTCATGGGAGTAGGAACTGTTCCAGACATTTTGGAGGGAGTTCGTAATGGAGTAGACATGTTTGACTGTGTTCTTCCTACCCGCAACGCTAGAAATGGTCAGGTATTCACTTCAAGAGGCAAAGTAAATCTCAGAAATGAAAAATGGAAACTTTCTGACGAACCGATGGACCCTGAATGCAAGTGCAAAGTGTGCAAAAGATACAGTGTTGGGTATATTCGACACCTACATCATGTGAAAGAACTAAGTGCTTTTTCCTTGAGCACGTACCACAATCTACATTTTATGAAAAAGTTCATGAAACAACTCAGGCATTCCATCGAAGTTGGAAATTTCAGCGAGTTTTTCGTTAAATGGAAAAATTTGTACGAAAGAGCGGAAATTTCTCGTTGACTATATAGAGATTGACCCCCCTATTGTAGGATGGTTCAAACATATAGAGAAAGGAGTTGCTGATTTTTTATGGAAATCACCAGAAGGGAAAGCGGTAACATCGTAATTCTGGACATCAATGGGGAGATTGATTTATACAACGCCCCTGAGATTAAGGATGTGATCGCAAAGCTCATCGAAGAGCAGAAATACTACACGATTATCAATCTAGAAAAGGTCTCTTATATTGACTCATCCGGAATTGGTGCTTTGATTTCCAGCCTCTCTAACTTAAAAAAATACCAGGGCGGACTAAAGATTATCAACGTTGCTGGTTCCGTAAGAAAGGTATTCGAATTAACTAAATTAACGTCATTCTTCGAGATTTTTGATAACGAAGCTGATGCCGTCTCTGCCTTCAAATAAGAAAGGCAATTAAAACGATTCCTCTGGCTGGTGCAAAACAAATGAAAACTTTTCGAGCTATATCGTTCCCATCTTTGGTGCTAGGAGCATTAGGATTCCTAGTTGCCTGCGGGTCTGAGTTACCTGTAAAAGAATTAGCGGATGCAAAAACCGCCATCACTCGTGCCAAGGAAGCTGGCGCAGAAAGATATGCTTCCGGAGAATTTGAAGAAGCTCGTAAGAGTCTATTGACTGCTCACGAAAAAGCTTCTAACGAAGATCTGGGAGAAACAAAAAAAAGCGCCGAGTATGCAAAAAGTAAAGCATACGATGCATTAGAAAAATCTTATCCGCAACTAACCGAAGAATCCAAAAGATCTGCAACTACTGCGATAGACGAGGCTGACGAAGCGTATGCTTCTCAACTGGCTGCCGAACCGTATAACAATGCAGTAGAATTGAAGAAAGAAGGGGATACTCTTCGTGATAACGCGGACCGTACTCTGGAATCTTATCCGAAAGAATCCAATGATGATGCGAAACTCAAGACCCGTCTTGCAGCCTTCGATCAGTACGAACAAAGTAACAAGAAATACTTAGAATCCAAAAAATCCGCTTCTGACGCAAAAGTTTTAGCGCTGTCTCAGAAACAACAATTGATCGATTCTCTCGCAGATATCGAAAAAAATCTGGATGATGCGGATCGTTACGCAGGCGGACAAGATCCGGAAGTAGCTCAAACGAGAGAACGTTTGAACGCTGCTAAGGCGAAGATCGACGAAGGAAAGATCAAAGAAGGTTATTCCGAAGTAGACGATATTCGTAAAAAATCGGCCGAACTCGTAGCAAAAAACATTCAAGCTTACGCTCTTAAGAAAAAAGCGGAAGCAAAAGAATCTATCGGTAAAGCGAAAGATAAACTTTCTTCTATCGATGGGTCCAAACTGAAATCCAGCAAGGATCTACAAACTTCTTATCAAAGAGCAGATGAAAATCTGAAAGCAGCTGACGAATCTCTCGCTTCCGCAGAAGATTTATACTCTTCTGAAAAATACGAAGATTCAATCGGTAGATCCGAAGAGGCGATCCGTCTTTCCAGGATCGTTGTGGATCAGTCTGATGATATCGCAGAAAGACTTCGTTCAGGTTCTTCTGTCGCTGGACGTAAAGGGAATGCGGATGATTCAACTTCCTCCACACGTAAAGGAGAAGATACTACATCTTCTTCTTCCGATGAATTACCAGAAGGTTGGAAAAAATACGTAGTTCGTAAAAAAGTTCCTGCTGATTGTCTCTGGAGAATCGCAGCATACAAACAACATTACGGTACTTCCAAACTTTGGAGAAGGATCTACGAGGCAAATAAAGGAAGGATCAGAAATCCGAACTTGATCTATCCGAAACAAGTATTACTCATTCCACCTGCAAAAGGATCCACAAAATACGATCCAAAAAAGGCTCCTAAAAAGCAGACTGGAAGCGATAAAGTAGAAGCAAGCACTCCGGAAGAGAAGAAGGAAGAAAAACCTCCAGCTTCTACTTCCGAGTCCGAACCGGAAGAAGAAGAGCCTTCTAATCCGGCACCTTCTACCGAAAATGAGCAACCTTCCGATTCAGGTGAACAAGAATCAGACGAAGAAGCTCGTTAAAACGGTCTAACATTTTAGCAACTCAATGCAAGGCTCGGGAAATCCGGGCCTTTCTTTTTGATTCTTATAAAATCTAGAATTCCGCTTGATCCTCATTTCCGATCAGAAACATTCTTACTTAGCTGTGACACAAATAAAGAGGGCTTATACTAAGCCCATATCGGAAACAAATGAAGCGGATTATTTTCCGTTAGCCAAAATGGCATGGGAAGAGGATTGCCCTGACCAAGATATAACATCCGTTTCTTTATTTTCTTCCGAACAAAAAGCAATCGCTTATCTTAATGCTAGAGAAGAAGGAATTCTTTGTGGAAGCGGAGTTTCAGAAGTACTTTCTAAACTTTCAGGTGGAGATTTGAAGTTTACATTCTTCTTTAAAGACGGGGAAAAATTCGTCAAAGGAGATAAGATCGCGGAGATCCAAGGCAGTTTACTCTCCATGCTCAGAGTGGAAAGGATCCTTTTGAATTTTTTACAATATCTTTCGGGTATTTCTGCAACTACCAGAAAGATCGTGGATCAATACGGGTCCAAGGGTATAATGATCTTAGATACCAGAAAAACACTTCCTGGATACAGAAAACTCGCAAAGTATGCGGTCTATTGCGGAGGAGGATCCAATCATAGATTAGATCTTTCCGAAATGGCAATGATCAAAGACAATCATTTGGCTTTATTCGAATCCGCAAAAATCCCTGTAGGAAAGATCAGATCTAAATTCCCAGGAAGAATGGTGGAACTCGAAATAGATTCCTTAGAACAACTTGATGACGCTTTGGGATCGGAGCCTGATGTTTTACTTTTAGATAATTTTAATATACCGGACACTCGTACTGCTTTCCAAAAAGCGAAGGAAAAAAATCCTAAAATTCTGATCGAATGTTCCGGCGGGATCACTCCCGAAAAACTGGATGCATTGGCTGAATTTCCAGGAGTAGGTGTGAGTATGGGGTATCTAACCCATACGACCAGATTTTTGGATCTGGGTTTGGATATACGGACTGATAACTGATGGGATTTATTAAGGCTCCGGCCACCAAAGAAATGTTATTCGAGGGAGTCCGTGAAACGATGGGCCCCGAGGCCTTGGAGTTGATCGAAAAGGCTTACAAAATCTCGGAGGATTCCCACCAAGGACAGTTTCGTTTATCAGGGGAACCTTATATAGTCCATCCTCTGCAAGTCGGTTTTATTTTATATGAATTGGGTCTGGATGAGAAGGTGATCTCTGCAGGGATCCTTCATGATGTGATCGAAGATACTGTTTATAGTAGAGAAGATATGGTCCGGGATTTTGGAACTGAGATCACTCAGCTTGTAGAAGGTGTGACTAAAATTTCAGAGATCAAAAGCCAATCCAGAGAAACGGAAGCTGCGGAAAATATCAGAAAGATCATCATCGCTACCATCCAAGATATCCGAGTCATCCTGATCAAACTCGCTGACAAAACTCATAATATGCGGACCCTTTCTTTTCAACCTCCTGAAAAGCAGAGAAGGATCGCTAACGAAACTCTTTCCTTGTATGCTCCGATCGCCGGTAGGCTCGGGATCTATTCCGTAAAATCCGAGTTGGAAGATCTGGCCTTCCAAGTTATTTTTCCGGAAGAATACCAGGATATTAAAAAGAGGATCAGCGCCAAAAAGTCTGAAAGAGAAGATTATATAGAAAAGTTGCAGCTTATTCTGAAACAGAGACTCGCTGAGATACAGATCAACGCGAATGTGGAAGGAAGAGCAAAACATTTTTTCTCCATCTATCGTAAGATGAAAACGAAGGAAAAGACCTTCGACGAAATTTTTGATTTAAGAGCGATCCGGATTGTAACGGACGAGATCAAGGACTGTTACGGAGTATTAGGAATTGTGCATACACTTTGGTCTCCCGTTCCGGGAAGATTTAAGGATTATATCGCCACTCCTAAAACGAATATGTATCAGTCACTTCACACCACTGTGATCGGTCCAGACGGAAAACCTTTGGAAGTGCAGATCCGTACCGCAGAGATGAATGCGATCGCAGAATTCGGGATTGCTGCCCACTGGGTATACAAAGAAGGTAAGGCACACGCGAATGAAAGACATCTAACCGTGAAATGGTTGGAGGTCCTACAGACTTGGCAGGATTCCGCTTTGGATCCGAAAGAGTTCTTAGAGGAATTAAAATATGATCTTCATGAAGATGAAGTATTCGTTTTCACTCCTAAGGGAGAGATCATCCAATTGCCTAAGGGTGCAACCGTTCTAGACTTTGCATTTAGGATCCATACGGATGTTGGACTCCATTGTAAGGGTGCGAAAATTAACGGAAGAATGATCCCTCTTAGAACGGAGCTTAGGAGTGGGGACCAGGTAGAAGTAGTTGTAGATAAAAGATCCAAACCTTCTCCGATCTGGCTTCGTATCGTTAAGACACCTTCTGCAAGACAAAAACTACGAGCTTATTTTAGAAAGTTAAGAGAAGAAACAAGCAAGGATCTTCAGCAAGGTGCGGAAAGCGCTGCAGAACTTACTTTAAATGCAGAAGTGTTGGAAGAGTTAAAACGTAAACCTTCCGAAAAAGTTTCCAAACAAACTCAGCAGCATCAGGGGCAGATTAGCGGCGGAAAAATTTTGGTCGCTGGACTTCGTGATATTCCGGTCCGTCTTTCAGGTTGTTGTTCCCCGTTACCTGGTGACCAAATCATAGGATTCGTAACTAGGGGAAGAGGTGTCTCCGTTCATAAAAAGAATTGTAGTGTCGCTTTAAAACAAAGGGAAGAAGAGCAACTCAGGCAGATCACTGTGGACTGGGATTATGGGCAAACTGAACCGGTTCCTGTTAGAGTGGAAGTCAAGGCAAAGGATCGCCAAGGTATCTATCTAGAAATGGTCAAAAGTATTTCGGGGACCCAGACGAATATTCTGGAGGCTGGAGCTTCTACGGTTCAGAAAGATACTCTGATGGCCCGCTTTATGATAGAAGTGGAACATTTGGATCAGTTGAAGGAAATTTTAGGGAATCTGAAGCGTATACCGGACGTAGTCTTTGCTCATAGAGTGAAGTAAATATTCGATCCCTTCTACATTTAACTTTCGTTTTCGACCGAAATTTTACATTTAAGTTTGCCTGAAATCGGGTTTTCCCGGAAGCTTTCGAAGACGAACATTCCAATGAGGTGTCCTTTGAACGATATCTTCCGAAATTCCAAATACAGAACTATTTGCTATTTTATACTTTTATTATTCGTAAACTTTTCCCTTTCCTTCGGCTGTAAGGATAAAGAAGAAGTCCAAATTTCAGTAGCGACCGAAGATCTTCCTTGGACGGGAGATCCGAATAGTATTCCGGAAGCGTTGAGAAAACCGAATCCGGCAACTTCTCCGAATGCAAAACGTGGAGGAGCGTTCCGGATCTTCAGTCATCAATATCCTAAATCTCTAAACTGGTATCTGGAGAATTTTTCCACAACTGCAGAAATTTTTACTCAGATGTTCGAACCTCTACTAGAAAGACATCCGATCACTCAAGAACCTCTTCCTAAACTCGCTTCTTCCTGGAAGATCTCATCTGATAAAAAGGCATTCACTTTTTCCTTGGATAAGAACGCAAGATGGAGTGATGGAAAACCTGTAACTGCAAAAGACGTACTTTTTACATACGAAACGATCATGAATAAGAAGAATAATACTGCTCTTCATCGGATCGATCTGTCTCGTTTCGAAGTTCCTAAGATTGTAGGGGAATACGAAGTAGAATTCACTCAGAAGGATATTCACTGGAAAAATTTCGAGTTTATCGCTTATGAATTTATGATCCTTCCGGAACATCATTATAAAGGAAAAGATTTTAATAAGGAGAATTTCGAGTTCCCGGTGATTTCCGGACCTTACGAATTACAATCCGCCAAAAAAGGGATCTACGTAAAAATGAAACGTAGGAACGATTATTGGATGAGAGCGTATCCTTATTATAAGGGAACGGATAATTTTGATACTCTGATCTTTAAGGTGTTTAACGACGAAGCGGTCGCTTTTCAAGCATTCAAAAAAGGCGATATAGATCTTTATCCTGTTTATAAGGCTGCGACTTGGGTCCAAGAAACGACAGGAGAACCTTTTGATAAGAATTATATCGTTAAACAGAAAATTTATAATGATAAAAGATCCGGATTCCAAGGTTGGGCATTCAATATGAGAAGAAAACCTTACGAAGATGTGCGCATCCGTAAGGCGATCGCTCATTTAGTGAATCGTAAAGTTATGGTGGATAAACTCGCATTCGGGGAATACCAACTGACTGATGCGTATTACGGATCTGTTTGGGACGAAGGCCAATTGCCGAATCCTCCGATCGATTATGATCTGGAAGCCGCTAAAAAACTTTTTGCGGAGGCTGGTTGGAAACCGAATACAAAAGGATTTTTGGAGAAGGACGGGCAACAATTCGTGATGCATGTTCTGGAAAGAGATAGGGGAACTGAAAAATATTTTACCTTCTTTATGGAAAGAGCAAAGGACTTGGGGATCCAGGTGAAGATTGAAAATACTGATCTTGCAAATTGGTCCGAGAGAATGGACAAATATGATTTTGATGTTACTTGGGCGGCTTGGGGAGCTGGTGGTTCCTTTCCGGATCCGGAACATCAATGGTTTTCCAAGTATGCGAACGAGCCCGGGCAAAATAATTATAACGGCTTCAATAATCCGGAAGTGGATAAGTTGATCGAGCAACAAAAGACCGAATTCGATGTGAAAAAAAGAACGGAAATCGTTCGAAAAATAGATAAGATACTTACTAAAGAGGTTCCTTATGTTCTTCTTTGGGGAATCAAATCCACAAGACTTTTATACTGGAATCGTTTCGGAATGCCTGAACAACCTTTGTCAAGATATAGCGGAGAACAAGCTGCGAAATCTCTTTGGTGGATCGACGAACAAAAAGATAAGTCTTTAGAAGATGCAAGAAAGAGTAAGTCTTCTCTTCCTACTTATAAAAGAGATCTGTATTATAATTCTAAATAAGTATCAGGATCTGAATGGCTAAGAAGGGAAGATTCAGCGAATTTGGGGATGCTATCCGGAACTTTTGGAACTCTCCGGGCATCCCTAGTTTTATCGAGATCTTAGAAAAAGGTCTCGATAAAGAATTATTTTTCGACCCGGATAATGCGGATTCTCAAATCCCTAAAGAAGATCTGCCTATCGATTTTAGGCTTAGGCAATCCGGTTTTGCCAGAAAATTCTACGAAAAACTATTCCCGGTTTCTCATGTGTTTCGTATAACGCATAGATACGGTCGCGAATTCCTGGATAATTTTATGCCATTATCTGCAGAGAATTATATAGGAAGGGGCTCCTACAAATTCGTTTATACTCTTCCTTGGAATCAGGTGGTGAAGATCGGCAAATCCAAACTTCCTTCGGATCCGATCTTCGGTTCCTTGTATAAAGAAGTACAGAATAATTTGGAAAGATATCTGAAGTCGGAAGAGATCGGGCTCATGCATCATTTGCAAAGACTCGCTTGGACGGAATCTAAAAGAGATGAGATCCGTTTTAAGTTTGCACGTTTGGGTTTGGAAAGATTGCACTATTGGAAATTAAAAAGCCTCATTCCGGATCTTGTGATGCCTACCCGGTATTTTATGGGATTACGTTTTAGACGAAGTCCTTGGGGAGCTCCGGTTGTTACCCTGACTCCTTGTGATAATCAAAATCTTTTACCAGGAAAACATTTAAAAGAATTTATCCGATTAAACGAAAAGGTCCGCCAAAATCCGATCCAGGATGCTTTATTTCCAAAATGGAAATTAAATTTCGATACTCATAGATTCGGGATTATCAGCAAATCCAAACTGAAAAAGATCGCTTTGGATTTTCATAGAGTGATCGAAGTGACCCGTTATCTTGCAAATGAAGAAAAATTGATCTTCGATATTCACTCCGAAAATATCATCATCACCATTCCTGACTTCGAACTTAAAATTTTCGATTATCATGTTTTTGATGAACATCTTTACGAACCTAGTAAAGAGAATCCTTCTCCAGAAGTGGATCATATCAACCTGATCAAAGAATTCGTAAGTTCCTTTGAATTAGGTTAGAGGGGTTCGCACAGAGATCGCAGAGGCCACTGAGTGTTTCAGCTGCTGAGACACAAGGGCTCTCCGCCCCCAGGGCAGCTTTCACTGCAACTCTATATGATCTCTTTTTCACTCATCTCTGTGTTCTCAGTGAGCTCCGTGCGAAAAAAAAAGGTTTATTTGCTTTTTTTGCGAGAAGATTTGGATAGATCTACGAGTGATTTTAATCTTAACCTAAATATTTCCTGACATTCTTTAAGAACCGCTTTACCTTGTTCTTTTTCAATTTCTCCGGAGAAACGAACGATCGTACCCAGAGTATGACTTAGGAAAAGTGCGAAAGGTTTTATATCGTTTTCTTTTAGCCCAGGCAAACAACGAGAAGTGGTTTTTACGATCAACTCCGCATTTCTATAAGTATCTAAATTATCTTCTGTGACTAATTCAGGGATGGCTCTTGCGCCAGCCCAAAGATTTGATAGAGCAGTATCGCTTTGAAAAAATTCCGCGAATTGTATGATTGCTTCTTCGCCTGCTGTTTGTAATTCTTCCGCGCTGTTGACCTGATCCAAGATCTCTTTGGTTGCTGCATAAATTCTGTCGTAATAATCTCTCATGATCGTGAGTAGGAGAGAGTTTTTTCCGGGGAAATATTGGTATAAGGATCCGATTTGTATTCCGGCGGATTGGGCGATTTCCCTCATGCTGACCGCATCTATCCCTCTTTCTCCAATCAGTTCTTTTGCAGTTCTAATGATTAGGTCTAATCTTTCTCTGCTTCTTGATTGTACTGGACTGCGCTGGCCCTGCTTCATAGGGAATACAGTTATATTTTCTCTTCTACTCAGACTACTTTTTTCTTATTGGGCGGGTTTTTGTTTGACTTATTTCTAAAAAATGATCAATGATCATATATAAAAAGAGAACAATGCTCATTTTTTAGAAGAGGATTTATGAAGGAACAGGCTACAATTTCCAATTTGAACGAGGTTCAAGATTATTCGGGATATTATTGTATAGTGGGAGCAGGCCCTGCCGGGTTATCGATGGCAAGATCACTGAAGATGAAGGGAATTCCATTCCATGTAATCGAGAGGTATAAGGATGTGGGAGGGATTTGGGATATTGAAAATCCAGGGTCTCCTATGTATAAGAGCGCTCATTTTATTTCTTCCAAATATCTTTCCAATTATGCGGATTATCCGATGCCTGAAAAATATCCGGACTATCCATCCAACCGTCAGATACTAGAGTATCATAGATCCTTCGCAAAAGAATATGATCTGTATCGGCATATAAAATTCAATTCTTCGGTGGAGTCCATTCAACAGAAAGGATCCAAATGGCTTGTTAAATTGGAGAACGGAGGATCAGGACTTTACGAAGGAATAATATGTGCGAGTGGGATTACTTGGTCTCCGAATATTCCTAAGTTACAAGGTATCGAAACTTTTAAAGGAGAAGTGATCCATAGCGTAAAGTATAAGGACATTTCCACCTTTCGTGGAAAAAGAGTGCTCGTTGTAGGAGCCGGAAACTCAGGATGTGATATCGCTTGTGACGCTGGAGTAGCCGCTGACCAAGCATTCATCAGTGTAAGAAGAGGTTATTATTTTATTCCGAAACATATTTTGGGAATGCCTGCAGATGTGTTCGGAGACGGAGCTCATTGGATACCGAATTGGTTTTCTCAATGGGTTTTCGGGGTCATCTTAAAGTTTTTAGTGGGTGATTTAACTAAGATCGGTCTTCCTGCTCCTGACCATAAAATTTTCGAAACTCATCCGATCGTTAACGATCAATTAATTCACAATCTTCGCCATGGGGATGTGATCGCAAAAGGTGACATTTCTAAATTGAACGGAGAGTTCGTGGAATTTAAGGATGGTTCGAAAGAGAAGATAGATCTGGTCGTGCTCGCTACAGGATATCATTGGGCGATACCTTATATGGAAGAAAAATATTTCGAATGGAAGAATGGACGTCCGGAACTTTATCTTACTCTTTTTAATCGCAACTACGAAAATCTTTATGCTCTAGGTTATATGGAAACGGACGGAGGAGCGTATAAGATGTTTGATGAAATGGCTAATTTAATTTCTTCTTATATTGATTCGAAAAGAAAGGGGGATGTTTCTGCGAAAAAATTCGAATCTCTGATCCGGAATGACAGGCCTCTGCTAAACGGAGGGATCCATTATCTGAATACCGGAAGGCATTCAGTGTATGTGAATCAGGTCGCTTATAAAAAGTATAGATCCAAGATCCAACGTAAAATGGGTTGGCCGGAGCTTAAAACGGGTCAATTTGATATTTTAAAGAAGGTTGATAACTCTTCTGCTACATCCGCTAATCTTGCACAAGCAAATGGATAAGCACGGGATAAAAGAAGATTTTTTGTATCTAAGATTGTTTTAATTATTGGATACTATGGCATGAAGTTGTTATAGCAATTTGTTCGCACAGAGTTCACGAAGAACACGGAGATTAATAAGAGTAGGGTAAAAGTTCCAGCAAATCAGAGCATTTACGACTTAGTGTGACTAAATCCTCTGTGTTCTCTGTGCACTCAGTGCGAACCAAAATGGTTTACGTATCTTCCCCTACTAAAAATCCTATCTTTGGGGGTATTTCCCCAAGGAAACTGGAATGATTGATCGGTATTCGAATCCGGAGATTTCTAAAATTTGGGAATTGGAGAACAAATTCGATATTTGGAAAGAGATCGAAATATTGGCAACCGAAGCTCGGATGAAAAAAGGGGAAGTCCCTAAAGAAGATTTCGAAGAGATCCGTTCCAAAGCAAGGTTCAATGTGGATGAGATCCTGGAAATAGAATCCAAGGTTCATCACGACGTAATCGCATTTTTAACGAATATGAATTCTTATATCGGACCTGCAGGTCGCCATGTGCATTATGGACTGACTTCTTCCGATATTGGCGACACAGCTCTTTGTGTACAAATGGTCCAAGCGATGGATCTGATCCTAAAAAAGACGGATCAACTGATAGAAGCGATCAAAGAGAAGGCAATCCAATACAGAGACCTTCCTTGTATAGGAAGATCCCATGGGATCCACGCGGAACCGATGACCCTGGGCTTAAAATTCGCACTCTTCTATGAAGAAATGAAACGGAACAGAGTTCGTATGGCCCTGGCAAAAGAAGAAGTAGCAGTCGGAAAATTATCCGGAGCAGTGGGAACTTATTCCAATATAGAGCCGGATATAGAAGAGTATGTTTGCGAAAAACTTGGATTAAAGCCGGATCCGATCGCGACCCAAGTCGTTTCCAGAGACAGACATGCTACCTATATGTCCGCGTTAGGCGTAACTGCGGCGAGTTTGGATAGATTCGCGACTGAAGTCCGTCTTCTTCAAAAAACGGAAGGAAGGGAAGTGGAAGAACCTTTCTCTGCGGGACAAAAAGGATCTTCCGCAATGCCTCATAAAAGAAATCCTGTGATCTGCGAAAGAATTTCCGGAATTTCAAGAGTGATCCGTTCTAATGTTTCTACCGCTTTGCAAAACGTCGCGCTATGGCATGAAAGAGATATTTCTCACTCTTCTGCAGAAAGGATCGTGGTCCCGGATTCTACAATCGCTTTGGAATACATTTTGGATAAAATGTTATTCGTAGTAAAAAATCTGCATGTATATCCGGATGCGATCGAAAGAACTCTTGGAACTACAAGAGGTTTGATCTTCTCTCAAAAAGTCCTTCTTCATTTGATAGAGAAGGGCGGAATTTCCAGAGAAGACGCTTATGCGATCGTTCAAGGTCATGCGATGGCTGTCTGGGCGGATATTTCTCAAAATTTAAAAACAAGACTATCGGAAGATCCGAAAGTGCAGAAGGTACTAAAACCGGGAGACCTGGATTCTATCTTCCAAATTTCTCCATATCTGGATAAGGTCGGATTGATCTATAAACGACTCGGTTTAGAGTAATGCCTGGATCCGGAGTTTTCGGCCTGGGATACACAGGCCTCCGTATTCTAAATACATTAAAAAAAGAGAATGCAGTTCTAGGAATTTCCAAGACAACACAGGTAGAAGGCTCTGCCATTTTAGATCTTGGCGATAGAAATGCCTTAAAAGATTTCGGGAATAAACACGAAGCCCACAAATTCGATGCTTCTATTATTACATTCCCGATCCATAAACTGGAGAACCAAGAACAACTTATGGAGACGATCTTTAATATCTCTCATAACGTTTGGTTATTCGGCTCCACTAGTATTTATAAAAGAATAGGCTCCGATATCACTGAAAAAACTCCTTTGGATCCAGAGCATGATCGTTACGGATCAGAGCAAAAATTTTTGGAAAGAGGCGGTAAGATCTTACGCTTATCCGGAATTTATGGACCCGAAAGAAATCCTGCAAATTGGGCAAGAAAGGGCCTGGTAAAAAAGACAAAGCGCCAGTTAAACCTGATCCATGGGGACGATATTGCAGAAGCGGTTCGTCTGTTATTATCGTATACCGGAAACGATCTACCGAACGAGCTTATATTATCCGATGGCCAATGGCATACTTGGCACGAGATCTTTCGTTTCTTAGAGGATCACCAGAAAATCCAGACTCTCCCAGAGGAAAAGATGGATCGGGAAGATAGTTTTGTGGACAGCTCTCTTATTCGGAAATTTCTTCCTGGTTTACAAACAAAGGACTTTTGGGGAGAGTTGGAAAAACTGGAAGAACTCATTTGATCTCAGAGATCACTAACATATTACATTTATTCAGTCTTTCGAACATCATCTTCTTAGTCGGATTTCTTGGATGGAGATATTATTACGATCGTCGTATTCGTATTGCCGGTGGATTTTCTTTCGGAATTATTTGTTATATTATACTCTCTTTAGATCCGGATTTTAAAATTCCCTATCCTGTCCGCATCTTCTTATTTGCGGGACTCATCAGCCTTCCGTTTTTCTTCTGGATGACAAGTCTTGCGATCTTCGAAGATCATTTCGAGATCAAGTTTTGGTATTGGCTTCTTTTATTAGGGAAACTTCTGGCTTCTGCTTGGTCCGTTTATCCCGTATTATACCAGATCAATATGAGAGGACCGATCGCTTCGGAAGCGGTTTTAGCTCATATCATTATTCCTACATTACTCTCTCTTGGATTTGTGGTGGCCGCTATCATTCGTATCTATTCCGGAAGAAAGGACGACTTGATAGAAACAAGAAGGCGACTTAGAGAAGTTCATATCTTGATGACCGGTAGTGTGATCGCATTTAATATGTTCTCTCATTTGATACTGAGAGGGAAGTTATTATCCGAAATTTTAGATCTTGCAAATGTGATCTTCACTTGGGGATTGATACTTGCCTTCATGTATTTGGTCTTCGAATTGAAAGAAGGTTTAGTAGATCCTAGGCCTGAAGAGAACGAGGAAAAAGAAGAGAAGGCTGTAGTTGCAGATCCAAACTTAAAGAAAAAATTGGTCTTAGCATTCGAAGAAACGAAATTATATAGAAAAGAGGGGCTTACGATCGGGCAATTGGCGGAAGATCTGGAAGTCCAAGAATACAAACTCAGAAGACTGATCAATCAAGCCATGGGGTTTAAGAACTTTCCGGATTTTTTAAACAGATATAGGATCCAAGAAGCCTGCGAGATCTTATTAGATCCTATAAAAGACGAGATCCCAATCATACGTGTTGCTATGGATCTAGGATATCAATCCTTAGGTCCTTTTAATCGTGCCTTCAAAGAACTGACTGGAGTAACTCCTACAGAGTTTAGAAGAAATCGAGGAAAAGAGGCATTGGTAAAAACTAGCGCCGATTTCGAAATCAGCTAGAGATTTTCGGAAATAAAATAGTCGGTTTCGGATCGAATGGTGTAAACTGTTCGCATAGATACGGAGAGAATCGGATGAACGAAATCGTGGAGCAAATGGGTTATACAACCTATTATTTTCTAACCCTTGGGATGTTATGGTTCCGCTATATACTTATGGCAGGGATCGCTTATCTTTTTATTTGGATCATTTATAAAGAAAGGCTCAAGCATAAGATCATCCAGAAAAAACTTCCTGAAAAAGATAAGATCTCTCATGAATTGAAATACTCTGCAATCTCTTTGGCGATCTTTGCTGCATCCGGTATCTTAGTTCTTTTGATGAAGAAGGCCGGTTGGACACTCATCTATGATCATTTGGATGAATACGGAGTCCCGTATCTGATCTTTAGTATTATTGCTCTCATCTTCCTACATGATACTTATTTTTATTGGACTCACAGGATGATGCATCACCCTTTATTATTCAAAAGTATGCATTTGGTGCACCATAAGTCTACGAATCCTTCTCCTTGGGCTGCTTTCTCCTTTCATCCGTATGAGGCGGTTATAGAAGCGGGTATCGTACCATTGGTCATACTATTCTTGCCGATCCATACTACGGCTCTCATAGTATTCTTCTTTTATAGTAATTTTTTGAATGTTTTGGGGCATCTTTCTTACGAATTGTTTCCTAAAGGATTTATAGAAAACCGTATATTAAGACTTCATAATTCTACTACACACCATAATATGCATCATAAATACTTTAACTGCAATTATAGTCTGTATTTTAATATCTGGGATAGGATCATGGGAACCAACCATGAGAAGTATTTCGATACTTTTAGGGAAGTAACTCATCGTGAGCCTGAAATTTCCGAAAACCCTGAGTTAAATAACGCTAAGATCCAGAACGCTTGATCAAGAAGAATAAGGGAATCGTATTCTTGTCACGGTTCCCTTGTCTGAAGAAAGGTCCAACACGGAACCTTTTAGCTGTTTCGTAAGAAGTTCCACAAGCTCCAGACCCATCGAATCTTCCGATTTAATTTGATTCGCTTTTCCTTTGCCATTATCTTCCACATCTAGATGGATCAGATTTCCTTCCCTATAGAATGAGATCTTGATCGTTTTTTCTTCCGAATGTTTTTTGGAAGAAAATGCATGTTTTAATACATTGGTGACGAGCTCGTTCAGGATCAGCCCTATTGGGATTGCCGAATTTTGTTTGATCGGCAAAGTCTCGCAGTTCACAAAAATTTGGATCTCTTCCCTCTTATGCCCGAAGGATTTCAAAAGGCTATCTACTAATCTGCTCACGAATTCAGGAAAAAATTCATCGCTGATCCTATGTTTCCCATACAAGGATTCATGTACATAGGCCATGGAAAGTATCCTATTTTGGGATTCTGTAAGAACTTGAGTGGGATTGCTTGTATCTCCTTCCAATTGGATGGAAAGAAGGCTGGATAATACTTGTAGATAATTTTTCACCCTATGGTGGACTTCTTTTAATAGAACGTCTTTCTCATGAAGAGAATTCTCCATAATTTCTTCCGCAATTTTTACCTGAGTGAAATCCGAAATGAAACCTTCGAGTGCGATCAATTCTCCGTTCTCACCCCTGACTGCTGAACCTTGTTCGAATGCCCAGCGAACTTCTCCACTTCTATGATGGATCCTATAAACCAATCTATATGTAAGATTTTCACGGATCGCATCCGTAACTTCTAAAAATACTCTTTCTGCATCTTCTTCGTGGATAATATTCCCGAAAGCAATTGTACGGTTTTCCACAAAATCAGATGGGGAATATCCTGTGAGCTCGAAACAACCTTCACTGATAAATTCCATAGTCCAATTCGGATCATAAGCGCAACGATATGCGATCCCAGGAAGATTTCGAATCAAAGTAGAAAGCTGTCTTTCACTTTCTTTTAATGCACTCTCCGCTTTTTTGTAGGAAGTAATATCGGAACACATAGCGAGAGAACCTTCATAATTCCCTTGCTGGTCGAATAATGGGTTTGCGGACATTAGGAGCCACACGAATTGTCCATCAGATCTTCGAAAAGAGAAGTCATGTATCTCGGCGATCCCCATTTTTCTATCTTCTAATCTTTTTTTTGTACCGTCTCTCGCATCCGCTTTTGCAAAATCCAATACATGTTTTCCGAGCATATCCTTTTCGCTAATCCCAAGAAGTTCTGTCATTTTTTGGTTCACGAAAGTAGTTCTATCATTCTTATCTAAGAGCCAAACTCCCTCTAACGTCGTTTCTACTATTTTTTTGTAATTTCCTTCGGTACGAATTAACGCAGCCTTCGTTTCTTCAAAAAATAAGATCAGTATCACGATCGCTAAAGAGAAACGGAAAAAACCTGCGATCATAAATCCGAAATGTCCGAATTCAGGGTGAAATCGTAAAAAAGGATAATTTAATACATGTATTCCCCAGAGTATGAATAACCATCCTCCAAAGATCTTTCCGGTGACTGCGTTTAAATTTTTGTCCCTAAGGAAAATAATACCTGTATAGATCTGAGAGCCGCCTATTAAAATATAGATCGGCCAGGTTAGATACACTGCCGAACCTTTGAATATATCCAGATAGATCGCTAATATCCCGGCTAACGCAAATAAGAACCTGAACGGTTTAGAGAAACTTCTATTTAAAAAGTAGAAACAGCCTAATAATTGAAAGAACGCTCGAAGACAATCGATGGAAAAAACCGGAAAATATCTGTAGGTGGAATCAAATCCTCCCACTTGAAGAATATTGCCTATATATCCTAGAATGTGGAAACCCCAACAGACGGTCCAAGCGAGTAGAGCTTTTTGTTTTTCTTTTTTATATAAGTATAAGTATACGAAAAATAGAAAGAAAGCGGAAGGTGTAGCCGCAAGAATGGTAGGTAATAACCAAGGATGAATCACGTGACCTTGCGCCGTCTTCCGGAACGAAACATTCCGGTTTTTGGGAAATTACTTTTTCATAAGACGAAATTCTTTGAAACAATAATCTCCGCTCTTATGTTTAATTTCTCGTATCGGAACTAAGGTAATTCCTAAACTTTCAGCTCTAGCGTTATATTTGGCAGGTAAATCGCAGGAAGGGCCTACATACACAGCTTTGTCAAACTCGTCCCAGGATTTCCATTTATATTTACCGTCATTGCGGTATTTCCCTTTTTCAACGGTTTTCTGTCTGAATAACAGGTCGAATTCGGAAGCTAAGATCCTTCCTGGGATCTGAAAATTTTCTTCTTCATGAAACGCGTTGAATGCGATATATTTCCCGGTTGGATCGATCTCTTCCGCAAATTCTCTCGCAGGTTGGAAGGTTACAGTGTCGAAACCTTTTAAACAAAATTGGTTTTTAGTAGAGTAGGTTTCAGTGAATAGCCCGCCTTCTCTTATGAATAGGCTCGAGGTCCAAATGAAGAATAAGATAAATACAGCGTAAAAAACGGATCTCGATCTTTTTTCGAAAACCTCTTCGGAACGAACAAACCACAAACTAAGTATAGAAAGTAATGCGGGAAGAGGATAGAATACGTGTCTGAGTTGTTTATTCCCGGTGCTTGCATCTATAACGATATATTGTAGGAACACGATCACAGTAATCGCGAATAATGGATCCCTAAAAAATTTAGGCCAAGATAAACTTTGTAATTTCGCGAGCGCCGAATCTATCGCACCGTTTCCTTGAGAAGAGTCAGAGTTTATCTTCTCTTTTCTTCCAGCATACAACCAATATCCGATGATCAATAGGACAAATAGGAAGAATAAACGGAAAATCCAAGGTTCGCTGAATACATGGCTTGCCGGGAATTTATCACTTGGGGATTCGAATAGGCTGAGGATAAAACTACGAACGAATTTGTTTACGATCATCTGAGCGTTCACTAGGCTCATTACTCTGTCTAAGTTGGAAAAAAGCCAGATGAAACAAGGGAGAATCGCGTATAGATAGAGTATTCTTATAGAAGGTGGGGAGACTTCTGCTAATTCCTTTCTATTCTTATATAAGAAGTAATTGAAATCTAAAAATAAAAGAACAGTGAGAACATATAATACTTTTTTAAAGGATCTTTGGTCCAGATTCCAATCCGTTACAACTCTCAAAACAGGGAGAGATAATACGAGTAAGACTACAACGATCAGGAATAAGAGGCGGATCCCTTTATAATGTTTTTGGATCGAAAAACGTACAAATCCGATCCACTCCGGAAACCTGGAGATCAATTCATATAAGAAGATGGAAATGAACAGAAGTAATCCGTATGGATACTTAGTGAAGAATAGGGAAATTAAAACGACTGAGATTAAAACCCCGACCTTGGAACCTACAGGTAATTTTTGTCCGGCTTTTAAGTCCTTTACGGAATCATAAAGTTTATATAGTCCCCAATACACCCAAAGTAGAACGAACATCCCTTGGGTTTCCAGCATGGAAGAGAGGCTATACGCAGGAGTTTCCGAAGTGTGAAGGCTTAAGGCTAGAACGAAAATCGAAACAAGTGCTCCGAATAGATAAGAACCCGAGATCCTGGAAACGATATAGATGATACTTGGAAAACAAAGAGCGTAGAATATTAGGCCTAAGAAAGAGTCCTTCCAAGTGATTGGCCATTCTCCGGGAGTTGCTAAAAGTAATAAGGAAAATATAGGACGTAGAGGAGGCCAGGTTGCGGCTTCTAGAAAGGGAACAAAGGCTCTCCAAAGTTTGCCATCTCTAAAGTCCTGGTATTGATCATATACTGCCGTTAGGCGGATGTTTTCGTCCCAGGTAAGTAGGTCTTTGATCGGGCAGATCTCTAAAAAGTTCTGCCAGTTCTTCCAAACCATGAAACCGGTAGCAAATAATGCAACCGCTCCGAATAGGATCCCAAAAACTTTATCCCAGGTTTTGTTCATTTTTTAGAGTTACGTCTTACCGAGTAAATTTTTTCGATCACATATAAAGGGCGATTCTTGGATTGATCATGAACTCTACTCAAATATTCCCCGATCATTCCAAGTGCAATGAGTTGGATCCCGCCTAATACGAGCATAATGATCATTACTGAAGTCCAGCCTTGGATAGTACTATCAGTGAAAAGTTTTAGATAAAGAATGTAGATCGTATAGATCGCTCCGAAAAATGCGGAGGTAAACCCTAAGTAAGAAGAGAATTTTAATGGTGCAGAAGAGAAAGAAGTGATCCCGTCTAAAGCGAACTTCAACATTTTACTTACCGAAAATTTTGTCTCTCCGTCAAAACGTTCGTCACGATCATATTCTAAACCGGTTTGCTTAAATCCGATCCAAGCGATGAGTCCTCGGATATAACGATGTTGTTCTTTCATGGAAACAAGGACATTCGTCACTCTTCTGCTCATGATCCGAAAATCTCCGGTGTCGATCGGGATCTCGAACTTGGTTATGTTTTTTAGGATCCTATAAAACACATGTGCAGTGATCAGTTTGAAAAAAGATTCCCCCTCTCTTTTCTTTCTTCTGGCATAAACAACGTCGTAGCCTTCGGACATTTTTCCATAAAGATCCGCGACGAATTCAGGAGGGTCTTGCAAGTCACCATCCATGACTGCGACAGTCTCTCCTCTTGCGGTATCAATCCCTGCGGTGATCGCCAATTGGTGACCATAGTTTCTAGATAAGTTTAGAAGAAAAAATCCCGGTTGTGTTTCACAAATTTTCTTTAGGACTTCGAAAGTGTTGTCTCTTGATCCGTCGTTTACGAAGAGGATCTCGGAGTCTTCTTTTCCAAAGCCATGTTTTTCCTTCAAAATTTGAAGTAAGACATGTAGTCTTTTTACGAGTTCAGGGATGGTTTTTTCCTCGTTATAAACGGGAATGACTAGGGATAAAAGCGGGGGTTTGGAGGGCATCGTTGACGTTGGTACGATGTTTGTATTCGGCCAAAATGTCGACAATATTTCCGTATTCGATCCACCGACTAAGATCCCAATTTCTCTTTCATTTTTGAGATCTTTGTAGGAATTCCAACAGGCAATTCTACAAAAAAGGGCTTTACAAGGAGGCTGGAATGCAGATCTTATATAAGCACAAAAATCCAAGAAAGGGTTATGAAAATCAAAGTCACCACTAAAAACGACGTTCACATCATCAAGATCGAAGGCCCGATCAAAGCGGGTAATGAATTCGAGCTTGGTCAAAAAATCGAGGAGTATATCTCGAAAGGTGACGTTCCCAAGTTTATCATCGACCTGAAAAAAGTTCCTTTCATCAACTCCGCCGGATTGGGGATGTTTTTAAACATCTACAAACATATCGACGGTTTGAAAGGTCGTATGGTATTCACCAATTTGAATAATGATATCGAAAACCTAATGGAGATTACAAAGTTAGCCAGCATTTTCGAGATCTACAAAACGCTGGAAGAGGCTATCGAATCCTTCGAGTACTAGCCTGAATATTTCGGTTGGCTTCCGATTTCCTACAGTATTTAAAAAAGAAAAAGCTCCGCTTTGGGATCATTGCGGGGATTTTTCTCTTCTACCATCTCCTATTTAATTCCTTCACAGGCCAGATCTTAATCGATAAAATCCTTACTTCCTCTCTTACGGGAAAGGCGGAAGTAAATGTCAGAAGTTTCTCTTTATTTTACGGATTTCGTTTTTCCGATCTGAAACTTTATCCTACAACCGACTGGGGTCAAAAGCCGGTTGTGCAGATCAAGGAACTTGGGATTTCCTATAATCTACCTCTTCTTATCTTAGGAAGATTGAAAATCTCTAAAATTTTCATTCATGGATTGGAGTTGGACCTCCAACAAAGAGGAGTAAACTGGAATATCTCCTCAGTATTTCCTCCCGGAGAAGAAAAACCACCTGAAGAATTAAAAGAGCCGTTAAAGGAGATCCGCACTTACATTCCTGTCAGCGCTTATCTTGGATTCGAATTGAAAGATATTCGTTTAAAGGTTCGTTCGGAGAACGGAGCTAAATCATATTCTGCCGGTTTAGAAGGACTCGAGTTGGAATTCCTACTCGATACGAATCGGTTTACTAAAATACCTCTCGATCTTGCCGCTTTGGATCTTATCGACGAATTAAAAATCAGATTGAATCCAGAAAACCAAGTTAAGATCAGTTTCCAGGATTCTTCCGGAGGACTAGATCATCCGTTCAGATCTACCTTGATCTGGGAAAAATTGGAAGGTTCGAAAGAGGGATTTCATTCCAGATTGGATTTAGGTTCGGAGAAGATCCCAATTCGTGTTTCGAATCGAGTTGGGGCGCCATTCGGGTTTTCTTTCAAATATGATTTGGATGTTTCACCGGAGAAGAAGGAACTCCTACTTAGGAATTTGGAATGGAAGGTAGGAGAAGATACTTGGTTGGAAGGAAGCGGCAAAATTTCCGATTTTGCAGGAGATTCCGGACAAGTAAATCTTGCGATCCAAAAATCCAAAATACGCCTCACTCCTTTATCCGACTTTCTGCATAGCATCGGTTTTAATTCGATCTCTATGAGTGGAGAAGCAAGCCTTGCTCCTATTTTGGCAGAAGGTGGCTGGGAAAATTTAAGGATCCTCGGAGAAATTCGAGGAAATGCATTAGATTTTCGTGTAGGAAAAAAAAGACATTCTATCCCTGTTTTGAATTTAGATTGGGATCTAAGGGTCAATCCTCAATCTGAAAACGACCCGGGCCCAAGGGTACCTTTTCCTTGGATGAAAGCATTCATATGCAAAAATCTTAAAGTAATATACAATGATATTCAGTTAGAGGGTGGGCTACAGTATTCCCAGGCGGAAGGTCCAAACTTAAATTTAAAGTTAGATAATTTTGGATTGGGAGATTATTTAAACGGGTATTCCGGAAAATTTTCCGCAGAGCTAAACGCATTCGGAAAAGATTTCTCCGAACTAGGAGCGGATCTAAAATTAAAGGCGAAGGCATTCCGATTCCCAATGGCAAGGGGAAATTCCGGAAATATATATCTGGACGGTGGGCTTAAGGCTATATTCCATTTTCCTAAAAAAGCTTGGGGACTCGAAGAAATTTTGGTTTCCAATTTGAATTTGGAGGCTCGTTCTTCGGAAGGAAATCTCGCCGCAAAATTGAATACTGCAGGAAAGATCGGGCTTGGGGAAACTTTTGTTTTGGATCTAAAAAAAGCAGGGCTTGACCTGGAGTTGGAACATCTGGTCCCACTTCTCCCTTTGTCCTTAAGAGAAACATTGATCCCTGTTAGAAATCAGGTAGGAAAGAAGATCGGTTTGAATGGGGACTTCTTCTATTCTATTGGAAATAGCGGGCAGAATATCCAAGGAAGTTTAGGTGTAGATCTTCCTGGAATGGAAATGAGAGACGGAAAACTTTCTGTAGATATGAAAATGTTAGGAAGTCCTAGTTCTAAGATCCAAATTGATCGTTTAGAATTAACCGCATTCTCTAAAAAATTATCATTAACTACAAATGGAGAGCTGCTTAAGGCCAAAAAAGGGGATCCTCCTCCCTCCATGGGAGAATTTTCTCCGAACTTGAAAGGCGAGTTGAAACTTCTTTCTCCTACTGAAAGCGGATTGATCAAAGGCCTCTTTTTTAAAGGAGAAGCCGGGATGAAGTTTTCTTGGTTAGGCAATTCTATCCAAGGAAATTTAATATCTAGAAATTCTAATATACTTTTGCAGAGCGGGATTTGCCCAGGTTATGATTGTAAATTGTATAAGATAGACGGTTGGAATGCGGATGTTCCTTTTCATCACGATCTGTCGGTCAAAGAAACTAAAAATTTGATCGAGGGTAATAAGAGAAAATTCGTCATGAACTACGGAAGGACCCCCGCTCCGAATTTTACGATCAGGCAGATCATAGGAAATCATCCTTCTTTAAAAGGAACTCCATTCGAGTATAGTAGGCCAAAAGCGGATTCTCCTGGGCTTTCCGCAAATTTGGAATATTCAGAAAATTATTTACGGATGGATTATCTCAAAGTATATACTTTGGACGGAGAGATCTGGGGGAAGGATATGATCGTTAACGTAGGCTCCGGAGATCCTGAAAAAATGGAATATTCAGTTTCTCTAAGGGTGAAGGATATAGATCTGAAACAACTTTTACCTGCGAAAACCCAGCCTAAGATAGACGATGGAAAAGTGAAAGCGGATCTGAATCTATGGGGTAGAAATTTGGGAGATCCAATCCCTAACTTGAATCTATTCTTTAGTATCTATCAAATCGGAGATGATTTTGGAAAAAGTGCGATCAATATTTTTGCGCCTTCCAATATACTGACTGATTTTATCTACGGAAGTTATGCTGTGGATAAGATAGAGTTAGAATTATCAAAAGGTCTGGTATATGCAGTGATCCTATTTAAACGTTCTGTTTTAAGTAGTATTTTAAAGTTGGAAGATAATCAAGTTTCCCAACAGAGAATGCCTTTGGCAAACTTTTTGAAACGAGCCCAGAACGAGATCGAAACGTTCAATCAATAGAAATTATGAAGAATATGCCGAAAATATATATTATTCTTTTTGCAATCATTCCCGTGTTCGTGTATTGCCCGATCAAGGCTCCTCCGATCACATTTACGCAAACTCAAACCGCGGCCGAAAAACAGATGCTCGGGGAAGATCGAAATCTGGAAAAAGACGGATGGCTCATAGCTTCTATCAAAACATCTTCTTCCGGTTCGGAGATTTGGGAAAGAGATCTGATAAAGGAAGAATTTTCGAGCGCAAATGATAAACAATTTTATATTTCTTTGCGTATCCTTGCGTATCTAGCAAGAGAATTGAAAGAATATCGTTCTCTTGGTATAATTGCGGAAGGCCTTGATGGAAAGATCCGTTGGAATCCGAAAATTAAGGATGCCGGGGTCGAGAAGGTATTACAGGATCAAAAAAACAGATCTAGGATAGAAGATCTTATAAAACTGATCAATGAAAACCGCGAAATAGTAATTAAGGAAAAGTTAAAGAAAGCTCTTTCTAACCCAAGCCAAAGTTTTTCGGATAAAGAAAAAAGTTCCTTAAAGGAAAGTATTCAATCTACTTGGATCCGTTCTGTCGAACCAGGAGAATATTTCGAATCTTCTGCCGGAAATTGGAAGAAAAAGGAATAACCGTATGAAGCGGATATTTTTAATATTTCTTCTTCCCTTTTTATTTCTATATTGTTCTGTTTTTAGATCTTCGGAAAGGGTGAGGCCTATCGAATTCGATTACGGTCCCATCTCCAAGAATTACTTTGGTCCTGAGAATGATAAACCTTTTCCTTTGACCGTCCAAAGGGGAAACAACTTATACAATTCTACTACAAAGGATGGTAGATATCTTTTTTATACTACAGGTCAGAAAGGAAATTATGATATTTGGTTTAGAGATCTTAAGAGTTCTATCGTAGTTCCGGTTACCGAACATCCTTCCTCAGAATACAAACCTGCGATCAGCCCTGATGGTAAAAAATTAGCATTCGTTTCGGAACAGTATGATACGGCGGGAGATATAGTACTTCTAGAAATAGAACCCGAAGTTTGGGCTAAAAAGATCCTGGAAGGAAAACGATTCTTAAACGACGAGTTCGAGTTTATTACGAATCGCGAATATTCTGATCTTAAAAAGGCTGATAAATTCTCCGATTCGGATCCGGTTTGGGGGAGCGATAATCGCGTTTTACTATTTTCTTCGGATAGAATGACCCCGGGAACTCCGAACCTGATCTTATGGGATACAGAAGGAAAAGAACAGCCTGTATTGCTTACCAGATCAGGAGCAACTAATCCTTACTGGTCTCAAGATGGAAAGACGATCGTTTTCCTTTCTTATATGGATTCTAAAGAAGGAGAGATCTATTCTTTGGATCTGGCTTCACGAAAGATCAAAAGACTTACAAACGATCTTTATTTGGATTTTTCTCCAAGCCTTTCTCCTGACGGAAGATATTTATATTATACTTCGATCCGTTCCGATTCGGATGGGAACAGGAAGTTGGATGAAAGAGATAATAGTTTGATCGTCCGTCTGGATCTTTCGGATATGAAAGAAAGACGTTTGAGCTCTGGAAATTTTTCCTTATTCGATACCAAGTATTCTTCCTTTAACGGGGGAAGTATTTTATTCACTGCAGCATATTATGGAACTTTAAATATCTATTTTTTACCTTTAAGCGGTTCTATTCCTAAAGCATCTAATATTTCCGCGCAATTCGAACTCGCGAAAGAATATGGTAAAAAACAATCCTCGGACGATTATCAATTAGCATTAGATTCCTTAGAATTATATTTTAAGGAAGATCCTTTATATCCGGTTTTTAGGGCGAAGGTCTTAAATGAAAAATATTCTGTTTTTAGAAAGTCCGGAAACGTTTCGGAGATCAGAAAAGAAATGGGATCTTCCCGTATGGATCCTAAATGGGGATTCGCATATGTGTTCTTTCTGGAGTCGGAGAATAAAGGAATAGCAGCAATCAGGGATTATTACTCTGGTATGGCTCAATCTGCAGATGCTCAGGTAGCGGGAGCAATACTTGAAGAGATCGGGGACTTAGAGGAAAAAACCGGTAAGATTGAAGCTGCACTTTTGTCCAGGCAGGAGCTTGTTAGAAAATTCCCCGGCTATTATAATATTCATGAAATTTTAAGAAGTATCGGTTCTTTACAACTCAAAGAAGCAAAGAAGAAGGATTGGATCATTCCGGAAACATTATTACAAGTAGCGAATGGATCGGATTCCAAAACGATTGAACTTAGGAATTTGTACGATTTGTTTGAAAGCCAGATCTTTGCAGGGAAATCCGATTCGGAAAAGATTTCCTTGGCCGAAAAAATAGAATCGGCTAATTCTATTAAAGAACGTTCTCCCGTAATTTATAAATTTATTATATATTCCAAGGCAGCAGCGCTTTCCGGGCAAGGCGCATTCGCCCAGAGTAATTCCCTTCTTGAACCTTTGTTAGCGGATTTGGTTCCCAAAGATCCTTTATTCTTGAAAACACATTTACTTCGTTCTTCTAATTTTCGAGGACTAGGAAATGTAGGATTTTCACTGGAATCTCTTCGTACTTTTTTAGCAAATTATGATCATGATTCCGGAGTGAAGATAGATGATAAGGAGATGGAGAGGTTTTTTATATATTTCGAAAATTTAGCAAGAAATTACGAGAATAGATCGGACTTCTTACAAGCATCTCTGCACTATTTTTATAATACCGAGAACATGTTCTTGGCAAAGAGTAAAAGCCTCTTTCAGGATACTGTTTATAAAGACTACGCAATCTATTATCAAAAATTGATGGTAGATACTTCCTTCAAACTTGCAAGAGCTGTGAGTGAGAAAAATTCTGCCGGTATTTTAGGAAATTTGAATCCTCTTGAGTTCGATCCTTTGGATAAAAAAGATGGACTCTTCATTATTGATCAATATTTCGAAAAAGAAAAGATCCTTCCTCGAGCTCGAACTTTCTTGGATCTCGCTACATTATACGGTTATGCATATTATTTGATCAATAGATCCGTGATCCGAGAAACATATTATTATAATTCCGGGACTATGGATCGGATTAAAAAAGAGGCTGCTCTTCGGGATTATAAACAAGCGGAATATGAATTGAGATGGATCATTTTTGCGGAACCGACGTATCACGATGCGTATCAACTACTAGGTTGGTTATACCAGTATGTGGATATCATGAAATCGAGAAGGCCGAGTGATAAGGAGCCGAATGATGAAGAAAAGTATAAGGAAGAATATTCTAAATATTTTCCCGAGAAAAACTTCGAAGAGAATATAGAGCTTTATAGCCAGATTTTGGAGTTATTAGGGGAGAATTTTCCAAATAAAAAAGCTCTTTCGGATCTGAGATTGAATTTAGGGAATAATTATTTTCTTCTGAAAAACTATCCCAAGGCAGATGAACAATACTCCTTAGTGGAATCCTATTCGAATTATATAATATCTAAGGCTCAATTCGAGGACTATAGACAAAAGGCGGTTTTTTTATTCAATTCTGCTCGAGCCTCTATGTACATGTCCAGGTACTCGGATGCCGTTCGTAAATTAAAGAACGCATCCGATCTATATTCTAAAAGTGAATTTTTACAATTACATTCGGGCGGTGATTACGCGAAGAACCTTCAAAGTTATCGAGAGAAATTAACTCTACTTAGGACTTTGAGCGGTTTATCTCATATGGAATTGGGAGAATATTCCCAAGCTGTCACATATTTAACGGAAGCATTGGATCTAAACGAGCCGTCAAGACTTGTGGATCCTGTGAATATCAGGAACGCATTAGCAATTTCTTATCAAAAATTAGGTTATATTTCAAAATCGGAAGAAAATCTAAGGGAAGCAGAACAGGAGGCATTGTCCCGAAAAACGATCTGGCTTCCTAAAAAAGTAAGCCCTAAATTCTGGGAATCCGTTTGGGATTCGATCTGGGATTTCGTTTTTGAAACTGTACTTCCGGATTCGGTAAGAATTTCAGGATCAGGAAGATTTCCCGAAGCAATTCCTCCCGTTTTCCAACCTCTATTGTCTTCCGGGATCCGAGTGAATAATCTTGTGTTAGAGCAAAATTACCGTCTGGCTGCTGAAGAAACAAATAAACGTTTGGATTATGTAGGAAGAAAGGGATTAGGAAAAACCTTGGCGGGGCAGCTAGTCCAGTCCCAATCCTATTCCGATCTTGGATTTTTTACATATAAAAGAAATGAATTCGAAACTGCTAAATCGGCTTATATAAATGAGAACGAATTCGAAAAAGATTCCTCCAACTTATCTGGAAAGTCGCCTGCGAGTTATAAAAAATATCTATATTCATTATTTGCTTCTATCGAAACTGGCGATCCGAATTCCAAAGGAAAATATGCGGATGAGTTGAGCAATTCTTTGATAGAATTGGAAAACTTTAAAAGAAATTCAATGGGATCCTGTATGTCTTCCTGGTCCGAGGATGTTTTGGAAGGGAATCGTCTTTGCTCAGAAGATTTTTACAAACAATATTATGATTTCGATATATTGAAGGCGACGGTGCTTTATTATTCCGGAGAAGAGGAGCTTAAAAAAGGGAATTGGACGGAAGGTTTCGAAAAGTTAGGACTTTCGGCTTCTCTATTGGAAACTCCTTCCGGACTTCCAAAGGAGATCGTAGGTCTTTCCAAAGATCCATTTCCTAGAAGAGAAAGAGTTTTCCATTTTTTAAGTAGGGCCAGCGTGTTCTTCAGGCTAGGAGATACTGAAAGGGCCGCGGAAAGTCTGAAATCCGCGGAAGAAATGGCCAATGAATTTTATTTTGGAGCGGAACTTCTCCAAGCCTGGGTATTACAAGCTAGGCTAGACCTCATTTCTAAAAAAACGGACCAAGCGAAAGCAAAACTAACCAAAGCGGAAGAGTTATTAAAAAAACAATTTCATCTTGTTTCAGACAATAAAAGTTTTCTACTTCGAGACCTATATGAAACGAAGATCCGCGCCGAATTAGATTCGGGAAATACGAATCAAGCATTCTCGGATTGGGCAAGACTCCAAAGATTATTATATTTTCGTAATTTTCAAAGAGGGGATTGGGAATTCCGATCTGCTCGAAGCGAATACGTCAAATTCGAATCGGACTGGAAAAGTTTCAAAAATAGCTATTATAAATACCAGATCGCTCTCGAAACAAGAGGGGAGATTAAAAAAGAAGAACTTGCTCTTGTTAAGTCCGGTGCCGATGTATCCAGATCTTTGGATAATTTAAGATCCAAACTTCCGGATAAGAATGCTTTTTTGGATCCTTTCGGTCAGATCTCTGAAGAATCTTTAAGACAGAATGAGACGGAGATCAGGCTGATAGAATCTAAAGGTGGAGTATATTCAAAAATACGTAATTCTTCCTCTGTGAAATTCCTGAACTTTGAAAATGGATCCAAGGCATTGGAATGGATTTCGAATAATTATAAGGATTCCGGAAGTAATCTAATTATAGATCCTGGAAATACTTCTTTAGGAGAGAGTTTATATACTAAGATTTCAGGACTTCGATTTAGGTCATATTCCATTCCTTCTTCTTCCAGGAATTTACTTCCGAAAACGATCGCTTCGTTCTTAAAACTGAACAGCACAGGGTATAGAAAAGTAGATTCGAATGATTGGACAAGTATATTAGAAGATACTGATGTTTTGGTGAGCCCTTTTCCAGAGATAAAAGGTGATTCTTATTTCGGAGAACGTTTTAAGGATACTTTGGAAGTAAGACAAATTTTTTCACGGAACCATCGGTTGAGCGCCGCCATTTTAACTTATTCGGAAAAACCTACTTGGAATCAAATGCTCCGATTATATACGGGGCTTGCTGGTTCAGGCGTTCAAGCTGTATATTTTTGCAAAGATGGAACTTGTGTAAGTGAAACCTTAGAAGAGATTAAAACCGGAAAACAATCCGCATCCGCAATTCGATTCGGAAAACTCCCTGAAAAACCAAGAACTAAAAATTCAGAGGCAGAGAAACTTTTTGCAAAAGCAAGAAAGGATGAAAGAGCATCCGAATTTTCGAATGTATTCTCCGATTTGCATATGGCGAGATCTTATGCGGAGGAGAATTCAAATTTAGCCCTAAAAATAGAATCCGATTTGCTCAGAGCATATCAGAGGTCCAATCCCGATCTTTCATTAAATAAGATCTTCACGCTGCGTTACGAGGATCGGGATCAAAGATCGCAAAGAGATCTGGGATTGAATCTATGTATTTCAAGATTATTGGAAACCGAATATAAGGACTGTGAGGGGATACCGTTGCCGGAGCCGAAAAGCGAAATCTTAAATACAATCCTAAGTCTAAAAGAAGGTAAAAATCCTGGAGCCGGTCTGAATCAGATCTTATCTTCCGATATCTATGATCCGTTTTTGTATAGATTAAGACTTTCTAATTTAGCAATGGAGATTTACGAGCCGGATCTAGCATTGTCACAACTAAATTTGGCGAAACAAACTATTTCTTCCGATCCTGATCCCGAGAATTGGAAGAAAATGAATACTCGTATCAGAAAAGAAAGAGCATTACTCGAAGAAGAGGAAGATTGGATCGAGTCCGAAAATTTAGTCGAACTGGATCCTCAAGAGAGAAATTATCCTAGGCATCTTGCGTTCTTAGGAAATCGTAAGAGATTAGGTTCCAGGATCTCTCCACTTTCCTTATACTCGGAAATCCATAATTCCTCTTCGGATCTTTTCAAAAGTTTGGATGCAGAGTCCAGATCTTCCGTGTTGGATATCCTACGATATTCTCTTCCGGAAGAAATAACTAATGAAATGGAAGAGTTTTTATCTTCTTTCGCAGAATCCGAAAAAAATAGGAAGAATGTTCCGAGACAGATCCGGGTCATTCTGGAATTTGCAAGGGCTTATTTATCTAGGGGTGAATATGAGAAGGCCAAATCTTGGATCTCTAAAGCTGAAAGTCTTTCTAAGGATTCTCAGGAGATCAGATTCTTAAACTCCAAAATTTCCTACTTAGAAGGTAAGAAGCCGGAGAAAAATAATGATCAAGATTTTTCAGAATATCTCAAAGAATATGAAAATGCCTCCGGCAAAAAATCTTCCGAGTTTGTGGAGATAACGAATCGTTTTGTATCCCATCGGAAAAAGAGAAAATTTTCTCCGAGAGAAAGAAGAGAATTTAACGATTTTATAACATATTTACAAACATTGTCCTTCCAGCAAAATGATTCAGAGACATTCTTTGATCTTTCTCTGATCAAGGATAAAATCTCAGCAGTTCGGTTCCCGCTCCTTGGAAGGATACCGTATTATTCGGATCTTCCTACATTTAATCAGGTTTCATTTTCTTTAGAGGAAAAAATTCCGGAGAACCAAGAGTTTGTGGCCTTAGCTGATCTAGGCTTAAAAACATTTTATATCAAATTTACGAAGGGCAAATCCAAGGGAGATCTCGCATTCAAAGATAATCGAAGGGTCCGTGCTTCCATCTATAAATATAATGAGGAAGCTGAAAAAGGAGGGGCCGAGGTTTTATTGAGAGAAGGTTTAGAAACTGAGATACGTCAGAACATACGTTTAACGAAAAATAAAACTACGTATTTGTATCTTTCTTCTTATTATTTTTTGGCTCCTATCCTTCCTAAGTCTGAGGAAGAGATCTATTACGTATCAGATCCTGAGACATTATTGAAAAACCCGATCCATAAAGAGAGAAATGAATTTTGGGATGGGTTCGGGATCATAACCAAGGATGATTCTTCTTCTCCGGATTGGTATTCTCAGTTATTAAAATTAGAAAATCTAGAATTATCTCCGAAAGGAAATCCTTTCGTGACACCGTTCCATATTATTCGAGTCCCTCTCATAACGGATTCCGAGAATGGAGTTCTCTATGGGAACAGATCCGTTTCTGAAGTTGAACCTCCTTCCTTGCAAGGTGTATGGATGCTCTCTTCTTCTTTTTTGGAAGGTTTTGGGAACTCTTCTTTGAACTTAAAGGATTCCTTATATTATTTGGGTAAGTCATGGAAGGGGCCTGGGATCGTGAACTTGGGATTCCAAGCGGATACTCATAACTCCAGATTTTTACGGGAGATCTCCTCTAGAAAAGAAGACTCTAAAACTTCCTTAAGGAATCGTTTTCTAAAAACGATGGAGATCATGAAAGAACTGTATCCGGTGGATAAATATTGGAACGGATACAGATTATTCACGACCTCTTTTGTTCTAAAAGAATAACTCTCAATTTTATTTGTGAGACCTTGCAAGAGGAGATTTCGATTTTTCCACCAAATAGAATATGCAAGGCAGATAAACCAGGGTAAATATTTCCAATGTAAGACCTCCTACAATTACCGTCGCCAATGGCCGTTGTACGTCTGAACCTATTCCTGTGGCGGTCGCTGCAGGGATTAAACCGAGTAATGCAAGAAGTACTGTCATGATCCTAGGCCTGAACTGTAATTTTGCGGCTTCTAATACCGAATTTTTCAAATCAGGATGATGTCCGTCACTGAGTAAATGTAACATCCTGGAAACGAATAATACGCAGGTCATTGTAGAAATTCCGAAAAGAGAAACAAATCCAACTCCTGCCGAGACTGAAAAATTCATCCCTCTTAATTGGAGTGCAAGTATTCCTCCTGTAACCGAGATAGGAAGTCCTGCGAGACCCAATAGTGCATAACGCGGAATCCTGAAAATCGCAAATAGAAAACAGAATATGAGCCCTAGGGTTGCAGGGATCACTATTCTTAATCTTTCTCCGGCTCTAGTTAAATTTTCGAATTGGCCTCCCCAGCCTATATTGATCCCTTCGGGCAGTGTAACTTTTTCGGAAATTTTCTGTTTCGCTTCTTGGACGAAACTTCCCTGGTCCCTTCCTCTAATATTGGTGCGCACAGAGATCTGCCTTTTTCCATCCTGTCTTTGGATGATCGTGGGGCCGTCTTTTAATTCTATTGTTGCGAGTTCTGAAAGCGGTATCCTTCCTCCACTAGGAGAACTGACTAAAAGATTTTTGACCGATTCTAAAGAAGATCGGAAGTCCGTGGTATATCTTACTACTATATCGAATCTTCTCGGGCCATCATAAAGTTCCCCCACTTCTTTGCCACCGATCGCAGCTTCCACTGTATCTAGGATATCCGAAGCGTTGATCCCGTATCTTGCGGAGTTTTTTCGGTTCACTTCTATGGAGAGTTGTGCTTGATCTCTTTCCTGTTCTATCCCGGATTCTGTAGCTCCGTGAATTTCTCGAATGATCTCCAAGATCTCGTCCGCGGTTTTTCTAAGTTCCTTAAGATCTTCTCCATTTAAAAAGATCGCAAGATCAGAAACACTCCCAGTAACCGATTCGGTAACATTATCTAAGATCGGTTGAGAAAAAAGAAGTTGTACTCCGGGAAGAATATCTTGCAGATCTTTTTTGATCCTTCTTAAAAGTTCCGCCTTGGGAATTTTTTCCTTCCAAAGCTCGTAGTCTTTTAGGCCTACAAGAATTTCTAAACGATTCGGTCCATAGGGATCCGTTCCTTCGTCATTTCTTCCTAATTGGGTCAATACAACTGAGATCTGTTCGTGCTTTAATAAAGATTCCTTAATGGATGGGATGTATTTTTCAGCACCTCTTATATGCATACCCACAGGGAAAAAACATCTTACATTGATCGCTCCTTCGTCCAACTCCGGTAGGAACTCCGTCCCCAATCTGACAAAACCTATAGTAAAGGTGAATAATACGATCCCGAGGGAATATCCTACGGTTTTTCCGGGGGACTTTAAAGCGAAGTTTATAACTGTATCATAAAGTTTTAATAGTCTTTCTAAGACCGGGTTTTTCCATTCTAAGGGAATGTCGGAATAGGATCCCATTTTAGATCTATAAAGCAAGGCCATTAGCACTGGAATTACGGTAAGTGTTAGTAGTAGGCTTCCTAATATAGCATATGAAAGAGTGAATGCCATAGGAGAGAATAATTTTCCTTCTATCCTTTGGAAAGTGAAGATAGGAAGATATGCGAATATGATGATCGTGATCGAAAAGAAGATCTCTTTTCCGACTTCGGTGGCGGATGTTTTTGTAAGATCTAAAATTTCCGCAAACCCGGCCCCGGCCCGATGAGTTTTTCTATGATCCGAATATTTTCTAAAAATATTCTCCACCATGACCACGGCCCCGTCGACTATGATCCCGAAATCGATCGCTCCCAAAGAGAGCAGGTTGGCTGGGATCCCTGTCAGTTTCATCATCGTAAATCCGAATAACAAAGAGATAGGGATCGTGCAGGCTACCACGAGAGCGGATCTTAAACTTCCGAGGAAAAAAATGAGAACGAGGGTAACTATACTAACACCCTCGAATAAAGTGTGATATACGGTGCGGATCGTATAATCTACTAACTCGGTCCGATCGTAAGTCGCTACTATCTTAACTTCTTTAGGAAGGAGATGTTTATTGATAAAGTCGATCCTATCTCGGACCCTTTCGATAACTTCGGAAGGGTTTTCTCCTCTTCTCATCGCGATCAGACCTTGGATGCCTGAATTTCTGGCCTTGATCTCTCCGGTAATCGGATTTCGAAGACTATAGCTGAAGATCCCGTCCGGATATCTGGGATATTCTTCCACTGAGGCAAGATTACTGATATAAATCGGAGTTCCACCAACCGCAGTGACCACTATATTCTCTATATCTTCTTTAGTTTGGATAGCACCTAACCCGCGTACTACGAAACCTTGTTCTCCTCTCGTGAGTATATTTCCGCCTGTGTTCCGATTATTATTTTTAACAGCTTCCATCAGATCGGAAAGAGAAAGATGATATCTATACAATCTATTAGGAGAGGTGATGATATGGATCTGCTTTTCAAGACCGCCGAAATTTACTATATCCGCGACACCCGGAACCTGTCTTAGGGAAGGGATGATCACCCAATCCTGTAATGTTCGGAGCTCCATAGGTGTCCATTCCGGATCCGCTTCTATGGTATAACGAAAAATTTCTCCCACAGGTCCGGTCAAGGGTGCAAGACTTACTTCCGCTTCTTCCGGCAATTCCACATTATTCAATCTTTCTAAAACGAGTTGTCTCGCAGTAAAATCAGAGATCCCATCTTCGAATACGAATTGTAAAACGCTTAACCCGAAAATTGTTTTAGATCTTCTGGTAAGAACATACGGTACAGAATTTAATCCTCTTTCCAAAGGAAGAGTAATCCTTCTTTCCACTTCTAATGCGGCTTTTCCGGGTAGAAGTGCTATAACACTCACTTGAGTGTCTCCCACATCCGGATATGCTTCTTTTTTTAGATCGGACCAGGACCAAAGCCCGAAGCCTAAAATGGAAATAGCAAGTGTTATACTAGGGATCCTATTTTCCAAACAAAAGGAGATGAGTTTATCTACCATTTTAGAATCCGAAACTTAAACCTTTTAAAAGAAAGGCCCCGTTTATGATGACGTTATCTCCTGTTTGGAGACCTCCGTTAATGATCGTTCTGTCTTCTCCCGAAGTGCCTAGTACGACCTGCCTTCTTTTGAATACTCCTGGTTCTTCCTGGATGAAAACGTAACTTTTTTCGTCTACAGTGACTATGGAATTATTCGGTAATACTATGACGGAAGTCCTTGGATCGCCGAAATCCACTCTGGCATACATTCCGGGAAGGATTTTGTCTTTGGGATTTCTGATGGTGACCCGAACTTTAACAGTTCTTAATATAGGATCCACTACTTCTCCCACAGCTTCCGCCTCTCCCAAAAATATTTTTCCGGGAAAAGAGGAGAATTGGATCCGCACTTCTTCACCTTTTTGAACTTCGCTTAATTGTGATTCAGGCACATCGCATATAAGCCAAAGAGAAGAACCCGTAACAGAATCCAATTCTTTTGGATTAAAACCGATGGTCCTAAGTTTTGATTCCGCTTCCGCACTTTCCGATTTGGCGATCGCAAAATTCGATTCTGCTTCGGCGACTTCTCTTCCTGTAGCCGCTTGATTTGCATACATATCTCTGACTCGACTCAGATCCTTTAATGCTTTAGAAGTTACTGCTCTCCCTCTTTTGTATTCCGCATAGATTTGGGTGGTTTCTCCGGAATCGAAAAGAATGATCTTTTCTCCCGAGTTTACTGAAGTATTGATACTTGCGATCACCCTTGCAGGAGCAAGAACCGAAAAAGAAGCGTTGCCGATCCCTACTTTTACTGTTTCGAATTTTGCGAGTGCAGGAGAATCAGATGGGAATTCTATATGTTGCCCGTTTTCGGTAACTTTGGGACTTCTGTCCTTTTCTTCCTTCCAGACTTGTTTCTGCTTATGGGAAGAATACCATGAGTTCAGCCAAAATCCGAATATTATAAAAATGAGAATAAGGAGCCATCTCTTAGGTCTTCCTTTCAGGTAACGTTCGTACATAGAAGAAATCATCTATTTGTCCGCTCCTAAGATCGTTTTTCCGATGCTACTATTCAATATCTCTAAAGATTCCATCAGGTCTGAGTTTAAACGTATAGCTTTCACTATACTATCGCTGTATGATTCATAAAAATCAGCAAATTGTAAAATTGTAATGTACTTTTTTCTATAATTTTCTATCATTAGATTGGCTAAATTTTTATAATCCTGTGTGAAATAATTCCTATACTCACCGAATACTCTCTCTTTTTCCTTAAGCTTTGCTATTGCTGCTTTTACTTCCGTTTTTACACTCAATCGTTTTTCTTCGTACGCGGCTTTTTTGGAAGCCAAGGCCATTTCCGAGGTTTTTATATTCCCCTGGTTCCTATCGAATACTGGAAGGGTAGTGGATACAGTGACTCCATAATAATTCTGTATATAATTTCCCGCTCTATCCCAGCTTCCGCCTAGAGCGATATCCGGAATGGCCATTGCTTTTTGTAAGGAAAGATTGGTCTGTTCTGCTTTGACTGCAAATTCCATACTTCTCAGGTCAGGTCTCCATTCCATTGCATTATTGATGAGCTCATTTTGGTCCAACCCGGGAGTAAGGGGAGTATATTCACTATTTGGAATATAAGCTGGGGAGATTTCCGAATCTATGAAACTTGGCTCGTTAAGTAATACTCGAAGGGAAGCTTCTTTGTCTAAGATATCCTTTACTAATTCCGAACGATCGGTTTCTAAGCGAAAAAGGATTGCCTTTAAGCGTAAAACCTCGGAAAGAAGTAACTCTCTGCTTTTGTAGACTTTTTCTGCACCTACTATAGTGGTTCTTACCTGTGGAATACTTTCATCGTAAAATTCTAAAGCCTTCTTGGAAAAATATAATCCGTAAAAGGTAGATCTAAGCTCCAATCTTAAGGACCTAAGAGTGTCGTAAAATAACTGTTCTGCAATTTCCTGATTCCATTTAGAGAGGCGGATCCTCTTATCCCGTTTGCCGGCTAGAAGGAATAACTGTTGGACTTGGATCGCGGTTTGCCCATGTCTTGTGGTATCTAAATAAACTCCGGTATTTTGATTATAGACGTTTTGGTCCAAAAACACAGAAGGATTGTCCCAAAGCCCTGCCTGTAATACGGCCCCTTTTCTGGATTCCACGTCCAGCCTGGAGGCGAGAAGAGATAGATTATTCTTTAAGAACAATTCCTCCGCCTCCTTTAAACTTATGGATTTAACGTTAGGAACCACTGTCTCAGCCTCCGGATCTGGGGGATCTGCCTCCAGAGATAGACAGAATACGGTTAAATATAATAGAATGAGAACGCGCTTTTTTATGAATATATATGAGTACATACTGGAATACTCCCTATGTAATTTTAGGATCCGATCCGAATATTTTAATAAATGTTAATATTTAAATCGGCAAGGGAGGAGGCAGATCTGTGAGCAAATTCGACAAAACGAATTGAGATCCGCAGGAAAGTTGCTTTTTTGAGGTTTGAGTAAAGAACTTGAATATTAGAAAATCGGAAGTCTCATTAGATGGATCGTATTCCGAGGAATCAGACATCCAACTCGAGTAGATTCCTTCCTCATCCATATCCGCTTTATGAGTCCATTTTTGTAGGGTCTTATGTATTCTTTGTTTGATCTGATATCCGGTTTCCGGACTACTAGGGAGGGAGTAATAGGAGAAGGAGAACTGGAATAAAAAAATAGGAAGAATAAGATAAGGATACCTTTTGATTTTTCCTAGACCAGACATTCGAATGAAAGTATCCTATTCGTATTTGATTTGAAAAGTATAAAACGATCCGAATTTTTCCAATTTTAAAAAAGAGATACTTTTAGAAAGCAGATACAATCGTTTTTCGATCTGAAAGATCTATCCCTTAAGGTTTTGTATTATAGAAGAGACTTAATTTTTTTCATCCAATAATACTTTCCTCTCTTCCGGAGTTTTTTCGATGAGTTTTTTCATCTCTTCATGGAATTTGGAAAAGTTCCCGCCGGATTCTTGAAATTTCTTTTTGAAATAAGTAGTTCCGGAATTATATCTAAGCATTCCTATAAAATCCTCGTTATTCCAATCTTTTTCCGAAAGTTTTTTACCATTGATCTTGGTCCATTTGGAATCGATTAAATTCTTTTTGAAGTCGGATAAGATCTCGGTTTTTCTGGATAATAACTCTTCGTCTGTTCCTCTTTTTTCGTAAGAGGCTTTTAGAAGATTTGCTGTCTTTAGTATTAAATTTTTATAATCAGAAATTTCTTTATCGGATCTTTTCCTTTCTTCTAATAATTTTGGGCCACCGATCTTTAATAAGTATGCTTCCGAGCCTTCATCCTCTACGAAGCTCGCATAACTCTCATTAAACAAAGTATCTCCCGGAAAATACACTGTTGCATGGGCCATTTCGTGGATCACTATGGAAGAAAGATCTCCCGGATCTTCATATAATTGAGAAGAGAATAATGGATCTTCGAACCAACCCAATGTGGAATATCCTGCCGTGACCCGTATTCTAGTGTCGAAACCTTGATCCTTTAGATTTTTTTCCTCTTCTTTTGCTTTTTCTAAAGAGAAATAACCTTTGTATGGGACTCTTCCTGCAATAGGGAACCACCAGGTGTAAGATTCGAACTTAAGAGGATGACAGGCGCTTACATGCCAGCCGATTGCTGGGCGATCCAATTGAACGAAACTTTTAAATCCTCCTTTTGGAGAAAGTGAAAGTTCTTGGACCCCGAATTCTCTGATCTTCTCCACTTGGATCAGTTTTTGTTTGGTAGCTTCCGAGATTTCCGGATCTTGAAGAACTTCGCCGATCGGTCTTCTTTGTAGGAGGATTTTTGCCTGCTCCTTTCCCAAATGATAAAGGTAAGGAATACAACCTTGCCCCGAAAAAAAGATAAAAAACAAAATAGGGATCCCGGAAAAGAATCCGAGTCGACGATTCTTTCTGTACGAAGGAGAATGGGTTGAGTCTGGTTGCATGAAAATTCGTCTTCCTAAAATCGTTTGGGTAAATATCGGACTTTTGGTTTTATTCCTATTCGTCCTAATTCTTCCTGGAGAAGGAGGTTTGTCCTCCTTTTTCCGGGGCGGAAAACCTCTTGGATATTCCGATCAAAGAGCCGGTATCCAATTACAGAATGCATTTCGAAATGTATATAATTCTGTAAAAGATTCTGTGGTTTCCATTCGAACCAAAAAAACCGAGGCGATTACAAGCCCGTACCAATACTTCGATTATCGAACCGAAAAACTTTCCTCTTTCGGAAGTGGATTTTTGATCCATGAGAAGGGTTATGTGGTCACAAATTTTCATGTGATCTCGGACGCAGAAAGTATAGAAGTGATCGCTTCCGATGGAAGTGTATACCCTGCAAAATTTGTAGGAAGTCATGAAAGAGCGGACATTGCACTTTTAAAGATCAAGGAAGGGAGCGGGCTCAAACCTGTTTCTTTCGGAGACTCTGACAAGATAGAAGTGGGAGATTGGGCGATCGCGATCGGTTCTCCTTTCGGTCTGGAAAGATCTTTCTCAGTCGGAGTGGTTTCCGCAAAATATAGGGAAGATCTGGACGAGACTGGCCAAACCCATATCCAGACTGATAGTATGATCAACCCAGGTTCCAGCGGCGGACCTCTATTAAATATTTATGGAGAAGTGATCGGGATCAATCGTCTGATTCGAAGCGATTCAGGTAGGAACACAGGTATCGGTTTTGCGATCCCCATGAATTATGCCAAAAAGATCATCCAGCTCATTGAGGAAAATAAGGGAAGAATTATCCGTCCTGCCACCCTCGGAGTCATGGCAACAGTTCCTTTACCGGACCATCGTAAAGCATTAGGAATTCCTACAGACTGGAAAGGAGTCTTGGTTTACGATATGGATGCAGGTTCTTCCGCAGAAAGTTCCGGACTGAAACGATATGATTTCATTATGGAAGCAAACGGGGTCCAAGTTAAAAATATTAATGATCTGAGGGAACAGGTCGGAATAGTAGGACTAGGCGGTAGGTTAAAACTCAGAATTTACAGAGAGAAAAACCTGGAAGAACTTACCGTTCGACTGATACAGAAATAGTTTTCTGCAAGCATAAGGCTAGAGCATGAGAAGAAATATCGTTCATAGCGGAGCGGACGCTCTTATTTATGAGATCCGCCAGATCGTAGGGGTTGCTAAAAAATTAGAAGCACTCGGGGTTCCGATCACGTACGAGAATATCGGAGATCCGATCCAAAAAGGCGAAAAAGTCGCGCCTTGGTTAAAGAAGATCGTTTCCGATCTAGTATTGGAAGATAAATCCTGGGCCTATACAGCCACTCAAGGATTCGAAAAAACAAGGACCTTCCTCGCAGGAAAAGTGAACGAAAGAGGCGGGGCCCAGATCACAGCAGATGATATTTTATTTTTCAACGGGCTCGGAGATGCTGTCGCTAAAATTTTCGGATTTTTAAGAAGAGAAGCAAGGGTCATAGGACCAAGCCCTGCATATTCCACTCTATCTTCTGCGGAAGCTGCTCACTCTGGTTATGAGCATATGACTTATAATCTAAATCCGGAGCAGGGATGGATGCCTGATTTGGAAGACATAGAGAATAAGGTCAAATACAACGATTCCATCGCAGGGATTCTACTTATCAATCCGGACAATCCTACTGGCGCAGTATATGATAAAAATGTAATGCGTGAGATCGTTAAGATCGCAGAGAAATACGATGTAATGCTTATCTGCGACGAGACCTATGCTCATGTTAATTATTCAGAGACTGGTACAATCCATCTTTCCGAAGTGATCGGAAATAAGGTGCCTGGAATGGCACTTCGTTCCGTTTCCAAGGAATTTCCTTGGCCGGGTGGAAGATGCGGTTGGCTCGAGATATTCAATAAGGATAAGGATCCTGTTTTTGCACGTTATGCAAAATCTCTTCTGGACGCTAAAATGTTGGAAGTATGTTCTACTACTCTTCCTCAGATGGCGATCCCTGAAGTGTATTCCCATCCTCAGTTTTTGCCTCATTTAAAAGAAAGAAATGAGAAGTTCAAGAAAAAGGCAAAACTTGGAACGGAAGCCTTTAAGGGTCTAAAGGGAGTCACTGTAGTAGAACCTAAGGGAGCATTTTATTTAACTGTAGCCTTTGATAAGGGAGTTTTAAACGATAAGATGACTCTTCCTATCTCTAATTCCAAGGCGGAAGAATTTATTAAACCTCTACTCGGGAATTGTGCTCCGGATAGAAGGTTCGTTTATTATCTTCTGGCTTCTACAGGGATCTGTGTGGTTCCACTTTCTTCTTTCTGTACTGATCGGGACGGCTTTAGGGTCACACTTTTGGAAGAAGACGAAGAGAAATTCCTTTGGATCTACAACACTTTAAGAAAGAGTATAGAAGATTATACTAAGTCCGCCTAGGATATGAATGGCAATCAGAATAGAGTTCCTAAAATCGGAGTAATGGATTCCGGAATGGGGGGGCTCTCCGTTCTAAAAGAGTTGCTGGAGCTTCCATATTCTGCAGATTTTTTATATTACGGAGATCTTGCTCATGCTCCCTATGGAGAGAAGAAGACCTTCGAGGTGTTGGAACTCACACGGAATGTTTGTAATTTCCTTCTAAAAGAAGAAGTGGATGCAATCCTTCTTGCTTGTAATACTGCAACCTCAGCTTCTGCATCTAAATTAAGAGAAGAACTCTCCGTTCCGGTCTTTGGAATGGAGCCTGCGATCAAGCCTGCACTTCTTGCTCATCCTGGAGAAAAGATCGCGTTACTTGCAACCTCTGTTACTCATAGAGAAGAAAAATTGCAGGAACTAAAATCTGAATTAGACGCCTCGGAAAGGGTAGTTCATCTGAATTGTGACGGACTCGCGAGCCTTGTGGATGCCGGAAAATCGCAAGAAGCAAAACTTCTTCTGAAAAACATATTAGAAATCCCGAAACAACAGGGGATTAAGGCCTTAGTTTTGGGATGCACGCATTACGTATTCTTGAAAAACGAAATTAAGGAACTATATCCGGAGGCCATTCTGCACGACGGGAACCAGGGGACCGTCCGCCATTTAGTCAGATCCTTACATTTGGAAGAGAAGCCGGGGCATCCTACACATACATTGTATTTTTCATCCGAAACAAATGGAGAAAAAACGGCAAGCTTCGCCCATAAATTGCTTACCTTCGGGTTTGCGGAACCTACCTAAAATAGGTAAGAATTTTTTTCCAAAAAACTATTTTTTAGTTCCCGGACTAGACGCTTTCGATTACGTTTATGAATCCGTATGAACTCTATATCCTTACAAAAGTTAGTTCTAATTGTATTAATCCCGAATCTTTTATTCTTCTGCAAACCTAAAGAGGAAGAAACTACGGATGCAATCGTATCGTTTATCGTAGGTAAGGCTACTGCAGAGAAAGCAGGGGCCGTTTTAAAGGCAAATGATCGAGTAATCGAATCTGAAATTGTAAAAACGGATCAAGATGCTACCTTGGATTTAACTACTACTTTAGGGACAGTTCGTCTCTTGGGTGGTTCCGAAGCTTCTATCGCGGCATTAAGAGCGGATCAGAATTATATTAAGATCAATTCCGGTAATATTCTCGTTAAGGTTGCCAAACTTAAGAAGAATGAGTCCATCTCCATTGACACTCCTACGGTAGTAGCCGCAGTTCGTGGGACCCAATTTTGGGGGCAGGTTAATCCTGCGAATGAAACCGGAACCTTTGCAGTAAGAGAGGGAAGTGTTCAGATCACCAGAAAAGACGATGAAGCAAGAGTGCTTGTTAAAGCGGGAGAAGCTGTGGATCTGGGACCTGGAATTAAGGCCTTAAAGGTCCGTCCTGCAGCCCAGGGAGAACTCGCTGCAATGGAACAAATCGATAAAATGAAATAGCTTTTTTTCTGTGCATTAGACCCGATCGGAGAATTCTGTTCTTAAATCGGGCCTATGCAAGAAAACATCAGTTATAAATCCGCCGGAGTCGATACGGAAGCCGGACAAGAATTCGTTCAAAAGATCAAACAAAACGTGGAGTCCACTCATGGCCCTAGAGTTCTAGGTGGCTTGGGAGGATTCTCTGGTGCCTTCGACGTTTCCTTCCTTAAAAATTACAAAAACCCGGTTTTACTCAGCGGCACCGATGGTGTCGGAACTAAGATAGAACTTGCACGTTTATTTAATATTCACGATACGATCGGGATCGATTTGGTAGCGATGTGTGTGAATGATATTTTAGTCTCGGGAGGAGAGCCTCTTTTCTTCCTGGATTATATTGCCTGCGGTAAATTGATCCCGGAAAGAATGGAAAGGATCGTAGCAGGGATCGTAAAAGGTTGCAAACTTTCCGGAGCCGCTTTACTCGGAGGAGAAACCGCAGAACATCCTGGCACAATGCATCCAGACGAATACGATTTAGGCGGTTTCGTAGTCGGAGCGGTAGAAAAAGAAGATCATATAGATGGATCCAAGATCAAAGCTGGGGATATCGTTTTAGGTTTGGAATCTTCCGGCCCTCATAGTAACGGATTTTCTTTGATCCGAAAATTATATTTGGAAGAAGGAAGAAAACTTCCCGCAAATCCTGAGTTAGTCGAGTTCTTGAAAGAATTCGCTTTTCGTCCGACTCGTATCTATGTTCAGAGTATACTAAATCTGATCAAGAAAGTGGAAGTAAAAGGAATGGTTCATATCACGGGAGGAGGTTTCTACGAAAACATCCCAAGAGTGTTATCAGATTCCTTAGCGATAGAGATCAAAAGAGACAAACTTCCTGAGAATCCATTTTTTGCCAGAGTCCAAAAGGATTTTCCATCCATTGGCGAAAAGGAATTGTATTCCACTTTCAATATGGGAATCGGATACATAGTCGTAATTTCTCCGGAGTCGGAAGAAGATGCGATCCGAGCATTGGAAGAAAAAGGAGAGTTAGTTCATAAGATCGGAACGGTGACTTCTCGAAATAAAGAGGCAGTTCTTTTCGTCTGATCGTTCGAATAGGTATAAAATATGGATCGGATCCAATCCTTTTTAAAAAATCCAATTTTTATAATATCTAAAAAGAATCCATTCATGCTTTCCCGCTGGAGTATCTTATACGTACTCCTCGGAATATTTGCAGGTCTATTTTCAGCATTATTCTGGAAAGTTTTGGAGTTTTTGACCAAATTCCTTTCCGAGTTTCAAGGACATTCGATTATTCTGATCATGACCTTGGCGGGTCTCCTTATTGGATTACTGATCTATTTCTTGGGAGAACCGGGAGAAATCTCATTAGTAATCGATAATATACGTTTTAGAGGAGGGAAGTTAGATCCGAAAAATAACCCTTCTATGGCGCTTTCTTCTTTACTTAGTATTTCTTCGGGAGGAAGCGCTGGCCCCGAAGCTCCTCTTGTTCAAGTAACCGGTTCTTTCGGAAGTTGGTTCGCCGAAAAATTAGGTTTAGAAGGAGAAGAGCTTAGATCCATGACCATTGCCGGGATGGCAGCAGGGTTTACTTCTTTATTCGGTTCTCCTTTGGGTGGGGCATTATTCGCGTTGGAGATCCTACAACATAGACATGTGGTGGAATATTACGAGGCACTTTTGCCTGCATTTCTTTCCAGTTGTAGTGCATATTTCGTATTCCTTTTTATGACAGATATGGGGATCGGGCCAACTTGGCAATTCCCTCAGTATATTCCGGGAGGGATCGAGGATTTTCAATACGCGATCGGTTTCGGAATGGCGGGAGCGGCCGTCGGCTGGATCTTTTATGGAATATTCAAAATAACTAAATTTTCTTTCTCTAAAATAAAATTCCCTATTTTTGTAAAAACGACTTTTGGTGGGATCCTTCTGGGTTGTATCGCATATTACGAACCTTTAACTAGATATTTCGGACATGATCAATTGAATGAGATCGTGGTGACAAAAGGAGATTGGATCTTCTTCGGGACTCTAGCCTTATTGAAGATACTCGCGATCAATATCACTGTTTCGAGCGGCTGGAGGGGAGGTATTATCATACCTTTATTTTTCGTAGGGGCGGTGGCAGGTAGATTCTTTATGGATTTCTTTCCTTCCGAGAACGAGTCCTTTTTGCTTATATGTTTAATGGCCTCGGTGAATGCCTCAGTAACCAAGACCCCGATCAGCACTACCATTCTATTAACAGGGCTCACTGGAGTTTCCAATTTTACTCCCGTTTTATTTGCTTCTTTAAGCGGTTATTTCCTTTCTCCTAAGGCACCGTTTATCAGTTCTCAGGCGGATTCAGTTTAAACTAACCCACATTAGAATGTGGATTTTCTCCTCGACGTTTTCCGGTAAAACGATAAAAGATAGTCACTTCCATGGGAATTTTCTCGAAACAAGTACTACTCGTATCGATCTTCGCGATCTTTTTTTTCCCATCCTGCACCCCTTCTCCTCATAAAGCTCCATTAGAAAATGGTGTTATAAATTGGGAAAAGTCCAGATCCCAGGGAGAATGTTTTCGGATGACCGGGGACTGGAAATTCGCATGGTTGGGAGAAGTTCCTGATAGGAGTTTACCTAAAGAGCCGGAGAAGTTCAATACAGCCTTAGTACCTGGAAGTTGGAAATCTGCAGAATGGCCATTTCATTCCGAGGGAGATTATCCTAAATACGGAAAAGCTCTCTATAGAGTGGACCTGTTCTCGGATGTTCCCGTAGAAAGCCTACATATGATCATGTTCGATCAAGGAACGAATTATAGGATCTTATTTAACGGAAAACTAATCAACGAGGTCGGAAAGGTAGGAGATCCTACTTTGGATGGGCTCGAGCTTAGAACAAGTTATTCTATTTTTCCCGCTTGGCAAGGGCTTGCTCATCTGGACGTAGAGATCTCTAATTATCAATACAGAAAAGGAGGTTTATGGAAACCTCCAGTTTTAGGAACTGCGGATTGTGTAAGTAGATATTATCTAGACAGAAGGGATTTGGAAGGGATCCTATGCGGAGGCCTATTCTTCTTAGGTTTATTCCATATTTTCGTATCTGCATTCTATAAAAAAGATTCTTCCGCTTTTATACTCGGGATATTCTCCATCACAGTAGGTTTAAGATTATATTCCACTGGGGTGAGATTATTCCCGGAACATTTTTTAGTAGGACCTGAAGTTTATCTCAGGATCGAATTCATCACTTGGTTTTTGGGAATGCCTTTGGCCCAACATTTTCTCTTAGCAGTATTCCCGGTCAATTTCGGAAAAACTTTCTTAAAACTAGGTTATATTTTTGCGGGAGTATTTACCCTAATCACATTATTTACGGGACCTGCAGTATATTCTTATCTGATCAACCCTTCCTATTTATTATTTATTTTTAATGGATCTTGTTCGCTTGTCGTTTTGATCCGCGCTGTGAAAAACCAAATGGTCGGAGCCTATATTTATCTGACAGGGTTTATTTTCTTACTCTTCTTCTTAGGTAGCGAGATATTATTCCACGCGGAAATTTTAGATTCTTGGGAATTAAGCGGGATCGGAGTAGGAGTTTTCGTTTTAGGAAATTCACTTTCTTTATCTAGCAAGATGTTGAGTGGATTTAGGGAAAGAGAGAAAATCCAAGAGATCCTAAATACGAACTTGGAAGAACTAGTCAAAAAAAGGACCAGAGAATTAGAATTTGCCAGAGATGAAGCAGAGGCCGCGAACAAGGCAAAGAGTGAATTTTTGATCAACGTGGATCACGAAGTTCGAACTCCGATGAACGGCATCATGGGGATTACTCAGATGTTATTGGATGCGGATCTAAAACCGGAACATAAGGAAATGTTGGAACTCCTCAAAAGAAGTGGGGACGCGATGATGGTGATCCTAGGTTCCATGCTGGACGCCTCTAGTTTAGAAAAAGGAACATTATTTCTTTTGAATAAACGATTCAGCCTCAAGGCTTCGATCTATGAGGCCGCAATGAGAGTGGAAGATAAGATCCGTGCAAAAAATCTGGAGTTCGGAGTAACCTTATCCGACAATCTTCCGGAAGTAGTGGAAGGGGACGAAGAGAGATTTAAGACAATGCTTCTTGTTCTCTTGGAAAATGCGGAGAAGTTCACTGCTCGAGGATTTGTGAGACTTACTGCCGAAAAGGTCCAAGAAACGCGTCTGGAATATAGGCTTCAATTTAGGGTCAAAGATTCAGGTATCGGAATTCCGGAAGATAAACTGAGTTCTATCTTCAATCCTTTCCAACAAGTGGATTCGGGAGTGACCAAACCTTTTCAAGGAGCGGGCCTTGGACTTGCACTTTGTAAGGCATTGGCCCAGAAAATGGACGGGGATATCTCGGTCCAAAGTACACCTGGTAAAGGTTCCGAGTTTATCTTGGAAATCTCACTATCCAAGCCCGAAATCCAATCTTGACATAAGATTTCCCCCTACCAATCTGGGTCCAAGAACTATGGGAAGGATCCAAGAACTCAGTCCGGAACTCATCAACCAGATCGCCGCGGGCGAAGTGATCGAATCTGCACATTCCGTCTTAAAAGAAATGATGGAAAACTCTGTCGATGCTGGGGCGGACACCATCGAGGTGGAATCCAGAGACGGAGGTTTAACTTCTCTTTTACTTTCGGACAATGGATCCGGGATTAGCGAAGAAGATATCCCACTAGCGATCAAAAGACATGCGACAAGTAAGATCCGAACACTCAAGGATCTGGAGTTAGTATCCTCTTATGGATTTAGGGGAGAGGCGCTCGCATCCATCGCATCCGTATCTAAACTTACGATTGAGACAGGAACCGGAGAGCCAACCGCTTGGAAGATCAAAGCGGAAAAAGGAGAGATCCTTTCTAAGGAAGCGATCCCGGGTTTTCAAGGCACAAAGATACTTGTAGAAGATCTTTTTTATAATACCCCAGTACGCAGAAAGTTCCTAAAATCAGTCCGATCCGAAGACAAAAAGATCCGAGACAAGGTGAGTATCCAAGCTCTCGCAAGAGAAGATATACGTTTTCGTTTTGTACAAGATCATAAAGAGATCTATAGACTTTCTCCAAAAAGTAAAAGAGAAAGGATCATAGACATATTTGGAGAAAATTTCAGGGATCACTTGTTGGAGGTCCAACTAGAAAGAAAGGGTTGGAAGGCAAAAGGTTATATCAGTGATCCTGATTTTTATAAGTCAAATCGCACCGGGCAATTTATATTCGTGAATGGAAGACCAGTAGAGATCAAATATTCTTCTCATCTATTGAAAAAATGTTATGATGAACTTATTCCTCCGAATGCGCATCCGTACTGCTTTCTGTTTTTCGAAGTAGATCCTGAGTCTATAGATGTAAACGTTCATCCTGCAAAAAAAGAGATCCGATTCTTGGATGAAGAAGGGTTTAATACATTCTTTTTGCAACTCATCCAAAAAGAGCTCAGATCCAGCACTCCAGTCAGTTTTCTGGAATTAAAAAACAGGCTCCTTCGTCCTGAACCTAAAAGAATGGAATCGACTCTGTATTCTTTTTCTTCCGCGCCTACTTCCGGAACGGAACAACAACTTTTGGGAGGAGCGCTTTATGAAGAAGTAAAACATTCTCCTTCCTTTCCTGTAGAATCCGTAGGTCCAGGATCCAGGTTAGAAGATCTTACCGATATTCCGATCAAACATTCCGAGTTCATTCCGAAAAAACATTTTGGATTATTATTCGAAACATTCATCCTCGCAGAAGGAGAAGACGGATTCTATATCATAGATCAGCATACAGCTCATGAAAGGATCCGTTACGAAGAAGTCCTAAGAAAACTAAAAAAGAAAAATTACGGCATTCAACCACTTCTCACTCCTATTCGTATCCCCGTCTCTAAACAAGAAGCGGAAGATATAAAGGATCGTATTCCTGAATACCAAGAAGTCGGCCTACAATTAGAATCATTGGGCGAAGACACAATGGTCCTAAGAGAAGTTCCGGGTTATTTTCTCCCAGGACATGAAAAAGAAATCGTTTTAGATTTTTTGAATAGAACCGGAGGCAAAGAGGTTCCCGAGCCCGAACTTTACGATCTAATGGCCAAATGTGTTGCTTGTAGATCCGCGGTAAAAAAGGGGGACCAATTGTCCGACCATCTAATCGCAGAGATGTTGAACCGTCTGAGTTATTGTGAAAATCCTTCTCGTTGTCCTCACGGAAGGCCAACTCTCGTCAAATTAACGAGAGAAGATCTAGAAAGAATGTTTCATCGCAGGTAAAATTGAAGGCAGAATCCCAAAAACTACAAGACTCGACGGAGAATTTACTCTCCTCCTTGCTCAAACAAACTCTGATCGCAAGCGTACTTTTACTTATATTCGTGCTCGTACTTGCTCGGTTCTTCAACGAGAGAGTGACACAAATCGCAGGGATCTTCTTAGATTATACAGGAGTGTATGGAGTAGGTCTCTCTATACTCGTTGCGGATTCAGTTCATGTTTTTTTTCCACCTGATACATTTTTGATCTTGGCGGTTGCTGCAAAGATGGAAGATTTTTGGGTAATCTTCTTTGCATCTCTTGGGTCTTTAGTCGCGGGAGCCTGTTCTTATGCCCAAGGAAAATATCTACTTCCAAAACTGAATACATTCACTAAGTTCATGCGCAATCATGAAGAAAAATTGGAAGTGTATGTAAAAAGGTTCGGTTTTTGGGCGGTGGTGCTTGCTGCTCTTACACCTTTACCTTATTCATGGACATCGGTTGCTGCAGGCGCAATGAAGATGAGATTCGGATTATTTTTTGCCGCAGCATTATTTAGGATCCCCCGCTTCATCATTTATTACTATCTAATAAAGGGTGGATGGATCGGGATCTGAACATTCGGATTGACTCCTTTCAAAATTATAGGTACATAAACTAAGATGCAGGACGATTCTCCCAGGCTGATCCCTAAAACCAGAAAAGAACTGATCCTAGAAAATTTGGATTGGTTCGGGCTTCCTATGCGGATCTCGGAACTCGTAGAAAATGTTTTGGACGGAAAGATCAGAGAACAATCCTTAGTATGTTGTCATAGCGCCTGCGACGTGTGCAACTCGACGATCCGCTCCTGCATTCGCAAAGTCCAAAGAGAATTGGAAGAAGAACTTGGGCAGTCTATTTGAAAAGGCCCCCCTTCCTCATAAAATAAGACCTTCTTCCTTCGATCAGGTGATCGGGCAGGAAAAGGCAAAACTTCAATTACAAAAATGGAAAGAACCGATTAGTGTTCTTCTTTACGGACCTCCAGGCACAGGCAAGTCCACAATCGCTCGTATCTTAGGAAAAACTTGGAAACTTCCATTTGTAGAATATAACGCAGTCACCACCGGTGTTGCAGATATTAAAAAACTATTGGAAAGATCCGAAAAAGAGGGAAGTATCCTCTTATTTCTGGACGAGATCCATAGATTCAGTTCTTCCCAACAAGATAGTTTATTAAAAGGTGTGGAGACAGGGAGTATCGTTTTGATCGGCGCTACTACCGAAAATCCATCCTTTAGGATCACAAGACCATTATTATCCAGATGCCAAGTTCTAAGACTTGAATCCTTAGGAGAGAATGAACTTTTAGAAATACTTTCGAGAGGGATCGATTCCTTGGATCCCAAACCGAATATTACAAAAGATGCAAGTTCTCTTCTTATTCGATATTCAGGAGGAGATGCCCGAAAACTACTCTCCAATCTAGAAGGTCTTGTTCTCTCCAAAGAAGTGGGAGCAACTATAGAGGCTTCCGACGTGGAAACTTTTTTAGAGAGTAGGGTGATCGAATACGATCAAAGCGGGGAAAGTCATTATGATGTGATCTCGGCATTCATCAAATCCGTCAGAGGAAGTGATCCGGACGCGGCACTATTTTATTTGGCTTTGATGTTGGAGGGAGGAGAAGATCCCATCTTTATCGCAAGAAGACTGATCATACTCGCTTCCGAAGATATAGGAAATGCGTCCGTTCATGGGCTACCTTTGGCCGTTGCGGGGTTGCATGCATTGGAGTCGATCGGAATGCCGGAAGGTAGGATCATTCTTGGGCAAGTTACTAGCTTTCTTGCTTCCTGTCCTAAATCCAACGCGTCTTATCTTGGGATCGGGGCTGCGATGTCTTTTGTAAAAGAAAGAGGAACAAGTTTAAAAATTCCTAATAGACTTAGAAATGCTCCTACTGCCACTCATAAAAAGGAGGGAGCGAGCCAAGGATATAAATATCCTCATGATTTCGGCGGATTTGTTCCTTTCTCCTATTTTCCGGACGATCTTTCCGATAACCCTCCTCAATTCTATAAACCAACCAAGAACGGAATGGAAGGAAAGATCAGAGAACATTTGTCTTCCATCTGGAAAAAGTTCACCGGTAAAAATTACGATTAAGAATTTTTGGCCGCCTCCTCGCGTTGCTCGGACCGGGCTACTACGGGTTCGCGTTCCGCTCATCCGGGCAAGCCCGGACTAAAGCCCTTCGTATCCCTGGCGGTTCACTAACTTCTTCCAAAACCTCTGCGTCTCCGCGCCTCTTAAGTGAAAATCGTAATTATTTCTCACGCGAAGCCGCGAAGGGAAAAAGATTCTTCTTTATTATATTCTCAATTTTCGTTTTGATTAAATAAATTTTTTCCTTTTAGATAATGATCTTCTTATTCTTCGCGCCTTTGCGTGCCGTGTTTCTAAGTATAGAATAATGGTTGCGAAAAACCAAAGATATGTGATTTAAATT
>NZ_RQGF01000035.1 GCF_004769615.1 Leptospira sarikeiensis | reverse complement strand
CATATTAATGAAAGCGAGCGGGCATGGAAGCCCGCAAAATTTGGAACGAATATCATGCAGAGCTGTTCGTCTAACTTCTACTTTGCGTTTGCTCGTATATCTTGCATTAAAGTATAACATGGGCGAATGTTCGTAAAATTATAGCTCATCCAAAGGGCTTCTAATCTTAGAGACCATTGGATCCACAATGCGAGCATAAATTTCCGTAGTTTTGACCGAAACATGGCCCAGGAGTCTTTGGATCATCTTGATAGAAGTTCCTGACTCGAGCAAATGGATAGCGAAAGCGTGCCTAAGATCGTGGATTGAAACTTCTTTAGTAATCCCCGCCTTCTTTTTAGCCATTTCGAAAATTTTTTCGGCGGTTCTAACGGTGAGGTGTTGGTTAGGGATCTGTCCCGGAAAGATCCAAGATTCTTTGCCGAACCTATTGATCAGCTCGGAAAGATCTTTTCTGCAGCTACTTGGAAGAAGAGTGAATCTGTCTTTATTCCCCTTTCCTTGTCGGATACGGATCGATTTTTTTTCCCAGTCCAGATCGTTTCCTTTTAGTTTAACTAATTCACTCACTCTGAATCCTCCTCCATAACAAATCCTCAAAAGAAGTCGATGCTTAGGATTTGGAAGAGACCCCATAATTCGAGTTACTTCATTTCTGGATAGAGATTCCGGAATTCGTTTCTCTCGCTTGGGATGGGCATACTTTCTTAGATATTTAGTACCTATTATGATATTATAATAGAACTTTAGCGCTTGGAGGAGCGACTTAATCGAGTTTGAGGCGAGATTTTTCTCGTATAAGATCCGGTCCAGATATACATTTAGATCGGACTCAGTGATCGTATACGGATTTTTCTTTGCATATTTTAAGAATGCTCGATTATATTGGAGATAAGACCTTAACGTTTTTCTACTATAATTTCTCCTAAGCAATTCAGTTTTTAAGGGAAGAAGCAGGATCTCCACTTCGGAATCGATCTTCTCCTTATATTCCGAAACAAGATCGGATAAGAAGGCTTCCGAAAAAGGGATTTTCCAATGTTTAAGATTCGGATCCCAAGAAGACCTTGGAATTTTCGAGAGTTTAAGATACAATTCTCGATCGAACGGAAAGGAAATTATTGAGAAACAAATTCCATTCTCCCAAATACTTCCAATTTTGATGGATTGAGGCATAGGAGGAAGGTAAAAATAACTAAATATATGTATAGTATATTATTTGAGATTTAGAATATAGCTTCGCCCCTTGAGTCACACAGACACAAAAAAATTACCGATGGAAAAGAAATCGCCAGACCTCATTTGACGCTTATTCTTGGAATTTGCCTTTTTTATCCGTCTTTCGACTTATTACCAGCAAATAACGAATTTTAAGGACTTTTGTTTAAGGTATCCGTTATGCGTTTCTTAAAGACAAATTTATACAGGTTGTGCTTAAAAAATTTGGGTGGGAATTCCTACAGTGAGCTGCATTACTCAAAGGATACTTCTTGTATTCTAAAACGAGTTATGCTAGACTAAAAATAAGAAGAATCTGATGGAAGTTTTACCAAAATTGGATATTCTGTTTTTTCCATATTCTTAATTTTTGAAATGAATTCTTCCGGTTACGAATCTATAATTTCGTTTCTGCTTTTGGCAAATTAGAATGGATCAATTTTCCGAGTCCGCCCCCGATTTTCGTGTCCTATTTGAATCTGCTCCCAGCTTATTCTTAGTTCTTTCTCCAGAATTGAAGATCGTAGCGGTAAGCGATGGATATCTCAAAGCAACTCTGACTGAAAGAGATAAAATTTTGGGCAGGGGGATCTTCGATGTTTTCCCGGATAACCCTGACGATCCGGAAGCGACTGGTGTCAGTAATCTTCGCAATTCCCTACTCCGAGCTTTAGAAACCAAGGCGCAAGACACGATGGCTGTTCAAAAATACGATGTACGACGCCCTGAGCAGGACGGGGGCGGATTCACCGTAAAATATTGGAGTCCTATAAACGTTCCGGTCTTAGATAAAAAAGGAAAGGTAGTATATATTATCCATAAAGCGGAGGACATTACCGAATTCGTTCTCTTAAAACAGAAGGGTGAAAAACAATCCGAAATGACGGAAGCACTTCGTTCAAAAACGGAGGAAATGGAAACTGAAATTATTCGCCGTTCCCAAGAACTTCAAGAAGCAAATAAAAGTTTAAGAGATTCCGAAAAGATCAAGAGCGAGTTTTTTGCGAACGTATCCCATGAGCTTAGAACTCCATTGAGTTTAATCCTAGCACCTGTAGAATCTATTCTTTCCGATAAAAGTAAAAATCTTTCTTCAAACCAAGCCCAAATGCTGGAGACGGTCCATAATAATTCTGTCCGACTTTTACAGATGGTAAATAGTCTTCTGGATTTTTCTAAATTCGAAGCGGGCAAAATGAAAGTGGAATTAGAACCCATAAACGTTAGCAATCTGATCCGACTGATCTTAAAGGATTTCGAACCTAGCGCTTTGGAAAAAAGTATCCGGATCCAAACGGATCTACCTTCTTCCGATCTGAACATATTAATCGACCGTTATCTTTTTGAAAGGATCATTTTTAATCTTCTTTCCAATGCTTTAAAATTCACTCCGGAAGGCGGAAATATTTTCGTGATCCTATCATTCTCAGAAGGAATTTTACGTTTAGTCGTAAAAGATTCCGGGATCGGGATTTCGGAAGAAGATCAAAAAATTATTTTCAAAAAATTCCAACAAGCAGAAGGTTCTTCCACGAGAAGATATGGTGGAACAGGCCTTGGTCTTGCCATGGTAAAAGAATTTTCCGAACTTCTGAATGGTTCTGTTCATTTAGAAAGTAAGGTCGGCGCCGGAAGTTCCTTCGCAGTCGACATCCCAGTATCCGTCTCCGAGAATAAGGAGAATCATTCACACTCATCCAAGATACTTTCCCAGGCTCCAAAATTCTCCATCAATGAATTCTCGATGGAAGAAATTTCAGAATCTTCCGAAAAACCTAAAGTATTGATCTGCGAAGACAATGAGGATCTTTCCCGCTATATTAGTTCCTTACTTTCCCCTTTTTGTAGGATCAAAACTGCAAAGAATGGAAAAGAAGGTTTTATGTATGTTCTTTCTTGGGCACCTGATCTAGTTCTCTCAGATGTAATGATGCCGGACACTGACGGGATTGAACTTTGTAAACAGATCAAAAATGATCCTTCTGCTTCCAAAACGATCGTGGTCCTTCTTACTGCACTAACTCATAGAGAAGCAATGTTAAAAGGTTGGGAAGCGAAAGCGGATGAATATCTTTTTAAACCTTTTCATCCGGAAGAATTGATCATAAGAGTCAAATCTCTTCTTTCCATTGCTGCAGATCGTAAAAAAAGTTTGGAATGGATCGAACAGAAAAATTTCGAATTAGAATATGCGAATGCAGAATTGGAAGCTTTCTCTTATTCGGTTTCCCATGATCTTAGAGCTCCTTTAAGGGCTATCCAAGGTTATACACAAATGCTCTTAGAAGATCATAGTTCCGTTTTGGATTCGGAAGGGGTACGTTTCCTGAACGTTCTGATAGAGTCCACCAAAAGAATGGAGAACCTGATCGATAATCTGCTCGAATTCTCCAGGATAGGAAAAAGAGAATTAAGAAATTCTACCTTCGATCTTACTGAAGTCGCAGAAAGTGTAGTCAAACAAATCAATGACCAAACGGATCATAATGCTGAGATCATAGTACATCCTTTAACGAATGTTACTACTGACAAAGATATGATGTCCTATGTATTTCAGAATCTAATCTCCAATGCGGTAAAATATTCCGCCAAAAAAGAAAATCCTAGAGTAGAAATTGGGATTACTGAAACCGAAAAAGGTAAGGCATTCTTCGTGAAAGACAACGGAGCAGGTTTCGATATGAAATACTATAACCGTTTATTCGGAGTCTTCCAAAGATTACATAGACAGGACGAGTTTGATGGCACCGGAGTGGGACTTGCAATTGTACACAGAATTGTCACAAGATACAAAGGTTCCGTTTGGGCAGAAGGGAAATTAGGTGAAGGTGCCTCCTTCTACTTCACCTTAGGCGGAGAGCAAGAAACTCCGGTCGGTTTACAGAACTAGAACTGTAATTTTATCCATAAATTCTTTACTTAAGAGATGGATTTCTTCCTACAAGAGGGATAGATCCTGATTACTTCGTCCTATATTTTATTCTTTGAAACTTTCTCCTTGAGCCTAGGGGAATGCTTTCAAAATTTGTATGCATGGGAATGGACGTCCAATCTCTATCCTGGTTTAAATGGACTCCTTACGCCATTCTTCCCTTATTTAGTTTTCTTCTTTCCATCCTGACATTTCGTTTGGGAATAAAGAACAGACAAACCTCCGGTGCTCCTGAATTCATTCTTGTATGTTTAGGAATGATCCTATATAGCTTCGGCTATTTTTGGGAGATCGTTTGTATCAAACCGGAGAATATCATCTTCTGGGATGATTTCCAATTTATAGGTTCCGATCTATTGATCGCATCCCTTCCCTTTCTCTGTTTAAGGGTTGCGAACCTAAGTAAGTTCATTCATCCGATCAGCATTTTTCTTTTTTCTTTCCTTCCAATCTGTACGGAACTCGTGGTTTGGTTCGGAGAAAAAGAATGGATCCGCCCTTCTCTAAGATTCGATAACTCGGCACCCTGGCTTGCATTGATCTACGAGTACGGTCCATGGATGCAAGTATTCGTTTATAATTTTTTAGGATCCTTTCTGATCTGTATTTTGATCCTGATCTACGGAGTTTGGTCCCAAAGAGCATTTCATAGGATCCGTTCCCTCGTTTTTTTAATCGGTGTTACCCTACCTTTCGGAAGCCAATTGATGACCGCAGGAGGTTTCATTCCGTTCGTTCATCCAAAATTAGATATCTTTCCTTTGGCGGCAAGTTTCGCGCTACTCATATGGATGTACGGTTTATTCTATTTTAGAATACTAAATCTGATCCCGATGGCGAGAAATCAAGTATTCGAGTACATGCAAGATGCAGTTTTTGTAATGAACTCGAATGGGTTTCTTTTGGACTGCAATGTGTCCGCTTTAAATTTGCTGGGAACTGCAAGACTTAGAGGAGATTCCAAACTTTCCGAATTCCTTCCGGATCTAGCTTCTATCTTAGAAGATTGTTCTTTTTCAAAAAGAATGAACACAGAATGGAAAACCTCTCACGGGAAATACTACGATATTTCGGTACATTCTCAAAGATCGGAAGGTTCTCAATTTAAGATCGTAGTATTAAGAGATGTGACACAAAGAGCGATCTCAGAAAGAAAACTTTCGGAAAGAAGAGACGTTCTACAGAGCATTTTGGATTCTACGAGTATTTTATTCCTAGTATTAGACGGAGACGGTAAATTAATTTTATTGAATAAAGCCTGTCTTCAGATCACAGGTTTCGAGCTAATGGAGTTAGAAGGAAGACTTTTCTGGGAGACGGTAGTGTATGCTGATGAAAAGGACCGGATCTCTAAAGTTTTCCAACATCGTTTTGCCAAGAGAAGATTTCCGAAACATACAAGTCTGCAGATCAGGACCAAAGATGGAAAGATCAGACATACGATCTGGGAACATAAAGAAGTTCGGGACAAAACAGGACATTTACAGTATGTGATCTCTACCGGAACGGACACCACAGGTTTAGAAGAAGCCGAATTTAAAATTGGGATCTTACAAAGAGCGAATGAAGAAATTTTAGCTCAAAAGGCGATTATAGAATCCCAAAAATCCGATTTGGAAGAAGCGATCCAAAATCTAAAACGTACTCAGGCAAAACTGATCCAAGCTTCTAAGCTTGCGGATCTAGGCCAATTAGCTGCAGGGATCGCCCACGAGATCAATAATCCGATCGGTGCCATCCAAGCAGCAGGTTTTAATATTCTCTCTTACTTAGAAAGGATCCGTTCCGATCTACGTTCTCTTCTTCCCCTATTGTCCTCATTATCAGATAGCGATTGGAACTCCTACGCAGAACTTATTTCTACAGGAGTTTCTTCCAAAGAAATTCTGATCGGCTTAGAAAGAAGAAGGGTTCTTGCAGAAGTGAAATCCCAAATGAAAGAGACAGGAGTCCTTCTTCCGGAAGATACTGCGGAACTTTTTGTGGATTTCGGGATCGCGTCCAGTTGGAGGAATTTCGAAGGTATATTAAAAAATCAGAATACGCGAGAACTTTTGCCCTTCTTCTTAGACATGCTCGGACCTGAACAATGTGTGGATACGATCAAAACCGCAGTGGATCGTTCCTCAAAAATAGTTTATGCCCTTAGAAGTTTTGCTCATTTTGAATCGTCTCATAAAAAAAGAAAATTCTCTTTAAAAGAAAACATAGATACCGTTCTGACACTATACCAAAATCTATTCAAACATGGCGTGGAAGTTTCCACCAATCTAGACGGAATTCCTGATTTCCTAGGATTTCCGGATGATCTAATGCATCTTTGGACAAATTTGATCATGAACTCCGTCCAAGCAATGTCCTATAAGGGATCCTTGGGTATAAGCGCAGCTGTTCAGGAAAATGAAGTAGTAGTCTCTATCCGTGATAAGGGCCCAGGGATCCCAACAGAGGCTCAGAGCCAGGTATTCGATGCTTTTTTTACTACAAAACCTTTAGGAGAAGGTTCAGGTTTAGGACTAGATATTGCGAAACGTATAGTTGAAAAACATAGAGGTAGGATCTGGTTCGACTCTTCTCCCGGAGATACAATTTTTTATGTGGGGCTACCTTTCGAGGTCTGATATTTCGTGATCGCATTCTTAGATAATTTTTTTATATACGATCCTAATCAGACCCTTCTGACGGCTGCATACAACCCTTGGTTAGTCGTACTCTCCGTTTTGACCGCGATATTCGCTTCTTATATTGCCTTACAAATTGTAGGACAAAACGTTCCGGAATCCTCTCCTCCGATCACTAAATATTTGGTGTCTTCTGCGGCGAGCCTTGCTCTAGGTTGTGGAGTTTGGTCCATGCATTTTATCGGAATGCTTTCTTTCGAGTTATGCACGACTGTAGAATACGATAAAACTCTTACAATCGTTTCCATTATTCCAAGTCTTCTTGCTTCTTCCGTTGCATTAGCATTCGTAAGTAGGCCTAAAATTTCAGTCACCGAACTAACATTAGGCGGACTGTTAGTAGGTTCCGGTATCGGAGCAATGCATTATACCGGAATGGCAGCTATGCAGATGAGCGCATTCCTAAGATATGATCCAAGATTTTTTGCATTATCCATAGTCGTTGCAGTCGTCTTAGCAATACTTTCTCTTTGGGTAAGATTCAGACTAGAAGGATTAAATCTAAAATCCAAATGGCCTTCCATAATTTCCGGGATCACAATGGGAAGTGCAATTTCCGGAATGCATTATACCGGAATGGCAGCGGCAAGATTTGTAGGAACTGTGGACCCGGATCTTACTACACAAACTACAAACTCCACATTCTTAGCGCTTGCAGTTTCAGTAATCACGATCTTATTCACTTTTTTTGCATTCGGGGTCAATTGGTTCTTAAGATATCGCGTCTTAGTTAATAATCTAAAAATCAGCGAATCCAGATTGAGGACTATCATTACCACCGCTGTAGACGGTGTTATTTCTATGGACTCTCAAGGAAGGATCCGAGACTTTAATCGTTCTGCAGAAATTATTTTCGGTTATTCGGATGAGGAAGTGATCGGAAAGAATATCAGAGAGCTGATGCCTGACCCGTATTATACCGGAAAAGAAAAAGACCCGGAAACTATTTTAAGCACAGGCTTCGCCAGGATCATTGGAACTAGTAAAGAAGTGATCGGTATCCGAAAAGATGGATCCGATTTTCCAGTACGTTTAGCGATCGGCCACGGGAAACTTTCAGGAGAAGATCTATTCGTTGGTTTCGTAACTGATATTAGCGATAGAAAAATGATCGAAAACGCTTTGAAACAAAGCGAACAACAAGTCCGATCTCTTATCGAAAATATTCCAGGGATCACATATAGATGTCTTCCAAATCAAGATTGGAAAACACTCTTTATGAGTGACGCTTGCGAGTCAGTCACAGGATATCCTGTTTCGGATTTTACAAAACCAGGATCCGCAAGAACATTCCATCAGATCACCCACCCGGATGATAGAGATAGGATCCGAAAAGAAGTGGATCGTGCAGTTTTCGAAAAGAGAACTTTCACCTTAGAATATAGGATCTTTCATAAAAACGGAGAGATCAAATGGCTTTGGGAAAACGGAAGCGGGGTTTTTGGTGGGAATGGAGAAGTCTTATTTTTAGACGGGGTCATCTTAGACATCACAGAAAGAAGATCGATAGAAGAAGCATTACGAAAAGCGAAAGAAAAGGCCGAGTTAGCTGCGATCTCTAAAACTTCCTTCTTAGCAAATATGAGCCATGAGATCCGAACTCCAATGAATGCGATCCTAGGTTTTACAGAAGTACTTTTATCCGACAATCTAGAGAAGAACCAACGAAATCATTTAGAGACGGTAAAAAGTTCCGCAAAATCTCTTCTACGTCTTTTGAACGATATTTTGAATACCGCAAAATTGGAAAAAGGAGCAGTCGAGTTGGAAACAATGGACTTCTCTCTTTTCAAATTAGTCGCAGAATTAAAATCCACATTGGGATTAAGCGCAAGAAAAAAGAATTTAGACTTTGAAGTACTGCAAGAAGAAGGACTTCCTGAATTTTACTCAGGAGATTCGTTAAGGATCAGACAAATCTTGATGAACCTGATCGGCAACTCCGTAAAATTTACGGATAAAGGAAAAGTAACCTTCAAGATCTCCAGAGAAAATGGAAACCTTCATTTTGCGATCCAAGATACCGGGATCGGGATCCAAGCAGATCGTTTGGATAAAATTTTCGAACCGTTCACTCAAGCAGATGTATCTACCACTAGACGTTTCGGAGGTACAGGGCTCGGAACAACCATCTGTAAACAATTAACGGAGCTGATGGGAGGACAGATCTGGGCAGAAAGTACACTCGGCCAAGGAAGCACCTTTCATGTTCTTCTTCCTTTACCTTTAGGAAAACCTAGAATAGAATACAAGGCACAAAACGGCGTCAAACTTCCTCCTTTAAGGATCCTAGTTGTAGACGACGTAGAAAAAAATACTGAGTTAGTTCGCCTATTATTAGAGAACTTAGGACATACCGTCTCCACTGCGTTTAACGGAGAAGAGGCGGTAAAAAAAGTCACGGCCGGATCCTTCGATCTAGTTCTAATGGACGTGCAGATGCCCGGTTTGGACGGGCGCCAAGCGACTAAAGTGATCCGAATGCATGAGGCAGAGGAAAATCTTTCTAAGGTCCCGATCCTTGCTCTAACAGCCAGCGTATTTGAAGAAGATAAAAATTCCGCAAAAGATTCCGGAATGGACGGTTTTGTTTCTAAACCTGTAGACTTGGAACAAATGTTGGCAGAGATGGCAAGGGTCCTTGGGCATTCCTCTTCCCTGCAGGAAGAAAAAATTTCTTCCTTCGAAAAAGGATTGGAATGGGATCCACAAAGGGCTAGCTTTCTTGCAAAAGAACTTTCGACTTCTTTTCAAAGAGGTTCGATAGAAGAAAAATATTTGGAAGAATTTTCGGACCTGATCCGGAACAAATTGGAAAATCCGGAATATCAATCTTTCCGCTCTAAAATAGATCAATTCGAATTCGAAGAGGCATTTTCTCTTCTAAAAAATATCATCACAAAACTCGGATTAGACCGAAACATCGGATAATAGAATGAGCAATCTCATCGATTACAGACCGAAAATTTTAGTCGTAGACGACGAAGCCGCAAACTTGCAGGTACTAAAACAAATATTACAAGATGATTATAGACTTCTCTTCGCAAAAGACGGGACAAAGGCGATAGAGCTCGCAGTCTCGGAAAAACCGAATCTGATCCTTCTGGATGTTATGATGCCGGGGTTTACAGGACATGAGACCTGTAAAAAATTGAGAGAAGAGCCTTCTACTTCCAGGATCCCGGTTATCTTTGTGACAGCAATGGCGGAAGAAGAAGATGAAGCGGATGGTTTCGAAGCCGGAGCCGTGGACTATATCACAAAACCAGTCAGTCCTGCGATCGTTAAGGCCAGAGTTCGGACTCACTTATCCTTAGTTAGAAATGAAGAACTCAAGGAAACAAGGCTACAGATCATACAACGTCTAGGACTTGCTGCAGAATATAAGGACAATGAAACCGGACTTCATGTGATCCGGATGAGCCATTATTCCAAAACACTTGCCTCTGCCTTAGGATATTCCGAAGAAGCTGCAGAAAAAATTTTGCATGCTTCCCCTATGCATGATATAGGCAAGATCGGGATCCCCGATCGTATATTACAAAAACCTGGTAAACTCGATCCTGAAGAATGGGAGATCATGAAAACCCATCCTACGATAGGCGCCGAGATCATTGGGGATCATGATTCCCTTCTTCTACAAATCGCCAAAAGTATCGCGCTAAACCATCATGAAAAATGGGACGGGTCAGGATATCCGAACGGGATCAAAGGAGAAGAGATCCCGATGGAAGCAAGGATCGTTACCCTTGCGGATGTATTCGATGCACTTACTACGGAAAGGCCTTATAAAAAAGCCTGGAGTGTGGAAGACGCAGTCAATCATATCCGAAAAGGAGCAGGTTCCCATTTCGATCCTCATATTGTACCTGTATTCTTGAATTTAATGCCGGAACTTTTAGAGATCAGAGAACGTTGGGCGGAGACTACTTAAAGCTTTTATAATATTCCTTTCGGGGGAAGAAGTAAAATTTCGTCCTGATTCAAAGTTGCAGGTTGAGAATATAAACTCTCTAAAAAAATCGCAGCGTCATTAGAAGGGATCATATCTTCTCTCTTAAAACCTTCTCTTCCGTCCCAAATAGGAGTATCGATCGCACCCGCGTATACGGTGGTGACCCGGATCCCACGACCTTTCACTTCTTCCCGGATCGCTTTTGCAAAACCTGCAAGACCATGTTTAGAAGCACAGTAAGGAGAAGATTCTGGAAAACCCTGTTTGCCGGCAGTGGAAGAAATATAACAAAGAAGAGAACCTTTTCCTAAGGCAGGCAAAAGTTTAGAAGTAAGAAGGATCGGAGCACTTAAGTTCAGAGCCAAATGTTTTTGAAGATCTTCCCATTCTAGGTCCTCTATTTTTAAGAATAGGCCGTCCCCGGAAGCAAAATAGATTGCGTCTATTTTGTTCCAACGCTCTAATAATTCTTTAGAAAATTTAACGATTTGGTTCGGATCTCCCAGATCGCAGTAATAATTCTTTCCTTTTTCGAAACTTTCCTCTAAAGGACGTCCTCTTCTGGAAATTCCGATCGGAAAATATTCAGGAATTGCATTCAGTTTTTCTAATAAAGATCTGCCGATCCCGGAACCGGCGCCGACTACAAGGATTTTTTTGGATTCCATGTTCTTATTTGGACATCGCCCGTACTTTTAATATAAAATCCGCGGCTTCCAAATGGCGATTTGCCTGGACTAGATCCTTTCCCCAAACTGTGATCCCATGCTTTTCGATAATACAGAAGGGAACTCGAGGTTTAGCTTCCAAAAGATGTTTTTCCAGATGATCTGAAATATCCTGGACCTTCGGGTAATTGTACAGAACCGGAACGGAAACGTTCGGATTTTCATCCCAGATCCCGAATGCCTTTATAATTTCTAAAGGCAGAAGAGGAAGTTCTTCGATCGGATTTTCCTTGGAGACACCGATCTCTATCAGATTGGATTCCGGAGTATGGACATGTAGAGAACAACCCATTTCAGGAAATGCTTTGTAGACAGCTCTATGAATAGAAGTTTCTGCAGAAGGTTTTAAACCTTCTCTACCCTTCCAACCTTCCACTACATTTCCGGATTCGATTTGTACTGGAAGAAAATCTTTACGAGTAAGTTTATTCTTATCTAAACCGCTTCCGCTGACCCAAAATATATTCGGATCTTTCTCGTCTTTGATAGATAGATTGCCCGCAGTACCGGGCATCCATCCTTTAGAATGATATAGTACGCCCGACTCCGCGAGGCGGGTCAGAATTTTCTTTTGGGACATTCTTTAAACTAGAGCCGTAGTTTCTTCTACGTAGTTAGGGACCCAGCCGCTCATGTCTTGGAAGTATCGAACTGCTTTGATCCTTTTGTTCTCATCTAGAGTGAACCAATGATTGGTATTTTTTGGAACGGAGATAAAATCATCCTTCTCCACTTTCACCAAAAACTTTTCTCCAGCAAGAGCGAATCCGAAAATACCGGACCCGTCTACGATATAACGAACTTCGTCGTCTGTATGATAATGCACTTTGTCAAACTTCGCGAGCATCTCGTTCAGGCCTGGGACCTGAGGATGAAGAACGATCAAGTCTCTGGACTGATATCCTTCTTTTTCTTTTAAGGTCTCGAAACGATTGTCCAGATTTTTGAGAAGAGTTTCTTTCTCCTCGTCCACTAGAGTGAGCTTGTCAGTCAGAGAATCTGAATTATTAGGAACCGGCCAATGATCGTACTCGATCCCTCTTTGATTCAAAAAAGATTTTACTTCCGCGTTGTTTTTAATCTCCGGTAGTCCCGGTTTTTGGATGATAGTCGCCATTGTTCCTCCTTTAGGTGGTGTCCCTTTTTTTATAACATCTAAAATCGAACTCCGCACCCTCACGCGGTAGTTTTACGGCCCTTTCTATTTTGAGAGCCGCATTATTCCTTATTTATTGACCCTCTCCACATAGGTAAGGTCCCTCAAATCGATCCGAATAGAATCTCCTTGTTTGATAAAGATCGGAACGTTGATCTCGCCTCCGGTCTCTACAGTGACTCTTTTCAGAGCGGTTCCGGAAGTATCTCCCTTCAGACCTTCTTCTGCATAAGTCACTTGTAAAATTGCAAAGTTCGGAGGTGTAACTCCGATCGGTTTTCCTTCATAGAAAGAAACTTCCATCGCGGATTCTTCTTTTAAGAATGGAAGGATGTCCTCTAAGTATTCTTTAGACACTGGGATTTGTTCGAAATCATTTGTATCCATGAAGATGATATCATCTCCCTCGGAATAACAGATGGTCATCTGTCTTTTTTCCAACTCTACGGATTCTAGTTTTTCCGCGGCTTTAAAGGTCCTTTCGATAGAACTGTTTCTGACCAGGTTTTTTAATTTTGTACGGATAAAAGCAGATCCCTTGCCCGGATTTACGAATTCGCTTTTTACAACGGAATAAAGCTCCCCTTCTACCTTGAGAACCATCCCTTTTCTAACTTCAGTAATGCCTAAGTTCATAAACGACCTAAAATAAAGATTACGCTCCTTCTATATCCTTGCAGGAAGGCCCGGTGTCAAGCGATGTACTCCGGCTCTACTGTTAATTGTAATAATTCGAGCCCAAAATCCGTTCGACTTTTCGCCTTCCAGAAGGAGAATCCCTCTTTGGAAAGATTTCCGGAGAACCCATTCACAATGAAACAAAAATTAACGTTCTTACTCGTACTGTTCACAATACTCGCCAGTACTAATTGTAAAAAAGAACCTTTATTGATCACAGGCTCGGAAACGATGCATACTCTACTAAACGTGGTAGCTGCCGGATACGCTCAGAAGAACCCGAAGGTAGAAGTTACCGTACTAGGAGGAGGTTCCTTCGAAGGGATAGAGAAATTATTCGAATCCAAAACGGATATTGCAGCTTCTTCCAGACCATTAACTCCGGAAGAACAAACCCAGTTCGAAAGAAAAGGAAGATTCGAGAATATTCTGATCGGATATGATGGGATCGCGGTAGTAGTTCATCCTGAAAACCAAATCTCTAAACTTACCTTGGAACAGATCTCCAAAATATTCTCCGGTGAAGTAAAAGACTGGTCACAAGTTGGCGGTAAGCCCGGCCCGATCCATGTTCTTCTTAGAAATGATAAGAGCGGAACCGCAGCTTACTTCGAAACACATATCTTAAAACAAAGAGACTTGGGAGAAAAAGAATACCAAACTTCCAAAGGAAAAGAATTCACTAAGGACTCGAAAGTAGTATCTGATAACGACGAGATGGCGGACCAGATCCAAAAGGATACCGCAGCGATCGGATTTATGGGAATGGGAAGCGCTCAGATCCAAAACAAAGGAAAAGTAAAAGCGGTCCCTTATTCTAAAACAGGAAAGGATCCTTTTGTAGAGCCTACTATCCAGAATGTTTCGGATCGAAAATATAAACTTTCTAGAGGATTGTACCTATTCTATCTTTCCGATCGGGGTAAGAAGATAGACGAGTTCATTACTTATATCACTTCCGAAGAAGGACAGGCGATGGTGCTCAAAAGTGGATATTTAAGAAGTACCTTAAGCACTGTGGAAGTAGAAGCTTCTAAACAATAAATTCCGATTTTTCTTATCGAAAAAAGGTTGCTAAGGCCGTTTTATTTCGTCAAAGTAAAAGATAGATATGAAGCGGCTTTGGCTATTGCCTCTGATTTTATTCCTGGTTGTCGCCCTCTTTAGCGAGGTCGTGGCAAGGGATTATACAAACGCCAAAAGTTACACATTCCAAAAAAAATCAAGGACCCTATCTTTCCGAGATGGAGATGATCAGGGGCTTCCTTCTTTAATCTCCGCAGGTGGAGACGATGCAAACGTCGGGACAACCGTTCGTTTCTCTCATTCTGAATCCGGAATTGGGAATAGATTCTTCCCACATATCTCAGATCGTAGTATTTCTTTTCATTCCCTAGCCTATCGTTATCTTTTTCTTCCCCCTCCGGTCTGACCGATTTTCAGTTCTGTAAGTCCTCGGGAGGACCTTTCCCTGTAAACGCTCTGGCGGTTTCGGGCAAAAATTCCGCTTCGGCAAAATAGAAAACGGGAATACGGCTCATCCTTCTCCTAAGTCTCCAACTTTAATTGGTGGGCATTCTCCTCGAGGTAATATATAAACAACTCGAATGGAAACCTATGTTTGGTTTCCTTCTTTTTTATCTGGATACTCGGTTGACTGAAATACTAGGCGTGAGAATCCATTAAGTAGGGGGACACTTGGAACTCGTTTCTTCAAACCCGAAACAAAAATCCGTTTCAGAATCTCAATGGTTAGATTGGAAATGGCAGATCCAAAATAGGATCAAAGAAGAAGCCGAACTAGAAGAATATATCCATCTTAGTTCGGAAGAAAGAGAAGCACTTCATTCTTGTGCGGAAGTTTTTAGCTTCTCTACCACTCCTTATTATCTAGGTCTCGCAGATCCTAAAGATCCAAATTGCCCGATCCGTCTCCAAGTAATTCCTAGAAAAGAAGAACTGCATGTTCGCCCTTGGGACAGAAGAGATCCATTGGCAGAAGAATCCCATATGCCTGTAAAGGGTGTAACCCACCGATATCCTGACAGGGCTCTTTGGTATCTTTCTCATGTATGCGCTGTCTATTGCAGGTTCTGCACTCGTAAAAGAAAGGTGTCCCAATCCTTCGGAACCCCAGGGTTAGAAGATTGGAATGATGCATTAGAATATTTTAGAAATCATTCGGAGATCAAAGAAGTGATCCTTTCCGGAGGAGATCCGCTCAACCTTTCGGATTCCAAATTGGATTATTTACTCGGAGAATTGAAGGCGATTCCACATATCAATCAGGTCCGGATCCATTCCAGATATCCTGTTACTCTTCCAATGAGGATCAACTCGGAACTTTGCACAGTTTTAAGAAAACATTATCCTGTATATCTGATCACCCATTTTAATCATCCGAAAGAACTTACCCCACTCGTAAAAGAAAGGATAGAAATGCTCGCAAAAGAAGGTGCAGTTACTGTCCTAAACCAGGCGGTCCTTTTAAAGGGGATCAATAATTCTGTAGAAACTTTGACTGAGTTATTCTACGGGCTGACCAAGATCGGGATCAAACCACATTATCTACACCAATGCGACGAGGTATTCGGATCCTCTCATTTCCGGGTCCCGATCGAAGAAGGTGTAGAGATCATGAAACAGATCCGAGGAAGGATTAGCGGGCTCAGTGTTCCGTTATACGTCGTGGATCTGACAGGAGGCGGAGGAAAAGTTCCCCTACCTGCAAATTATTTGGAAGAGACCAAAAGTTCTTCTTATGTATTCCGAAACTATAAAGGAGATCTATATGAAATCGGCTTTTAAAATTCTAAACATTCTCCTACTGGTTTCCGCTTTCGCGGGATGTAAAACCCCTCAGCAAAATCCAAACTCTGTCACCCCGGAAAATCCTTCGGCTCTTAGATTAAACTACGACGTAGTATATTATACCGGAGGGCATTCCGTTCTTTTGAATTCGGGGAGACTATTCGCCAGAGGTCTTTTTTACGAATGTAAGATATCCGACACCAATTCCAGTTTCGAAAGTTTCCGGGCTTCCTCTTACACGGAGGATAACTCCAATGATTTCAGACAATTGGTATCCGAAACGGAACAATCCGGATTTACGGCTAGACAATTCCAATATTTCTCCATGGGAGAAAGTTCCAGGGCCACAGTATTTTCAGGCTGCGGGAAAGGATCCGGAACCGAACGATGTTACGTTCGCTGGGAATGGCAGAAAGAAGCTTTTATTTTCGTTTTCGAGACCCAATTGGAAAACAAAAAGGGACTCGGGACTTCGGAATTGGGAAAAGAATTCCACGAGTTCGTAAGTCGGGGAATAAAAGCGTTTTAGCGGGGTATTTTCTTGACCGATTTCGATCCGGAAAGTATTTTATCCGGCGGGGAGACGAGCTCTCGAGGATAAGATAGAATGTGGTTAAAACTGGGGGAAACCGAGGTCATAAATTTAGACTATATTTCCTCCATTAAAAAGAATATGGCAGCTGACTCGATCGAGATTACCTACCATGATTTTAACCACGTAAAATCGATACCCTTCGGAGACGCGGAAGCTAGAGATCGGGCCTACAAAGCAATTTTGGAAAACCTTTCCAGGATGCGTTTGTTTTTCGAGTAATCCTAACTTCCAAAACTTTCCTCGGAGCTGGAATTAGAGCAAACGAGCATGGAACGAATTAAAGAAAATCTTTCAAGCGTCTCCTCCTTAAAACCATTCGAACTTATATTTTTCGGCTCTAGACAAAGAGGAGAAGGAGACGAAGCCTCCGATTTTAACTTCCTCGTACTCGCGGATCCTTCCGATCAACTCAAAGGAAATTTTATCAGAGAGATCAACCGAGCTATGGAACCTCTCCAAAGCCAGGGGCAGGTAAACTTACTCGCCGCAGACTGGGACGGATTCAGGACCCGGATGAGAAGTTACGACCCGGGTGCCATCCATATCTGCGAATTGGGAGAACCTTATTTCGGTTCGGAATATTTCCCGGTCATCAAAGAAGAATGGGACAAACTTAAATCAGATCCGATCGATGGAAATATCGCAGGCAAATATTTAAGAAAACGTTATAGATTCTACAAAGGGATCGTACCTCGAAACACTAAAGAGGATGTGGTCCGTATGGAGAGACTACTTGCAGTCTATCTCCAAAATTGGATGTTCCGTCATATAGAAGATCTTGGGATCTCCGAGATCGTAAATTCAGATATTCCTTCCAGGATCGGACCTATGTTCCGAGCACTTTACTCGAAAGAAGCCAAGGGAAACACTTTGGAACTTTTAGAACTATATGAAGAAGTTCTAAAATTGAAAAAGGAACTTCGTTCCCCTGAGTCCCCTTTCTCTGCCGAAAGATTCGGCCAACTCAAAGAAACTCTCCGTTTCGAAGAAAAAGAGATCAGGATCTTAAAACTAAACTACTAAGTTTTGGCCGCCTCTTTGCGAACGACCCTTAGGGAGTGAGCAAGTTGCCGATAGGCGAATGCTTGATCGAGAACACGCCAAACAACTTGCGAACGCAAAGACCGGGCTGCTACGGGTTCGGCTATCGCCTCATCCCACCTTCGGTGGGACAAGCCCTTCGCATCCCTGGCGGGTTTCTAACGATCGAATCTCTTGTATGTAGTGAAATTTTTTCACGCGAAGCCGCGAAGATAAGAAGGATATCACTGAATTCGAGGCTAATCTCTTTTGATTCAAATTCCGGAATACAAATTCATTTGTAGGAGTTCCTACAAAACGTTTAAAGAAAAAGTCCTTGAAGGAAAAATTAAATTGTGCTAAGCAAATTCATTGTACCACCGCACCGGCCCCCGCCCAAATAAGGGTGGGGAGTATCCATTCCGATTTCAGTTTAAAGTGATGTACAAGTATATAATAATTACACATCAGTTGTCTTTCAGTAAAAGATCTCGGTAAACAACCGCGGCAAGGATGCGAAGGGGAAGTCCGAAGGACCGAAGCGAAAGCGGAGCCCGTAGCAGCCTGGTCCGAGCGACTGCGAAGGAGCCGCCCATTGTTGGAATTCCCACAGATCGATACTATATCAGGACTGTCTGGATCGAATCCACAATTTCTTCTCCCCAGAGAGCACAACCTTCACTGGAAGGATGAAATCCGTCGGAGCAAAAAATTCCTTCGGAAGGAATAGAGCCGATCTTTCTCATCGGAACATGAAATACATTCTGCAGTCTCAAAGAAATGTAGGAAGAAGCTTGATCGAGCAATCTCGCCTTCCAACCTAATATAGATCTTAAAAGCCAAGGCAGAGAAGGAAAAATCCCAACAGGAGGAACACCCGCAATAAAGATCGAAACCTTAGGATATTTATTCTTACAGATGCCGATCAGTTCTTCCAACTCGGAAGACCATTTCTTTTGGGTATTCAATTTCAAGACATCGTTTGCACCTAAGGCAATCACGATTAGATCCGGACTTTTTTGGGGAAGTCTAGATCCGAATTTTTGAACAGCTTCCTTAACCGTAATTCCGCTCTCTCCGATCGCTTGCCAGAAGATCTTTCGCCCGGTTTTACGAGAGAGAACGGATGCGATTTGTCCGGTTAAAGAACTTTTATAATCGGAGATCCCTACGCCAGCGACTGTAGATTCTCCGATCACTAAAAGCCGGATCGGCTTTTTACCGGGGATCTCTCCGAAATCCGGCCCCGTTGCCTCCGGAAGACGAGGGATCTTTTTACGGATCCTCAGGCCTTGCCAGAGTAAAAACGGGGATAAAATCGCACTCGTAGTGTAAAACGGGATCTCTTTCATTAGAATTTTCTAATTTCTTAATTCTCTTAGTAGATTTGCATTGCCAGTTACTGCCAGAGCAGCGGCTAATCCCCCCATCATCGCACCGGCAATTCCTGGAGAAGCAGCGTCCGCCCCAGTTAAATATAGGCCTTCAACCGGAGTTCTAACGTCAAACCAAGGACATTTTTCCTTCTTATATCTTTCGGGCACACAAGCCAAACCATAGATAGCACCGTCCGGATGAGAAGTAAAATGTTCATTCGTGATCGGGGTGGAAAGTTCTGCAAATTCGACCAACTTAGTAAGACCAGGAAATCTGGACTCCAATGTGGTAAGGATACGATTTATGATCTTCTCCTTAAATTCCTTATATTCCTCTCCCCTCTTTTTCCAAGGTTCGTCTTTCCATTCCGCAAAATTAGAATAATCTGTGAATGTGATTACATCCATAGTATGAGACTTTGCTTCCGGATTTTTCAAACTTGGAAAAGAAAGATATAGATTCGGTATTTCATCACTTTCCGAAAGCCAATCATTCCTTTCCGAGAAATTTTTATCATGATCAGGAGAAGCGAAAATCCAATAGTTCTCCCCTTTAAATCCGAATTTCGCAGGACTCTCGGAAAGGCCTAGATAGAGACAAATACTTGTAGTCATTCTTTCTCTATTATAAAAATCTTTTAGATCCTTTCTGAAAGATATCGGGTATGAATCCGGGATCAGTTTTGTATAGGTAGGGTAAGCTCCCGCGCAGGAGATTACTACCGGAGCGAAGAAGTCCCTTTCATGTCCCTCTCCCCTTAACGCTTTTGCCTTAACTCCTACGACCTTCCCATCCTTGATCAGGATTTCCTTTGCTTCGACAGAAGATAAGACCGCGCCGCCATTTTCTTGAAGGACCGGTTCTATTGTATCGAAAATTTTTCCGGCGCCGCCCACTGGATAATAACCTCCGTTAATATAATGCTGCACTAATGTAGCGTGCATCGCAAAAGCGACTTTAGAAGGTGGAAGTCCATAATCTCCCCATTGTGCTGCGAGAATTCCTTTTAGATCTTCACTCTTGAAATTTTTATCGAAATAATCCTTGAGAGTTACTACGTTCCCTTCTCCCAGTATACCGATGAGAGAATCCAAAGGTGGAGGAGAAAGCCTCATCATGATTGCCTTTCCGAAAAGAACTGAAATTTTTCTAATATCCTTTAAATATCTTTCGATTGCTTCCTCTTCCTCTGGGAATTGACTAATCAGATCCGATTTGAACTTTTCCGGATCTCCATAAATATCGAAATTTCGATTAGGGAATACCAAACGTTCGAAAGGGTCCGGCATTCTTTTCCAGGTGAGTTGCCAGCGAGTAATCTTATCCGAGATCTTCTTACAAAGTCCACCTTCGTGCATATCGCCTACATAGTGAATTCCTACATCCCAATGATACTTTCCTTGTTTTCTTTGGAACTCATGAGTAAAACCGCCCGGTTGAAAATGTTTTTCCAGAACCAAAATTTTCTTACCCGCAGATTGGGCCAGAAGACTAGCGGTAGTTAAGCTTCCCATTCCGGAACCTATAAATATAATATCGAATTCGTTTCCTACTTGATCAATATTCATTGACAAAACCTCTCATTCGCATTCAATGTGAACACTGAACACATTAATTTCAATTATTAGACCCTTTAATGTAATAGCTGTCAACATGAAAAATTCCCAAGAAAAAAATTCATACCACCACGGAGACCTAAAAAGAGCACTTTTAGATGCTTCTATTCGGATCTTAAAGGAAGAAGGTTATAAGGCGTTAAGCCTCAGAAAAGCAGCGACTCTCGCAGGAGTAAGCCAATCCGCTCCTTACAGACATTATCCGGATATAGAATCCTTATACGCTGATATTGCCGAAGAAGGTTTTATAATGTTAGCGGAAAGACAAAGAGCCTTAAGATTGAAATATAAGAAAAGACCTTTGTTATTATTCAGAGAAGCAGGAGTTTCTTATGTAGAATTCGCTTTGGAACATCCGGATCTTTTCCGCATCATGTATGGGAATCAGATAGAAAGCCATTTAAAGTATGATTCTTTAGTTAAAACGGAAGATCAAACATTCAAGATCATTGTGGAGATCATTCGGGATTGCGAGAATGCAGGTTTGATCGCGGAAGGAAATACCGAGAAGGTCGCAACTTCCGCTTGGACCATGGCTCACGGAGTTGCAGTTCTTCTTTTAGGACAACAAATGATGTTTCGTTCTGTGGATCTAAAACAAGCAAGAAAGATCACAAAAGACCTGATCCAATTCTTGTATACTGGACTTAAAGCTTAAGCCTTATTTTTTCGGAAAAGATAATGGGAAACGATCCATTCTTCCCCATTCTTATATTTCCAAAGTTCTGCACAGGCCATAAAGAATGTCTTCCAATATACGAACCATTTTACTGCCTGATCTTTTCCATACGTATCGCCCAAAATATTTAAGATCTCTACCTTGTTCTTATACATATTCGAAAGCCAAGCTTCCGAGGTAAGAGCATAATTTTTACCGTTTACCACCCATTGGTCTTGGATCAAAAAATCCTTTTGGAAATATAAAAATAGATCATGGGAAGGCATCTGCCCTCCTGTGAAAAAATATTTCGCCATCCAGTCCGTATCATCTACTACTTCAAAAGGATATGCGAATTTTTTATGAGTGAATATATGAACAAAGAAAAGACCTTTGGGCTTTAGAAAACCTGCTAATCTTTCGAATAATAGTTCATAGTTTTTCATATGCTCTAACATCTCAACAGAGATGATACGATCGAATTTGAGATTTGTCTTAAAGACATTCATATCCATCGTGAGTATATTCAGGTTTTTCAAACCCCTCTTTTTGGCCTCAGAGTCTATGAATTTTTTTTGGCTTTTGGAATTAGAAACTCCCGTGACCTTACATTTAGGATAATTTTCAGCTATATAGAGTGACAAGGAACCCCAGCCACATCCCAAATCGAGCACGCTCATGCCATTCTCTAGTTGAGCACGTTTGCATGTTAGTTCGAGCATCGCTCTCTCGGATTCGTTAAAATCCACATTTGGGGAGCTCCAATATCCGGAGCTATATTTCATATGTTTTCCCATCACAAGTTTAAAAAACTCTGCCGGGACCTCGTAGTGCTGCTCATTCGCTGCCTTTGTATGAACAGCTACAGGGGATTTTTTTAAGGAGTTCACATATTGGATCAACTGCTCTTGGTTTTTCTCCAAGCTGCCTTTATCTTCCTGTTTTAGGCGCAATCGTAATAATTGCCTGATCCTAAATCGGATCAACCAATCCGGAAAAACATCCTTCTCCATTAAAGAATAGATCAGACTCATACTATAGATCCCTATATTTTATATTGATAATTTATTTTTTTGGAAACCAAGGAAAGAAAGCACTCGTTCTTTCTTTATATTCTATATACAGATTCCCTTTTGATTTGATTTGCCCGACTTCGTTCAGAGGGATCCCTGTGATCTTTGTTAGCAAAATGAACATGATGAGTGGAGAAAATAAACCGATCCAACCCCAAGGAGAGGCCAAAGAAACAAGTCCGAATGATACCCAGATCACCCATTCAAAAAAATAATTCGGATGCCTACTATATCTCCAGAGTCCAATATCGCAAACTTTTCCTTTATTTTTCGGATCCGCCTTGAATTCGGCCAATTGAAAATCTGCGACCGATTCTCCCCAAACACCTAAGATAAAAACTGTAAGGCCGATCAATTCCAATGGATGAGTTTCGATAGAAGGATTTAAAGCGGGAAAAAGAAACGGAATACTTAAAATTACTCCGAGCACTCCTTGGAATTGGAATACATTGGTAAAAAACTTTCTATCTACTTGTTCTCCGTAATCTTTTCGGAACTCGGTGTATCTAGCATCCTCATGGCCAGTTAAAACCCTGGTAGTGAGTATGAAGTACGAAAGTCTCCATCCCCAAAATGTCGCCATAAATGCGAAAATTGCCTTTCTAACTGAATAGGCATCACCTAATAAAAAGTAAATGATCGCGACAGTAGAGATGCATAAACCCCAGCCAACATCTACGATCGAATAATTTTTGATCAGTTTGCCGATCAACCAAAGAAGGCTCATCAAAAAGAATATAACCACCCAGGCGCTAAACATTAAGGATAATGCTTTTTCGTACATTCGATACTCCGATAAAAACTTATGATTTGCGGATCACTTGGTTCGCTTTTTTAACAAGAAATAGAAGTAAAAAATAGGAGAACAAAGCAGGAACCGGAACAACAGAGACCCAACCTAATACCGCATATCCTGCAGAATGGGACAAACCTTCTAACACTTTCGAGCTATCCCCTTCCGTTAGTTTGTAAGCCCAGCTTAGATCCAATTCCTTATCTGAAATATATGCACCCAATTTTAAAAAAGGAATAATTAGAAAAACCTGAAATGGATACGCTGCATAATTTGCGACTTGTATAGAGACAGGGTTTAATCTTAAAATAAATCCTAAAAGCGCACAGAGGGCCATAGTCGTTCCGATCAAAGGAAAGATCCCGATCGAAGCTCCTAAGGCTAAGGAAAGAGCTATTTTTTGAGGACTAGTCCCGGTTTTCAGCTCTTCCAGGACCCTTTCCTTTGCTTTAGTAAAAAACGAGAGTTTTGGTTTTTCTATTTCAGTCACTTATGAATTCAATCCGAGATTATTCGGCCTAGTATACACTACTTGGACCACACTGATATTTCTCATATGAAAAGCAGCTGCACAATAGGAAAAGTAATATCTCCATTTGCGTAAGAAAGATTCTTCATAACCCATACTTCTTATTAAGGATAGGTTTTCCTCAAAACCATTATGCCAAGACATTAAAGTACGATCATAATATCTTCCTATATCTTCCAACTCATGTAGGAACATATCTCCGGTATTATTGATTGCCTGATTGATCCTTGCCATGGAAGGAATGAGAGACCCAGGGAAAATATGTTTTTGGATAAAATCCACTCCCTTTCTGAAAGACTCATATCTTGAGTCCGGACAAGTAATGATCTGATGGGCCATGAGCCCGTCTTTTTTCAAAACGCGATGACACATAGAGAAAAAATCCTCGAAGTACTCGTGACCTACCGCTTCCAACATTTCTACAGTAACGATCTTGTCATAAGAACCTTCTACCTTGCGATAATCTTCCAATCGGACTTCGATCCGATTTTCTAGGCCCATCTCTTTGATCTTAGAAGTCGCAAATCTATATTGTTCTTCTGAAATCGTATAAGATGTGACTTTACAACCGTAATTTTTCGCGGCATATGTGGAGAAGGCTCCCCATCCGGTACCAATCTCCAATAAATGGTCTGAAGGTTTTAATTGTAACTTCTTACATAAATTCTCTATTTTAGCGATCTGAGCTTCTTCCAATGAGTTGGTTTTTTCAGAAAAGTAGGCGCAGGAATACGTCATAGTAGGATCCAAGAATTTCTTATAAAAATCGTTTCCTAGATCATAATGTTCGGAGATATTCTTCCTACTTCCTCTAACAGAATTATTCCTAAATAGATGTAGCAATCTATTCCCTATGTTCATAAACGCGAGATGTAAAAAATTCTTTTTAGAACCGCTAATAGAAGGAGTACTTTCTACATTCAATAAGAACCAACAGATGATAGCACGGATATCATCCGTATCCCAATCCCCATCCATATAAGATTCTGCGAGCCCTATATCTCCATATAAGACCAATTTTTTGAAAAAACTTCTATCCTTGACCTGGATGATCGCGTGATGAAATTCCTGGGGATCAGAAGAGTTCGGATCTCCTAAATATCTTTGTCCTCCGTCCGGAAACAAGATCCTTAAGGATCCTTTTCTCATACCGGATAATGCAGAGAAAAATATTCTTTCGTAAAAACTTAAAACGCCTACATCGGCATTCAGGTTTTGCTGCAGTGATTCTGCCTTTGCAATATTATCGCCTTCCAAAATGCAATCCTCTTTGTTTATCTATCCCATCATCTTTTCGAATGAAGGGAATTTTTTTCAGGTAAAGAAGTAATGCCTGCCAATGGATGAGCCCAATCACCTTCAGAGTTACGAAGGGATATTTTAAGAACATCCAAAGTAAATTTAGATCGGTAAGTTCTCGAGCATTTCCGGTATAAGTAGTCACCATGACCCTTTCTCCTTTTTCGAAAGCGTCAATCCTGAGACTAATTTTTCCACCTTTAGGCGGATCCAAATGAAAATCAAACTCGGAGTCCAAACCGACGAATGGAGAAACGTAGAAGTACTTCCTCTCTTTTTTTCTAAATCCTTTTTGTTCTAAGGATCCTTTTCCGAGGAAGTATAATTTCATTTCTCCGAATGTGTTCCCAACCTCTACAACGGCGCAAACAGGATTTCCATCTTTATCCTCGGCAAAATAAAAAGAGACCGGGTTAAAGACATAGCCGAATACTCTGAGGTTGGTGATTAGCGTTACCTTTTCTACCTTCTCTTTGACTCCCTGTTCGGATAAGTACTGTAAAAAATTTTCCTTTATACCTTCTTTCCCGAAATTCAGATGGTCCCGATCATAGAAGGAAAAGACTTGAAATTTATTATTTCCAAAGAGTTTTAAACGATCGTTTACAGAATTAAGCTCATCCAAATCCAATTGGAACGTAAAAATACCGTATCTAAACCGGTTCGGCTTAGGGATCTTACGATCATGCATGACCTTGGCTTCTATGATCTTAGAATTTAGTCCCATATCTTTCTGCCTAGAAGGCTCTCAGATAGATTTTTTGCGGACCAAAACGCATCTTCATGGAATCCATATCTAAAATAACTTCCGCAAAAATAAATAGGTCCTTTTTCATTTAACTCGGATAATCGAACTTGCGCTTTTAAGGAACCGACGTGAAAAAGAGGATGCTCGTATTCAATTCTTTTCAAGACCTTTTTAGGATCGACTAAGCCAGGATCCCCAATGGAAAGGAAATAATCCCCTTTCTTGGAAACGTCCTGCAAACTGTTCATCCAATAGATCGTATGGGGATGGATCTTACCACCCATCGAATCCATTCTATAGTTCCATGAGGACCATGTAGATTTTGTAATAGGCATTACTGACGGATCGGTATGAAGAGTCGCGATATTCTTCTGATATTCAAATTGTGAAAGTAATTCCTTCTGCAAAGATGTCGGCTTTTTAAGGATAGTTAATGAACTGTCCGCATGGCAGGCTAATATTACTTTATCGAAAATTTGCGATTTCCCTTTTTTGAAATTGAGCTTTGCCTTTCCACCCTGGATCTGCTCTACCCCAACTACTTCTGAACTAGTATGATAACGATCTTTAGAAGGAGAGATCAATCTTTTGACATATTCGATCGATCCTCCGTGAACCGTATACCATTGATGCTGGGTATTTAAACCTAGAAAACCATGATTCAAAAAGAAACGAACCAATGAATATGCGGGGAACTCCAACATAAGATCCTCCGGCGTAGACCAAACCGCGGAGCTCATCGGGACTAGATAATAAGTGAGCAAATCCGGATGAAATCCTGACTCTTGGATATATCTACTTAAAGAATATTCTTTATATTTAGGATCTTCCAATATACGAGGTGCTTCTTCATTGAAGCGGTTTATATTCAGAAGTAAACGTAAGAACCTGAAATTGAATAAATTCTTCCTCTGAGCGAATAAACCATTCAACCCTGAACCGCAAAATTCCAACTGATCCTGAACATGTTGCACACTGAAAGACATACTTGTCTTCTTTGTAGGAACATTCAGTTCTTCAAAAAAACGTTTTAAGTTCGGATAAGTTGCATGATTGAATACTATAAAACCCGTATCGATCGGTATCTTAGAACCGTCTTCGGGGACGAATACTGTATTGGTATGTCCTCCGATATAGTTCCCTTTTTCAAAAACGGTGATATCGTAATCATTTCGTAAAAAGTAGGAACATCCCATTCCTGCAATTCCGGCACCTACGATTGCGAGTTTTTTCTTCTTACGATCCGAACTTTGTTTCGATTTCTTTTTAAGAGGAGGATTCTTTTTCAAAAACTTCCGAGTCCTGGCTAATTTATACCGGCAAACATGTACGGAATATTTTCCACAATGCTTCCGAAAGCTTCTCTATAGACTTAATTTTGTTAGAAGCGGTTTGGAAAAATTTTTCCAAAGTCCGGTCATTAGAAGGACTCACCTAGATTTCGTAAAACAATTTTAAGATCCGAAATCGGTTCGGAGAATATTATAAGTTCCTGTATTTCAAAAAATTACAAGCTGACCCCGTATGCTAAAGCGAGGTATCTTAAAACTCGAAGAGAAAAAACGACCAAAACAAATATCCAAAACTTCTGGCGGAAGAACCCGGATAGTACTGTGATTGGATCTCCTACAAATGGGAGAAAAGAAAACCCTAAGGCCCAATATCCCCATCTGGACATTTTATCCGCCCAGGCAGAATATGTTTTAGATTCCGAGATCTTCTTCTCTATTCTTTTCCCGAACCAATATCCCAAGCCATAATTGAAAGCACAGGCCGCACAATTACCGATAGATGCCCAAACAACCGCTTCACCAGGAGAAAGCCCAGACCATATTGCCCCCATAAGAGCGGCTTCGGAGCTAAATGGTAATAGAGTCGCTGCCCCGAAGGAAACGAGAGTTAGCCCAGGCCCAGTATATAACTGTAGGAATTCCGACAAAAGTTTTGAAAGTTCCAGACACTTCTCCTAAATACCAATTTTTTCCTGAAAATCCAATTTCATATGACCCATTTCCATTCTGAAAAGATACCTAAAGTAAGACGTTTTTGATAAAAGAAAGTCTAGTTTAGATCGAAACAAATATTTTCTTTGTATATTAAGTTTTATATAGCAGGAATACAGACCGGAGCAGCCATAAGTGAGAATTATCCTATTTGAGAAAAAGTTAATATCTATCTTTCTATTTTCTACTATTTCCTTATTCATACCGAATTCTATCTTCGCGGAACCCTTTTCTTTGGTAGGAGATGGGACACAGATCTCTCCCTTTACCGCAAAGATCGGAGTTGGTGCCGGGCAGGCAGAATATCAATACGGGCTTTCTGGAAGATCGGAAACGTACAGAGCTTCCTTTGAGTATAATCCTAAAAATTTAGGTTTCGAACTCGGAGTAAACAGAGGAAATTATTTCGTTCCACCTGATAAATCTACCGAATTCGCTTCTGCAATGTTACTTTCTGCGCCTTCTTTCGATCATTTCGGTTATTATCTTTCTGCCGCAGCAGCAATCGATAAGGTCACTTTCTCAAAAACATTTTTGGATCTTGGCCCCACATTTCATTTTCGTCCCGGATCTAAATTTGATCCGTATATAGGCGCCGGTATTGGAATAGCAGATATAGGATCCAAACAATCATCTCTACGTGCTTATGGAAAACTAGGCGTCCGAATGAATTTTGAGCATAGTTTCCTGTTTTTGGAACTGGAAGGAGCTTCTATCAATAGACATTTCCAAGGGGAGAAATATATTTACGGAGAAGGTTCCGGAATTTTCGGATTCGGATATTATTTTGGCAGCTCCGGAACCTCAAAACAGGAAATCGAATCTCCGAAACAAAAAGAAGAACCTGCGCCTAAGCAGGAAGAACCGAAACAAGAAGAAGTCCCTCCTTCTAATACGGAAGACAATAAGACCTCTGAAGAGATCCGTTAAGCACACCCGCAATTCTTATTATCTTTTATAAAGGAATAACGTAATTTTTCGTTTTACCTTATATCCGACCTAAAAACAATACGAAGCAAACGTATATTTGTTTGCTTCGTATGGACATTTTCCAATTTTCATACCATTCTATCGGTTATATTTCAGGAACCATATTCTCAGTATTTCTACTCGGCTCACTTTTAAGCCTGAAAGATAAAACAAGACAAACTTGGATCCTAGTTGTATATCTACTCTTTACCCTATTTTTAGATTTCGGATTTCTAATTAGAACTGCGATCTTCTCCCCGGCCTTTTCCAAGCCGGCATGCTTTCTGATCGCGCTATATACTTCTTTCTCGAACTTTGTATTATTATATTTTATTTATTCTTTCTTCGGAATGGATAAAAAGAAAGGTTCCAGATCCGCATTAGCAATCATATTTTCGGCGGGTCTGTTCGGCTTTTTATTCTATGTAATGAAAAATATAGATTCTGAAGTTTCTTATAATTTCAGCATACAGATGTTCGAATTCCAAAAACCGGAATCCACCTCTCCGATGGGATCCATCCATTTTCTCACTTTTATTTGGATCTTATTCGTGGTCTTAAGACAAAATCGAATAGAAAGAAAAAAACTAACTGCAGATACTTTAGATCCGGACGATGCTGCCAGGGCCGAAATTAAAAAGTTAGTTAAAACTTCCCGTTATTTCGGGTGGGCGGTCGGAATTCATGCTTCATTCTCTATGATGTACACAATTTACGGATTCGGTTATCTTTCCTTTTCGAACTTCCAACTGATCCTAACATCTGCGATCAGCCTCCAACTTTTTATCTATACTGTCCTGTATTTGAATTATTTTCCACAGCCTTCTTCTTTTATGATCAAGGTTGTAGGTGTCTCTTTAGCAACAGTGCTCATTCTACTTTGTGTGGTTGCAAGGATCAGTTTTATCCTGATCGAACGCCATTATGATGAAGCGAGAAGTACGGAAATAGAGAATCTGAGGGAAAATCTGAAATCAGGAAGAGGAAATCTTCTTCCTAAAAGCGTAATATATTTGATCTCAAGTTCCGCACCCAAGAATTCTTTTCACTCTGAACCGTCTGAAGAAGACGGGGAGAACTTCATTTCAAAAAGAATGTATCGCACACTTTCTTTCCAAGGAAATAAACCGGTATATATCATTTGGTACACATTCTCTACGGAAGGAAGAAGATACGAGATAGGTTATCCTTACGAAACTTATAGTAGAATGATCCACTCAATCGTGAGTATCATTGGGATTATTTTAGTTTCTTCTTCAGTTTTTCTTGTCCTTATACTTCCGTATTTGATCCGGAAAGGCCTTGCAGACCTGAAAAACAATCCGATCGGATTTTTAGACTAAAAGTTTTCTCATCTGCTCCGTGACTGAGGCTGCCGCTTTTCGGGCCGCTTCTGCAAAGTCAGGACCGGAAGAAGAGAAAATGATACTTCTAGAAGAATTCACGAGTGAATTCTTTCCACAAACAGAGATAACTTCTTCTAAGGAGGCGCCTTGAGCACCGTAACCCGGGATTAAAAAGATCCGATCTGGATGAGCTTTACGAATTTCTAATAATTCCTTTGGATGTGTTGCTCCGACTACTAAACCTACATTCTTTGCAGGGAATTTTTCACTTAGAGCAGCTACTTCCCTATATAGAGTTCTGCCGGTTTCTGAGAATGTTTTTTGTTGGAGTTCCGCAGAATCCGGGTTGGAAGTCAAACAGAGTAAGAACACCATTCTGGAATCGTCCTCTATGAACGGTTTGATGGTATCGGAACCCATGTATGGTGAAAGAGTAAGAGAATCCACTCCAAGTTCTTTAAAAAAGAATTTAGCGTATTGTCTTGCAGTATTATCCAGATCTCCTCGTTTTGCATCTGCTACGATCGGGATCTCAGGATGATTCGTTTTGATATGAGAGATTAGTTTTTCGAACTGCTCTATTCCCTTCGATCCGAAAGCTTCGAAGAAGGCGATATTCGGTTTATAAGCCACTGCATATTCTGCGGTAGCATCTACGATCTCTCTGGAAAATACGTAGAGACTATCCGGGACTTTTTCTAGAGAAGGAGGAAGTTTGGAGATATCAGGATCGATTCCAACGCAAAGAAGGGAGTTTAGCTTCTCCCTTCTTTTTACGAATTTGGAATAGAAATCCATTATTTTCTTACGATGTACTCTTGCGCGAATGGAGGAAGAGTAAACGCAGCCTTATGGATCTCGGCAGAGTAGTATTTTAAACCTTTCGGAACTCTATTCGGATCAGGTTGGACCTTATAAGGATCCGGACCTTTAGAACAATAAGTGAATCCGATGATCCCGGAAGGATATGTAGGAACAACTGTGAAATAGTATCCACAATGATCGAATACCTGAGGAATGAATTGGAATAATTCCTTAATTATCTTTCCGTGATAGTAAAAACTTTCCGCCTGACTGGTGCAGATCCCACCTTGTTTCAAGGAAGCCGCCATTGTCTCGTAGAAAGGTCTTTTGAATAAAACTTCTGCAGGGCCAACAGGATCGGAAGAATCCACGCAGATAACGTCGAAGTATTCCTTATAATCCTGAACGTATTTCGCTCCATCTTCATACGCGTGAACTACTCTTGGGTCTTTCATCGCATTTGCGATCTCAGGAAAGTATTCGTAACATACGTCTACGACTCCCTTATCGATCTCGCAAAGATGGACTTCTTTTACGGAAGGGTGTTTTAGGATCTCACGAACCGTTCCACCGTCACCGCCGCCGATCACGAGAACTTTCTCAGGATTCGGGTGGCTCATCATAGGAACGTGAGCGATCATTTCATGATACGCAAACTCGTCCGCCTCGGTCATCATGACCACTCCGTCCAGAGTGAACATTCTGCCGAAACTTTGGGATTCGAATACGTCTATTTTTTGGAAAGGAGTCTTACGGGAATGTAAGAACTCCTTCACTCTAATCTTGAGAGCCCTTCCGTTAGGTAACTCGAGGGTCTCGTCCAGCCAAAGTTCCAATAGTCCCCTCTTAGAAGCGGTTTGTTACTGTAAGACGCATTGCAGCGCCTTTGAAAAATTTGCGAGTAAACTCAGCCGCTACTTTAGGATCGTATCCCTTGCAAGAGAAGATATCGATATAAGAAGTATTGGTATCGTTTGCGAAGTGAGCGGAGATACAAGAAGTCTCGATCAACTGCACCATGGAATAACCAGCAACACGATCGTCCTCTCCGAAATAAACTACTTGGGTCTCGCCAAAACGTTTCATTTCGATCAGGTCGCAAAGCTCGATCACATATTGTTTGATCGCATCTGCGTCACGAATTAGAGCCGCGTCACAATTTTCCAGGTCGATAGAAGTGAGAAGTCCCCAAGCTCCGTCTTTGAAAGGCTCGTATACTTTCAATTCAGGATCGGATTCGATCTTGGATTGGATATAAGTAGGGAAACTTCCATTAAAACGTTTGCGAACGATCTCAGCCTCTTCGTTGCGAGCCCATGCAAGTTCTGGGTTTTTCATCGCAGGATGATAAGTAATCTCTGTTCCAGCTTCGATGTCACGAAGAGCAACCAGAGTGATATCCCCTTGGAAACCACAGTTTGCGTCCGCAGATTGGCGGATATAATGCACGGAGTCGATCCCGTCATCATGCAAAGGAGAAACTAAGTAAAAGTCCTTATGCACTCTATGAGGAGAAGAAAGTCCGGAAAGACCTGCAAGCTCGTTCTTATGAACTGCTTTGCCTCCCCAAACAGCTACTACCTCTCCGGCAGAGATATTTTCCTTAGTGAAAAGGAAAGCTTCTCCCTTATCGGTTGTACCGACTTCGATGTTGCTTCTGATATAAGAAAAACGATTAACGATCTTAAGTTTGTCTTGGGTATTTAGGCTCATACTCTGATACCTCTCCTCGTAAAAATCTGAAAATAAGACGACTCAGTCCTTCCTCCTGGAGAGGGGAACTGATCTTTATCAATTTGGGTGTTTCCGGCTCTGCCGGAGAGAAGATTCTTATTTCCCAACTGGTTTGTGAGGTAGGTCTACGCCAAGTTTCAACAAACCGCGCTTCATTTCCACTACGGAGATGCTCTTTGAGCCGAAGCGTTCCTTGAGATATTCCAAAGCTGCCTGATTATCGATCAAGTCTCCGCAAGTGAAGACGTCGATAGCGCAATAACCGTATTCGGGCCAGGTATGTATGGCGAAATGGGATTCGCTCACGACAACCACACCGCTCACACCAAACGGGCTAAATCTATGAAAAACAGATTTAACTGTGGTGGCACCGGAGAGGTCGACTGCCTTCAACATGATATCTTCTACCAATTCGTGATTGTTGATGGTCTCGTAATCACACTCATAAAACTCTGCAATTACGTGCTTTCCCAATGCGTTCATCTACTGCCTGACACCTCCGAACCGATTCTGGTTAGTAACCGAGCATGCGTATGACTATGTTTTTTTGTCAACTCTCTACGTAAATTTATATTTATTTTTTCTGTGTCGCTTTTTCTAAGATCGGAAGAAGTTAGAAATGTTTTACATTAGAATTTTCTGACGAGACTCAGATAGAAATTCCACAAGGAGCTTCCACATCAAAAATCTACGATTTCAAAAATGGGTCCTTTTGAGCTTTTTCGGGCTTTTTTGGGTATTTTTAGGTACGCTAGTTTATATAAATTCGGATCGAATCGTACTTTGGAATACTTCTTCTTTTATATTTCATTCCAAACAAGAAGCAATTTCGAGTGCAGAGAAGAATGAAAAAAAAGGAATCGTACTTATCTTAACGCCCAAAGCCTGCGGAGAATGTGGCGTAAGTACCACAGTTCTTAAGGAGCTAGACTCTCTTGGATGGACGATCTTGGTTTTAAGAGAAGAAGATCCAGATTACGAAACGATCCTCTCCGATGATAGATTCTCAGAAATACTGCCAGTAATCCAAGGATCCAAACCAGCTTGGGGAATATTGAATTTGGGAGAAGAACTTCTTCTGATAAAGCCCGGCTTACCTGCCAAATCGGATCTAAATCTGTAAGCTACCAAGAAGCTTCGCACCGAGGCCACAGAGTTCACTGAGTGGGCTTGTTCCTACATTAATAACTCTGTGTGCTCCGTGTTCTCTGTGCGAAACTAATGGGTTTCGCTTCTGGATTTTGTCGAAGTGCCTACAGCCCTTAGTCCTTTTTTAGGAAGTCGGAGATTGAGTTTTTGTCTTTTTCTAAAGAATGCCTATGGATCTCTTCGATGACAGTTTCGATTACGGAGCCCATTAAGAATACTCCGGAGTTGACTTTTACGTCGTAACTTCTTTCAGACTCATTCGGGCCGATTTCTTTGTACACTGAGAAACCTTTGATCGTTACAATGGAATCGTTTCCTGGAGGAGCGATGGTAAACTCGTGAGTATTCGTAACGATATCGAATACTGAATCTTCCAATAGAGAAGGATCGGAAAGTAATGTGGCAAGTACCTTAGGAAGGGATTCGGCTAACTTTACCTTTCTTTTTTGATAAACTTTATTTCCCTCTTTTCTTTCCTCTAAGAGTTCTACATTCTTCAATTCTGGAAAACGATCCAAATATTTGTATCTATCTTCTCTTGCTCTAAGCAGATCTTGAAGGGGAACTGGGAAAGTTTGCACTACTTTATATTGTTTCATCCGGGATTCCTGGGAACTTGTTTAGCCGTTTCTCGGGCAGTTTGTTCGTATTTCCCCGGTCGGGAAACCCTTTTTTCCTTCCGGTCGAAAGGAAAAATCAGAATGACAGGCGGCGCGTAAAAGAGCCTTATGACTGAAGGTCCAGAGGCTTTTCTAACCCCTTTTTATTAGCTGGATGCTCAAGTCCGATAGAATGCGAACATCGAATCCCCTACTTTTCTCTTAATTTCAAGAATGAAAGACAGAACTTGGATAGAACTTTCCCGAACGGCGATCAGAGAGAACCTGAAAAACTTTCGCGCCTTACTTTCTTCTAAAACCTTACTGACTGCAGTCATTAAATCCAACGCGTACGGACATGGTCTTTTGGAGATCGCTGAACTTGCCAAGGAAGGTGGAGCGGATCTTTTCGGAGTGAACTCCTTGGAAGAAGCAAAACTTCTCCGTGGGAAATATCCTGACTTCAAAATCCTAATCATGGGAGAAATTCCGGGTCTTGCAGAAAGGACATCTGAAGTTTCGGATCCGAATTTTTGGATCATAGTATCTAGAACTGAAGAAGTACGTATTTTATCGAATTGTAAACCTTCTCCTAAGATCCATCTAAAGGTGGATACGGGAATGGCGAGACTTGGTTATTCCGGATCGGATCTAGAAAGAACTCTTTCGGAGATCAAATCGAAAGGGCTTCGTCTGGATGGGATCGCTACACATTTTGCAAGCACGGAAGATGTGTTGGAACAAAAATATTCCAAAGAACAGATGAAGTCTTTCTCTGAAGCGATTTCTCTCGCGGAAAAATTCGGATTCAAGGATCTTCTGAAACATTCTTGTGCCTCTGCTTCTACCATGTTATTTCCGGAAGCTCATTACGATCTAGTGAGAGTCGGAATTTCCTTATACGGTCTTTGGCCGAGTTTACAGACTAGACTTTCTTTGCATCTAAGCGGTAAAAAAGATTTTAATCTTTCTCCGGTTCTTTCTTGGAAGTCCAGGATCGTTCATATAAAGACAGTTCCGGAAGATAGTTTCGTAGGTTACGGATCCACCTACCAAACAAGCGCTCCGACTAGGATCGCAGTTGTGCCTGTAGGTTATTACGAAGGTTTAGATCGTAAACTTTCGAATAACGGAATGATGCTCGTACAAGGAAAACGTGCGAAGATCCTAGGAAGGATCTGTATGAACATGACCATGTTGGATATCACACATATTCAGAACGCAAAGATCGGGGACGTAGTCACCGTTATCGGAAAAGACGGAGAAGAAGAGATCTCTGCAGATGATTACGCAAATTGGACTTATACGATCAATTACGAAGTTACTACCCGAATCAGCGAATCGGTCCCGAAAAAGATCATTTAAAACAAATAGTGAAGAAGGATATATTCTATGAGTTCTAACTCAGAAAAAGAGATCACGAAAGAAGTACGACCCGTTTATACTACAAAAACGTACAGCTTTCTGATCAATATAGTATTTAAGGCGAGAGGAGTTTTGTTCGACGGTTTCGAGGAACATTTCCCTACGAATAATCCTAAGAAGATCTTGGATGCGCCCTATCCTTCCGTCTTGATCGCAAACCATGTTTGGGAAGGAGATGTTCCTGCACTTGCAGCGGTATATCCTCACGTTCATCCTTCTATCAAGTTCGCGATTCCTGCGAGAGAAGATATTTTAGGAAAAGATTTTTTAGTGAAGGAATTCAAACCGAAAGGTCTTTTAAAATTTTTCTTCTTACTCATTGATAAATCAGGGATCATTCCGAAATATTTGGATTATATAGGTTGTGTTCCGATCAAAAGACCTTTTCGAGACAATGCGAGAGAACTCCTAAAAAAAGGACTCTTAAGAGAAATGGTAGAACAAGAGTGGGGATATCTTTCCGACAGGATCTCCGAAGGTAGGAACTTATTCATGTTCCCGGAAGGAGTTTTTAACCAAGACGGTTATATGGCTCAGGTGAAGAAGGGAGTGTTCTTTCTAAGAAATAAATTTAAGAACATCAACTTCACTTCTTTCACTTTGACCTACGATTATTTTTCTTCCAAAAAATCGGAACTACATATAGGCTACGGGGCGCAATTCCCGATCCCTGAAAATGCAGATGCGGATCAGGTCTCTAGTATCGTAAAAGAAAAACTGGGAAGCGGATACACGATCACTGCAGGAAATTTAGCATCATACATAGTGTTAAAATTCGAAGGAAAGGCAAAAGAAAGTAAGGAGAAACTATTTTCTACTCTTACTTCCTTTGCGGAGAAGATCAAGAACTCTCATCCTGAAATTTATATCTCTGAAAAATTCAAGACCGAAGCATTGAAACATGCATTCGATTCATTTTTGGAAAAGGCCAAAAAAGCTGGATTCCTAAAATTAGAAGGCAATGACATCGTCTTCTTAGAAAAATTATTTCAGATCCCGAAAGATTTGCATAATCTAAAAAAGAAAAACCTGGTCTTATATCATAGAAATCAACTGACTTATCATCTTCCTAAACTTGATAAAGTTTGGTCTTCGATTCACGCCTAAGAGGAGTTACTTTTGGCTTTTTGGAAAAGATTTGTTTCCCGTAAAACTAGAGTTGAGAACTGGATCACAAAACCAGGAACTCTAGAAAACAGCATACGTAAGAGTTTAAACTTCTTATTTCAATCTAGTCTAGAGGAAATTTTTCCGGAAGATATTTCTATCTCTCCTTCCGTTATCGGACTTGTTCGTCTTCCTGAGGAAAAACTGAAAGTTTTAGCGGAAGAATTCCCGGTTGAAAAGGCATTCCCCTACTCTTCTCTGGACGAATTTTTGTCGGAAGAATCCAGAGACGCGATCGTAGAGTTTATTGCGGGGACACAGGCAGCTCCTTCTAAAAATTTAATTCTAGGAATTCTAAATCAACCGGAAGTTCAGGGAATCTTTTCCCAAGGTCTGGAAAAAGTTCTAAGTGAATTCCATAAAAAGATAAATCCACTCCACGGAGTTTTTCAAGCCGCCGGTTTGGAAAAACAGATCTCTCAGTTCTTATCTTCCTTACTTCCTACATTTACAGAAAGAATTGCAGATTTTATTTCCATCGGATCCGGAACTCAAGAGATCCAGTCTGTGATCCGAAACACTCTTAAAATTTTATTCCAAACTGGCTTTTATGATCTAGGAAGATTGGAAACCTCCAAATTCGGAGCAGGCTCCGATAGGATCAGAAGAGCGATCGCAAGCGATGAAAAAGTAAAATCAGCTATGGAAAATCTATATTCTGTAGGAAGAGATACATTACTGAATCATTATAGAAAAGAAACTCTGAAAGAATTCATAGGACTCTCTGAACCGGAATTAGAGCTTTGGATCGGAAAGATCGCGGACGATGCCGCTTCGAATATTAGAAAAGTACATTCTAAAAAACCACTTTCTCCTTTGGTCTTGGATATTCTTTCGGATATTTTGGGATGAAGAAGGTTATTTCCACAATCCAGAATGCTTTGGAGTATTTGGACAAATTAGGTCCTCAGAAATCATTCCAATTATTTCGGAACCTGGGTTATGAGGCTTTGTTCTCTATCTCGGAGAAAGTGGATCATAAAAGCCTTCTTTTCTTAAGTCAAAATCTAAGCGAACAAGAGATTGTGAGTTTACTACAATCTATCCAAGAATCCATTCTAGTGGATCTGATCCAAAACACTGTTCCTTCCGATCTTGTATTTTATGTAAAACATTTGGGCCTGAAGGATCTGAAACTTTTGGCGGAATCTATTTCACCTTCGGATGTGTCCAAGATCAATTCTACAATCGGTTCCAAAACGATCGTTGAGATCTTAACAAATATAGGGCCGCATTCTGCTCTCGCATATCTGGACGCAATCGGAGTGGATTCTTTCTTGGAGTTAACTAAGTCTTTACCTGTAAAAGATTTTGTTCCTCTTACAAAAGCTTTAACTCCACAGGAATGCGCGGAATGGATCCGCAAAAGATCCATCTCGGAGATCCCAGCATTGCTAAAAGCACTTGGGACCAAAAATGCAATAGGGTTACTTCAACAAGTAGGGTTTCAAAAAGTGCTCTCCATACTTTCCGTTTTAAACCAGGACGAATTAGTACATTTAATCCATACTTTGAATAAAATGAAATTACCTTCCGTTAGGAAACCCGCCGCTAAAAAATCAAAGCCTACCAAAACGGAAAAAAGAGCCGGAAAAAGAAAACGTTAAGTTGTTCCGGGCTAGAATCAATTTCCTTTCTGAGCCGCTAAAACTTCTTCCCTACTCTTAGAAATACTTTCCAATCTTTCCTTTAGAAGTTTCTCATATTCTAGGTTGGAACTTTTCGGGTTATCCGATACAAGTTTACGGTAATTTTCCATTCCATAATTCAAGATCTCGAGCATATCATCGGATCTTTTTAATTTAGTACTCAGATAGAAAGTCATCTCTTCTTTCGGAACGTCCTTTCTTTCTAAAATTTCCCTTTGGATCCTGTAGTAATTATCCTCATCTTCCTTTTTCTTTCTTGTTTGTTCTTCCGTAAGTTTTTTAGGAATGAGAGAATTGTTCGGGAATTTTTCGGTAAGAGGTTTAAATTTTTCGTACATTTGTTCGTAAAGTTTCGCCCTCTCTTCCGGAGTAAGACTTTCTAAATAAGATTTCTTTTTAGTAGGTTCCGTTTCGGATTGTACTGCGACCGGGCCGGATGCAGTCTCTTCTACATGTCCGGAAAAATCCAAAAAGGATCCCCCTTCAAATACCGAACTTTCCTTTCTGAGTAATGTCTCCTCGGAAAGTCCACCTTGATAGTTCGTATTTTCTTTATGTTCGGAAGCCCCTGGGAATAAGAGATAAAATATCCCGATCAGAGAAATGATAAGTAATGTGATAACTATATATGTTTTTTTTTGACTCATTCAGAATACAAAGGTAAAATCACCTTAAAAATGCTGCCACCTTTTTGGTTTGGCTCTACGATGACTTCTCCACTCATTTTATTTATTAAAGTCCGACTGATGGAAAGACCAAGTCCAGTACCTCCGACGGTCCTGTTTCTCTGATCCGGGATCCTAAAAAATCTTTCGAAGATCAAATCCTTATATTTAGGATCTATCCCGATCCCTGTATCGGTAAATCGGACTTCTACTTTTCTATCCGAAATTTTTCTGAGAGAGACATCTATTCCTCCCTTTTCCGTATATTTTATCGCGTTCACGAAAAAATTTGTAATGATCTGAGAGAATTCGAATCGAACTCCTTTAAGTTTTAGATTGGGAGAAAGATCCGTGGTGACTGTGAGCCCACTCTCGGAAGCGGAAGGAGAATTTATATAAAGCACTTCTTCTATCACAGTTAAAGGATCGAAAATTTCGTACATCTCTTCCGATGTTTGGGATTCTTTCTTTTCCAACTGGAGAAGATTATCTATTAAGAAATTCAATCTACGAACATTCTTACGGATCACATCCGCCATTTCTTTTTGATCGTCGTTCAAAGAAAGTATTGGATCCGCAAAAAGAAGATCGAAATATCCTTGGATATTTGTCATTGGAGATCTAAGTTCATGAGATATATTGGATATAAACTCATGTTTGATCCTTTCGGATTCTAAGATCAAAGCATTGTCATTCACTTGGATCTGATAAAATCTTTTTGTCTCTGCACTAAATCCGGTAACACTCAGGCCTACTGAAAATTTTGTGCCGTCCTTCAGTATCAATCCGGCTTCCGGGATAAAGGTCATATTCTGATCTTTTCCCCCCGGAGATTTCAGTTCCGTTTGTTCCAAAATATCAGGAAGGACCCTGGCAAGTCGGATATTCTTGATCTCGGAGGTTTGGTAACCGGAAACTTCCCTAAATCTTCTGTTCGCATCCACGATCATCCGAGTATCCGCATTTACGATGATCATCGCATCCGTTGCGAACTCGAACATGTAACGATATCTTTCTTCGGTAGTTTGTCTTTTGAGATCGCTGATATCCAGCCTTGTCTCCAAAAGATAATTGTCTTCGGATAATCTTTTATTCTTTTCCTCTATATCCCGGATCTCTTGATTCAAATAATCTAATATTCCATTCACTGTCGAACGTATGAACAGATACGGGCTTTTAGGGAGCTGGGTATCGAGTGCAACCTCTCTTCTACCCGAAAAAAGCGCCAAGGCCAATTCTTTCATTTCAGAAACCAAACTTCTCAAAGGAGCGATATCCTTTACCTGGTTCCCGAACTTAGTTTTGCCGTTCGAATAATAACTATGATTCAGTTTAGAATTTATTTGCGTGATAGAAGAAGGAAATTTAGGAAAAGGATTATCCGCGACCGAATGTGCAAGATTTTCCAGGACCTTCTTCCCTCCGTCCAAACCTGGGAAAGTTTTTCCGTAAATATCCATTACGAAACGTACATCTTCCAAAGAAGGCATTCCGGAGAGTATCCTTCCTAATTCAGGAACAGGCCTTCTATAAAACCCGTCCAGCTCCCCGGGTTTCCAAGGACAAGGCCCGACCCAATCCGCTACGAAAGAATCTCCTTCATAAGCAACGTGATTTGCAAGATCTTCCATTGCCTTCTTGATCGCTCTAGACACTCGATTGGCTTCTTCCGGGAACTTGGATGCAAATCTTCCGGTAAAAACTAACATATTTGTAGGAAGATAATACGGCGGGATCTCATTCTCTACAGTGAGACAGTATCCCTTCTCCCCAAAAAATGGATACTCCTGTAAGGATGCAGCGGCTCCCAAACATTCCGCACGAATGAATTCATGAGCGAGTAACGTAGGCCTTGTGGTTAAATAAGGGACCGGTTTTCTTCTGTGGTAATTTTCGGATCGAAAAAATTCTTCTGCTACAAATCTATCTAATGAATACGGATGTAAGATCGGTAAAAAACTATGATACGAATCACGGATCGCTTCAGCTTCCATATATGATGCCGAATAAAATCCATGCACCAAACAAGAAAGTACGATCCCTCTATAAAATGTCCAATGAGGAGATGTCTTTCTGAGCTGTTGATCTACCCATGCAGTGAAGGGAATTTCTCCCGCTTCCGCTCTACCTTCTCTCAAATGTGCAAGTACTGCCTCGTAACTCTTGAGAGCCCTAACTCTGACTAGTACGTCTTCTTCTTCAAAATACCCTCGGCTAAACGCCAAAAATACCGGGAACGCTGTGAGCCTTGGGGTTGTGACTATTTCTATTTCTATCACGCGGCCTATCGTTCTCTAGCACCGGCTTTTTTCAAGAAACCCTTGGATTTCCATTCGAAAACCTGCAAAAAAGACTTCAGAGTTCTCTATTTTCTACCGAGAGACATAATAATACGGTGGAGATTAATCCTTTCGGCGTAGGCAGGAACTCCTGAGGTATCTTATGAAGTTAGATGATCTAGAATCTTATCAAAGAATCGTCTCCAGAATGGAGGAGATCAAAGGGATCACGGAAAGATTTCAGCCGAAACCTCCTGTCCAAGAAACAAATCCGGAGCCGAAAAAAATTGAGTCACCATTTTCCCAAGAATTAGAAGCTCGAATGGGGGGTTTATTCTCCGGCGAGAGCGATCCCACTCCGGCAGAATTGTCGCCGATCATAGAAAGAGAATCTTTTCGAAATCATCTAGATCCTAATCTAGTAAAATCAGTTATCAAGGCTGAGTCCGGATTTAAGGCAAACGCGGTTTCTCCAAAGGGCGCAATCGGTCTGATGCAATTAATGCCTGGCACAGCGGATATTTTGGGGGTCGAAAATCCTTTTGATCCGGAAGAGAACATCGCCGGAGGCACTAAGTTTTTAGCCGATATGATGAAAAAATTCGGGAATACGGATATGGCGATCGCGGCATATAATGCTGGGCCGGGCGCTGTCCAAAAGTATGACGGGATACCGCCTTATAAAGAAACTAAAGATTATGTAAAAAAGGTAAACAGATTCTGGAAGGGAGAAAATTAAGAAAACTTTAATAATATTTTTTTAATTCTCCGAACAAACAGGAAGTCAACTCGGAACAACTCGCCATTTTCTCAGGCTGAAGACATACTTGCATTTTATCAAAATGTTTTCTACATCCTCTCAAGCAGGAATTTTCCACTTTGTATAGTTGATCTTCGGAACTTTGAGGATACATTTTCTGAGTACATTTTGCAAGATTATCGCAATAATCCAAACAGATCTCTTTTCCTTCCCAGTCCATTCCGGATTGAATGACCGTCCCCCGAGAATATTTGAATGCGATAAAAGTGCCGACACAAAGTCCCAATACGAAAATCGGGAGATAAGGTAAAAATTTTCTGAAAGAGATTAGATTCATCGACTCTCCAATTCGGAATTCTGATTCCGAGTAGGCCTATAAAAATACACATATTCTTTTCCCTTAGTAGGGCTCAGGAGTTCCTGCAGAGTAACATCTCGTTTCCATACCGCCTGTGTTTGAATAAGCTCATATCCTGATGGGATTGGAAGTTGCTCCTGAAAGAACACGAGATATCTGGAACCATCCACACAGTTGCGATCTGCTCCCGGAACAGAATGAACAATTTCTGCGTCAGGCAATGCATTCTTAAATGTAAGCGCGGTCCAAGGATTTTCCGAAATTACGCAGAGATGCTTCGCTTGCAGAATGGGACCTTCTTCCGGGACCTCGTTTAAATTCAATCTGGGAAGAATGGAGAATTGTATGTAAGCGAGTAAACCTGCGGCTAAGATTAAATTTGCTGCTGTGATGGAAGGAACTCCCTCCTTTTTTGCCGAAAGTTTCCTTTTCCAAACAAAAACTAAGAGTAGAAATGCAGAAAATACTAATTCCGCCCAGATCTTTTGCTCGAGCAGGATCCCGAAAGTCCACATTCCACCTAAAATCAAAACAGCCGCGCCAAGGCAAAATGCAAAATTAATAGAAAGTAGTTTCGAAAATTCTAATTCATTCTTTCTAACTAAGAACAAGCCGATCCCCAAAAAAGCGAGAGGGATCAATGGCAGAAGATAATAAAAATCCTTTCGATTCGGGCTTAAATGGACTAAACAAATTGCAACCGTCGCCCATAGGAAGGAACTCCCTACCAATTCTCTTACAGATCGAGTTCTGAAGAATAACTTGGAGTAAAATCCATAGAAAATGCCCAAACTAAACGGAAAACTGTAAAGGAAGAATCCGACAGGGATGATCCATTCTCCCTGATTTGCTGTCGCCGTGGAGAATTTACCTAGATTCTCTGTGAAGAAGAATACTTTTAGGAACTCTTTTCCTAAATCGGAATAAGAGACTAATACTAGAACCCAGATCGCAGGGACGATTAGAGAAGAAAAATGGAATAACGAATGAGAGAAGAGTTCCTGCCATATTCTTCTCTTCCCTGTCCATACCCCTTTAGGTGAAAGAATGAAAATTCTAAGAATAGAATAAGATCCTAAGATAATCCCGCTATAAACTTGAAAAACCGGCCCCTTGATCAAAATTGCAATCCCGGAAAATAATCCGCCTGCAAAGAGCCAGAATCGATTTTTGGAAATCCTAAATTCTAAAATAGAAACGGAGACAAGTATGATAAAAAAAGTCAGTAAAGATTCCATCATCACAAGTCTCGAAAATTTAAACACTCCCAAGGTTAGAGTGTATGCAATTGAGATCGTGAACGACAGTTTAGCGGTAGCACTTCCTCTTCTTAGCCCTAAATAGATTAAGAGAGAGGTTCCACAAAAGAGTAAGAAGGAAGGAAATCTTTCCGCAAAAAAACTAACACCGAATAGGCTATCCGAAAAAATTCCGAGCCAAAAAAGAGCCGGTGGTTTGTAAAGATTTAGGACTCCTTCAAATTTAGGAAAAAGAAAAGAAGAAGTGCTTAAACTTTCACGGATCGTGGCGACATGCATCGCCTCATCCCCTTGGGTTAAAATTGCATTCCCCCCGGAGCCAGGAAGTAAAAAGAATACGTTTAACAAAACGAGCAAAGAGACGAATAATTTGTCGCCGCTCAATTTTTTCTTAAAAACCGGATTCCTAGTCATAAATTTGAAAAAAGTTCCCTTTTTAAAGGTCCCATATTTAGAAATATGAGAAACCTAAGATGTAATCATTTACTTACTTATCACCATATTTCAAACAGAAACAGGATAGGCAAGATGAAAGCGTTCTCTAAAAAACAAAAATGCGCTTGGCTGATTAGTCAAAGGTCGGGATACATCCCATATAGGCAGTTAGATGGTTCGAATACCTAAAAAGAAGGTCAAAAAAAGCAAGGTCGCAAAAGCCGGATCCCATAGCTCAAACAAGGGAGCTAAAAAAAGGGACCGAAAAGCGACCGAAACCGCTTTGATGAAGGCGGCAATTCAGGTATTTGCCAAAAAAGGTTATGATGCCGCGACCACTAAGGACATAGCAAAGACTGCAGGAGCAAACGAAGCTCTGATCATGAGGTATTTTGGCGGCAAAAAAGGACTCTTAGAAGCAATACTTACAAGGACAGATGACTTGGGAGAAGAGTCTTCTATCAAAAGAGAAGCCGAATTAAAATCAGACCTTCACCTAGACGAAGCCTTATTCGAATCCATTATGGAAAGATGTTCCGATTTTAAACATTATTCGGACTTTATGAAAGTCGCAGTTAGTAGGATCATTCTAGATCCGGATGTAAGTAGGATTATTCAAACTAAGATCTATTCGAAAGCGATTCCCGAGATGACACTTGAATTAGAGAAATTTAAAAAAGCAGGCGAGATTGATTCTAAGGCAGATCTAAAATCCGTAGCATTCGGCATCTCTTCTTTGACTTTCGCTTTAGGATTTATGGCCCAAGTTGTATATAAGTTTCCAGATTCGGAAATTCGGGCGACTATTAAGGAGATGGTAAGAATCCTACAAAAAGGATTAAAACCAGATTCAAAATAAAAAGCCGGAAACTTTTCATCGTCTCCGGCTTTTCTTTTAGCAAATTACTTTTTGCTACCGATCAGATTCAAAGCACTGCCTGCCTTAAACCATTCGATTTGCTGAGTGTTATAAGTGTGATTCACTTTGAATTCGTCCTTACTTCCATCTTTATGATTTAAAACTAAAGTAAGAGGAGTTCCTTCCTTAAAGTCGGTCAGGCCGAGAATATCGATCTTATCGTCTTCTTGGATTTTGTCGTAATCCGCCTTATCCGCAAAGGTAAGCGCAAGCATCCCTTGCTTTTTCAGGTTTGTTTCATGGATACGTGCAAAAGATTTCACAAGGACCGCTCTTACACCCAAAAATCTAGGCTCCATAGCGGCATGCTCTCTAGAAGAACCTTCCCCGTAGTTCTCATCTCCGATAACTATGGAACCGATCCCTTTTGCTTTGTATTGACGTTGTACTTTAGGAACTTCGTCGTAAGATCCATCTAACTGGTTCTTAACACTATTGATCTTTTCGTTAAATATGTTGGTCGCTCCGATCAATAGGTTATTGGAAATATTATCCAAATGCCCACGGAACTTCAACCAAGGACCTGCCATAGAAATATGGTCCGTAGTACATTTTCCTTTCACTTTAATAAGTATGTTCAAACCTTTTAGGTCTGTCCCTTCCCATTTAACGAAAGGAGAAAGCAATTGGAGCCTGTTGGATTTAGGATCTACAACCACTTGGATGTTCGACCCGTCGGCAGCCGGCGCTTGGTATCCGGGATCTTCCACATCGAAACCTTTTTTAGGAAGTTCATCACCATTAGGAGGATCTAACTTAACTTTTTCTCCCTTTTCGTTCGTTAAGGTATCGTTGTTCGGATCAAAAGTTAGATCTCCCGCAATCGCCAAAGCGGTTACAAGTTCAGGAGAAGCAACAAACGCATAAGTATTCGGGTTTCCGTCGTTACGAGACTGGAAGTTTCTGTTGAAGGAGTGAACGATTGTGTTCTTCTCCTTTTTCTCCGCTCCTACACGAGACCACATCCCGATACAAGGACCACAGGCATTTGCAAAAACCTTGGCGCCGATCTTTTCAAAAACTTTAATATATCCGTCTCTTTCGATCGTAAAACGGACAAGCTCGGAACCAGGAGTAATTGTAAATTCTGCCTTAGGTTTTAAGGATTTTTCAGCAGCCTGATTTGCAAGAGATGCAGCACGAGCAATATCTTCATAGGAAGAATTTGTACATGAACCGATCAGACCAACTTCTACTTTTGTAGGCCAACCGTTCTTCTTAGCTTCTTCTTTCATTTTAGAGATCGGAGTCGCTAGATCCGGAGTAAAAGGCCCGTTCACATGCGGCTCTAATTCCGAAAGGTTGATCTCGATCACTTGGTCGAAAAATTTTTCAGGACTTGAATAAACTTCTGCATCAGCTGTAAGGTGTTCCTTCACTCCATTAGCTAATTCAGCAATATCGGCTCTTCCTGTCGAACGAAGGTATCTTTCCATGGACTCGTCATATGCGAATGTAGAAGTAGTGGCGCCGATCTCTGCTCCCATATTGCAGATTGTTCCCTTTCCAGTACATGAAAGAGAAGAAGCTCCTTCCCCGAAATATTCTACAATTGCTCCAGTTCCACCTTTGACAGTTAAGATACCTGCTACTTTTAAAATTACGTCTTTTGCAGAAGTCCAACCATTCAATTTTCCGGTTAGTTTGACTCCGATCAATTTAGGCCATTTTAATTCCCATGGAAGTCCGGCCATCACGTCGCAAGCATCCGCTCCACCAACACCGATAGCAACCATTCCAAGTCCACCCGCGTTCACTGTATGGGAATCTGTTCCGATCATCATTCCACCAGGGAATGCATAATTTTCTAAAACTACTTGGTGGATAATTCCAGCACCAGGTTTCCAAAACCCGATCCCGTATTTGTTGGAGACTGAAGAAAGAAAATCGTAAACTTCTTTGTTTTCATTCGAAGCTGTTGCAAGGTCTTCGTTCGAACCTATTTTTGCTGTGATTAAGTGGTCACAGTGAACAGTGGAAGGAACTGCTACCTTACTTCTTCCTGCCGACATAAACTGTAGTAAAGCCATCTGCGCAGTCGCGTCCTGCATTGCGACTCGGTCGGGGGCAAAATCAACGTAAGATTTTCCTCTTTCGAAAGTTGAGGAGGGAGTTCCTTCCCAGAGATGGGAAAAAAGGATCTTTTCGGTCAGAGTCAGAGGTCGACCGGCCACTTCCCTTGCTTTTTTTACCAAATTCCCGAGTTTTTCATACCGGGCACGAATCATATCTATATCAAATGCCATTTGTCATCTCCGATGATGGTTTCATCGTCTCTTAAGGTCGGGGTGCTTGTATAGGATTTTTCCGCCAAAAGGACAATTTTAAGAATACGGAATATCCGTTTACCACTCTATTAGACGGAAAAGTTTATGGAGAAAGGAGTTCCTTCCATAATTTAAAATGAGAGAGATCGGAAATCTCTGCTTACTTAACGATTAGAATATCTACTCGCCGACTCTTCTTAATATCCTGTTTTTTTTCCTCAACCGAGGACACGATAGAAGAACCTTTTGCCTCTAAGATGAACTGAGAATTGTCTAAGCCATTTCCCAGTAAATAATCTCGAACCATTTCAGCTCGCAGTTGAGACACTTTCAAATTAACTTCTTCTGTCCCTTCTTTAGAAGCATGTCCAGTCAAAACGACCTTAACATCAGAATGCTTTTTTAAAACTAAGGTAAGAGAATCCAGAGTCCGTCTATGGGATTGAGGAACTTTAATATCATTCTTTTCAAAAAGAATAGGAGAGGACTGGACTTTCTGAACAAGCTCTGCGTCCTTACCCGAAAAATCCGCAGCCTCATGTTTCGTAGAAAAAAATCCTAAGATACTTCCGTTCTCGGAACTCGAAGATTCAGGCTTTTTTTCCTCAACAGGTTTGGCTTTACTTTCAGTGACCTCTTGAGATTGCGATATGGAAGAAGGGTGGCTTTTTTGACGGAACGCATAATATATCCCGACCCCAAACCCACTCAAAATGATTAAGGATAAAATTAAAACTGGAAGGCGATTTTGTTTTTTGGCCTGCCCAGCAGATGGAGTAGGAATATATCCCGTATACCCTTTAGAATGTAAATCTGAATGGTGATCGCTCACTAGACTAATGGCCTCGTCATGAGAAGTATATTCTTCCTGATGAGACAACTTAGAATGAGAAGATTTTTCTGCAGCCCATTTACGAATTTCGGTTCGAAACCATTCGTCAGCTTTTGCAGTAAACGTAAAATTTTCACGGATATATTCTATCGTTTTCTTTTCGATATCTGTGTACGTATTATTGTCTTTTACTGCATTCAGAAGTTTTTTTGCGTCTGCTATCGAGATACGACCGTCTTTCTTTCCCGAAGTAGCTTTTCCGGCTAATTCCACCAAACCACGATCATACTTTTTGCCCTTTATAGTGACGTAATAATTCTGTTTCTTAGTCATATTCTCCGTCCGTACGAAAGGCCAGGATCCCGAATCAAAATCCATTTTAAAGATAGGATTCGATGAATCTTAAGTTAATTTGATAGACAATCCGTGCAACAAAAGTTTTGCGAGGCCCAATTCGATTATCGAACCCTTCATCATGTATTCTTGATCCGAAATCGAAGGAATTTGAGAATAATTGTGCAGCTTTTAGATCTCGCGCCAATACGGGCTAACTTCGGAAAGGGAATTCTTGCCTAAAAGGACCATAAGCAACCTATCCAATCCGATAGAAATTCCGGAACATGCAGGAACTCCTTTCTCTAGAGCATGCAGGAACTCCTCATGAATTGGAAAGACTTCCTTCCCCAATTTCTTTCGAAGCTCTTGCTCTTTTTGAAATCGCCCTCTCTGCTCGATTGGATCTAACAATTCATAGAAAGCATTTGCTAACTCAATATTCCCAAAATATAATTCGAATCTTTTCGCAACACCGTTCTCGATTTTAGATAAAGCGGCCATTTCCGGCGGATAATCATAAACGAACTGAAATTCAGGTGGAAAATTGGGTTCTAACAAGTTCAGAAATATAAGATAAAAGCAATCTTCATATTCCATAGAGTCCAATGGAAGATTCGTCAGAGCTAATTCTTGGATTTTGCGTTCTAGAGAATTCCTATCCCATTGGATCCCAGCATTTTTTGAAAGGAGTTCCTGCACAGAGTTGCGTATGAACGGCCCAGTCTGGAGAAGAATGCCTAGTTCTTTAGCCACTGAACGAATTAACTCCTCAAGAAGGGTCATTGCCTGACCTAAGTCTATCCCAACTTGGTAGAATTCAAGCATGAGGAATTCTGCTGTATGGAAGGAACTCCCCTTTTCTCCCGAACGGAAAGTGTGGGCAATCTCATAGACTCTTTCAGCACCTAAAGATAAAGCTTGCTTGAGTGAATATTCAGGAGAAGTGATTAAGTAACCCTTCTCATTATCCGAAGAAGGAGATCTAACCAAAAAAGGGTCTAAATAGGGCTCCATTCCTGGAATCTTTTTCAAGGAAGGGGTATCAATTTCAAGAAACCCTCTTTCGCTAAAAAAAGTTCTCGTAGCATGTAGAAATTTAGATCGAAATGATAGTATATTTAAGTTATTTAGCTTCATCTTTAAAAATGAAAGTTAGAGATTAACAATTTAATCCTTTAGAATAGGAAACGCTTGTGGAGCATATCCGAAAATATAATTATTTCGAAATACGTAAAAAACCAAAAGCAGTAGAAATTGAACCTCTCCTCGCAGAGACAAACGAACAAATTATTAACGAATTAAATTCGGTTCTCGCAATGGCATTCTATGAAACAAACCGGCATGTAAAGCTGGAAATGTCCAATTTCGAGACCTTACCATTCTCAGTAATAGAGAAGCTGATTAAATACGCTATGGATCTGAGGGAAAAAAACCGAGTTCTTATTCTTTCCAAACCAAAGCCGCCAATTCGGAAGTATATAAAAACTTTCTCATTAGAAGATTTAGTTTTAATCCTCTGATCGCCGCCTTTTTTCTTGGATTTGCCAAGCATGAAAGGATAGCTTTAAACCTAAATTACCGATTAGTAAAAGAGTTTTTGAACTTAACGAAGCCTCTTCGAGACTTCCATTATTAAATTCTATTGAACAATAAAGAACTACATTATGTTTTTCACAAAAACTCTGAAATTCCTTTCGGTGGGGAGCTATTCTTTCTAAAAGTTCTCTGATATGCTCTTCAATAGGAGAACTGGCATCCTTTTTCGAGTGAATTTGCCATAGAGGGGAAGCAATCGGATTCCCTGAAATGGAAGGAACTCCTTTATTAACAGACAAGTCAGGACGGATTCCTGTCGATCTAGTCACTTCGTGAACATCCAGCCCAGGCTCGGAAACCGCAATTAACGCCCAGCTTCTCGGGAAGGAAGGATTATTGTATTTCATAAAATGCTCTAAAACAGAATTTTCACATGTATGAAGAAGAATTCTTCGGAAATGCCATTAATAACGGACAGGAAGCCTTCAAAAAAGCCAATCATTCCGCATTTTCAAAAATTTTGTTTTCCCAGCAATACAATTAAAATTTCATTTTTTGCTATGTTGCATTTTTGGTGGGAATAATATGTTGTAATGAGGTTAAATTTAACATCCAATACTCCTGAGGCGCTTATGAAGAATATTCTGGTAATTGAAGATGATCCGGATATAGGAAATTTAATACGAAAGTCATTAGATTCTGCTCATTATCGGACTACAATCCAGACTTCCGGCGAAGAAGGATTAAAATACTATAAAGCTAATCATCCGGACCTCTTAATTTTAGATCTCTCATTGCCAGATATTGACGGAATGGATGTATGTCGGACTGTCAGACGCTCCGATGAAAATACTCCTATCTTTATAGTTACAGCTCGAAACGAAGAAATTGATAGAATTATGGGCCTTGAATTAGGGGCCGATGACTATATTACTAAACCATTCTCTGTCAGAGAATTGAAAACCCGAGTGGATGTTTTCTTTCGTAGATGGGATAAGAAAGCGGGAATTAAACCGAATATCGGAAGCGGTGGCGAAATCATCCGAGGATCCTTAAAAATCGATCCTGTCCGTCGTAGAGTAACTCTTAAAGATCAAGTAATCAATATTTCCAGAAAGGAATTCGATATTCTCCAGTTAATGGCAACGTCTCCAGGGAAAGTTTTTTCTAGAGAAATGATTTTGGAAGCCGTTTGGGGAATGGAATGGGATGGCTTCGAGAGAATGATTGATTCGCATATAAAGAGAATTCGCTCTAAACTCGAAAAGAATTCTGCCCAACCCGAATGGATTGAAACGATTTGGGGAATTGGATATAGATTTACTGATAATTACGACGGCATTGTGATTATCGACTGATCTTTAGTTCGAATTAGTAGATTCGACCGATCTGCAAATTCAAGCAGGTCGGATCAGATCAGGAGTTCCTGCCTCTTTCAAATTTCTAAAGTTTTTCCAAAAAAGTTTAACCATCCATATTGTTGCAAGACCCGTTTCTTGTATGGAAAAACTAAAACCTACATTTCACAGATCCTTCTCGCAAAATATATCCTTAGAATCGAACCAAAAGAAGAAACGGCAAGTTTCTACGTTACTTGTTCCTCCACATCTGGCCAAATATGTTCGTTCGAATGGAGCAACATCTCTTCTCAGAAAAACTCTAAAATCGCAACGTAGAATTTTACAAACAGGGAATCGGATCAATAAAGAATCAGCAAATACCAAATATCAGAGAATGCGTGGAAAAACTAAGGAAAGAAAATATATAAAATTTAACGCAAGACCAACAACTTCGGAATGGGCTCAGCTACGAGGCCTTGCCTTAAGTCACGGTGTCTCCATGTGCTATCTCTTCGCTTTTATGATAGAAGAGTATAAAAACAATAAGGATGGCTTTGATCAAAAAGTAATCTGGCAGATCAAGGCGGCTATACATTCAAACTTCAAATTGAATACATTTTCTAGAGAGTTATGGATCCTAGAATATAAAATTACGAAGACTTCTTCTCCCAAAATAAGAAATCGAAATGGACCTAAGATAGCTTAGCAATTTTATTCATACCTGCTTTTCAATCGCTCTTCTGCTGAAATCGCAAATTTTAGATCATAGCTTGAAAGCCCACGTACGTTATGAGTATATAAATTTACTTCAACAGACCCATAAGAAAGGGCAATATCAGGATGGTGATCTAATTCGTTTGCCAATATTGCAAGCTCAGTCACAATATGTAACCCATCCAGGTATCTAGAAAGTTTATAAACTCTTACAATCTTCGGAATTTCCGTTGATGAGTCTACTTTCCATAAAGGAGGGAGTTCCTGCCTCATCTTTTCAATAGATATGGGAATCGGCCCATTCATATAGGGTTAGGATTACAGTACCTTTTTCAAAGCTTGTTTGATCTTCTCAGCATCATCAATTGCGCCGTTTGATAACGAACCTGCTCTCGCCATCAAGTTGACTGCGCCATCCATTCTGGCCTTTAGCTCTTCTATTTTGTGTAGTTGGTCATTCAAAAAGGCAAGTTTGGACTCTATCTCCATTTCTTTCCTTTCCAGAAGAAGTTTATAATTCTCCAACTCTTGTATTTTTTTACGGGTCTTTTTTGCCTCGCTATCAACATCCTTTCGATAATATTTCTCAAGCTCCTTTTCTGCCTGAGCGTGACGATCCGCCTCAGCCTTAAATTCCCGCTTCAGATGTTTTAGAGCCTGGCGATAGGCTCTATTATAAATTCTTTGTTTTTGAGTTCTTCTTATTTTAGCTATTTTAGATATCAAATTCATGCCATCCTCCTGAAATAATCCCTTTAAATAGATTGGATGGTTTTCGCTTTAAATTCTTGGCCGTTTTGCAGTTAGACCTAATATATCGATATATTTTCCACCACAGTCAAATTTAAAGCCCTTAATTTTTACAATAGAATGATTTCAAGATGTAAAATTCTTGAAATTGGCAAGCTATAGAACATAAAAGTAATTGGAGGGCGTTCTTATGTCTAAAGGTGATAGTCTAAGCGAGGAACTCCAAATTTTAAAAGATAAGGCCAAAAAAATTACCGGAAAGGCTCGGGAGGAATACTTGGAACACGTATCTGATTTAAAAGAAAAATTAAAGCAAGTTACTGGTGAAACTAGCGAAAAGGCTAAGCAAATCATCGACCAAACTGGAACTTATATCAAAGAAAATCCTCAAAAGGCAACCTTGATCGGCTTAGGCGTTGGTGTCGGCATTGGCGTTGTTATAGGAATGCTTCTCGGTAGAAGAAAGTAAAACGGAAATCATAACCCAAATTGGCTGCAAAGAAAAAGGATTCCGAAGAGTTTCCAAACGGAAACACCGAAGAGCAGGCAAATTCCGCCTTTTCAAATTTTGAAATGAAGGAACACCTGCTCGCATTTATCAATTCAATCTTAGAATACTTTGAGACCCTTCTTCTCTACGCGAAAAAAGTTGCAACTGAAAAGATTGTAATAGGTATACAAGCCTATATATTCTTCAGGATCGCATTATTTTTCATTTGTTTAAGTGTTCTATTTTTTCTAGCTGCTTTCTTTCTTTTTCTACAGCGACAATTCGGAGGTGATCCCCTTATGGCTGCTTTAGGCACCGGAGGACTTTGCCTCTTTATTTCACTTTTAGGCGTTCTGGCCCTTGTCAGAAAACTAAAGGCCTAATGGCAGGAACTCCCCTCTATGGGCAGCTCAAAGAAAGAAGATCTTCCATTCAAGTTAAACCCACTCTCCGGAGAAGATTACATCCCCTGGAAAGATCCCTCCGAAATGAGCAAGGAAGAACTCAAGCTATACCTTCAAATAAAAAGGCTACAGGTTCGAATCAATTTCGAGAGGCTCCAATCTTCAATTAGCTATACTGGAATGGTAATCGAGGCTTTTCAAAGCCTCGGTCTGCAAGAGTGGATATTAAATTTACTCAATCCGGATGCCCCGGACATCGCAGATTAGTAAGGAGTTCCTTCCACCCCTTACTTGACTTCTCGGATCTGGATGGTCTCTACGCGATCCGCACCCGCAATAATATCCGAAAGGATCACCACCTGGTCCCCATCCTTAACTCTTCCACTTGATTTCAAAGTTTCAATCGCGAGTTTAATCGTCTTTTCCGGATCGCTAGAAAAATCGATTCGGTAAGGAATTACGCTTCGAGTCAGCCAAAGTTTTCGGCGAACCGTGGTCATATTAGTAAAGGCATAGATCAGAGGAAATCTAGGATGAAAAGACGCCACATTTAAAGCGGTAGTTCCCCTTCTCGTAATCACAATAATCGCGGGTGACTTGATGGAATCCGAGAGCATAGCCGCAGATCTTGCCATTTCTTCTTTCTTGTTGGAAGGAACTCTTTCCAAAACGTATCCAAGCCCAGGCGCTTTTTCCACACGCTCGGAAATCTTATGCAGCATATCTACGCATCGAACCGGGAATTTTCCTGCAGCAGTTTCTCCAGACAACATAATCGCGTCTGCTTCCTCAAAGACTGCGTTTGCGACGTCAGTCACTTCGGCACGAGTAGGAGAAGGATTATTGATCATCGATTCCAATAAGTGAGTCGCTACGATTACACGTTTACCCTTGATCGCACATTCTCGAATAATGGCGCGTTGGATCAAAGGAAGTTCTTCAATCGGTAGTTCAACTCCCAAATCTCCTCGAGCAACCATAACTCCGTCGGCGGCTTCTACAATTTCCACCATGTTTTTAACGGCTTCTTGATCCTCGATCTTTGCGATGATATCCGTATGACCATTATTCTCTTCGATAATTTTGCGAAGTTGATGAATATCTTCTGCGGAGCGGACGAACGAAAGAGCGATAAAATCCACATCTTCTTCCAATCCGAATAGAATATCCTTCTGATCTTTTTGAGTAATGGAAGGCAAGTTCACTCGGATACCAGGAAGATTAATATGTTTACGAGAACCTAATTTTCCCCCGTCGACTACCTTACATTTTAAAGCAGTTTCTTGGATCTCTTCGACTACAAGATTGATCAAACCGTTATCAACGGTTACTCTATCTCCGATCTTCAGATCTTTTACTATATCTCGATAGTTCACGAAAACGGATTGTTCTTCCGATTCTTCTCCAGGAATAATATGAAAAGTAAAAGATTCCCCTACTTTCAAATCGAGATGATCCACTTGCAGATCCCCTGTACGGATCTCAGGTCCTTGGGTATCCAATAAGATCGCGATCGGATGTTTTAAAACATCTTTATTCAGGGATTTAATAGCTCGAATTATTGACCTATGGAAGTCATGATTTCCATGAGACATGTTCAAACGTGCGATATTCATCCCAGCCTCGGCCAAGGATTGGATCATTTTTTTATCGGCGGTAGCGGGGCCGATCGTACAGATAATTTTAGTCTTTCTGAAATTAACTAATTCACTCTTCATGTATATACGTTTTATTTAATATAAGATACAAAATTAATTCGTTTAGATCTTAGGAAGGGTCCTATTCAAAAAATCTTCCAAAGAAATATAAAAATCGAACTTTTCCTGCTCCGGCATGCCGGCATTTTTCTGTTCGTCTACGATCTTCTTAGCCTTATCCAAAAGAGCTTTGCCGTTCTTTTTTAAAAACCTTCTAGAAACAAGTATCGGAAAAGAATATTGTTCTTCCTGATTTCTTACCATAAAGGAATGGATTTCCTTTTTTGCATTCTTTTTCAGGAAGTTGATGAGCGTATTTTCATCCATATCTCCGCCTAATGACTGCAAAAGATAATCTCTATCAGGAAGCTCGTCGTGCCCCCAAGCATGATCCAGAACATCCAAAACGGAAGAAAGAGTACGTTTAATTTCTGCTTCTTGTTCCGAGGTCATTCCGGAACTTCTGGAAGAAGAAGGCCCAGAGTCCGAATTTGCAACCGCAGCCGCAGCACGTGCTTTTGCAGTGGCCTCCGCAACTTCACGATCCTTGATCCTTCTTTCGGCGAGTTTTACTTTCTCTTCCTGAGCTGCTTTAGTTTTGGCTTCTAGGACTTTTTTATTCTGTTCCGCAGCGAGTCGCGCACGGATCTCTTCTGCTTCGAACCTATGGACCACATTATTCCCGAAAAGAGATCGGAAGAATCGGGTAACAAACGGAAGATATTTAAATAAGGAAGAATATTCTAATTTTTCGAACTGAGAACTAGCCTCTCTGGATTCCATCAGGTCACGAATATTCATTTTCGCTAAAACTCGGATCTCGCTATCGTTCCCAGTCGCCGCAAAAACACGCTTTGCAGTTTCTACCGCGCCGTTAACACATTCCTTATGCAAAACGAAAATATACATGCCTTTCTTGTCGGCAAATTCCGCGCTTAAGATCATATCATGATTCACGATCAAATTCCTGATCTCTTCTTCGATCGGCTCACCTCTAAAACGAAGGTAATTCAAATCCACTAGACGGTTCGCGGATTTTATATAATCTAATAATTCCGAAAGTTTTGCCTTCTTCTCTTCTTTTTCTTTTTTCTCTTTTTCTTCTTCTTCGAAATGGATCAAAGAAAGAAGTTCTTCTACGGCAGTTTTTTGATCTCCGTAGGCAGGACTTAAAAAAGGAAGTACCTGGTTTGCGATTGAGCGAGTATTTTGAAGGTCCTGTTCCGAAAAATTCCCAAGGACACCAATCCTCTGTAATTCCGGAATGATCTTCTCTGTTAGATATCTTTTATAAGATTCCAATCTCGCGATGATCTCGTCATGAGCATTATAATAAAAGACGGAACGATTTCCTGGACTTAAAGCATTCTCGTTCCTATAAAAATACAAAGTGCGAGCATCCACGAGTTTTTTAAGTACCGGCTTTAGATGAATATTGATCGTGGTTTGTTTCAAAACGGGAGTTACGTCGAAACCGTCCTGGAAAAGGTTCCCGATCTCAGAAGAAGCATAAGTCTCACTAAGTTTGTTATTATCTATACAATCAAAGATCCATTTCTGGAAGTTTTCCTTTCCAGGGAATTGCCTCTTCTCTTTCACCCATCTCTGGATAGAACTAAATGAAGTTTGATTGACTCCATCCACATATCTATGGCTAGAACCGGCATCCGTCTGAGAAGGCCTGGCGAATACAGTGATCAATCTTAAGAAAGAAGTGATCCTACCATCGGAAGAATCTCCCGTCGGATTATAATCGACCATGCAGATTTTTTTTACCAATGGAGGATTATGACGCGCGGTCATTTCCTTGAGGTAAGCGCTTACCCTTTCTTTATCCAAGGTAAGTTCTCTCGCAAGCTGCTCTGTGCTTGGTAGGATCTTATTTGCTACGTATTTTTCAGTCCAATCGCCTACGATCAGGACTAATTTATGAATTCCCTTGTACTGGAAATCCCCACGGGCCTCTAGAGCTTGGGTCAACTGTAACGTCGAGTTATAATCAGCTACCTTGAGTTCCGGAGATTGGGGATCCAGCATGAGTCATCCTCTTCGACTAGAGTAGGTTTTTCCGATACATTAATTCCGCGTTTAAAATCGCGGCACCGGCAGCCCCACGGACCGTATTATGACTTAGGACCACGTATTTCCAATCTAAAATCGGATCCGGTCTGAGTCTTCCGACAACTGTAGTCATACTTTTTCCTGTATCCAGGTCCAAGCGAGGTTGGGGTCTGTCTTCTTCTTGACGATAAAGAATTGGAATTTCCGGAGCTAAAGGCAATTTTAATTCTTGAGGTTCTCCCTTAAAAGAAGACCAAGCCTCTAGAATTTCGGATTCGCTCACCTTCTTCTTGAATTTCACGGAAACACAAACCGTGTGGCCATCGAACACAGGAACTCGATTACAATGAGCGGAAATTTTGAAATCCGCATTCACGATCTTCCCACCTTCTGCCTTTCCTAAACATTTTAGAGGTTCGATCTCTGCCTTATCTTCTTCTCCCCCGATGAAAGGAACCACGTTACCTAGAATATCCATGCTAGGAACTCCAGGATAACCTCCTCCTGAGATCGCTTGCATGGAGAATAACATAACGGACTCGATCCCGAATTTTTCGAGCAGAGGTTTTAAAGAGATTGTAACTCCCATGATCGTACAATTCGAATTTGTAACGATCTTTCCCGGAGTTTTTTGACTTGAGAGAACATCCAAATGGTTTGCGTTCACTTCCGCAGAAAGAAGAGGAACATTCTCCACCATTCTATGATTTTTAGAATTCGAAATAATATGAATGCCAGCTTCAGCAAAAGAAGTTTCCACTTCTCCCGCGATCGAAGCGTCCAAGCCGGAAAATGCTAGTTTCACACCTTGGGTCACTTTTGGATCAGGCAACGTGATCATTATGTCTCGAGCGTATTTAGGAATATCACTGGAGATCTTCCAACGTTTCTTCATAACTTCCGCATATGTTTTGCCAGCGCTATTCTCAGATGCACATAAATGGGTTACCTGGAAATAAGGATGATCCTCCAAAAGTTGGATGAATCTTTGCCCGACGGAGCCTGTGGCTCCCAAAACAGCTACGTTAATTTTGCTCATAGAAACTTATTCAACCGCTCCTGGACTTTAGAGTCCACATTCGTTCTTTTTATCTATTTTTTTCCAAGTCCATGGAATGTCATTCGACAAATTTAGATATGGCGACTGCGTATTTAGAATTCATCTTTTTGGAACCTTGGAAAGTAAGGTGATGAAAATCCCAAAAGTCTTGGGAAGGCAGCTCTCGACTGAAATCCACAAAATGATTCCCTGCTCCGGTAATATCCTTTAGGTAAGAGATATGGTCCTTATACCAATCCGAACCCTCATACCAAGAAAGAGTGATAGGATTTTCAGGATTATTGATCAGAAGAACAGGTAAATCTTTCTCCTTAAAATAACCTATCAGTTGTTTCATATAACGAAAATGTAGAGCCGGATGGAACTTCTCTTTAGCGATCCTTTTTTTGGAATCCGCGAGCACCTGGATGTATCCGAGGCCGGGCCTTTTTTTCAAGTCGGTTAACATTCGAAAGTAAAAGTATTCTTCGTATTCCTTTTCCGACATTTTAGAATAGCGAAGATCTTCTATCCTCTCCTCTCTTACCGGCTGACGATCTAGACTGGGGAGTTCGTCTTCCATTCCAAAAATCTGCTGAAGCCTTACTCCAAGTTCATCTCTAGACCAATCTTTATGCTCGGGTCCTGCAAAATAAGGAACCCAAGTTTGGGAAAGTTCCGCTTGGACCATTTCCGGGTGATCATTATTTTTATTTGGAAGATCCAAAAATGCAGGGTTCAATACGATCTTCTTCCAGCCAGGACTTGAGAACTCTATGTCTTGAGTTTTACCGGAAGAATTTCGAAGAGATACGATCAATTTTCCTTCTCTCAGGATCTCTTCTACTACCTGAATATAAAAACCTTTCTTTGCCATATAGGATCTAGGCAGAAAAGAGAAAGATTTTCCGGTCCAACCTCTAAAAGTGACTCGTTCCGGAATTTGGACACCATTGTATTCTCCATACTTCGTATTTCTGCCGAAACGATGTTCCCACAAAGCAGAAGTGATCTTCCAATAAATTTCCTTATATTGATAAAAGCCGAAAAGAGAAGCAGTCAGATACTCCGCATTTTTATTGAAACCGAGTAGATCCCAAAATTCCAAAAAAGTCTCAAAAGGAAAAATGACTTTAGATTGAGGAGCATCCCTTAGATCCAATGCATCTAAGATCAGTTTCCCTTCTTCCATCGTTTCGTTTTTACCGTTTTTCGGATCTAAAACATAAGCTCGATATAATCTCCAATCCACAAAATTGATCGGATATACTACTAGATCCGGGGATAAACTTAGGATTTTTTTCCGCATTAAATACGCATCTAGAGGCGGCATTCCCGCATAAGAAAGTAGGATCACTTCGACGTCTTTATTTGTGATCTTACGGAGTTCTTCTTCCACACCTTGAGGATTAAAAGAATACCCGGCAACGCTTGAGCCGATAGCGACTACCCTGAATTTTTTCTTTTGAGATCGTTCGTGGACCTTTACTTCATTCAGGAAATTATAAAAAAAATCAGCACCCCAGGAGGATTCGTTCGGCAATTCCCAAAACGAATATCTAAAAAGAAGGAAGTCCGACAGAAAAACGGAGAGAGTGATAGAAAGTAAAATAGTTATTTTGTAACGATGTTTTGATGAAGACTGCATTCGTTTTTAGCACCATAAACTGGATGCAAATGCCTCTTTGTCCAGAAATTGTTTAGTTTTCTACTTTACCCAGGATGAGCCATTCGCCAGGATTCCAGAGTGGTTTGGCTTTGGACTTCGATTATAATCTTCCTCTGCTCACTTATATTCTCCCTACTTTCCTCGCCCAAAGAAATTTTTTGGAATTCTGACGCCTTATATTTACCATCCGTCTTAATCGACGTAATCAGAGATGGAGGTTCCTTAAGGACCTGGTCCTTCGCTCCAACCCCGTATTTTTTTCCGGACCTTCCGGTAATATTTCTATTCGGAAGTATCACCGAGAATGTATTTCGAGCATTGTTACTGTATGCAATACTCCAAACATCACTCTTAACATTCCTACTCGGAAAATTTATCCGAGTCCTGGAACCAAAGATGCATTATACCCATAGTTATAGCCTGAGCTTACTAACTGTTTCCTCGTTACTCTTGATCGCGGATAAGTTCCCGATGCTATACTATTTATATTTCCCTTCCGTTCATATCAGCGCCTTCTTAGCTACACTATGGATCTGGCCATATTTGAAAAGGGAGAAGGTACCGAAATATTCCGTTTTCCCGTTACTCTCGATCCTTACACTTTCGGACCGAATTTTGATCTTAGAGTTATATCTTCCGGCAGTCTTGGCATGGGCGAGAAGATACGGAAGATGGGGAATTTCTTTCCCACTGATATCGATCCGATTTTTTGCAACAGGGCTTATCGGTTTAGGGCTTCAGTCCCTAGTAAAAGTATTTTTAACGGTCAATTCTCCGAACAAAATACCTACTCTTGAATCTTTATCTAATTGGGGAAACGACCTAATAACCGGGATATTAAGCTTAAAGCTCTCAGCGATCTTCCTATTATTTGCGATTTTAGGCGGGATATTATGCCTGAGAAAAGGAAAAGAATCAGGGCATAGCTACGGATTTCTAGGGTATTTTCAACTCAGCCTATGCTTTTTACCTCCTTTATTCGGGCTATATTCCAGTGAAAACGCCCTAAAATACAGTATTCCTGCTTTCGTATTCGTACCAATATTCTTCGGGATTTTACCTTCCGTCAAAAATCCGACCTACTTAGGTCACTCCAGAAATTTTGCACTTTTAGGACTTATTTTAAGTTTGGGGATCCTAAGCGCATTTGTAGAACCTCCTACAAATATCAGAAGTTGGACTCAAACCATCCAACCGGAAGAAACCATTTGTGTGGATGAATGGAAAGAGAAAGATTCTTTCGTTTTCGTTCTATCCGAATCCAGAAAAGCGAAACGTATCCTGACTTATTCAGAAAAAAGAGTCTTAGCTTATCCGATAGATTTCAGCACACTAGAAGGATCTTATTCAGTTTCCAACAAAGAATGGTTTTTATTTCCTCCAGAAGGCCCAGTCGCAGTATTACCGGACGGCTTAGGAGAATCTAGAGTAAAATCATTTTATGGAGAACCATCTAGGATCTTAGAATGTAGCTCCGGAAACGGAAAGATCTGGGTGTATGAAGAAACGGATAAGATCAGAGATTATCTACAAAGGCCGATTCAAAAAACAAAATAGATAAAAGGTTGAGAGTCGGAAGAAAGTACCACAGCAAATACCAAGCCAATACCGATTATTATTCCGAACAAAACCGGATGTAAATTTTCATAAAATTTCCGAAAAGAACCTGAAGCCTCATCCTTATTCCCGATCCAAGTTGCTATAAAAAAAAGAGCAAACGTTGAGAAAAGATTTCTCAAAGAAGAAAACGAAGGATCTGCTCCGGAAGAAAGACTAAATAATTTTTGAAAAACGATTCCAGTTGTATTCCAATCAGGAGATCTAAAAAACACCCAACAAAGAATAACCGCAAGAATAACGATCAAACGATAAGAGAATTTTCCGAAAGAGAAGATCTTCTCATTTTTGAAAAAAGGAACAGAAAGAAATCGAGCTCCGAATCTTTCTACTGCCAAAAAAATCCCGTGAAAACCTCCCCAGATCACAAAATTCCAACTCGCACCATGCCAAAGGCCGCCAAGCAACATCGTTACAAATAAGTTAATATATGTCCTAACTTCTGATCTTCGATTTCCACCCAGAGGAATGTACAAATAATTTTTCAACCACGAAGATAGAGAGATATGCCATCTTCTCCAAAAGTCCGAAAAACTGGAGGCGATATAAGGCATCCTGAAATTTTCAGTTAACCTAAACCCCAATAAAAGAGCGCAACCTAAAGCAATATCAGTATATCCGCTAAAATCACAGTAAATCTGCAAAGAATATGCAAAAACTGCCGCCCAAGCATAGGCAGTAGAATAAGAGTCCGGAGAAAGATAAAAAGAATCCGAAAGAAAGGATACTTGATCGGCTAAAACAGCCTTCTTCCAAATCCCGATCAAAACGAGTACAATACCTTCTTTAAGAGGGAGTTCCTGCCAATTGCTCCAAGACCTCAGTTGAGGCAAAAATGTCTTAGCCGGAACGATAGGTCCCGCAACTAGCTGAGGAAAGAAAGAAAGGAATAATGCATAATTCCAAAAGTTCTTCTCCGCTTGAATTTCTCTCCGAAACACATCAATCGTATAACTTAGAGACTGAAAAGTGTAAAAAGAGATCCCTACGGGAAGCACAATGCGCCATACAGGAAAAGTCAAATTTAGCCCAAATGCCGAAAATAGGGCATTTCCAGACTCCATAAGAAAAATAAAATATTTAAAAAAGGCCAGAACCCCTAGATTCACAAAGAGAGAAATGCAAAGAAGAAGAACCCTTGTCTTACCCTCTCGGCTCTCCATCCATCTTCCGATCCAAAAATCCAGTAGAGTCGTCCCTAATAAAAGGGCCCCGAATTTTGGATTCCAAGACATATAGAAAAAATAACTTCCGGAAAGAAGAATTAATCTTAAAACCCATATTGGGACAGTAGGGAAACACGAAATAGCCCATCTTAGACTAAATATAAGCAGAAAAAAGAGAAAAAAGATTGGAGTGATGAAATTCATTTACTTAATTTTAAGCATTATACAAAAAGATTAAATTTAATCTAAAATATGAGTACTATCAATCGAATAATCGTAAAAATAAAGATTATTATTAAGCAGTTATATGGTCCATTTACAACGGACTCCGCAATTAGGGCAATCAGCCGTAATTTCAGCTTTTACCCTCTTTCCCTTAGGAGTTTCCACCTTCCCAATCGCGACAAATTCGAAATTTACGCCTTCTGGGACATAATGTCCGCCCCCATACTTTGCCGAACCTTCGATTAAATTTGAGCAGGCATGGCATTTAACTCTTAATTTGATAACTTCGGCCATTCGTTGAGGATCTACGATGGGGCCAGCTTTCGCAACCAGAAACTAACTCTGAGGCTGCCATTTGTACATAGGAATGAAAAATAGATACACATGACATTATGACACTTATTTAAGGAGGTTTTATATACTAATAACCGCTGGAATCCTTAAGCGATTGAAGCCAAACCAAGTATTTCAATTTTCCCTTTAATTCGCTAATTGCCCAGCTAACGCCCTATTCTGGGCCTAAATTGGACCTTCTTAAGGATGGCCTTCCCACAGGAACTTCCTCAAACTATCTTGTTTTACGCCCGTCCTGGGGCCTAAAAGCGCCCTCGTGCAAGAAACTCTCAATGGGCTTGAAATTTCTGAGCAGAAAGCCAATATTCTTCAAAATACCTGCTCCGACCCCTCATTTGCTATCAAATCTGGGTGCCCTATTCTGGGCAGCTCTTCCAATAGCAAAATTCTTCTGGATGGACAGGTGCTATCCCACCGAGTTCAAGGCCATTCGACGCCGAGATGAATTTTTTACGTAGAGAGAATCTGAGCTTTGCGGGCAGAAGGCCTGCTTCGACCCGGCATCGAAGAGGCCATATCTCAAAGGCAGTTACCTTACTTGGATTGCTTAATAATAGGCATTTAGCTATTTGTCGAAATTCCGGCCCCTAAAGCCCGATCCTGGGCGCAGTCTGCCGTTTTTCTATCGTATGCGCCGAATTACGGGCATTTAAACCATGTTGGCGCCGTTGTCAGGACTTTGCATTTTCCCCTGTGGGCAGCACAGGGAGTTTTGATGGAATTAAGCTCTTTTGCGTGCGGGGGCGGTTTTTTTAGCGGAAATTGATTTTTTTGAAGAAGCGACTAACTTCTTTTTCTCTTTTTTAGAATCGATGGAGCTTGCATCAAAATTCACGTCCAGTCCCATCTTCTTGTTTCTCTTCACCATGTATACGAAGTGACGAACATATTGTGCATAAGGCTCGGGAACTGATTTCGGATCGAAGTCCAAAGGATTTTCCAGAAGAGATCGGACGGTTGCTTGATTTAAATCTTCTTTGCTTGTGACCATTAAAGTCTCTAGTCTGCGAAGAATTTCATGATCATTCACTTCACTTGTGACTTTTTTCATCGCATTCAAAAGCCTCTGAAAAGAGGTTCGTTTGATCTTAATGGCCATATTTTGTTATGTTAGAATTTCAGGGGTCGGACGACCAGAAGAAAATTTATACTCACCTGAGGAACAAGAGGCCTCTCCGATTTCTTGGCTTATACCTCTCCCGAATTTTGCAAAATCTCCCTGCTCACTGTATCCTTCGACTTTCGAAACTCTTGGGAGAATAATGGACAGCCCGCCCTCTTCTACTCCGCCAATTTTAGCGAGTCTCGAGCTTACCGAGTGGATTGCAGATCTTTCAAGAGTATTTGCCCCTAAATGGACTGTTCTCAGCTTCGACTTACCGTAGGCCGAGAATTCCACCTGTGAGAGCTGGATGGCAGGAACTCCTGCAAGGAAATCGAGTTTTTGATCATTTTCCAGAGAATCCCCTTCTACCCAATGCTGGCCCATGGCCCAAGTAGCGAGATTTTCCAATCCACAGGAAACCGAGATTATAAAATTCCTAGATTGATAGCCGAGGCCTCTGGCCATATCGGATTTTTGCACTTCATCATTTTTGGAAGATTTAAGTGGAAGGAACCCCCCTCCATTCTGCTCGATAAAATTTCTTAGGCTAAGAAGATTTTCGGATCCGGCTAAGCAACCAAAGGCCGCCCAAATTGAATTCGCGTTTTTTTCGATCCCGATCCTTTGGTCTTTCCGGTTCACGCCAGAAAGAGAAATATTTTCTCTCTCAGTTTTTTTAGGTCCGGAAGATTTTGCGATCCTGGATCCGGAATGATCATCGGTAAGTAAAGAATCTAGATCAGGAAAGTCCGAGTTCCTCTCTTCTTCCGAATAAGAAATCCCTTCGGATAAAATTTGATCCACTTCTTCTTGATAGATAGATTTTAGTTCTTCCGAAATTGACTCTTGAGCCTCGGACATAAATTGCTCAGAAGCATCTACGTCGGACGCCTCATTTGCAAAGGCAGAACTCGAGCCCAAAGCCAAGGCGGCAATAAGCAAGAACTGTGCCAAAAAATTATGTCTCATTCGAAAAAACATAGTAATATAGCCCATTTTTAACCATTTTTCAGGGAAATGGAAGCTTTTTTTACCGTTTTTCTAGGTTTTTAGGCAATCTTCCGGAATAATCTTTTGGCCCTGAGTTTCCATTCCCAAAGCACAATTTCCTGTTCTTTGGTCTCGGCACGGTCTTGTTCTTTTTCCAAAAGTGCATAAACCATACTAGCGATGTCTTTGGAAAATCCTTTATCCAGTTCTGCCTCGAACTCTTCTTCCCTAGTTTCTAAAATTAAACCCGCAAGACGGAAGCCTTCATCTAAATTTTTTAATTTAGGGGCCCAGCCTTTTAACTCTTCTTTCTCATCATCATTTCGGATCATCACATCCAAGAAAGTTCGAATAAAGGCAACCTCTTCCGATTTCAAGGTGAACTCTAGAAGTAGCTGTTTTACTTTTTCCAATTCCATTTTTCGAAGATGAACCCTAGCTAAAAATACCGGGTTCTTGGAATGCATATTCAGATTCCCTTTTTCCAATAAGTCGGTAGCCCGGACCTTATTGAAATCCACGATATTCGAGTCTGCCCTAAGGCTTTTTTCTAACTCCTCTTTTCCAGGACTTTGCCTTTCGTCAGCCGTCCCAATTTTCTGGGCCACCTTCCTCTTGATGATCAACATATTTAAGGAAGGGAATCTGATCTTCAGGGCAACCAATTCCTGGCGAGGGAATTCTTCGTCCAAAACCAGGTGGTGCATTTCGACCCCCTGATCCCGCGCGCGAAGAAGACTATCAATCCTGTCATAATGATAGATGATTACCGGGAGAATATCGCAGTCGCTTCCGCTGTTCAAAAAGATGGTCCGGACCTCATTTCCGGAACTGGAATGTTGGTAAGGAATAACCAATTTCCCCTGCTTCACATTCACAAAACTGAGATCGCCCAACCTAAAATGTGAGAGGTCAAAATCCTCTCCTAAAAATGCAATTCTAGGAACCGGGACCACGATCGATTGGTTTCTGGCACCTTTCGGGACCTCGGGCCCCTTGGACGTAAAAACTACGTACGTCATTTTCCCCAAACGGACTTTTACCAAAAAGCCGGCGGGAGTTTTTCTTTCTTCGTATAAGGAATCTAATTCCAAAATTTTAACCCAAACCCAGGTTTTTTAATTTATATTGCAAAGAACCCCGAGAAATTCCCAAGGCCTTGGCCATTCGAATCTGATTTCCGCCAAATAATTTATCCGCTAGGAGAATTTTCTGGCGTTCTACTGCCTCAACGGCTTTTCGCAAATCTAGGTCCTCAGGATCCGGGAGAGAAATTCCCTTGGGACCTTCTTTTTTAAGGTTCGCATTTCGAATTTCCCCGGAGCCGGAATTTAAAACTGCTTCTTCAATAGCGTTTCGGAGATCTTCCAGATTTTGGCAAGAATCACTTTCCGTTAGAGACTCAATCGCCTCCCCAGAAAGCACCAGATCCGGACGCCCATGTAATTCGCAGACTTCTTCAAAAATGGGCAAAACGGAGGACGCTCGGTCCGATTTTGCCCATTCTTTCCAAGCTGGTAATTCTAACCTATTTCCATCCAAAAGCGAACGAAAATATAAGAACTCTTCCTTAGGTTTTTTGCCCGGATTTTCTAAAAAAATAAGACGGGATTTTCCGGTCTTTCTCTGAGAATATTCGTATAAAATTCTTTGCTGCCCGATGGAATAATTTTCGGAATTCTCTAAAATTAGAGTCCCGGACTCGGCCATTTTCTCCCAATCTAAAAGTGCTTTTTCTAACTTAGAAGATTGCTCCGGAAGAATGGAAACAGTCAAAATAGGCCGCCCCGGAAATTCCCTTTTTTGGATCCATTTCGAAAGAGTTTTTTTTCCGGAAGAAGAAGGGGCGGAAATACAGATGGCGCCGGACTCCCGGAACTTTTCCAGATGAGTTTCGTTCCCCTTCCCCAATTTAAAAAGTAAGTCTCCAAGAGGATCCTTTTGATTCAAATTCTGCTCCGGAATAAATGCAGGTCTCGAATTTTCCTTTTTTAAAAGTCCCGAGATCTTTTGGCAGAATAAATGCAAAAGTAATAGCTGTCTTTCGTCCGCCGGCCTATCCAATTCGATCAGAAAAAAACCGACCATTCTGCTTTCATGGGAAACGGAAGAAAGTAGGCAGCCGAAAGAATCTTCTCTGAATAACTCGATTTCATCGGATTTGGGTAAGAAAAATGGAGCCTTACTTTTTTCAAGTTCCACTCGAACAGAAGATCCTCTTGCTAAAAATGGATAGAAGAATCCTTCTTCCCCATATCCCCAAGATCCGATTTCTTCCAGGGCAGAAGGATCCGATTCGGAAGCAAGAGTTGCAAGTCCCGCCAAGCCGCCCATAAATTTCAACCAATCCGGAAACGCAAGGGGCAGAAGAAATCTCAATTCTTCTGGATTTGGATTCCCCCAAATTAATTCTTCCGGCGCGGATAGCATAAGAGGGAAAATGTTTAAAATTAAGCATGGTGTCAACCATGTACCTGAAGTTTTCAGGCAATGTCGGACGTCCGACATTTTGGGACCTCTTGTTATCATTTTTCTCGAAATTTAAGAATTAGTTTGAATGCTCTCACCCCTTCTCTTAGATGGAAATATATCGCCTCACCCGATCTGGGTCTGGCTTTCTAATTTTTATTTTTATTCAAAATCCTTTCACTTATTCTTCTGAATTCTAGCGGAGCGAGTAAAGGACTGGATGTCGGACATCCGACAATTGAGATACAAGGGAAAAGAATGATTGTAGTATCGATTGCAAACCAAAAGGGCGGAGAAGGAAAAACCACCACCTCCCTGAATTTAGCCTGGGGTCTCGCGAGAAGAGGCAAAAAAACTCTTCTGATCGATATCGATCCTCAGGCAAATTCCACAGGAATTTTTCTGAATCCGGAAGGGCTAGATAAGTCCATGCATAATATTTTTCAGTCCAAGGCAAAGGTCCGAGAAGTAATGGTGCAAACACATGTGGAAAATTTAAATATTGCTCCCTCTAGACTTACCCTCGCGGAAGCAGAGACGGTTGCGGCAATCGTAGACGCTCCATATATCCTGAGGGACGCACTTGCGGACCTGGAGAAGGAAATCGATTTTTGTGTAATCGATTGCCCCCCTAGTCTTTCTATTTTTACCATCAACGCACTCGTAGCTTCTAACTATGTGATTATCCCTCTTCAGGCGGAAAAATTTTCCGTAGATGGGATTTTGGGACTCCAGCAGACGATCACTAGTATTAAAAAAAGGATCAATCCCGGACTAGAAATTATGGGAGCTCTAGTCACCCAATTGAAGCCTCAAACGTTATTAACTAAAACTATCATTCCGGTCCTGACAAAATATTTTAGGATCTTTGATACTAGCATCTCGGATGGAGTGGCAGTGGGAGAATCTCACTTAGCCAGAAAATCAGTTTTCGAGTACAATAAGTCCAGTCGTCAGGCTCAGGAATACGAAGGCTTCATAGAGGAGTTTTTAAATGAGCTCAAAAAGTAAACGGCTCGGATCCCTTGCAGACGTCTTTCAGGCTGAAAAACTAGAAGGTACAATTCGTAAGATCCGCCTAGATAGGATCCGCCCTTCTGAGAGCCAGCCTAGACAAGAAAGAAAAAAAGGCGTAGAAGAGCTTGCCCAAAGTTTAGATAAGGACGGACTACTCCAACCTATCCTGGTCACCAAACAAGGGGACGAAGAATTTTATACGATCATTGCCGGAGAAAGAAGATACCATGCAGCAAGTCTTCTCAAATGGCAAGAAGTAGAGTGTAAGATCCTAGACAAGGACGCAAAAGAAACCTTCCGTCTCGCCATCATAGAAAACCTTCAGAGAGAAAATTTATCTCCATATGAAGAGATAGAGGCGATGACCCATCTCAAAACTTCATTCTCCTATACGGACCTGGAGCTCGGAAATCTTTTCGGAAAAAGTAGAAGTTATATGACCGAGCTTCTGGGGATCTCCTCTCTTTCAAAAGAAGACTTGCGGGTTTGCAAAGAAGCCGGAATTGAATCCAAAAATCTTTTGGTCCAAGCAGCCTCTGCTTCAAAAAAAGGAACCTTAAAGGACTTCCTTGAAAAGTTTAATTCGGGTGAATTAAAAACCGTAAAGGACGCAAAATCTTTCAATCGAGCAGAAGATAGCCTTTTCCCGGTCAGCCATAGCAGTTCCAAGCCCAACTCCAAAGAAGAACCGGCGGAATCCCCCTACCCTTATAAAATTACAAAGAAGGGAGGGTCTGTCATCATCTCGACTGAGAACGAAGATTTCCTTTCCGAGTTACATAAATTCGTTAAGAAAGAAATTTCCAAAAAATTCGGAAAATAATATCTCAACAGAATATTCCGATCGCTTAGCATATATTGTTAAGCGAAATAAAATTCAAACAAACATGTACTTAGTAAAAGTTTTTACAGTACTCTTCTAAAAATTGGCTCAATGAGATTGACAGGCCTGGAAAAATCTTCAATATGTGACATAATATTGTAAACGGAAATGTAGTACTTTCTCCCAACCCGGAAGAGAGAAGGAAGAAGCATTGCCGTTGGTCCGAGATAAAAAAACTCCCCTGGTTTGCCCAGGGGCCGGACCTTCCCGAAGGAATGTTGTTGGATGAGACATAAGTAACCTTATGTCGGATAAATGTCAACTACCTTCGAAACTTTTGCTTAAAATTAATTTTTTTGCTCCCGGGGCAAAAGAGGATCCAAGGTATGGGCGAGCATTTTCCATATATAAAATTCCTCTCGGATATCATTGAATCCGGAGTTTGGGCCAGTCTTTCCCCTGCGGCAAAGACCCTTTACCTTGTCCTGCTTAAATTTAGTGACCAGACCTTCAAGCCGGTTTGGCCAAGCAACGAAAGCCTAATTCGTCTCACCGGATTAAAGACTAAAAAATCTATTAATGAAGGAAAGAAAGACCTAGTCAGAGCAGGCCTTCTACAGTTTGTCCCAGGCACTGGCCATAAGAACTCAACTTACTATTTCTGCTTCAACTACCCCGGTTCCAGGATTCCACCCCAGGGGGTTATTTTTGGAACCCCCGGAGGGATGCAGGGGGCGACCCCAGGGGGATTGGGGAGTAGCCCGGAGAGGGGGGCTCAGGGAAACCCAAACAATATAAATATAACCATCCATAATACCCAGAACCAAAAACCTAGTAATTCTGAGAAAAAAGAATTATCTTTGGATGGATTAAAAGAACGATACGGAGAACAGATTTTGTCTGAAGCAACTGAAATCGCGAAGGCTCAGGGACTAGGGGAAAATTTACATTATATACGCGGAATTTGTAGAAACTTATTTGGGAACAAGCAGCCGAATTTTGAGCACGCCCAAACAACAACTCAAGCCTCCCCTTCTTCTTCAGGAAGAGAAGCCTCCTGGATCGGTTTTCTAGATTGGTGTAAGGGAAACTTATCTAGAAGTAGCGTGGAAGTATTGGAAAAAGTTCGTGTTGAGCCCGACGGGAAGACTCTTTTAGTGAAGGATCCACTTCCCGAGACACTTAGAATGATCATTACAAAGTACTTCACAGACAAAATCCACCCGTCGATACTGGTTATATTTTCTGCAAAAGCCGAAGAAAACCGGGTACATGTTTAAAAGGACCAACGCAAAGCTCTTATGAATGAAGAATCCATCCGGATCAGCCATCCTCGACAAGTTAAAGTAAACGAAATTAAAACCAAAGGTACGTTCGAATTTAAGGAAGGAGGACTTCGCTCTTATTCGGAACAATTGGATCATGCCGGAGTTGGGGTTCTCACTTTGGCCTTGAATCCTGGATCCAGTTTTAATCAGATCAAGTTACATCAATCGGATGCATCAAGTGCATTCTTCCCGGACTCGTTTAAATTCGAGATCTCTTTAGATGGAAAAGTTTGGGAACCGATCTTGCAAGAGACCGGATTTAGGCGCTTAAATAAAAAAGTAGGACAATGGAACTTCTCCTTGGTCCGAGCTAATTTTCTAAAATTGGTCAGTAAGGTTGCGGAGAAAGACGGATCTAAATTCAAAGTTTCTATCGGAGCTCTCGAAGTCGGGATCTCTGGCGTTACGAAATTAGAAGTAAGTTCCGAGAAAGATAGATTTTGGGTAAAAGAAAATCTAATCGATGAAAGACCGGATTATGGTTGGTCTTCAGTGGAATCTTCTCAACCTAAGGAAGAATTTTTTCTTATGGATCTGGGTTCTATTAGCCGGGTCAATGAGCTTAGAGTTCTTACGCCGAAAGATGGTCATTTGCATTTTCCGGAAACTTTTACCGTTTATTATAGTGAAGACGATCTGACCTGGAATCAGTTATTAGAGGAGAACCAATTCCTCTCCGAGTTGGGCACTTGGTACCAATGGAGATTTCTCCCTACAAATATTAGATTTTTGAAATTTGTATCTCGCCCTCTTAAAATACAGAATAAGGAGAAATATTCCACAAGCATCGTCGAAGTGGAATTATATGCCGCTCCTTATTTGAGCGAGCTTACTCATAAGCCTACTGCAGAGCCCCTTCCCTATGCTACTGTGCTTAGATCGGGACTTGTTCGTCTGGCGGTAGATGGTGAAACTTCCGAGGGTGCTGCTGTTCAGGCAAATGATCGAAGACTAAGAGACGGATCTACTGAATACAAAGGGATCGTCGAACTTGCTTCCGATGGAGAAGATAAGGAAGGAGTCGTCGTTCAGGGTAATGATAGACGATTAAAACATTCTACTGAAGCCGCGTACGGCTTGGTTCGTCTCGCTGCCAATGGCGAAAATCGGGCAGATCGAGTTGTGCAAGGTAATGATGATCGTCTGAAACCTTCGACTGTTCAAAGTTTCGGTATTGTTGAACTTGCTGAAAACGGTGAGACAAAAGAAGGCACAGTCGTTCAAGGTAATGATGATCGCCTTAAACATGCAAATACTCAAAAGTTCGGCTTAGTACAATTGGCTGCTCCAGGAGATCCAACTCCAGGAAAGGTAGTCACTTCTGATGATCCTAGATTGAGACACGCGAGCACGGAAGCGCCTGGTATTTTAAGATTCGCTTCTAATGGAGAAGAATCAGGTGATGCGGCAGTTCAAGGAAATGATAAGAGATTAAAAATTTCCACTCCTCAATCTTACGGGATTGTGAAACTTGCTCGTTCGGGCGAAGCGAAGGAAGGTGCAGTCGTTCAAGGTAATGATGAAAGATTGCGTAACGCTAGCACCGAATATCCTGGAATAGTAACCGTTTCTCCTAAGGGCAAATCCATTCCGGGACATGTAGTTTCTTCGGATGATCCTAGATTGTCGGATGCAAGACATCCTCTTCCACATACTCATGATTACGCGCCTAAGGAGCATGACTTCAGTTCTCATACAGGTTACTTAAGGTTGAAGGGATCCGTAGAGGCTCCTTATGCAAATATCTCCCCTCCTCCTGAGAATTCGGGCCTCGCTTATGCAAGGAACGAGAGTGAAAAAGGCTCCGGAATTGTAGGCTCTGGAAGATTTTCGGGAGTGCTCGGTTTTGGAGAAAAATTCGGAGTGAGAGGAGATAGCGCCTCCGGAGAAAAAGAATCTGCTGGTATTTTAGGCTTAGCAAAACGAGGATTTGGTGGATGGTTCCATTCTAGATCCGGACATGCAGTATATGCAAGTGGTAAGGGGATCCCAAGTTTAAATGAAACAGGATCCGGAAAAGCGATCTTGGCAGAAGGTGATTCCGATTTTCTTGGAACTGTGTATCTGCAAACCGGAAAGGGAACGGATTGTATCGCAAAATTTTTCCCAGTCCAATCTTCCGATGTGATCGCAGAAGGAGATCTTCTTGCCATGGGTGAAGATGGAAAACTTCATAAATCTAAACAGCCAAATGCTACGAATATCGTAGGGATTGCAGTTAAATCCGCTGCTCTTGTCTTGGGGGAAAAACCTCAGGCGGAAGGGCAATGGTTGGTTGCGATCGCAGGGGTAGTTCTTGCGAATGTAGAGGCTCAATCTTATCCAGTCCAGCCGGGAGATCTTTTATGCTCCGGATTGACCGGAGGGGTTGCAGTCAGAGTCGCTCCTGAAAATTTAAAACCGGGCGCGCTTGTTGCTAAGTCCTTAGGCTTACAGAGAAATGGCCGAGGGCTTATTCCGGTCCTATTAAGCTGCGGCTGATAAAAATCCTCACGTATTGTATTGTGGGGAAAGGTTAGAATGAAAAAGATATTAGAAATTTATAAAGAGGCAAAGGGCCCCGTATACTCTTTCGAGTTTTTCCCTCCGAAAACTCCGGAAGGAGAAACGAAATTATTCGAAGCTGTGGGAGAATTGTCTAAGGTGGAGCCGGGATATATCACCGTTACTTACGGTGCGGGAGGTTCTACCAGAGAGAAAACGATCCGGATCACTTCCGAGTTGGCTAAAAAATTCTCTCTTCCTGCCGCGGCACATTTTACCTGTGTGGGCGGAAATCGTGACGAGATACGAGTTATTCTAAAACAGATCCGAGAATCCGGGATCGAAAACTTGATGGCCTTAAGAGGAGATCCTCCTAAAGGAGAAGGAACTTTTAAAAAGGTAGAAGGCGGATTTGGATACGCGAACGAACTCATTTCTTTCATCAAGGATGAAGGTTTTGATTTTTGTATGGGCGCTGCCTGTTATCCCGAAAAACATCCGGAAGCTCCAAGTCTAGATTTCGATCTGGATAATCTGAAAAGAAAAGTAGATGCGGGAGCGTCCTACTTAGTCTCTCAGTTGTTTTTTAAAAATTCTATCTTTGCTTCCTTTTTGGATCTAATCCGTAAGAAAGGAATTTCTATACCTGTAATTCCTGGGATCATGCCGATCACTTCTTTCTCCCAGATTGAAAGATTTAAATCGATGGCGGCCTGTGAATTTCCGGACAAGTTAGTTGCAGATCTAGAAGAAGTGAAAGATAAACCGGAAGAATTTTATAAAAGAAGTGTCCAGTTCTCAGTAAATCAATGCAGGGAGCTTGTACAAATGGGCGCTCCAGGGATCCATCTGTACACCTTGAACCAATCTCCTGCGAGTTTGGATATCGTTCGAGAGTTGAAATCTTAAACGAATAGTTCCTTTTCTTTCTCCGGAGGGAGTAATCCGGTCTCGAGGGCCTTCTGCTGTAAAAGTCGGATGGCCCTTTCTCCTTCTTTCCCAAGGCTTTTTGAGAATTCGTTTACATATAGATCTATATGTGCGTCGGCTACTTCTCTCGTGGTTGTTTGGGAATGTTTGAGAATATAATCATACATAGTCTCTCTGTTTTGATATCCTAAAGAAAGGCTTTCTTTAATTGCCGAGTCTAGGTCGCTTTTGGTCTGTGAAGATAAGTCTCTGCGGATCGCAATGCAACCGAGTGGAATATGAGCTCCGGTACTTCCTTCCCACCATTCTCCTAGATCTTCTACTTTTGCAAGTCCCCTTGCTTCATAAGTGAATCTTTCTTCGTGGATTACGATCCCGAAATCGGCTTCTCCGTTTTTTACTTTGTCTAGGATAAGATCGTAACGAGTGGGAACCGGGGTGAAGTCCCCTTTTAGATAAAGATGAGTGAGAAGATTTGCAGTGGTCCAAAGTCCTGGGACTAGGATTTTTTTCCCGTTCGGATTTCCAACCGAGGCACCCGCTTTTTTTATTATGATCGGGCCGCAGTTCCTTCCAAGTGCAGAGCCGCTGTCCAAAAGAGAATATTTATCGGCTACATGGAATAATGCCGCGAAGGAAAGTTTTGTGGCTTGGAATTTCCCCTGGTTCGCAAATTGATTCAGTTGTTCCACATCGTATAGTTCTTCTTTGATAGAAAAAGGGGCCTTAGTTTTTCCGGAAATCAGATGATAGAAGATGAAGGTATCGTTTGGGCAGGGAGAATATGCCAGACTCAGTTCCATTCTTCCAGGCAATCAGTTTCCGTAATTTTGAAAACGAAAAAAGGAGGCAGGAACTCCTGCACCTTATCTTATTGGAGGAAGGTTGGGCCCTCACTTTGAAAATTTCTGAGAATTCTTATCTTACAAAATTTCCTAAATTAAACGGGTCCTTCCCCTTTCATACGATTGCGATGGATTTGGACGGGACGTTACTGGACTCCAAAGCTTCTATTTCCAGCTTGAATCATTATGTTTTGCAATCTGCGCTCGACCAAGGTTTGGGAATTGTGATCGCTACGGGTAGAAGGTTTTCTTCTGCACTTCCGTATGCACAGGAGTTTCGGGGAAACGTGACCGTGGTGGCGAATAATGGGCAGGTGCTCAGAAATTCTCCGGACGGGCAAAGGATCTCGGAAACTTATATTTCCGAAAAAGCTGCGTATTTCGTTTTGTCTCTCGGCAAAAGAATGGGTTATTCTCCCCTACTCCATGTGGATCGTTTTGAAGAAGGGATCGATATCCTAACCGAGTCTCCGATCACGGATGATAAATATCATCATTATTCGGGTGGGGATCTTGCGAGGACCAAGGTAGTGAAAGATTTGTCGGAACATTCCGGAGATCGGGCCCTGGTGATATGTTATCTTTCTTTAATGAAGGAAGAATTACTCGAACTCGAAAAAGAGCTTCTATCCTTACCCGAGTCTTCCGAATACAGGACGGTGATCACAAAAATTCCGGGAGTCTCTTACTGTTTAGAAGTATTGGAGAAGGGAGTCTCTAAGTGGACTGCAATCCAATCCTATTTAAAGATCGCAGGCCTGGACGAGTCTGGAGTCATTTCTTTCGGAGATGAATTGAATGACAGAGAGATGCTATTTTCATCAGGATTTGGGTTTGCGATGAAAAATGCGATACCTAGCTTAAAAGAAGAAGTTTCGTATATTACGAAATATTCGAATAATGAGGATGGGATTGCGATGACCCTTTTGGAATTATCCGTGCTTTCTTTTAGATAAAACTTTCGGACTTTCTTTCACGATAACTACACAGCTAGAGCAAGCGTCTTCATAACAGCCGAATCTTGTCTCTTTGATTTGAGTTTTTCCGAATATAGTTTTGAAAGAAGAAAGAAGCGGAAATGCCAGATAAATCGCCGCGGAACCCACGACCAAATAAACGATTTTATCTTGGAATCCTATGTCCCAAACCATAAGGTCATTTTGAAATTCGTTCTCAATGCAGGCAAGAGGAATATTTTTCGGATCTCTCTGACAGTATTTTGACAAATAAGGCCCTAAATTAGGTATGATCGAAGATAGAGATGTGGTCCACACTACAAGTTCTTCATTCTGAATCATCTGATCGTGATTCATTTTCTATACCGGATGCTTTTTCCTGGAAGACTTGTATGCGTACTGTTCTTGTTTCCGATTCAAGGATCCATCTTCAACCGGAAGAACTTCCCGGAAATTGGGAAATTAAATCCGGTTATGAAGCTTACAGGCTTCTTCTTGAAATTATCTCCGGATTAAGATCCAAATTATTCGGGGAGACAGAAGTTCTTTCCCAATTCAGACAAAGATTTCAGGAATTACCTGATATGGCTTTTGGAGAATATCTCGCAAGGCTAAGAGATAATTTGATAGAAGATTGTAGAGAGTTACGTTCCGGCTATTTGCAAAATTTGGGAGAACAATCTTACGGTGGTTTGGCGGAAAAATATCTATCAAACGCTGCAGTTTCTCCTGAGGAAGTCGCTTTATTCGGAACTGGCCAACTCGCAGAAAAACTTCTACCTTGGCTTTCTCGCTCCGGAAGAAAAACAAAGATTATAGGCCGTAATCTTCATCGTTTGGAATTTTTATCTTCTGTTTCCGGTGCTTCTTCACATTTAATGGAAGATTGGTCTCCTAAGGGAGAGGCCTGCGTGATCGCAGCTCCGATCGATTTTTCCTCCTGGATGGACAAACTTTCTCCCGGAAGCCTGGTCCTGGATTTTAGGGAAGAACCTTTGGAAGAGTCCTGGCCTTCAGATATTATTTATATTTCCTTTGCAGAAATGCTTTCTTCCTTGAAAGAAACGGAAGAGAGAACTAAAAAAGTAAGGGAAGAATTAAAATCCGTATTGGATGAGCTTTTGGAAGAAAGAGAATTAGAGGCTCATCAAAATGTATTCGGTTGGGATGACCTACCTTGTCCGACGTTTTAAGAATCGGTTCCCGAAAAAGTTCCCTCGCTAAATTACAGACCTGCCTCGTACAAGACTCCTTGCGCAAGTTTTATCCCGAGTTGGACCTCCAACTTTTTTTTAAAGAAGCAAGTGGGGACCAAGATCTCACCACTCCTCTTTGGAAAATGGGAAGTAAGGGGGTATTCACCCAGGATCTAACCAAAGAACTCGTAGAAGGTAATGTGGATCTAGTCGTTCACTCGTATAAGGACTTGGATTTGGAAGGCCACGATGGGACTGAAATTTTGATGGTTCTTCCTCGTGCAGATCAAAGGGATGTTTTACTTTTTAAACGTTCTTCTTTCGATCATCCTCCTAAAGAAATTAAGATCCATTCTTCTAGCCCTAGAAGAGAATATAATCTTTCCGCATTTCTTCCTAATGCCCTCCCCTTTCGTCTGCAAAATTTGCAGATAAGCTTTCATCCTGTAAGAGGAAATGTGCAGACTAGGATCCGTAAATGGAAATCGGATCCTGAAATTTCAGGATTTGTGGTTGCAAAGGCCGCCCTGGATCGTTTACTTTCTGAAAATTTTTCTTTTTCATCCGACCTAGAATATGTAGAGCTTAGGAAAGAGATCCGATCTGCGATCTCTGGCGAATTGTTCATGGTTCTTCCTCTATCAAAAAACCCGAATGCACCTGCTCAAGGTGCTCTCGCAGCGGAGATCAGAAAGGGTGATGAAAGAACGAAAAAACTTTTATCTCCATTATTCAATTTAAAGGAAGAAGAAGCGGTATCTGAAGAAAGAAAAATTCTCTCTTATTTTGGTGGGGGTTGCCATCAAAAGATAGGTGTTTCCGTAATTCTCGGGGGCCCTGCAGATTTTTTATTCGTACGAGGAAAAACGGATTCAGGTGTAGAATTAGATGCATTTGATCGTTGGAAGGGAGAGGCTTTACCTAAACCTTCTTCTTTGGATTCTGTTTTTCCAAAACCAAGACAAGGGTTTAGAATGAAACGTTCTCCCTTGCCTACTTCCGTTCCAAAAGAAAAATTTTGGTTTGTTTCTCGGGCGGATTCTTTGCCTGGAGACTGGGAATTGCCAGGGCCGGAGACGATCTATATTGTCGCAGGTGCAAAAACCTGGGAGAAGCTTGCTGCAAAAGACGTATGGGTCAACGGTTCGACAGACGGGCTCGGAGAAGAAGACGCAAAAACGATCGTAAGTTTCTTCGAACAAAATCCTGAATTTATCAAATTAACTCATGAAGAAAGCGATATCATCGAAGGTGTTTGGAAAAGATTCGTAACCTATAAGGTGGATTTCGATTCAGAACAGCCGGACCTTTCGGAATATTCTCATTTTTTTTGGATGAGTGCTTCTCAGTTTGATCGAGCCTATAAAAAAAATCCGGAAATAGCAGAGAAGATCCATTCTTGCGGAACCGGAGCTACGTATAAATATATTAGAAAAACATTAGGTTCAGATGCGAAAATTTTTGCATTTCCGAACTTTGAGTCCTGGGAAAGGGCCTGCAAGGGAGAAGTTCCGGACTTTCTTACTAAAAGAGGTGCAATATGAGTTCTGAGAGTTTATTGGGCTTGAGGAGAAATCGCCTCAATTCTCCACTCCGGAATCTGGTTTCGTCTGAGAGTCTGGGCCCTAAGAAGTTGGTGCAGCCGATTTTTGTGGCTGAAAGTTTGAAATCTCCCGAAAAAATGTCTTCTTTGCCCGGAGTGTCTCGGGATAGTTCCGAATCTATTCTCTCCCAAATTGAATCGGATGTAAAGAATGGCGTGGAACATTTTCTTCTGTTCCTGGTTCCTGAAAAAAAATCGAATGAAACGATCCCGAAAGAATTTTATAAAAAAGTAATTCATGGGATTAAATCCAGATTTCCGGAAATTTTTCTTTGGGTAGATACTTGTTTATGTTCTCTCACAACTCATGGGCATTGTGGTCTTTTGGATCCGAAAGGCCGAATCGATAATATTAGCTCTGTTAAAAAGCTTTCAGAGCTTGCTCTTTGTTATGCGGATGCGGGAGCGGACGGTATTTCTCCTTCCGACATGATGGACGGAAGGGTTCGTAGTCATCGAAATATTCTGGACTCTAACGGTTTTCAACATGTTCCGATCATGAGTTATTCCACAAAATTTAAGAGTAATTTTTACGGGCCATTCAGAGAGGCCGCAGAGTCTAGTCCAGGTCATGGGGATCGTTCTTCCTATCAAATAGATGTTAGAAATAGAGAAGATTCTCTTCTTTCTTCTTTGAGAGATATGGAAGAGGGTGCAGATCTTTTGATGGTGAAGCCTGGACTTACTTCTATTGATTTGATCCGTCCGATCAAGGAACAAACGGGTCTGCCTGTGGGCGCATATCAAGTAAGTGGTGAATATGCTTCGATTGCTATGCTTGCAGAAAATGGATTTTGTAATTTTGAAGATGCTCTTAGAGAGACTTGGTTCGTATTTTCTAGAGCGGGTGCATCGTATTTGATTACGTATGCTGCAAGAAGAGGAAAGGAGATTTTAAGCTGATGTTTCCAAGTTCCAAGGAACTTTTTGAAAGAGCCAAAAAAGTGGCGCCGGGAGGAGTGCATTCTCCTGTTAGATCTTTTCGTTCCGTAGGAGGAGATCCGATTTTCTTTCAATCAGGCAAAGGGCCTAGATTAACCGATGTCTCCGGAAAAGAATATATAGATTATTGTTTGAGCTTCGGGCCTTTGATCCTTGGGCATAGAGATGAAGAAGTGCAGAAGATCGTTTCTGAAACTGCGGAGCTTGCTTGGAGTTTCGGAGCTGCAGAGCCTTATTCATTGGAACTTGCAGAATGGATCGTGTCCAAGATCCCTTGGGTCGAAAAGATCAGATTCGTAAACAGCGGGACCGAGGCTGTAATGAGCGCGTTACGTGTTGCTCGTGCGGCTACCGGCAGAGATAAGATCTTGAAGTTTGACGGATGTTATCATGGGCATTTAGATGCGCTTTTGGTAAAGGCGGGCTCGGGTCTTGCTGGAGTTTCTTCTTCCGATAGCGCAGGAATCGGTTCAGAACTGATCAAAAATACATTAGTTTTGCCTCTTGATGATGAAGGCGCAGTAGAGGAATTATTCAATCAAGAAGGCAAAACTATCGCAGCCCTCGTGATAGAACCTTTGCCTGCAAATTATGGATTATTAATACAGAGAAAAGAATTTTTAACCAAGATCGTCCAGATCGCGAAAAAGCACGGGAGCCTTGTCCTTTTTGATGAGGTGATCAGCGGTTTTAGGATCGGTTTAAAGGGAATGAGCGGTGAACTCGGAATCTCTCCTGATCTCGTGACTTACGGAAAGATCATTGGAGGCGGATTTCCTGTAGGAGCATATGCAGGAAAAGCGGAACTTTTAGATTTAGTCGCTCCTCAGGGACCTGTATATCAGGCCGGAACATTGAGCGCGAGTCCTTTCGGAATGAGGGCCGGGCTTTCTACATTAAAAAAATGTGAAAAAGAGAATGTTTACGATATTCTTGAAAAAAGGACCAAAAACTTTGTGTCCGGAATGGTTTCTATCTTAAAGGAAAGGGATCCGGAGGGTAATTGGGATTCCAGTTTACATTCTTCTCTTTTTTGGTTCCATAAACGTTCACAGTCCCCTATTCGGACTGTAGAAAAAATCCCTGCAGGTCACAAAGAAGGTTTCGCTAAAGTTTTTCATGCGCTATTATCCGAAGGGATCTATCTGGCGCCTTCCGGCTATGAGGTAGGTTTCTTAAGTTATGCTCATGATGATAAGATTATTTCGGAAACCTTAGAGAAGGCAGACTCCGCATTAAAAAAATTGAAAGTATGAAAATCTCAGACACCAAATCCAAAAAGATCGTCTTACCCGTTATTTGGGTACTGACCACTGTTTCTCTCGGGGTTTGGTGGTTATTTTTGGGTCTTCGCCAAAATAGAATGGCGACTGAGCTTGCGTTCCGACTTGGTCCTGGGATCGAAAAGGAAGTTTTGGAAAAGTTGGAACGTCAAAGCGCAATGATCAAAATGGAAGGGGCATTCTTCTTATTTTTGTTAGTAAGCGGGGGCGGAACGTTGGTCTGGCTTACATTCAGAGAAGAAAAAAGAAATAAGCTCATCCATGATTTTTTTTCCACAGTTACTCATGAGATGAAAACTCCTTTGGCGAGTTTACGTTTGCAAGCGGAAAGCCTCTTAGAAGAAGGAGTGGATCCCGTAAAGGATAAACTTCTCCATAGATTGCTTAAGGATTCGGATCGAATCGAATCCCAAATGGACAAGGCATTATATCTCGCAAGTTTAATGAGATCGGAAGGATTATATTTAGAAGAGTTGGACCTCCAACGTTGGGAAGAAAGTCTAAAAGAAGAATGGTCCGAATTGGAAATCCAGACCGAGTGGAAAGAGACCAAAGTGTTGGCGGATAGAAGGGCTTTGGAAAGTATTTTTAGGAATTTATTGGAAAACTCAATGCAACATGGAGGCGCGACTAAAGTTAGAATTCTTTCAGAATCGCTTCCGGGTAATAAGATCAGATTCTTATTTGCAGATAATGGCAAAGGGTTTCTCGGAAATTTTAAATTATTAGGAAGATTATTCTTAAGACATACGAGTACGAGCGGTACCGGTGTGGGATTGTATATCGCGGAAAAATTAGCAGGAAGAATGGGCGGAAACTTCTCCGTTCAAAACTCGGAGTCCGGCGGATTCCAGGCAGAATTGATCCTTCCTTCTTATTCTTCTAAAAGCAGAACTATATTATGAAAGCGAAATTATTATTAGTAGAAGATGATCGTTCTCTTGGAGAAACTCTAAAGGAACGCCTGGAAAAAGAAGGTTACGAGATGGTTTGGACTGTCTCCGCTCAATCTGCGAAAGTTTTGGCTGCAGATTCTAAGCCGGACCTTATTCTTTTGGATGTACGTCTACCTGATGGGGACGGATTCGAACTCGCGGAAGAATTAAAGTCCAGAAAAGACTGCCCTCCTTTCTTATTTTTAACAGCACATTCGGGAGCTCCTGAAAGATTGAAAGGATTCGAATTGGGTGCAGAAGAGTTCATCCCGAAGCCGTTTCATCTGAAGGAACTCCTACTTAGGGTAAAACATGTGCTGGAATCTCATAAACATTCCATCAAACAGGCGAAATATTCATACGAAGGATACCTATTGGATTTTTACGGATATTGTATCCATACTCCAACTAGAGAAGAGATCCACCTTTCTAAAAGAGATTGTGCTCTTTTGAATTTTTTGGTCGAGGAAAGAGGACGGACAGTCAGTCGGGACGAAATACTCGATCGCCTTTGGGGAGAGGAAAAATTCCCAACAAATAGAACTATAGATAATTCCATTGTAAGATTACGCCAAGCCTTTGGGGATAAGGGCGAAGACGCGATCCGTTCTGTGAGAGGGGTCGGTTATCAATGGATCGGAGACTTAAAAGATGTCTAATATACGATTTCAAGCTGCAGTTCGTTTAGAGCCGCAGATTACACCACCGATTTGGATGATGCGCCAGGCCGGAAGATACCATTGGCATTATCAGAATTTAAGAAAAAAATATTCTTTTGAGGAGCTTTGTAAGGTTCCTGAGCTTGCTGCGGAAGTTGCCTTTGGTCCTGTGGATGATTTCGATTTTGATACCGCAATTTTATTTTCTGATATATTATTTCCATTAGAAGCTTTCGGAATGGGGCTCCGCTTCGGAGATGAAGGGCCGAAGCTCGGATGGCATCTTTCTTCTGTGGAAGATCTTCAGAAATTTTATCCGTTAGAACAAGCTGTTGAGTTTATGGGATTTCAAAAGGAAGCAGTTGTCCGCACTCGCAAAAGGATCCCTAAGGATAAATCCTTGATCGGGTTTGTGGGTGGGCCTTGGACCCTGTTTTGTTATGCAACCCAAGGAAAACATGATGGAAATTTAATACTTCCTAAAGTGTCCACCGATCTAAGAGAAGGTTTTTACGAGAAAATTTTGGCCTTATTAAAAGAAAACATAAGGTTACAGTTGGAAGGTGGAGCCGAGATCGTGATGATCTTTGACACTGCTGCTGGGGACGCGTCTCCAGTATTCTTTGAAGAAGGTATACTTCCATCAATCAAATTGCTTGTTGAGGCGTTTCCTGGAAAGATCGGGTATTATGCCAAAAATTTGGCTCCTGGATCCCTTCGTTCTCTTAGAGAAATTCCGGGGCTGATCGGATTCGGAATGGATCATAGAACGGATATCGTACATTTTTTAGGGAACGGCTCTCATTTTGTACAAGGGAATTTTGACCAGGCCTTATTGTTTCTGGAACCTGGAGAATTTAAGAAATACTTAAATCGTTGGATCCGGCCTTTTTTGGATCTTATCCCTGAAAAAAGAGCAGGATGGGTTTGCGGTTTAGGGCATGGAGTATTGCCGAAAACTCCGGAAGCGAATATTAGAACTTTCGTAAGTACGATTCGAGAGGCGTTCGTATGAATCCAAAATCAGATCTGATCCGTAAATACGATGTTCCGGCGCCTAGATATACGAGCTACCCTACTGTGCCTTACTGGGAAGATAATCCTACAAGAGAAGAGTGGATCTCGGCTATAAGAAGAAGGCTTGTTCCGGACGATTCTGCAGTCGCATTGTATCTTCATATTCCGTTTTGCGAAACGCTCTGTTCCTTTTGCGGATGTAATACTTCTATCACCAAAAATCATTCTGTAGAAGACCCCTATATTGAAACAGTACTGAAAGAATTCAGAAAATATACGGAAGAGCTACCTGAACTCACAAAAAGAGAGCTAAGAGAATTACATTTGGGCGGAGGATCTCCTACTTATCTCTCCGAATCCAATCTCGAAAGTTTATTAAGACCTATTTTAGATTCTTGGAATATATCCGACTCCCCTGAATTTTCTTTGGAAGTGGACCCTAGAAGAACTCGTCTTTCTCAGTTGGAGGTCTTATCCAAATACGGATTCAAAAGGATCAGTTTGGGAGTCCAGGATTTTGATCCGGAAGTTCAAAGATTAGTGAATCGTATACAACCGTACGAACAAACGGCGACTATTACGGAAGGTGCGCGCAAGCTAGGATATAATTCGGTAAATTTCGATCTGATCTACGGACTTCCGAAACAATCCAAAGATAGTATTCGAGAGACGATCCGAAAAACGTTGGAGTTACGACCCGATCGGATCGCATTTTATAGTTATGCTCATGTGCCTTGGATCAAAGCCGCACAGAGATTATTTACCGAAGAGGATCTTCCCAAGGGAGAAGAAAAAAGAGAACTGTATGAGATCGGCAGGGAACTTTTCTTAAACGCGGGATACAAGGAGATCGGGATGGATCATTTCGCTCTCGAGACTGATTCTTTATACTCTGCGTATAAGAATGGAAACCTACATCGCAATTTTATGGGCTATACTACCAAGTCCACCGATCTACTTTTGGGCCTGGGAGTGTCTGCAATTTCCGATAGTTGGGATTGTTTCTATCAGAACGAAAAGATCCTGAAAAAATACCAAAGGCGGATTTTGGAACACGGTCAAGCTATACTTAGGGGACATAAATTAAACTCTGAAGACTTGGTCCAAAGAGAATTGATCTTAAAACTTTCCACATTAGGAAAAGTGGAAGTGCCGGAATCGATTTTTGAAGAGGTTCGCCTCTATTTGGCCAGTATGGAAGACGATAATTTAATCGAGTGGAGCGGAAAAACCCTGATCTTAACGGATTCGGGAAAACCCTTCTTAAGGAATGCATGCACCGGTCTGGACATGCGTCTCAGAAGAAAAAGTCCGGAAACTAAGGTATTTTCTCAGTCGATTTGACTCTCTTTCTGAAATATCTAGGTCCTAGAACTGTTTCTTTAGTAGAAGGGCCTATTTGGAAATAAATTTCTTTTCGTCCAATTATCGGAAGGATTCTTTGGGCATTGGCCAATTTTGATATGGTTCAAAAGAGTATTCGTCATTCTGGAATGTTGTCATTGAATATCAGGAAAATCATCCCTATCTTATTACTAGTATTTGCGCCTATGGGAATTTTTCCCGTAACTGTCCTATTGAGGGAGGGCGGAAAAGTAAAAGGTGATATTATCACCCAAAACCAACATTCTATCTTGATCCAAACCGAATCCGGGAAACGTAAGATAGATAAGGATCTTGTATTGAAGGTCCTGTTCAATGATATAGATGATGACGAAGAGGAAAGGATCCGCAAGGAAGAAGAAGCGAAACTTGCGGATGATAAAAAAGAGCAGGAAGATAAAGACGCTGCTCAAAGACAATTAGAGGAACAAAAACAAAAAGAAGAAGATCTGAAAAAACAAGCTGAAGCCGAAGAAGAGGCTCGCCGTTTGGAAGAACTTCGAAAACAACAAGCAAGACGTCCTCTAAACGCACTCATGAGATCCGCTGCTATTCCAGGTTGGGGACAGTTTTATACAGAGAGGAAGTTTCAAGGAATTCTGTATCCTACACTCATGGCTGCAGCCGCATTTATAGCATACGATAAGTTCAGAGTTTATAGAAATTCAGTAAGAGATTATGGAAATATCGACAATCCTTACACTAAGGATAGTTTGTTTTTAGCTGCGACAGGGCAAGGCACTTCTTCTACTCCCCCTCCCCTCTCTCCTCTGAATGCCTACTTAACCGATCAAATGAGCTTGGTCCGCGAGAAAAGAGACGAAGCGGACAAGAATTTTAAAGAATACCAAGGCGCCTTATATGTGTTAGGCGGTATTTATCTTTTGAATTTGATCGACTCTTATCTTTTTGCAAATTCGGTGAAGTCTGTAGTCCAAATTTCCGACGGTCAAAACCGCGGGATGATCTTGTCCGCACTTCCTGCGAATGTAGGAACTTCGGGAGGATATTCCGGAAGCGGATCCTTTGCCGGAATGGAAACCAAATATACAGTCGGTTATAGATTCGATTTCTAAAGTTTCTAAAAACTTTTCCTTCTTTTAAAATAAAAATCGGGATTTTATTGCCAATAGTTTCCTTCGGATTACTTTGTATCCGTGGCGAAATGGAATCCGGATCATATCGTAATCGGAGCCGGCTTTACGGGCTTAACTCATGCTTTTCTGTCCTTAGAAAAGGGAGAGTCCGTTCTGGTCTTAGAAAAAAAAGAAAGTCCTGGTGGTTTGATCCGATCGGTTCGAACTGAATACGGTATTGTAGAAACTGCGGCCAATGGGATCTTGAATTGTTGGGAATTGGAAAACTTATCGGCCAGATTAGGACTGGACTTACTCTTTCCAAATCCTTCCGCTAAAAAACGTTATATTTTTTCGGATGGAAAGATGAGGAGAAACCCTCTTTCCGTTTTTGATATTCTTTACTTACTCTTTTCCTCATTGACCGTTCCATCCCAACCGATCCCGGGAGAATCAATCTATCAATGGGGCAAACGAGTATTAGGCGAAAGAACCATGGCGAAGGTGTTAGAGCCTGCCCTCGGAGGAATTTATGCAGGAGATCTGGATTCTATGTCTGCTGAATTCGTTCTCGGAAAATTCCTACCGGAACAAGGACCACTTTGGAAAAATATTCTTCATCTTCGAAATTCCAGAAAAACAAAGCCTAAACTTCAACCTGGAAGAAATGGTACAGTAAGTTTTAGAGGAGGCCTTGGTTCCCTGCTTGGAGCTTTGGAAGCGAGAGTTTCTTCCCAAGGAAAGATCAAATTGGGCCAGGATATTTCCAGCTTAAAAGAACTTAGGGCAACATATCCGAATTCAAAAATTACGATCGCTACGAATTTAGGAACTGCATTAAAATTTCTTAAATCCGAATTTAAGGAATTTAGATCTTATCAGGGAATGTTGGAATCTTTACCGATCGTAACCGTTACTCGATTCGGAAAAGATTCTATCTTGGATGGAAAGAAAGGATTCGGAGTATTATTTCCAAAAGATCATAAAAGTTTTTCTTCCGAGTTAGGGATCCGATCTAGGGGGATCCTATTTAATGATTTTATTTTCTCCGGTAGGACGTCCGACGGAGTTCATTCTGAAACATTTATATTGGGTGGCGCGGGAGATAGAGAGATCTCTTCTAAAACTGAAGAAGAAGTAATCACAGTCGTAGAAGAAGATAGAAAAAAACTTTTTCCGGGCAGCGGAGTCCCGCTAAATCATTATGTAACCGTATGGAAAGACGCTCTGCCGGTATACGGCCCTCAACTCCATGCGTTCAATCGAGATTTGGATCGTGTACTTCCTCCTGAAATACGAGTAGAAGGGAATTTCAGGAATGGGATCGGTTTAAAATCCATTTTAGAAAGAGCTTACGCGGCTTACTCTAAGGCTGAATCTTAGGTCTTAAACTTTTCTATTAGAATATTCTTGAGCTCCAATAAGTCTTTTCGGACCCATTTCGCGTCCTCTTCGAATTTTTCGGCACTCATATCTTCCGTTTGAAATAAGGTGAAGATCAATTCGCTTCCTTCTCCATTATCAATAATTCTAAGAGGGTTATAGGAGATTTTATCAGGATTAAATATTACATAATGATCCAAGATCCCGAATGGATTTGTCTCCGTAAATTTGGCTGTCAGTTGCCCCATCGGTGAATCAATGGACCATTCTCCATTTTCTAAAGCAGTAATGGATTTGCATAATCCGGAAGCCCATTCCGGAAAATTTTCAGGATTCGAAAGGTATTGATAAACTTTCTCCTTGGGAAGCGGGATTGTTATGCTAATATGTCTTGTATTCATTATCTTTTATCCCGGGACGTATTTTTTGAATATATATATTAATAAAATTTAATATATTGTTTTCGTATTCTTTTTTGGAATATGAATAAAGATCCACATGCCCTACCCCTTTTACGAGCCATAATTTTTTGGGATTAGGAGAGATTTCATACATTTCGTTCGTTTCCGTCGTGAATGTGTAAGGATCTTCTTCTCCTGAAATGATAAATACGGGACATTTCAAATTTTGCAAATGATCGATTGGCCTAAGTCCTGTTTTCGAGAGATCAAGTTCGAATTGAAGCCATACTAATACAATCGGAGTAAATAGCCCAAGTGGTTTGAAAAGTCGATTATTTAATCGGTTTCGGATCGCATCTTCGATCCTGGAATACACCGCTTCTAAGATCAGAAAATCTAAATTTTCAGAAATATCTGCAAGTAGAGCGGAAGCTCCCCCTAAAGAAGTTCCTAGGATCCCGATGGGTTTATTCGGATAATTCTTCTTTATAAACCTGATTGTATCTCTAACATTTTCACTTTCTTTAATGCCGAGCGTAATCAGATCTCCTTCACTTTCTCCATGAGCTTGAAAATCTAAAAGTATAGAAGAATATCCTGCATTTGCTAAAAATTCCGCCCTTGGGAGCATGCTGGATTTGTTTGCTCGGATCCCATGTAGCAAGAGTATAATCCCTTTTTCGGATCTCGAAACTAAACGCCAGGCTTTTAGTTTAATTCCATTCGAATCAATTTCGATAGGCTCCAATCTGTTGGAAGTTTGTATTTCTGATAGATCCGCTCGAACGGGAGCAAGAACGATTCGAGTTAGAATATGAAGAATAATTGGAGATAGGATTATTGCGGTTAAGATCGTATAGAAGAAAAGATTTCTTTTGTTGGAAAAACGAAATAACATTATATATATTAAAAAAGATTAGATAAGAGTTTCCAATCTTTTTTGGATGCTGGATCTATCGAATTGGGTCTTTGCAAGTGTGAAAGCTTTTTGGAAATTTTCCTTCGCTTGGACAGGATCGATATCTATATAAAGTTCACCGAGTAATGCGAAGTAAAAATGATTTTCTTGAACGTTCAACTTCTCCGCTTCGTAGATCGCCAGTCTTTTATCTTTAACTTTTGCTAATGCGTAGGTTCGATTTAAAGCGGCTATAGGAGAATATTGGATCTGCAACAGCTGATCGTATAATTGTAGGATATTCTCCCATTTTTCCTTTGTTTCTTCCTTTTGTGTATGCCAATATGCGATCCCGGCTTCCAAATGATATTTAGTAAGTTTCGTGCCGTTCGCAGAGAGTCCTAAGAAGACCTGTCCTTTTTGTATTAGATCCCGGTTCCATAGATTTGCGTTTTGGTCTTGGTATAAGATCAGTTCTCCGCTTTCTTCCTGGCGTGCTTCTAATCTTGAAGAGTGAAAACACATTAAGGCTAATAATGCGTTCACTTGAGGTGAATTTGTTTCTTTAGATTCCGCTAACATAGTGCAGAGCCGGATCGCTTCAAAGCAAAGATCCTTTCTGATCGTTCTATTTTGGCTGATAGAATAATATCCTTCATTAAAAAGTAAATAGATCGTAGAAAGTACAGTTTCTAATCTAGTTTCAAGTTCTTCCGCTGGGGGCATGCCAATCCGGATCTTTTCTTCTCTTAATTTTTCTTTTGCCCGGAATAATCTTTTATTAACTGTTTCTTTATTTGTGAGAAATGCATCTGCGATCTCTTCTATCCCGAAACCGCATAATATCCTAAGAGCTAGTCCGATCTGTGATTCGGAAGGAATAGAAGGATGGCAAACCGCGAATATCATCTGCAATTGACTGTCGAAGATATTTGTTTCCGAAAGATTTAATTCTAAAGATTCCGATACTGGTTTTTTTAATTCAGGAAGGATCTTATTTTCAAAAATAGAATTCCTTTGTAGATGGTTCTTCGTTTTATTTTTTGCGACACTATAAAGCCAAGCAGTGGGATTTTCTGGATTTCCCTTAATCCCCCAGACTTCCATCGCAGTCAGAAAAGTCTCGCTTGCGATCTCCTCCGCTATCTCTAAATTCTCGAATCCGATCAATTTGCAAAGAACGGATACGATTTTAGAATATTCCATTCGGAAAAGATGAGGAAGTAGATCTTCTGTATTCATGGATCCAAGCGTGACTTCTGTTTTATACACTTTAAGAGTGAGAGTTATCTACTCCTGAGATCTTTCTCACTTCGACACTATTCCCCTCTCCTTGTAAGATAGGGCAATTTTTTGCGATAGAAACCGCGTCCTCGAAACTTTCAGCTCTGATAGTAATGAATCCTGCGATCGATTCTTTGGTTTCTGCATAAGGACCGTCCGTGACCGGTTGACCTGATTTGATCACTTTACCTTCGGTAGAAAGGCCGGTGCCACCTACGAATTTATTCTGTGCTATAATTTTCCCCACCCAATCCTGATACATCTTCATATAGACCTGCAATTGTTCCGGAGAAGGTTGCGCCTCCTTTGTGATCAGATCCAGCCTCATTAATATCAAATATTCTTCCATATTCTCCTCCTCGAAATATCCGTTTTCATACTTATATCAATTGAGTTTTAGGGAATTGGACAGGTTCTAAGAAAAAATGTGGAGAGAATATCTAACCGCATTTACAAACGGACTTTTCCTTTTTAGGGTCCCATCCGCCGGAAGTTTTGCAGATACAAGACATTCTATCTTGAGAGTTTGACTTGGTTTCGAGAACGAATTTCGCAAGAGCCTTCAGGAAAGCGGGATAAGATCCGGGTGCAGGGATCCTATAATATTCTTTGATCCCATTTTGAAATGCATGATCGCGGATTTGAACTCCGATCTCCTCCAAGGTTTCAAGGTGGTCGCTGATAAAGCTGATGGGATAAACTGCGATCCGTTCCTTTCCTTTTTGTCCCAATTCTTGGATCTTATCCAAAGTATTCGGAGTGGTCCATCTGCTCGGCCCTACCCTACTCTGATAGGATAAGTGGACTTCTCCCTTATATCCTTTTGTTTTTAATAGAGAATGTATATTTTGTACGTTCTTCTGTATTTCTTCCGTGTATTTGTCGCCCTTGTTTATTAAGCGAAGTGGAATTCCGTGAGCACTGAATACTATATCTAAATTTTGCCAGTCATGGACGGATTTAGTTTCTATATGTAGGAATTCCTTCTCGGATAGTTTTCCTTGGAAAAAGTCCAAGATCAGATCTGAAATCGACTCCAGATATTCTTTTCTTTCCGAAAATGGTCTGACCCAATTCGGATGAGAGGCAGGGCAGTATCCGATCTGTTTTTCTAAAAGTTTTGCGGTCGATAAAACTGTGGATCTAGAGAATTGAGGAAATAAAGGAAGAAGCACTGCCCCTGCCTGAGGGTTTGTCCATTCGGAAGGAAGTTCTCTTATATCAGGATAGCCGCAAACCATTGTGGCTTTCACTTCCCATTCTTCTCCAGAACCTTCTAAAATTTTTTTTAAACCTTCCGCTTGTTTTTCTGTTTCGGAAACGAGAGGGGAGCCTCCTCCAAAACCCATAGAAGCGTATGTCTCTTCTACTTTTTTTGCCCTAGAGGATGCAATCTTCCTTGCGAGCCTGATTCTAAGGAACTCAGGAATAGGAAGATCGAATACTAATGGATCTTCGAATAAGTCTTTTAGGAATTTTGGGATTTCCCCGGCGTTTCTTGGCCCGCCTAAATTGATAAGAAGAAGTCTGTTTTTCAAAAAATTCTCTTTTAGTAGATGGTTATTATTTCGGATCTTTTTGTCCGGCTATTTCAAAGTTTGACTGTTCTGCGCTTCCACACAAGTCAAAAGAAATTCTATTTTTATAGAAAATGGCTCACTTGAAATTCAAGAGAGAATTGTTTTGTGCTTAGATAATTCCTATACATTCCGGAGTAATTAGATATGATATCATCTCTGTTGATCCCGCCTTGTGTTTTAAAACTACCTTCTCCATACAATCTGTGCTCGGTTAATTTTACATAAAATAGCCAAGAGGGGAGTGCGTACCCCGCTCCTAAATTTGCTTCTATTCCGTATCCGGAAGAATCCCCTATAAAATTCAAATTTCTTTGGTAATGATAATCCCTGAAATGAGAATACCAAACATTTCCTGCAAGTCCAGCTTCGAATATCCAGGTCCCATCCGAGTATCTATATCCGATGCCTACAGGTAATTCCCATGTTGAATTGGAATAACTTAGGCCGATGCCGATCGGACCATAGGTGACAGGAGCGGTTGCTATCCACTGGGTCACATCGTATAGGTAGTATTTAAAAAAAGTATAATGAGCACCCGCGCTAATGTATACACCGGAACCCGGCTTCCTTGGATCCGGATTTGCAGTGCCGAAATATTTTCTGGCTTGGAGGCTGATCCGATCGTCTTTCATTTTCAGTTTTCCCCTACCGTCCGCAAAATTCTGGGTTCCGGTAAAGGTATAAGGAGTATCATTGAAACTTAAATTCGGAAAATCGATCTTTGTTCCTCTTTCTCTACTGACACTTCCTAAAAAGAAGTCCTCGTCTCTCCCCTCCCCTGCTCGTTGGTTCTTAAAAGTTGTCCTATATTCCAGTCCGAACTCCCAGCCTTCCCACCAGTGTTTGATCCCTATTCCTCCATATTGGAATTCACGATTATAGGTGATCCTGGAGCCTGCCTTGATCCCGGATAAATTCGGGTATTTTGTGCCCGATTCGAATATATGTTGGCCCCCATTCTCCCCGAATAGTCCTGTGATCGATGTCCTTGTCATCATTTCGGATAAGAATTTTTGAATAGTTGTTTGATCGGGGGATTTTGTCTGTGCTTGGATCTCCGGTTCAGGTTGTTTTTCGGGCTCTGATCCTTGGGGATATAAATTTGAGAATGAAATTAGGAGAACAAGAAGGCTTATGAAGTAGGTTTTAATTTTCATTTCATCCTGAGGTCTGGGGGTGAAATGATTTCATCCCTAGTGAATTCCTTTTCAGTTGAGAGACCTTAGCATTCCCCCCTCCCCTATCGTTTCAATTCGGTTTTTTTGCTTCCAGGCCCATATGAGACATAGGTTTTCTTGACAAATTCAGTCTTAGGGTGGATCAAGAATTAGGGTTAAGTTCTGCAGTGAAGGCTAAGGTTTTAAGCGTGGAAGAGGTTCTTTCCGAATACGTTTTGAGTTCGGAAGACGAGTTCCGTGAGAAGGCGGAAAAATGGTCCCTGCCAAAGGACAGCAAAGGTAAATACAAGACTGAAGTTTTGGATAAGTATTTTTCTAAGAAGGTTAAAAACTCATTCGAATCTGTGATTATCGCCGTCTCCAATCAAAAAGGCGGAGAAGGAAAAACGACAGTATCCATCTGTCTTGCGGAAGCACTCGCCAAGTCGGGCAAAAAAGTACTTCTCCTGGATTGGGATGCTCAGGCGAATATCACTCAATTATATGTAGGCCAGGCAGATAAATCAGTATTCCACTCTTTAGGATATAAGGGAGAAGATAAGGTAGAAGTTGCCGAGATCATAGTCAATCTTGCTCCCGGTTTGGATCTTGTTCCTTCTTCCATTCATCTTGCGAATTTTACGACTCCGTATGAAAGAGATGATTTTGATCTTCTGAAAGAAGCTCTATTACCTGTACGTTCTTCTTACGAATATATTATTATAGATTGTCCTCCTTCTCTTGGTTTAATTTTAGAGAATGCATTGATCGCCGCGGATCTAGTTTTAGTTCCGATACAAACCAGAGCATTTAGCGTTCAGGGTTTGAAAGATTTGCACGGAACGATCGAGAAGATTCGGAAAAAAGCAAATCCTAGCTTGGGTCTTCTTGGAGCAGTGTTAAATCAGTATGAGGACTCTAGGGCTCTTTCAGGCCTTGCGGATACTGTTAGGAAATATTTCCCGGTATTCGACTCTGTAGTATATAGAAGAGAGGCTATCCCTCAGTCTCAGGCGAAACGTAAACTTTTATCCGAATATGATCCGAAGGCTATGCAGATGTTTTCAACCTTAGCGGAAGAAGTAATAAGGAGAGCAGATGGCAAAAAGGTCTGATTTTGCGGGATTGGATTTATTGACTGCGTTTGGCGGTGATGAATCCATCAAAAAAGAAATTTTACTTTCGGATATAATTACGAATCCGGATCAGCCTAGAGTTTTCGGAAAAGAAGACGTAAGCGATCTAGTAGAGTCCATGAGAAGACTCGGCCTGATAGAGCCGATTGTTGTCAGAAAACAGGGAAAAAAATTCCAGATCGTCGCGGGGGAAAGAAGATTTCAAGCGGCAAAGGTGATAGGATGGAAATCCATTCCGGTAGTCGAGACCGAAGCCTCCGAAGACAGATGTTATGAGATCGCCTTGGCTGAGAACGAAAAACGCAAAAGCCTGAATCCTTGGGAAGTAGGAAGAGCGATCCAGTTTCTTAGAAAGGAAAGGAAAAAAACCGCAGAGGAAGTTGGTAAAATTTTAGGTTATACCGAAAGATATGTAAAACAGCTCAGCTCGATCGCAAGATTGGATCAAAGATCGGTTTCCGAACTTCTAAAAAGTGGAAGCGAACTTTCAGTTAAAAATTTAGAAAATTTATTAAAAAAGAAAGAAGGACGGGGGGGTGAAACGATTTCACCCCGCAAGCCGGCCGAGAGGGTCGTTTTGGATCTGAAATCTCTGACCTCTAAAAACAGGGATTCTTTCTTAAAAGAACTTGGGAGCCTGAAGAAAAAATACGGAATAAGTTAAGTTGGAATTTTTCTCGTTGGAGAAAACTCCCGTTTTTTCATCCTGTATCCGGAGACCATTAATATATTCCAAATAGGTCTTCACTACAAAGGGATAGAATGAAAATCGGAATCATAGTAGGGTCTCAACAAAAAGAATCTCAATCCGCCAAAGTCGGAGAATTTTTAAATTCTAAATTGAAAGAAATGTCCGTAGAAACATGGACATTGGACCTAGGAAAAACTCCTCTTCCTATTTGGGACTCGAATCAGACGAACGAAAATCAAACATGGTCCGAATTTTGGGGACCTATAGATTCCAATCTAAAAAGTTCGGAGGGATTTGTTGTTATCACTCCGGAATATGGTGGCATGGCGAGTCCTGCTATTAAGAATTTTTTCCTTCACGCAGGTCTTCCTCAGTTAGGTCATAAGCCCGGGTTGCTGGTTTCTGTTTCTTCCGGGAGAGGTGGTGCATTTCCGATCCATGAGATGAGAGCTAGCAGTTATAAAAACACTAAGATCTGTTATATTCCGGAACAACTTATCTTTAGGGATGTGGAACATTTGATCAATGGTGGAGAGCCGGTTTCTGCAGAGGATAGTTTCATCCGAGAAAGAAGTGTGTTCGCACTTAGAATACTTATCGCTTATTCGAATTCCCTTTCAGAGATCAGAGAATCTGGTGTAGTCTACGACCCTAGATTTAAAAACGGAATGTCCTAAGTGGCAGTAACTCCTACATGGTCGGGAGTTTTCCTTTTTCAATATGTGACATAATTCCTATGGTACCATGGTCCATCTATTCCTGAAATCCGAGACAGGGGAGGGGAGTTCCTTCCACTGTAATTGGCTCAAAGATTGGCATTTTCCACCCGATGATATAGATAGAAGGGCTTTGTTTTAGGACTTGGGCCTGATTCGAGTTAGGAAAAGAACAGATTCGAAGTCAGATAACGATATGGGAACCGATGATCGGATCACCCGATCTAAATCGAAAAGTTAGGAATTCATGAATAAAATTAATGTCCAGGCAGGCCAGATTATTTTCAGAGAAGGCGAGTTGAATAACTCAATGTATATTATCACTTCTGGCACGGTCGAGATCTTCTTCACACATAAAAATGCTGCAACTCGTTTGGCCTTAATGAAAAAAGGGGACTTCTTTGGAGAGATGGCTCTTTTCCGATCTAAACCTAGAACTGCAACTGCAAGAGCGGTCTTAGATACTGAGATGGTCGCGGTAGAATCCAAACAACAATTGGAAAGATATCTGATCTCTAATCCTGAGTTTGCGGCAAAGATGGTAAGGATCCTTGCAGACAGACTTGCAAATACGAACGAACTTTTGATCTCTAAACTGAACGAAATTACTACGAAAGAAATCGAATATCAGATAGAGGAAAAATGATCATCCGTAAGTGATCCTGTCTTTTCCGGATAATTTCGCTTCGTATAGTTTTGCATCCGAAAGGGAGTATAATTTAGAACTTTCGTCCGCGTCCGACGGGTATTCTGCGACTCCGCCCGATACTGTGACTTCTATCCCGAAATCGTTCTTGGATGAGTTTCTTAAATAAGTCCTGAATCTTTCGATAGCGACTTTTGCATTGTCCTTCGTGGTTTCCGGAAGAATAACCGCAAATTCTTCTCCTCCGACCCTACAACTGATATCTTCGGTCCTGAATGCGTACATCAGAGTTCCCGCCACAAGTTTTAGAATATCGTCCCCAAAAGCGTGACCCTTGGAGTCGTTGATCTTCTTGAAGTTATCCAAATCTAATATGAATAAACAGAAATTCCTTCTATATCTTTTACTTCTAGTGATCTCTTTGTTTAGGACTAGGTTGAAGTATCTTCTGTTATAAATTCCAGTTCCTTCATCAATGACTGCGTTTAGGATGATCTCCTCGAAAGAATAAATATCCACTATCTTAGGGTTTTCAATTAGCCTATTCTTTAGATAAATATAATCCAAGAGAGCAACGACGAAGTTCATACTTCTGCCGAGTTGTTTACTTAAACCTTCTGCGTGATTGTATATTTCCTTCCATAAGGATTTGGCTTCCGATTCGGGTAGGTCTAGGTTCGCGATCATTCTGAAAAAATCGGAATAGAAATAATCGTCCTTTTTGCCCATCTCTTCGAATTTATTCGCAAGGCTTGGAAGAGGGACTTCTCTATCGTTTACGATCTCTAAAATGGCGGTCTTTCTTTCGGAGCCGATCCCTTTGAACCGGTCCCTCATTTCTATAAGTTCGTTTCGAGCAAGGTTTGCAGTGGTTTCCTGAGCGTTAAGGGTCTGTTCTGCGGCGAGTAATTCTTCTTCTCCAAGCTTTGAAACTCTTTCGTAAAGTTCCAATAACTCTTTGAGTTTTTTGATTTCCTCTTCTTTATCTTGTAATTCTTCCGATGGATTCCGCATTTTGTTTTCGAACGTAAAGAGAGGAGTCTTTTGGTAGGAACTCCTATCTTTTAAGGTTTGTTATACAATACTGGTAAAATAATTCTTTTCCCGCCTCGGGGTAAACTAATTTAATGAATTACTCGGCGGTTTCACCTATGTCAAAAGGTTTTGATAAGAAAAAAGTTATTATTACAGGAGCGAGTTCCGGGATCGGGAGGGAATTGGCCTTAATATACGGTAAAGCAGGTCATGACTTAGCGATTACCTCCAGACGAAAAAAAGTCTTGGAAGAACTCTCAAAAGAGATCCGATCCTTCGGTGCAGGCGGAAAGGTGATCATCGCTTCCTTAGATGTGTCCGAGTCGGAAGATAATTTTAAGGTTCTCCCTAAGTTAGCCAAAGATTTGGGAGGAGTGGATCTATTCATCGCAAACGCAGGAATTTCCACAAATTCGTCTTTCGGAGTTAAAAGTTTCGAAGCGGATAAGAAGGTGATCGATACCAATTTGATCGGCCTTATGGCAGGGATCTCTTCTTTACAGTCCGTGTTTCGTGCTCAGAAAAAAGGGCAGATCGTGGGAATTTCTTCCGTTGCTTCCTTTAGAGGACTTCCCGGATCCGCGAGTTATTCCACATCTAAGGCGGCTGTTTCCACTTATTTAGAAGCGTTAAGAGGAGAAGTTAGAAAGTTCGGAGTGAAGGTTACTGTAATTCATCCGGGATTTATCGATACTCCGATCAATCAAAAGTTAAAAACCCGTCCTTTTCTTGTTTCCGCAGAGAAGGGAGCCAAAAAAATTTACGATAGAATTGAATCCGGCGTTAGATCCGCTACTGTGCCGTGGTTTCCTTGGGCACTCATCGGAGTTCTGATGCGTTCGGTTCCCGAATTTTTATGGGAGAAGATCGAACCTAGATAAGGTCTTTCGCATGGCAGGAACTCCTTCTTCATCGAATATCTGTAAGGTATTATTCGTATGCCTAGGAAATATCTGCAGGTCTCCTGCTGCAGAGGGGGCCTTCGTAGATCTATTGGAAAAGAGAGGCCTTTCTTCTTCCTTCGAAGTGGATTCTTGCGGCACCTCTCGTTATCATATCGGAGAATTGGCTGACCCTAGGACCAGGCAAACCGCTCGCAAAAAGGGAATAGAACTTACCCATAAGGCGAGACAATTTAAAAGATCAGATTTTGAATATTACGATTTTATTCTGGCGATGGACAGATCCAATCATAAGGATCTGGGGGCTCTCGCTTCGAATGAAGAAGAGAGAAAAAAGATCCATTTGTTCAGGAAGTTCCAAAAGGGACAAGGAAAGGATACGGAAGTTCCGGATCCATATTATGGAACTTTAAAGGACTTCGAAGAGGTCCATCAGATCGTTTCGGAAGCTTCGGAAGGATTTCTGGAGTTTGTTTTGACTAAAAACGGAGCAAAGAATGCCTAAGGGTGAAAAAAAGAAAGTAGTTGTTATCGGAGTAGGTTTCGGCGGATTACAAGCCATCAAAAAACTTTCCAAAGACGAAAATTTGGAAATCGTAGCGATAGATAAGAAGAATCACCATTTATTCCAACCTTTATTATACCAAGTGGCCACCGCAGTATTAAGCCCTGCGGATATAGCGATCCCGACCAGATCACTGATCGGAGATAAGAAGAATGTAACAGTGTATCTGGGTGAGGTCGAAAAAGTAGATATCCAGGCCAAAAAAGTCTATTTCCAGGGACATGCAGAAAATTACGATTATCTAATATTGGCTGCAGGCGCCAAATCCGGATATTTCGGGAATGATCATTGGAAAAAATATTCTACAGGTTTGAAGTCCTTAAAAGACGCACTTTCTATCAGAACAAAAATTCTAACTTCTTTCGAACACGCTGAGCTTGCGGGAGATCCGGAAGTCGCTAAAAAACATTTGAATTATGTGATCATCGGAGGAGGTCCTACAGGCGTGGAGCTTGCAGGTTCCATCGCGGAATTATCCCATGAGATCGTAAGAAATGAATTCCATACGATCGACCCTGCCTTGGCTAAAATCACTTTGATAGAGGCTTCTCCAAGACTACTTGCAGCGTTTGCTCCTAAGTTAAGCGAGTTCGCAAAAAAACGTCTGGAGAAAAGGGGAGTGGAAGTTCTAACTGGAACTAAAGTTCTAGACATCGACGAGAATGGCGTCAAGATAGAAGGAAGAATGATCCCTTCTTCTAATGTAATTTGGGCTGCGGGTGTGCAGGCAAATTCTATCGGTGCTTCTTTGGGAGTTCCGATCGATAGAATGGGAAGAGTTGTAGTAGACGAATACTGTAATGTGGAATCTCATCCTGAAGTTTTTGTGATCGGTGATATCGCTAGCTATTCAAAAGGTTTAGAAAGACCTTTACCTGGAGTCTCTCCGGTCGCTATGCAACAAGGAAGATATGTTGCTTCTCTTATTCGTGGAGATTTGAAATCTAAAAAAAGAAAACCTTTCCACTATATGGATAAGGGAAGTATGGCGACCATCGGAAGACAGGACGCTGTCGCTCAAGTTGGCAATTTTAAAATGAAAGGTTTTCTAGGATGGATCGCTTGGTTATTCGTACATATTTTTTACCAAGTGGGTTTCAAAAATAAGATCTCTATTTTTATTACTTGGGTTTGGGCTTATATGGCTTTCCGTGCGGAAGCAAGATTGATCCAGGACGAAGTGGAAGCTCCTACAAATTCGAATGTTCCGAATTGACCTCGAAAATTCCTTGAATGGGTCGTACGAATTTAAAGAATAAGCTCGATGAATAAGGATCTTTGGACAGGCAAAACGATTGTGATTACCGGAGCAAGCTCAGGGATAGGGGAAGCTCTTTTGGAAACTCTGTCCTGGATCCCTTGTAAGCTGATCAATCTTTCTCGTTCCGAGCCGGAATTGGTGCGCAAAATTTCCAAGAAGAAGGAAAAACGTCCTGCTGAAATTTTCCATATCCAAGCGGATCTTTCTTCTGAAAAAGAGATCGATAAGGCCGTTTCTAAATTGGCAAAGCTTGTAGATGGTGTGGATGTTCTATTCAATAACGCGGGAATTACCGCTCATTCTAGATTCGATCAGAGCCAGATAGAAGCGTTTAGAAAAGCATTCGATGTGAATTTTTTCGGACCTGTTTTTTTAACGATGAGACTTCTTCCTTATATAAAAAAGAATAAGGGAGCAGTCATGGTCACTTCTACAGTAAGTGGCTTGTATGGGATCCCTGCAAGAAGCGCTTATTCTTCTTCCAAGTCTGCGTTGCATGCCGTCATGGAATCTGCAAGGATAGAACTTTCGGAAGAAGGTTTACGTTTTATTATTTTCTGTCCTCCGTATACCAAAACGAATTTAAGAGCGAATGGTATAGACGGGGACGGAGAAAAACTGGGTGAATCCCATTATTCGGGAAAGAGTAAAACTCCTGAAGAAGTCGCAAATAGAATGATAAAATCGATTGAAGATCCGAACTCAAGACTTGTAGTCATGGATAAGAGCGGACTTTTTTTAAAATGGATGAGAAATATTTCTCCTGCATTCTTGGAAAAAATATTATTTAAAAAACTTTATAAGGACTTTCATTAAAGGACTTAAGAATTATGGAAACTAGAAGCATTATTAAAGAATTTAGATATGAGTTTCCCTTGGAAAAAGTATGGAGCGCAGTTACTGTCAACGAAGAACTGATCCATTGGTTGGCGGATAAGGTAACAGGTCGTCCGAAACTAGGCGGGACTTTTTCTTGGACTTGGAATTTAGGTCCGGAAGGCGAACTTACTTCTACAGGGATCTATAAGAAGATCGTTCCTTTTCAAGAATTGATCTTAGAGTGGCAAGATCATCCTGCAGGTGATATCGAATTGAAACTAGAGTTTGAAAAAGACGGAGAAGATACGATCTTAAAGCTCACTAACTCCGGATACCCGCTGGGAGAAAAATTCGACCATTGGATAGAAGCTGCATCCGAAGGTTGGGATGAAGAAAGTATGCATCTTCTCCAGTACTTAAGGAAGAACTAAGAGCCTTCTTTCGCAAGTCTTTGATTCTATTTTGAGATTGAACTCTCGAGTCCCTAAAAAATGATGACATTAGAGCCCCTATTATAGGGTGTTCGCGGTCCCTTCTCCGGAAAGGGAGAAATGGATAGCGAGCTGCTTTTTAAGGCGGTATACAGTGGACTTTCCAGAACTAGACCCTTACTTTCAAAGTCTTACGGATATCACGGATACGGTTGCGATCTTAAATTCTCCGTATGATTCCGAATTCGATTCAGATATCAATAAGATGGAAAACTTCTTACATGATATTCAAACCAAAGATTGGCTTAACACAGATAAAGAGTATTTCAATTTATTCACCAGCCATTTCTCTTTTCATATTAAGATCGTAGAAGAGATCGTTCGTGAAGCTAGAGAGATCTTAGATCCAGAGCGTCGCATGCACGTAAAACGTTTAGTCGGATATTGCAAAACAACCGAAGAGTGGTTGGCAGATCTTCAAAAGCGTCGTAGAGCTACCGAAACTCTAGCTACCGCTTGATATAATCTATTGACATCCCCGGTAATGCCGGGGAGTCTTGAGTTCGTGTCCGAGAACGAACCTAAACCTGACGAAAAAATTAATTTTTTCACCCATCCTTTTCTTTTTTATCCAGTTATTCTTTTCTTATCCATTTTCGCCTTGGACAAAATTTTCTTTTTGGATAAGGTTCGCGACTACGTTAAAGTAGAATTAACTTATATCTATTATGATGTAAAACAGGATCTTCTAAAGGAGATGATCTCTAAGTTCGGTAACGGAGCTCAGAAAAAGTCCGATAAAAAATTAGTACTTCTTATGGGTTCCTCCCGTATGTTGTATTTTAAGAACGAAGAGATCCTGGATTTTTATCCTGACTGGGAAGTGTATAATCTATCTTCTGCAGTAACTACTCCTGCGTATTACCTGTATTTTTTAGAAAGGTTATTCGAAGCTGGAGTAAAACCCGATTTTCTGGTCTTGGAAGCGGATCCTTTTCAATTCAACGCGAACAGCACCACATTCAAAAAATCGAATTTAGCAAATAGTTTCGATCTTAGGTTCGTGTTGACCCATGCCTGGAATTTAGGTAAGGAGAATGTGAATTATTATCTCGCGAATTTCTTTTTCGGAGTTAGTAAGAATAAACCTTATTTAACCAATGTATATTCCCATCTTACCAATAAAAAATTCGCACAAGCGGACTTGATCAAACAACTCACTGTGGATTCTTTACATAGAGACAAGGGAAATGCGATCTCTCCTGCAGGCGGGTTTATGGAGAAAGATTACGGAAGATTGGAAGCTAGTTCCAACCGTACCATAGGCTGGATCTATCCCAAATATTCTCCTTCCGAAATGCAGTTTTCTTTTTACGAGGATATTCTGGAAAGAGTGAAGAAGGAAGGAGTTCCTACACTTGTAGTCCGTCCTGAGGTTTCCCTTCCTTTGGAAGAGTTATTAAAAGAATTGAATATTCCCGCTCCATGGTGGGAAAGAATTCGTCCGATCAATGAAAAGTTCGGGATCCCGATCATCGATATGGCAGAAGCTTCCGATTACGCATGTAATACTTTTGCAGATAGCGGTCATATGGCAGTGGACTGTTACAGACCTTTTTTACGTTTTCTTAGGATGAGATATCCGGGAGAATAATCTCCTTCCTTCATTAATGTTTCGCACAGAGATCACAGAGCACACTGAGATAGTATAAGTCTTGAGTTGCGCTGTAGGAATTCCAACACTACAATTCCCCGTGGCCTCTGTGTTCTCCGTGCGACCCAAAATTGTAAAAACTTATATTTGCACGCGAAGCCGCGAAGTTTAGAAGAGATTTTTAAGATTTCGATACCTATCATCTTATCTTTGCGCCTTTGCGTGAGAGAAAGTGTTTCGAAAAACTGTGAAACATAGGAATACTAAAGCGACAGCGATCGTAGTGGAAATCCGGCGATGCACTATCGTTACGGTAGTCCTTCCTTCCATTGAAAGAATATGATGGTGCTTCGCTGATTGGAGCGTAGAGCGCGGTTATCGCGAAGCGAGAAGTCGCCCTTTTGTTCTATTTTTTATCCAACTTATGGGAAACGCTTATTGGGAAAGGAGGTTGACGAGAGGAATTATCTGCCTTAATTTTGCTTCGTTAGATTTCCCCAAAAGGCGAACCCATGAAAAAAATTATTAATCTATCGGTTTCAATTTCTCTTTTGATAGGATGTTCCGCTTCGAACGTCGTAGAGAATAAAGGTAAAGCTGCCGAGTTCCAAATTTTAGATCCGAATATCAGAGTCGAAAAGTTCAAAGAAACTTTTAATTTAAAAGCGGAAGGTCCGGTCAATTTGGATTGTTCCGGCAAACCTTGTACTCCGGATCAAATCAGTGCACTCACTCCAGATCAGATCAAAAAATTCAAAAGAAACGGTTCTTGGAAAGAATATGTGGAGAAAGAAGATCTCCAAAAGAATAAACTCTCCGTTCTGACTCGTGTCGGAGATTACAAGGACGACAAAAGAGAAGGTATCTGGAAAACTTTATATGAAACTGGGGAAACTCTAAGAGAATCTCCTTATGTTGCGGGTGTGAAAGAAGGAGAAGAGAAAAAACTCGCGAAAGACGGGACTCAACTCGAAAGCACTTTTTATAAAGCTGATAAGAAAAACGGACCATACTGGTCTAAAACCGACAAGGGTGTTTTAAGTGAAGAAGGTTCTTATATAGACGATAAGAAAACTGGTACCTGGAAAGATTATTATAATGAAGACGGTGCTAAAAAGTCCATCACCGATTATAAAGACGGAAAGAAGGTCGGAAAAGAAACCAATTATCATAAGGACGGGACTACCGTTTCTTCCGAAGGAAGTTATTCTGACGATCTAAAGACCGGTTATTGGAAGAACTATTATGATAACGGGACCCCTCAATCCGAAGGAAATTATGCTCCTAAGGGCACCGGAACCGATAAAAAATCACTCAGGATCGGAGCTTGGAAAGAATATTATAAAAATGGAAAGTTATTCGCAGAAGGTCAAAGAGATCATACCCGTAAAGGTGATTGGACTTTCTATTGGAGCAACGGAAATCCTGCATACAAAGGTAGCATGATGAACGAAATGATGATGAGCTCCGCAGAAGTATACGATAAGGACGGAACCATTCTCGGAAAAGGAAAACTTCTTTTCGATCTTTTACTCATGGACGAGAAAACTGACGAGTTAAAGGCGAAGTATAAGCCTGATTTCCCTTTTGCGTATTATAAAAACGGCAAAAAGTCTTTTGAGATCGCTGCAAATGGGACCGCGGTCGAATTTGATGATTCCGGAGCCAAGATCGGTCAAGGGCCGATTATGCCTGGAACCAATCAAAAAAACGATTGTTGGACTACACCTCAGGGTAAAAAATATTACGTGAACGGTAAAGAAAACGCCAAAATGGGAGAGCTGCAAGGCTGTAAGTAAATCTCTTAATCGAAAGTTCGGTAAAGGCTCGGCTATACCGGGCCGGAACTTTCCTTTAAAAACTTTTCTAGATCCGTAACATTCTTCCAAACTATGCCGATAGGCCGGCTATAGTTTAAAAAGGAAATCCTAAACTTGGAAAAGATACTCACCAATAACGATTTCAAAAAAATCGGTCTCGGGATCCTGGTCGCAGCTCCCATATTCTTCTTACTCGGCTATTTTATGAAAGGGTGCGGGTCCGTAAATCGCCAGGCAAAAGTCACTTATAGCGGATCTTTTACGGAAGGAACTCTTGTATCCTTAGATTCGAAAAACGTAATATTAAGAGATCCTGATTTTTCCCTTCCTCTCGAGACGGTCGAGAAGATCGAATTTTTAGAAGACGCACAAAGTTTAAGCCCGAACCAGGTGCCTTTGAGTGACACCGAAAAGCCGTTTGTAGGAACTTATAAACTGCAGGTTGGAGTTCATAAGGGGATCCTAAGTATATTTCCTCGCAAAACCGGCGGGATTGGCGCGACCCTTCGGTTTACGAATTGGGGAAAAGGTTCGAACGAGATCCTTCTCGGAGTCAAGGTCACTGGAAAAACGATCAAATTCGTAAGATCTTGCTCAGGCGCAAGATGTTCAGAGATAGGAAGTAATGTTCCTTTTAACCAAACATATACCGGTGATCTGGACGGCAAAAAAATCTCAGGCGTTTACCAAGGAACAAATAGTTCCGGCCGCTGGATCGCAGAACGTTAAAAAGGAATACTATGGAATCCACTTCTCACGATCGTGAAAATGTTCCGTTATCCGAATCGGATATTCATTTTGCAAAGGACACTTTAGATAGGATCCGTCAGGAACTTACCGGAGAAATAACAGGCCAAGAATCGGTAGTTAAGAATCTTTTAATATCCTTAGCCTGTCAGGGCCATGTTCTTTTAGAGGGTATGCCCGGGCTTGCAAAAACCTTACTCGCAAAATCCCTTTCTTCTGCTTTGGATCTGGATTTTAAAAGAGTTCAATTCACTCCGGATCTTCTTCCTGCAGATTTGATCGGAACGGTGGTATTTAATCCTAAAAACGGAGAATTCACCACTCGTAAGGGTCCTATTTTTACAGGAGTACTTCTTGCGGATGAGATCAACCGTGCACCTGCAAAAGTACAGTCTGCTCTTTTAGAATGTATGGAAGAGAGAACGGTAACGATCGGAGAAAATACTTTTCCCTTGGAAAGACCTTTTCTTGTTTTAGCGACCGAGAACCCGATCGATCAGGATGGGACTTATCCTCTACCGGAAGCTCAGATGGACCGTTTTTTCATGAAAGTCCTCGTAGATTATCCTGACATGGACGAAGAGCTTGCGATCCTCGAGCAACATGGCAGGCTTGCCGCAGGCCCGAAACGTATTAAGAAAACTGCAACTGCTAAGGATGTTCTGAAAATTTCTTCTTTAGTGGACCGGGTCCATGTGGAGCCTAAATTAAAAAGTTATATAGTACGTTTGGTAAGAAATACAAGGCCTGAAGAAAAAACAGTCCCTGATCTTCTTCCTTACGTGAAACACGGGGCTTCTCCTCGCGCAAGTTTAAGTCTTCTTAAAGCATCCAAAGCAAAGGCTCTTTGGGAAGGACGAGACTATGTTGCTCCCGAGGATGTAAAAGCGGTATTGCCGGAGATCCTACGTCATAGGATCTTACTCACGTTCGAGGCGATTTCAGAAGACGTAGGAATAGAATCCGTGGTTCGGATCGTTTCAGACGCAACTCAGGTGCTCTGATCGTAAATTAGATCTATGTTCCGAAAAGAATATCAAAACCTGATCCAACTTTTGGATTTTAAGGAGAGAGGATTTTCTCTTCGAAGTAGGCAAGGTACTGCTGCAAGTTCCAGAAAGGGAAGGGGAGTTGACTTTAAGGATGTTCGTCCTTACGCTATCGGGGATGATACTAGGCTGATCGATTGGAATGTCACTTCCAGATTCGGTGAATTACATGTAAGGGAATTCTACGAAGAAAAAGAAAGGCTCGGAGTTTTCTTTTTGGATGTATCCGAATCCATGGATTGGAGTAGTTCAGAATGGACTAAAGCGGAGAATGCTTTCCAAGTTTTAGCTCTATTAGTTTTACTTTATGTACGAAAAGGGAATCTGGCTAAGATCCTACTCTATTCGGATCGTTTAGAATGGGAGACAGGATATATAAAGAATACGGGAGAAGCCCTTTCTGCATTGGAGAAGGTACGTAAATTTCCCCATAGAAAATTGAAAACGGATCCGAAACTTCCATTTACACTTCTAAAAAATCGGATCAGAAGATACACTGATTCTTATATACTTTCCGATTTTCATGAATTACCTTCTTTAAAAAGACTCACAGGTCTTAGAAAATTTCATACATTACATGCGATCCGTTTCAAGGATCATTTGGAAGAGAATGCACCCAAAGGATTCTTTCAATTTTTCCTCTTAAAAGATCCGGAAACCGGGTCATATCCTTCTCCTGCCGGTACAAATATACGTAAGAATTTGGAATTTCTGTTTAAGTCCAGATGTTTGGAACTGGAAGGGAAGGAGAGCGATCCGAATAAATTGCTTCAGTATTGGAGAACCATGTCATGAGGGCGGCAATTATCCGCCTGAGACGGTCCAATCGTATTAGATTTTTATTTTATACCATCTGCATTTATTCTTATCTGTTTATTACTCCTGTTTTCGGTTGGGAAGAAAAATGGGAACCTAAAGAAGTAGGGATAGGAGAGAAGGCAGAATATATTTTAGAATTCCAAGACGGGGAAATCTCCTCCCCTGAAATTCCTTTGAAAGGTATGTATCCGGATCCGGATGCTCCGGATCTTCCGCTATTCGAAATAATTTCTGCGGAAACTTCGGGAAATAAGATCAAACTTTCTGTGACCTATTATAATTCCGGGAAGTTCTCTTTGCCTGTTTCTTGGAAGGACAAAGACGATAAATCAGTCTATTCGGAGGCAGTTCTTTCGGTTCGTACTTCTTTGGAAGAAAAAGATAAAACTCCTGAGGAAATACTTCCTCCTTTAGAATTTTCAGGTCAGTACGGTTGGAAATTAACCGCGATCCTCGCTGCGCTGGCAGCTTTGGCATTCGGTATTTTTTATGCCTGGTATCTGGATCATACAAGATCCAAAATCCCGATCGATGCATTGGTAGAAGCGGATCCTTGGGTCCAAAAGATCCTGATCTATGAAAGTAAATTGGACGAGCTTATCAATTCTCCTCCTGTATTTGCCAGATCCTTTTATCGGATATTGTCCGGTTATATCCGTGAGAATATGTCTAAAAAGATGAATGCGCCTTTTGCACATTTGACTGAAGCGGAATTATTCCAACGTATATATGATTCTTTCGGTTTGGAAGAAGAGGAAGTCCGTAATTGGGAAAATACATTTCGTAAAGCTCAGTATTCTGGAGAAGAGGTTGAAATTTCTTCGGGAGAAGCCTTAAGAGCATGGGATTTTTGGAAAGAGGCCTTGTCTAAATGACGGAATGGGAATCTCCATATTATCTTTTTATAATTATTCCGGTTTGGATCTGGACGTTTTATTCTTATTGGAAGAATGAGCCAGCGTTAGGTATAGAGCTGCGTATCCCCGGTTCAGTTAAACTCGGAAAATTTTCTTTTAAAAGTTTCGTTTCTTATTTAGTTCCTTTGATCCGACCGATCGTTTTGACTTTGTTTATTATCGCAGTGGCGGGCCCCGGAAAAAAATATAGATTTCTTCCGGACGAGACCAAAGGAGTGGATATCATTCTTGCGTTGGACGTTTCCGGCTCCATGTCTAAGAGTAGGGATTTTTTACCCGAAACTAGATTAGGGGTTTCTAAAAAACTTTTGAAGGAGTTTATTAGAAAAAGGGAAAATGATCGGTTGGGCCTTGTGGTATTTGCAGGGGGAGCATATCTTCAATCTCCTTTAACAAGCGATCGAGACGTATTAGAGGAAATTTTAGGCCAGGCGGAAGAAGAGACCGTTCCGGAGCAGGGGACCGCGATCGGCGATGCGTTAATTTTGTCCTGTTACAGACTTCGTAAATCTCCTGCGAAATCCAAGGTGATCGTTTTGATCACCGATGGTGCTTCTAACACAGGTAGAATAGACCCGGTTACTGCGACCGAGATCGCAAAAGGTGTCGGGGTTAAAATATATTCTATCGGAATAGGAAAAGAAGACCAATCCTATGAAGTGAATTTCGAAATTTTAGATATACTTTCCAAACGAACAGGAGGAGTATTCTATAGGGCAGAGGATATAGCGGAATTGAGAGAGGTCTTAGCTTCGATTGATTCCTTGGAAAAAGATCTTTTGATCCTTCCTCCGGAAGAAGTGAGAGAATCCGAATCTTTGATCTTTCTCACATACGCACTTGCTCTACTCGGGTTGGACCTCCTACTTAGGTCCTGGGTGTTTCGGTACTATTTATGAGCGAAGTCTTTTTAGAATCGTTTTGGATCGCCCTAGGTTTGATATTTTTCGCCTATTCTTTGTTTAAGCTAGTATTCTATTTTTATTGGAATCGTTGGAAGAAACAATATCCGGGACTTCCAAGGGAATCCAAAGTCCCACCTTTTTATTTGGCAACTCTTAGGATCGTTTTACTCGCTTCGGTTCTGACTCTATCCTATTTCTCTTACCAACAGACTGAAGGAGAGAAGTCTAAGGAAGAGGAAGTATCTAAGGGAGTGGATTTTTTATTCCTAGTGGATGTAAGTCTTTCTATGCAGGCGGTGGATACAAATCCTTCCAGAATTTCTAGAGTGAAAGAAACGATCTTAAGACTTCTTCCGGAGTTGAACGGAAATAGATTCGGTATGGTCGTGTTTGCCGCTTCCCCTTTCGTATATTGTCCTATGACTTCTGATACAAGGGCATTCTCCGAATATGTTAGAGGCCTGGATGTAGATATAGTAGGAGATAGAGGGACTGATCTGAAATCAGCATTCAAAAAAGCGGAAGAAGTTTTAAATTCCAACCAAGTCTTGAGGAATCGGATATTAGTACTGATCTCTGACGGAGAAGATATGGATTCTCCGGCGATCAAAAAGTTCCCCGCGGAAGTCTGGGTCTGGTCTGTTGGAACTCCTACAGGAGGACCGATCGGATATTCTGAAGACGGATCCAGAGTATACGGATTTTTAACGAAGGACGGATCCTTGGCTCCTTACGAAAATTCTCCGGGTGTGATCATTTCAAGAGCTAATCCTATTTTTTTGAACGAACTCGCCTCTGCAAACGGCGGTAGATTCTTATCCTTGGATTCTGAAAGCCCAGATATCGCGGATGTAAGATCCTGGATGAGTTCGATGGAAAAAAATACGGGAAGTAGGATCCGTAATTTAAGAAAGGCAGAGTCAGCTAGAAAATTTTTAATTCCAGCACTTCTTATTTTATTATTCGATTTTTTCATTTTGGAATTTTTGGGAAAATATCTGATCAGAGCCTCCAAAAAATTAGCGCCCGCCTTATTGATCTTACTTTCTTTATGGGGAAGAGAGACTTTTTCTTTTGAATTGGATCCTGGGGGAAATAGGATCAAAGAAGGTAGGAATTCCTACGACCAAGGAGATTATAAAAGTTCTTTAGAAAAGTATAAAGAAGCGGATCCCTATTTTCCGGAAGACCCTCGTTTAGAATTCAATCGCGGGGATGCAGAATACAAGTCAGGCAATATAGAGAAGGCAATCCGACATTTTGAAAAGGCGACGGATTCTAAAAATCAGGAATTGAGAGCACAATCCCATTTTAATTTAGGAAATTCTTATCTAAAGTTAGGGGATCGTAAAAAAGCAGCAGAACATTATTTAAGATCTCTCAAAGAAAATCCGGATCTCGAAGCAGCAAAAAAGAATTTAGAATGGCTCCGTAAATTACCTCCTCCGGAAGGAAATCAAGGTAGCGAGAGTCAAGAAGGCTCCGAAGAAAAAGGATCCAAATCCCCAGACCAGAAGCAAGGTTCTAAAGGAAAAAATAAGACGGATAAGCAGTCTAAATCAGGCTCCGAAAAAGAGAATAAAAATAAAAACAAATCCAAGGCAGAAGACGAACTGGATCGTATTATGGAGTCAATGGACCTGGATTCCGTAAAAAGAAGAAGTCCGGGCTCCAGGAATAAAGAGGTGTTTTGGTGAAACGTTTCCTCTTTCTTTTTTTGGCCATTTCTATCTCGATTTCCGCTCAAGGTTCTAAATTTTATCTTAGCCAAGCAAGAGCAGATCTAGGAGATGCAGTTTTTATAATATTAGAAACGGAGGGTGGTGCCCAGGTCCGTTTACTTGAAAAAGAATTTAACGGACAAGGGATCAAGGCCGTCTATTGGGGTACGGAAGAAAATACTACTATAGTAAACTTCAAAGTATTTCGTAAAAAACTGATCAAATATAGGCTCACTACTTCTGCGCCTGGCCGTTATTCCGTTCCGGAAATCGAAGTAGAAGTAGACGGGCAAAAAATAGGATCAGGAATGATGGCCTTGGAAATTTCTCCTAGAAATTCCGCTGCAAATAAGTCTTCCGGATTTTTTTCCAATCGATACTTTTTCTCTGAAGAAACGGAAGGTCCTGAAGACGGGGATCTAAAAGTGATCTTTAGGACAACTAAGGATCAAGTTTGGGTGGGGGAGCCTATTCTTGGATTTTTTACATTATATTATAGAAACGCGCTTCGCCCTTATATCGATCGGGATTTTTCCAGTTCGATAGAATTTCCTTATTTTAGAAGCGAGGCACTTTCCGGGATTAATCTACTTATTCCGGACCAGGCTATTTATGAAGGTTTAGAATTCGAAACGGCGGTATATAGTAAGGAAACTTTTATATTAACTCCGTTGAAGAACGGGGAATATTCTTTAGGATCTACCGTATTTCATTTGGAAGGAAGACAACAATCCTTCTTTCATATGAGAAGTATTAAAACGATTCCAAGTAAAATTTCAGTCAGAGAATTACCTTCCCCGTCTCCGAAAGAATTTAGAGGGGCGATCGGGAATTTTAAGATGGTCCTGGAAGATTATTCCCAAAATGTCAATTTGGGAGAGCCTTTCCAATTCCGTCTGACTATTTCCGGGAACGGCAATCTTGCTTCCATTAAAGATCCATTATTAACGTCTTGTGATCCAGGCTCTTGTTATCCTGAGGTGACTTTCTTACAACTTAAACAGCAAAGGGATTTCAGGGAATTGAGTCCGGGCGAATTCGGTTTTTATCTGAATTATTCTTATTATTATTCGGTCTTTCCTAAAAAAGAAGGGGAATGGAAACCGGATGATCTCAGATTTTCTTTCTTCAATCCTAAATCGGGCAAATACGAATCTATTTCTCTTAAATTCCCAGTTTTAAATGTAGGACCTCCTAAACCGAAACAGGAAACTGCTATAAACGGATCCGAAAAAAGTTTAGGAACATCTATATTTTTGATCGGTTTCCTTTCTTGTCTTTTAGCGGGTGGGGTCGGATATTTAATCCTTCTTTTGAACAAGAGCCGTGGAAGAGCAGGATTATTGAAACGACTTGACCTATGGATAGGTTCTAAAAGAGGTTTTGTTTTGAAACATTCCGTAATGGCCAAAGGTTTACCTGAGGAAGAAGCCTCTCTTCTCGCCGGTTGGAAGTCCGACACGATTTCTTTGTATGAGTCCTATAAAAGATTGGACCCGCCTTCCAAAGAAACTCTGCTCAGGATCGCTGGTTGGTTATCGGATAAATTGAAAGAGGATGAAATCATATGAGCGAAGAAGTTAAGGGAAGGATTTCCGTAGAAACGGAGAATATTTTCCCAATTATCAAAAAATGGTTATATTCTGAAAAAGATATATTTTTGAGAGAGTTGGTATCCAACGCTTGTGACGCGATCTCTAAACTAAAAAAGATCTCCTTGAACGAAGAGTTCGAAGGGGGAACCGATTACAGGATCGATCTCGATTTCGATCAAGAGTCCAGGATCTTAACGATCCAAGATAATGGGATCGGGATGACAGACGAGGAAGTGAATCGTTATATTAATCAGATCGCATTTTCGGGTGCCGAAGAATTCGTAAAAAAATACCAGTCGGAAGGGGATAAACCCGAGATTATAGGGCATTTCGGATTAGGGTTCTATTCTAGCTTTATGGTTTCTTCTAAGGTAAAAATAGAGACCAAGTCCTATAAAAAAGGATCCGCTCCAGTAATTTGGGAAAGCGAATCCGGAACAGAATTCACCTTAAGATCCGGAGATAGATCGGATCGAGGTACTAAGATCAGTCTATATTTGGACGGAGACTCCGGAGAATATCTGGATAGTTGGAAACTGAAGGAGTTGGTCCGTAAATACTGCGACTTTTTGCCTGTTCCTATCTATGTAAAAGAAGAAAAGGCTAATAAGCAGACTCCCTTATGGAGTGAACAACCTTCTTCGGTTAAGAAAGAACAATACGACGAATTTTATCAGTATCTATTTCCGTTCGCTGGAGATCCTCTTTTTCATGTTCATTTGAACGTAGACTATCCCTTCCGTTTACAAGGGATCTTATACTTCCCTAAGCTCAAACACGAGTTAGATGCAAATCGAATGGGGATCAAACTCTATTGTAATCATGTTTTCGTTTCCGATGAAGCGAAGGAATTGGTACCACAATTTCTAACCGTTTTACAGGGGACCCTGGACATTCCTGATCTTCCTTTAAACGTATCCAGGTCCTATCTTCAAAACGATCCTTTAGTCAAAAAGATCTCTTCTCATATCGTTAAAAAAGTTTCCGACAAACTCCAGGAAGAATGGAAGAAAGATCCGGAAGAGTTCCGTAAGAATTGGGAAGAGATCTCTCTCTTCGTAAAATACGGAATGATGACGGATGAGAAATTCTACGAATCCGCCAATGATCTGATCTTTTTCAGATCATCTAACGGAGATTTGGTGACCTTGCAAGAATACGTGGATAAAAATAAGGAGAAGAACTCCGGCAAAGTCTATTATGCCGGGGAAGCCGAGCTTTCTTCCGTATATATGGATCTTCTTAAATCCCAGGGACTTGAAGCTCTGCTTGTGGATTCTAGGATAGATAATCATTTCCTGCAGTTTTTAGAGGGCAAAAACCCTGACTGGAAGTTCCAACGTGTGGATTCTGAACTCGCGGATCAGGTCTTAGATAAGGAAGCGGGGCCGGATTTAGCGGATTCTGAAAATAAAACTACTGAAGACAGACTAAAGGAGATCTTTACCAAGGCAGTCTCGAAAGAAGGGGTGGAGATCAAAACGGAAAGTTTGAAGTCTGAAGAAGTACCTTCTGTAATCCTTTTACCGGAACATTTGAGGCGTTTGGCGGAGATGGGCCAGATGTACGGTCAAAAGCCTGCCGATTTTCTAAAAAATCATACTCTGCTTGTGAATCGTAAATCTAAGCTCGTGAAAAACATCCTACAATTGTCTAAAGGGGTACATCCGGAGAAGGCCGAAAAATTAGCCCGTTCAGTGTACGACCTTGCTCTACTCGGCGCCAAGCTGATCGGAGAAGACGAGTTAAGCGATCTGATCCGACGTCAAAGAGATCTGTTGGAAGATCTTTCCTCAGGCTAATTTCGAAAAAAAAGGGGGGAAATCGGAGATCGTACCGATATCTTTATTGGTACGGTATGCGAACGCCGATTTTCCCGATTCTGATCACATCCATTTTATTGCTCGCAGGAGATCTATATTCTCAGGAAGCAGCTAAGGGGAAACCTGTCGAAACCGAGGGCGAGGTCCATAGCGACCTGAAGTCCTTGGATAAGGAATATTACGAATATTATTTCAAAACTCTCCCAAACACCGATATCATAGAAAAAGAGAAGTTAGAATATAACCTGATCCGTTCTTTAAAATTCGAATTGAGAAAGGTTGAACCGGAAAAGATGAATCCGGAAGAATTAAAAAAAGTAAATTCGAGATCAGTGCGCTACGAAAGGGTATTCGAGGACTCTATTTGGATGCGTGGTATTCGTAAACAAATGGGTCATTTACGTTTTAAAGATTATATGTATGTGATCGTTTATGATAAGTATTACTGTTTTATCTCTTACGAAATGAATCCGTCCAGATATATCCAAACTCCATTCCAAGTACAATTGATCTTTAAGAGAGATAATAATTACAATTCTACTCTGCCTCAGCCTTAAACGTTCTGAAGTAAAGACTGACGACTACAAGTCCTATAGAGAACAGGATCCCGAAAAGGAAAAATTCCTGCATAAAATTGAAACCGGGGGGAGGGGCGGTGTTGCCTACGATCCTTCCTAAAACTTTCGTTTTTCCGAAACTACTCCAGACAAAAGTGCGGACCTGCACTGTGTCCCCGACTCTCATTCTACGATTTGTAAGCTGGTCCACTTCTTCAGTGACTTCATGTTTTTTGCCAAGTTCGTCCGGAACTAGATAAGTGTACACATTTACTGTACTGCCTAGTTTGTGTAGTTTTGTGTTCTCTACCAAAACCCCGAATTCTTTGTTTCCTGGAAGGGATAAATTCTTGTATATCGATTCTAAACTTTTATTTTCCCAATACACCGCGCCTGAAAGGGGAAGAAAAAACGCAAGAGAGACCCATCCCATGATGAAAAGAATTTTGTAGAATGGGGTAGAGTTCGGTTTCATTCGAATCAGTTCGTATCATCTTTCCGGATAGAGAATATTACAACCAAGTTTCCTTTTCTTGTAGGAAGAAAAAACGAATGGTCCGAAGAATCAGGGAGGATATTCTTAGGATATGAAGATATCTAGGTCGGACTTTTTAAAATATATGGGAAAGGGAATGATTGCCCTGACTGCGGTCCGGAATTTAGATCTGTTCTCCGAGCCTGTAAAGATCCAGGTACCAAAAACTAAATCATCTTCCTCGAATAGGAAAGAACAAAACTCTTTTAAAATTCCCGGCAATAATTTCAAACCTGTAAAGCCGACTACAGAAGACGATCTGATCTTACCACATGGATTTCATTATGATCTGATCGCAGTCTACGGGGATCGTATCAATCCTAAGGGAGATACATTCGGTTACGCAGCGGATTTTAATTGTTTCTTCCAATTCCCAAATGATCCGAACCGCGCTCTTCTTTGGACCAATCACGAATATTTAAACGAATTAGAATATTATGTTACTGGATACGATTATAATGCAAAAGGTCCGAATACAAGAACTCCTGAACAGATAGAGATGTATCTGTATTCTTTAGGAGGTTCCGTTATTGGATTACGTAAGAAGAATGGGATCTGGGCCTTGGACCCGAATTCCGAACATGGAAGAAGGATCCATGGAAGGACCGAATTTGAATTAAAAGGGCCGGTTTCCGGATCGGAAGCGATTTCCGGAAAAACAAAAGTGTTCGGTACTTTTGCGAATTGTTCCGGAGGAAAAACCTTATGGGATACGGTGCTTTCTTGCGAAGAAAACTTCGAGATGGTGGTCCAGGATTGTAAGTTAGAAGATCTTCGAGAATACGGTTGGATCATAGAAATAGATCCTTTTGATCCTTCTTCCGTTCCGATCAAACATTCCGCTCTCGGAAGATTCTCTCATGAGAACGCAGCATTAACGATCTCTTCTTCCGGAAAACTTGTGGTATATATGGGAGACGATTCGAAAGACCAATGCGTGTACAAATTCGTGTCGGAACAGAATTACGATCCTAAAAAGGGAAAAAAGAATTCTGAACTTTTAGATTTTGGAATATTATATGTGGGTAATTTTGAAAAGGGTGTTTGGGTTCCTCTGGACCTGGAAACAAATCCTGCATTAAAAAATGCTAAGGATAAAGAAGGGAACCCCCTCTTCAAAACCCAAGCAGATGTACTTATTAGATGTAGAGAAGCCGCAAAAACCGTGGGTGGAACTCCTATGGATCGGCCGGAGGATTTGGAAGTACATCCTTTAGATAAGTCTATATATGTTTCTTTTACGAATAACGACTCACATGGAAATTTTTACGGACAGATTGTAAGGATCAAAGAAGAAAATTCCGATGCGGAATCCGTTCGTTTCGAGTTTGAAGTTTTTGTTGCAGGGGGAGGGAAGAGTGGATTTTCTTCTCCGGATAATCTTGCATTCGATTCTTCCGGAAATCTTTGGATGGTTACCGATATGACTACTAAATTACTCGGTAAATCCATCTTCAAAAAATTCGGAAACAACGGGTTGTTCTTTATTCCTACAAGTGGAGAAGATGCGGGTAAAGCATTCCAATTTGCATCTGCACCTATTGGGGCAGAATTGACCGGTCCTTGGTTTACTCCTGATGAAGAGTTTTTATTCGTTTCTGTGCAACATCCCGGAGAAGATACTAAAGATTATGATCTTCCTACAAGTCGTTGGCCTGGGATCAAGAAAGGAGATATGCCTAGGCCTGGAGTGGTTGCGATCAGGAAGGAAAAAATATAAGTCTTCTTCTCCGCGAAGGATCGTAGCGGAAATCCGGCAATGCACCATGAGTGCTACGAAAAAAGCCAATATTGAAGATGATTTGAATGGTGCTTTGCTGATTGTAGCGTAGAGCCTGGCCCGAAGGGCGCGGCAATATATTAGAAGAATTTAATTCTTAAGACAGGCCGCGATCGCGTCTTCTTCTTTTTCGAAGTGGGCAAACGGTTTCCATAGCCCGAGCAGATTGAATATTTGGATTACTTTCTCTCCAGCTTCTGTAAGAAGAAGTTTTTTGCCTTCGCTAGTAAGTCTGTTTTTCAGTTCGAAGATGGCACGAATGCCTGAGCTGGAAACGTATTTCAGATCGGATAAATTCAGGACAGTATTGGAAGCATGGGACACATCCAACACTTTTTCTTTAAATAGGGGAAAGGTAGATTCGTCTAGGCGACCTGAAATCAAATATACTTTGATCTCGCTGCCGGCTTCCTGTTCTAGAATTTTTAAACTATCCATGTTTTTTCACTACCACCCGCAATCTTTCCGGAGAAACGGAGAAATCCGCTTTGGCTCCGGGAGGAAAATCGTATATGCGTTCCGCAAGGGAATCGATGGAAATCCCTCCACGCATCTCCGAAATTAGACGGAATGAGTCGCGAACTGTGAAATGATCCAACTTGTATTTGAAACTTTCCTTTTTACGCAACTCTCTACAGTACACTTTGAAATATGGCTCCTGCTTGTCAAAGCTTACGTCTTTATTTTCGCAAGACATAACCCAACCTGTAGAACCCGCTCCGGTATACACCAGAAGGCCCGAACATTTCTGTTCTTCGGCATCTTTGCCATGAGAGATCAAAAACCTACTCGTTAGGTCCGGGCTATTATTCCGAATAGAGATCTCACTGATACCTTGAAAGGTCTCGAGCGCTTGGCCATCCGGATATTCGATCCGAACGTTGATCCTAGGCCATTCTTCTATAGAAGTATTTTCCCAATTTTTAGAAACTGCTTCTTTTATATCCGCTGTGTGAAAGGAGAGAAGAGCTCCTACAGACGTGCTTGGATCTGAATTACAGCCGAGTACTAGATTTTCCAAAGCATGGTGGGCAACATAGGTGAAATGATTGTCTCCGCCGAGAGCGATCACCAAATCATATTCAGAAATATCTATATTCTCCAGGTCTTCTCTGAAGATGAATCTTCCATGTGGGAAGATTAGTTTTAAATCTTCCCTACTTTGGAGTTGTCTTTGATGGGATTCGTAAACTCTAGTAAAAGAATCGTTTTGGATACTTGCTATCCGTTTGAGTTCATCCAGAGAGCCGTAACTCTCTAGATCCAACTCGTACTTCGTTCTTTTGATAACTACAAGTACAGACTCGATCTTTTTTCGCTTTTCTGCCGACATGGATTACCAATTTGGACAGAACTAGGGCTCTTAGAAAACGAAAAAAATCAGACTAAAGCAGGCTCAGACGAATTATTTGTCTTCGGATTTGAGCTCGCTAAGATCATTTTTAGGACGGACATGGTCGAACGGAACTTCATCCGATTGCCGGTCAATCTATACAATGCAACTAAATGTTTTAGATTTCGAATATTCTCAGGTTCTCTGGATCTGAGTTTTTCGGCATATTCTAACGACTTCCAATAATCTTTCGTTTTTCTGAGACAATAAGATAGGTAGAAGATGTACTCGTTATCGAACGGGATCTTGGAGAGATACGCTTCCGAATGTTTTGCGCCTTCTTCGAATTCTTTAGCGTTGATACATATCCTGGCCATCTGTTTATGGAGTGCCGGATCAGTATCGTCGATCGCAAGTGCCTGTGTGAATACTTCTTTGGTTTTTTCGTAATTTCCTTTCTTGTATTCTTTGATCCCGATCTGTAGGAGCTTATTGTATTCTTCCGGGATCGTTTTGGATCTTGAATTAGAAGTTTCCGCTTCTTTATAACCTATACTTAAAAGGCTTAAATCGTCAGAAATTTCTCCTGCAGCTACGATCAATCTTTCTAGATCTTCCAGATTTCCGACGGAGAGTTCTACAAATCTTAAGAATAGGAACTCGTCCTCATTCATCACTGGTTCGGAATGATTCGGATCGTATAATAGAATATCGTCTCTTCCGTCAGAGCCTAAGAAGATCCTGTCTCCAGCTTCCAGTTTATCCACCCTTACTAAAGGTTCTGTGGTATTTTCGGAAAATCCTAATTTGCGGATCGGGAAATCCGAATCTAAGAAGCTAGCTTTTGCATCCCTATACAATACCATATTCGGATGTTCTGCATTAATAGAATATAATGCTCCAGTTTCCTCGTCTAAAAGACAAAGTAATGCGGATACAAGCATTGTGCCGTCGAAGGTTACGAATACGTTCTGCAATTCAGTATAACAATCTTTCAGCCATTTTTCCGGAGTTTTTTTCTGGTTGGTCCTGGAGAGTTGTGTTCTACTTACGATCGCCTTGAATACCGTTCCCATTACCAAGGCTCCACCTGCTCCTTGGATGGATTTTCCCATCGCGTCAGAGTTCATGATGCTCAGATATTTTTTCCCGTATAAGGTGATCTCACTAATAGAGACCAGATCTCCTCCGATATCAGCTTCTCTCTTGCGGAATACGAATGTTTTCTTTTGTTTTAAGATGCCTCGTATCTTAGTATTGGCACTTTCATATTTAGTGGTCGCGAGAGGGCGGAGTAGTAGGGAAGTGAGATAATAATCCCCATCCTGTTTTTCTTTAAGAGCTCTTAGATCATCCAAGGTTTCCTGAAGCTCTTTTGTCTTTTCTTCTACCTTCTTTTCTAGGAACATTTGGTGGTCTAACAAGTCCTTCTTCATTTGGATGAAGACTTCCGCCATTTCACCTAATTCGTCGGAACGATCTACATCCACGATCTTGGATTCATCTTCGCTCGGATTCTGCATCGCGAAGTTCAATGCTTTGACTGCGTCTATAATATCTCTGGAAAACCTATAGGAAGCGAATAAGATCCCGCCGAATACAGCAAGTGCGATGAGCCCGCAATACAACCAAAGGTTTCGAGTAGATTCATACAGATCCGTCTCATCGATCATGAGAAGAAAATCTAATTTCAGATTGCTTAAGCCCTGGTTTTCGTATGGGACCTGTGTAAGATAAAAATGTCTGCCTTCGAATGTGAATCTAGAGATCCCGGCCATATCTTCCGGTTTTCTATTTCCCAAATATTTGGAGATCGTTGGATCCGAAAAGGAGATCAATTTTCCTTTTTCATAGATCGCCAAATGAACATCTTCGGAACCCGTGATGGTTTGGATAAATTTATCATCCACTACCTGACCCACCATCATGATCCCTCCGTTTTTCAGAGGGGCTGTGACCCTAAGCCCTAAACCGCTATGTCCGATCTCTAAGGTAGAAGCGATCCTTCCTTGCAAAGCTTCCTGTACGATCTTTTGCCCTGACTTATCGTCTCCATAATCTGCCGGCCTATGAAATCTGAAGAACACATGCCCCGTTCTATCATGGATCTCAAAAATAGAGAGACCGTATTGGGTCATGATCCCCTTGATATATTCCAAATTACCTTGGAGGATCCCTCTGTTACCGAGGCCGTTCTCCAGGATAGAAAGTGTTTTTTGGTTTCTTTCGATCTCTTTCAGAAGAAGTCGGATTACCTCTTCCTTATGTTTGAGTTCCTTCCGGAACTCCAGAGAGCGGTCTAATGCTCTCTTGTCCTGCGGTTCGTTTTTCACCTGGTCAATCATTTGAATGAAGGTGATCGCTAAGATAAGTACTAGAAGAAGCTGGCTTGCTCCTAAGATGAGAAATATTTTTTGTCTGAAACTCATAGTTCGTTTCCGGAAATTTAGATCCCCCGAAGGGTCGGGGCAGGCACTTTGTGTTTTTAGCCTATTCTTTTCCTAGAAAAAGAGATCTAAAACATACAATTAGAAGATCCCATTCGTACTAAGGTTTCGTGAAATTCAGGTTACAAAAATATTCCGCCTAATTGATAGAAGGCGCAGAGTTTAGGAAAGCTTTGTGAGCTCAGTGCTCTCTGTGCGAACCCAAAATGCAAAAATAAATTTCGCACAGAGGCCACGGAGGACGCAGAGTTAGGTATTCGCGAATTCTTAGCGACTTTGCGGCTCCGCGTGACCAAAACCTTCGCATCTTTCTCTTACATCTCTGCGTCTCCTAATACTTGACCGGAATGCGGTCGGTAGGAACTCTAACAGAATGGAAGATCAGGAGTCAAAGAAGCCGGGGTTTCCTTTTCATCCTCTGGAAGATTTTGTTCTGGGCGAGGTATTCGGCCGGGCTCTTATAAAATTGGGGCATTCTAAACCGGAAATAGAGAAGGCGATCCATTCACTCTTGCCGGACGGTAAACCCGAGTTCCTATTCACACCAAATGCAAAGAAGCAGATCTTACTACAGAGTATGCCTGTTGAATTAAGGGGCTTTTTGGAATCCGGAAAAGAAAAAGAAGTTATAGAAATTTTCCGCAAAACAATTTCGGAAGAGGGCAGATTAGATTTAGCCCTGGAATTATTAGAATGGATCTTTACAGGTTTTGATAAACAAGAATTAGTCCGCTCTATCTTCTCCTTAGTCTTAAACAATAAAATAGAATTAGGTCCAGAATTTTATCCTACATTAATGGATGAGTATGATAAAGAGATGAGAGGGGACCTGGATAAACTGAAAGAAGAATAAAAAAAGCCGCCTTTTTCCAAGCGGCTTTCTACTTTTAGCATTTAGAAAAAATTAAGCTACATCAGCTAAAGGAGAAGGAACTGTTCCAGGAACTTCCTTTCTTCCTTTTTCAGTCCACACTGCTCTTTGGATAGTAATGATCCCCATAAAATGTAGTACCTTCATTACTTGATAAGTAAGATCCAATTCAAACCAACGGAACGCGAAGTTCGGAGAATTCGGGTGAGCGTGGTGATTGTTTTGGTATAATTCTCCCATGATCAAGAAGTCCACAGGCAATGTGTTTTTGGAATTATCCGGATTTTTTGCATGGTTTCTATAACCATACATATGTCCGCACCAGTTCACTACAGCACCGTGAGTCGGTCCCATTAGATAATGGATCGGTAATAAAGCGTATAACCAAGTTGCTCCTTCCGGAACAAAAGCGATATAGAAGAGAGTGTAAGCTGTTCCGAAGAATAAACGAACAAACCAAGCATCCGCAAAACGATCGAAGGTTGGCATCTCAGGATAATTTCCTTTGAACTCCTTCTCAACTTCAGCTTTACGATTTAGAATATCTTCGTAAACGACTGCAGTGGTCCACATCATATCCAAGAAACCTTTAGAAGCTACTGGAGAGTGAGGATCTTTTTCGGTGTCGCTATACGCGTGGTGTTTTCTGTGAAGGATCGCGTAAGCTCTTGGGTTCAAGAAAGAAGAACCTTGAACCGCGAATGTGAATAGATAGAAGAACTTTTCCCAAAAACGATTGAGTTTGAACATTTGGTGAGCAGAATAACGATGTAAGAAAAACGACTGAACGAAAGCGGCTAAAATCCAATGTGCCGCAAAAAAACTAAGAATGATTGCCATGAAGGGCTCCCTTTTTTTCTAACTGATATGAGCGATTTCGGGAGCCCAGGTTGCAAAAAATGGGAAAGTTGCCCGGATCCGGGCGGCTTTTTTCGGGACAAATTGTCGTAAAAAACCGGATTTCGGCAGGAATTATGTCCTAAGGGCCGATTTTTAGGCCCTTTTTAAAAATACAGATCGAGATCTTCGGCCTGGGTTTTCCAGTTTAAAGATTTATTTTTTTAAATTCGGAATATTCGGTTTTTTGAATGCAGCTCTACTTCTTGTGCCACCTTCTTTTTCCAAAAATTCTGAGATTTCCTTTCTTTCGTATGCAAGTGCCATCGATAGAGGAGTATATCCTTCCGCTTGAGCATTGATCGATGCTTTTCTTTTTACTAGTTCCTTCACTACATTCGGGAGATCGAAAACGATCGCAAGATGGATCGGCCTCCAACCTTGATAATCAGCATTTGGATCCGCTCCATTCGTTAGGGATTGTAATGATTTCTCCTCGTTCTTATCGTAAATGGCAGAGATCAGGATCTTACTCTGTCTTTGTTTTTCTTCTTCCGAGATTTTTGTTTCAGTTTCGGTATTTGAATTTTCCGATTTCAAAACTCCGGAAGAATCTCCTGCAAAAGCGTAATCATAGATCGGTCTGGAAGCAGGAGGTTTTGTATGATAGAATAGAACGGAACCTGAAGAATTTGGATGTGAAATTTTAGTAACTTCTCCCGGATTTGTTTGGCTAAAGTAAACGTCTCCGTAATTCTTATTCGTGAATAATAATGCTAGGATTGTTTGAGCAGTCCAGGGAGCCCAAGTAGCATAATAACCTTTAAAGCCAGTTTCCAAAAAAGGAGAAGAATACATGGAGATCCGCTTTTTAGTTTCTTCGTCCCGGATCACTCCCATATCGTAGGCCATATTCCCGGCGGTAAAGCATGCTCCTAAAAACAGGACGATTGCACCTGGGACCGGTTTTAATCCGGAAGAGATCTGTTCGTTAGAAACGAATTCTTTTCCCAAATAAAAACCACCTACTGATTTTTGATCATAAGGAGGATTGTTCAGATTTGTTCCTACACCATGACCCGCGTATAAAACTATATTCGCATTTCTTGATGCTTCTTGTATGCCTGACCAGGGATTATTAGGAGGATAAAATTCGCTTACGGAAACTCCTCTGTCCTTTAAAACTTTTACGAGGCCTTTTATATTATTAACATATTCCCTGGTTTTCGGTCCGTCATTTCCATCCACTTCCCCTACGATCGCTACCGCTTTAAGCCCGGAACCTGAAACAGTAGGGGAGGGAAGTTCCGCTCTTTTTTTGATCCCCGCAAGAGTTTCTCCGATTGCAGATTTTGGATGGACCGGTTGGGAATATATCTGATCAGATCCGAAAAATATAAGGGTGAATACGATTAGATTTGGTAGGAAAACTCTGGAAATAAATTTCATCCGAAAGATCCTACACGGATTTCTTTCTATGTCAAGAGAGAAGTCCGGTAAATCATTGCCAAAAGTTTATTAGAAGATCCGGACGATGATCAAATTTCCGATCTTGGATCTATCTTTTTCGTTCTTTGATATATACTCTTCTATCATTTCCAGATCTTTTAAACTGGTCATCTCCGAGAACTTATCCTGAGATCCCTCGAAGACTATATATTTGATCTGATATGTTCTTATATTTTCTAAGACTTTCTTTTGAAAAGTTTCATGTTGTGTTTTGAATTTGGAAGAAGGAATACTAAGATCCGTATGATACCATAGCGCTGGGAAATAAGATCTTTTTCCGGAGAGCCCAAGAAACGCAGTCATGTCCCCTAAATAGAGAATATTCTCCGGATTCTTTTTTGCAAATTCAGTAAAACTTTTATAATCGGAATAAGAGACCCGCTTTTCGTATATATCCGGCAATCTCCATTTGAATTCAAAATATCCTAGATCGATCTTTTCCGTCGGCTCTACATACATCATATCGTTTGCCATTCTGGTCTTGTTCACATTCGAATGGAATTCTTTCGTAATCAAAAACGATAAGATAAGAAGTATGAGATAATAAGGGGTCCTTGTAGATTTAGAAAAACTTAAACAAATAAATGCGAAAAAGAAGAAGAATTGAACGAACCCGATCTGGGGTTGATTTTTACTAACCGCAGAATAGAAAACGGCTGAGGAGAAAAATAATAGGGCAAGTAAGATCTGTGAAATACTTTTGATCCTTTCTTCCGAAACTTCGAAACGATCCTTTTTCTTTTTAAGATAGTATAGAATAACTCCGGTTGAGATCAGGAGCAGATAGAAAAGTTTTACAGAATATTTATGAGGATCGAATACAAGGATAAAGTCGAATAAAAATTTAAGCACTACAAATGCGGATTTTATACTTAAACTTCCTGAGCTTTGGTTTTGGGTGATTGCCTGTATTCCTGAAAATCGATCCTGTCCCGTGCCGAATGTGATTTGGAAAAGATAAAAGAATTCTTCTCTCCAATCGATGCCTAAGATCCAATTGATCAAAAAAATGGCTACAGTCAGAATGATTATCGAATAGGCAGAGTATAAGAGGATCCTTTTTAGATCTTTCGACTTTACTCTAATGAGTAGGATCGGAACCCCTAAGGCAAGTATTGTAATAGGGATTTGTTTACTTAAAAAACCTAAAAGGAATGCAGAGAATATTCCAAATATATAAATAAACCGAGGCTCTCTGACGGCTAGGCTTGCCATAAGTAGCATCAAAATGGAGAAGAAGATAGAATGTGTCTCTATGAAAGGAAATCCAACCGGCGGATAAAAAAATAGTACGGAAAGAAAAGATAAGGATCCGGAGAGTAAAATATTTCCTCCTTCTTTTCTGAACCAGATATATGAGATCACTCCAAATAACCCGTTAAAAAAAGAAGAGTGAGCAAAGTATTGGATCCATCCTACTCCGAATAAAAAGAAGATAGCTTGAATTAGGGACGGGGTCGTTCCGGCGGGAGATGAAAAATCTCGAAATGGGATTTGTCCATTCAGGATCTTCCAGCCTCCATCAAAGACTATCGAACCGTCTAGAGGTTGAAAACCGATCAATGCAAAATGAAGATTATAAAAGAAACCGAATATAAAGACAAAGATCGGGATGATAATGTCTGCAGATCTTGGGCTCCAGAGTTCGATGTTAACGTTTAATCTGTGTAGATAGCCGATTAGATTTTCGAACTTGCTGTAGATCTCGGATTTATTCATTCTTTGGTAAATTGATCCTTTCGAAGGAATTTTCAAGTAGGATTCTGTTTAGGCAAATGAAAATGCCAGCAATATAAGAATATCTTACTTATATCTTTTTTGGATCTCGGATTTGGCAAGGCTCTCGATCTCTTCGAAAGATCTTTTTGAACTAAGATCTATCTGTCTTGCGATCTCTAAGCCGAAATTTCCGTATTCCGTTTTGATCCATTTTTCGATCTGGATCTTGATCTCGAATTCTCTTTTTGAATGAGGATTACTCTTTAAAATAAAATCCAATAATTCTCCGATCCCTTTTTTCGTTTTAACGCTAGTGAGAAAGATCGGAGGGATCGCGCCTCCGGGAGAAATATCTCTTAGGAATTCTAAAGTAGTGGAAAGAGTATGATAGCTTGCTCTAGCAAGTGACTCTTCATCACATTTATTTAATATGAATGCATCCGGGACTTCCATGATCCCACTTTTCATGAATTGGATCTGATCTCCGCCTAGGGGGACCATTACTAAGAAGGAAAGATCCGAAAGTTTGGATACTTCTATCTCGTTTTGTCCGATCCCTACTGTTTCCACGAATATAAAATCGAAAAAGAAGCGTAAAAGTCGAATTACATGATATGTATAAGGATTTAATCCTCCCAATTCCAATTGGCTGGGTTGAGATCTGAAGAAGATCCTTTTTTCTCGGACCGGTAAAGAAAGCCTGGTTCGATCTCCTAAAAGAGAACCCCCACTGATATGGCTAGAAGGATCGATTGCAACGACCGCCATCTTTTTATCAGAGGTTTGGCTTAAAAATTGTGTGGAGATCTCTCCTAAAAGAGATGATTTACCTGCACCCGGGGTTCCAGTAAAACCTATTGTTACAGATCTGTCTGATTTAAAGCCAAGACTTTCGATCTCTTGGAATAATACTTTACGAAATTCGAATGAATCCGGTCTTTCCAACTCGCTGATCAGTTTCGCCAGGGGATATTTTTCCCCCTGGGAAGCTTCTAAGATCAGTTCTTTAAGTTCGTTACCTGCGAACCGTACGGTCATACCTTATACGGAAGCTGGGACTTTATTAGAAACGATGTCGATGATACGATCCATCACGTCCATTAAGTCGTAATCTTTCGGAGTAAAGATCGCCTTCACGCCGATCGAATGTAATTTTTCGAAATCAGGCTGAGGGATAATTCCTCCGAACACAACAGGGATATCCGCTTTATAATGTTTTAATTCTGCAAAGATCTGCTCAGCGAGTTCCACATGAGAACCGGAAAGGATAGAAACTCCAATCACATTTGCATTCTCTTCCACAGCGGATTGAACGATTTCTTCCGGAGTGAGGCGAATTCCGGAATAGATCACGTCGAAGCCTGCATGTTTCGCAGAAACTGCGATCATTTCCGCTCCGTTAGAATGACCGTCTAACCCTGGTTTGCCGACTACGATCTTAGGTCTTGCACCGGTAGATTTTTGGAATTTTTCCACCTTAGCTCGAACGCCTACGACTTTGTCGGATTCTAGATTTAATTTTTGTCCTTCTACTCCGGTAGACGGGCGATATTCTCCGAATACTTTTCTAAGAGTGTCTGCCCATTCTCCTGTACTTACTAATGCTTTTGCACATTCTACGGATGCAAACATTAAGTTTTTGCCGTTTCGAGCATCGTCTTCCAATCGAGCTAAACTTTCTGCCGCTCTTTTTGGATCTCTTCTTGCTTTAACATCTGCGAGAACTTTTAAGGTTTGTTCTGCGGATTTAGGATCTACTTTGAAAATCCCTCCATCCGGATCGTTTGTAAGAGGGGAGGGAATTCCTTCCTTCCATTTGTTTTTACCTACGATAATAAGTTCGTCGTTATTGATCTTAGCGAGTCTTTCCGCTTGAGACTTAACGAGCTGAGCTTTCATGTAACCGTTCTCGATCGCTTTGATCGCTCCACCCATCTCTTTGATCTTTTGGATCTCTTTGTTTGCGTTCTCTACTAGATCTTTTACTTTGCTTTCTATAACTCTGGAACCTTCGAATAAGTCCGGATATTCAAGAAGATCCGTTTCGTAAGCAAGGACTTGTTGTAAACGAAGTGACCACTGTTGGTCCCAAGGGCGAGGAAGAGAAAGTGCTTCGTTCCAAGCTGGAAGTTGAAGAGCTCTACATCTTGCATCTCTGCTTAAGGTCACACCTAAAGCTTCGATCAAAATTCTCCAAGCGTTGTTTTCAGGTTGTTCTTCGGTGAGGCCGAGAGAGTTTACTTGAACTCCATAACGGAAGCGGCGATATTTTTCGTTTTTAACTTGGTAGATCCCGACGGTGATCTCTTCCCACATATCGGAGAATGCGCGCATCTTACACATTTCCTCGATAAATCGGATCCCTGCGTTTACGAAGAAGGAGATCCTACCAACGCATTGTTCGAATTCTTCGTGAGTGAAACAGTTTCTTTCTTTTACTGCATCTAAGATTGCCATACCTGTCGCGAGAGCGAAGGCTAATTCCTGAACCGGAGTAGCTCCAGCTTCCTGCAAATGGTAGGAACAAATATTGGACGGATTCCATTTTGGGATCCTTTTCAAACAATATTCGTACATATCCACGATGATCCGGATAGAATGCTCCGGTGGGAAAATATAGGTCCCTCGAGCTAGATATTCTTTGATTATGTCGTTTTGAGTGGTTCCTTGGAGTTTAGAAACATCCTCTCCTCTTTCTTCCGCCAAAGCCACGTATAGCGAAAGTAACCACATGGAAGTACCATTGATGGTCATGGAAGTGTTCATTTCTTCGATAGGGATTTGATCGAAAAGGATCCGGAAGTCCTCGAGAGTATTGATAGGAACTCCTACTTTACCGATTTCCGGTTTTGCGATTGGGTGATCTGAGCTATAACCGCATTGTGTAGGAAGATCAAAGGCGATGGAAAGGCCCGTTTGGCCTTTTGCCAGGTTTTTTCTGAAGAGTTCGTTGGACTCCTTTGCGTTTGTGTGACCTGCGTAAGTTCTGAAAATCCAAGCTGGTTCTTTGCTCGGATTTCCGGCCTTATCATAAAGGATATGGTCTTTTTTTTCCATCTTCTTGCCCTCGGAATATGCCTCTTAGTTTAGTTCAAAATGTGTTGGTATAATTTCACCTAAATTTTTAACGTAGCTCCGAAATCCGTTGGAGAAGAATTCCGCCGCATGGACTTGGAAAGAAACAGAAAAGCAAACCCCGCGCTCATTTTACTTTCTACACTGTTTCTTACCGGACTTTTGACCCTGCTGTATTCCTGGCATGGAGATCCGTCCAACGGAGAAAGTTTCGGGGTTTTGGCCGAATTACGTTCCCTTTCCGAGGACGGAAAATTTTTCTCCTTCCAAGAACCTCTTCCTTTCTTGCTTTTATACGTTTGGAAATCGATCCTAGGATTGAATTATATACCCGCTTATCTTTCTTTCGGAGCTTTTTTCCTGAGCTTAGGGATACATCTTTGCGCGTATGTGATGGAAAGAGAGAGTTGGAAATTAAATCATTATCTCTTCTGCTATTTAGCTGCGATTAATCCGTTTTCGTATTCGGTTCCGCTTCATATGCTTGGAGAATTAGTAAGTTTTTCCTTTTTACTCGTGCTATTTCTTTCCTTCCGAATGGAAACTGTGATAGATCTTCTGATCTTGGTTCTTTTTACAATTCTGGGATTTTTCTCTCATTTTACTTTTTTTACGATCGGATTTACTATATTCGTGATCAAAGCCGGAACAGTAGGGATCAGGGAGAAGAAGAAACAACAATCCGTTTTCTTTAAAAGAAGAAATTTACCGAAACTATTCTTATTCGGGTACTTGTCTTTATTTGTCCTAGCGATCATTCTATTAGGAAATCTTAATTTTTATGGAGCTCATTCCTTTTCTTTCATGGGTGAGTCCGTTTGGAAATACCTTTTAGGTTTTGGCTCTTTCATTTTGATCTTGTTTATAGGGATCTTCTTATTACGTTCCGAAAAAGAACTGAATACGATCGCTGCGTCCATCGGGATATTTGCATTGATCGCGGTTTCCGGATATTTTACTATAAAACCGATTGTTGGATTAGATAAAGTGAAATTAGGAGCTTTGGGAAAAGATCTGGTTTCTCTTAGGGGAAGGGCGATCGTAAATCAGGACGAAAGGATCTACGTTTCACCGGAGACCGCTTCTTATTTATATTTTACTTCTAAACAAAAATTGGATTTTTCCAACCACCAAGAGATCAGGGACAAAGATTATATCCTTTTGTCCGAAGTTTGGGCAGTAGATAGAAAGCTACTTCAAAGAGAGATTAAAACGAAAAATCATATTTATCTATTCTTATCCGGAGAAAGAATATTGATTAACGGATTTCTTTGGAAAAGGATCCAAGCGGATCCTAGCTTAAAAACTCTGAAGACCAGATCTATAGAAGCTAGATCCGAATTGTCCGACCAGAAAGGGTATGACAGTTTAAAAGCATATCTTATTTCCATTCTCGCCTCTTCAAAGGCCCCAGAGGTATGAGAAAAAAGCCGAACGATTCGGACTATATCGCATACGGAGCCAATGGCTTACCATTTGAAACTTCCTACTGGGACGAGATCTACGGTAGCGGGAAGGATGTGGATGCTTCCTTTAATGCTAAGGAACATGCAAAATACATAAAGTCCGTTTTTGATCTAATGCAGTTGCATCCCAGAAGTATCGCGGACTTCGGTTTCGGAAAGGCTCTTTTATTAAAAGAATTCGTGAAGATTTTCCAACCGAATCGTATCTTTGCAGTGGATCCTTCTGAAGATATGATAGACTCGATCGCAAAACAGAAATGGATCCGAGGATATAATCTTTCCTTTCTACATTCTACGATCCAAGACCTCGAACTAAAACATATTCATATGCCCCCGTTTACTCTTGGGATCTGTAATTCGGTGGTCCAGTATATAGAAGATAAACATCTTCCGAAAGTTTTTGAGAAATTGCATAAGATCACGAATTATTTATATTTCACTGTTCCGACCAAGAATGACTATATTCGGATGAAAAAAGAGATCTATTTTACGGATCCTTATGCACACCAAAGATCCAAGAAGGATTACGAAAAATTGATCCGTCCTTATTTCAGAAGGGTGGCATTTAATCTTCTGGAAAGTAGAATTACTAAGGACAGCCCTTTTAGTGACGAGCTGTTTGTGGATGATTAAAAATCTTTAAATAGCAAAAATCCAGTTCTACAACTTCGAAAAAAGATTTTCCTTCTAGTCAAATAATTTCATCATTGTGCTAATATGAAAGTTTTGGCCAATCGTAAATTTTTCTTAGGTTTTTTATTAGTAATCTTATTACTTTCCTCCTTCTGCAAAACGAATTCTAACGTTGGGCGTTTCAAAAATCTTCCAGCTGATATTAGTCCTGACGACCCAACCAGTCTTCAATTTAACGAAGAGCTGGAATCAGATGGTCAATTCCGGAATGTAACTGTTAAGGGAAAAACATATATGGTTGGGACAAGAATCGCGACAAATTTGGATGGAGTGAGATACATTTGTCCGAAATACGGGATGGTGATTCCCTTTATAACTGAATTAAATGATCTTTTTGAAGCGGGTGAGTTTAAAGAGGATCATTATAAACTTAAAAATTCGCAGGTCTGGACTGGTCACAAACCAACTAAAGCGACTGGATATTTCCATTTTATTACTTCGGATGGTGGAATTAGTCAATTGGATACCCCTTTAGCAAGGGTCTATTTCGTATGTGTAAAAGTGGATCCGAAAGATCTCCACATAAACAATAGATTAAAATAATAGGTTTCATTCACCAATGGAAAACAAGAGGAAGAACAGGTCTAAAGTCTTGAGCCTGATCTTCCTTCCTATCATCAAATTCAATCACAAGTAAGAATTCATTTCTAGACAGAAGCGTTACCTCATCCAGTATTTGGACTATTTCTCCCGCTTTGCTAAGTTGTCTTAGATCTTTAGAATAGACCGTGTATTTCGCAATATATTTTAATTTTTTATGATGAATAATAGGTTCATTGATCATACAATCCTGTTGCTTTGATCTTTTCGGCGTTTAATTCTTCCGGATTTGCCACGTACAATAATTCAAGCATCGAGTTATGAAAAAAGAATCTTCTATTTGCCGTTCCTTGGCCCGGGTGTACATTCGAAGAACTTTCGACAAGGCCAAATTGAACTAAAATATCCCCAGTTTCTTTCGGATATTTAATGAAGATATAAAAATGGTCTACTTCCATCCTATAATGCTCAAACTGTACGATTTATTCTAGCTGAGAGAATATAAGAAAAAGTCAATAAAACTACTCCCGCTAGGGAAGTGACGACGCTATAGAAAGTAAGAGACCGGTTCTGAAGTGTGCCTGAATGTTCTATCACAAAAGCGAACAGAGAAAGTATCCCGGAAGCGATAAGTAATAACCTCGACCCTTTGTCTATTCTACTCAGCCAGGAAGACTGAGTTTGGATATCGACCGTAAATCCTATAATATTCAGTAAAGAAATGAACAGAATATAAATATGGTTGGCACGAATCTCCATCCTGGCAGCGAGATCGTTCAAATGTTCCGGACGGAAGATATTTTTCATATACCATCCTGAGATAAGGAATACGATAAACAATAGAATGCCGAAATAAAGATTGAGCTTTCTCATTTGATCCTGGTAGAACAAGTATATACATCTTGGAATGATTGCAAAGTAATTATTGAATTCGAGAATTGCGTAATTCCAATTATAGCCCGATCAGATTTTATAGGGCAATCCGGGAACGAATGTAGATGTCCATTCGTTATATAATATTAAATTAATATTATATATTGTCCCTATTTATGACTGTTGGTTTTATCGGATTTTAGGCCTAGGCGCAATTACGATGTCGTATTACTCAAGTGTTATGGCTGGCGTTTGGGATTTCTATGTCATTGGTGAGTCATGGTTTTGTTTAAAACAAAAAAACGAGTTCTATGTCCCGAAAATGAGAGGATAGGTAAATATTCGAATAGAGTTTTTTCTTTAGCTATTCACTATGTTCCAAACAAACGATTTGGCCTAGTATAACCCGAAAGATGGAATCCTTAAAGGAAAAAGATCCTGATAAATTCGCAAAGGAAGAATTCTATTCCCAAAACTACAGAGTAGCCGTATACTTTTTCGCTATTGTATTTGGGATAACGGTTTGGGGTGCGATCTTAGAATATGTTAGATCCAATTTTCTTCTGCTCAATCTGGATCTGATCTCAGCTGTCGTTTGTATTTTAAGTTTAGGTATTATTAAATATTATTCCGGAGATTTTACTCGGAAGAATATTTTTGTTTTTGGTGGTCTATTTGTTCTTCTTCTCTTGGAAGTGGAGACCCAATTTCACGATAACGAGTTTTATTTTTACGAAAACAATATGTGGATCACAAACCAAGTGATCCTTTTCTTAGTGAGTGCGTTTTTTAACGGAAGGCCTGTTTATTTCACGATCTATTCTTTTTCAATATTAATATTTTATGTTGGACGGATCTTCCCTGAAGGGCTGCATTATTTTTCGGATAGGACCGTTTGGGTGCAAATCAGCAATATGACTGCTCTCCAAATTTTTATTTCCCTATTCAATGCTTGGTGGTACGGATATCGGATCGAATATCTAAAGAAGAACAAGAAGTTGCAGGAAAGATTATATAATGAAAGGGAATCCATTACTAGAGATCTCCATGATTACCTAGGAGCGAAAGTTACGGATCTAAATTTGTTAGTACGTTCTATACAGGGTTATACGAGCGGAGATATGGATTCTTTGGTACGGTTGGAAAAACTTTCGGAAGAAATTTTCAAAGGTATCCGAGAGATTACTGCGAGTATGAGTGATGTTAAGCTGATCTCTGAGGACGTCTGGAGTGGGATCCGTGTTTTATTATTAAGAAGATACGGGAACGCGGGAAGAAGAGTGAAGTTCACTAGAGAAGGGGACGGAGACTTCAGCATTGATGCGGAGAATGCTGAACAGATCCTGGGGATTATCACTGAAATTTGTTCTAACGATCTTAAATACGGTTCTGGAACTTCTCAGTGGACTTTTTCTCCTAAAAAGGACTTTTTAGAAATTTCCATACAGACTCGCAGTAATTTTCAAGAGATGAGAATAGGCTCTAAAGGGAATAAAACGATTCGCTTCAGGACTTCTGCTATACAAGGAGAATGGAAAGAAAATTTGGAAAATCGGAATTTTAACGGTCTGTTGGAAGTGCCACTTCATCAGTTAGGGAGGATCTGATCCTTGAAATTATTTAAAATAGCGATTTTAGAAGACGATCCTGCTTTTGCGAACCATTGCAGAGAAAAATTAAAAAAACTGAATAGAGTAGCAAAGGTGGATGTTTTTTCTTCTGTTGAGGAATTCCCTAAGCAGAACGACTCTTCCTACGATCTGGTTTTTGTGGATCTAGAATTGCCCGGAAAAAGCGGATTAGATTTTATCCAAGAAAGATATTCTATCGATATCAAAACGAATTACGCCGTCTTATCCGCGTTTGAATCGGAAGAGGCCTTATTTAAAGCATTAAAAGCGGGTGCAATCGGATATATTCTGAAAAAGGATTCGGAAGATATCCAAGAAAAAACGGAAATTCTTTTGGAAGGGGGAGGGATCCTTTCTCCCGGTCTTGCGGCAAGAGTGATCCAGTCCTTTCGAAAGCCAAGTAAAAAGGAAACAGAGATACTCTCCAATCGTGAGAAAAAAGTTTTGGATCTGATCGTTGACGGTAAAAGAACGAAAGAGATCGCTGCGTCCTTAGGCACTAAAGAAGGAACAGTTAGAGTCCAGATCAAAAGTATATTTAGAAAATTGCATGTGAATTCCAGATTGGATCTTGTAAGGAGATTTTCATAAGCACTGCTTTATTTCCGATAGGGGTAGCGGAAGGACTCTATACTTCGCAATGGCTTCGTCCAGGTCATAGTCTCGCATCCGAAGCAACCGCTGTTGCTTCTCGATGCTGCGACTGGGGAAAGCTTCCCCCTGCCGAATCTTCAAAATATTATAAAAATATTATTTTACTTTCTCCCACCATGCTTCGGATTCGAAACCTTTTTCTACATCGACCAATTCTCCCGGCTTAGGGGTGAATAATCGGACCCCGTTTTTATTCGCTCCTTCTTTCGTTCTGACAATAGGCTCTTCCCAAGAATGGATGGCAAGATTAAAGGTCGCCCAATGCACTGGAAGCATCGCCTTTCCTTTCAAATCCAGGTGAGCCTGAACTGCACTTTCCGGGTTCATATGGATCCCTTCCCAGGTCCAGTCATAGGCACCAACTTTAATGGATGTAAGATCGAAAGGACCGAGTTTATTTCCAATTTCCGAAAAATGAGGAGAATATCCGGTGTCTCCGCTATGAAAAAATTTATGTTTTGGTCCTACAATACTCCAAGAAGACCAAAGAGTGGATTTTCTATTAAATAGGCCTCTTCCGGAATAATGGACTGCGGGGGTGCAGATAATTTCAATATTCTTAATATTTCCTTTTTCCCACCAATCCAATTCTATGATCTGATTTTCCGGAATTCCCCAGGTCTCCAAATGAGCTCCGATCCCGAGTGGAACGAAATATTTCGTGCCTTTTGACGTCAAAAATTTTGCAGTCTCCATATCCAGATGGTCGTAATGATCATGCGAAATTACTACCGCATCTATATTAGGAAGTTCTGCTAAACTTAATGGGGGTTGAAAAAATCTAGAAGGGCCCAAACTTTCGAACGGAGAAACTTTTTCGGCAAATACCGGATCAGTCATGATCCTGATCCCGTCGATTTCCACTAGAACGGATGCGTGGCCGAACCAGATCGCTCTGATCCCGGTTGCAACCGGATCTGAGAATAGGCTTTTGTCCGGCTTCAGTACAGGGATCGGTGAAGGGGGAACTCTCGTCTCTGATCCAAAAAATTGCCTATTCATTACCGTTCCATAACTAGCGAATAAATTCGGAACGAACGGATCATTTTCGAATAGTCCGTCATGGAACATTTTGGACTTTTTCATTCTTTCCAATCTAGCGCCGCTTGGTGTCCCACCGAAAGAACTAAGGCATGCAGTTTGAAATAAAACAAGAATACTCAGGAGTATAAGGATCGTTATAGTATAGATAGTGAAATTGGAGCGACGCTTTATGTACATGATAACTCCGAAAGGTAGGAGGTCCTACTGGATCCTATTTTTTCATAATAGGAAGTCAAAAAATCCTAGAACGAGTTTTTCTCTAAGTGGTTTGACAAACTTTTATCCGAGATCATGTATTTACCTTCCATAAGATCTACTTGGAGAAGGATTAATTTGATATGCAAACTTATTTAGAAACCCCTACTGGATCGTTTGAGAATTTACAGGGTTATAATTTTTCTCCTCATTTTATTTCCATAGGTGAATTCAAAATGCATTATGTAGATGAAGGCCCTAAGGATGCAAAGGAAGTTGTTCTTCTTTTACATGGAGAACCTAGTTGGTCTTATTTATATAGAAAGATGATCCTTCCTCTTTCAGAAAAAGATTATAGAGTGATTGCCCCCGATCTGATCGGTTTTGGGAAATCGGATAAGCCTACCGATCCCACATTATACACTTACAAGAATCATGTGAATTGGCTGAAAGATTTTATTCTAAGTTTAGATTTGCAAAGGATCACCTTGTTTTGCCAGGACTGGGGCGGTTTACTCGGACTTAGAGCGGTATATGAATTGGACCCTAGATTTATTAGAGTTTGTGCTTCTAATACATTTTTACCTACGGGAGATATTCCGCCTAAGGAAGAATTTTTGAAATGGCTCCATTTCTCTCAAGAAGTGAGTAAATTACCGGTAGGTAAGATTATACAGAATGGATGTGTAACTAAACTAAGTCCTGAAGTGATCAAGGCATATGATTCTCCTTTTCCGGATGAGTCTTATAAAGCCGGTGCAAGGAAATTTCCGACATTAGTTCCGATCACTCCCGATAATCCTGAATCAGAAAATAACCGAAAGGCATGGGAATATTATAAAAGTTTTAAGAAACCATTTATTACTATGTTTAGCGACTCGGATCCAATCACGAAAGGAGGAGATATTTTTTTCAGAAGAATGGTGCCGGGTGCAAAAGGGCAGAAGCATACTATCATAGAGGGCGCCGGGCATTTTTTACAAGAAGAGAAGGGAGAACTTCTCGCGGAACTTCTTTCTCAATTTATTAAAGACAATCCGGTTTAAACTTTCTGTTGAATAGACTTCGCATATTCTGAGACTTTTTGGAAGAAATTCGGATCTTCCAAAAATTGTTTAAAAAGATCGAATTCTTTTCTTAAATTTTCATATAGATTTCCTTGGAAAAAATTATTCGAGATCTCTTTTTCCGCGGAGATTAATTTCGGATCCCACTGGGACATTTTTTCCAATACTTTCAGTCCTTTTTGAATGGGGTCTCCTTCTGTCACGACCTCGTCTATAATTCCTAGTTCTAATGCCTCCGCCGAGCGAATAGGATCTCCTAGTAATGTGATAGATAGAGCCTTAGTTGGACCTACTTTTCTTGCTAAGGTAGTGATTAAAGGTGGTCCTCCAAAACGGATCTCCGGTCGAAAGAGAAATGTTTTTTTCTCAGCTAAAATGTAATCTCCACAAAGTGCCAGATCGAAACCTCCTGCGGAACAAAAACCTTTTAGCACGCATACGATTGGTTTTGGATAAGAATAAATCGCATAATGATATTCTAAAATACGATGTTTGAAGGATTCTAATTTGGTTTCGATCACTTCTTCTAGATCGTAGCCGCTACAGAAATTTTTCCCGTTTGCTCCTAAAAGTAACCCTTTCACATTCGGGTCTTTTTTGGACTCAGAAAAGACGGATTCTAATTCGTCTCGGATCCTCACATTCAAAGCATTATGTGCCTCTGGCCGATTTAAAAGAACGATTAATAGATCGTTTCGATTTTCAATGCTTAGATGTTTGTATTCCATTTGGCAAAGAGGATAGGGGAGATCCTATAAACTGTAAATAGATTTAGGCTCAGTTGGAATAAAATCTGTAACCTTTTTTCATTTGGAAAGAAAACTATTTAAAATAGAAATTCTTTAGGGTTGTTAGGGGTTTATATGATTTCTTATCTGAGATTTTTCGCTTTAATTTTTGCAGCATTGACATTGGGGATGAGGTTCGCTCATCTGATGGAAGCCGGACCAAAATTACATTGGTCTCCTGAACTTTATTTTCAGGTACAAACAAGTCTGTATAAATATTTCGGGATCGTAGGGCCGTTTTTACAAATAGGATCTATTCTTCTGATCTCTATTTTAGCATTCCAACTAAAAGGAACAAGATCCTTTCGTTATGCGATCTTAAGCGGGCTTTCTTTTATTTTTTCTTTGGGAGTTTGGTTTTTATTCGTTGCTCCTGCTGCCAAACAGATCCAAGCCTGGACAGCTTCCCAAACGATCCCGGAAAATTGGATTGGCTTAAGAGCTGCTTGGCAATTCGGTCAACTAGGAGCATTTAGTTTCGACTTCTTGGCGTTTTGTTTATTGGTATTCTCTGTTCTGATCGTAAAAGATATTCAGAAATCTTAATCAAAAGAAAAACTTGCTCCAAGTAGTATCGCTGGGATATCCGATTTTAAGGAATGTTTGAATTCTGAAATTCGGATATCATCCTTGGAGAATACAGCATGATTAAAGTTCCAATCGGCTGAGCCGTTATTATACACTCTTACAGGAAGATAATATAAGAGAGTAAAATCGAATTTCCATTTTCCAACACTATAACCGAATCCTCCGGACACTAGATCTTGTACCATGATCCCCGCTTGGAGTGCATTTGTTCCCTCCGATCTCAATACCCCTGAATTATGCCTTGCCCCGAGCCGGTAAGTCCAATCGTTTACGATCCATTCTCCTCCAATCCCTAAGGCCCAAGAATCATGATAACTTAAATTTTGAGGGATTACATTTGTTTGTCCTAATGCAGTCGGGAAGATAGGAGTTTCTAAGGTTTGTTTATAAGTAGAAGTGTAGGAAGAATAATTATAATATAATGCGTCCACCCCGATCTTAAAGGTTTCTGTTCCATAAGAAAAACCTAAAGCATGTCTTTCGGGTATTCCGAAAGTTGCAGAAACTCCCGTTCTACTCGGATACGCCCCCACTTGCATGGAACCATCCAATGGGATTTTTGCAGAAGTTTGGTAGGAGTAAGCGGCCTTGATCGTGTCTGTGATTTGATACGTAGTTCCGAAAATCCCACCGAGTGAGTACGCATTTCTACTGCGATAATCGAAACCTTGTCCTGGGATCTCTATCGTGCCTGTTATATCATAATATTTTTGATGAGCTATCTGTCTAGAGTAGATCCCTTCCACCCCGAGCGCGATCGATAGCCCTCCGATCTTATAAGAGAGAGCATGAGTGGATTTGACTAGATAAAAAGTAGAAGAGTATCCTTCGTGGATCCTTTTAGAATCCCCGATCGGTCCTGGAAGTTTTAAACCTGACCAATCGTTCAAACTTTGACCGTTAGGCGTAATCCTTGTGATCCCGGAAACTTCTCCATTTCCACCGCCTGGAATATAGATCCCACCTCCATACGTCCATTTTTCATTTAACGGGATCCGGATCGCAAAATAGGGAAGAGGGGCGAGCACGTTATAGGATTCCGAATTTTCGTAATATAGATTGGGGTCCGAATCTAAAAATCGGTCTTTGTATACTGTGCGAATGTACGGGAAGGAGACTCCGAACTCCAACTCCTTTTGTTTTTTTACGCTTAGATTTGCCGGATTCGTCCCAATATCCATTGGAGAACCGCCAATCGCCAGATTAACTCCACCCATTCCGCCATATCTCGCATTATGAGAGGGTTGAAAGAGTCCTACAGCTTCTAATTTAGGAGTTAGGAAAGAAATTGCAGTAACGAAAAGTAGAGAAAATTTTTTCCTGAATCGATAGAGCATGCTTCAAGTAATTCGGTACTGTTTTTTTTACAAGTGCTTTCTTTTTAAAATTCGTAATATAAAACTGGCGAATTCCAGGGACGAGGTTGAGTTTTAAGGATGAATTCCAACGAGTTACGCGCATTGCGGAAAGAAACCGATCCACTTGCGGATGAAATTGTCACAAAATATTTTACCGAGTCGGCTTTTGATAGAGGTAAAACTCTTCTCTTCTTTGATGCACTTTCCAGAAACTCAGATCCTATTCCTGCAGGATTGCCTGATTATTTAGAAAGATATTTTTATGAGACGGAATCTCTTCCTAGCTGGGCAGATCCGAACAAGATCGCAAAGGGAGAACAACTCTTTACAGTCTATGGTCCCCAGATACTCATGATGCTTTGTGTAAAGTCTCTTCCTATGGCGTATTCCTGTGGGGATGGGGCCCAGGTATTGTATAAGACTGGAAGATTGATCGAGCAGAACGGAGTGATCGACGGTGTAAATCGAAGATTGATGGAAACCACTCAATTCGTAATTTCAGTCGCTCAAAAGGACGGATTAGGGCCTCAGGGAAAAGGGATCCGTACCGCTCAAAAAGTACGACTCATGCATGCTTCTATTCGTTATTTTCTAGGGAAAGGAAAAGATTGGGATCCTGCTTGGGGACAACCGATCAATCAAGAAGATATGGCAGGAACTCTGCAATCCTTCTCCAGTTTAGTAATAGAAGGCCTTGGCCAATCTTCTCTTAAACTTACTCCGGAAGAAAAAGATGCATACATTCATTTATGGAGAGTAGCTGGGCATTTTATCGGAGTAAAACCTGAACTATGTCCGGAAGGATATGATGCTGCTCATGCAATGGGAGAATCTATCTTTAACGATCAGCAAAAACCTTCCGACGCGGGGCATGAACTTGCAAAATCTTTGTTGGACTTTATGGAATATATGCTTCCCGGAAATTTATTCGATCATCTTCCTTTGTTCTTCTTACAAACTTATATGGGACAAAAGACAAGCGAAGTCTTAGGCATCGGCTGGCCTCCTAAAAATCCTTTAGGTTATTTTATAGAAAAAATATTTACCGACTTTGACGGTCATATGGATGACGACGGGGGTTTCGGAAAGTTAGTCGCTTATTTTGCTTCCAAACTCCTTTTTTCTATGGATCATTTCTATTACGGCGGAAAAAAAGCAAGATTCTGGATCCCGCCTTCGTTAAGAGAGAATTGGAGACTATAAAGGATGAGTTTTTGGCAAACGTTAGCTACCGATCCGGAATATTTCGGACGTTATACGCTACTCGAGAACATATTTCTGCTACTCGGTGTGGTATTTTGGGCGTATATGTATGCAGTTCTTCTAATAGAACCGTTCAAGAAAAAATTCGTGGAAATGCCCGTATTTATCGCCTGCGGGAATATTATTTGGGAATTATTATGGGGCTTCTGCTTTAAAGAGCCGATGGGCGCAATATTACTTTGGGGATACCGTTTAGGTTTTGTGCTCGATATATTCATTTTCTACCAAGTGATCCGATTTGGTAAAAAACAAATTTCCTTGCCAATATCCGACAAAGGATATAGATTTCTCCTGGGCATTTTGGTGGTTTCTTGGGGATTGCTGATCTACACCTTCTACATAGGAGGTTATGATCTTTTCACCGGATCCAATTCGGCTTATATATTAAGTCTGATCATTTCGGTGATGTATCCGATTTTATTCCTAAAAACTGGGAATCCGAGCTTGTTTTCTTACTCGGTATCTTGGGCAAAATTTTTAGGGAACGGATTCTTTACGATCTTCATCTTTTTATATTTTCCGGAAAAATACTTCGTTCAGGTCCTGAGCGGGCTCGGAACTGTAGCGGACATATATTATGTCTGGCTTTTTACACGCCAAAAAAATTCGCCCTCTAAGGTGTGACCTTTCATTTTAGGTCGGAAGTCCTACCGAGATCTATTTCGATTTCGGTAGGATAGGGATTGAATTTTATGCAGGAAGTCTCTACAGACAGAATTCCATACGAGCTCGGGGAATTACTGTACGAAGACAGTTTCTCGCAAGCCTATCGAGGAAAATTCGGAAGAGATAGGACTCCAAAGATCATTCGGGTCCAAAAACCGGAAGGAAGAGAAACTTCTTCCGTTTATTTTCTGAATGAATTCGAATTAGGAAAACTAGTTACGGATCCTAGTATTCTCAAGCCGGAGGATATGTTCGAGTACTCCGATGGGATCTGTCTAGTATATGAAAACACTCCTTCTCAATTATTACATCAGAGTTTGCCAGAGCCTATGCCTCTGGAAACTTTTTTAGAGATTGCACTCGCGATCACTGAAAATCTGGCAAAGCTACATTCTTTCGGGATCGTGCATAATCAGATTTCTCCTAGGGCTTTTTTCTACGATCCAAGTACCGGACAAACAAAACTGGCATGGTTAGGTGGAGCTTCTCTTCTTCTTTCCGAGAAAGGAAGTTATGCGCCTCTTCGATATACATACGATATTCTACCTTATTGTTCTCCTGAGAATACTGGAAGGCTAAATCGTCCTGTGGATTTTAGATCGGACGCCTATTCATTGGGCGCGCTTTTCTATAAGATGATCTCAGGCTCTCCTCCTTTTGAAACTGAGGATCCTTTGGAGTTAGTGCATTATCATATCGCAAGATCTCCAGTCTCTCTTTTGAAAAGAAGAGAGGATATTCCTCCTGCAATTTCCACTCTAGTGGACAAACTTCTTTCTAAGATGCCTGAAGAAAGATATTTTTCTCTAGACAATTTGATCCATGATCTAAGGAGTATTAAGGATTCATTAAAGTCCAAACGAAAATTGTCGGAGTTTGTTCCCGGAACTTATGAAAGAAAGGTAGGATTCAGGGACTCTTCCAGGATCTATGATAGAGAAAGGGAGAGAAAAGAAATAGAGGCCGGAGTGGTCAATGTCACAAACGGCAGAAGGTCCGCTATTTTTATCGGAGGCAAATCCGGTACAGGAAAAACCGCATTAGTAGAAGATGCGATCACTTACTTAGATATTTATTCGGTGGTACTCTTACGGGGGAAATTCGAAGAAGATAAGAAAGAGATCCCTTACTACGCTTTTCGCCAGATCATGGATGATCTTTTGAGAAGGATCCTTCAAAAAAAAGAAGAAGAGATCGTAATACTTAAGAATTATATAAAGGATACATTAGGCGATAATATAGAGATCCTAACTCAATTCCTTCCGGATCTAGGCAAAACTTTAGGAATAGAGATCCCAGCTAAGACAGGCAAAAGGCAGAAGGATGAAAAAACCTTATTCGCCGTTGCACTAAGATTTTTGACGCTTTGTTTCGACCGCAAAAACCCTGCGATCATACTCGTTGATGATCTTCAGTGGGCGGATCCCGCTTCTTTGGCTCTTCTGGAATTTATTCTAAACAGTGAAGATTGGGAAGGTCTGTTATTCGTTTTAACGAGTCGTTCCGAAGATGTGGATGTTTTCCCGAATATTCAAGTTAAGAACGGCTCCTTCGGTCTTGATCTGAGAGAGATCCGTCTTTCTCCTTTGAATGAACATAGCGTATTAAAATATGTTTTGGATAGTATCCATGTCTCTTCTGAAGATGCAAACCGTCTTGCTGAGGTTTTGATCTCTAAAACCGGAGGAAACCCTCTCTTCTTACATCAATTCCTAAGATCTTTATATGAAGAAGGATGCCTAAGCTTCGATCCTAAAAGTTCTTATCATAAAGTGGACTGGGATAGGCTTTCGGAAAGAGCAGTTACGGATAATGTTCTAGATCTATTCATAGATAGGGTCGGAAAACTTCCGGATGAGACCTTGGCCGTTTTAAGAGTAGGTGCTTGTATCGGTGCTAAATTCGATCTGAAAGTAATGTACGATTTCTTTAAGGAAAAACCTGGGGTTTTGGCGAGAGGGATCAGAGAAGCAATCCGAGAGGGGATCGTATTCTATCGTGAGTCCGGAAATATGTTATTTCCAGCATTACAGTATATCGCTCAAAAGAAGATGGAAGAGTCCGGAATGTTCTCCGCCTTATCCGATATCCAATTCCATTTTTCCCATGATAGAATGATCCAAAGTATTCTGGATGCTACCGATTCGGAAGAAAAGGCGAAGATCCATAAAACACTCGCGAAACTTTTGATAGAAAGAGAGAAGGTTTCCGGAAGTTCTGAACTGATCTTAGACATCGCGAATCATTTACTCCGTTCCAGGGAATTACATTTGAACGGAAATGAGAACGAAGACTTTTTTCATTATACAATTTTAGCGGGAAACTCCGCGAAAGCAGGTGCGGCCTATGAGTCGGCCTATTCTTTTTTCAGTCTACTTGCTTTTCAATTAAAGGATGTACATTGGCAGAAGGATCGTAAAAACGCGATCCATATTCTGAAGTCCTTGGCCGAGTCCGCGTACTATTTATCTAGAAGGGAAGAAGCGGATAAGATCGTTTCCGAACTTCTTTCTAAGATCCAAAACCCGATGGAGAAAGCGGACGTATACCTTATGCAATTAGAGGTGATGAACGTATTCAACGATCTGGATTCTGCTTCTAAGATAGGGATCAAGGCATTACAATCCTTAGGGATCGGATTTAAAGAAAGGCCGGGAGTTTTTTCTGTAATTACTGAAGTGATTAAGATGATCTTTTACAGTAGGGGAAGATCTCCTGAAAAATTAGTCCAAGCCAAAGATAGCAAGGATCCATATAAGACGGAGGCGTTGAATATATTAGTCAACCTTCTGAATTACGGAAAGCATATGGATCTGAAAGTGATGGCTTATATTTATCTTAAGCTGATCAACCTGACTTTAAAGGAAGGAAATTCTCCTTTCAGCTTTTTCGGATATGCAGGTTTCGGATCCATACTCCTTTCAATCACGGGTAACTTTCAACAGTCCATGAGATATTGGACACTTGCCGAAAAGATTCTAAAAAAATTCAGGTCGGATGATCTTTACGGAAGATTCGTATTCGGAAGAACGATCCTCTTGGATTATTTCATGTATCCTTTCCGCTCTATCGTGGACTATACGGAAGAAGCATATCATAAATGCCTTCAATATGGGGATTATCTGTGGGCGGCATTTGCTCTTTTTTCACAGAACACAAACCAGCTTTATTCCGCGGAGAACTCTTTATCTTACAGAGAGAAGATCCGAGAAAATATGGAGAGGGGATCCAAATTAAATTATGATATTTTAATGATCCTTCTGCATTCTTCCGATTCCTATTTGGATCGTTTAGAGGGGAAATCCACTGAAACTATCCGGTATAAGGACACTCTTTATTCGGATCCTGAATTTGAATCCAATGTTTTGGGATCCGCGGGGAATGGGACTGCCAATTCTTGGTATGCCACTTTATTCGGTTCTCTTGCGTATTTATCCGGCTATTATTCTGAAGGGGAGAGGATATTCAAGAATTATCAGGCAGATCTGGAGAAATCCAGGATCATGTTTATGTATTCTGAATATAGATTTTATAGGTCTTTAGGATTTCTTAAACTCAGAAAGAAGAAGCTGAAATTAACTGAAAAAATTTTCTTCAGATATTCAGTATATCTGTTTAAACTTTGGTCAAGGATCTATCCACCTGGTTTTCAATTATTCTATTTCGTTTTAGCCGGCTTATATGAGGACTATGCGGGAAGAAAAGAGACCGCTTCCAAATATTTCGATATGGCAATGCAATTAGTGGAATCCGAGCCGAACGATTTCAGAAAAGCCGTAGTGTATCAGCATGTAGCGATCTGGAATTTGGAACAGGGTAGGACCTCCTACGGAAAATATCTAATACAGAATTCAGTACGTTTGTATGGATCTTGGGGAGCCAAATCCATTGTGAATTTGCTTAGAGAAGAATACGGAGAGTTACTTCGTCCCCAAGGGATCCCAAAACGTTCCGTAGAGAAGATCATCGCGGATTCCGTACTTTCTTCTTCCTTTAGTCTGGATCTTAGAACAGTATTAAAGGCCTCTCAAAGTATTTCGGGAGTGATAGAACTAAACGAATTATTGAGGCAGTTGATCAGAACGATCATGGAAAATGCGGCGGCTACAAGAGGGTTCTTGATCCTTCCTCAAAATAAGGAATTGTATCTGATGGCAGGTTCCGATATAGAAGAGCCTGGATTTTTGCCTAAGCCGATCTCTTTGGACGAAGCTGGACATCTTCTTCCATTGGAGGTTGTGTATTTTTGTTTTCGTTCAGGCCAGAAAGTTTTGATTTCAGATGCGGCTAAGGATTCCTTCTATTCGGTAAATCCTTATGTGAAAAGAACTAAACCTAAATCTCTCTTGTGCATGCCGATTACAAAACAAGGAAGAACATTATGTGTTCTTTATCTGGAAAATCGATTAACAGCCGGAATATTCGACGAACATAGATTGGAAATTTTAGAGATCCTTTCCGCTCAGGCGGCGATCTCTTTAGAGAATGCGAAACTATACGAAGATATCACTCGTATGAATTCCGAATTGGAAAGAAAGGTAAACGAAAGAACCGAAGAGTTAGCGAGATCACTTTCCATTATTCGTAAGGATATGTTGTATTCTCAAAAGATCCAAAGAAGTATTCTTCCGGAGCATAAATCCCTTCCGGGTTTGCGCTACTCGGTAAGTTATTTGCCAATGGACGAAGTAGGTGGGGATTTTTACGATATCAATAGATTAAGTGATGGGAGATATCGTTTCTTCCTAGCGGATGCGACCGGCCATGGAGTTCAAGCGGCACTTGTGACTATGGCGATCAAAGGAGAATACGAAGGTTTAAAGAATTCATTATCTACCCCAGGTGAAATTCTTTCCGAATTAAATAATTCTATTTTAAATAAATATAAAACTCTTTATTTTACGGGGGCGATCTGCGATTTAGATCTCGCCGAAAGAAAACTCACATTCGCTTCTGCAGGACATATTGCTCAATATTTAATGCGTTCTTATACAGCAGAAGAAATGCCTAAGACCGGGGCTATTTTGGGTTTCGTAAAAGATTATCCTTATCGGAACGAAGAGTATAAGATAGAATCAGGAGATCGGATCTTCCTTTTCTCAGACGGGATTTACGAACAGTTCAATGAAGATAAATTAGAATACGGAGAAGAGAGATTCTTGCATTCGATCCGATCGAGCCTTCAATTCGAACCGAAGACTCAGACGGAGAAGATCATCTCGGATCTTCAGGATTTTATCTCTAAGGCTTCGGTCCAAGACGATATTACTCTTCTGATTTTGGATGTGGATTAGTCGGTTTAGATTTTATAAACGCTTGCCTTCCATTCTTCGATTTTCAAGATCATATCTACAGATTTTTCTTTAGGATGTTCCGGAATTGCTGGGTGTTTTCGTAATCTTATACATATTCATAACCATTCTTATCGGGGCAATGGCCTCTAGGTTCGTTAAAAGTTCTCAGGATTACGTTCTTGCAGGGAGAAGACTTCCTTTGGTCTTAGCTTCTTCCGCATTATTTGCAACTTGGTTCGGTTCCGAGACCTTGATGGGGGCTTCATCCAAGTTTGTGGATGGAGGGATCTTAGCAGTCATCGAGGATCCATTCGGGGCTGCCTTATGCCTTTTTTTTGGTAGGGATCTTTTTTGCAAAACCTTTGTATCGGATGAATATTCTTACATTTGGAGATCTTTATAAAAATCGTTTCGGACGTAAGGTGGAATTTCTTTCCGCATTATTTATGATCCCTTCTTACTTCGGTTGGATCGCTGCACAATTAGTCGCGATGGGGATCGTAATCCATTCTTTATTCGGTTTTGATATGTACGTGGGGATACTTCTCGCCTCCGTGGTGGTTTTGATCTATACATACATCGGAGGAATGTGGGCGATCTCCATTACGGATTTCTTACAGACCATACTTATCATAGTGGGGTTACTCGTACTTGTTTGGGATTTACAGGATAAGGCGGGTGGATTTCAGACCGTGATCGCTACCGCAAAGCCCGGATTCTTTAACTTCTTCCCTCCGATGGAAACAGAAGCGGTGCTAGCTTATATTGCCGCATGGATAACAATTGGGTTAGGGTCCATTCCTCAACAGGATATTTTTCAAAGAGTCATGTCCTCTAAATCGGAGAAGGTTGCAGTTTATTCTTCCTTCCTGGGAGGTGGATTGTATTTAACAGTAGCATTTTTACCTTTATTGGCCGGTTACTTTGCAAGAAGAGTTTATCCTGAGATTGCCGCAGGGGATAATCAGATGATCCTTCCACATGTGGTGCTTGTACATTCTACTTTGCTAATACAAATCTTATTTTTCGGGGCATTATTATCAGCGATCTTAAGCACCGCTTCCGGCGCGATACTTGCTCCCGCTTCCGTATTGGGGGAAAACTTGATCAAGCCCACTCTCAAGAGTCCTTCTGAAAAATTATTATTGAAGGTGATGAGATTCTCCGTTTTGATCGTGACGATCGTTTCTACTGGAATGGCGTTGAGTGAAACGAATATCTATCAGCTTGTGGCTGATTCTTCTTCTATCAGTTTAGTCTCCTTGTTTGTTCCCTTGGTTGCGGCCATTTTTTGGAAGAAGGCGAATGCAACTGGTGCGGTTTATGCGATGTTTTCCGGAATGATCGTTTGGCTTGGTTTAAAATTTTTCGGCCCTCAATGGTTGCCACCCACGATCCCTGCCTTGGCGGTTAGTTTTTTGGGCCAATTTGTAGGGAAATATATTAGAATTTCTTTATTCGAGCAGGAATTAAGCGGAGACCCGGTTGCGGCCGGCGGCCTTTGATTCGTACAATTTTTTATCCGCAGCTTTTAGGAAATCTTCCGGATTGTCGATCTCTTCTCTAGAAGCGACTCCTATACTTACAGTGATATTCCAAGGGATCTCTTCGAAACTTTCGGTCTCGATCCGAGCCCGGATCCTTTCCGCTACGAATTTTGCACCTTCTATGCTTGTGTTTGAAAGAACGACACAGAACTCTTCTCCCCCGTAACGGGCCGCGACATCACAATCCCTGACTAGACCGGAAAGTAATCTTCCGATCGTGGATAATAGTTTGTCCCCAACATGATGGCCCAAGGAATCGTTCGCCCTTTTGAAATGATCCAGATCAAGAAGGAGGACCGATAGAGGGAAATCGTATCTTCTAGATGCGGAAAGAAGAGTGTTTAAGGATTCCATCAAATGTCTTCTGTTAAAGAGACCGGTTAAGGAGTCTTTATGGGAAAGTTCCATTAGGTTTTTATTAGATTCTTCCAACTGTAATTGCAGAATATTTCCTTTTAGGCGGGTGCTTTCTACGTTGATCGCCGCTCCTATACTTGCGATAGAGAATGCGAAAATCGGAGTTAATACCGCGGAACCTAATTCATTTTCTAATATATAAATATAACCGAATATAAACCAAGAAATGTTAATGAATACTATACTTAAATATGTTTGAAGGCTTGCTCTGATAAATAATGGTAGAAGTAAAAGGCCGAAACAGAATGCGGAATAGTCGGAGGTGTGGAATTGGTCGACTATTGTCGCAAAGGTCGTAGTCAAGGTGAGAAGACAAACATATACTATCGTAGAAAAGTAAGATAATCTTTTTCCCTTTATGTCCTTTAAGGCAAGGATTGCTAACATAAGTCCCGAAAATAGCGCGGAACTCCCAAAACTCAACCCGTACATAAATTGGATCTTTCCGCCGTGTGGAGTTCCCGGTGAAACTATATTTTGCATAAATAGAACAAACGATATTAAAAGGGAAAATACGCTTAGGATCCGAATAGACTTGTCGTTGTCTATCGCACGAAGTCTACGGATCTCTCCTGATTTCGAATAAGATGAGTCTTCTGATAGATACTTTTTGATCTTCATGAGAATACTCAGATAGACGGATGAAGATTTCCGTTTATACGCATTGCTGTCAGGAAGTATAAAAACTAAGAACTAAAAATCGGAAAATTATTTCCTTAATTTGGAAAGAATCTAATGAGTGCATTCGTCATCGAAATTCTGCCTTAAAGTCCGATTTGAAGAAACTGGAAATTTCTTGAACCCAATTCTAGACGAGTGGTCTGACTTAGTTTTGGAGCGGAACTTTGTAAGAGGAATTTTATATGTAGAAAATTACTCCGATCAAAAAATTTCTCTCCTTCCTACTTGCTTCAAAAAACTTGGTACTATATGCAAGCGGCGACTCTCTCAAAAACAAATTTAGTTCGCAATGAATTGTTCCTCATCTTTCTCTTAGCGAGCGTACAATTTACAAATATCATGGACTTCATGATCATGTTCCCTCTGCAGGATTATTTTCTGAAACAATTTCAGATCGATACTGCAAGGTTTTCATTCGTTCTTTCTTCTTATTCTTTTGCTGCAGCAATTGCGGCTTTGATCGGCGCCAATTTTATCGATCGTTTTAATCGTAAATCTGCCGCCATATTCTTATATATAGGTTTTCTGATCGGAACCGCACTTTGTGCAGTTGCACATACATATTCCTTCCTTCTATTCGCTCGAATTACTGCAGGGATCTTCGGTGGAATGATCACTGGAGTGATCCTATCCATCATTGGTGATGTGTTCCCGATCGAAAAAAGAGGGAAGGCGATGGGTGGTGTGATGGGTGCATTTTCCGTCGCTTCCGTTTTAGGAGTTCCTTCTGGTATCCGTATCGCAATGCATTATGGTTGGAATTATACCTTTGGCTTTATCGTTTTACTCGGACTTCCGATCCTAGTTTTGGCTGCTCTTTACTTGCCTAGTCTTCCCTCTAAAATGGAGAAACAGAAGGTAGCGGATTTCAGCCAGTTAGTTAAAGTTCTCTCCGATCGCCATAATTTGTTCGCTCTAGCGTTCTTTATGAGTGTGATCTTGGGAGGACTAACTGTCGTAACTTCGATCGCTGTTTATATGGAACGGAATATGGGCTTCTCCAAGTCTGAAGTCAGCCATATTTACGAGATTGGCGGAATATGTACGTTTGCTTCTTCTTGGATCATTGGGTTTTTGTCGGATAGATTCGGGAAACATAAGATTTTTCTCATTCTAGTACTTCTGGCTTTGATCCCGATCCTTGCGATTACTCATTTGCCTCAGGATCTACCCGTGCATCTTGCCCTCGGAGTTACGACAGTTTTTATGGTGCTAGTATCCGGTCGGGTAATTCCATCAATGGCTTTGTTGACTTCTGCCATCCGTCCAGAGATGAGAGGAAGCTTTATGTCGGTGAATGCGAGTCTACAGAGCGTTGCTACTGGGATTGGAGCTCTTCTTGGAGGCGCAATTTTGGTTCAATTGCCGGATGGAACTTTCGAAAGATTTGATGTAGTAGGTTACTTTGCGGTAGGATTCAATCTTCTCGCGATTTATCTCTCCAGAAAAGTGAAAGTAGTCTCCTGAGATTTTCTAAAGGAGAGGAACTTCTGAAATCCGTAAAAAAATACGGACATTTCTTGACTTTTTAATGCGACAGAATACTGTCTGGCCACACGTTAAAGGAGGTGGTTTAGTTGAGTAGCGACAGTTGCAGCAAGAAAATGACCTGTGAGGTGGCTGAGCAATAGCCCAGACCCCTGCAAAAGGACCTCTTGGACCTATTGCAATACCATCAGACCACTGGCCTTTCTGAGTTCCGAGAATTGGTCACTTTCGGGCATTTAGCGATGCTAGACGCAGACACTCAGAAGGTTTTAACTCCTTTTTCTCTCCCGTTTGTAGTAACTTCGACAAACGATTTATAAAATCCATTTCCCCATTCTCAACTTTTGTATCTGATTTCGAACTTACAGAATTCCTACCGTGGAGCTTTGCGCTCCGAAAGGTCGAAGCTACTACAAAAACCCAATCCATATTCCGTCTTGAAATTTACCTGCAGAACCTAAGATTGACCCCGGCAGGATTTTATTTGGAATGAAGAGGGCTTTAGTCTTATCCGGAGGAGGTGCTCGAGGAGCCTATCAGGCCGGAGTGCTAAAATATTTAGAAGAAATCGGATTCAAACCGGATGTAGTCTGCGGAACTTCTGTAGGAGCTATTACCGCTTCAGCCCTAGGCTGCGGAATGAACGCAGCAAAAATAATAGAACTTTGGAAATCCATCGAAGTCCAGAAAGTAATGAAGTATTCCATTTGGAATGATTTTTTGGATCTGATCTTTCGTAGATTTTCTCCTCTCGCAGATACTACACCTTTAAAATACCTTCTCTATTCCCAACTCGATTTTAGAAATCTTCGTAAGAACCCGATGGAGATCATCATCACCGCGGTAAATATACTAACTGCAGAACTTGTATTCTTTGGTAATAAGGACATAGACATCGAACATGTAATGGCGTCTTCTGCGATCCCTCTTATCTTTCCTTGGCAATATGTAGATGGAAAACCTCATTGGGATGGGGGGGTGATGGCGAACGTGCCAATCCTTCCTGCAGTAGAAAGGGGCGCAAAAGAGATCGTGGTAGTTTTACTTTCTCCCGTAGGAGGAGTGAATATGGGGCTACCGAAAAGTAGAAGGGACGCATTGGAGAGAGTATTCGAGTTATCTTTGATCGGTTCCTTCCAAACCATTATGGCTAATCTTCAATATCAGAAGAAACAAAAGGATAAGAAGAAGGGTTTTTCTAAATCGTTACTTTCTTTTTCCGAACCCGAAAAAACGGATTACAAGATCCGAGTTATCGGGCCCAGGACTTCTTTGGGGTTCGGAAGTATATTAAATTTTTCGCAAGTACAAGCTGATTATTTGATCAGCCGCGGATATGAAGACGCAAAGATTCAATTCGGAGAAGATTAACATCTCATGTTGGAAATCAAGGTAGAAGACGGGAATTTTATAGATTCGGAAGGATATATTCTCCAATTGAGAGGAGTAAATTTATCCGGGAGTGCTAAACTTCCGTTTAAACCTGACGGAACTACTCATTTCGATCAATCATTATCATTTCACGATCATAGAAAGGTTTCATTTGTAGGAAGACCTCTAGAAGAAAAAGAAGCAGCAGAACATCTAGACCGTTTAAAAAAATGGGGCTTTAATTTTTTACGTTTTTTAGTTACTTGGGAAGCGGTAGAACATTTAGGTCCTGGAAAATACGACCAAGCATATCTAGACTATATAGAAAGAATGGTCGCACTTGCGGATAAGAAAGGATTCTACGTTTTTATCGATCCCCACCAAGACGTGTGGTCAAGATTTACCGGAGGCGACGGTGCTCCTGGTTGGACCTTGGAAGAAGTCGGAATGAATATCGAGAATCTGAAGGATTCGGATACTGCGATCGTTCATCATTTTCAAGGTAGAAATTACCAGAGAATGTCCTGGCCTTTGAATTACCAAAAGTATGCATGCGCTACTATGTTCACACTTTTTTTCGGCGGAAAAACTTTCGCTCCTAAGATGAACATACATGGAAAGAATGTAGAGACTTTCTTGCAGGATCATTTTATAGAAGCGATGTGTAGGATCGCCAAAAAAGTCTCTAAATATAAAAACGTAATTGGTTTCGATTCATTGAATGAACCTTCTCCAGGTTGGATCGGCAAAAAGAATCTGGGAGAATTTTCCGGATTGGGGTTCGGAAAACTTCTAACTACCTCTCCATTTCAGGAGATGTTCTTGTCCGAAGGAAGAACTGTGAGGGCGAATATCTCATATATGCTTGGATTCTCCGGGTTCCATTTCGGCAAAAAGAAATTAAATCCGAATTCAGTCCGTCTTTGGCAAGAAGGGAAATCCTGTGTTTGGAGACAGCACGGAGTTTGGGATTATGATCCGAATGGGGCTCCGATGCTTCTTCGCCCAGATTATTTTAGAAAGTATAGAGGAAGACAGATCGAATTCTATCCTGAATTCATGCTTCCATTCATTAAAAGATTCAAAACCAAGCTACAATCCGTTCAGAAAAAATTCTCCGTATTTGTAGAGACTGATCCTGGAAGTTTGGAATTAGAATGGAAGGAAAAACCGAATAAGGGAGAGGGGACCGTAATCAATGCAACCCATTGGTATGACGTTTCAATACTAATGTTCAAACGTTTTATCCCTTGGTTCGGAGTTCATATATTCAAACAAATTCCGGTTTTTGGAAAGAAGAATGTAGAAAAGGCATACGAAGATACGATCCGAATGATCAAAGAGATCTCAGTTAAGAGGATGAATAATTGTCCTACCGTGATCGGAGAGACTGGGATACCGATGGATATGAATGGAAAATTAGCTTATAGAACTAAAGATTATTCTCATTTAGAAGCTTCATTGGATCGGATCATAAACGCTATCGAGAAGAACTTTGTACATTATACTCTTTGGAATTATACTCCTGACAATACTCAAAGTTTGGGTGATAGATGGAACGAAGAAGACCTTTCCTTATACTCATTGGATACTCCAAAGAATATTGATGAAGATGGAGGAAGAGCCGTTAGAGCTTTTTCACGACCTTTCCCGATTAGAACAAAAGGAAATCCGGAAGCGATCAGTTTCGACATGGAGAAATCTATGTTTAAATATTCTTTTAGGAAAGAAGGAGAAGAAATTCCTGTTACGGAGATCTTTCTTCCTGCAATTCATTATGGAAAAGGTTTCGATGTTCTTGTGAATGCAGGTAGCTGGAAATTCGATCCTAAAAAAAGGGTCCTCACTTTTAAAGGGGAGAAGTCTGTCTCTTATTACGGCATAACCATTTTCCCGAGTAAAAAATAACTTTTCTATAGAATGGGAATGGATACAATGGCCCTCGTCGTTAAACTGACGGGATTTTCCAACGTTTTGGAATTTTTCGATTTGTTTTAGTTAGAGATTCGACTCGGGCTAGTATTAGCGACATAGAGTTAAAATTTCGCAGAGGTTTTACATGAAAAACGCGCTTTTTTCAATCCTTACGCTTCTACTTTTTGCAGGTCTTATTTCTTGCGGTGGAGCAAAAGTGAGCCAAGCAGAATGTGATCCAGTTGTAAACGAACTGATCTCTAATCTTTCTTTTGGCCAAACTCCAGAACAAGCTGAAAAACTGAAAGCAATGCAAGGTCAGATTTCCGCACATCTTTTAAAAGAATGTATGACCGGAAAATACGATCTAACTTGTTTAAAATCTTCTAAAACTCTCGCAGCTCTTGCGACTTGTAAGAAGTAATTTCTTGTTCTAATAAAGGGCCGAATTCTCGGCTCTTTATTTCCTTTCATTCCTCATTAATCAGAAAAAATCCTCTTTCTTCAGAGTAACATCCATGCTCTCTATATTGCCCGGAAGGATAAAAATGTATCCTCTGAGCGTATCGATATCGATTCGATACACATCTTAAACAAACGTCCCAGCGGATCGCCCAATCACATTCTTCTTTCCTGAACGCAGGAAGTACGCGTAATAAGGGTTTTACGTCGGGTGTTTCTCCGGGAAAGGCTAGATCCGGCGATGGGTGTAGATTGGGAGAGGGGAGGAGTGTCGAAGTTACGACAATATAGAGTAAGATTCGAGGAAGAGAGTTCATTTTAATCAGAATTGCAGTTGGATACTGAGAATTTTATCGGCAAGATCCGATATTTGTATAAGCGACACATTCAGTTATGTCGCATTAGGATTTCGTTACCTGCATGATAAAGGGGATTGGTGGGAAAGGTGCTTGTCGAAGCCACTACAAAAACACATCTAAAACTTTACTCGACATTATAATCTCTCTTTCACTCGACCGGCTCGCTGATCATTTTGTTTTTTCTTTTCGTTTTCATTTCTCCAAAAACTTATCCGCAAAAAATACGGAAATCGGCATAAATTTTGATCGTTCATGTAAAAAAGCCGAGACAGATCTGTTAATTCAATCAAAGCCCATTCGCGAAGAGGAGAAAAGGGTATAGAGTAGATCAGCCGTCGGAAATTACTTGAATTAGCGTTTCGAGTTGGAATCTTTGTGCAATGGCATCCCGAAAAGATTTTATGGAAACCCTGTATCGGGAATCCAACGGGAGAATTTTTGATTTCTTGTATAAATATACCGGAAATCCGGAAACCGCCTCTGACCTAATGCAGGATACATTTCTTAATTTTTTTAAGAAGTATTCCAATTCTGATCTAAATAAAGAACAAGCCCTAAAACTTTTATATACGATCGCGAGAAATCGATCGATCAACCATGCCAAAAAATTCTCCACGGTGAAGGAATCCGGAACCGATGATATGGGGACCTATCGGGAAGAAGGTCAAAGTTTCGAAAGAAAAACGGAACTTTCAGATTTGGAATCAAGGTTGATGGAATGTTTGGGTGATTTGGAAGAAGGAGAGAGATACGCTTTAGTTTTAAAGAATATAGAAAAATATACATTGGCAGAGATCGCGGAAGTCATGGAGATTTCGGTTGCAACGGCGTCTAGATTGGTCGTAAAAGCAACAGGAAAACTTTTGGAAATCGCAAAGAGTAAACAGATTTTGCCGATGGAGTAGTTCGGGTAGATTAAGAGCGAGTTGTTGAAGGGAAGATGGAAGAAAGTTTTGAACAAAAGATAAAGAAGGCAATCGAGGGAGAAAAGAACGAATATAGTTCTTCTATCGAGAAATTGTCCGAAGCTCTTTCTATATCCTGGGCAAATCCTCCAAAGGAAATTTCTTTCGAAGAAATATATGAGAAGGCGCAATCAACTAAGATCGCCGTTTTCAGTAAGCCATTATTTTATAGTATAGCAGCGGCGGCAGCCATCCTTGTCGGGGCCTTTGGATTATTCATTTTACAAACTCCTAAAGCGCCTGCGCAAAATGAATATAACGTTTCCATAAGGAAAATTATCGGAAAGGCATATTTATTCTCCAAAGATTCAGAAAAACTTTTGGCATTAAATGAGGGAGAACTCGTAGGATATGGACAAAGGATCAGGACCGAAATAGGATCCAAACTTTTTCTATCAATTGCAAAAGGCGAAGGAATGATCCTAGGAGAGTCTACTGAACTCGAGATTTCTGAAGAGGGAAAACAATCTTTCAGACTTCGAGAAGGAAGTATTCTAGTTCATTTGCATAAAAATCTTAAGAAAGATGAATTTAGGATCTTTACGGAAACCGGATTGGTTGAAGTGAGAGGTACTAAGTTCGAAGTCAGAGAAAATTCCAAAGAAGGCACGATTGTTTCTGTCTTAGAAGGAAGGGTCGCTGCGAAGAGTGCTACCGAGCAAAATCGCGGTGAGCAGGTTTTAGAGCCTGGGCAAAAGATCAGGTTAGAGGTAAAAGGTTTTCAACGGTCTTTTCTTTCTGCAAACGAGCAAAAAGATCTAAACGTAAAGTTCTCTGAACTGCATGTAGATGAGATCCCTAGAAATTCTGAAAAAGCTTTTTCTAATAAGGAAGACTTGTTCAACGAATACCAAAGATTAGAAAGGGTAATACTTTCCGGAGGAGAAACTCTGGAAGGTGTGATCGTCGATATGGACGAAAATTTTATGTATTTGCAAACTCTTGAAAAGGAAATAAAGATCCAAAGAGATTCAGTAATGGAGGTGATTCAACTTCGCTAAAAACGAATTATTTTTGACATGCTGGGAATTTTAAAGAAATTCTACCAAAGAAGGCAAATTTCCATGTCCGAAGAAACAGCAAATCCATCTGCAAAACCCCCACGATACAAAAGACATCTTGCTAATTATCTAATCGACAAGGACTTCCAATTAAGGTTTTTCTTAAACTTCTCTTTATTGTTCATTTTTGGTCTATTACTCACACTTGGATTTCTATTTTGGATACATTCTACCAAGTATGATAAAGGAGTAGTTTTCCGACTACGCCAAGATACTGTAAAGGTCTATCAAAAAGGTTTTGAGATCGTAAATGGAGAAGAGAAGGATAAGTTTGTAGAGAAGGAACTTGCTCTTCCTGATTACGATCATGGGTTGGATCTTTTTACAATCCAGTTCAAAGGGATCCTTTTATTCTCCCTTTTGTATCTTTTACTTTCAGCGGTATTTGTTTTAGTGTATTCGCATAAAATGGCGGGTCCGATCTATAATATTAAAAAGAATTTAAAGTTACTTTTAGAAGGTAAAGATGTGGATAAAATTCGTATCCGAAGTGGAGACGAATTTCAAGACCTTGCAGATTTGCTAAATGAGTTAATCGATAAAAAGATTCACGGTAAAAAGAACTAAGGCACTTTAGATAATTATTAATAATGGCCGATCTTCCTTTGCGATCTTTCGGGCTATTTTTAAATTTGAATAGCCAAATTTGCTTCTTCTTTGATCATGCGGAACAAGTATGAAAGATATACTCGTTCCGGAAACTTCTCATATATTTCATAATTCCGATTCGAGAAAAATGGATCCACTTTCAGATGAAAGTGTCAATCTGGTGTTAACTTCTCCTCCATACCCGATGGTAGAAATGTGGGATGACCTTTTCAAAAGTTGGGACAAAAAAACGGAAGCTGCGCTTTTAAACGAATTCGGAAATGAAGCATTCGAATCCATGCATATTCAATTGGATAAGGTTTGGAAAGAATGTTTTCGAGTTCTAAAGCAGGGCGGCATTTTTCTTGTGAATATTGGAGATGCGACTAGAAGTATCGGCGGTGAGTTTAGTCTATTTTCGAATCATTCTCGGATTTTACAGGCTTGTCGTAACTTCGGCTTTGTTTCCCTTCCCGATATCCTATGGAGAAAGCAAACCAATTCTCCGACAAAATTTATGGGCTCTGGGATGTTCCCCGTAGGGGCGTATGTGACCTATGAGCACGAATATATTTTGGTTTTCCGGAAAGGCGGTTTGAGAAAGTTTTCGAAAATAGAGACGGAGTTACGACGGAATAGTGCATTCTTTTGGGAAGAACGAAATGTTTGGTTTTCCGACGTATGGGATCTGAAAGGTGAGAGACAGATTTTTAAGGACGTAGGAGCTTCGCGGGAAAGAACGGCGGCTTTCCCATTAGACTTTGCTTATCGTTTGGTCAATATGTTCTCCATAAAAGGAGATACCGTCTTAGATCCGTTTTTGGGCACTGGGACGACTTCTCTTGCAGCCTTACTTTCTTCCAGAAACAGTATTGGTTATGATTTAGATACAGGTATTCTCGAAATTGCCAGAAAAAAGCTTTTGGGAGCAAAGGGAATTTCGTCGAAGCTACTACAAAATAGAATGCAAAGTCATTTCGATTTTATCGCAGATAGAGAGAAACAAGGGAAAGAAAATTCTCATGAGAACAAATACTATAAAATGCCAGTAATTACTTCTCAAGAGGCAGAATTGACCTTTGAAATGGTCGAATCTATTTCCGAAAAGGAAAATGTTTCTATCTTCGCACAATATTCTCGATATAATCACTGATTTTAGCTGAAAAACTTCGGTTTAAATTGTTGATAATATCGAAGCATTAGTAGATTCTTTTTGTCTTCGACATATAAAGTATAATTTCAAGGAACCTTCTTCGCATGAGATCTCGAGCATTTGCATTTTTCTTGGTTGTTTTTTCATTTTTGAGTGTTTTTCAATCTTCGCTTTTTGCTGGAGAAGAAATTGCGATTGTTCTCTTTGTAGTGGGCGATGTGCAAGGTATCCAAGATGGCAAAAAAATTGCTTTAAAGAAAAATTCTATTTTGAAGAAGCAAGATGAGTTAGAAACCAAAGACGGCAAGATCGATTTACAAATTGGGCCCGCCGCTGTAGTTCGGATCGCAGCTTTCACAAAGATTCGAATTGCGGAGTTGAGTTCTGATAAGAAAGAGAATAAGTCAAAGTTAGAGCTTGTTTCCGGCAAGGTTTTTGCTCGAGTGGATAAAGGATCTAAAAAAGAAGATTTTACGATTACTTCGCCTTCCTATAACGCGGGGGTTCGAGGGACACAATTTGTAGTAAGTGAAGAAAACGATTCGACGCGCAAGAACAATCCTGAAAATGAAGATTCTGATATTCCGAATGGGATCTTTGTTAAAGAGGGCGAAGTCGGAGTTACTACTGGGACAGGGCAAAATCTCTCCTTAAGGAAGGATGAAGAAGCTGTAGTATCTCCACAAGGTTTATTAAAACAGCCCCTTGAAGAGTTTATGCGGGAGAAAATGAAGATCCTCGATGGCTTCAAAAAAATCATGGAGGAAAATTATAAAATTTTAAGGGATCAGAAATTACAAAATCAGGAATTATTGAATCAGACTAAACAGGATATTTAATAATCTTACTGTAGTATCTTAGACAAAATAGAAAAATTTTCATTTTTTCGCGCGCACTTCATGCGAATGGAGACACGAAAATTGAATGATATCTACAGTTTTTCAAACCGAAAATCTCAAAAGAAGAGGAAAGATCGTTAAGCATCCTTTTCCATCTACCGCTCTAATTCCAGAAACTCTATGGAAGCAGATTCCGTATGAAAGTAAAAAGAATTTTCCCAAATATTTAGCATCTCTACAAAAGAAATATAACCTGCTCATTCAATCTCAAAGATATTTGGGTAGAAGCCCATTGAGAACATCTTTCCAGCAAAAAGGGCAAAGTTTGATCCGCTATAGCTATAGACCAAAGGAAGAAAGCTACCAAGAGCTTCGGAGTTTGGCCTTAGCACATGGCGTTTCGATGAATTACATTATTACTTTGATGATTCAGTGGGAATTATTGGAGATAAGCAAAAGAATTCTTTCTTATTTTTGGAGAAAACTCGATCCTCCATCTTCTAAGATCTTAGATGCTCGAAGAGTTTTGAATTTAGAGAAGCGGGAAATTATAATTCAGCTGATCGGTTGGCCACGCAGATTCCTTCTGGAGAGGGGATCACCGAGATGGGCTTAGGTGGAGTGCTTACCGTATGAGACATAAAATAGCTATATTTTCTTCTATTTTTACTTGAAGAAATCAAGATATCTTGATATCTTGTGTTTGAAAGCTTATGGCATTGCGTGATTTGGAAATTGATCGAGAGTCTCCTGTTTCTTATGAAGCTGGGGATTATCAGCAGCTTAAAAATGATGGCTCTCCAAATCGCGACATTCTTTTAGCCATTAAGGCTTTGGCTGACGAAACGCGTATTCGTATTTTAAGAATACTATCTATTGCTCCTTTGAATGTTCAAGAAATCACAGAAGTCTTAGATATGGGGCAATCTAGGATCTCTCGGCATTTGAAAATATTAGCTGATGCAGGATTTCTGTCGTCTCTCCGAGAGGGATCTTGGGTTTATTACAGTCCGAAACTTTCAAATAATGAATTTTTGGATTTTGCAGCAGATTTTCATTCTTTACTTTTGAAGTTTGAGAAAGGGCTGCCTTATTCGGAGCAAGACTTTACGAAAACAAAACATGTTCTGAAGTTAAGAGATTTGAAAAGGTCAAAATACTTTGATGATGTTGCTCGAAATTGGGAAAGTATTCAAAGTAACGTCTTAGATCCTGTTCTTTATAGAAACAAAATTCTAGATTTATTACCTGATCAATCTAGTCGTATCTTAGACTTGGGTTGCGGCCCCGGCGGGTTAATTCCATATCTCTTAATGAAGAGTACGGAAGTCATTGGGATCGATTCTTCTGAACAAATGATCAATGAGGCCAAATCTGCCTTTTTAAACAATCCGCAAGTACATCTTTTGAGATCCGAAATTGAAACTCTGCCTGAAAATTTAACTCAGACGGCCGATTCTGTCGTAGCTTCGATGGTATTACATCACTTATCAAGCCCACCTCAAGCTATGAAAGAGATTCATAAAGTTTTAAAGGATGATGGCGTTTTTATAATCGTAGATCTACTAAAGCATAACCAGGAAATTATGCGCGATAATTTTGCCGACTTATGGCTTGGGTTTGAGTCGGAACTTCTCAAGGATTGGTTACAACATACGGGTTTCAATCTAGAGTCTATTGAGGAGATAGAATCTCAGAAATACTTCAAGGTATTAATAATTAAAGCTAAGAAAAGAGGAGGACTTTAATGTCCGCTACAATACAAGATAAAGGTTTAAAATATAAGGTAAAAGACATTTCACTCGCGGATTGGGGACGCGAGGAAATTATTCTGGCAGAGAAAGAAATGCCAGGATTGATGTCTTTGCGCAAAGAATATAAAGGTAAACAACCTTTGAAAGGAGCTCGCATCGCAGGTTCTCTTCACATGACAATTCAAACTGCTGTTTTGATTGAGACCCTTACCGAATTGGGAGCTGAAGTTCGCTGGTCTTCCTGTAATATTTTTTCTACTCAAGATCATGCAGCTGCCGCGATTGCAAAATCAGGCGTTCCAGTCTTTGCATGGAAAGGGGAGACTGAAGAAGAATATTGGTGGTGTGTTGAGCAAACTCTATTCTTTGAAGATGGAAAAGGCCCGAATATGATCCTGGACGACGGTGGCGATTTGACTATGTACGTTCACGAAAAATATCCACAACTTCTCGCTGAGATCAAAGGGGTTTCTGAAGAAACTACTACAGGAGTAAAAGGTCTCGAAAAACTCCTGAAGAAGGGCGAACTGAAACTTCCTGCAATCAACGTGAACGATTCCGTTACAAAGTCGAAATTCGACAATCTATATGGTTGCCGCGAATCTTTGGCAGACGGGATCAAACGTGCGACTGACGTAATGTTAGCTGGAAAAGCCGCTTTAGTTTGTGGATATGGCGATGTTGGTAAAGGATCTGCTGCTTCTTTACGCAATTTCGGTGCAAGGGTGATCGTGACAGAAATCGATCCAATTTGTGCTCTTCAAGCTGTAATGGAAGGATACCAAGTTCTAAGAGTAGAAGACGCGATCGAATTCGTGGATATTGTAGTAACTGCGACCGGAAACGACGACATTATCTCTCTTGAAAATATGAAAGCAATGAAAGACGGCGCGATCCTTTGTAATATCGGCCACTTCGATACAGAGATCCAAATGTCCAGACTCAATTCAGAGAAAGGTGTTATCAAAAAGGAGATCAAACCTCAGGTAGATAAATACACCTTCCCGAATGGAAGATCGATTATCGTTCTTGCTGAAGGTCGTCTGGTTAACTTAGGTTGCGCGACTGGTCACCCGTCTTTCGTGATGTCTTGTTCCTTCACAAACCAAGTTCTTGCTCAAATCGAACTTTGGAACAATAAATACGAGATCGGAGTCTATAGACTACCGAAGAAGTTGGACGAAAAAGTCGCGGCTCTACACTTAGAGCAACTCGGCGTTCGTTTGACCGAATTAAATGCGAAACAAGCTGAGTATATCGGAGTTCCAATAGAAGGACCGTATAAACCAGAACATTATCGCTATTAAGCAACAAGGGAGAAGTTGTGGCATACGTAGTGACCGAACCTTGTGTCGGGTGTAAAATTACTTACTGTGCCGCAGCTTGCCCGGTGGAAGCTTTTAGAGAAGCGAAAAGTTATTTAATCATTGATCCGGACATTTGTATCAATTGTAACGATTGTTTACGCGAATGTCCGGTGAATGCCATATACCCGGAGGATGAGGTTCCGGTAATGTGGAAGGGCTGGATCGATCTAAATGCAAAAGAGTCGAAAAAAATGCCCATGATCAATGACCTTAAAAAACCTCTATTAGATAAAGACTGCAATATTAAAGAATTATGAAAAACAGATTTCCCGTATATACGAATCCTAAGGCTCAAGAGCTTCTGAAATTATTAGAAGAAAGAATCCTCGTTCTTGATGGTGCTATGGGAACTATGATCCAGAGATATAGCCTTGGAGAAGAGGACTTTAGGGATCATCGATTAAAGGATCACCCTTCTGCACTAAAGGGGAATAACGATCTTTTGGTAATTACGAAACCTGAAATTATCGAAGAAATACATTATAAATTTTTAGAAGCCGGAGCGAATATTTTAGAAACAAACACATTCAGCTCCAATAGTATCTCTCAAGCGGATTATAATGCGGAAGCATATGTAGATGAGATGAACCGAAAGGCAGTCCGAGTCGCCCGTTCTGCAATGGAGAGGTTTGCGAAAACCCATCCGGACCAACCTTTGTTTCTCGCTGGTTCTATTGGACCTACAACTAGGACCGCTTCTCTTTCTCCTGACGTAAATAATCCTGCATTCAGAGCGGTGACCTTTGACGAATTGGTAGAAGCATTTTACGAACAAGTGCGTGCATTGGTGGAAGAGGGAGTCGATATTCTTCTTTCCGAAACGAACATTGACACTTTGAATTTAAAAGCGATCATCGTAGCGATTGAAAACGTATTCAAAGATTTGAATGTACGGATCCCGGTCTCTCTCTCGGTAACGATCACAGATGCTTCCGGAAGGACTTTGTCCGGACAGACTATAGAAGCATTTTATAATTCTATCTATCATGCAAATCCGCTGTCTGTCGGGATTAACTGTGCCTTAGGCGCAGGAGAAATGAGGCCTTATATCGAGGAATTATCCAGAATTTCAGGCTGTTATATTAGTTGTTATCCAAATGCGGGTTTACCGAATGCGTTCGGAGGGTATGACCAAACTCCAGAAGAATTCGGCCAGTATATAAACGATTTCTCTTCTCAAGGCTGGCTGAATATAGCCGGCGGTTGTTGCGGAACTACTCCTGAACATATTAATGCAGGAGCAAAGGCAGTTCAGGGTAAAAAACCTAGGATTATTCCAAGTATAGAAGGTAAAACGAAACTATCCGGATTAGAACCTTTGAATATAGATGAGGCAACCGGATTCGTCTTGATAGGAGAGAGAACGAACGTAACCGGTTCTCCGAAATTTAAAAAACTGATCTTAGAAGGAAACTTCGAAGAAGCTGTTTCTGTTGCGCTTCAACAAGTGGAAGCTGGGGCAAACGTTATCGATATCAATTTCGATGAGGCTCTATTGGATGGAGAAGCTTCCATGAGAGAATTCCTGAATTTGATCGCGGTGGAACCGGATATAGCAAAGGTTCCGTTTATGGTCGATAGTTCTAAATGGTCTGTCTTGGAAACAGGTTTGAAATGTATCCAAGGAAAACCGATCGTAAACTCTATTTCCTTAAAAGAAGGAGAAGAAAAATTTCTTCAACAAGCTCGTATAGTAAAGATGTACGGAGCCTCTGTGATCGTAATGGCGTTCGACGAGCAAGGGCAGGCTGCTACGAAGGACGATAAGGTTCGCATTTGCAAGAGAGCTTATGATCTTCTCGTAGAAAAAGCGGAGTTTTCCCCATACGATATTATTTTCGATCCGAACATTCTTACCGTAGGAACAGGAATTGAAGAGCATAATAATTATGCGGTAGATTTTATAGAAGCCATCAAAGAAATTAAAGTCCTTTGTCCTGGCGCAAAGATTAGCGGAGGATTGAGTAATATTTCTTTCTCTTTCCGTGGTAATAATCCGGTGCGTGAGGCAATGCACTCCGCTTTCTTATTCCATGCGATCAAAGCCGGAATGGATATGGCCATTGTAAATGCAGGTATGCTTGCAGTTTATGAAGAAATTCCTAAAGATCTTTTAGAGCGTGTAGAAGATGTACTTCTAAATAGAAGATCCGATGCTACAGAAAGATTGATTGAATTCGCAGAATCTTTCAAGTCTGGTGGCAAGGTTGAAAAGAAAGAAGAGGCCTGGAGAGAAGGTACTGTAGAACAAAGATTAGAATATTCTCTCGTAAAAGGAATTGTAGAATATATCGATCAGGATACGGAAGAAGCCAGATTAAAATACGATAAACCGTTACAGGTGATCGAAGGGCCTTTAATGGATGGAATGAGGGTCGTAGGCGATTTGTTCGGATCTGGTAAAATGTTCCTACCACAGGTTGTAAAGAGTGCTCGGGTAATGAAAAAATCCGTAGCTTATCTATTGCCGTACATGGAAGAAGAAAATCGTAAACAGGCGCAGGCATCCACTAAACAAAAATTCCTGATCGCTACTGTAAAAGGAGACGTTCACGATATCGGAAAGAATATCGTAGCAGTCGTTCTTGCATGCAATAATTACGAAGTAATTGATCTTGGCGTGATGGTTCCTTGCGAAAAGATATTAGAGGAAGCAAAGAAAGAAAAGGTGAATATCATCGGATTGTCGGGATTGATCACTCCTTCTTTAGATGAAATGGTCCATGTCGCAGCCGAGATGAAACGTACTGGTTTCGATATTCCTCTTTTGATAGGAGGAGCGACTACAAGTTCTGCACATACTGCCGTAAAAATTTCAGAAAAGTATGACCAGCCGGTTGTTCATGTTCTAGATGCTTCCAGGGTTGTGAACGTTGTAGGAAAACTTCTAAACCCTTCTCTAAAAGAAGATTATATAAAACAGATCCGGGAAGAACAAAAGACCCAGAGAGAGATTTATTTTAATACCAGAAGTGATCGTAAGTTAGTTTCCATTGAAGATGCAAGAGAGAATAAATACGTAACCGATTGGAATGTAACCAAGGTTACAAAACCTAATTTTACAGGTGTTCGAGTCTTTGATAACGAAATTACTTTAGAAGAATTACTTCCTTATATCGATTGGTCTCCATTCTTCCAGGCATGGGAATTAAAAGGACGTTTCCCATCCATCTTGGAAAGTGAAACATACGGTAAGCAGGCGAAAGAACTTTATAAAGACGCTCAAAAACTACTAGAAGATATCATTTCTAATAAAAGGTATAGAACAAGGGGCGTGATCGGGATCTTCCCCGCAAATAGTGTGGGAGATGATATTGAGGTTTATGAAGATGAAACCAGAACTAAAGTAAAAACGGTATTTCATACTCTTCGTCAACAGATCAGCAAAGAAGATAAAGATGAGCCTAACTATTGTTTGGCGGATTATATTGCTCCGAAAGAAAGCGGGATTGCCGATTACATAGGCGGATTTGCTGTTACAGCTGGGCATGGGGTAGAAGAGTTTGCTTCCTTGTTCGATTCTCGTTTAGATGATTATAATTCCATTATGGCGAAAGCCTTAGGTGATCGTTTTGCAGAGGCTTTTGCAGAATACATGCACTTGAAGATCCGGAAGGAAATTTGGGGATATGTTTCGGATGAGAACCTTTCTGCCGAGGAATTGATCCGAGAGCGTTACCAAGGTATCCGTCCTGCCGCAGGTTACCCTGCGAGCCCGGATCATACTGAAAAAAGGACCTTATTCGATCTATTGGAAGTAGAGAAGAATACCGGAATTTCTCTTACGGAACATTTTGCTATGATGCCTGCAAGTTCGGTAAGCGGTCTTTATTTTGCGCACCCGGATTCTAAATATTTTGCCGTGGCAAAAATTAATAAGGACCAGATCCAAGAATACGCCAAAAGAAAGGGAATGGATATTACTGAGGTGGAAAGATGGCTTTCTCCGAATCTCGCTTACGATCCCATTGAGGCAGTTTCGAGAGTCTAATCTTTAATGAAATCTTTTGTCGAAGTTACTACAAATCCGATCCATCCTGAATATAAGGATGTATCTACTCCAGGAACGGAATTTCCCTTCCATCCTTGGTTGGCGTCGAAGGTTCGAGAAAAATTAGGCAGGGAAGATCTCCGTTTGCAGTTAAGTGAAATTAGCTGCGAGGAGCCTTCTTGTCCGGTTACCGAGACTCGGATTGAGGTAATTGATACGAATTCCGGGAAAACCGTTTCCTTCTTAAGATTTGGCCGTAAAAAAGAGCAAATTAATAAACTGGACCTGGAACTTTCCCTTAGAAAAAGCCGGAATCTGTAGTAACTTCGACCAAAAACCCCATCGCAGGCCGGGAGAACCCTCTAAAAGCGTCGAAGCTACTACAAAAATCAATTCAAAACGAACCCAGCAATCGCCTTCTCAAAATTTGCCTTCTCTTTCTCGAATTGGCTTTCTAAAGTGAAAGTGGAAAATTGTAGAGAGCCGAAAGACCCGCTCGTTACGAAGGAATAAAAAATAAATCTTAAACCTTTGATCTGGGCAGTATAGGTGACCATTTTACCGGGCACCTTATTGACTGAGCAGTCCTCGATATTCAGGATCCTTGCATCCGGATCCGTCTTAGTTACATTTAATAAAACCAATTCTGCAAAAGCGTCTATAGGGACTTCCAGACCTTCGTAAATGACTAGAGCATTTCCTGTTCTGGATTCGTTCACAAAATGGAACTCAGCAAATTCATGATTTTCAGTGATACTTGTCCACTGTGCAGAATTATAATAAACCGAATAAACCCCTGATTTACTTTTGATTACACTAGTCTGATCCGCAGATTTGACGATAGATCTGCCGGTAGTTATTTTTTTATTAGGATCCGGTTTTTGATCGGGTGCATACTGCCAGGTAAAGTTATCCTTTAATAAAACTTTTTTACCATTTTTTGTGTAAACAACCTCATCAGCAAAAAGGGCTGAAATTCCGGATAATAATATCAACAATAGGAACTTTTTCATTGGTATTTCTCCATTAAATGGGCATGAGAGTATATTAAAAAAGAATAATATTATTTTTGAAGGCTTGGAGAACTGTCGGAAAACTTGTATTTTACCCCTAACATACCTTGGATCTCAGGAGTAAGCAAACCGTCCGTGTTCGGAAATGGTTGGTGAAGAGGTAATCTTACCAAACCTTCGAAGCTTAGGTTTTTTGTAGAAATGGAAAAACCCGGATTTACGTAGTATTCGTAACCTTGTTGCCAACCCTTAAATGCTTGGGGAGCTTCTATAGGTAATAAACTTTTGTCGTTAAATCGTTTGATCCCGGAAACCTGTAGAAAAAAATCCATCTTGTTCAAACTGCTTGAATTAGAAATAAGAGAGTAACTGATCCCGATCGAAGACTTTGCCGATTCTGGGATCGCCAAACCTACGTTATTACCGGCCATTCTCCAACCTAGATCCATTTGGATCCCGGCTCTTCCGAGCAAGTATCCGAATAAAAGATTCCCGGCTTGGTTATCTACACCTCTAGAAAGATTCGAACCTAGACCGGGCATTACGGAAGAAGTCGCTCTTACATCGGTCAAAGAATCGAAGGCTCTTCTTTCCGTATTAGCTCCTACATAAGCTTCCGATTTTGGGTCCTTATTCTGGCCCATACTTAAGGCCATTACGAAAACTTCTTCTCTACCAAGCGCAGGATATAATGCGAAAAATTCTCTTTTTTGCATATGAACACGAGGCTGGCCAGGTAATTTAGAAGTCACTCCGGGAACTGTCTCGAAAGAGTTCGTTTCAGTAGGAAGATATTCTCTAAACACTTTCATTTCATAAGGATATTTGAATGTAAGCGCGGAAAGAAATTGGACCTTGGTTTCTTCTTTAGGGATTTCTTTTTCAGAAGGATGGATTTCGGAAAATAAGGCCTTATTTTTAGAAAAATTGTCGAAAGAATCCCAGAAAAAAGTAGAACTGTTTTCTCCGTAGATTACGGAAAGGCTTGCGACAAAGGGGAAAAACACTTGGACAAGTGCGGGGAAGGTTTTTCTGAAAATAGACCCTCTGCGTTTCGGACGAGATTTGGAGTCATATGTCATCTTCGTCTTTCTCATCCTACTAATATTGATATATGACGGAATAATCTAGTTTGCCAATGAAAATTCCTTTATATTTGTCAAAAAATCCACCTTTCGAGAATTCATTTGGAATTAGGAAAAATGAACACAGAGATTAGAAATTTCGGGCCCTGTAAAATAGAGAGCCCCGCTGCTTATGAATATTATACACCCGATGAATCTAAGGTAGTCTTTAAGACCGTTTTTGAAACTGAAGACAATTGGAAGGAATATCTCGGCTCCGGAGCAGAGTTCTTCGAACAAGCAGGACCTAGAAAGAAGATCTATTTCGATCCAAAGGAAGTAACTGCAGGGATCGTTACTTGTGGGGGCTTATGTCCTGGGATCAACGATGTGATCCGAGGCATCGTGATGGAATTAAATTATAGATATGGGGTAAAACGGATCCTCGGATTTCCATACGGTTACCAAGGTTTAGTCAAAAAGTTCGATCATAAACCCATTGAGTTGAATCCTGAGAATGTAGCACATATAGGAAGGGATGGTGGAACAATACTCGCTTCTTCCAGGGGTAATCAAAACGCCTCAGACATGGTAGATCGGCTCTCCTTATATGGAGTGAAAATGTTATTTTGTATCGGGGGGGACGGAACTCTTAGAGGCGTAAAAGAGATCGTAAAAGAGATAGATAGAAGGGGAGAAGAGATCTCTGTTGTAGGAGTTCCTAAGACGATAGACAACGATATCAATTATGTTCAAAAGACATTCGGATTTTCTACCGCATTCTCCAAAGCAATGGAAGCGGTTGAATGTGCCCATGTGGAAGCAAAAGGCGCTCCGAATGGGATCGGGGTTGTAAAATTAATGGGAAGACATTCAGGATTCATCGCGGTGAATGCCGCTCTTGCTTCTCAAAACGTGAATTATTGTCTGATCCCTGAAGTGGATTTTGATCTACATGGAAAAGGTGCATTCTTAGATATTTTGAAAGAAAGGATCCTGAAAAGAAAACATGCAGTGATCATAGTAGCAGAAGGAGCGGGGCAAAAGTTTTTCGGCAAAACGGAAGAAAGGGATGCTTCCGGGAATTTGAAACTAGGAGATATCGGGGTTTATCTCAAAAATTCCATCCAGGACTTCTTCAAATCGGAGAAGATTGAGACGAACGTAAAATACATCGACCCTAGTTATATCATTCGTTCAATTCCCGCAAATCCGGAAGATTCTATTTTCTGCGGGTTTTTAGCCCAGAATGCGGTGCATGCAGGAATGGCCGGTAAAACGGATCTGGTCATAGGTATTTGGAATAATGTGTTCACACATCTTCCTATCGATATTGCGATCCAGGAAAGAAAAGTACTACAACCTACTAGGAGTACTTTATGGAGGACCTTACTTGCATCGACCGGTCAGCCCGCTCATATGGTGGCGGAATAGTAGAAAAATCTAATTGAGTCGGACCATTACCAGAGTGTAATCGTCATGAGGATCCGCTTCACCTCGGAAAGCATCCGTGGTATCTAAAATTAGTTCTTTTAGATTTTCCACAGGCATGTCCCCGTTCCTTTCGATCAGTTTGGCGAGGTTTTCTAGAGAATACATTTCTCCGGCTTCGTTGTTGGTCTCGCTTACCCCGTCCGTATACAGAACCAAAAGATCTCCCGGTTGGTATTCTACCTCATGCTCTTCTATCTCGGACTCTTTGATCCCGAGTGGCATTCCTTTTCCGGAAAGAAGATGCACCTTCTTCTCTTTTGCCTTATATAATAATTGCTCATTATGACCTGCACTTGAATAGCGGATCCTTTTTTTGAGCATATTGATCCGAGTGAGCATCACAGTTACGAACATGAAATAACCGGACTTCTCCTGGATGATCCGATTCGCTCCCATCAAACTAATACTTGTAGAAGAATTACGAGCGACTTCGCCCGCTATAATCGTTTTAGAAAATTCCATGAATAACGCAGCAGCGATCCCTTTTCCGGAAACGTCTGCGATCAAGATACTTACTTCGTCAGGATTATGATAGATTAGATCATAAAAATCTCCACCGATCTCTTTAGATGCAGTGTAGGAAGTTTCGATCTCCAAAAGATGCATCTTTTTAGGAATATTCGGAAGAGAGTTCAACTGGATCTGAGAAGCGATCTGCATATCTCTTCTGATAGAAGTAAGTTTCTCTTTTTGATTCTTAGCAAGTAAGCTATTATAAGCCTCTGCAATCTGATTCGAGATCGTACTTAAGATGGAAAGATCCTGGTAAGAAAAACTATCCCCACTTATTTTATCCGCAGCGTTTAAAACTCCGATGATAGTCCCGTCTTGTTTGATCGGAACGGAAACGAAGGATCTGGTCTTATAACGATTCGGGTTTAGAAGGTCAGGATTAATATCCGTTTGCCCTTGTACTAAAAGTGCTTTTCCTTGTGCGAGGATCTCGCTTAGGATCCCTCTGGATTCGTCCACAAGATGAGACTCTTCTTCCAAACTGAAACCTATGGATTTGGAAAGTTCGAATGCTTTCGTTCTAGGATTTTGGAAGATCAAAGAAACTCTCTCCGCGCCTAAAACATCCGAAATAGAGTTTACCGTAAGATTTAAGAATTGATCCAGCTCGCTGATATTTGAGATCGCCTGGCTAATCTGATAAAGACAGTCTAATTCTCTTGCTCTGTCTTTTAAGTCCCGGATCAATCTTCTATTCCGGATCGCGATCGCAGCAAGATCGGAAAGATATTCTAATATTTTAATATCTTTATTTGTGAATTCAGGTCTTTCCAAAGAGTTGACCGCTTCCAGAACTCCTTGGATCTCTCCTTGTGCCTTCATCGGAACGCAGATCAGGTTTTTTGTAGTAAATCCTACCGCGTCGTCTATGTTTCTATAAATTCTAGGATCGTTTTCAGCATCGTTTACGATCACAGGTTCCAGACTTTCCAGAACCATTCCTGCAATCCCTTTCCCTCTAGGGACTTTTAACTCTGTGAGGGATTCTCCCTTGTCTCCTTTTGCAACTTGGAAGACCAGGCAGTCTTCTTCTCTATCATAAAGAAGAAGAGAACATCCTTCCGTATTTAGGACATCCTTTGTTGTTTCTATAATGATCCCTAAAAGTTCTTCCAGATCGTCCGTAGAGTTGATCCTGGCTGTGATGTCAGAGATGAGAGCTAGAGAGAGCTGTTTGAAACTCATTTGGTCCGGGAATACTTCTTTTTTTGAAAGATTTTCAAATCGGAGGGCTTATTCAAGCCCAAATCTCCTGCTTGTCAAGGAGATTCGAAACTTTCGGCTTTCTTTATAGACAGAGAGTTTTATTCGATTAAGGAACCGATTCCCTGGTCAGTGAAGATTTCGATCAGAATAGAATGAGGCACTCTTCCGTCAATAATATGAGTCCTTCTCACTCCCTGATCGATCGCGGAAAGGCAACAATCCACTTTCGGGATCATTCCTCCAGTAATATCACCTTTTCGAATATAATCTTTGACCAAGGCTCTGTTCAAACCTGTGACAAGTTTTCCATCGATCAGGATCCCGCTCGTGTCTGTAAGTAGGATAAGCTTTTCTGCCTTTAAGGCTCCGGCTAATTCTCCCGCAAAAGTATCCGCATTAATATTCAAAGATTCTCCGGATTCGGATTCCGCGACCGGAGAAATGACCGGGATAAAACCTTTTTCCATTAGAGAAAGAATGACTGTAGGATCTATTTTATCGATTTTTCCTACAAGGCCAACGTCCACGAGTTCGGAAGCTTTTCCTTCCACATCCACTTCTATTTTTGTTTTGGAAGCGACTGCCAGATTTCCGTCTTTTCCGGAAAGACCAACCGCGTTCCCACCTTCCTTATTGATCATGGAAACGATCTGCTTATTCACTTTACCAGTGAGGACCATTTCCACAACATCCATGGTTTCTGCATTGGTCACTCTATGACCGTGCACGAATTCAGTGGGAATATTCAGAGTTTCTAAGAGACGATTGATTTCCGGTCCACCACCATGCACGATGATCGGATGGATCCCTACATATTTAAGAAGAACAATATCTTTTGCAAAGGATTCCTTTAAGTCCGCCTTTGCCATCGCGGCCCCACCGTATTTGATGACCACGGTTTTCCCTGAGTATTTGGTGATATAGGGAAGGGCCTCCAGAATATTGTTGACCCTCTCGAAGGAATGTTCCATACCAAACAGAGAAATCAGTCCCCCTTTGTACGTCGATTGGAAATCCTTCCGATCGAATGATTGAAATCATAACGTAATGGATCAGAATGAAATTCCCGGGAATGCCGGAACAGTTTTAGTTACCGGAGGAAGCGGCGGGCTTGGTCGTGCTCTCGTTTCCGAATTAGGAAACCAAGGATACAAGGTCATCAATTGGGATCTAACTCCTCCGGATCAAGTTCAGTCTCACGAGACTTTTTTAAAGATCGATCTCACTTCCGTTATTGAACTCGATCAGGCTTGCGGGATCTTAAAGGCAAATTTTCGTTCCGGGGCTTCTTCTTCTCGCCTGATTGGTTTTGTTCATTCCGCAGGTTACGGAGGACCTTACCATAAGATCACTGAAGTTTCTTTAGAAGAATGGGACAGGATCTTCTCCATCAATCTTCGCTCCGCATTTCAGATCACAAAGTCTTTACTTTCTATTTTTACGGAGAATAGTTTCGGAAGACTCGTTTATATAGCTTCTTCCTTATCAGTACAAGGAAGTGCGTTGTCGGTTGCATATTCTTCTTCCAAACATGGGATCATAGGTTTTATGAAATCGATCGCAGCAGAATGGGGAGAAAAAGGGATCACTTCTAACGCGATCAGTCCCGGATATATGGAAACCAAAATGGGGATCCAAGAAGATCAGGTAAACGATCATCGTAAAAAGATCATAGAGATGACTCCGGTTAAAAAAATCGCTTCTCCGGAAGAGATTGCAAGAGTAGTTTCTTTTTTGATCTCTTCCGGATCCGGTTATATCAACGGAGCGAATTGGACTGTCGACGGGGGAATTACTTCGATTTAGTCTTTTTAGTTTTGGAAGAAGGTTTTAAAGATTTAGATCCTTGTCCCAAATGTAGGAAGATCTCTCTCAGTTCTTTTTTCTCTCCATTAACTTTTTCATCTATCCAGAGTTCATTTGTAGAAGGAGAAGAATCGAATTTGATCTTTCTTTTGAGTATTTTGCCTCTTCTAGAAAGTAGAAGTTCCGCTTTTTTGCCGGACCCGTACTGATTTAATATTTCCTTATAATTACTCGGAAGAACTCTTTTATCGTCTAATCCGATCCATTCATCCCCGATGTTAATATCAGTTTCTTTAATGGATTTTGTTAGAAGGATCTTACTTACGATCAGTCTTCCTTTTTCTTCCTTCACCTTAAAACCTGTTTCCAATTTCGGTTTGGAAGGAGTTCTTTCTATTCCGATCAGATAAAGATAATTTTCGATCGGGATCCGTTTCGGTTCCGAGATATAAGGATTGAATTCCAATTTTAGATCCAGGCCTGTGGCCTTCTTGGCTGTTTGGAAGAATTCGGTCTTAGTAAATCCTCTTTTTTTCTCCTGATGATATTGTTTGTTTAAGGCCTGCATGATATCTACTAAGGATTTTTTCCCTTTGGTTTGCTTTAGAATATATAGATGCATACCTAAAGAAAGGATCGCCCCTTTTGTATAATAAGAGATCCCGGTATTCGAAAAATTCGGATCAAATGGTCTGTTATAATATTTAGTCCATGCAGTAAAACTGGAATCTTCCAAGCTCATCCAAGATTCTCCCAGGGACTCTTCCAACTCTTGGATATCCTTCCAAAGTTTTGCAATATATTGCTGGGGAGAATACAACTCGCAAAGAAGAAGAAAATACGCATCGAAGAAACTTGTAACTCCTTCAGCGATCCATAATTCTTTTGTTAAATTCGGTTTTTGATAATCGAAAGGCCCTAATGCGATCGGTCGGATCCTTTTTACATTCCAGTGATGGAAATACTCATGAGATAGGAGTTCCAACAGAGTCCTATAATTGTCCGGACTGGACCAACCGTTCGGATCGAATTGATTGATACTACAATTTAGGTGTTCCAATCCACCGTATAAATTATCCGTCATGTCCAAAACGAATAAGTAATACTTATTCTCTGTTCCACCCATAAGTTTGATCTGGGTTTGGACGATCGTTTCTAGATCCTTGGAAATTTTCTTCTTATCCTTAGTTTCTAGATCTCCCAAAATTACCAGATCGAAATTACAACCCTCGGTAGAGAATGAGATATGTTTTTCATTCGTAAGAAGGATCGGACAATCAAAGAATTCGTCAAAATGTTTGGCTTTCCAAGTCTGTTTGGAACCTTCCTTCTTTTTTAGCCCTGTGTAACAATAGCGAAAAGGGGAAAGATTTTTCCAACTGAGTTCAATCTCGCTTTCTAAACGATCCTTCGGGTATAAAAATGTCGCAGGTGGATGGACTAAAATGAATTCACTTGTGAAAAAATTCGTCCGAACAGTATGTTCGAATCCGTGAACAATATAAGAGATCTTGAATGTCTCTCCCTTGGAGAAAACTTTCCAAGTATCCAGATCGATTTGTTCTATATGCCAGCCTGATTTGGATTGGACGAAGTTTACTTGGTGGATGGATTTGGAATAATCCCTGATCTTATAGGAACCAGGGGACCAATTCGGAATACTTAAAAGGGTTTCCTGTTTGTCAGGGTGGACTTCCATTTCCACCTTTAATAAATTTCTATGAGGTTGATAGGTATCTAAACTATATTTTACGATCACGCCTTAGGCACCGGCCTCTTTTAAGATCGCCTCTAAAGTTTCGGCGACCGTTTTTGTAGGATCTACTTTTCTCCAAACTTTTCGAATGGTTCCGTCAGGTCCTAACAAAAAGCTATCCCTAGAAAGTCCTTTGAACACTCTACCTTGCCATTCCTGATCTCCGTAAACTCCCAAAGGCCCGCTCAAACTCTGTTTCGGATCAGAGAGTAGTGGAAAACTCAAATTGAATTTATCAATGAATTGTTTATGACTATCCAATGAATCGGAGCTGATCCCATAAACTTTGGCGCCTGCCTCTTTGAATTTTTCTAGATTATCCCGATACGAGCATGCCTGTTTGGTGCAACCAGGGGTATCATCTTTTGGATAAAAATACAATAAGGTCCAAGATCCTGCGGAGTCTTTTGGAAGAGCGACAGTGTTTCCTTCGGAACTGGATAAACTTACTTCAGGTAATTTTTTACCTTCCCAAGCGTCGGACATAAAGTTTCCTCCTATTTCCCATCCGGATAGTTTCAACCGAAAAGGTTTTATCGAAAAGGAAAAAATCCGCTAAAAAACTCGAATTCTTGCAGTTTTTCTCATCAAATATACTGCTTCGTTTTGAGATTCGATTTTCAAAACCGGAGCTGCGAATACAAAGGTATGTCGGCGACTTTTTTTCGACAAGCCTATCATAGGCGAATAACGCATGATCCAAAAACAGAAAATTTCAGCTTTTACATTCCAGTCCCTATTCTTCCTTTTTTTATTCCTATTTGTTTTTCAATCTTTGGCCTCTCAAGAAGAAGAGCCGGCTCCAGGCTGGAAAGATCTGGATCTGAAACGTTTGGAATGGGAATCCGTAAAGGGATTTAAGCAAGAGTTTAAGGACGGATTTGGATCGGAAGAAGAAGGTTTTCTGAAGATCGAAAAATTTCCGATCGTTCTGAACCAATTATACAAAACTCCAGTGTCGGAAAGACTACAAGAGTTTACCGTTCAGACAAAATTTAATTTAGGTTTCGATCCTAAAACTCAGGCATTTTTAAATCCGATCCGTTTGTATTTAAATTTTATAGGCGAAAACTGGGAGATCTACTTAAACGGACATCTTCTTCAAAAAGAGATCCATTTGGATCAGAATGGGAAAATGCAGATCCGCAAAACTCTGAGAGATCTAGAGATCCAAGTAGATTCTAGTCTTCTGAAAGAAGGGGAGAATCGGATCGTTTTCCATTTACTAGGAGATGCTCCTGCGATCCAACTTTCAGAAGAAAAATATTCTACACTCTCTTCTATATTCACTCCTACGAACGTGGATCTGGGATTTTATTTGGATGGGGATTATACTTTAGGAGTAGAATACGATTTTTCAAAAAAGGTCGGAGTACTTCTCAATTTAAGTTTAAATACGATCTATATTTTTTTCGGGTTATATCATCTTCTCATTTTTTCTAAAAGAAGAACGGATAAGTATAATCTGTACTTCGGAGTATTCTCCATTTCGATGGCAGTGTATTCTTTGAGTAGATCCACGATCATCTTCGATTTTATTCAGGATACGACCTGGATTACTCGGATCGAATACGGTTCTGTTGCGCTACTTGCGTCTTTGTTCCTACTTTTTTTGCATGATTATTTTTACGGTTCCACTTGGCCGAATGCAGCGATCGTAACGATCAGTTCTTGGAGTTTTCTGATCTTTCTTTTCTCCTTCTTTGCTCCTTTTCAATATTTAATTACAAGCTTAAGAGCATGGCAGATCTCTATTCTTCCTTCTTTAATTTATCTATTGTACTTCATGGGAAAAGCGGTCTATTTACGCAAAAAAGACGCTTCTCTCATGGCGATCAGTATGTTCATCATCGTATTTATATCCGGCTACGATGTGTTGGATTCTATGTTCTTCCAATCAGGGATCCGGTTCACTCAGTTCGCATATCTTCTATTTGTGATCTCTTTAACTACAATTCTCGCAAACAGATTCATCGATCTATACAAACAGTCCGAAGAATTGAACATAGAACTCAGTCATCAAAAACTTGAGCTCGCGCGTCAAAAGAATGCATTCTTCCGATTTGTTCCGATGCAGTTTCTAAGCGTGCTTGGAAAAGATTCTGCAGTAGATGTAAATCTAGGAGATTCCGCATTAAGAGAGATGAGTGTGCTCTTTACGGATATTCGATCTTTTACAACGATCTCTGAGAAGATGACTCCTGAAGAAAACTTCAAGTTTATCAATGGATACTTGGCGAAAATGGAGCCGCTGATCCAAAAGTACGAAGGTTTTGTGGATAAGTTTATGGGGGACGCGATCCTCGCTTTATTCTCGGCAGAAAGAGTGATCCATTCGGAAAATCATTGGGAAGGAAAATCCGCCGCAGACAGGGCAATCCTTGCTGCGATCGATATGAGAAGAAGGGTTCGTGAATTGGAGGAAGAGGTCGTAGGAGCTCATGGACATGTGAAAGGTGTTCGGATCGGAATAGGAATCAACACCGGAAGTTTGATGCTCGGGACTGTAGGATCTTCTCATAGACTAGATACGACAGTGATCGGAGATACGGTCAATGTTGCGTCCAGATTGGAAAGTCTTACAAACTTGTATAAGGCGGACATATTAATTACTCAACATACTTTATCTAGTCTTACCATCGCGGATGAACTCGCGATCAGAGAAGTGGATTCCGTAGTGGTCAAAGGAAAAAGCCAGCCGATCGTAATTTACGAAGTATACGAATCGGACGATCCTCATATTCGCAAATTGAAGGATGCTACGATCGCGCTTATTTCCAGAGGGATTATTCTATACAAGGTCGGGAATTTTAAGGAAGCTCTGCAGAATTTCGAACAAGCCTTAAAAGTATATCCGGAAGATATAGTGGCGATCTTATACAGAAAACGTTGCCAAGAATATATAGAATCTCCTCCTGTAGGTAATTGGGTCGGAGTACAACATCTTTTAGAAAAGTAGATTCTCGTTTTTCGCTTTCCAGAAGATCCTAAGATCTTGAGAATGAGCACCTATGATTTCTTATCCAGTTTATAAACTGATCCATATCTTAGGAATTTTATTCTTATTTTCAGCTTACGGCGGTCTTGCTCTTCACGTAATTGGAGGAGGCACAAAAGAGAACGCTCCTAAAAAATTAATCGCATCCGCTCACGGACTCGGAATGACCTTCATACTGGTCGGTGGTTTTGGGATGCTTGCAAGGATCGGGCTTCTCACAAGTTTTCCTGGTTGGGTAATTGCAAAGATCGTAATTTGGTTGGTATTCGGTGGTCTATTGACTGCATATTACAAAAAACCTGAATTTGCAAAGATCTTATGGTATGGTTTACCGATCCTCGGGACTTTCTCCGCTTATTTAGCATTATATAAACCGTTTTAAGTTTTTAGAGAATTGAATTAAATAAAGATCCGATTCGAGTATCGAAACGGAAATGAACATGAGGGAATAATATGGCTAAGGTAACTCCATCCAAATCCGGTAAAAAACCGGCTTCCAAAAAAGATTCCGCGATCAAACCTATCAAAGATTTTATCGGCTCCAGAAGTCTTCCAGCCCCGGTAGATCGTTTGGAAGATGTTCGCAGAAGGGCCAGAAGATTTAGAGATAAATTTTTATCGGGACCCCAGGTAGTATATTATAAATCTTTTGATTTAGTCCGAGTCCCTTATCCTACAAAATACGCTCTTTTGAACGCATTTAGTCTTCCCACACCTTTCCTTCATATCATCAATCGATTGTTCATCATCCAATACAAAACTTCCGACGGGATCAGGACCTTACTCTTTTCCCCTTCCGATGTGGATGCAAATGCTGAAACTCCTTTTTTCAAAAGGCTTTCTCAAAGTTTCGGTCCTTTCCAGAACCTTGGAAGAAAGATCATGGCTCCCACATTAAATACGGTCGAAGAATGTTTGAAACAAGTAGGACTTCCTCCTGAACAAGTGGACTATATTTCCTTCGACCATTTGCATACCCAAGATCTTCGTAAATGGTTAGGTGCAAACGGGCAGCCTGGATATTTCCCGAACGCAAAACTTTTAGTAATGAAAGAAGAATGGAATTCTATCCAAGGACTTCTTCCTCCTCAATCGGATTGGTATTGTCCAAATGGTTCCGGAGGAATTTCCATGGACAGAGTTGTCTTACTGGACGCGGATACTGATCTTGGTGGGGGAGTAGCTCTTATCAAAACTCCTGGGCATACATACGGGAATCACAGTTTGGTCGCAAACACTCCCGAAGGGATCTTTGTAACCAGCGAGAACGGGGTAAGCGCAGACAATTATAACCCTTTAAAATCCAGGATCCCTGGAGTCAGGAAATATGCGAAGAATACCGGAATGGAAGTCATCTTAAACGGAAACACTTTGGAGATAGGATTGGATCAATACATCTCCATGGTATTGGAAAAGGAAATTGCAGGGCCTTCTTTACGGGATCCTGAGTTCTTTAACGTTATGCCTTCTTCGGAGATGAGCGGGTTTTGGTTATTTCCAGGAACAAGCCCAACATTCTCCTTCGGACAATTGGAATTCGGAAATCTCATAGTAAAATAGGAATATAAATGAACATACTCATCACAGGTGCAAGCGGAGGTTTAGGAAAAAGTCTCGCGGAGAAAGCCTATTCTTTAGGTCATAATATTGTTCTGACGAATCTGAACGAAAAAGGACTCAAAGACTACGTTTCCAAACAGAAATGGGATAAAAACAGAGTGCTCACCGCAAAATTGGATGTAAGTTCTCCTTCCGATTGGAAGAAGACAATGGACTTCGTCTATAAAAAATGGGGGAAGTTGGATATCCTAATGAACGTTGCAGGATATCTTTTACCTGGATACATCTATAATATTTCTCCCAAAGACATAGACAGGCATATGGACATCAATGCAAAAGGTCTGATGTATGGAACAAGAGAAGCTGCCATCCGTATGATTGCTCAAGGCAATGGCCATATTATTAATATCGCTTCTTTGGCAGGAGTCGCTCCAATTCCTGGGATCTCTTTGTATTCCACTTCTAAGTTTGCAGTTCGAGGATTTTCCTTGGCGGTTGCTGCGGATCTAAAACCTAAAAACGTTTTTGTGAGCGTGGTTTGTCCTGACGCGATCCAAACTCCAATGCTTGATTTACAAAAAGATTATGAAGAAGCCTCTATGACTTTTTCAGGGAACAAATATTTAAAAACGGAAGATGTTACTGAGATCATATTTAACAAAGTGATCCCTAAAAAACCTTTGGAAGTGTTGATCCCAGGTTCCAGAGGATTTTTGGCAAAGATAGGAAGTTTTTTCCCGGGAGCGAATGCACTTCTTGGACCTTCTCTCAGAAATAAAGGAAGAAAGAAACAGACCACTTACGTAACAAAATAACGTGGATCTTTCCTACTTCATCAATTTGGCCGGAGTTACAGTGTTTGCTGTCTCCGGCGCATTGGCAGCCGCCGAAAAGAAAACATATCACGCAGACGCGTTCAGCGTTTTTTTCACAGGGTTTATCACTGCGATTGGTGGAGGAACCTTAAGAGACATCACTCTGGGAAATTACCCAGTTTCTTGGGTTTCAGATTCGAATGTTCTTTGGGCGATCTTTGCAGGTTTTGCGATTACATTTCTTTTTCCTAGGTATCTGATCCGAATGAAAACAGGGATTTTCTTTTTTGATACTGTAGGGATCGGGATTTACACAGTGATCGGGACTCGTATTTCATTATTAGGTGGAGTAAATCCTTTTGCCTCTGCAATACTCGGAATGGTATCTGCAGTATTCGGAGGAGTAATCCGAGATACATTGATCAACGAAGTCCCTATGATCTTCAGGAAAGAGATTTATGCGACTGCATGTTTAGCAGGTGCGATCTTGTATATTATTCTGGATCGGTTCGGTGTGGACGGAAGTTTGAATACCGGAATTTCCGCTTTAAGCGTAATTATAATTCGAATGATCGCTGTTCGATTTAATCTTTCTCTCCCTAAATTCCGTTTGCCTGAATAGATCCATTTCTTAAAATCCGAATCGGATTTCTTTCGGAGAGAATACATGTATAGAAAAGGTTCTAATCCTAGAATGCTCTGGCTTTTTGCAGTTTTACTTTTAGTGGTTTTATTTATGAAACCTAAGGACAACGGAGCTGGATATACTCCTTATTTTCATACTTTAAATTTGGAACTTAAAGAAAGAGGTCCAGGAAAACCGATCGTACTTTTGGACTTGGACCGTTTAGATTCCAATTTGAAAGTTCTAAAAGAAAAGATCAAACCACCTTTAGAATATAGAGTCGTGGTAAAGTCCCTTCCATCTTTGGATCTTCTAAAATACATTGTTCGATCTACTGGATCTAAACGACTCATGGTGTTTCATTCGGGAGATGTCGCAATGCTCTTGAATGATCCTGAATTCCAAAAGTTTGATATTCTTTTAGGAAAACCGATGCCTGTTTCCGCTTTGGAAGATATCTATTCCAAAACTAAAAAAGAAAATTTCCAGTCTGCACAATGGCTTGTGGATACTTCTAAAAGGGTAGAACAATATCTTAGTTTTGCAAAAGAGAAGAATATAAAGTTAAAATTAAGTTTGGAAATCGATATAGGCCTACATAGAGGAGGTTTTCCTGAACCTGAGAGTTCTCTGTCATTGTTGGAACTCATACAAAATAATCCACAAAGCCTGGAACTTTCAGGATATATGGGATACGAACCACATGTTGCTTCCGTTCCTGTGATCTTTGGAAATAAAATTGCGGCTATGGAAAAATCTCTCCAGAGTTCTTTGCAAACATATTCCTCTTTTATCGAAGAAGGAAAAATCAAATATCCGACATTATTCAAGAAAGAGTTGGTATATAACGGGGGAGGAAGTAAAACCTATGGCTTCTACCAAAAAAATCCTGGTGTAGTAAACGATGTATCTCTTGGATCTGCTCTTGTAAAACCAACAGATTTCGATGTGGAAAGTTTAGAAGAACATTCTCCCGCAGTCTTTATAGCTACTCCTGTATTAAAAAAATTGGAAGGAACGAAGATCCCGTTTTTAGAATCCTTTTCCTTTTTATTCCCGATCTGGAATCCAAATCAAGAGATCACCTATTTTATCTATGGAGGAGCCTACTCGGCAAAGAAGGAATCTCCTAGAGGTTTAGAAGATAATTCCTTATTCGGTTCTAGCACGAACCAAAGTATCCTAAACGGATCCAAAAAAACGGAGCTTGAGCCTGACGATTATGTATTCTTCCGACCTACACAAAGCGAGAAGGTAATGGCGGAGATGGGAGAAATCCATCTACTCAGATCCGGAAAATTGAGCGGTACCTGGAAATGTTTTATTAACTAAATCGGGTCAAAAATTTTAGATCTTATATCTGGATCAGTCTAACAGAGAAGCCGAAAGTCACCTTCGGCTTTTTTAAAATTTAACCGAATGATTCAAAACGAAACACTTTCCAATCGTACGATGGCAGGTTACGCGTCTGCAGAAGCAGGGATCACTGCCGTTGAAACGATGGCCCAAATTTATCTTTTGGATTTTTATGTTTCCGTAGTCGGCTTAAAACCTTCCTTATTTGGGATCGCAATGCTCATTGCGATCTTATGGGATGCAATCAGCGATCCTATCATGGGATATATTTCGGACAAAACCGGATTTTCAAACGGAAGAAGAAGGCCTTATATTTTAGCAGGCGGGTTTTTGCTGGGACTCGGGGCCTATTTTTTATTTTCGCCTCCAGAACTTGCATCACAATTTTCTAAATTTTTATACTTAGTCGCCACGTATTTTTTGGTGAATACGTTTATGACAGTCATCGCAGTCCCTCATATTAGCTTAGGAGGAGAGATCAGTTTCACTGGCGGAGAAAGAAATCGGATTTTCGGTTGGAGATTATTCTTTGCGAATCTGGGACTTTTATCCGGCTTACTTCTGCCTGCAATCTGGAGTTCGAGAGAGAATAGCTCCTTTGCCTCTAGGAGTTTATCTTCCGTTACGATTGCGGTCATTCTTATTTTTGTATCCTTACTTTCTTATGTTTCCACAAAAGGAAAAGACAAACCTAATATAAGAGAAAAAACAAAAGAAAGTTCGGCGACGGAAAACTTTTTGGATTTTTTTAGATCCGTAAGATCCATATTAAAAAATCGTTATTTTCTCCCATTGCTTATGGCGTTCATAATAGCGACCGCTGCGAGAACATTGAACTCTTCGATCGGTTTATTATATTATAAAGAAAGATTATTATTGGAAGATTCTCAAGTGGTAGTCCGGATACTTCTGCCCTTTGCACTTTTTCTTACGATATCCATTCCGTTTTGGATCTATTTAGCTAGAAAATTCGGCAAAAAATGGCCCGCGTTCTGGGGGAGTTTGCTCTTAGGAGTGATGACTGTATTTCTGTATCCGATCCTTCCTCAAGGTTCGTATGAGGCTCCTTTATTCGCCTCTTTTTTCGGGGGAATATTCGCAGGTTCCATTTTACTTTTCGATTCCTTGGTGGCCGATGTTGTAGACTACGACGAACTTTTAACCGGGCAAAAAAGAGAAGGTGCTTACTTCGGATTTTGGAAAATGGCCACTAAAGTAGTTAGAGCGATCGGTTTTGCATTTTTAGGATTTCTTTTAGAAGAGATTGGATACAAAACGGGGGCCGGGGCCCAGGAACCGGAGCTTGGTTGGAGACTCGCTTTATTGTTCGGACCGATAGTAGGGACTTTTTTCATTCTAGGGGCAATCGTATTCTCTAGAATGGGACTAACTCCTGAAGTCCATTCTAGGATACAAACTCTTCTATTAAAAAAACGAAATATTAGAGAAACAAGAAGATCCGGCGTTTCCGCCGGATAAGGATCTTAACTTAGTACTTATACTTCTTCTTAATCTCTTTCAAAGCATCTTGTATATGCTTTTGGCGAACCTGAGGTCTCAGGTTTTTTCGGATCGGAAGATAACTTTCTGTGGTAGCCAGGCTCTTATGCCCCAAAAACTCTCTGATATCTTCTAAACTTTTTCCTTCCGCCAATTGATGGATCGCTCTACTATGGCGCAAAGTAAATAGGGTCACTTGGTTTTTAATTCCAGCGTCTTTTGCAAGATCTCCTACAAGTCTTTCCACATTTCTAGAAGTTAAATGTGTACCTTGGTATTTTCCAGGAAATAAGAAAGATGTCTTTTCCGTTCCGACTTCTTTTTCAAACTTCTTTAGGATTTTCTGAAGTTCAGGATCCATGGACACAGTCCGATTTTGAGTGGGGATCGGAGAATCCACTTTGATCGTTTTTTTAGAAAGATCGAATTGCCCCCATTTAAGCCGAATGATCTCACCTACACGTAATCCTGCATAATATGCAAGCCCGCAAAGAAGATGTGATCTAGGGGACTCTGAAGCAGTCTCTAAAAGTAAAGAGATCTCTTTTTGACTTAAAACCTTAGGAGTTTTATATTCTCTCGCAGGTCTTCTAAAGTCCTCGAATACGTTCATATCCAGAACTTCTTCGAAGAACATTTTTAAAGAGCTAATATTGATCTGGATTGTAGAAGAAGATACCTTCTTCTTTCTCAGATGTTCTATGTATTTTTCGATATCCTTTGTGACCACTTTTTCAGCGGGTTTATCCGCGAATAAGAGGAAGTCTAAATTATATCTAAGATAAGTATATTCCGTCGCTTTTTTATAATTTCTCTGCCGAATTACTTTTACCAGTTTCTCGAAGGAAGCTTTATTCTTCCTCGGGACCTCCGTTTCTATCATCTCGGACCTCTAGTTCTAACTGTATCATTTTTCTTTTTTATAAACCCGAACGATCTTAAAGAGATTTGTTTAGGTTTGTAGGAATTCCTACAAACCGGGAACGCAATAAAATCGATTTTTTTCTTATCCGGGCTATTACGAAGGTTCTAATTCCATTAGAAAGACGTAAAGATATTTCTGTTTTTGGAATATTCCTAAAATTCAGGGCGTTTAAGAAAAGGGCAGAACGCCCTTTTAGTATTATGCCCAGCCGGATCTGCGTAGGATTTCCTCGCAAACCTCTTCTACGCTGCGGTCATCTAGAGCAATTTGGAAATCGGAATGGGCTCTATATTGGGGAAGCCTGGACTCTAAGATCGTTTTATAAGACAGAACGGCGCTCAAGGGAGGTCTTGTAGGATCATTCTGGATTTTTTCTACTAAGTATTCCGATTTTCTAGAAAGGGAAATGATTGTCGCGGTGTCCTTTAGGATCTTAACCTTTCTATCGCTTACGATTTCCTTACCGGAATCGTCCTGATCGAATAAGATCCCACCTCCACAGTCCAAGATCAAATTTTTAGAACTCGATATCTGTTTCAGAATTTCGAATTCCAAGTCTCGGAACGGCTTCCAATTTCCGGAATGTGATTTTACAAAATCCGGAATGGAAACGCCACCTGTCAGGTAGACAGCTATCATGTCGGTAGAAACAACCGGTTTGCCTGTGAGCTTGGAAAGTTTACGGGAGATTTTAGATTTTCCGACGCCTCTAGGACCGATCAGTGCAATGTTTTTCAAACCGAGATCAACTCTTCGATATGTTTCGCCATCTCGGGTAAAAGAGTGTAATACATTTGCAGATCTCCCTCTGACACACCTACGTTTTGTAAGGCTTTAGGAGAGAGTGGAATTTTCAAACCGCCTATGTCAATTCCCATTCCGCCAAGGATCACAATACAGTTTGCGATATGAACTACGGAAACAAGTTCTGGGAATTGGGCCGCTTTTTCAGGTTCAGTGTAGAAGCTAGCGACCTCGATCAATTCCTGAGGGAAATTCCATTTGGATAAAAGTTTTGCTCCCGCTTCTTGGTGAGTATAACCGAAAAACTTTGTTTCAAGATCCGTATAAGGTCCTTCGTAAGTCTGTAACTCGGTCCTAAATTGCATAAGCACAGTAGGGAAAAATTCAGAAAGGATCACTTTGCCTATATTATGCAAAAGTCCTGCGGTAAAAACTACGTCCTTATCTATCTTTAATTTTTTCTGAACAGCGATCCTCATCGCAAGTTCCGCGACGATCAAGGAATGGAGCCAGTTCGCTTCTCCTTCAACTTGATAACCTTTCAGTTCTTTCTTTAAGATCCCTTTGGTTTCGTTCAGTAGAATGATTTCTTTAACGGTTTTAATTCCTAGAGTCATTAAAGATTCTTGTACAGTCTTTACAGGTTTTGCAGGGCGAAAATATGCGGAGTTGGAAAGTTTGATAACCGCAGCGGTTAATCCCGGATCTTTCGAAATTTCCTTAGCAAGATCCGCAATGACAACGTCCGGTTTTCCTACCATCTCCATTACTTTACTTACAACGGAGGAAATTTTAGGAAGCTGGGCTTCGTTTTCAAAAAGTTGGTCTATCTTTTCCTTCATACGTGCCTACCTGACCTTATAAAGGTACTTTTCGAATCCGCCTTTTTTTAAAAGGATCCTGCCGTCGTCCAAATAGAGGCTGATCGTTCTTCCTTCATGACCGCCTACCTCTTCTACGAGTAACGTTATTTTTTCTTTATCTAAAAATTCTTTAGCAACAGTTACGTTTAGATCGCCTATGTTTTGGAGAAAACTGGAGTTCATTCCTTTGAACATAGATGCGCCGCCGAATAGACGAGCAAAATATTCTCCCTTAGTGCAACCTAACTCCGCCATTTTTTTTACTAGTTCAGGCAGGGCAGTCTCCGCATATTTATGCGGATTTTTGGAAGCATCTTTTCCGGAAGGATCCTTGGCTAACATGATATGAGCCATTGCTCCGACCTTTTTCTCCGGAGAATATAAGACGACTCCGATACAGGAGCCTAATGTGGTGCGGATCACGGAAGGCGATTGGCCGCCTTGAATATCCGCGATCCCGACGTTTATAATCTTTACGTCCTTATTAAGCATATTCTATAGTCAGTTAAAAACTCAGTTAGTTCTAATAAAATCTAAATTCGGTCGTTTTAAAACCGATCCCATCTACGAAAATCCCGACTTCGGAAAAAGACGAGCCGGATTAGTATTCCAGGATCATGTCAGTTCCATCAAATCTTTTTTATCTAAAATTCTTTTGTAATGGAACCGAATTATGTGACGATTTTTCCCTAAAAAATTCCCGTAGGAATTCCTACTCTTTTTAGAAAAATTGAGTTTCATAACATTCAGCTTGAGGGAACGTATGTAAACAAAGGAAAATGTCTCTCTTGCAAACAATCGCATCATCCGAACCGATCCGCAGCTTGGAATTAAACGGTTCTCAAATTATCATACTGGGGACTGCTCATATCAGCCAAAAAAGTATCGATGAGGTATCCAGGATCATCCAAGAAGAAAAACCTGATACTGTCTGTGTGGAACTTTGCGCTTCCAGAATGAGATCCGTTCAGGATCCAGATCATTGGAAAAAATTGGATATTTTTAAAGTGTTTAAGGAAAGAAAGATGTGGCTTCTTCTTTCCAGTCTCATTCTCTCTTCTTTCCAAAAAAAATTAGGCCATGGAAATATTCGTCCTGGAGACGAAATGAGAAAAGCGATCGATGAAGGAAATAAGATCCATGCTAAGATCGTTCCTGTGGATCGGGAAATCTCGACCACTTTAAAAAGAGCATGGTGGAACGTGGGATTTTGGAGTAGAATGTTCTTATTCTCTACACTCGTTAGTTCTTTGATCGCCAAAGAAGAAATTTCTCCCGAGAAGATCGAAGAGATGAAATCCGACGACGTGCTAAAAGATCTATTCTCCCAACTTCCTTCCAGATATCAGTCCGTTAAAAATGTGATCATAGACGAAAGAGATTCCTATCTTGCTCAAAGAATAAGGGAACAAGCTGCAGTAGGGAAAAAGATCTTTGCAGTGGTCGGAGCGGGACATTTAGAAGGGATCATGAAGAATATTTCGGAAGATCGAAATATTGAACATCTGGATATTCTTCCTACAAAAGGTTTTTGGGATATTGTTCGACCTTTATTATTTCCTGCGATCATTATTTCTGCGTTTACCGCATTGTATTGGTTCGGAGGAAAAGAAGAGGGGCAGGAATTCCTGGTTCGTTGGATCCTTGTGAAGGGTGGACTTGCCGCTCTTGGGGCGATCATCGCTTTGGCTCATCCTATTTCCATTTTACTTGCTTTTATCGCCGCGCCTATCGGTAATTTTAATCCGATCATTAAACCTGGTTGGGTCGCAGCATTATCCGAGTCTTGGTTTAGAAAACCTTTGGTCGAAGATTTTGAAAAATTGGGAGAAGATACCGAAACTTTCAGCGGATATTGGAAGAATAAGGTGACTCGGATCTTTTTAGTATTCATGCTTCCTCAGTTGGGAAGTAGCATCGGGACTTTTATAGTATCCAAACAGATTTTTGATAAAATTATAAAATTTATAGGCGCTTTTTTCTAATAATCGCGTACGATCTTGAACCCCTATGCGGAAAAAAATACGGAATCAACTTAAAGTTTTTATTATTCTTGTGATCGTATTTTTTTCTTCTCTTTCGGTTTGGGGAGAAGGGCAGGCCTATGAAAAAAAGGATAGGCTTTTCTTAGAGCAGAAAATGGACGGGGTGCCTCTTCTGCCTTATCTATCCGTAATCCAGGATGAGTCCGGTAAAAAAACATTTCCTGAAATACTAAAAATTTTCGATCGGGGAGAATCCGAAAAGATCTCTCAAAATAGTTTAGGATATTCTAAATCTGCGATTTGGGTCCGTTTAAGAACTGAAAATTTAAAAGACAAAACTATAGAATGGATCCTTGAGATAGATTATGCACTTTTGGATTTTGTAGATCTTTATGTGGGAAGAAACTCCAGTTCTGCATCTAATTTCTCCGGAGACTTAAGAGAGTTCGGTTCTCGTCCTTTAGAACATAGAAATTTTGCATATCCTTTCACAGACGAGCCTGGCGCCAAAAGAGAGATCTATTTCCGGATCGCTAGTTCCAGTTCCATTTTACTTCCATTCTTGGCGTTTTCCAAAAACGAATTCTCCGAGCATGCTTTCGAAGAACAACTGGCATTAGGTTTGTATTACGGGTCCATGCTCATCATGGTGGTATATAATCTTTTTCTATTATTTTCTACTCGTGATAAAAGTTATCTATATTATCTTTTTTATATATAATCTTATATATTATTTCAATTTACCCTGAATGGTCTCTCTTTTCAGTATTTATGGAGAAATTCTGTCTTCTGGGCGAATTACAGCCTTCCGTTCTCCATTTTCACGGTGTTACTTGCCGCAGGAGCTTTTAGTCGTTCCTTTTTAAATGCCCCGGAATATACCCCTAAGACTTCTAAAATCTATTATGTGCTATTTGCTCTTTGTTTAGGCGGAATGTTCTCAACTTTGTTCTTCTGGGAATATAGGACTGCGATCATGTGCAGCTTGGTCCTTATGTTCTGCGCTCTGCCTTTTATACTCTTGAACGGTGTACAATCTCTTATTTCAGGAAGAAGAGAGGCTAAATATTTCTTACTAGCTTGGTCATCGTTTTTGCTCTTTAGCTTTTTGTTCGGATTAAAATCTTTCGGAGTTCTACCGAATAATTTTTTCACACTTTGGGGGATCCAGGTCGGATCAGTGATGGAAGTAAGCCTTCTTTCTTTAGGTTTAGCGGATCGTATCAAAGGACTTTCGGATCAGTTAAGATGTAGGGTAGAAGAGCTCGGAAAGATCCGGAACGAAGCAGAAGAGTCGGAAGCAAAATACAGAAGCCTTTTCGAAGTAGAAGAGGACTTTCTTTTTTCTTTGGACCAAAACTGGAACATACTCGCAGCGAACAAATCAGTGTCCAAACACTTGGGTTTTAAGCCGCAAGAAGTCATCGGCAAAAACTTTATGGAGTTGATCTATAAAGCAGGAGAGCTACAGGACGCTTATAAAAAATTATATGTATTAGAAAAATTGGAAGAACTCGCTTCTGAAGGAAAACCGGTAAGATTTTTAGGGGAGTTCCTACAAAAATATATGAGGGAACCGAAAGAACTACAGGTACAATTCCAAATTTTGGAATATGAGGGCCAAAGAGAAATATTAGGAAGAGCATACGAGCCGGATCAAGACTTAATGTCTAGATTTGTAGATGACGAGAAGACCGTCTATTCAGCGAACAATTATCTTCAGAATGCCGAGTTGCTTAGCCAAAGAATGACCACAAATTTATATAGATTCGTGGATCCGAGCACAATCACTGCTATGAGAAATTGTCTCAGAGAAATGATCATTAATGCGATCGAGCACGGGAATTTGAATATCAGTTTCGAAGAGAAAACTAGAGCGATGGCCGAAGGGAATTATTTCAGATTCGTCCAGGAAAGACAAAAGGATCCTTATTATAAATCTAAAAAGGTAAAAGTAGAGTATTCACTCTCCAGAGATAGATTGGGTGTGAGGATCACCGACGAGGGAAAAGGTTTTAATCATGCTAGGCTTCTGAAAAGCAGCATGGAAAAGCTGAATTCGGAAGGAATTACTCATGGCAGGGGTTTAACACTAACACTGTCCACATTCGACCTGGTAAAATTCAATAGTACCGGAAATCAGGTCACTTTAATTAAATATTTTTAATATAGGAAGAGAAGATGAAAAGCAGGATCCTAATTTCGGGAATATTGGTATTTTTGTTGGGGGCATGTGCTTCTTCTCCCGAACGTAAAAAGAAAGCCAAAGATCCGAATTCGGGTGTGGCGACTATCTCATCCGAGCTTAGATATCAATTCCTGGCTTCTCTAAAGGCCCAAGGAGGGAAACTTCCCGCAAGACTCGCCATCCTGAACATCGTCAACGAGGATGGAAGTAATTCCCAATTAGGAAGGCTTGTTACCGACAGACTTGGAAAAGAATTATTCGATCCGAAAACCTTTCAATTATTGGAAAGGGATAGGCTGAACCGTGTGATAGGAGAGCAGGATTTTCAGGCAAGCGGACTCGTTCTAAACGACCAAATCGTATCAATCGGTAAACTTTCCGGGGCTGAATATCTTGCTTTAGGTCAATTGGTATTTCAAGACCAGGAGTTCCTACTGAATGTGAGGATTGTCTCTTTGGGTGGAGTGATCTGTGCAACCGCGGACATAGTGTTCGATTCGGATAACGAGACTTATTCTAAATATAAAGAATCCGTTAAATAAGCTCCTTTCTTCTCGGGGAACTTAAGCCTTTATCTTCGATCAGTAATTACTTGAAGAATACGTTCGATTTCCTAGACTGTCTAGAAAGTTTATGAAAGCCCTCTTTCGTTTCCTGGTCTTTGGGACTTGTCTTTTTTCCGTAACTCAATTGTATTCCGATGTCCCGAAATATTCCGAGATGGACAAAACTTTATTGTCCGTTTGGAATAAAACGTTCCCAGTCCCCTATACAAAAATCCTAAAACGGGATCTGGCAGAGAAAGGTATTTTATATTATAGAAAGAATGCCAAAAAATCAGTGTATATCTATTCTTATCTCGTTTTTCTTCCGTTATACGGAGAGCAAAACGAAAAGCCTGTACAGAAGGAAGGGGGAAGGGAAGTGAAATTAAAACTTATATATGACCCTTCTTCCAAAGAAGAAAAGTATACGATTGAATTGGGCGAGTTCGATGAAATGTTTGATGCGAAAGGGATTATAAGATGGATCCGATAAATTCTGAATCTGAAAAATTGGTAAGGACCAAGATGATAGGTGAGGGCCTATCCGAGGAATTCACTTCCGATTTTATTTCTAAGATCCAAGAAGTCCGAAACGGAGAAACCGGGATCGTAAAATGGGAAGAAGTCGGAGACTTGGATCCAAGTAAAGACGAGATTTCCTTAGAGCAGATCGAGTCCGAATATCCAGGAGATCCTAAATACTTAAAAGAGTTAGTCGTTATCAAATTGAACGGCGGCCTCGGCACCAGCATGGGACTTTCCGGTCCTAAATCCTTGATAGAGATTAAGGACCAGATGAGCTTTTTAGAAGTTGTCTGTAGGCAGATCGAGTTTATCCGAAAAAAATACGAAATAGAGATCCCACTTATTCTAATGGATAGTTTCAGTACTCAGGACGAAAGTCAGGAAGAACTGAAAAAGATCAAATTTACTCAGAACTATCCTACAAGCTTCTTACAACATAAGGTTCCAAGATTGGTTGTGCCGGAATTAAAACCTCTGGAAATCTCCAAAGATAATCCGGAGGAATGGTGCCCTCCAGGCCATGGAGATATTTGGTTTACATTGCTCGAAACCGGATTATTGGATCGACTTTTAGAAAAAGGATACAAGGTCGCATTCGTTTCCAATGGAGATAATTTAGGCGCTACTGTTCATGCAGGAATATTAGAATATATTCTGAAACAAAATCTGGATTTTTGTATGGAGATGACCCCTAAAACTCTCGCCGATAAGAAAGGTGGAGCGATTTTCAGAAGGATCGTAAACGGGCAAAAGAAGAACTTACAATTATTAGAAACTGCTCAAGTCCCTCCGGATCATATGCACGAATTCGAGGGCTTAGGTAAATTTAGAACATTCTCCACAAATAATCTTTGGATACGATTAGATGTTTTAAAAGAGAAGTTATTATCAGGATCATTTAAACTCTCTTTGATCGTGAATCCTAAAAAGGTAGAAGGGAAGGAAGTTCTACAATTAGAAACTGCAATGGGTTCCGCGATCCAAAACTTCTCGAACACAAAGGGACTTATTATTCCAAGAGATCGTTTCGCTCCCGTAAAAAAATGTGAAGACTATCTTGTTAGAAGATCGGATGCATATGCTTTGAATCCTGATTTTTCCGTAACGATGTCGGAAGAAAGAAAGAAGGCAGGACTTGGAGAGCTTGTTGTTTCTTTAGATGAAGCGTATTATAAGAAGGTCAAAGATTTTAGTAATAGATTACAAGTGATCCCTTCTTTAGTGCGCTGCACCTCCTTGAAAGTGGAAGGTGATATTTTGTTTGATAAGAAAGTAATTATCGAAGGAGATGTTACTTTAGTAAACCAAGGGCCAGGACAGAGAAAATTATCCGAATTGGGTGTAGATCGAATTGCGAACGATAGTTTACGATTCCGCTTTACATAAAACAACAGTCGTTTAAAATCCAGTCCACGGGCTTGCCCGCATGCGAAGCCCTCCCTATGCCGATTAATGTCGCAAACGAAATGACCGATGCTTATGACTTAAAGCTAAGATCCTTTGATATGGGGGATCTAGAACAGTTCAAGACGGTATTCATTAATGAAAATCGTGGAAAGCCAATCTTCCTCCTTAGATTCCAGAATATTTCCACAGTTTCTCTAGTAGAATTCATACAACTCATACCACAAAGGATCGCGGACATAGAACCTTCACATAGGGAGCTATTTCGTTATTATGCTTACGGAGATAAGAAGAATCTTCTGATAGGCGTGGCTCCCTTAGACAATTCCGGCATGGTAAACTTAGCCAATTTCGATGCGGCTATGGGAAGATTCCATGACCATGCTGTTCGCACTGGCACATTAAATTTCGATTTCGGGATCGGAAGGACCCAATGCAATTATATCTCTTATGTAGAAGAGATATTTAGAGAGCTGGAAACTTCTTCTTTAAAAAATTTAAAGGATAATTTAGTTCGTTGGAGCTGGACTTATCTAAATCGAGTAAACGATTATTTCGCAAGCGAAAGAGCAGACGCAGTTATACAACCGATTATCCATTATAATCATAGGGACCATACTTTCTCCATGAAAGGTGGGGAAGTTTTCGTAGGAGGAGAGGCTTACGCAGGATATGCGGACCTGATCCGAGATATTCCTCATGATCAAGATCTGAATCGTATCGAACTTTTGATCTTAGAAAAATTGATCATGTCCTGCAGCGGTTCTCCCGGGCTTTTAAAGTTCAATATTTCTCCTCAAACTCTCATCGATACATTCGATACTGACGAGAAGGTGACCCGCTTTCACGAATTACTCCTAAAACAAAATCTGAATCCTCAAAACGTTCGTATGGAATTGATCGAAAAACCTTACGAAGAAGGGGAAGCGACTCTCAAATCAGTCTGTAGAAGATTCTGGAATTTCGGGATCAGCTTTGCTGCAGATGATTTTGGAGTAAAAAGCCAAAGCCACCAGGTGGTTTTGGATCTGGGAGAAATGATCAAAGAATTCAAGTTGGACCCGATCAGTTTCAAATTTAAGGCAGATCAGGATTTAACCAAATTTTTGGATAACCTCGCATTCATAGATTATTGCAGAAGACTTTCTGATAACCGAGAAGCTATCATCACAGCGGAAGCTTTGGAAGATATAGATTCTTTAAACTTCCTGATCACCCACCAAGTCTACTATTTCCAAGCGAACTTATTTTGTCGTAAGATTTGGATCCACGATTACCAGGAAAGATTCAAAGAAATGCAGAAGCTGCCGGAAACTGCGGTCACTAAAATTTTAAGCTCGCCTGAATTAACTCAGAGACTCAAAGAGATCGGAAATATTTTCGTTCTAGCAAAAGAAGTCGATCTTTTCTAATTTGTAGGAACTCCTACTCAATTCAAACTTACCCCCACCCTGCATTGGGATTGGGGGGAGAGGCTTGTGGGAAAGCTGAGATTTGCATATCAGAAAAAACCAATATTAACAAACGTTTTTTCCGAGGATAAATTTTGTAGGAGCTCCTACAACGGGATTTAACTTTTGAGATTTATAGAGATTAATCGGCCGCCAGCTTGCGGCGACCGATCCGATTAGAACTAAATTACTCTTTCAGAAAGTTCAGAGTAGACTTTTGATTAATGATCCCGTTGTCTTTTAGAGTTACTTGGAGCGCATCTCCAGTATTCTCTATTTCGATCCGGAACTTTCCTTCTTTGTCAATAATTGGACTATTTTCTATATACTTACCTTCGAAAATTTTCTGCTTATTGAACTTAACCACGTAGTTTACATTGTCTTGGCTTTCGATCTCCAAAAGAACTTGGTTTACTCCTTTGGATCCATCCCAAGACATCGCAGTCCAAGGCCCTTTAAACTTTTCTAAACTAGAATCTCCTCCGAAGGATCGCATTACTTTTGCAGGTTTTGCTTGAGAGAGAACTGCAGACACTGGAGTAGCTTTATCACTTTCTCCACCAAGATCCGTTTTGGAAGTTACCGAATACAGATATAAGATCTCTTTTTCAGGAACATCCGCAGTATAGGTCGCTGTTTTTTCATTCGTGCCTGAAACGAAAGCCCAGTCAGAAGATCCTCTCTTCTTTCTATAAACATAGTATTCGTTCGCACCTTTTACAAGATCCCATTTGAGTGCAATTTTACCTGATTTAGGATCTAAAGTCCCTTTCAGATTTGTAGGAGAGGGAAGTTTTGCTGCCCTATGTTTGTTTGGATCTATATAACCATACGCATAATCGGAGAATGGTCCGGACTGCCCATCCTTATTCACGGCTGCTACGGCATAAAATGCGTATTGGCCTGAAAGTTTTTCATCTACATAAGCTTCTTTGGCCTCTTCTCCAACTTTGGACCAGGCTCCTCCTCCGAAGAGACCGGTTACATCGTAACGATAGACCAGATATTTAGAAGCACCTGAAACTTTTTGCCAACGAACTTCTATTTTACTATTATATAATCCTTTTGTTGCAGTAAGTCCGAAAGGTTTAGGAGGTTTTGCTTCCGCTTTTAGAGTAAAACCTGAAACAGCATCGGAAGCATCTCCCGTTTTTCCATTTCCGATCCCGGCGATCACATAAAATTCAGTTACTCCGTTTCTTGCGGCTGCATTGTCAGTATAAGTAGTACTCTTTACCCTTCCGACCGAGAGATATTTTTTCTGCACTGAATTCCATTTGTAAATGGAGTAATCTGAAATTCCTGAAATGGATTCCCAGACTATATCGATCTTATTCGGATATAAACCTTGGCTAGCCTTGACCCCGACTACTTTAGGAGGAGCTTTGGCTTCTTCCGTTTTTGCATATCCGATCGCTTCTCCTTGGGATAGATCGGAAGAATCTGTGTCGGTTAATGTTGCAACCTTATAAGAATATGCGACGTCTTTTTGGATCCCGTCGTCGGTAAATCCGTTTGTTTGGGAAAGACCTATCTTAGAGAAGGAAGAATCTCCGGGGCCTTTTCTATAAATTTCGTATCCGATTGCGACCGAAACGGATTCCCAAGTTAATATTACTTTGTCGGAAAAAGAACCTTGGGTAGCAGCAATCTCTTTTGGAGCTAGCGGTTTTACTTTTTCAGGAGGAACAGGTTTTACATCCGTGGTTGTAGGAACATTTGTTTCTGTATTTGTAGTAGTGGGTGTTGTCGTGGTGGTCGTAGTCGCAGGGGCAACATCGTCTACTAAAACAAATGCAGATTGGCAAACTTTGGTGAACCATCTATAATCGATATAACCGTAACCCTTATCTCCCCATTGAGTGCTCCAGGAATTGATAAATTTGAATACACCCTTAGAGTCGTCATAACCAACGATCGCGATCGCGTGGCCTCCGTAAGTTTTGCCGATCCCTTCTTTATAGATCTCCTTGCCCTTTAAGTTCATAAAGTTTTCATAAACTAGTATCCCTGCAACTACGGGTCTTCCCATGGAAAGTTGGTTTTTGAGTTCGTTCGGATCCGTTTGTCTGATCCTTAAAAATTCTTTGGCCTTGTAAGAAGAAGCTGCACTGAATGCAGCCTGGGAAGGGCGAGCAAGATAATTTCTCTCGTCGTAAGGCATAGTGGACCAAGGAGCCGCTCCCGTTTCTACAACGAGTCTCATCGCGTCAGAGATCAAGGAACCATTATCCCTACCTCCGTTGATTTGATTATAAATGAATGCAGGGGAGAAAATATTGGAGTAATTCGGACCTCCCGACGAATCACTCAATTTCCAACCTCTATCCTTTCTTTCAGTATATTCCTGATAGGATTTTGTAGCGTAAGCTGTTGACCATGCTACACAAGAACTCTGTTGTCCTTGATCTCCTACTGGAGGCATAGAATCGGATAAATCTACGAAAGAAGAAAGTCCACGATGAGAGATACGATTCGGATTCGCTTCTTTAAATGAAGCCAAAAGTTCCGCAGGTTCTTGTTTCATTCCGAGTCCAGGTGGAGTTTGAGAGAATATTCCAGCCGATGAAATGAATAATATGAAAAGTGAGGATAAACGTAAGTAAGATCTCATTTTAAATTTACCTTTTAGTTCTTAGTAATGGATAAGATATTGTCTTCTAACTCTTTTGTGTATTCTCGGAAAGCGTAAGGATGAGGCTCATACAAACCGATCACTTCCGATTCGTTCCCTTTGCTATCCTTTACCTTTTTCTTTATTAGAAAAAGAATATAGTCTCCCTCTTGAGGAGCGGCTTTTAGCCATTTCCCGAAAAGTTCAGGGAATACTAAAAATGCGATCTCGAATCTTTGAGGAAGATCTTTTCCTCCCTTTAAAGACTTTAATATCTCCACGTTCGCTGTGACCGAGATAGAGTTTGAGGATATCTTGCTCTCTTTTACATTCGAAAGTCTTGCTAATGCGATAAAATTGGACGAATTAACTTGAGACTCCAAACTGGGAGGGGGAGTTAAAGCGAATAAAGGAAGTGTAAAAAGTATAAACAAAAGAAGGAAAAACGAATAGGTACGTTTTTGCATTTGGATAAGCTCCGGAAACAAATTGTTAACGCGGCTTTCCACTCTACTTCGTATCAATACTCTTTTTCAACGATTTTCCGTTCTAGTCGGGATCGTTTTTGAGAACTTACGATGTAAAATAATATATCGGTTGGGAAATTTTTTACAGAATTGGGGAACTATCTGGTCTCTACTAAAAGACTAGGGATAGAGATCGAGTCCGGTTTTTCAGGGAATTTAGGAAAAATCCCCCTGATCTTGGGAGAATCATCTACCCAAATAAGAGCAGCCTTATATTCCAGTCCGCTTTCCGGAAGAATGTATGCTTGGATCCCGAAAGATCTTGCAAGTTCCAACGCTGAGCTAGAACTTTCCGGTTTTAGTAGTAAGATCTTCTCGCTTAATTTGCCAAATTTATCTTTCAAATCTTGAAGATTATCTTTTTCCGGATCTAGACTGATGAAAACGAATTGAGAATGACTGAGAGAGGAAGAATGGAACCAAGTTAGGAAATTTTTTAGTTCTTCCTGGTCCTTCTTAGATGAATTCAAAAAACCGAAATACAAGAAAGTTTGTTTTCCTGAGAATATGGATCTTAAAGAAGTTTTCTCAGCTTTCCCGACGAGCAGGATGCTTTCTTCCGGTAATTCTTTTTCCGCAGGGATCATTCCTGGATCAGAATGTGAAATAAAGAACAGAATGGGTATTAAAGCCGCCATTGCGGTTAATACGATTTTCCAGCGCCCGGTTTCCATCTCTAATTACAATGGACGAATGGGCGCCCAAAACCGCAGTCTTATTCTTGAAAAAAGGGCTTAGATTTATAAGGAATCTTACTCAGAAAAATATTTCCATTGTGAAAAGTATGGAAATATTTAGTCGATCCGGAACGTCCGGATCAATCGTCGTCTAATTCGAAATGGACAGGGACCCTATGATTCATGCGAGTAGGTCTTCCCTTTGCATAACCTGGACTCCAACGAGCGAGTCGGATCACTTTTACTGCTGCGTCTTCGAAACCATAACCTTTGATAGAAGACTTAACTACTTTTGCGTTGATGAGATTCCCTTTTTCATCCACCTGGACTTCCAAATAGATCATCGCATCCGAGATCCCTTGAGCTCGGGCACTTTCAGGAAAATAATCTCTAAGAGAAAAATCTATAATAGGAGTAGGGGCCCGATCACCGTAAAATGCGAATAAGAATCCGTCTTTATCAGTTCCGTCTCCGCTGATCTCATTTTCTTTGATCTCGTTTGGATCGGGGTCTTTTCCGTCCTCTTTGGCACCTTCTACCCATTCGTTCGGATCCTTATGAGTGGGAGAAGTCTCTCCTCCGAGTAATTCAGGAGGAATGTCCTCGATATCCACTTCTACGCTCATATCGAGTTGTTCGCTATCTACGAATTCTCTTTCTCTATGAGTGATATAATAATATGTTGCGAATATAAAAATATGAAAAGCTAAGGAACCGTATACGCATATCTCCCAAAGAGATAACTCTTTAAGTTTCTGGATCACGTCGGTCTTGACTTTTTCGAGAGTAGGGTTCATCCGAACGAGTTACCTTTTAACGGATAATGCGATTTGATGCACGCCTGCTTTTTTGATCTTTCCCATAGTTTCCGCGATCTTACCATAAGGAAGAGAAGAATCTGCGGATAAGGTGATCCTCATATTCGGACGGATCTTTGCCTCTTTTTGAAGATGGGCTTCTAATCTCGGAATATCGGTTTCTGTCCCTTCTAGGAAAACTTTTCCGTCCTTAGATAATGCAACCTGAACGGTTTTTGCCAAATTGGAATCTACTGCGTCCGCTTTTGGAAGATTGATATTGATGGATTCTTTTTTTAGAAAGTTCGCGGTAACCATAAAGATCACCAGAAGAACCAAAATGACGTCCACCATAGGAGTGATATTTATACTCCCTATTTCTTCGCCGTCTCCGGAAGAACTTTGTCCTGCCATGCTATCTCCTTTATAGAAATCCCGGTTTTAGTTTTTCCGAGACAGGCTTGCTAAAAATTCTTTGGATAGAATTTCCAGATTAGCTTGGATGATCTTTAGTTTTCTTGTGAAATAGTTATTTGCCATTACCACTGGGATCGCGACCGCCAAACCTACTGCAGTTGCTAAAAGCGCTTGGGAGATAGTTCTCATTACAACTTCTCCAGCTGCATTTCCAAGAGTTCCTAATTTATAGAAGGCGCTGATCACACCGAATACTGTTCCTAATAATCCGATAAATGGAGCATTGTTCCCTAAAGTATTCAGGATGGAAAGTCTGGTCTCGAAAGCGACTCTCTCTCCGATCATTTGGCCATCCATAAGCTCTTCTAAACTTTCTTTTCCACCTTTGGAATGTTCGGAAGAAAAATCCGCGAAACGAGCATATACATTTTCAGGATAAGTTTCCGAAAATTTAGGAGCTCCGGAAAGTCCTCCGTTTCTTGCGGTTTTGATGATCTCAGGAAGCACAAAGGAGGAGTCTCTAGTATTTTTTACGAATATGATTGCTCTTTCTACAACTACGGCAACTGCAAGAATACTCGCGATCCCCATGATTACGAAGATGGCGGTTTCCATGTACCCAATCGCGATTTCAAAACTCATTTCAGTATATCCTTCTTAATTTCTGTTTTTTTGCCTGATACGATCCCAGTCATTCTGTTTTTGTTCCGAATTTTCGGACTTAAAATTCTGGTTCAGGTGAATAAAGTTCTTTGCAGTTTCTCACACAATTCAAGGTCTCTATTCCGGAATTCGAGATGAGTTCGGAACCTTCTCCGCTACAATCTGTTTCGGATTGGACCTTGGACCAGTATGCCTCATTGCAATTAAAAATACATTCTTGGGTCTTCGTATTTAACCCGCCTATTTTATCCTGTTCTAGGACTTTGCTACAATAGGATTCGTAATTTTGGGAAGTTCCTCCGGAGAATATACCGGAAATTTCAGTTTCTCCGCTTCCTTGTAGATCTTGGGAATTTTTCAAACAATCTTCTGCCTCTTGCATAGATGATTTACAAGCAGAGGAAGGATTCGCCGAATAATTGAGTAAAGATTGTAGAACAATAGAAGCTTCTCCACTCGGTTCCGGAGAATAAGAAGAACAATACGAAAACACAACTAGGCCGGAGATCAAACCCAGCCAATGTGCAGACGATTTTCTTAAACTCCGGGCGGTCATTAGAACTTCACCTCGATACCTACGTTGAAGAATGGGATCACAACTCCGCCCGGTAAAGGAATGGTTCCGAAAGTCGGGCTAGGACTTGGGTTCGTTTTGGAATAAGGTTTCGTATTATCGAAATCTTCTCCCCCCACGTTCTCTCTTAGGTATACGTTTACTATCTCCAAGAAGGTATTTACATACCCCCATTCATAATTGAAAAATCTATCGAATCGAATGTCAAGTCGATGATAAGGCTTTAATCTACGACTATTGATATATTCTCCAAGTGCCGGGTTATTGGCATATTGAGGAACCCAATAGGTTTGCCCGTTTGCAGGGTTACTGAATTGGCCCCCATCGTCTCCTACGATCGGTGTAAACGGTCTGCTTGTCAAATAGGACCATCTTGCACCGAACTGCCATTCTTGGCTCCATCTCCAACCGAATACCATATTGATCACATGGGTCCGGTCATAGTCGTATAATGTCTCTTTAGAGTTCTTATAAAACTGTGCGGCAATCTGGGTCTCTTGTGCGCTTAGAGGAGCCGATCCTGGGTCAGGAGTGAATATATTATTATTTCTGAATGTTTGGGACCAAGTGTAGGTGATCCAACCGAACCAGTTCCTTGTCCCAGGACGAGAATTTTTTCGAAGAACTAATTCGTAACCCCTAGACCAACCGGTCCCGCTATTCGAATAGTTCAGTTTTTTATTCGCGATGAACGGTTGAGCTATTCTACCGTAAGGATCCGGATTTGTACCGATCGGATCGGTGATATAAGGATCATCAACTATCAGACTGGAGTATTCTTGTTTGAAGATCTCCCCTTTGATCTGATAATCTCCCGCTAGAAGTTGTTCGACACCACCGCCGTATTTGAATACTTTTTCAAAATCTAAATGAGGGTTCCCACTATCCTTATTGAATCTAGTGTCCAGAGGGAAGCGGAAGAAATTACCTCCACCTCCGAAGATGGTAGTTCCTTGTCCGAACTTATAGGAAGCCTGGGCTCGAGGACCGAATGCACTATTATTCACGTATGGAATATAATCGTATCTCATCCCAGGTTCGATCTGCAGACCGCCTAGTTTGATCTTAGTAGTCAAGTATCCGTTATAATAAGCGCCATTTGCTTTGATATCGGTTGGGATCGTAGTAAAGGCTGGGTTCTGAGTATCATAAGGGTTCGGACTTAAATTATTCGGATCCGTTTGAATGATATTGGAACCTGTAGAATAGTAATTTAATTGTCTGTATTCTGTTCCGAATTCAGCGCTGAAATATTTACTCGGATCCCAGAATGCATCCTGACGTACACCATTGTATGCGCCGCTGGCCCTGTTCTTTCCTTGGATGGAACCGAAGGAAACATTGAAGTCCGTAAAAGGATCATAGCTGATCAATGTGACTCGGTTAGAGAATGTATCGATCGGCTTCCAAGTATAACGTACAGCTTGTGTTCTGAATCCTTGTCCCGAGGAAATACTTGCACCTGCAAATGCAGCAGTGGAATCATTCGCCGGGTCATTCTGATATTTCGCAGGAAGATTTGCTGCAAAATCATCTTTAGAGTAAAAGGAATGAAATGAGATTTGATGATGCTCGTTAAAATTATGAACGAACTTCACCTGAGAATCCACGAATCTAGGAAGTCTTAATCCTTCCGGGAAATCTGCGCCTAACGCAGAAGTCAGACCTTGGACGAATCTGTCCAAATAACCGACCCTTGCAGATGCGATTAGATATCCTTTTCCTCCGAAAGTTGGAGCCATATAACTAATACTACTGGACCAAGCTGAAATGATTAAGTTCTTCTGGGACTTATCCACTTTGTCCACCGTATCAATATGGATCACACCACCGAGTGCGTTATTGAAGTTTGCGGGGAAAACACCTGTATATACGTCGATGGATTTGATCAGGTTCGCGTTTACAACAGCACTCAATCCATCAAAGTGGAAAGGGTAGAGGATCGGAAGATCATCCACTAAATATAAGTTCGAGTTCGGATCAGAACCACGGATCACATAGTTATTTGCACCACCACCAAATGCTGCAGAAGGTACCACACCAGGGATCGTTTCTAAGGCGCGTAAAGGTTCCCCGAAAGTTCCAGGCATACGTTTGATCTCTTCGTATTTGATCGTTGTTCTGGAGAGGATAGGTTTATCTCTCTCTGCAGCAACCGTGATCGTTCCTTTAGGTACTTTGGATTTAGGAGAACTTACGGAACCGTCTTCGCCTTCATCCAGATAGAGAGTTACAGTTTGTCCGGAAGCGTCAACGCTACCTTTGATATCCTGCATATCTTCTATCTTTAAGATACGAAATGTATAAATTCCAGGAGCAGGGACAACTGCATCGAAATATCCGTCTGCATCCGTTCTATAGATCTTTTTGGTCTCGAATAATAATACCTGGGCCTTTGGCTCTCCCTGATTTTTTTGGCGGGAGAATAATCTGGCCTTGAAGGTAACTTCGGCAAAAACATCCATAGGAGCGATTGCCGCGAGAAAGGCGATTTTTATGAGTACTCGTTTTAACTTCATGGCAGTTTCGGGTCCACAAACACGTCTTTAAAGTTCAGGTACCAAGGGATCTCTCCCGCAGGTTTATCATAATAGATCCAAAGGCAAACAACAGGATAAGATACGAAAGGGCATTCTGCCTTTGTGATCGCGATACTACAAAGATCTAAATTCCTTCTTTGCACATCTCCGATCGCAACCGGAAAATGAGGCGGGATAGGATCGCCACATTTTTTAGAAAGATATTCTGTAGCTGCGTAGATCTGGCTATTCGCATCCCCTTGAGGAACTGTATCTTCACGAACACAATCCGTTAGGAATATACAAAAGAATCCTAAAACAAAAATACGGGTCTTCATTTTTTACCCGCCTCGCTCGGAGCTTGAGTGGGAGAACCTATAACAGTTCCCTTTACTTTTAAAACACTAATAGTTCCAACAGGAAAGAAAAGATGAGTCTCATGCCAGTATTTGATCTTGATCAAACTTTTTCCTCCCGGTATCTTTTGAACTGCTTCACTTAAAGCATAATCCATATTTAAAGGATTGGTGACCGGGATAATTCCGAACAAAAAGAATACGGAACTTTCTCCGCTAGAAACTCCGAGTTCCAAATAATCTTTCGAACGAATGATTGTTGCGGAATCGATGACTTGGGTACTAGTCACTCTTCCTCCCACATCTGCACGATTGAAGGATCCGGAGCATGTTTCTGCCGTTATAAAAATAAACGAAAGCAGAAGACAGATTTGAATTCGAATCATAGTAAGCCCGAATTAACGGCCTTTTTTTCTCGGGTCAGGGGTATCCTCTTCGAACTTAATCGCTTCCGCCGAGATATGGATGCGATTGATCGTGAAGAAGAGTAGGATGGTTTTGTCTGTCCAGTATCTGACGTTTACCAAAGCATCCGCTTCCTTTTCCTTTTTGAGCTCCTCCAATAGTTGATCGATCGGAGGTTCTCCTAAAGGAATTCCAATTATAGCTATATCAAAAGTGAACCAGTATTTCATACCTTCCACCGGTGAGACGACTTTGTATTTTTTGTCTGCTACCGGGACCGTGCTTGTAGCGAGCCCTGCACTGGATGTAGCGCAAGATGCTAAAACGGTTGAAAGTATGATGGATAAGACTAGCCCGTAAATACGAGTTTTCATATTTTTTCCTTTTCGGAACCGACTCGGGTCTAAACAATTTATTGCCAAGACTAAGAAGGTTCACGATCGAGGTTCGATCTTTATTTATCCACCATCAAACGTCTAAAAGACATATTTTCCAAGAAAAAAAATTCCATTCGGAACTGGAATCGACCTGATTCGGTCATGACGAATGGCGTTGATTAGGTAGTATATATTACAAAACTATGATTCTTTAGTTTCGTTCGAGAATTTAAGGATCTACTCTTCGTTCTTATAAGACTTCACAAGTCTACGAGCGGTTTGGTAAGAGCCTGCCAATCCTTTGGTTACAAGTTCTTCCGCCTTTTGTATGTTTGTTCCAAGTTTAGAGTAGAAATCATCCAAGAGCATGGATTGAACGGATTCATATAACCAATGTTTGGCCTGGTCTTTTCTTTTTATGTCCAAGTATCCGTTCTTTTGGATGGCTTCGATAAAATTTAGAATCTCTGTCCAAATTTCTCCGATCCCTTCTCCAGTGACTGCCGAGCATGTTCTAACCTCGGTTTTGATCCCGGATTCATGAGCAGGAAGAAAATGAACTGCGGAGATTGTTTCTGCTTTTGCGCGGTTGGCTCTCGCAGTATTATCTCCATCCGCTTTCGTGATCGCGATCAGATCTGCCATCTCCATGATCCCACGTTTGATCCCTTGCAATTCATCTCCTGCACCCGCGATGAGCAGAAGAAGAAAAAGATCCACCATAGAATTTACAGCAGTTTCGGATTGTCCTACACCAACCGTTTCTACAAGGATTGTGTCGAAGCCTGCCGCTTCACAAAGAAAGATTGTTTCTCTTGTTTTGCGAGCGACACCACCTAATGAATCACCGGAAGGAGAAGGGCGGATGAATGCTTCTTTCTTACGAGAGAGAGTTTCCATTCTGGTCTTGTCTCCCAGGATGGAACCTTTGGATAATTGAGAAGTTGGATCCACAGCGAGTACTGCGATCTTTCTTCCTTGTTCAATGAGATGATTTCCGAAAGATTCTATAAAAGTACTCTTGCCTACACCCGGAATTCCGGTAATCCCGACCCGAATACTTTTTCCGGTATGTGGTAAACATTTTTCTAATATAGCTTCCGCAAGTTCTTGGTGAGAAGGAAGAGTGCTTTCTACAAGTGTGATCGCTCTACTTAATAGAACTATATCCCCGGATAAGATCCCTTGGGAAAAAGTTTCCGCGTCCGGAAGATTTTTCTTTTTAATAGAACCCCGGATCTGGGTATCTTCTTTTCCCTCGGCTCCGGGCATACGTAAATTAAGCCTCTACGCTCTTGATCAGAAGTTCTAAAATTTCTGCACCAGCTTTGGAGATCTTGGTTCCAGGTCCGAAGATCCCGTTCACTCCAGCCTTATACAAGAAATCATAATCTTGCTGAGGGATGACCCCGCCTGCGATGACTAAAATATCTTCCCTTCCGAGTTTTTTGAGCTCTTGGATGACTTGTGGAACTAAGGTTTTATGACCTGCTGCAAGACTGGAAACTCCGAGCACATGCACGTCGTTTTCTATCGCTTGTTTTGCAGCTTCTCCGGGAGTTTGGAATAGAGGACCTATATCAACGTCGAATCCCATATCTGCAAAACTTGTAGAGATTACTTTTGCACCTCTATCATGTCCGTCCTGGCCCATTTTTGCGACCATGATCCTAGGCTGTCTTCCTTCCAATTTTGCAAATTTGGCGGAAAGTTCTTTTGCCTTCTTGAAATCCGGATCGTCCATGATTTCCTCCGAGTACACTCCTTTGATCATATGAGTGACGGATTTATATCTTCCGAAAATTTTCTCCATTGCGAAAGAGATCTCGCCTAGAGTTGCTCTTTTTCTAGCTGCGTCTACCGCAAGTGCAAGCAGGTTTCCGTTCCCAGTTTTTGCAGATTCTGTAATTGCATCCAAGGCGGCAGTAACCGCTGCATTATCACGATTCTTTTTAAGTTCGTTTAGTCTACGGATCTGTGATTCTCTAACCGCAGTGTTGTCGATATCCAGAATATCCAAAGGATTTTCCTTTGTAGGACGATAACGATTGATCCCTACGATCACATCTCTTCCCGAATCGATCCTTGCCTGTTTACGGGCGGCCGCTTCTTCTATCCTCATCTTAGGAATTCCGGTCTCGATCGCTTTTGCGATCCCGCCTAGTTTTTCCACTTCTTCGATGAGTTCCCAGGCTCTCCCTGCAAGTTCTGCAGTAAGAGATTCTATATAGAAGGAACCCCCCCAAGGGTCCACGACTCTATGGATATTGGTTTCTTCTTGTATATAGATCTGGGTATTTCTTGCGATCCTTGCGGAGAAGTCCGTAGGAAGTGCAATCGCTTCGTCGAGTGCATTCGTATGCAAGGATTGTGTATGTCCGAGGGCTGCGGCCAATGCTTCTATACAAGTCCTTCCTACATTATTGAAAGGATCCTGCTCTGTTAAGCTCCAACCTGAAGTTTGGCAATGAGTTCTGAGTGCGAGAGATTTGTTATTCTTAGGGTTGAATGTTTTTACAAGCTTCGCCCAAAGAAGTCTTCCTGCTCTCATCTTCGCGATTTCCATAAAATGGTTCATTCCGATCGCCCAGAAGAAAGAAAGACGAGGAGCAAAACTATCCACATCCATTCCTGCCTTGATCCCTGTGCGTAGGTATTCCAACCCGTCTGCGAGAGTGTAGGCGAGTTCAATATCCGCAGTTGCTCCCGCTTCCTGCATATGATAGCCGGAGATGGAGATCGAATTGAACTTAGGCATGAAGTCAGTGGTATATTTGAAAATATCCGCGATGATCCTCATAGAAGGTTCCGGAGGATAAATGTAGGTATTTCGTACCATGAACTCTTTTAAGATATCATTCTGGATTGTACCTGAAAGTTGTTCCGGTTTTACTCCCTGTTCTTCCGCTGCTACGATATAAAATGCAAGTGTAGGAATAACCGCACCATTCATAGTCATGGAAACGGACATTTGATCTAGAGGGATCTGGTCGAAGAGTATCTTCATGTCCAGAACGGAATCGATCGCGACTCCCGCTTTTCCAACATCTCCTAGAACTCTTTCGTGATCTGAATCGTAACCTCTATGAGTTGCTAAGTCGAATGCAACAGATAGACCTTTTTGTCCCGCCGCTAAGTTCCTACGATAGAATGCGTTTGATTCTTCCGCAGTTGAAAAACCTGCGTACTGACGGATGGTCCAAGGTTGTTGGACATACATTGTAGAATAAGGCCCGCGTAAAAATGGAGGAATTCCAGCAGCGTAATCCAGATGTTCCAAGGACTCCACGTCTTTCGGAACATATACAGGTTTGACGGGAACTTTTTCAGGAGTATTCCATATCGTTTCTTCTAATTTAGAAAGTCCTAATTCATCCAAAGCTTCTTTGGACCAGGATTCGAATTTTACGTCTCCGTTTACAGGAGTTCGATTGGAAGAGAAAGTAGGTCGTTTCATTTGATTCCCAGCCTTTTTTGAAGATCGGAAAGTGTTTCTAATAGATTGGATCGGACATGTATAAATCCGTCCGCACCTAAGGATTCCAATTCTGGAAGAATCTCCTTAGGATATCCAGCCACGAAAGTAATAGGTTTTTGTTTTAGTTTAGGAAGAATATCTTTAATGTAGAAACTTACTTCTTCGTCCGAACTACAGAAAACGATCATCTGAGGTTTTTCTTTTTCGATCCCAGCGATCGCTTCTTCGGAAGTCTCGTAACTTCCGGGATCGATTACATTAAATCCAGCACATCCTAAAAAGTTGAGAGAGAAGATCGCTCTTGCTTTCTTCATCTTTAGATCGCCCAAGGGAAGAAGTAAAACTTTTGCGGAAGTTTTGTTTTTACTCTCCCAGTTCTCCGTAGCCATTCGGATCTCTTCGATCGCATCTCCTGCGAAAAATTCGGGAAGAGCCTGGACTTTTGTTTCTCCGGAGCTTGGAGCAAGAGAAGAAAGTTTTAAGTTCTTATTTAGATCTTTATTTTGGATCCTGTCTTTAGAGTTCGGATATTGGTTTGTTCCTAAGAAGATCTCTTTACGAGTGGAATAATTTTCTTCCTTCTTCTTTCTGGATTCTAAAATGGAAGATTGGATCTTTCCGGATTTTAGGCATTCTAAGAATCCTCCGTCTTTCTCCACTTCAGTAAATAATTTCCAAGCCTGCTCGGTAATTTGATCCGTAATCGTTTCTATATAATAAGAACCGGAAGAAGGATCTGCAACCTTATCCAAATAAGATTCATGTTTCAGAAGCAACTGCACATTTCTTGCGATCCTAAGAGAGAAGGAATCTGCAGGTTGTAATAAATGGTCGAATGGAAGAACGTTAATGATCTCCGCTCCTCCAATCGCTGCCGAAATCGCTTCAGTAGTTCCTCTTAGAATATTATTATGAAGATCGTAGATCCCATAATTGTATCTTGCTGTTTCTGCGGAGATGAATGGTAGAGAGGCTTCTCCTTTTTCAGAAGAATAAGAAGAGAAAATTTCCGCCCAAAGAGTCCTGGCCGCTCTGAATTTTGCGATCTCTAAGAAATAATCAGGACCAACAGTGAATTGGAAAATTGTCTGAGAGTTTACCAGTTCAGGAGAAACTCCCAATTCTCCCAAACGATACAGATATTCCGAACCGAGTGCGAGAGTATAAGCAAGTTCCTGAACGATCGTGGAGCCGCTATCTCTGAATGTGGATGAGTGAACTGTAAGTGCTCTGAAATGTTTCCATTTCCCTGCAAGTTCAGTAAGGATTGGCTTTAGACTTTCCGGTCCATGTCCCGCAGAATGCCCCTGTCTTGCAAGAATTCGATATGGGTCGTAGCCGAGTCCTCCTACGAGAGTTTTGTTTTTAGGAAGCCAGGAATATATTTCTGGAGATTTTTCTTCCGCAATGAAATGAAGAGTGATTTCGCTTAAAGGAAGATCTTCCAACAAAGAAGAGAGATCTTTTTCGTCTTTGATTTGGATCCCTTTTCTTCCGGAACCTACATCAGCGATCACGAGCCCCAATGCGGAAACCCCGTTAGAGACAGCTTCTATCGCCAGTTCTTTTGCGGTTTTGATATCAGGAGCATCTATGTCTTGGCGAATACTCCAATCGTTAGTAAGTTTGCGAGTGGATCTGAGATAAGGAAATTTTCCGGGCAGATTGGAAAGGAGCCATTCCTTTCCTTTTAAGTTTTCTTTTCGATAAAATGGTTGGATCTTAAATCCTTCCTGGGTTTCCCAAACCAGTTTTTTATCGAAGTCCGCACCTTTTAGATCCTTTTGGATCAACTTGGTCCATTCTTCGGTTGAGACAGGTGGAAATTCGGAGAAAAGTTTTTCTGATGCCATCGGATTCTGCCGTCAGGCTCCTTCTTTTTTCGTTTTAAGATAATGAGGAATCGAAGCGAGTATCGAAATTGTAAGAGCTCCTACAATTACGAGTAAAGAGATCTCTATAGAGACATGGATCACTTTTCCGAATACGTACCCAGAAAATGCAGGAAGAAGAAGTTTTACTCCTACAAATGCGAGAAGAAGAGCGACTCCCTTTTTCAGATAAATGAAAAGTTCCATCACTCCTCCCAGTAGGAAGAAGAGAGATCTAAGTCCTAAGATCGCGAACACATTGGAAGTATAGATGATAAAACTGTCTTGGGTAATGGAGAAGATCGCGGGAATAGAATCGATCGCGAATAATATATCACTGAACTCCACTACGATCAAGATCAGAAATGTGGAAGTGAAAAGAGTTTTGCCATGTTCCTTCACCACAAACTTTTCCGGATGAAAGGTTTTACTCATCGGTAAAACTTTTCTAGCGTATTTAAGAAGTTTCATTTCTTCCGGATCGAAATTTTCCTCTTCGTCATGGAAGAACATTTTCCAAGCGGAGTAGAGGAGTAAAAATCCGAATAGATACAGGATCCATTCGAATCTGGAAACGAGTTCTGCTCCGGAAAAGATCATGATCGCTCTGAAAATCAGCGCACCTATGATTCCCCATTTTAAGATCATTGGTTGGTACTGGGATTGGATCCTGAACTTTCCGAAGATCATGATAAATACGAAAAGATTATCTACTGAAAGGGAATATTCCAAAAGATAACCTGCTAAGAATTCCAGGGTCTTTTGTTTTGCGATTCCCGGATTTGTAGGATCTTCGTGGAAGATATAAACTAGTAGAGAAAAACTGAATGCAAGAGTTACCCAGAATAATGTCCAGTATCCCGACTCTCTGAGGGAGAGTTTATGGGCTCTTTTATTCATTACGAATAGGTCCAAATAAATCAAAAGGCCTACTACAACGGAAAAAATTAGAAAAAGTGTAGAATCTTTTTGGCTAAACGAGATCATCGCAGCTTCCGAGGCCCTATTTGGGCCTTTGAAAGACAGGTTCCTCGGTTCGATCAGGAAGACAATCCCAAATCGGCCGGGTGCTTGCAGATTAGGAGCTATACATGATCTATATTATCTTCCCAATTTTGGCGATTGTTCATTTGGGAGTTCTCGTTTTCGGGTCGGAGATATTTTTACTCAAATTATTCTCCAAAATTATTCCTATTTTATATTTAATCGCGTTAAGTGTAGGAGAAGGAAAATGGAAAACGAAGGCAGGGATCTGGCTCGGGATCGGTTTGGTCTTTTCATTAGGCGGAGATACGATTCTCGCATTCCCTGCAGAATATTTTGTCTTCGGTTTAGGAAGTTTTCTGATCGCTCAGGTAGCGTATTCCGTTAGTTTCTCTGTAGGGAATCCAGTTCATTTCCTAAGGTTAATTCCATACATTCTTTTCGGAGCGGCCTACTATTACTGGCTTCTTCCAGGTATTGGTGGTGCTTTAAAAATCCCGGTAGCGGTTTACGTTTCAGCGATCTGCGTCATGGGTTGGAGATCTGCTGCGAGAGAAGTTTCTTCCAGAGACAGATGGCTCGGGATTTTCGGGGCTCTTAGTTTTATCATTTCGGATTCTATCATCGCACTTGGGCAATTCACTACGATTAAACTTCCTCTTCACGGAGTTTGGGTGATGGCGACGTATTATTTGGCTCAGTTTTTAATCTATCTTTCTCAAGAGGAAGAGGAATAAAATAGAAAAAATATTATTGAACGGGTCCGAAAATCCTCTAGAATTGTCGCGACCGGAGTATGCAGAATGAGTATTAAACCTTTAAAAGAAACTACATTTTTAGAAGCCGTCGCGGCTGCGATCCAACATGAGAAGGATTACTTCGAATTTTATATGGATACGTACGAAAAACTCCCTCCGGGAAGAACTAGGGAATTATTCGAAAGACTCGCGGAAGAAGTGGACGAACATATCAAATTTATTACCGAGATCTATCAGGTCGCGGAAGGTGCGGAACTTCCGAACCTGAAACAATTGGCCGCAATTCATAAATTCCATCAGAGTACTCTCCAAAAGATCATGAACAAGGTGGAACGTACCATCACAGGTTCCGGATCCAAGGATGCTCACGAGGCATTGGAGCTCGCGATCCGAGAGGCGGAGAACTCAGTAGCATTCTACGAAAAACTCACCACAAAATTCGAAGATTCGAATATTAAACTTTTGTTTTCCAAACTAATGGACTATAGTAAAAATTATCAGTCCTTACTGGAAGCAGAGTTAAACACATTCGATCAGACTAGCTCAGGAAGAGGTGCATATTTCTGGGACGAGCAGGCTGAGGAAGTTGCAAAGGCAGTCGGAACAAAAACGAATTCTAAGGCAGCAAAATCATTAAAACCTACTAAGCCTGTCAAAAAAGCTGCGGCAAAGAAAGTAGTTAAAAAGGCGGCTCCTAAAAAAGCCAAGGCGGTCGCTAAGAAGAAGCCTGCTGCCAAAAAAGCGGCACCTAAAAAGAAAGCAGCTAAGAAGAAAAAGTAAGAACTAAAAAACCGGGAAACTTTCGTTTCCCGGTGAAAATTCAAAAAAGAAGTTTTCCCTCGGATAGATAGATCCAAGCTGGCCCCGAGATGAAAACGAATCCTAGTCCTGATTGGACCAAAATCCAACATTTGTACCCGGTAAACCGGGAAATGATCTGGTTGAATAATTGCGGGACCACTCCTGCGAATACTGATACTCTCAAAGCAGTAAATGATTATCTACACGGCTACTCCACTCATGGGGGCCAAACGGATGTGCGCAGATACCCGAGTGTTAAAAAAGTAATTCGAAATATTCTCGCGGAATTACTCGGAGTAGATGCGGATGAACTTTCTCTCATTCATCATACCAACGAAGGGATCGGTTTTATTTCCCTAGGTTTAAAACTCAAAGCAGGGGATAAGATCCTACTTTTAGAGAACGAATATCCTTCTAATATTTATCCTTGGGAACATTGGAAGGATAAGGGAGTTTCCATTTCTTTTGTGCCTATGGCAGAAACTCCTGATGGCTTTTTAGAAAATTTAAGATCTGCGATTACTCCGGATGTAAAAGTAGTCAGCCTTTCCGCAGTACATTGGTGCACAGGAATGCCTTTCCCTTTGGAAGACATCGGGAATCTTCTGAAGGAAAAAGGGATCGAGTTCGTACTGGACGGAGCCCAAGGAGTAGGACTTCTTCCTGTAAAACCTCGTGAAATGGGAATTTCTTATATGGCATTTCCTGCTTGGAAATGGTTACTCGGACCTTTGGGTCTTGGAGTTCTTTATATTGCTAAGGAGAAGTTGGACAATCTATATTTTCCATTCAAAGGTACAGGCTCCGTAGTAAACGACGAAGTGTATTTACCGTACAGAGAGGAATTAAAAAGTACAGATCGTTATGAGATCTCCACAGTGAACTTTATCGACTGGGTGTATTTCCAATCTACTTTAGAAATGCTTCATAAAGTAGGATTTCATAATTCCATGGAAAGGATCTATGAACTCGCGGATTATCTTTCCGACAAACTTAGGGACGCAGGTTGGAAACTCGCCTCCGACCATTTTCCTGATTTTAAAACAGGGATCGTGGTCGCAGAAAAAGAAGGATTGTCCATGGAGAATGTGGTCTCCGATCTGAAAAAGAACGGGGTCATGTGTGCTCTTCGTTTGGGAAGAGTTCGTTTTTCTCCTCATATCTATATTGCCAAAGAACAATTGGATAAAGTTGTAGAATTCGTTTCCAGGTAAGATCCGTGGCTTCTATCTTTGAAAAGGCAGCTTTATTATTTCCTCTTTGGGTGATCTGTGGGGTCACGATCAGTTGGTTTTTCCCTTCTATTCTACATGGATTCAAGGGTCCTTGGATCACTTATAGTTTAGGGCTGACCATGCTCGGAATGGGGATCAGTTTAAAAACGGAAGACTTCACCAGGGTTTTTAAGGCACCTAAACCCATCCTTATCGGAGTGATCGGTCAATATACGATCATGCCTTTGACCGGCTGGGCTCTCGGAAATTTTTTCCAACTTCCACCACCTCTCGCAGTCGGGATCATCGTAGTTTCATGTTGCCCCGGAGGAGTCGCATCCAATGTCGTATCTTTTTTAGCGAGAGGAGATCTTGCTTTATCAGTTACAATGACTGCAATCTCCACGGTATTGTCCGTTCTCATGACCCCACTTCTTACTTTGTTTTTGGTGGGAAATAGCGTAGGAGCTAACGCCTCCGGATTATTTTTCGATACTGTGCAAGTAGTGATCTTGCCAGTGATCCTAGGAATTTTACTAAATCGTTATACACCTAAATTTGCCGAAAAAGTGAAGATCGTTTCTCCATTGATCGCAGTGATTCTCATCACATTGATCGTTTCTTCCATTATAGGTTCCGGTAAAGAAGCTGTGGTGAGTTCCGGTTTACGTTTGATCTCCGCAGTGTTCCTTCTTCATATCTCCGGATACTTTTTCGGGTACTGGGTGGCCTTTTTCGGAACCAAATCCTTTATCATAGCCAGAACAGTTTCGATAGAAGTCGGGATGCAAAATAGCGGGCTCGGAGCAGTTTTATCCCGAAATAATTTTTCCGACCCATTGGTCGCAATCCCGGCAGCTATTTCCAGTTTTGTGCATTCCCTGATCGGAAGTATTCTGGCGGGGATATGGAGAAGGGCGATTCCGGGCGAAGAAGGGGAAAAATCGCGAGTTTAGGCCGTTCTTCCTTGATTTTTGGCTATCCTTTTTTTTTATAGCATAATCGAGTCTGATCTGGTAAACTGGGCGGCCATAATTTTGGTCTAAACCTTAGGATCCTGGTTCAGGCCAATCTTAGCTAAGAGAACTATTCGTCATGAGAGAGATCATTAAGCTTTCTTGCCAGGTATGTAAGAAAAATTCTTACTTCCAAACAAAGAATAAAAAGGCGAAATCCGAGAAGTTGGTAACGAAAAAATTCTGTAAATTTTGCCGTGCCCACGTCGAACATAAGGAATCTAAGGTATAATTCCGAATCCAAATGGTGACTAAAAAAGCTGCATACGATAAAAAGGTCCTGAGCGAAATCTCTGACCTTCTCTTAGAGAGAAAAAACTCTCTATTGGAGAAGTATGCGAAATGGGAAGATAATAGCAAACCTTCCGGCCTTAAGGAAATGGGAGATATCGCAGATATCGCCTCGGAAATCAACGAAGAGATGTTGAGTTCCGTTCTAACCGAGTCTGAGATCGAGACTATTCGAGAGATCGATGTGGCTCTTGAGAAAATCGAGGACGGATCTTACGGGATCTGCGAGGGGACTGGTAAAAAAATTCCCCTGGCTCGACTCAAAGCCATCCCTTGGACTCGTTACACTGTAGAATACGCCGAAGCTGTTTCCAAACATAGAGCTTCCGGCAAAAAAGGTCCATTATCCGCGACTCTGACCGGAACCTATAAAATTCCGTCCGATCCGGATTCCGACGATTAATCCCCACTAAACGATCCGTTCTATTTTTTTGGATTGAAATCTACTCGTTTTCGGCGAGCATTTCCAATTCGTGCCAAATCTTTTCGCCAGACTCCGGCCTCTTCGAACTCCTACCTTTCTTAGCCTAATTGCAATGGTACTATTGTCCTACGTTTTGTTACGTTGGACGCTTGTAGTCAGAGATCCCGATGGGAACTTGGGGATTGTTTGGATCCAGTTTTTAGCAGGGCTTCTCCCGAATCTTCATCATAGAAAATCAGGGCGTATGTTTACCGCTGCATTTGCCTTACTTTCTCCAGGTTTGCTGTTATACGGAGAGGGTGGGTATTTATACTTATCGGCTTTGTTTGCGGGGGCGATTTTTGGGGTCTTCTTAAGACAGTACATTTCCACTTTTTACGGGCATCCTGCAAATGACGACGATCCTATATTAAGATACTTTTATATTAACAGGCCTTATAAAAACTCTCTTGAGTTTACGAATAACCCAAGGACTGCTTTCTTAATTTTAGCAGTATTTTTACTATTAGATAGGCTACTTGCATATTTCGGAACCGATCCTTTGACTTCCTGGATGTTAAAGGATTTGGAATATTCTGCCGGAATCTCTTCCAAGTATGCATTTGCACTTAGTTTGGATAGTATAGGTTCTTGGTTATCTGCGTTCTTATATTTTTTTGCGGAAGAAACAAGTTCACATGATACTGATCCTCCTGGTAAACATTGGAGAACAGGGATCACAGCAGGTTTTACTGCGAACTTAATTTTAGGTGCGATCCAAGGTATAGCTCCTGAAACTGATTTTCCTTTTACTGCAGGAAATGCGGAAACTTTCGGTGTGTCCGCATTCTTTCCGGATGCGGCTTCTTTCGGGATCGGAATGCCCATCCTTTTCGGTTTATTCTTCTACCAGATCCATAGTCGGAACTGGAGGATCAGCTCCAGAGCTATTTTAAGTGCTGCGGTGTTTTTGGCTCTTGGGCTTGCGGGAAGATATCAAAGTAGCGGATATTGGCTTTTGATTATTTTCCAAACTGCACTCGTAGTAGGGCTCGCGTATCAAAGAGGATTTAGAAATCCGATCTGGAAATATTCTTTTATTCCATTCGTGATCTTAGGGACCATTTCCGTTTTAGTCGGAGTGTACTTCATCGGTGGAATGGATTGGTCTTTTACCTCATGGCAAATGATCCGAGAAGATTTCTCCTCTGCATGGACTAAAGGAAAAACATTCTCTAAAATGTTAGAGATTTTCTGGAAAGATGGATGGATCCAAACCCTTTCCGCTTGGAATTGGTTCAAAGAGGCTCCGGTTTTCGGACAAGGATTCGGAGGATTTGCGTTACATTGGATCGAGTCAGGACCTAGAGGAGCTTATCCTCCAAACGGGATCCAGGATTTTGCTCTTAGTTCTTGGGTATTCTTACTTTCAGAAGGTGGGATCTTATTCTTCCTATTGTTCTTTGTTTGGGTCGGTCTAGAATCTTATACCAGATCTTCTTATTGGTTCTTGCCTCTTCTATTTTTTCCGGTCACATTTTTCGAACCTTGGACGAGTGGAGCGGGAATATTAGGATTTCTTTTAATATGGTTCTTAAGTTCTTCAGGACCTTCTACAAGAACTTTGCCTAAATGGTGGATGATTCCCGCTTTTAATTTAGTTTGTTTGTTATTCGGTTTGGCTCTTACTGTAAAAGCATTCGTAAGGCAATCTTCCCAATTGCAGGGGCCCGAATTCAGATACGAAGAAAGAAAGACCTACCAACTTTCGGCAAAGGCAAAATCCCAGGATAAACTTGGGGGAAGATTTCATTTATTCAGTTCGGGGACTTCCTGGATGCTTGGTGATAAAGGAAATATTAGCATTCGGGTTGGTTTAGAAGAAGCTCCTAAACCGAATAAACCGGTTTATATTCGTTGGATCTTTTTTGATCAGAATGGAGTGGAATTACAATCCAGAAGCACTCCTTTGAATACGATCACTACCCAAGTAGGTTTGGCTGTTCCTGCGGGAGCGAAAACCCTGACTGCAAAAACAATGAGAATTTCTTGGTACCAAGCTGGTCCTTCCGATTTTTATATCGCTACGGATGATTTTGACGGATTGAATCGGATCCGTTAAAATTGTAGATGTCTGTCCTAGTCGTATTCGATATAGATGGAACCTTAACGGACACTGTTTCCTTACACAGAAAAGCTTTCCATGAAGTTCTGGTCTCTTTCGGTTTGCCAGGTTTAAGCCCCGAAGTAAAAGAATACAAACATCATACGGATTCTAATATATTCAAAGAGATTTATACTTCTTTTAGAGCTGATTGGACAGAGGAGATCTCTAAAAAATTCGAGAAAGAGTTGGCTCTAAATATAAAAGACAAATTTCAAAATGGAATTTCTGAAATTTCGGGAGCGAAATTTTTTTTAGAAAGATTAAGATCGGAAGGGATCCCGTTTGCTTATGCAACCGGATCTTTTTACGAGCCTGCGTTCTTAAAATTAAAAGATTGTGGCCTTCCTTTGGATGTGCCTCTCGCAACAGCTTCTTCTTTTTATGAAAGGGAATCGATCGTTCAATCTGCGATAGAGGAGTCTAGTAAAAAATACTCCAAACAATTTTCAAAGACGATTTGTTTTGGGGATGGGATCTGGGATTCCAAGACGGCCAAAAATTTAGGCTTGGAATTTATAGGTATTACCGAAGATCCAAATCTTCTTTCCGAATGGAAGGATCAGAATATATTACATGTATTTCGGGATTATTCGGATGAATTTTTAATTCTTTCTGCAGTTTCAAGTTTTTATCCCTGAAAAAGCATCTAACGTATTTCTATATTGTTGTTTTAAGCGGATAAACCATCTCCATGTAAGAAGTGCCCAAGGAATTTTTGGGAATCTGTACAATGCCCCGCTTTCATGCTCAGGATCTTCTGGTCGAAAGTTCTTCCAAACAGGGACTACCGGGATCTTTTCGAAGTTTTTCCCTGCGATATAGAAGGAAACCTCCGTTTCTTTGTTTAATTCAGGTTCTCTAATCACAGGAGAATAAAAACCTTTTCTAGATAAGGAGTAGGCGAGACTAGGTTCTTCTTCTCCTTCTTTTCCCAAATTTACAGAAAGAAATAATGGGATCTTTAGTATTCTTTCTCTGAAGAAAGAAGGGTTGATCATACCTCTTAATAGAAATAAAAATCCAAGCCAGGCAGGATACTCCATGAAAAGAGTGATAAATTCTAATGTGCTGATATTTGCCAGATAGTAGGGGATCCACTCCGGAACAAAAAGATAGAAGTTCAAACAAAAGATAGGGACCCCGAAAAGAAGAACGGATACAAACGATCTGATAGTAGAAAGATCTCGTAATAAAGGAATTTCTTTTATATTTTCCTTGGATTGAGCGGCTCTTAACCAGGAATCGTACCTAGAAAATTTTCGGATCATTGAATAATCATCTACGAATAAATTTTCCGCCTGCAATAATTCAAAAGGAAGAGTCACTTCCGCCTGAACCACTAATAGTTCCAAGATCAAAAAGGAAAGTCCTAGAAGTAAAGGAATGTAAACCGTGCCAAGACCTCCCTGTATCAAAAGGAAATTATAAAGTCCGTGCAGTCCTGTTAAAAGTAAAAATACGGAGACAAGATCCAAGTAGGATAAATTTCCCTTTCTGGATTGCAGCTTTTTTAAAATAAAAAATCCTAATATACCTCCTGAAAATGTATGTAACGGAAGAGAAGTTCCGGCTCTCAAAAGCCCTTGCCAAAAATCCAATTTAAAGGAATAAAATACGTTTTCTATACATCCGAAAGACGCTCCCAAAGTAAGCCCGAAATATAAACCGTCCGCTAGGTTCGAACTTGATTTGAACTGCTTTAAGAACAGAAGGATCAGGATCGCTTTGGAAGTTTCTTCCGGGATTGCGCCGATCATTAATGCTTTGAAGAAGATCGGAGAATTTTCGAATAGATCGAATACGATGATTTCCCAGGCGAGAGCGAATCCGGTAGCGATCATTCCATAGAAGAAAGAGAGTGTAGTGAATGATTTTCCTTGTCCTGAGTAGTAGGTCCTACGATAAAAATCCCAATAGAACCAAGCGGCAAATATCGCAGAGATCGGTTTACCTAAAAAAAGCCAGTCTTGGAATCCGCTCATAAAAAAAGGCGCCGCCCGACAAGTTTAGGCGACGCCTCTCCTTTTTCAACTTTTCATAAGTTGGAAACTAGGTTTCTAAGCGGTTAAACTATGTTTTTTCCGGAGGAAATAAACCGCAATTCCACCTGCGATCACAAGCCCAAGAGCATAGAAGATCGCGAATTTTTTCACAGAAAGGAATAAATATCCAAGTAGACTACTATTTGTTGGAACAGGGAATACTTTGGATTCGTTGGTTACATCGAAGTACCAGGTTTTATATTCTTTTCCACCAGTTGCTACCCAGATATTAAACTCGGAATATCCAGTTAATAAAGGATTTCTAATATCATTCCTTTCATACGGATATTTCCAAGCCCCTGGAACCAAGATAGCCCAAGGGAAACCGGTGACATCTAGATACTTATCAGTTCCGAGCAAGGTTTTATACAATCCAGGGAAATGTACTTCTTGTTTAGTATTGATCACATACGCATATAGATCGTAAGGGAAGGATCCTAATTTTGCCCTTTCTACAGGAGCATTAAATACGATCTCAATTGTTGCGATATAACCTGGTTTGAATACTTCTCCCGGGTTTGCATTTTGACTACCGATCGTTTTACTGGAATCATCAAAGATCCTGTATCCCGATTTTAAATTCCAAGCACTTAAAGATACGGTGCTTGTGTCTGCAACTATTGACCCGTCTGCCTGAGTAAGTTTATAAGTTACTGAAGCTCCAACTTCTACCGGAAGTTTGATATAGAGTTGATGTCTATAACCAGCACCTCTTGCTACGTGTTGGTAAACTCCTCGGAGGCGTACGATTTTCCCTGCGGAGTTTAGATCTTCTTCATTTTTAAATTGGATCACGTAGTCGTTCAAGTCCGCATCGCCCGCAGAAGGATATAGGTCTTCGTATGCTACAGTGAATACTCCTTCGGAAGGATAAGAAATCTCTGTGGAACGAGTTGCATCGTTCGGATAAATGTCGGTATCGTCAGGAATCCCATCCCCGTCAGAGTCTGCAATATGTGCAACCGGAGGAAGATTGATCTCATAACGGATAGTACGATTGATCCCTAAAACGGATTCGAGGCTGATGTATTGGGAAATAGACTCTCCACCGATCGAAATATCGATAGTGATATTTCCAACTGAAGTCGGAACTGTTAAGGTCCCGGTAACTTTTCCGGAAGAATCAGACACACCTTGGAAGAGTATATTACTGTTTTCATCATATACTAGAACTGTTGCTCCAGCTACTACTTTGGATTGATTATCCACTACAGTTAAGTTCAAAGGGATATTGATCGTGGTATTAAAATTAAATGTAGGAGTTCCTTTCGGATCTTCTACTACAACTACTGCTACGATTGGAGGAGTACCTCCAGAATCTCCTGAACCGGAAGATCCAGAGCCGTTATTTCCGGAATTAGATCCTGAGTTGGAATTCCCACTATTATTGGAGCCTGAATTTCCTCCGTTAGACGCTGTAGAATCACCGGAAGAAGATCCAGAACCTGATCCTGAGGAAGAATTTGATCCGGACGAAGAGCCATTCGATCCACTATTCGCAGTGGAATCAGAACCGGAACTAGAAGAACCTGAATTAGAGGAGCCGCTTCCACTGGAAGAACTACCTGATCCGGAAGTATTACTTGAGGTGTCGTTAGAGCCAGAATTAGAATTTCCCGAATCTCCAGAAGAGGAACCACCGGAAGAAGATCCAGAGCCGTTATTTGCAGTAGAATCAGAACCCGAGTTTGAAGAAGATCCACTTCCGCTGTTGGAAGAACCTCCTGATCCGGAACCGTTGCTTGAGGTGTCTGAAGAACCTGAATTGGAAGACCCGCTACCACTCGAAGATCCGGAGGATCCTGAAGAAGTATCTGAACCGCTATTGGAACCTGAATTATTTCCGCTGTTTGAGTTGGATCCAGAATCGGAAGGAGTAGATCCCGTGTTTCCAGAATTGGATGGGGTTTCCGGAGGGGTTGCCGGATTTCCGGACCCATCACCCGGAACAAATACTACTCCGGGGCTACCGCTATTTCCCGGAACTCCTCCGGTTGCAGTATGTTGGCTACCTAAGAAGAAAAATGGAAGTAAAAGACCTTTTTTCTTATGGTGACAATTAATAATAAACCCGACGATCACTGCCAGGGCTATGAACTTTTTCATGATGGGGTACCCCACTCTAATCTCTTTACCTTAGGAGACGGGGGGAAAAGGATTGGTACTACGGTCTATTAGGCTTTTTTGCTATATGAAGAACAGAGTTTCCGAATACAAAGTTTTTATAACGTACGCTTTCGAATCCATTCTTCTCCAATTGGGCTTTTAAGCCCTCCTGATCAGGATAATATAAAGAGGAAACCGGAAGATAATCGAACATTTCGTTCTTTCCTCCCCATAGAATATAACCGAATAGGGGGACTATTTTAAAAAAATAGAAATCAGCGAATGCTTTTATAAAAGGATTTTTTACCTTTCCAACGTCAAGATTCACGAATACTCCGCCAGGTTTTAAGACCCTATAGATCTCGGAGATCGCCTTATCTAGATGATTTACATTTCTTAAACCGAAACCTATGCTTACTGCGTCCAGGCTTTGGTTTTTTACTTGGGAAAGATTTGTAGCGTCTCCCCATTCTACGGTTGCTCTACCTTTTGCTCTGGGGCCCTCGAGTCTATTTTTTGCGACTTCCAACATTTGTTCTGAAAAGTCTAGGCTTAATAAAGATCCTACTCTGGGAGATCTTTCCAATAGTACGGAGATATCACCTGTTCCACAACAAAGGTCCAAAACTTTGATCTGCCCTGTGGTTTCTTTTTCGATCTCTTTTACCAATCGATTCTTCCAGGATTTATGCATAAAAAGACTGCTCCAATCGTTGAAACGATCATACTTAGAAGCGATCTTATTGAAGTTTTCCCTGACAAAATCGGCCTTCGTATCGGAAGAAGGCATTTGGAAAGCGGCCATTTCCATCAGGATTCTTTCGATTCTTACAAGTGCAAGAGGGATTTGGATTTTTGTTCAGATGACAGAACTTGCTGATCCTCATAATTTGGAAAAACGATGAAAGAGTTCGGTTTTTTACAAGGATTGGATTGGGTCTCAGGACTTATCCTTATACTTTCCATTTGGAATTTAGGAACGTTTATCCATGTATGGACAATTCTTCCTAAAAGAAAGGATTCCTTAAAGCAGGACTTTTTATCAGAAAACAATCCTTCTATTTGGGAAGAAAAACTCTCAGAGGTTTTATTTCCGATCGAAACCAAACTTTCTTGGATGAAACATCTTGCAGGAATATCCACTATGCTCGGTCTTTTGGGAACCGTGCTTGGGATCTCTAAGGCATTCTCTTCCTTGCAAGAAGCAGGAACTGTAAGCCTGGACGCTTTTGCAGGCGGGATCCAGCTCGCACTTGTGACTACGATCTTAGGTTTGTTCGTAGCAATCCCTTCTTTATTCGGATTTCAATTCTTAAAACATAGATTATTAGATCTGGAAAGAGAAGCTCTTTCTTGGTTAAAGATCCCTCCTAAATAAACGATGAGAAAATCGATCTTAAAAGAAGAAGATCCGGGGATAGACCTAACCAGTTTTATAGACGTGGTCTTCATACTTCTCGTTTTTGTAATGCTTGCCGTAAGTTTTAGGAAAGAGATCCGATCTATTCCTTTGGAACTTCCTAAAGTAGGGCAGGGCCAGGACCCTAAGGGGGAAAGGATAGAATTCGTTCTGTTACAAGACGGGAACTATCGTATCGGAGAAGAGACGATTCCTAAAAATATTCTGGAAGAAAAACTGAAACAAGGTCTCGTAAAAGGAAAAGAAGTCCGGTTCTTTGCGGATAAGACCGCTAATTACGAAGAGATTGTAAGAACATTGGATCTTTTGGGTAGATCGGGAGCCGACTCTTTAGAACTCGCGGTTCAAGGTAAAAAATAATATTAAGGATCCTTTAACTTAGGATTATTTTTGTGTCTGTCTTTGTCTCGATTTGTGTTCTTTTCCAAAGTCGCCTTAAAAGCATCTTCCATGGAAATTCCCATTTGATTTGCAAGACAGGTCAATACGAATAAAATATCTCCGAACTCTTTGGATAATCCTTCCGGATCTTCTCCCTTTTTAAAAGATTGGTCTCCGTATTTTCTTGCGACTAATCTGGAAAATTCTCCTACTTCTTCCATTAAGATGGCTAGGTTGGTGAGCTCGGAAAAATATTTTACTCCGATCGTTTTGATCCAATCATCAACCGTTTTTTGTGCTTCGTCGAAGTTCATCGTTTTTTAGGAAGATTTCCTTTTTCTTCTAAGAACTCCACAAGGAACCTGGTAGGTTCTTCGTAACATCCGCCGCTTAGATGATGAGGATCGATGAATTTTTGGCATTTCATCTTATTCCGATAATCTTCCATATCCAATACTAATGTTTCTGGATATTCTTGGATTAGTTTGTCTCGGAGACTGATCCATTCTTGGAAGAAAGGAGCGGATCTTACTTTTTCAGAGAATGTGGAATATAAGAGAGGGGTCCATAAAACCACTTTAACATGATTCTCTCTTGCAGTTTTCAAAAAATTCCTTAGGAAGTATTCTTGGACTTTTGAACTTTTGAAATATTTATAAGATTCGTTAAAGATCCTTTCGGATTCTACTCCCAATTTATCTTCCGGAGTATTTGCTAAAAGTCCGTTCGGGATCCCTCCCTTAAATTTATCCGACTCGTTGATAAGTATATCTCGAACAAATATAAGTTGTTGGACTTCCCACGGATTTTTGATCCTGGACATCGCTTCCTTGAATCTAGGAGGGAATACGGAAGTGCGAAATACTCTCGCCTTTAAAAAACTGTCCCATTCGTTCGTTGAGAATATATCCCAGTATCTTAGGAAAAAAGGGAAATCATAAGAATAACGTAATGGATATCTATTGGCGAAGTCGGTTCCGGAATCAGGATAATATTCTAAAATCGCATAATCTAAAGGGATCTTCTTTGCGAGTAATTTTTCGAAAGTGAAATTATGGAAAGAATAAGGTGCAGAAGGTCCTGAAAGATTGTATACAATGAGCCCAGGGCTTTGTTTTTCAAATTCAGTAAGGGAGAACTCGCCCATATGAGAAGTCCCGAAAAATGTCAGGACTTTTTGTTCAGGAGTTTTTGAATCCGTTTCCGTTTTCATAGTGGAAAGGACTTTATCTTTCATATTATAAAAATAATATTCTGCGCCTGTTTCCGTATAAGGTCTGACTTTTTCCGAGGATAAGATCCGATCCCATACGATTAAAAGAGCCGCTATTCCAAGCGGTATCCAAAGGATTTTACGATGTAAGAGCGGGATTCTTTTCATAATTAAAATGCGAAGTAAATAAAGTCTTGGCCCTTACCTGCGTAATTCCCAAAAATTAGGGCCCCGATAATCAGGAAGGCAAGTAAAAGTTTTACTCTATTTCTTTGGAACCATCTAGGATATTGTTTCGGAGCTTCCGCTGCATGGAAGATGACCCCGCCGATAATATAAGGGATCGCTAAATTGAAAGAAAGTGTAGCGGTCTGTTCAGGACGGATCTGATAAAACCAACTTTGGAAAAAGAAGAACGAATCCTGAATATTGAGGGATCTGAAAAAGACTGCGGCAAACATAAAGAGTGAATAGGTCCAAAAGATCCGGACCCCTGTCCAAAACTTTCCACCTTCCGGCAGGATCCTAATTCCTTTTCTTTGTAAGGACCTTTCTACAAATAAAAATAGACCGTGAGAAAGTCCCCAGGCAAGGAATGTCCAATTTGCTCCATGCCAAAGACCACCTAACGCAAATGTGATTGTCTGATTAACATTGGTCCTAACTTCGGAAACTTTACTTCCTCCCAGAGGAATATAAATATAATCCTTTAACCAAGTCCCGAGTGTGATATGCCATTTTCTCCAGAGTTCGTGTATGTTTTTGCTGAAGAAAGGAGCGTTAAAGTTCCTTGGTATATTAAATCCGAATAATAAAGCACAACCTCTTGCCACATCAGTATATCCAGAAAAGTCGGAATAGACCTGCCAGGTAAATCCGATTGTAGCAAGTAGTAAGGATCCGCTTCCATATTCTCTAGGCCTTAAAAATACAGGATCGATCAATGTTCCCAAATTATCTGCGATCAATATCTTCTTACAAGCCCCGAGCCCGATCAAAAAAAGACCGGTATAGATCGCCGTTTTATGAATTCTTAGATTCTCTAATCTGGGGAAAAAGTCCGCCGCTCTCATGATCGGCCCGGCCACTAACTGAGGGAAGAAGAGTAGGAACAGGGTGAAATGAAAAAAATTCGGGATCTCGTCCACCTTTCCTCTGTAAACGTCGATCACGAAAGCCATTACTTGGAATGTATAAAAGCTGATCGCAAGAGGAAGTATGATCCTAAAAGAGAATGTGCTCGTATCGAATAATGACCAATGAGTTACGTAGAAAAGATTATCCGAAACGAAATAAAAATACTTGAAGATCCCTAGATTGATCAGGTCGATCAAAACGATGATTAGAAGTAATTTTTTACTCTTAGTTCTTGCGAGGGGTTTTAGAAAAAGATAATTTACTAGAACGATTCCCAACAAATGTAAGAGAAAGGGTGGGTTCCAGGAAGCGTAGAATACGAGAGAAGCGATCATCAAGATCCATTCTCTATACTTGCGACTTTCCCAAGACCAATAGAGAACGTAAACGATCAGGAAGAATACGAAAAATAAAGTGGAGGTAAAGATCATCTTTATTTTTTCCGATCGAGCCCTAAAATGGATGGAAGGTCTTTAGAGAATATTGCGGAGAATTTATCCATCCCCGCCTTATTCAAATGGATTAGATCGTAATAATAATCCCCGTTGTTTTCTCCGTCTAAACTTGCCTGATAATCTAACACAGGAGTTTCCGGATCAATTTTACGGATCTCTTCTTCCCAGATACGATTTCTATCCGGGCTTCTCCAATTCTTAATGATCTCGCTATAAGGAGCGATCACTCCGATAATTTTTATCTTCTGCCCGTTTTCAAGTCCCACTTGGCGGATATCATTATGAAGAATTTTTAATCTATGAAAATAATTCGTTACTTGTTTGGTTCTTTCCACTTTGATCGGGGTCTTGTCCCCGAGACCACATGTGTCCCAAATCGCTTTTTTATGGAATTGATCCGAGCCAGCAGGTGCAGGATTTCCGTTGCCTGGATTTGTGATCTTAAGACAGGACTTGATGTCCTTCACATCCGGGAACATACTGATACTAGGGAGATTCGTATTTTCATGAGGCCAAGGAGTAAGTTTCGGTTCCTTCTTTCTTCTTCCTATATCTTTCAAACGTTTGGAAGGATCTAAGATAAAGTCACGGATATCTCTTCTATATGCAATACTCTTGAACGCCAAATATCCTAGATCATCATAATGGACATCGTAATTGAATTCATAGATCAGTTTGAAAGCTAGTCTTCTGTCCAATTCTCCAAGCATCGCAAGTGTGTGGATCTGAAGTTCTTCTTGATCTACCCAAGGAGTAGAAATTTCTAAAATATGAAGGACCGTATGTACTTTTGGAAATTTTGGGAGAAGATTTCGAACAAGAGAATCTTGTACTACAAGCTCGGTCCCTTCCATCGCGATAGATTGGACTTTTTCTCCGTAAGGCTCCAAGGTCTCGTTTAAAGTTTTTAAGGAAAGACCTTGGTGAGCTACAGACGTCCCTAAAACGAGAATAGTCGGTTCGAATTCCGGTTTTTTCTCCAGGATATAATCTGTATTTCGGATAACGTTTGCTGCGAAGGATCCTTTTTTGAGATAAGGCCTGTATACTCCGGTTTGGAGACAAAGGTCGAATAGGACCAATACAAGGACCGGGATCCAAAAGTTTTTCTGGCGTATCAAACTAATATATGGATTCACTTTGACCTCAGAAATCGAAGTACAGGAAGTTTTGACCTCCTGCTCCGAAGAACAGAATAACGAAAATATTTCCTAAGAAGAATAAGCCGAACTTTCTTTTATTCTCCACGATTGTTTCTAACGGGTTTCTGGAAAAATAATAGGATAGGATAAAACAGATCACTAGAAGTATTCCGTAATCGTAATTTACGAAAGATTTAACTGAATAAATCCATCCTGGAACTACGAATACAAGGGATTTCATCATTGCCCATGCAGCTTTCATGGTTTTTGCTCGGAACATGATAAATCCGAAGGATAGGCAGAACATTGTGAACACCCTTGCGCCTATGTCGTAGCTTAATCCGCCTTTTTCATTCAACCAAATGGCAAGTTTTGTCTTGGAATATTCTCTATGGATCCCGAGCATCACTCCTTGCCAAAGTCCCCAGCTTACGAAATGATAAGCTGCTCCATGCCATATTCCAGCGAATAGCCAGGTAATGAAAAGGTTTCTGTATCCTTTTAAGACTCCGACCCTAGAACCTCCGAGAGGAATATAAATATAATCTCGGATCCAAGTGGAGAAGGAAATATGCCAACGGGACCAATGGTCTGCGATATTTCTTGCGACCATCGGGAAATTGAAGTTCGGATCGAATTTATAGCCGAATAATCTCGCAGTTCCGATTGCAATATCAGTATATCCTGCGAAGTCGAAATAGATCTGCCAGCCGAACGCCATTGCTCCGACCCAAATTTCTACAGGGTTTAAAATTTTATAATTATTGAATGTGAAATCTACGACCTTGGCTAGGTTATCTGCAAAGACGATCTTACGAGTAAATCCCATGATGATCTGAGCAAATGCAAGTTCCACATCCTTTGCAGTGACTCTAGGAGTATCATCCAAATCCCTGAAAAAAGTATGAGCACGAACGATAGGCCCTGCAACTAATTGAGGGAAGAATGAAACATATAATGCGAAATCTAAGAAGGATTTGCGAGCCTCTAAATTCCTACGATACACATCTATCGTATAACTCATGGATTGGAACGTATAGAACGATATCCCGACAGGCAAGATGATCTTCAAATGTTCTATCTTGACTTCTTGGCCTAAGATCAGACTATTATAAACGTCTGCGAATACTTCCAATAGGAAATTGGTATATTTGAAATAGGCCAAGATCCCTAAGTTTGTGATGAGGGAGGCGACTAAGCAGAGCTTTCTGAAACTCTCAGTAATTCCTTCCTTACTCATCAACCTTCCGGCGACGTAGTCCACGATCATCGATACGACCAGTATGATGATGTAGAGATTAATATTATAATTACAGAAAGAAAGATCGATCCAATTTTCGTACCAAGTAGATGTTCTTAACTCGCTACAATTGATGGAAGCAGGGTGCCAGGCATTATAAAAGTAGAGACTGGCAAGAAGAAGGAAAACTTTTTGATATGTTCCCTTTAGGATTTTCGCAAGGATCAAAACGATCGGCAAAAATACTAGAAAATGGGCTGAATTAAACAGCATTCGTTAGCTTATCCTCGACTCCTGTGCAGTTTTTTGGAGTGAGAGAAACCCACAAGCGTTTTATTAGGTAGGATGGAAGCGCCTAAAACTCACTCGTTTTTATATACAGGCTCGGGTGTAATCGCTTGGTATTTATCTTCTATCCCTTCAATAAAACTAGCCTTGGATCTTTCCGATCTGGGAAAAGTGGAATAAGTGAAATTCACTAGGAAAAGTAAGCAGGCATAAGAGAATAAAATTATATGTGAGATGGAGCGTATTCCGAATTTGAAATTTTCGAACTCAATGGAACGTAAAACTATAAAAGCGAAGATCAAGAGCCCGATCACTGAAGATACCCAAAACTCGAAAAAATAACCTTCCCACCAAGTGTAAAATACGAAGGAGGGGATCAGCCAAAAAAATAAAAGGATCAATTCGATCTTGTAGGAATTCCAAAGTTTTCTAATATTTATGAATGTCAAAAATAAGATCCCGATCCAAAACCCAAGATTCAAATTGTAAGGAAAACTCCTAAAAGAAGTGAATTCATTCGCATTGATCCTTAAACCGTTCTTTACTCCTTCGAAATTCAGGAACGCATCTCCGATCCCTCTATAAAAATTCATAATATAGTTTTTAGGCCCAGGAGCCGCTCCCCATTTCTCTTGGGATGCGTATAAGAATAGCCAATTCGCGAAATTTTTTTCACTTTCAGGAGGAGCTGTCAAATTTCTATCTAAAATAATAAATCCTATGTAAAGATAGGAAACCGTAAGTATGAATATTACGGAAAAAAGATAGATGAATATGAGCTTAAGTTTATAAGAAAATTCAAAACCTTTTCCTCTCCATCTACTCGCTAAAAATATGGAAACAGGCACGAATGTCAAAAAAATCGTATCTGATTGATGGTAGTAGACATTCCAGATCTGTAAGAACCCGGCGATATATAACTTTCCGGGAGACCAACCGTTTTTAGAATTCCAAACACATAATAAGAATAGTCCCGCAGTAAAACAGGAATGGATCAGAGGAGTATCATTATGTTGTGCGTAAAACCAAAATCCTTGGGAGCAATGCACGGCGATCCCCAAGAGGACCGCTCCTAAAAGATCCTTATACAATCTCCAATAAGCTAACATGAGAACGAATATAAAAAGAGTCGCGACTATTAAAACTCGGAGTCTTAATCCGAACATCGCGGAGTCTTGACCATGGAACCAATACCAAAACTTTAAATACAATAATCCCGTACTTTCAAAGCCTATATGATGGGGATTAAAGAATACCTTCCAATATCTATTCGTAACTATATTATGTGTATATACTATAGAATCCCAATCGTAATGCCTGGATAAGAATCTAAGATCGAAAAGAAAAAGTGCTACACTCAGAATGGAAAGAAATAGAAAGCCGATCCAAATTGAAGGAGATCGAAAAACATTCTCGATCTTTTTTAAAAACTCTAGGCTTTCTAAGCTGCGTTTCAGCATTTAGGATTCAATAGATCTAAAAACTGAGGATAAAAATGGGCTATTGGATCTTGAAAAAAAATAAGGGGATTCTGCAAGGATCGAATTTTCAGTTTCCGTAATATGGATCCGAAAAGAAAGTTTTTCGAGCCCTAAAATAGAGCGGATCCATCCTGTCTTATGATGGATCTGTAAGCCTGTTTGATCGGGATTCCAACGGATCGTTTCCTTGCCTAAAAATCCCCATTTTGTTACGATCAATCTGCTTTCTTCCGTAACAAAGATCTGGAATAAGTTCTTTTTCAAAAATCTAACTAGATCGAGAAAAAATGCAAAAGCTATATAAGAAACTATGAATAAAGCGGTATAATCGTAGAGCCTTTTGTCCGTGAGAAGGGAAAGTTTTAGCACTTTTGTGATCTGTAGGAGTTCCACAAATTTAAAGATCCATCCGGAAACGGTAGCTCTAAAAGGGAGCAGATAGGCTAAAAAGACCCCGTACAAAAGTAAGGCCAATACCGGAGGTATATAATTTATTTTTAATTTACTTTTGGAAGTTTTTCTTTTTTTAGTTTCTGGCTGAGAAATCTCCCAACTCCACCAAACGGATTCTTTTTTAGGACGGTCCATATACATCTTACAGGATTAAGGATTTTTCTTTCTTGATTTCCAAAGTTCTACGAGTGAGTCTTCGACTAGTTTTGCTGTAGAATCCCAGGACCAAGTATGATTGCTTGGCTTTCTGCCATAGATCCCTTTTTTACCTGCCAAGGAAAGTGCGTTTTTCCATTCTTCCGTATTCTTGGGTGAAACAAAAGAATCAGTAAGTTCGTCTAGAACCTCGTGAAATACCGGAATATCCGAAACAATACAAGGTTTATTCTCTCGGATCGCTTCCAGTAGAGGTAAACCAAAACCTTCGTGTAAGGAAGGAAACACGAAGTAGGAACAATTCTTATAAAGCCAGCCAAGTTGCGGATCCGCAGGATTTTCTATAAAATATACACCGTCTTTTTCCAACTCGCCAGCTTTCAAAAGAGCTGTGAGTCCTTCCGATTTCCAGCCAAGCCTTCCGGCTAAAACTAGAGGAAAAGGAAAATTAGGTTCTTCTTTCTTCAGGGAAAGATATGCGTCTACAAGAGTACTTAGATTTTTTCTAGGCTCTAATGTTCCTACAGAGAATAGGAAATTTTTCGGGAGTATCTTTTCTGGCGCAGATACTGATCCGAAACCTTGCACTCCAGGATATACGATTTCTAATTTCGGTTCCAGGTCTGGTAAAAAATCAATAATATCACGTTTCGTATTTTGGGAAAGGCATAGGACTTTATCCGCTTTTTTTAATGTGATCGGAGATAGTATCTTATGTTGCCAATAATTAGCGGATGTCATTGTCTCCGGAGCGGATCTAAAATTAAGATCGTGGTAGTTGACTAATGTAGGAACTTTTACTCCGAATGCGGGAAGTAATTGTAAAGTACCCCAAAAGAGATCGATCCTATGTTTTTTTATGATCGAAGGCATTATAAAATTCAGCCATAAAAATCCGGGTAACTTATTCGGTATAAAAGTAGGAGCAAGACGTATTAAATGATGGAATACCGGATGGATCGGTTTATTGGAATACAGATAATATTCAAGAGGGGAATCAGACCTCAATAATCTTTGCAATACCTCTGCTAAGTATCTGGAATTTCCTGTGATCCCGTAGGACAGAGGTCTTGCGTCTACTGCGACCCTGGGTTTATATTTTAGATTTTCTTTTTTTAGCATGGCATTTCAGAAGGTTTATACTGCTCGATCTGAACGGAATAGGCTGAAATATTGTATTAAAGAAGTATAAAGTAAGAATGAAAACATTAGAATTGCTTCTTCCGCAATATTCCCGATGAAACTTCTGTTCATAATAAGCACTAAAAACGAAACTAGAACAAAGATCGTAGAAGACCTATGCTCCAAAAACTTTTCCTTCCATAAATTCCATTGGACAAAAGGCTCTTCTTCTTTTGGCCAAAGTTTAGAGAGAGCAAACGCCGTAGGAAATAATAGGAAAACAAAAGCGTGGATCCAGGAGATACCACTGAATATTATGGAAAAGAAAAATAGTCCGGATAGAACGAAACCTTCGGATGCACCTTTATAAACTTTATATAAATAAGGGCCAGCGATCCCTAAACTCAAGATCGCAGAAATTGCCTTAACCTGATTTACTGTCAGGCTAATAAAAGGCATTCCAAATCTTCCTTGATTGAGTAGATCCGAGTAGGGCAGGAAATACTTGGATAACGTAGAATTTAAACTTTGGTTATTCTTCCAAGCTCTTAATGCCGGAGATTTCATATACTTGTCTAAAACTAGATCATACCAAGTTTGATTCATCTTCCATGTAAACTCAGGATCGTATAGAGCAGGAAGAGCGATCCATCCCATCGCAAATAAGATCGTATAAAGGATGACCATTGGTCTCTTTTTATATAAAAAATAAAATAAGAAAGCTGCGGGTGTGATCTTGATAACGATCGCTAACGACAAAACTAAACCGGACAACCAGTCTTTTTGAACGGAAATAGAGATCAAGATCAGGAATAATAATAAAAATCCTACTTGGTTATTGTTCTGATGATTCTCGACAAACCTTAAGCATAGAAGTAAAACTGCTGAAAGGAAAAGAAAGGCCTTCTCTTTTCCTAAAAGTCTCCCAATCAGGAATAAACTTCCGATCAGTGCAAAAAAATTGATCGTAAAAAAGATCGCAGACGCAGTTTCAAATTCGAAATGGGAGATTGGAATAAGCAGGAATGCAAAAGTAGGAGGATAAATATAAGATCCTACATTCTCCACTTTTGCTTTGATCCTAAAAAAAACTTCAGGATCGAAGATCTGATCTATCTTAAGTTTGCCGCTTTCGAAGTCTTTGACTACCTCGGAAAGTGCATCCAAACTATATAGGTCCTTTCCTAATTTGAAATTGCGAGAAGCCTCGTAATAGTCTGAAAAATCGGAGGATTGGCCGGTCCGGCTGAATCCGTTTGCAAAAAGGATCCCTAAAAATAGGATAAATATGAAGATAGGGCCGGACTTTTTTAGGTCGATCCGCATTCAGGTACTCTTTTACTTCTGCCTCAAAAAGCCAAGAAATAATTCCGATGCCCTCCAAGACGGCCCTTCATTCTTAGTAGGAATTCCAACCGATTAAAAATCGATTCCCGAATAATTCGGATCGTATTCTTTGGAAGAATGGAATTCCAGGATCTATCCGATTTTGATTTCGATCTTCCCGAGGAACAGATCGCAAAATTTCCGGCAGCTCAAAGAGATCGAAGTAGATTACTCGTATTAGGGAGGAAATCCGAATTCCTAAAAGAAGAGCCTGAGTTTGCAAGGATCCTGGAGTATCTAAAACCCGGAGACCTATTAGTTGCAAATGCCACAAGAGTTTCCAAACGAAGAGTGTTTTTACTCTCTAAAACAGAGAGAAGACATGAGGCGATGTTTCTCTCCGAAACTAGTCCCGGCATTTGGAAGACCTTAATTAGAAATTCTAAGAAGTTAAAAATCGGGGACAGACTTTTAGATGAAAAGACCGGGACATTCGGATTTTCGGTTTTAGATAAAGAAGAAGAATTCACGATCCTTAGATCAGGATCGGAATTGGATGAGAACAAATTCGAACTGATCGGTAATACTCCGATCCCTCCTTATTTCAAAAGAGAAAGTACATCCGAAGACGATTTACGATATCAAACCGTATATTCTAAAAATTTAGGTTCTGTTGCAGCTCCCACCGCAGGTTTACATTTCACTCCGGAATTATTGGACAAACTAAAAACAATTGGGATCGGGTTTTTAGAGTTAGAATTAAAAGTAGGTTACGGAACATTCCAATCTTTGAGCCAGGATCATTTTTCGAATAAAAAACTACATGAAGAAGAATACTATATTCCGGAAGAGACCGCTCAAATTCTAAACTCCGCCAAACAAGGTAAAAGTAGGATCATCTCTGTTGGAACTACTACATTAAGAGCTTTGGAATCTTCTTACGATCCGGATATCGAAAAATTTAAAGCAGGAAGCGGAAATACGAATTTGTTCCTACAACCGGAAGATTCAATCTTGAGCTGCGATGGTTTGATTACGAATTTCCATCTTCCTCAGAGTAGTCTTCTTCTGCTCGTGAGCGCTTTTGCAGAAAAACAAAAAATCCTAAATGCATATAAATACGCCATAGATAGAAAATTTAGATTTTTTTCTTACGGAGATTCGATGCTAATTTTAGATCCGGATCCGGATTCTACCTAACTTATTTAATTGTGAAATTCTCAGGCTCTAAGCAGAATGGGAAAGGTGTTACGCAAGGTTCTTCCTTCTCAAACAGAAATTAGATTTAAAGCAGCCAAGCCTGCAAAACTGAACGGCTTGCCGGACTTTCTAGTATTTCATAAGGAAGAGGTAAGGACTTTTAGACAAGCACTTGAAAATCCGGGACTTTTCCGACATATCCTAATCACTGGCCCAGAGATAGAATCTAATCTTCTTCAATTTGGTCAATATCTAGAAGAACTTGTAAAGAACCAACCTGTAGTCGCAGAACCGAATCCTACGTTATTATCTCTCGCCGGATTTCCTTTTGAAAATAAATACAGGCCCGGCAAAATTTCCGAGGCTAACGGAGGATTATTACTCCTCCCTATCAAACCGTTTGTAGAAGATCCGGACTTATATTATTTTTTAAAAGGTGTACTTCTCACAGGTAAGATAGATTTTTTATCACTTCCGGAAGGCTCCGATTCTACGAATATCAACCGATTCCATCCGAGTATCGGATCTAGATTTAGGCTTATACTCGTCGGAGAAGAAACAGAAGTGGATTCAATCTCTCAGATCGATGCAGACTTTTACGGTGGTTTTGATTTTAAGATCCATATGCCGTATGAGATCAGTTTGGAAAAATCATGGCTTCCCGTTTTTTCTGGATTAGTCAAATCCTGGGAGAAACCCGGATATCCTCCTTTGGATCAGGCCGCACTCGACTCTTTATTGGAACTCGCGCTAAGATGGAATGATAGTCAAAATAGACTTTCTCTACATCTTTCTGAACTTAGATCCTTTGTTAGAGAAATATTAGCATTTAATAATAAAGGTAAAAAATCCGTTAGTCGTGCGGAAATAGAAGCTGGCCCGGCACTGATCCAAAAAAGGACAGCGATCCATAAAAGAAAATATATTGAGAATATTAAAGAAGGTCTGATCTCGGTTCCCCTCAAAGGGAAAAAAACAGGGAGGATCAACGGGCTTTCGGTAATTCTATTACAATCCTCTCTATTGGATTTCGGACAAGTGAATCAAGTGTCCGCAAGGGTTTCTTTAGGTTCCGGAAATCTGATCAATATAGAAAGGGAAGTGAATCTTTCCGGAAGTTTGCATGATAAGGGAGTTTTCATCCTACAAGCTTATATCAAAGGAATGTTTTCTCATACCCAATCATTCGGTTTGGACGCGTCTATTCTATTCGAACAGAATAGTTCTCCGATTGATGGAGATTCTGCAAGTTGCGCGGAATTACTCGCTCTTCTTTCCGCACTATCCGGATTAGAGATCCCTTGCAATATTGCAGTGACTGGAGCCCTCTCCCAGTACGGTGATATTCTTCCTGTCGGGTCGGTAAATACTAAGATCCAGGCCTGGTTCGATGTGATCCGACTTACAGGATCTACTCGGGAAAAATACAAGATCTATATTCCAAAAGATAATATGAGGGATTTGAATCTTCCGAGGGAAATCCGGGAGATGATGAAAAAAGGGAATTTTCAGATCTTCTCCTGTTCTCATGTAGAGGATCTGATCCCGGATATTTTTGGGATCTCGGCGGGAAAGATCTCTAAATCGGGTAAATATCCGAACGGGACACTTTTTCGGATCATCGAGGAGAGAATAGATCGAAAAAGGGACGGGGAAGAGAACTAGGTCGATTCTAAATTAAGAAAACCTGTCTTTTTTCTCAGATTTCCTCTAATCAGTCTCCCCCAAAACGGCCGATACTCTATATAGAGTCATGAAGCCTAAGGCAAACATAAACATCGAGTCTTCTTTGTTAGTCACTATTGTGGCAAGCCTTGGATTTTTATTCAGTTTGGGGATTGCCCCCGTGAAAACCGGAGGTTTCGTTACGGACGAGCCGGTTTTAAGAGAACTGATCCAGGACCAATTTTCCTGGGAGCCAAGTTCCGAACAGATCCGGGACCTTCCGGAAAGAACCGCAGAAACCGGTCCAAGCCTAGTTTAATTTCCAAAACAAATATTCCTTTCTTTATTTCTTGCTCGGGCGTCCGTTTCGAAAATCCTATCAATTGGCATATTTGAAATCCTAGGAGTTAGAGATGTTCGGTAAAAGTTTAGATAATCTAAAACAAATGAACCAGATGCGGGTTCGAATGAAACGTCTGGAGAAAGAATTGGAGGCTATGTCCTTCGAAGGAAAATCCAAGAACGAATTAGTGGTCTGCATAACGGATGGAAAACAAGTCGTTCAGGAAATCAAAATAGAAGATTCTTTACTTGCTAAGAACGACAAAAAATTACTTCAAAAAAGTATAAAACAAGCCGTGAACCAATCTATGGAAGCTGCACAGAAAGTAGCGGAAGAAAGAATGGGAGAATTTAAAGGGCTACTTTCAGGAATGCCTTAAGGTTTATATTCCTGAAAAATTTTCTGTTTCGTCCGGCTTCTGGATAATTTAAAAAATTCATGAGGGCATACCGGACGAGAATCGTCCGATTCCGGAAGAACTATCGCTTCCTGACCTTCGTCATCATTCTCTGCAATTCCTAAAGAGATCGAAACATCACCGGATCTTCTCGTATCCGCGTTGATTTGCAGAGAGTATAAAGCCCCATCCAAATTCTTTTTTAATAATACCATTTTGGAGATTGAATTCGTATTGGAACGATCCGCTTTTACGAATTGGATCTGCCCAGGTACCAATTGTCCCATAGGAGTGATCTCTGGAATTCTTAAAGGATCATATAGTTTTCTAAGAACATCTCCTTCGTTCCCTGAAGCTGGGAAAGGGAAATGTTGAATAGTCTTAGAAATTTCCTGCAAAAATTGGGAAGACCCGTTAGTATCCGTTCCTAGTTGAGCAAACTCTGGAGAAACATCTCCTAAAGATTGCCATAAGAACGCAGGATACATTTTCAAAAAGATCTCGTTAGGATCGGTTCCGATTGCATTCTTAATTTCTTGGGATGCGTTTTGATAGTTAGCCGCATTCGTTTTAAATAATTGAAATAATCCGTTTGCATCGGATGCCCTGTATCCTTTCGGCCCTTGGACTCCCGCTCTAAATAAGGAATTTCTGGAAGCTGCGTCATTCCCGGAAACGACATATATATATTTTATAAAAGAATACGCGAAAGCATAATCTACCAAAGAGTTGAATTTGGAACTACCGAATACACTATTTCCATTCGCGCCTCTAGAGCAAGAGTTGGAATTCCTACCTCTATAACAATTGATCCGATTGATCTGTGGAGAATAACCCGCGATATCCGCAGCAACTTCGCTTGTTCCTTCGTTGATCCAAGCCTCGTCCCTGCCTCCTCCTTGGGCCATGATCCTGGCTTCATATTGAAAACGGATCAAATGTTGATATTCATGGGCTAATGTAGCTAGAAATGTATCAGGTTTTCCTTGAGAAAGGTCGGAATTACGAACGGTTAATAACTCCACTCCGTCCATATATACTATGTTGGAATAATTAGAACGGACCGCATAATCGGAGTTATCTGGAAAATAATCCACAGGATCAAAGAATCCGGCTACAAAAGACGAACCTGCTTTGCTACCGTCATGGATATCGGAGACGATCACTGCTACTTTACCATCCCCGTCTAGATCGTCCGAATAACCGAAAGCCTCTCCTAATTTGGGATAAATTTTAGTATCGAACTCTTGAGCTACAAATTGATAGTCTAGAGCGGATTCTAAACCGGAAGTTGCATAAATATTTACATGAGCTCCGGAAGCAACCTTATGAGTCTGCACACAATTAGAACTGTTTTTAACTAAATTACGAATCCAGAAAGTACCATTACCGTCGCAAGAGCTAGATACTTTAGCTAATGAAAGTATATCATTTAGATTAGGTTCGGGATTATCTTCTGTTCCGAATGCGTTGGAACTCACACAACTAGAGATAAATGACAAATGAAGGGAGAAGAAGAGGATACGGAAGGATAAACCCAGCGGTTTTGAAAGGAACTTCGAAAAATAATCTCCGGTCGGAACCTTCATGATCTCTTCCAAAAAGGAAACTAGCTTTACTGCCGGCTCCTTTTTATTAAGGTCAATAATTAGCCTAGGTCTTTTAGGAGCAAGAATCATTGCTTAAAGTGACGCAGATTATTTGGAAATTTTTTTCCAAAAATTTTTATTTTATCATACTTTTTTCGTTAGGATGTAATTGCGGATTTCGTCCTTCTCCTTTGAATAGAAATCCCTCAACAGGTCCTGAAATTCCTGCATTCGATTCTATTCCTCAGAGCGGGGAATATTTTTCAGAGATCCAAAAAATCCCCGTTGGATTTTATATCAGACAAATCTATTTAAACAATTCTAATAAGAAGGAAATGTTGATCAGCCAATTGACAGTGACAGAATCTAAAAATTGGGAAGAAACAAGATTCGAAGGAAAATTGGAATTAGACGAAACAGGAAAATTTTTTAGATTCCGTCCTAAATTATGCAGAATGTTCACAAGCAAGAACCCAGGAGATCGTTGGACTTTAACTAGAGCATATGAATGCGATCATTTCGAATTTCTAATATGGAAATCAGGTCCTGAGGAAATAAGATTAACTCCTGGACCGGAGGGAGAAGAGGAAGGGATCAGATTTAGAAAGTCAAGATCCGCTTCTATTTCTCAGATCTCCGCAATTATTTTGAAAGCGGATCCACAGATCACTAGTATTTGGGGAATACGTTTGTCTAGGGTTAGAAAGGGCGCCAAAGCAATATTAGAAAAGCAGAATGGACAAAAAGTAGAACTTAGTTCCTTAAAAACCGTGGAAACCACGGGAGAAATAAAGTCTGAAAAGACTCATCCTGCAGAACCGGGGGACATGATCTTATACACCAATCCTGGAGAAGCAAGGCCTTTAGCTTTATAATTTAGTCTAATCCCGTTTCAGAGTCTAGGATCTTTCGTAATCCAGGCATAATTTTAACGTAAGGTTGGATCTTTCTAAAGTCCGAAATTTCCTTAGCAGACACTTCTGATCCATCCAATTGAAGGTGTACTAAATTCGTTAATCTGTACAAGGGACTGAGATCTTTTACCTGAGTATCGCCCAGATATAATTCCATCAGATTTCTACAATTAGCTAAGGGCTTTAGGTCTGTTATTTTCGTTCTTTTTAATTGTAAATGTCGCACGCTGCAACCTGATCCTAAAAATCCCAAATGAGAGATCTTGGAATCCGTAAGTTCTAACCTCGTTAGCCTGTCCCAATATAAATATTTTTCTAGGTCTTGATCAGTAAGTTCCGTTTGATTCAGGATCAAACTGTCCAATTTTGAAAAACGATTTAAGGAAGAAAGATCTCTCACGGAAGATCCTGATAAAAGTATGTATCTCAATTTCGGAAGGTTAGGGATCCCTTCTAAGGACTTTAAGTTTTTGGAGTTTATTTCCAAGATTTCTAGTTGATTGAATTCGCGAAGATCATTCCAAATCGGAGTATCCGGGAAACCGATCCATCTAGTTTCTTTCGGATATTTTCCTAATATTTGTCCTTCCGGATTTCGTACAGAAATGAGATGTGTCTGTTCGGCACAACTCCATATAAGCAAGAGGATCGGAAAAAATTTCCTCATAAGATCAAACATACCGGCTTAGTATTGGGAAGAAAGCTAAAAATCCGGATTGGACCGGAAGAAGGATCCGATTAGAATCGGGTTGACATATGCCTCATACCCGGCGCAAGATCTATTCGAAGCCGATCCGAACGGAAAGGTTTTTAAATCCCTCGGATTACCGGATGGAAGAAGATAAAAAATCCGCCTCGCGAAATACCAAACAAAAGGGCGAGATCCTAAGAGTGATCCGTGACGCAAAAGGTCCTCTTTCCGTAAAGGAAATCCACGATATATCCAAAAAGTCCATACAGAATATCGGGATCGCAACGGTATATCGTTCAGTGAACCATCTTTTGGAATCAGGACATATCCATGAGATCCAATTACCCGGAGAATCTTCCCGTTTCGAGATCAGTCATTTAGATCATCATCATCATTTCCATTGCAAAGTATGTGACCGGGTGTTCGATGTGGGTATTTGCCCATTCCCAATGGAAAATTTACCTAAAGGTTTCACTTTAGATTCTCATGAAATAATTTTATACGGCGTTTGTTCCGAGTGTAATACATCACAAAAATGAAAGAAAAAAATCCGAAATTTAAAATCGTTTATCTAAGCCTATTATTCATTTCAATATTCGCTTTTTTTGATCGAGTTGTTCTAGACAATTTGCTCTTTGGATTTCCGAATGAATTGGAATGGGACACATCTCCTTGGTTCAATTTTTTGGAGAAAAGAAGAAGGATCCAATTTTCTCCGGAAGAAAAAGGAACATTGATCGTAGGGAGTAGTGTTGCTCTTTATTCTTCCCTTCCGGAAAGAATGAACGAAAATCTAAAAAAAGCCCCGGGATCGATCAGAACGGAATTTTATTCCCATCCTGCCTTAACCCCTTCCGATTTTTATTTTTATAAGGAAGATATTGCCTCTAAGAATCCTAAGCTTGTATTTTTCGTTTTAAATCCTGCGGACCTGCAATTGGATTTTTTGATCAATGAAGAAGAGAGCGAGAAAAGATTAGAACAATACAGACGAAACGAACTCTATCAGGAAAAATCGATCATCAACTTCCAGGATCTAAAATATTCCGAGGCGGCTTTGGCGGATGTTTCCGCTAAAACGAGGCATCAAAACAGGATGATCTATCCTGCTTTGTATCTAAGGGAAAAATTTTCCGAAGTACTTAAAATAGGAAAATCCACCGTTTTATCCTTACTCTCCAGGTCCTTATTCTTAGTCGTACGTTATAGAAGTTTTCTGTATGACCCTATGGATGCTTGGATCGAAAATCATTTAAGAAGTGGGAGATCCTACCATTATTATACTGGGATCCAACCCGAAGAAGGTATCTATTTAAGAGGGTGGGCGAAACCGGAATTCAGTATTCGTTGTGAATTAAAGAATGGTGTCTTCGAAGAGAGCGTATTCTTTCAAGAAAAAGGAACTACTCTAAGAGTTTGGGGAGAAGGAAAGCCGATCCTTTTCGATAAAACTTTTGCAAAGTCCGGATGGCATACGATCCGATTTGACGTACCTGAAAAACCGGAACAAACAAAACTTAGAATTGCTACGGATAAAAAAATTTCCTCCCTACAAGTGGACTCTAGGATTTTTGGGACGGAAGAGATCTACGGGATCAGGCTTTCCCAAAATTTTTGCAGAAAAGAAATTCGAAAGAATATATCTTATCTTAGAATATCCGGTATAGACGATTCTAGACTTTCTCAAATGGATGATGATGCTTACGTAAAGGATTATACCGAGAGGATCTACGGATATAAGGGAGAAAGTTCCAAGATGTCTAGATTAGTTACTCTTAGAATGGCGAAGATCAAACTCGCATCCTCTCCCCAATTTTTCCTTTGGTCCGAACTGGATTATTTAAAGAAGGGAGTAGAGTATCTAGAATCCAAGGGAATCAAAGTAATGATCGTAAATTCTCCGGAGAATCCTATAGAAAGATCCGTATACGAAGAAAGCCCTTGGTATAAAGGATATATTTCTTATTTGGAAAAACTCGGTCAGAAAAATTATACATTTAAGAATGCAATTCCTGAGTTCAGAGACATTCAGTCTTTTTTGGATCCTCATCATTTGACTTATCAGGCCTCTGAAAAATCCTCCGACCTATATTCTGATTGGATCTTAGAAGTTTTGGCCGAGAAATAAGATGTCTAAATTATTATCCTCTTTCAGGGACATTTTAGGAAATCTGAAAATAGTTACGGTTCTATTCGTATTCTTATATTCTTTTTCTTCCGCCTCAGTTTGGAAAAAATACGCCTGGCATCCGAGTTCTCAGGTGAATTTCGGAAAGGAATTTGCAGACCAAAACAAGGAAGAAACTCCCAAAGGCGCAATCGTATTTTTGGGGGAAGAGGGGAACCTAGGAGCCGGATACGACGGGCAGATCTTCTATTATTATTCTAGAATGTTATCCGGGTTTAGTTTGGATTGGCCAAAGGGTTTTGAGACTAGCTTCCGAGCGCCTAGGATCGGATATCCTCTTTTAACTTCACCTTTCGGTTGGTTCGGAACGTACGGAACGATTTTTGGGATGTATATTTTGAATCTAGGAATTCTATATCTCTCATATCTTGGAGTCCGAGATCTGTTGCCCGACTCACAAAAATACCTAAGTGCATTCTATCTACTTTCTCCTTTTGCATTGGGGAGTTATATACTACTCGTCTCCGACACAGTCATGATGGGCTTGGTTGTAGGAGCATATTGGGCCTTTTTCCGCCAGAGGTACTTACTCTTCTCCATTCTTGCAGGGATTTCCATACTCACTAAGGAACAGGCCTTCTTTTTCCTTTTCCCCTTGGGCCTAGAAACCCTATACAAAAAGGAGTTCCGAAATAGCGTTTGGGTAGCTTCTTCTTTGATCCTCCCTACAGCTTGGAGCCTGTATTTAAGGACCCAATTCCCGGAATGGAGTCCTGGAAGTTTAGGCAATTTTTTCGATCCTTTCGGAGGCCTATTCGGCTATTATGGAGAGTTAAAACAGGTTTTGGCCTCGGGAGAATGGAACCTGATCCTTTTGATTAAAAAGTTTTCCAGATTTCCTTTAGTTCTATTACTCCTATACGGGACATACTTGGTATTCAAAGGGGACTGGAAGAAGGGCCTGGCCTTTAGATTAGGGTTTGGAATTCTTTTATTGACTGTTTATGTCGGGGGCTACGTTCTCTATTGGGCGACTTACGAGAACGTTTCCAGAATGTTTACTTTAAGTGTTCCTTTACTACTTTTATGGGAAAAAGAAGACGAAACCCTTCCTAGCTCCCCTTATTGGGTTCTCGGAGGTCTAATTCTAGTTTCATTTTTGATAAAATTGGCCTTCGTATCGAAACCACTTCGTCATATAATTTGGTAATCGAGTCGGACGTTTTTTCTCAAACGAGACTGTAAAAATTTTCTTAGACTTGATTCTTCTTATAAAAGAATTAGAATGGTCTTATTGTAGGTCCGCTGTTCAGAAATCCGCACGTGTCATAGTAATTGGATCGGTCAAATTCCTCGCTCGCTTCCCTCAGGATCCATGCAACGCGAATTTAACGATCGTTCAAATCAATCCCGCTGTTCTTAGAGAGTTTAAAAGGTCTTAATGGAAGGCGAATTGGTCTCCCGTTTGCGAGTCGGAAGCTGCCTAAATTTTTAGTTCGAGGAAAGCATGCAGAATCGCAAACTCTTTGTAGGAAATCTTAATTACTCCGTTCGCCAACAGGAGATCAGTGAATTATTCTCTAATTATGGAGAAGTTTCTTACGCAAAAATCATTGAAGGTAAAGGATTCGGCTTCGTAGAAATGGCAAGTGAGGAGCAGGCTGAAAACGCAAAAAACAGCCTAAACGGTACTGAATTCAAAGGTAGAACTTTGAATATCGATATCGCAAAACCTCAGACTTTCAACAAGCCTAGAAGACATTAAAATGAATCTCGGGGAATGAACTTCCCCGAGTTCCTTTCATTTCCTAAACACCAGTTCTTCCGTACTTTAGCAAAGCGGAATACGGATTCCCTTCTAAATTCAAAAGTTCCGCAAAAGCCTCTTCCGTCGTTTTTCCCTTTTTCTTAAGTTCCAATACTGAAACTCGAAAGTTTTCCCCTTTTTGCAAAAGGATCCTTTCTTCTATGATCATATGAAGATACGCGACTTGTCGTTTACTAGGGACCCGTTGAGCTACGATCTCTAATTTTTCGGTATCTAATTTGAATCTGCAAATGAGGGAAGAAATTCCTCCCAGAACTTTCTCAGAGATATGGAAATCCGGATATTTAGAAAAAGATCTCAAAACCTCAGGTAAAGAAGGTTTGGACTCGCAGATGATATCTATATCGGACCCAGGTAGATCCACTCGAATCGGAATGGATCCAACGAATTCGGGAGAGAATTCAGCAAGGATAGAAAGTATATTGTGATTTTCTAAAAGGATAAGACAGTCCGAGAATCGATTCGACATAAGGAATCAAATAATGGAGTAAAAGGTAAGAGGGGACTAATCTCTTACCTTTGGTAGGAGTTAAATTAAACTCCTACTTCTTCCTCTGCTTCTTCGTTCTCCTCGAAAGTTAGGAGTTCTTGCAGTTCTTTGTAAGCTCTTTCTTTTTCAACTACACCGGTCTTCTTAATCGCTTTTTTCAGAACATCATCCCATTTTTTCTGAGGCAGGATCGCCTGCATCTCTTCCAAAACTTCAAGAATATTGATATCGTCCTTCGTATTAAAAATCTCAGTAACGTCGTAACGGAATAATCCGGAAAGCTGGTCGATAAAATCGCCGACGCTATTTCCACTTCCGGAACGGTTATCCAGGGCTTCTTGTTTTTTTTGCGCTTTGCGGAGATCTCTTTCTCGTCTCTCCAATTCGGTCCGTTTCATAAGAACCCTCTCTTATCGGCTATACCTGCCATATTTTCGAACCCAGCTTTCGGGCAAAGAAAAAACCCTAGGAAAATAGAGTAAGAAATATCGGTAAATGCTGTCGATCTGGCGGAAGTTTCGGTTTGATTCTCAGAAAATCTGTTCCGGAAACCGGTTAAACCCTGAAAATCAGGCCAAACTTTCTATTCTATAGAATTAGACCTGTTCCAATTGAAAATTCTTTCCGAAGAAATCCGATTTAGGCCTTATTTTTGGACGATCGTTTGTAAAAATTAGAAGGAAATGGTCCTTAAATTATTTAGGCCCCATGGAAGAAGCGGGGATCCTATATTCTTTTTGGATCCTAAGGTTTGCAGAATTCAGGTTTTCCTTATCCAAAACTACTTCGATCCCATCATCTAATAAAATCGTAATATACCTGGATTTGGATTCCTTAATTTCGTTTGAGATATCTTTGACCGAACGGACATCTTTACCGTTTACCTGATTTACGAGCCTTCCGGAAACCTCATGATATCCTTGGTTGGATTCGTCAGGGATGACTTGGGAGAGAAGAACGAATCTACCTTCTTTCTTATCGCCCGTGCTGAACTTATCGTAATCGAATGTATAAAGAAGTTTTCGATCTACCTTGGATCTCCAGTCTTTTCCCCATTCCAATAGATATCCTTCCGACAGTTCTACGAATAGGAACCCGCCGTCGAAATAATATTCGGATCTAGAATTTGAATTTCTGTGAGGGATACGGATCGAAGAATAAGGGAACTGCTTTAAAGGAAGGTCGATATCCATCTGGTTCCCGTCGCGCAAGATTTTTAAGGGAATTTTTTTACCGATCTGAAAATCGAATTCGTCCCCTATATGTGCAATATAGGACAGGACCTGTTTCCCGTATTTTGGATGCTGGAAATATCCTTTGGAGTCTATTTTTTTTCCTCCGAATTCCAGGATCACATCACCGATCTTTAATACTCCGTCTGCGGAGCTGTCCGGAAGGATCTCAGCGACCAAAATTCCTTGGTCTTTCGTTTTGATAGAATAGAAGTCTTTGGTAGCCTTGTCTATGATCGGTCTGTAACGAAATCCTTTGAAAGGGATCTCGGTTTTACCAAATGCTCCCAAAAATTTTCGAATCAAAAAAGAAGGGATCGCTCTGCCCGAATTTTTGTCTCCGGAAAACTCGAATAGTATACCGCTTACTTTACCGTTTTCTAATAGGACTTCCCCGTTCCCATTCAATGTTTCCGTGGAGTTTACATCCAAAACAGGAAGTTCCACCATTCCTTGGGGATATTGATCCAGATCCATACTGATGAGAGCGCCCGTAGCGGATTGTATGGAACCAGAATTGTCCAATTGGTAAATGGATACTTGTTTCGGATAATTGATCTCGTTTTGGAATTCGAAAGGGCTTAGATCCTTATAAAAATTCTCTTCTTCCACTTTCAGAAGCGCAAGATCTGATTCGGCGTCCGATCTAAAAACGGTCGCTTTGGTCTCTGAGTAAGAAGAATATTTTTTGACTTCGATGAGAGTAGAGTGGGTGAGTAGATGTGCAGGTATTAGGATCTTTTCTCCCTGAACCACGATCCCAACTCCTCTTCGGACTTTCGGGTTTTTCTTTTTCCAAGGATTGAAATAATCAGGTTCTTGGTAGGAGATCTTGACTTGAACGATACTCTTTTTGTATTCTTCTTCCGTTTTCGCAGTAGAGGCTAATTCGTTAGAAGCAGAAGTCTTAGGCTTTGTTTTTTTTGCGGAAAGTCCGGAAGAAAAAACGGTAAGAATGAAAATCGAAAAAATGATCCTAAACTTCACGTATTACTCCAAACCGTAGGTGCTTCTGATCTGAATATCCGCTTTCTGGGCCTCGTCTCGGTCCAAGATCAATGGAAGATCTATATTCAAAAATTTTAATTTTAGGAATTTATTTTTGGATCCTGAAAGTATCTTTTTAAGGTCAGAAAGACTGTTTACAGGTTCTCCGTTTACCGATTCCAAAACTAGGTTCAGGAAATAATCTGAGGAAGAATTTACCGGATGAGCGAGTTTTCTATATAAAACCACATCCGCCTTTTTTGTCCTTCCGATCCCATCTTCTATAAAATAATCGTATCTGTATAAGAACTGGCTTCCCCCGGAAGTATTTCCATTTCTACTCCAGGCGCCTAATAGGTCCCTAGTCATTTCCTGGAATAAAAGACCTCCGATCATGGAATAATCGAAAGGAGAATCGTATCTGTTTCGCATAAAATCGAAATCGGGCATTCTTTTGGCTTTGAATTGCACATCGACAATCTTGCCTTTTCGGAATACCTTGAATCGGATCGGTTCTCCTGCGTACTTATCATCCACTGTTTCGGTAAAATCTACCCTAGCGTCTTTGTCTAAGGTGATCGTGCCGTTGCGACCGATCGCTAAACCGTCGATTTCAGTCAAATAATCTCCTTCTTGGAGGTATCCGTCTGCGGATCCGTTCGGTAAAATTCTGGTTACGAATACTCCTTCCAGTCCGTCTGGAATACCTTTCGCTTTTCTAAGTGCAGGATTAAAAGAATTGAATGTTGCTATTCCGAGTTCTACGTATCCGTCGTATTTTCCATCTTCTATATCTTTTAGAAAATGTTGGATAACCTTAGTGGGGATTAGGTAACCTATATTTTCTCCCTTAGTGGCGACCTGGAATGCAACTCCCACGACCTTATTATTTTGGATTGCTGGTCCGCCAGAGTTTCCGGGGTTGATCGCAGCGTCTACTTGTAGGACTAGATGACTATCCACGGAAGAATGTTCGTATTTGGATTGTTCCTTTCTGGAAACGATACCTCTAGTTACGGAGACTTTGTTTCCTCCGATAGGATATCCTACAACGATCAGGGAAGAATTTAGTTCAGGGATCTCTCCCAGGCTTAGTTCCGTGGAGTCCTTATAAAATTCAGGATCTTCCGCTTCTAAAACCGCAAGATCACAATCATGCGCTACATGTAGGATCTTTACTCGATACCATTCTGTTTGATTGTATCTTTGGACTTGGACGTATTTTGCGTTGGAAACTACGTGAGCATTCGTTAATATTCTTTTATTCCCGATCAGAAATCCGGTACCTGAACTTGCACGGACACCATCGGTCGCCCAAGGGTTGAATGCACTAAATGCTTGGGAATAAACTTTGATCTGAACGACTGCTTTTCTTACATGATCGAAATCGCTTCTTTCTTCCGAAAGGATCGGGGAAACTATAGAAAGGACTAGTACGAATAGAAACGATTTCAGGATCCGCATGGAAGATTTAATGTCCTTCGAATTCGCAAATAGAGAATACGTTCACACCTAAATCTTTATTCATTCTTGCTGCCCCACCTAGATCCGGTAAATCAATGATGACTCCCGCTTCCGGAACTTCTGCACCCAATTTTTGCAATAATTGAACTGCAGCGATCATGGTCCCTCCTGTTGCAATTAGATCGTCCATTAGAAGGATCCTATCTCCCGGGACGACGGAGTCTTTATGTACTTCGATCACGTCTTTACCATATTCCAAATCGTACTCTTGTGAGACAGTTTCGGAAGGTAGTTTTCCTTTTTTTCGGATAGGGATAAATCCTACTCCTAATTGGAAGGCGAGAGGGGCTCCGATAATGAATCCTCTTGCTTCTATCCCTGCTACTTTGGTGATCCCTTTGCCTGTATATCTATCTACAAAGGTACCGATGGTAAGTGCAAGGCCTTCCGGATCTAATAATAGGGAAGTGATATCTCTGAATAGGATTCCTTTACGGGGATAATCCGGGATCGTGCGAATTTTGCTTTTGACTATGGACATGGGCTCGAAGTCCAATTCCATTTTCCGGAAGGGAACAAACAATTCTTTTTTCAAGCGAGTTAAAGGGCGACCCTCGAATGAGGGTCGCGATTTTCAGGTTAGATCAATATGCTTTCGCTCTGAGAGCGGCAATTCTTTCTTCTAAAGGAGGGTGGGTTGCAAATAAGGAAGCAAGTCCTCCGGCTCTGTTGGAAATTTTTAGAGCAGCGATCGCTTCTCCTCTTTGATCCACCGGATCTCGGTTGAATGCGACTTTCAATCTTTCCAAAGCAGAGATCATACTCTGTCTTCCGGCAAGTTTAGCACCACCTGCGTCTGCACGGAATTCTCTCGCTCTAGACACATATGCTACTACGATAGAGCCTAAAAGTCCGAATACGACTACTAGTAATTGGCGGATCATGAACTCCATCCAGAAGTTCCCACCGGAATCTCTATCGCGACTCATCTGAGAAACGATGATCTTACTTACGATCCAGGAGAAGAAGAAAACGAAAGAGTTCACTACACCTTGCACTAGGGTCATGGTTACCATGTCTCCGTTTGCAACGTGAGAAAGTTCGTGTCCGAGTACTCCATCCAATTCCGCACTGTCCATTCCATTCAATAGGCCTGTGGAAACTGCAACTAATGCGCTATTTCTGCTCGGTCCTGTTGCGAATGCGTTGATCTCTGGAGATTCATAATATCCTACTTCCGGCATCGGAAGTCCTGCGGCACTAGAAAGCCTTTGCACTCTAGATAATAGATCTCTTTGCCATCCTGAAGCATTTCTGGGGTCAATCACTTTGACTCCCATAGACGCCTTCACCATAAACTTGGAAAGTAGAAGAGAGATAAACGCTCCTCCCATACCCCAAATTGTGAAGAGTAGAAGCATACCAGGATAAGAAATTCCGGATCTGGTTAGATAAGCCTCTAGTCCTGAATAACGGATGATCAACGAGATCGTAAAGATTACCGCAATATTGGTGAGTGCGAATAACCCAAATCTTCGAAAAAGCGCCATAGGCGAAAAATTCTCCTCTTAGAAGTTTTTTAAACCTCAGGAATTTCCTAGGTTTCCCGGTCTTCTAATAACCGGTAAGTGTTAGACCGCCCTAGGTTCCTTCTTTAAGAAAGAAGCTAACAGAAAAAGTCCCGAAAGTAATAAATATGCCCATACAAACGGACCCAAGTTTAGCTGAAAAGAGTTCAAAATTGCGTTTCCGGCCAAAGAATAGGAATGTATAAATCCTGTTCCGGCAAGAATTGCACCAATTAAACTCGCGATAATCGCTTTTTTGAAATCACGATCAATCACAAAAGTTGCGATTGCTGCCCAAACCATGGAAGAAAGTAAAAATCCTTGGGATAAACTGAGTAATCCTCCAAGTGAATATGGAAAGATCGGTTGATCCAAAGGAACTGTGGACAACCAAATATTTTGGGTCCTAGAAGCTGCTTCCGTTCCTTCGATCGCTTTTGATAGGATTGGAGCAGCATAATTGAACGCACTCTGAATGAGAAGTACTCCCCAACCTGCAAGTGCGGGAAGAAGTCCGATCACTACTGCAGGTGCATGTCTAGTAGGAGTTGCTTCGAATGCTTGGGCACCGATCACGATCCCGATCCAAAGTACGATCGCCATTCCAGCTTCTACAGGGATTAAAGCACAAACAAAACTGACTAAACCGAAAAATGCGATCAGCGTCATGAAGATTCCGTTTAGGCTAGAGTAACCGGATCTTGCTCCGAGTGCTTTCCATCCAGGGTGTCCTATATAGATCGTAGTAGGGAAGGGAGATCCGAAAAGAGAACCAACGATCGTTCCCACACCATTCATCATGAGTGAATTGCGTGTATTAAATTTATCTCCAGCTGCTTCTGCGGATTCTATATTTTGCAGGGAACCGATCACATTAAAAATTCCCATCGGGAGAATTACGGATAAATATTCCTTAATTCCGATCTGGCTCCAAGCCTCGAATAATTCGGATCCACTCCAGACCGGGAAATAAAATCCGAAATCAATAGATGAGTTTAATACTGCTGGATCCATCATTTGTTTTCCGGTAAAATGAGGAAGATACCATGCGAGTAAGGTCCCTACGATCACGGAGATAAGCCCGCCAGGGATCTTGAATGGGAATACCACTCTCCCAAAATATTGTAGTAGAATAATTCCGAATGGGACGAATGCGACTAATGGATTTAAGAATGTGCGCACTAAAAAATCCATTGAAATAAACGTAAGTGCGATCCCTGCTAATGCGGAGAGAAGTGCTGCTCTTGGAGTTGCCTTTCGGATCTTCTCCGCTATAAATGCTCCGAAAAATTCGATCAAACCGGAAAGAAAACTCGCAAGAAGTCCTATAGACCAAGCCGCTTTATAACTGTTTGTTTTTTGATAAACAGGGAACATTACGAAGAAGATGAATGCAAACAAGGAAACAGTATTGATCCCGTAAGGAAGCGCAGTCACATCGCTTCTATTTTCCGCGATTGCAAGTTGTCTTGCCTGCCATGCATAAAAAAGATTTCCAACTAAAAGTGAGATTGCGGCACCAGGGATGACTACTCTGAATACGAAGTCCTGAGGCATTCCGCAGAATCCGATGCATAAAGCGACCAGAACCAATATTTGGATCAGGTTATCGATCATTAAGCCGAAAAATCCGTCTAGATCTCCGGCAACAAACCATTTGTATTTGCTCATTTCTTTGTTTTACTCCCGAAGTCTACTTGGATTACATTATCTTTTCGTTTTGAAGATTTGGATCCTGGATCCGAAACTTCTTCCTTGGTTTCCGATGCCACCTCTTCTTTTTGAGAAGGGATGTCCGGTTTACCTAAATAAATTCTCATTTGGGTGACTGTTTGTTGGGACTTATCAAAGTATCTGAAAATTGCGTCCCAAGGTAGGAAGACTTCTTCCCATGTGTATCCGAATTGGAGTTCGGCATATACCCATTCTTCTTCTATTCTGATATCTCTTGCGGCTCTAGGTCCGATGACTAAGATGATACCTGATTCGGGTTCTTCTCCCACGAGTCCTCTTTTTCCGATCTTTAGATCCGGATGAGGCATTGCGTGTACATAAAAGGTCCCGAACCTTTCCCAATACACGGAGAAAAGTTGTTTTTTGAATTCACGAAGTGCTTGTATATCTTCTAAATTCGGACTATCCATCATTTTTCATCTTACGCGAAGTTTCTTCGCTAATATACTCTTTATGCATTTTATATTCAGGAACTAAAGTTTTGAAAGAAGAGAAGATCTCATCTTCTCGATCTAATTTTGCGGCTTCCAATAAGGAATTAAATCTTGCCTGAAAGCTGCTAGGATCTCTGTCCTCTAAAGGAGCTGCAATCCTGATTTTAGGATGATGTGTTTTTTTGATCCCTTCTAGATCTAACAACAGTTCTTCGAAGAGTTTTTCTCCTGGACGAAGGCCTGTAAACACGATCGGAATATCAGTGTATGGTCTGAAACCGGAGAGTCGGATCATATCTTCTGCAAGATGGACGATCCGGATCGGTTCTCCCATGTCTAAAAGAAAGATCTCCTCCTTCTCACCCATTGCAGAAGCTTGTAATACCAATTGAGTTGCTTCCGGGATCGTCATGAAGTAGCGAATGATGTCCGGATGAGTGACAGTGACTGGACCTCCGTTACTGATCTGTTCTCTAAATCTAGGAATTACAGAACCGCTGGAGCCTAAAACGTTCCCGAATCTGACAGTGATGAACTTGGTTTTTGTTTCCGGAGAGATCGCTTGTAAATATAATTCAGCGACTCTTTTGGAAGCACCCATGATGTTCACAGGATTGACTGCCTTGTCTGTTGAAATTAAAACAAAACGTTCCGCACCATAAATTACGGAGATATCGGCTAAGTTTTTAGTTCCGAGTACATTATTTAAAACGGCTTCCGAAGGATTGATCTCCATCATCGGAACATGTTTGTACGCAGCAGAATGGAAGACTACTTGTGGACGATCCGTTTCGAAAACCGAACGGATCCTGGAAGGATTTTTAATATCCGCGATCACTGCTCTGAATTGGATCCCGCTTTCTTTAAAAACTTTTCTGAGTTCATAGTCGATTTCGTACAGTGGGGTTTCTGCAGAGTCGAGTAGGATCATTTTTGCGGGATGAAAAACTGCAATTTGTCTGCAAAGTTCGCTTCCAATAGAGCCGCCTGCACCAGTGATGAGTACTGTTTTTCCTGCGATATAGGATCGGATGGATTCGATTTCCAAGTCTACGACTGGGCGACCCAATACGTCTTCTACCCGGATTTCCCTGAGCTGTTGTACTTTTGGCGGATCAAAGAATAAGGATCCGAGGGAAGGTAGGATCTTGAAATCCACATTCTCCGATTCAAAACTTTTGATAAGTTTTCCGATCAGTTTCCCATCCGGATTACTGAATGCGATGAGCACCTTTTTGATCTGCATAGAACGGATCAAAGATTCTGCCTGGTCTATTTTTCCGAGTACAGGAACTCCTTGGATATGAGCGCCCAATTTAGACTCGTCATCGTCCAAAAGTCCTAAGGGTAGAAGATTGAGATCGTTATGCCTTCTGAGTTCCGTCAGAAGTGTGGCCCCGGTCTTTCCCGCTCCAAGAATGAGTGTAGGAATTCCTTCTCCTTGTTTTTTGCGCAGAATGTACTGGTCCCGAACTAATCTCCAAGAAAGGCTACGAATGCATAAAAATCCAAGAAGTAGAAGAGTATCTAAGACAGGGATCATCCTAGAAAGATGTTCGAATCCGTTATAAAATAGAAGTGCAGTATTGGAGATCAGGGAAGAAAGGATCGTAGTTTTGATGATTTCGACCAGATCATGGATGGAAGCGTACGCCCAGATCGATCTGTAAATATTCGAAAATAGAAATACTAGGGACCGGCAACTCACTACGATGAGTAGGGAGATTAGAAAGTCGTTAGGCTCCAGTAAGAAAGCGGTAGATTCAAAACGGATCAGGTGGGCCAAAAAATAGGACAGAACCATGAAGCTCAAATCCAAAGGGAAAAGAAGGCTTCGACGATTCCATTGACCCATTAAGTAAAAAAAATGCCGGAAAGAGGAAAAGTCCAATCTTTTTGAGTTTTTTCGGTTGCTTAAAAAGCCGATCGCATTTGAAACTTTATAGGGCCTTTATTTTTCGTGAAAGAATTGATCGTCAATCTACAAGGCAAATTGGATTCTCTACTCGGAAATACATTTCGAGATAAAACGGATCCACTTCTCCGCATCGAACCTCATAAAATTCTTTTGGACGCGAGAGACCTCCAGGTTTGGGACGAGAAGGGTTTGCTCTCTCTCAAAAATTCTTCTCTTTCCCACCCTAGTTCCCAATATGCAGCTTGCGGATTATCTGAAACTTTGATCGGGGATTGGAATCGTCTGGGCCTTCGGGAAAAGATCCCGTATTTTAAGACTAGAGAAGAAGCTAAATTTTATTTAGTCTCCGGTCAAAGTTCGGAACATTTTTCGGAACCTAACGAGAGTACTGCGGCTTGTCCTGCTTGTTTGCAAATTTTAAGAGTGCAGGGAAAAGGAAACTATCGCTGTCCTGAATGTTCTCATACTTTCTACCTGACCGCAGACTATAGAACCGCGAGTTACGAGAAACTTTTCTAACACGTTCGGAAATAAATTTCCTTCTTTTATATGCTTGCCAGGAAGAAATCTGGCTGGTGCTGTTTCTAAATGGGCATACAGTCTTCTGAAAGACCGGCTTTCGGACAAAAATTATTAGATCTATCTCTTATCATTCCGAGGCTTTTTTATTCCGGAATACGAGCAAAACTCGCATGGTTCACCGGAAGTTTGATCGTTTTGACGATCCTCATTCTTTCCATAATTTACGTTCGACAACAAACAGAGATCCTAACCGAAAGTTACGATAGAGAAGCCGCGATTTCTAGAAAATATATCTCTTCTCTCGTTCTGGAATTAGATAATATTTCTCAGAGTTTGATCCGGATCGAGGAATTTAGGGACAGGGTCAGCAAACAGACGGAAGCATTAAAAAAATATAAAACGACTAAAACTGTGGTTCAGGAGAATAAGGTCTCCTTTTTCGGGATCAAGACAAGTTTGTTCGGTGCCTTGGGGCAGAATAAGATCCGTAAAACATTGGATACTTATTATTCGGCGTATTTATCCAAAGACGATATCCAAGTATTAGAAAAAAATATTCGCTCTCAACTCCAACAAGGAGGAGAAGAAGCAGTTAGTGATAAAGAATTCGCCAAACTCCAAGGAATGGCTAAAAAATTCGTATTTATAGATAGAGAAGCGGGCCTCATCCGAAAACGTATTGCCGAATTAAAAGAAAATCAAGAGAAGCCTGACCAAACAGAGATCTCCGCCTCTGAAGAAGAATTACGCAAAAAATCATTACTCGCAAGAAAGCTTAGATCGGATTTGGACGAGGCAATTGTTTCTATACTAGCCGATTCAAGAAAGAGGAAGATCAAAGAATTAGGATTAGATACTGGCAGATTTAGGATCCAGACATTTCCAGTTTCCGGTATCATTCCGGGAGAAGCTTCCGAGCCTACTTTAGATACTAAAATTTTCGATTCAGAATCCACATTAAACCAAACTCCAATGGAAGAGAATTTGGAAGAAGGATTAAAATCCGCTTTAAGTTCTCTACTCGAAAGTGGAGGAGTGCTTGCAGAGATCCAACCCAGCTCTTTCCAACAAAATGGATTGGAATTGCAGGCATTATATTCTCCTCATTTTAGAAATCCTGCATCTACCGAAAGAGCCAAATTATTAGAGTCCAGAAGGATTACTCTTGGTGCCTGGAACGGATATTTAAAAGAAGAACTGGAAATCATATCAGAACTTTCTAAAATACCTCCTATCTTAGAAGCCAGGCTCAAAGAATTGAGAGAGAAAAAACCGCCTGTCCCTCCTTTTAAAGATAAAGAGTTCAAGTCACAGTATGCTAAATATGCAGCACTTGTACGTAAAAGAAATCTATTATACGCAACCTATTTAAGGAACAATCCTCCAAAAGAAGAGGAGGAACTGGAAGTAGAATCATTCGGTTCCATCCGTGATTCCGCATTGGAAGACCAGATCTTACTCAGGTTCAGACCGGACGGTTCCGATTATAGTCGATCCGTACAATCGGAAGAAGGAAAAGAAGTATTTCATAAACGTTGGAATTCGTTAAGAGAATGGATCTATTCAGGAGAGAGCGAAACTCCGACAGCAAAATTGAAAGCTCTATTTCCGGATGGGATCATAGGAAATAGTAGAACCGAAGCTGAGCAGATCTTATGGAAATTGGACTCTGCTCCTTTATTGTCCGAAACTTTGGATGATCTTCCTACAGTTGTGCTTGCCTCCAATTTTTCAGGAGTGATCCGAACCGTTGTGGATAGAACCGAAGGTTTGGAATCTATCCGTAGAAATAGGGACAGAGCCGTTCTATCCGCGCTTGGGATCTGCGGATTTTCTATCTTCTTAGCGGTATTCATCTCAGGATTTGTGGTCCAAAAGATCAAACGTTTGATCCGGAACGCAGAACAAGTAGGAAGAGGAGATTTGAACGTAGAGTTCGAGCCTGGAGGCAGTGACGAATTCGGAAATCTTTCCATCGCATTAAATACGATGGTGACAGGATTACGAGAAAGGGAGAAGATCAAGGGTATCCTAGGAAGTATGATCGATCCTGTCGTGATCGGAGAGGCAATGAAGGATCTTGCGGCCCTCAAACGCGGTACCGAAAAAAGGGTAACTGCATTCTTCTCAGACGTAGCAGGATTTTCTAATATTAGTGAAAAATTAAGTTCTGTCGAACTTGCGGAACTTCTGAACGAATATCTTTCCGCGATGACCCTGATCTTGAAAGAACATGACGGTGTTTTGGATAAATACATTGGGGATGCGATCGTAGGGATCTTTAATGCCCCTGTAGACGTAGAAGGCCATTGTTTGAAAGCTACAAGAGCTTCTATCAAAATGTTGGCAAAATTAGAAGAATTAAGATCCGGTTGGAAGAAAGCTCATCGTTATATTCCTGAGGCAAGGGATATGCAGATCCGTATCGGTTTGAATACCGGTCTTGCAAAAGTTGGATTCATGGGAACGGACGCCTTAGCTTCTTATACAATGATGGGGGACACTGTAAATTTAGCGGCTCGTTTGGAAGCGGCAGGAAAAGATTACGGAGTTTCTATATTGGTTTCCGACGCGGTACACTCAGAGATCAAAGATTATATTTTTACAAGAAAACTAGATCTAGTAAGAGTTAAGGGAAAGAATGAACCAGTAATTTTATACGAGGCAATTTCCGAATTGAAAGGAGTACATTCTACCAAAAAGGAGATCACAGGTCTGTATGAAGAAGGGCTTGCTCTTTACGTGGATAGAAAATGGGAAGCCGCGATCAAAAAGTTCAAAGAATCCGAAAAAGCGAAAGGCTCCGACGATAAGGCGGTCCAGGCTCTAGTAGAAAGATGTAATGAATACAAAAAAACTCCGCCACCTGTAGATTGGGACGGAGTTTATACTAGAACTCATAAGTAATTGAAGTATATTTATTCGGCTGGAACTTCTGGCAGAAAGAGTCCAATCGCTATTAAGAGCCAAAAAATAGAACCAATGACAATGATTGCTATTTCGAATGGGTGAAATTTAGGTTTTACTTCTTCGAAATAGTTCTTATTCAACTCGTTGATCGTTCTTTGTACCGAATGAATTGGAAAAATAGTGAAGATCAAAAACACTATAGATGCAATGCTTAATATTTTATTTTCCGGGAAACGCCAGGAAATACGATCAATGATCCTTCCCACAATCGCAACGATAACATAAATAGTTGCATTTGTTTCCGCGTTCCAATCTTTCAACAATCCTTGCTTACTTGCTTCCCTTTCAATATCTCCGAAAAGCCTATGGGTAAAAAAGATCGCAAATACTCCTCTCCAAAAAGGCATAATCGATCGGTCTGATTCTCGGACTTTTATATATTTCCAATTCTTATAGAACCAATAGATCGTATAAAAACCTAGTGTACCAAGGATCAGAAGGATTAATTTTGTAGTAGGAATGGGAAAATAAACTTTGCTTTCCTCTTGTAGAACCTGATCCGATTTTTCCTCTTGAGAAGCGCCAAACGCAAAATCCATAATACCTCTTTTGAATAGAAGGTATATTCGATGGAGATACGGACAGTTTACAATTAAATATTTATAAAAAAATCAATCCAGAGTAAACCCGGTGATCCTTTCGAAACGATTCTGAAGAGAATACTCTAATAGTTTTTCTTCAGAGATCAGAACAACGGATCGTTTCGCCCGGGTGATCGCAGTATATAAGATTTCCTTACGAAATAATTCTAGAGAGATCTCTTCCGAGTTTTTTTCAGAAGGGTCGGGAGGGTATACGATGAATACAGAATCGTATTCCGATCCTTGCGATTTGTGGACGGTAATTGCAAATGCCGGTTCATGGGGAGGAAGTGTGTCCAATGCAAAGTCTCGGATCTCACCATCTATAAAAAATAATGCCCGAAGTTCAGTATTTCCATTCGGGGTTTGGAGTTCCAACACAAGACCAGTATCTCCGTTATACACTCCTCTTACTCGATCGTTTTTGGTGATAAGTATTGGAAGCCCTGGAAAATATACTCTAGAACCGATTTGTACCAGATTTCCTTTCTTTTGGGAAAGAACAAGTTCGGTTAATTCTTTATTTATGAATTCGCTACCGTAGATCCCGTTTCTAAGGATCGTAAGTATTTTAAATCTATTTAGATCCTTACTTATATATTCTTTTAATGCAGAAGCTGAATTTGGATCCGGTAGGTTGGAAAAGTTCGGAAGTATCTTGGTTTCGACCGTCTTCTTTAGAAAGTTTTTCCATTCTTTTTTATGATCTATTTTTAATCTTAAAAATCCTTTCAGATCATTCTTAAAAACAGGATCGAGTTCTTCAGTTTCAGGAATGCTTTCTTTGAATTGAGAAATAGAAACCTTTTCTTGGACGCAGATATCGGCGGCTTTAGAAATAGTAGAAAATTCTTCCTCTTGTCTATGACTTGTTTTTAAGGAGATTAAATTTTCTGAATTTTTTGAGATTAACGATTTGACCAGATCGGAAAGCACTGCTCCAGTTTCTACACTCGGCAATTGATTCGGATCTCCTAATAAGATCAGTCTAAAATTCGTCGAATCGAATGGGATTGCTTCTATGAGCCGATACATCATATGAAGATCTACCATAGAAACTTCGTCTAGAATGATCACATGATGAGGAAGCGGAAAATTTTCACCGTACTTATAAGTTCTCTTTCTAGGATTATATTCCAAAAGTCTATGAAGGGTGGATGCAGGAATATCTAAAATGGAATGATCCAGATCGTTCTTAGTTCTGATATAAGATATACTGTTTTCCAAAGATTCTTTCAATCTTTGAGCAGCTCTTCCTGTTGGAGCCGCAAGTCCGATACGATTCGGGTCATATCCCAAGCGTAAAAGACCTCTAATTAGGTTTGCGACTACAGTCGTTTTGCCCGTACCTGGACCTCCGGTCAGAACGAAAAAAGGGAATTGTAGGGCTTTTTCTAGAGCCTCTTTTTGTTCTCCTTCTCCACAAAGTATATATTCCTTTTTATTTCTTTGTATCGTTAAGGGATTTATGGAAATAAGTTCTTTAAGAACGTTTTGGATCTGAGAATGATCCGATTTAGGAGATTTAGGATATAATAAAGATTTGAAACCCTCTTCTACCCGGCTTAATTGCCCAAATACTTTATTAAAATATAATAGATCATTTCTTTTTCTAAATAAAAATTCAGAAATATTTTCATTTCCGGAATAAGGGATCGCGATGCTTCCCTTTTTTGAGGCTTGGATGAGAGAAAGATTCCAAGAAAATAATACTTTCTCAGGAACTTCTTTTGCATAAGTACGAAATTCCTTTGTCAGAAATCCTGCGTATTCAAAATCTATAATATCTTCTAAGGATCTTTCTTTCATTCTTTTTCCATAGAAATTCTATTTTTCAAGGAAAGGGTTTCTCTTATTCTTTCTTTGGAAGTTTTTACGAACTCGGAAGTCAATTCTTGGAAAAAAATCCCTCTACCAGGACGAGCAGGATCCGTACCTCTTAGAAATACGAAGTACATTCCCCCGAGAAGTTTCGGATCATAAGAATCTCCATACTTCAAGCGAAGCCAATCGTCCAAAACTACGGAATATATTGCCAATTGTAATGAGTATGCCTCTTCCACTTTTTGTTTTAGATTGGGTCCTGAATACGGATCATCTCCGTAATTTGCTCCAAGTAGATTGGATTTCCAATCTAAGATCCAAAATTTTCCAGCATGTTCGAAAATTAAGTCCAAAGTCCCCTTTAATAGATCGGAATTCCCTTTTTGTTCAGGTATCTTCAGGAAAAAATCCACTTCGTGTTTTCTTTTTGAAATTGGGATCTCCGAAAGGCTTATAGTATTTTCCATATAAGGAAGGGGAGTCTTGAGTGTATTCCAAAAGAACAAAGAGATCCGATCTGCAAAAAAATCCAATTGTTCCAGAGTATTTCCGTAACCATAAGACTTTAGAATATTTTTATATGATTTTTTAACGGATTCCGGTATTTCCTGTATAGATCCGGATTTCTGATAGATTATAAAATCTTCCGTTTCCAAAAGTTGATGAAGTAAATTTCCCATTCGATTAGAAGAGGGTAATTCCGGCCCGATCTCTTCTGTAGGAACTTCATCGTTCTTAAATGATCTCATATCGGATGCACGGAATGTTTCCGCTTCGGATGCAAAAAAAGAATCCAAGGAAGAATAACTCTCTAATACGATCTTTCTTTTTTCGGCCTTTTCCGGCCATACTGGGATGGATCCGGAAAGAACCGGAATTTCTTCTTTTTTGTTAGGATTTGAATATCCGGAAATACTTTTCGAATTTCGGATCATTTCCCATTCGTATTTCCCTTCTTCATTCTCCCAAAATTTTGAAACAGAAGCTGTCTCTCGAAATTCCGACAAGGAAGCCTGGAAAGATTTTCGGAATAATTCCAACGGTCGTTTGGGGTCCGGTTCAGGAAGCAAAGGAAAATAAAATTTGTACATCGCTCTAGTTAAAGCAACATAGTATAATCTTTTGTCTTCGTTAATGATGTTTGCGGTAACATCCGCCTCTCTATTATTTTCGAGATCTATAATACGTTTTTCGGACTGCCTATATTCGGAAAATTTTTTTCTTTGAGTCCCCCAGCCGGAAAAACCCCCGAACAAAAATACGATCGGGAATTCCAAACCCTTGCAGGAATGTATTGTAAAAATTTTGACCTTATCTTCTTCAGAATCTTTTTCTAAATAATCTTTTTCTTCTTTATCCGAAACGATCTTAGATTCCAGATAAACGATCAATTCACTTAAGGAAATGCCGGATTTGGACGCCTTCTCGGATAATAAAAAGAATAATTGTTTAAAATTAGTGATCTTTCTTTCCCAATCTTGTTGTGATTCATTCGATAGAGGAGAAGACAGTTTACTTTGGGTAAGAATAGAACTGAATAAGCCAGGAAAATCCTTTTTACGACAGAATTTTCTCCAGGTTTCCAAAAGCCTTTTTTCTCCGGATTCGATCGGATACTCTTCGTAGTTCTGAAGATCTTCCGGGCGAACACAAAATAGGTCCGAGATCAGAAGTTTATAGAAAGAGTCTCTGCTTCCTTCTTCGTCCAAACATTTTAGGATTTCCCGAACTCGTATAGCTTCTCCCGACCTGAATAAACCGGTTTGTTTTGGATAAGTGTAGGGGATCCCTCTTGCTTTGAATTGTTTTCTTAAGAACTCCGAGTCATTCTCTCCTCGGATCAAAACCACAATGTCGGACCAGCTCAATTTTACAGGAAATGAATATCCTTCTTTTTTAATATAGATTTCGGACTTTTCAGAGATCAAATGTAGGATCTCTTCGGCTAAAAACTTGGAATACTGTTCTTTAAGTCTGTCCGCATTACTTTCCTTCCGAAGCGAAAATGCGTTTAAGGAAGAACGATCACTTTTATCTGAATATAATACTGCTTTGCCGGGAGAATCTGGAGCCTTGATCTCTTGATATTCTATTGGTAAATAACCTGTTTCACCGATCGGGAACCACTCTCCCTTCGTAGACCCAAACATAGTATTGTAGGAGGAAATTAATTCCGGTAAAGATCTTCTGTTCGTATCTAACTCCGGATAAACAATTGAAGAATTAGAAAATTCTCCGCCGGAATCGAATTCCTGTTTTGCAGACAGATACGTTCCGAGATCGGCTCCCCTGAATCCATAAATGGATTGTTTTGCGTCTCCGATTAAAAATAATTTTCCCTCGGGTGCCTGTCCCTGGGATCTCTCCAGAAATAATATTCTAAAAATATTATATTGATCCGGATCTGTGTCTTGGAATTCATCAATGATCCCGTATTTAAATCTTTTTCTAAGTTGTTCTACTAAACTATTATTCTTTCGTAAGGAATTGGAGAGGCCTAGGATCATGTCTCCATAGGTGATCGAATTTTCTTCCCGTTTGATCCTTTGAGAATCGTCCGCGATATCTTCTGCGAGAGAAACGATAAATGATGCTAATGAGCTTTCTAAAGTTTTCAGTTCTGAAGAAAGTTTTTTCAATTTTTCTCTTTCTATTACATAAGAAGAATATCCGGATTCTGACGAGGCACTCTTTAACTCTTCGTCGGAGAGAAGGGTAGCTTCTATTCCTTGCAAATCGCCTCTTTTTAAATTTAAGATCTTTTGAACGGATAATGTGAAGGGTAGGGCAAGAAACGGTTTTGAAACTGAAATTAATTCCCTTAGAGAAATTCCGAACTCTTCCTGACGGATAGACAATGCCTTATATTTACTAGCATTGATCTTCTTTTTGAATGATTCCTGGATCTCCAAAAGTTTGGGGTATATAGAATGAATCTCTTGAAATATTTTTTGGATCGAAATAAGTTCCGGAAAATCTTTCGGGCGAGGTAGAAGTTGAATAGAATCAGGAGAGGATACCTTCTTTACGGCAAGATCCGATACGAAATTTTCCCAAGTAGTTCCTAAAAATCCGTCGTTATATCTTCGATTCGCTTCAGTTAATATGAAAGGTAGAAGTTCCTTCGGATATTTTTCTCCGAATTCTTTTTTCATTCTTAGATATAATGCCTTGGAAACCGCGGAATATTCCTCTACCAATTCCGAATTTTCGGATGTTCCCGCTTCTAAAGAGTATTCCTTTAAGATTTTATGTGCGAATCCATGGATCGTAGATATATATGCTTGGTCTAAACGAGAAGCTTGGTTCAGAAAATAATCCAGTTCCTTGGATCCTTCATCCGTAGTAGATCCAATTTTTTCTAGCTCAAGGATCGTGTTTTTTAATTCTGCTCGGATCCTACCTTTTAATTCTGAAGCCGCTTTTTCAGTATATGTAAGTACTAAAATGGATTCGATTCCTAAAGGAGTAGAGCTAGAAAGAAGTGAAGCTCTATAAGATTCTTTTAATATCTTTAGAACTAAAAAAACGATCGTGTGAGTTTTTCCCGTACCTGCGGAGGCTCCGATAAATCCGTTCTTTGAGATATCGATCTGATCGGCAAAAGATATCGTTTGAGTTTCCGTTCTATTTTTCGCCACGTAGAACACTCGTAAGAGGATGATATAATTTTAAACAGATAGAAAGATCCTCTGTATGAATATAATTTTGAGGGTAGGGGATTAATCTTAAAACATCATCCAAATAAATTTCAGGATCGTATTGTACAGACTCTCTGGCCCAGGTCTCATATTCTTTTCTTAAAAGTTCGGAAGGTTTTGTTACTTTCGGATCCAACTCGGATCTATCCGGAAAATCCTCCCAAAGTCTTGGAGAGATAAGAGCAAGAGAAGGACGTAGGAATTCCTGGATTAGGTCGGAGAGAAATTTTTTACGAATGTTCTCTTCTCCTTCTCGATCCATTTGTAGAACGGAAGGTTTATCTCCGTAACCGAATATGGAAATTACGGATCTTGGGATATTTTTATCAGAAATACAATCCAACAAGCATTGGATCAAAAAAGGTTCGATCAGATTCTTATATCTTTTCTTAGAATTCGGATAAATAAGTATTAAGGACGTAGAACCGTCAGGTTCTTTTTTTAACAGAACTTCTTCCTTTAATCCTTTGATCTCTACTTTTTCTGTTTTATTAATTTGGAACTGGATACTAGGTAATAGAAGTAGATTTCCTTTTTTCGTAGATTCTCCAAAGGAAATTCCGGACAAAATTTCCACTTCTGAAAGAGTTTCAGATAAAGAATCCGAAATTTTTTCGATCTTTTCCGACTTAGTTAAAAATTCGACATCCGAGTAAATTCCTCTAGGCGTGTTCCCTCTTTTTTCCCAAATAGAGAATAGTTTATCCAATGAATTTCGGATCTCAGGTGATCCTGCACGATCTATGGAATAAGACCATAACTCTTTCATAAATTTAAAATTATCCGAGATACGAAAAGGCTCCTCTGAGACCGTTTCCGTTTCTGAAATTTCTTCCGAATATAATCCGAATCTTTTTTGCAGATGAAAGGTTAAGGGAGATTTTGCAAATCTAACTAGGTCATTCCAATCTACTGTTTCGGGCTTTTGGGGTTCCTTTTGAGAAACATGTTCTGAAAGCAGATTTTTTAATACGGTATTACGATAATATTCCCGATCTTCTTTCGTGCCGTGTAATAAGGAAGAAGATAAGTCGAAAGTTTTGCGAAACTTCTCCCCGAATTTTTTGAGATCCGGATTTTCCTTTTTTATAAAATATTCTTTGCTATGTTTATTTAATGGGATCCTGACCCGTATCGATGTTTCCGGGGCCAAAATATTTTCTTTTAAGGCTTGTTCCAATAATAGTAATGAAGAAGAAGGTGCTATACTTTCATCTTTTGTAATATCTTCCGCAACAAAAGACAGTACAAGACTTTCTTTTGCGGATAATACGGTTTCGTATAATAATGACTGATTTAATCCTCTAACCCCTATATCCCCTTCTCTTGGTGAAATATATCTGAGATTGAAAGCGGAAGTATCGTCCGTACCCGGAAATAGTCCTTCTCCCAGACCCAAAACATATACATGCCGGAAGGGGATGGGGCGCATCGGTTGTAAAGAGGAGACGGTTATTCCTCCGGTCAAATATTGGCCTTTTCTGACCTGTATTTCTCCCCCGGTTTGTTTGAAAAAAGCCTCTAAAAATCGAAGTCTGTCTCTTTCGTTTTTTGGATCCCAGTTTACATGTCTTAAATCATATAATGAATCTATAATATTTTGCTCCATTTCTTGGCTGGAGGCATCAGGAGAGAATAGGGAGCGAATGAGTATCGATAAAGATCCCAATATATCTTCCGAAGAAGTTTTCGGATCTGAAATTAAAGTTTGAAATTGGTCCAATGAGTTAGAGATTTTTCTCCAAACTCCGATCCAAACTATAACAGAAGAGCCCGGGCCCGCATCATAAGGAGAGATTGGAAGATTTTCTTCTTCCGATCCGAAAAGAATATTCCCCGCGGATAAACGGACGAATCCTTTCCTAAAAGAGAATGAAACAGGATCTTCCGATCCGTTCCAATCATCTTGGTACAATTCCATATCTTCAGATAGTCTCGCCCATTCTTCCACAGAAGAGGATTCGATTTCCCATTTGGATTGAAAACAAACGTTTCTGAACAAACGAAATAGATTCGCTCTAGATCTTTCTCCGGTAAGCAAAGGGAATATGGAAAGGATCCCGCTTAAATAAGGACTGATCTCGGAAGCCATCACATCTCTTATACTATATGGTAAAGTTTTTATGGAGGCTTCCTGTGTCTGAGCTGAAAGTTTTGCTTGGATCCCGCCCTCGAATACGAATTCTATTGCTGCCCTATATTCGGAGAGATCGGAACAAAAGATCCCGAAGTCCGTGAGTTTCGTTTCCTTAGATCCTTCTAAGATGGAAAGTATATGGTGGAAGATAGCTTCTACTTCTCTTACTTTTCCGGGAACTTCTAAAATCTGAAAACTTTCATCCGGTGAAATTTTCGCTCGGATCTTTTCATTTCCTTCTATTAAATATTTTTGAAGTTCGGATAAGACCGAAACGTTTTCATTTTTTTTATGAGTATTTTCCGTCGGGAACTCGGCACCTGCAGTTTCCCATGCTTTTTTTAAAGATCGGAAAGAATTTGCCCAGTTCCTACAAATTTGATTTCTTTCCGTTCCGGAAATAATATCTCCTTTTGGGACTCCGAATTGAAAAACTTCTAATTTGATCTCTGGCAGAAGATCTCTAAAAATGGAAATGTAAGTGCTTGAGAGTTGCGATAAAGCGAATAGATATACATTTTGGCTCTTCTGATTTTCCGAGTTTAATCCTAATTTTTTCATCGCATATTGGATCAGAGTTTCTTTGTTTTCGTCGGAGTGAGTTAGATAAGAATATAATTCCTTTTGGAAAAAGAAAATTTCAGATTGGGTGGCAACTTCTTCCCAGATATCTTCTCCGGGTAACCTAAGAATAGAATATTTTTCACCGAGCCAGTTTCGGATCCAGTCCTGTCTATTCAGCTCATAGTCTTTGAAATATTTTGCCAGCCTACCTGATAGATCCAAAAGACGGATCGGGTCAGCGGTTTTTCTTCCGGAAGGCAAAAGATAGTTTTTAAGTATAGGATACTTATCCAAGAAAGAACGATCCTGAAGAAGAGTTTCGTAGATCTGGAACTTCCTGGATTCGGATTGTAAAAACGGTCTGGAATGTGGATCGATTTCCGGAGAAAATTTTTGGAGTAAAACTTCTTCCAAATACTTTTCCAAGAATAGGAATCGGATATTAAAAACGACTCCGAACCTTTCGACCAGATCCAAGTTTAACCAGGTCTCCATACTTTTGTTCGGGATAATAATCGTCGGAGAATAGAGTCCGTCCTCTTTGGAAATTTCTTGCCGAAGGGATTTTGCTAAGATCTCGGATAGATCTGAAAGACTGTCGGAACTATTGACTCTGATCGGCATTTTGGTTCGGATCTTGCCCGCTTCTCGCTTGAGAAAAGCCAAGCAATCGTTCTACCAAGAATTTCTAAAAACAAAACTGGTAAAACGAAAACTTTAGGAATTTCGAGACTCGTAAAAACTTCTTTCGATTTTGATCAAAAATAGAAGGCCCAAAAATCGGATTTTTTCCCGAGAGGGGAGCTCTTATAAGCTAACAAATCCGTAATTCGAAGCAATTCATACTAATGCGACATAATGTTGATTATCGGAAGTTGGGGGAGAAAGCTTCCGTTTTGTCGAAGTGCCTACAAAAACGGAGCAAGGATCTTATCAGTTCTATTTCTGATCTCCGCTCTTAGGTTTTTGTCTAAGGCCAAACCTTTCAAAGGAACCTGTTTTCTATCCTCAAAATACTTTCCACTGGTGTTTTCGAGGCCCGGGGCATCCGCCAGATAGATGGAAGTCTGGGCTCCTTTTTCCGGACTGATAAAGAATAAATTTTTGAAAGCTCCGAAGATCAATTTTGCAGGACCGTTCAGATCTCGGACTAATTCAGTATTGACCACACCAGGATGTAAAACGTTCGCAGTGACGTTAGTCCCTTGCAAAGTTTCTGCCAGATCTTGGGCAAAAAACACATTGTATAATTTGGAATCTGAATAGGCTCCCATCCAGGCAAAATTTTTCGCCTTCTCCAGATCTTCCAGATCCGGTTTGGCATTTTTATGCAATTTTGAGCTTACGATCACGATCCTTGCTTGAGTAGATTTTTGCAAATTTGGCAAAAGTATTTTTGTTAAAAGAACATGGGAGAGATGATTCACTGCGAGGTTCAATTCGTGACCATCTTTAGATTCTTTTCTCTGTTGAGGCATCACTCCGGCATTATTGATCAGACAATCTATCACCGGATATTTAGAAGAAAGTTCCTGACCGATCTTTCCAACTTCCGAAAGAGAACTCAAATCTCCTTGGATAAAATCCAGATGGGAATTTCCGGTTTGTTTAGAAATTTCTTGAAGGGTTTTTTCCGCTTTTTCCTTATTTCTTGCTACTAGAGTAATGGCCCATCCTCTTTCCGCAAGGCCGAGCACTGTAGCTTTTCCGATCCCTTCCGTTCCGCCTGTGATAATTGCTTGTTTCATATGTTCTCCGAATCTCTTATTCTAAAATGTTTTGAGCTATATATGGTATCTTCTACTTTGGATCCTGAGCTAACGCAGATTTACATTTTGGAGAGAGTGAATTTTTATTTTCCGACAAACAACGAATAACAGCTGTTCCTCGATCAGAACAGTATTTGTCCTTATCTTCCTTACATGCTTCCATTCTTTGTTTCGCCTTTTCTCTTACTTCTTGTAAAAGTTCTTTGCATTCTTCCGAAAGATTATCTTCATTCTTTCTCAAACAGGATAGAACTTCCCCTTTGGGAGAATCTTTACAGTATTTTTCCTTTTCCGAACGGCATTGATCTTTGTGAGGATGGCTCGCTCCTTCTTCGTGAGCGAGAAGAGGAAGAGAGAATAAGTAAAAAAGGCACAGATACGCCGTAACTTTTCTAATTCTGCCTTGATTTGTATTTCTAAAAAGCATAGTGGATGAATTTCCTTTAAGACCCGAAGCCGATTTATAAGTTCCTTTTTTTCTAACTGTTAGAATTAACTCAGAATATAAAAACCGAAGTCTAATAAATATAGAAAGTAGGAGCTCCCACGCAACGTTATTATTCGTCGGAACTGAGACAGAAAGATGTAAATGTTTCATACTTCGATTAATAATTTAGAATCGTACATTTTCATCTATCATATGATAATTCTGTAAGAGTACGAGGTCATGCGAACGGCTTCTTGTAGTCCTTCGAGGGACAAACTTAAAATACATGCGCGAGTCTTAAAAGAACTTAGTATACTTTAAGGGAGGTTTTGCGAATCTATCTCGCATTGCACCGATCAAGCGAATGAGATATTTGTTTTTTCCTACTCTTATTTGAAAAAGAGTTTCGGTATTGGTCCAGGTAAGGAACACTATCCTTCGACTTAAAAAGAAAATTACACCTGACGGTGCATTAGAAATCGCAAGGCAAGGATATGGATTACGAAAAGGAAAAAAAGAAACTTCTCTCTGCGAAAACGCCAGAGCAGTATATTGAATTTTCCATAAAATCAAAACTAGAAGGACCCAAGAAGTCCAGTATTACCACAGAATGGTTAAATAAATCCGGTTATTCAATAGATGACATCAAATATGCAAGGAATCGGCATCCTTTTTGGAGAGAAAAAAGAAATAAAGGCTCTTACGAAAGAAACAGCCGCCGCCTAGAATATCATAATTACTACAAAACCGACGAAAAGATCACCTGGGATGAAGCGAAACTTTCCAAGTTTTACGACTTAAATCAGGAAGGAAATGCGGATCATGAGCTCGCTAGGATCTTCAAGACCTCTATCCCTGCCGTGAATCATATTCGTAGAAAGTTCCGCTTCTCCACTATCTTACTAGAATTGGAAAAAAAGAAGCCGAGCAAAGCTGCAGTGATCAAACTTAGCGGTCATTCAGAATCGGTACTCAAACGTCTGATCAAGGAAAAGGGAAAAAAATAAGTTCTCTTTGTCCGTTTCATTGAAGAAACGGACCTTGTCAATAAATTTCTTACGAGAGCAAGACAGAAAGGCCCCTCAAATGAGGGGTCTTCTTCTTTCGGTCTTCAGTTTTCATCTCCCTCATTTTCGGTAAAAAGTTGCACGTCATCCGGCAGAGAGAATCTTGGAACTGATCATCCAATGTATATACAAATCAACCGTTTCTGTTTCCTACTAACTCTAGTATTTCTTTCTTCTTCCGTTATAAACGCGGGCCCGGTAAACGACTTCTTAAGTTCAGACCGTAAATCCGAAAAACAAAGCTCTAAAGAAGAAGAGGAAAAGCCTACTCATTCGTCTCAACCAAAAGAAGAGAAAAAGGTCCAAGAACCCTCTACTCCTGCACCTAAGATCGAAGCAAAAGTTAAAAAAGAAAAAGAAGAGAACTTAGCAGAACATTCCCCTTCTCCTCAAAAATCCAAACGGATCCAACGTAGAAAAAAATCGAAATCCAAAATTTCTAAAAAAGAAAAGGAACCGACTAAAGAGAAGGAAGTAAAAGAGAAAGAAACCGCTTCTAAAAAATACGAAAATTCTTTGCCGGGTGTTTCGGAACTTCCTCCTAAAACTGAATACGATACAAAGAATCAACCGGCAAACGCTGAATTGGGACATGGGAAAGGGATCCCAGTTTTATGTTATCATCATTTGGTCGGGAACCAAAATCCGATGGGCGGATACAATTTAGATCCCAGCCTATTAGAAGAACAATTTAAATACTTAAAATCCTTAGGCTATCAGACAGTAAGTTTAGATCAGTTTTATCAGTATCAACAGGGAAAAGCGGGTTCTGATTTTCCATCTCGTCCAGTTCTTCTGACTTTCGATGACGGATCCTTGACGCATAGAGACGTGCTTGTTCCTCTTCTAAAAAAATACGGGATGAGAGCTTCCGTTTTTATTTATCCTACAGTGATCTCAAATCCTAGATATAAATTTTATCTTAGCTGGGCAGAACTAAAAGACGCATTGGATAGCGGAGTTTTAGATATCGGATCACATACTGTTTATCATCCAAAACTTCCTGCGATGACTAGAGCCGAGATCCGTAGCCAGCTCAAAGATTCCAAAACAACTCTAGAAGCTAAGACAGGAAGAAAGATTCAGGATCTCGCTTATCCATTCGGATTATTCGACGTACGAGTAATTGAGGAAGCAAAGGCTGCCGGATACAGAATGGCATTCACTGTAAATCCTGGGAAAAATGTTCCAGGCACATATGCATATACAATCCATAGGTCCTTGGTGACTTGGGGAATGTCTCAATCTAGATTTAATTCTATCTTAAGCGCGAGTCCTCCAACTAAGATCCAATTAGGCGTTCCGGATGGTTCTTGGGTAAAACCGGGAGATAGTTTTCCAGTTATAGTAGAAGGTCTAGACCCTAAGTCGGTGGCAATTAAGATCAGCGGTAAAGAAGGGATCGTTCAAAGAAAAACGAATACCGAATATATCATTAGAATTCCTGAATTCAAAAAGACTACTTATCCTGCGATGGTGGTAATGGGAAAAACTACTTCCGGTAAACGAAGCGAGACTCAGTTTTTGTTTGTGAACAGAAAAGAGTTTAAAAGGGACCCCGACTAAAGGTTTATTTTTCTTAAATCTTCGGTTTCCAAGCGCCGAGCGTTATATTTTATTTAGAAGATTCGTCAAAATCGTAGACTATTTTCGTGAAAGTTTTTTGACATCTCTAGGTAGGTAAGAATATTTTCGGTATGCCAAAAGATCCTGAGACAAACAGGCAAGGTAAAATCACTCGGACTAAGATCCGTCTTTCTCTTGTTTTATGGACTTGTCTTGGGCTCTTTCCCCTATCTTATTCCCTATTCGCTCAAACAACAACTTCTACCAATCAAATCCTTCGTTTGGATGCACATTCTCCCGGAAAGATACAATTAAGGGAAGAAGTCTCGTATTTGAAAGATACGGAGGGCCTAAGTTGGGAAGATATCTCAGCACAGGATTCGGAGATAGAATTCAAAAAGAATCCGGACAGGATCCCCAATTTCGGTTATGACCCTTCTCCATATTGGTTAAAGTTTACCGTTGAAACGGAAGAATCACTTTCAGAGGAAAGATTTCTCACCTTAGAATATCCTCTTATCGATTATGTGGATGTTTATTGGAAAGATTCCAAAGGTAGAGAAGGAGAATTTCATACCGGAGACATGCTTCCTTTCCGGGAAAGACCTGTAGCAGAACGCTATTTTGTTTTCCCACTTCCTATCGAAGATAAAGTAAAAGTAGACGTTTATATTCGAGTCAGATCGGAAGGTTCTCTTGCCCTCCCCTTGCATCTAGTAACAAAATCTAATTTAGAATCTTCTTCCAGATTCTCTCTTTTGATCAATGGGATCTACTTCGGCGCTTTAGGAGTAATGATCTTCTACAATTTTTTCCTGTTTTTGGGGATCAGGGAAAAAACATATATATATTACGTAATTTTAATTTCTTCCGTAACCTATTTTCTGGTCATGAGTTCGGGATACGGATTCTGGTTCCTACTTCCCAATTCCCCTAAATTTATCAATTTTTCCTTTATTATAGCTACCTGTATCTCCATGATCTTTTTAGGATTATTCGGAGAAGAATATCTACAGACAAAGAACGTATATCCGATCGTTCATAAAGTCATTCGAGGATTGACGATCCTTTGGGGGATATTGATCATTCTGCCGATCTTTGTTCCTTTAAAGTATTTATTCCCGATCACTTCTATTCTTCCTATTATAGAGATCCTGATCTTGATGACTATTTCACTCATCCAAAGTTTAAGAAAGGATAGAAAAGCTCGTATCTTCTTAAGCGCCTGGATCTTTAGTTTGATTGGGACTTTTATATTTTCTCTAAACAAATTAGGATTTTATGATTCGGAAGAGATCGCTTCCGGTATCATGAAGATCGGGATCTTAAGCAATGTCATTCTTCTTTCCTTAGGTCTCGTGGACAGGATCAATACTTTCAGAAAAGAAAAAGACGAGTATAAAGAAAGAGCGGATAAACTTTTCGAGCTCTCTTTAATGGATCCTCTTACTGGTGTTGCGAACCGAAGATTTTTCGATCAAGAATTAGAAAGAGAATGGAACCGTTCCGTTAGGACGGAAAGACCACTTTCTCTGTTGATGATAGATGTGGACTTCTTCAAGGCGTATAACGATACTTATGGGCATTTAAAAGGAGATCATGTCTTATCTCAGGTTGCTCAATCATTAAAAGAATGTTTAAATCGTTCCTCCGATATGATCGCAAGATACGGTGGAGAAGAATTCTCCGTAATACTTCCGGATACTCCTGTGGAAGGTGCGATCGTAGTAGCATTGAATATGTTACAAACTGTGGAAGATATGGGCATTCCTCACTCAGAAAGTACATTCACTAGAGTCACTGTTTCGATCGGCGTGTCTAGCAATACGGATAGAGATATCCATACGTATCAGGAACTATTAGGATTAGCTGATAAAAACCTATACGATTCGAAGGCATTCGGTCGAAATCATATACGTCATTGATTCTTTCTTAAACAATCGTTCGAGAAAGACCATCTAGAAAATCACGTTTTTTTAATTTTTCCTGGACCCTTCTCCTGGTCCGGATTAAAATCGGTCCCCGCATGGAACCTCTCAAACTCCCCTTTCTAAATTCACAGACATTATATTGGATGTTAAAATCTTCTACGGAAACCTTTAAGGATCATCCTGCTCAATTCTTTAAACCGGACGGCAAAACTTATAAATCCGTGAGCTTCAAAGAGATCGGAGATATAGTCGTACGTATCGGGTTAGGTTTAGTTTCGATCGGTGTTAAGAAGAACGAGAATGTAGGGTTGATCGCGGACTCAGGACATCGTTGGCTTTGGGCGAGTTTAGGGATTACGAATATAGGAAGTGTGGATGTTCCAAGGGGAACGGATTCCACATTAGAGGATTTGATCTATATTTTAAATCACTCCAAAGCAGAAGTTTGTTTTGCCGGTAATTTCGAAGTAGTACGTAAGATCCATTCTTCCTACGAATCCTTCCCTCATCTAAAAACAGTGATCTCGTTTGAAAGTTCCACTCATTCAGATCAAAGATTTCCATTCAAACTTTTACATTTAGATGATCTGATCTCGTTAGGCGACAGATGGATCCAGGAAAAAGGAGAATTAGAATTTCATTCTAGAGGGGAATCCGTTCAAGAATCGGATCTAGCTACAATCGTATATACTTCCGGAACTACCGGAAGACCGAAAGGTGTCATGTTGACCCATAGGAACATCATATTCAATGTGAACATGTCCCTGTCATTAGATGATATTCGTATCACTCCTTCGGATCGAACCATGGCTTATCTTCCTCCATGGCATATTGCGGAAAGATTGATCGAGACTGCATGTATTCGTGCGGGTGCCTCGGAAGCGTTTACTTCCATTTCTAGTTTAGGACAGGACTTGCAGGATATCCAACCTACTTTCTTACTCTCTGTGCCTAGAGTTTGGGAAAGTTTTTATAATAAAGTACAGGATAAACTCAAAGACGCTTCTCCCGTTGCTAAATTCCTATTCAGAAGTTTCCAATCCGTCGCAAATTCCTATTACAAATTCAAAAGTAGGCTTTTTGGTCTTGAGTTCGCGTTAAAACCTAGATCCTTTTTCGGAGAATTTTTCCATCGGATAGAAGGACTTTTAGGCACAATGTTCTGGTTTGTACCGAATATTTTAGCTCAATTACTTTTTTCTAAAATACGCAAAAGCCTGGGCGGAAAGTTGAAATTCGCGATTTCGGGGGCAGGAGCTTTACCTGAATATATAGATCGTTTCTTCAATTCCATAGGGATCCCGATCTTAGAAGGGTACGGGATGACTGAAACTAGCGGTGCTTCGACTAGAAGAAGGTTAGATAAGATCACTGTAGGAACTCTAGGTAAATGTATCCCAGGAGTTGAGATCAAAATTTTGGATGAAAAGGGAGAAGAGATCCACGAACCGGGAGTGAAAGGGATCGCTTGGCATAAGGGCGGACATATTATGCAAGGATACTATTTGGATCCTGAGAAAACTTCCGAAACCATGAAGGATGGATGGTTGAATTCAGGTGATCTTCTCCTTTGGACCGCTCAGGGAGAATTAAAATACGCGGGAAGGGCAAAGGATACGATCGTACTTCTCGGAGGAGAAAATTTAGAACCGGAACCGATCGAATTTGCTCTTACACAAAGCGAATTGATCCTACAGGCAATGATCGTAGGCCACGACCAAAAAACGTTAAGCGCACTTTTAGTCCCAGATTGGGAAGCGTTAGACAAACAATTGAGAGAATGGAAGTCCAGATTATTACAAGAAATCGAAGATCCGAATTCGGATCCGGACGTGAGAGAACTTTTCAAAAAGGAAATTAAAGATAGAGTTTCCTCGAAAAACGGTTTCAAAAATTTCGAAAAGGTCTCTAATTTTTACCTTCTGCCTAAGAAATTCGAGCCAGGCGACGAACTTACTATGACGATGAAAGTCAGAAGAAATGTAGTTTCGGATAAATATAAAAACCAAATCGAAGAATTATTCAGATAAATTTGAGATTGGCTGTAACAAAGAAGATATGGGATCGAATTCCAATAAAAAGGAGTTTTTCATGCCGGTTTTGACCCAAACGGTAAAAGATCGATTGTCGATGGTGCTTTCCGTTTTTTCAGCCATTGTTTTTTTACAGACTTTATTTTTCAAATTCACAGGAGACGACGAATCCGTTAAAATTTTTTCCACGTTGGGAATAGAACCTTGGGGTAGGATCGGAACAGGTTCTGTAGAATTTTTCGTAGCAGCGTTATTGATCTTTCCTCCATCTAGATTTGTAGGAGCATTAGTGGGATTTGGACTGATGATCGGTGCAGTACTATCCCATATTTTGTTTTTAGGAATTGTGGTAGATGATGACGGAGGACTATTATTCGCAATGGCGGTGAGTGTTTTAATCGCCTGCACGATTATACTCAATCTAGAGTGGGACCGACGACCTCCGACCTAGTTTCTTTTTTTTATTCTCTTTTCTAAATTCTTACAAAAAAAGAAACGGATCTCTTCTTGTACTTTCTAACGAAGAGTATACGGCTATTTTGATCTTATCCGGAAGGTCAAAACCGTAAATCTTTTCGAAAAAAAGGAACTCTTCTCTAAACCCGAATTCGGATTTGGAAGATAAGAAATATATGAGATCCTATTCTTTGCCAAAAATATTCTATATCTCTCCCATTCTTTTCATCTTTTTGATCTCTCAGTCGTTAGTTGCAAAAACTGGAAAAGAGCCTCTTCCAAAAGTAAAAACAAAGATCTCAAAAAAGAGAAAAGCTCGAGTAGAACAAGAAAATACTCTGACATCGAACGAAAGCAATCTTGAATTTCAAGAAACTGTTCTGACAAGTATGGGTTTTGGAAAAGGCCTTTCCTTTGAGACAGTTGACAAACAGAACTTTTTGAACATGAGGGTTCGTTTCCAGGAAAGAGCTACAGAGACACTTCGCAGCGAAGAAGGGGAAAAGCCTAAAGATGAATTCGAACTACAAACCAGAAGAGCAAGACTTGTTTTTTCGGGAAATTTTTTAGGCAAATTCTGGCAGTATTACATACAATTATCTTTTTCTAATTTAGATATGGAAGAAGATCGCCCTGTTCCGTTAAGGGACGCTTCTCTATCTTATACCAGATTCAATAATGCGAATATTAAGATAGGGCAAATGAAGGTCCCATTCAATCGGCAAAGATTTATCTCAGACGGTCTTCAAGAATTCGTGGATAGGACCGTCGCGAATGAAGAATTGAATCTAGATCGAGATGTAGGAGTCTTAGTATCTTCTACCAATCTTTTTGGATGGAATTGTTTGGGATATTCAGCTGGGATCTTTGGAGGAGACGGGAGAAATAGGACCTCCAACGCGAGTGGTGCTCTGACTAGCGGAAAACTTACCTACTACCCTCTCGGAACTTTTGCGGATAATGGAGAGCCGGATCTAGAACATACAGAAAAACCGAAACTTTCTATTTCTATTGCAGGAGCAAATAACAGGAACACAAATCGGGAATTATCCACTCATGGAGATACTTATCAATTTGCAAGATTCGATTATACTCATACTGGAGCGGAGTTCTTATTCCAATGGAAAGGTTTCTCTGCATCCGGGGAGTACATGACCCGAAAAGCGAATTCTCCTTTCGAAGAAAAAGTGATCGTTTCTCAAACTTTGACCGAATATTCCAGATCGGTTAAGGGGGGATTTTTTCAAGTCGGATATCTTTTCAAGAATAACCTAGGATTAGCTTTAAGATACTCAGAATACAAACCCTGGGGAAAAACGGATCCGAAACTTACTTTTTCCAGAGAAAGAGGAGTCGCCCTATCCTATTATCTGAAAGATCATAATTTGAAATTCCAAGCCGACTACGCGTATCTGGAAGGAGGATATGTGGATAATATAGGCTCTCATAGGATCCGGGCGCAAATCCAAGTCTTTTTATGAAAATTTCCTTTTGGTAAATGTAATCGTTTTTTCATCTCCAAAACTTTTCAGAAAGCGGATCTAAGGCTCGAATCCGTTGACAATCCTAGAGGATTTCATCATATGGAAGTAAGGTATCATTCTGCTAGATGAAATTTCGAAGAGGACGACTTTACGACGCGTTTTTCATTTCGGATATCCATTATCTTCTGAACAAGAAGATCAAATCCCATAAACATAAAGAATTATTCCAATTATTGGATCATCTGAGTAAAAAAGAGATCAAGTTCGACAATCTATATCTTGTAGGAGATATTATAGAGAATTGGTTTTTCAGCGCAGATCGAAGATTACAAAGAGTTAAGGGCAGAAAAAGGTTTAATAAACTTTTTGAAAGATTGGATCGTCTTTCTTCCGGGAACGGAAAAAAATATTATATCGTCGGAAATCACGATACAACTTCTTATTTGATGAGACTGACCCCTAAAGTGGAACATTATCTGATCGAAAGAGGTTGGATCATCTGCGAAAAAGCCGAAAACGATATACTCATCGCGATCCATGGGCATCAAGGCCAATACAATAAATTCACTTGGATGGGCTCCATTCTGGTGCTTAGGATCCTGCATGTTTTCGCTTCTGCATTTCCGGCATTATTCAAATTTTCCGAAAACTTCTATCATAAACATCTGAATAGGCAGGACCCGAGCACTGTCGAAGAAACACTTCATTACTATCAAAAACTTTCCAAGCTTACTCATCAGGAAAAGAAGGTATTGATCTCGGGTCATACCCACGATTTTTTGTGTATCCCCAAAATGAATATCATCAATACTGGAGATTGGGTGAAGAGTAATACTTTTGTCATTCAGGACGGCAAAAAATTCTCCGGAATTCGGATGACTGCTCGAAAAGAATTTAAGAAAGAATTCGTCTTACAAGTTTGATCCTTTTTTACTAATATTAGAACCTCATCTTCCGCATTTTTCCGCTCTAAAAACTAATTTGCAATTTCTTTCCTATACGATATACTTCGGCCCATGTCCGAAGAATTATTTCTCGAATATTTACAACTCATAGATGAACACGCCTGGCTTTTTTGGTCAGGAGTGGGTTTTGTTTTTTTAGCAATCGTTTTTATTCACGATATATTCCAGAAAAAGCATACGATCAAACATAACTTTCCGATCGTAGGCCATATCAGATATCTATTCGAAAAAATAGGCCCGGAACTAAGGCAGTATTGGGTTGCAAACGATAAGGAAGAAATGCCTTTCAATCGAGCGGAAAGATCCTGGGTATATGCGACTGCGAAATCGCAGAATAATAATTTCGGTTTCGGAACAACCGAGTTGTTGTACGACGCGGGCTATCCGATCATCAAACATTCTGCCTTTCCTTTTTCTGATAGTAAGGCAAAGTTTATAGAAGGTGATAGTTCTATGATCCCTGCTTTGAAAGTAATGGGAGAATTCCGAAATCGAAAAAAATTATACAGACCTGCTTCGATAGTAAATATTTCAGCAATGTCTTACGGATCTTTGGGAGAAAGGGCCGTTTCTTCTTTGAATAAAGGTGCGAAGATCGCACGTTGTTATCATAATACCGGAGAAGGGGGACTTTCTCCCTATCATAATTTCGGCGCTGACGTTATGTGGCAATTGGGAACGGGATATTTCGGAGCTAGAGACGAACATGGGAGATTTTCTTTGGATCGTTTTTTGAAACGATTATCAGATAATCCGAATGTTCGAGCAATAGAGATTAAACTTTCCCAAGGAGCAAAACCTGGAAAAGGTGGGATCCTCCCAGGAGCAAAGGTCACAAAGGAAATTGCAGAGATACGTGGGATCAAACCAGGACAGGATTGTATTTCTCCGAACGCGCATACGGAATTCGATGATGTGAAAAGTCTCATCGAATTTATAGAAAAAATAGCAACCGAATCAGGACTTCCTGTCGGGATCAAGAGCGCAGTAGGAGAATCTAAATTTTGGGAGGAGCTTGCGATTAGAATGAAGGAGACTGGTCATGGGCCTGACTTCATTACGATCGACGGAGGAGAAGGAGGAACTGGAGCGGCACCTTTAACTTTTACGGACCACGTATCCCTTCCATTTAAGGTGGGGTTTGCTAGAGTATATAAGATATTTCAAAATTACGGTTTGGACGATCGAGTCGTTTGGATCGGGAGCGGTAAATTAGGTTTTCCTGACAGGGCCATCGTTGCATTCGCAATGGGATGCGACCTCATACATGTCGCTAGAGAAACGATGATGTCTATCGGATGTATCCAAGCCCAAAAATGTCATACTGGGCATTGCCCTGCGGGCGTGGCCACTCAAAGTAAATGGTTACAAGCAGGTTTGGACGTGGAATTAAAAGCAAAACGTGCAGCGAACTACATTAAAGGGTTTAGAAAAGAATTACTATCAGTCGCTCATGCATGTGGATATGAACATCCTTTACAATTTACAGGGAACGATATAGAGATCGGCGCGGGTCAGAATAGATTCAGAACATTAACAGAAGTTTTAGAATACGAAAGGGTCCCCGTTCGATTTACTACTATGATGGATTATACGAGTCATATCACTGCACTCGGATAAATCCGTTTTGTTTTAAATCGCTTGCATTAGGTCGGGTCCCTAGGAATATTTGCGGGACCTAAATGAGATCTATCATACTATTTTTCCAAGATTTTTGGGAATTCATTCGTTTTCCCAAAAACAAATTTCAGAAAAAAACTCCATTCCCCGGATATCAGAAACTTTTTCTAAAAACTTCCGTGCCGATCCTAATCGGATATTTCTTTGCGCATCTCTCTTTTAAGGCCTTAGGTTTACAATATGTGTTTTTAGGCGGGTCTATTTCGAATTTACTGACTCGTGTTATTCTTCCGGATCTATTTGTAGGAACATTATATGCTCTTTTACTTACTGTACTCTTATTAGGGCTTGGAACAGGGATCTTTTGGAGTATTACAAAAATTTTCTCCTATCAATTCGATCTAGAGAGAAGTTTAGACTTAAGTTCTAAATTTTCGTATTTATTTCTAATATTGGGACTTTTGATCTTCTTCGGATTTTCAGGAATGTTCGGGTCCGTCATATATTTGCTTTTCTTTATATACTTCTCCTTTATAGTTATACTCTCCTTGTTCTACGGGATAGAAGCGAACCAAAGAATTAGTATCATTTTTGGATTGTTGATCGGTCTGGCATCGTACAGTGTCTTCTTTTTAAAAGACAATACCCAACTTGAAAACTTTAATCTACCCTCTCAACCAGAAACGATGACTCCGGAAGAAGAACAGGAGAAGATCCAAGAGGCGGAAGATGTGATCCGCAAGTTAGAAGAAGCCAGAAAAGCGAAAGGTTACGTAGACTAAATTATTTTAAGAAAGGATAAAGAATGGCGAGAGTTCAACTGGATCTGCCGGAAAAATTGGCATGGTCAACAAGTTTAAATATCAGGATCTATGATACGAATTTTGCCGGGCATTTAGCTCACGATAGAGTCGTCTCCTTATTGCATGAATCCAGGGCCAGACTATTCAAAGAAAAAGGATTTTCAGAATTAAACGTGAACGGTTATGGAATTATCCTTACTGATCTTGTAGTGGAATATAAGGCCGAGGCATTTTTCGGGGACCAAGTCCGAGTAGAGATCGGCGCAGGTGATTTCACAACAAAAGGTTGCGATCTTTATTATAGAATGATCCATACAGATGGACCGATCAACGGCAAGATCGTATGCAACGCGAAAACCGGACTCGTTTTTATGGATTATACCACAAGAACCGTGAGTAATATCCCGGAAATATTCAAGTCTTGGTTTTAGATTTCAACATTTTTTACTTTTCTTTTTAAGAGAAATTATTTCTGAAAGGGTATCCTTTAACACATTTTTATAATGTACCTTTCCGAAACTTAGATCTTCTCCGGCCCAAAAGAAAAATAGAAGAGGAAGCCATTGCCATTGTGAAACTGCATGAGTGTAGCTTTTTTTGAATAAGAATTTTTTATTCTCAAAAACGATGACATCAAAAGTCTCCGTGGTAACATTATGACCCGGAAGTATGGTCAATGTGATCGTAGAGAATAACATGGAAGTATAACCTAAAAGTGGATACTCCAATCGATTATTGATCTGGATAAATATGCCGTCCGGGACCTGCCCTTCCTTCGGGTTATTCGTTAGGATGCCAGATTCCAAAAACACTTCTCTCGCCATCAAATCCAGTTGAGGATGGGACTGTCCGTTCAAGGGATCCGATTTAACTTTTACATCCTGAGTTGTCCTATCCCCCTGCTTGATTTCCTTCACTTCAATATCCGGAGGAAGACCACTGATCATAGTTCTGAAAGAGACGGAACTAATACATGCGGAAGGAGCAGTTGGTTTATCTTCTAGTACTGGGTTCGTGGTATGATAGATCAAACAAGACCCGAATACTATATAAGAAGGGAACAAGATGAGAATATAGGCCCTTTTCATGGCCTGAGAGCATAACAGGAAAAGTCGAGAAGGTCAACAGCAGCAATAAGTTTTTTACTAAACGAATATGTTCTAAATAACGTATTCTATCTTATTCTCTTTTTATCTAAATGATAGGTCAATGCAAACGATATGCACTGTTTCAATTCTGTTTTGGGTAAAACATCTCCTTTAGAGAATATAATACATCGATTACCCTCGAAACGAAATTTTTTAGGAAATAGTTTTCTGAATCTAGATACAAGATCCGTTTGACAATGAAAGAAGATCGCATATTCCTTCTCTCCTTTAAGCGCATCAATTCGGATCGTACTGCCACTTTTAGTTTCAGGAGTAATATAACTGGGCTGCCCCCATTTTAAGACCTCTTCTAACTGTCCGGTTCCTGCTGTTTCTTCTGCGGTCTTAAAGATCAACTCTCTTAAGTTAAGAAGTTCTGCTTGTAAAACTTTTGGATAGTCCGCAAATAATCTGGCTACGTCGGAATTATTGAATTTTCTGAAATATTCCTTTTTCATGGCGCCGCCTACTTCTGATCTCTTTGTTAAGGATCAGTATGTTGGAATTCCAACATGAAATCTTGACCTTTTGTGCTTTTATAGGATAGAAATATAGATATCGGAGACCGGGTTTTTGGGATCCCAGAATCTTTCATCGAATACGTCGAAATCGTCCTCAGAACCTCTTTCATATTCGCTATTTGGAAGCCAAGTGCCGTAAATATACTTCCAAGCGTTCAATAATTTTTCCATAGTATTTCCAGGAACGGTAAACAACATATATTTAGAAGCAGGAAGGACTTGTTTTGTAAAACCGGATATCGGTAAAGTTTCCGAGTCTACCTCCGCGCCCACGAAAAAATCAAAGTTTTCATCCAAATCCCAATTCGAATATACTCCTTGGACAGTATGAGTGTCTTTTCGGTTAGGGATCTGATCAAAAATCCCATTCGCATATGATTCTTCCCAAATCCTAGGGATATCCGATACACTTTTGTCCTTTTGCATCGAAGTTTTATAAGTTTTACCGATCAGAACGGAACTATTTCTAATTACTGGTTTAAATTCTATCCCGACACCTTCATAAACCGATCTATATTTTTCCTCTTGAATATTAATTTTTTCAAATATAAGATGCTCTTCCGAATTTCTATAATCAGAAGGAAGAGTCCCGTATTCCTTTTTAAATTCACGCAGGAAGGTTTCCGGAGCCTCATATTGGAATTCCAACGCGATATCAATGATCTTAGATTTAGTTAGGATCAGTTTTTGAGCTGCCTCCGAAAGTCTTCTTTTTCGAATATAAGAATAAACGGAATGGCCAGTCATATACCTAAATATTCTTTGAAAATGCCATAAAGAGCTGAAAGAATTATCCGAAACATCTTTAACCGTAATATTGTTCTTAAGGTTTTTTTCGATAAACCTTAAGGCAGAATCTATCTTATCGTAATGGTTTATCATAAAAAATGAATGTCTATTTGGCGATCACTGCCATTTGCGCACATCTGATCCCATCCATCGCGGCAGAGATGATCCCGCCAGCGTATCCGGCACCTTCTCCGCAAGGATACAATCCCTTGATCCTGATATGCTCCAAGGTTTCAGGATCTCTAGGAATACTGACAGGAGAAGAAGTCCTGGTCTCTGGAGCATGGACAACAGCTTCATTCGTAAGATATCCTTTCATGGATTTATTAAATTCTTTAAATCCATTTTGTAGAGCTTGAAAAACGAATTTCGGAAGTACTGAACTTAGATCTGCAGGAATGATCCCAGGAGGATAAGAAGTTTTAGGAAGATCGGAAGAAATTTTACCTTCTACAAAATCCACAAGTCTAGCGGCGGGCGCTACCTGAGTTTTTCCTCCTGCAACCCAAGCTTTTTGTTCTATCTCTTTCTGAAATTCCATTGCAGCTAAGGGACCGAACTTTTTGAAAGGAATAAAATCTTCCTGCTTAAGTTCTGCTACGATCCCCGAATTCGCAGTAGGCCTTGCCCTTTTGGAAGAAGACCAACCGTTTGTGACAATCTCTCCCGGTTTTGTAGCGCAGGCAGCGATCACTCCTCCAGGGCACATACAGAAAGAATATACCCCCCTTCCTCCTATCTGTTTTACGACACTATAAGGAGAAGGAGGAAGAAAAGGCCCTCGAACATCGCAGCTATACTGTATAGAGTCTATTAAAGATTGTTTATGTTCTACACGAACACCGACAGCTAGAGGTTTTAGATTGATATCTATACCTTTTGCATAAAATAATTCGAATATATCTCTTGCCGAGTGTCCGGTCGCGAGAATTACTCTGTCGGAAAGAAAACGGTCTCCATTCTTAGTAACTACTCCTTTAATCGAATTTCCCTCGAGTAAAAGATCGGTGACCCTTTTATTAAAATGAACCTCTCCTCCTCTTTCAATAATCGTTTCTCTGATCTTCTTTACGATTTTCGGAAGTTTATTTGTTCCGATATGAGGATGAGCTTCCGCTAAAATATTCGGATTTGCCCCGAATGCTACTAAGAGTTCCAGTATTCTACGAACGTTCCCACGCTTTTTGGACCGGGTGTATAATTTGCCGTCCGAGTAAGTCCCGGCTCCGCCTTCCCCAAAACAGTAATTTGAATCTTCATCAACTATATGATGGGCATTAATATTCTGAAGATCTTTAGGCCTCTCGCTTACGTCCTTCCCTCTCTCCAAAACGATCGGCTTATAGCCGGACTCGACCAATTGTAAAGCGGAGAATAAACCGGCGGGCCCGGCACCTACGATAATGACTTCTTTGGAATTTCTGACATCCGGATAATCGGGAAGAAGGATCGGCTTTTCAACGAATTCCTCGTTGATATAAACACGGACCTTCAGATTCACAAAGACGGTTTTTTGTCTGGCGTCAATGGAATGATTCAGGATCTCTAAATGTTTGATATCCGACGGGGGGATCTTTTTGGATTTAGAAATATATTGAGTTAATTGATCAGCTTGCTCTGCAATTTCCGGCAAGAGCCTGAGTTCCAATTCTTGGGTCATAGTTCGGGACCAAAAGTTTTGAAGATTAGTATGTTCAGAATATAAAAAAGAAAGGAGGAAGGAGGCAAGGATTTTCTAAAAAACAGGGAGGAAATCGGTAGGAGATTTGAAGCGGAAAAGAGGATTCCGGGGAAGGAGTAAAATTAGAATCGCAAAATTCTCAGATCGAATTGTAAGTTGAAAAACTTAGGCAATATCCGAGCTGGTTTTTCTATTTCGTGAAGTGTAGGAACTTTATGTAGAAGAATGAAAAGGTAGATTCTTGAAAGTAACAGATCGACAAAAGAGAAATTTCTTAAAGTCATTAAAACAAGCAAGGGTCGATTCTGGGTTCACTCAAAAAGAAGTCGCAGAAAGAATAGGAACAAGTCAAAGTTTTATATCTAAAATAGAGTCGGGAATACTTTCTTTGGAAGTTGAAATATTCCTAAAAATGTATCAATTGTATGGAAAACCCGCCGGGTTTTTCTTCTCAGCGTATTCTGGAAAATGATCAATTCAAATCGATAAACATGATAGAAACTTCCACTTCGTGGTAAATCTCCCGACTCAATACTTTCCATCCTCTTTTGGAATAATATTTTTCCTTATCAGGAGTGTATAAAAAAAGCCTAGTTACTCCGGAATCTTTTGCGATCTGGACCGCTTTTTCCAAAAGACTGGAACCTAATCCGAAATTCCTATATTCTAATTTGACATATAAACTTGCGAGCCAAGGCGAAAACTCGCGATAAATATCCATATCATATTCTTTTAATGAAACTGTGCCTGTCAGTTTTCCGAAATCGTCCACAGAAACTAGAACAGAAGGAACTTCAGAACCGCTGATCCGTTTTATAACTGAATCTCTATAGTCCTTTAGTGTTTTCCCTGGGGAAAGATGGGACCATTCTGCAAAGCATAGAGAGGCCACCTCATCCACAAATTCCGGTTTTTCTTTTAAATAGATTATTCGCATAAAGGATCTCTAAAATTTAATTTGGATCGATTTTTCGGATAAAGTCCATATATTATTTTAAACTAATGATGTATTGGACAATTGCTTCCAATTCTTGAGGACTTATTTTATTTTTATAATAGATTGGCATCACAGGAGGATATTCTGCTCGGATCTTTTTACTGGGTTCTAATATCGATTCCTTAATAAATTCTATATCGGCCTTAACATTCGATCCATCCGTCAATGGTATTATGCTACCATACAACCCTTTCATCGAGGCTCCCACAAATCGTTGGCCATCGATACTATGGCAAGCGTTGCATGATAAATTATCGCTATTGAATAATTTTTTGCCCAACGCTATTTTTTTGGAGTTTGACTGAGAAAATATCTGTGCGATCGGCGCAACATAAAACGACACCACAATCAAAATCGTTAATGGATAAAGTAGTGTAAGCCGAGACATATTTATTTTTGAATTTCCCCTTTGTGCCTAATGAATTTTTTGATAAGCTCCAGATCCGAATCCGAAACAAAAAGATCAACCGCATCGTTTGCACTATAGAATCTATATTGCAGAACCTTCGCAGATAAGATCTCATTTTCTATTTCTTTCGTAAAAGTTAATTTACCGGAACAAATATTTGAGGTCACTGTAAGGGTTCTGCTACTCGAAATAAACCCAGGGGAATAATATCCATATCCCGGTCCTCCAATAAAACCTGGAGCGGTTTGGGTCCTGATCGTTTCCTGGTTTACGGAATAATTCGTGTCCATTAAGGAAAGTTTAAACATTTTCTGATCCACTTTCACATAAGCCTCGGGCCCTAATGCCGCCATCGTTTCCGAGCCTTGTAATCTGATCAACAAAGCTATCGGAGAAGAAAGTCCGTTCTTGATCTCCTTAGCATATTGACCGCCTCTGGAATATACACTTTTGTTCGGATTTTCAATCTTTGCTTCATGATCTAGATCCAATTTAACTATAGTAGCACCCTTAAATTGGTCCTGAACAACTTGAATACTTGCACTACAGCCTATAAATAGGAAATGGAAAGATAATATTATAAATTTATACTGTAGAATCTTATTTATATAGAGAATAGAGAAGATCGATTTGATCATAAAATTCTATCCGGAAATCGGAAGGTGTGATTAGATCCGGCGATGTTAAAGGATCAACACCGCCGGCTTTCTAGTTTATTTTTGCCAAGGAGTAAGTTCTCTTAATTTAGGAAAGCGAAGATATAAGCCTCCCCAAAGAATGATCCCCAAATATACTGGAAATAAAATATGGGAACCCAAAGGATTTAAAACCCGAACATGAGTTGAGACCGCACCACCTAAATAACCGGTAATCAAGATAGCACCTAAAATCGCCGTTTTTGGAAATGCGTATAACAAAGTTATGATGATCAGTAGAGTTCCTAAATACGGCATTAGTTCAGGAGGATATGCAAGTCTAAGTGCATCTGCCTGAGCCTCGGGTGACATCGGTATTTTATCTAGGAAAAATTTTATTATTCCATCAAAAAGCAGAAATGTTACGATCAATCCGCTGAGGATCCGTCCTGTCCATAATTGACCTTTTGAAACTTCTTGAGATCCCATTCTGTATTTTCCTCCAAATGAGATGGCAATTTTGAGATCTTTGAAGCAAAGTTCAACTATAATTGATCGATTTTGAATTTATATGGACCTAAAATCTTTTTCGAACTTAGATCAAAGTGTAGAATGTAATAAATTATTAAGAATTTGTGGTTCGATATAAGGACAGAAGATCTATAAATTTCTTCACGCAATTATTTCTTTTTGGCTTTTTGCTTTTTAGGAGGATCCTTTAGATCTTCTTCCACCCTGAACTTGACGATTTTTCGGATCAAATCGAAAGGTAAAGATTTATCGATTGGGAACTGTACCGATCCCTTTGCATTTTTATATTTGTCGATCTCCTTCTTAAATTTTGCGATTCCACTCGCGCCCGGATAAAATCCTATATGATTTTTATATGCGGCGAAATGGACTAAATTTTTATTCAAAAAAAATGTCGGCATCTGGTAGCTGATTTTTTCCTCAGCATTCGGAGCAGTTTCCTGGATTACCTTTCTAAGTTCCTTCAAGAGGGATTGTACATCCTTAGGAAAAGTTTTTATATATTCATCAATCGATTCGAATGTATTTTTATTATCCATAAAATCAGTTAGTGGACCAGAAAGTCAGTTTTCGATCCACCTTCTTCTTAAATACTAAATTTAAAGAGCTCTGTTCCCTCTTGAGATAATATTCCCTTTTGCATCAGTAAACTGATTCGATGCAATGAGTATAATATCGATTAAAGTCCAAAGCCCGCAGAAGCCGAAAGTGATCAACATTAAAACACCGGTCACGATCTTGCCGTTGTAGAATCTATGGATCCCCGCAACCCCAAAGAATGCGATCAGGCATAATAGTAAAGTCATGGTCCAGTGATCCATCTCGCTATTCATATTGAAACTTTGGGCGGTATTTGGAGCAGGCATTTGTCTTACTCCACATTTCGGACAAATTTCAGCTTCTTTCTTGATCACGGATCCGCAGGATCTGCAAAAAACTTCATCTACATTCTTGCTTCTAAATTCAGACATTTTTTCCTCAGACTAAATAAGACCTAATATTAACTTTCTCTGTTCCGAAAAGTTTGAGCGATTAGAATGACTATCGGAATGATCAACTCCGGAAGCAAATATCCGATCCAAACAGCGGCAGGTTCCGGCAAACCAACAATACTAATAGAAATAAGTCGTCCTATAGCAGCATTAAAAACAGCTAAAGCGATCAAATATACTAAGACCTTTTGAGTTTGTACTGTCCAAGCAGCCCAGGCAGATATCAATCCGGCAGAAAGATAAACTCCTGCCAGAAAACGATGGACATTATCTAATCTAGGAGTCGTTGTAGGTTGTCCGAGATACATCTGCAAGGAACCGCCAAAAAGAGCGATAGCCGCAACAAGAAATAAACACACTTGCACTACTCTCGTGCTTATAGAAACCGAACTATCTGTTTTCATTGCAGTAAGAATTAGTTTAACATAATTTTGTTGTCAATGGAAATTATGTAGGCTCAAAATTAGAATTCGTGGGAACACAATGAACAAAATTATTTCCTGACGGCTAATTTTCCCGCCAATATGCTCATTGGGATATATGCCCCAACTAAATCCAAAACGATAAACCAAACAGGAGAAGGGATCATAAATACGTTTGCTAATCCGCCCAAGAAAAACAGTCCACCGATGACCAAGGCAAATTTGATCTTATGGCTTGCAGCGATGACAGAAGCGGCTATAGCTCCTATAAAAGTACCGAGAGCATGAGCAAGAAAAGGAAAAACAAAATGTTTCGGCTGGAATAAATGAATAGAAGCCTTTAGCCCTTCTAATGTGGTCACGTCGGCACCGGTCGGAGGAGGGATTACTTTATCGCTGATCAATATGAGCCCCATATTCACGCAGCTCCCAATAACAAATCCTAGAATTACGGAGAGAATATTCCTAATAATCGAGTTCATACGATCCCATCACCAAATAATAAAGTGAACGATTTATAAGATAATTTTTAAGACATGCAAGTGAAAAAATCTCGGATGAGATTTCTAATATCAAAGTAGCTTACGTATTAAATAGGATTTCAGCGGAAAAAAGCATCCCAGTTATCATTTTCTACAATACTTGTATGCTCTACCATTGATTCTAAACCTTTGAAATATTTTTCAAAAACCGAGGCGGCATGCAATAAATATCCAGATTGAATAACTATACCCCTTTCATCTGATAATAAAGGAGATTTTGAACGAATATATCTATTAATCTCTTTTGATAAACCTTCACTCAGGCTATCCATCTCACCATCTTGGTGTACAATTAAATTTCTTATTGTTTGAATTATCTTAATTTCATTCCAGACGGGGAGTAGTTCGGAGAGATTCAAATAGATTACTTTCTCTAAATATTTCTTAGATCTTTCTATACCTTGCCCGCTTATATCCTTATAACTTAATTGTAAAGAATCATTAAATTTCATCACATTACAAAACTCATTCAGCTGAGATTCAAAAAATGAAAACAACGTGACTAAAGCAGAGCGCCTTAAAAGATTAGGGAAATGTTCTACAAATATTTCTTCTAAATTCCATGGCCCCGAATCCAAACCGAGATGTGTCAATGTTGGCATATCATCAAATTCTAAATTATCCGAAATCTGTTCTTTTTGACTATTATAATATCTATTTATGGAATCTTCGACTTGAGCCTCAACCCCTAGTATATAACTTCGAATTAACTCGGATACTTCAGAGTAACCAAAAATAATATTTTCGGAAATAATTCTCTTCATATCTTGCCATCACGGATTAGGCGATTGTAGTAGCCAAACGTTTTCTTTCGCCGGACATTTTCCTTTCAAACCACCAACTACATCCCTACTAGAGAGTGGATTTAAATTGTATGTGTTTTCGTAATGTCGTTTTACTTCTTCATTACTTATAGAGAATGGTGGACCTTCCATCAAATTCTGATCATACTCATAACAGACCAAGAGTTGAGGGGCTTTAACCGAGATCTCTATTAAATGATCTGTATAAGACTTACGCATTTTTTCAGGCAATGCAACTAAAGCAGCTCGATCATAAATAGCATTTACAGATCCGACGATATCTTTTGATAAGCGGAAAATATCTCCTACAAAGATATCTATATTTTCTGCAGCATAATGTTCTATACCGCCTATAACTGTTTTCTTCACTCCCATATCAAGTTGTTGAAATAATTGCTCGATCGCGATCTTACTCAATTCGGCTCCAACGACCCGATAACCGTTCGAAAGCAGCCAAGAAATATCGAGAGTCTTACCGCATAGAGGAATGAATACCCGACTTCCTTTAGTTAAGGATAATTTTCCAAAGTATTCGACTAAGAGAGGATTTGCTTCAGGTTCATGAAAAGCAATTTCGTTCTTCTCCCATCTTTGGTGCCAAAAATCTGCTTCCATGAATATTCCTACGTTATGCAGAATATGTCTTCAGTTCTTCGAATAAAACCGAAACCAGCTCTTCTGCTTTCATTTGCCTGATTAAATCGATCCCTTGGCCGGACCAAAGAGATAAAAAATCGGAGATGCCTAACTCTGAAGACCTTTTTCGAATATCTCTTGTGAAAACGTTTTGCGCAGGAAAAGGAAGGATCACATCCGGATCTTTTTCCATCTCCTTCATAAATCTATTTTCCAAGCCACGAGCTATCCTACCGGAGAACACTCGAGTCGTTTTAGTCTTACGATCTTTTTGATCTAATAATGCCTTTCTATATGGTTCGGATGTCCCAGCCTCATCGCAAAGAAGAAATGCTGTACCGAGTTGTGCTGCCTGTGCTCCCAAAGCGAGGACCGCAGCTATCCCTGCACCGTCCATAATTCCACCGGCAGAGATCACAGGGATCCGAAGTTTTTGCGTCAAAGACCGAGTAAGCGGAAATAATCCTATCATCTGATCTTCGGAAGAAGCTGAAAAAATCCCTCGATGACCTCCTGCTTCAATCCCTTGGGCAACAATCCAATCTACATGAGTTTCTTCTAAACTTATTCCTTCCTCTAATGTGGTGGCAGTTCCGCAGGTAATAATATTATTCTTCCTACATTCTTCTACATAGTGATGATCAAGAAGACCAAAAGTGAAACTGAACACCGCCGGTCTCTCCCTGAGTATAGATTCGAATTGTTGATCGAAATCGATGCTATACGGGGCTTTAAGTTGAGGAGAAGGTATTCCTAATTCTTTTCGGTACTTTTCCGTAGACTTGATCGCTAATTCCGTTTTTTCAGGGAGAAGATCTGGATCCTTTGTAGGAACAAAAAGATTTACCGCGAATGGTTTCGAAGTTAGCTTTCTTGTTTCTTTTATAATGGAAGAGATCTGCTCCGGGGTTTCATAAGCAAGCCCAAGAGAACCGAGCCCTCCTGCATTAGAAACTGCAGCAACTAAAGCTGGAGTAGAAGGCCCCCCTGCCAAAGGAGCAAGGATCAAAGGTCCTTTTAATTGTAGAATGTCGACAATTTGATTTTGCGATTTCAAAGAGCTCTCCTAAAAAATTAGACCCTATATTTTACCTATTAATCGTTTAATCCCTTACCTTTTAAAATTTGTGGAATATACTTTTCAATCCTAGACTCTCTAGTCTTAGATTGTTTAGCAGCAGCAAAAAACAAAAGATATCCTTTTTGTCGACCGGGTGTTAACGCGTCAAAGGCGACTTTCAATTCAGGAACTTCATCCAATTTATTTATAAATTCTTCGGGCATTTCGAATTCAGAAGTTTTTTTGAAGTTTACTTTTAATCCCGCCTTTTCTACGCCTATGGCTTCGCGAATGTAAGTCTTCAATACCGACTTCTTCTTTGTGATTTCCTGAAGACTTGTAAATCGGATCTGGCGTGCAGATTGTACGTTCTTCGTCTGTTGGACTAATATACCTTTTGGATCTTTTAATAAAGCTCCTTTAAAGAATAAAAACGCGCAGTATTCTTTAAACCCATGGATCAAAACAATATTATTTTCCTGATATGTATAACATGGTTGTCCCCATTTTAATTCTTCAGTTAAACCTGCATCAAGAGCAATCTGTCTGAGATTCTCAAATTCAACTTTCCACTTTTTTTCTTTATTTATGATTTTATCAACTTTCGAATTCATTCTATATACTTATTGGTTTGCAGGAATAATTTTCCTATTAGCAGGTCTAAAATACCAGGATATAATAGTTAAAACTAATAGTAATGAAGAAGGAAAAACTTCGGTTATAGGATCTCCGGATGCAATATGCGATACTATCGCTCCCGACATGGAAAAGAAAAATCCTGCGTAAGCCCATTCCTTTAATAAAGTGAATTTAGGAATTAGTAAAGCGATAACACCAAAAATCTTCCAAACTCCTAATATTGTTAGAAAATAACTAGGGTAGCCTAAGCGCGTAATAAAATCCACTTCGGTGTTTAGTTTAAGTAGTTGCACTACTGCACTTGAAATCATTCCTAAGGAAAGCCAAAGAGTAGAGATCCAATATATGATTTTACCTATTTTCGTCATGATCGATATTTTAGATTATCATACTTTGTATGCAACTGATTTATGTATGTTCGTTCGTAGGATGAAAATCTCTAAGTAAATTCTATTGACGTGTGTAAACTTTAACTTCAAAATTAAGCTCGAATATCATGCGGAAGGTACTCTATCATGAGAAAAATTATTGTACTCGAATTTATCACTCTCGATGGCGTAATACAAGCTGGAGGCGGACCGGAAGAAGATACAAGTGGCGGCTTCGAGTACGGTGGGTGGCAGGTCCCATACTCAGACGACGTTCTCGGGACAGTCATGAATAAACAGATGAGCCCTCCATTCGATCTATTATTGGGAAGAAAGACCTTTGATATTTGGGCTCCTTATTGGCCCAAACATTCGGATTTCTGGCCAAGTGTCATGACCGCGACTAAATACGTTGCTTCGAATACTTTGGCTTCTCATGAATGGAAACCTTCAGTTTTCTTAAACGGTGACATTGTAGAAAAAATCAGAAACCTCAAACAAGAAGAAGGACCCGATTTGCATGTGTATGGAAGTGCAAATCTTGTTCAAACACTTATGAAACATGATTTGGTTGATGAGTTCTGGTTAAAAATTTATCCCCTGACTTTAGGCACTGGGAAACGGTTGTTCGTTGAAGGCACAATTCCGGCAGCATTCAAGGTAACAGAAAGTCAAATTTCCCCAAACGGTATCATTATTGCGACTTACAAACGTGCAGGCAAAGTTGAAACCGGGAGTTATTAAATATTACTCCACTCCTTAAACGGTTTCTTGATGAGGCTTGAATTGAAATATCTAGGATCATTCGAAACTTCTTCTCCAACCCATTCCGGCTTATCAAAGGATCCGTCTTCCGACTGTAATTCAATTTCAGCGACTATTAGTCCTTCATTATCTTCAAGAAATTCATCGATCTCCCAAATATTTCCATGAAAATGAACCAGGTATCTAAGCTTTTTAATAATGGGCTTCTCACAAATATTATTGATCATTTCTTCGGCATCTATAAGGGGAATTTCATATTCAAATTCTTCCCTAGAAATTCCAACAGTCTTTGATTTAATTGTAATAAACCCCCGATTTGAATTAATCCTAACTCGTACCGTACGATTTTTGTCCGAATTAAGATATCCTTGAGAAATTAAGGAAGCCTTACCTTCCTTTCTATAATCAGAATTTTTTACTAAAAATTTCCTTTCGATTTCCATTTATTACCTAATATTAATTAAATATTCTTTCTGATCGAAAATCCTGGGCCCAGATAAACATATCATCCAACATCAACACTTTTCCCGCCGACTCATATTTTCTCGAAGAAAGTTTTGAAAGTTTAATTCCTTCGATATGTTTAGATTCTATCAGCTTTAGAACAGTTTCAGGAACTTCGCAAATAAGGCCAAAAATCGGACCTGTATTTCTTTTAGTATAATTTAAAAAGTAGTCGTTCATAAAATATTCTGGAGATCTATAAGCAGAATATATATCCTCAATACATTTGATTGAAAAATTGATTAAGGAAATAAGTGAATCATCATCTTCAGCCATAAAATAAATTTGAAAAGAATCTTCCCTCCTTTCCAGATTGATAAGATGCTCATCATAATAATAGATATTTTCAAAAGTTGCCCCTCTTATAACTCGTGAATCAATTTTTTTCTTTGAGTGGATCTTATACATTACACTTTCAGAGGGATTAGAAGATTTAACCAAAATGAATGTGCTTTGAACTTGGACGATGATTCCTGGCCCTAATTCTATTATTTCTTTCAGGTGTTCCATTAAGTATTCGTTTTCAGGATATCGCCTAACAAACTAACAGTTCTGAATCTGATACTCGTATATAAGCATCGTTTAATCCACGAGAAGAGTTGCGAAGTTTATACAGGACTTCATGATAGTAACAGTTATTGCTCCAAAATACGTTTCTCTTCATGTGTGTTTTTTATAATGAAGAGCAATGGATCCGGATTGAAAAGTTTTCGAGCCAAGAAATTCAAGCCGAAGTGTTTCCTGTAGTTTCACAGTGTCGAATAATCGTGGCCCTTTCCCTGCAAGGACTGGGTGAACTACAAAACGATACTCATCAATCAGTCCATATTCCGAAAGTTGAGAGGCAATGCTTAAACTACCTACTAAAATGTCCTTTCCGGGCTCTTGCTTCAATCTAAGAACTTCTTCTTTTATGTTTCCTTGCACGAGCCTTGTATTCGTTTCATCAATATGTTTCAATGTAGTGGAAAATAGGATCTTTTCGAGCGAAGTGAATACATCTGCAAATTCATTACTTACTTCTGACATTGATCGATTTCTTGCTACTTCAGGCCAAAAAGGTACCATAAGTTGATATGTGACCCGGCCATAGAGCATAAGACTTCCATTCCGCAAAAGATCAGTGAAATATTTATGCAGTTCGTCATCTGCAATCATATCCATATGACTGCAGTACCCATCGGTGGTGATATTGATCGCAAAAATAATTTTTCTCATAGATATTTTTTAGGAATTCTTGTTAGTTGTTTCTTTATTTCTTTCATATTCCATAATATATTGATTAATAGTTTCTGGATCTGATAAGGGACAAACAAATCCCCAGCTCCAATCAACATACAGTATTTCTTTCGCGAAAGGTAGAGTATATAATTCTTTCATTGGGTGGCTGCACCATATAGAAATTAAGATATTTTCTTCATTAACCTCTACAAAAAGAGTATCCGTATCTTCAAGACCAAATGCAAAAATATTGCTACATTCTTCTCTATAAGAGCTATAACCAGTCATTACTTTATCATATTCAGGAAGCTCTTCGGAAATAAATTCACGAATGATCTCTAAGTTAATATTTAGATCGGATAATTTAATTGGATTTTCTCTTCGAATAGTTAGATCATTCCATCCGTAACCGTCGAAATTCATTTTGGAAGATTCTTCAATTTCGGAAATCTGATTTCGACAAAATTCGAAATTGTCTATTGGCAGCAACTCACGTTGACAATAGTCATCCTCATGGAAAAATATATTTCTCATTAACCCCATCTTATATAAGCCGGCGAGACATGATCGGTTAACCAAACACCGTTTTCTGATAAATAGAATTTTTCACCTGCTTCGAACATGAAAGAGGATTTTATTGCCAATACAATCGGGGATCCTCGGCGCATTCCCACCTGACGAGCTTTTTCTTCCGAATCAGAAAGATGCACATGATGCCTCTTCATCTTTAATAGGCCTTGTTCTTGAATACTCTTTAGAAATTGTTTCGCAGTCCCATGATACAATTGATCAGGAGGTTTTACTTCTTTAAAATTTAGTTCGATAGAAACCGAATGCCCTTGATTTGCTTTGATAAATAAACCATCTCCACTAATCAAAAATCTTTGTTTGTCGCTATTCTTCACTACATCTTGAATGGATTTAATCGAAATAAAATTTCCGTGTTCTTCGGAGGCAGAAATTAGGTCTTCTATCCGAAGCCAACCATCATCCATTAAAGTTAAACCAATAGATCCAGGGGCATGTCTTAGTATATAACTCAAATACTTACTTATTTTCGTTGGATCATTCATACAATAAATAGCAATTTCATACTTAGGAGCGGATAACTAACGGCAAAGATTTAACAACATTTCAAATCGACACAAGCTTACTTTATAATCGATCATAAAACGAAACGAAAGATCAGTCCTTCTTGAGGAATTTATTACCGCTAGAATAGCTTAAATAAGCCCCTAATAAAAAGACCAAGCCCGCTGGAATAGTGATTAGTGTAGATCCACTCGAGATATTCAAAAGGCCTACTCCTAAAAAAACAACACCAAGTAGTAAATAAATAAGAGAGTTTCTTTTAAATGAGCCGGCTGTAGTTGCAAATGTTTTCTTACTTCTACTCATCAACTCACCGTATATCTTCACCTCTTCCTCGCATAGTCCTTGGCAGGAGATCCCTACTCCCGTATCAACGGCACAAACTGGGCATAAAGCCTTATTACAATGTTTGCAAATTGCAATCGCATCCTGCCCATTATGTGAGTAACACTTCATTCTAAGTCTCCTTTCGTAATGTCTATACTATCAAATCCGAATATCAGACAAGGAAAGTCGAAATATTCTTATATCTTTTGTAAAAAGGAAATTATTCTATCCCACTCCAAAGAAGACAAATTTTCATTAACGTGAAAATGGTCGGAATGAGGTAGCTCTATATAGATTGAGCCGTTAATTTTCCTGTTTAATTGGTTCGCCATAAACACTGGTGTCAATGTGTCTAATTTTGCTCCGATTATTAGCGTAGGCAAACTTACCTTCTCCGCTTTTGAAAGATTATCAAATTTATCTAAAATAAGAAATTCCGGAATAAAATGAGAATATTTATACCTTGCGACTTCACCTAAAGATGTATAAGGAGTCACAAGAATTAAATGAGAACATATATCTCTTAAAGACAATTCTAAGGCAACGCCGCTGCCGAGAGATCTACCCCATAATGATGTTTTCTGTTTAGAAAAACTATATTTGCTCTGAACATATTTGATAATTTTCTCCGAATCATCGTACAATCTAATCTCATTTGGCGAATATTCTTTAGATAATCCAAATCCAGCATATTCAACAAGAAGAGCTGAATAACCCCGTTCATAGAAATATTTAAAAAATCTAGCTTCCCCGTACATGGTCCCTCCCTGGCCATGAAGCAAAATGATCAACCCCTTTGACAGATCCTTTCCTAAAAACAAATGAGCGTTTACTTTTCTATCCGAATTAGAAATTGTAATTAATTCTCCTGGGATTTGCCCAGGATCTATTTTCTCATTTTTACCGAAATATACGAACCTTCTAAACAAATACGGATAAGCTAAGATTAAAACTGTAAAAGCAGCAATTGTGAAGATTAGGACCCTTCTTTTCAATTCGTCAAAACCTCAAAATTTAGAATGCGAACAGCAACTATGCATAATATATAACCCAGAAGAATATATACAAAAACACCATAGACATATTTTACATTAAAGGAAAGCTATCCATAAAGGGCGTAAATGAGACCGGCAAATTATTTTTTCTTTATCATAAGCATTTATCTAATTTCTTGTATTCCAAGAGGGGAAATTAGGATTACCAAAGATAATTTCACTGGGATGACAAATATCGAAATGAATGACTTCGTTGATGGTTTTGAATTCGATTATTCAAAACTTAAAACAAGTACACCCAAGCTTGAAAATGCAAAAATTAAATTCAAGCGTACACTATACGTTTACTTTCCTGGAAAGACGCTTAGTAACAAATTCTATTTCAAATTTGATCAGTCTATACTTGAAGGCACAGTTCAAAATGCGAATTCACAGGTTATATATAAACCAGATCCTTCTGGAAAAATTACTGACGAAGATTTAGTTGTTTCAGGAGAAATTTTAATCAATGAAGATTTAAAAGAAAGAATATTGAAGGCAAAAGAAATTTCTATAAAATTTACTGCCGGGACTCAGGAAGTCATAGTGAAATTTGATCAAGAAAACATTATTAATATTAAAAAATTTCTGAACTAAACTTAAACATTATAATCAATGTCTGCATTATCGAATGCAAACAAGTGACTAAAAAATTAAGGTGATATTAATATCACCAAAATGGTTTCGCTACATCTAAAAAAGAGTATCGAACGAATGAAACAGTAAAAGCAAATAAGTAAGCGAATATAAATATTTCGAAATTAATTCTGAAAATAGAGATTTTTTTACGCCAATTCCCTACAGCACAAATCGCTAATGCCACTAAAATTGGGACCAACAATAAATTTATAATCTGCAAGTTCGGGTTTTTAAGCAAAATTTTTGGGAATGCTAACATACTTGCATATCCTATTATTGCGCCAAAAATGATGTAACCGACTGCACAAAAGAAATATTCGATAAATTTAGATGCCCTCACCGACTGCATTATATTTTCCGCTATTAAACCGGCGATAAACTGTCCTATTATTTCAATAAATACTTCGACGATAATCTCGATAATAATTTCCATATTCTAGATAAGCATACCAAGTACCGGTCCAAAACGGACAGTCGAAGCAAATAATTTTTCTTAGTCTATAACTTAAGCCGCTCTTCCATCAATTTTGTAGTTATTCGAAATACGTCGTATTTATAAGTAATATTTAATTTTCGTTTGTATAGTCGAATCGAAAAAAGAAAATTTTAGCTTCATAATAATATCATTACTTATAAATACCAATTTTCCATTACGATCATATTCAAAATTAGCATTTAGTTCAGACTTTTCAAATATAATCCTATAAAGCGAAAAAGTCGGAAGTGTATAATGCTCTTCATTTGAAAGGCATAACTTTGAAATGGGATCAATCCACTTCGTTCCATATGAAGATTTGAAATAACTGTTTTCCCCCGCACTCTGGATCTCTCTTTTATAGTCAAATCCGATAGTAACCTTACCTCCAATGGTTTTTCTCCTGTCCGTTTTGATAACTTCGGTATAAATTCCTTTACTGGACGCCGAGTTTAAAACCAAAAGTTGTCTTTGAATTTCTTTATTATCTGGTGAGACTTTTGCTCCGTTAATATCCCCAAAATCAAAAATGTATTTTTGCGATTTTTTATCGTAAATATACGTACCATTTATCCGGGTTTTTGTTTTTTCATGCTTCCGATCTAAGAGTTCATCTATATTAATTTTCCGAGCGCAGCATATTTCCGAAATTAATTTATTCGATTCTTCCCAAAGATGATCAACGTTATTTACTTCGGCGTTAGTCTTACATTGCGAAATACCAAGAATGATTAGAGAACTAACTAAGCATCTAAGGGTAACGTTATTCATTTTAATAATTAATTCCTACCTTCTATGATAATTAAAAAAGTACAATATGAAGGGATATCGCCTAACAATCAATTCTTATAAAAGAAGAAAGAGCATAACATCTTGAGGGAACAGTTAGGCGACTTGATAGACGAGATACTAAGGTTTAAAATTGAGAGTATTAATCACCATGTTTGTAATATCAATATCATCCAATCCATGCCTATTTACTCTCAAAAAACTTTTACGTCTTGCTTCCAACAATTTTCCGATTAAAATTTCTTTATCTTTCGTACTATTAATGAAGTCAGATGGATGCAAAGTAGTCGATGAACCTGCATTATTGATCATCTTCTCAGTCTCGGATAACAACTCTTTGTCGTTAAATTGATTATTACTCTTTCCAAATTTTTGCTCTATTTGATTCATTAGATATTCGTATGTAAGATTTTTGGCGAATTCTTTTTCACTATCAAAATAATCCTTAGTCTTTGCGGATAGAGCGCCTGTTGAAAGTTTTAAATACAGCTCTTTGCCAATCGGACCGGCATTATCGAGCAAAATGTAGGTTCCGCTCACAAATGATTCATGGTCCTTTTCTTTTTCTAAGAGATTGGAAATAGGAATTGCACAGTCCGAAGTACAAATTCTCCGCAAAATACTTAAAATCGATTGTCTATTTGTAATTGTTTTTTCTGATTCCAAAATATTTAGCAAATGTTTAATACTTTGGTTTCCGTAAACCCCATATAGGTGCGTCCGCTGCGCATGATTACTAACGGAAGTCATATGTTGTGGGATGAAAAATGTACCGGTTTCATGTCTTAAAAAACGTTCATCAATAAGTTTTAAAAAATCGGGTTGTTGCTTTTCACTTAAAAATAGTGAAAAGTTAAAGAATTGCTGTGAGCTAAAAGAAATTATTTTAGATCTAAAATCTATCCTCTCATAGTACTTAATTAATTGAGGAAGATATTCATTTTTGTTTTTATCTTCTAAGACTAAAAACCAAGACAGGTCCAAAATAACCAAGGAACTTGGTTTTTCCTTCTTGATCTCTTCGTCCAAAATATTCTTTAATATTCTTATAGAATCGGATTTATTCTTTTTAAATAAGGCCCAGTTTTCATCCATAAGAGCATTATTTTTATCTAATTCTTTATTCGAACTTTTTTCCTCAATTTTTCTTAGCTCATTCACAGCTTTAAAAATTTGTCTTCGATAATCATCATCCGCAAAAATACTATGGGAAGCTAACAACAGTATTAGAAGTAATAGTTTCATTTAATCTCCATACAATTAAATTCTCAAATGGTATAAGTAGTTCGATGCTATTTGTTTTCATAACGATTAACGACCAAAACTTACTTTGCAAGATGAGTGACAGACCCAAATATGCGAAGCCCAAATAAGGGCTGGAAGCAAGAGTTGGATTCGTTAGTTAGGCAATGAAAGTATTGTATTCAAAGCCCCATTTGCGTATGAGTTTCACGAGTTGGCCTTTCCGGCTTTGAAGACTTTACTTCTGGTAATTTTGTTTTTACCTTCGCTTCTTCCGATTCATTGGGGATAGTTGCAGTCGTTTCCGTATTTTTTTCATCTAACGATGTCTTCTCACTGACCGAGACTCCTCCACTATAAAGAGAAGTAATTAAAATTATCGCACCAAATATCATAAAAAACAAACCTGGCCCGGTTCCTGAAAAAATTATATTCAAACTAGCGGATTCAAATTTTAAATCGCTTTTAGTCGTCGTTATCCCCTTCAGAAAAAGCCGGTAGCCTAAATACCCGAAGAGTATTCCTCCAAAGGCTATTAACAATCTTTCTATACCTCTGTAAGCAATTGGATCCATATTAGTTATTCTCCGTCAGATTTTTCAATTTGTTATCATTCATTTATTTAAAGATAGATTTGGTATTTTTTCGCCTAACAATGTTCTGTAATGATACGAAATTAAGCGAGGGTCACGTAGTAAATCGAAAGTGATGCATCAGAACAGATAGTAACTTGCTGCATTTTTAGAAAGAAACCCGTGGACGCACACGCTAAAGTTTAGTGTGGTTCCAATTCAAGAACTATTGCTACTATAAATCAGAAAAGAGACTGAGTGGATTTCTCTCGATATCCTATCTTAATGAGCCGTTGTTTTTTCTGTTGTTGGTTCATAATAAAGAATAACTGCACCAACGCCAAACGGTCTTGTTTTTGTAAGTTTAAGCAAAATTTTTTCGCTGATATTTTTAAATAACGGCAAACCGCTTCCTGCGATAACAGGGTGAACGCAAAGTTGATATTCGTTTATTAAATTAAGTTTCGTCAAAGCTACGATCAAGCTTGGACTACACACAAAAACATCTTTACCCGATTGTTGTTTGAGCTCCAAAACTTCTTTCTCAAGATCTTGACTTGCCAATTTTACGCTTTTCCAATCTACATTTTTCAGCGTGCGGGAAAAAACAATTTTCGGGGTGCTGTCTATTGCTACTGCAAAATCATCCATTGCTTTTTCGCCCGTGGGATTTTCTAGTATAGTTCGCCAAAATTCCATAAGCTGGTATGTTACCCTACCATACAAAACGGCACCGGCATTTCTTAACAAATCAGCATAATGTTGATGTATTTCCTCATCAGGAACACCTGAGGTATGGTCACAAAACCCATCGAGAGTCATATTGATTGCTGCGATTATTTTTCTCATATATTCCTTATATTTTCGCCTACGACTTTCTCATCATTTTTATAGCCTTTTAAAGGCATTGCACAGATAACTACAATCAGTCTTGCGTGGGCTGGCCTTTGATCAAGTGCCAGTGAGTTATAACGCCTAACGGGAAAGACTTGATGAAATTTTTATTCACCTTTGTAGGCTTTTTCAAGTGCGCTTATATCCAACTTACCACCCATGCCAAGCATAGCAGCACTAACCCGATCGGCTTTAACAGTATCTGGATCACTCATCATGATGTCGAGGCATTCCGGTGCAATCTGCCATGTTAAGCCATATTTATCTTTAAGCCATCCGCAAGAAATTTCTTGGCCGCCTTTTGATAGAGCTTCCCATAACTTATCAATCTCTTCCTGAGTTTTGCAGTTTACAGCTATTGAGATAGCCTCGCTAAAAGTAAACATCGGGCCACCATTTAGCGCAGTAAAGTTTTGCCCATTCAGTTCAAAGTCGATTGTTGACAGATCGCCGGCTTTCTTTCCAGCTGCTTTTGCCACTGATTCTGTGAGATACGACATGTTCGTGATTTTTGCATTTTCAAACAGCGATATATAAAGATCTACTGCTTCTTTAGCCTGATCGTTAAACCAAAGAAAAGTTACTATCTTTTGCATTCGAACTCCTTAGCCATATTTGCCAATTACTACGATACAGGTAGTAATTGATCAGGTTACCATAGTCAAGTTGATAATCAAAATTTGCCGGAAGCCAAACGAGGGTGCGAAGCATCCCAAAGTGAAGCGTCAAAGCCGAAAGTTAGGTGTGGGCAGGCTATTTCTCTGTATATAACCTTACAACTGAGTGTTCGTAACTAAAAAGATCAAAGATCTGCTTTAGTTGAGTTAATTTTTCACCCGAGAGATTGCCCATTGCCGATTTTGCAGCCGAGATAATATCTTCACTAGACTTGAAATCATTTTTAATTAAAGCTATTTGCCCTTTACTTAAAATAGCTATTACCTTTTCAAATGGATCCCGTTTTGAATCGCTCTCGATTTTATTTAAAATAGGTATAACCAAATTATCATTTTCAAAAAGTTCATCGAGAATATAAGAATCAGAAAGAGACAATAAATTATCAGACTTCTTTAATTCATCTTCCTTTTCTTTGGAATATGTATCATTATAATATACTAATCTATCGAGAGAAAGAACAAAAATGGTCGCAAAAATATTCTTCTCATCCTCGTTATCGATCTTTGAACTATTTACATTATAATTTGCGGTAAATAATAAAATTATATCATTTTTAGGCTTTAAATAACGAAAGTTAATTTTCAGATCATCTCCATTTTGAAAATTTTTAATCAAGATTTGATTTGGAGCAGCTAAGGATCCAGAAGCCGCTATAAACCTCAGCATTCCTACGGCTTCATTCGCAGATAAATCCAAGCCCAGCGGGCCAGCCACATGAGTTAGAAAATTGTGAGCTAAGAAATATGCGTTAAGATTAACCTTCATCGGAGCATTATTCTTTTGGGATACAAATAATATATCACTTGAAGAAAATTCTCGCGCTTCAATCGAGTTCGCAAGTATAAGTATGCATATTGTTAGAATAATATTTTTAGTTTTCATGATTTCCTCTATTTAATTTCGAATAAGCATTGTATTTACGCGTATCCTAATTCTTAATTTCCGTGATTAAAGTATCAGAATAACTGGAACCTTTATAAACTGAATCAATTTGAATGGCGATAAATGAAGTATAATTGCTCTCATTTCCACATTCTTTCGAATCTTGAGCCTCGTTATGTATTTTTTTAAAATATTCCGATATTGAATTTGGAACTTTAATTTCTTGAAAAGAATTTAAATCTTGAAGTGTAAAACGGAATTTATCGATAAAAAAGAAATTATGGTAAGCACGAGCATTATCGGCATGGCTGTTACATTTTGATACGAAAATATAGATGGTAGAATCTTTAACTCTATTATTTTTATAATATAAGTTTTCATTTTTTCCAAAGCCATTCCAAATTTTTATCGGTTTAGTAATATCAATTTTAGCGAATATATACTTACCAATTCCATCTCCTTCAACTCCTTCTGACCATGCGGTTCCCGTATTATTATCGAAGGCTGCAGCAGGAGAATACTTACATGTGTATGAAATATATTCTTTCGTATATACGGTTTCTTTTCCTAAACCATCGATATTGAATGAAATTTGTTTTTTGGGAGGAACTCCCTCCGGTTTTAAAATGGAAGATGTCCAATTTGAATAATAGTTCGGATAGTCTTTCCCAGATTGTTCCCACAAGTCAAATTTCTTCAAATTATTACTGGTTAAACTTTCTAAATTCGAATTAGAAGAGTTATTTCTATTTCCAAAACTGCAAGGAGTAGCATCATAAAGTTGAGAGTACAAAGGTATAAAATTAATGAGTATTAGGATAATTAACGAAATTGTTCTTAGCATGGCTTTTGGGATTTTTTCCTTTTTCCTATAAAAATTATTATCAATATTACACCGAACGATTATGACTCGGCGACATTTTGCAACGGAACGAATTTTCGTAAACAAATGTAGTGATGGCAGTGAAAGTACGTGGCAATCTCGAAACGATGCACCAGAACATCATTAACTGTATTGCCTTTACATAATAAAAGTGATTTGGATCAGACGGCTTGTTCCGGTAAATCCTTATCGATCGGAATCTCCAAAATCATGTATTCGATATTTTCATAACCGCGAATCATCTTGGCAGTTACTATCACAAGAGCAATATAAAGAATGTTCTCAAAAATACGTAAACTAATGCCGATTATGAATTCTTCAGCAGACCTCTCTGGCAAAAGAAAACTTCTCTTAATAAGAATTACTATATTATCAAATATCCAGAGATTCCACCACCAGGACAAAAGCGAGATATTGAAAATCTTGTTAGAAATGAATTTTTTCTCAATCAACAATTCCTGAGATCGCCGAAACATTTCTTTCATGATATCAAACGGGCGATAAAGGTTAATAATTGGAATAAACCATGAAAGTATCAGTTGAGTATTTGTCGCACTTAAGCTTGGAATACGATCCAGTAAGTTTAAGTAGGCTGGAGCAAACCAATTTAAGAAGGTAACAATCGATATGACGTAAAGTCCAAAGGTTACTGAAGAAATTAAACTATCAAAATAGTCATACTTTTCGATAGTCAAATCTGATATCTCTATCCCTTTTATAAGTTTTAGAACCAACTCTAATTGAAATACTGAAAATATTAGAGAGAATATGTTTATAACGAGTAGAGTCCAAATGACTATTATTGCCACTCGCCCTTTTGTCCAATTTGACTTACTATTTCCCATTTTAATCCTTAACGATATGTATCTGGCTTTCGCCTAACGAACAAACTTTGCCGAAGTTTTACAATGGTACGGCAGAGTGTAGCGTCAGAGCCGATAGTTAGGCGCTGTAGGCAGTAAGACAGTTTATTTAAACTAAGCTATTCCTATTTGGGTCAATATAGTTAATTTGCTTTTTCTCGAAAATCTCTACGAGAGAATCAAAACCGTATTTCTTTTTGAAATCTCTTTCATTTTCAGTGATTGGTAATAACCAATAGCAATGGACTTCATAAGGCTCAAAGTTAAATATTTCGACAGCTGGCCCGTCAATATAAGGCAATTGAATCAATCCATAAGAACAAGCGGATGATTTTATCCACCCTTTCCCAAAATTGACGATATGAAGTAAATTTAGTTGCCTTTCATACCAATGAAAATGGACAACTGAATATAAAATTTCAAGTAATCCTCTTTCTTTAGTCGGTGAAAAAATATGGAGTTCAATTGGCTGCTTAGGAAAGTAAAATGACATTCCAACTGTAGCATATATCCAATAGTTCTTTGACCCTTGAGGAGAAAATTCAATAATCTGAAACTTATCAGGAAATTTTTCAATAGGGCCTTTATCAAATTTTAGAAGATGATAATTACTACCCCACACCTTTCTATAATGCGAGATCAAATTCTCTACATAAGAATCTTGCAAAATTCGACTGATTGATTTCATATAAATACTTTTATTGTGAATATTCTAGCCTATTGCGCATAACGACCAAAGCTTGACGACGTTTCGCGTGTGCGTAAGCACTTGGCACGAGACTTGCCACCGCAAGACGAGTGGCAGAAGCAAATGTGGCGAAGGTTGCGAAGCAATCCTGAAGCGAAGCGTCAGAGCTGTAAGTTATACGCAGGTTTACACTTCATGAATACTAGCTTAATAGATTTCTATCCTTTAATTTTTCCACTTTAAGGTTATATTGTTTACCCGTTGGAGATTTAAATCCATTGATTTTATTTGCCATTTCTTCCAAAGTTGTATTAAAGTCTTCTACCAATAGTATGCCTTCTTTGGGCTCTTCGTTTTGCAGAGCTAGTCCATCCCAATACATTTTTAATTGATATAAATGTTGAGGGGCACCTGTTCCAACTTTTAATTCATATATAATAATGTCAGAATTAGCCATTTTCCGGTAGACATCAATTCTTACGCCTGTAGGCCACACTGTTTTTTCATCGGAAATAGTTTCTAAAGGATTTGTAGCCTTTAACATTGCTACCCAACGTTTACGAAGTTCCGATTCTGATTTTTCTCTTTGACGGCGAGGAGGTTTGAAATTATTTAATTGGTCAAAGATTTTTTGCCAGTCATTATCATCCAAGTTAAAATCTGTCTTATTGTTTACGGTAGAAAGGACGCCTCTCGGTAATTCAGGAATAATTAATTCGCCTGCAAAATCATTAAAATCACTATGACGAGTTACCTGCGTAGAACGATTTCCTTCATCAGTCTTCCATATTGTTTCCAATTGTCGAACGGCAATTACTCGTTTTCCAAGTCTAATATCAATACCTTGGGATGAAGTGTTCCCAAGATAATAATACTTTGACTTATTCCCGCGTACTAATTTATCTCGTTTGACCTCATCGATTGTGCCATGTTGGTATTCTAATTTATAATTTTTCCCTGATATTTCAACATCGAAGTATTCTGTTTTTCTAGCTCCTAAAGGCACTGGAATTGGAGGAACTACCTGTCTGTCTTTATCAATGGAAATATAAATATTACCTAAATTATCGTAACTAATTGGATCATTTTCTATATAACCTCTGTAAAGAACACCGAGATGCTCAATTAGCCATTCTCTTAGTTTGGAAAGGTCGCTTGTTGGCGCTCCTCTGCCTTGTAATGTTTGAACGAATGAGAGCTTTACTTTACACTCGATTATTGTCGTACAGTCTGCAGGTAAAAAATCAAAATTTGGAAAATTATCATCATCTTCTATTTTCATTTTTGGCCCGAAAGGGCCATTCACCGAGGCAATCTTTCCCGAATTCAGATCTTTTGAAAATATGGACCATCCCTCACTTGCAGAACTGAGTGTTGCTAAGGCATTTTTTAGCCCAAATCCATGCTCATTCAGTCTATTTGTTCCTACTGGTTCTTTGCCTAATTGTAGTGCATTCTTCATTGTTTCAAGATTCATGCCACTTCCGTTATCACATACAAATACTGAAATGTATAAATCATCAATCTTGTGCAGTATAACATCAATTATGAACTTTCTTGTGTCGCTTTTCGCTGAAATACTGTTGTCGATTAATTCACAAATGCATTGATGAAAAAGCATGTTTTGCTTTGCTAGACCCTTAAATATGCCTTCGTTTGCTATTAATTCTACCTCATGTTTTGCCATATTTAGTTCCTCCTTTATTTTTTTGTAAAATTGCGTATAACGACCAAGGCTTGACGACGTTGGCGATTTCTGAGCCTCGAAGAGGCGTTAGGAACAGGCACGATCTTTTGCAAAAGCAAAAGGGGTGACTGGAGCCAATATGCCGAAGGCCGAGCGAGAGTCGCGTAGCGATCTCGAAGCGAAGCGTCAGAGCCGATAGTTAGGCGATGCGACCGCCCTACTTATAGCTATCCTTTCTTTGATCTATATCTACAAAAATTACTAATAATTCGTTATCTTTAATCAAATAAAATAAGCGATATTTACCAATGCGATATCTATAAAGGCCATCAAACTCACCTTTTAGCTTTTTGATATTCGGTCCAAAAAATGGATTCTTTTTAAGGATTGGATATACGTAATCAGTCAGTTTCTTTTGAAGATGAGAAAATTGTCTATCTTTGAGCTTATTTTGAAATTGTTCAGTCTCCGCTATTTTATATTCAGCGGACAACTTTATACTTTCCTTGAGCTGCTTCTTTGAGACCTTTCTTTAAAGATGAAATTAGCTGTTTGTCTGAAAGAATTTCATCCATTTCCTCATCAGAAGCGTAAAATTCATTTGTTAAATATTGAATAGCTGCGTTCTCCACAAAATTGGAAATTGTACGTCTTTCCCCTTCTGCCGCTTTCTTAAATATATCGTAAATTGGATCTTCGATTCTTAATGTGATTGTTTTGGACATACTTATTAGACCTGCATTTTTATTCAAAATATAGCATTATAATTCTTATGTCAAATTGCTTTTTAAAGCCTTTTCGAACAAAATTCCTAATAATTTTAGATCTTACAGATAAATTCGGCGGTCGTTTCGTCTAACGACCAAGGCTTGACGACGTTTTGCGAGTCCGAAGGACTTGGCGCGAGACTTGCCACCGCAAGGCGAGTGACAAAGCGAAATGTGCCGAAGGCCGAGCGAGAGTGCGAAGCATCTCGAAGCGCTGCGTCAGAGCCGAAAGTTAGGCGATGCGATTCATTTCTGCAACTCAGTTACTATTTTTAATGAATTTCATAGAAATACGTATGCTTAACAAAACGCAAAGTGAAATTATTATAATCCCAACGATAGGTCTCCGTAAATCGCTTCTATTGAACAGTCTATAAATTAATGCAGAAAGACTAATCAGAAAGATTACTAAATTAATTATAGAAATCGAGCCAATTATAAACATACGATATTGGCTCAACGGGAATATGCCAAAATTAACTCTTAATTGAAGTATTACTAGAATTATTAAAGGAAAAATACTTAAGAACGCTAAAGAAAATCCATCTTCATAGATTGGTTTAAGTCCAAAATTCAAAGGCAAAAATGACCAAATAAGCAAAAGAAGAATTGAACTGGTATCTAAGCAATATTCTAACAATGGCCTCATATAATCTCTATAACTATCTAAAATTGATCGAAGGAGTAATTTCTTATATTAGAAATGATTTGAATCGTTTCGCCTAACGACCAAGGCTTGACGACGTTGGCGAATCCTGAGCCTCGAAGAGGCGTTAGGAACAGGCGCGACCTTTTGCATTGCAAAAGTCGTGACTGAAGCCAATGTGCCGAAGGCCAAACGAGGGTTGCGAAGCAATCCCGAAGTGCTGCGTCAGAGCCGATAGTTAGGCGTAGTAAACGCCTTTAATCGGAATTTAATAAGCCGTTCCGAATTACTCTTCTTAATTGGTCCTTCAAATCGCTTAGACTTGTTTTAATCAATTCTTCATCTATCCCAGTTTGAACATGTTTATTGCTATTAAATGCCCTTATTTTAGCAGAAGTAATCAATTTTGCCTTTTGCTTAATGATTTCATCTATGAGTCTGTTTATATCGTCAGCAAAGTATATTTCATTTAAAACAGAAAAGTTTTTAAATTCACTAAATTTCTGATCGGCTATCACTACTTTAACTTTATATTCAGCTCTCCGGATTTCTGAAATTATATCATCTTTCTTTTTGATTTCGCCGGAATTAATAATCTCTTTCTTATCTGTATCGGAAATACCTAATGAAGGTATTATTTCTAGAATATCAGCCTTCGATAATACATTATAGTCTGGACCAATAGTGAATCCAGAAAGTGAAAAAAGGTGCCCAAAACTCTCAGAAAATATTGCAAACAAGTTTCGATAAATTTCGTGTTTCTTTGCGGAATATAATGAATAATCATCGAGTGCTTTTTTGAACTTAAACTCCTGAATTCTTGTGATATTATCTAGCTCACTCTTAAATTTTTCAATTTTCTTCGAAAATCCTGAATTTATCCACGCTTTAATCAAAAATGAAATGAGAGAAGTTAAAGGTATCGATATAATTGTAGTCACCAGAATTGAATACAGTATATCCATAATTGAATTTTCCTTTACAATATTTTTTGGCGTTTATTACGCCTAACGACCAAGGCTTGACGACGTTTCGCGAGTGCGGAGCACTTGGCGCGAGACTTGCCACCGCAAGGCGAGTGACAAAGCGAAATGTGGCGCAGCCCGGAGCGAGAGTGCGTAGCAGCTCGAAGCGGAGCGCCAGAGCCGTAAGTTAGGCGAAGCGCGTTTATTTAATCTTAATCTTGGGTCTTGAAAATATTGCTACTACTACGCCTAAAAGAATTGACAATAACCCAGGCGTACTATTCAAAATTTTCGCGCTAAGGATCTTACTGGCTATTTCAAGGCTTATCGTGCCAGAATAACCAAGGAATACAAGAGCCAAACCGCCAAGAATTAAAGCAAAAGCTATAATCCGAAGATACTTTGAACTTTCAGATTCAGCTAATATCGAATTTCTCTGGATGTCTAAATCAGTATCTTTACTTAGATCAGCACTATATCTTTTATCTTTAAATTCAGGGGGGTCAGATATAAAATCTTCATCATTCTTCATATGGCTATTCCTTTACTTATTTATATTCTTTATAATTAAATCAATGGGTGTAATATATAGGATTCTTTTTGAAAATATTGATGGCTTGGTAACAATACCAACTACCTCATTGGACGAGTTAAATACAGGAGATCCGCTGGATCCCTTTAAATCTAGCCCTTTCTCTTTATTTAAAATAATATATACATAATGTCTTTTAGATTTGAATAGAAAAATGATATTGTCAATTAATCGTATTTGACCTTCAATACGTATCGATTTCATCCGCAAATCGCAAAGAGCCGAAAAGAATGCGGGTTCCTTAAATTTCGGTATTTGCGGCAACCTTTCTACATTCACATAAGATTTATATATGTCCTTAGATTCTATCAACGCGTGTTCATGCATTACTTTAAATCCATAAGGGAGAACGTGAGTAGCAACATCGATTATTCTTTTTACCTTAAATAAAGTATTAAATTCGATTTTTTGCCGGAAAAGTTTTCTTTTAATAAGTAATAGCTTTGCAAAAGATTTTAATTTATAGATCTTATAGTATGTAGGATTGATCGTGTATCTCAATGCCTGAGAAGGGTTTAAAGGATTTCTTATTGCAGTTCTAATTGATAAATATTCTCCTTTTCGATTAATATGCGCAGCAAAAATAGCATAGACTTGATTATCTAATTTTCCTAAGAATCCAGACCCTATTCCATTTATAGGCCCATCTCTCTTAATTGAGCGCTCTATCTGAATGGTTCGCAAACTGGAAAAGTCAAATTTATTCATCGGAAAAATTAAAGCGTTTCGCCTAACGACCAAGGCTTGACGACGTTGGCGATTTCTGAGCCTCGAAGAGGCGTTAGAACAGGCACGACCTTTTGCTTTGCAAAAGTCGTGACTGAAGCCAATGTGCCGGAGGCCAAACGAGGGTGCGAAGCATCCCGAAGTGCAGCGTCAGAGCCGAAAGTTAGGCGAAGGTCAGCTTTCTTGATTCTTTTTATCGTCAATAATGGGCAAATTTCTCAAGTTTCTTATAAAGATAGTAATTAAAACGAATCCGAAGATTCTAAACCAATTCTCGTTAATTTTCATGTCTGAGCAATTGTCACATCCGAGTGTTATGATTGAAGTTATATACTTTAAGCTCATGTAACCGTCCTTACTCCAAGAAAGAATCAATGAAACTTCTATTAAAGAAATTATCCATAGAATGAACGATCTAGGAAGAGATGCTAAAACATCTGGACTATTTTTTTCAGGTAAGAATGACTCAAAAATCATTTGAAAATACGTTGTAATGGGATGGACAAGTCTCCACAAAAGATACAAAAATAACCACTGATCAATTGTTGATGTATTACTATTATGTAGAATAACTATTGTAATCGAAACAGAAAATAAAATAGTAATATCACTCAGATGAGTATAATTTTGCGGTTTTGCTTTCCTATTTGAGACAGGGTTTGATGTATCCGAATTAAAAATGGAAAATACTTTAACAAAATTCACCACAATATCCAGAAGCATAAATGAAGAGAAAATAGCTAATGAGCAAATGCCCGTTAACCATGATTGCTTAATCATTGCAATGGAACTTGCAATTCTACTCTTCCATTGATATACAATGTAGCTTCTTTCACCCCAAAAAGCATTCCCGATTATATACAGAGCTAAATTCCAGGCTACTACACTGATAATTCCTACAATTACTACTAATTCAAATTTCATATTGTCATTCTATTTAATTGATGCTGACTTTCGCCTAACGACCAAGGCTTGCTGAAGTCGCCGTGCTGAGCGAAGCGAAGACGGGAACGAAAATTGCCTTTGCAATTTGAGTGACCGAGGCGATTTGCCGAAGGCCGAGCGAGGGTTACGTAGTAATCCCGAAGCGATGCAGCAGAGCCGATAGTTAGGCTGCCGTCCGAATGTATAACGAGAGAGTTAACCCAATCTCCACTCTAAGAAACATGCCCTTACTACCCTTTTTGCAAATACTAAAAGACGCTCCGATTTCACCAAGCGACTCAAGTAACCAAATTCTGTAAATAGCTCCAACCGATATACTTTTGAAATAAGCTATCAAGGAGCGAGAATTATAGAGAATGATTTTTTAAGGCCAATTCACTGTAAATTTCTAAAACTTCCGAGTTTCATAACCAAAACTCAAGAGTTCTCTCGGATGGCGCCTAACGACCAAGGCTTGACGACGTTTCGCGAGTCCGTAAGGACTTGGCGCGAGACTTGCCCTGCAAGGCGAGTGACAAAGCGAAATGTGCCGGAGGCCAAGCGAGGGTTGCGAAGCAATCCCGAAGTGCAGCGTCAGAGCCGAAAGTTAGGCGACGTGCAGGCATTATCATGCAACAATTTTTACTTTATAATTATTTTAAAATTCCATTTTGCCAGAAAAAGTTCTTTCGCGGATCACGCTCAAACTTATCCAGTACGCTTGGAAATATTTCCGGATACGGAGCAGACGTCAATGGTAAACAAAACATATATTCCGGGCTTCTGGGCTCACCAGAAAGACCAATTACAATAAACACAGGAATTCTTTCCCTACTCATAAAGTCAGAATATCTTTTGATTTGTTCTGGCTTAGACCAATTAACTACATAATCATTAATCTTCGAACTTTTCACCGGATTACTTCTGAACTTGCATTCCACAGCAAATAAATCTTTTGTCGGATTATAACGAATTTTAAGATCGGGATTTAGATTACTTTCTACTAATCGCCCAGATGAATTTATATTATGATCTCGTGTCCAATCGACTATAGTGAAATATTTCTTATCAAATTTTGATATTACATATTTCTCAAAATCTTTTCCTTTATCTAACATTACCTGACGTTCGTCAGGTACCCATAAATCGATAGTTTTGAGTAATTTATCGAGAAAGTTCATTTTAGTAAAAGAGAAAAATTTGCCTGCATGTTCGCCTAACGACCAAGGCTTGACGACGTTTCGTGAGTCCGTTAGGACTTGGCGCGAGACTTGCTCTGCAAGGCGAGTGACAAAGCGAAATGTGGCGCAGCCCGAGCGAGAGTGCGAAGCATCTCGAAGCGATGCGTCAGAGCCGAAAGTTAGGCGATGCACGCATTCTTAAGCATGAGCTTATTTGTATTTTTCTTCCTCTGCTTTCTGCGTTTGTATAATTTTCTGTAATACTTTTCCAATTGAAGCATCATCGAATATACTTTTAAGGGCCAATACGTTACTTTTATCTAGATAAATCGTTTCCGGCTTATGCGATATATAGTCATTTCTTTCTGAACTTACCGTCGGAAACATAAGAACAAGCTGATGATAGTCTTTATTTTGGCTCAGAAAGCTAATCTTCATTTTTTGTTCCGAGGATAAATGAGAATCTCCATTTTTTTGACTCCAAAGGCAATAAAAGCCAACCTCACCAATGTCTTTTTCTAAAGTTTCTTTATTCTTCTTTGCTATCAGTTCCCAGTCTAAATATTTTTCAATTATCTTTAGAAAATCTTTTCGATTCACATCTGAAAAGAATATTCGATTAACGTATATAAAATCTTCAAATGCAATAGCAATTGCTTGTTTATTAATATCATACAAGATATAAGCAGTTTCTTTATTAAACTTTTTTAGAATATCTACATATCTATAAAATGAAAAATCATTCTCAAAAGCCCATTCTTTTCCATTAGGAAATTTTTCATTGGATGTCCAAATTATACTATTTCTTTCTTCAGTCGAAGGCGGAATATAATTTTCTACCCTACCTTGCTCTGCTGAACAATGGATACTCATACTTACTAAGATAAGGAATATGTTCTTTTTCATCGGCACTCGTTTATGGTTATAAAATAAAATTAATGCGTGTTTCGCCTAACGACCAAGGCTTGACGACGTTTCGCGAGTGCGTAAGCACTTGGCATGAGGCTTGCTTTGCAAGACGAATGACAAAGCGAAATGTGGCGAAGCCTGGAGCGAGGATCGCGAAGCGAGTCCGAAGCGCAACGCCAAGCCGATAGTTATACGCCGTGCTTGATTAACTAGCTTGAAGTTCTTGAAACTTTTTGATCGTTTTTAATTCATTTTTAAGCTCATACTGTTTAACTTCTAAATCATAATGAGCTTGTATTGATAACCAGAACTCTGGTGAATTTCCAAAAAAACGAGAAAATCTTAGCGCAGTATCAGCAGTAATAGAACGACGACCATGAATTATTTCACTTATACGCTTTTGATCTATATGAGTAGCTTGAGCTAATTTATAAGCAGTAATTTCCATCGGCTTTAGAAAATCTTCTATTAAGATTTCTCCAGGGTGAATATTCATTAATTCTTTATTCATAATTATTGCCGCCTAATGATAATCGACTATCTCGACATTTGTTACATTACCATTTTCCCAAATAAAGCAAATCCGATACTGCATATTTATGGAAATACTATGTTGTCCTCGCCTATCTCCAGATAAAGCATGCAATCTGTTACCGGGAGGAATTTTTAAATCTTCTAAAGTTTTCGCGCTATCTAAATGTATAAGCTTCCGTCTAGCTGTTCTTTGTATATCCTTCGGGAATTTCTTTGAAAACTTACCCAGCCATATGGTTTCGCATTCTTTATCCGAAAAAGAAAGGATCACAATTTATAATGGCGATATGCACCACTGGTGTCAAGCGCCATTAATAAGATTTGAAGCAAATTTTGTAGTTTTTCCTATATAAAATGAATTTTAAGCATGGCGTATAACGACCAAGGCTTGACGACGTTGGCGCGCTGAGCAAAGCGAAGACAGGCACGAGACTTGCTTTTGCAAGACGAGTGACTGAGCCAATGTGGCGCAGCCCAAGCGAGGGTTGCAAAGCAAACCCGAAGCGCAGCGTCAGAGCCGATAGTTAGGCGATGGCCACTTGTTTAATAGATTATGGGTTATATTTGAGATTTAAGGCAGCTGCCTGGATATCAGGCATTACTAATTCAAAATCATCAAAAAGAAATATTGTATAAAGATCAGGCAAATCTTTCTTATGAACTGCCGTCACTATTGAATACTTGAACCCCCGGCCAAATTCTGAAGTCGCCTCAATATAAAAATTGGCTCCCCAATCTGCATTAAACGACAAAACTGTATCTGCAGATAACTCTTTCGAACGAATCCTATCCATACACTGACAAACGTTTGCTGCTGTTGTTAGAGCTTGCTTTTTATAAAACTCATTCTTTTCAAAATCGAATCCTTCAACTTTAGGTGCTGGCAAGCCAATGAAATATCTGATTTCTAATTTTTTGCTCTTATGCTTAATTGCATAATCATAATACAAATTTGGATTATCTTTTGTCTTTATCGATCTGAAATCATTACTAAAACTAAATTGAAAATTGAAATCTTTCAATATTTTTTCAAATGAATCACCTTTCCAGGCCTGTATAGAAAAAACTGGAATTAATAGTAAAAGAAGAAGTCTAGTATTTCTGATCATTTAATTACCTGTATTTTTATTTCATCCATATCGACAATAATTTGGTGGCTTTCGCCTAACGACCAAGGCTTGACGACGTTTCGCGAGTGCGCACGCACTTGGCATGAGGCTTGCTTAGCAAGACGAGTGA
>NZ_RQGF01000012.1 GCF_004769615.1 Leptospira sarikeiensis | reverse complement strand
ATCTATTCAATGCCGCTATCCTATAGTCGTAGGATCCGGCCTCTAAGGAAAATTCTATCTCGTTCTCAGAGACTTTCTTTTCCAATATAAGTTCTTGGGTAGGTACCGATTTGCGGACTTCTACTACATAACCGCGGCTTCCTTTTACTTCCTTCCATTCTATATAGTATACGAAACTTTTTCCTTCTGCAAAAACCCCAAAGGAAATCGAGAAGAATATTAAAATAATATAAAATATATCACGGATGAGTGTTTTGGGAAAAAAGGACATTCCTTCTCCTTAAGGGCGTGCGCCGCTGGATTTTGTCTCAGGGGCTTCCAAATCTTCCCTAAGTAATATTCTAAAATCAGCTTCAGATTTCACATTCGGGTCAGATTCCGATTCTATGGTCCAACGAAATGTTCCTACATCCAGTTTTTCCAAGTCTCTGAATACTAATCTGTCCCCTTTTGTCTTTTTTTCATAAATCAATTCGTCGTTAGAGCCCTTCTTATAGAAAAGACGAAATTTCCACTCGCTTTGTTTCTGTTTTGCGGAGAATTTCCAACGGAATGATATACTTTCTTTTCCGGTCATGTCCACCAAAGCACCGTTTTTCGGGAATTCTATAGAAATATCCGCATTTTGTATATCTGTAGAAGAGATTACTCCTTCCGGTTTAGTTTCGGTAGCTTTTGTAATCGGAGCTAATACAGAAAATTTTCTGGCCTCGGAAAGAGTTTCACTTCCTGGAAGATTTGTATAAGATTGGATCCTCCAATAATAAGTTCCGGGATCCAAGGTAAGAGAGAAGTTCGTACGGAATACTTGCGTTTCTGATAAATTCGTAAAGTTCGGGTCTTGAGAAATTTGCAGTTTGTATCCGCTCGCGATCTTTTGTTTCGCCCAAGAGAAAGCGACTGTCCGGTCTTCCTGCGAAAAATCTCTTTTAGGATAATGTAATTCTACAGGAAAATTCGGAAGTACTCTGAACTTTCTAGCTTCAGAGATCTTTTTGCCGTCTTTAGAGTTGATTCTCCAAAAATAAATTCCTTCCGGGAACTTCTGTTTGTAGCTGAATTCTTTAGACGGCCTCTTGGAAATCGATGCGGAGAAGTCCCGTCTGGAGGAAATTTCTAAGATCGCCTCCCCTTCTCCCTCCCAACGAAATTCTACAAGTTGTTCCTGTTCGTTTGGGAAAAATCGTATGGAGTCTTCCGGAGAAATTAAGTTCCAACTTTGGGATAGTTTATTTCCGTTGACCGAGCTTTCTCGCTCACCTAATGTTTGTTTAACGGTTCCGTCTTCAGTCCAGTCGACTTCTCCCTTTTCCACATCTACTCGAGTTTCATTTTCATTTCGAGTAACTTGGAATTTCGAACCTAACTGTGCGTCTAACCCTACAGTTCCTGCGATCACGGATAAAACTTTTTTTCCGCTCTCTACTAGTATATTTCCTTCATTCAGGTCTAAGTTTTCTCGATTCTCTTTTAGCTGAAGAACAACCATAGATTGAGGGTCCAATTCTATACGGGTCCCGGATTTTAAGAATACGATCGCTTCCGAAGCTTCATCCGTTCTGATCGAGTCCCTATCGTAAACAGGCATTCCTTGCTCTAGATCTTCCCATAACATTCTATCCGGAAATTTTCTTTGGGCGGTTTTATATCGAAAGGAAACGGTGCCCATAATTTCCTTTCCATTTCCACCTCCGGATCTGGATTCGAAATAGAGTAGATATAAAGATAAAAAAAGTACAATGAAGCAACCGATCCCGACCTGCCATTCTCTTTTGTAAATTCTCCAATCCATATTCTAATCCGCGATCGCCTTGGAACTAGATTCAGGTTCTGAGATACCGCAGAGTTTGCGGACCTCTTGCAAATTTTTGGGACAATCCGGATCTTCCAACCATCCCAAAACAGCGTACAACTGTTGCGGCTTTTCTTTTCCACGAATCCATACCGGAGGAAGAGTTTCGAATTTATAATGATCTTTTACTTTTTCGTAAGAGGTTTCGGAGACTAAAATATCTGTCCCGAAGTCCTTTGTTAAATATTCAATCCTAGATGCAAGATTCACCGCGTCACCGATCACCGTGAACTCCAGTTTTTTTTCGGACCCAATCTGACCAACAACCACAGGTCCCGTATTGATCCCACATCCAAATCTAGCCTGAGGCCTTCCGATCTCGACTCCAATCCGATTGAATTCCAATAACGCAGATCTCATTAATAAGGCAGAATTGATCGCATTTCTTGCGTCGTTCTCATCTGTGTACAAGGCTCCCCAATGGGCCATGATCGCGTCTCCGATAAACTTATCCACAATACCTTCCGTGAGATAGATACATTCCACCATCTCTGTGAAGTACGCATTTAAGAAGTCTACGACCTCGCTTGGTTTTAGTTTTTCGGACATCCCAGTGAAGTTTCTTAAATCGGAGAAGAAAACTGTTACGTCTTTAGTTACACCGCCCAAAGGCATATCACCGGCAAGTGCTCTTTCTGCGATCTCCTTATTTACGAACTTTCCGAATGTATCTTTGATCTTTTCTCTTTCCTCGAGACCATGAGCCATTTTTAAAAATGAATTTGTTAGAACTCCCACTTCGTCTCTTGTCACAGGCTTGATAGAGACTTTATAATTTCCTCTTTCGATCTGTCTTGTAGCACTTAAAAGATTGATAAGAGGAACGGTAAGCGTTCTGGAAAATAGAAATACGACTAAGAATGCGAGGCTTAATACTGAGATTAGAATATAAAAATTCTGTCTTCTGATCTTATATACCGCTTCAAATGCTTTATCAGCTTCGATGGAAGAAACTACAGCAAGATTTACATCTTCTAATTGTTGGAAAGAACCCAAGGTTTCCTTTCCTTCGAATTCTGCAGTTTGCGATCCATTATCCGCAGGGCTTCTTAACAAAAATTGTACGAGAGGATTTTTAGAATAATCTTTTGCCGAAACCGTTTCGGATTCTTCCGTATGAGCAATGAGCCTTCCTCTGGAATCCACAACCCAAATCGCGAACAATTCCGTTTGTAACGCGGACCTTGCAGCTTCCCAAAGATCTTGAGGAGAGATCAAAAAGAATCCGACTCCTTTTCTGGATTTATCGTTTTGTATAAAAAGTACAGCAGGAAATCCAAACTTTGAACTTACATTTTCTAAATGAGTGGACTCGAACTCATAAGAGAACATTTTTTCTTTATCTTCTTTCGAAATTGCCGCCCACAGGCTACGCACTTCTTCTTCGTCTCTTCTTAGATCTCGAATAAATCTTGGGTTGTATGTAACTACTGATTCTCCGTTTTCATATTTTCCCCAACCAAGGATCTTAGGATGAGAAAGAAAGAACCCGGATATAAAAGGAGGTGCTGCGATCTTTTTAGAGTCAGAACCCTTTGCAGGCTGAATAGTCCATTTATCTTCGAACTCGGAAGATTTGGAAGAAAGCTCTTTGATCCTAAGTCCAACCTGCAAACCAGTTAGCCTCGCCAAACTCAGGTTATATTCTTGGATCAAGGAAACCGTATAATTTCTGAAAAGATTGGTAGCAAGACCGATCACAAGCCCCATACTTACTACTACGATCGCAGAAACGATCGCCAAAAGTTTTACTCGAATGGTAATTCTGGAGGCTTTAAATTCTTCGGAATGGTTCTTAATGGATTCCTGTTTTTCTTTTTTAGGTTTTTCTTTCGGGATCTCAGGAGTGTAAGGAGTATAAGTTTTGTTAGGCTCCTTTTCTCCTTCAAGAACCTCTTGCATTAATTTTACGAATGCGGATGCTTCATTTTCAGAGTAACAGATCAAAACGGATCCCAAATGGGAACGTAGGAAACGATCTAATTTTCGAACGGTGTCTGGTGCAGATCTAAATTTTGCTCCGTCCATTGTAGAGAGACGGATCTTATCTTCTTGTAGTTTCTTTACGAGATCCCTAAAAACCGGATCGTTTTTCCAACCACTTGCTTCCGATTTCGTTCCCCAAAAAACGACCTCTTGGATCCCTCTAGTATGGATCTCATTCATCCATTCGCTTAGATCCGCGGATCCAATCGGAAATTGTCTGGAGTATGCAGACATAGTGTCCGTAAGAGGAACTTTTAAAATTTGATTTTTTCCGACTCCCTCTTGCATGGGGATAGGAGTCTCCGAAAGCTATCTAGTTTGTCATTACAAAATCCAATTTTCTGTAGTAGCGATTTTTAGTCCGAAAGGATGGGTTTTCGGATTTGCCCTCGGTTTGCCACATAATTCGGGACTTCCATTTTTTCTTTTCTAGAAAGTCCTTCCTTCTATTTTTGGGGAATGAATTTGCCTGACTCGGTTTTAGGTTCCAATTGGTTATTAGGATTTTCTTCTATATTTTTCGGGATTCTTTTGGGTTACATATTCGGCGGCTTTTTAGTCCCGAGGCTAACTAAAACTCTTACAAAAGATAAATTAGATACGAATCATCCGCTTTATATTGCATTACTTTCTCTAGTTCGATTTTTCTTTTTCATATTAGGTTCTTATGCTGCCTTACGTTTTCTTAAATTGGAAGTGGGCACCGAAGAGAAAGTTTCTCTTTATTTAAAAGTTTTTTCCATCCTAGTTTTTACTTTTGCATTGGCCAGGATCGGATCAGGGGCGCTCGCATTATATTCTTCTAAAACGGAAGGTTTTTTACCGACTGCGTCTATTCTGAATAATATTGTTCGGATGATCATTCTTTTAACAGGAGGATTGGTTGCCTTACAAACATTAGGAATTTCTGTCACCCCCGCATTGACTGCATTAGGTGTGGGTGGTATTGCATTTGCCTTAGGGTTGCAAGAAACTTTATCCAATTTATTCGCAGGTTTAGGAGTTCTTTTAGGAAAGAAAGTTTCTGTGGGAGATTATATTTCATTGGAAACCGGTGAAGAAGGTCTTGTGGAAGATATTAACTGGAGAACTACTTCTCTTCAAAAAAGGAATGGTAGTACGATTATTATTCCGAATGCAAAAATGTCCAAGACTACTTTTACGAATTATAGCCTTCCGAATTCCGGGATATGGACAGAAATAGAGATCATTCTTCCTTTGGGAAAAAATACGGATCAGTATGAATCCTTAATTCGCAAATCGGCACAAATATCTTTGTCACAAATTTATGGACAAAATTCATATAACGATTCCAAGATCAAGATCCGATATCTTTCACTCGAACCATCTAGTGTGTCTTTGGCGATCCATCTTCCGATAAAAGATATCAAAGACTCGGATCAAATTCGATCGACTTTCATAAAATCCTTGCATTCCGAATTTATTTCGGAAGGATTCAGTAACATTTCTGCAAAGATCCGAAATTAATATAGTTAGATCTAATTTTCTCTTCGGATTTGCCGTAGTATAAGCGTATGCGAACCGTTTTAGAGAATAAAGTTTGGTTTTATATTCATGTTCTCAGCCTAGATATTTGTTTGGGAGTTTTAGGCTCCGGAGCCTTAGCTACAGTCGTGACCGGGGCAAAAATGAAAACGGTTTGGTGGCTTCTTCTTCCGTTAAGCGTTTGGGTAATCTATACTTTGGATCATCTTTTGGATGGAAAAAAAGTTGGAGAGCATTCCATAAATCCACGGCACAAATTCCACTACGATCATTCTAAAATTCTATCTATCCTATGCGGTATCGCAGCGGTACTTGCGGCAATCCTTGCTTTTCTTTTGCTTAGAGAGATCGTTTTATTAGGAGGGGTTCTTTTGGCCACACTCGCCTTCCTACATTTAGGGATCGCTCGTTGGGGAAAGATCCGCTTTGGAAAAGAATTCTCAGTTGCATTGATCTATACCATGGGAGTCTGGTTCGGCCCCTTATTAGTAGTCGGCTTCAGATCCTGGACAGTGCCTATTCTTCTTTTCTTATTTTTTCTAGGTACCGTTCTAAATTTAGTCATGAATTCTTTAATGGAAGCGGAGTTAGATAAACATGAAGGCCAAGTATATTTATTAGGGGTACTCTCTCCTAAGTTAGCAAGAGAATGGGTATTACGATTGTCCTTGCTTGGATTCATATCCGCTTTAGTATTGGCCGGCGGAATACGTAAATGGGCTCTTGGGAGCTCGGTATCGGCTTGTTTGATCATCGCTTTGATCTGCGCCGTTCCAGGTGGTATTCTGCATTATGCGGATAGATTCCAAGATTCTCAAAAATATAGGATCTTGGGCGAAGGGGTTTTTATTCTGGGGCTCGTCCCTTGGTTATTTAATCTCTAAACCCGCAACCGCCAACCTTAGAATTCAAGCATCGGAGACATGAATATGGGAGAATTTTTCAAAGACAAAGTAGTATGGATCACGGGAGCATCTTCCGGAATCGGCGAATCCTTAGTGAAAGAGGCCGCAAGAAGAGGCGCGATTTTAGTACTTTCTTCCAGAAGAGAAAAAGAACTCAAAAGAGTTCGTAAAGAAAACGGACTAACCGATTCCAATAGTATGATCCTTCCTTTAGATCTAGAAGATTATAAAAAACTGGGAAAGGTTCCTTCTCAAGTAATCAAGAATTTCGGAAAGATAGATGTTCTCATCAATAACGGCGGGATCAGCCAAAGGTCTTTAGCACACGATACGGATATAGAAACTTACGAAACTCTAATGAAGGTAAATTACTTCGGAAATATCGCTCTGACCCTAGCGGTTCTTCCTCATATGAGAGAAAGAAAACAAGGTTGGGTTTCAACTATCGCAAGTGTTGCAGGATTGATCGGAGTTCCTTTGAGAACTGGATATTCTTCTACCAAATTTGCACTGACCGGTTTTTACGAGGCACTTCGTGCAGAAAACTTTAAAGAAAATTTGAAAGTCACTTTAGTTTATCCGGGATTCGTAAAGACTAATATTTCGCATAACGCACTTAAAGGGGACGGAACTCCTCAGAAAAAAATGGATAAAGTTATCGAAAACGGGATCGACGCGGACGAATGTGCACGCAAAATTTTGGATGCGATTGCAAATGAGGACTTAGAAGTAATCATTGCAGGAGGAAAAGAAAAATTCGGTCTATTCCTAAGACATTACTTCCCTAAATTTTTCGCTAAGTTCTTAGCAAAAACTTCAGTCACCTAACCATAACGCATGCCAGTAGTTTTTCCGACCGGAATTTCTCATTGGCATGTTTTAGCATTGGTGAATGCGGATTCCACGTTCCAAAGTTAAACTTTCCTTAAGAGGGATGTGCGAGACACGCCCCGCCCCTTCGCAGCGACCCATAGGGAGCAAGAAGACAACCGCGTAGCGAGTTGGTGATCGTAAGATCAAGCGAGTATGGCCGAAATTATTAATGCCTAAAGCTGAATCGAAGGCTGTTTTGCAAAGACACGCCCCGCCCTTCTTGGGTGGGGGCTGGAGCGTAGCGGTGGATTTTACTTAGAGAGAATTTCTTTAGCATAAATACAAATTTTTATCAAACTCTTTTAAGTCCTGTTTTTGTAGGAGCTCCTACATGAATATTTCCGTTAAAAATGGGTTGATAGAAAAGCAATTGTATGATATGGCAATTTTTGAAAAATAAAACTTCCTCCACCGCACCGGCCCCCACCCAGAATAGGGGTGGGGATAGTTTTTACAGTTTAACTCCGGAAAGTGGAATCCGCATTCAGCAATGTGCTAACAGTAGAGCCTTCGAAAAAAACGAATCCCCCTTTTACAAAACTCATAAGCAAAAATTCATTTCTTCATCTTCCACACATAACGGATCTTTTCATTTCGAAAATCTTCCGGGTGAGTCTGTTTTGTGATCTCTTTTATATCTTCCCACAAAAGTTGATCCGGGTCCAGTTTGAACTTACGAAAATTTGTGGAAAAAAATAAGATCGCACCTGGATTCGAAAAATCTTTAAAAATAGAATTTAATAGAAAAGAATAATCTCTTTGAACATCAAAAATATCTCTCATCTTTTTGCTATTGGAGAAGGTGGGAGGATCCACTATAATTAAGTCGAATTTATGATTCGGATTTTGCCTTTCTCTTTTCAGCCATTCCGAAATATCTTCTCGTATAAATGAATGATTTTCGGTTGAGAATCCGTTGAGTTGAAAATTCTCTTTAGACCAATCTAAATATTTTTGAGATAGATCGATACTTGTTATTTCGTTTGCCCCTCCGTCTGCGGCATAAACTGAAAAAGCTCCGGTATAAGAATATAAATTAAGAACGTTTTTATCTTGCGCTTCTTTTCTAAAAAGATCTCGAGTAGTTCTATGATCCAGAAAAAGTCCGGTATCTAAATAATCGCTTAGATTAACCTTAAACTTCAAACCACCTTCATTGACTTGTATCGATACTTCCTTTGTATCAAGTTTCTCATATTGAAGATTTCCTTTTTTACGCTCTCTTGTTTTCCAAAATAAATCCTCCGGATCTATTTCAAGAATTTCTAAGATAGAATTTCGGATGCTATCTCTCTCCTTACTCCTATCTTCCTCGGACATAGGATAAGAATTCAAATATTCGGAGACTAAGCAGAAGTTTTCGTATAAGTCAATTGAGATTGGGACTTGAGGAATGTCCCGGTCATACACACGGAAACAAGTAATTCCTCTTCTTCGCGCCCATTTTCTCCAATGTTTGGACATTCTCGCCAAACGATTGGAGAACATTTCTAAATGTTTCATTTCTCCCAGAGTTTTGGATCCACTTCTACCAGGGGATAAACTTTTGCATTTCCGTCATTATAATGCCACCATTCGGAACTGATCTGTTTAAATCCGTGCTTTGTAAGAACTCCTACCAAAACTTCCAGGTTAGAAGAAACCCTAACATCTAAGTCTTTTCTAATAGGAGAAGCCTTATACGAGAATTCATCATAAGCACTCGGCATTTCCAACTCATTTCCTTTAGAATCGATGAGGGTCAAATCCACAGCACCTCCCCGATTATGAATGGAGCCTCCCTTATTCGGATCGCCCACATATCTGGGATTCGGGACCTTATCCCATAAAATTCTCTGGGCATAAGGGGGACGATATCCATCCCAAATTTTGATCCTATACCCAAGAGTTTTGAATTCCGAGTTAGCCTCTTTTAATTTTTCGGCGGTTTCCTTTCTAAGTAAACAGATCCTAAAAGGATAAATTATTGAGCCTGTAAAATTATCCGAGGTGGAATAGCGTAAATCGATCTCTAAGCTTGGATCGATATCTTTTACATTCACTAAACCGTTTTCAGTTCTTATGATAGGAAGGATTTCTTTTTGTTCTGAGATGACCGGTTTTTCACACTGGATCAGTATAAGAGCAGCAAGACCGAATATCAAAAATCGCATGACGATTTATTTCGGCCACGAGAACGGAATTGTCAATACTTAAGAAAAATTATAATCTTCCCGCGAGAACAAATCTAGACTTATAATAATTCTCATCCAGAGAATTTACCGTAACTCCCTTCACCACAGAGGCATGGACAAATTTTCGGTCCTTTAAATATACTCCGACGTGGCTAATCTTTTCTCCGTTAATATTAAAGAAGACTAAATCCCCTTCCTGAAGATCCGATTCACTGATCTTGCGTACTTGTTTTGAAATATGTTCCGAAGAGCCAGAGATATTTTTAGAATAGGCCTTCTGTAATAAACGTGAAGCAAGGCTAGAACAATCTATCCCCGACTCGTCTTTTCCATTATCCTTATGAGGGGTTCCATACCAATGATAAACACCCTTAAAAAGTTCCTGATTGTCCTGGGAAGAAATCTCCATATTCCACTTCTCCGAGAAGAATTGTTGGAGTTCCTTCTGAGAAGGTTTACTAGCTTGTTCTGCAACTAGGATGAGTGCAAAAAACGGAATTAGGAAAAAAGAAAATGCACTCCAGTTTTGGACCAGAGTCTTTTTAACATTCGTACATCCGTTTTTGAATAGAACCTTCAAGGACATAAACGTAAGACCTACGTTTTGCCCTATCGGTTCTTTTTTATTTTAGTTTAGTTAAACTATTTTTTTTAACCGATTTCCCAGACGAATTCTCGGATCCTTTCGCTCACTGTGTCTGGCATGGTTCTTTGGATCCAGTGATTGCTATCGTAAGTAAATTCGCGATACGAGTCACAAATTCTTTCATGTAAACCGTAGATCTCCGGTCGGATCGCAAAATCTTTAAGCGGGATCAAAACTTGCACGGGAGGTTTGATATGTTTCGGTTCCGGATAAGTTTCCCCTCTTAATAATTCTCTATATAAATTCAAATTAGAAACTGCGGATGCAATGATCTCTTCTTTGGATTTATTTCTTAGAGTATCATCCTTAGGAACTCCTCCAACATTCATCGTATACTTCCAGAAAAACTTACTGAAAGTTTTCCAGATCCACTCAGGCAAAAATGGGATTTGGAAATATAGAATGTACCAGGACTTTCTCATCTGAGAAAGAGCCTTGTATAGGGAGACTGGATTTCCAGAGAGAGCCATTTGAAATGCGCTCTTGCGACCCAAAATCGGATGAGGCCCTCCCATCGCTGTATAAGATTTAGCCCAAACGGATTTTTGTTCGTCTGCGACAAATGCCCAGCTGATCAGAGATCCCCAATCATGAGCAACTATATGCACCGGTTTATCATTTCCGATAAATCGGATCACCGCTTCCAAATCTTCGAATATTCTTCGAACATTATACGCTTTTTGTTTTTTAGGTTTATTCGATTTCCCTGAACCTCGTAAGTCCAAAGCGGCAACATTATAATCTTCTTTCAAAGATTCCATTTGGTAAGACCAAACTCTATGATCGTCCGGATAACCGTGGACGAATAAAACAGTCGGCCGATTCGGTCTCTCTTTCGCGGTGTGATTGTATTTTACGAATAGAGAAACATCACCGTTTTGAACGAAGGTTTCTTTGAAACCCTCCTTCTCTTCTTTTTTGAGTTCAGTTGCCAATTGGGTAGTTGCCATATTTTCGCCTCTATAGATCTAAGAAACTTTTTGTCCGAGCCTTTCCATTGCTCTTAAAAATCCAGGTGAGAGCCTAGTGAGGAAGCGTAACATCTTCGCGGTAAAACCCGGGAATACATGCATTTTCCTTTTTTCAATACCTCTTACAATAGCTCGAACTACCATCTGAGGACTATCCACGATCGCAGCAGGCACAACCTTCGGTTTGTCCGTCCCGAATTGTTCCGATTTCAGAATATTTGTATCAGCAAAGAAAGGATATATGTTAGTAGTATATATCCCCTGGCTTCTATATCCAGAATCCAATGCTTCACCCAAGGCCCTGATACCGAATTTAGAAACGGAATAATACACTAATTCTCCCGGTGCAGTGATCCCGGCGCAGGAAGATAAATTTACGATCTGTCCGTATTTACGTTCTAACATTGCAGGCAAGAATAATCGGCTTAAATAGATCGGAGCGTATAAGTTCACATCTAAAATTAATTTCCATTTTTCCATGGGAACATCCAGAAGTCTTCCGCCGAACGCAAGACCTGCATTGTTTACGAGAACGTCAATCTTAGGTTGTATCTTGATTGCTTCTTTATGAGCCTTTACACAACCTCCTTCGTTACTTAAATCGGCTGCAAAACTTCCAAGAATTTTTCCTTCTACCGGTTTTGAATCGCCTAAGTAAAACTCTTGTTTAGTTTCAGGAGCTTTCATATCGGTTAAGACCAAATTTGCTCCTTTCTTCAGAAGTTGTTTAGTTAATTCTCTACCGAAACCACCGCTTGCTCCGGTGATTAATATATTTTTCCCTCGTAATCTGCTCATGCAATTTCCTTGTATCTATGCTCTGGTGACGCGAATATAGCTTTGCTTAATTCCAAATTATCCTCTTGCTCCGGATGGAAGCCAGGGCGGAAGTATCGAACGAAAGCGCTAAACGCATGAAAGAAGACCTTTTCGTCTATAAATATAAAACGAAAAGCATCTTTTCTAGTTTTCCATTTAAAAGTAAGTCCCTCTTGCCAAAGAAGGATCTCGGCACCTATAAAAGTTGCTGCCCAGAAAACGATAGTAACTCCGAAGAAAGTAATCATTCTTCTGAAATAATTTCCACTAACGTCTAAGAATACATCGAATGCTGCGGATTTATGCTCGATCTCTTCTGCAGCATGCCATTCCCAAAGTCTTTTCATTTCAGATTCGGCCTTATCCAATGCTTTGATTTGCAAACCGATCGTAGCGACTAGAGAAGTATAATGTTCTGCGCCTGCCGTAGCCGCCAAACAAGCCTTAGGTGACATGATCTTCTCCACAAAATTTACGAAGAATGAATTTACGAAATCGGTAAATTTTTTGATCTTAAACCCCTGGTCTTCTAAGATTTTCCAGGTTTTCTTATGTTCTCCCGCATGTTGAGCTTCTTGGCCGATAAACGCCTTGGCATTTCTTAAAACCCGAGGGTCTTTGATAGAAGGTAGAAATTTTTGGATACTTCGTATGAAGAATTTTTCTCCATCCGGAAAGAACAATGTCCATGTATTCAATATATGAGTCTTATATGCGGAGTTATCCATCCAATGGATACTGGTCCCGTCTTCGCTAAATTCGAATTTGGGTTTTCTGACCGGATAAAAATGGAAATCTTTATCCTGTAAAATTTCACTACTCATTTTTGCGCCTTCTAATTTTGAATGTGATGTAGTTCTTAAACCGACTAAGCCGGAACTTTTTCTTTTTTGAGAGAGGACTTGGATTTTTTCTTTTCCTTCCAAAGACGTACATGTGGAAGATCATCATCCAACCAGTAAGCGGTAGAATCAGTTACTACCAAAATTTCTTCCCATTTCGCTCCGAAAGATTTTGGTCCAAGCGAACCTTCATACATTTTTCCGATATGAGGTTCTACCGCCCAGAGTCCAGGCTCTGCTCTGAAATCCGAGTTTGCTCCCCATAAAGGAGAATGCCCCGAAACTCCTGGGATTAGATCCTTTAACATTTGTGGGAATAAATACGCGAATGTTTGGAAAGGGAATCCATTCACTCTTCCGCCTGGGAAATTATATGCGGGAAGTCTTCCCACCTTATGCCCCAATACTCCTTGAGGATAGATAGAATGACAGTTAACGTAACCTGCCGCTCTAATCCGAGCATCCACTTCTAGATAAATTTCAGAAAGAGTCCTTTCCTCTAAAACTCTTCTTAGGATCAAATCTCTGTATTCTTCTAGATGAAGTAATGCTTTGTCGTGTTCTGGATTTTCTCCATAAGAGAATGCGTATCCTACGTCTGCAGCTCTTCCTGCAAATGTAGGAGCTACATCTAGGATGACTGCCATTCCTTCTTCCAACTTCCGATTGGATGGTTGGAACTTTCCGCCGAAATGAGGTAAGAGCCCTTCTCCTTTCGTTAAATAATTTAGGGAAAGTGGGCGTTTGAATCCTCTGAATGCTGTCCTATCTCCGAACCATGCAAAACCGAAATGAAAAAAAGAACTTCCGCCCTGTTTGCGAATATAATCATCTATTTTACGAGCTGCTTCTTTTTCGGTGATTCCGGGATATAATTCTTTTCTGACCGCTTCCACTGCTTCATAAGCCAATGACTGGACCTTACGATAGGAATCTAATTCTTCTTTAGGGTAGTGCTCTTGGGACATCGGTCTCTTCTCCGAACCCGCTGTTTGACGGGTTCGGTTTTATCCTAACCGATATGTGAAAACGAATCGTCCGAACTTATAGTTTGCTACCTTTTTTTCTCCATTCCAAAGGAGTCATTCCGGTGATTTTGAGAAATTGGGCGTTAAAGGTAGACTTAGTATTGAAACCTACATCGTAAGCGATCGAGAGAACTGTTCTCTCCAAATCTTCCAACAAAAGTGTTTTTGCTTCCTCTACCCTAAAAGAGTTCAGGAATTCGTTGAAGTTCTTTCCGTATGTTTCGTTCAAAATACGAGAAAGTTGGTGAGGAGATACCAAAAGTTTAGAGGCGAAATCTTGGATTTTCAGATTTTCTTCCGTATAGATCTTATCTACGTCGATCAATTCTTTGATCCTAGAATGCAACTGTTCTAGATCCAATCCGTTTAATTGGGTTCTCTCATATCTTTTCTGTTGGATCTCCGACTTAAGAGAGATGAAAAAATTCGGATATCTAGAGGAGAATAAAAAGATCAGAACGATCCCCAGAGTTTGAAAAGAAGAACCCGCCGCTAGTAAAAATTGATTCTTTAGAAAATAACCGAACCAACAGAGTTGTATCGTAGTAAATACTACGATCAAGATCGTATAGACTAGAGAAGAGAGAGGGATATCCGTCTCTTTGGAAGCCTTCCTAAAAAGTACCCAAAGAAAAATGGAATACACTGTCTGGTGTATCGATCCAAAAATCGTGACCCCAGTAAGTATATCCACCTTGGAACCGAACATTGCATTTCGAATATACTCTCTGATCTCTTCTTCCGGAAGAATGATATAAGCCACTAGTTCCCCGAGCATTAGTAGAGCAGCCGGAATGAAATGCAGTCGGATCTCTATTTCTCTGTCCAGAGCGAATTGGACCATATTTTTAGAGACTATAAGTAGGGTCGGGCCCACTGCCCAGACCGCAGGGAAAAAGGCAGGCCAGAACCAGATATGTTCCGCGGCCCAAGGTTCCAAACCAAGGCCCAATCTACTTTCTACAAGTGCTAGAATAATGGCTAAGAAGAAAATACCGCCGGGCATCACCTTCTCTCTCTTCTTCGCGAGTTCCATCGCAGCAAGAAGTAGGCAAAGTGCGGTTCCAAATTGGATCCAAAAATGAAGAAAAAAACGGGGAAGAATCTCCAAAACAAAATTCCTTCGAGACTTCGGGAGAGTAAATCTCAGGGAGATGTTTTGTCCAGCTTAAAGGGAAATTTGCGAACCGCTCCGAAGGAAGGTTGACTCTTCCGCCCTGCCCCTGTTTTCTATCGGTATGAGCGATTTCGTAGAGTTGAAATTCGGGGACCAGGTCCACCGTCTTCCTTTAGTCACCGGAACCGATGGCAAAAAAGGAATCGATATTAGAGATTTGCATAATAAGACGGGACTGATTTCTTATGATCCCGGTTTTTTTAATACGGCATACGCACAGAGTAAAATATCCAAAAGAGATCCTCTGACTGGAGATCTTCAATACAGAGGATATGATGTGGCCGAATTGGTGCATTATTCTACGTTTGTAGAGACCAGTTATCTTTTGATCTATGGAGATCTTCCGAACGAGAAACAACTAAAAGAATTCTCGATGAAACTTTCCAAACATAGTTTAATCCATGAAGACATGATCAACTTGTTCGACGGATTCCCAGGAAGAGCTCACCCTCTCGCAATTCTTTCCGTTATGGTTTCTTCACTTTCCAGTTACTATCAAGACGAATACGAAGAGTATCTGGACAGAGGGATCGATCAAGCTGCAAGGTTATTAGCGAAGATCCGGACAATCTCCGCATTCTCCTACAAAAAGATGATCGGACAACCTTTCGTTTATCCTGTGGATAGACATCCATACTGTACGAATTTCTTATACATGCTATTCTCCATTCCTTCGGTTAAATACCAACCTTCCGAAGAACATGATAGGATCCTAAACCAACTTTGGATCCTTTATGCGGATCATGAGCAGAACGTATCCAATACTACCGTTCAGTTAATCGGTTCCACTCAGGCAAATATCTTCGCCTCGGTCTCCTCCGCGATCAACGCCCTTTGGGGATCAAGAGAAGGTGGAAGACAAGTGGCTGCAGTTGAATTGATAGAAGATATCATCAAATCCAAACTTTCCGTCCCCGAGTTTTTCGAAAGATTAAAGAAAGGAGAATTTCAACTCCATTCCACATGTTTCGGTCACGACGCATACAAGGCGAAGAGTAAACGTTCTACAATCGCTCAAAAACTTTTCCAGGATTTCTATAAGCAGAAAAAATTGGATCCGATCGCAGAAATCGCTCTCCAAGTCGACGACTACATGAGTAAGGATGCTTTCTATCTGGAGAAAAATCTGTATCCTAACCTGGAGTTCTATAGTGCGATCCTATTTCATAGTTTAGGAATTCCTAAAGAACTATTTACTGCGATGCAAGCGATCGGTAAACTTCCAGGCTGGCTCGCCCACTGGAGAGAACAAAGATTAGCAGGAGATGCTTCTCATAAGGTTCGCCCTCGCCAGATCTTTACTGGAGAGGCTCCAAGAAAGTACAAGCAGATCCTGGAGAGATAAGTTCTTTCATCATGCGATGTAACCGCGCCAAGGCGCCAAGGAAGAAAAGATTCTAATCTATATCTTTAGAATTTTTTTCTTAGCGGCTTTGTGTGAAAAACTTCAGTTAGCCAGACCAACTGTTTCTTTTCAGAATGAATAGGTCAAAGATCCAATTCTCGAACAAACCTTGTAGGAGCTCCTACAAGGTTTGCTCTTCTTAAAACTAGTTGACCATAAATCTGATTTGTGATAAGGAAATTTTCAGAGTAAGCAAATTTCTTCCACCGCACCGGCCCCCTTCCACAGCGATCCATAGAGAGCGAGGAACCGACCTCCATAGGAGAGTCGGCTCACACATTTACTTCATTCTAAGATTAATTAAAAGCAACCTAAGTGAATTCCACCGCTTCGCTCCAGCCCCCACCCTAAATAGGGTGGGGAGAGCTTTTACAAAATAGTCTTCGATTCAGTATTATGTGTTGATAGTTTTGGCCATACTCGGTTGATCTTTGCGATCACCAACTCGCAAGCGGTTGTCTTCTCGCTCTCTACGGATCGCTGCGAAGGGGAGGGGAGAGCTTTTGCAAATTTCACTCTGGAACGTGGAATCCAAATTCAGCAATGGGATTAGTGAAAATTTTTTCCATATCCGCAGACTGTTCGTTATAAATTTCAGATATAATCATTATGAGAAACAAAATACGAATAGAGTTCGACCAAGACTTGCAAGATGCCTTAGCCTTTCACGAAGAGTATATAAAACATTCAAAGGATTTTAAACGATTAAGAATTTATATTTCACTTCTGGCTCCGATTATAGGACTTGTATCTGTCCTAAATAGGTATTTTAAAGAAGGAATTTTTGATCCATACTCTGTGATCGCTTACGGGATAATATCCGTACTCGGTGCATATTTAATCCCGAAATATATCGCATTCCGCACTCTCAGAAGAACGAGGCGTATGTATGAAGAAGGAGACAATTCTAGTTTACTTTCAAAAACTATATTAGAATTCTCAGATGAAGGAATTTCCGCTACAAAACGAGACTCCCAATCGACGATCCAATGGAGTGGAATTCAGAAATTTGTGGAAAGAGAAAATTACTATTTTCTATATACTTCTTCAGTAAATGCCATAGTTATTCCAAAGGCCAAAGCGGGATTCGATTCTGAAAGTAAAAAGGAGTTTGATACTCTTTTGGAAAATAAAAGTTTAAGAATCGTATAAGGGTTAGTCGTAGAGAAATTCAAATTTTGTATTTAAAAAGTTTGATTAATAGAAGGATCAAAAATTCATTCCCTTCCCCAAAAGGCAAAAAAAAACCGTCTCCTTTCGGAGCCGGTCTGAATAGGTTTCAATTCTGTAAGTTCGTGATCTAAGATCTAATATTAATTAGACCGATTTTTATCTGATAATGCCTTCAAGAAAGATACTATCGAATCCACCTCTTCCGAGGAAAGCTCTTTTCCAAGCTGTAAATACGCCATTTTTTTCACAGCTTCCGGAAGGGTTGCAACCTTACCGTCGTGAAAATATGGGCCGGTGAGAGCTATATTTCTAAGAGACGGAACTTTGAAGAAATACTTCTCAGCCTCATTTTTAGAAACGGCGGATCTTCCTACATCCGTAGTATTTTCATATGGATTCACTTGTCCAAGCTTACGGAAACTATTCGCTCCTAAAAGTGGCCCATTATGGCATTGGATGCATCCTACGCTAATAAAGGTTTCTAAGCCCTTTTGCTCGTCAGAAGTAAGTGCTCTATGGTTTCCTGCCTGAAACTCGTCAAAACGGTCCCTGGTAATCAAGGTTCTTTCGAATGCTGCTATAGCTTCTGCCAAATTGTCATAAGTAATCTTTTTGTCCTGGTCCGGGAATGCTTTTGCAAAAAGATCCACGTATTCAGGGATTTCAGAAAGCTTTTTCTCTACCGCAGCTTCAGATGGCATCGCCATTTCCACTGGATTTAAGATCGGACCTTTTGCTTGAGCCTTTAGGTCAGCAGCTCTTCCGTCCCAAAACTGAACGAAATGAAAGCCTGCGTTTAAGGAAGTAGGAGAATTCCGATCTCCATTCTTACCCAATGCGCCTGGAGATGTGGGAAGATTATCGACTCCCGCAGTTTTTCCTAAGGTTCCATGGCAAGAACTACAGGATTGGGAATCGTTGATAGAAAGACGCTTTTCGAAATAGAGTTTTTCACCTAATGCGATTTTTGCCGGAGTATCCTTTTCGGAACCGGGCATTTTTTCCGGGAGAATGCCGAAAGAGATCTTCGCATCTTGTATGAGCTGTTTTGTTTTCTCGGATGGACCACATGCCGAGACCAGGGCTAGTAATACTAGTCCCAAAGACAGAATATGTTTTTGTTTCATTTTTCATCACCACAGATTAGAATCGTTCTAATCGGGTGTAGGATTTCGGTTTTAGAAGTAGAAGCAAGTCTTTTTCTGAAAGAAACGGAATCTTCTTTCAAAAATTTAGATCAGCTATGGATCCTGAGTTCGAATTCGAATTTTCCGACTTCGCTCAACAAAAAGAATCTGGCTCCTAATTTTTCTGCCCGAGCTTTCAAGTCAGCTTCCAAATGTGCGGGAAATTCTTCTCTATTCTCCGAATTTCCGATCATCTGTATTCTAAGCAATATAGAGTCCCCTTCTCTTCCCCAAAAAATTTTGGATTCTCCTAATCTGCGCGCCCCAATTTTTACGACATCAGAGAATATTCTCTGGACCTGGAGACATTCATCTATCCTCAAAAATTGAGAAACGGTTTGGATCTCAGAATGAGAGAAGTTAGGCGTCTTTTGGACGAATTTTCTCATTTCTTCTTCCACCAACTCTTCTTTTCCACCTTGATGATGCATTAGGTCCAAAATATCCCGAACCCCGGAAAGAGTTTGATTAAGTTCGTTTTTCAGTTTTACTAAAGATTTGTCCGAACTCTCCTTAGATTCCAATTGATCTATGATAGAATGTAACCCTTTGTCTACCGATTGATCTACTAAGGTAGCGAATTTTGCCTTTTCTTCTGCGTTTACCCTTAGCTGTTCATTGTATTTGGATTGTAGTTCCGCAAAAGTTTCCGCCTTCTCCAAATCTTTCGTAAATCGCAAAGATATAATATAAGAATTAAATGAAATAAATCCAACCAATGCGGCGGGAAAACTATATGGGATTAGAAAATAAAATTCGTATAGTCCCCAAAGCACATCATTGATCATGGAAACTGCAAGTATAAGCCCGGAAAGAAAGACAGTTCTTGCTCTTGGCTCATTCTGCCACCATGTAAAACCTAAAACTGCTAAGAGTACCACAGTATAGAACGGAGGAACATGCATGAAGAAGGAGTATAGGTAGATGAGCTCTTCTTCCCCCAAAACGAATACCGACAATATAAAAACGAGCATGGTTCCCATAAGGATGCTCAACCATTTTTGTCCGAACTGTTTAGGATACATTGTCCTTAGTATCATATAAACTGAGGGAAGTAAACATGCTTCGCAGAAATATTCCATTCGGATCCGAAGATCCAATGTCAACTCAGGTGTGATCAAATACTGTAAACCGGAAGTAACGAATGAATAGAATGCGACCAAAAAGCAGAAAAAAGAGAAGAATAAAGGAGCAAGATCTTTTCGGTAAGAGGCGAAAAAGATCAAATGATAGAGACCTATGGAAAAAATTATGGCAACTAAAACGGTTTCCCAAATAGATTCCTCTATTACCTTCGCTTTCAGAAGATCCAAATCCCCGATCAGAAAAGGATTTCGGATCCCTCCCTTGAGAAAATTCCCCCGATAATTCGAAACATTTACGATCAGTTCCGTATCCAAGGAATCCAATTCGTATACCAAGGAACTAGGATGAGCCAAAAATTCAGTGTTTGTTCGATCTATACCGTTGATCCCGTTCGCAAAGATCATTTTTTTATTCAGATATACTGAATATACTCCCGGAATACGGGGCACATAAATTGCGAGATTATCTTCTGCAGGAGTTTTATGGATCTTTAATCTATAAGTTCCGTGCCCTTGCAAAGTAAACTGAGGAGAGTATTCTCTCCAAATGCCCGGGACAGGAAAATATTCTCCAGTCGCCGGATAACTCTGATTAGGCGAATATAACTTTCCCCAACTAAACTCCCAATCCCCGTTTAATGGGTAAGTTTCCCCCCAAGGAGCTACAGTACTCATGTCCACGCTTCCTTTATAGATCACCGGAACTTTTTCTTTATTTTCGGGAGAACAGGATAAGTCGAATGACAGGACGCAGAAAAGGAATACAATCTTCTTCTTTGAAAATCGCTCCAAGGATACTTTCACATGTATAGTCAAAAAATTAAGAATAAGGAAGGCAAATGAAAAACTTCGCCTAAGAATCACTAGACTATATTCTCAATATGAGTTGTTGGGATCGAAATGTCGTCCAAATCGAACTAGATACTTAAGGGATGAAAGTTTATTTTTTCGAACGTCTGGATCTTTCAATCTTAAAGGCAATCCCTTGCGCATTGATCTTTGCATCAAAACCGATAAATCTTTCTTCCTTCTCTCCATATGGTAGTTTACGAACTCGGATCTGCTCTTCTAAATAAGAACGAACTCTATTCTCACAGAAAGAAACTAGAGTTTCTCCCTCTAGTCCTGTCTTCTCCGCCGAGACTAGAATATTTTTCATTACAGCCAGCCCTTCTTTCATTTGAGATGCGCCCAAAGGGACATTTTCCCAAACTCCGAAATGTGTCAGATATGCTTTGTTGGCACCCGTTCCTAAAATTTTATCCACGGATAATAAAGCTTCTTCCGGGTCAAAATCCGTTGGTGTTGTAGATGGAAATAAAAGGGATTTATCTTCGTCTCTAAATAAACGATATCCTATTCCGAATGTATCCCCTGTAAAAATACCGTTGCTAAACGTATCATAAATACAAAAATGATGATTCGCATGCCCGCGAGTATGCAAAAATTTGAATGTTCTTTTTCCCCAGGACAATTCCTCTCCGTCGGACATCGTTTTCACTCTTTCGCTCGGAACGGGAAGTATATCTCCATATAATTTGTAATAATTTTCTTCTCCGTATACTTGGATGGAACTTTTGATCAAACGACTTGGATCTATGATATGAGGTGCTGCTTTTGGATGAGCGAGTACTGTTGCATTCGGACATTCAGAGATAAGTTTACCTGTTCCACCTGCATGATCCAAATGAACGTGGGTAATGATGAGATAATCTACAGACTCAGGACCGAGTCCTTCTTCCTTTAACGCATCTAAAAGTAGAGGAACCGCATAATTCGTGTTATTCTCCACGAAGGTTGCCCTGTCTCCGTCTATGATCAGATAGGCGCAAGCAAGTTCTTCTTCTACATACCCACAGTCTATGGTCCGAATCTTATCCAAAAATTTCTCCGAGAGGATGATTTACTGCAGATCTTAGACGAACAATAGATCTCTAAACCACCGGATCCAGAACTTCTAATTTTGGATTTTCCAATTTTCCATCCAGATACTCAGAAGAGATGGATCCAAGTGCTTCTAAGAGTAATTTAGGTCCCGGATTTGAATGCATTTTTTCGGTCAAGATTCTGCGATAAGATCTAGCTCCTCGTATCTCGTGAAATGCACCGAGTAAATGTCTTAAGATCCTACTCGGTTTTTCTCCGGAAGAAGTTTTAGAAATTATATATTCCTGCATCGAATCGAAAATCTCTCTTCGAGTGATCTCTCTATGTTTCGCTCCAAAAAATAAGGTATCCACATCGGCAAATAAGAAAGGATTTTCATAAGCAGCACGACCTATCATCACACCGTCTACTTTTGTTAGGTGAGAAGAAATTTCGGATAAAGATCTCACTCCTCCGTTCAGTTCCAATACTAAATTCGGAAAAGTTTTTTTCACCTCATATACATCTTCGTAACGTAATGGAGGAACTGTTCTGTTCTGGGCAGGACTTAGGCCTTCTAATATTGCAATCCTTGCATGTACTGTGATCCTTTTTGCACCCGCAGCACTAACTAATTCCACGAATCGGATCAGATCTTCGAGCTTATCCTTTCCTCGAACTCCGATCCTACATTTCACTGTAACAGGGATGGAAGTTTTTGAATCCATTAGAGAAATACAATCTGCGACTTTTTCCGGATCCTTCATCAAGCAAGCCCCGAAATTTCCTTCTTGGACCTTATCGCTAGGACATCCGACATTCAGATTGATCTCGGAGTATCCGTAATCTTCTCCTATCTTTGAACATTCCGCCAAATGAGCCGGATTATCTCCGCCAAGTTGTAATGATAAAGGAGCTTCTTCCGGAGAAAAACTTAAGAACCGGTCTCTATCTCCTCTAAGGATAGCTCCTGTAGTCACCATCTCAGTGTAGAAGAGTGAGTATTTTGTGATGAGTCTGAGAAAATAACGAAAATGCCTGTCCGTCCAGTCCATCATCGGGGCTACGGATACCGGATACACGATCGGTTGTTTTTTTTCGGAAGACATATACTCGAATTAATACGATCCTCGGTTCTCGGCTGGAGCAGTCAAGCCCCATGAAATCGACTTGGTTTGATTTCGTGCCATTTCAATTTGGTTCAGAGCAATGGGTCATAAGAGACTAAATCCAGATTTCCTCTTAAGAATAGGCGTATTCTGCCTTTTCTTATTCGCTTATTCCTGCAAAAGTATGTCTGGGATCTTGGACTCAATCATCATCAATGCTGGTGCGGAATACACTGCTTTAGATTTTTTCACCCATCCTGCGACAGTACAAGGGCTCCCTGTCAGCAAATTTTCTGCGCCAGGTTCGGATACGGATACGAGTATCGTGAGCAGAGACTCTACAACTACCAGAGCGTTCTATTCCATCGGTTCTGTCCCGAGCAGAATTCCAGGCACAAGAGATATCAAAGGATTTTTTTCCTTCTTAAGCGGACTTGCCTGGTCTTTCAATTTAACTTCTCCAAGGACTTATAGAGGAAATCTAATCAATTATCCGGATGACGGAAGACGGTATCTAGGTTTAGAAGATTATGTTGGAAATCAACTTTTTCCTCTGCCGCCTCAAGTGGGAAGGAATATGGAATACACCTACGAAGACTATCAGATGTATTTCACCTTATATCTAGGGTATTATGAGGGAAAGAATGTAAACTTCGGAGTAGGCCCCATCTACGGGCTCGCAGTTTACAGAATGGATATTATAGAAAAAGAATATAGAATTTCCAGTGTCAAAAACCAACTCCAAGAATTGAAAGGAGTAAGGCTTCTATTAGAATACAATATCGGGCAGTATTTTCCGGACACAATCTTATATAATGCATACCTTTTTTTAGAGATCACAAGTTTGGGAGACTTGGACGGGAAAGGTATGAATATTAAAAATCAAGTAACAACCGCGAACGGACTCCCCGCGCCATCCCTTTATATGAACATGACTACTTATAGGATGGGAGTCAGAAAAGAATTACAACTTTCTAAAGAACCTCATAAAAAGGAAGAAGGCCCTGCCTACCCTCCTCTACAAAATCTTCCTTCCGCGGGTCTTCCCCAAAAAGAAGAAACTCCCCAAAGCCCGGAAACACCGGAGAGCGGATCTCCCGGATGATCGACTGGAAAGAGAACGGCACTCCCGTTTCGAAACAATTCGACGATATTTACTTTTCCCCTGAAAACGGACTAGAAGAAACAAGACATGTTTTCCTAAAAGGAAATCGATTAGAAGAAAGATGGAATTCTCTCCCAAACGATCGGACTTACTTTTCGATCTTGGAATTAGGGTTCGGAACAGGTTTAAATTTTTTTGCGGCCTGGCAACTCTGGAAAAATTCCAAATCAACTGTCGGCACTTCCATCTTAAGATTTGTTTCTTATGAATTATATCCATTAGAAATACATGAAATACAAAAAGCGATCTCAGTTTTTCCGGAACTTTCCGGATTTTTAGAAGTATTCTTAGAAAAATATAAACTATTGATCCCGGGATGTAATACTTTCCTATTCGAATGCGAAAATCTGATCTTGGATCTATGGATCGGAGATGCATCCAAACTTTTAGGAGAAACCTCGGGAAAATTCGATGCATTCTTTCTGGATGGATTCGCTCCTTCCAAAAATCCGGAACTTTGGGGAGAAACAATCTCCTTTGAACTAAAACGCCTTTCTCATAAAAACGCAACTCTCTCAACATTCACAGTAGCACGACTAGTGAAAGATAGTCTTGCGAATGTCGGCTTCTCTTTAAATAAAGTTCCAGGCTATGGAAGAAAAAGAGAAATGCTCATAGGAACTTATGAGTCAGACCAAGTGGAAAAAAAAGTTAACTATCCTTTTCTTACGAGGCAATACCCAAAGCAGATCCCCAAAAAAGTTCTGATCTTAGGTGGAGGACTTGCAGGGGCTTCAATCGCAAGATCTCTTTCTTGGAGAGGAATTCCTACAGAAGTTTGGGATGAAAAAGAAACGGTACGCGCTTCTTCCGTTCCGATGGCAGTTTCACATCCGCAAATCACTAAATTCCCTACCCCTATGAGTCTTTGGACATTACGTTGTTCCGGAAATTCTTTTAGACGTTATCCGGATCTTTTGCCAAAAGATTCTTATAATTTTAGTGGGACCTTGCAGATCGCAGGACAAGATCTTCCTTGGGAAAGAATCTCTGGAGGTGTTGAATCTCACTTTTTAACGGAAGAAATAGCAGAATTGAAAAATTCTTTGGATACGAATTATCCGGAAAATTCCCAAGGAGTTTTTTTCCCGTTCGGATTCTGGACAGACACCCCAATCTTAACTGAAACACTTTTAAAGTATTCGAATATCAAAGTCCAAACTGGAAAGATCGATTCTATTTTTTATGAAAACGGAGAATGGGTCTTATTTTCTAAAAATAAAGAACGTATTGGTTCAGGTGAAGTTTTAATTTTAGCAAATTCTTTCGGGATAGAGAATTTACTAAGAAACTTATGGAAAGAAAGTCCTTTCGAGATCCGCTCAGTTCGAGGACAGTTAGAAATATTAGAAGATTCGAATATACAATCCAAAGATCAACCTGTCCAAGTCGGAGAAAAATATCTGACCCCAAGTATTAACGACCGGAGAGTTTTAGGTTCCACCTTCGATGAATTTGATCTAGATCCAAATCCTCGAAAAAAAGACCAGGAAGAGATCCTGGAATATGCTCGTACTACTTTTTTAAATACAGATTGGAATTCGATCCGTGTGGCCTCCGAATTCGTTGGGATCAGATCTCAAACAAAAGACAGACTTCCCATTTTAGGTCCTATCCACAATCCAATCCCCTTCCAAAAAACATACTCCGGTATAGATCTGCCAAAAAATCAAAAGAAAGAATTCCCTTTTTTAGAACCGGAAAAAAACCTGTTTGTGTTCGGCGGTTTAGGTTCCAGGGGAGTTTTAACTTCCCTGCTTGGGGGGGAAATTTTGGCTCAGATCCTTTTGGGAGAACCATTATCTATCGAAAATAGCTTGTACTCTTCCCTCCATCCTTCTAGATTTCTGTACAGAAAGATCCGAAATCAGGATTAAGGAAATTTAGCTTGGCCACCGAAACTCTCCCTTCCATCCAAGATTGGCAAAACCTTCTCCATAAACATTTCGGCTTTTCCCAATTCAGACAAGGCCAATGGGAATCTATCCGTGCCATTCTGGAAAAAAAAGACGTTCTCGCGATCCTTCCGACGGGCGGGGGAAAATCATTAATCTATCAGCTTCCTTCTTTTTCCGATCAAAATGCATTAACCATCGTGATCTCTCCATTGATAGCACTCATGAAAGACCAAGTGGACGGATTGAAGGCAAGAGGGATCCAAGCTGCTTATTGTAATTCTACGCAAGATGATCTAGAACAAGTCAGAGTATTGTCCTCAGCAGCAACAGGCAAAATTAGAATATTATATATTTCTCCTGAAAGAGCAGTTTCTCGCTCTTTCTTAAATATTCTTCCTAAACTTCCGGTCAATCTAATGGCGGTAGACGAGGCGCATTGTGTTTCTCAATGGGGACATGATTTCCGTCCTGAATATCGAAAACTCCATACATTACGTTCTTATTTAAAAGAAGGAACTCCTTGGGCCGCATTGACTGCGACTGCTACCGATCGAGTAAAAAAAGATATCTCGGATAGTTTGGGCCTAAGATCCCCTTTACATGTACAAGGAACGTACGCCAGGGAGAACCTAAAATTCTCCGTTCTATATCCTGGATCCGAAAGGGAAAAGGAATCCGTTCTATTAGAAATATTAGAAAAAGGTAATTTTCAAAAAACTGTTTCCGGAAAAGCGATCATATATTGTTCCACTAGGGCCAAGGTGGACGAAATCTATGACCTTCTCAGAAAATCAGGATACAAAGTCGGGAAATACCACGCGGGAAGAACAGACTCAAGCAGAGAGAAAGCCCAAGAAGGATATTCTGCAGGAAAAACGAATATACTTGTGGCCACAAACGCGTTCGGAATGGGCTTGGATAGCCCGAACGTTAGACTCGTGCTTCATTATCAAGTTCCATCTTCTCTAGAAAGTTATTATCAAGAAGCAGGAAGAGCGGGAAGGGACGGAAAATCATCCGACTGCGTTTTATTCTTTCTTCCAGGTGATCTGAGCGTCCAAAGTTTTTTGCTTTCCAAAGAAGCCAATTATAAGGGAGGAGAAACTCTTCTTTCCCATGTGAAATCATATGTGGGATCTTCCGACTGTAGACAAAGGATCTTATGCAATTATTTCGGAGAGAATATTTCGGATTGTGGTTCCTGTGATACTTGTGCCGATTCTAAAACCACAAGTATTGCAAGACTAGCATATACGGAAAGAGAAAGGATCAAAGCGGAAAAAAAGCAGGAAAAAGAATCTCATTCCTTCGATCCGGACGAGATCAAATTTATAGAAGGACTGCTCTCCGAATATCCGGCTAAATTCGGCAAAAAGATCATCGCTGGTGCATTAAGAGGATCCAAATCTAAAGATGTTTTGCGCAGAAGATTGGATAGATCTAAATATTATTCATCCCTTTCACATGTTCCGGAAGAATCTATTCTCAAAATTTTAGAAGATTGGCTAAAGACCAAAAAACTTTCCGTCAAAGGAGATAAATATCCAAAAATATATTTAACCGCATTCGGAAAGCCTAAAGTATCCTCGGAGAATTCAGATCAAGTTCGCAAAAAGATCCCGTTAACCGGAGATAAGCTTATTCTAAAAGAATTAAAGAACTTCAGAGATAGGATTGCTAGACGTAATAAATGGAAGAAGTTCATGGTTTTGCAAAATCCTGTATTAGTTAGGATCGCTTCTCAAAAGCCGGAAAGTTTAGAAGACCTGATCGCGATAAAAGGAATGGGAGAGGCTAAAGTTAGACAATACGGAAAGGAGATCTTAGAAATTTTAGAAAAGTTTTGACCTCCTCTTTTTTCTCAAAAATCGTCTTGCAGATCCCTAAGTGATTTCCTATTCTGACCAGCCTAAGTCGGCTATTATATCCGAATTTTATTGATTAGGAAAACAGTATGTTTCTTTTGCGATTCTTCTTCCCTTACTTTAAGATCTCCAAATCCAGAGCCTTAAGCGAAGTCAACGCTTGGTTGCAAAGTAAGGAAACAAAAGATTCTCCTCCTATAACCGATTTTCTTCCTTATATGGATTCCTTGGCATTCCAGCAATACAAGGATAGGATCTCCAAAAAAATGGGAGTACCAGAATCCGAATTGGATCTTTATAGGTCCACCGAAAGAACAAAACTTCAGTATAGACCATTCTTCATAGTTTTCGTTTTAGGAATGTTGTATTTAGGGATTAATTTATTTTTAGAGATCCAGCCATATCTAGGTAAATCCAGATTAGAAAAACCTTTTGTGGAAAATGTTCTTCCTTCCGGAAAGAAGGAATTGGTGGAAATGGACGGATCCTTCTGTAGATATATGATCAATAATGCTTCCGAGATCGCGGAGGATTATTTCTATATAGGCTGGTATCTTTTTAGCATCGGATCGATATGCACCTTTTTAGGATCCATCATGGATTCTAAACATCACGGAATACTGAAGATCGCATTGCCATTTGTAGGACTGTTTATTCTAAGTATTGCATGGAAGATATTCGATAATTCTAAATTAGCAGGACTTGCTTCAGGAAGATCCATGCTTCATTATAATAAGAACCAAGAAGCGGATAAGGAATGTAGGCAAGAATGGGCCAATTTAAGACAAGGGATCGCAAATTTGGTCCCGTCGGGTATCGACACCGGTGATAATTCTAAATAAATTTTCTATTCTTAAAACAATGAAGGAAAGAGATCATCTTCCTCTTCTGTATTTACAGTTGTAATTTTTGAAGAAGATTCCGGATGCGAAAGGCTTAAACCTAATAACCGGATCGGAAAAACGGATTTGCCTGATCCTAACAAAAATTCCCCCAAAAGTTTCGAGCCAATCCGGTACAATTCATTCTTATCTATATAAGTATAATCTTCCGTTAAACTCCTAGTCTTTTGAGTGAAGTCAGAAAATTTCACTTTTAGAGTGATCGTTTTTCCGGGAAAAGGCTTTTTAAGAAGTCTTCTTTCCAATTCTTCCGCAATATCAGCCAGCTCGCGTAGTATCTCTTCCGAATTTTCCAGATCTTTAGGAAAAGTGGATTCAGCTCCTAAGGATTTTCTTTCGCGATAGGGCTCCACTGGGCGATCATCTAATCCTCTACAAACCGCGTAGAACCAACGCCCGGATTTTCCGAAACTTTGATCCAACATCTCCAGACTTTTATCTTTCAGATCTTTTCCGTTACGTATACCAAGTGCATGCATTTTTTTTAATGTTACTTTTCCGATCCCGGGAAACACTCCGACATCCAATGACTCTATGAATTTTTCCACCTGGTCAGGGCGAACAATTGTCATTCCATCCGGTTTATTCTGATCGGTGGCAACCTTTGCTAAAAATTTATTGATGGAAACTCCTGCAGAAGCGGTCAGCCGAGTCTCTTCGAAAATTTTTTCTCTTATTTCTTTGGCAACCTGGCTTGCATACGGAATATTTTTTTTGTTCTCCGTAACATCTAAAAAAGCCTCATCCAAAGAAAGCATCTCTACTAGATCAGTGTATTCTAAAAAGATCTCTCTGATACGAGAAGATACTTTACGATAGGCCTCGAAACGAGGGGTTACAAAAATTCCTGAAGGGCAAAGTCTAGCAGCTTGAGAGCAAGGCATTGCAGAACGAACTCCGAATTTTCGAGCCTCATAACTTGCGGCACATACGACACCTCTAGAATCCGGAGGACCTCCTACAATAACAGGCCTCCCTTTGTAATCCGGATTATCTCTCTGCTCGACGGAAGCGTAAAACGCGTCCATATCTACATGTAGAATTTTACGGGTCATCTTCCTACATCTATACTAAACATACATATAGATCCGTCAATCTTAATCTGCGGTCCTGAGATATGTTAATATATAGACAGACTTCGCTCCGTTATTTTTCAAAATTCGACTCGCTTCGTTCACGCTTGCGCCAGTGGTAAACACATCATCCAATAATAATATTTTTGCCGGGCAAAGCCCCTTCCACTCAGGTTGGATCTCCCAGGAATGGTGAGCGTGAAAGAATCGTTCGGAGAAACTTTTACCAGCCTGCCTTTCTGGGCTAATCTTCCTTAAGGGTTGTATAAAAGGGGTTTTCAATATTCTTCTCGCTTCTTTTTCTAATCTTTCACTTGGAGAAAATGGTCTAGATCCCGAAGTAAATATCATAGATCCAGAGTAACTCGGAAGTAAAATACAAGCATCTAAATCTAAAACTTTCATTTTTTGTAATACTCTCCTCGCTCCCAACGATAGAAAAATAGAAAGAGTATATTCGTTCCCGGATTTTAGTTTATTTAAGGCATTCCCCAAAAGATCATTTCTATCTCTGAGGCTCCAAACCTTTGTAAAAAATACATTTCTAGAATCACAGAATTCGCAAATAGAGCTCTGATCCAATAGAGGTGAATCGCAAACACTACATCTGAATGGACGCTTCGGATTTTTTGATGCCCGATAACAACTTCCGCAAAGTCCGGTGCGTAAGGAAAAGATATCTTCCCTCCCACAAATGCCGCAATGGATCGGGAAGAAGAAGTTTAAGATAGAAATACCTAAATTCATATAGATTCCGGGTATTCATCCGAAACTTTTGCGCGCGTTTTTCTTAAAAAAAATCGCCACAGTCTTTTTTCTTAAGATGAAGATATCCTATGAAATGATCATAAAGAGAGGTTCGAATTTTGGATCGAAAGAGGTAAGCTATAGTAGGATTAGAACATATTTCATTAAGATCTTTATAATAATTTATTGATTTAGCGCCTAACCTCTGCTCTAGTAACGACCGTTATGCGTAGTCGTTTCCTGAAGTTCTGCTTGGCCTTATTTCTTTTTTCTTTGCCCGGTTCTGCGCTTTTTGCGGAACTACAAACCATCTATATGAGAAATGGCCAGATCCTAAGAGGAGAAGTGATCCAACAGACTGCGACTACCATGCAGATTAGAATGGAAGATGGTAAGATCAGACAATTGAATAAAAAGGAAATTCAAAGAGTCAGCTATAAGGCTCCGACAGAACAGGAAAAAAAAGAATCGGAAGAAAAACTCAAACAAGCTCCAGTCGTCGAACTTCCTCCAATTGTTGAAATTGTTCCCCCTACTCCTATTATCCAGGAAGAAAAGAAATTATCTGGTCCTTACGATATCGATCAGACAAAGCGTAAGGATATAGAAGCGTATTTTGGGATCGGCTATGGAACTTATCAACCAGCTTCTGAAACTTTTGCAAACCATTTGGCTGCAAAATTCGGTAACATTTCTGGAAGTGCAATTGATGCGAATGAGCCTGAATACAAGCGAGGAAAGGCACATAGTTTCGGAGCTACATATTATTTTAAAAAATTCTCATTCGGACTCAGTAATAATGTTTTTAACGGAGAAACTTCCACCAGAATAAAATCTTATAATTCTGCCACTAGCTTTCAGGAATTCTACGGAACCTATCCGGAAAGCCAAAGTATTCTTAAAGGAGACATTTCTTATTTAGCTTTTACGAATGAACGTTTCGATTTGCGACCTAGTATAGGCTATTCTCAAGTTTGGGGAAATACTGACGATAAATCGACTACTTCCGTAGGTTACGAAGCGAATTCTATAAATTCCGTTTTTAAATATACGTATAGATTTTTGGAAAATTTACGAGGTCCTTCTATCGGATTAAAAGCTACTATCCGAATGAAAGAAAAATGGGAACATAGATTAGAACTTCATTATTTAACTTTAACGGGAGAGCAACATTCATCCGGAACTGGTCTTTTATCCACTGCTAATTCCTCCACAGATTTTATTCTGACAGGGCAAGAAACAACTTGGAGAGCTACTGGATTCAATTTTTCTTATAAATTATTTTATCGACTCACACCAACTTTATCAATCTGGGCCGGAATCCAAAATTTTGAATGGAAATATACAATTAGTTCATACGGACAAAGTTTCGATAGTTTAGGATCCATTCAAAGCCCATCACCTCCGGAACAAATGGCTCTTATAAATATTCTTTTGAGTTCATTTGCTAAATCGGAACCTGCAACGAGTAAATCATCTTCTCTGGAATTCGGAGTAATGAAACGATTCGAATTGAATAATTGACTTATAAATTTTCTAACAAAAATTCCGAGGGGTCATTTTCCTCAAAAATATTGAAATAATTTATTGCCAATGCAAAACAAAACATACAAATACGTTCTATGAATTCCCTATTTATTAAACGAATTCTTATAGCATTCATTATAGTATTTCCATCAATCGCAATTTTTGGAGAAGAACAAACTATCTACTTAAGGAATGGCCAGATCCTAAGGGGAGAAGTGATCCAACAAACTGCTATGTCCATGCAAATCAGGACAGCAGACGGAAAAACCCGACAATTGAATAAAACTGAGATCCAAAAAGTCACTTATAAAGAACCAAGTGCGAAAGAGCTAAAAGAGGCTGAAGAAAAACTAAAACAACAGGCCCAAAACGAAAAACCTATAGAAATAATTCCGGAACAAAAGACAGAAGCTCCTAAAAAGGCGGACTTCAGTTTAGATCCTACCAAAAGGCATGATATAGAATTTTTTGCAGGATTAGGATATGGATATTATAAACCGAATTCTGAAAATTTTCTAATAGATGCTCAGAATAGATTGAATATAGCTTTCGGCTCAAGGCCAAGTATTACAGAGAAACCGAGTTATAAGGCAGGGCTCTCCGATCAATTTGGACTTAATTATACTTTCAAAAAATTTTCAGGAAGTTTAAGTGGAAGCCATTTTCGTGGAACTACCACCACCAATTTTCTAAGCCTTAACTCGGGCAGTGAGTTCAATACGATCGGAGGAACCTATCCTGAAAAACAATCTTCTCTAAGAACAGATATCTCTTATTTAGCTTTTAGTAATAATCGATTCGATCTAAGACCCACCTTAGGATATTCTCAGTTCTGGGGAAATACGGACGATAAGTCCACAAGCATTAAAGCATTCTCTTCGTCAGGATTGTATTTGTATGGGCAATATTTCTTTGATATTAACGAACAGTTAAAGGGACCGTCTGCTGGACTAAAAGCGACGATCCGAATCGGAGAAAGAATAGAAAACCGGATCGAACTTCATTCCTTACAATTAAATGGGACTCAAGACCTCACAATCCACGCTACCGTTTTTCCGGATTCGGGTTCTCCAATCTATGGAGAATTTGCTCAATCCATCTCTTGGAAAGCGAAAGGTGTTTATTTCGATTACAAGTTTGTATACAAATTAACTCCGGTATTCTCGATCTGGGCGGGTATAGCTTCCTATGATTGGAAATATAGTTTAGATCGTTATTCACTCGAACAAAGATACGCCTTCGAAGCTCCGGCTTCCTCGACGGATTTTGCCATATTTCAAGGTTTAGTCCAGGAGCAGATTGTAAAGGGAGCTACATCCACAAGCAAATCAAATGCAATCCAATTCGGGGTTATGTATAGACTTGATCTTGGCCGATCAAACATTTCTTCCGATACGAAGTAATAGAATAATTACTGTCTCTTTTCTAATCGAAATAACTTTAAATAGAGGTCTTTTACAAATAAATAAAATAATAATTTATTGCCAAAATTAAACAAAACGTATACACACTTGGCATGAATTATCTTTTTATTAATCGATTTTTTATAACATTCATTATAATATTTCCTTTAACAGATATTTTCGGAGAAGAACAAACGATCTATCTAATGAATGGTCAAATTTTAAGAGGAGAAGTAATCAAACAAACCGGCACTTCCATGCAAATAAAAACTACAGATGGAAAAGTTAGACAACTGAATAAAGCCGAGATCCAGAGAGTAACTTATAAAGAACCGAGCGCTAAAGAACTAAAAGAATCTGAAGAAAGACTCAAGCAGCAGGCTCAGAATGATAATCCTACAAAAACCGTCCCGGAAAAACCTGCAGAAATCATTCCGGAGAAAAAGCCCGACCCCCCTAAAAAATCTGATCCCAGCTTTAGCCATACTAAAAGGCATGACATAGAATTTTTTGCCGGGATAGGATATGGATTTTATAAACCGAATTCTGAGAACTTTCTAATAGAAGCACAAAATAGATTAAGTATACTTTTCGGCACAAACCCAAGCATATCAAAGAAGCCGAGTTATCATACAGACCTCTCTGATCAACTTGGGATCAATTATACTTTTAAGAGATTTTCTGGGAGTTTAAGCGGGAATAATTTTCGTGGAACGACAACCACTAGTTATCTTGGTCTTAATTCAGGTACCGAATTTAGTACAATTGGAGGAACCTATCCGGAAAAACAATCCTCTCTCCGAGCAGATGTTTCTTATTTAGCTTTTAGTAATGATCGATTCGATCTAAAAGCTACATTAGGTTATTCTGAGTTTTGGGGGAGCACTGACGATAAATCCACTAGCGTCAAAGCTTTCTCTTCTTCCGGATTGTCACTGTATGGACAATATTCTTTTACTATTAGCGAACGATTAAGAGGACCTTCTGCAGGTATAAAAGCAACTATCAGGCTCGGAGAAAGAATAGAAAATCGGATCGAAATCCATTCTTTAGAACTGAAAGGGACTCAAGATCTGACGACTCATGCTAAAATTTTTTCCGATTCCGCATCTCCTATATATGGGGAGTTTTCCCAAGCCATCGGATGGAAAGCATACGGAGTTTACTTTGATTATAAATTCGTTTATAAACTAACTCCAATATTTTCGGTTTGGTTAGGAGCCTCCATATACAATTGGCAATATTCCGTACATCATTATTCGCTCGAACAAAAATATGCATTCGAAGCTCCGGCTTCTATTCCGAATGCCGCTTTATTGGAAGACCTATTGCAAGAGCAAATCGTAAAGGGGGCTGCATCCGTAAGCAAATCGGAGGCAATCCTATTCGGTTTCATATTTAGATTCGACCTTGCAAATCAAAACTAAAAATTTCTTATTATAAAATTATTGTCTATTTCATTTCAATCTTCATTATATGCCAAGATGAAATCGTTTCGTATAAGTTTAATTTTCATTTCCATCTTTGCATTTTTTTATACAACTCCAACTTTTGCAGAAAAGAAAACGATCTATCTAAAAAATGGAAAAATTTTAAGGGGGGAAGTATTACAACAAAACGCGACAAGTCTGACAGTCAAAATCGATTCTGGAGAGACAATTCAACTCAATAAGACTGAGATCAATATGGTCAGTTTCGGTGATGCAACAAAAGAAAAAAAAGCGGAAGTCGAACCTAATAAAAAGGAAACAAACTCCGTAGAAATTCCTAGCCCAGCGATTGTCTCGGAAAAACCTGTTCTGAATTTTCGCATAGACCAATTGAATCGGAAAGATCTAGAATTATATCTCGGAATAGGTGCTGGTAAATACACTCCGGACACCCAAGAGTTCCTTGCAAGGGTTCAAAATAAATTCGGACTTCTATCGAGCATTCCCCCTACACAAATAGACAAACCTACCCATAAACCTTCCGTTTCCGAAACTTTCGGTGGAATATATACTTGGAAAAGATGGTCAGGCGGGATACACGGATCTTATTTTCAGAATAGAAGTACATATCATGCGGCCACTTATAGTGAAACAGGTATGAGCACAACAGAAGGAAGTTTTCCGGAGAAACAAAGTAGCTTAAAAGGCGATTTTTCCTTTTTAGCTTTCACGAATGATCGATTCGATCTAAGACCGAGCCTAGGTTATCAATATTTTTGGGGACGGACCCAAGATCCAAACGGTTCTACGAATTATTTTATAGCAACCGGCCTTTATCTATATGCGAATTCTGCAGTTGAATTTCAAGAGACCCTAAAAGGATATACAATAGGCCTCAAGGCTACGATCCGTATGGGAGATAGATGGGAAAATCGTTTAGAATATCATAATTTAACATTATCCGGAAATCAAAACGGAAGCACGGTATCTACTTTAGTACCTGTGAATTTATCACAATTTGCGATCATCAAACTTTCCGAGACAGCAGGATGGAGAGCGGACGGTTTCCATTTTTTATATAGGTTAGTATATCGGATCACCCCGACACTCTCTATTTATGGAGGATTCCAATACTACGAATGGAAATACAATTTGGATAATTTCAACTTGATCAACTATTCCAGCAAAGACGGGTTCCTAGGTATAGATCCCACATACGCATTTCAACAAGAGAAACTTTTGGAAGCGATTGCGAAAAGTAGTACATCTAATAGTAAATCCTCCATTATAGAATTCGGGATCATGAAACGACTAGAGTTCCGTTAAGATCAACTTTCAGTGGAGAAACTTCATTCTTTCTTCCGGACTCGGTAAAAATAATTGTTGTCTTAGAGGTCCGCAAAACCAAGTTCTCCGTATGTCTGCCTATAGCAGAGCGCTCTTAACGATTTTCATCCTAATCCCTCTATCCCTAACGTATAGTGAGGAGAAATCGGTTTATTTAAGAGGTGGCGCAGTAGTAAAAGGCGAAATTTTAGAAGAGACAGACGAATATATAAAGATCAAAACAGCTAACGGATTAATCGGGAAGCTAGAAAAAAAGTTCATAGAGAAAGTAGGAACTCCTACGCAGGAGCCTTCTAACATCAACCCACCCGAGCCGGAGGTTTCGGAGAGCCCGAATATCCAAAACCCTACGCAAGAAACCGCCATCCCAGACAATAACACAATCCAAACCGAAACAAAATCGAATTCGGTGGAATCATCTGATAAAACAGAAAGCGGTCTTAACGACTTAAGTGAAAAAAACCGAAGATTCGAACTTTCCTATGGTATCGGATACGGCTTGTTCCGCAATACCCCCGATTTAGCCGCTTTCAAATTGAAAGATATGGGCCAAGTCGGGTTAAATGGAGAAGAAAGTAATATTTATCTGGGAGGTTATAAGGAAAATCAACCTGGGCCTGTAGGATCTCTTGAGGTAAATTATTATAAAGAGAAATTTGCGTATTCTCTCTCGGGCTCCTATTTTACGGGAGAATCCAATGACTTCAGCCAATATATATTGAACAATAATCTAAATATAAATGTAAAAGCAAAGGAACCTCATACAAATACACAATTTTTTATTAAGTCGGATATAAATTACTTAGCTTATTCTGACGCGGGCATCCAATTACGCCCACAGGTCGGGATCTTAGAAACATCTGCAAAGACAGACGCACACTCTTCTCTCATGAATCCGATCTACTCTAGTACCTTTTATGTGAACGGAATGCAGCAAAATAGTATGAAAGAGTCGATGCGAGGCCCATTGATCGGATTAAAACTTTCAGTACGTTTAAATCCACAAATAGAGAATCGTTTCGAGTTATATTCTGCTTTTCTCTCCGGACAAAGAGATCATAATGCGAGCCTTATCTATCAGGAATTTAGCAGTTCTTCAATTTTCGAACCGGCAAAATTTACTTCATTTTCTGAAAATTTGATCTGGAATGCAACCGCAAGATATTTATCTTACAAATTCATATTTCATACTTCTAATTTTTCCATTTGGGTTGGAGTACAATCCTTATTCTGGAAATATAATTTAGAGGCTGTCAACTTCGGTAAATATGCTAGCGAGCCGGTGAGCATCACCGACGTTGCAGTGACACAATTGTTCCTAAAAACATTCGCCTCCCCATATTTAGGAACCTCTAGATCGGAATCCATAGAACTCGGAATTATGAAAGCGTCTGATTTTTAATATAGAGCGAATCTAACCGCTTCGATACTACCTACAATTATTCCAAGCCTTGATAACTTCTATTTTATATTACCAAATTTGGGATATTTACATTAATAAGAAATATTTAGTAAAAGGTCCGAATCACCCATCAATCCATATATAATAACATAGATCAAGTAACAAGAGTGTCGGTTATCCTAACGTATTTCGCTTGGATTTAGATCATCCTTTTTGATTGGAATTATTCCCTCATTTATTTTTTTGTAAGATTTAGATCGAACTCGATCGGAAAGGCATTCAACAGTTGTTTAGGTCTCGCTTTCAGAATATAACAAGCCTTCTATTTATCCTAAGTCTATCCGTAATTCCGTTGTATATGATCCTTCCGGATACTGTTACAGTTGAACTCACAACCGGGGCCAAAGTTAGCGGAACGATCTTGGAAGAAACAAATTCTTATATCAAAATAAAAACGGAAGGTGGTGTCGAAGGAAAATTAGAAAAACGTTTTATTCAGAATATTCAAAGAGAAAAGACGTCCGCTTATTCCGTTCTGGAAGATGCTGAGAAAGAATTTGCTCTTCCTGAATCAAGTATCGAAAATCAAATCAAAAATGAGGGATCTAGTTCTAAACCTGTGCCAGAAGAATTACCTCCATTAGCTGATTTTCCGAAAGAAGCTCCTAAGATTAAGAATGAACTTCCTAAAGTGATCGAAACGGTTGAAGCCGAACCTATAAAGGAGTTCCAAGAAGTATCGAATCCAAAACCCACAGAGGAGAAAAAAACTCCTAAAAACCATAAATTAGAAATTCTGGTTGGAATGGGGTTAGGCCGATACCAATCTCCTGGCGAAAAATTTACAGATCGTTATCAAGATATAGAACTAAACACACGTGCGCAATTCATAAGTTGGCCTCTGCATACTGGTAGTCGTGAAAGATTATCAAATAGCTTTGAATTAAATTATTACTGGAAAATTTTATCCGCTTCCCTCGAATATAATCAATTTAGATCTGAAACCGTTCATGAAAATTCGGGATTTCGCGCGGCTGGCCTCACCGGATTCACAAATCCTTTCAGTTCAAAAGGTAGCTTTCCGGAATCGCAAAATATTACAAAAGGAGATTTGGCATTACTAGTATATTCAAATTCTTTTATACAAGTTCGACCATTCGCCGGCATGTTACAATCCGAAGGAAGTTTGAACGATCAAAATTCACTATACACAATGTTAAATATCGGGACTTCAAGCCTACCGTTTAGCGGGATCCAGCATAGACAAATTTCGGAACATATGAAAGGATGGATTTCCGGTTTAAAATTATCCTTTCCACTTAGTAACAATTGGGAACTTAGATTAGAGTCTTATTTTATCTCTTTACGTGGAAATCGTAACTATGATGCATTCAATCCAATTGCTGCACTCCAGCCGGATCTTGTTACTCCCGGAGAATCAACTTTCTTTCTCTCAATCATTTCAGAAAGAGTAAAATGGAAATCAAAGGGGAACTATTTGGGCTTTCAGGTTTTCTACCATTACAATAACGGAATTTCTGTCTGGCTCGGAGTCAGTTCTTTTGAATGGAGATATAGTGTAGAAACCTTATCGAATATCTCTACAAGTTGGCAACTTATAACATCAGAAGAGCTCAATAGACAAGCATTTTTGAATCTAGTTGCAAAGTCGGGTAACCCAATTACCAGATCTCAATCGGTAGAAGTTGGATTAATGAGACGATTTGAATTTTAAGGATTTTACTTCTTCTCTAATGCCTTACGAATAAAGGACATGATCCCCTTTACAACCTTCTCGTCATTATCGAAATCTTTTCCAAGATAAACCTTCATTCTTTCCCGATAATATTCGGTAGCATAAGAAAACTGAAGGATCATAAAAAGATTATCTATGCAGAATGCGAAAATTTTCTCGTCCACATCCTTCCCTACAATCCCGGACTTCTTAGCGTCCGAAAGTAAAGAAGTATAGACCTTAGCAGAAACACTTTCCATACCTGAGGAAAGTCCCCTGACAAGTTCAGAGTTTCCTTCTGCAGTAATTTCGTTATATAAACGAATGATATCGCGATTTTCCCTGGAATGTTTTTGAATGATGCGCAAGATCCTTTCTATTTTACCGAAAAGATCGCTATCTTCACCCAAAACTTCTTCCAAAGTTTTTTCCAACTGATGGATCCCATACCCAACTGCGGTTAAGAAAAAGTCTTCCTTGGTATCGAAATATTTATATAAGGAACCGACGCTGATCCCTGCTTTTTTAGCGATAATATTTGTGTTCGCATTATTGAAGCCGCGGTTTGCGAATTCAGCGATCGCGACCGAAAGTATTCTGGTCCTTTTTTCTTCCGGAATCTTATCGAAGGTCTCTCGATTGTATTTTGAAGAGGTAAATTCGGCCACAGTCCTTCCCTACGTATTACTACCTGAACGATCCCATCCCTTAGGAATACGGAAAATTTTCCCGAAAGGATCTTTTCTATATTTTCTAGTTGACAGTGAGTGAGCATTCACTCACTGTCAACCTATATTCCGTAAAAAAAGGAAAAAGATATGTCTACCGGCTTCGCAATCAGCAAATACCCAGATGTAAAAGAGACTTATAAGCAGCTAAAAGAACTCATTAGCCAGCCAATTCGCTCCATTCGGAAGGACGAAATGGAAAAATACCTTCAAGAGTATTACGAGAAGAAATGTAAGAAGTCCAAAACAATGATTGCAGAGGCTTCAGAATATATTCCTGGCGGAGTGCAGCACAATTTAGCTTTCAATTATCCGTTTCCTCTTGTTTTCACAAAAGCTTCCGGAGCGCATCTATTCGACCTCGATGGGAATAAATACATAGACTTCCTCCAAGCAGGAGGTCCTACAGTTTTAGGAAGTAATCCAAGTAGCGTTCGCAAAAAAGTAGTTCATCTATTAGAGACGACCGGTCCTGTTACCGGATTATTCCATGAATACGAATTAAAATTGGCGGAGAAGATCGTAGAACATATGCCTTCCGTCCAAATGTTCCGTATGTTAGGCTCCGGAACAGAAGCATGTATGGCTTCTATTCGTGTAGCAAGACTTGCTACCAAAAAGAAAAATATAGTTAAGATGGGTGGAGCGTATCATGGCTGGAGTGACCAGCTCGCTTACGGTCTTAGGCTTCCTGGAACCAGACATTTCGAATCTCATGGGATCCCAAAACATGTTTTCAAATATACCCAAGAGTTCTATCCAAATGATCTAAATGCATTAGAAAGAACCTTAAAAAGAAATCGTTGGAGAGGGGGCACTGCTGCAGTAATCCTAGAACCAATCGGTCCTGAAAGTGGAACTCGTCCGATCGATATGAATTTCAACCAAGGTGTTAGAGAACTTTGTGATAAATACGGAGCATTATTGATCTTTGATGAGGTTGTAACTGCATTCCGTGTCGGACTAAGCGGAGCTCAAGGTTATTATGGAGTCACTCCCGATCTTACAGTATTCGGTAAGGTAGTTGCTGGAGGATATCCTTCTGCCGGCGGTTTAGGCGGTAAGAAAGAATATATGAAGTATCTTTCTGCAGGTCTTCAAACAGGGGTGAAGAAGGCGCTAATCGGTGGAACCATGGCTGCAAATCCATTGAGTTCCGCTGCTGGATATTATACTCTTCTGGAAATCGAAAAACAAAAGGCCTGCGAAAAGGCAGGAAGAGCTGGAGATAGAATTACTGCTGGTTTACAAAAACTAATTAAGAAGTATAATCTTCCTTTCGTAGCCTTCAACCAAGGTTCGATCTGCCACTTAGAAACTGTAGGAACAATGCTTTTAGAGATCGATATCAAAAAATTCTGGAAGATCAAGTCCACGATCAAAGAGGCCCATTTGCGTAAAAAGGCAATGGAAGAAATGGGAGCGGCATATATGGCAGAAGGTATCGTTACCTTGGCGGGAAGTCGTTTGTATACAAGCGCTGCAGATACGGATGCAGTAATTGATGATGCTTTAAAAAGATTCGAAAGGGTGTTTCAGAAAGTCGAAGGTGTATAACCCTTCGTTCGCCGAATAGGAGAAGAGAACATGGAAATTAGTAAGGCAAAAAAGATCGTCCGAGATACCGGGATCAGACTTTTGAAGTCCGGACTCATTGCAAGAACTTGGGGAAATATCAGCCAAAGAATAGACGCGGACTATTTTGCGATCACTCCAACAGGAAGAACTTACGAAGACTTAACTCCGGAAGAAATTGTACAGGTGAATCTTCACGATCTTACTCATATCGGTAAGATCAAACCTTCTTATGAGAAAGGACTTCATTCTGCAGCTTACAAACTTCGTCCAGATATCGGTGCTGTCATTCATACTCACCAACTTCAAGCTGCTGTTGTTGCTGCTGCAAGAAAGGATGTGCCTGTATTAAATCCTCAGATGAAAAAGATCATCGGAGGTCCTGTTCTTTGCACTGACTACTCCCTTCCAGGAACTAAAAAGCTGATCAAAATGGCGATCGAGGCACTGAATAAATCCGGAAGTAAAGCAGTACTATTAGCAAATCATGGAACTCTTTGCGTAGGAAGAGATATGGAAGACGCCTTCCAAGTCGCTCTGGAATTAGAGAGGGTCTGTCAGTTATTTATAGAAAAAGAATTTTTGAAAGTTTCCGGATACAAAAAAGGAGATAGAGATTCTATTCGCTCTTGGTATCTGAAAAACTTTGGGTTGGTAAAATCCGCATGAAAGCACCAGATAGCCCAATCGATCTTCAGAAGTTCCTCCCTCAATTGGTGAAAGAAGGTATCCTTGCGAAAAACGGATGTGCAAGCGTTAAGATCGGCAAAAGTATTTGGATCACTCCTAAAAAATCCGATCTTGCTTTAATAGGAAAAAAGAATAAGAATGCTCTTTTAGAAATTCCTCTAGAAGCAAATCAAGTTTTTCCAAAGGATGTTCCGGAAGAAGCGATACAACATCTCTCCCTTTACTTAGCAAGACCTGAATTCAGCGTTATTATTCATTCGACCCAAGAGAATGTGACAACCTGCTCTATGGCAGGAACAACTGTCCGTCCTTTCTTGGATGATATGGCTCAGATCGTAGGACCAAATGCAAAAGTAGTTCCGAATCAAAAAGATGAAAAGGGATTAAAGAAGATCGTTTCTGCCATTAGCAGAAGGAATGCAGTGTATCTTCAAGACGCAGGAGCCTTATGTGCTCATAAAAGTTTAGATGATGTCCACGCTGTATGTATGGTTTTAGAAAAAGCGAGTAAAGCATTCGTTGAATCTAAAATTTTAGGCGGGGGCAAACCTGTGCCTTGGTTAGAAGCGGAAGCGATTCGTTTTGTCTATCAAAGAAAATATTCCAAGCAAGCGGAGAAGAACAGAGGCTAAATCTGTTCTTCTGAATCTTCTCTTAATCAATTAACTGAAGATCCCAACTTTTTAGAAAGATCCTCCAAATATGTTTTCATGGTTGCGTCGTGACCAAAAACAAATTTGGAAAGAAGTCTGAACAAAGGGTTCGTCACAAAACCTTTTTCGGTGATCTTCAATTTGGTAGATTGCCCATTTGAAGTCAGTTCGAATTCCCAACCTCCCCCAAAAGGAAGATCCTCACTCAGGATTTTTGTCCTTAAATATTGCGGTGACTTTTCCTCAATGATCCCAAAACGAATTTCATTTCCATGAGGATCCGATTCAGTCCAAAGGGTGTCAGATTCAACTTCCACAGAAGTTAATCCACTTCTCCAAGTTTTATATTCTCGAATATTACGAATGATCCTATAGATACTTTCTTGAGAAGAGGAAAAATCCTTTTCTACACTTGCCATATGATCCTTAGGAAGTAAATATCCTGAAAGTACGATCAATATTATTACAATGGCTACACTAAGTAAAATAACCCCGACCAATTTCATCAGATTCTCCTTTTAGTTCGATTAAGTGAGATATAAGTTTTCAAAAATGTTTTCAATTATAAAACAATTTCAAAAACCTTAATTAATGGAAATTTATTTCGTACTGCTAAAATTTATAAAGAAGATTAATTTTCTATTTTTACAAATATAACTTGGCCTACATTTCGAGAAAAAATACTTTCTTCGCCCATGAAGAGAATACAAAAATATATAATCAACCTAAGTGCTATCTGCCTTCTCGCCTGTTCTTCCGAAAAAAATAACTCCCATGAGTTGATAGTCCTCTTAAACAACGACAAGAGCGCGTCCTCGGTCTCCTCGGAATATTGGACAGCGGACCTCGAAGAGGATAATACTCCGCATGGTCTTGATTATGCAAACTCCGACTTAGAAAGAAAAATTTTCGTTGGATCTAAAACCTATAATGGAGTTACGGACAAAATTTTCTTAGACGGACTTGGTAGAGAGGTTTCCTTTAGAGGCTTTAATATCTCCGGGAATGTAAAACTCGCGCAACATGGTTTCAAAGCATTTGCAAACGATTCCGATGCCGAGACTGCGTTCACCCGATTGGGAAAAACCACAGGTTCCAATCTGATCAGATATACAATTGCTTGGGAAGGAGTACACCCTTCCGTGAATACCATCAATTATTCTTATTTGGACGCAGTTATCTCTCAGATCCGCAAGGCCACTGCCAAAAAAATGTATGTTTTAGTGGATTATCATCAGGATCTATTCTCCAGACATCTATTCAACAAGAACTCTTGGCATACCGGGAATGGAGCCCCTTCTTGGATCATTTCCGGAAGTTCTTACCCTTCCGAATATTGTGGAATTATATGTGCAACTTGGAGCCAGAACAATCTTACAAACGAAGCGGTGCGTAAAGGTTTTAGGAATTTCTGGAATAATGCATCTATATCAACTTCGTCCGGAACAAGATACGTTCAGACAGAGTATCTCTGGCAGATCGGCAAGGCCGCTGCTTATATTAAGGAAAGATTAAGTTCAGAAGATTTCGATTATATCGTGGGTTTGGATCCTTTTAATGAGCCTGTAGATGGAGGAATGGAAGGACTTAGCCCAGCTCAATGGGATAACCAGAAACTATGGCCCTTTTATAGAAAAGTAAGAGAAACCCTAACCCAAAACGGATGGGAAAACAAACTCGTATTTGCAGAACCGTTGGTATTCTGGAATACGAATATTGGGGTTCTCGCTCCTGCAACCGGGGGTGGATATCTAAGCACTCCACCGGGAGAAGGTTTCGCATTCAATTCTCATTTTTATGACGCGGCAAGAATGGGAACCGATCTCACAGGCATTGATAACGCTACTTATTTTAAATATCTGGATCAAATCCGCCAAGAAGCACGTTTCTTAAATATTCCGTCTTTCTTAAGTGAATTCGGTATGTGGCTAAAAGGTGTAGGAGCAAAGGACACTCCTAGAATGATCAATGCAGTCTACCAAGCAATGGAGATTTCAGATAAGGCTCAAACGACCAAGACCAGATTTGCGGACTTCTATAATCCGATCGTTTCCGGAACACAATGGCATTGGGATTATTATTACGACAAACATTCGGAATACATGAATGGAAACAGTTCCAAGTTGATTACAACAAAAGACGCATGGAATAACGAAGACTTCTCCGTTATTGGAAATTACGGAACCAGCTTTAATATGGATTATCATGTGATCCAACGGGCCTATGCAAGAAGGATCCAAGGAAGAGCGATTAGTTCACATTATAATGCAATAGGATACGATACTTGGAATAATGTATTTGCGTGGGCAGCGATCCGCACAACTGCAACAGGACCTAAGTATCTAGGAGATAAAAGATTTATCTTAGTTGTTTGGAAAGGGAGAAATTCTGCCGCGCCTACCGAGATTTACCTTCCTCCTCATTTTAATAAGAATGATATCGTATTAATTACAGAAAAACGGATTTATAATAAACAAACTCCTGGAATTCTTCTGCAAGAATCAAACGAGGTCATCCTAACGGATGACAGAAACAGAGAGAATGGGTCCGGTACTTTGGCATTAGTATGGGATGATCCAGATCCGGAAGAAGATCCGGATGCTTCTATTCATTATGCACTTATTGTAGACGGTCAAGGAACAACGTTTGATATCCAAACATTGCAGACGATCCAATCCGGATTAAACAATCGAGTCATTACCGAAAAGAAAAGTCCAATCTATCTTACTGGGAAAATGACTTACGGAGGTTATCCGGCCGAACAATAAAAGAAAGTTTTAAATTGCGAGATTGTTTTCAAAGGAGCCACTTACATTTCTCTTATTTTTTTCGTCTTAAGTATTTGGAGACGGAGTACTATTTTTACAAGTATCAAACAATTTGTAAAAAATTTGTGGATGATACGTCTGAAAATATATTCACTAATCCAAATACATTAAGGCGATTTCCATAAGAGGCCTATTCCGGGATGGAAGAAAAAAAAGAACTCATAACTGAGAGGATTATAGCCTCCGGTCCACTTACGATCAATCGGATTCGTTTTGGATTGGCTGGACTTTTCTTAGCCTCTCTCGCTGCATCTTGGACTCAAAGTTCTGCAGTACAAAATGCAGCGTATCTCATAGGAACGAGCTCTATGCTGGGCTACGCATTCTATAATTATTACTGTAATAAGAAATTCGGAATGATTCCTTCCATGGTTGGAAAGGTTTCGGTGATCGCAGATATCACGATCATATGTGTGGTCATGTTCGTAGCATCCTGGACGGATCGAAATATGGCGTCCGGAGTCATCCGCCAGATGGTTTTGTATGCGATCAATATGATCTTTATCGTATATTCAGTGCTCCTACTTTCTCCTACAGTAGCCAAACTTTCGGGAATCGTAAGTGTCGTAGGACAAGGGCTCGTAATCATCAACACTATATTCAGAGGAGTGGAATTCACAGAGGACGAACTAAAAGTGATCTCTCCTGGATACGCCTCTATCTCCGAACAAGCTTTAAAATTAGTATTCTTAGCCGTTGTTTCTTATATCACTCGAAGCGTGATATTGATCTTCCGCAGGATCGGTGCAGTGGAGGAAGAATACGCAAGCACTTTAGAGCAAAAAGTAGACGAGCGAACTACCGAAGTCACCAAAAGAATGGAAGAGATCCAGGCACTCAAAGTGCAACAGGACGGGGATTATTATCTCACTTCTCTTTTAAGTAAACCTCTAATGACGAATTGGAATACTTCCCAAGACGTTAGCACGATTTTCTATATAGAACAAAAGAAGAAGTTCACATTTAAAAATAGGGAATCCGAATTAGGAGGAGATATTTGTATTAGTGGAAATCTTCTTTTCGGCCCCGAAAGAGAAAAATGGAGTTTCTTCTTAAACGGCGACGCAATGGGAAAATCCCTACAGGGAGCAGGAGGAGCAATCGTACTCGGGACCGCAGTGAATAATATCATGTCCAGATCGGCGAGTCATGGAAGAACGATAGATATCACTCCCGAAGCCTGGCTGCTCCAAACACATAGAGAGCTGGACGAAATTTTTAAAACCTTTGACGGGACAATGATGGCATCCGCCATCTTCGGACTGATCCATGATAAGACGGGAAAATTATTTATCCTAAATGCGGAACACCCTTGGCCTGTATTATTCAGGGACGACAGATCTTCTTTCCTTGCTCCTGAACTTTCCGCTTGGAAATTAGGATCCCCTTTCGGTGCGAATATTAAAATTCATGAATCTTATCTTCAACCTGGAGATGTTCTATTTGTGGGTTCGGACGGTAGAGACGATATCAATATAAGTTCCGACGGGATCAATTGGAAGATGAACGAGGACGAAACACAATTCGTTCGTATCGTAGAAGAGGCTAAAGGAGATCTGGATCTAATTGCTGGAAAACTACATGGGGTAGGAGCAATCGCAGATGATCTTTCCTTGATCAGGATCGGTTATAAAGAGCTTATCGATCCGGAACATCCGAAGTATAACGACGCAGTAGCAAAGTACAACCAAGCGAAACAGCATATATCGAAAAAGGAAATCCCAATCGCAGTAGAACTTCTAGAATTTTCCTGGAACTTAGCTCCAAACTTTAAGGAATCAGCTAGACTCCTAGGACAAATTTATTACGATAAAAAAGAATTCTCAAAAGCATCCAAATGGTTGGAGCGTTATCTGAACCTGGATCCGGAATCCCATAATATTTGGTTTTTACTTTCCTTATGTTATAAACATATGAAGGATTTCAAACGTGCAGCGGATGCAGCGGAGAAGGTCCGTAATACTCAACCTCATCGCTTAGCAAATCTAATCAATCTTTCCGATAATTATAGACTTCTAAATCAATTCAAAGACGCTCGCTCCGTTTTGGAAAAAGCAAAAGAGTTGGATGGAGAAAGTGCTCTTGTGGAAAGATTGGACGAGTTCTTGAGATCTAGAGGGTTTTAAAAAAGGCCTTAATTTCTAACCTGTATAAAATAGAAATTTTCCAACTCCTACAAAATAAAAAACCCCGATGCTGTTTCCAACACCGGGGTCCACTATCTCCCATCTCTTAGGGGAAATTATATTATTTTTTCTTCTTTGGAGCAGCTTTCTTAACGGTCTTTTTAGGAGCCGCAGTCTTAGCTGGTTTTTTCTTCACTGCTTTTGGAGCCGCTTCCTTCTTAGGAGCTTTTTCTTTTTTCTCCGGAGCAGGAGCCGCCGCTTTTTCTTTTTTAGAGTCGGAAACCGCTTCTCTCTTATCTTTGATCTCTTTAATAAGAGTAGGACGATCTTTTCTAGCAGTTAATTCTAAGATACCTACTTCGGAATTATCAGAAGCACGGTTGATCTTTTTAAGAATTCTAGTGTATCCACCATTGGTGCTTGCATAACGAACTGCGATATCTTCAAAAAGTTTCGTAACGATGTTACGATCTTTTACTCTTTTTAATACTTCGCGTTTATTATGAAGAGCAACAGCAGGAGCGATATCGGTCGCAAGATTTCTTTTTGCTCTAGTGATGATCTTTTCTGCGTGAGAACGAACCACTTTCAGCTTCGCTTGAGTAGACTCGATCCTTTCGTATTTGAAAAGACTTGTGATCATGTTATTGATCAGAGCATCTCTATGACCTTTTTCGCGGTTGAGATGTTTTACTTTATTTCTTTTGTTCATATTAGAAATCTCTCATTCCGAACGAAAGTCCCAAACCAGCAAGTTTAGACTTCAGTTCTGCGAGACCTTGCTCGCTATAATGTTTAGATTTGGACATCTCTTCTTCGGATCTTTTTACTAGATCTCCTACGAAGTCGATTTCCAAACTACGAAGAACGTTCAAAGAGCGAACAGAAAGTTCCAACTCTTCCACATGTTTGGAAAGAGAAGCTTTTAACTTTTCGTCTGCTTCGTCTAGTTCGTCTTCTTCTTCCTCTAATTCTTCTTCGAAGTTGATGAATACAGTGAGGTGCTCTTTCAGGATTTTTGCAGCTTGTGCAACCGCATCTTCCGGAGAAATGGATCCGTCGGTCCAAACTTCCAAAGTAAGTTTTTCGTAATCGGATCTCTGAGCCACACGGGTCTCGGAAATCTCGAAGATCACTTTTTGAACCGGAGAGAAGATAGAGTCTATCGGGATAGTTCCAAGAACTTCGATATCCTTTTTCTTATCTTCTGCAGGAACGTATCCTCTTCCTCTTTGGATCTCAAGATCCAATACAAGGTTAGCATCTTCGTTCAAAGTCGCGATATGAAGATCAGGATTCATGATCTCGATAGAAGAATCTACAGCGAGATCACCTGCTCTGAAATATCCAGCGCCTTTCAATTCTAAGTGGATCACTTTACTTTGATCTTTGTCCTCAGGCTCGTATTTAATACGAACTTGTTTGAGGTTTAGAATGATACGAGTAACGTCTTCTGCGACTCCTTCGATATAGGAGAACTCATGATTCACTCCTTCGATACGAATAGCGGAAATAGCCGCTCCTTCGATGGAAGACATGAGAGTTCTACGAAGAGAGTTTCCGATCGTGGTCGCAAAACCGCGCTCGAAAGGTTCCGCTACGAATTTTCCGTAGTTCGGAGTGTTCGCTTCCGTAGTAAATTCGATCTTTTTGGGACGTTTAAATCCTTTGAGTAAACTTTTTAGAGACACTTGGAAACCCTTCCCAATAAAATTACTTGGAGTACAACTCCACGATCACCTGCTCTTTTACCGGAATGTCGACATGATGACGCTCTGGCAAAGACAGAATTTCTCCCGAGAACTGGATGAAATCGGAAGACACCCAAGAAGGAATATTATTTAGAGATTGAGCCAATTGAATATTCTGGGTAATAAAACCGGAAGTTCTGAATTTAGGTTTAATCTCGATCTTATCGCCTACTTTCAAACGGAAAGAAGGAATATCCACTTTCTCGCCATTCACCAGGATATGGTTATGAGCGATGAAGTTTCTTGCTTGGCGTCTGGTTACTGCGAATCCTAAACGATATACAACATTATCCAATCTTCTTTCAAGAAGTTGGAGAAGGATCTCACCGGTTACACCGTGTGCATGAGAAGCTTCTTCGTATAAGCTACGGAATTGTTTCTCTAACAGCCCGTATGCCCTTTTCAACTTCTGCTTTTCACGAAGCTGAGAACCATACTCGGAAACTTTCGGCTTCCTTTTTGGTTGCATACCAGGAGGTCCCTTTTTATGGAACTTATCTCTATTGAAAGTAAAACTGGATTTGAGGTAGAGGTTAACTCCCTCTCTCCTCATTAGTTTAACGACAGGTCCTCTATATCTTGCCATATTATTCCTACCTTAAACCCTTCTTCTCTTACGGGGACGACAGCCGTTATGTGGTAAAGGAGTTACGTCCTTGATCATTTTAATGGAAAGTCCTCTAGCAACTAAAGAACGGATAGCGGACTCACGTCCGATCCCTGGGCCGGAAACCAGAACATCAACTTCTGCTAAACCAGTGGAATCAATCGCCTTTTCAGCCGCATTTCCCGCAGCGATCTGAGCCGCATACGGAGTAGATTTTTTAGAACCGCGGAAACCCATCGCACCTGCAGTAGACCAAGCCAGAGTGTTACCAGCTAGGTCAGTGATAGTGATGATGGTATTGTTAAAAGAAGCAGTGATATAGACCTTACCGCGAGGTACGACCTTTTTTTCCTTCTTCTTAACCTTTTTCTCTTTTTTGCCTTTTTTATCTTCAGCCATGATTACTTAGTCACCTTCTTCTTATTGGCAACGGTCTTCTTCACACCCTTACGAGTACGAGCGTTAGTCCTGGTTCTTTGTCCACGAACAGGAAGACCTCTTCTATGACGCAGGCCTCTATAACATCCGATATCCATTAATCGTTTGATATTGAGTTGGTTTTCGGAGCGAAGATCTCCTTCTACCTTGATACTTTCTTCAATCGCTTTTCTGAGAGCAGCTTCTTGAGTGTCGGTTAGATCTTTCACTCTGACTGCTTCTTCAACTCCCGCTTTTGCGAGAAGTTTGCGAGAAGTGGATCGGCCGATTCCGTAAATATACGTTAGACCAACAACGATTCTTTTTTCCCTTGGAAGATCGATACCTGCGATACGAGCCATGATTATGCTTGCCTTTGCTTGTGTTTAGGGTTGGTGCAGATCACACGGATCACACCTTTTCTTCTGATAACTTTGCAGCTAGTGCAGATTTTTTTTACGGAAGTTCTTACTTTCATAACGTGTTCCTATTTTTTGCGGTAGGTAATTCTACCCTTGGTCAAATCGTAAGGAGAAAGTTCCACGGTGACTTTGTCGCCAGGGAGGATTCTGATATAATGCATTCTCATTTTACCGGAAATATGGGCTAAAACCTTATGCCCGTTTTCCAGCTCAACGCGGAACATTGCGTTTGGGAGAGGTTCCAAAACGGTACCGTCCACGGTGATTGCATCTTCTTTTGCCAAGTTAAGCTAACTCCTTCTCGATGAGCTTTGTAACTACATCCAGGTTCCCAACACCGTTTACACGGGAAAGATTACCTTTAGCAGCGTAGTAGTCCAGTAACGGAAGAGTCTTCTTGTTGTAAGTATCCAACCGACTCTTGATAGTTGTCTCGTTGTCGTCGGAACGACCTTCGATTTCCGCACGTTTCAATAAACGTTGTAGGAGTTCCTCATCAGGAACTTCCAAATTGATCGCTCTTTTGATCTTCAAACCTTCGGTGTTTAGGATCTTATCCAATGCATCCGCTTGTTCTACGGTTCTTGGAAATCCATCCAAAAGGAATCCGTTCTTACAATCAGGTTCTACTAAACGATCTTTGATAATGCCGATTACTACGGAGTCCGGAACTAAATCTCCGGCATCCATATACTTCTTTGCTTCCAATCCCATTTGAGTTCCGTTTTTCACGGCGGCTCTCAGGATATCTCCAGTGGAGATCTGAGGAATTCCCAAATTGTCGCAAAGAATTTTTGCCTGAGTGCCTTTACCTGCACCCGGTGGGCCCATGAAAATGATTGAATTCATTCTCTTAGGACCTGCCCTTGATCTTGGTTTTTTTCAAGAAACCATCATAGTTTCTCATCAGCAATTGAGACTCTAATTGTTTCAAAGTCTCTAATGCAACCCCTACCATGATAAGTAGAGAAGTTCCTCCGAAAGTATAGACCAAAGATCCACCACCGGAGTTAGTTCCTAAGTTCAAGAAACGAATAATGATATAAGGAGCAAGTGCAAGACCTGCAAGGAATACCGCACCAGGAAGAGTGATCCTGTTTAGGACCTTCTCAATGTATTCCTTAGTATGAGAACCTGGACGGATCCCTGGAATGAATCCGTTATACTTACGAAGATTCTCCGCAAGTTCTCCAGGATTGAATTGGATCGCAGTGTAGAAGTATGCAAAGAATACGATCAGCGCGATATATACGAAGAAGTAGAATGCAGCGTGATACCAAGTCTGAGAGAAAGGATTCAAATAATCTAATAGAAGGACCCAACCCGCCCAGTTCGGCAACTCGGAGATCTGTTGAATGATCGTTTGTGGGAACAATAACAGAGAAGAAGCGAAAATGATCGGCATTACGCTCGCACCATTCACTTTGAAAGGAATGCTTTGAGATTTAGCTTGGACCATTTTTCTTCCAACCATCTGTTTTCCATACTGTAAAGGAACCTTACGGACTCCTTGAGTAAGAAGAACAGTTAAAGCGATCAAAAGAATGAATAATAAAAGAAGAATGATGATGTTCAAACCATCCACGAAGTTTTCGCGGAATAATTGAGCAACAGATGCAGGAAGACGTCCAACGATACCTGCAAAGATCAAAAGAGAGATTCCGTTTCCGATCCCTCTTTCAGTGATCTGTTCACCTAACCAGATCAAAAGAACAGTTCCGGTAGTAATAGATAATAGCGCGATAAAGAAGAACCAAGACTCTACAGAAGAGTGGATAAGTCCTGGGTGAAGAGCAGGAGAATTATCCGCTCCGTAAGACCAACGTTGAGCCAGACGAATTACTGCTAAAGACTGAACTCCACAAAGAAGGATGGTTCCGTATTTAGTGTATTGGCTGATCTTCTTACGACCTTCTTCTCCCTCTTTTTGCAATTTTTGTAATGCAGGGACAAGAACCATGACGAGCTGCATGATGATGGAAGAAGAAATATAAGGCATGATCCCTAATGCAAAGATGGAGAAGTTCAGAAGAGCTCCACCAGCAAACATATCGAACATTCCTACAAGACCTTCGGAAGCGTTTGCATCCAAAGCGATCGCAGAAACTACTTTAGGATCGATCCCAGGAATGGTAACATGAGTCCCAAGACGGAAGAGTAACAGCATTCCAAGGGTAAAAAATACCTTATTTCTTAACTCTGGAATTTTGAAGATGTTTGCGATCGAAGTCAGCATATTGCTTTGTTCTCTTTTCCTTATTTCCTGGTCATTGCCCTATTCGGGCAAAAGGGACTTCAGGTTTCCCCAAGTCCCTTTTCTAAACATAATAGATTCGTTTTCAGTCGAACCGTCTAAGACGTCGAAATTAAGCTTCTTTAGAAGCTAATTCAGAACGAAGTTTTACGGAACCGCCTGCTTTCTCTATCTTTGCTTTGGCAGAAGCGGAAAAACCATCCGCTACGATATGAACCGCTTTTGTGATCTCACCGGTTCCCAAAATCTTGAAAAGAGTGGTCTCTTTATCAAGAATCTTCGATTCAACCATATTTTTGGCATCTATGTTGCCGGTCAACCCGCTTTTCTCTATGTCTCTCAGGTTGATTGCGTAGAAATCCTTATGAAATATGGAAGTAAACCCGCGTTTTGGAAGCCTTCTATGGATGGGCATCTGTCCACCCTCGAAACCTCTACGAACAGTATTACGAGCATACTGTCCTTTAGAACCACGTCCTCCCGTTTTACCGGTTTTGGAACCGATACCACGACCTAAACGTTTTTTGTTCTTAGTAGAACCTGCTGGAACAGGGATAATATTCCCTGCCGGCTTGTTTGCCTTTTCTTCGCGTTCTTTTCCGAATGCGAGAGCAGTCTTGATCCTTTCTTTACTCATTTCCCTTACCTAATTACGCCTTTTCGACTCGGACCAGGTGTTGAACGTCATAGATCATTCCTTTCACCTGCGGAGTTAGAGTATGTTTTCTTTGTTGTCCGGTTCTTCTCAGACCCAAAGCAGCCAGAGTTAGCTTCTGGCCTTTTTTAATTCCGATACTACTTTTGATTTGAGTAACGATTACGGTTTCCATGTTTTTATCCTACGTCGTTTCCGAAAAGACGAGCTAGAGTGATTCCTCTTTTACGAGCCGCTAGCACTGGAGTCTCTAATTGTTGAAGAGCATCCAAAGTCGCCTTTACGATGTTTACAGGATTCGAAGATCCCCAGGACTTGCTAAGAATGTCTTGGATCCCTACTTTTTCCACTACGGAACGAACGGATCCTCCAGCGATGATCCCAGTTCCCGCAGTAGACGGTTTTAGGATCACTCTTGCTGACTTGAATTTTCCGATCACTTCATGAGGGATCGTATGTCCTCTGAATTGGATTTTCACCAAGTTCTTCTTAGCAGACTCGATTGATTTACGGATCGCGTCTGGAACCTCGTTCGCTTTACCGAATCCGATCCCTACTTTACCTTTTGCATCTCCAACTACTGTTAGAGCGTTGAAGGAGAAGCGACGTCCACCTTTCACAACCTTAGCAACGCGATCGATCTTTACGACCTTCTCGTTAAATTCTTTCTGTTCTTGATCTTGTTCGTACGCCATTATTAGAACTCCAATCCTGCAGCTCTAGCTGCATCCGCGAAAGCCGCGATTCTTCCATGGTAGATCATACCGGAACGATCCAGCATCACTACCTTCACACCTTTAGAAGCGGCTTTCTCTCCGATCGCTTTTCCCAAAGCCTTAGCAGCCTCTACATCTTTGCGGCTTTTGCCTGCAAAAGTAGCTTCTAGAGTAGAAGCGGCCACTAAAGTAGTTCCCTGAGCATCGTCTACGATCTGGCAGGAAAGATAACGATTGGATTTATTAAATACCAATCTTGGGCGAGAGCTTGATTGTCTCAGTTTGAATCTGGAACGCTCTGCTCTTCTGCGTTTGGCTGCGATTTTTTTCAGTTTGTTAATCATGGCCTTACTTCTTACCGGTTTTTCCGGCCTTTCTCTTGATAAATTCGTCGTTGTACTTGATCCCTTTACCTTTATAAGGCTCAGGAGGTCTCTTAGAACGGATATCCGCCGCAACTTGTCCGACTAATTGTTTGTCGATCCCGGAAATTTTGATCTTCACTTGTTCGATAACTTCGATCTTAATTCCTTTCGGAGCCTTATAAACAACCTCGTGGGAATATCCAAGGTTCATCACTAGATCTTCACCGCGCTTAGCAGCACGATAACCAACCCCTGTGATCTCCAGGTTTTTTTCCCAACCTGCGGTTACACCTTTCACGCTGTTCATTAGAAGAGCGCGAGTCAATCCGTGAAGAGCTACTACGTTCTGCTCTTCGCTGGATCTTTCTAATTTCACGATCCCGCCCTCTGATTTCAGAGAGATTCCCGCAAAAATAGGAGTTTGTAACTCACCTAGAGGACCTTTCACTTTAATTACAGTGCTGTCCTGTTTTACTTCCACTTTCTCCGGAAGTTTGATTTCTGCTTTTCCAATCCTGGACATAGGTCTTTACCAGTTCTCTTTCACTCTTAAGAGAGTTTACAGATAACCTCTCCTCCTACGCGTAATTTCCGAGCTTTTTTGCCGGTCATAATTCCTTTGGAAGTGGAAAGGATCATTGTTCCCATATTGTTTTTGTATGGGCGGATCTCTTCGCTTTTCATGTAAACCCTACGACCAGGTTTAGATACACGAACTAACTCGCGGATCACAGGTCTTTTGGTTACATCGTATTTCAAAGCAACTTTGAAATCTTCGAAACTTCCGTTGGTCACCGGCTCATAGCCGTTGATAAATCCTTCTTCTTTCAATAATTCCAAGATAGAACGTTTGATCTTGCTTCCTGGAATTACACAACTTTCATGTTTCGCACGACCAGCGTTACGAATGCGGGTCAGCATATCACCAATTGGATCAGATAAACTCATATTATATATCCTCCTCCCTTACCAAGATGCCTTAACTACTCCCGGGATCTGTGCTTGGCTAGCAAGCTTCCGGAAGCAAATTCTGCACATGTCAAATCTTCTTAGGTAACCGCGAGGGCGTCCGCAGAGAGGGCAACGGTTGTGAACCCGTACTTTGAATTTTTTCTTTTTCTTATGTCTTTCGATTAAAGAGGTCTTAGCCATGATTACGGGCTCCTTATCTCAGGTTCCGGAACGGCATACCGAAAGCAGCAAGAAGGCTATAAGCTTCTGCGTCCACTTTGGTGTTCGTTACGAAGGTCAAGTTCATCCCGTAGAGAGTGTTGATCTTATCCACTTTGATCTCTGGGAAAATGATTTGTTCTTTGATGCTGAAGTTATAGTTTCCGCGTCCGTCGAAACCTTTCTCGGAAACTCCTTTAAAGTCACGCACCCTTGGTAGAGCCACGTTCACCAAACGATCTAGAAACTCATACATATAGTTTCCACGTAAGGTAACTGTGGTTCCAAGGCTCATACCCTCGCGAAGTTTAAATCCCGCGATGGATTTTTTTGCCTTGGTCTTAACCGGACGTTGACCGGTGATTAATGCGAGTTCTTCCACGGCTGCTTCCAATGCTTTAGGGTTGGTATGAGCTTCCCCCATTCCCACGTTCAGAACGATTTTTTCTAAACGAGGAACTTGCATGATGGACTTGAAGTTATATTGTTTCTGAAGAGCGGGAACGATTTCTTTCCCGTATTTATCTCTCAATCTAGCTGCTGCCATGACTTAGATCTCTTTCCCGTCCGGCTTAGAAACACGGACTTTTTTACCTTTATTCTCTTGGTAGCCCAGACGAACTCCCTTCTTCTTTTTGGAATCGTAAAACATTACGTTGGAAAGATGCATTGGTGCTTCTACTTCCACGACTCCACCTTGAGGGTTCTCTTGGGTAGGTCTTAAGAAACGTTTACGTTTGTTTAAGCCCTCGACTACTACACGATCCCGTTTCTTATCGATAACTAGGATCTTTCCTCTTTTTCCCTTCTCTTTTCCTGCGATCACGACTACTTCGTCATCTTTGTGCAGGCGAACGGATTTGAACTTAGTATATTCGGATCCCCGATACGTCAGTTTGGACATTATAGAACCTCCGGCGCTAGGGAGATAATTTTAGCGTATTTTTTATCGCGAAGTTCGCGAGCGACTGGCCCAAAGATACGAGTTCCTTTTGGGTTCCCTTTATCGTCGATAATTGCGACAGCGTTATCGTCGAAACGGATATAAGAACCGTCCGGACGACGGATTTCTTTTTTAGTTCTAACAACAACTGCGCGTTGAACGGCCTTGTTATGGACCTTCTTCCCCGTGGAATCCTTCAACCCGTATGCAGGTTGTGCGTCTTTAACGGCGACGATGATCTCGTCTCCTACAGAGGCATAACGTTTTTTAGAGCCTCCTAAGACTTTGATACACATAACTCTTTTTATTCCGGAGTTATCGGCGACTTGGAGGATGGTTTCCTGTTGGATCATCTTACTTTGCCTTTTCTACGATCTTAAATAGACGGTGACGCTTTTCACGGGATAGAGGGCGAGTTTCAATCGCTAGAATTCTATCTCCTACTTGGCATTCATTCTTTTCGTCATGAACCTTCATTTTAACGGTTCTACGAACGATCTTCTTGAACTTAGGGTGAGTCTTACGTGCTTCCACGAGCATCACTAAGGTTTTATCCATAGCGGTGCTTACAACCTTACCTTCGCTTAGAAGTGATTTCTTTATATGCTTCTTTGCAGTAGTTTCCATAATCAGTTCGTTCCCTTAGCTGCTTTTTTCGCGGAAGCATTCGATTTTGCTAAAGCTTGTTTCTTACGAGTCGCTCTAGTATAACGTTTGGTCTTTGTGGAACCAGGCTTCGCAGCTAGCTCTCTGTTCTTTTGGATAGTGAGAAGGCGTGCGATTTTTTTCTTCGCGTTAGTGATCACCTTCGGGTTCTCTAAAGAACGAGCCACTCCGTATTGAAAACGTGCCGTACGGATTACCTTACGTGCGTCTTCAAGTTGCGCTAAAATTTCAGCGTCTTTCAATTCTGCGAGTTTGATCTTTTTCACAGTGTAGACCTCTTCACAAATTCGGTTTGAACAGGAAGTTTATAAGCTGCCAAGTCCAATGCCTTTTTAGCGGTTGCTTCATCGATACCGCTCATTTCGAATAAAACGCGACCAGGTCTGATCTCTGCGATCCAGAACTCAGGGTTACCTTTACCTTTACCCATACGAGTTTCCGCAGGTTTTTTGGTAATAGGTAGATGAGGGAAGATCCTAATCCATAATTTCCCGCCTCTTTTTACTTGGCGGTTGATGGTGATCCTTGCTGCCTCGATCTGTCTTGCAGTCAAACGTCCGGAAGTTACGGCTTTTAAACCGAACTCACCAAAGGACACTTTGGAACCGCGCTCATCGTTTCCTTTTAAGCGGCCCCTTTGTCTTTTTCTGAACTTAACTCTTTTAGGTGATAACATCGTTTTTTACCTTTGGATCATCAAGGACGATCAGTTGGTCCTTCTCTTAACGGCGTATTTATCTTCTTCGGACTCTTCTTTATTATTGATGAAGTCTCCAGTGTAAGTCCAAACCTTCACTCCGATTTGTCCGAAAGTGGTAGCTGCTTCACGGAATCCTAGATCGATTTTCGCTCTTAGGGTATGAAGAGGAATTCTTCCTTCACGGTAACCTTCACGGCGAGCCATGTCCGCTCCGTTCAAACGTCCGGAGATAAGGATCTTAATTCCTTCTACACCACCTCTCATCGCACGACGAAGCTCTTGCTTCATTACACGACGGAAAGGTTGACGCTCTTGGATTTGAATCGCGATAGATTCAGCGATACATTGAGCGATGGTCTCAGGTTTTTTAACCTCGATAATGTTGAGGTTAAGCGGTTTCTCAGTCATAGTCTTAAGGACTTTTTTAACGGCTTCGATATTCGATCCGTTTTTACCGATTACCACACCAGGCTTAGCAGTGTGAAGGTTTACGTTGATCTTCTCAGGGAAACGCTCCACTACAACTTTTACAACGCCTGCTTCTTTGAAACGGCCTTGGATAAATCTACGAATTCTGATATCTTCATGAAGATTCTTTTTGTAATCTCCCTGAGAGAACCAAATAGAATCCCATCCGCGGGTAATTCCGATACGAAGTCCGATTGGGTTAACTTTCTGTCCCATGATTTCCTCTATTAATCCGAGATTACCACGGTTACGTGGCTGGTTCTCTTACGAATCCTTGCAGCTCTACCGCGAGCACGAGGGCGGAAGCGCTTAAGAATTGGGCCTTCGTCCACGAGGATTTTTTTGATGAACATTTTGTTCGGGTCCGCACTGTCACTTTTCACGACCGCATTTGCAGAAGCGGACTTGATCAGTTTGAAGATTGGCTCGATCGCTCTTTTGTTCGTATATTTCAGAATGTCGAGAGCTTCAGCCACTTCGTAACCGCGAATTTCGTCGGCAACAAGGCGAAGTTTACGTGGAGACATTCTTACAAATCTTGCGATTGCTACGGCTTCCATTACTTCTTAGCCGCCTTCTTATCAGTGTTTCCGTGACCACGATAAGTACGAGTCGGAGCAAATTCTCCTAACTTGTGTCCTACCATGTTGTCATTGATGAAAACAGGGATAAATTTGTTTCCGTTATGGACCATGATTGTGTGACCGATCATGTCCGGGAAAATCGTACTTCTACGAGACCAGGTCTTAAATGGTTTCTTTTGATTTTCAGAGTTCAGCTTAATCACCTTGCTCATGAGGTGACTGTCGATGAACGGACCTTTTTTAGAAGATCTCATGATGATTACCTGCTCCTATTTCCCTTTCTCTTCTGGATGATAAACTTGTCAGAAGGTTTTGCCCTACGACGAGTTTTGTATCCTTTGGTAGGAATACCCCAAGGAGTCACTGGGTGACGTCCTCCGGAAGTACGTCCTTCACCACCACCATGTGGGTGATCAACAGGGTTCATTACTACCCCTCTGACTTTAGGACGTTTTCCCAACCATCTGTTTCTTCCGGCTTTACCGATAGAAACAAGGTTATGATCTCTATTGCTGCAAATTCCTACAGTTGCGTAGCAGTTTTGATGAACTTTACGAACTTCGGAGCTTGGAAGTTTCAGAAGAACGTATTCTCCGTCTCTACCTGCGATAGTAGCGAAAGATCCTGCGGTTCTTGCGATCTGGCCGCCTCTTCCGATTTTAAGCTCTACGTTATGAACGTTTGTGCCTGGAGGAATTTTTCCAAGCGGAAGTGCGTTTCCAACTTTGATTTCAGCTCCTTCTCCATTGGAAACTTTGTCTCCAACTTTCATGCCTTCAGCATTTAGGATATAAGCATATTCTCCGTCAGAGTAACTAACGAGAGAAATGAACGCCGAACGATATGGATCGTACTCTACAGTTTTAACTGTAGCGGTAATTCCTACTTTGCGACGTTTGAAGTCGATGATACGATATTTGCGTTTTACTCTTCCGCCTTTTCTGCGAACCGCAATTTTACCACCTTCTCCGCGACCTGCTTTGTAATTTAGGCTGATCGTTAAAGGGCGATACGGTTCTGACTCGGTGATTTCCTCGAAAGTTAATACCGATTTGAAACGGCTGGCGGAAGTAACGGGTTTAAACTTTTTAATTCCCATTTCTTATGCTTCCTTTCCGAAGTCGATGCTTGCTCCGTCTTGGAAAGTCACGATTGCTTTTTTCCAATGAGCTTTAGGAGCAGGTAGATGACGGAATCTTTTTATCTTTCCGCGATACACTTGAATGTTTACGGAAGAAGGTACTACGTTATAAATTTTGCGGAAAGCTTCCTTCACTAGAGTTTTGTTCGCTCTAGGATGGATTTCCACAGTGTATTTTACGGTTCTTTTGCCGGCTTTTTCACCGATAGTTTCCAGATCCTGGGACTTCTCAGTGATGATCGGAGATAAAATTACTTCGTTAAGATTCATTTTGTTTCTCCGTAATGTTTCAGGATCTCTCCTAAAGCCGCTTCAGTGATCACAAGATTTCTATTATATAGAATGTCTCTCACCGCGATACGCTTGGAGTTGATGTATTTCACAGTAGGGATATTACGAACGGACTTCTTAACGACGTCGCTCTCTCCACCCACTAAGAATCCGATCACTCCGGTATTCTTTAATCCGATATTATTGAACAAGGTTGCGAAAGTTTTAGTACTGAATTCTTTCGGATCCAGATCTTCTATAACTTTGATAACCGAGTCTTGAGCTTTCTTATTCAGAACGGAAAGAACCGCTCTGCGTTTCACTTTAGGAGAAACGTTATAAGAATAATCTCTCTTACGAGGTCCGTGAACGGTACCACCGCCCACCCAATGAGGAGCGCGAATGGAACCCTGACGAGCTCTACCGGTTCCTTTTTGGGACCAAGGCTTTTTACCGCCCCCGGAAACTTCCGAACGAGTTTTCGTATGATGATTCCCAGAACGGAGGTTCGCGTTCTCCGCCTTGATGGCGTCGTAAATCGCGCCGCTGCTGTATTTGGATTCGAACAACGCTGCAGGAAGTTCGATTTCCGAGAGCAGTTTTCCTTCTTTTGAGTACTTCTGTGCTTTCATGACTCTACCGGATCTTTATATCTTCTCAATAGTGATGATGGAATTTGCAGGTCCCGGAACGGATCCGCTTACAAAAACCAGATTTTCTGCTTCGTGAATACGAACCACTTTTAGGTTTAGTACGGTTTTCGTATCGAATCCCATACGGCCTGGTAATTTACGACCTTTGAATACTCTACCTGGAGTAGTGTTGGATCCCATGGATCCAGGATGTCTATGAAAACGAGAACCGTGAGCTCCTGGTCCACCATGGTGTCCGTATCTTTTGATAACACCTTGGAAACCTTTACCTTTGCTGGTTCCTGTAACTTTTACAATATCAGAAACTGCGAACACGTCTTGTGCTTTTAGTTCAGCACCCGCCGCAGGTTCTTCACCGAAATTTCGGAATTCCTTCAACACTCTTTTCGGAGTAGTGATTCCAGCTTTTGTCAAATGGCCAACTTGGCCTTTTGTCAGGTGTTTTTCTTTATCATCCTGATAAGCTAATTGAATCGCGTCGTAACCGTCCGTAGCTGCGGACTTGACTTGGGAAACTGCGCAGGGACCTACTTCTAAGACGGTTACAGGAATGATGTTTCCTTGTTCGTCGAAGATTTGGGACATCCCTATCTTTTTACCGATTAATCCCTTTGCCATTTCTTCTTCCCTTAGGATTTAATATCCACTGAAACACCCGCAGGTAGTTGTAACTTCATTAAAGCTTCAACTGTATCTTCGTTAGTGTCCAGGATGTCGATGAGCCTTTTGTGAGTTTTCATCTCAAACTGCTCTCTTGATTTTTTATTTACGTGTGGAGAACGGAGGACTGTGTATATTTCCTTCTTCGTTGGAAGAGGAATCGGACCGGAGACAGTAGCTCCGGTCCTTTTGGCAGTCGCAACGATCTCGTAAGTTGATTGGTCGATCAACTTATGATCGAAAGCTTTAAGCTTTACTCTGATCTTTTGGCCAGCCATTCCCTTTCTCTTACTCGGTAATCTCAGCCACTACGCCAGAACCGATAGTCTTTCCACCTTCGCGAATCGCGAATTTAAGACCTTTGTCCATAGCGATCGGGTGGATCAACTCGATGCTCATAGTAACGTTGTCACCAGGCATTACCATTTCCATACCGTTAGGTAGGTTACAGACGCCAGTGATGTCGGTAGTTCTAAAATAGAACTGTGGACGGTAGTTATTGAAGAATGGAGTGTGACGTCCACCTTCGTCCTTAGTAAGAACGTAAACTTCCGCGTTGAACTTTTTGTGAGGAGTGATAGATCCTGGCTTAGCAAGAACCTGTCCTCTCTCGATGTCTTCTTTTTTAGTTCCACGAAGAAGAGCACCGATATTGTCTCCAGCTTGTGCAGAATCTAAAAGTTTACGGAACATTTCAATTCCGGTAACAACAGTCTTAGTAGTAGGACGAACACCAACGATTTCAACTTCGTCGTTGATTTTCAAAGTTCCTTGCTCTACTCTTCCTGTTGCAACAGTTCCACGACCAGTGATAGAGAATACGTCCTCTACTGGCATTAGGAAAGGTTTGTCAATAATACGCTCAGGATTTGGAACGTAAGTGTCCAGAGCTTCCATTAGTTTTACTACAGAAGGAGCTCCTAACTCAGACTCGTCGCCTTCAAGAGCTTTCAGAGCTGATCCGTAAACGATAGGAGTATCGTCGCCAGGGAAATTGTATTTGTTAAGAAGGTCGCGAACGTCCATCTCAACCATTTGAATCATTTCCTCGCGCTCGTCAGCAGCAAGCATGTCAGCTTTGTTGATGAATACGATGATGTAAGGAACACCTACCTGACGAGCGAGCAGGATATGCTCTTTCGTTTGAGGCATTGGTCCGTCAGTTGCGGATACAACTAAAATCGCAGCGTCCATCTGAGCAGCACCAGTGATCATGTTCTTAACATAGTCAGCGTGGCCTGGGCAGTCTACGTGAGCGTAGTGACGGTTCGCAGTTTCGTACTCTTGGTGAGAAGTAGCGATGGTGATTCCACGAGCCTTTTCCTCAGGTGCGTTATCGATTTGGTCGTAAGCTACGGCTTTGTTTTTTCCACCCAATACTTTTGCAAGCGTAGTGGTGATTGCTGCCGTTAGCGTGGTTTTTCCATGGTCAACGTGTCCGATAGTACCAACGTTTAAGTGTGGTTTGGACCTGTCGAATTTCTCCTTAGCCATAGCGTTTTTAACTCCTTACTTTATTAACAAATCTGAATTCAGACTTGTTTGTTAAAACAATACAGAATGGTTATCAAAGTCAAAAAGGGTGTCCAAAGATAGGACGCCCCTTCCCTGTGCCATATTTCTAAGGACACCGCTAAAGCCAAGCAAGTTTTGCGTAGAAGCGCTTGCCTGGATCAAGTGACGTCCTTCGGTTAACTCAGTAACCTTACGAATCTTCGCGTCCCTCTTAGCTAAACTTGCTAATATATCTCCAAGATATTGATTCGGTGTAAGAATCTCCAGCTCGGAACGGGGACCAATGAAATCCGAATGATCCGGAATTATGTCCTTTAAACCTTTGATGACAGCTACTTTGATCAGGGCGGATAGATCGAGAGACTTTGTCTCGCTCGGAGGTTCATAACCTTCGACAATCATCTCAAGACCGAGAACTTCTTCTCCGTCTTTTCCCTTGGCGGTGACTTCTGCAAATGCGGAAGAAATCGCCTCTTTTACAGTATCCTGTAGCTGAACATTAAACCGCACTCCCTTGGAAAAGTTGTGAGAACTTTCCAAGGACGCGAGCACCTGACCGCTCGAGATCTTTTGATCGAACGCGGTATGCTGAAATGCGACCTTTTGAACCAAATTTTTCCATAGAGCAAATCTTGCAACCTTGATTCCACTTGTTTGAAAGCTTTTAGTAAAAGACTCCTTCAAACGAGAAAGAGAGATCTCTAAATGCAACTCTCCAGTGCCTGATAAGCGAAATTGCCCGGTTTCGGAGAGAATATCTACACCGATTGCTTCATCCAACCAAGCCAGATCTTGAAGGCGATCCCAAAGCTCTTGCCGATCTTCTCCCTTCTCTGGCTCAATAAGGATTTGGAATTGTTTTCGGATAGGAGACAATAAGCTTTGATTTTCCGTATTATGTCTCGAAAGAAGTTCCCCAGGCTTCCAATCCAAAAGAGAAGTCGTAGCGAGAAGTTCGCCAGGTTTTGCTTCGGAAGTTTCTTCGTATTCTCTTGCGGAAATTTGGTATAAGTTCTCTAGCTTATGTTTGGTCCCATCATGTAGGAAGACGTCCCCGACTTTGATAGATGCCAATGTTTGGAAATGAAGAAGTTTTCCTAATTCCGGATGGATCTCCCTTTTGAAAGCAATTCCTTGTGAGTTTTTTTCAGGAGAAACAAACGCAGGTTTTCCTTTTGCAAACTCTTCCAATAAACGAAGAAGTTCTGCAATTCCCCTTCCTTGAAGAGCGGAGCCTCCAAGCACCGGAAATATTTCTCCCTTCCAAAAACCTTGGACCAAACCCTGAAGAGCAAGCTTAGGGAGAAGTGAATGATCTTTGAGATATTCTTCCGAAAGCCCGTGATCCCATTCAATTAGAGGTAGGAACTCCGACTCTTCTCCTTTTTCTTCGAGAACGGGAACTGTTCCGTCTTCTCTAAAAAGAAGTATTGGCTCTTTTCCGAGAGCAACTTCCAGGTCCACTAGAGGAGAAAGAATGTCCGCTCCGGGGCGATCCAGTTTATTTAGAAAAAATAATATAGGTTTTCCGGATTTACGAAGAGCCTCCACATTTTGGAAGGTTTGGGACTTTAGTCCTTCGAATGAGTCGATGAGGACTAAGCCAAAATCGGAAACAAGTAGAGATGCGTTTGCCTGGGACTGAAAATCCAAATGTCCCGGGTTATCCACGAATTGTAGAAGAACTCTGGGCTCTTCAGAATTCGGATAAGGGATCCTTGCGACTGTGGACTGGATAGAAATCCCTCTTTCAATTTCTTCCGGTAAATAATCTGACTCTGTAGTTCCTTCTTCTATTCGTCCGGGTGCTGAGATCCTTCCAGTCTCAAAAAGAATTCTTTCAAGAAGTGTGGTTTTTCCCGCATCGATATGTGCGAAGATCCCTGGATTTAAATACGGAAGAGACATGATAGAAGGTCACAGGCAGAAAAACCATTCGCTCGCCGATAGAAGCGTAAGTCAATTCCAAGAGGAGATTGTTTCGCACGGAGTTCACAGAGGACACGGAGGCGCCAAGTTATTTTCACGCTGAGGCGCAAAGACGCGGAGTCGCTAAGAGGACGAAGATTCTTTTTTGAAAATCTTTCATAAACTTAAATCAGAAATTTCATAGTAAGCATTTCAAGATCAGGCGGAAATCATAAAATGGAACGCGCGTTCTTAATGGGATTTTACAGTAGATTTGAAGGGGAATGTTCTCCCCGCCCTCTTGAACGTATTCATTGAAGTGCAGCTTGTTCATTTAAAATTTTGCCTTCCTCCGGTCGGCAACCTTTCAGGAATCTCACTCCCTACGGGTCGTTCGATTAGGTGGGGGCCGGTGCGGTGGTACCCGCCTTCGCCGAAACGGAGCCTTCGTTTAGCACAAAAGTCATTCTATTGCAACAATAAATTCGCTATGGTTTTTGTAGGAGCTCCTACAAAAACGTAATCACAATTTTCCGATTGCAAAAGGAACGTTTTGCTGATACAGGGGAACTCGCTTCTCCCACAAGCCCACCTCCTCCACCCGAACTTGGGTGGGGGCAAGTTTTACATAAATTCCAATCTTCAGTTGATTGCCCTTAGCTTCCTTGCGTAAACTTTTACGGTCTCACTATCTTCTTAGTACGACAAATCTTGGCATAGCGCAGTGCGCTTGGTCGAGGCTTTCGTTTCATGTTAGAATAGTCTACTTCAACGAGACCAAAGCGAGGCCCATATCCGTCGTTCCATTCTAAGTTATCCAAAAAGGACCAATAATAGTAACGTTCAACTTTTATTCCGTCGTCCAGAAGGCGTTTGAGTTGGTAGAGATGGTCTATGATATATTTTTCTCTCTTCTCATCCTTCTCATCCGGGATCCCGTTCTCGGTGATATAGATCGGAAGTTTATAACGTTTCCAAGTCCTTTGGCAGACTTTATAAAGCCCTTCCGGATAAATTTCCCATCCTAAATCGTTTTTAGAAGATTCCGGAATTGTAGGATCTACCATAGGAGTCGCGAAAAGGTTTCCTGGATTATAAGAAGCTTTAAATAGATGTCGGGAATAATAATTGATCCCCATGAAATCGCAGAAGATCCCCTTCCCTTCCGGATAGCCGGAGCCAAGTGGGAAGACCAACTTTCCTTCGACAAAGCCTTTCATATGGATCTCATGAAATAGATAATCGCTCAAAAAACATCCAAGCTTTGCCAAAGGATGAGAATTCAAAGGTTCGAAGATAGCAATATGATGTGCAAAACCTACTTTTGTCTCTCCAGCAAAACCTTTCTCTTTACGGATCTGATGGATCAGTTTGTATGATTTAAGGTGAGCGATCACCATCCTCTTCGTAACTTTCATGTACGCAGCGATATCCCCGTGTCCTCCTGGAGGATATTTGCCATCCATATAACTATCGTTTGCAAAAACATTCGGCTCGTTGATCGTGCACCATTCTGAAATTTGATCTCCGAAAGTTTCTACGGAAAATTTTACGAATCGAATAAAATCTTCTACAGCGTTTTCACTCAACCAGCCGCCCTTCTCTTGATACCATTGAGGACAGGAAAAATGATGAAGAGTTACTAAAGGTTTTATTCCTTTTTGTATAAGTCTACGGAACTCGTCTCTATAATGTTCCACTCCCTCCGAAGACCATTTACCTTGTTCAGGTTCAATTCTACTCCACTCTATACTCATTCTATAACATTCATGATGAAGTTCAGAAAGAAGCTCTACGTCTTCTACATACTTATTATAATGATCGGCTCCTGTAATGCTCGATTCTCCGTTCCCTACTTTGCCGGCCAAGGACCAATGATACCAATTATTATTTACATCGCCTCCTTCGATTTGAGTGGCGGCGGTAGCGCTCCCTAATAATAATTCCTTTGGAAGTTCGAAACTTTTAGACATTTGATTCTCCTTACTATTTTTATGTTCTTTCTTTATTAGAAAGTGCTGATATGAATAGATCGATTTGTGTTTGCACGAGTTCCATTGCCTGTACTCCAAATTCGATCGGGATTAAAGTTTCCCGAAGTGCAACTCTTTGTCCAAGTCCCCAAAGAACGGTCGTGATTGTAGGAACTAAAACGGACATAGGATAAGAAATTTTCAAAGTACCATCGTCTTCGCCTCGTTCTAAGATCCGAACAAGGATCTGTTCCGAGACACGAAACTCTTCGTACAATTTTTGTTCGTCCGAATCCTGTAGCCGAAAACTATTACGATCTCGGAAAATAAAATCGAATTCGGCAGTAAAACGAAGTAGTGATTTATGAATTTCAAGATAAGAAGCAAGCTCCTTCAAAAATGATTCGAACTCCTGCCTACCAGACAAATTTGCTTCTCTTAAATTGCGAAATGTCTCTGTTTGAAAATGATTCCAGGGTGCTAAAAGTTTGCGAAGGACTTCTATACTCAAGCCCTCTTTCGTTTCGAAGTAACGATATAGATTTCGGCGAGTGCAAGAAGCTTGAACTGCGATATCTTCCATAGAAACTGCAAGAATTCCCCTTTCCAGAAAGAGGCTTTCTGCTGCTTCCAAAAGAAGCTCTCTCGTCTGTTCCTTTGTTCCCATTTACGCAAACCCAAAATGTCACACTATGTGACATTTTGAAATTTAAAGTCCGAATCAGAAAGAGTCAAGCAAATTGCACCGATAGATTTGAAATCTCTGTATAAGATATTCCCCACCACCCTCTTTGGATGGGAACCGGTGTGATCGTACTTGTTACGACTCTTTTTGGCTTTCAGCCACCGACTCAGCAATGCTGGTCGTCTTCTCGCTCCTATTGTCGCTGCGAAGGGGCGCCGGTGTGGTGGTACTCAGAGCTCCGTATCACAAAACGTATCTCATTTCAAACAAATTTATAAGAAAATTGTGTAGGAGCTCCTACACAATTCTAACGGAAAATTTTGCCTTGCCAAAGTTCCAAATTTCGAATCAGAGCCCCCTACACAGCCTTACTCGAATCTATGGCGGAATTTTTATTCAGAAATTGCTTGCGAACAATCGTAACGCTTAATTTCTTTTAGTCTAAAGGAGAAGAACAGGGCAAGGCCTCTTGCCGATTTCAAAGCTTACCAATGTGAGATTCAAGAATTCAGAAGTTTAAGCCTCAAGGCGCATATTTTCAAATTCAAGAATAACACGTACATAAACATTCATCTTTCTTAATACTTTAGAAAGATCCGAAACAGGAAGCTATATGAAATCGAATCTTCTTCAAATCAATAATATCCATTTTTCTTACGACGGTTCCTCCGAACCTTTATTCGAATCGGTTAGTTTAAATATTTATTCCGGATGGACTGCGATCGTCGGGCCAAACGGAACCGGCAAAAGTACGTTCCTAAAACTTTGCACCGATCTACTAAAAGCCCAGAAAGGAGTAATCCTTAAGCCTGACTCCTCTGCGTATTGCGAGCAGAGAACGGATTTTGCACCTGATAATATCGAGGATTTTATCTATTCTTACGATAAGATAGCGATCAAACTAAAAAGTATCCTGGGAATCAACGAGGATGGGCTGAATCGATGGGATTCTTTAAGCCATGGAGAAAGAAAACGTTTTCAAATAGGAAAAGTTTTATATGAAGATCCGGAACTTTTGGCGATCGACGAACCTACAAACCATTTGGATATTCAGACAAAATCGATTATCAAAAAAGTATTACTAGAATATAAAGGGATCGGCTTGATCGTAAGCCACGACCGGGAACTTTTAGATTCGCTTTGTTCCAATTGTTTATTTATAGATCCTCCCAAAGTCTCCGCATTTAAAGGAAATTACACGGAAGCAAAAGCCCAGTATGGATCCGAACTGGAATATAATCGAAAAGTATATTCGGAATTACTGACAGAAAAAAGAAGAATGAATTCCGTTTTACAGGAGAGAAAACTGTTGGCTCAAAACTCTGACAGTAGAGTTTCCAAACGTGGAATTGCAAAGAATGATCATGACTCCAGAGAAAAACTCAATCGAGCAAGGGTGACAGGAAAAGACGGGGTCGGAGGAAAATTAGTCAATCAGATCCAAGGAAGATTGAATCAGACTACAGAAAAACTCGAAAAACATAAGGTTAAAAAGGAATATACGACCGGGATAGAATTTCAAACGGAAATATCCAGACGTAATGGTTTATTGGCACTTGGATCTACGAATATTGTATTAGGCGTAGATAAATCACTTTTGATAGATCATCTAAATATAAATCCTTCTGATAAAATAGGGATCACAGGAAATAATGGCTTTGGAAAGTCCAGTTTGATCCGTTTTATTTTGCAACAGATCAAATTAGAAAAAGAAAATATTCTTTATATACCTCAAGAGATCAATGAAAAAGCCACAATTTCAATTAAGGAAGATATCAGAAAACTAGGAGATGATAAGCTCGGAAAACTTATGACTTTCGTTACTAGATTAGGTTCAGATCCGAAAAGACTTTTAGAAAGTGATTTATTTAGTCCGGGAGAGACCAAAAAATTACTCTTCGCGATCGGGATGCTTTATCAACCTCAGCTAATCATTATGGACGAGCCTACAAACCACTTAGATATCGTCGGAACGGAATGTTTGGAGACTGCTTTGTTAGGATTGAACTGTGCCTTGATTTTAGTAAGTCACGATTTTCCCTTTCTACAAAAAACGACTTCGATCCACTGGAGTATTGAAAGAAAGGGTAATGTTTATATTTTAGAAAAATCCTATTTTTGAGAATGACCTTCGAATGAAAAAAGTAGAGAGCAATCAATAAGAATTCTTTTCCATTTTCCTGTAGGAGCTCCTACAAAGTCCTCATGGAAAATTGATTGTGAATCCTTCGAAACTGTGTTAAGGAGTTTTTTCTGCAGAACGATAAACCACCGGCCGGCCCCCGCCCTAAATGGGCGGGGCTTACCTATTCCCTGTCCGGAACGGGGAATCCAGATTCCGCAATGCGAATTAAAGAGAAATTTTGATAATGAAGAAATACGGCTCTGTTCTGTTCGGATCACGGGGAATATGTAGATATATGCTGCTAACATCGAAGTCCCTATCTCGATAAAGAAACGATTTATATAAAAAGTTTTTCGGACGCAAGGCTCCAGTTTCACTTCGCGGTAGCGATGCGGAGAGCTTTAGTCCAGGCTTTGCCTGGATGAAGCGCTAGCGGAACTCGAAGCAGCGCGACTCCCGTGAAACGGGAGGACCGCCCAAATTTTCTTTTGCGAAAATCAGATGATATGATCTGATTCTATAAAAAAAGCAAGTATCGGGTTTTCCGGGCTTCCGTTTTTACTTATACTCAAACGTATGAAAGACCAAGAAAATACAGACTTCAATAGAATTGCAGAGGCAATCCATTTTCTACGTAAAAATTTTAAGACTCAACCGAGGCTCGAAGACGTCGCAAATAAACTTCATCTGAGTCCTCACCATTTTCAAAGAATGTTCACTGATTGGGCGGGAGTAAGTCCGAAAAAGTTCCTACAATATACAACTCTGGAGTATGCCAAAAAATTACTGAAAGAAAACGGTAACTCCTTATTGGATACTGCTTTAGATTCAGGCCTTTCAGGTACGGGAAGATTGCACGATCTATTTGTGAATATAGAAGGAATGACCCCGGGAGAATATAAAAACGGAGGAAAAGATCTTTCTATCAACTATAGTTTTGCAGAAAGTCCTTTCGGTAAACTTTTAGTGGCCTCCACTTCAAAAGGGATTTGTTATATTTCTTTTTTTGAAAATGAGAAGAAGGCCTTCCAAGAGCTGAAGTCCATTTTTCCAAATGCGAATTATTCACAAACTGTCGATTTGATCCAACAAAATGCTTTATTCATTTTTTCGCATGATTGGGGCAAGTTGAACCAGATTAAATTACATTTGAAAGGGACGGACTTTCAACTGAAAGTTTGGGAAACTCTTCTGAAAATACCTATGGGAAATCTTTCCACTTACGGCCAGATTGCAGAACGAATTGAACGGCCAAATGCTTCCAGAGCGGTTGGAACTGCAATCGGGAACAACCCGGTCGCATTTCTGATCCCTTGTCATAGAGTGATCCAATCTAATGGAGATTTCGGAGAGTACCATTGGGGAAGTTCCAGAAAGATCGCAATGATCGGCTGGGAAGCTGCCAAAACGGATCTAGTAAACAGAAACGATCTATGAAAGCGGATTTTTCAAGAATGAATTGGGGAAGCACTTTAGAGAATTTGAATACTTCCGGTGCATCCCTTTGTTCCGACATATTTGATCCTACCACTTGCGAAGAATTGATCTCCTTATATAAAGATCAGGATCTATTTCGCAAAACTGTGATCATGGAAAGATATCGTTTCGGGATCGGGGAATACAAATATTTTAGAGATCCAGAACCGGAGTTTATCAGAAGTATAAAAGATTTATTATACCCGAAACTTTTTCCTCTCGCGAATCGATGGATGGAAAATTTAGGAAAGGATCTACGTTTTCCGGATCGGTTGGAACAATTAGAGCAGATATGCAAAGAGAAAGGACAAACTCTTCCTACAAGTTTACTCTTAAAATACGGAACAGGGGGATTTAATACCCTTCATCAAGATCTATACGGTGAGATCTATTTTCCGATGCAAGCCGCCTTCTTTCTGAATAGGCCCGAGAAAGATTATACTGGAGGAGAATTCGTTCTGACCTTATCCAGACCTCGAGCCCAATCAAAACCTTTAGTGTTTCGCCCTAAAATGGGAGATATGATATTATTCACTACAGATTTTCTTCCTGTTAAAGGTTCAAAGGGATACTATAGTTCCCAAGTCAAACATGGTGTAAGCGAAGTTCTAAGTGGAGAGAGACATACTCTGGGCATTATCTTTCACTACGCGGTATCATGATGATCTTTCATGAAGACTTGGACACAGGAACGGTCAGATCTTATATTAGAAGTCGTAAGATCCGTCTTGCAGGAAATATGAAATTAAAAATATACGGAAACCTCTCCTGCAAATCGGGCAAAAGAATGGATCGAAAGAATCGTGTATTTTTCGCCTCGGAAGAAGAAGCAATTCGAGAAAATTTCCGCCCTTGCGGCCATTGTTTAAAAGAAAAATATAAAGTTTGGAAAGATGGATCTTTTTCAAGAACAAACTAATCGAAACTTTCTTCCGTATGACGGAACGGTACATTATCATGGGCCGATACTTTCCAAATCATCTGCAGATCTTTATCTAAACGTTTTATTAAAAGATATTCCTTGGAAAAACGATGAAGCGATCATCTTTGGGAAACGTATTATTACTAAAAGAAAAGTAGCTTGGTTCGGAGATTCCGATTACGAATATACTTATTCTAATACTACCAAAAAAGCTTTGTCTTGGAATAAAGAACTTTCCGAGTTAAAATTAATCGTAGAAGAAATTTCCGGGAACAAATTCAATTCATGTCTACTTAATCTATACAATAATGGCCAAGAAGGGATGGCTTGGCATAGCGACGATGAGAAATCGTTGGGAAAAAATACGGTGATCGCATCTCTTTCTCTTGGAGCCGAAAGAAAATTCTCCTTCAAACATAAATCCTCGGGAGAACAAATATCTCTGATCTTGGAACATGGAAGTTTATTGATCATGAAAGGAGAAACGCAAACGAATTGGCTTCACAATCTTTCGAAAACAAAGTCCGTAGTCAACCCAAGAGTAAATTTGACTTTTAGGACTATTATTTCTTAAAATTTTATTAGATCGGATCCAAATGTTTTCGCACCAATTGGATAGCAGCAATAAATGCGGAAGAAGACTTAGATCCGTATTCTTTCAAACAAGCTTCCGTAAACTTAATTACGTGTTCGTCCCCATGTTTAATTGCCTCTTCTATCATTTCTTCCTTGGTTTCCTTTTCAAACCTTTCAGGAACGTTTAGATCGATTCTTTTTCCGTATGATGCAAAAAGAGCTGCGGAAGACTGCCAGGAATATCGTAGAAGGGACTTTTGCCTAGGTTCATTCAAAAAAGGCAATATACTTCTAAGAGCGGATACACTCGTTACGGAATGAACGAATACGATTGCGGATAAAGTATCTTCTACATTATTCAAGGCAACTTTAGAGAATGTTTCCGCTAAGTCGGAAATGATATCTTCCGGCTTATTTGAAACATCCAGATAGCCGATCGTTGGAGCGAATGTCTCGAATTGAGCAAGGTTTTGCAAAGTGGTTACGATCGTTCCGTTCGAGTTTTTGGATCCATTTGGAGCGAATTCCACTTTTTGGATCGCATCCTCAGGATTTAATCCTAATAACGCATCGAAAGAAGTCGGCAATTCCAAATAGTTCGAAGCCCATACTGCTAATCCTGAAGCTAGTTCTTTTTTTCTTAATTTGGTTTCTTTCCTTACGAGATTTCTAACCGCGTGCCCAGTTCTGATCACTCCGTGAGTTGCGTCCGCGCATATACCTGGTGCTAACTTCACAACCCATTCGGCAAGGACCTGTTTCCAATATCCAGTTTCGATCTCATTGCTAAAAAATATTTCCCACTCCGGATATGTTTCCGGCTCTCCTAGAAAATTTTTCCAATCCGTAGTATCTATTTTATTCTTGGATTTCTTTTTCGGAATAAATTGGTTCCCGTATTTTTCCAACCAACCCGGAATTGCCTCGGCCTTCCCTAAAGAATATAAAGCTTCGCAAACCATCGGAGCATGATTGCTAAGGCCGTTCTTCAGATCCGGACCAAAGGAGTCCAGATGTTCCAAAGCTTGCTCGATAAACTGTTCTTCATTCATCTTATTTTCCTTATATTCAAAATTCGAACAGTGTTGATCCCTTAAAATAATAGTATACTTTCAAATCCTCTCAGGATCTTAAATTGGATCCCATCCTGAGAAGTTTTTCTGATCATAAATTCCATTCCCTTTTTCACATCGTCTCCCAAACTTAAATTCGGTTCCAACGGCTCGCTTAACGGTCTAAAAAAATTATCCCAGTGTACAGGTATTACGATCTTAGGAGAAGTTTTACCGATAGTCTCTTCGTAATATTTAGTTTGGAAATCCTCGTCCAATTTCCCGAGCATCGCGATCCCAAGAAAAACTACGTCCGCCTTTAGATCCTTCCAGGCATCTTCTATATAATTCGTACTTCCTTTGATCAGTATGGAATTTTTCCCATGCTCTACCAAAAAATCGAATGTGCCTCCTTCTATATAATCTTCCGCATTTGCAGGTTGAGGCAAGGCTTCGGTTAAATGAGGGCGGTTTGGGTCCGCAGCATTCGTTTTTCCTAAAATTTTGAATGGCGGAGTATGTTTCGAGTTTAGGACTGTGATCTTAAATTTTCCGATCTGGATCTTTTTTCCGGGATTGAATAATTCCATTCTATCTTCTGCAAGTCCTCCTCCCCTTCCGATCTGCATCGTGGATTCCGATCCGTATAATTTAGCACCCGTCTCTTTTGCAATATATGGTGCGTCCATAGAATGATCATAATGGGAATGGCAAACAAAAATCCCCTTTAATTTTTTGATCCCAGAGAGAAGCATAACGTATTTAATCTCTTCTTCATTTGAAGAAACTTTTCCGAATGCAGTTTTAAAAAGAGAAGGTCTTGAAAAAAATCCGTCCGTCAGGATCTGGGTTTCTCCGTCATCCAGAAGAATGGAACTTGTCCCCAGAAAAACCGCTCTCACTTTCCCTTTCGGGATATCGGAGACCAAATCCCTAGGATCGTTCCCGGCAAAATGTCCCTTAAAATCCTGTATATTTGCGGAAGCACTTAAACAATACTGTAGGGTGAATAGAATTAAGATTTGAAAAAAACGGAGGCTTATATTTTTATTTCTCATAAAATCCTTAGGAAATAACTTTCATAAGTTACATGTATTTTAATTTTCTGCCAAGTAGAATTCCTCATGCAGCCTAAGTTCTTTAAAAATCAAAAAGAATTTCACTCCTGGCTTTCCAAGAATTTTAATAAAGGATCCGAACTTGTCTTAGGATTTTATAAAACAAAATCTTCTAAAAAAGGAATTTCTTATAAAGAAGCGCTGGACGAGGCATTATGTTTCGGCTGGATCGACGGTGTAAGAAAAGGTTTAGACGAAGATAGTTATTCGATCCGTTTTACTCCTCGAAAAGCCACAAGTATATGGAGTACTGTAAATACGAAACGGATGCAGGAATTGATCCAGGAAGGAAAAGCGACCGAATCGGGTCTCAAAGCCTTTCACACGAAAAAGAAAAAAACGAAACAATACTCTTTCGAACAGAAATCGATCGAACTTCCCGAATCCTTTCAAAAGCGATTCCAGAAGAATTCCAAGGCCTGGAAATTTTTTCAGGAACAAGCTCCGTATTATAAAAGAACTTCCATTTGGTGGGTGATCAGTCCTAAGAGAGAGGAAACCAAACTGAAACGTTTGGAGATCCTGATCCAAGATTCGAATTCTGAAAAACGGATCGCTGCGGTTACCTGGAAGAAGAAAGAAACAAAGTAGAATTCTGGTTTTTTAGAGCACATTTTAGGGATTGACCAAAAAGGGATTCTTTCAAGTCTGGTTATTTTGATATTGAGACTTAGATTCATTATCGATTTAAACTATGAAACATATAACCCCCCTACTACTTTTATTCCTTTGGACCTGTTCTGATTCAAACTCCCAGATGCCATTCGGGCTTCTGGGCACAAATACTCCAAACGCTACTTCTGTCGGAAATTTCGAGATCTCTTCTCCCCAGGAAGGAGAAGTTTTATCAGTTTACCAACTCGATCTTGGGATCGACAACGCTAGCTCCGGAACATACGAATTTTTCCTAAACGATTCCAAAGAGACCGAAATTGAAAATGAAACTACAAATTTTCAATTATCTTTAAAACCGAAACTTGGGCAAAACTCACTTAAGATAGTATTAACTACGGAAAAAGGGAAAGTAGAGAAAACGGTCTCTTTCTATTTCGGAAGTTTACTTTCTGCCGGCGGATCACATTCAGGATTTATTAAGAACGGATATATATACACTTGCGGAAGAAATAATAAAGGGCAACTCGGGACCGGCTTCTCCGAAGGTGATACTACAAATCCGAATATTACCAAAATTACTTCCATCTCCGGGATCGTAGGTATCAGTTTTAATCAAAACAACTCTCTTGCGATCAAGGATAATGGTAAAGTGTATACTTGGGGAGCAAATGCCCAAGGTCAGTTAGGATTAGGAAATACATCTGAGCCCGCGGTAGGAACTGCAGGAAACCCTGCTGCCCAAACTCCTCCCACCGAAGTTCCCGGTATCAGTAACGCTGTCATGGGAGCATTCGGATTCAATCACGCTGTAATCTTAAAATCGGATGGAACAGTAGTTGCATTCGGACAAAATAATGTCGGCCAATTAGGAAATGCAGATCCGGCGATCACAACCACAACTGTATCATCAAACCCAGTAAACGTTGTAAATCTTACGAATATCATTCAAGTGATCGCAGGCTCTCAACATTCGGCTGCTTTGGATAAAGACGGTTACGTTTATGTATGGGGAAGAAACCAATACGGAAATTTAGGAAATGGGACCACATCAAGTGCAACCGCAATCTCTTCTACTCCTACTAAAGTAGATGGATTAACCGGGATAAAACATATCGCAAACGGAAGAGATCATATTCTCGCATTAAAAAATGACGGGACTGTTTATGCTTGGGGTTTAAACGCGAGCGGACAGTTAGGGATCGGAAATCAAGATAGCCCTAAAAATTCTCCGCTACTTGTGAATAATATCACAAACGCAAAAAGAGTATTCTCCGGTGGGACCCAGAGTTTTGCAATTCTTGCAGATGGGACCATAAAAGGTTGGGGAGAGAACGGCCAAGGTAATTTAGGAAATCCTGATGCAACTACAAAGGTGACAGAGCCCGGCCTAAGTGTAGTCGGGATCGAAAAGGCTTCTAGCTTAGGGATCGGAGCTCTTCATGGGTTTGTTCTTATGCCAACGGGTTCCATTCATGGATGGGGTTGGAATTTCAGAGGTTCTTTAGGAAGGCCTGACCTTCAGGATTCATGGGCAGCAAAAAGCCCGGTTGAGTTGACAATCCCTGAATAGAAGTTTGAACCTAAAATTTAGAAACCATTTTCTTCTAGTTTCATTTTTTCTAATAGGATGTTCTAATTCATTTTTTGGAAAGGGAGATTGTATCTCGGTAGACCCATCTTGCGGATTTGCCGAGTTGCTTCCACTTCTCTCAAACCTCCCGAACTCGAAGAACACTTGGGAATACGAAGAGGGAGAAGAATTATCAGGAGGTCAAGGTATGACCTCCTACAATTTTACCTCTAAAGCATATCTACAATTTCCCGCGCAACTTCCTCTAAGTAAAATTTCTGATTTTACCGTTGGACAGTCTATATTCGATGTCGCCTGGGAAAATTCTAGTACAGGTCAATTGGATAGAAGAGGTTTGGGTCCGATCTTCAATGCAAATTCATGTCTTGCATGTCATGTTGGGAATGGGATAGGAAGAGTTCCTTCAGGGCCTACGGAAACAATGCTTACCGCGTTAGTCCGATTAAGTGGGAACTCCAACGGCTCTCCCGACACGAATTATGGAGGACAATTCCAACCTTTTTCATTAAGCGGAGTGCCCGCAGAAGGAAAGGCTTCGATCAATTATACCCAGATCAACGGATCCTTCCAAGACGGAACAACTTTTACATTAAGAAAACCTAGTGTAGAATTTTCTAATTTGAATTACGGACCCTTAGATGCGAATGGAGAAATTTATTCTCTCAGAAATACTTCTAAGGTGATTGGGATGGGCTTGTTAGAAGCGCTTTCGGATACTACAATCCTCTCGCTACAGGATCCATCGGACTCCAATTCGGACGGAATATCAGGAAGAATAAATCTAGTTCCTGATATAGAGAGTGGAACCGAAAAGATTGGAAGGTTCGGTTGGAAAGCGAATGAACCGAATCTAAAACAACAAGGCTCTAGGGCATTTTTAGAAGATATCGGGGTAACAAGCCCTCTATTCACTTCTAAGAATTGCACATCTGCCCAAACCGCGTGTTTAAGCTCCGTTCATGGAAACTTACCTGAATTATCTCAGACAAAAATAGATATAATGGTAAAATACATGAGGCTCATTGCAGTTCCTGCACGAAGAACCGCCTCCTCTCCGGATGTACTAGCCGGAAAAAAGATCTTTTTCCAAGCGGGATGTACTTCCTGCCATATCCCAAAATTAAAAACGGGTACTATTGCAGGGTCTCCTGAAATATCAGAACAAACGATCCGTCCATACACGGATCTACTATTACATGATATGGGAGAAGGTTTAGCAGACGGTAGACCGGACCATCTAGCTTCAGGTAAGGAATGGAGGACTGCGCCTTTATGGGGAATCGGCCTCGTTTCTACCGTAAATGGAACATTACAATTATTGCATGATGGACGAGCGGAGACTTTTATAGAAGCGGTTCTTTGGCACGGAGGGGAAGCGGAAAAAAGTAAACAATACGTATTAAAACTTTCGGAAACGGATAGAGAATATCTAATAAAATTCTTAGAATCTCTTTAGAAAAATATCAGACTTTCTTAGAGAAGGGTCCGATAAAGAACCCTTCTTTCTTTAAGATAATTGAATGTAGATTTTAAATACCTTAAGCCGGCCAAGCAGCGAGTATCTGACCAATTACAGCAAGAGAAACCAGATTATAACCCGCATTTATGGTGAATAATTTCCAAGATCTGGATTCCCAGGCTACGGATCCCAAAAGTTGAGGTATATAAAATCCCAACCAAGTATAAAATGCAGCATATGCACCGTACATCCAAGCAGGTCCGTCTCCAGTCAAATTCCAAGAAGAAGGTTTCCAAACAAAAAGACTATGAGCTAATACGAAACCGGTGAGAAATGAGCCGATAATCATAATTCCCATCGACTTCATCATCGCTTTCGTATCCGGTTCCATATTTTCGTAGCCCATTTCTTTTGCCCAAGGTTTTCCGAACAAAGGACCGAACCATAAAAAGCCGATGACTACATTCGCCAATACTCCAACAAGGATCGCCCAATAACTTAACGGTATTACCGGTAACATATAATCTCCTATTTTAAGCCCGAGTTTTTTATCAGGATTTAATAGAGGGTCAAGCAATTTAGGAAAAAGGATCCGAATCGATTCGATTAATGTTTTTTTAGATTAGATACAGATTTTTCAACAGCAGATCTGAATTCAGGAAACATCTCCAAGGAATGATCAAAATCGGTCTTATTCAATGTATAGATTTCGCATGTAGAGTTTGCTTGGACTGTCGCAGATCTAGGTTCTTCGGTCACTAATGCCAATTCTCCGAAAAATTGGCCTTCCTGCAAATTAAGAAGCACCGTCTTATCATCTGGCCCTATGATATCTACAGATCCTTCACTTAAAATATAGAGACTGTCCCCTTTATCCCCTCTTTGAAAAATAATATCCCCTTTCAAAAAGACAGTGGGTTTTAAGAACAATATCAAACTTGCAACTAAATCGGGAGCTGCTCCTTTTAGGAATGGGACTTTCTCCAATAAACTTTTATGCAATTGGATCTTTACTTCTCTTTTTAGAGATAAAGGCAGATCATTCAGAAGTAAATTCTCATCTTCTCCCCATCCCCTTTCTATAATGTACATATAATAATCACGGACCCTTCTTCTTATATCCGCGGGTACATTTCTAGCCTTTAGGAAAGAATCCACCTGAGCCATTCGTTTCAATTGGGCGGCTTTAGCTAGATCGGAATTTCCCAAAATACTCGCAATATTTCCGATCACAGTAGCATATACACCCGCTCCCAACATCATTACAAAAATTGTATATATCTTCTGGATGTCCGTTGTAGGAGTAATATCCCCGTAACCCACAGTTGCGATCGTAGTAACGGTCCAATATAAAGCTCGAATATATTCAGTAAGTCCGGTCTGAACATCTTGAAGATCGTCCAAATACAACCAACCCACTGCACACCAATGTGCGATTACTGTTACCCAGAAAGAAAATAACACTAGTCTTAATACTCCGGGAATCGGTTGAAATGCTAAATTTACCCTATGGAGAATATCCGAGATTCGGAATACCTTCAATATACGAGTGATCCCTAAGATCAGATATAGATACGGATGTTGGGATTGTTCTACACCGAAAATCTTAAAAGTTGCATATTCGAAAGGAAAAGCTGCGATCAGATCCAGAACAAACCATGATCTTAAATAATTCCGGATCACTTCAGAACGATTTGATATCCATCTTCCTTGTTTATATTCCGGAGTGAAAAAATTCCAAAGTATATCTAAAGCGAAAATAGAATCTATAAAGAAATAAACGCCTGTAAGTATGATATTCTGATCGTAAGAGATCACGATCCTTAGAGGAGATTCAAGAGAAGCCCAGAAAATACATACGAATACTAGTATATCCCAGTAAACTCTGGTACGGTTATTCGAACTTAGCATACGTTTGGCCTGAACGACTAAACTTAATATCGGATCGGAAGGTATATAATCTTCAGGGGTTTAGAAAAGAACTTTCGCGTTAACCTAAATATTCCAAAACGACTAAGGCCATATCGTCATGAGAACTTTGTTCTTCTTCAGTAAATGCTTGGATCTTCCCGATTACTGAATTACAGAAATTATCCGCGTCCAATCCGGCAAAGTTCTTGAGTAGATCTAAAAATCTATCGTCACCGTAAAAGTCGCCGTTTTTCGCTCTTGCTTCCGGAAGTCCATCAGTATAAAGCACTAACTTATCCCCTCTAATCAACTCAGTCTTTATAGTTTGATAATTCGGAGTGGATAAGAATTCGTTGATAGCGATCCCAGAAGGACGATACGTCTCATGATTACCTGAAGATTTACGTATTAAGATCGCTTCAGGATGGCCTGCATTAGCGATCAGGATACGACCTGATTCCGGATAAAAAGTGATCATTGTCGCAGTCACAAAATTACCGTTCAATTTTCCCATGAGCTGTGCCCTCATTTTAGCGAGCATATATCCAGGATCACTCAGATAATCGGACCAGTCCGCTAACGCCATTTTTACCATCGCAGCTAACATAGCCGCGCCCGTTCCATGACCGGTCACATCACAAATAAAAATACCGATTGCTCTTCCGGTTCTATCAGAGATCAAGTCCACAAAATCGCCACCCACATGAAGCATCGGGATACTTCTATAGGCGATCCGAACGTTATGCGCTTTTGGAAGAGTAGAAGGAAGAAGAGAAAATTGGATCTTACCCGCAATCGCCAGATCTTTTTCGATCAATTTGGCTTTTGCTTCAATATCTAGTTTTTGTTCTTCTATCGTCTTAGTGCGTTCAATGACTAAGGTCTCCAAAGAATCATTCAAAGTTTTTTGCATTTCCAAATTCTCTTTTTGAGCTTCGAAAATTTTCCTTTGGGCCTCGTCCTTTTCCTTTTTGAGTATATTGATCTTATCCGCCAACGCAAATGAGAATATTAAAGCAGACATAGAAGATCCAATATACAGACCATCATCCGCCCATCTGGAAACTCCCACAAGATTCGCAAATTTCAAAACGACAAACATTCCGGAAACACATAAGAAACTGAATGCTAGAAGGAAGTATCTCGCAGGGCGATAATTCTTAAAAAAACAAACCGACGCTGCAATGAGCACAAGAGAAGGTGCAAGAATACTTAATGCTAAACTTGTTTTTACCGTAATCTCCGGCGGAAAAACTACTGGAGAGAATATTAGAATAAGATGAATTATTCCAGTACCTGTTAAGGAATAATTTAACCATTTATTAACGTTCTCTTGTGTATTTAAAAATTTCTGAGCAAAGAAGACAAGAGAAGACATACATATTCCGGTAAAGACCACGTACAAATTTCTCTGTAAATGAGGATGTTCCGACCAAATATATTGAAAGCCGTGGCCGGTAAGCACTAGCTGGATCCCAAAAAATCCGAATATATTCGTTACAAAAAATAGATAACTTAGATCACGAGTGGAAAAAAAGATCAGAATATGATACAGGATCATTACAAACATGATTCCGTAATATAGTCCCAGACCTAAATGAATGTCTGCATTATGATGATAGAAACTTTCAGGGTTCCATAGGAGTATCGGAAAAACTAAACCACCACTCGTGTTTAATCTCAGATAATAGGTCCTTGTTTGACCCGGCAGGAAGTCCAACGTATAGATAAAGTTTCTATGATTGAATCTTCTCACTAAATATGGGAAAGACATCCCGCTTGAATCAAATAATTCCTGTTTGCCGGAAGCATTCTCCGAGAAAAAGTCCACTCGATCTATATTCGTATAATCTATTTCTAAAATTTTTCGAATGGATGTTTTTTCAGTGTTTTTAAGGGTAATTCTTATCCAATAATCGAAATTGGTCTGTCCGAAATTTACAGGGTCCATTCCGGATTTTTTAAAGTGTTCAGTATACTCAGGAGAAGAGACTAGTTCGATCGTGGACTTCTTTGTAGGATCTTCAAAGTAATAGACCTCAGTACTAATCCTTTTCCACTCAGAATATGAGGATAAAGGGATTGCTTCTTCGGCAAACAAAGACGCGGCGGAAAAGATCAGGATGAGTACAAACGCCCGAAACATACAAATACGTTTGTAGGAACATTTTACTCCTCCTTTCTTTAGGAAAGAATAAAATAGAGTCGAGCGATCTTTAAATAGGATGTTTATCAACCAGGGATTTCTCCCCGGAAATCGATCATTCTTCCACTTCTTCTAATTTACGTTCATGAGTAACCGGGTACAAACGTTTTAAGTATAATTGTGTGGCCTTATCATCGGGAAATACGGAGATTACGTTTTCGAATTGGATTTTAGCCTCTTCGAAAGAGTTAGCGTAAAAAGCCTTTACTCCTTTTTCATAAAACTCTTTTGTTTTCAGTTTAAGGTCTTGGTGTTCCGGTTCGTCTCCGTCAAATACCTCGTAAACGGATACAGGTCGTTGTTTTCCTTTTACCTTTACTCTATCCAAGAATCTGAAATGGAACTTACCGTCTTTTTTTACTTCTTCGATCGTACTTTCACTGACTGCGATCCTAGATCCGTATACCTTAGTTAAACTTTCTATTCTAGACGCCAAGTTCACCGTATCTGAGATTACGGTACCTTCCAATCGTTCTTCGGCACCTATTGTTCCGAGCATCAAGGATCCTGAATGTATACCTACCCCTATCTGGATTGGAATATAACCTTGACGATGTCTATGTTCGTTATACTCTTTCAGATATTTTTGCATCTCTACACCGGCAGAAACCGCATCGATTACGTTTCTTTGAAATAAAGCCATAATCGCATCCCCGATAAACTTATCGATAAAACCGTTATGCCTTTGGATAATCGGGCTCATTCTACTTAAATATGAATTGATAAAGTTAAAATTTTGAGCAGGAGTCATCTGCTCGGACAATGTAGTGAAGGAACGGATATCGCTGAAAAGTACTGCCATATCTTTTTGGATCTGGTCCCCCAAACGTACATCCAGGATAGAATCCTTTCCCAAATTAGCCAAAAAGTCCTTAGGTACGAATCTCGCGTAAGATTCCGTCAGGATTTTCTGCATCTCTAAAGTTTTTGCCTGAGCCTCTTCCTTTTCCTTCTTCATGATATTGATCCTATCCGCCAAAGCGATGGAAAGAAGGATCACTTCCATAGTAGAACCCAAGTAAAGCCCGTATTCAGTGAGAAAACTAGAACCGATTACATTAATAAATCCTAATACTACAACCGTTCCGGAAATAGTCAAAACGGTAAAAGCGAGTAGGAAGTAACGAGCTGGCCTGAATTTTTTCAAGAAGCTGATCACTGTCGCCGTAGGAATAAAAACAAGCACCGGCAAAGTGAGAACTAAGGCCAATTTTACGGTGATTTCAGGGGGAAGAAATATAGGAGTAAAAAGAAGAAGTCCGTGAGCGACAATCATGACTTTCATCGATTTATCCAACCATGCAGGAACATTTTCCTTTGTGTTCAGGAATCGTTTTGTGAATAATAACACCGAAGCGAGACAGATCCCGGTAAATATCACATAAAAATTTCTCTGCAAGAAAGGAAAGCCTGGCCAGATATATTGAAAACCATGACCTGTTAGAACCAATTGTATCCCTAAAAATCCGAGAATATAACAGACGTAATAGAAATAACTCACATCTCTCACTGAGAAGAATATGAATATATTATATAAGATCATGACTATCATAACCCCATAATATAATCCTAAACCATGTTGCACGTCCGCGTTGAACTGAGTGAAAGCTTCCTTATCCCATAAAGTTAAAGGGACTTTTAAACCGCCGCTAGTCCAAGTCATGATGTAATATGTTTTTTCTTCTCCGGGCTCGAGTTTGATCGGATAAACGAAATTCCTGTTCTTAAATTTTCTATCCGAAAAAGGGAAAAGCATCCCGCTTTGTTCCATTTCGAAATTTCCGTTTTCGCTCGGACGATAGAATTGTGCGATATCTATATTACTATAATTGATCTCTATTAATTTTGAAACCGGTTCAGGAGTCTCGTTTGAGAAAGTTAATCTGAACCATAAATTATGATTGCCTTGACCGAAATCCAATGACTCCTGATCGGATTTTACAAAGTTACTCTTCATCTCCTCCTTACTAATATCAGAAAAGGTTAATTTCCTTTCTTTATCTTCAAGGTAGAAGACGGATTTCCCCAAAGGTAACCTTTCGATCCCTTTATCTATACTGATCTTGTCTTCTGCGAACAAAGGGGAATTGGCGAATAACGCCGCTAAAACGATATAGAGAATAAAACTTTTACAATTCATAATTTACCGAATTTTAAACATTTGTTAGTTGAATATTTTTCAGATTTAACGTCCCTTATGTGACGTATGAAAGCCCAAACAATCGTCACTACGATAGAAATCCAGGCCACTCCTGAAAAAATTTGGAATATTTTTACAGATTTCCCCACTTTTCCACGTTGGAACCCATTCTTAAAAAAGATCTTAGGTCAACCGATCAAAGATGGATCTATCATCGTTTTCGATTATTATTTTACTGGAGTGTATTTACCGACTAAAGCGTTGATATACGAACTCACTCATACTCAATCCATATCCTGGAAAGGAGCCTTTCCACTCTTTTTCAAATATATGTTTGCCGGTGATCATCTGTTCACGTTGGAAGAGATCACCCCCGGTCGCACCAAATTTAGTCATACGGCGATTTTAACAGGAATTATGCCTAATTTATTTAGTTCGCATATCCAAGGTGCCGTAAGAAATTCACATATTCAAATGAATCAAAAATTAAAGGAGTTAAGCGAAGGTCTTTAAACCTTCGTTCTTAATCAAAGACTCCTTTTTTCTTCCAAGATTCGAAATTTCGGATCCCTTTCTTTGCCATAATCGGATAGATCAAAGAAAGTAAAGAAGGGAATAATAACGCGATCCTCGCAAGTAAACCTTGTGAATACGTAATATAGATCTCGGCTTTATCTGAATTGATCGCCTTCCAGATCCCTTTTGCGACCTCCGAGCTAGGCAAGGGTGGATTGATATAAGCCATCGGAGAACTGTCCTGAGAAGCCATATACTTTGTCATAGGGGACTGAATGGTCCCCGGAAGAATAGAACTTACACGGATCCCGATCTCTTTCCATTCCAAATACAAACTTAAAGCAAAGCCCCTTAATGCAAACTTTGTGGCACTATAAATGGAATGATGAGGTGCAGGAACTATCCCCGCTAAAGACGAAAGAATAATAAGTTTACCCTTTGACTTTTTTAGATGAGGCATTCCGAGCTTAGTTAGGCGAATTGTACCGATTATATTGATATTGATCTGTTCGTCTATCTCCTCTTGAGACAATTTTTCGAACTTAGAAGGTCTCATGATCCCGGCATTATTCACTAAAATATCGATCTTTCCGAATTGTTTTACGCATTCCTTGATCGCTTTTTCCGAATCGGATGCTTTAGAAATATCACAAGGATATACTATATTATCTTTTCCTAATGTTTTGGCGAATTTTTTCAGATCCGCAGATTGTTTCTGCAGATCCGTCAAAAAAAGAAGATATCCTTTTTCGGAAAGTAAAGCCGCGGTCTCTCTACCGATACCTCCTGCGGCTCCCGTAAGAAAAACAACTTGGCGATTATCCTTGGACATCTTACCCTTTTTTCACTCCGTTAGAGTTCTTACGTAGGAATTCCACGATCTTAGGAAAAACGTCTTGGTCGCTTTTTTTTCCCATTAAAGTATCTTGATGACCGTATCCTTCTGCGATGAATAACTCGTTCTTATTTCCCGGATTCAAACGATTCAATGTCTCGAACGCAATAATATTAGAATCCTTGAATACTTTATTCTGATCTCCCGTCATGAAAAGGATCGGGGTTTTCACCTCGGATGCCTTATCCAAATAATTATTCGGAAGTGATTCATATCTTTTATCTGTAGGCGTATACTTGATCATAGATTTACGACCTACTGCTTTGCGGATATGCCTATAATAGTTCATAGAAGTCGCACCGAATAGATCCCCTACTCTTCTATGAGTAATATCAGGAAGATTTGCGTGTTCGTAACAAGCAGGCCATCCAGTTCCCCACATCAAGCTCAACATATGGCAGGCAGGCTCATCACATTCGTGATGAAAAAGGCTTACGAATCTGGATAATAATTTTCCGGAAGCTATCCCAGGCAGATAATACCAGCGAGGATTCACATTCGGAAATCTAAAAACGGACTCCATTAAAAAAGGAGAGAAAGCGAGTTTAATCTTAGACCAAGTAGGAACATTTGGAGTAAGAGAGACACTATTCGATACCACACTTGTGACTCCGTCTATTTTCCCTCCGAAAAGACTCATAAAGAAAGAGATGGAACCTACACAATGCACCACAAAATGGATCCTTTTTCCGGAACCTACGGCATCCTTCACGACTTTTAATGCGGCAGGCACATCATATAATGCGATATCATCCAAAGTGTATCTATGAGGGAATAGATTATAATTAAAACGTAAACTTCCCCTCCAATCAAAACTCCAGACGTCCGTGAAACCGTTCTCATGCAAGTAAGTAACCAAATTTTTATGCTCAGGCATCACGAACATGTCCGTAGATGTGGTTAGGCCGTGCATCAGAATGACTACGTCTTTACTTTCTTTCTTCTGAAAGCGGACTAAGTTTAAGGAAATTTTATCATCGGTTGTGAACGGGTGAAAGCTGATCTTGGACCCTTTGACACCGTCTAGAGTGAAAACCGGAATATCTCTTTCTCTCCAAAGTTCAGGTTCCGCTTTTCTGAACTGTGCTCCGTAAATCTCCCAAAGATTTCCTAAGAACATTTCTCCAAATCTGAATAACGCATCCTTTCTTTCCGAGAAAGTCCGACCGTTGGATTTGAAAGTCGTCATTTGTTTAATAAAATCTTTTTCTAATATATGCAGGATCCCTTTTGCTAAAACATTAGCCTTAGGCTCCGCCTTCTCGTCCACATATCCTTCGTATACCGTTGTATAAAGTGTAGAAGTATCTCTCCAGATATTTAATATTCCGTCGTCGACTACCTTCTTGAACCCGTTTAATGTAATCTTCCTTCCTGCTTTATTCTTTAAGAATAAGCGATACTTCATATGTTTTTCGTTGGCAGAAGGTTTTCCGTAATCCACAAAACAATTGAAAATTCCTTTCTCCACCTCGAAACGACCACCTAAGTGCTGGCATTCGACCCAACCGATCGCTTCTCCCGTTTCGTTCGGATCGTATACAAAAAACTGAGTATCGTTCACTCTAATGGTTAGATGGAACATCAGATAGTTCCCTGATTTTTTTCCCGCTTGATAATCTTCTTCGTAATTAAAAGAACCAGGCATAGAAACGAAACCTTTCATTTCTTCTGTAAATTCCAGACTAACCGGATGAGAGTTAACTCCTGTTTTGCCTAACTTTGGCTTTCCTGAAGTCTTTTTAGATTTTTTTTTCGTCGCTGTCGCCAATCGATTATCCTACCTTAAACTTGCATTCGGCTTTCTACCGGTGATCCCTTCAGCTACCAATTCGGACAAAGCCGAGATAGTCATGGAAGGATTTGCACCCACTGCAGTCGGTAGCAAGCTACCATCCGCAACATAAAGACCTTCGTAACCGAATACTTTTCCGAAAGTCTTATAATCCGAAGAACAAACTCCGGAATTTGGATTAGGGCCGAGCACACAACCGCCTAAAGGATGTACGGTCACATTATTCCTAACAGGCCAAGAATATGTAGGCATCGGGAATCTAGTCTTAGCATCAGTAAATTTAGAAAACTTTTTGTTCACATCCATTATGCTATTATAAAGTGTTAAGTTTTCTTCTTGAGGCCAATGTATCTGAAGAGTTCCCTTCTTATCTAAGTACATCTTTCCGTCGGAAGTATCGATCCCCATACAGAGTAAAACCGCAGAAGTATAGGAAAGGTCTCCCTTGAGAGCCTCACTCAAAAGAAAGCCAACTTTTCCGAAAATTTTCCCGCTCATGATACTTTTGAACAATTCTCCAATAAAATGAAGAATGAACTTTAATCTGAAAATGACCGGAATGGCCCCGGAAACGAAATAAGATGCAAATACAGGATAACTTGCGTCCTCCAACAAAAACGCTCTTTTGGAGTCGAAATTTGAGAATAAATTATAGTCCGTATACTGTGTGATAACCGGGCCATAATTCGGATCCGCAGGTTTTTTGCCTTTTGCAGTGAAGGAAAGGAAGTCACCATTTCCGGAGAATTGTGTTCCTATCTTATCCGAAATTTTTGGAAGAGTCTTAAACTTGGTTTTACATTTAAGAAGAAGTTCCGTTGAACCTAAGGTCCCCGCAGAAACCACGACTCGTTTCGTATCTACAAAAGTTTCGACGGTTTGACCATTTTGTAGATTCAGATAATGGACCCTATAGCCGAATTCACCGCTCTGAGAAGGATCCTCTTTTCCTTGTTTGTCCAAAGGAACGATCTTAGTCGCAAGATGTTCCGTTTTGATCTCGGCCTTATTGGAATTTTTGGCCACAAAAAGATAATTTAGATCCAAGGTATTCTTAGAGTGAGTGTTACAACCAACATCACATTCCGCGCAATACGTGCAGGAAGTTTGGATAGCACCGTAGCGGTTCTTCTCCTGAACTCCTATCGGAGTCGGCTTCTTAAAATCATTTCCGAAGAATACGTTGATATCCGCTCTTTTAGAAACCCTGGATTCATGTTTGGCGAAACTTTCGTAAAGTTCAGTCCGAACAACCTTTCTTCTTTCATCACTAGTATCAGGGATAGGCCTAGAGCCCAAAACCTCTTTTACTATTTTATAATAAGGTTTTAAGTTCTTCTTTTTACAAGTATCCGGCCAACGATGATCGAAAATATGATCCGGAGGTTCTAAAAATACGTTCGCATAGATAAGAGAACCCCCGCCTAGACCGGCTGAGAGAACTACATCAAGTTTTGGATAATTACTAATATCGAATAAGCCGGTCTGTCTACCGGACTGTTTGAACTTAGAAGATCTTGGGATCGAACCCTCTTCCGGAATATTCCAAAAATTTTTGGACATCCCTTCGGGTGATCTAGGGAAAGAACCCTTCGGATATTCCTTCCCTCGTTCGAGTACTAAAACTTTGCCCGGCCATTTTTTTGATAAACGACAAGCATTGATTGAACCTCCGAACCCAGTCCCGATAATTACGGCCTCGTAAAATTTCAAGTAGGCCTCCTAACGCAGAAAAATCTACTTATTTGCTGCATTTGCCTAAAAATAGCAATAATTAATTGATTTTATTTACGATTTTTGAATGATTCACTTCTTAATGCCTACAAGTAAGATCAAATATATCGTTATCTCCGACATTCATCTCGGCGCATATAATAGTTTACTTACATACATCGAAGAGTTTCCCGATCCGGTAAAAGAATCTGATAAGTTTAAAGTAAATCCGCAAAAAACTTCTCCCGCATTAGCAGAGTTAGTAAACTGCATCAAACATATTGTTCAGTCTGTAAACGGATCTTCCAAAGCTCCACAGTTCATTCTGTTAGGAGACGTACTTGAATTGGCATTAGGCGATATCAATGAAGCCTCGATGACATTCGAAAGATTTCTGGAAGTTACTTATAAAGAAACCAAACATATTTTCTCCGATAGCATTCTTTACATTCCCGGAAATCACGATCATCACCTCTGGGAAACCGCGAGAGAAAAACAATACATGGATTATATCGCTTCCTTAAAACCGAACCAATATATAAACCAAACTTGGCATACTACTAAAATGATAGATCCGGATTTCATTCAATCGGATCTTCTCACTGGGATCTTAAGAAGAAACAAAAAGTTAAAGAAAGCCGAAGCAGTGATCGCTTATCCGAATTATGAGATCGCCTCCAAAAATAAAAAACGCTCCGTCTTCTTAACTCATGGCCATTTTTTAGAAAATATTTACTCCCTAATGAGTACAGTCCAAAGAGTTTTACTTCCTGAGATAGACGAGGATAAAGATAAACCAAAACCGAGCCTTTCGATTTGGGCGAAAATGGGGAACTACATCCCATTTCGACCTCACAAAGAAGTCCCGAATCCAACATCCATATATACTTTAGAAAGAGAAAACTTTGCTTGGATCGACTTCTTTTGGTCCACCTTAGGAAGATCCGGAAAAGTAGGAACAGGGATCGGGCTCATCTATGACATGCTGCAAGATGAAAAAGCGGTAAAAAGATTGGCCGCAAATGTTTCTTCATATACTTTAAGAAATTTGAATATATTCTACCCATTAAAGAAATTATTCTATTACGCCCTTACTTCCGTACTTACCAAAATTGTGGTCAAGGTAGGTCAGGCGGAGAGAGGAATGTCGGATGCCGTTTTAAGTGAAGAAGTCGTTCATAATATGAATTCATATTTGGAACAAACTCTTCCTCAACAATGGGATGCAGAAACGAAAAAGTCCAAAAGAGCATTCCCAAGCGATTACACCTTCATTTTCGGGCATACACATAAGCCATTCGCAGTGGAATCTCAGGATTTAGGTCTGAAAATATCCGATAAACAGATCTTTAATACCGGAGGATGGGTAGTAGATACGATCCAACCGATGAAATCCCATGGCGGCTCCGTGATATTCATAGACGAAGATGCAAACGTAGCATCGTTCCGAGCCTATACCGAAGGTGAAATTAAGCCTAGCTTCATCGTGCCTGATGGGAAATCGAACCCTCTATTCGAAACATTGGTCCAAAAAGTGGATCTAGAAAACCGAAAGTTTAATGCGCTATCTAAATCTATAGAAGAAGAAATACGATTAAGAAGAAGATTACTAAAGGTCCGAGTAAAAGAATAATTAAGATTTTTGCAATAAACCGGAGGAGATCCCCAACTGGATTTCCTCCTTATCAACTTTTTCTTTTATTTCCTCGAACTTCTCCGTATAATCCTTAAAATTCGTCCCCATGATCCGATCCCAGAAATTGAAGTATAAACTATAATTTCCATGGAACTTCTGATGATGCAAATTATGATGAGTGGAAGTATTGATCCATTTTAAGATAGGATGAATCGTCCATCCTTTAGGAAAAAATTCGTATCCCAAATGCCACCAGATATTCATGATCATTGCATAAAACGTATGGATCAGAAACACAGAAAAATGCATCGGGATAATACATAAGGCCGGAACAACATACACACCTTCTAAAAAAGCCTCTATCCAGTGAAAATTATACGCAGCCATTGGAGATGGATTTGTGGATCTATGATGTATGGAATGAATATACGGATAGAACTTTCTGTGATGCATGATCCTATGAGCCCAATAGAACCATGTCTCATGCCAGATCGTAATTAAAATAAAACTTAAGAAAGCGTATCCCAAACCATATTCCCAAAAGTCTTTGTAAGTCTTTAAATGAAGGATTTTTAATTTTCCGAGTACATACACAGTAACTGCTATTGCACTGAACATAATGAGAGTAACTGCAGATTGTTTTAGCTCAAATATAACCCTTTCTTTCTTTGGAAAATCATTTTGTATCCTGAACTTTTGGAAATATTTCTTTTTCCAGATCCAAATGATGATAAACGCCAAACCTGCAATCGGATAGTAGCGTAGAAAATTCATCTTTAGCTGATATAAAGCAAAACCCGAAACACAATATTCCCAGCTCAATTCACATACGAATCTCATTCATTCTCACCGAGAACAATGATAACTCATTTTTCATATTTAGTCGTTCAAAAAATGGGTCGACGAATTCCAATTAGTAAGACCTACTATTCGGTTCTTATGGCATACAAAAGAAGTATATTCGCAAGCGCATCCGAAGATAGATTAGAAAACTTAGTTTTAGAAAGATTAAAACCGGGCGCCGACAAGGAAAAGATCGATGCAAGGATCTGGGATTTATTCGGCGAGATCTGGTGTATCATGTTTACAGACCTTTCAGGTTTTTCCAGAGGTGTGGAAAAGTTCGGGATCATTCACTTTCTACAAACCATACATGAATCTGAAAGAGTATTAGTGCCGATCATAGAAGATCACGACGGGATCCTATTAAAATCCGAAGGAGACAGTTTTCTTGTGATCTTCAGAAATGTATCCAAAGGTCTACAAGCTGCGATCAGGATGCAGAAAGAATTACTTGAATATAATAAGGATAAAATACCAGAAGAGAAAATTTTACTCTGCGTCGGACTAGGATACGGAAAAGTTTTAAAGATCGGAGATTCAGATGTTTTCGGATCCGAAGTGAATACCGCAAGCAAGTTGGGGGAAGATACTGCGGAAGCAGGAGAGATCTTAATCACTCAAACTGTTTTTGAAAATGCTCAAGATACTGGTTTAAAATTCGAAGCGATCAAAGACATTCCAGCCGGGACGAACGGTGCATATAAAGTTTTGTACTAGTGATTTGTCAGCACTTGCTACGAAGAACTTAACAAAAATATTAGGCTTGCGATTGAGAAACATCGACTTAACTATGCTAAAAAAGTCGGGATCAATCTTTTGAAAAATAAAATACTTCTATTGATTACTCTATTCATTGGATCTTTTCTGATCCTCTATGGAGTAAATTATGATTTGCCGTATATATCCCATCCGGATGAGCCGACAAACTTCGAGATCAGCCGAAGGATGTTTGCTTATGGCACTTTGAATCCATACTTTTTTCAATACCCCTCTTTATCGTTCTACCTAAACTTTTTGGCGATCGGCCCTTACTATTTGATCGGTAAATTGTTCGGGACTTTAAGCAGCACTTACGACATCCAAAGTTTAATTTACTTAGAAATGGGAAGTGTTAAAACCAATCAGCCCAATCTATTTCTATTGACCCGATCCATATCGGTCTGTTTCGGCCTTGGCTGTATCGCTCTCTCTTACCTAATTCCGGATAAATTAAAAAAATATAATATCATTTCTTTCTATTCTTCAGTTGCCGTCGCGTGCTGTCCGACCATAGTAACTCTTAGTCGAACAATAACCCCGGATATCTTTGCCACTTTTTTCATCCTACTCTCGATCTATATGTCAATACATCTCTTAGAAGATGGCAGAGTGAGGAATTATATATTAGCGGGATTATTTGTCGGGTTTGCCGCCTCCTGCAAATATAATGCGGTTTTAGTAGGAATTACGATCCCGATCGCTCATTTTCTACGTGTAGGAATCAAGGGCTGGAAAGATCTAAATTTATTTAAAGCAGCCTTATTTAGTTTAATTGGGTTCCTTATTACTACTCCTTATGCGTATAAGGAAAGAACACTTTTTCTTTTTCAACTTCAGTATGAAGCAACTCATTATTCCACAGGTCATCCAGGGATGGAAGGAAATACCCTTCTTTGGTATTTGAATTATCTATGGGAAAATTTGAATTTCCTCTTTGTTTTTGCGCTATTACAGATCGGAATTGGTTGGTATCGTAAAGACAAAGGAACAATTTTATTTTCTTCTTTCTTTATTCTATATTTCGGATTTATTTCAACTTTTGTAGTTAGAAACGATAGGACGATACTTCCCGCAATCCCGCCCATACTAATTTTATCAGGTTTCTTTTTTGAAACGGTATTTAACTGGTCATTAAATTCATTCTCTAAAATACCCAAGATTTCCAAATGGGCCTTACATGCTTTACCGTTCTTATTTGTTCTTCCTCTAATATTTAACTCAATAGTGATCGATAGAGGTTTATATAATTTATATGCAAAGAAAGAAGCAATCGAATGGATCCCGAAAAATATTCCCGAAGGATCAAAAATAGCCTTAGAAAGATATTCTCCTTTTATAAATCCTGAAAAATATTCGATTTCTGCGCTTAGCAGACTCATCGAAAATGATCCGGAATGGTATATTAAAAACCGATTCGAATTTATAATCGCAAGCAAATCAAGCTACGAAAGATATTATAAAGACCAAAATAGATATCGAAAAGAAATACAAAAATACGATGAGATCTTCAAAACTTTCATACTTTATAAAACTTTTATAGATGAGAAAGACGAGATCAGGATCTATCGCGTTCAGAAATAAGGAAATTCTAACGTAATCATAAATACTTGATAGTTAGGCCTACTGGTTCGAGCCAGACCTAACTATCATCAAGGCTATATATTAAGGAATTAACTTAGAAGGTATATCTTTCTTATCGATTTCCTTTCTTTTGGTTTTATTCTGTCCGTGTCTATAATCGGAAATAGCTTGGTATACTGATTTTCTAACCCGGTTAATTCCACCCAAAGGTCTATGTTCTTGAATAGAATGCCAAGGAGTATAGGAAACGTTTTCGCAAAGTGAATCCATCTTCTCATTTGTAAATTCTTGTTTAGGGATCAGAATTTCCGCAACAGGATAGAATGGGGAAGCTTCTTCGTCCCAAACAATAGCTGGATCTTCTATCGGCATAGATTGAGGATCTTTTTGAGCCTGGACCATAAAAGTAAAACAAGCAGAAGATTCCTTCAGTTGTTTGCTCATCGTTTCTCTTAAATAGTTTTCTGCCGGAGTATCCGGGATTTCCGATTTAGTTTCTGAGCAAGGTTTTACAGAATATTTCACCGCTTTCCCTTCCCCGAAAGAATATGGAGTAGTAGACCAATAACGAATTTCTAATGGACTCGTGATCTTCTTGCCTCGGATTGCTCTTACTTTTGAAAGTCCGCCCAACTTCCAAGCAAATGGATTCCAACCGAAAAAGTATGAGCCCGGTTTCCCGGCAAACGCTGCTTCGAATAAAGCAAGGTATTCATCGGGAGCACCTACAGGAAGAACAGGGTGATTGATCAGTAAAAAGTCCTGAGTTTTTTCCTGTGCTTCTTCAGCTAGGATCTTCTTTCCGGGAACGTCGAAAAGTTTGATACCTACTCCTCGAATATCTCCTTCTAGATCCGCTTTAGGTTTTTGAGATCCGTTGGAGAAACGCACTAAACTTTGATACGTTTTGCCAGGTTGAAAAACTCCTAACTTATATTGTGGGTCTAGATCTTTTTTTACGGTAAAGGTAGCTGCTACACAACCATGATGTTTCGGATGTGCGTCCCTTCTTACAAGAGCTCCATCCTTATAGGATTCTTTAAGCGAAGTAAGAGTCAGTTCCAAAGTTCGTTTAGCGATCGATTCTTCCTCAGGAAAAGGATATTCTTTTCCAAGTTCTGCGGAATCCGGAATTTTTACGTATGGTCCCCCGCAAGAAAGAGAGAGTATTAAGGAGAATAGATATAAGATAGAAAGTTTTTGTCCCATGGCCTGATTCTGGCCTCGGAAATACTTTTGTCGATAGAAAAGAAGTTATCGAACTTACTCAATGAGAAGAAATAAAAAAGGGACTCTTTTCGTGAGTCCCTTCATTATATTCTCGCGGCTCATGCAACCGCGAGATATTGGAGGTTAAGAATCTTACCAGCGATAGTGGCTGAATGCTTTGTTCGCATCTGCCATTTTGCGGATATCTTCTTTTTTCTTAATAGCAGCACCGGTGCCTTTTTGCGCCTCGATGAATTCTGCAGCTAATTTATTAGCCATTCCTTTCTCGTTTCTATCTCTAGAATAACGGATCAACCATCTGATCCCGAGAGCTAAACGTCTTTCAGGACGAACTTCGATCGGAACTTGGTAAGTCACCCCACCCACACGGCGGGACTTAACTTCCACCTGAGGTTTTACGTTTTCTAAAGCTTCTTTAAAAGTAACGTAAGGATCGTTTCCGGTCTTTTTTTGGATTAGCTCAAGTGCATCGTAAAATAAAGATTCTGCGACGGACTTCTTTCCATCCAACATTAGGCAATTGATGAATTTCGCGATGTTTACGTCTCCGTAAACTGAGTCCGGTTGGACTTTGCGTGGTTCTACTTTTCCTCTTCTTCTAGACATTCCTAATAACTCCCTTACGCCTTAGGTTTTTTCGTTCCGTATTTAGAACGACCCTTGCGACGTTTATCAATACCTAGAGTATCCAAGGTACCGCGGATAATATGATAACGAACCCCTGGAAGGTCTTTTACCCTTCCCCCACGGATCAGAACAACGTTGTGCTCTTGAAGATTATGTCCCTCACCAGGAATATAAGCGGTCACTTCGATACCGGTGGTTAAACGAACCCTTGCAACTTTTCTCAAAGCCGAGTTCGGTTTTTTTGGAGTGAAGGTAGTCACCTTCGTACAAACTCCCCTGCGTTGGGGGCTACTTTTTAATGCAGGAGACTTAGATTTGTTAATCTGTTTCTTCCTGCCGTGTCTTATCAATTGGCTAATTGTAGGCATGAGTTTCTTCTTTTAGCAGGCTAGTGACCTATTTTACCAGTTCTACTGAGCCTGCTCCATTGTAAAGCTTTCCTTTAATTCTCGTTGTCCTCAGGTATGGCCATCGGAATTTCTTCCTCTTCCACTTCCACTGGACGATCTAGATCCCCGTAAGTCTCTTTGAATACCGCTACGTCGCGATACTTTCTCATTCCGGTTCCCGCAGGGATCATGTGACCGATAATTACGTTCTCTTTAAGTCCGGCTAAGTTATCGGTTTTTCCTTTGATAGCAGCGTCTGTTAACACCTTGGTTGTTTCCTGGAAGGAAGCAGCCGAGAAGAAAGACTCAGTATTCAAAGATGCTTTTGTTAAACCTAACAAGATCGGAACACACTGAGCAGGAGATCCTCCTTCAGCGATCACTCTCTTGTTTTCTTCCAAGAAAGCGAAACGATCCACTTGTTGTTGGTTCACGAAAGATGTGTCTCCGGAATCGGTAATTAAAACCTTACGCATCATCTGGCGAACAACTACTTCGATATGCTTATCGTTGATATGCACCCCTTGTAGTCTGTAAACCTCTTGAACCTCTTGAACAAGATACACTTGAAGAGCGGTTACACCTTTTACTCTTAAGATATCATGTGGATCCAAGTTTCCGTCGTCTAACTGGTCTCCTCGTTTTACGAAGTCACCGTGACGAACGCGTAATTGTTTTCCGATCGGAATGGTTACTTTTACTTTATCCAACTCTTCGTTGTCCGGAACGATATAGAGAACTCGTTTTTCTTTTACGATCTCTCCGTTATCTTCTATCTTTCCGTCAGTTTCAGCAAGAGTGGTTGCGTCTTTAGGACGACGAGCCTCGAAAAGTTCGTCTACCCTTGGAAGACCACCGGTAATATCCCGGGTCTTTTCAGCAACGGTTGGGATTTTGAAGAGGATATCCCCCGCTTTTACTTTGTCCCCGTTTTGAACGGAGATAATCGCGTCCACAGGGACCAGATATTCTTCTTTGCTTCCGCCAGAAGTTACCACGATCCTTGGGATCAATTTTTCCCTACGTTGCTCGATTACTTTATAATTAACGTTAGATGTTTTAACGTCCTCGTCCCTACGAACGTTCTTACCGACTTCAAGATCCACCCAAGCGGCAGTTCCTTCGATCTCGGTAACACCGATCTCGTTGAATGGGTCGAATTCTCCCAAAGCTTGGTTCGGCTCTGTGATCTGTGCGACTTTAACGTTCAGAGTGGTAGAAGTTTTTACAGGAACAACCGCCTCTTCTCCCAGAATTCTGAAAAGACCGTCAGCGATCTTAACTGTTCCTGGAGCCTCGGAAGTTACGTTCTCTCCGGAAGCAAGAGTTGCAACCAACTCTCCCTTATCCACTTTCTGACCGTTCTCAACTCTTAGGTTCGTAAGTTCGGAAGAATTGAACTGTTGGATCAACCTTTGAACTACGATGGACCCACGACGAGAGAAGATCAAACCTCTATCAGTAGTTTGTAATGTTCTACCATTGATCGAATTTACGATCGCACGATATCCCACTTTATGTTCTTTCTCTTGTACTTTTGCGGAAGCCGCACCACCGATGTGGAATGTTCTCATTGTAAGCTGAGTTCCAGGCTGACCGATGGACTGTGCTGCGATCGTTCCAACAGCCTCTCCGATCTCCGCAGGAGTCAGACGAGCCATGTCCATACCGTAACATTTAATACAAATTCCCCAACGAGCTTCACAAGTAAGTGGAGAACGAACTTGGATCTTTTCGTATCCTAGGTTCTCCAGTTTTTGTCCTACTTCTCTTGTGATCAAAGTTCCTTTCGGATAAACCACACTTTCAGTAACTGGGTCGACGATGTCTTCAGAAGTATAACGTCCGAATACACGGTCGCTAAGAGAAACGATTACGTTCTCTCCTTCTTTTACGGTTCCGAGAGTAATACATTCTTCGGTGCCACAATCGTCTTCCGCTACGATCACGTCTTGAGAAATATCCACCAAACGACGAGTTAAGTAACCCGCGTCCGCAGTTTTTAATGCAGTATCCGCAAGACCTTTACGAGCACCGTGAGTGGAGATGAAGAATTCAAGAACGCTTAATCCTTCACGGAAGTTGGAACGGATCGCTAGTTCGATGATCTCACCGGAAGGTTTCGCCATCAAACCGCGCATTCCAGCCAACTGGCGGATCTGTTGTTTAGATCCACGCGCTCCGGAAGCAGCCATGATGAATACAGGATTGTATCCACCCTTATCTTTTTCCAATTCTTTGAACATGGAATCAGTGATGAGGTCATTGGTTTTAGTCCAGATCTCGATCACTTTTTTCTTACGTTCTTCGTTGGTGATAATACCTTTACGATACTCTCCGTCGGCTTTTTCGACTTCTTTATTAGCGTCGCCAACAAGAGTCACTTTACCCGGAGATACGCGAATATCTTCGATAGAGATAGTCGGGCTGAAGATAGTTGCATAACGATATCCTAATTTCTTAATATCGTCTAGCATTAGAACGGTTTGAGCCGGTCCGTATTTCTCATACACTTCAGCAATAATTCTGTTCGTCTCTTTATCGGAAAGAGCACGGTTCACGTAAGGATATCCTTCCGGAAGAACAGTGTTGAAGATCAAACGACCTGCAGTTGTCTCTAGGATCTTTCCTTGGTGAAGAACTGAAATTTTAGTTCTATACTCGATCACACCTCTATCGATCGCATAAGTAACCTCATCAAGGTTTGCGAAAGATTTCAGAGGAACTCCTGCCTCGGAAGGAACTTCCGAAGTAAGATAATAAATTCCGAGTACGATATCCTGAGTAGGTCCGCAGATCGGGTGACCGTTTGCAGGATTCAGGATATTATGAGGAGAAAGCATGAGCATCCATACTTCCAACTGAGCCTTTGGAGTCAGTGGAACGTGGATCGCCATCTGGTCACCGTCGAAGTCCGCGTTGAATGCGTGACATACTAACGGGTGAAGTTTAATCGCTTTTCCTTCTACAAGAACAGGTAAGAAAGCTTGGATCCCTAAACGGTGAAGAGTAGGTGCACGGTTTAACATGACCGGGTGCTCTTTCACTACAGTTTCCAGAACGTCGAAAACTTCTTTTTCTTCCGCTTCCACTTTCTTCTTAGCGGATTTGATGTTTGGAGCCAGGTCCAGATCCACCAAACGTTTCATGATGAAAGGTTTGAATAACTCGAGAGCCATCTTCTTAGGAAGACCCATCTCGTGGTATTTCAACTCAGGACCTACTACGATCACGGAACGACCGGAGTAATCCACACGCTTACCAAGTAAGTTTTGGCGGAAACGTCCTTGTTTTCCTTTCAACATGTCTGAAATGGATTTTAAAGGACGGTTACCCTTACCTTTTACGGTACGTTTGCGGCGGCTATTATCGAATAACGCGTCAACCGCCTCTTGGAGCATACGTTTTTCGTTACGTACGATGATCTCAGGAGCTTTTAACGCGAGAAGACGTTTTAGACGGTTATTACGGTTGATAACTCGGCGATAAAGATCGTTCAAGTCGGAAGTAGCAAAACGTCCACCTTCCAACTGAACCATTGGGCGAAGTTCAGGCGGAATGACCGGAACCACATCCAATACCATCCACTCAGGACGGTTTCCTGAATCACGGAATGCCTCGAGAACTTCGAGACGTTTCAGGATCCTTTTATCGGAGATTTTTTCTTTCTCTTGGATTTTTTGACGGATGATACGAGCTTCTGCGTCTACGTCGATACGAGATAGAAGTTCTTTGATCGCGTCTGCACCGATACCGGCAACAAACTTGTCGCCGTATTCGTCTAGGTATGCGTGATATTCTTCTTCGTCGATTAACTCGCCGCGATTTCTTCCGGTATCAGCCGGATCGATGATCACATATTTTTCGAAATAAAGAACACTCTTGAGCTGGTTGATAGTCATATCCAGCAAGAGCCCCATTCTGGAAGGAACGGAACGGTAATACCAGATATGAGAAACCGGAGCAGCAAGTTCGATATGCCCCATACGCTCACGACGAACTTTAGAGTGAGTTACCTCAACGCCACATTTGTCGCAGACCACACCTTTATAACGGATAGACTTGAACTTTCCGCAGTAGCATTCCCAGTCCTTAGTAGTTCCGAAAATTTTCTCGCAGAAAAGACCGTCTCTCTCCGGCTTTAAAGTACGGTAGTTGATTGTCTCAGGCTTTTTGACTTCTCCGTAAGACCATTCTTTGATCCTTTCCGGAGATGCTAATCTGATTGTTATTGATTCAAAATCGTTATTGGATCTCATGCTACCTTACCCTTAGGCGTTCTCGATCGTTTCGAACTTAATCTTCTTCTTGCTCTTGGAATATTCATCCTCGTAGTCGGAGATATCAACGCTGTTACCTTCCGAGTCGGTGATGACGATATCCAATGCAAGACCCCTGAGTTCCTGCACCAATACGTTGAAGGATTCCGGAATTCCAGGTTTAATGGAATGGATCCCTTTAACGATAGCTTCGTAGATTCTCGCTCTTCCGAGCATATCGTCCGACTTGATGGTGAGAAGCTCTTGAAGAGTATGAGAAGCTCCGTAAGCTTCGAGAGCCCAGACCTCCATCTCTCCCAAACGCTGACCACCGAACTGAGCCTTTCCTCCGAGTGGTTGTTGAGTAACCAAGGAGTAAGGTCCGGTAGAACGAGCGTGGATCTTGTCGTCCACCAAGTGGGCCAATTTTAACATATAGATGTAACCGCAGAACACTTCGTTCATGAAAGGTGAACCAGTACGTCCATCATATAATTTGAATTTAGAGCTGAGAGGAAGATTCGCTTCCTTACAGTATTTTTCCACGTCTGCTTCAGTAGCACCGTCGAAGACCGGAGTTTCGAAATTGATCCCCAATTTGCTTGCAGCAAGTCCGAGTTGAGTTTCGAAAATCTGTCCGAGGTTCATACGAGAAGGAACACCTAATGGGTTCAGAACGATATCCATCGGAGTACCGTCTTCCATGTAAGGCATGTCCTCTTCTGCCATGATACGAGCGACTACCCCTTTGTTTCCGTGGCGGCCGGCCATTTTATCACCGACTAAAAGTTTACGTTTACGAGCTACGAAAACTTTCACCATTTCTTCCACACCTGCAGGAAGTTCGTCACCTTTCTCACGAGAGAAACGTTTGATATCGATTACGGTTCCTTCGAATCCGTTCGGCATACGTAGAGAAGAGTCTCTTACTTCTTTCGCCTTCTCACCGAAGATGGAATGAAGTAGTTTGTATTCAGGAGTTAGATCGGTCTCTCCTTTTGGAGTAACCATACCTACCAGGATGTCTCCCGGCTTCACTTCTGCTCCAACACGGATCACACCGGTCTCATCCAAATCACGGAAAGCTTTGTCCGAAAGATTCGGAATATCTCTTGTGATTTGTTCTTGTCCTAGTTTTGTTTCACGAGCTTGGATCTCGAACTCTTCGATATGGATAGAAGAGAAAATATCGTCTTTTACGACTTTTTCGGAGATAAGGATCGCATCCTCGAAGTTGTAACCTTCCCAAGGCATGAATGCCACAAGAACGTTACGTCCGAGAGCGAGAGTTCCGTTGTCCACCGCAGGGCCGTCAGCAAGAACGGTACCTTTTTGGAGTATGTTTCCGTTCTCGTCCATTCTCTCACCCAAGATCACTTGGCCTGCAAGAGTGGAACCTCTGCGAACTTCTTCTCCATTGGAAACGATCGGTTGGTATTGTTTGTTTCCGGAAACAAGATTATATTCTCTTACGTTTCCGTTATCCGCAGTCACTTCGATCTTCTCTTTGCTGACTTTGGAAACTTTTCCGTCGATCTCTGAGTGAACCACTCCTACTACAGGAGTTTGGTTAAAACAAGTACCTTGGTTGGTCTTCTTAAATTTAGTAAGATCGTAAGTATCGGTTTCTTTTCCGCCCTTACGCTCGACCACAACCTTCTCCGCATCTACATATGTAGCAACACCGTCATGTTTTGCGATGATACAAATACGAGAATCGTATGCAGCGCGAGTTTCCATTCCAGTTCCGACAAATGGAGCTTCTTGGCGAAGAAGAGGAACCGCCTGACGTTGCATGTTGGAACCCATGAGCGCACGGTTCGCGTCATCATGCTCCAAGAATGGGATCAACGCAGTAGAAACTGAAACTACCTGCATAGGAGCTAAGTCCATATACTGGATCTCGTTCGGGTTGCGGAACGGATAATCAGATCTGTGACGAGTTGAGATCAGTTTATTCTTAAACTCTCCCTTCTCATCTACAGGAGAAGAAGATACCGCAATTGAATGATATTCTTCCTTATCCGCAGTTAAATATTCTATGTTATTCGAAACCTTACTGTTCTTAACGACTCTGTAAGGAGTTTCCAAGAATCCGTAATCATTCACTCTCGCATAAGAAGACATGGAGAGAATGAGTCCGATGTTTGGACCTTCAGGAGTTTCAATCGGACACATACGGCCATAGTGGCTGTAGTGAACGTCACGCACCTCGAATCCCGCTCTGTCTCTGGAAAGACCTCCAGGTCCTAAAGCGTTCAAACGACGTTTGTGAGTGAGCTCTGCCAGAGGGTTTGTTTGGTCAATGAACTGGGACAACTGGCTGGATCCGAAGAACTCGTTGATTACCGCAGTGATCGGTTTGATAGAGATCAAAAGTTGAGGTGTTTGAGTTCCAACTTCTTGGACAGTCATTCTCTCTTTGATCACCCTTTCTACACGAGTGAAACCTACTTTCAATTGGTTTGCGATTAGCTCACCGACTGAACGGATACGACGGTTCCCTAAGTGGTCAATATCGTCCGGATAGTAGTTCTCAGTTTCGGAGATCAGGTTCAGAAGATAACGTACAGTCTCGATGATGTCCGCAGGTCTTAGAACTCTTTCGATAGCGCTTGTGAATTCTTTCGGGTTATTGAACTCGAATTTACTATTGATCTTATAACGACCAACATCGCCCAGATCAAAAGTTTTAGGAGAGAAGAATAGACGATTCAATTCCGCTTCCGCGTTCTCGATCGTAGAAGGTTCTCCCTGTCTCATGATGCTATGGAATTTAAGAACGGCGTCTTCGTAATCGTTGACCCCGTCTTTTTCCAAACAATTTACTAAAACAGGATTATCCTTATCTTTAGGATATTCAACCAGCTCCACTTCTTTCACCTTCATCTCTTTCAAGATGGAGATATTGTCCTCGTTGATCTTGGAACCCGCATCGAGCATTACCTCTCCGGTTTCCATATTGATCACGTCTGCGATCACTCTTCGGCCGATCAGACGTTTAAGTTCTTTAGTAGAAGCTCCTCCGATTTTCGCTTTGGAGGATCTATAAAATAAACGTAATATTTCCTCGTTAGTCCCGTGTCCTAAAGACTTAACAAGAAGAGTAGCAGGGAATTTTTTCTTACGATCGATCTTGGCGACCAAAATTCCCTTATTGTCCATTTCGAACTCTAACCAGGATCCGCGATAAGGAATTACTCTCGCGGAATAAGTATCTCTTTCTTCATCATAAGAGAAGAAGATACCCGGGGAACGGTGAAGCTGAGAAACTACAACACGCTCAGCTCCGTTGATGATAAAAGTTCCCTGCTCGGTCATCACAGGAAGATCGCCCATATAGACGACCTGCTCACGGATCTCTCCGGTTTCTTTGATAATAAGTCGAATGACCGCTTTTAAAGGAAGAGCGAAAGTCGCATCTGTGTCCTTACATTCTTGAGGAGATTTTTTAGCCTCTCCTAGAACATAGTGACTGTATTCCATCACCATGTCGTTGTTCGGACTTTCTATAGGGAAGGTTTCTCTAAAAACCGCTTCTAGTCCCTGATTTTTTCTTTTTGTGGGATCCTTAACTTCTGATTGAAGAAACCAATCGAATGACTTCTTCTGAATCTGAATCAAGTTAGGAAGGTAATCCAAATTGGTGATTTTACCGAAGTTTACCCGTTTTCTCTCGACTTGACCGTACATTCGTGTGCTCCCTGGGGTGATGGAAATTATAATTGCGCGAAAAAATGCAATAAGGCAAGGAAGTCCCGCTGGCTTCCTTGCCTGAGTGAAAGGATTTTAATCAGATATCGAGGAGACAAAGCCTCGGCTCCCTGATTAGACAGCCTTAAGTTCGATTTGAGCTCCGACAGCTTCTAATTTCTTTTTAATGTCGTCAGCTTCTGCTTTCGCAACGCCTTCTTTAACAGACTTTCCGCCAGCTTCTACTAGATCTTTTGCTTCTTTCAAGCCAAGACCAGTGATCTCGCGAACAACCTTGATAACTTCGATTTTTTTATCGCCGAAACCTTTCAATACAACGTTGAAGGAAGCAGGCTCATCTGCTGCCGCTGCTGCTCCACCTGCTGGTGCTGCTGCAGCTACTGCTACTGGAGCCGCTGCGGAAATTCCGAACTTCTCCTCCATTTTTTTAACTAGATCGGCTGCTTCTACTAGGGTAAGTTTGCCGAGTTGCTCTAATAACGCTTCAGTGGTAGACATATGGTGCTCCTTTGATTCCGTTTGGTCCTTTTAACTACTAAATTAGTTCTACTGATTGTTCTTTTCTGCCGCTGCTTGGATAGCTCTTGCAAGTCCTGCGATAATTTGGTTGAGGCCAGAAGCGATACTTCTTGCCGGACCATTGATACCGCCTGCGATTTGAGCCAATAGTTGCTCTCTCGAAGGAAGACCCGCGATTGCTTCTACATCTTCCGCATTCAAAACAGATCCGTCTAGGTATCCCGCTTTCAGAATAAGGTTCTTATTCGTCTTAGCGTATTCCTTTAGGATTTTGGCTGCGTTCGGAAGATTCGCGTCCGAAAAAATCGCCGCTAGAGGTCCTTGGTATTCGGATCCAAAGGCGATGTTCTTATCCTTATGCTTCTCGGATTCTTTTAATGCGAGTAGGAAGAGATTGTTTTTGATCACCTTCATCTCGGAACCTTCTTTACGAAGTTTCGCGCGAAGATTGGTAATCTCTTCTACTGTGAGTCCGCTGTAGCTGGCTAGGATAAAGTCGCTACGTTTTTCTAATCTGCCTTTTAATTCGGCTACTGCTTCAATTTTTTCCTGGCTGGGCATTGTTCCTACTCCCGTCTACTACATCCTTAAATGGATGTGTTGACCAGTTCCTTCACGTCTACTTTCACGCCTGCACCCATAGTTGGGGAAACGGAGAAAGTTTTCAGATAATCACCCTTAGCATCCGAAGGTTTGTCCCGGAGAAGAGTTTGAACTACTGTACGAATGTTTTCTACGAGTTTAGTTTGATCGAAACTGACCTTACCAACTCCTAAGTGAACGACTCCGCCTTTGTCCGGACGATATTCGATACGTCCTGATTTAAGCTCGCCGACTGCTTTAGCTACATCGTTAGTAACTGTTCCAGCCTTAGGCTTAGGCATTAAACCTTTACGTCCTAAGATTGGTCCGAGTTTACCTACTTCCTTCATCATATCAGGAGTAGCAACGCAAGCGTCGAAGTCGGTCCATCCACCGGCCACTTTCTCGATCAAGTCCATATCACCCACGAATTCCGCACCTGCGTTTTTCGCGTCGTTCTGTTTGTCTCCTTTGCAGAAAACAAGGACCCGAACCAGTTTACCGGTTCCGTGAGGAAGAGAAATAGTCCCTCTCACGTTCTGAAGAGATTTATAATTAACTTTCGTAGCGATCTCAATCGTTCCATCGAATTTGGAATAAGAAGAAGCTTTAGCTAATTCTACAGCCTTGTCGATCGGATAAACTTTTGTTGCGTCGACTTTCTCTTTAGCCGCGCGATATTTTTTTCCGCGTTTCATGAATTAACCCTCTACCGTAACGCCCATGGAACGACAGGTTCCCGCAATAATTTGAACAGCTGCGTCCAGATCGTTTGCGTTTAAGTCTTCCATTTTGGTTTTAGCAATTTCTTCTAATTGCTTACGCGTGATCTTCCCTACCTTAACGGTATGAGGAGTTGCGGAACCAGTCTCTAGGCCGATCGCTTTCTTCACAAGAAGAGCTGCCGGAGGAGACTTGGTAATGAATGTAAAACTCCTGTCGGAGAATACCGTAATTACAACAGGAAGTTTGTACCCGATTTGGGCCTTACTTCTCTCGTTGAACTGCTTGCAGAACTCCATGATGTTCAATCCTGCCTGACCGAGAGCCGGTCCGACTGGAGGAGCAGGGTTGGCCTTACCGGCTTCAACCTGGAGCTTGATCTGCTTTACTACTTTTTTTGCTGCCATTGGCGAAACACCTTATTTGTTTCTCCCGGTTCTCCCACCGGTCAGGGTTCGGTTTTGACCTGTAGATAATCTAATTCCACAGGGGTAGAGCGTCCGAAAATCTCCACCTTCACTCTGAGTCTTCCTTTATCAGGGAAGATCTCATCTACGACTCCGGTAAAATTAGCGAAAGGCCCGTCGATAATCTTCAGGTTGTCTCCCACTTTGAACAATAAACGAGGACTTACTGGTTCCTCGGATTTGTATTCCCCGGTTTCTGCGAAAAGGTTTTTCACCTCGTCCACAGAAAGAGGTTCAGGTCCTCCGTCTTTTGATCCTACGAAAGTAGAAACAGAAGGAAGACTTTGGATCATGAATCGAAGGTCCTCGTCCATATCCATCTCAACAAGAACGTAACCCGGCATGAGTTTCTTCTTAGTGACCTTCTTCTTGCCGTTTTTCATTTCGGCGACTTCCATGGTAGGAATACGCACTTGAGAAATCTTCTCCTCCAGCTTGCGCTGTTGGATCAGCTTTTCCAGATTTTTCTGGACCTTATTCTCGTGACCGGAATAAGTCTGTAACGCATACCATTTCAAATCAGCCATCATAATCACACTTTATCCTAAGCTCTTACAGATTCCAGAATCCGGTAAGCAACTTCACAAACGCAGTATCCGAAAAGAATAGAAAGGCAGAGAAAAATAATACCGTTACTAAAACGACGATGGTGGACTGCATCACCTCTTGTCGATTCGGCCATTGAACTTTTTTAAGTTCTTCTCTACATTCTTGTATAAATGCGCCAAACTTCACTCTAAATCCTTCCTAATATAGCCGAATTTTTAGGGCCAAACTCCAGGTCTGGAGAGAATCGAACTCCCACCAAGGACTTTGGAGATCCTTGTTCTACCATTAAACTACAGACCTATACGAACTTAGCCCTCTACCAGGCTTGAACTGGTGACCCCTTCCTTACCATGGAAGTGCTCTACCGCTGAGCTAAGAGGGCATGTCTCTTTACCCGCTCCCGGAAGAGGAGCTAGAAATACACAGTATTTTTACCCAGGGTGCCCGGTCAAGGTTTTAGCCAAGAGTTCCTAAAGAGATGGCATTATTTATGCAAGGGAGAAGGTTTTTTGGACCTAGTGCATACGACTCCGTCCATCTAATGCGACATAAGTTTACTGTTTTCAGGGGTAGGAACAAATCTCTTTCAACTTTTTCAAAATTAGAAAGATGGAAAACCCTATTTTCCCCTCCCGGAATCACTTTTCCGGGCTTACCATATTGACATGCATCTATTTGCACCATATATTACCATATATGATAGCTGTCAAAACCACATTATATATTCCGGACGAGCTCATCTCTAGTGCTCAGACTTATACAGGGATCTCCGAAAAAACGCGTTTAGTACAAGAGGGGCTACGCGCATTGATCCGAGAAAAATCCGCAGAAAGAATGGCTTTGCTTGGAGGAAGTGACCCTAAAGCAGAAGGTCCTACCCGTAAAAAATCGACTAAATGAGCGGAGTTCTGATAGATACTTCCGTTTGGATCAATCATCTTCGCAAATCGGATCCAAAACTTGTGGAACTACTCGGGTCCGGACTCGTTCGTAGACATCCGATGGTTGAAGGTGAATTGAGCTTGGGGAATTTTAAAAATAAGAATATTTTTTTAAAAGAGTATTCACAGCTTAAAGAAGTTCCTCTTGCTACCCACCAAGAAGCGATGATCTTTTCGGAAAGAAATTCTTTAGCGGGCCTCGGAATAGGCTGGATAGATGCACATTTGCTTGCAAGTTGCGCCCTAGGAAGTGCAAAATTATATTCTGCAGATCTATCTTTGGCAAAAGCCGCGGAGAAGGTAGGGATTGCGGAAATTTCATTATGAACCCGATCGAAAATCAATCCATCGCTTCTTTATTTTTAGTCTTTTCCATCGGACTGGCTTTTTTATTTTCCCTTGGAGAAATATTCACTTCTCCTCGTGGAGAAAAACAAAATTTATTGGCGATAACCTTTTTCCTAGTCGGGATCTTTCTTACCCATGCATATTTGATCACCTGTCGCGTGATCATTCATTACCCAGGATTGTATCTAACTCATCTACCGGTTTCCGCACTCATGGGCCCGTTTATAGAACGTTATCTTCTTCTTGCAATGGGAAGTGCTCCCGAATCCAAAAAAATCTTTTATCTTAAGATGCTTCCTGCTCTAGCAATATTTCTCTGGATGTCCCCTTTTTATTTTGCCGAAGGTCCCGAGAAGATCGAGATCTTACGTAATATACAAGACACCGGACTTCCTTTATATTTGAAAATCCCGGTTCTTTCCGCAATCGGGATCGTATTTGTATTTCTACTTTCGACCATGTTTCGTTTATTTTGGGGATTTAGATTTTCGGTCATCTATAAGGATACAAGACTACTCACAATTTTAAGCGTTAGTATTGGGATCTTTATCATACTCTCTTACGGATTTATTTCCGTCCTCATAGGTTCCATAAGAGGGTTGGAAGGAGTAGGCTCCATGATTGGAGTCTTCTTTTGTGCTCTTTACATTCTACGTCAGGGATTTCCCGAATTCTTTTTAGAAGTACAAAGAGTTGTAGAAGAAGAGAAAAAATACAGAGCCTCCCAACTCGGTGGACTCGATCTAGAAAACATCAAACGCAGTCTGGAAGATCTATTTCAAAAGGAGAAGGTATTCTTAAAAGAAGATCTGACACTTGGTTTCTTGGCCGGTAAGTTAGAGATCAGCACTCACCAACTTTCAGAGTATTTAAACAACGAGATCGGTAAAAATTTTTTCCAATTATTGAACGAATACAGGGTAGAAGAGGCCAAAAAGAAAATAGAATCGGATCCGGGAGAAGTTTTATTGTCTATCGCCTACTCCTCAGGATTCGGCTCCAAATCGGCTTTTAATGAGGTTTTCCGAAAGGAGACCGGATTTACTCCATCCGAATACAGAAATAAGATCCGAAAAAAAACATCCAAATAGTCCGTTTCGATCGGTCTGGACGTTTATTTCCTTCCGGTCCGATCGGGCAGGACGACTTCTTTCGAATCTTCTCGTAAACTAATCACAAGAAATCGGAGGACAAATGGCAATCAACGCTTGTGATTTCGGCTGGGAATGTGTTCGTAATTTCGGATTATTCCAACTTTCCATGAACTTTATCAGGTATTATCCTTTAGCAGGACTAGCATTCTTCATTTTCTGGGTTTGGAAAAAAGGATATTTTGAGAAGTATAGGATCCAGAAAAATTTTCCAAAATGGGAAAAGGTAGTATTCGAGATCAAACAATCCGCTGTTACGATGATAATGTTTAGCGGAGTTGCAGTAGTTTCTTTCAGTCTTCAAAAATTAGGCTACATTCCGAAGGCATTATACTTTGATATTTCGGAAAGAGGTTGGGCATACGCGATCTTAAGTTATATCATGATCACGATTTGGCATGAAACCTGGTTTTATTGGATGCATAGGCTCGTTCATCATAAAAAGATCTACCCTCTCGTTCATGCGATCCATCATAAATCCGTAAATCCTTCTCCATTAGCAGCTTATAATTTTCATTGGGCGGAAGCTTTTTTAGAGGCAATCTATGTGGTTCCTTTTATCAGTTTGGTCCCGATCCATTTCGGAGTATTTATCTTCCATACATTCTATGCGATGATAATGAATATATGGTGGCATCTAGGTTATGAGTTTTTCCCAAAAGGTTGGGCAAGTCATCCGATCACAAAATGGATCAATACTTCTACTCATCATAACCAGCATCATCAGAAGTTTCACGGAAATTATAGTTTATATTTCAATTTTTGGGATAGGATCATGGGCACGAATTTCCCGAATTACGAAACTTACTTTGACGAGGTAGCGGAGAAAAAACCGGAATACGAGAAAGCTCCAGTCGGTTCCGAGATAGGATTTGCGAAGTAGTTCTATTTCCTCTATATAAATTTTTCATAATAGCTCCAATTGGAAACCGAGTAGGCTCGGTTTCCTTTTTTTTGGAAGAAAAACTTTAAAATGTAAATCCACTTCCACCATGACCGCCTCCTCCATGGCCACCACCCCCACCGCCGGAACTTCCGCCGCCGCTTCCTCCACCACCTCCGCCCCCAGAACCTCCTCTGGATGTGCTAGTAGTTCTTCCGGAAGAAGTTGATACCCTATTACAATCGGATTTACAATTATCACAGAGCATCTTACAGACAACCGCAATCCCTAAAGAATTTTCATCACTTGCGACCAATAAGCAGATCGAAAAATTTTTATCACAATCCTTGGCACAACGATCGTCATTCATACAAGATTCTAAAAAGAAAAGTACGAGTACTATCTGAACTGCATGTTTCATTTTTTTGGACCGAGTTCATAAGAAGCTAATAATTCCTTTATCTGAAGAGATTCTTCTAAACTGGCTTCGGAAAGCGCTGTATGGCCCTGTTTACTCTTTATACTTACATTCGCGCCGTTTTTCAGAAGAAGTTTTACAATCTCGATATTTCGATTGTAAACAGCCATCATAAGAGCTGTGTGGCCGTCCCTCGTTCTTGCGTTTATATCCGCACCGTTGCGGATCAGAAAATCCGCGATCTCCACTTCCCCTTCTCTTGCTGCGATCATTAAAGGAGTATAATTCCTAGTAAAAGGATCTCTGGTATCGATGGAATAACCGGATCTCAAACAGTTCTGTAAACCGAACAGATCACCTTTATAAACGAAGTCGGAAGGATAAGAACTTCCGGCACCCACAGCAAATTGAGGAGAGACACAATTCAATAAAAGAAACCCTACAAGGAGTAAAATAATCCTAAACGGTAAGTTAAAAATTTTTGACTCGGAAGTGAACAGATCCATAAAAATCCCTCTTCAACAGAAAGACCGAGTTCAAGTTAGAACGTTCCCGATTGTAAAAAATTTTGTGAGATTGGAAATATTTTATTAACTAAAAATCAATTTAGAGGAGGAGAATCAGGCATGAATATAAGGATACGACCGTCTTCTTCCATTTTTACATTAGAAAGAGACAACGCTTTCTTATATTCTGAAAAACAGAACTCGAACAAGGAGGATTCATCTTTATCTTGAAGTAAGACCCTTCCTTGATGAACTTGAATCCCTCCGAACAAAAGTTTTCCGCCTGCTACAAAAATAAAATTTTTAGAATTTGTTTTAGGTAAGGGAACGTCCCCTTCCGAAAAGAAATCGATATGGAGAGCATCCTCATCCAATCGGATGTTTTGGATCCTTCCTTCCACTTCAGGATCTGGGAAAACGGAAAATGGTTCGAAAAAAATACGGTTCCCGAAGATATTCAACCCTTTCCCCTTAGGAAAACGGACCAAATCCTCTATAGACAGACCTACCGTATTTAAGAGTTCCTTTGTATAAGGATTTAATAATGCTTGTACGGATTCGTTCTCTACGAGTATTCTTCCGGAATCGGGATCTATCTTAACCGTAGCGATCCCTTCGAAAGACACCCAAACTACAAATTTGACCTCTCCTGAGACCTTAAGTTTCCATGCTCCATTATGAAAAATAGGTCTTAGTTTTATTTTTCTTAACGTGGATTCCGGAATGGAAAATAACCTGGAATTCATAAGTTTTTCCAAACTTTCGAAGGAGATCCGAATGTTCCCACCTTGGATCTTTAAAGTAAAACGATTCGGTTGATCGAATGGTAGAACTTCTCCGTTTTTGGGAATTGCCTCTAGTCCAAGTCCTTCCGTTTCTACAAACACTTCCTTCTGCCAATAAAACCGAACGTTTTTCAGGAATAATCTGGGTCTTGGATAGAAGAATGGATTGGAAATTTTTTCCGTTCCGAGTTCGGTTTCTATGAAAGGGCTATTTACATTTTCTTTGCTGATCGTTCCGACCAAAAAGGATACTAGTGCAGTTAGGATTAGGCTCCCCGTATATAACCAGGCTCGAAAATTCTGGATTGGTCTCATTTCGCTTTTCCGCCAAAGGCGAATGGAGATTTTTTAGATCTGCAGGGATCTTTGGCTATTCCTTTTCTGATCTCAGGAATAGATTAAATCTCACTGAAGTTTAAGGTGGGGTTATTTCTTTTTTTTCTTACCGGAACTTGCCGCTTTTAAGGACTTCTTCTTATGCTCTCCCTTTTCTTCAAAACGGAAGAAGAACTCCACCGGCTTTTTATATAACCTAGCTAAATTCCAAAATTCGATCACATCGATTCTTCTATCACCAGCTTCTACTTTAGAAATGAAAGATTGCGGAGTTTTGAGAGCGTTGGCCACATCTACTTGAGTTAAACCTGCATCTTCTCTGGCTTGTTTCAGCAGTTTTTGAAAAATTTTATATTCTTCTGTGTAGATCGTCTTTGCCAAGCTAGACTAATTCTACTTCCCATTTCGGAATATCCCAAATTAGAATAAAAACGCAGTTTATAGGAGTTTTGAGAATTTCCCGAAAATTTTCAGGATCTCTCTTTCATTCCTAATACTTAAAAAACCAATCCTTATGTAGAAATTCTCCGGAAAATTTTGCATGGAATAAGCTTGCGAACATGATCGAATGCTATCCCATCTTATTTATGCAGGATCCTTTTACGATCGGTCTTTTTATTTTCCAGGATATCACCCCCTTGGATTTTGTCGGTCCATATGAAGTTTTTTCTAGAATGAAAGACTCCAAAGTATATGTGATTGCAGAAACAAAAGATCCAATCCCTTCGGAGAGAGGTCTGCATATTCTTCCGGATATTACACTCGAAGAAAAGCTCCATTTAGACTTAATCCTAATTCCTGGTGGTCTAGGCATCAATCGTTTGATGAAAAATGATAAAGTCCTGAACTGGCTAAGAATAAATTCTGAAAATGCAAAATACATCACTTCCGTTTGCACTGGCTCTCTAGTTCTGGCGGCTGCAGGTTTATTAAACGGATATAAGGCCACAACACATTGGCTTTCTTTAGATGTGCTAAGTCTTTTTCCGGAAATCGAAGTAAAAGAAGATAGAGTTGTCATTGATAGAGATCGAATTACCGGAGGAGGTGTTACCGCCGGGATCGATTTTGCCCTCCAAGTTGTTTCCGAGATCCAAGGACAGAAAGCTGCAGAAGAGATCCAACTCATGATCGAATACAACCCAAGCCCGCCTTTTTTAGGAGGACATCCGAGCGTTGCAAATCCGGATTTAGTTTCGGAAACTCAAAACTCCCGTAAGAAGGCCCAAGAGTTAAGAAAGGAAATCGCAAAGGAAGCCATCCGGAAATTAATAAAAAATTAAATTCTAATAGGCTCATAACTTTACGATAATTGAAAAGATCCCTGTTAATGCTACTACCGCTCCAAACATCCATTTTGTTTGAGAAGAGATAAGTTTGTAGACTTCTGCAAATTTTTCATTCATCTCCCCTCTTAAGTCAGAGATTTCTTGTTTGAGCTCCATCTTAAAATCCGCTCTAAGCTCTGCGATTTCACTCTTAAGTTCTGATCTTAAATTAGAAATATCTCCTTTTAATTCAGATCGTAATTCCGCGAGGTCCGATTTAAATTCTGCTCTCAAATCCGCAATCTCCGTTTTGATTTCGGAGCGAAATGCATGTATTTCCTCAGACAAACGTCTCTCAAATCTTTCAGAAACAATTTCCACAATATTCTCCTTGTTAGCAGCAAAAGCAGTATTCATAAAACCCACAAATTCATCTGCACCTTGATTTCCAATAAGCTCTTCAAATCTGCGAGGCATTCTGTGAAACATAGGCATTGTCATATACTCTACTCCCTTTCGGGGATTTTTCAATTTTCTTTTCCCCATTATACCTATACAGGTCCGGAAAGTTGATTTCCGGTCGTACATTTTTGCGGAATATGCATTCTGAATAAATATTCCGAAATCCGCCTTGACCCAAATTATCCTAAATTAGAATATTCTGTTTTGGAATACAATGGACCCGAAAAGATCTCATTCCTCCGATTCGATCCGAGTGAAACAATTAGAAAGATACACTCATAGCCTGGACCAAATTTATAAGACCGGAATGTCCACAGAACATTCCTATCGTCCTCCACTCGGAGAACTTCTAAATTCATTGGATAAGGCAATCGTTGCAAATAACGAACCTAAACGATCCGAATTCGGTGCTCCTGATTATGTGATCTTAAAAAATAACGCTCCCATAGGTTATATAGAAACCAAGGATATCGGAGAGAACTTAGACAAGATCGAAAAAACCGAACAGATCAAACGGTATAAAGACAGTTTAGGTAACTTCCTATTAACAAATTACGTAGAGTTCAGATGGTATGTGGAAGGGATCGAAAGATCTTCCGCAAAGTTAGGCGGGCTTAAAAGAAAACAGATCATCCCCTTTCCGGGACAAGAAAAAGAAGTCCTGGATCTTTTGGGTTGTTTTATAACGGAAGAAACCAGAGTCGCCAAGGATCCGAAAGACTTAGCGGAAAGAATGGGAAAGATCGCAAGAGCCATTCGAAACACAATCTTACAGGCGCTCGGATCCGAAGAAAGTTCTCCTTTAAAGGCTCAGATGGACGCCTTTCACTCCAGATTGACCAAGAAATTTTCCGAAGAGGAATTCGCGGACATGTACGCACAAACAATCTGTTACGGAATGTTTGCTGCCAGATCCAACCATCGTTCCGGAGTATTTACAAGAGAAACTGCAGGCTTCGAAGTTCCGAAAACAAATCCTTTTTTAAGAAGATTATTCAATACGATTGCAGGAACCGAACTAGATGATCGAGTCACCTGGGCAGTGGATAATCTCGCGTATCTACTCGATAGAGCGGACTTCGAAACGATCTTAAAAGATTTCGGAAAGAAGACTAAGCAGGCAGATCCGATCATACACTTCTACGAGACCTTCTTGGCGTCGTATGATCCCGACATACGGGAGAAAAAAGGAGTCTATTATACCCCGGATCCGGTTGTGAAGTATCTAGTTAAAACAGTCGATCTGGTCTTGAAAAATAAAGAATACTTCGGGATCAAGGACGGGCTTGCAAATACGGAACTTCGTAAGGAAGAAGACGGAACCAAAACACATAGGGTCCATATTCTGGATCCTTCCGTCGGAACAGGGACTTTTTTGTTCGAAGCGATTAAACATATTAAATCGAACTTCTCCGGAAACGCGGGAAGTTGGGCTAAATACGTTCCGAAACATTTACTTCCTAGGATCTTGGGATTCGAATTATTAATGGCGCCATATGCGATTGCACATTTGAAGATCGGATTATATCTACAGGAAACCGGTTATGATCTCGCATTCGAAGATAGATTACGAATATTTCTAACCAATACTCTGGAAGAATCAGTACATCTTAAAGAAGGGGATATATTCGACAAATTTCTAGTGAACGAATCCAAAGAAGCGGGCGAGATCAAGGAGAAAAAAAAGATCATGATCCTACTCGGAAACCCTCCTTATTTTGGAGAATCCAAAAACAAGGGAGAATGGATCTATAATCTTCTGCATAAAGGAAAAGGGAATTATTTCGAGTTCGGAGGAAAACCGTTACAAGAAAAAAATCCGAAATGGTTAAACGACGATTATGTGAAGTTCATCCGATTTGCGCAACATAAGATAGATCAAAACGGGGAAGGAATATTAGCTTTCATAACGAATCATTCTTATCTAGACAATCCCACATTCAGAGGAATGAGAGAAAGTTTGAGAGAGACCTTTGATGATATATACGTACTAGATCTGCACGGCAATTCTTCTCGAGCGGAAAAGAAAGAAGACGGAAGTTCGGACCAGAACGTATTCGAAATTTCTCAAGGAGTGGCTCTAGGAATTTTTATCAAAACCGGAAAACAGGAACCCAAACAACCTGCGAGGATTTTCCACTCGGAATTGTATGGAGATAGGGAAACAAAATACGAATGGTTACGAAAACACGATATCTCCAATACGAATTGGACTAAAATCGAACCTTCTTCCGACTTTTGCCTATTCGTTCCTCAAGATACGAAACGAAGATCGGAATATGAAAAGTATCCTAAGATCACAGAGATCATGCCTCAACATTCGATCGGATTATTGACCGCAAGAGACAGGCTCACCATACATTTTACGGAAGAAGAACTCTGGCAGACGGTATTAAAATTCTCCGGAATGGGAGCAGAACAAGCAAGAAACGAATTCCAACTAGGCGAAGATGTTCGGGATTGGAAAGTGGGTCTGGCCCAAAAAGATCTGAAAGATACCGGCCCGAGTTCCAAATACATTACGAAAATACTATATAGACCCTTCGATTATCGTTACACTTATTATACCGGGAAAACGAAAGGATTTCTTTGTTATCCCAGAAGAGAAACCATGAAACATCTGATGGAAAGGGGAAATCTAGCTCTCATTACATCCAGAATGACCAAGGGAGAAAATTTCGCCCATGCGATGGTGACCGAAATTCCGGGAGAAGTGATCTGCCTTTCGCCAAAAACTTCCAATAACGGATTTTTCTTTCCTTTACGTTTGAATGAAAACGATTCCGAATTATTCGCGCAAGAAACAGTTAATTATTCGAAGGAATTTTTAGAGGAGCTTTCTTTAAAAAAATTTTCCACAGATCCGAATTCTATCTTTTATTATATATTCGCAGTTCTACATTCTTCCGAATACAGAAAAAGATATTCTGAATTTCTAAAGCGTGATTTTCCTAGGATCCCGATCACGTCCGATAAGGAACTTTTCAAAAAAATTTCCAAATACGGAGAGAAGATCGTCTCTTTTCAATTAATGGATAACGAGAATACGACTAAAGTAAAATTTCCTATCCAAGGCAGTTCTGCGGTTGATAAGATCTTTTACGAGGAATCTAAGGAAAAGGTCTGGATCAACTCGGAACAATACTTTTCCAAAATTCAAAAAGAAGTCTGGGAATATAAGATTGGAGGATACCAAGTCTGCGAAAAATGGCTAAATGATCGTAAAGGAAGAAATTTAAACTTCGACGAAATTAAACATTATTCTGAAATCCCGAATTCAATCGAAAACATTCTAAAGGTAACCGCTTCGATCGATAAAACGATTTCTGAATACGGAGGATTTCCTTTAAAATAAAAAAGGAGCTTCGAAAAGCTCCTTTTCAGCAAAATCGATTTGATCTTGTTTTTTATTTATTCGGCTGAGGAGTATATCTCAGATAAGGTTTAATTTTTTTGAAACCTTTTGGGAATTTTTTCTCAGCGTCCTCGTCGGAAACAGACGGAACAATGATCACATCCTCACCATGTTTCCAGTTTGCAGGAGTTGCAACGCTGTAATTCGCAGTCAGTTGCAAAGAATCGATCACTCTTAAAAGTTCATCGAAATTTCTTCCTGTAGAAGCAGGATAAGTTAAGGTCAATTTTACTTTTTTATCCGGACCGATCACAAATACGGAACGAACTGTAGTAGTCTCGCTTGCATTCGGATGGATCATATCATAAAGACCGGAAACTTTTTTGTCCGCATCCGCGATGATCGGATAATTCACAGTAGTGTTTTGGGTCTCGTTAATATCGCTGATCCAACCTTTATGAGAATCCACTGGATCTACGGATAAAGCTAGAACCTTCACATTTCGTTTTTCAAACTCCGGTTTAATTTTCGAAACATATCCTAACTCTGTAGTGCAAACGGGAGTATAATCTTTTGGATGTGAGAACAGAATCCCCCAACCTTCTCCCAAATATTTATGAAATTCAATCGGTCCTTCGGAAGTTTCTGCCTGGAAATCCGGGGCCACATCACCTAATCTAAGTGCCATAATCGATTACTCCTATGACCAGGTATGACAGTATCTTAGAAATATTGCAAGAATTTTATTCACTATAACAGAGTATATATTTAAAATATAGGAAATTTAACGTTAAAACAGAATATAGCGCAATTTTCGTCTGTTTTTAGCGTCTTTCAAAGCTGTACAATCATTTTCTTCAAAATCAATCATCGGGCCTATCTGATGTTTTGGATCATCCGATAACCATGTTTAATTTTCAGAAGATTCTAAAACCAGAGCTTTCAAATTCTCCAGGCAATTCATGAGTTCCGTTTCTGTCTTCGAATCGATTACATTCCCATTTGCATCCAACTTCTTATTTACGGACGCAATGCTGAGCACGCAGCCATCGTTAATCTTTACGGTAAGAACATTCAATAAATGTATAAGAGCTTCCTGAGCCTTGGAAGCACCCGCATAACTTGGAGATGCATTGATCAACCCTACCGGCTTCCCATAAAGTTCCGCGCTGGATACGATCCAGTCCAAAGCATTCTTCAACACTCCAGGAATTGCAAATGCATACTCCGGGCTTGAGAATAAGATCGCATCCGCTTCTTTTAATTCAGTTCTCCATTTTTTTACTTCTTCGGGAGGAGTATCCGTATCCAAGTCCGGATTAAAATGGGGAATACGATCCAAAGGATCTGCCAATTGAATTTGTAAAGAACCGTTTGCGATTTTTTGAGCGGCAAGTAATAGGGCGGTATTTGTTGATCCTTTTCTTAAACTTCCGGAAACAGCGAGTATTTTCATCAATGCCTAACTTTATTTTTTTGTTTTCGTTAGACTGAGCCGGATCCTGAAAAGGAATGATCCGAAAGAATTTTACTTATTTTTTAATCTTGATATAAGCTCACTTAAATCCTTGATATCACCTTCGGCATGTTTATGGAAAGCCGTCCATCCTCTGGACCTAGTAGGTAGGATATCCAACTCCACCTTATCTCCGCAGTATACCAATTTATCCGGAGTAAGACCTACAAGCTTTTCGGCCTCTTCAAAGATCAAAGGAGAAGGTTTTTCATATCCGAATTCGGCAGACACAATGACAGGAGAAAAATAATCCAGAACCCCAACGCTTGAAAGCAATTGTTTTAATCTATGATCCCAATTAGAGATAATACCTAATCCTGAATTTCTTTCTTTAGCAAATTCCACTAATTCGAAAAATCCAGGATCAATTTCCCAAACTTCAGGATCATCAAAACGTTTGAAGATAGATTGAAAGATGGGATCAGGCTCTAGATCGGAACCAATCTCTTTTAAGAAGAAGCCTAGTAATTCTCTCCACCACCCTTCGCTTCCGTCCACATGTGCATGGAATTTATCTATATAATCCGGTAGCGGATGACGTGTCATATGAGCGTATGCCTTACGAAACGCTCTTTCCATAAAACCGTTCGGATGTTTGGAACCGTCCAAACCGAATTCTTTTAGAACTTCAAAATATACTTCCCCTGCGGGCTTTTTCATTGTGAGGAGAGTATCTCCTACATCCAAAAATATATAATGTTCTTTCGAACTCATTTGGTTCCTAATAGAGAATGAAGAATACAGTCTCTATGGACAATATGACGATGCTTGATCCGAGGAAAATCAAAAACCTGAATTCAACCGAAGAATTCAGGCAACTCGGAAGCGAATCTATGTGCATCCCCAGGCCATCTAGCGGATAAATAAGATCTATCTAGAACAGTGTACCCCGGTTTAGTATTCGAAAAACTATCTCTAGAGATTGGAGTTGGACCTTCTTGGAAATCCACTTCCGACTCTAAGAAGGAGATCACTTCGTCCTGTAAAGGTGTAGGATAAGTTCTATAATAATCTCCAAGCCAGGCCCTAGTCAAATTCCAAGCAAGAAGCTCTTGGGACTTCAATAATCCAGTGGTCTTTAGACCGTATAAGCTGGATTTTTTGGTCTTTGGATTTTTAGATCGAGCAGCAAGAAGCACTCCATGGCAGATCGCTGCAACAGGCTTACCTTCTGCGAACGTTTTACCCACCAAAGATTGTAGGACTTCCGATTCCAGATAGGTCCTCATTCCTTTTGCGTGTCCTCCAGGAAGGAGCAATACATCGAAAGAATCAGGTTTAACCGCTTCGTATTTTTTAGGGTTTAGAAATTCATTCGATTTTTCTAATTCTCTATAGATAGAAACATCATCATTTTTTGCCTTTAAAACAGGAGAGAGGATCCCGAGTCCCTTACCTGTCACCATTCTAAAATCCGCTTCCGCAGAACCGCCGCTCGGGGTGGCAAAAATTATCTTATATCCGTTTTCTTTTAAAACTTTCCAAGGTACGGAAACTTCTGTGGGATCAAAATCGATTTGAGGGATCGGTATAAGTACTGTCTTCATTTAAGGATGATTTTGTTTCATCCCTGGTTCTGCTGCAATCCTTGTTTCGTCCGCTCCTTCCTTAAGTTTCGGGTCTAAGGAAGTTCTATGTGAGATCTTCAGCTCACGTAAAAGTGCCTCTTCTCTTTCCATAGAAGGCAATTTGTCGGAGGATAAAATCGCAGCTTTTACAGAATCCAGAACGGAAGTTAAAACTAGATCGGGAGCCTTGTCCCAAATCGCACTAGTCATCACGATCACCATCTTACGATGAGGGATCACATAGATAAATTGCCCGCCTTTACCGTTTGCCATGAAGCTAGGTTTACCTTCGAATTCGTGGAGCCAAAATTGTAGGCCGTATTTTTTCTCTACTCCCGGTTCCAATGTAAGCGCGATCCATTCAGGCTTTAGTACTTGGCGACCATGCCATTTCCCACCATCCAAATAGAGTTGCCCAATCTTCGCCATATCGATCGGTCTCAAACGAAGTCCGAATCCTGCGGTTTGTCTTCCGGATTTAGAGGTGTTCCACTCTTCTCCTTTAAAACCTAACCAAGAGAATGCTGTGTTTTTAGAATACTCGTATAATGTTTTTCCAGTCTTTGCTTCCAGATATCCAGCGGCAAGCTGAGTATCTCCATTAGAATATTCGAATTTAGTTCCGGGCGCAGTAGATGCGGAAGGGATCCAAGCGATCGCGAGAGGGTCAATGTCCGTTCTGATATCTTCTTTTCTTGGAAATGAATCCCAACCCATTCCGGAACTCATTCTTAAAGCGTCTTTCAATCGAATGGATTCTTTTCCTTTTAACTCGGAAGGAAGAAGGCCGGGAAGACCTGATTCCGCAGAAGATAAACTTTCCTCTAAGTTGACTCCGCAATCATTTGTGTAACAGATCCCTAGTAACATGGATACTACGGATTTAGTTACCGAATACATATTATGATTATGATTTCTGCTGATGCCGCCTGCGTATCTTTCGAAAATAAGATTCCCTTCTTTTAGGATCAATAGGGAACGTACTTCCGTTTTTTCTTTTCGGATCTTTTTAGAAAGTTCGACTAACGGCCTTGAATCCAACCCTAGTTCCTCAGGGAACTGGACTTGAAAACCTTCTACAGGGTTCCTGTCGAATGTTTCGTCTTCGTCCCAGGTAAGTCCGGAAGGAAGTCTGACCCAACCCCAATCTAAGGCGCTGCAGTTACTGATAAAAAGGAAAACTAAGGTGATAAGAAAGAAACGTTTTACGGATGTATTAGAAAAAAATCTACTCACGCAAGACCCTCCGTTCATATTCATAGGTCTTAGTATTAACTAAGACTAAATCTATTGTAGGTTATCCCACATTCAATACTATTGAGACCGTTTCTGGAAATTTTTTTCCAGCCGATTTCGGGATAAAATGACGCAAAAACCATGCTTTTATTTGTTAAACGACGAAATAATTGGACTAATCCCAAAGGTATAGTTTTCAAAAATTCACTTTTTCTTTCCTTGAATTTAGGTACCGGCCTTTCAGCCTGTAAGAACCCGCTCCCCGAATATCGACTCTCCATCTATGAAAACTAAATCAGGACTCTTCCTTTTATTCTTTCTATTCAATTGTTATTTCGCAGTGGATTGGAGTTCCGGTGCTCCGGAAAAGACCAAGGGAAAACCGTCTCCGGAAGAAATTGCCGAGCCTGAACAATCCAATCTGAGCAGAAAAGAGCTCATTCAAAAGGGGAAAAAATCTGACTTTAAGAGCAAGGAAGAACAACAACTTTTCGAGATGATGAGCTCCGGAGGATCGGACTCTAACTACACTCGAAATTGTATGGCGAAGTACGGGAATTGTAAGGACAGTTGTTGGACAAACTTTCCTTCTCCTAAAGTAGAGACAGTATTTACCGCAATCACCGTGGATCGTAAAAGAGAAGATTGTATAGCAAGATGTAGGAACATATGCGATAATTTTGATCCTGCAAGTTCCAGCGGGACCATGCCCAATTCCGGAAAGGGAAATTATTCGGATCCGAACGCGCCTAGATACTGATCCATATCAATATAAAGAAAGACTGGACAAAGAAAGAATACTTCTTATCCTCCTTTTTCTCGGAGGAACCAATGTCTTCATCCCAAGAAATTTTGGTATTTACCACTCTGGCAGACAGAGATCTAGCGGAAGAGTATATCGCAGAAATGCTTCAACTCGGTATCATAGTTAGCGGTACCATTTTCCCGGAAGTCGCCCTTTTATATCAATGGGAAGGAAAACTTACGATCGATTCGGAAAACAAAATATTATTAAAAGCGAAAGCTGATAAGTATCTCGCTATCGAAGAATATATCATGAAAAAACATCCTTATCTCGCTCCTGAGATCATCAAGTTGGATGTAAGTTTCGGTTCCGACAAATTTAAGGCTTTTATTAAGGATAAGATCGCGAAAGGAGGATAATCCCTTCGCTTCTTCTTACATAAATACAGTTAGCACATATTGGATAAATGCGACCGCAGATTGCGGTTGCACTAAGATCGCCACTGCAAGCCCTGTCAAAGCCCCATAAAAATGCGCGTCGTGATTGATCCCATCTTGCCTGTTTTTAGAAGCATAATAAGAATATGCTAAATACAAAACCGCATACACAGGTCCCGGGATCGGGATAGGTAAAAAGATAAACATGATCTTAGAATAAGGATAAAATAAGATAGAAGCAAATACGATCCCCGAAGTTCCCCCGGAAGCTCCTAAACTCGCGTAATTGGTATCGGTTTTATGTTTTTGAAATGATACTAAATTCGCGATCAAGATACTCGCAAGATACAATCCCATAAAACCGATCGGCCCAAGCACAAGATCCACATGCCTTCCAAAAAAATATAAGGTAAGCATGTTGAAAAATAGATGGGAAAGATCCGCGTGAACGAATCCGCTCGTAGCTAAGGTATAATAATTTCCTTCTCTAGAATCTCTAAAAGGCCTGAGTATCAGTTTATCCAAAAGGTTTTGGTCTACATACAACGTGTACAGGCTTATGGCACCTGTGGCAATGATCGTAATAATAGTAATGTCGAAACGCATTGATCCCTCTACAAAATTACTTTAATGAAAGCATTTTATCTCGAAGCAATGCAGCACGCTCGAAATCCAATTCTTTTGCGGCTTTCAACATTTCTTCTCTGATACGTTCTTTCATTTCGTCTTTAGAAGAGAAGTTCTTTTCCCTGAATTTTTTATTGATCTCGATCATTACGGACTCTTCAGAGTTCGGATCTTTTTCTTCCCTTTCTATGATATCTCCGATCTGTTTTTTGATCGTTTGAGGTGAGATCCGATATTTCTGATTATGTTCTTCCTGGATCGTTCTTCTTCTTTTAGTCTCGTCGATCGCCCTTTTCATAGAATCGGTCATTTTATCGGCATACAGGACAGCGGTCCCGTTTATATTCCTTGCAGCACGCCCTATCGTTTGTATTAAGGATTTATAATTTCTTAAAAATCCTTCCTTGTCCGCATCCAGGATCGCCACCATAGAAACTTCAGGTATATCCAGTCCTTCTCTCAATAGATTGATCCCGACCAGAACATCGTAAATCCCTTTACGTAAGTCCCGGATGATCTCGACCCTTTCCAATGTTTCTATTTCGGAGTGCAGATAGGAAACTTTTATCCCGAGTTCTTTATAATAATCCGTAAGATCTTCCGACATTTTTTTGGTCAATGTGGTGACTAAGACCCTTTCTCCCAGATCGATCCTTTTGCGGATCTCCACCAGTAAGTCTTCTACCTGGTTTTTTGTAGGACGAACTTCCACATTCGGATCCAAAAGTCCCGTAGGTCGAATGATCTGTTCTACAGCAATTTTACTTTTTTCTAATTCGTATTCCGCAGGTGTTGCGGATACGTATAAAGTTTTAGGAGTTAATGATTCGAATTCCGCAAAATTCAAAGGTCGATTGTCCAATGCAGAAGGAAGCCTAAAACCGAAATCCACGAGCGTTTGTTTACGAGCCTTATCTCCCGCATACATTCCTCCTACCTGAGGAATAGTGACATGGGATTCGTCCACGATCAATAGGAAGTCGCCTCTAAAATAGTCTATAAGACAAGCAGGTCTTTCCCCTTCTTTTCTGCCTGTAAGATGTCTGGAATAATTTTCGATGCCGTTGCAGTAGCCCATTTCTTGGAGCATTTCCATATCGTAATTCGTTCTGGATACGATACGTTGAGCTTCTAAAAACTTATTTTCTTTTGTGAACTTGATCTCTTGCTCAGCCATCTCATCCTTAATCCTTTTGATTGCGTCTTTTACCAAAGGAGCGGACATGATGAAGTGTTTTGCAGGATAGATATAACATTTTTCCTGTTTTGCGAGTACTTGGGCGGTGACCGGATGGATCCTGGAAATTGAATCCACTTCGTCCCCGAAAAATTCGATACGGAAAGCATCCGTATGATAAGCAGGATATACTTCGATAGAATCTCCTCTTACCCTAAAATTTCCCCGAGAGAAATCGGTATCATTCCTATTGTATTGTATATGTAGTAGTTTACGAATGACTTGGTCTCTATCGATTATATCTCCTTTTTGTAATGCGACTACTGAGTTCACATATTCTTCAGGAGATCCCAAACCGTAAATACAGGAAACGGAACTTACGATCACTACATCATCTCTTTCCAATAAGGAAGAAGTAGCTCGCAATCTAAGTTTATCTATCTCTTCGTTCATCGACATATCTTTTTCGATAAACGTATCCGAAGTAGGGACATATGCTTCCGGTTGGTAATAATCGTAGTAAGAAACGAAGTATTCTACCGCATTTTCCGGAAAAAATTCCTTAAATTCACGGAATAGCTGAGCCGCCAAAGTTTTGTTATGCGAAAGAACCAATGTAGGAAGTCCTAAATTCGCGATCACCTGGGCCATCGTGAAAGTTTTTCCGGAACCGGTCACTCCCACGAGAGTCACCTTCTCTTCTCCTGAATGGAAAGCATTCGCGATTTTTTCTATTGCCTGGACCTGGTCTCCGGCTGCATTATAATTGGAATGAATTTTGAAAATGGAAGACATACTGTTTAAAAGAAAGACCCAAAAATAAGGGAAGTCGAACTGAAAAATCTAGAAATTTATTTCGGAAGGTTTTTTTCGGCCATGAACAAGGCTTGTCTCTTGTCCTCTAGGATCTCCAAATCCATCTTATCGAATAATTTCTGCATAACCATCATCCCTCTCATAAGCGTGGCTGTGGAAGAAAATTTTCCCCTTTCTATATCCTCTTCGATATTCAATTCTCTTAGGTTGTTCACCAGTCGGATCTTAAAAATTCCGCTTTTTTCGATTGAATAAGCGACTTCGACTGTTCCACCGTCCCCGTATTTTACTGCGTTTTCGACTGCCTCAATTGATCCAATCGTAAGATCTACGATCAGATCTTCGTTGATACCGTTGGCTCTGAGAAAGGATTCCATCCTACTTCTTACATATTGCATCGGTTGAAATTCGGTGCGGCCGAGTACGAGGTACTCTTCATTTTTAGTAGTTTTCTTTCTGAGGGAAGAATCCGGAGCTAGTGTGTATTCTCTAGGGTCCAGTTTACTTTTTGCAGCTTCTTTAGAAGCAACTAGATCATCTAGAATTTTAGGGACCCAGTCCGGAGCGAGTATAGGCTCTTCCCTAAATTTTCGGAGAGTGTCCATACGAATCCACGCATGGAAATCCTGGGAATTACCTGTTAAACCGTTTGCTAGGAGTTCCCGAATACGGGCTTCTATCTCTCCTAGGGAAAAGGACATTCCCATATTTTTCCATAGGACCGTTTTTTTCGAGGGGTGTAAATCCGATTTTTTTCGGAAGACTGTTTCCGATTCACCAACTACGAATTTGCCGTAAGGCCTCGTATGCGATTACCGCGACTGCGTTACTCAAATTTAAACATCTACAGTCTTCTTCCATCGGAATTCGAATAATCCCGTCCGGTATTTTTGATTGGAAAATCTCCTCAGGAAGTCCCGAAGTTTCGTTTCCAAATAAAAATATATCATTCTCCTTATATTTCGGAGTCGTGTAGGAGACTTTTCCTTTAGTAGATACTAAATATAATTTGGAATCTTCTGGCAGAGATTCGGAGAAAATTTCCCAACTTGTATGAAGGGTCAATTTTAGTTTATCCCAATAGTCGAGTCCCGCCCTTCTTGCCGCCTTTTCAGTTAATTCGAATGCAGGTTCTCCTACAATATGGAGTTCCGCTCCTAGGGCGACACAAAGCCTAGCGATATTTCCCGTATTAGGAGGGATCTCCGGTCGATACAATGCGATCCGGAGAGCCATTTATCCCTTTTTCTGTCCTTTGTTTAAGGATTTTGCAAGGATCGCTCCGAAAGATCCTGTAGAAGAAGTTTCTTCCGAAAGATATCCGCTGTAATCGAGTCTTTCCTGAACTTCTTTTGCTTTCACAAGAGAAAGTGAAATTTGTCTTTTTGCAATATTCACTTCAGATACGAATGCAGAAACTGTATCACCCACTTTGAAATGTTGAGCGGCAGGAGTCCGGTTTTGTAAACCTGTCTCCCTATTCGGGACCAGACCTGAAAAGTTTTCATTCAATTTTATGAATACTCCGAAAGGTTTTACGCTTTCAACCGTACCGGAAACCACATCTCCTTCCTTGAAGGGAACATTTTGGGCCCAAGGATCTTTTAGAAAATCCTTAACCGTAAAACTATGCTTTTCCTCTTCCCAGTCCAGTTTGAGAACCTTCGCTCTTAAGACTTGGCCTGGATGAAATTCCTTAGAGAGATCAGCAGCTTTTTTGAAAGTAGCTTCCGATGCCGGAACAAGTGCAGTGAGTCCGTCCGCTTCTACGATCAATCCGAAATTATGAACTGATTTTACTTTGCAGGTCACGAACATTCCAGGCTTCAATTCTCCCTTTAAGACTGAGATTTTAGCCTCTCTTTCCTTATCCGCGATCTTTTTCTGGGAAACGATGATCTTTCCCTTACTTCCTACTTCGGATATAAGGAAACGTACTCTTTTTCCCACTCCGTTGTTCTGCTTTTTCAGCTCCGGATCTAATTGAGAGAATGGACAAAAACCGGTTTGTTCGCCTAACTTTACTTCTACGCCTGCGTCATTTTCTCCGATGATATGACCTAATACCGGAATTTCAGCAGTATGAGCGACCGAAACCATATCTTTGGAAATAGTATCTCCGTTCAGACAGGTAGTGAAATATTGGTCGCCCGAGGATTCTTGTAGAAAATATGCCTCGATAGTTTCGCCCTGTTTAGGAGCCTCAGTAAACTCGTCCGCAGCGATGATCCCGGAAAGTCCAGCGTTTTGGACCTTTATAAAAACGTAATCCGATTTGGAACTGGTGACTAATGCGGATACTTTTGCGCCCGGCTCTAACGCGGCTTTCTTTCGAAAACTTTCATCCAGTAATTTTTGAAACAATTCTTTTTGATCTTCTTTCATCGTCTCCGCCTCTATATATTTATGATGTTTAACGGCTACTAGCCGACCGAAATTTTTCCGGGAAAAACTATTTCTCTTTTTTACCGGATTTGGTTTTCTTTTTTTCAGGAGAAGAGATCTCGGTTTTTACTCTCTCCGTTACTACAGTTCTTAAGGTCTTTAGTTTATCCCAATTTTGGATCGGGTCTTCTCTAAAAATCAAAAGATGTGCAGGTTTTCCTACTCTGATCTTTCCCTCATGAGACGCTCCCAAATATTGACAAGTGGTCTCGGTAGCAGCTCTCAATGCTTCTTTTGGTCCCAAAAGATCGGATAAGATCCTAAGCTCCTTCCAACCTGAAATCCCGGGAAACTGGAGTTGGTGACCTGCCCCAGATCCCAATAAGATCCTTAAGGACAGATTCTTTCGGGCCCTTAAGAATGCAAGATAGGATTCGTATTCCTTATCAGCTTCCTGCTTCTCCGATTCGGAAAGAGAAGGAAAAGTAGAGAGTACATCTTTAGACAGAGCCCTTTCCTTAAAAGTCGGACTCCAGTCAGTCCATTTTTCCCATTCTTCCGCGAATGTTGGAGTTCCTATTTCTTTTCGAGTGAAATAGATCCCGAGTAGTGGAGCCCAAATTTGTTTTACCAAGTTATGAGCAACAGGACGAATAGAAGAAGTTTCCGGGATAGGATGAAATAATACTTTTGTTTCCGAAGACAACGCTTCCCAGTTCGCGAATTCTTCTCCGAAAGTGGAGACGGATAATTCCAAACCGTTTTTCTCCGCCTCAGATCTCATTCTGTATAAAAGTTTTCCATCCACTTCGAAGGCTTCTTCTTTATTATGCCTAAGGAATAAATGTATTTTTCCTTTTTTACCAGTGAGAGAAGAGATCGCTTCTTCCGGAGATTTTAGGATCTTATATCCTGAAACTTTGGAAGTAGGAAGTTCCTTGGATCCAGCAAGCAAGACAGGAGGAAGAACGAATAATCTAGGATACTGAGAATTCTTTTTTCTGATCTCTGAAAGTTCGGATGCCCAAGGTGGGTCCGCAATACTTTGAAGATTCGTAAATCCGTGTAACAGGAATTGTTTCAGATCCGCTTCTAATTCCCCGCGCTCCTTCCAACCTCCTAGAGAATTCGCTCCCAAGGTTACATGAGAATCACAGAATCCGGGAAGAATATAAAGAGGTTCTTTGGAAACCGGAGAAGAGGATATTTTTTCCACCAAACCGTCTTTGACTTGGATCTGAAATGGACCTGCGTATTCCAAAGTTTCCGGTTGGATGATATAAGCCCCGCTCCAGGACCAGGAATCTGCGTGGATGTTCCACGAAAAAAAAAGGGCTCCTAGAAAATACAGGGTGAATTTCGACAGGATCAGGGTCGAAGCGGAATGGACCTTTTTTAGCAGTATTAGAATCAGTCTCTTGACAAACAAATCGAGTTCCGAAAAGTTCAAGGTTAATGGGTCAGGAAATACGGGATATATCAGATAATATCCGGCTTACGGTGGAGGACGGAAAAATCCTCTCTCTTAAGACCCATAGAATTACAAGATCCGTCGAGGAACATATCCAGCAAGCCATCGAGCTGATCTTGGATAAGGTAACTTACCCCACCCTCGTTCCGACGATTTACACTATCGTAAAAGAATTATCGATCAATGCCTGCAAGGCAAACCAAAAAAGGATCTACTTCGAGGAAAAAGCCTACGATATCGAAAACCCGATCCAGTACAAAAAGGGAGTCTCTGAATATAGAGAACTTTTTTCAGAAAGTATGGCGGAAGAATACGGGCAAAAATCCAAAAAGAAAGGATACTTCTGTCTGATCACTTTCGACTACTCCATGGACGGGATCAGGATCGAAGTCACAAACAATACTCCGGTCACTGTAGAAGAAGAAAAATCTCTCCGTGAAAAATTAGAGAAAGGAATGCAATACGGAGATATCGCGCAATTTTATATGGATAATGCGGACAACACAGAAGGCGCCGGTTTAGGACTCGCATTGATCCTGATCATGTTAAAAGGAGAAGGGATCGATCCTTCTTTTTTCAGGATCATCATCCGCAAAGACGTTACAATTGCGAGATTAGAAGTGCCTCTCTCATCCAATTTTAAATCAGTAAGAGATCAGGATTTTTCCCGCGCTTAGATGTTACCAATCTCAGCATGCATTATCACATTAAACGAGGAAGATAATATCGAAAGATGTCTTTCTTCTCTAGATTTCGTAAACGAGATCATCGTTTTAGATTCCGGTTCCAAGGATAAAACGGAAAGTATCGCGAAGAAGAAGGGAGCGAAAGTTGTTCAGAGAAAATTCGACGACTATGTTTCCCAAAAGAACCATGTGATCTCTCTCGCAAAAGGTCCTTGGATCCTCACTTTGGATGCCGACGAAGAGCTCTCTCCAGCCTTAAAAGAAGAAATTAAAAGTTTATTTAAAGATGGTGAACCTTCGGAAGACGGTTTTCTCATCCCAAGACTTACGATGTATATGGGGAAATGGATCCGCCACGGTGGATGGTATCCGAATTATAGAGCTAGATTATTCCAAAAATCTCACGGTAAATTCGTAGGCGGGAAAGTTCATGAAGCAGTGGAACTATCCGGCAAAAGAAAGAAGCTAAAAGAACCCGTATTTCATTATTCCTACGAAAACTTATTCGATCATGTAAGTTTCATCAATCGTTACTCGGAACTTGCTGCGACCGAAAAATTCGGAAAAGGAAAAAGGACAGGTTTATTCCTGGCCCTCTTAGAAGCGGGTTACAAATCTTTTTGGATGTATTTCGTAAGATTCGGGTTTTTGGACGGAAGAAGAGGACTTATACTTGCGATTATGGGATTCTATTATAATTTCTTAAAGTATACCAAGGTTTTCGAGATGCGCCTTGCGGAAAAAGAAAAAAAGACCGATAACTAAAACCGAGAATTTGCACTCTATAACTATGCTTTCGTTTTATAACGCGACAGCGATCGTAGCGGAAATCCCGTGAAACGGATTGAAGCGTAGAGCGCGGTCCGAAACGAATGTGAATCGTTCGGCTGCCCTCGATCACGCTATGGGCATTCGTGAGGAGTCGCCCGAAAATTAGTCTCTACGTTCTTTATTATGATTGATGCGGTTCATGATATAGAGCATAGAATATCCGCCCAATATCACTGCGATCAAATTCACGTTAGCGACCTGATAGATCCCGACCTTAGGAGAGATCAGCCAATATACAATTTCTCGGATCAGATCTTGGAAAATAGAAAGAATGATCAGAGATCCAAGAATAGCGACTAAAAACGCCACCCAGAATCCACCAAGAAGATCCTTTCTTTTATAATAATAAAAATACCAGGCTAGACCGCCGCTAATAGATAGAACGAACAGTATATCCGTGAATGTCGTCCACCAACCCGAAGAAGAGGCTAAAACTAAAAAGGGTTGAGTGCCGAGTAAAGGGAGAAAATCGTTGAACGAGGCCAGGATTCCCATCTGCTTAACAGGTTTTTCGGGTTTTCGGATAAAGTCGAGAATTTTAGTAAAAAAGAAGCGGGGCCCATTGAAAATCTTTCGAGACAGTTCAAAATACTTCGGAATCGTAGGACATCCACTATCTCATACTCTATCTCCTGTGCTACACAGTTCCTGGTATGAAGACCTAAGTCTGGACTGTGGATACTTAGTTTTTCCTGTGGAAACTTTGGAAAAAAAGGAACTTATATCCTTGTCCAAGTTCGGGATCAAAGGTTTATCCGTTACCATTCCTCATAAAGAAACCGCATTTCAAATTGCAGATACAACGGATGAAGCTTCTCAAACCGTAAAGGCAAGTAACACTCTAGTATTCGAAAACGGATCGATTAGCGCGCATAATACGGACGGTATCGGTGCAGTACGATCCATCCAAGCTTCTTTTCCCGAAAGTTTAAAAGGGAAAGTTCTGCTCATCGGAAGCGGAGGAAGTGCGAGAGGTATTTCTTTCTCTCTTTTAAAAGAAGCAGGTGTATCGGATCTCACAATTGCAGCGAGAAACAGTAAAACTTCCCAAGAATTAGTGGAGCTACTCTTGGGAAGTTTTCCGGCAAAACTCGAATCAACAGATCTAATCCAAGTACAAAAGAATTTTTCCGAGTTTTCGCTAATCATCCACACCACTCCCCTCGGAATGAAAGGAAAAGATCCCGGACCTGCGATCCCTAAGTCTTCTTTTACATCGGATCAGGTTGTATTCGACATCGTTTATAATCCTTTGGAAACTCCCTTAGTGTTAGGGGCAAAGGAGAAGGGAGCGAAAATCATTCCGGGCACAGAGATGTTGCTCTATCAGGCGGTAGAACAATTTAGATTATTCACCCAAATACAATTGAGTCCTGATTTGATCGAAAAAGGAAGATTGCGGCTTTTAAAATCCTTGGGATATGCCTGAAATCCAAATCGGAAAACATTCAATTTTTATAAAATGCAAATTCCAGATTTTTTAGAATTCGGATCCAATTTAACCAATTTAGAAAAAACCAGAAATTTTAACGTTTTCGGGAATTATTCCTTAGACCCTTTTCGTACTCTTTTGGATTCTCATGGTTGGAGAGATCGTAAAAAAGAAAGATTAAGGATCTCCGTAGTCGGAACGAATGGAAAAGGTTCCGTTTCTCATTTTTTATCCGGAAGTTTTTCGAATCTAGGATATAAGACGGGGCTTTATACTTCTCCTCATCTTTTCGATCCTAAGGAAAGAATAAGACTCGGCCCAAGTTTCGAACCTGTAACTGGAACAGATCTACGGGAAGTTTCCAATATTCTATTTACCGAAAGTAATCCGGAAGAACTTTCTTTTCTTTCTTGGTTTGAATGGTTTACCCTAGCCGCCTATGTATTATTCGAAAAACGAGACATTAGTGTCCAAGTTTACGAAGCGGGTTTAGGGGGAAGACTGGATGCCACTAAACTCTCAGAAGCGGATATAGTAGTCTTATGTGCGATCGGAGAAGATCATAAGGCAGTTTTAGGAAATACGAAAGAAGCGATTCTGATGGAAAAATTGGGGATCGTTTCCGAAAGAACCAAATTCCTTTTTGCATTAGAGCCTGAACCTTCTCTTTTGAAAATATTGGAGAATTTCTGCACTGAGAAGGATCTAAAACTTTTCCTTTTTCCTTCTTTACCAACAGGGAAATCTTATCTTACTCATAATCTGGAATATGTAAAATTTATAATAAACACTTTGCAAAGTCATCTTACAAAAGAATTTCCTGGTTTAGAAAAGCAAGGAGATCCAACCGCGAAGCCTCTCTCTCAGCCTCCGGGTAGATTGGAGATCGTATCCAAACAACCACTAATCGTATTCGACCCTGCTCATAATCCGGATGCAATCCGAGTGACTTTATCTTCTCTCGATTCTTCCTTTCCCGGGAAAAAATTCTCTGTCTTAGCCGGATTTTTACCTGATAAGGAAGGTGAATCTATGGCTGAAAGTTTGAAGGCTTATACGGAAGAAAAAAATACGAAACTGTATTTTTTCAATTCGAAAGAGTTCAAACTTCCCCAAGGATCCGAATCTTATTCTATAGAACCGGAAGAACTAAATAATATCTTAATAACTACAGGCCAAAAGGAAGAAGGACTTTTAGTGCTCGGAAGTTTTAGGATGTATTCCTATATTCGCTCGGAAGATTAAATATTCTGAGCGATCCTCCAAATAATTCCGGAAGGGTCCTTTAAGATAAAATCGATCATTCTCCAGGGTCTTTCTTCCGGCCGGCTAATACTGACTTGGAATTTCTCTGCGATTTTTTTATCGGATAAATTTTTGTACCAAGCATTCGCATCTTCCACTAACAAATGCATCATTAGATTTTCAGCAAGTTCCTTATTATAGAAATTTTGGAGAAGAAAACTAGATTCTCCCAAAAGAAAATACGCAACTCCGTCGGAGTCGGATCTTTTGATAAAACCGATCTCTTCGTAGAATTTTTTAGATAGTTCGAAATCTTTTGCCGGAAGAAATGCCTTAATTTCTACGACCTTTAAAGTAGTTTGATCCATAAATTACCTGCTTGTTCAAATGCAGGAGTCGTTAATGCCCAACAGTTCTAAGTTAATTTTATTTTTTTCTATATTCTTCGGCTTCGAAGATAAAATCCATCGATAAAAAATATCAGTGAACTTTTTGGATGATCATCTTAGCCCAACACAAAATTTTCTGCATATTCTAATGATATCTCGGATAACCCAACCTCGAATAAAACAAAAATAAACTCCTAATAAAGAACAGAATACCAATAGGCCAAGGAATATAAAACTGAAGCCGGGGCCTGTAAAAAAAAGACCGGAGGAAACCGAACTTATATAAAGCCCCATAACTAAAGTCGGATAAGCCATACGTATCTCAAGCCAAAGCTCTTGATCCGACTGAAAGATCCTTCCAAGTAGCAGAGGTCCGTAATTTTTTTGAAATTTGAAGTAGTCATCTCTTTCTCCGCCCAAATTCGCTCTAATAAAGATCTCCTTTTCGTTCATTACCTTTACGACCCCAAACTCTTTCGAGAATTCGTAAACCTTACCAACCTTCCAATCCAAATCGATTCTCAGAAGTTTGATCCTTTTTAATAAAATACCCTTGCGAAAATCCATTTCAAAGTATTGGTACTTGGTCAGAAAGATCCCAGCGAAGATGAAACCCAACATCGCAGAGATCACAATAAAAACGGCAATGAGTGCTATTTGTAGATCGGACATCATAGAATATATCGCGATTACTTAGATGTCGGACTGGATTTAGGAGAAAACGAGAGTTCTAGGTTCAGAATCTAAGATGAAACTTCGCGTAAGATTCGGTTTCATACTGCCCTTCTATTCCTCTTACGAAAGTAGGCATTGTTTTTACCGGAGCGACTCCGACTTCTAAAGTTTCTGAATCCAATCCTAATGCATAAAAAGTGGCGGATAAGATAAGCATAGTTCCGATCCCGTACAACATGAGCCCGCCTTGGACTCCCTGGTGTTTTCCGAATCTTCCGGAAATAGATCTGAAATATTCGGACTTATCTCTTGCGTCGTCATAAATCCTTTCTTGGTAAAAATAAGAAGTAGCAAATGTCTGGAAATTAGGAGAAGAGTTTTGTAATTCTTGTAATGCAACGAAGTTCGTGATCTGCACCATAGGTCTTGCATTTTCTAAGGCTTGATCCGCTCTTAAATTAAAATAATAATAACCCGCATAAAAAAACAAACTTCCATATAGGGAATAAATCGCGAAATCGTCGTAAGTATGATCTAAAAATACGTATTTCTTGTTTTTATAATAGGAAACGGATTCTCCTTCTTTTAATTTTACGGAGATTTCGGCAACTTCTCCTTTTTTGATCTCAACTCCTTTGAATTGATCCACATGTTCACCCAAAACGAATCTAAGACGGTTCCATCCTATTTTTACAGGAACTTTGACCAAAGGGGTGACTCCTAAAAATTCAGAGCCTAAGTAAACTTTTGCTCCGACAGGATCCGAACTTACAGTAATAAAACCTTCTTTTTTATCTTTTTCTAATGTAATATCCAGCTCTTTGGAAGACTCTCTTAGATCTACTTGACCTACCCATTCTCCAAAACCGTTTTTCGTGATCTTAATATCGTGGATCCCTGAAAGTATATCGGAACGTTTGAATGGAGTTTTACCAACGTAGTCCCCGTCTATAAAGACCAAGGCATCGTATAAATTTCCTGTTTTGACTGAAAGCGCCTTTGTATGTTTTCCAAGAAGGGTTTTACGTAGTTCTTCGATAATCGGGCCTAGTTCTTGATATGAACGCCTAACACTCGTTTTATGAGAGAATTCTTTTTTGGAACCGTCTTTAGAAGATCTCATCCGAATATTTAATTTGATCTCTTCCCCTTTCTTCTCGTATTCTCCGTAAATTGAATAAAAGCAGTCGTATTTTCTGGAAACTGGGATCAGAAATCCTTCGTCGGGAGGAGTTTCCGCCTCATAAGGTTGCACTTTTAAAATTAGATATCTAGGGTCTTTTCCGACTCCTAAAGCCAATTCACCTTTTTTGAGTTTTTCTAGTTTAGAATAATCCCATTCTCCTTCTCTCAAATTTAGAAGTGCATTGGAAGGATTAGAACCGAATGCATGTTGAATAGATTTAGGTATTAAAACTTCGTCGTAGATCTGTGTTAGAGATTTTAAACCGGAATAGATGACAGAGGCGTAACCGGAGGAATAAAAATCTAGAGAAGTATCTCCAGTCAAATTCCGTAATGGGAAGATACAGAGTTTTCTTTCTTTTTCGAACTGTATTTTTTCAGGAGAAGAATATTCAGGAAATCTATAGTATTCATCCAAACCGTAAGTAGGAGTTACTACAAGGATCGGAGATAATACGATCAAAAGAATAGAAGAGAATACTTTCTGTAATAAGGAAAATTTCAAGATCGTTTCCCTCCTACAGTAATCACTAACCCTAAAATCCCCAAAGTAGGGAACACCAAGGCCCAAGGCGCATTTTGTACGTAATCTTTTGAAAAAGCGATCTGTTCTCCGAGTCCTGGACCGAACGTTTCTCCCCCCGCAGAAATTCCCAAAAATCCGAATATTGCAAGAGTCATGATCACTGCAGGAAGCCCAGTAAATAATAAAACTTTCAAGATTTGGAATGCTTGAGGAAGAAGATGTGCTCTGAATATATATCCCCTACTTGCTCCAAAACAAGAAGCTGCCAAAGCGTATCCGCTTGTACTCACCTCGTCGATCTTAGCTCTTACTGTTTCATAAGCCTGTGCCCAATCACCTAGGACAATCGCCAAAAATAAAGGAATAGGTCCTGCACCGAAAACCTGAACTACTAAAAGTGCTAATAATAGAGAAGGAAGAGAAATAAATACGGAAGATAGAGGACTGAAAAAATTCTTCTTCAAAAAAGGACTGGAGTAAGATAAAAGTCCGACGAAAGAAGAAAAAAATAAGGTCAATATTCTCGCAGGAAAGGCGAACAAAAAAGTAGCAACACTTCCATACGCAAACATGGAATATACATCTCTTCCCAATCTATCCTTACCGAAAGGAAATTCAATGGAAGGAGGAAGAAATGATTCTTTTAAATTCAATTCCGTAGGAGCCGGATTCGAAATGATCCCGAATATTATTAAAAGCAGATATATGAATATCGCTCCGTATCTGATCCAATCGGAAACTTTCACGCAGCTCCAGTCTCCCACCCTAAAAGCCTATCTCTAACTTTTTCGGAAACTCGAGTTAGAATATAAAAGATCATTCCACTATAAAACAAAAGTGCTGCCAATAAGGAAGAATCCATTGTGCGGATCGCGTGGTACATTGATTTCCCGATCCCCGGAAAGAAAAAGATCTCCTCCACTACAATTGCCCCAGAAAGTAAGGAACTTAGATCCAAAAGTACCAGGATCAAAAGTACTGGAGAAACTTTTAGCAGAATATGCCGGAATAGGATCCGATTTTCTGAATATCCCCTTGCTTTTAATACATTCACATACGCGGATTTTTTTTCCGTTCCTGCAAGCTGACTCGCAAAAAGAAAAAGCCTCGCAAATACTCTGGAGCCTAAGGCAAAACCTGGTAAGATCACGTAGGCTGTATTTCCAGCCTCATATCCTCCCGGAGGAAACCATCCCAAGATCAAAAAAAATAATACGAGTAATAAGACCGAAACTACAAAGATCGGAGTGGATAAGATCAATTGGCTCAAGAAGGCGAATATTTCTCCCAAAAAACCAAAACGAGGAATAAGAGACATTAAGGCTAAAAAAACTGCGAATACAGTTCCAGTAAGAACCGCAAATGAAGCCAAATGTAAAGTTGGCCAAAATCTGGAAACGATATGGGAAATTACGGGATCTCCGGATTCGGTCTCTCCCAAATCGAAGGTCAATAGGCCCTTACAAAAACCCAAATACTCTTCCGTAAAACTTTTGTTAGATGAGGTTTGTTGGATATCCTCTTTCCGGATCCCTGAATCCGCTTCCAAAAACTCCTTATTCAAAGATCTGAGTTGGGAGAAAAAAACGGAAATTGCGGAAAGAAAGACCGCAAAAATTAGAAAGCGTTTCGCTTCTTCCAACGTAGCGTCCTCTCAGGCTGAGAAGGCTTTCCGGATTTCTTCGAAATTTTTGGAAAGGATCAGTTTTTCGCGGTCCTCTTTTACATTCAGAGTTTTTGCGATTTGTGCCAGTGTCTTGATATGTTCTTGGAATTTAGATTTGGGAACTACGAGCAGGATGAAGATATGGACCGGAAGATGATCGATTGCGTCAAAATCGATGCCCTTTCGTGAAAGCCCCATCACACATTTGAGTTCGTCGACTAAATTGACCGAACAATGTGGGATTGCCACACCACTCCCGATCCCAGTCGACATGGATTTTTCTCTCGCCATGAGAGATTCATATACGAGTTCCCTGTCTTCTCTAGCTATAAGCCCTGAGTCGACGGCTTTCTGGAGAAGTTGGTTGATCACTTCTTCCTTAGATGAGCCTTCTATTTCAAAAATTACAGTCTCTGGCTTAAGTAAAGCGAGGAGCTGGTTCATTCTTCTCTGTCCTATCTCCTAGGAAAATACGAATCAGGATGGATTCAATGAAAAAAAACGATGAGACCCACAGGAATGTAGGAACATACAGCGTCGGAAGGAAAAAAATTGCCAACCCCATCGGCGCCAAACTGAAAAAAGAAAGAGGCAAAAGTGACCCTGTATTTCTTCCCGGTAAATTTAATAGAAGTACGAAGGCGATCATGCCTGACCAAACAGGACCGGAAACAGTTTCCCAGCCTGGGATTTTGGATAAATGCATCCAAACAGAAAGTAAAATGGAAAATCCCAAAGGAAGTAGAAGAGCTAAATTCCTTCTAAGTAAAAGAGGCAGCACTAACAGAATGCCGAAACCTCCGCAGGCCTCCAATGCCGAATATCTAAAGCTGGAAATTGTAGCTTCATTTAAAAATCCGGGAGTATAAATGTCCGGATAGGAAGTTTCTCTATAAACAAGCCCTGGGTTGGAACTCCAACCGTCTATTCCTGGAAGGAAATAAAATATTAAGAAAAGTAGAAATTGGACTAGAACAATAGGAAAACGGAACTTAAGTCTTTGCTCCAATACCCACCATAATCCCAAGCCTAAACCTAATGCAAATACTGCATGAAGAAGATATCTGGAATCTCTAGGTATTAATAAAACAAAACTCAGAGTATGGTTGAGCCAATATAATATGTAGGACTTCCCACCAGTGAGAAGAAAGTATGCTGCTGCCCCGAATAGTATCCCGAAACCGGCAGGAACCAATAGATAATAAGATCCGCCAGACCCGATCACTAGCAAAGAAACTGCCAGAATCGAGAAAAGAATGTCCGGAAGTAGAAGGTCTTTTCTTTTAAAAAATCCGTTTTGAGTGGAGAGAACATAACTAAAAGCCATGATTCGCCTCCTTCCAAGTCCGGATCTTATCTCTTAAAGAGATCGTAGAAGGGCAAAGAAAAGTACAGATCCCGCATTCCATACAAAGTCCGGAATTAAAATTACCGAAACTGGAAACTAGGGCCATAGGATTTGCCTGAGTAGGACAATTATAAGAACATTCCCCGCATTCCACACAAGGGAATTCTTTACGGTCTGAATCGTATCTTGTCAAAAATATGAGTGAATAATTTTGACGGATATCCCAATAGAATCCCTTCTTAATGTCTCTAACTGGATTCTTTTCATAAAAGGAATTGAATGTAAAATTCGTATATCTAGATCCGTATTCTTCGAATAGGAACTTCAAACTTTGTCCGTTACGGATACGAACAGTGGTATCCGCTTTTCTAAGCCCGCCATTCTTACCTAAGAAATATAATGCGATCTCTCTTTCTATAAAAGGAAAATCCGCGAATAATGCTCTATAAAGATTATATAATGTTTCCGGTCCCAAATATAGGATCTCGTTTATTTTCGAAAAAGACAACTTTTCAGTCTGAGAAACGAAATACTCAGGGATGCCCCAAGGATATGCGTAATTTTTAATCGGTGGTTTTAAACCTTGGATATAATCCCTGATCTGTGCTTCGGGGAATAAAAGTTTTAAAACTTCCAAAAACTTAGAATGACATTCCGCGTTCTTCTTCAGTTCGGGAAGATAATCCACATCCTGTGTGCGGGTAAATGGAGATAGAACGATTAGTTTTGTCTTCTGCCTGGATTTAAAATAAGAAGAGAGAGAATGGCTTGAAAAGTCCAAACTGACCAAACCCAATTTATCCATTGGCTCGAGTATTTCTTCTTTTTTGAGAGTTTTAGGGATCCAAGGTTTGGAACCTATGAAATTCCCGTCTTGAACGATCCTGATTTTGGAACCTTCTTCGCTATGTTCCAAAGAAGCGATCCCATTCACTGGAGAAAGAACGATGCCTGAAGATTGTTTGTAGAGAGGATCTCCTACGCTTACCCGAACCGGAAAATCCTTAAGTAATAGGGCGTCTCGGTCCGGGAAAAGAGTGTAGGGTTCGTCCAGGACCGTTTTGCGATTTCCCGTTTCTTTTACGGTCCTGGGTTGGAGGAGGAACGGTTTTGTGAACAATGCCCTTTTTAGTTAGGCGACTTGACCATGTAGATTTCGTCTTTAATAGGAAGTTCTTTCTTCAAATTTTTGATATAAGGAAGAATTTCTCCCATCGGCTCGTAGAATTCGCAATCTGTTTGCATACGGCGAGCCACTGTGAAGTATTTATATAACTTTTCTTCGCCGGAACGTTTGGACCATTTTTTCTTGGTACATTTGACCCGGAGGATGTATTTGTCCGCCTCGGATTCATACTGTCTGACGGTTACGCAATGCAGGCAGTTGGCGCAATAGACTTTCTCACTCATCGGTTATCCTGTTTCCTGGGGTATTTGACAGATTTAGGCGAGGGCACAGGGAGTCAACCCGTTTCCTCGCCTTTTGGGAAGGCTGTCAGGCTTCCTGAGGAATCTCTTCTTGGGAAGCGTTTCTTGCTTCTTTGTATTTCCAGGTAAATTCTTGGAAAGACTTAAAGGAAACGAAGAAGAAACCGATCCCGTAGATCAATAGGAAGCCCACGATATAAGGACGTCCTACTAAGAATGATAGCACAACGGAGAATACACAATAACATCCGAGAAGGAATTCCAAAACTACATGGAAATCCAAAGGAACAGTGTATTTCAGCCTTTCTTTCAAGGAATCGGAGTTTTTCTCGATCCTTAATTTAGGCGTTCTTTTGAAGGAAGACTGGATCCCTAAAACCGCTTCTAACCAAGCTCTGGTATTTACGATCGCGATCCCTGTTCCAATCATGATCAGGATCGGAAGATACACTAATCTTTTCTTCCAATCTTTGTATAATGTCTTTTGAGAATACGCGTAGAAGAATAAAGGTCCTACGGATCCGATCGATAGAACTGCAGCAGTTCCGGACAATACTTCTAAAGGAAGATCATAGAAGCTGAATCCAGACCAGTATTCCATTAATAATAATGGAGCGCTGAATAGAATATTCACGATCATTAATGGGTGAACGGAATAATTGATCAGGTGGGTAACAGCCTCTGCCTTGATTTTCCAAGGTAGATCCGCTTTCCAAATACGAGGAAGAAGTTTCACTGCAGTTTGGATAGAACCCTTGCACCAACGGAATTGTTGGGATTTATAAGCGGACATCATTGCAGGAATTTCTGCAGGACATACCACATCTTTAAAATAACGGAACTTCCAACCTTTTAACTCTGCACGGTAAGAAAGATCGAAGTCTTCGGTAAGAGTATCATGCTCCCAACCGCCTGCGTCCTCGATCGTTTTCTTTCTCCAAGTACCTGCAGTACCGTTGAAGTTCATCCAAAGTTTGGAACCGTTTCTTGCGACCTGCTCGATCATGAAGTGACCGTCGATCCCGAAACTTTGAGCTTTTGTAAGAATATTATAATCTGCGTTGATATGACCCCAACGAGCTTGGACCATTCCGATTTGAGGATCATCGAAATACGCCATGGTCTTTAATAGGAAGTCAGGATCCGGCATGAAGTCCGCGTCGAAAATAGCGATATAATCACCTTTCGAAACTCTCATTCCTTCGTCCAAAGCACCTGCCTTATGGCCTACACGATTGGTTCTATGAAGGTGATGGATATCAAAACCCTGTGCTTTGTATTTTGCCACGAGAGAAGCAGCTTTTTGGATCGTTTCGTCTGTAGAATCGTCCAGAACTTGGATCTCTAATTTATCTTTAGGATATTTTAATGCGATTGTGGAATCGATCAAACGATCTACTACGTAAAACTCGTTGAAGATCGGAAGTTGGACAGTGACCACAGGAAGTTCCGGGTCGTCCATAGAAAGGTTTCTGCTCGGATCAGTGTCACAATTGGTGTTGTACTTTCTGTACAAATACACCATGATATACGTGTGAATTCCGAAGAAAAATAATCCCAGAATATCTAAAGCGTAAATTCCCAGAAAAAGAACAGTGACGAAAGTGAGCATTTGGGACAAAGATTTTGGAAATACCTAAAAAGTCAATGTGTTTTGCAGTGCAACATGCAAACGGAACTTTTTCCGACCAAAATTAAATCCCCCAGCCCTGGGAAAAAATCCAGACCAAGCCTAAGGTAAGAACTCCGAAATCCGATATTCTAAATCGGATGGACCTTTAGCCTCCCTGGCTAGAGTTACTCCACTGCGAATTTTCACTTTCTTGTAGAGGGGATGGACGAAACCGTCCCTTATTTTTTTGCTACCCCCTTCCCACCATATTTTTCGCACGGAGTTCACAGAGCTCACAGAGTGCTTGTTTTTTTTCTCTGTGTTCTCCGTGAACTCTGCGCGAAACGAAGCAGCAAAGTTAAATAAGATCTTAAATGAATTTCTCGCGCCAGGGATCGACGCGGGCGTCGCGAAGCGACCGAAGCGGAGAGCCCGGTCTGCCGAAGGCAGAGGCGCCCCAAAAAGACTTGTCTCTAGGACATAATACGCCTACTTTGCTCCCATGCGTTCGGCCATCATCGGTTTAATTGCCGCCTTAGCTTCCGTGCTATTGGCGATCTTGTTGGAAGAAGCGCATTTTCTTTCCTTTCTCAAATTATCTGCGCTTGTTTTGATCCTGGGGGGAACTGCAGGCGCAACCTACGCGAGTTATTCTCCGGAGGAATTCGCAAACCTGATCCTTCATTTAAGAGAATCCCTTTTTCCTAAAAGAGAGTTTTCTTTATCGGATGTGTTTTTGGATTTTGCGGAGAAGGCCCGCAAAAACGGATTACTTTCTTTGGAAGACCAACTCGCAGGAGTGCCGGATGCTTTTTTAAGAAAAGGGATCCAACTCATCGTGGATGGAACAGATCCAAGAGCAGTGGAAGAAATTTTATTCGAAGCCGCAGAAGGATTTGAAAACCAAGAGATCCGTTCCGCAAAAATTCTGGAAACCGCAGGTGGATTTTCTCCTACGATCGGGATCATCGGAACAGTGATGGGACTCGTAAGTGTTTTGGAAAATTTAGGAGCAGGAACAAGAGCTTTGGGAGAAGGGATCGCGACCGCATTTATTGCAACTTTCTACGGGATTGCTTTTGCAAACCTTGCTTATTTTCCTTTGGCAAATCGTTTGAGGACCTGGGCATATTCCAGGAACAAAAGAAGACAGGCGATCATCCGTGGGATCATCTCTCTCCAAACCGGAGACAATCGACGCATTCTAGTCGAAAGAATGACTCCCTTTCTCTAAAGATCTTTTTCTAATTTTATTTTCAAGAACTTCATCGACTATGTATGGTTTGGAATATTTTCTAAGATCTCCAAATTGGAATCTCCAAAAAAGCCCGAATCGTTTCGGATCGAACAATTCCCCTCTTGTGAGGATCATCAAAGAATCATAATATTCTCTTAAAGCTAGATCTTGAATTCTGTTTTCTCCGAATTCCAAAGAATCGAAATAACCAAATGGCAAAGACCGGATCTTATGACCTATCCTCCCTTTACCTTTGATCCTGGATAGAAGGGGATCCCCTAACCCAACATGATCTAAAATATGCTGAGAAGGATGAAGAAATCCGAAAAACCCAACATTATACTTCACTAAAACTTTTTCGTGATCTTCTTCCGTAACAAAAAACTTTTTGCGAGTTAAATAAGGGATCAGCGAATTCTCTTTATTTCTGGCAACAAGTCCTGTTGCCGGGAAATACCAGAGTTTTTCATCCGCGATCTCGTCTTTTCCTAATTTCCAAGGATTCTGTTTTATTTGCTGAGAGATAGGATGGATCGGAGTGCTCAGAAGAAGAATATTATAAAAAATCAATGCAGAGCTAAGTATATAGATCTCTTTTTTTTCCAAACTTTCCATTCGAACAAGTGCGATCCCAAAAAGAAAAATTACGTACGTAAAAAATCTGCCGGCCATAAAATCTCCGCCGACTGAAAAAATATAAATGAAGTATGGCAAAGAAAATCCGAAAAAAACCCAGATAGGTGCATTATTTTTCTTAAAAAAGATCCGGATGATCGCGACAAAAGGTAAAAAGAAAAATACGATAGGATCCCATTTCATTTCAAAAATGTAATAGTTCCATCCATTTTGAAGGATTTGAGAAAATGGTTCTTCTACATTCGTTTTTGCATAATACGTATTCGGCAGAAGTGATCCGTAATACAGAGAAGAGAATAAAAACCAAAGAATAGCAGGCCAGGTCGATACAGAAATTTTAAATAAAAGAGAAGGATCCACTTTTCCATTCTTCCATTCTTTGCGAAGAAGCAGCGAAATCGGGAGAATAAAGATCAGGACAAAATCGATCCGAGAAACAAGGCCCACACTCGCGATCAAAACTAAAACCGGTAATTTGGATCTTTCGCTCTCTTCTTCTTTAAAATAATGATAAAAGAAGATTGCAGCCAAAAAATAATTCAGAGAATTTTCGAGCCCGGAATATGTATAATCCACGAAGGATCTGGAAGATAATAAGAAAGTGATCCCGATCCAAAAAGAAAAACTAGAAACCGCGATCTTTCTTAAATAATAGAATGTTGCTAGTCCCCAAATAAAAGAACTAAACAAAGACCAGAGAACTATATTTTGATATAGATAATAAAAAGGAGAAAGTACGAGGATTAAAAGTGGATTCGTAAACGCTTGGACTCTCTCTGCAATATTCCAATGTAATCCATTTCCATTTACGAAATGATCTATTACCCGAAAACTAATGAAGGAATCATCGCTCAACCAAGCGTTTTGATAGGAGATATAAAGGAATAAAAGAAAGACCGAGACGGGCTCTAATAAAATACTTTTAGGAAATTTCTTCCAATCGGATCGGCCCATCATATAGAAAGAATATTAACTATCCCTTCTATCTCCCATTCTGGAAAGAATTTCACGGATCTTTCCTTCTGCCCCTTCAGGAGTCAATACAAGGAGAACATCCCCATCTTCCATTTTAGTTTTACCTGTAGGAACTAAATGGGAATCTCCTCGATAGATCAAGGTAATGAGTGAGTTCTCCGGGAAGTCCAATTCATACACGAATTTTCCAACAGATGCAGAACCATATGGAACAATGTATTCCAATAGTTGTGTATCGCTCTTGTCCTTGTTCTCGAATTCAAATGGATAAGAAGCTCTCTGCTCTAAGGAAGCCTCGAGCCCGAGAATACGAACTGCAAACGGGATCGTGGATCCTTGCAATAACAAGGAAGTTAAAACCGTAAAGAATACGATATGGAAGATCATTTCCGACTCGGGCAATTGTTTCGCGTACGGGAATGTCGCCAAAATAATCGGAGCTGCACCTCTTAATCCCACCCAAGAGACTAAAAGTTTTTCTCTCCAGTCCACTTCTTTGAATCCGATCAATGCTAAAAATACCGCGGCAGGTCTTGCGATCACAGTTAAGAAGACTGAAAATGCAATCCCGAGAGCAGCGACCGAAGGGATCTTGGATGGGAATACGAGTAATCCTAAGGTAAGGAACATTACGATCTGCATTAACCATCCAATCCCATCCATAAATCGAACATTACTTCGTTTATGAACGAAGGATCTATTCCCTATGATGATCCCTGCGATATATACTGCTAAGAACGGGTTTCCCCCGATCAGATCTGTTGCCGAATATACGAAAAGAACGGATGCGGAAAGTAGCACCGGATATAAACCTTCGTAATCCAATTTGATCCGGTTCATACCTCTATAGATCCAGTATCCTAAGAGTAATCCTAGTATGATCCCTAAAGTAAATTGTTGGAAGATCGTCCAAGCCAACGCGTCCCAAGTCGGAGCCGATGTTCCTACAAATCCCAAAACGGAAGTGGTCAATAGAACTGCAAGAGGGTCGTTACTTCCGGACTCTAATTCCAAAAGAGAAGTGAGTCCTTTTCTCATACCAATATTACTAGTTCTTAATACGTTGAATACCGCCGCTGCATCTGTGGAAGAGACGATCGCTCCTAAAAGGAACCCGATGATCGGATCGAAGCCCATTACGAAAATTGCAAATAGTGCTACAATGAGACAAGTGAGAAGAACTCCCACCGTTCCGAGAGAGATCCCTTTCCAAAGTACAGGTTTTACCTTCCCCCAATCCGTTTCCAGACCTCCGGAGAAGAGAATAAAAGCCAAAGCAACGGAACCGACCTTGCGAGTAAGATCTGCATCGTTAAACCAGATCTTTAGTATCCAGTCGGAACCTGCTAACATTCCGATCGTTAAGAATATAAGTAGTGAAGGAATTCCAAATTTAGTGGAAACGCGCAATAGGCCTATGCTCAATATGATCAAGCTTGAAAGGGCCAAGATTTGGAACTCGAAATTTAGCGCGTTTAATTCCACTATGATAGATTCTAATCCATTGAAATTTATGCGATTTCTTTTTTTATAGTCCGTACTAAAACTTAGGTATTGCTTATTGAGAACAATTCCCGGGCTTCAAGAGCCTGGACCACCAGGGACAGGCTCTTATGTGGAAAAAACTATTTTCAAAATGAAATTCGTTTTTTGGAAGTTTAGACCACGTCCGAATTCAATTCATAAAGAAGGTCTTCCAGTTCCCTTTTATCTGTGACCTCGATCAAACGATCTTCTCCGAATTCATCCGCTTCAATTTTTACTGCAAAATATCCAAAACTTTCTTCACCTTTCAAAAAACCTACGTCTAAGTTAATTAGGTCTTTTTCTTCTTCTGAAGAAGGAACAAGAAGGAAGTATTGGTTCTCATCCAACTCCACAACTTCTCCAATGATGAAAGAATAAGGGTTTCCATCTTCATCCAACAGATGTAAGAGTTCGTCACTTAACTCCTCATGCTCTGCGGATTCTGTTTCCTTATCGTAAGATTCCAACATAGATCGGCTTCCTTACTGATAAGATCGGCTCTATTTACGATCGGGACTTTCGTTAAAAATTTATAAAGTCCGCGTAAAAGCTGGACAAACGTCAAAATACGTCGTTTATAGGGCGAAATTCCCCAAATTTGGTCTGAATTTTCAAAATCTACACTTGCAAAAATCGTAAAGATACCTTATTTGGTGATACTCCTGCAACGAACTAATATGCATTTGCGGTCTGTATTTTTCCCGATCCTGATTTTTTCCCTGCTATTTTCTTGGAATTGCGGAAGGTCAGACTACGAATTCGGAAAGATCCGCAACGGAAAACTAGAAGCAAAAGACTGGAACCCGGAAAAATCGATCATTACACTTTCCGGAAATTGGGAAGTATATCCTGAAAAATTCCTAGCCTCCGAACCGATTCCTGAAAAAATCCTAGAGCCTGTATATTCATCGATCCCTCAGGTCTGGAATGAGATCTCAAAGGATGGAAAACTTTTATTTCCGAATGGAAAAGGGTACGGAACCTACAGTCTCCATTTAGAACTTCCGGAAAATTCTCCGGAGTTGATGCTCAAAATCCCGGACCAGGGAACTTCCTACTCTATCTACGCAGATGGAAAACTTTTAGATACCGTCGGGAAAGTAGGAAAATCTCCAGAGACATCCGTTCCGTTTTTAAACACAAGTGTTGTCGTTCTACCGATCGGAGTAAAAAGATTAGATTTCGAGATCTCTAACTTCGAACATATTTACGGAGGGCTTTGGTTCACTCCCGAGATCGGAACACCTTCTCTTATATTAAGAAAATTGCATTATAGCCAGGCCTTGGATATTGCAACTTCTGCCGCGGTGCTTGTGCTCGCGATCTATCAGATCATGGCGTTCATCAGAACGAGAGAAGAAAAAAGCCAAATGTATTTTGCTCTTTTCTCTCTTGCATCCGTGTTTAGATTTTTCCTGACAGGGAATAGGTTATTCAATTCTGTATTTCCGGAAGTACCTTGGGAGATCAGCTACCGGTTGGAATATTTAAGTACCTATATTTTATGTTCCGGGTTCATGGCATATTCTGCGACTTCTTTTAAACAGGACTTTCATCCGAAGACGGAAAAGATCTCAATTTTAGTCCTACTTATTTACTCTATACCTACTTTGCTTTTCCCGGCGGAATTTTATGCAAGATTGCTATTTCCTTTCCAATTCACGATCATTATAGGGGGAGCTTATATTCTTTTAGGTTGTGTAAGAGCTGTTTTTAACTCGAGACCGGGATCCAGATTTTTCCTGATCGGGATCTCTTTTATTTTAGTAGCCGGAGCAAACGACGTACTCTCTTCGAATTATATATTAAATACTCATTATATATTGGCACCTGCGATCTTTCTTTTCATATTCTTCCATAGTTTGGGATTTTCCTTCTCTTTCTCCCGGGTTTTAAGGACTTCTATGGAAGCTGAGAAGGGATTACAGATCGCAAATCAAAACCTGAATGAGCTCAAAACGGAGCTTGAGAATAAGGTAGAATCCAGAACGGTCCAGCTTACCGCAGCAAAAGAAAAAGCGGAGTCGGAAGCAAAATATAGATACGACTTTTTAGCGATCATGAGCCACGAGATCCGTACTCCATTAAACGGTCTTTTGGGAACTTCTAATCTTCTATCCGAAACCTCGCTGACTCAGGAGCAGAAAGAATACGCAGAAATTATCCAGGCATCCGGTGAGAACCTTTTACATTTAGTAAACCAGCTATTAGATCTTTCTAAAATAGAAAACCATCGGTTCGTGTTGGAGATCCTACCTTTTGATCCTTTCGCAGTATTACAAAGGGCCGCGAGAGTGGTAAAAGCAAGGGCGGAAGAAAAAAGGATCCTTGTGGATATTTCTTATCCGGAACATCATCCAGGAATATTTTTGGGAGATGAAGGAAGGATCCAACAGGTATTATTAAACTTACTTAGTAACGCGATCAAATTCACCGGTTCCGGAGGCAAAGTCAGCCTAGGAGTAAGATTCTATGGAGAAGATCTATTCTCAAGGATCTTAGAATTCTGGGTAGAAGACGATGGAGTCGGAATTGCAGAAGACCAAGCCGCGACATTATTCGAACCTTTCGTCCAGGCAGACTCTTCCGTAGCCAGAAAATTCGGAGGAAGCGGACTCGGACTGACCATATCCAAAAAATTAGTGGAGCTAATGGGCGGAAGTATTCGGATCTTGAGTACTCCGGAAAAAGGTTCTAAATTCTCCTTCCTACTCCCCTTCCCTCAAGAAGAACCTGAAAAACAAGAACTGGAAGAAGAAGCCGCTCCTCCGATCGTACTTCCTCCTTTAAAGATCCTACTCGTAGAAGATCAGGAATTTTCCAGAAGAGTCGCTTTCGATCTGCTTACCAAACTAGGGATGAAAGTCCATTCTTTAGGTTTCGGAAAAGATGCATTGAATCAATTGGATCGAGAGACTTATGAAATCGTACTTTTGGACATCGATCTTCCGGATATAAGCGGACTGGAAGTATCTAAAAAAATTAAGGAAACTTTTGCCCATCCTCCGCATCTTGTTGCTTGGACGGCTCATGCTTTGCCTGGATCTGAGGAATTTTTTGAAAATTCAGGATTCGATTCTTATCTTAAAAAACCTTCCCTCAAAAGGGATTGGATCCTATTTTTGGAAAGGTATGTGCAAAGTAGACCTAAGCCCGCTGGAGGCGCATGAATAGTTTAAAAATAGTTAATATTATTTCGGCCATTCTATTATTCGTATTCTTTTTACTTTTTACAAACTGCAACTCGGGCGGGAAACAGGACTGCGGCAGGTCCACCCCGGATGATAAGAAGACGAGCGAATTATTACAAACAGCTTGTCTTGCTCAACCCGAAGATCCGAATTATTGTAAATTGTATTTTATAGAAGCAGTTTACCATTCTCATTGCTGGTAAGCTTAAAATTCCTCGAAAGGTAATTTATTCTTCTTAGCGTTATTGCAGTCTTTACATGCAGGGACCAGATTTGCTTTGATGGACTTCCCACCTTTTGCCAAAGGGATCAGATGATCCATGGTGAGTTCGTCCGAAGGGAATTTTTTACCGCAGTAATGGCAAATCCCGTCCGCCTTTTTCTTTTTCCACCAAGGTGTTTTTCTAAGGTCTTTTGCGATCTGCCTTTGTTTTTTGATCTCGGCTTCGCTTACCCAAAGTAAAGGTTCTTCCGAAAATTCTCCGGGACCGTTCATGAGGAATGATATTGGATCCAATCGGAACCCGGGCCGGACCATGCTAAACGAAGGAAAGAAGATCTGGATTCACATTCTATGCCTTGGCCGATGCCGAAAGCAGTCACGAGAACCGTGTCCCCTGTCTTTAGATCAAGATTTTCTAATGTACATTCCCCTTCCAAAACCATCAAAACATGAAATACCGGCTCGGAAGAGAAGGAAGGAAGAGAGAATTTTTTAGAAGAATGAATTTCTAAAATTTCCATTCTGAATTTATCATTCGCAGTCAAAATCGAACGATCGATCCCAGGATTTTCTATCTTTTTCGGAACAAGCCTGTCCTTAGGATCTGCGGAAGAAAAGTCCAGAACATCCAATGCCTTTTGTAAATGTAATTCTCTAGGCCTTCCGTAATCATATACCCTGTAAGTGGAATCGGAGGATTGTTGGACTTCCATCAAAAGGATCCCTCCGCCAATCGCGTGTATTCTTCCTGGGTTCAATAAAAATGAATCCAGCTCTTTTACTTCTACTTCGTTTAGAATTTCCTCTACACGATTTGATTTTACGTATTCGGAAAATTCTTCCTTATTCGTTTGTTTGGAAAATCCGCAGACTAATTTGGATCCTTTGTCCGCTTGTAGAACAGTCCACGCTTCTTTTTTGCCGGCACTCTCCGGATCGAATTCTTCCGCATATGCATCGTCCGGATGAACTTGAACGGATAATTTTTCCTTAGCGTCTATAAGTTTGATTAAAAGTGGAAAATTTTGCCCTTGGAATGGTTTTCCTAAAATGGATTCGTAATTTGAAGTATAAACTTCTCTAAAAGTTTTTCCTGAAAATTCTCCGTTTGAAATTACGGAAAGATCGGAACCGTAATCCGAAATCTCCCAGGACTCGCCTATATCTCCGGAAGGGATCTTTCTTCCCAATACGGTTTCTAATTTTCTACCGCCCCAGACTTTTTCCTTATAGATGGGCTCGAATTTTAAAACCTTCTGCATATAAGCCTATTTTTTAGGAGCCCTTAAGAGTTCAATTTTAACTTTTAAGGTCCTTTTCTTGAAATGTGTGAAGACGTCTGGACGAAACCCGGAAAGATCCAACGTATAGATCCGACCCGGAAAAAGACTGCCCGGTTCCGGACTCCATTTTAAATAACGATAACTCTTATAACTTCCTTTTCCACCGCAGGATATACAATTTAAGTCGGAACCCCTACATTCAGGGCATAAGGAACGGACAACAAGCGGGATCGCGGCAAAGATCCTACCGAGTAACTCTTCAGGTTTCAAACAGATACGTATATCGTGATAGATCCCTGTGTATTTTTTTCTGTCCCTACTTCTCATTCCTGCACGAAGAAGTCCCCTTCTCGCAAATTCAACCGCTTGAGTGGCGAATAAGATCCGAGAAGGCGGGATCAGGTAAATTCCATTTTTTGCATGTTCTTTCTTCTTCCTGATCTTGAATTCTTCATCGAATCTGGAACGTTCTTCCGGTTTGGAGAGTATCTGATAGGATTCTAAAACTTTTAGAAAGACAGGTTTGGATCCGGTAAGCCGGTTGTCCGGATGGAAAATTTTGGCGAGTTCTCTATATCTATGTTTTATAGATTCCGGACTTGCTCCGAAACTCAGGCCCAGAACCCGATAATGATCTGTCCAGGCCTGATTCATAATACTGTTTTAGACTCGAGAAAGTATTTAACGATTCGAATTATATTCCTGGAAGGAACCACCACTTTCCAAACCGTCCAGCATGGTATCCACGTCTTTAGAATCGGCACGGATCGTTCCTTCCACATATTTATCGATTGCCTGGATCACTTCCGCAAGATTGTCACGATAAGAACGGACAAATTTCACTCTTTGATTCGGACTTCTGATATTTCCTAAACTATATACTTCTTCTTTCGTTCCTGCATCCGTTTTTCTTTTTACGATTAAAACGATCCCTGCAGGATCAGAGTTTGCCACTCTGTCATTCTTCAATTCTCCGATCTCATCATTGATGGGGCGAAGTTTAGTTACTAAAGATTTGCGTGTAATGAAGCGGACCCCGTCCAGTTTCAGGGAACCGTCTCCCACGGAAACTTTTAGATAAAACTTTTTATCCACCAAATATCTGTCTCTGATCGGAAAATTGAAATTTTCCATAGCAGGAACAAACTGGAAATACTCGTTATCAATAATTTTCTTCCTTTTGTTCAAGAATGGAAGCATGTCTTCTATCCTTTTGTGGAAGTCTTTGATGTCTTTAATGAGTCCTTCTATGTCCCGAACCTGAGTAGGCTCGTATGGCAAAATTTTAATCTGCCCATCCTTTTCAAAATCCTGAGCGGATAATTCCCATCCAATAAGGAATAGCAGAAGAAATATAATATGTAGTTTCTTCATTCGTATGAGTTCCGGAAGTTCCTACTAAATAGTGTCGTCCATTCCTTCAAAAAGCCCGGATTTTTCCTAAAAATTCGTTGAATTCCGGCCGGATTCTACGAAAAGGGAAGGGACGGATATGGAAATCAGCATTAGAAAATCCAGCGAAACAAATATAATCAGCCTCTCCGGGAGCCTGGACATCTATACGTCCATTGATCTCAAAAACTTTTTCGAACAGAACATAGATCGAAATAACAATAACGTAGTCATTAACCTGGAAAAACTGAACTATATCGATTCTTCCGGGATCGGGATGTTAATTAAACAACTGAATTATGTCCAAGAATTGAGCGGAAAATTTTTCATCGCGAATATGAAACCTGCGATCGAGAAAGTTTTTAAAGTAGCAGGGCTCACTTCTTATTTCCAAACCCTTTCAGAGTCTGAATTTACTAGCCAGTTCCCTTGAACTTTCAAGGGTATTCGGGGGCTTTGTAGGATAAAAACACATCCCAGACCCCCCAAAATCTTCCTTTTTCTCCTGCGATAGGAGACAAATTCAAAACTAATCTACCCTCTTTCAATTCGGAAGGATCTACGATGATATAAATTGGAGGCGTTCCTCCATAGATAGACTTGGTGTATAAATTCTGGTCTGGAAATCGAACCGTTCTTTTCATCCTACCGTTTGCGGATATTCTAAGTTCTCGATCGGGTAAAACGGCAGAATTTTCCGTTTTTCCGAATAAAGTTAGATCGAAATACACGTAGATATTGTCTTTTCTATCAGGATCAGCGACGAGTAGGATGTCCAACCCGGTTTCAGGAACCATTCTGCATTGGTTATCGAATAATCGACCGGTACCTGCCCCCGGAGCAGGATCCTTTCTATCGGGAGCAAGTTTCAAACCGTTATGATAAGCCCAAATGGAAAGTTCGGGAAAAGTCCTGTAGTCCTCGGAAATATAGTTTTCTCCTCCCATCGGTTTGGAGAAATTCTCAAAATTTTTCGTTTTCCGATTTTCCTGACCGATCGGACCCTGTCCGGCAGTGACCTGGATTAAGAATAAGAGAATTGCAATTCGGCGCCAGTCCATCTTTTTAGAATATCGACCGTCCTTTGGAGAGAAACTTGAAAATTCTTAGAAGTCTGGAGAACTTGAAAGATAACTTAAAGACTTCCACAGTCGTTACTTTGGGGAATTTTGATGGGATCCATCTAGGCCATCAGGCCCTTTTAGAGAGAACCAAGGAAATTTCCTTAGAAAAAGGCCTTCCTTCCTGCGTAGTCACGTATCATCCGAATCCTGCATTAGTTCTGGGAAAAGACAAGGACCTGGGTGGGATCACAACCCAAACGGATAAGGAAAATTTAATAGAGTCTTACGGGATCGATTGGCTGATCGTTGTCCCTTTTACTCTCGAATTCGCTCAAATAGAAGCGGAAACTTTCTTAAATGATATTCTGATCGATCAGTTGGGAGCCAAATCGATCCTGATCGGGTTCAATCATTGTTTCGGTAAAGGAAGAAGAGGGGATTTCGAACTTCTCCAAAAATACTCCGGGCAATACGGTTACGATCTGGAAAAATTAGAACCTGTATATCTAGGCAGCACGAAACTTTCCAGCTCCTATGTTCGTTATTTATTGAGGGAAGGTAAGGTCTCAGAAGCGGAAGAATGTTTAGGAAGAGAATTCTCAGTAACCGGAACCGTCGTCCAGGGACATCAGAGAGGAAGAACGATCGGATTTCCTACTGCTAATGTACAACCATTACCTGAATTGATCCTTCCTGGAGTCGGAGTATATGCAGGAAGGACCGAAATAGACGGTAAAACCTATCCTTCTATGATCAATATTGGAAATAATCCCACTTTTGGTGACCAAGTGATCACATTAGAAAGTCATATATTCGATTTTTCGAATGATATTTATGGGAAACAAGTGAATGTATTATTTACGGAAAAGATCAGATCGGAAGTGAAATTCTCCGGAGTGGACGCGTTAATTGATCAATTAAAAAAAGATGAAATTCTTTCCCGTAAGATCTTAAGCGAAAGATGAATCCGGGTCCGATTTAGAAGACTTAAAACCGCCGAATAAAGGCATTCCCCTTCTTCCTAAAAGTACTCCTTCCAAATCCCTGGGAGGAGTATAACGCATGATATTCGCAAACAAATGAGTGGAGATATGATCCGCCCAATTCGGAACGGATAGGAAGAAAGGGTCCCATTTTAAGCTTTCCGAATCCTCCTCTTCTTCAAAGGAAATGGATCTGCCTGAATATTCCTCGAACCAAGAGATCATCAATTTTAGAAGATTCGATTTATTTAAAGTTCCTACTTCTTTAGGATAATCCAAAATATACTTTTGGGAGAATTTGGAAGAACAGGAATCGTTAGAACAGGTGATATCTCGGACTTCTTCCAGAAATGCAGCCCAATCTCTTAGTCTACCTCTGGACTTTACCCAGGGCGTCCTACTCTCCGTACCGCAGCTGGGGCATATACAAATTGGGGTAAGGTTGATCCCTTTTAGGGAAAGGATAGGAGCTTCCACAGAAAAATAGGAACCGGACTCTCGAACACAATACATTGTGCTCATTTCTTTTGTTCCGATCGAATCCAATCCACCCATTCGACTTCCCTCTTCGGCCATATGACTCTGCGTTAGTCGCGTCAACCCTATATACAATGTCGTCTAACGCAAACAATTTTCTTAATATTGTATTCCGGATTTTCTAGGATTTTTATCGTCCTAAAACAGTGGTTTTCCGGCCTAAAAAAGGTCCGTCGCCCGGTCATTCGGGATTGATCCCGAATTAGGACTCGGTTAGGATGCCTCGGAGCTTCCGGCCTATGAATTATTACCTTTTTCTGCCTATAAGCGCCTTAATTATCAATACTCTCTTAATTTCATATGTTTTCGCAAGGAGGTTCAGAAGCGCAGTAATCCGGGATTTTTTACGGTTCGTTTTATTCCTAAATTTATGGTTAGTTTCCTATATTTTGTATTGGAGTATGCTTCCGCCGGAATGGATGACTCCTATCTTCAAACTCTCCTGTTTTACCTGGATCCCCGTAGGATTATTATTCTTAGAAACCGTTTATAGATTTTTAAACATTCGTTCGACAATCATACTTCCATTCTTTCGTTTCTCCGTAGTTCTCACAATTTTTCTTACTGCTTCTACCGATTGGATCATCCAAGGTTCGGTACTTTATGATTGGGGGTACGAACTACAACCGGGGATATTATTCGTCTTATTCAGCACGATTGCAGTTAGCGGGCCGGCGATCTGGGGACTATACTTGTTACTCCAAGAAAGATTTCGGACCAAACAAAGGAAAATAAAACAACAGTTGAATTATTGGATCCTGGGAACAACGATCGCTCTCAGCATCAGCGCTTATACTGAGCTATTCAATCTAGATGAACAAGGTAGATACCTGTTCGTTCCTTTGAGTCCTGCTGCAATCAGTATCCAAGCATTCTTCATATTCGTCGCGATCACACGTTACGGTTTCTTGAATATCAGTCTGGAAAGGATCGCAGTAGAATTATTCAGGGATATTCACGACGGGATCGTACTTACGAAAGAAAACCAGGAGTTCTTTTTTGCAAACCAAGCTGCGATCTCCATCCTGGACGGCTCTCCTTCTAAAGAAGGAATATTTAAACCTGAAGATCATTTCGCAGGATATAGGCAGGACCAGGATCATTTTCCAAGGGATTATCAACTGATCAATCATCCTTCCCAACAATTTATAGAACTGACAGTATCCAATATCAGGATCACGGAAGAAGAATCCGGAACCTTATATCTTCTCCGAGATATCACGGAAAAAAAAGCGGCCCAAGAAAAGATCCACCAACTATATTCACAAATCGTTAATGACTTAGAGATCGCAAGGGTCACCCAGGCCTCGATCATCACCCAAAAATTCCCGGATAAGGGTTCTTACAGGATACATTCTTTCTTCCAGCCTATTGATAAGGTGGGAGGAGATATGCTCAGAGTGATCGAACATCCGGGAGAAAGAGTGGATATACTTTTTGCGGATGTTTCCGGACATGGGATCGCTTCTGCGATGGTAGGAGGAATGCTTTCTATCGCATTTCAGATCGTTTCGGATAAACGTTTGTCTCCGAAGGAAAGCCTATCAGAGATCCATGAGATGCTTTCTAAGGTAGTACTTCATCATCATATCTCCGCAGTATTTGCGAGTTTTTATCCTGAGAAGAACCAGGTAAAATTCTCCTACGCAGGCCATCATCCTATGCTCGTATTCAGAGCGGGGAAAGTAATTCCTTTAGAAGGAGAAGGGAGGATCTTACTCGCTATCAAGGAATTACATTTAAACGATTATCAATTCGATCTTAAACCTTCGGATCGATTATTGTTTTACTCGGATGGCCTATACGAAGTAAAGAACGATGTAGGAGAAATTTTCGGATACGAGGAATTCATTCAATGGATAGAAGGAATGGCGGATCGGGACACTCGATCCTTACTCGAAGCCGCTCATAGAAAGGCATTGGATTTCGGAAAAGGAAAACATAACGACGATCTAGCAATGTTAGCTTTGGAGATCGGACAGGCATGAATCCGTATCTAATCGTTCCTCTATTCGCGTTATTTATCAACCTTTGGCTATTTACATATGTACTAGCTTTAAAAGGAAAACATAGAGTGGTTCATCTATACCTGATGTATTCGGGTGCTCTAAGTCTTTGGATCATATCCATTATTTTATATTGGTCCTTTCTTCCGCCTCATTGGATGACATGGATCTTCAAGATCAGCTCTATTTCCTGGCTTCTGGTCGGCCCATTATTCCTCGAGTTCGTATTCGCATTTTTATCAAAAAACCCTAATATAGTATTATATTTATTACGAGGGCTCGCTTTAGCCATTTTTCCCATCACATTAACTACTGATTGGATCATTGCAGGAGTGGAAAGAAAATATTGGGGAGATATGTTGATCCAAGGTCCTTTATATGTATACGGGATCAATATTCTGATAGTCTCTCCTCCTATCTATGCGATCTTTCTTTTGATCTTTGAATCCAGGAAGGAAGAGATCGGATTTCGAAAACAATGTTATCTTTTGGCTTTCGGGACATTTCTTACTTCCGTTTTAGGATTTTTAACCACAGTACTACCTCGAATTTTATCTCAAGGAGATCTTCACTATCCCCCACTCAGCGGAAGTGCGAGTGTGATCCAATCCGCATGTATATTCATTGCAATTGCAAAATACGGATTTTTAGAAATTCGTTTGGAGAAGATCGCATTACAATTATACGCGAAACTTAGGGAAGGAGTGATCCTATTATCCGCTTCGGATGATCTATTGTACTGGAACGAAAGCGCAAGAGATATGTTAGGTTTTCCTAAAATAGCAGCTACTCCTGAAAAATTGGATCTAGGAAAATTTCTGGAAGGTTTTACAAGAAGGCCTTTTTCCAGAATGGAATTTAAAAAAAGATCTTCAGAGATACATCCGATTACCTCGGAAGAAGAAGCGATATTACCTAGCACTGAATCCGTTTATTTGGAAGTTTCTAAATCGGAGATCCCTATTTCCGGAAGAGACCTAGGAAAAGTTTACGTACTCAGGGACATCACCGAAAGAAAGGAAGCTTCCGAAAGGATCAATATGTTGTATTCCAGGGTGATACGAGATCTGGATATAGCGAGAGAAGTCCAAAATACGATTACCACAAGAGACTTTCCTAATTCGAATGAATTTAAGATTTTCTCCTACTTTAGACCTTACGATCGAGTCGGAGGTGACGTACTCAATTGTTCGGAAAGTTCAGACGGAAAAATAGACATACTATTTGCGGATGTTTCCGGGCATGGAATCTCTTCTGCGATGGTCGCAGCAATGGCTTCCATCTCATTTAATGTATTCTCTAGAAAAGGTACCAAACCTAAAGAAGGTTTATTATTCACGAACGATCTACTTTCTTCCGTAGTGACCCAACATTTCATTTCTGCGATGTATCTGAGATACGATCCGGATACAAAAGTTTTAGAATATAGTTATGCTGGTCATCACGCGGGACTTTTACTTAGAAATGGAGAAACTATCGATCTACAAGGAAAAGGGGGAGTACTACTCGCTGTAGGAACTCCTATCTTAGAGGATTTCCAGATACAACTAAGGCCTGGAGATAGAGTTTTACTCTATTCGGACGGCCTATTCGAAGTAAGAGGTTCTAAAGGTATCCCAATGGGAAACGCGACTCTGGTAGAAGCGGTCAAAAAACTTTCCTACCAGGATTCGGACAGTTTGATCCGCTCCTTGGTTTCCTATTCGGAATCCTTCGGAGACGGGATCATGACGGACGATTTAACTTTATTCTGTTTGGAAATTACGGCTTAGGATTCCACTGCGAGTGAATCCGCCTGCTCTTTCACTTTTTCCAAGAAAGGAAGTAATTCATCCAGAACTGCAGGGATCTCATACTCTATAATATCTCCTGCACGAATGATATCTTTTTCTTCCAATGCAAGTGCCACTGAAGCAAGAGTATCGTTCAGATCGTTCGTTTTTTCTTCGAAAGTCTTTTCTGATACAATGATCTTAGAGAAATCCATTCCCGGTAATTTTTGTCTCAACGTAATGAACGAAGTCAGAAGAACATTGATCTGAGAAACGGATTGTGTAAGAAGATGAGTCGCAACCTCGTCCTTTCCGGCCTGATAACTTTCGTTTACTTTCACGAAACTTTCTTTTAAAGCAGGTACCGCTTTGATAAAAGTATCCAAAATTTCCCTAAGTGTAGGAAGTTCTAGATCCAGAACGGAAGCTCTTGCTACCAGATCCATCACGAATAATTTCAGGTCCCTTAGATATTCTAAAAATTCCTCGATCGCAGTAGTTCCTTCCAACTTAGAAGAATTCTGATGAAGAGCAGCCAGAATATCGCTAACTGTATTTCCGGTTCCCATCGGTTTGATCTGATCATATTTTAATTTTAGAAGTTTACCCGCAGATTGTAGAAGACTTTCGATCCATTCAATCCCGTCCGTTAATTCCTTAGATTCTTTTTCGGTCAGACTATCCCTACCAAGCAAAGTAGTTCCAACTTTATCCACATAAGAATCTAACTCATGAAGAGAACTGATTAGAATATCTAGTTCTTCCCCTACAAAAAATTCCATTTTAGATGCTTTGGCTATGGAAGAATCTCGCATAGTAGATTGGGCAAATTCCTCTCCGTCCACTACGCAGGATAATAAAAACTTACCGTTGTTTTCCACCCAACGGCGTACCGCATCAAAAACCTCTCCTAGGTTCTTTTCGTTTTCGATGACACTTTCCAATTTTTGTTCGTTTACGAATATTTCCACGGTGATTCCTCCGCCTATATTATAATTCCGCTATTTACCGTCGTCTCCGCCCTGTCCTCTGCTCAAATTATTGTTCAGATAGGACCCGACGGCCTTATTTTTACCCACACCCTGTTCCATGTACAGGAACTTCTCTTTGAGTTTTTTTTCGTAACTCAAAAGATGGGATTCGAAGTTTTTGATCTTTTTGTTATTATCAGAGACCTGCTCTTCTAATAATTTAATTTTGCTCGTTACCAAACCGCCCGCGTATTGGGTATAAGGTTTTAAATGTTCGACTAGATTGATCCCTACTCCGGTATCCATTCTAGCATCAGAGTTCGTATCCTGAGCAAATAAATGCCTTACTGCGTCCGGATTCTCCGCAAGTTTTGCAGAAAGTTTAGCCTCGTCCAGAGTCAGAAGTCCTTCTTGGATATCCGCCCATTTACTTCCAACATCTCCTGTCGAAATTCCTACATCGGAAAGAGTTCTAATCTCCGAATTCGGGTAGGCAGGAAATGAAGCAGTGGTCACGGATTTCAACCCCGCAACCAAACGGATCACAGAGTTTTCCCCTGCAAGGATCCCGGTTTTACTTTTTCCTTCCCAGAAGGATCTCGCGATATCCGGATCGTCCAATTTGGAATCACTTGTTCCGGACTCTCTGTTCACAGCAGTAGCGTCCTTGGAGTATTTTAGAACATTATTATATGCTTCTATGAATTCTTTCACCAACCGGATCCCTTTTGCAGAATCCACTTTGATATCTACGATTACTGGACCTTCGCTCTTTTTGTTTAGGTTCAATAGAACTCCGTCCAAAACATCCGTAAGTCCTTCGTTCTTAGGGCGGGTCACTTCAATCCCGTCTATAGTAAAGACGGCATCTTTAGCTTCTACAATAGTCTTAGCAGGCTTTGCGCCGTTAAATTCGGCAGGAAGTACGAATCTAAAATTGGAGAATTCTTTTTCCTTTCCGGTTTGATTGACCACGATTACCTTATGGATCTTCTTACCTTCCATAGGTGCTTTAAAAGTAATACGGATCTTTCCTTCTTTATGATACGCAGGCTCGAGTAGGACCTTATCTTGTTCGTCTTGATCGTAAATGACCCCGAGAGAAATGGATTCTCCTTCTTCCAGAGGTTCGGAAAGAGTAGCTTCTATTCTTGCTCCCTTCTTCCCCTCTTTCGCATCCACATGAAATTGAAATGCTTGTTTGCCAGTTAATTTGATCTTAGAAGGTTCTTTTTTCTCAGCATTTCCCGGAATAAATACGGGTCTTGCATCCGCAGTCATTCCATACTTATCAGGTTGAAATACATTCGTCTGGCTTGCTTCCCAAGGAAGATAAAAAGACTGGGGAGGATCTTGAGGAAGCATTCCTCCTACAAGAGAAGCCGCTTTTAAAACCCCATTCGAATCATCGAATTTCAATTGATTGTCTTTTCCGGACTGAGAAGCAGCTAGAGTTAAAACAGTTTTATCTTGATCAACTTTTACTAAAGTAGGTTGAGCGATCCCTGCTGCTGCAGTACGGATCGTAAGATGAAGATCACGAATGGTCCCGCCTTGGAACTCGATCTCCTTCTCAATATCTCCGGATAAAATTTTAAAAGTGCCTGCAGGGATCTTTCTCTCGGAATCGATCGGATCTCCGGAGATCTGATGAAAGGTTGCAAGTTCCTTCACATCTATTTTACGTTTTCCGCTACTAGCAGAACGTGCTGCGTCCCCAGTGATCACACCTTCGGGATCGGAGACAATGGATTTGGTTGCAAAAGGAGCTGTAAAAGAAGTAATTTCGCGGGTCTTATTTTGAAGATCCGTAGCGAGGGTTTTTAGGTCCGCCCATGCCTTGACCTGAGCCTGATTGAAACCGTTTTGTTTTTCCAAACGGCGGATCGGCTTCGCTTCAAGCTCTACCAGTTTTTTTACGATTTGGTTCGTGTCCTGGCCGGAACTCAGTCCCGGAATAGAGAATGCGGGCATAGTCCCCTCCTTTTAAATCCATCGACCGATTTCCCAAAAGTATAAGCGTTTAGAGACTATAATTCTCGTTTTTTAACGATTTAAAGAGGCCATTCAAGTGACATAAAAAAAATTCTTAGGACTGATTGGCCGCATCTTTGCTTTGCAAAGACCGGGCTGCTACGGGCTCGGCAGTCGCCTCGTCCCTTTGGGACTAAAGCCCTTCGCATCCCTTGCGGATTCTATATCATATATCTTCTTAACTTCGCGCCTTTGCGTGAACCCAAATCGCAATCTATTCGTATTTCCACGCGAAGCCACTAAGGGAAGAAGATTCAAAAGAGTTATACAGTTTGCCTAGCTGAGATCTTCACTTTCAACTTTGCCTTCAGACCTTCCATATATCCGAGGCTATCCAGATTGTACTCTTCCACATGAGAAAGTCTTTCTGTTCTAAGTTCTTCAGGGATACGAAGCGTAGAACGATAAAATAATAATCCGGAAAGAAGTCTTGCGGAAGCCCAAACGATCTCGTCCGCAGTTTCTTCTCTTTCTTCAGAAGTAGACAATTCTTTGTACATTGCGACCGCTTCTTGGAAACCGTCCCAAACATCGGACAACACTTTGGTTTCTTCCGTAGGGAAATGGGTCCATTCGTTCTCTATATATTCTCGTAAGAAACCATGACTCGTCATACCGGTAGTGACACCGCCGATACTTGCATTGACTTGGATCTGAGAAGTCCCGTCATAGATAGTAGTGATCCTTGCATCACGGTATATTCTGGAAACATCATAATCTTCCGTGAATCCGGCACCTCCATGCAATTGAACTGCGTCTCCTGCGATCTTCACACAAGACTCTGAACAATAGAATTTGGAGATAGGAGTGAGGATACTCGCAAGTTTCTCCCAATATTTCAAAACTACATCCGATTTTAGATCTCTTTCAGTAGCACCTTTTTCTCTCAGGTGATCTCCTCTGAAATAATATAGGTCCATTGCTCTTGCACCTTCGAGCATCAGACAACGCATTGCCATTGTCTCTCTCTCCATTCTACGAAGGATTTTTCGAACTGCAGGAATTGTCTCTATCGGTTTACCGAATTGGATCCTTTCGGAAGTATATTTTTTAGTCTCACCTAACGCAGCCTGTGCGATCCCAACTCCTTGCTGGGAAATTCCCATACGAGCCCCATTCAACATTCCCATCGTATGTTTGATGAGCCCGTGACCCTCTTCTCCGATCAGGATCCCAGGAGTATTTTCTAAAACAACTTCGCATGTAGGAGAACAATGGAGTCCCATTTTTTTCTCTATGCCTGCAATTTGAATGTCTTTGGATTGAACTAAAAAGAAAGAAAGTCCTCTCGCGCCACTTCCAGGATTTCCTGTCCTCGCTAAAAGTAGAAGGATCGCAGGAATTTCTCCTGTTCCACAACCTTGGGTGATAAATCTTTTAGTACCGTTTAGAAGATAAGTATTTCCTTCCTTATGAGTCGCCTTTGTTCTAAGACCGGGAAGATCCGAACCATGATCCGGTTCTGTTAGCCCCATCGCGCATGCAAATTCTCCTGCAGCTAAACGAGGCAACCATTCGTCTTTTAATTCCTCACTTCCGTTCTTTTCTACAATCTCCGCTAGGTTCACACAACCGATGGAAATACAAACGGAAGCATCCACTCTATATAAAATTTCACTGAAGAATGCACGGACCGTCCAAGGGACTCCGAGGCCGCCGTATTTTCTGGAGAACCCGGTAGGTTGTAATCCCGCATCCCTCGCTTTCCTTACGATCTCCAATAATTTTTCAGGAAACACCACTTTTCCGTTCTCGAATTTCACTCCGACCTTATCCAGATCGGCCACAAAAGGTGCGATCTCTTTACCTGCGAACTCACCCACGGAGTCCAATAGTGTTTTATAATATTCTAATGCTTCATCCACGCTCGAAGGAGCAGCGGCAAATCTTTCGTCCCCTGCTTTGTATTTAGCAGCGTCGGTAAATCCGCCTTCGTATGAATCCACGATCTCCTTCCAATTGATAATATGGTCGAAGTGAAGTCGCAGATCCGCTACATCGTTAAAATAATTATTCTGGAGCATCGTAAGAAGATTCCTTTAAGAGATAATAAAGTATCTTCTTAGAAAGAGAAAGGTCAATTCGTTTTCTGAAAGTTGTGATCAGAATGAACCGGTGTTAGTTTGAAGGTCAAAATATCCGGCCCTTAGGCAGAGTTTCTTATAACATTTGCTCTAATTCAAATTGCAGCAAACCTTTACGGCTTCCATCAATTTATTCACATCCCAAGGTTTGGAAATTACGGTGTAAGTACCTGCTTCTCTTTTTACTCTGTCAACCGCTGCAGCGTCAACATGTCCAGTAATCAGAATAGATCGAATATCAGGATATTTTCTATGAACTAAGATCAGGAATTCATCACCTTTAATTCCAGGCATCAACCAATCAGAAAGGATCAGGATCACGTTCACTCCAACACTTACAAGATCGTCTATGACTTCCATAGCTTCTTCCGCATTGGTTGCGGTTTCATATTGAAATAAGTTCCCAAGCTGTTTTCTAAGCTCTTTCTGTAAGGTGATCAGTATGATCGCCTCATCATCCACGCAAAGGATTGCCTTTTGTTTTGTTTCGGTTTCCAATCGATCCCTCTTTATCTCTGAACAGATTTTAACCAAACATCAAAACGGGTTCGGCCTGGCTCCGTTTCGAATTCGATCTTTCCACCCATCTTCTCCACTATCTTTTTAGAGATATCCAAACCTAACCCGATCCCCTCTCCCGGGTTTTTCGTGGTGAAGAACGGATCAAAAACTTTATCCTGTATCTCTTTCGGAATTCCTTCACCGGAATCTATAAAGGAGACTACAATCCAAGACTCTCTTCTTTCTATCGAAATTTCGATTTTACCTTTGTAGTTCATAGCCTGCAATCCATTATTTAATAGATTCATCCAGACTTGGTTCAACTTGTCAGGGTTTCCCAGACAAAGTTCTTTTGTACGGTAATTCCGCACTACGTCTACGCCGTATTTGATCTTATTATGATACAACGCTATGATCGTCTCAAGTTCGAGTTCTATATCGACGGCGATTAACTCTTCGTCTCCGTCTTGATTTCCCGGATTCAAATAATTTTTTAGAGCGTCCACCACATAAGAAGCTTTTCCGGTCGCAATAGAAATAACATTGCTAAAACGAACCACTGAGGAAATAGAAGAGACTGCGCTTAACATTTGGATGGAATTTTTTGATTTTAAAAGTTCAGGTAGTTTCTCTCCCAATCTATGAATTCCAAGTTCTAGGATCAGATTCACTGCAGTCTCCGGATCCGGTACTGCAGATTCCTTGAACATCAGGCTCAATTCTCTTCTGAGAGAACGATTCGGTAAAATCTCTACTTGAGAGACTTCCTTCAAACTTTCCTCCAGGATAAGTTTGAAATTTTCGGCTTCCTTTTGATCTAGTTTAAGAAGAAGATCTGGCATCTCCTTAATTTCTTCATAAAGAATATCCAAGATTGCCCTGTTGGAAGAAACGATCGCACCCAAAGGAGTATTCAACTCATGGGTCATTCCGGCCGCCAATTGCCCAAGCGCAGCTAACTTTTCGGATAATAGTAACTGACTTTGAGTTTCTTTTAGTTCTTTTAGTATTTTTTTCTGATATTCCAAAGACTCGGTCAATTCAGCATTAGACCTCTTTAATTCTTCAGTACGTTGATCGATCTTGCGCTCCAGATTTGCATTTAGATCCAAGATAGTTTCTTCTGCAGTTTTACTTTCAGTAATATCGTTAGAGATCCCGAAAATTTGGATCGGGATCCCATTTAGATCTCTTTTATAAATTAATTCGCGAGAAACGAGCCAACGCCAGGTCCCGTCCTTATGTTTCATTCTATAATGATGTTCTATAAGATCTTTGTCCGCCGTTCTTAAATATTTAGGAATGATATTCGTGATATACTCTCTAAAATCATCCGGATGCATCAACGTTTGGACCACTCCATTTTGCATTGCCTGAAGTTGTTCCATAGAATATCCGAGCATTCTTTGAAGCCCGTTATTCCTATAAATATTCCTGCTCTCTCGAATATCGTAGATATAAAGAATATCCGGAGTAATATCCAAAATGGATTCTACGAATCTGTTCCTTTCTAAAAACTTTTCTTCGAATAATTTTCTTTCCGTGATGTCTACCATCACACCGCGCAAGTATTTAGGCTTATTCCCTTCAGGAATTACTTTCACTAAATCCCTAAGCCAAACGACTGTTCCGTCCTTTTTGACAAATCTATACTCAAACTCGTGGGATTCCAATCTTCCGGTAGAGGCAACACAGTATTGAACGGCAGTATCTCTATCTTCCGGATAAATATGATTCGCCCAAAATCCGGGAACCTTCCATTCTTCTACTGCGTAACCGAGCAAACTTACGGCCTGCTGGCTAACGAAAGTAAAATCGAAACTGATCGCATCCGCTTCCCATACCACACCAGGAGTAGTATCCACAAGGTCCCTAGATCTTTCCTCGCTGGATTTTGTTTTGAGAAAGGACTCTTGTAGTTGTTCTGCCATATGATTGAATGAAACGGATAAACTTCCCAATTCTTCCAATTTACTAAAAGGAACTCTTTGAGAAAAATCCCCTTCTGCCATCGCCCTACTCGCCCTGGATATATTACGAATCGGTGAAGTAACAATTCCTGCGAGTAAAGCAGCGATCAACAAGGCCAAGGTCAACGCTACCGCGAAAACTTTTGCAGATTCACTATTTCCGATTTGGACCCCTTCTAGATAATAAGAAGCAGGCATAGCAACGATCACGATCCAATTGTATTGTCCTGTATGATCCACATAAGGATTCACCTGGGTGAGCCAAGTTTCCCTGGATACTGGTTTCGCATTTACGATATCGAAACGAAATTGATACGCGAATTTTACTCCGTATAGATCCTCATAATCTTTCAGTATGGAAATTACGGAATTTTTGACTACCGGATCCTTACTATCGATAGAAAGACCGGAGATCTCAAATTTGGGGTCCGAAGAAGCGATCAATTTCTTTTCCCGATCCACTATAAACGCGCGCCCGTGCCTTGCTATATTCGTATTTTTTAATAATAAGGATATTTCTTCCGGAGTTTTTTTAATAGAACGTGCAAGATAATCATCCAAACGCAAATTAATATTCTCCGAGATCTCTTGATGAAGTCTACTAGCGAGTTTACCTGAAGCCGCCTCCGAACTCCTTAAGGTAAGATATGCAGTCGCAGCAACCATGATCAGGACTAAAAGTATAAACGGCGCAACTAAGAACATACGGATCGGGATCCCTTGATTCAAAGGGGCGGTCTTATTCGGCTTTTCTTCTGCCTGCCAATACCATTCCTTGTAACTTAAGATCAAATCCCTGGTATGGCCTGGAATTTCTCGCCAGAAGAAACCGTATCTTTTTGCAAAAGGTAAAGCGACAAGCATCGCAAAAGGAGCCAGGACCCATGTTACTCCCGTGGTAAAAAATAATGCAGGAGTGATATTTCTGTATGAGATCTCCGGAGTGAATTGAGCCGAACAAATATAACCCCAGAGCTGTGGCTCCAAGCCCATAAATAACATTACGAATATAGAATATAGACCCCAGGTCTTTATTCTTCTGAAATCCGGATCCCTTCCGATCAATTCATAAGCGATCCAAAAACATGCAGGATTAATGAAATATCCTAAGATCCAATCGAATAAAAAATTCGGAGGAACTCCTTCGATCAGATCGGAAAGTCCGTAAGCAAACGGAACGGCAAGTAAGGCAGGATACCCGAATAATAAAATACATAAAAAGACTGCGAGATCTTTAAGAGATTCGAATGTTTGTGCACCGGGAACTAAAACTATGAAAGAACCTAAATATCCGGTAAAAAAGATCAGAACAAAAGTGAATGGAATACTTAAGAAAGCCTGAGTGTCCCAACTTTGTTTCTGACGCCCGAATCCCCAGCGACCACCTGGGCGGAAGGTAAAACCCCCAAAGGCGAAAACCATTAGGAAAATCCCGACTATATAACCGAACCTTCCCCATATGTCCAAAAATGGAAGAGGGAGAGAGGCAAATAACTCTTCGAACCAAGAAACGACGGCAGTCACGGAAAAATCTTCCTACAAAATCCCGGATAAAATACCTGGAATTCCGAAGCGTCGGAAAACTTCATACTGGACCTAAAGAAAGTCAATCCGCTTTAAAAGGCCTGGAAATTATTTGAACGGCCTTTTGAAAATAAAAGCCGTTCTTAAGGGATAGGGTTTAGAGAACTCTCGGTTTAAGAGTGAGCATGAGTATGAAGATGTTTTTCGCAATATTCCTTATCTTCACAATCCACACAATAACGGAATTCCAAAAGAGGATCCGACACCTCCGTCGCCCCGCAAACATAACAACGATGAACGGTAAAAACTTCGGTCTGTTTCGCTTTCCAGTTGGAAGTTTTATATTCCCTCACCTTGGAACCAAGCATATCTTTTACGAAAAATAATGCCAGACTGGAAAATCCGAAAAGTAATCCTACCCAAGGTAGACCAGAAGAATACAAACGAACTTCATCCGCTCTTTCCCAGAATAAATATACGAATAATGCGATCCCGATCCATTTCATTCGAATAGGGAGAATGAAAAACTCGATATTCGGCATACGGATCGCAAGTGCCAATAATAAACAATCATAGATCATTTTAGTATCTACGAATAAAGGATAATAAAGAGAAAGAACCCCGCCGATAGTAATGAAGAATATTAAAGAAAAGAAAAATAGATTAAAACGAAGAGAACCCATGTCCTCTTCCAATAACTTTCCGACTGAAAATACTAGATAAGTGTAAAAGATCAAAAACAACCATGGGCCGAAGGAACTTGCGCGGATCTCATTGGGAGAAAGTAAATGAAAAACGAAAAGTCCTGCGTTCCACCATCTTCCACCTTCCAACATTTCCGGAGTGAGGACCCCGATCTTCGAATCGATCAAAAGAGAGAATAATGTAACAAAGAAAGTAATTGCCGCAAAATAACCTGCAGCATTCTGAAAAGATATGATCTCTATAAATTGGTTTCTAAGACGTCTCAAAGGAATTCCTTAAAATTCTGTAATATTATATCGGCTATTTTACGTTAATAAATTCGAGAAAACCCCCGAATACATAACCGTCCTTCTTTTTCCATTTCACTTTCACCCATCGACCTTGTTTTCCGTCTTGGATCTCTAACTCTCCGTTCTCACCGAAAGTCTCCACTACGTCGCCGTCCGGAACCACGTCGATCTTTTGGGCTTTTATATCGGGAGCGATCCTAAGCCTAAGGCCGCCCCCCGCTCTAACTTTCATGATCTTCTCAATTTTACGAGGTTCCACTTTTTCTGCAGAGGCACAATTCCATACCAACGAAAAAACGAACGAAAGTAGAATCGTAACGGAAATATTCATAATGTTTTTTGAATATATCATCTTCCCTTCGGATAAAAAGGATTCCACGGAATATCGGTCACTCCATAATCTAATCCGCTTTGTAATAAACCTGTAGAGATTTGGCTGCGATGATGGGTTTGATGGTTGAAAAAATGGGTAAGAAGAAGCCATTTTGGAAGAGTGATTTCCCTTTTGTACATATAACTGTAAAATTTCAGGTCTTCCGCCAACCACTCTTTGGTAATGGTTTGGACCCAATTCAAAATCGTCGAATCTAATTCTGTCCTAAGTATTTTCAGCTCGGAAAGGCCTGAAAACTGCTCTTCTTGGAAATTCGTCTTTTGTACAGGTCTTGAGTGAAATCGATCCAACCAAGATAGATCCATCATAACGATATGATTCCATGTCTTCGCCATAGATCCAAAAAATAATCTTTTATCTTCTTCCAATTCACCCGGTTTTAATTTTTCAGAAATTGTTAAGAGAGAATCATTTTGCCAGCGATTATATTCTGCCATTGCGACACAGTATTCCGGATCTATCATGCTGAAATATTGGGCAATGATCCTTCAAAGGTCAATCCATATTGAAAATTGGATCATTTCGTAAAAATTAAATCCAACCGACTATAAAAAGGAAACGATTCCAGATTTCTTTCGGTCCAATCACAAATGTTTGCCAAGCTGATCATAAACGTTTTGGTTTTCTGTTTTTCGCTAACGGTCTCAGTTAACGAATCCGGAAATTCCTATACGATCAGTAAACAAAGCGACAAACTGAATCTTCAGTCGGAACTCTCTCATTCCGGGGTTCTCCCATTAGGCATTTTTGAAAAAGAATCGGAGAAGGTGGAAACGGAAACCTTCTCCATTCACGAAGGATCTTCTCCTTTAAACGTTTTCTTTGATCCTGGATTCTTATTTTCTGTCTGCGAGGCGCCGTCTCATACGATCGCTTTCGATTCAAATCTGGAGACAATCCGACTTATCATTTAGAAAATTCTCCTTAAATATTTAATTTTTATAATATAGGAGAATTTTTATGCGCAACGTATTTGCATATATCGCCACAGCATCCGTAGTTTCAGTATCCGCTCCAGTTTCGGCAGAATCTTCCGAACTTAAGCTATTCCAACGACTTTCAGTATTTCACGAACAACTTCTTTCAAGTGAGGACAAAAGAACAAATCCGAAAGGATTAGCAGAAACCATAAGACGAGCCAAAGAAAGTTCGGGAGAAGAGAGGGTAAAATATGCGAAAGCCCAAACATTCGCAGAACTTTTGGAAAAAGCGGGAGCGAGACAAGAGCAAGAATTCCTTTATTCGGAACTATGTTCTTCTTTAAAGGACGTTGCTCCTAAGTTCAAACTTTATTCTTTTGTATGTCCCGTTACTGGAAAATTTTGGATCTCGGTTTCGGAAACGATCCGAAATCCTTATCTAGTAGATGCAAGGAATATAGGAAAACTTTTAAGTTAAAGGATATTTAAGAAGCGGATTATCTCGGGATCTTTCGCTTCTTTCTGATCTTATCCAAATTTTTGTCGATAGTTAGAAGACTCGCCTTTTTTCTTTCAGCCAACTCTATATAAGTTGCATCGTAAGCGGACAAACCTTCTTTTTTTCCGATTGCGATGAGAGCATTTTGATATCCTGTACCTTTCACAAAATCCGTTTCGATCGGAATACGAGAAAGTAAATACAAAGAAGTCTGAAATTCTTCTTCTTTGATCCTACCTCTCCTAAAAGATACTAAAAGAATATTAGTGATCTCGGACCACCAAATGGAAGGTACAAGAAACGGAACGTTCGGATTTTGTTTTTGATATTCCGTTAAAACATTTGCTATCTTTTCAGAATCTTCGTCCGGAAGAAATAAGGCAGCAGTCGCACTTGCATCCAATACAAGTCGATTCAAACTTCTCTGCCTTCTTCCTTATATTCTAAAATAGGAATAGGCCCTTTGATCTTATTTCTCAAATCTTTTGCCTGGCTTAAAGTTTCTAAAAATTCCATATAACTTGTATGTTTGAATACAGGCAATAAACGGGCGACAGGTTCTCCTCTTAAGGTGATTAGATACGTTTCACCCGCTTGAACCCCTCGTAACAAAGAAGAGAACTTTGTTTTTGCTTCGAAGGCGTTAATAGGCAATTCTTTTGCTTCTGCAATCATTCAACCAGTCTATCAGACTAGTTTATCTCTGTCAATTCTCGATCTTAAATTTTGAGATCTCTTATCCGGAAAGTTGATTCCGTGTATCCAAATTGTCAGAATTCGCGTTCCGAAAAGCAGACTTGACTCTTGGCCTGTCGATTTTAAACCAGAAGAAAGTAGGATAAAATCTGTGGCCCAAAAGATAAAATCGCCGGAAACCCAATCATTAGGAAGCGGAGGAAACGGAAAACAGGGGCCGATCCATCTCGGTAACCCGGACATCTTTTTCGATAGAGAACTTTCTTGGGTGGATTTTAACAAACGGGTCTTGGAAGAAGCAAACGATCCGGACAATCCTCTTTTAGAGCGCCTGAAGTTTTTATGTATCACCGAATCGAACTTGGATGAGTTCTACATGGTTCGGGTAGCAGGTCTAAAAAATATTTTAGAAGAAGGGAACGACGAAAAAAGTCTAAACGGTTCCAGGGCATCCGAAATTTTAACAGAGATCTCTAATAAGGTCAGAAGTTTTGTAGCCACGCAGTATGAAACTTTAACCCTCACTCTAGACCAAATGAAAGAGAATGGGATCCATCTCATCTTAAACCCGGAAGAACTTAATAAAAACGAGATAGAAGATATCAAACATTATTATAAAGAAGATGTGTCTCCGATCTTGACTCCTCTTTCTATCGACCCTTCTCACCCTTTTCCTCATATACTTAATAAATCTTTAAACCTAGCGATTGTACTTACGACCGACGATGAAAAAACAGGATTAAAAAAAGATCTATTCGCAGTAGTGCAAGTGCCCTCTGTTCTCCCTCGCTTCTTACAATTAAAAGGAGAAGGAAAGACCAGAAGATTTTTTCCTTTGGAAGAGATCATCAAACTGCATGTTCATGACTTGTTCTACGGAATGACTGTAAAAGAAATTTATCCGTTCCGTATCGTAAGGGACGCGGACATTTCCATAGACGAAGAGGCTTCCGTAAAAGATTTACTCATCACAATGAAAAAAGAGATCCGGAACCGTATTTGGGGGGATGCCGTGAGGATGGATATTTATGAAGGAACTTCTTCTTTCGTAAGAAATACTTTAAAGGATCTTTTGGAACTTCAAGACAACGAGATCTTCGAAGTTTCTTCCATTCTAAACATAAGCGACTCAATGTATTTTTACGGTTTGGAACATACTTCTAAATTTAAGTATCCGTTCTTTCAACAAAAGACTACTCTCAAATTCGAATCCCCAGAGAAAATTTTCGACGCGATCAAGAAGAAAGAAAGATTATTACATCACCCTTATCAGTCCTTCAATGCAATCGAAGATCTTTTAAGGATCTCTAGCGAGGATCCGAAAGTACTTGGGATCAAAATGACCTTGTATCGTACAAGCGGAGATTCCCCGATCATACAGTATCTAGGACAGGCAGCAGAGAACGGAAAACAAGTCACGGTCCTTGTGGAATTAAAAGCAAGATTCGACGAGGAAAGAAATATCAAATGGGCCCAAAAGCTGGAAGAAAGAGGGGTCCACGTAGTTTACGGTGTAGTCGGATTAAAGATCCATTGCAAAATGTTGCTGATCGTAAGAAGAGAAGAAGAACATCTAGTACGTTATGTGCATCTTGGAACCGGGAATTATAACTCCACTACGAGTAAATATTACACCGACCTTAGCTTTTTCACGGTAAATAAAGAGATTACTGAAGACGTATCAACGATCTTCAACACGATCACAAGTTATGCAAAGATGCCTTTTTTGAATAAACTCGCGGCTTCTCCTCATAACCTAAAATCCACATTCTTAACTCTGATCGAAAAAGAGACCGAGAACGCAAAGGCAGGAAAGCCCGCCAGGATCATTTTCAAAATGAACAGCCTGGTGGATCCGAATATTATATTAGCAATGTATAATGCAAGCAGGGAAGGAGTGATCATCGAATTGATCATTCGAGGGATCTGTTGTTTAAAACCAGGGCTTCCTGGAATTTCCGAGAACATTACCGTAATTTCGATTGTGGGAAGATTTTTGGAACATACGCGTATTTATTATTTCTTATCCGGTGGGGAAGAAAGTATCTTCCTCGCTTCTGCGGATTGTATGCCTAGGAACTTCGAAAGAAGGATCGAGGTATTATTCCCGATCTTAGAGGCAAAAAACAAGGATAGGATCAAAAAGATCTTGGACGTTCAGATCAGGGACAACGTAAAAGCAAGACTACTCTCTTCCGACGGAGTATACAGAAAAAGAGAAAGAGCGGAAGGGGAAAAACCTGTAGATAGCCAAATCGAAAGGATGAATTTCGCGGAATAAACATGAGCATTAGCCAGGAAAATAAAAATAAACTCAAAGCGGTATTGGGAGAAGAAAGGGTTTTTTTTAAAGACGAAACCCAAATGGACAAAGCAACTTTCCTCTCCTTCGGAACGGATAGAACGAAAGTATATACTCCTGATTATGAGATCCTAACATTCCCGAAAAATACAAAAGAAGTTTCAGAGATCGTAAAGTTCGCATATGAAAACGATCTGAAGATCGTTCCTTCCGGTGGAAGAACAGGATATGCAGGAGGAGCTGTCGCCAAAAGCGGAGAGATAGTTATCTCACTTTCTAAGATGGATCAAGTATTGGATTTCGATCCATTTTTCGGCTCCTTAACCGTACAAGCCGGAATGATCACTAAAAACCTGCATAAAGAAGCGGAAGAAAGAGGCTTTTATTTCCCTGTTGATTTTGCCGCCACTGGTTCTTCTCATATAGGAGGAAACATCGCAACGAACGCAGGCGGTGTAAGAGTGGTCCATTATGGACTCATTCGCCAATGGGTATTAGGTTTAAAAGTTGTAACCGGAACAGGAGAGATACTGGAATTTAACGGAGAGATCCTTAAAAACAATACAGGTTACGATCTTAAACATCTGTTTATCGGATCGGAAGGAACACTCGGGATCATCACCGAATGTACATTAAAATTAACTAAAAAGCCTGCAGAGAATCGGATCCTATTCACTGCGGTCCCGGATTTCCCATCCATATTAGAGTTATTCAAAGAGACTCATAATATGTCCTTACCTATTCTTGCTTTTGAATTTTTAACGAAATACTGTCTGGACAAAGTAATGGATCATCTACATGTTCCGGATCCTTTTTCGGAAAGTAGTCCATATTATGTTTTAATGGAATTCGAAATTACTGAAGAATCGGACGAAGAAAAACTTTTCTCATTTTTAGAAACTATTGTTGAGAAAGGATTCGTTTCAGACGGAAGCCTTGCTCAAAACTCAAGACAAGCCGAAACTTTCTGGAAATACAGAGAGGGGATCAGCGAGTCCATTTCAATCGACTATACCGTTCATAAAAACGATATTTCCCTACCTCTTCGCAATATGAATCCATTCTTGGAAGATATGAATGCACTTCTTTCTTCTAAATACCCAGGATTCGAGATCGCACTTTTCGGTCATATCGGTGATGGAAACCTTCACTTAAACATAGTAAAACCGAAAGATCTTTCGGATGCAGAATTTTTCTCTCAATGCAAAAAAGTAGATCCTTCCATGTTCGAACTATTACAAAAACATCATGGATCTATAAGTGCGGAACATGGGATCGGGCTTTTAAAGAAGGACTTCCTACATTTCTCCCGCTCTTCCGCAGAGATAGAAGTGATGAAAATGATCAAAAAGGCTTTAGATCCCAAAAACTTACTGAATCCGGGGAAAATCCTTCCCTGAGTTATGAAACGGGTTCTTTCGAATCTATTTCGGATCTTTATCGTAATCGTTTGGGTGATTTTTGCAGGCTTCAGTTTTCTTAGCTACGAACCGGAAGTCTGGATACCGACCTATATTACAGTAAGCTTATTGTATTCTACGGAATGGTTTTCTATCTTTCGTGATCCCGGAAATAGGATCTTAGTCGCGGGTCTAGGTAAAGCGATCGGAATTGGATACTTCGTCTGGGGATTTTATATTTTTATAGATAATCCAAAACCCGACTTAGATTCCGAGATATTCAAACAAAGTTTAGGATTAGCGCTCTCTTCCATCAGTTTATTTCTCTTACCGTTTTTCCAAGAGAGAAGTCGAATATAAAGATGGCGATCTATTCTCTTTTAGCCACGATTATATTAAAATTCATTTATTTAACCGTACGCTGGACCAAGATACAGGTCCCCAAAGAAACTGAAACGTTACTTCAAAAACAGCAAGGTTTCGTTCTCGCCTTATGGCATAATCAGATCCCGTTCGTAATCGACTTCACATATAAATTTTTTGTAAAACGTTTTGGCTTAGAGGTCATTCCTATGGCTTCTAGATCTAAAGACGGAGAATTAGCCACAAGAGTGATCGGACATTTTGGAATGAGGCCGAAACGAGGTTCTAGTAAAAGAGGAGGAGCTTCCGCTTTAAAGGCCTTAGTTCATGATGCTAAAAACGGAAGTATAAGTTTGATCACTCCTGACGGGCCTACAGGTCCGGTTTATACTCTAAAACCAGGGATCATTCAGTTAGCTTCTATGACAGGATATCCTATTATTACTTATTTTGCGAAATACGATCGGTATAAGATTTTTCAGAGTTGGGATAGGACACCTGTACCAAAACTTTTTTCTAAGGCAGAGTTTTGTTTATCTGAACCCTTTTATGTTCCTAGATTAAAAGGAGAAGAAGAGATAGAACTTTGGAGAAAAAAATTAGAAACTTTTATGCTGGAGCAGATCGGGATCAGCGAAGAAGAAGCGGAAACCCTAAGGATCGAAATACGTTTAGGGAAAGAAAAAACAAATAATTAAGCAACTCTCAATCTATAAAAACTCCAATGAACGATAAAGAGCCTAGACATCAACAAGTATAACGCTTTTCCACTCTGCCTAGAATCAAGAGCAAGCTCGAAAGCGGATATCAATTCTCTCAAGATCTCTCTTTCCCCTAGATCGGTTACTTGATCCAAATCGATCGAAGCCAAATTTTCATCTTCAGGAAATTTAAGATCATTGGACTCCAACAAAATTTCCAAAAGTTTCTCTGCTTCTATCAAAACCGATTCTACAGTTTTGTCAGGATCCTCCGGACCGCTTAAGAGTGAATAAATCCCATCCGCGAGTTCAAGGATCAATCCACCTATTGCGGAATCATCCCCGTTTTCGAATGTGATATTGACTGCGTCTAATTTCTCCCTTAACAGGGCTCTGACTTGTGAGAACGAATCGGCTGCATATAACATCTCGCCTTCGTCCATAGATTCTTCAAAACCTTGAAGCCAATCAGGTCCGGTGGGTTCGAAGCCATCCCAATCCGCCCATAAGGACTCGCATGCAAGAAAAACTTGATCTGTAGTACTTCCTACATGCTTATAAGTGGATACTACCACGGCGAGACGAGCAAGAGCTTCGGACCATTCCGTTTCTCTGATCTCCATCATACCGTATACCATACACTAGTAACAATCCAGTGAAAGCAAGTTTCCCGTTTATTTTATGCGAATGAGTATTTTTGTTTCTGCCTCGGTAAAAACTAATATCTACGTGTCGCAAAAAATAATTCCTTCTGTCATTATAAAATTAAACCGTTTGGATTAGTCTCTTTTTAGAAATGAGAATACTTCCTAACAAGGTCCACTCTGGAGTTTACTTGTAATTTTTTAAAAATACTTTTGATCTGTATCCTGACAGTTCCTTCTTTCGTGCCAAAGTTACGCGCGATGTCCTTAGTTTTGGATCCGTTAATGATATGATTCAAAATTTCCCTCTCTCTTGGAGTTAAGGAATGAGTTTCTTTTCTAGGAGGTTTTCTGAAAAAAGAGATCACTTTTGCCGCAGCTCCCGGAGAAAGTATTCCTCCTTCTTGCATTACCATCCTAGTTACTTCTTTAATGTCTTTTAGATCTTTTTTCAAAACGAATCCAACTGCTCCAGCCTTCATCGCTTGAATTAGCGCATCGTCGGACTCTAATGTAGAAAGCATAACGTATTTAGGATCGTCATCAAAATCGGATCTTTCCTTTATATAATCGATCCCGGACTTTCCCCTAAGAACGATGTCCATAAAAACTAGATCGAATTTGCTCTCGTGATTTTGGGACAAATCCTCCGTCGAAGAAAAAACTTCAACTTTATCCACTTCTTCCATTATAGAGAGAGTGTTCGCACAATTTTGCGCGAACTCAGGATTATCTTCTACTATAGCTATCTTTACTTTTTCCATCTTTGTATCCGCCTGTCGGCCCCTGCATTACGAATTGTTGATTCTATTTTCTATATTCGTTTTTGAAAAAACACGGACGTAAGCTCGGATATTTTTTTTATTTTTATCAAATTGTTCCGAACTAGATTGTTTACCGATTTTTTTAGAGAATGAGATCGAATTTTTTTCTAATTTTTTCGATCCTGACTGTCCGACTTTTCATTCCGAGGGATAATATTTTCAGAAAGGCCTAAAAAGACCTTCTAACGTGAATATATCATTTATTAATAATTTATTTCCATTTAGGAAAAAATTTATCCAATTCGTTTAATAAAGGATCAACTCTTAAAACAAATCACTTATTCAAGGGACTAAATTAGAAGTTTAGAGCCAAAGATTTATTTGATCTGCAACTTCTTTCGGTCTTTCCATATGTAATGCGTGTTTCGCATTCCGGATCCAAACCAGCTTACTATGTTTTAAATAAGAATGTAATTTTTTGACCATGGGAGGGTCAGTGATCGGGTCTTCCGTTCCGGAAATGATCAGGGCTTTTTGAGAAACTACGGAAAGTTTTTTGCCTAAAAAGATCTCTTTCTCACGATCTAAAGTATTCTCCGTCAAAAAATGATGAGCGGAATTATTCCATTGGCTTAGTAAGGCTTTTTTTGCCAGACCACCCAGTTCCGGCACGTTCTCCTGATACAATGCAGTTAAAAGCCTTTCGATCTCTTCGGTTTTCGAAGGAAAAAGTAATTTTCTCATTTCATCTCTTTGCGGATGGGGAATTCCTCCCGGAGCAAGTAATACGAGTCTTTTCACTCTTTTTTCACGGTTCGAATCCCTGATCCCAATGAGCATCGCGATCAATGCACCCATCGAATGCCCACCGAGAACCAGATCGTCTAACTCGAGTTTGCGGATGGAGTTGTATAGAAGATCCGCAAAGACATCCACCTGATACAAATATTTCAATTTCGGCAGGGGACTTAATCCGAATCCGGGAATGTCCGGAAAGATCAAATTGAGATCTTTTCGTAAATAAGGAGCCAAACGTCTGAGACCAGTCGCAGAATCCAAAAGTCCGTGTATGAAAAATAGAGTTTTTCCGGATTTAGTTTCGGAAGGTCTCTTCAAAAAGAAAACTTTATGTCCGCCCAGATCCAAATGCAACTTTTGGAATCCCAGCTCCTTCTCCATAAAACGAATTTTTTGTCTGGTATAATTCTTAAGAAAAAGTTCGTATACAAAATCCATAGATTGAGGCAATGATTCCGTCTCTAGGTGAAACTAGCAAGGAATCCAAATCAATTTTACGATGTGGAAATCCGATATTATTTACAATCCATGGATAACCGGGAGTTAGTTCTACTATTAGAAAAAGCCTTCTTTCCTGCCCAGGAAGGAATTCTGATCCTAGAGCCCGGAACTTATAGTATACTTGGATCGAATCCGAAAGCCTCTCTTATTCTGGGCTATGATCCGGAAGAATTAAAACAAATTTCCTTAGGCAATCTACTCGCCCGTCCGGACAGTATCGGTGGAAATTATGGCAATAGTGCGGAAGAATTGGGAATATCTCTTCTTTGGAATTTGAGAAAGAAAGACGGGACATTACTTCTCGCGGATTTTACGATCAACGCTTTCTCTCAATCTCCTAACTCTCCTTTAATCTTTCATATTTACCAAAGATCAGAGATTAGAGAAATAGAACTCAGGCTTTATTATCTACAAAGTATTCTTAGGACATTAAGACTTCTAAAATTGAACTTAAGATCCTTACGTTTGAGTTCGGAAAGTACCTTATTCCAAAAGATCTGCGACACTCTTAAGGAAAATCCTCATTATAGTTTGGTATGGGGTTTCTATCGAAGAGAAGACGGCACGGATCAAATACTCATACAATCTGACTTGGATCCTAAATGGAGAAAAAATTTAGAATACGCTTGGGAAGAAAAAAAATCCCAATCTCCTTTCCAATCCCTATTAGATGGTCGTGAACAATTCCATATCTACGAGTTCGGATCCAACGTTTATCCGGAATGGGAAGAAGCGTTAGTAGCAAAGGACTTTAGAAGATCCTTAAGCTTAATCATCCGAGAAGAAGGGAAAATTATAGGTGGGATCCAGATCATCTCCAAAGAGAATATGGCCTTCGATTCCGGAGAGAATTATCTTTATTTCGAGATCGTAGAAGATCTACTTTCCTCATTACAATACCTGAGGATCGAAAAACAAAGAAGAGAAACCGCGAAAATATTACAGTTCCAAGGCGCACTACTAAACTCGTTGGAAGTCCCACTTCTCTCCACTGACGACGAAGGATTTATTACTTACGTAAATAACAATATTAGTTCTCTTTTAGGCATCTCCAGAGAAGAGATCGTGGGGATTCAAGTAAGAGACCTTCTCAAATTGGATCCGGAAGCAGCGGATATGATCCTATTAGGCTCTAGAGCAGAAACAAGGATCACTATAAGAGGAAGGCACGAGGTGCCTTTTCTATTGGCTTCTTCTTCCTTAAAAGACGACTACGGAAATAGGATCGGAACTATATTATTACTTTTGGATATATCTGAACAGAAGAAGAACGAAGAATTGATCCGTGCTTCGGAGATGAAACTCAGGAACCTATTCGCCTCCATGAATAACGGGATCGTGATCTTGGATCCTCATGGAAAAGTTTTAGAAGTCGCTCCGATCTTAAAATTTTACCTATTCCAATTCCTAAATGTAGATGTGCAGGATGAATTCCCTGCCCTATTCCCGGAAGAAGCCGAAAAAGGAATTAGGATCAAGTTAGAAGAATGTATTCGTACACAAAGAGCTGCATTTTTCGATTTTTCAATGGTACTTTTGGGAGAAGAGGAGAATTACTTTTCTATAAAATTCCTTCCTTTGAAAAAATACCAAGATCTACCGGTCGCTGCAATGTTGATCTTCTCCGACGTTACCCAAACGAAAATTTTGGACAGGCAATTATACGAAACTGCAAAATTCGCTTCGATCGGTGAGATCGCCGCAGGTATCGCCCATGAAGTAAACAATCCTCTTCAATCTAGTCTTTTGTATTTGGAAGATCTATTGGAACATGAAGATCCGGATCCTATCGAAAGAAAAAAAGTTTATAAAAGAGTGTAAGGAGCGGCACTTCGTATCCGAGATTTGATCAAAGGACTTTTGGATCTAGGAAGAAGAGCTCCTAGAAAAAAAGAATTGGTCTCTCCATATTTCATTCTTCTCCGCGCTTGTGAGTTAATAGAAGTAAGTTGTAAGAAGAATGGAATCGAATTGAAACGAGTTACTAATCCGGAACTTCCTCAGATACTTGTAGCTTGGCAAGAAATCGAACAAGTTTTAATTAACTGCTTAGTAAATGCGGTGAACGCGATATCCGAAATGGAACATAAACCGGCAAACCCTCTTATACAAGTTTCCGCTAGAAAAGAATTATATTTGAACGGAGAGATGGTGAGTTTTACCATTCAAGATAACGGTCCCGGAATGAACGCCGAAGTCGCGGAAAAGGCCTTTCTACCTTTATATACGACCAGGAGAACCAAACAGGGAACGGGACTCGGTTTGACAATCTCTCAGAGGATCATCACTGACCATGGCGGAACAATTCACCTGGAATCGAATCCAGGACAAGGCACCAAGGTCACAGTCCGAGTACCGGTAGGAAAGGTATGAAGAACTTATATATTATAAAAATATGACAAGGGAAAGAAATCCCAACGTTCTGATCATCGACGACGAAGCGGAAATCAGGACCGCTTTAGAACGTGTGATCTCCAGAGAAGGGTACCACGTTTTTTTAGCGGAAGATTTCGAATCCGCAATGAGGATCGTAAGAGACTACGCTGTAGACATCGTAATTTCCGATATACTCATGGGCGGAAAAGACGGCATCGAAGTCGCAAGAGAGATCAAAAGATATAATTCTAATATACCTGTCATACTGATCACAGGGAACCCACAACTTCATACTGCAGAAGAAGCTCTTAGAAATCGTGTATTCGATTATATTTCCAAACCAGTCAGCAGACAGAACATTTTAGCCGCCTTAGAAAGCGCTCGCAAAGAGAAAGAAGATAGAGATAGAAAATCCAAAAAGATCCTAAAAGCAGTAAGAGAAAAAACTCATTTAGCTCAACAGTCCAAAGATCTAAACTATCGCAACAGCTTAATTCTTGAGACCACCGGAGATTGTGTCATCACCTTAGACGAAGATCTTTATATTCGAGGAGCGAATGAAGCTACGATCCGGAATTTCGGATACGAAGAAAGCGAGATAGTAGGCCAACAGATCACATTACTCATTTCGGAAGAAAATAAAGAAGCCTACTTGGAAAGAGTAGCGAATCTAATGACGAGGAAATCCGACCATAATATCGCTCGATTACATAATGCAGAGTTGGTCGGCAGAGACGGAGGAAAATTCAATTTTGATATCTCCGTTTGTAGATACGAACTAAACGGAAAAACATATTATACAGGGATCGCTAGAGATATCACTCAAAAGAATATTATCTCCGAAAAACTGATCGATGCGGAAAGAAGAGCATTCCTAACTACAATCGCTTCCAGCATCGGACACGAGATCAATAACGCACTTACAGCTATCCAAGGTTTCATAGAAGTTGCAAGACTCCCTGACGCGGACGAACCCATCAAAGATAAAGCGATCCAAGTCACATGGAATCAGATCACTAAGTTAAAGAACCTGACTTTCAACTTATTACAGTTAGGAAAACCGGGAGATAGTGGTAGGGATAGAGAGACCTTAGATTTAAACGAAGTTGTAGAGTCCGTTATAGAAGTTTTTAGAAAAACTACCAGGCTCAAATATTGCGAAATCGTATTTAATAGGAGTTCCGACAAAACGTCGGTCCATTCGAATGCGGATCAATTGAGCCTATTATTCTCGAATATATTCTTAAACTCTGCAGACGCCACAGAAAACAAAGGAAGAATAGAGATCACAGTTGGTGAGAAAAACCATCATCCAATGGTTAAGATCAAGGATAACGGTGTTGGTATGAGTAAGGAGATCATGAATAAGATCTTTCAGCCTTACTTCACCACTAAAAAGACCGGCCAAGGTACTGGTCTAGGAATGTTTGTGGCAAAAGAGATCGCGGATATTTTCGGGATCCGAATAGAAATTGAATCCGAGTTGGAAAAAGGAACGGAATTCCGCTTGGTCTTTCCGGACAAATTGTAGAACTAGCCTAAAAGGTTATGAACGAAGTTTTAGGGGAGATAGATTTTCGCTTCCTCGCACTAGACGGTAAATTCCCGGATAAGATAGATGCATTGAATCCGGAGGCCTCTGCTCGCAGATACTTTAGAGCTACCTATCCTGATGGAAACACTCGCATCCTATGCAAGGACCAAGTCTTCCAACACGATTTCCAAGAAGTCGGACATTTTTTAGAGCATCACGGTTTCAAAGTACCTAAGATCTATAAGACAGATGTATTCAATAAACTTATGCTACTCTCCGATGAGGGAGACTCGGATCTAACTTCCGTTCAAGATGATGCGGAATATAGGAATCTATTGGTCAGATCTTTAGATATCCTGATCGCATTACAGAAAACAAGACCCGAGTCCCCGGTTACAGGAAGAGAGTTCGATTACGAAAAATTGAACTTCGAGAATCAGTTTACGTTTTCTGCATATTCTCGCTTTTCCGAAATGTTCGGAATTCAAACTAAACTTAGGCCCGAAGTCGTCTTTTTTATGCAAGAAGCTGCTGGGTTTCTATCCGAATACCCGGAAAAAGTATTTTGCCATAGGGATTTTCATGCAAGGAACATCATGCTTTCCGAAAAGGGAGAGTTGACCTTGATCGACTTTCAAGATGCAAGATTGGGAACTCCGTTTTATGATCTCGCAAGTCTTCTCTACGACGCGTATAGACCGATCCCTTTTGCGATGAGACAGGGACTATTTCTTCTCTTCTTAAAATTAAGCGATAATAGATTTTCGAGAGCTAAAGAATGTTATTATTTGCAATGTCTTCAAAGATCCTATAAAGCATTAGGATCCTATTTCATGTTGGTCGCAGACAAAAAACAGGATAAGTATAGAAAAAGTATACTAAATTGTTTAGATAATTTAATTGAGATTGTTCAGGTCGGACTATTTCCAGATCAACTTTTCTTGTTCTTCCATCTTTTGAAAAAAGAATTAACATCTAATTCAAAATTTTCGGAAAAACTATAGGATGAAGGCGTTCTTTCCTTGTGCGGGCTTTGGCACCAGAATGGGAGAATGGACCAAATCTTCTCCAAAACCTATTTTAAAAATAAATAATATTTCTTTGATCTACTATTCTCTTTTTCATGCAAAAACCTGGGGAGTATCGGAAGGTATTGCAAATTTACATTATCTAGGGGAGAAGATCAAAGAGGAACTGAGCTCCTTCACTGATATTAAACTTTTATTCTCTTGGGAAGAACCTGAAATTTTAGGAACAGGAGGAGGGATCCGTACTGCTATAGAAAGATTTTGGAGTTTGAAGGATGAATTCCTAGTTTTAAATCCTGATTTTATACTCTTTCCCGAAGATGGTTTTTCCCCTTGGCCCGTCCAAAAAGAGAAAGAAGAATTCGATTGCATTTTATATTTATCTAAAATTCCAGATGGAGCCACCTACACCGGACTAGATCTCAAAGAAGGAAAAGTAAATTTCGGACCAGGAGGTTATTTTTATTTGGGGCTTTCTTGGATGAACGCGAAATGCCTCTCGGAATTAGAACCGAATCGCCCGTACGATCTCGCGGATACTTTCCGTAAACTTTCAAAAGAAGGAAGATTAGGGGGAAAAATTTTCCCAGGAACTTTTTTGGACTTGGGAGAAAAACAATTTTACGAACAATATAAGGATACCGATTTTTCGGATCGACTTTCCCCAAGCTGGATAGATTTCAAAAAGAAACTTTCAGATAAATCTATTTAAGTCTTTCTAATCCCCAGATTTGAACTTCTAATCTTTTGGAAAAGTGAAGAATGGGTTTTATATCCGGAAGTTTTAATCCTTCGATATCTGCCATCGTATTGATAAAAATCTCCGCTTCCGCTTTTTGCAAAGGCCAAGGCTCATGTAAGATCTCACAACGATATACGGACTTTCCCCAATTTGCATACAAACAATATCTTTCGGTCAACCAATGATCCAGACTCCCCTTCTTTGAAAAATATGGATCCGAGTTAGGTCCATATTTAGCCTGAAAATGAAATCTTGTATCGAATCTTCTTCTTTTGGAAGAATAACTGATCTGATCTTTACTTTCGGAAACTTTGAAATCGGCCAGATAATAAGGAAGATGGTAAAAGGCTCTTGCGATCTTTACTGCAGGAAAACTCTCCGCATCCAAACTGATAAAATACACCCCAGGTTTTCCATCTCGAGTAACGTATACTCTCAAGTTGATCTCAGGAAATTTGGATGCGAACGGCATTGTAGGAAGTCCTCTGAGCCTTATTCCACTCATATGAAATGGAACGACACCTATCCAGGTTTGGTTCTCAAACGTATCGATATCCAAACTTTGCGGAACAAACGGACGGATCATCGAAACCGGAACGGGCCAATGGATAAAAAGAAGATCGTGCCAGATCTGTTCCATTCTCCAATATCCCTTAGGAACTGGCCAAGGTCTATGTTCCGAGTTTATGAGCATTTTCGGGGCCTATTTATTCCAAATAGGCAATTTATTTCATTCATTATTTATATAAGAGACCAAAGGAACCTCGAGTTGACGATGTCTTCTTTCCTTAGCGGCTTAGCGTGGACCTATACCGTATGTAGGAGTTCCAACAGAGGTATTTTCCGTATCTAGACCGAGGTCAGTAGTCCCAAAAATGTAAAAATAGTTTAGATCCGTACACCCCAAAATGGAAACTGGGACCCTCTAACAGATATGCGCGATTTTAAAGTACTAGTCACAGAAGCTTCCAAGGGAGAAGAACCGGCGTGGACGGAGTTAATGACCCGTTTCGAAAAATACGTAGCTAGCCAAGCCGCAAAAAGGATCAGAGATGAATCCAAAGCGGAAGACTTAAGCCAAGAAGTATTTTTAGAAGCCTGGAAGGTTTTACCTTCTCTCAGGCAGCCGGAGGCGTTCCCATTTTTACTCCGAAGATTGGTACTAAAACATTCAGATCGTATTTTAAGAAAAAAAGATTTACTCGGAACTGAATTAAATCCGGAGATCACGAAAGCTGCTCCTAGATCCGGAGACAGTTGGAGAAAAGAAGTTTTAGACGCGTTAGATGAACTCCCTAGCGAAGAAAGACAACTTCTGAATCTTAGATATTTCGGAGAAATGAGCTACGAACAGATCACCGAACAAACAGGAATACCGATCGGAAACCTCAAAAACAAGCTCAGAAGAAGTAGAGAATTGTTACGCAGGCAACTTCTGAACAAATCAGATAGAAAAGATTGGTTGGAAGTCCTACACGGACCTATGGCGATCGCATCTTAATCTAGGAGAAATACATGTCCGAAACCGTTGCAGAACAACCTATACAATTCCCAGGCCTTCGTTTAGAGGAAAACCAACTCAAAGAAAGAAAAATTTTCCTTTGGGGACAAGTGGACGATAACTCCGCAAAACACGTAGTAGAACGTTTATTATATCTTTCGAATCAAGATCCTGAAAAGGATATTACTCTTGTGATCAATAGTCCCGGGGGAGCAAACACTTCCGGTATGTCTATTTTAGATACGATGGATCTGATCCCGAATGATGTACGTACGGTTTGTATGGGACTCGCAGCAAGTTTCGGTGCATTACTTCTTCTTTCAGGCACAAAGGGAAAAAGATTCGCTCTACCTCATAGCAGGATCATGTTGCATCAGCCTCATGTTCCTGGAACCTATCAAGCAAAAGCTACTGATATCGGCATCTTTGCTTCTATGATAGAAAGAGATAAAAAAGAGATCAACAAACTGGTAGCAGAAAGAACAGGACAAGCCTTAGAAGTTGTGGAAAGAGACACTGACAGAGATCTTTGGCTCACACCTGAAGAAGCAAGGATTTATGGAGTGATAGACGGAGTTTTGGAGAATTGGAAGTAAAAACTTCTAAACCTGAGGTTTTCCCAATTTGAACAAAAGATTTCCTCTTATCGTAGGCCATTCTTCTTTTGTAATACTGTAAACGGCGGTATCTCTTAAGGTACCGTTCTTACTGATCCTGTGATTTCTTAGAATCCCATCTAACTTAGCACCCAAACGTTCGATCGCCTTTCTGGATGCGAAGTTTAGAATATGTGTCCTAAATTCCACTGCAATACAACCTAAAGTCTCGAAAGCATGATCTAATAACAAAAGTTTACATTCAGTATTCACGAATGTTTTTTGCACGGACTTAGGATACCAAGTAGCCCCTATCTCTAACCTACGTGCATCTTTTTCTATATTCAAATATCTTGTAGTACCTAAAATTTTCGAATCTTCCTTTCTCAAAACTACAAATGGAAGTGAAAGCCCGGCCGATTGTTCATCCAAGGCTTTTTGGATCCAAGCAGACATTTGTTCCGGTTCAGGAATATTCGTGTACCATAATTTCCAGAGTTCTCCATCATGAAGAGCTTCCGCTAAAGCATCAGAATGTTCCAAGGAAAGAGGAATTAATTCTATCTTATCTCCTGAGAGTCGTATAGGTTTGGGAGGATAATAAGTAGAAGAGATCATATTTTCAAAGTGATCATAAAAGATCTAAATCTTCAAATAACCTGATAAACACCAGGCACAAATCTCTTCCGTATAAGGAAGATCTACAGCCTTTGCAACTACATCAGGAGGAACGGAATGAAAGAAGATCCGGTCGTCAACAGTCCTTCCGCAGATCTTACAAACTGAAAGTTTCCAAGGGAAAATGGTCTCTCCTTCCTTCTCCTGTTCAGAATGAGATCGGAAAGGTCGAATATCCTCGTCATTCTCTAGTTTATTTCGAAGAGACACATAATCGTTCTCGAAACCGATCTCTAATCTAAAAATATGTTCTCCATCGGCTGTATCGAACCGAAGAAGATTCGGATCTATTCCGATTTCCTTAAATTGTAAAATTGCCAGCGCGATCCCTATTCCGCGACCTTCCTCATCAAAAGGATAATCTTCATAATACTCGAATAAGTTTTCATAGGATTTCGCTCTGGAAAGATACTCGGTAAGAGCCTCTTCTGCTTCCAAAGTGATCGGAGCTAAATTCGCAATTTCTAATGTGATCCCGGTATTCGAATGCTGGATCGTGGTCCTAAGTATGGAACCTTCTTCCTTTAGTTTTGCTCTGGATCTTAAGGGTTCGGAGAAGTCCCAGTTATTCTCGAATTCAGACTCTCTTTCGGTTAGGGATTCTAAACTTAATGGATCCCAACCTTTTTCTAAATAGTAGGAATTCCTACAATTCTCCTTGTAAGCCATTTCTAAAAGAGAATAGGCCAATGATAATGCAGAAGGTAGTATATCCGTCTTTTTATAATATTCTAAACAGAAGCGGAGGTAATTTTCAAGATTGGATTTATAATATTGGGAGAATGCTACGCCGTGAAGAACGATCCTCTTTCCGAGTTCCATTCCTCGGACCAAACGTTCTTTTTTGGCTAATTCTATTTCCATTCGCTTATGGAGACTAGGGCTCTCCAAAAAGTATCGGGAGATTTGAGGCTCTGTCGCCTTCTTTTTATAGGCAATAAATTGAAAAAGAAACCGATCCCAGGCTATAGGAGATACCCGAAACCTGGGACCGGCTAAATTGGTGCTATATTGGATGGGAAAATATTACGAAACAGTTCTCCGAAATTTCTATTTAGGCCGTAGGCGAAGCACGGCTAGGCTCTGAAAGCAGGGAACGGCTAGGTTACCAAACTTTCGAACTAGAGATTAGGAAATAGAAGGGGGAGGTATATTCAGCAGATGCTGGGATAATAATTTATTGTGTTGGAATTGAAACCTATCCTGGTGGGAAGGGTTTGTATTGTCGAGACCTGGAGTATTAATTTCCGAAGCAAAAAGCTCTCCTAAAACCAATTCGGCAGGGTCGATGGTTTCTGCGAGATCGCTTAGTTCTTCGATATCGGTCTCTAATCCGATAATTGTTTGTGTTGAGTCGGATTTCTTCCCAGGATAAGGGCTGTTGGATAGTCCGGAATGTAGAAAAAATAGAAGAGTAAATAAGGCTAAGGAAGCCGAAACGAACCTTAGTTTTTTTCCTCTTTGGACCATACTGATCTAATCCGAAACCTGTTAGAATCTCTGTCAAGCTTTTAGAACTTATCGGTAAAAAACCTATTTGTTCTAAAATGAGATCAATTTCTTAGACTCCTTTTTTTCGAAGAGATTCACGCAAATTCTCAAAACCTGGCTTTCCGAGTAATGCGAACATATTTTTTTTATAAGCTTCTACCCCTGGCTGATCGAAAGGGTTCACGCCTAATACATTTCCGGAGATCCCACAGGCCAGTTCGAAAAAATACATCAATTGGCCTAAACTCGTGGCACCCGTATCCGGAAATAAGATCTCCAAACAAGGGACCTTCCCCTCTGAATGTGCTACTAAAGTGCCAAGAAGAGCCTGATGATTTACCTCTTCCATATTCTTTCCTGCAAGAAAATTGAGTCCGTCCAAATCGTCCGCATCCTTAGGGACCAAAACATTTGCCTCTGAATTCTTTGGATATAAAACTGTTTCGAAGATACTTCTTTCCCCTTCCTGCAAATACTGGCCTAAAGAATGTAGATCCGTAGTTAAATCCACTGAAGCAGGAAAGATCCCTAGGCCCTGTTTTCCTTCGCTTTCTCCGAATAATTGTTTCCACCACTCTGCAAGAGTATGAAGAGATGGATTATAACTCGCCATAACTTCTATCTTTTTGCCGGATCTATAAAATACGTTTCTATATGCGGAATAAATGCAGGCTAAATTTTTGTGAGGAGAAGTTTCCGAAAGTAGAAAATCCGCCGCTTCTTCAAAACCTTTCCAAAGAGATAATATGTCCACTCCGGAAGCCGCAATTGGGAAAAGACCTACTGGAGTTAATACGGAGTATCTTCCCCCCACGTTATCCGGAATTGAGAAAGTCTCGAATCCCAATTCGTCGGACATTTTTCGAAGAGCGCCTTTAGAACTGTCGGTTGTTGCGACTATTCTATCCTTTGCTTTCGCTCCGTATTTTTTTTTGGCTAAATCCCAGAGTAATCGGAACGCAAGAGCGGGTTCCGTAGTAGTTCCGGACTTGGAAACTACATTGATGGAAAATTCCTTATTCTCCAAATACTTTAAAAGTTCAGAATGATAACGAGTATCTAAATGATGTCCTGCGTATACGATTTCAGGAGAGCCAATCGAAGGAGAAGAGAAATAGGATTTGGAAGCTTCGATAATAGCCTTTGCTCCCAAATAAGAACCGCCGATGCCGATCACTACTACAGTTTCAGATTGTTTCCTAAATCTATCGGCTGCAATATTGATCCTTTCTAACTCTTGGAGATTTTTCTCTTTAGGAAGTTTTACCCATCCTAAAAATTCAGAGCCTAGAGATTTTCCGGAGAGAAGATTTTGTAATGCGGAGCCTGAATCTTTTAGCAAAGCCTCAAAAGATTTTGGGTCCACAAACTCCGAGGCAAAACGATCGTTTATTTCTAAAGAAAAGGCCATCGGCATTCCTCAAATTCGAACATCCGAGACAAATTAGTTATTGGAGTAAGAATAGCAAGGAAAAACGAAACTTTTTGAAACTGTCAATTTTCCAAAAACCCTTGTAAGTTTGGAACCTTCGATTTTATTTTCCAGAATGACTCTTGCCATAAGAGAAAATCTTTCCAAGTCCTTATCCAAAACATTTCCTGATCTCCCTGGGCAAGCAAAGCTCCGCTACTTCTCCTCTCCCGGCAGGGTAAATATTATCGGTGAACATGTAGACTACGCCGGAGGAACTGTCTTCCCTGCTGCCATCGATTTTAGAGTCCATTTTGTAATACGAAAGAACGGGTCCAAACTAATTCGGATCCATTCCTTGGATTTTGGATCAGAATTAATTACGGAAGAACCTCTGTATTCAGAGGAGAAACCTTGGGCAAATTATATTCTGGGAGTTGTATCCGAAGCTAAAAAGTTAGGGCTAAAGATAGAAGGTTTTGATCTTGCCTTTACCGGAAATATTCCCCAGGGAGCCGGGCTTTCTTCTTCAGCCGCTGTGGAAGTCGGAACAACTTTCGCTCTTTCAAAACTTTTTTCCTGGGACTTAAGTTTGGAGAAGATCGCATTACTCTCTCAAGCCGCTGAGAATAAGTTCGTAGGCGTTAATTGTGGGATCATGGATCAGTTTATCATCTCGGTCGCCAAAACTTCTTCTTGTATTTCCTTAAATACGGATACTTTGGAATATTCTTATCATTCCCTGGATCTTCCTGGTTATGAATTCTATCTGATCGATTCCCAAGTCAAACATAGCCTGAAAGAAAGCGAGTACAATGATAGAAGGAGAGAAGTTGAATCAGCGACTTCAAAATGTAAAAAACTCTCCCCAGATCTAAAAAGTTTGAGCGAAGCGGATTTTGCAATCTTAGAAAAGGCAGGCTTAGATCCGGTGGAACTTAAGAGAGCCACTCATATCGTAAGAGAAAGATCCAGAGTGAATAACGTTATTCGCTATTTAGAAAAAAAAGATCCTGAAGCTGTAGGTAGAGAGTTATTTCTTTGTCATAAATCCCTTTCGGAAGATTTCGAAGTTTCCTGCGAGGAAAGTGATTTTATAGTAGAATGGTCCAAGTCCCGAAATGTTCTAGGAGCTAGAATGATAGGCGGAGGTTTCGGAGGTTGTGTTTTAATCTTGGATAAATTGGGAAGATCAGGATCCTTATTTTCCGAGTTCGAAAAGATCTATTTCGAGAAATTCGGATTAAAACCTAAGATTTATAGATTTACTATTTCAGATGGAGTAAGAGAAGACCCTTAAGAGATATATTATCCCTTCCCCTAACATGATCTAAACCTTTCTTCGATTTTTAGATCAGAGAAAAAACGGATAAAATCCTTGCATAAACCGGAAGACATTCGATAGTCTTCGCATTCGATCAGATTCGACCGAGAAATATGGCAGATACTCCCTGGAACCTGGACAGTAAAGATTTCGATCATGACGCACCCGAACTAGGTGTTTTTTTAGATCAGGAAAATATTCCGGAAGGTCTCCCAAAAGAAGCAGTGGTCGTAAAAATCTCAGGCGAGATCAATTTATATTCTGCTCAGATTATGAAGGAAAGATTCTTCCATCTTTTAGATCGAGGTTTCATTTATCTGTTAGTGAATATGGAGAATGTGAAATATATAGATTCTTCCGGCCTGGGAGTTTTTATGGCGACCCATTCTAGACTCGTAAAGAGCGGAAAGGGAGGGATCGCAGTTTTTTCTCCTTCTTCTCAGGTGAATAAAATCCTAGAACTTACAAAATTGAAAAGTCTGATCAGAGTAGGCTCCACTTCAAAAGAAGCATGGAAACTTCTTGCACCTTGACCCGTTCCGACTCCCAAAAATCCAAAAGACATTTAGAAACATTACTCCATTGCAGGTTATGCCCTGAAATGATAGGAAGACCGGTGCATGGATTTGTTCCGGGCGCAAAGATCATGAGTATAGGTCAAGCTCCAGGCATTCACGAAGAAAAATTCGGAAGACCATTCGCATATACTGCGGGCAAAACTTTGTTCAAATGGTTCTTATCCATCGGGATACAAGAAGAAATTTATAGATCCAAAGTGAATATGGCCGCGGTTTGTAGATGTTTTCCCGGAAAGGCAAAAAGTGGAGATAGAAAACCGAATCCAACCGAAGTGGAAAACTGTTCCAGATACTTAAACTTCGAAGTGACATTTAACCAGCCTAGATTGATCATACCGATCGGAAAATTAGCGATCGATCAATTGGTAGAAGATAAAAAATATAAACTGGACGCGGTAATCGGCAAGAAATTCAAAAAGAATTTTTACGGAGTAGATCTGGAGTGGATCCCTCTTCCTCATCCTTCCGGACTAAATGTTTGGAATCATACCCGGGAAGGAAAGATATTGATCGCAAAATCCTTGGACTTAATAAGAAAACATCCAGTGATCAAAGAGGAATTTTTCTCTAAAAATTAAATCCTCCGTTCTTCAAAGTTTCGGAATTTTTATAAAACCATTTTTTAGGGCTTATCCCGGTCTTTCTTTTAAATTCTCTAATAAAATGTGCCTGGTCATAATAACCGGACTCGAGCCCTATTCGAGTTAAACTTGTAGAAGAATTATAAAATTTGAATATATTTCGAAAACGGACCAGGCTTGCATATTCTTTCGGATTTAGGCCCATCCTGGACTTAAATCCTCTTTCCAAAGAACTTTGACTAACTCCTAGATCTTTCGCCAATCCTTTGATCCCGATCTCCCCCAAAGAATTTTTGATCCGAGAGATTGCTTCGGATAAAAACGGCTCTTTATCTTCTTTTATGCTTCCTGATTTCCAGAATTTCTGCCAGATCTCATTCGGATCCGAATTTTTAAGTTCCGCTTCTTCGCAGTCTGATAAGAACTCGGACAGTTCTTGTTTGGAGAAAAAATGATCCAAGCTCAAACTTTGGTCTTTCAATTCGTTCATAGGAACAGAGATCCTAAGAGAGAGAAGTAAGGGAGATATTTGGATGAGGATCGATCTTGTATCTTTTTCGTTGGAGAAAGTCCTGGATCCAGTCAAAATTCCAGTGACTCCTGCCTTAGTTAGAGGTTTGGAAACTTTTCCATCCTCTAATAGTATCTTGCCTTTGGTTTGGATCCCTATTACACAATTCTCTCCAGGAAGAACTGTATATGTTTCCGAAGAGGCCTTATGATTCCAAAAAACTCTCATCGTATTTAAGAGTGTTTTGGGTCCTTCCAGGACCACCATTTCATTTTTTCAGGCTCCGGATCGGATGTCCCGGAAACATAAACTGCGCAGCGGAAAACATATAACATACAGCGATCCACATGAGTGCCTTGGTACTCGCAGATCTGTTCGTACAATTTTTCGGGATCTAATTTTGCAAGTTCCAATCGGCTACGAATTCCCAAATTCCATAGATCTTCCGAAATCGATTTACCGACTCCAGGAAGAGTTTGAAATTCTTTTAAGATCGAGGCTTTTTCGGAATTCATTTCAATAAGAATCTATTGTAATTTTGATAAAAAGCAAGTTTCTTATTCCAATCTGTGGGAAATCCTACGTTCATTTTAGCATTTCTTCAAACCGATCCTTTACGGGAGTTGGAACATTTGGTAAAAGATACTTAGCCCAAAGTTTTAATTCTTCTTTTTCGAATTTAGAGAAAATTTCCTGTTGATGTGAATCCAATTCAGTATCCGTAAAATATAAATGTAAAAAAGATTGGGTCTCTTCTTCCTCTCTAGTCATATGGGAGAAGTAATCCGTTTGAAAACGAATTAGTTTTTCATAAAATATATCTGAAATCGCTCCGGCTTGACTGACCTCTGAATGAATTCTTTCCAAAAGAGATCTTAATTCGTCTATTTTGGCTTCCAGATATTTATGCTCTTCCTTATCTGTTGAAGAAGCATCTTGGTTTTTTATTTCTAAATATTTCAGGCTTACTGATTCTTCATCTCTTGCGTGAATTTCCAAAATATTAAAGATTTCTGTACCTAATTGAAATAGATCCTGGTTCTCTTTTGGATCCCTATAATTCGTTTGCCCTGCTTCCTGTACAAGTTTAGAGATCGCATATCGGATCGCCTTATGTGGGAAGTCATACACTTTTTTTCGGTTGTTTTGCATGTTAATTCTCCCGGATAACGATCTAATCTTAGCGTTTTATCGAGAAAAAAATTGTATAAAATCGTCAGAGAGGTTCTTTATTTTCCGAAGGACTGGGCGAAATGGAACATGAATATAGAACCCAAAGCAAAGCCAACTGAAAGAATATGATAAAAATTGAAACTTTCTTTAAACACGACCGCTCCTAAAAAAATAGAAGTGGTCAGTATCGAAAATACAGCGTACAGAATATAATACGTAGTCCCGTATCTTGTGAATAAAAAATAAAATCCTAGAAATGTAAGATATAGACCAATGCCTCCTACAAGTATTTCTACGATATTCTTTGAAAAATACTCCATGCTATTTTCCTTTCCAACAAAAAGAGAAGAAACCAAGAGTAAAACTAAACAGACTATCAATAAGAAGATCAAAAATAAAAAAGGATTTTCGGAAGAGGCGGATTTTTTCTGGCCGTATGCGAACAATGCATTCCCGACTGCTGCGAGTAGAGCAAAAAGTATTGGATAAAGTAAGGAGATATTTTTCATAAGAGGACCAAAGCGTTTAGAGTATTCCAATTTCGAGTAGTAGCGACTACTTTTAATTTTTTCTCCAGGAAAGGATTCGAAAGTTTTGTTTTTCCGTATCCGTTCGGAAAATGGAGATATATCTGTTTTTCGGACAAAAAATATTCTTCTGTTCTATCTTTTACAGGATCTATAACTTCTTTTGGGTCGATCTTAGGAGCTTCCTTCATGAACATTACATACAATGCCTTCCCTTCTTTTTTTCGAAAAGGATTGGAACCGATCACTTCCTCTAAACTTTTCTTTTCCAAAGTAATAGAAGAGATATTCAATTTAAAAACTTTCTGGATCTCTTCTTCTATCTTTTTATCTAACTCGGAAGTTTTGGAAGATTTCGTTTCAAAACTTACATTCCCACTTTGAATGTAAGTTCGAACATTTTGGAATCCCAATCCCAAGAACATTTCGGCAAGATCCTTCATCTTGATCTTGTTTACTCCGCTTACGTTTACCGCTCTGAGAAGTGTGATGTACGTTTTCATAAGATTTTTACAGTATGGATTAAGATTGGCCTTCTTCCATTTCTTCCGAAAGAAGTTCGTACGCTCTCTCAAAGTCCTCATCATCAACGAATATTGTGATCAGAGTATCGTTCAAGGGAAGAATTCCTCTTAGAGGATTTAGTTCATCCCCTTCTTTTACATAAGGAATTTCTAATGCAGAAAGCCTCGATTCCAAAAGAACAGCTTCCATATAATCATTCGTCTGAAATATCTTTTTCAAAGGATTATTTCTCCGAATAGCCTAAAACTTCCCAGCACCAACGCTTTTCCAAAGCCCTATCTGCAAAGGAAACGGATTCAGGATCCGCGTTTTCTTTTAAGATCTTCCATACATTTTGGTTTTCAGAATTAGAAATAATCCGAGCCCCCGGAAACTCTCCACCTAGCTCTTCTGCCCTTTTTGAGGCTTCTTCCCAATCCATCTCCTGAAAAACAGGAATATATTCCCTAATTTCAGAAACCCATTCTAATGGAAAAGAAATCCCCTTAGGAAGTACGAGCACGATCCTATGCAACATATTCTCCCCTCTATGAGCTAAGGTCCTAGAAAGATAAGATGCTGGGACTTTGGAAAATTCTTCCATAATTTCTGTAATTAAATCCGGATCGAATGGTTTCCTTGGATATAAGATAAGATCGGTAACTGCATACGGATCTTTCTTAAACCTTAGATCCAACTTTTCAAAAAAATCTTTTTTAGATCTTTCTAGATCATCTCCCCTCCACCAGATCGAGACATGCCTTGAACCTGAGATGGAAAGATCCTCTATCCCGAATTTTTCACTCAACCCTGGCGAGAAGGAATATACATCAGGATTTTTCGGATCTGGGTCGGAGAGCAAACTCCTAGGAGTCTCATCCAATCTTCTATCTAACCTTTCTTCGGAACGAAATAATGTAGTACTCAGATCTTCCGCACTAAAATTCGGAGTACGGATCACTCTATAAGGAGGTTTAGGAAGATAGATCAGACCTTCCGATTCTGCATCCTTACGCATCGCAGTCCCGGGCAAAATCGATAATGGAAATACCTGGACCCATTCTCCCAAACCATGACTATAAAAGAATTCAATCCCTTCCATCACATCATCTGGAGTATCTCCAGGAAGTCCGATGATCAGATCTAATAAAAGTTCTATCCCTCGATCGGCGAGCATTCTAGCTGCTTCTGCGACTTTTTCAGGACTTCCGAAACGTTTTACACGCTTTAAGGTTTCCTTATTGATAGATTGCATTCCGAGTTCTATACGATTGAATCCAGCTAACGCAAGTTTATCTGCGATCTTTTCGGTAATCCCTTCCGATCTTAATTCCCCGAACATGGTCATGGATCTGTCCGAATTCACGTCAATGATCGCATCCAAAAAATCCTCGAAGCCCGGTCTATGATTGAATGTAGGATCTAAGAAAACCAACTCTTTGGCCCCTCTATCTTTCAAGCTGGATAGAAGACGGATCGTTTCCGGAATATCTAAAGTTCTTAATACGTTACTACTCTTAGGATAAAAACAATAAGTGCATTGAGATCTACAACCTCGGACAGTTTCTAAATAAGTGGATCTTGCCGGATCTACCGGAACAAATCCTTGCAGATAAGGAGAAGGATAACTCGTAAGAGGAAAGGAAGCGTTCTCTTCTCTAGAAAACATTCCCATCTTTCCGTCGGACCCACGAACTGCGATATTGGGAAGTTTGCGTGGATCTTCTTTTTTCAAAAGAGTTTCCATCAAAGCAAAAAATGTATGTTCTGCCTCGCCGGACACAGCAATATCATAACCTGTCTCGGATAATACAAAAGGATTGTCCGGATTTACTTCCGGCCCACCGATCAGGATTTTTGTAGAAGGAGATCTACGTTTTACTTCCTTTGCAAGATGAAGGCTTCTTTCAGTATTCCATAGATATAAGGAAAATCCTAAGAACTCAGGCTCGTCTTTTGCGAGTCGATCTGCGAGCTGGGTATCCCCTTCTTTATCCGTGATATCCGGATCCAAAACTTCTAGATCCAGACCTTTTTTTTCGAGGCCATTTTCTCTAGCAGAAACGGCCAAACATCCTGCAGCCAAAGGAACATTTCCAGTAGCAGCAAATGCTGTAGGTGGAGGAACCGGCAATTGTACTAGTTTCAGTTTCGCCATAGAAGTCTTACTACAATTGTTTAGACTTCTACGGTTTATTCAATCCGGAAATCGCTGCATTTCACCTGCTTTTAGAGCCCTTTTTTGTTTACTTTCACTCTCATCGATCGCCGAAACAAAGGCGCTAAACATTTGGATTATATTTTAGAAAAAATGAATAAAACTACCTATTCGAGCGATATACAAAGTTTTCAATTTATGGTTATATACCTCTTCGATTTGCCATCGTTATGAGATAAATAATTTATTTCATAATCGAATTTGCTCTAATTCAAGGAGTGTTTATGCGTTCACGTATTACCAGTGTAGTTTTGCTGGTGCTAATTCTTTTGCCCATCATTGGAAATTGTACACCTCACGAACATCATGGAGATAAGGAAGTTTCTTTTCTTTCCGGGCTTTTGTCCTCTGCTCAAAATTTGAGTATTTCCACAGGCCCGCAATATGTGATTTCGGGTTTATCGACACAACCGAATTGGGCTTGGTGCCATAAATGTAACGGGCTTTTTTATTTTGGAACGGGGCAGCAAAATAGTAGTATATGTCCTAGAGATGGCCTTCCCCATGAAGCGATAGGAAGCGGAAACTATATGGTTCCCTTTCTTAGCAATGGGCAACCAACTCCGTCCGGATACCAAGACCATTGGCATTGGTGTAATAAATGTCAGGCGATTTGGTTTGATCTTTCTGGTGCTCCCAATGTTTGTCCGAATGGAGGAACTCATAATTCGACAGGCAGCGGTTCCTACGTTTTAGGTACAACTTCTTCTCCAGGTTCACAGCAGGATCAGTGGAGATGGTGTGATCAATGCGGGGTTCTTCATTATGGGCCTTTAGTTTCTCAGAGTATGTGTCCTGCGACTCATGGAAATCATAGTACTGCAGGAAGTGGGAATTACTACATCGATTTCCAACCCAATCAAGTAATTCCTGTGAATCAAATGGAATTGGCTCTTTCTGTTGAAACTGGTAGTGGAGGTAGTTCTGGAGGGGTTTCTGCTGGAGGACAGATTTTAGCACAGGCTATGAACCCACCACCTTGGAGCCCGCTAGCTTATTATCCTAAAAACTTAGGTGTCCAAGGAATAAAAATCGCAAATGCACCGGACCGAGGACTTAGCTATATGGCGTATTCGAGAGGGAATATAATTCGTTTTGCTTCCGCTCCTCGGAATCAGATTACTACAGGAAATCTTCCTATGACAGATTTAGCTAATAGTAATATTACTTTCTCGACATTTTCCTCTTTCGGATTCGTTTATTTTAAAGGGAATTTTTATCTGAACTACGCAAGTACTCCAGACGGAGGTCAGACTGTTTATAGAAGTAGCGATTGTATCAATTGGACTTACGTATTCGCATATAGCGGATCGGGAAATTATAATTACTCTCTATCGGCTGTAGTGACAAACGCAGGATCTGCTTCGGAAAAAATTTGGCTTTCTTATGCAAATCCTCTACCCGGTTACGGTGTTACCATTCGCACAAGTAGCGACGGCTCTACCTGGAATAGCCCTAGTTATTACTATTACAATAATGCATCTACATCTTCTGCTCAACTTGCAGCGTTATCGAATGGAGAAACGATCCTTGCATTTAGTAGAGGCGGCGTTGGTGTTGTTCCAATACAATATGTGGTATCGGCAGGAGGAGTTTTTCCGAATAATACGGCTTACCAATTTCCTCTCAACCCGAGTTCAAATACCTTCAGGCAAATTGACATCACAAGCACCGGTTCTATCTCGGACGTATTTCTTACATACATTGATCCAGGTTCCACAAGCACTGCATATCTGAAACGGTATAACTTGCAAACCGGGACGGAATTACAATCCGGAGCCTATAGCGCCCCTTCAGGTGGAGTCTTTCAAAAACCTTCGGTGAATTTGATTCCTATATTTTGAAATTTGATAAAGCCCCGATATATGTCGGGGCTTTGTTTTATTGATAATGGTATTAAAAGATTTGTAACTACAAGTAGGTCCGAAAAACTTCTAGCCTTCGCTTTCAGCTCTTTTAGGAGCAAGTTTCTTACATTCCTGCAGATCGCTAAACTTCTCTTTCGAGAGTTCGCATTGCACTTGGAGTAAACTTTTATTCTCCACACAACTTCTGATGATCGCCTCACTTGTCTCAGGCTTCAAGACGGACCTGAGCATAAGAGCTTGGACACCTTTATCCAAGGTCTCGTCGTTTGCGATCAGTTTGGAGATATGGATCTGTGCATCAGAACATTCTTCCAGATTCGGTTTAGTTCTTTTACAGTTTGATAAGAATAATACCAAACATAAAAGAAAAGCGGACGTTAACCGCCCGCTTTTCCCGAAATCGAAAGAATATTCTATATTCTTACTTTTCAGTGTCATCAACGGCTGCTGCCGCTTCTACACGTTTACGCAATTCTCTAACGTAGTTTTTGTCTGCTCCGCTAAGTTTCATCGCATCTTCGTAGTATTTGATAGCTTTCTCGAAATCTCCAGCTTGGAAGTAGTAAGTTCCAAGGTTCGCTTTCGCTCCCCAAGACTTTCCACCAGCTTTTTTATCAGCTTTGTCCCAGTTCTCTTTCGCTTTTTTGAAGCTAGGAGTTTCTCCAGTGATCTCTTGGTATCCGTCGTCTAAGTATCCTGCAACTTCAGGATCTTCGTCGTCTTTGAATACTTTAATGTACTCGGTTTTAACTTTTGGAGAAAGTCTGTCTTTGATGTAAAGAGCAGCTTCGTCCAAAGCTTTTCCGAAAGAGTCAAGAACGGAAGGGCAATCCAAGTTACCCACTCCTGCGTCTACTTTTGCAGGGTTGGAAACTACCGCTTTTTTCACTTCTCCAGTCTCTACTTTGATCAAAGTAGCGTCCAAAGGAATGAGCATATAACGGATACCGGTTTGTTTGCTGATAGGTCCGTTTCCGGTATCAACTTGTTTACCAGTTGCGATAGAAGCGATTGCTCCTCCGACTTTCAGTGCAGCAGCACCGTAATCTACCATCATTTCACTTCCACACTCAGTGTAAGGTTTTTGGTAACCGATATGTAAAATTGCCTCAGCACCTAATTGGTTTCCGAGTTTTACGCGGCTTTTAGTAATTCCGGTAAGAGTTAGAGAAGCCTCGTTGATAGAGTCTGCTCTTTTGCTTAGGTCGATCAGTTTGTAATAAGTTTCCTTATCGAAAGCTTCGAAAACTTTAGAAGGCATTTGATCGATAAAGCTGGAACCTGCTCCGAAAACGGTTTCCCAAAGGCTTTTTTGAGGTTTTTCAACGGCAAGACCAACATTACGGATAGAGCCTAGGAATTTTTGAAGTTGGCGTCCCTCTTTCGACTTAGGAAATACAGGGTATTCGACTTCCACTTTTTCGCTGCAGTTGGAAACCGAGAATGCCATAGCTCCTGCGAGGAGCAGAGCAGAAAATTTTTTCATTGGGTTAATACCAATCCTTTATGGATGATTTTTAGGAATAACTTCGTATTGGTCCCGGTATTTCTTTTTCTGTCAATTTATTTTAAGATACGGTCTAGCCAATTTCGGATCGGCCAATTTTTCTTCAAAATAGAAGAGCTCCGTCGCCAAAAAAGAAGGATCTTCTTAAAACATTTTACACAAAAAGAAACGAAGCGGTTTCCTAATCCCTCTTAATAAGACCAAGATAAAACCACAAACCGGAAAATACGGATCTTTATTGAACAAAACCTAAATAACCCTGAGTCTTTGCGCGAAAAAAGAAAGAGTGACTATATTTTTCGGAATTAGAAACGGCAGGTTTTGCATCCAAATCGATTATAAACACTTGCAAAACCTAGTTTCTTCCCAGGATTTTACATTTAGGCAAACGAAAGTCCGACAGATCAGAGTCGAACTATCAAAAGAAAAAAATCGCCTATAGAACCGGCCGGGGAGGCCTGATGAAAACCATAGAGGATATCCGAAAATCCCTGGAATCCACCTACATGGAACACGAGATAGAGGAGAAACTTCCCCTCATCCAGGAAATCAATCGCCTAAAAAAGGAAAAGAACGCAGTCCTTTTAGGACATAATTATATGACCCCAGACGTATTCCATGGGGTTTCCGACATAATCGGAGATTCTTTGTATCTTAGTAAGGCGGCTGCCGAAACGGATGCCGAGATCATTCTTTTTAATGGTGTACATTTTATGGCAGAAACTGCCAAGCTTATGTCCCCCGAAAAAAAGGTGCTGATCGCAGACCTAAAAGCTGGGTGTTCCTTAGCGGAAAGTATAACTAGGGAAGACGTTAAAAAACTAAAAGCCCAGTATCCTGGAGTTCCTGTAGTCACTTACGTAAATTGTACTGCGGATGTGAAGGCCGAGACTGATATTTGTTGTACCTCTGCCAACGCTGTGCAGATCGTAAATTCATTAGATTCAGATACTGTGATCTTTCTTCCCGACGAGTATCTTGCTGGAAATGTCCAAAAACAAACCAGCAAAAAGATCATCTCTTTTCCCGGACGTTGTATGGTACATGAGATGTACACCGCAGAAGATATTCTTTCCGTTCGTAGACAATGGCCTGGGGTGACAGTGATCTCTCACCCGGAATGTAATACTGACGTTGTGGAAGTTTCCGATTTTGCCGGATCCACTTCTCAAATGTCCAAGTTTATCAAAGATTCAGGTGCAAAAGATGTTTTCCTAGTTACGGAATGCTCCATGGGAGATAATCTTAGATCCGAATTCCCTGATAGACAATTCGTTTCTTCTTGCAGGACCTGTCCTCATATGAAACGGATTACATTAGAAAAAATTAAAGATGCTCTATTATACGAACGTTTCGAGATCAAATTAGATCCTGAAGTCGTAGAAAAAGGAAGAATGGCCGTCCAAAGAATGTTGGATGTGAGCTACAAATAATCAGTGTATAGGATCGGACAAGGACTAGATTTCCACAGGTTAGAAACGAATGAGGCTCGCCCCTTAATTTTAGGAGGAGCCTTGATCGATTCGGAATTCGCTCTCGTAGGACATTCCGACGCGGATATCGTAATACACGCATTAGCCGATGCGATCTTAGGAGCCTTAGGCCTCGGAGATATAGGACATTATTTCCCGGATACAGATCCTTCTCTCAAAAATATGGACTCTAAACGTATCCTTGAAAAGACGATGGAGCTCGCTTCCGAAAAAGGTTTCGGCTTAGTAAACATCGATTGCACTCTTATAGGAGAAAGACCCAAGATCGCACCTCATAGGATCAAGATCCAATCTTCTCTTTCCTCTCTATTAAAACTTCCCGAAGATTGTGTTTCCATTAAAGCCACTACTACCGAAAAAATGGGAGCCTTAGGCAGAACCGAAGGATTGGGCGCAAGTTGCGTGGTACTTTTAGAGAAAAAATAAAACCATGGCATAAGATCGTAGCATTATTTTTTGCGATCTTCTTCCTATTCATAGGCGTATTGTCCTATATATTCAAAAATCCTTATTTAGAAACTTCTTCTTTTCTTTTAAGAAGAGAAGTTCTGGAACAAGTCCCGCTGGGAAGTTCCAAAAGAAGGGTTATGGAATACATTAAGCGGAAAAAATTAGATTTGGTGGGATTTCATTCCGGAAAATTTCCGGACAATCCGAATTACGTAGCGGATATAATGGTCTTTACCCAGAAAGGAACGGTTCAATCGAATGCATTCCATTGGATCCCTACAGAGAACAATTACACAGAAGTCAATTTAGGATTGTACATGAATCCGAAAGAATTCAGATTTTGGAAAAAACCTCTTCCTCTTCGGGTGAGTCTATATTTCCTGTTTAGAGATCAAGAATTGGTACAAATTAGAGTGATCAAAAAGTCTAGGCCGTTCTAATCGGAATTTTTTTTCATTAGGACCGCATCTTCTCCCGGGCCATAATAAGATTTCCTTCGCCCGGATTCCGAAAAACCGATCTTATTATACAAAGATAATGCGGGAGGATTTAAATTAGAAACTTCTAAAATAGTTTTCGGGAATAAATCACAAAGGACCTTCAAAATTTTCTCTGCCTCTCCCATTTTTCTTTTTTCCGGGAGGATACCGATCCGTAATAATTCTGAAGAATCTTTTAGATCCAAATAAAACAGATATCCTACGTTTTCTTTGATCCAACTTGGATGATGAGCCAAATGACTTTCGACAGAATATCTGGTCCATGCGGAATTTCCGAATACAGACTTTTCCATATGGACTAAAATTTCCAGATCCTCAGGCTTCGCTTCTCTCCAACCATCCGGAAGAATCTTTTTTTTTCCAAGATCCAATCGATTTTCTCCTTGCCTGAGACGCAATCATCCATACTAATTAGCGGTCGCTTTGCGAAAGCAATTTTTTGTCGGCAATTTGAGGAGAAAATTTTTATGCAAACTATCGGTAAGTATGTATATGCTGTCCCGCTTTTAGTTTTTGGAATTAACCATTTTTTAAACGCCAATGCAATGGCAGGAATGGTCCCTGTCCCAGGTGGAGCAATCTGGATCTATGTTACCGGAGCAGCTTTAGTAGCGGCCGCACTCAGTATTTTTATCAATAAAAAGACCAAACTTGCAATGATCCTATTGGCAGTACTGATCGGTTTATTTATCGTACTCATTCATGTTCCAGGAGTCACTCAAGGAAACCAATTATCTATCGCAATGGCCTTAAAAGATCTAGGCTTGTTGGGTGGAGCATTGATCATCGCTGGAATTTCCAGAGACAACGCGTAATTTAAACGGGGAAGGAATTCTCCTTCCCCTTCTTTCAAAATTTCTTTCCTTCAAAAAAAAGCAGTTTTTGCGGATTTTCCGTCGACCATTCTTACAGTTCTCGGACATGGTATTTCAGATACGACCGCATGCCTAGGTGGAATTACATGAGAACTGCCCTTCTTCTACTGACTCTATTTTTCGTTCTATTTTCAGATTGTAAGAACATAAGCAAATTTTCCGGCAAAAACGCAAAACCTCCTACGGTAGAAGATCTAGAAGCCTGGAAAAGGCGTTTGGATATGGACGAATCGGAGATCGTAGAATTAGAAAAGAAGATCAGAGAAATGGCTGCAAAGACCAGATCTGCCGGAGCCTTAAGCTGGAAGATCGCTCAAGGTTATATGAAGATCGGGGATTACGATCTAGCATCAAAATATTATAATAAAGCAATACAGGAAGAAAACTCTGGAAAAAAATCGGAAGTGATCGGAGCAGATGTTCACTTTTTCGAATCCGCATTACCTTATTTCGATAAGGCCCTTTTACAAATGCCTGTGGATCAACAGCTATTATTCGAGACCGCACTTTCTTATGCAAACGCTTCTAAAGACAGGGGCTGGGAGCCGAAACGAAGACAAATTGCGATCGAGATCTTTCAATCACTTACGAGGCAGGATCCAAGAGATTCCAGATTCCCTTATCAACTCGCGTTGATCTATTTCGATTCCTCCATGGCAGATTCCTCATGGGAAGGAGTAAACGCCGGATTTCAAGACCAAGAGAAAGCATTCACTCTTCTGGAGTCCGTACTCAAAAAAGAGCCCAGGAATGTCCCTGTTCTATTTGCAAAAGGGAATTTTTTATACAGATCCGGAAAAGCGCAAGATGCCAAAGATATCTATTTGCATCTCAAAAGTACTATAGAAGGGCTTAAAAAAGACGGGTTCATCAAAGAAAATTTGGAAGAGAATGAATCCTATAAAAACGTAATCAATAATCTTAAAAAAATAGAAACTCCGGAAATATAAAAGGGATCTTTCATGGATTTCCTTTCTCTCTCTTCTCCGAGTCTATATAAGATACTCGCGAGATCCGGATTTCTTTCGGTCAGTTCTTCCAAAGAAGAAGTGATCGAAAAAATGGAAAAAATCCTTCCGAAAGATATTAAAGAAAGAGCGGAATTAGATTCTAAAACCTATTCTTCCGGCCTCGAAAAATTAGGCGCTGAGGTTGTTTCCTATTTTGATGAAGAATACCCTCCCCTTCTAAGGGAAATTTACGATCCACCTCCCAATCTTTTCTGCTTAGGAGATACATCCTTACTATCTAAGTCTTATTTGGCGGTAGTAGGAACAAGAAAAGCCTCTCCAATCACATTATATTATTCTAAATTGATCCCAAAATTCTCTTCTTCATTAGATATGGATGGGATCGTATCCGGCCTCGCTCTCGGTGTGGACGCTTCTGCAATGTTCCAAGCATTAGAAGAAGGGATCCCGGTGCTCGGAGTGATGGGAACCGGACCAGAAAAAGAATATCCTTATGAGAACAAAGATCTTTATCGAAAAATGAAATCTTCCTCTTTGGGACTTATACTTACGGAATATCCTCCCGGTTTTGAAGTTCGCAAATATGCTTTTCCGAAAAGGAATCGGATCATTACGGGAATTTGTTCTTCTCTCTTACTCATGGAGGCTCCTTCTAAAAGTGGAGCCTTATCTTCTGCGTCTAGCGCAATCTCTCAAAATCGTGATATCTATGTTTTCGATCATCCTCTTCAAATGAATAATCAGGGAGGAAAAAGATTGATCTCAGAGGGAGCTTACTCTGTTTCTTTTGATAAATATCAAAATATTGAGGAAAAAATTTTCCATTTAGAGGAAATTCTCCCGAGTAATTTCGAAGAACTTCCCGGAATGCTTGCTCGATTAGGAAAAAGCAGATTGAATGGTAATTGGATCGACCTAGGAAATGGTTTCCTTCGATCCGTTTTATAAAATCGAAAGGGAATCTAATTTGTCGTTTTGGGATCGGTATAAGTCCGAATTATTTAAAGAATCTCCAGCTTGGTCCTTAGGATTTTTTAGATTCGGATTCGGTATTCTTTTATTTATCACCTCCGCAAGATATCTTAATTACGGATGGGTCAAAAAATACTTCATAGATCCAAGTTTTCATTTTAAATATTTCGGATTTTCCTGGGTAGAGACATCTCCGGCCTGGATACTATATCCTGTTTTCATAATACTATGTGTCGCAGGTTTATTCATCTCTCTCGGGATACTTTATAGAACATCTATTTTTATTTATTGCATCGGTTTCTCTTATTTCAATCTGATCGATGTCACCATTTATCTAAATCATTATTATTTAGTTTTTCTTCTGCTATTCCTTATGTTTTGGATCCCTGCAGACAAATGTTTTTCTTTGGAACATTTTCTAAATGCATATCGCAACGGAAGATGGACTTATCCTAAAGTCCCGAAATGGAATTTGTGGATCCTAAGATTTCAGATCGGATGTGTGTATTTTTTCGGTGGCTTAGCCAAGTTAGTTCCTGATTGGTTGTTCCAAGCCCAACCTCTTAGGATTTGGTTAGTAAGAAGCACTGACTTTCCCATATTAGGAAATTTTTTCTCTTATCCGATCGCTGGATATATGTTCAGTTACGCCGGTTTGTTCTTCGATCTACTAGTCCCGTTTTATTTATTAAGAAAAAAAACAAGGCCATGGGCGTATGGATCCGTTCTGATATTTCATCTTCTTACTTGGAGATTATTCCCGATCGGAATGTTTCCATGGATCATGACATTTTCTGCCTTACTCTTCTTTTCACAGGATTGGCCATTAAAGGTCAGAAGGTTTTTTAAAATAAGAGGGTTATTTCCATACGGAGAATTTAGAAATCTTTTTAAGACCGCATGGAATAAATTCCCGGTAAGATTCCGATTCCTCGTAGCGAAATTTTTTGTATTGATCTTATTAATTTTAGAAAAACCGAATCTATGGGGAAAATCCTGGGAAGATCGGATCTCTAAATTTATATCCAAGATCCCTACAAAATTAGGAATTTGGACAATTTCTTCCTACATACTCATCCAAGTATTCATGCCGATCCGGCACTTTTTCTATCCGGGAAACCATCTTTGGACAGAGCAAGGTTTTAGATTCGCATGGCATATCATGCTGATCCAAAAGAACGGGATCGCAAGTTTTAGAGTAGTGAATTTGAGAACAGGCGAAACACAATATGTATTACCTGAATCGTATTTAAGTGAAATGCAAAAAACAATGATGAGTACTCAACCGGATCTGATCTTAAGATTCGCTCATTTCTTAGGAGAAAAAGAGAGAAAGAGGACCGGAGACGAGATCGCGGTTTATGCGGAAGTAAAAGTATCCCTTAACGGTAAGAAAAGTTTACCGTTTATAGATCCGAACAGGGATCTTATGAAAGTCAAAGACGACTTTTCGAATAAAGACTGGGTCCTTCCGGATCATAGATAATAGATTTTTAGAATATTCCAATAACTTTATTTACTCAATTTATTTCCATATATGTGACATAATTCAATACAACTTTTGCGTAAAACCCCTCGTTTTCGGGTTTTGGATATTCGTCTTTAGTATATCATTTTTTTCGAACATATGATTTTTTTAATGATTATGTGTTATTAATAACTTTTTTACATCACATTACCTCACAGCGACTTTTTATTGTTGCAGAAAAAACATAAATGCGTTATACACCCTTCTTACTTTTTTGAAGAGAGATGTTCGGCGCAAAACCAAGGGCCGTTGGGATGAGTTTGGACATAATAAATATACATATTTGGGACTTTTATGGGGAAGTTACCAGACTCCGTTCAATCATCTTCCTTCTGCTCCTGATAACCCTTTCTGGTTGGAATTACGTCGCGTAACTATATGAGATTTTCCATTCAAAAGCTTACTTTCAGGGTAATCGTACCCATATTACTTTTATTCACTTTCGGAGCATGTTCTGCTTGGCCTGCTCTTATCGGCGCCGCGGGTTTAGCTTCCCGTAAAAAAGGAGGAAGTGGTCTCTTCTTTCTCCCTAGCTCACTTACACCTCTAGGGCCGGCAACTTTGGATAGAGTGGAAATCTCCACTCCGACAACAAGTTTCGCAGAATCTTCGAGCATTCAGTTGAAGGCTACCGCAATCTATTCGGACAATACCAATGTAGATATTACGGATGACGCAACATGGTCTGTTGTAGACACTTCGATCATTCAACTAACCGCTTTATTTGTTGGACAAGCGAAAGGTGAGAGTGTAGGAACAACGTCCGTCTCGATCGAGTACTTGGGAAAGACAGACTCTTTGGATCTTACAGTAACTTCTTCCCCTTTGACCGGTATCAGCATAGTTTGTGATAATTCTCATACTAGTCTTCCCCAAGGAACCACTAGGCAATGTAAACTTATGGGAAATTTCGCTGACGGCTCCCATCTAGATCTGACCAAGGATCCGGACTCTTTCTTCAATTCAGCTGATACGAATATCGTAACAGTAGATGCAAACGGTTTACTATATGGTGTGTTAGCGGGAGGACCGATCCAAATCACCGCGAGCTTTGAATCTTTTACAGATACTATCAATGTAACTGTAAGTAATGCGGCATTAAATTCGATTTCAATTACACCTAGTAATAATTCCTACGCGCTTGGAAGTACACAACAATATTCCGCGATAGGAACGTATAGTGATAATACCACTCAGGATATTACGACTCAAGTTGGATGGTCTTCTTCGGATACTAGCGTTGCTACTATAGACAACTCTACTAAGAAAGGACTTTTAGATACAGAATCTATTGGTACCGCGACGATCACTGCCAATCTAGGTGCAGTAAGTTCTACAACTCAAGTCACTGTAACTTCTGCAGTGCTGACCAAGGTTGTCATCACACCTGCAAATCCTAAAGTCGCTAACGGAGCTTATCTGAATATGACTGCGACCGGGATTTTTTCGGACGGAACCTCTTCGGATATTACTTCTCAAGTTACTTGGTCCAGTTCTACTCCTACGGTTGCTTCCGTTTCTAACGGAGCCGGTCTACAGGGAAGAGTTAGCGGCAACAGTGTAGGTTCCACAAATATCTCAGCCGGAATAGGCGGAGTAAACCAAACAATTTCCTTACAAGTTACTGCAGCGACTCTTAGTTCTATCCAAGTGATAGCAGACCAATCCTCAATTCATAAAGGAACCGTAACTTATCTTCAAGCCAATGGTATATATTCCGATGGGTCTTCTCAAAATATCAGCGACCAAGTCGCTTGGTCCAGTGGAGATCCAAGTACATTACAGTTTGGTAATTTAAATTCTATACCTAAACAGAAGATACAGTCTCTGGATACCGGAAGTCTTGGCCCAGTTTCGATTACTGCAACCTTGGGTTCGGTTACTGGCTCGACTACAATCACCGTCACTGCTGCTTCATTGAACTCTATCCAGGTCAATCCTACCAATCCTTCTGTATCAAACGGTTTGTCTCAAAGTTTCACTGCTATAGGTACTTATTCGGATCTATCTACCCAGGATATTACAAACTCTGTGACTTGGAGCTCTTCGGATACAACCATCGCAACGATCAGTAATTCTACCGGATCCAATGGCCAAGCTACAACTTTAGCTACTGGTAGCACGATCATTAGCGCTACATTAAGCGGAGTCACTTCTCCTGATAATACATTGACGGTAAGCAATGCAAGTTTGAGTTCCATCACGATCACTCCGGGTAATCCTAGTATTCCGAAGGGAACTTCCTTAAATCTAAAAGCGACCGGAATTTATACGGACGGAACAAGCTCTGATATCACTACCCAAGTCACTTGGAGCAGTTCAAGTACTTCGATAGTAACTGTGGACAATTCAATTGGAAATGAAGGTAGTGCCTCTGGAGTAAATACTGGAACCACGAATGTTTCCGCTCTTCTTTCAGGAAAAACAGCAACCGTTTCCTTTAAGGTAACGAATGCTACTTTAACTTCCATCCAAGTTACACCGGATAATGCTTCCGTTCCTAAGGGTACTTCCACATATGCATTGGCGACGGGAGTTTATTCAGATGGAACTTCTCAAAATATAAGCGATCAGGTTACTTGGGATAGTTCCGATACCACGATCCTTCAGATCGGTACATTGAATTCTGTTCCGAAAGTCAAAGTATTCTCTCAGAATTCTGGAAATACCGGAACATCCACTATCACTGCGACTCTTGGAGCGACCAGCGGAAGTTCGGATGTTACTGTTACAGCAGCTACTTTACTTTCCATCCAAGTAAATCCAACCAATCCGAATGTGGCATTAGGCTTGGGTCAAAATTTCACCGCTATCGGTACTTATTCGGATAGCACCACCAAAGATCTGACTACTCAGGCGACTTGGAATTCTTCCAATACCAACATCGCTACAATCAGCAATAGCTCCGGAACAAACGGACAAGCAACGAGCCTAGCATTAGGAAATACGAATATTACTGCGACATTAGGGTCAACTACCTCTGATCCGAGCGTATTGACAGTTTCGAATGCAACTCTTCAATCGATTACGATCACTCCGGGCAATCCTAGTACGCCTAAGGGTAGAAGTCTCAATCTAGTCGCGACAGGAATTTTTACGGACGGGTCTTCTCAAAATATCACAACACAAGTTACTTGGGTGAGTGATACGAACTCTATCGTAACCCTGGATAATTCTACAGGGAATGAAGGAAAAGCGACAGGTGTGAACACAGGAAATACAAATGTATCCGCTACATTAGGCAGTATTACCGGAACTTCTCCTTTCAAAGTGACTTCTGCGATCCTGTCCTCTATCCAAGTGACTGCGGATGAAAATCCTCTTCACCAAGGAACATCCACCTTTGTTTTAGCAACAGGGGTTTATTCCGACGGAACTACATTGAATATAAGCGATCAAGTCACTTGGAATACTTCCGATAACACGATCATTCAATTAGGAAGCGTGAATTCGGTACCTAAAAAGAATATCAGCGCCACCGGAGGAAGTTTAGGAACTGCGACTGTGAGTGCTACCCTAGGTGCTGTAACGGGATCTTCGGATATTACGGTCACTCCTGCTGCTCTATCTTCTATCCAGATCAGCCCTACGAATCCAAGCATAGCTTTAGGTTTGACCCAAAGCTTTATGGCAACGGGAACTTATACCGATGGTTCCACTCAAAATCTGACCAGCCAAGTCGTATGGTCTTCTTCGAATACTAGTGTTGCAACTATCAGTAATGCATCCGGTTCCAAAGGGTTGGCATCAAGCCAAGCTACTGGCTCCACGGATATTAGCGCTACGTTGAGCGGAGTTACTTCTCCAGTAAGCACATTGACTGTGACCGCGGCAACCTTACAGTCGATCACGATCAATCCTTCTCTTCCATCTGTTCCGAAAGGAAGAACGACAGCTTTAGTCGCCACAGGAACTTATTCCGATGGAAGCTGGATGGATTTGACCACACAAGTTACCTGGGTAAGTAATAATACCGCAGTAGTAACGATGGACAACACTTCCGGAAGACAAGGATACGCTACAGGAGTCACAGTTGGACAAACAAATGTCACAGCAACTCTAGGATCCGTTTCCGGGATCGTAACATTCAAAGTTACTAATGCTGTTCTGAACTCGATAGAGGTATATTTATCCCAATCCACGATCGCATTGGGCACTTCTACTCAGGCGCAAGCAATAGGAACTTATTCCGATGGAAGTACATTAAATATCAGTGATCAAGTGTCTTGGGGTAGTTCTCAAACTACTGTGATCCAAGTAGGCAACCTAGTTGCAGGACCTTTCAAAATTATGAATTCTCCGGCCGGAGGAAGCCAAGGATCTTCTGTAGTATCCGCAACCCTAGGTTCTGAAACCGGATCTGCTACACTTTCCGTAACTGCGGCAACTCTTGTGTCCATTCAAGTGAACCCAACGAATCCTAATATCGCTTCTGGTCTGCCTCAAAACTTTACAGCTACCGGAACATATACTGACGGATCCACTTTGGATCTTACAAACCAAGTCACTTGGAGTTCTTCGGATACTAGTAAGGCAACGATCAGTAACGCTTCCGGTACCCAAGGTAAAGCTACCACCTTAGCGACTGGAACTACGAATATTACAGCTGCTTATAGCGGGGTTACATCTCCTGCAAGCACGTTAACTGTCACTTCGCCTACTCTTGCTTCGGTAACGATCGCTCCGAATCCGACCTTAAGTTTGGCAAAAGGTAGAACTCAAAGTTTCACCGCAACAGGAACTTATACTGATGGAAGTACGACAGATCTTACCTTACAAGCCACTTGGACTACTAGTGATTCCAGTAAAGCTACTGTAGGAAATTCAGGAGGCTCGAGCGGCTTAGTCACTGCAGTAAACATCGGATCCGCGGATATTGTTGCGACTTATAACTCAGTTGCAAGTGCTGCGACCACAGTATCGGTTACTTCCGCTGCGCTGAACTCTATCCAAGTGTCTCCGGTGAATTACAGTCTTCCAAAAGGAAACACCGTAAATTATACCGCGACAGGTACTTATTCCGATGGAACTACTTTGGATCTGACTACTCAAGTAAGTTGGGCATCTTCTCAGACTTCAAGAGCGGTGATTAGTAACGCTGCAGGTAATAACGGTTTAGCTACCGCAGTAAATACGGGGGCGACAACCATCTCCGCGACTTTAGGTTCTGTTAGTGGTTCTTCTACCCTGACTGTTACTGCGGCGCTATTGGTTTCGATCTCGGTATCTCCTACGAATCCATCTATCTATATCACCCAGACGCAGAATCTTGTGGCGACTGGAACGTATACGGATTCAAGTACCCAAAATATAACCTCGTCAGTGACTTGGTCTTCTAGCAGCACTGGTATTGCAACGATTAGCAATTCTGCAGGAACCAATGGTCAAGCTACAGCGGTGGCTGCAGGTACTACGACAATTACCGCGACTCTGGGAGCCTTGAACGGAAGCCAAGTCCTCACGATCAATACTGCGGATAATATTCCACCAACGATCACGAATGTAGTATCTCTGACCCCTACTACAATTCAGGTAACATTCTCCGAATCGATGGCGGCAACTCCAGCAACGAACGCTGCGAATTATAAGATTGTATCCACTTCTGGATTAACCGGCAGTTGCAGTCCTTCGGACAATAGTTTCTTCACATCTAATTCTGCTGCACTTACGGTTTCTTCCGTAAGCGGAAGTGGAGCGGTATATGTGCTTACATTGTCTTCTGCACAAACTGCAGGTGCGAATTATACTTTGATAGGTAGTAGAAGTAGCCTCGTAGATCTTTCTCCTCTGGCTAACCCATTAACCTGTCCGAACTATGCAGACTTCGTGGGACAAGAACAGTTGAAAGTCACTTCTGCATCTTGTTCAAGCGTAACCACTGTGGTCATCAGCTTCTCCAAACCGATCAAATCCGGAAATAACACTACCGGATCCGGAGAATGTAGCACAACTACTGAATGTGCGAAACGTTACTCCTTTATCGGAACGAACAGCTTAGGCACCGTGAACTCCGCTAAAATTCTAGATGGTATAGTGTGCGGTGGCGCGGCTGCGAACTCGAGCAAGGTATGCGTAACGCATAACCTGATACAAAACGGTTCTCAGTATACGATCATTGCTGCGAATAATGCGGACGGGGATGGATTCGATAACTCTACCTGGGGATCTATTCGAAACTCCGGAGATACAGAAAACGTTCAATCATCTCCTAGAGATAGAGCTTCCTTCATAGGTTGTGGAACTTCTCCTGTAAACTTCTCCGATGGTCCAATATCTATCGATCCGAACGGTTCTACTTTCGGATATCTGGCCGACTTTAACAGTAAGATCTATAATGGACCGAACAATGCAGGAAGTGGAGCTCTTAGATTCGGTTACGATGGAACCACTCCTGAAAACGTTCAGTTCACATTCACTAAGGACACGTTTGTTCAAGACGGCGATTCTGCAAATGTTAGCGCAAACACCGCGACTACTAGAGAAAGTAGTATTGCAGTTCCACCTTACATCACTCTCGGACATTCCGGTTGCACTGTGAACAATGCGACCCTTGCAACAGGATGCGGACCGGATAATGAAAACAGTAGAGGTATATTTACTACAGGAAATCTGAACGGAGTACCTTACATCTTCATCGGAGGAGCGAGAACTACTCCGGATGGAAGCGGTAATTACATGTTCGATTACCTGTATTATTCATCGGATACTTCCACGAACCTGAATTACAAGTATATCGATATGGGCTCCATTACAGGAACCGTAACGGCTACATCTACCGCAATGGCTGTCCAAAACAATCGGATCTATCCTGGTTTCGCGAAAATCAGTAACGTGGGAGGTCCGATCCTCGGAGGATTACTCGGTGGATTGAATGCTCCGGATCTAGGTTATATCACATTCAATACCTCCGATTCCGGAACTACAGGAAACTGTACTTCGGGTTCCAATTGTGATGCCTTTGATGGAACGAACGGAAGAAGATTCATGATCAACTATATGCCGTTCTTTGGAGGTCCTACAAATCTACTCGGAGTGGTATCAAACAACTCTTCTCCGAACTGGGCTTACTATATAGGCGTGGATTCGATGTTTACATTCAATAGTAGAATTTATGCAGCGAATGGCGGACTTCATACAGTAGGTCATAACGGATCCATTATCCGAAGCACGACAGCAAATCCGGTCAACGCTTGTGTCGGTCCGGATAATTGTTCGGATTGGACAGAGATCGGTCCAAGAGCGAATCAGAAATGGCATAATAGCCCTACCAATAACTGGTTCTCTTTAGAGTTATCCAAACTCTATGACTTGATCCCTGGGGATAAAGCTTTCTCACAATTCGCAGAATTTAACGGAAACCTTTATATGACCCGTACGATTTGTGTTCAAAGTTCTCAAGCTGTTGCGATGAGAACTTCTGCAGGAACAGTCACCGGTTGTACAAACGGAAGTGATACGAATAGAAGAGCTCAATTATGGAAATGTGATCCTACATTAACCGGAGGATCAGGAGATTGTGACTCGGGAGATTGGACTGTTGTTGGAGACGATAATAGCGGAATTACCAACTTCGGAGATAGCACGAACAGGACCATGACTATGATCGTGAAAAACGGATCTTATCTATACGTTGGCTTCGACCATCCGAGTGGAATCCGTATCTACAGGACCAATACTGCAAATCCTGGATCTGCATCCAACGTATGGACCCAAGTTGCGGGAGCAGGATTGACAGATTCAACAAATGTGCAGCAGATATTCTCTGCAGTTTCGGTTCCATCCGGAGGAATTAACTATCTGTATGTGAGCGTAGGTAAGAACAACGTTCCGGTAAGAGTGTATAGGCAGCAAAACTAATGAAGAAACATCTGATTTTCATAATATGTTTGATCGCCTGCCCTAATTGCGGGCCTGGAGGAAGATCCGAACCATTAAGATTCGAAAGGATCCAAAAAGCGGATACTTTAGTTTTCCAGGCCCAAGTGGACAGTTCCTTAGCCTCAGGAAGTTGGGAGTACAAATTTAGGATCAAACAAGCGGATCGAGTCAGCTTGGTTATAGAACTCCAATCGGACAAGGAAGGTTTATCCGCAAAACTTGTTCGAAACGACTTCTTACTTCCTGATATATATCATTGCCCAAAGGCAACGATTAAGGAAAAACTTTGTAAGTTAGAAATTCCTAATCCAGGTGCGGGAGAATATTCCCTGGTCCTGGACCTTAGCCAAAAAGAAAGTTCAGAGCCTTTATTTTATAGGATTTTTGCGGCCGTTCACGGTCCCGGATTTGCATCGGTCGCATGGGAGGAAGAAATTGTACGCCGTTAAATTTTCAACATATCTAATATTCATAGTCTGTTTCTTCACTAGTTGCAGACATGCATGGGTGAATTATCCTCAAAGGGTTCCCGAACCTTGTAGATTGTACCAAGGCTCTAAAGAATGTAAACTTGCTTTGGAAGAAAGAGCTTCTAAACCGAGTCATGGTAATGGTGAAATTCACACAGTGCCCCAGACATACTATTTGTTCGGGCTTTATCCCTCCGAAATCGTAGTGAATCTAGAAAAATATTGTCCTGCCGGTCCCAAATCGGCCCATCAATTCCAATCTTTTTCTGACGCATTCTGGGAGCAGATCACGTTATTGCTCTATTCTCCCAGAACTCTGGAGATAGAATGTTACCCAATCTAAATAAAATCTGTTTAGGGATCTTTCTGATCTTAGCAGGGATAGGCTGCCACTCTACCGTGCTCATGCATAAGGCGGATGCACTTCCCGTAACTCAGCAAGAAAGACCGCCTACTCCCGAAAAAAACATGAAACAAGGAAGTACTTTATTCGGTATCTATCTGCTTTCTCAAAAAGAAGAAGCGATTTGTAAGAATAATATCCCTGCGGAGGTGAAATTAGTTACTTCTCCGGGAGATTCTTTGATCCATTTTTTCATCGGACCATTCTACAATACTAAGACTGTAATCGTATATTGCAGACCTTTACGCATCCTAGACGGAAATAATTTCGGTCAATAGAGACATAAACGTAAAATTTATTAAAAAAATTTTACGTTAGTCTTCCTTTATTCTCCGCTCACAGCTCGGCTCTCTTTCTTTAGGAAAAACATTTCAGATTCATATATGTTAAATTCAGGTCAAAGTTTTGTGCTTACGAAGCGAAGAAAGAAGAAACTCGTCCGAATTATATAATCCGTATTGTAATCGTTCGCTTACTTTCTAATTTCTATATTATAATTTCGAATGAGCAGTCGGTTTTTTTAGTTTTTTGGAGTAAATAATCTTAGAAGCAAATAGCAGAACTCGGCTCCTAACAAATTTTACCCACTTAAGTGGTGATTTTTGAAATTAAAACGAGTTCAGCATTCGACCGAACTCGCCGCCCCAACTCTCGGGTCCAAGTAAGCATATACTTACTCCAGTAATCCAATATAATTATTTTTTCATGAAATAGTCCGTAGGTCTATATCGTCAGATTGGTTTAGGTCGATAGAGAAAAAGTAACTCTTCGAACTAAGAGATAGATATGAGCGTTAGAATTAACCACACCAAAAAACTTTACGCGGCACTCGCGTGTTTCTTTATTCTTTTCCAAGGGTGTGTCGCCTGGCCTCTACTCACCGGAGCTGTGGGTCTTGCTGCAGGTAAAAAAGGAGGCGGACTTTTCTTTTTACCGGGAGGCTCCTCTTCTCCTACTCTTAGCAGAGTAGAAATTTCCTCTCCTAATCCTAGTTTTGCAAAAACTACCAGCATGTCCTTGGTTGCGACAGCTGCTTATTCTAACGGAACTCATAAAGATATTACTGCAGATGCACTTTGGAATTCTAGCGATGCTTCCGTTATTTCTATGGCTAGCGGCGGACAAGCTACAGGTATGGCAGTCGGTTCTGCGAACATCAGTATTACTTACGAAAACAAAACGGCTCAACTCTCTCTTGCAGTGACTGGAGCTCCTATTTCTTCCATTACGATCACTTGTGTAAACCAAACGGATTCTCTTCCTTTGGGAGTAACAAGACAATGTTCTCTTACCGGTAATTTTGCCGACGGTTCCAATCAAGATCTTACAAACGATCCGAATACTTCTTGGAACACAGGAAGTGCTGCAATTGCTACAATAGATGCTTCAGGACTCGTGACTCCGGTTGCCACTGGAACTACAACCGTACGCGCCTCTTATAATAGTTTAAACGCTTCTAATATATCTTTAACCGTAAGTTCCGCTTCTCTCGTTTCGATAGCAGTAACTCCTACGAACAAGTCGTTAGCCTTAGGTAAAACACAACAATATACTGCGACAGGAACCTATTCGGATAGCTCCAGCCAGGATATTACGAATTCAGTGACTTGGAATTCTTCCGATACATCCGTAGCTACAATCAGCAATACATCCGGCTCTAAAGGATTTTTATCCACTGAAGACCAAGGAACTTCTACAATCACTGCTACTTTAAGTTCTATCGGGGGAAGTACCGACGTAACGGTTACCGCTGCAGTTTTGGAAAGTATTACGATCACTCCTTCTAGTCCAAGCACTCCAAAAGGAAGAACATTAAACTTGGTCGCTACAGGGATTTTCTCAGACGGACATCATGAAACGATCACGGATCAAGTGACCTGGACAAGTGATGACAGTTCTATCGCAACAGTGGATAATGGTTCCGGTTTCGAAGGTAGAGCTTCGGGGATCAATGTAGGAACTGTTGATATCACTGCAGAAATCGGTGGGATAGACGAGACTATTTCTTTCTCAGTAACCGCTGCGGTTTTAGATTCCATTCAATTAACTGCGGATGATTCCTCGATCGCAAAAGGAACAAGCACGACAATCCTTGCTACAGGAGTTTATTCCGACGGAACTTCTCAAAATATAACCAGCTCGGTTTCCTGGTCTAGTTCTCAAACATCCGTACTTCAATTAGGAAGTTTAACTGCTACTCCTAAAAAACAGGTAAACTCTCCGAACAGCGGATCCTTAGGAACTTCTACAATTACGGCGACTTCCGGAAGTATTAGCGGCACTGTGGATATCACTGTAACTGCTGCAAAACTTGTTTCGATTGCGGTAACTCCTACAAATCCAAGCGTCGCAAAAGGATTAACAAGAGACTTTGTTGCGACAGGAACTTATACGGATGCAAGCACTCAGAACCTGACAACCCAAGTCACCTGGTCTTCTTCTGATACAAGCAAAGCTACTATCAGCAATGCTTCCGGAACAGAAGGTAAAGCAACTGGTGTTGCAGTCGGAACTACAAATATTTCCGCGACTTTAGGTTCTGTAACCTCTCCGTCTACTACTCTTACCGTTACTGCTGCGGTCTTACAATCTATCACGATCACTCCTTCTAATCCGAGTGTCGCAAAAGGTAGATCTCAAAATTTAACCGCAACAGGAACTTATTCGGATTCCAGCACACAAAACCTGACTACTCAAGTTACTTGGTCAAGCTCCAGCAATTCCACTGTAGGAGTTAGTAACGCTAATGGAACAGAAGGAAAAGGAACCGGAGTCTCCGTAGGAACTGCAACAGTTACCGCTACTCTTAGTTCGGTTTCTAGTTCTATTACATTTACTGTCACTTCTGCGGAATTGGATTCAATCGAGGTCCATTTCAATAATTCTTCTATCGCAAAAGGAACTTCCGCATTGGCAGATGCAACTGGAACTTATTCGGATGGAAGCACTTTAGATCTAACGGACCAAGTTGTTTGGGGAAGTTCTCAGACTTCCATCATCCAATTGGGAAGTTTAACTGCGACTCCTAAGAAAACTTTAACTTCTCCGAATAGTGGATCTTTAGGAACTTCTAATATTACCGCTACTTTGGGAAGTATCAGCGGAAACGCGAATTTAACAGTAACCGCGGCGACCTTGGTTTCTATCCAAGTAGATCCTACAAATCCAAGTGTTGCAAAAGGTTTAACTCAAAGTTTCACAGCAACTGGAACGTATACGGATGCAAGCACCCAGGATCTGACAAATAGTGTTACTTGGGCTTCTTCCAATACAAGCAAGGCGACTATCAGCAATGCGGCCGGAACGAAAGGTGTGGCTACCACTCTTCAAACCGGGACCACAAATATTACAGCGACCTTAGGTTCCGTAACTTCTCCTACAAGCACTCTGACTGTAACTGCAGCGGCCTTGACAAGCATTACGATCGCTCCTTCTCCTACTCTGAGTATCGCAAAAGGAAGAACACAAAACTTCACTGCGACAGGACACTACACGGACAATAGCACTTCCGACTTAACTACTACTGTTACTTGGAGTTCTTTCGATCAAACGAAAGCGACTATCAGCAATGCAAGTGGAACCAACGGAAGATTGACCGCTCTACAAGAAGGAAGCACAAATATCTCTGCAACATATAACTCGGTCACAAGCACTGATACAGTAGTCACAGTAACTGCAGCTGTGTTGGATAGTATTACGATCACTCCAACCAACTCCAGTCTTGCAAAAGGATATACGACTCAGTTTACTGCGAATGGTGTGTATTCGGATGCTACAACTTTAGATCTGACAGCTCAGGTCACTTGGGCTTCTTCTAATACCGCCTCTTCTACAATCAGTAATGCAAGCGGTAACCAAGGTTTAGCTACTGCGGTCGCTGTAGGAACAAGCACGATCTCGGCGACTTTGGGATCCGTTTCTGCTTCCACTAACTTTACGGTAACTGCTGCGGTTCTCGTTTCGATCTCTGTATCTCCTACGAATAGTAGCGTGTATACGACCCAGACTAAGGACTTCACTGCAACAGGAACTTATTCGGATTCCACTACTCAGAACCTGACAACTACAGTCACCTGGGCTTCTTCCAGCACAAGCAACGCGACTATCAGCAATGCTTCCGGAACAGAAGGTAGAGCGACTGGAGTTTCTGCAGGAACAGTAACGATCAGCGCAACAAGCGGTTCAGTGAGTGGAAACACTCAATTGACTGTAGTATTCTTAGATACGACTCCTCCTACAGTTTCGAGTGTTGTGTCGTTGAGCCCTACTACAATTCGGGTAACATTCTCCGAAGACGTAAACGCTACTCAAGCGACCACTGCTTCGAATTACAAATTAGCTTTAACTTCCGCAGTAACGGGTTCTTGTTCGAATAATAGTAACTTCTCTTCTACATCCACAATTTCCGTTTCTTCGGTAAGTGGAACAGGAGCGATCTATACTCTAACTTTAGCTTCTTCACAAACTTCCGGAACGAACTACACGATCATCGTGAATAAGAGCGGAGTCCAAGATCTTTCCGCAAGTCCGAACAATTTAGGTTGTGCGAACTACGGAGACTTCGTAGGACAAGAACAGTTGAAAGTAAGTTCTGCTTCTTGCGCAAGCACAAGCACTGTGATCATCAACTTCTCTAAACCGATCAAATCCGGAAATAACACGGCAAACTCTGCAGAATGTAGCAGCACTTCTGAATGTGCGAACCGTTACGCTTTTGTAGGAACTACAGATCTCGGAACGATTAGCTCTGCGAAAATCCTGGACGGTATCGTTTGCGGTGGCGCGACTGCTGATTCTGCAAAAGTTTGTGTGACCCATAGTTTACTACAAACAGGAGCTCAATACACAATCATCGCTGCAAACAACGTGGATGGAGACGGTTTCAATAATAGTTCTTGGGGATCGATCAGAGACTCGGGAAATTCCGAGAATATTCAATCTTCTCCAAGAGATAGAGCCGCATTCCTAGGTTGTGGAACTTCTCCTGTAAACTTTGCTGATGGTCCGATCTCAATCGATCCGAACGGATCTACATTCGGTTATCTTGCAGACTTCAATAGCAAGATCTACACAGGGCCGAACAACGCAGGTAACGGAGCTTTACGTTTCGCTTATGATGGAGCAAATCCTGAATCCGTTCAGTTCTCCTTCACCAAGGATACCACTCAGCTTAGCGGACAAGATTCAACTTACACAAGCTCAAGCACTGCTACTACGAGAGAGAACGGCATTGCAGTTCCTCCTTACGTAACCTTGGGACACTCTGGTTGTACACAAAACGATGCGACTCTTGCAAACGGTTGCGGACCGGATAACGAAAGTGGACGTGGAATTTTCACCACAGGAAGTTTGGTAAGTAATCCTTATATCTTTATCGCTGCTGCGAGAACCACTCCGGATGGAAGCGGAAACTATCTATTCGATTATATCTACTATTCGAACGATACTTCCACCAACCTGAACTACAAATACATAGATATGGGAACGATTACAGGAACAGTAACTGCGGGAACTTCTTCCATTACAGTTATGAATAATAGGGTCTTCCCTGGATTTGCAAAACCGAGTAACACGAGCGGCTCCGGTTTGAACGCACCTGACTTCGGATATATCTCTTTCAATACAAGTGATACAGGATCAGGAACTACAGGATTCTGTACTGCAGGTTCCAACTGTGACGCGACTGACGGGACAAACGGTAGAAGGATCCGTATCGATTATATGCCTTATTTCGGCGGACTTTCCAGCGGCGGTTCTTCCAATAGTAGTCCGAACTGGGGATACTATATCGGAGTGGATTCTTCCATCGTATTCAAAAATAGGATCTACGCAGCGAACGGAGGTTTGCATGCGGTAGGGCATAACGGTTCGATCATTCGTTCCAACTCCTCAAATCCAACCACTGCATGTAGTGGAGTAAATACTTGTGCCGATTGGACAGAAATTGGACCAAGAACGAATACGAAATGGCATAATAGCACAACCAATAACTGGTTCTCGTTGGAACTTGCTAAGTTCTACGATTTGATCCCTGCAGATAGAGCATTCGCTCAATTCGCAGAATTCAACGATAAGTTATACGTCACTCGTACGATCTGTGTCCAAGGCACTCAAGCATCCGCGGTTCGTCAAACTGCAGGAACTGTAGCGGGTTGTACTGACGGAACTGAGACAAACAGAAGAGCTCAGCTTTGGAAATGTAGCCCTGCAACAACCGGAAATGCAAACGAATGTGATGCAGGAGATTGGACGGTTGTTGGAGACGACGGTAACGGTATCACCAACTTCGGAGATTCTACGAATAAAACCATTACGATGGTGGCTAAGAACGGAACCTATCTCTATGTAGGATTCGATAACCCGAACGGTATCAGGATCTATCGCACCAATACTGCGGATCCAGGTTCTGCATCGAATGTATGGACCCAAATTGCGGGTAACGGACTCACAGACTCGAGCAATGTGCAGCAAATCTTCTCCGCTGTATCCGTTGCTACCGGTGGAGTAAATTATCTCTACGTGAGTGTTGGTAAAAACAATACCCCGGTTCGAGTTTACAGGCAGCAAAACCTATGAGAAAAACTTTCTTCATTACCGCTGCACTCGGCCTACTCTCTTTAGCTCTTCTTTATAATTGTAGAGAAGAGCAAGGACACGAGCCTCTTCGTTTCGAGAAGATCTCTCGTGCGGAAAATCTTGCCTTCCAAGCACAAACGGACGGGACTATTCTCTCCGGTTCTTGGGAATACAGATTTAGGATCAAACAAGCGGATAGAGTTTCTTTGATCATAGAGGTGCTCACGGATAAACCGGATCTTGGAGTGACCTTGGCCAAAAAAGGCATTCTATTCGATTCTAAAACCAATTGTGGAGAGAAGATCACTTCTCAGTCTCCATGCAAACTAGAGATCGAAAATCCGGAGAAAGGGGATTATTCCCTGGTACTGAAACATCTTTCTCCAAACGAGAATGATGTACTCACTTATAGAATTTTTGCAGCAGTCCATGGCCCAGGATACGCTTCGGTGATTTGGGAGGAAGAAGTTGCACGTAGATAAAAGGATTATATTTTTAGGGATTATTCTTCTTTGCCTAGGCCTTGCCCAGGATTGCAGACATGCTATGGTCCGTTATCCGCAAGCTCCTCCTGAGGCTTGTAGAGTTTATCCTACATCCAAAGAATGTAAGAGAGCATTGGACCTTCGTTCCGCTCAGGCAGAACAAGGCGGAGAGATCCATAAGATCCAACATACGTATTACTTCTTCGGGCTCTATCCCGGAAACTTAGTGGTGGATACTTCCAAATATTGTGCAGACGGACCTAAATCGGTTCACCAATACACAACATTCTGGAACGGATTTTGGGAACAGCTCACCCTCGCAATATATTCCCCTCAAACTGTGGAGATAGAATGTTACAAGTAGTTAGAATTCTAGTTTTAGTTTCGGTCTTAGGATTTGGACTAGGCTGTCATACTACGACTGTAGTACATAAAGGCGGGGATACTCCATACGCTCTTGCCAAAGACACCCCTGGCCCGGATAAAAAGGTAAAACAAGGAAGTACTGTGTTCGGGATTTATTCTACAACTGCTCCTATGGAAGCAAGCTGCGATAGACATCATCCTGAAGTCATTCTAAAGACCGGATTTTTGGACCTAGTCATTCATACACTCATCGGCCCCTTCTATACTACCAAAACAGTAGAAGTGTACTGCAAACCGTAAATTGCTGGCCAAGCGCCGACGATCCTCCAAAATAATCGAATGCCTGATTGGGCCTTCGATTATATCCTTTTACCCCTCGGAATTTACTGTGCCAGAATGACGGACGTAAGTATTGGAACCGTTCGAATCATTCTAATCTCAAGAGAAAGAAAGATCTTTGCTGCAATGCTTGGCTTTGTGGAAGTTCTTCTCTGGCTTATAGTAATCACTCAGATCATGAGAAATCTAAGCAATGTTCTCTGCTATATCGCTTACGCAGGCGGTTTTGCAACAGGCACCTTCTTAGGAATGGTTGTAGAAGAGAAGCTTGCAATCGGGCATTCACTTATCCGCATCATCGTTCCGGAGAAAGGAGAAGAGATCGTTCAAAATCTGACCCAAGCCGGATACAGGACCACAAGCCTGGAAGCTCAAGGAGCAAGAGGCCCCGTAAAAGTGATCCTTTCCTTTTTAAGAAGAAAGGACATACCGATCGTGTTAGCAATCCTAAAGAAAACGGCTCCAGGAGCTTTCTATACGATAGAGAATGCGCGTAAGACCAGTGATCCGGAACTTTGGAAGACTGAAGGACAGGAAGGAGAAAGTTTTGCCCGTATTTTATGGAGAAGGCAATCCAGAGTAAGGAAATGATCCCGGGGACAAGCCCCGGAAACCCGGAAAAGAAAAAAGTCCCTTAGGCTGGGACTTTTACCAAGATCTTTTTAATTTCCTTATGCATAAAGGTAGGGAAATTCAAATTGTACTGAGGCAATAATACCTTCCAGTCGTCCTTTCTGATGGACTTCCTACAATTACTTGAACCACAAGCGCATTCAAAGGTCTGATCAAAGTTTACTACGAAGTTTCCGTAGTCGATGGTCAGCTCTTCTCCGGGCTCTATATCCCGTTTGGCTATAATATTATCCGTTTGATCGTACCACATGTTCGGATCACAGGAATGGTTCATAAAATTGGAGCTATTGATAACGTATTCAGGTCCGGAAGGTCCGGTGACTAGCCCGAAGTCTACGTCATAGCCGTATTTCATGAAGATTTCCTTTTCCTCTTCCGGAAGTTCGTCAGCTTCCGAAACGGAGAGTACTTTCCATCCGAATTCCTCATCCTCGATCCACTCGCTATAACTGAACAATAAAGTTCCCTTAGCGATTGGTTGAGAGGCGAAGATTCCGTTTTCCCCGAACTTGTTCGTGCGTCTTTCGATCATGCAAGATCAACCTGCTCTTCCCCATTAGGGGCAAAATTTTTATCAGTCAAGACCGAGATCGAAAAAACTTCAATTAAAAATATGAAATACCCCCTAGCTTGTCCCCTAAAAAAGAAAGACCGGTCCGGAAGGGTCACATAGATGTACTTGGAAAAAAATTTCTGATGGATCGATCTTCGGATGTTTGGACCGGGCTCGGACTATCTTCCGTTCCCTTTTAGAAATTTTAGATATGATTTCAGGGGGAGAAGAAGGTTATCTCTAGTCCGACGATAGTCTTCTATCGGACCTTAACCCTTGTCCGGAAGAAGAGTGGAGATCAATTCATAGGTCCAGTCCCCATAGTCCTCGTCCTCAGTGCTTTCTTTCTTTAAAGATCTCCAGTGACTCCCCTTTCTTTCCAAGACTAGGGATGAGATCTGAAAAAGAGAGGTGCGACCGCTTGCTTCTTCTAGTCTGGAACTGTCCCGGCCTATCTCCAAAAAACAAGTGAGAGGAAAAAACCTTTCCCAATTTTCTCCTAAATCCTGGATCATTTCTTCCAAGTCCCGGTCCGAGTCCCCAGTCGAAAGCCGAGTCACGTCTACAAAGATCGGAAGGTCTCTACCCGAATGTCCGAGGACTCCTGAATGTACTTCCTTACAGAACCGGATTGCTTGGGAAAAATTTTCCGCAAAGCCAAGTACCGCAGATGAGTGACCATTCGAGATCCTGGATATCATTCTTCCGAAACTTAATCCATCTTCTAAACCCAAACTTCCTTTCGGAAGGATCAGAATCGGTCGGACGTCTTTACGAACCAAACGAAACAGGTATTTAACTAATGCGAAGGATTTATTTCTAGTCGGTTGGAACAGAGTTAGAAACATATCTACTTCACTTGTCGAACGAAACTTATCTTTCGTTTAGTATAATTTATCTTAGAAAAATTAAATCTATGTCTCATAATCGAATGCAATTTTCATAAAATTCAAGAAAAGGAAAAACGCTTGAGTACATTATGCGCTTATGTAAGTTTCGGATTTGTTTTATAAGGGGAGGCCCGATGTTTATGAGTGGAAAACGATTTCTTTCTAAGAATGATCACCAAAAGATCTTATCCACTATCGAAGGTTCTGCCCACTCCCAGGCCACACAACCAAGCATATTGGAAATGATACGTAAGACACTTTCCAAGGCCAAAAAGATAGACGCAAGCCAAGTCCCACAAGATCTGATCACCATGAATTCCAAATTCGTACTCAAGGATTTGGGCAACGCGGAAGCATTTCAGTTCACTTTAGTGTATCCGGAAGATGTTGCGGAGAACGCAACACCGAACGGTAAACTTTCCCTCTTCTCCGCACACGGTTCCGCTGTTTTAGGAGCTCGAGTGGGAGAAGTAGTTCGTTGGGAAATCAACGGCATGGACAAATACCTTAGGGTCCAGGAATTACTGTATCAACCTGCGGCTATTTAGGATAGCCGTATAGTCCGCCCAATTCCTTAGTTAAAAGATCTTTATAATCCACTTCGTTGATCTGTCCGTTACGGATATCATAAACCCATCCGTGAATTTTCGGAAAACCATACTTCGCTAAAGCGTTTTGGATCATTCCGGTCTTATATAGGTTCACAACTTGTTCCGCCACGTTCAATTGGATTAGCCTTTCTTCCTTCTTATCATCCGGCAAAAGATCCAATTCTTCCCTATGTTTCAGATACACATCCTTAATATGAGTGATCCAGTTGTCGATGAGACCGGTTGCCTGGCCCTTAAGTGCGGCCCTTACTCCCCCACAACCATAATGCCCGCATACTATGATATGTTTTACGTTTAATGCTTCAATCGCGTATTGAACCACACTAAAGAGGGACATATCGTCCACAGAGACAACGTTTGCAATATTCCTGGTCACGAAAATTTCTCCAGGATTGGTTTTGGTGATCACGTTTACAGGAACCCTAGAGTCACTACAACCTATGAATAGTACCTGAGGGCTTTGGCCTTCCGCATTCCTTGCGAAAAATTCAGGATCTTCCGAAGTCCTTTCTTCCACCCATTGTTGGTTATTTGTAAGCAATCTTTGGTAGGATTCGTTCATTTCTTCTTTTAAAGATTCGATATCGTTATGCATGTGCGGTATTCCTCCTAGGATTACTTTAATATCCTTATGATATGCGTTTTTTCTAAAATCATGTATCAGTTCTCGAATATCCAGGTCCATATGAAGTGTCCTGGTCCCGTCAATCTCTAACGTGATCCCGGAAGGTTGCTCTTCTAAAACCGATTTGATCCTAGACTTATGCAAGAATCCGATCACTTCACCGAGAACGATCCGTCTGAATTTTCCATGAGATTCCACACGGATGACTGCGCCCTGGTTGTCTCTGTATAGAACAAAAATCAGAGATACTATGATCCCGCAGAACGTTCCGATAAGAACATTTGTGAATAGAGTTACTGCGACCGTCGCGAGGAATGGTAAGAACTGAGAATATCCCTTCTGGAACATCAACTTAAACATCGCAGGCCTTGCAAGTTTTAGCCCTGTAAAAGCTAAGATCGCAGCCAAAGAAGCGAGCGGGATCTTATTCATCAGTTTAGGGAAAAGTAATACACTTGTACCGATCCAAACCCCGTGCATAATCGCGGAAAGTCTTGTTTTTGCTCCTGAAGAAGCGTTTACGGAACCTCTCACCACGACGCTTGTGATCGGAATTCCACCCGCAAGTCCGCAAGCCATATTTCCCAATCCTTGAGCGATCAATTCCCGGGACATAGGGCTTTTGCGATTCTCTTCGTCCAACTTATCCACCACTTCTATGGAAAGAAGAGATTCTAAAGAAGAAGCGAACGCGATCGTGAGAGCCAATGTCCAGACTGTTCCATTATTCCAAAAAGAGAAATCCGGAAAGTCCAAATGATTGAATAACTCGGAAGCATTCTTAAATACCGGAAGAGTAACTAAGTGGTCCTGGGTTAAAGTTCCTCCAGGTAGAAACTCTCCTAGAAAAATATTCACCGATGTTCCCAATAGGATCGCGAATAAGGAAGCAGGGATATATTTGAATTTTTTAGAGAAGTAACGATCCCAGACCCAGAAAGCAACCAAGGAAATAATCCCTATGATGAAAACATTCTGCTGTAAATTTCGTACAGCATGAACGATCAACATGAGAGAGTTTGTTTCTTTCGGTTCGTGAGGATCGTGATAGGATTCGTTGATATCCTCTTTCGTAAGATCAAACTCTTCTACCCCGAATTCTTCTACATCGTAACCGATCAAGTGAGGAAGTTGTTTGATCACTAGAAGTAATCCGATCGCGACAGACATTCCAATCACGGTTGCAGAAGGCAAATATGCGGATAATGCTCCCGTTTTTAGGATCCCTAGGATGGTTTGAATGATCCCTGCGATCAAAAGGGCCAATAAAAACGCTTCGAAATTCCCTAGATCTTTGATCCCGGAAAGAACAATTGCGGTTAAACTAGCAGTTGGTCCTGATACGCTGAGAGCCGATTTACTAAAAGTTCCTACTACTATCCCGCCTATAAAACCGGAAATAATTCCGGAAAATAAGGGAGCACCGGATGCATGAGCGATCCCCAAACAAAGAGGAATAGCTACTAAAAACACCGCGATACTTGCTGGAAGATCGTAAGGAAGTGAAGAAATGAATTGTTTTGTTTTCGTATTCATGATACCCGCTTGGCGGAATTTACATAAAAATAAATTCCAGAATTGGAAACGGTTGATAAGGCCGTAACTTTTTCCGACGTCAGTCGAAAGTATCTATATGTAGATGAAATTAGATTCTACTCTCGTTGCCAGGATTTTTTATAAAACTTGAATTTAGAAAAAGCAAGAGAGTGTTGAAGATATAATGAAATTTTTTTAAAAAAATGGAACCGAGAAGGAAGCAATGAAGAAAAATTTGTTCAAACTTATAAGATTAGAATCCATATTTATAACTTTCGTAATATTTAGTTTTTCGAATATTCTAATATCGAAAGAAAAAGAAAAGACTGAGACTGCCATCTTCGCAGGCGGTTGTTTTTGGTGTATGGAAGGTCCTTTTGAGAAATTGCCCGGAGTAATTTCGGTCGTATCCGGTTATACAGGCGGAAAGGAGAAGGATCCGACATATGAAGACGTAGGTTACGGAAGAACAAGCCATCGAGAATCCGTTTTAGTAACCTATGATCCGAAAAAGATCGATTATGCAAAACTACTTGATACGTATTGGAGACAAATTGATCCTACAGACTCAGGCGGGCAATTCGCAGATCGTGGAAATCAATACAGAACTGCGATCTACTATAAAGATGAGGCTCAGAGAAAATTAGCCCAAGAATTTAAAGATAAGATCGGAGCCTCAGGAAAATTCTCTTCTCCAATTGCCGTGGAGATCTTAGCTGCGAGTGAATTTTATCCCGCGGAAGAATATCACCAAGACTATTATAAAAAGAATCCTACTCACTATAAACAGTATAGAAAAGGTTCCGGAAGAGAAGATTATGTAATCAAAGTTTGGGGAGCTAAAGCCGATTAGGAGACGCAGAGTTATTGGGAGTCTAAGCCTCAGAGGTTTTTTCCACGCAGAGGCGCGGAGTCGCTGAGGTTTAGATCAATGTAAATAAAACCCCTCTGTGTCTTTGCGGCTCTGCGTGAACATCTCCGCGTCTCTTCAAACTCTGCGACTTATTATCCTAATAAACGGAAGAGATAGATTGTAAGTCTTTGAAGTTTATCTCTTTCCGGACCTGGGATCTCTTTTTCAAGATCGATTGTCTTTCTATAGATCGACTTCAAATGGTTTTTCATGGTTCCTGGATGAATGCCTAAATCTTCGCTGATACGGCTCTTGTCTTTACCGGATGCGATCCCTGCACAGATCTCGGTCTCTTTTTTAGTAAGTTTTGTCTTATCTCTTAAGATACCGATCAAAGTTTCACGATCCATTCCCTCATACTTTCTGAAAGTATCTGAAGGAGAAGAAAGATCGGAAACCTTAGCTTTCACATCATCTCCTTCAGGATTTGCAAGAATAGTGCTTAAAAAACTGGAAACTTCTCCGTTACGATCTCTGATCGGGGTCACATTCTGTTTCCAATCGGAAACATTCACAAAACCGTTTTTAATATTTGAGTTTGCGACAGACACGGAACCCTGAAGAACCGATTCCCAAAATTCATCATAAAAAGTTTTGGAAGAATTAGAGCCTGATTGGAATGCTTTAGGAGTTTTACCTACAAGTTCCTCTTCTTTTAAACCGGAGATTTTTTCGAATTGTTTGTTCACCGCAAGGATCACACCTTCTTTGTCGGTTAAAAACATTCCGTTTTGAGATTGCTGAAATGCTTTATATAATGCGTCTTTTTTCTCGGATTCAGAATTCTTATCTTCTGAAAAAACTACAAGGTAGGATAACTCAGGCATAGAATATACAAGCTGCTTGGTTTGCAGATAATTCCCGTCCTTCCCTATTAAACGAAGTGCTCTTCCTCCGAATTCTCCAACTTTTGCAACATTAGGTAGAATGACTGTCTCGAAATATTTTCTATCCGTTTCGGAAAGAAAATCGGCAAGGCTCATTGTTTTTGCAGATTCGACCGACTGAATACCGAGAGTCTTTCTTCCATTTTCGTTAATATGGAGAATCCGTCCGTTCGAATCGCAAATTAACAAAATGTCGGGCATACTTTCTTGTCTTTGAACTAATTCTTTAACGTTTTCCAAACTTAAATCCATCCGATTCGTATTGAATCTAAAGAAACCGATCGAATCGTTCGAAAAGATTTCTCTTTTATTAATAACTTAAGACATATATTTATATAAAAATCCTACACACAGTTCTTAAGAATCAGTAAAGAACTTCTACACCGGTAAGAACATAATATCTATAGAAGAGCCCAACAAAGAGAGGCCCAAGACAAAACTCTTAGGGGATTTGTTGCAAAAGAAAGGCAAACTTGCTAGAGGGATCCACTGTATCAATCCCTACAAAAATGGTATAACTAGAATGGATTAGTTTCTTGCTTCCCTGGCATTCGTTTTCAATCCTAAAGTTATGAGTGATCTGAAACTTGTTATCGGAAATAAAAACGTTTCTTCCTGGTCCTTGAGGCCATGGATCCTTCTCAAACATTTCGGAATTCCTTTCGAAGAAATTCCGCTAAAACTTTTCACACCTGAATACGCCCAAGTGATCGATAAGTATTCTCCTTCGGGAAAGGTGCCTGTTCTACATGACGGAAATCTACAAATATGGGATAGCCTGGGAATATCCGAATATTTGGCGGAAACCTTTTCCAATAAAGATTTCTGGCCCAAAGACAAAACCGCAAGAGCAAAGGCCAGATCCATTACTGCAGAAATGCACTCAGGATTTTCAGGATTAAGATCCAACTTAAGCATGAACTTTGTAGGAAGAAAGACGGACTATCAACCTCCGATCGAGGCTCAAAAAGACATAGATAGGATCCAAGAGATATGGGAAGAATGTATCAGTTCCTACGGAGGCCCCTTCCTATTCGGAAAAGATTTCTCTATCGCAGATGCATTCTATACTCCGGTTGTCTCCAGATTCATAACCTATGGAGTAAAATTAAGCTCCAAATCATCCGGATATATACAAACAATCTCCAATCTTCCAGCATACAAAGTTTGGGAAGACGGAGCCAAGTTAGAAGTATCTTAAAGAAAAATTTGTAGAACGATAAGATCTTTTAAGAAGGATCTTATCGTTTGAGAAACCCGGAATTTAATCCGAAAAACTCGAAAAGGGTCAGAAACCGCAGACTCTCAATAAATCTTAAAAAAGCAATACAACCACAAAACTCTATGTAAAGATCCTGTGAATTACGGCAGTTCCTACATTTTGTATGTGCGAATCCTTCTTGCTTATATGCGAATTTTCTGATATAGGGAAATGAAGCTCTCCCACAAGCCACTCCCCCCACCCTATACAGGGAGGGGGCTTTTCCGTCCTTATGTAGGAGTTCCAACAAAAGTAAATTTTTTCAACTTCTAAGGACAACTGGAGTTTGTTCGCTTAAAAAATGGCATTCCTCATTCTCATGCAAGAAGAGTTCCGATGATCCGAATCAGATCTTTATTGCCTGATGCATTATTCGCCAAAAGTAAAATGTTTCAGGCTATCACAATCCTTCAAAGAGGCATTTCCGCTCTCATGTAGGAGTTCCAACAAAAGTGAAATTCATGTAGGAACTTTTTCAGAATGCATACATATTTTTGCTTGTTTTATGTTTAGTATTTCTATAAAATCCAAACATGAATTTCAAGAGGAGAGGCACGGAAGAATTACCTCCGAGCCGATTTGATAAAACTTCTAGAGAAGTTTGGTTAGAAGATAGATATGATCTGGGAGAAGAACCTTCTCCTGCCACTCAGTTTTTTTGGGAAGATTCCAAATCCATCTTAACCAGAAATAAATCTCCTGACATTCCTTTCGATGCGAGTATCAATCCGTATCGAGGCTGCGAGCACGGTTGTATTTATTGTTTTGCAAGACCGAATCATTCTTACGTGGATCTTTCTCCCGGATTGGATTTCGAGACCAAAATTTTCGTAAAAAAAGAACCTGCCAAATTACTCGCAGAAGAATTAAGAAAGAAGAAGCAGGCAGTACTTCCGATCACTCTCGGGACCGCAACCGATCCCTATCAACCTGGAGAAAGGATATATAAGAATACACGCTCTATTCTGGAAGTGTTGTTGGAATTCCGACAACCTGCGGCGATCATTACTAAATCCTCCCTAATCCAAAGAGATTTGGATATTCTCTCCGAAATGGGTAAATTAGGTATTTTGAAAGTATTTCTTTCTATCACCACTTTGGACAAAGAACTCTGGGCAAAGTTAGAGCCCCGGGCGCCCGCTCCTAACAAAAGAATGGAAACTCTTCGAAAGCTAACCGAAGTAGGAGTTCCAACCGGAGTATTATTTGCTCCTGTAATCCCGTTTATCAACGATTTCGAAATGGAAAACTTATTGGAGCAAGCCTCTATCTCGGGTGCTGAAGCTGCTGGAATGGTATTTATCCGACTTCCTTTCGAAGTGGCCCCACTTTTCGAGGACTGGTTAACTAGGCATTTCCCCCTTAAAAAAGAAAAAGTCCTAAAAGTGATCTCCGAGGCAAGAGGCGGAAAATTATACGAAGCAAAATGGGGAGAAAGAATGAAAGGCGCCGGTCATTATGCTGATCTTCTACAAAAAAGATTCTCCATTTGTATGAAACGATTCAATCTTACGACAAGAAGACAACTGAGAACCGATCTATTTTCCGTTCCGATTCGTTATCTTACTAAAAAGAAAAAATCGGAACATTTACAACCCGATCTATTCTCAGACCAGGATCTATAAATTTGCCCTAATCATTACGTTCGTTCAAAATACTTGAAAGAAAGAATCCCCTCAGGGTAGAAATTTCCTTCCCCATTTTCGCTACGCATCGGATATTTACCGAATGAATTGGGAACAAAACTACCAGATTGAAGACGGAACCTTTGTCGGAGCCGGAGACGTATCCATTTATTACAGGGCCTATCGTGCAAAAGACGCAAGCCAACCTAAAACATTAGTTGTCCATCACGGGATCGGAGAGCATGGAAAAAGATACGACAATCTTTTAGAAGCTCTTTCCGGGAAAGGATATAATGTTTATCTAATAGATGCAAGGGGACACGGAAAATCCGGCGGAAGCAGAGGAGTAGTAACCCATTTCAACCAATTCTTAGCTGACTTGGATCGCCTAGTGAGTATCGCAAAACAAAAAGAAGGTGTAAAACAAGTCACTCTCTTAGGGCATTCTATGGGAGCATTGATCTCTCTTTTTTATGCAGGAGAACCTTCTCATCAAGCAAGCCTAGATCGTTTGGTTTTAAGCGGGCTTCCAATCTCAGTAAAAACAGATCTAGTAATGAATATCAAAAAAGGCGCCGGAAGTTTACTCGCAGGTGCGTTCCCAACATTGACTGTTCCTACAGGTTTAGATGTAAAAGCATTATCCAGAGACAATTCAGTGGTAGAAGCTTATAAAAAAGATCCACTGGTTCACGGTTCTGTTGGAGCTTATTTGGGGGATTTCCTATTAAATTCCAAAGAGAAAGCTTTGGAGAAAGCCACAAAAATTAATTTTCCAGTGTATCTATTCCATGGAAAAGAAGATTCTATCGCACTTTCTGTCGGAACAGAAGAAGCTTTTGAAAAAATCCCTTCTTCCGATAAGAGCATGAAAATTTACGAAGGTTTATATCACGAAACCATGAATGAACTTCCTGCAGACAAAGCAAGAGTACTCGGAGACTTAGTGAACTGGCTTCAAACTCATTGACCTTCCTACAATAAAAGGGGAGAAATTCTCCCCTTTACGAGCCGGTGGATGAGCGAATCAACCGCATATTCACCACTCGCCTCCTTTAGCCGGTCGGCATTGTCTCAAATGTTTTCAATGATGGGTCAATTGAATCCCATTTTAGCCCACGAACTTTATAAGTAAGCACATGAGGTGAAAAGCGGCTCGGCTCATCCAGACTTCCCGCATGAATCGCGATCAAGTCCGGCATTGCAGCAAAACTTAAGTAAACCGGAGTTCCGCATACCGGACAGAAGGAATGGATCTTTATATTTCCACTATCTCCTTTTACTTCCCAATGAGTCGCTTCGCCAGTGATCGTCATCTCGGATCTTACAGGAAATGTAAGATAAGAACCATGCCCAGTTCCGCTTCTCTTTTGACAATCAGTACATTGGCAATGATTTTGAAAGATAGGGCTGTGTTTCGTTGAATAACGGATCGCGCCACAAGCACATCCGCCTGTATAAGCTTCGCTCATGAAAGACTCCCGCTTGATGTTGCCTTTGGTTTAGCGAAGACATCGATCCCTTGTCCTGTTTCTAATAATGATTTCAAACTAGAAAGAACGATTGGCCATCCTTGTTGGATACCTTTAGCCATTCCGCTGCCCGCCTCAAGCTCATCATGAGTAACAGTTAATCTTACCATATCCTCATACTCTTCGACGTTGAAGGTTACGCGACTGTAGCTTTCCGGATCAGAAGCTTGAGAAGGACTTGCCCAGCTGATCACCAAACGTGTTGGAGGTGCAACTTCTACTACCTTACCTACTATATTCACAATACGTTCTTCATTATTACGCACATGTTCCCATGAAGATCCTGGTTTCCAGTCGGAGATATTCTCGTGACCCCAATAACGTTTTGTTATCTCTGGATTGGTGATCGCCTCAAACACCTTCTCCGGCGTAGAGCGTATATAAGTCACGTAAACGAAACTAGTCTTCTCTTTACTCATTGTTATTCTCTCCTTCAAGTTCCTTCTTCAGGTCATGCAGCAGGCTAAGACGTTGGTATTCAAATTTTCTCACCCAGCGTTCATAGACCTCATGCAACGGCACGGGATTGATGAAATGGAGCTTCTCCCTTCCTCGTCGAACCGTACTGATCAAATTGGCCGCCTCCAGGATCCCAATATGCTGAGTAGCAGATTGCCGAGTCATATCCAGATGTTCGCAAAGTTGCCCCAAAGTCTGGCCGTTCTTCTCATATAGAAGGTCGAGCAGCTTTCTGCGTGTAGGATCTCCCAGCGCCTTGAAAACATTATCAGCGTCCATTCGTTAGTTAATTAAGAAAATTATATGCAGGTAAATACCTGCATGTCAATTAGAATATTTAGGAAATTACCAACAATTAAGAAGAAAAAGAAAGATTTCTTAAGGATATCCATAAACTTTAAAAACTCATTCATATATGCGGTTACTAAAGCTATTTACGAGTTTCAGTAAATTGAGTAGAATTTACGGAAATAGAAAAGGTGATTGGATCAAATGGAAAATTCAAAAGTTTTCGCTATGTCTTTCGCAAAAGTTTATCCAATGTATGTTCAGAAAGCCGAAAGAAAAGGGCGAACTAAAGCAGAAGTTGATAAGATCATTTTTTGGCTTACCGGTTATGATCAAAAAGGATTTCAAAAACAGCTTAAGAACGAAGTGAATTTCAAAGAATTTTTTGATCAGGCCCCACAACTAAATAAAAATGTTTCGCTTATCAAAGGAGTGATCTGCGGCTATAGGGTAGAAGACATCGAAGACAAACTTATGCAGAAAATCCGTTATCTTGATAAGCTTGTGGATGAACTAGCAAAAGGAAAATCTATGGAAAAGATCTTGAGAGGCTCGGAGCAATAATTCTGCCTACAAGATTCAATTTTAATTCGACGCTTCTTAGGCTTACTCAGTTATTATATAAGATCATACTATGGAAAAAATAAATCTATTCGTTGATAAAGTAAAACAATTCTGTATGAGCCAAGACATAGTTGAAGGTGTCGCAGTCGCAGGATCCTTTATTTCTAAAGAATTAGATAAATATTCTGATATAGATTTCGTAATTATTCTAAAAGATGGGATCCAATACACTCGAGAAGAAATGATCGAGTTCGCGAATCAATTCGGACCTTTACTTTCTGCATTCACAGGAGAGCACGTTGGAGAAAAAAGATTACTGATCTGTCTCTATGAAGATCCATTTCTTCATGTAGATTATAAATTTATCCAACTCTCAGAGTTAAGAGATCGGGTCGAAAATCCTATAATTATCTATCAAAAGAATAAAGAGATCGACTCTATCCTTGAAAGTAAAGAAGCCCAATGGCCAAACCCGGATTTTCAATGGATTGAAGATAGATTTTGGGTTTGGATACATTATGCCGCCACAAAACTAGGAAGAGGAGAATATTTTGAAACGATCGATTTTCTTTCCTTTCTTAGAGGTGTTGTTTTAGGTCCCTTACTTCATCTTAAAAACAAATCTCTTCCTCGCGGCGTTCGGAAGTTGGAGTTTATTCTTGATCCAACTGATCTTGAAAAATTAAGATCAACGATCCCGGCATATGATTTCCATTCGCTCAAAACATCGTTATTGAATTCTGCCAAACTCTATAATGAGTTGAAGTTAGTACTTTATGGACCGGGTATTAAAAATTTTTCAAAAGCGGAAACTTACTCTTTAGATTATTTAAATAAAATCAATAAATGATATTTCTCGACCTACAATCAGTAGTGCTTCGAGATTTTTTATTTTTTGAGTTGAGCCAATAGCGAAATCAGATGTTTACGATCTGAAGCGGACATACCTTTATACAAACGAGCATTCATTTTTCTTCCCGCTCGAATTGCCTTCAAACGTGTATTTTTGCCTGACGTAGTGAGTCGGACCTGACTCTCTCTTGCGTCAATGGAGGAACGCTCCTGAACCGCTAGATCCAAATCGACCAATTTCTGTACTAATGGAGTAATGCTGGACTGATCTCTAAAAATCTTTTTAGCAATCTCTTTCATAGATTGAGGACGATCCCCTTTTAGAGCACAAAGAACAGCGCCCATCGCAGGGGTTATATCGGTCAGTCCGAAACGAATATAATCTTTCTTGATTTCATCTAAAATTTGATCTCGTAGCCCAGTAATTAGGACTAATAGCCTATCTTGTTCCATTCTTTACCAATCCTCCATCTTCTCTTCAAAGGAACCTTTATTTAAAACCAAAAATTGCTTTGAATCCCAAGCAATATTCAGTTCCACCAAAAGATATTCTACGATTTATGATTTACAGCAACGAGCATAAATCTTCTACCTAAATTGATAATTTATAAAATGCTTTGAATGCCAAGCATTTCGGGGGCAAATTTGTCTAAAAATAATATGTTTATACGACTTTCTTATTTGATATTCGCTTTAATCTCTTATGCAATTTATCTTTTTTCTATAATAGTTTTTGTCTTTCGGCTGCTCGATACTACTCAATTCCTAAAGCCGATCTCATTCGAATTTCAATTCGGAGTAATAGGATCGATTTGTATAAACATTGCGTTAGTACTGTTTTTCGGAGTACCCCATAGCGTAATGGCCAGGGCAGGTTTCAAAAATTTTTGCCGCAAAATAATACCACTGCCGATCGAAAGAAGTTTTTACGTTCTTATCACAAGCATTACTTTAATCGTCCTTTCCTGCCTATGGCAACCGATCGATATCGAGATTTGGAACATTCAAAACAATTTCGGAATATATCTGATCCATGTAATCTTTTCGATCGGATTGTTCTTAGCTGTTCTTTCCTCTTTCTTGATCGATCATTTTGAACTTTTTGGATTAAAGCAGGCCTGGAGTTTTCTAAAAAAATCCGAATCACACTCAACCGAGTTCTCTACTCCTTCCTTATACAAGTTAGTACGCCATCCAATGATGTTCGGAATACTATTGGCCTTATGGAGTACAACATTCATGAAAGCGGATCATCTAATTCTATCCATAGGTATGACTCTTTATATCATCATAGGAACATTCTATGAGGAAAGAGATCTGATCAAAATGTTTGGCGAAAAGTATCTGAATTACAAACGAGCAGTTCCGATGCTTCTTCCATTTTTTGCACTCAATAAAGGATCGGAACAAATTCGATCCAAGGATAAAATATGAAACTTGATAATATGATATTGTCTCAGAGATTCTGTGGCCCGCCTAAAACAGGCAATGGCGGTTTTACTGCAGGTATTTTGGTTGAGGCTGTCAGAACTAATGCGGCCGAAATACGTTTGCTCGGGCCCACTCCTGTCGAAACTCCGATCCTTATGGAATCGGAAAGCGGACAACGAGGAGCGATTTACGACGACTCAAAGAAAATACTCGCAACTTTGAAATCAATCCCTAACGAAGATTTTCCAGAGTATAAATTACCTTTTGTTCCTGATTTGGAAGATGTAAAAAAGATCTCCGCTCTTTATCCTGGATTTACAACTCATCCATTCCCCACATGTTTTGTCTGCGGTCCTAAAAGAGAAGTACATGACGGAATGAGAATATTTGTAGGTCCTGCTCCGGAACAAATTGGATTTGAAAATCTTATGGCAGGACATTGGTTGCCGGACCAATCAGTTTCATCGCAAGATGGTTCTGTTAGAGATGCAGCAATTTGGGGGGCTTTGGACTGCCCAGGTGGATTCTCGGCTGTTTTATATGAGCCTCAACTAATCGTATTAAGCAAAATCCGAGGTAAGATCATAGAACACCCTAAGATCGGAGAAGATTATACAGTTCTAAGTTGGAGATTGCAGAAAATGTCCAGAGCATTCAAAGTAATGACTGCTATTTTCGAATCGGATTCTAAAAGATTATTTGCGATCGCAGAAGCACTTTGGCTAGCTCCTCGAAATTGGGACAGTGCAAACCAAGATTGGTGATCCTATCTGTGGCCTGATACGAATGATCGGGCCACAGTTCTAGAATTTTTAGGAAAGCTCGGAGAGTAATTTATCGAGCCCTTGGAAGAGTTCCTTCCAACCATCAGCCGCACCAAGTTCCGCCTCGCGTACTTCTGCAGACGCATATGTCCACACATGAGTCAGAAGAGTTAGATTTCCTTCGGTGGTAAATTTACGAGACTCGACTGTAGCATCCGGATTTTCCGGACCGTCCGGATTAAACGCTGCCAGATCTGTCGCATAATTCTCGTTATTCGAAAATTTTTCAGGAACAACCACTTCTAGGAATTTTCCATAAATACCCATCTTGGTTCCTTTTTGATCCGCAAAGACATACAAGTATTTGCCTCCGACCTTCAGATCATTTTCTATAGAATCGATTGTCCATCCTTCCGGACCGGTCAGCCATCTGCGCATCAACTCAGGTTTTGTAAAACAATCGAATACCAATTGGCGAGGTGCCGCAAAATAACGTGTGAGCACTACTTCTCTTTCGCCTTTTAACTCTACCTTTACTTCTTTTTGATCTGTAGTCATTTTCATTGATCTCCTTTTATTTGCATCGTCTGCAATTCTTCGAGTAGCCCATCGAGTACTTGATAACGCTTCTCCCACATCTGGCGGTATTTCTCGATCCAATCCGTGGCTTTTTTGAGCTGCGTAGTTTCAAGTCTACGCGGTCGCTCCTGAGCTCGGATCGTGGTCGAAATAAGGCCGGCTTCCTCCAAAACTTTGAGATGCCTTGAAATGGCAGGCTGGCTCATATTGAAGGGTTTAGCGAGCTCCATGACCGTTAAATCGCCTTTCGCGAGGCGCATCAATATCGCGCGGCGAGTCGAATCAGCGAGTGCGGCAAAGGTAGAATCGAGGTTTTGCATAGCTAGTTTGTTATATAATAATGTAGTTATATAAAAAGAAAATGTCAATCTTTTTTATGGGTTGGGTTATTGAAAAAGGGAGGGGATTTTGGGGGGATTGGAGACGGTAGTTACGCGGTCACATGCTACTTGAAGCTAATGTAAGTGGAGCAGGCCTTAGCGAATCTGCTTCTGGCTCTAATAGGTCGCATATTCTAAAGATAAGTGTTTGAATACATAAACATCTTGAATTACAGTCGAGGCCGGTTACGTGATATTTTGCCGGTATGATTGACTGTTAATAGCCTCATCAATTTGAATTGCCATATCATATAATACATTTGTAACTGAATTGGATATATCAATTACTTCATTAATATTAGATAAAGTAATATTCTTTCCATGTGCAATTTCATTTCGCAACCCAACTAATTTACTTAAAGTATGCTTATGATCCTCTAACTCTTTACTTGAAATACAAATTTTCTTATTATTTTCCTCAAGTATATTCGGCCATAAATTACTTTTAGTGTCCAATAATTCAAGATTTTGCATTCTTTTTCTCAGAATATGGCCAGGGTTTTGCAATAACTCTAAAATGTTTCGTATGTCATATGTGTTTTTGAATTTTTTATATTCATCCTCAAAAATATAAATTCTTATCGTGTCTTTAAATTCGCCTAATTCAAGATTAAGCTGCTTTAAGTGACTTACATAATGATCCCAAAGAAATTTAATAAAACCTTCATAATGCGCATATGTGATTAAAATTAAAGCCCTGGCCAAATAGAGCTTTTTGTTTGAATTCACCTGGGTTTGGAAAAATTCTTTCTTTAAAAGAGTTAACTCTTCTTCTCGCCACTGCAAATCACTTTCTATTATATTCATGGTATAATTTCAAATATTGAGTTAATTCTACCTTCAATATCAGATCTCTTACTAGCACTCGGACCGGTAAATCTTTTAAATACGTCTTCTTGCAGCCTCTTTGGGACAACTTCTTCTAGCATTTGTATCGTCGGAATTTTTCCAAAATCAAGGCTTCTTGCCAAACCTACAGCTACTGCTTCGTAATAGGCTGGAGACAATGAACCAAGTGGGCGGCCAGCCTTATATCTCACAAAAGAAGCCGCCCCTAATGAATTTGACAAAAGAGTAAACGTATCTACAAAAATCTTTTCTTCTTTACGATAATTAAAAATATTTCCTTTTAATAGAATGCTCTCCATATATTCGTTCAACCAATTCGCGATATTACCTCTGTATTGAGCAAGAAAATTTTTCGCTGCAAAGAATCTAAGAATCAATTCTTCATCCATTTTTTTCGAAATCTCTGTATCAGGTAAAGTTTCTATACAGATTTGAAAAGCAGGGTAATCGGACATTTTCTTTAAAAAATCATAAAATTCTTTTCCATTTTCTCCAATCATCCTCGCAGTAACATTCCTGATCTCCTGCTCAGACAAGTTACTCCCTCCAGTGTTTAAACGCTTAAACATTTGGTAGCGTAATTGCTTTTTACTTTGCCTTTTAATAATTACAGTTCTCAAGACTGCTCTTTTGAGTCTTAATTTTAGGCGTAAAGGAAGATCCTCGTATTGATTCCCATTCAAATCATCAATGAGATCGCACCCATTTAATGTAAACCCATCTAAGTTTAAAATCTCAGGGTTAACGAATTGTGTTATACTACTTACTCGCTGAAGGCCATCAACTAACTCAAAAATCCCATCTTCGTTTTCAACAACATATATTTCGGGAATGGGGAGTTCTAAAATGATAGATTCGACAAGTTTAGATTTTTGTTCATCACTCCATCTAAATAATCTTTGGTAGTCAGGTTGAATGACCATTTCTTTGTTTTCAATTAGAGACATGATTTCATTGCATGAAATATCGATTGATTCGGTACGAACTTCCCCGATTTTTTCATCAATTTTCAATAATATGTCTTCTTCCATTTCCAATCCTTTTTGTATTTTTAGGGAAATATTCGCTAATCGAACTCTGCAAAAGCAAATCCTGTCTAACGTGCTAAATCTTGCAACTGCTTAACTTTTGCATCCTTCTCTGGTGATTCATATGCCTTTAAGGAGAAATTATTTAAGTTATACTCTTTCGTAATATAGTTTTCTTTATGAGGACCAAGTAGCTCCTTATCCGGCTCCGTGGTCTTGGCAGCAAGGATACGTTTCATTCCTTCTTCGCCTTGAGCGAACCAATCCGGATCGACTGCAAGATTTACCCTATGGCCTCTAAGCTGGGTTAACGCGTATGGGCCTTCATAGCCGCTTTCCCGGATCAATTTTCCGTAAAATAGAAATTCTACTTCTTGGCGGCCTGCGTTCAACTTTCCGTCAAAACTGGCCCAGGCGATCGGGTCCCCATTCCCCGAATTTACGAGGTTTGCTTCTAAATGATAATTTCCGGCTTTGAATACGTTCAATCCGGCCTTTACGCTCAAAGAACCTTCTTTAGGAATATCTAAAAAATATCCGCTCCATTCTGCAGGGATATAAGGAGAAGAGAAAAAGGAAGTCAGTAGTTTTCCCTGCTTCTTCTCCTTTCCGTATTCCATCTCCACTTCCAAGAACATATCTCCCCAGTCCTTGTAAGTAGGCCTCCATTCGAAGGTGAATATATTATCCTTCGCGTGGGCATCTCCATCGATCCCCTTATCATTCCCATCCGGAGGAAGGGCCACGAATTTATTGCCGTCGAATTCTTTCCAAAGCTTTACACTACGAACGTTCACGGTGGTTTTTTCGTAATTAGAAGTATTAAAACATTCTAATGTGATATGGACCGGGTCTTTTACTCCGATCGCAGCCCATTGTAAAGGTTGTAATTTGCAAGAGTAGCCGTTCGGTTTCTTATCTTCCGGGTGATCCACCATTTGAATAGCGGCAAGTTGGATAAAATATGGATTGGTTAAGTCCTCATTATACTTCGTTAAAGGCCTTGAGTTTGGAGGATACTCTGCCCATTCTAAATAATCTTTTAAGATCTTTTCCGGAGGAATGGACTCATCCAAATTTTGTAGGAAGTTTGTTTGCTCTTCTCCTGAAATTCCTCCAGGAGGACTTCCTTTTGCCATCCATTCTGCTTTCGCCTTTTTCTCTTCTTCCGATAAAAACCAGCCGCTTTCTTCCGCTTCATCCCTTAATAGATAGAATGTTAATGCGGCTACGAGCAGCAACCCTAGGTAGATAAAAATTTTTTTTTGACTCATTTCTATTTTTCAATGCCCAATGCAAGGCTCACCTGTATAAGAAATCTAGGTGCCCGCTCAACACTTATTTTTGAATTACTTCAGCGAATCATGACTAATCCAAAAGGATTAGTTTTATTAGAACGAATTCGATTCGGTTCCTTGGTCTGTTTCGGCGATCTTTCTATCTTCACCCAAAATTACGCCGTAACGATTGTTGGAAATAAATTGTAACTAACACTGCATGCTATTATAGCGTACGCTATACATCAGTATTTCATAATATAGTTACATGATTGTATTCATTTTTACATTCAACCTGTTATGTTAAAAAGAATCCAATCACTTGACTCCATAACCTACATACATCATATTAGTAGACCGGGAAAATCGAAATCTAAGGTTTCGGTTTTCCCAAAAGATCGGAGAATAGAGAAGATGAAAAATTGGAAAAGTATGGTATTGGGATGTGTTTTCGCATCGTTATTTGCTGGTTCGCTTTCTGCGCAAACCTATACGGTTTTCATTCACGGAAAGTCTGGTAGCAATCACAACGGAGTGGGAACTACGGACGTGAATAACTATTGGGGAAGCGCACCGAACTCTGTGTCCGGAGCGAAAATTTTCGTTGGTTACGACGGAACTTCTGACCCAAGAAATTATGGATCGGCCAGAGCTCAGACCAATATCACAACGGGCTTGAATACTTATTGCAAGGGTTCCAACTCCTGCAAGATCGTATGTCATAGCGCGGGTTGTTATGCGATTGAGTATTGGTTATCTAACTTAGGTGGAACTACTTCTAGCAAAGGTTATAATGTTACGAAAGTAACCGCTTTAGCTTCTGCTTCCGGTGGATCCGAACTTGCTTCCGCTCTGAACGGTGTAACCTTCGGATTCGGCGGTAACGCAATGGACAAGTCCCTAATCGTTGGAACCGCTCGTGGCGCTTACAACCACAATAACACTGCTGGTATCACAGTATATCAAGTACCTGGTTATAAAGGTATGGCTGGTGCTTCCCTGATTCTTCCTGGCGAGGACGATTACGCAGTCGCTTTCCATTCTTCCTGTGCTTATAACAAGTCGGGCGGAGTGAGCGTTTGCCAATCTTCGTTGACCCAAAGCGAAGGTATCTGGCCGTTCAACTCGAACGTAACCTATACTCAGTTCCAAGGTCACACGAGAGCTCCTTCCGTAGGATCCTCAGGACTATACCTGAACCACAGTGAATTGAAAAACGAAGGCTGGAGATAATCCTCTTCAGAATAGCGCGTCGAAATCGGCGCGCTATCGTTTTTCCAAAGTAATAATTTTACTTCCCCTCTTCCCATTAATACTGTAAAACTTCTAAACCTGGAACCTAACGGTTTCTAATAATAGATCCATCTCTAACGGTGCTTTATGAAAAGTTTATTTATATTCGTTCCTTTACTTCTTCTACAATGTTCCCAGATCCAATGGAGGCCGGCAAGCCTCGCAGTCGAAAGGGGTTGGTCTGAGACTGGGAAGAACATCGTCCAGACGGAAGTGATCTACGAAGAAAAAGACGCTTGGAATCCTTTGAGCGGAACCACTCATAAAAAGAATTATAGAACTAAATTCAGAATTTATGAAATATCAGGACCAGGGAATGATTCAGGTGATCCTCCTATTTATTCCTACGAGATCGGCTCCTGGGCTTTACCTGGCTCGGTATATTTTCACTCTGCTACGAATCGTTTATTTTGGATCCAAGGATCAAATGACGAATACGGTGGAGCTGTCCGTTCTCCGGGAGTATGGTCTCCTAAAGGATTTCATTCCTTCGAACCAAAAAATTTCCAGAAGGAAGGACAAACCATCTTTCAATTCGTACCTTCTCCGGACGGTGGAAAAGTTGCGATCATCTTCGGGACTTTAGGATCCGATTTGCAGATCGGATCTCCTACTCTGATCTTAGCGGATGTAAACGGACAATCTTCTACGTACGATAAATATTATTTCGAATACCCTTTGACTCGTTGGGAAGAAACTCCTGAGTTTAGGATCCGTTGGTCGGAGACTTCCAATCATCTTTATGTGCGGATCGGTGACTCTGTTTTCAGAACGAATGAAAAATCTAAAAAGTTGGAGATCGCTAAAGAATTCCCGGTTTGTTTTTATCCGGCTTCTAATTTCGGACCTGTTGGGATCAGTCCCGGAGGAAGTGGAGGAGATTCCGATATCGGAAGGGATATGGAGCCTCCTCTTTATAAACGTTATAAGGATAAACCTTTCGTAAAAAGTTTATCCCAGATCAAAGATTGTAGTCAGTGACAAAAATTATTTATGTCCTGATTTTGATTTTCTGCTTTCTCTGAAATATTCTATGACTGCAGGCATTACGGAAATAACGATGATCGCAAGTATTACGATCTTGAAGTTCCTTTGCACGAATTCAAGATTTCCGAATTTGTATCCACCGAATATAAATACTGCGATCCAAACTACTCCGCCGACTATATTATACAAAATGAATTTTGTATAAGTCATACTTCCGATACCTGCAACAAAAGGTGCGAATGTTCTTACGATCGGGATAAATCTTGCGATGATGATCGTCTTACCGCCGTATTCTTCGTAGAATTGGTGAGCCTTTTCTAAATGTTTTTTGTTTAAGAAAGGCACCTTCTCTCTTGCTAATATCTTCTCACCCGCCAAATGACCGATCGCATAGTTGACTGTGTCTCCTAAGATCGCCGCAATGATGAGTAGAATGAGAAGTGTTCCAAGATCCAAACTTCCTCTAGCTGCAAAAGCACCTAAGGCAAACAATAAGCTGTCTCCAGGAAGAATAGGAGTTACTACAAGACCGGTTTCGCAGAATATAATTAGAAATAGGATCAGATAGATCCAAGTCCCGTAGGCAAGGATCAATGCATCCAAATGTTGCTCCAGATGCAAAAAGAAGTCCAAAAGATATTTGATAGTTTCCAATGTTAGCTCCGGGAGTCAGAATGGGGGGTAGGGTAAAGAAGTCAAACGACTAGCGGGATTCCGGAAACAAGCTGGCCTGGTCCGGGCCTAGTTTATAAATTTTTGTAGGATAATTTAAACGGATTTTTCCGGAGGAAACTCCCCTTCTATCGGGTCTTATCCTCGCATCAAATTCTACAGGATCACCCTGTTTCAAATTCTGTTTTCTAAAACGATAGGAATAATAAAAATCCTGAGCATGTAAGACCTTTCGTCCGGACACAAGCAATCTTATGTCTTTGACCAAGATCCTGGATTTTTCAGGATTCTCATCCGTAGAAATAGATTCGACAATCCCTTTGAATCTTGTCCTGATCTTAGGCAAGTTTTGAAGATTTTCTTCCTTACTTTCCCCGGCCATAAGACCAGATAAGGGAAAAACTTAGGATCCGTACATTCGTTTTTTGTATCGCCTATTCCGTTTCCTTTTTCAAAGGAAACGTTCTTTATCTGTAGTCGGTCCAACTAGAGTAGTCCTATGGAGATTAATATGACTAGGTTTCAATTTACAGCAAAAAGTTTGGTTTCTTCCTCAATTCTCATTCTAAGCCTTATCGGCGGAACGGGTTGTTATACGAATATTCGCCCGGGGGAAGCTGGTTTAAGATATCATCCTCTCACAAGCGGGCTACAGAAAGATCTTTTGACCAACGCGATCTATTTCTATGCTCCTTGGAACGATGTGATTCTTTATCCTACACAGTGGACCTCCTACAAAGAAAAAGTGGATGTTCTCACTAGGGACGATTTGACCATCAACGTGGTTGCAGCGGTGATCCTAAGACCTGTTCCTGGGGAAATATATAATCTTCAAATCGAGATCGGTCCGGACTATTACGAAAAAGTGGTACGTCCTCAATTCAGGACTTCCGTTCGTAACGCGTTATCCGCTTATAGTATGATCCGTATTTCTAAAGAAACTCCTAAAGTTTCCCAAGATATTCGCCAAGTTCTAGGAGAAAAACTGAGAGGAAAACATATCGAATTAGACGACGTGATCATTGACGATATAGAATATAGCCGCCCGATCCTAACTGCTATCGAAGGTAAATTGACTAAAGAGCAAGAACAAGAGCAGATGAAATTCGAGATCAATATAGCAAAGAAGGATGCTGAAATCACTGTGATCCACGCGGAAGCAAAAGCTAAATCAACAGTGATCGAAGCGGAAGGAACCGCTCAAGCAACAGTGATCGAGGCGCAAGCAAGAGCTAAGGCACAAAAGATGATCGCGGCACAGTTAACAAAACAATATCTGCAACTAAAAGCTTTCGAGAATCCGAATACAAAACTTCTGTTTGTTCCTACAGGGAAAGATTCTCTTCCTATGATCATAAATACTCCGACGGATGGTCCGAAATCCTTAGATCTTCATAGTCCAGCAGATAAATAAAGAAGAAGTTTTTTAGCCTTCCTTCGGATCAATTAAACGGAGGAAGGATTCCTGCTCCAGATCTTCTGGATCAAAAGGATCACTCTCTCGAGTCCGACTCGATCCGCTTCCGAGAAATCATCCAACAGGTCACTATCCACATCCAAAATCAAAAATACATTTCCCTCTTCGTCTAACGCAGGAATTACGATCTCCGATTTTGATTCCGAACTACATGCAATATGTCCCGGGAATTTTTCCACATCAGGGACCAGGATCGTTTCTTTTCTTTTCCAAGAAGATCCGCAGACTCCTTTTCCGTAAGCGATCCGAGTGCAAGCCACCGGTCCTTGAAAGGGGCCTAATACTAATTCATTTCCTTTCACGAAATAAACTCCGACCCAGAAGAATCCGAATGTTTGACGTAACGCTCCGATAATATTCGCAAGATTTGCGATCAGATCCGTTTCAGAAGATACCAAACTTTCTAATTGAGGAAGTAGTTCTTCGTATAAAACTTCTCTACTCGCTCCTTGACTGACTAAGATCGATTCGGACATTCGAAACCCCTTATCCAATACAACCTTCTGCATTTATTGCCGATCAAGCATAGAATTGGAGAATTCAAAAATTTTATTCTAAAATGCGCAAATTTTCTGCGCAACTTGATCGGCCAGTGAAACGTATCATGCATGAACGTATCCAAATTCAACCCAGACCAACAAGAGATCATAGAAGATAGATCCAGATTCCTACAAGTAATCGCTGCTGCTGGTTCCGGAAAAACAAGCACCTTAGTAGGTGTAGTAGAGAACGAACTTTTGCACGGAACAAAAGGAGAAGAAATACTAATCCTAAGTTTTACCCGTAAAGCAGCGGGAGAGATCAAAGAAAGGATCAAAAAGAAAACTTCTATCGATACGGTCAGAGTTCATACATTCCATGCTTTTTGTTTAAGAGCCTTAGTCTCCTGGCATCCTCATTTTCAAAAGAACAGACCTTCTATCTTAAAAACGACAGAGAAAAATTTATTCTTTAGAGAATGGTTTCGTAAAGAAGCAAATATAATCGGAGGGATCCCTTACGAACTTTTAACCGGAACGAATCCATTGCCTTCTTATTTTCCTCAAGATTGGAAAATCCCTTTGATGGAAGATTATAAAAAATTTAAACGTAAAGAAGGAAAATTGGATTTAGACGATCTAGTGACCTTGTTTTTAGATTCATTAGAAAACGAGGAATCTTGGACAGAAATACCAAAACAAATCCTAAAAAGGATACTCGTGGATGAATTCCAGGATACGGATCCGGAACAACTTAGATTCTTAAAACTATTGTCGGATCGTTCCAGGATCTTAGTCGTAGGAGATGATGCTCAGACAATCTATTCTTTCAGAGGAGCGAATGTTTCAAATTTTCTGAACTTTCCGGAACTATTTCAACCCTGCACTCGAAAATTCCTAAACACGAATTACAGATCTCTTCCTAAAATAGTAAAACTCTCTTCTATCCCGATCGAAAAGAATAAGAACAAGATCGAAAAACAAGTCATTGCCCATCGAAAAGGAAAGGCTGTCGTTTCCAGGATCAAAATGGATCGGATCAGCGAGCTATTCTCTTACTTAGGAGAATTTTATAAACAAAGCCAGGGAGAATTGAAGATATTATGTCGATCAAATCATCGGATCCGAGAATATATCCGAGCCGGAGTTCCTTCCGAATTATTGCTTACGATCCATGGAGCCAAAGGATTAGAATTTCATACTGTATTTGTGGATCTTGCAGACGGCTGGAACTTAAGGAAAGATTCCCCTGAGTCTTCTTGGGAGGAAGAAAGAAGGATCTTATACGTAGCCTTATCCAGGGCGAAGGATTGTTTGATCATCTTAGGAAAAAAGACGGGATCCAATAGAGAAACCGCAGAAGACTTATTTTTCTCTTATTTCAATAAGGAAGTGCCTCTCATAAAATTTTGAACTGGCGATTTTTAGGTCTAATTTTTCAATTTTTCTGCAACAAGAATACGCTCTTTCTCTCTCATCTTACAAACTGAAAGAAAAACCCGCTCATCCGAAAGAAGCGTAGGAAATAAGATGAAAAATGGAAATGAACCGAAAGAAACCTTAGGGGGAGTGAGAGAGATCCTCTCCGAAAAAAGTTTCGATAACCCCACCTATCTTGGAATTTCATACTTCCTAAGAGATTTATTCTTCTTTGGATTGATCATGTTCCTAATTTGGAATGTCGACAGTTGGTATTTTCTTCTTCCTCTTTGGACATTTGCTGGATTAAGCATCGCTTCTCTTTTTATCATCGGACATGATAGCGCTCACGGATCCTTATTCAAAAGTGAAAAACTTTCCTATTGGATCGGGCAAATTGCAATGTTACCTTCCTTGCATGCGTACAACCAATGGGCCTACGGACATAACAGGATCCACCATGGTCATACGATCAAATTGAAGGGAGATTTCGTTTGGCATCCGATCACTCCGAATCAGTACAAAAAGTTCGGACTTCTCAGAAAAGGTTTTCATCGTCTTGCATGGTCTGCATTCGGAGCCGGGATCTATTACTTGGTAGAAATATGGTTGAAAGGTATGGTACTTTTCACCGCTCCAATGAAAGAAGCTCTCAGAGATAAATTACTCATGTTAGCGTTCGCTTTCGGTTCTGCAGGAGCTGTTTTCTATTTCGGAGGAAATTCTCCACTCGGTTTCAATGCACAGTTAGGAGCTTGGTTTTTCCTAAAAGTTTGGTTGCTTCCTTTTATCTCTTGGAATTATTTCATCGGAGTTTCCGTTTACGTGCATCATATCCGTCCTGAAGTTCCTTGGAAAGAAGCGGATGAGTGGACTCCATTTTACGGACAAATGAGAGGAACTGTGAATTATCATGTTCCGGGATTTCTAAACTTCTTCATGCATAATATATTCATCCATTCTCCCCACCATGTTCATATGAAAATTCCTTTCTATAAACTAGGGGTGGCTTTGGAAGAGATCAAAGTCCATTACGGAAAATACGTTGTGGAAAGAGAATCTCTTTGGAAGGACTATTTCGAATCCACTTCCAAATGTAAACTGATCGACCCGGATACGGGCAGATGGATGACATACTCGGAGGCGTTCAACGACGAGGATGAATCCGAGGCAGAATTGGACACGGTCGCTACCTAAAATTCCATAAAAGTTAGGATTGCAAATTGATTTTTTGAAGAGCTAACAAACTCTGTTTCTCAGAATGAAATTTTTTCTGATCGAATTAGAATATTTAGTACCTCTTGAAAAATTGGACCAGTCCATTACCGCTCATAGAGAGTTCCTACAAACGTTTTACGATGTGGGAACTTTCCTATTATCCGGACCTAAAGAACCTAGACATGGTGGGATGATCATCGCAAAATCGATCTCTTTAGAAAAGATCACAGAGATCATGAAGGATGATCCTTTTGCAAAATTAGGCTACGCAAACTACAAATACACAGAATTCCATCCGGTAAAACACCAGACTTTCTTAAAGGATTGGTTAGGCTCTTAATAGAAAAAAACCGCCTCCCACTCTCCGGTTAAGGAGAACGGGAAGCGGGGAGCAAAGTGATTGGATGGGTGCTAGATAGTTACCAAAGCCGCATTTGCAAGCTCGTATCCGCCAGTTTGGTCCGGATGAAAATCTCTTTTGAAATATAAAAGTGCCGCTCTGAAAAGTTCCGGATATAAGATCCTTCCGATCCTACGAGCGGACTTCATGTCTTGGAAGTATTTACGAAATCCTACTTTCTTATCCGCTAATAGAAACCATTGTTGAAGACTGATTGCGTAACCCCAGAACATCAGGGACGCGATAAAGAATCCGAACACTCTTAAGAAATAACTATTGGAAACGGTTTGAAGAACATCGTAAGCAACGGATTTATGTTCGATCTCTTCGCAAGCATGCCAAAGAAGTAAACTTCTCATATTGCCGTAAGCATCGTCGTGAAAACTATGACGGATGGAAATTTCAGCCATAGAAGCAGTATAATGTTCCAAACCTGCGGTCACGGATAGTTTCAGTTTTTTACCGAAAATAAATTCGAAGACAGGAAGAAGAAGACTGAAAGCGGTCCATTTATAAACCCTTTCCATAATCCCGATCGGTCTTCCTTGTCCTTTCAAGATCTCTAGGATCTTTTCGTGCTCTTTACCGTGTTGGACTTCCTGCCCGATAAAACTTTTCACTCTGGAAGAAAGGCCCGGATCTTTCACTTGGTCTGCATAAGCCTTTACACTTTTAATGAAAAATCTTTCTCCTTCCGGAAATAGAATATGATACGCGTTTACCGTATGAGTTAAGAATGCATTATTTGCAATATAATGATCCGGTAAATTTTCCAATCCTTCGAAATCCATCTTACGAACAGTTGGGGAATTCGCGTCGATAGGTTTGAGGGTCTTTTTCTTAGAGATCGTTTGAGTGCTCATTCTAATTTTCCTCCGATCAAATTGTAGCTAAAGCAGCATTCGCCAAATCATAACCGCCGGTTTGATTCGGATGAAAGTTTGGTTTGAAATATAAGAAAGCAAGTTTACCGACTTCTACCAGAAGTGTTCTTGCGTAAGGCCCGGCAGCGGCGAAATCGGAAAAATATCTTTTAAATCCGATCTTAGGATCCGCCCAGATGAACATATGTTGTAATACAAAAGCGTATCCCCAGAACATTACGGAAGCGATCAGGAATCCGAAAGTCCTTAAGATATAACTTTTAGAAACGGTTTGTAAAACATCATATGCAACCGATTTATGTTCGATCTCTTCGCAAGCATGCCAGAGTAAAAGATTTCTCATCTCTCCTTCCGCTTGTTCATGAAGTCCGAATCTTAAAGTAACTTCTCCCATAGAAGCTGTGTAATGTTCCAAACCTGCAGTCACTGAGAGTTTCAACTTTTTACCGAAGAGAAATTCTAAAACAGTCCAGAAAAATCCGTAAGCAGTCTTCACATAAAAATTCAGGATCTTAGAAACGGGACGTCCTTGTTTCTCCAACATTTCCAAAGCCTTCTCATGCTCTTTACCGTGTTGGACTTCTTGTCCGATAAATCCTTTGATGTTTGTTTGAAGAGCTGGATCCTTCACTTGATCCGCAAAAGCTTTTACACTCTTAATAAAGAATCTTTCCCCTTCCGGAAAGATCACATGATACGCATTCACCGTATGAGTAAGGAAAGAATTCCCAGCTATATAAAAATCCGAAAGTTGATCCAACCCTTCAAAGTCCATTTTACGAACGCTTGGGGAATCGCCGTTAATTGGTTTAATAGTCCGTTCTTTTTTCTGAGCCGTTGCTGACATCTGTGTCTCCCCCGTTTTTTTCGGGTTTTGTGATGCCTACTATAACTCTTTCCAAACAAGTCCGCCCGCCGATCTCGGAAAACCCTTGCCGATTTCGAAATCGACTAGGAAAAGAATCGAATTTCTTTCAAAAAGCTCTTTTTATAACAATCGTTCTTCTATAAAACGAGGTGAAAAAAGGGAATTTTGAGTAGCAGCAATGCTTCTTCTTTTCAAAAAAATCGAAATACGAGATTTCATTTTACTCCAAGAAGAATAGATTCTCTCGAGCTTTACAAACAACAAAGGCTTTACGTTAGGCTTCCGACCGAAATACTGACTAATACCGGGGGATTAGCTCAGCTGGTTAGAGCGCTACCTTGACATGGTAGAGGTCACTGGTTCGATCCCAGTATCTCCCAGGTTTTCGAATTTTCGATTGCCGCGCCCCTCGCAAACGCTCCATCAGGAGCAAATAAAATCCCACAAATCAAAACAAAGATCAGAATAGCTCGGGTCAGGCTCTCCCCTTCAGTCAAAAAATTTCTAAAGCAATTTTTTGACTCCGGCTCGATCCTTCGCGGGCTTACAAAACAAAAAAGCCTCCGATCTCTCGAAGGCTTTTCTCGTCTTATGGATTGTTCTTAAGAAACTATTCTTTAAAAATAATCGGAGAACTTGCAGGCATCTTAAATCCGGTCACACTCGCAAGGTCCTTTTTGATCTGTTCTCTTACTAATTGATCATGCTCGACCAAAAGAGCTTCTCTTAAAGAATATTCTCCTGCTTTTAAGTCCACTTCTCCTACCGCCATAGAAGTTCTATAACGGACCAAAGGAGACTCGTCTTTCAGGAATGCGCATAGATCATAGAATTTTTGGTTCGCGATCCTATTGATGAAAACTATCGCATTCAAGATCGCTACTTTCGCAAAAGGATTTTTTTCCTTATCGATCGCAGAATTGAGTTGGGAAAGATTTTCCTTGCGATTCAGGTTTTTTAATCCGTCGGCCGCGGATGCACGAATATAATAATTCTGATGATTTAAAGCGTTTACGATCGCTTCTTGGTTCTCTTTCGTATAAGGAAGAAGGCCTATATTACGAATAAGTTCTCCTCCTGCGATCACCAAGTTATAACCTTCCGGAGAACTATAAGTAGGATTATCACTCTCTTGGATAGTTGCTGCGATCTTTTTGAACTCTTCGATCATTCCCGGTCCGGCAATATCGGACTCCATCACTCCCAATGCTTGGGCAATGGTGAATTTTAAAGTAGGAGAGTTTTCTTCCGCCTTAGGAACATTGACATTTCCCTTAAGCGCTTTTAATAAAGGACGGACCGCCAATTTGCTACTGACGAATCTTAAATAGTCGGCAGCCTGGATCCGTTCTTCCAAATTGCCACTTTCCAATTTTTTCACTTGGTCGTAGAATAATTGGTCCAACTTCTCATAGATCATTTCCTTAGCGGAAATCTGAACCGTAAAAAGTAATATAATTCCAAGGACTGGGATTCTTAAAGCAGACATGGGTCCCCCCTATGTTATATATCGGATTCGCCTAGGTTGATCTTAACTTCTGGAAGCCGGATTCTTGGCTAAAGAAAGGCAATGGCCTTTTTATAAGGATTCGGTTTCCTTGACTCTTTCCGCAATCCTGCGAATTTTCTCCGAAAGATCCTCGACCGCCAATTCCTTTTCGCCGCCTTCTTCCAATTCTCGGCCGACTTTTTTCAGGTCTTCCTGGATCTGTTCGCTGTTTTCACTGGCTCTTTGGGCCAAATTGGTCAATAGATCCTCTCGGTAACTTTTCACTTCTTCCAGACGAAGTTCGCCCAAAGCCACCATACTCTGGAGAATTCGGTCCATTTTCTCTTTTGTGAGATAGGCAAGGCCGATCCCGCCCAATACCAGACGACCGAATAAAGCGCTGATATTCTTTCCGGTTTCCCGGATCAGCGCGGAAAGCATATAGTTGGAAAATTCTTCGTTTCTTTGACCAAGACTTACTTTGAGGAAGGTTTGGCCTAGGATCTTAGGGGTAATATCCTGGCCGCTCATATTATCGATCACTTTGATTTCCTCGCCGGCAATGATCATCTCGGCGACATCTTCTAAAGTAATGGTCTTACTAGTTTCGGGATCGTATAGCCTTCTGTTTGCGTATCTTTTGAGAACTTTCATTCTTGGTTTTGCTCGTAATCAACGCTTTCAGGACAAGGCCTAAAGCAGTTGTTTGTCAAAGGACAAACTCGTTTTTCTTTCCGATTCCCCTTTCTAGTTGCGGGTTTTTCGCAACGCACCAATTCTAGGATCGGACGAAAATCCCCAAGGTCAAGGAAAAAACCCTTCCTTTGCAAAGAGATGAACTTACTATCCGATGTATTACTTCTCCACCGACTCAACTCGGATGAACATGAGTTCCTGACCGCATTACTCAAATGGAAAGGGATAGATCATTTAGAATGGATCACTAGTTCAGGATTCCCTCCTGCCTCGAAAGAAGTTTTAGTTTGGAAAAAGGAATCAAATCCCGAAGACGTTCGCTTAGCGGTAGATTGGTCCAGAGAAATTTGTCTGATAGGCAGATTCGATAATGAGGAAAAAAATTCCTTTCTCAGGGCTGGAGCCACTCGGATCTATGATCTAAATTCTTTCGCAATGGAAGAATTCCCATTCTTCAAATTCTCCAAACCTTTGCATCCGGAGATGGTGATACTCACCCAGAGCTCGGATCTTTTCACAAAATACAGATCCCTTCTTAGAGCATGTGCATCCAATGCGCATTGGTGTAAGGATATATTAGGACTTCCTAATATGCTGAAAGAGACGAAACCCGGGATCTTATTATTGGATTCTGAATCTTTCTCTTCCAGAGAATTGGTGCCTAAAATGAAAGGCCTTTTAGGAACTCCTTATTTTCCTTTAAGTTTCTGTTTGATCGATTTTAGCCGAGAAAACGTGTATCAAAACTTAGCGACCGGTCTCAAGGATATAGCAAAGGCATTTTTCGAATCCAAGGATCTTCTTCTTTTTTTAAGAGACAGGCTAGCCTTAAGCTCTCCTCCAAAAGATTCTTCTTACCAAGCGATCGATTGGGCAGGAAGCCCTAGAAATATTAGAGAATATGAATTTCCGATCGTACCCGATGGAGTTTTAGAAAGAGCGGAAGCGGCATATCTATACAGAATACGCCGCCTATTCCTATGGCTGGGAGAAGGTTCCAGTAGAGGTTCTGAAATCTCTTATTAAACTTCCTTTTCAGTTCTTAATCTTTCAAAAACTTGAAGGAATAAGTCGGAAGGTTGAGCCCCGGAAACTGCATACTTTTCATTAAAAATATAAAAAGGAACTCCGCTCACTCCTAACATTTTACCTTCGTTTTCTTCCGTATGGATCTGAGATCTTAGAGCTGGATCGTTACGAACTTCGTCCAATTCGGATTCTGGAATTCCAAGCTGGGTCAAAGATTCCTTAAGAACAGAATCGTCCGAAAGATTTTTTCCTTGGGAGAAAAACTTCTCAAAGAAAACTTCTGCAAGTTCCGCTTCTTTATTATAATTTCTAGCCTTGCGTATCAGAGCATGTAGTAAGAATGTATTTGGCTGATGGCCTTGAAGTATATTCGCAAATTCCAATCCGTCTTCTTTTGCGATATCTGAAACTCTTTGGGTCATCATCTTTACTCGATCCAAGGAGCCGAATTTTTTCACCATATGGGATTCTCGATCTTCTCCGTCCTCAGGAAGATCCGGGTTCAACTGAAAAGGTTTCCAACTTACCTTGATCTTATCTTCCGGATGATCGGATTCCCAAGACTCGATCGCCTTCTCTAATCTTTTTTTGCCGATATAACACCAAGGACATACTACGTCCGAATAAATTGAGATCGTGGTTTCCACAAAGCCTACCCTGTAATCATTAGACTTATAGCCCGGTTAAAAAGTCGAGACCTTCAATAAATAGTCAGTCGGACTTCAAGAACCCTGCCCAGACCAGTTCTTACAAGCATCTAAAACTGCATCATTTTTTTATCTACTTTGGTTCGGATTGGGAAGAAGAATATGCTTCTTGCAATTCTTTAGAAAGTTTTTCCGCTTCTTCCGGCCTTCCATGAAATGCTGCAGGAGTGTTTTGAAAAAGTGAGATCTTCCATTCTCCTTTGTCCTTAGAGGCAACCAAAGATTGGATCGCATTTACTGCTGGGTTGATCTCTTTTTCTCCTTCTGCAACCATACTCACGACAGCTCTAAGTAGAACGGAATCTTGAGATAAGATCCTGATCTCTCTCACGATAGAAACGAACGCGGCTGTTTTATGATGAGTGAAGATACCGCCCACGATCGTTCTTACTTCCTCCGGTCCTTTCATCTGACTTCCATCAAAACCCACTAAGTCTCCTTCCGAAGAAAGTAAGGACGCCATCGCGGAAGCGTTTCTTTTATTCCACGCTGTCAACAGTTTACGATATAGAATTAAAACTTCTTCTTTTGTTTTTTCTTCGGAGCTCATAAAACCTTCCGTAACGATAGTTCAAAATTTGAATACATCTTATCCTTATGAAAATTATTCCCTAAAAAATTTTCCCTGTCGACATTTTTCGGCGTTTATCGAACTTTCATCCTGCGGAGACCAAAGTTTTGAAACTTAAACATTACAATATTCTTCTATTTTTTCTAACTATATTTCTATTTTCTCAATTCTGCGCTACCATCCCAAAAGGTTTCGGGCATGTATCCCGAAATGATCTAAAAGCGTATCGTAACTCTTCTGTAAAAAGTGAAGTGGTATTCTCCGTCGATAAGGCAAGTGCTTACGATATACTTGCCACAAACATTAAAGATTCGGATTCAATTAACGGAACTCCTTGGTTGAAAATCAGACAAAATGATAAAACAGGGTATATTCAAGAGGAAAATAGAGAATCTAAATACGGGATCCAGATCTTCTTACCTCCGATCCGAGAAAAATTCGGGATCGTTACCGCCACTCAATTATTATTAAGAGATTATCCCGGAAGTGCAGGCAAAGTTTTAGGAAAACTTAAAACCCGAGAAACTTTAGAGATCTTAGCAGAAGGGCAGAATAAAGTTTTAATCGATGGAAATTCCGGGACCTGGGCAAAGGTAAAATCCAACGATGGTAAAATAGGTTTCGTTTTCACTCCTTATATCATGAGAGGAGAAGATCCAAATATACTTCTGACCCAAAAAGACTTAGAAATGAAGGAAGATGGTTGGGTTTATATCCAAGAAGCCCCAGACAAACTGTATGATTTTAAAAATGGAAAACTAAAAGCACAAAACGAATCTGCTGATATTCGTTCGGGAGAATTTCTTCCGATCACAGGAAGATTGGTCAGAGCTGATGGCAAAGTTTATTTCAAAGTGTATAAGGCGGATGGGAGCAGACCAGGTTTTGAAGATGATACTACAGTTACCACCTTAGCAGAAGGTTATCTTTCTGCAAAATTGGTAAAAACTGCTAAAAGATATACCCCGCTTTATTTATCAATTTACCCAAAGGACGCAACCACCAAGGCAATCTTAGAAAAAATCGACGGACGCGGAGAAAGGGAAATTGATGTGGAAAACGTTAAAATAGAAACGTTTAAACATAAGAACAAAACGTATTTCGTAATCATCTTTCAATATTTAAGTGGATACAGTAGTTGTTCCGGGCTCGCTTGCTCTGAATATTATTATGTTTTTGCATTTTCAAAAGTTGGAAATAACTTAGAAACGATATTCAATTCAGATGGAGATAGTATTTTTTTCTACGAAAGCGATCGATCCATTAATATAGATCGATACTCTCCACCGGAGGGAGAGGGGCCCTCAGGCGTTAAGACAGAAGTTGTATATAAATTTAACGGAAGTACTTTCGAAACGGATTAAAGATAAGCGTCTTCGTCCAAAAGTTCTGCGGCTTCGATCTCTTCCAGACCTCGATTTGGAAAGGCTTGTTCATAGAATAACGCCGCAAAAAGATCGAAGTCCTCGTCTGCCGGGAGATTCTTTTTCTCCCAGTATTCGTTCCTTCTTTTGATCAGGATAGAGATCGTTTCGTCTTCTAAGGAGAATTCTTTTCCTCCACGATTCATCCTACGAACCAACCAATTCAGATTATGTATGAAGAAATTTCCCGTGAATTCTAAAGTAGCAAGAGAAGGCTCTCTCTTCATCAAGTTTTCCGTATGGTACAACGGAACTCTTAGATAATACGGATCCTTAGTTTGTTGGTATTGTTTATATCCGTTTGAAATGGATTCGAAAAAAGGCCAAGAATTGATATAAGAATTTCGGATCAACTTTTCCTTCTCAGGATGAAGCCTAGTTACTTCTACAAGATCTACGAAACTATCGTTTTTGATTGCCTCTCTTAAAATAGAATCCATAGGAGCAGGTCTTGGTTCCGAATTTACTAGAAACACATACAAATATTTGATCTCGTACGCGAAGCGGGATTCTCTTGGAATATAATATTCTATCCAGATAGGTTCTTTATAATAATTTACTAATTCTTCTTCCGGTAAGTCCGGAGTGACACTCAATGATTTGAGCTTTTTTACGTCGTCGGTAATGACCTTCTGGCCACGTACTCGAGTTCTGGAACGTTTGATTTGTTTGAGTTCCGACTTATTTAGAAGCGGTTTCGGTTTGTACGAATCCATTGGAATGATTATCGGAAAATTATGGCCTAAAATTCAAAGATAGGAAAGAAGAAACGGATCTAAATACTTAGTTTAGGACCAGAAAATGCGGGTCCAGAATAACCTTAGGAACATACCCAAGGGGCTCATGATCCCGGATTCTGCAAAACGGACCTTACCTTCTCCGTCCAAAATATAAAAACTAGGATATCCTCTGATGCCCCAATCCCTAAGTAACATTGGATTTCCGACAATTACAGGAAAATCCACAGCTTGTTTTTCCAAATAATCTTTTAATGCGGATGCGCTTTCACCTTCTTCCACACTGATGAATGCAAAATGATTTTGGTCCTTTAAAGAAGAAGCATACCATTTTACTAAAGGAAGATTCGTATTACAAACTCCGCACCATGTGGCCCAAAAATAAACCACAGTAGTTTTTCCGTTGATATGTGCTTTTTCACCTATCGGAGTTCTGAATTCTTTTCCATCCAAACTCACAACAGGTTCCGTATCCAAGGCTCTAAACCAGGCTAGAAAAAAAGTCGCGGACAAAAGAAGAGCCAATGCTCCTCCATATTGTAATCCGGATTTTACTTTTTTATTCATGCCTTAGTTAGACCTAGACTATAACTGAAAAGGAAGACTTTGTCCGGAACCCGAGTACATAATCCAAACCACAAGTAAAAGCCATAAAAATCCCGCCATTAGGACACCCCAATCTGTTAGGATCGCCTTCGTCGGGTTATGGCCCATATTCTTAATATAGATTATATAAAGAGATCTGAAAATTGCATATACTACGATTGGAATGGTATACACCATCTTATCCGTTCCTAAGTTTTCGATCGTACTAGGACTTGTTACATACATAACGTATGTGACCAGGGTCATGGTGGCAACGATGCCCATCATCAGGTCTAGAAAATTTACGGAGTATTCTTCCAAAATTTTTCGGTGCCCTTTGGCCCCTTCTTCCAGAATGATCAGTTCTCCTCTTCTCTTTCCGAATCCCCAATAAAGTGCCAACATAAATGTGCAAAGAAGTAACCAAGAAGAGAAGCTAACACCTACTACGATGGATCCTGCGATCGCTCTTACTACGAATCCGAAAGAAATGCTCATCACATCCAGAATGACCATATGTTTTAGGAAACGGCTATAAACGATATTGAAGATGAGGTAACCCGCGACCCAATAGAAAAATTCTGCCTGTAATTTGAAGGAAAGTACAAGTGTGATAGAAAGTAAAACTGCAGTTAAAAGAAGTGCGATCGTCGGAGAGATCGCTCCGGAAGCGAGAGGTCTATGTTTTTTTTCCGGATGAAGAGCGTCTTCCTTACGATCCAGAAAATCATTGAGTACGTATTGGCAACTTGCAGTGAGAGAAAAAAGAAAAAACGCGAAAATCGCCCTTTCTACCGATTCCAGGTCTCCCAATTTTTTCCCGAAAATAATACCCGCAAATAGAATAATGTTCTTAATCCACTGGTGGGGTCTTAATAGTTTTATATAGGAAAATAACATTCTCTCTCCCGAAATCGATCCGCTTTTGGGGACAGATTGATCTGAAATCAAAGGCTTGCAAGGGAATTTTAAAGTGTAAATCCAGTCGAATTTCCTGGAATTTATCCCTTAACAGACTGAAACGAAACTCAGTTTTGTAACAGACAAACCGGTTCCTTGTTCACACGAGACGTATAAAAATTTCATATCGAACTATTCGGCAAAGACCAAAATAAAATTCTCCACCAAAGCCTTCTTCAATAAGAGTAAGTAAAAAAATTATAAACTAATCTAACCTTTAAGGTTCGAGCATAATGAAATTTTGAAAGAAGAGACAAAACGTAAAAATTAATCTAAAAGGGCTAAGACAAGATCTTAACTTTTTTAGTTTTAAGCTTTACGGTTACTTATTGTTAGCTTATGAATTTCCCACTATGCATAAGAAGATTACATATAAGATAGTGGAGAGCAAGGATCCATTAACCCAAGATGCTTTTGATCCTTTAGGAGCGTTAGGTTTCGAATTGATCTCCGTAGTACATGATCTAAAATTAGATCGTTACATATACTATTTCAAATTATCGGACGCTCATTTAAGCTGATATTATCCTACCTGGATCTTGACTCCGTCATCTTGGGCTCCTAAAGTCCCAAGTCCGGAATGACCTGTAAACGCGATCAATAAAGTAAATACTCCGACCCTTCCCACATACATAATGCAAGGGTATAAGAATTTTTCCACTCCTGTGATATAAGGAGTTAATCCCTTCGACAATCCCACGGTTCCGAAAGCAGACATTACTTCAAAAAATATCTCTTCGATCCCATGTCTATGACCGTTCGCGATCGTAATCACCAACATAAAGAATACTATAGATATCGTTGCTAGAAAATAGATCCTTGTAGATATTGCGATCGAGTTTTTGGAAACTTCTTCGCCCATGATCGTTACTCTTGCTTGAGGACTGATCACATTCCTAAGATACATTAATAGAATAACGAATGTTGTGATCTTGATCCCTCCTGCAGCTCCTTGAGGACCTCCACCCACAAACATCAAAGAACAAAGAAGAACATATGTAGGACTTCTCATCTCAGAAAGATCAAAGGTATTAAAGCCTGCGGTCCTAGAGGATACGGAAAGAAAGAATGAATTGAAAAGTTTATCTACGAAATGGAATTTTCCGATCGTTTCCGGATTATCCCATTCTGACAAAAGAACGCCTATCCCGCCGACATGGACTAATATTAAAGTTCCATAAAGTAGAAGTTTCATCTGGATACGATTCGCTTCTCCCTTTAGTGCTTTTCTATACAGAGCTAATCTTTCTTCGGCCCAAAATGACATTCTAATAAGCATCAAATAGATCCAAGAAGGTTCTTTTCCTTCTTCTAATGCTCTGGACATCAGATATGTTTCCATCACTACTTCTACCCGATGCATGATGTTCCTGAAAGTCTCTAATAATGTTTTTTCGAAGAATAAAATGACAGGAAATCCGATACCACCCATCACTACCAAACTTTCCACAACCAGTAAGGAAAGAGGTTCCTTGGATAAAAAGGTAAGATCGTTTGATAAAGAGAAACCTGCGTTATTGAATGCGGAGACCGCGGTAAATAAACTTAAAAAAAGACGATTCGGTTCTCCGGGCAATCCGCTTAGATCTTCCGGCATACTCCAATACAATAAGAATGCTCCCAGAAGTTCGATAGAAATCGAAATATTCAAAATGGATAATAGAATTCTTCTTACATAAGGTGCGTTCTTACTCTTACTATCTGCGGATTCGTGGGAATCTATGGCTTCGAATACGAATGCTGCGATCCTTGTACTTCTGGAAAGTCCTCTTACTACTAAGATCCCCACAAGAACAGTGAATGTAATGATCCCTAAACCACCTATCTGAAAGAGGAACATTACTATAACTTGAGTGGAAAATGTCAGTTCACTGATAGGAACAGTGGATAGCCCGGTCACACAAATAGCGGACGCCGCAAGATAGAAAGAGTCCGCGTAGGACATCCTACCTTCTTCCGAAGCATAGATCAAAAAGGAGCCCACGAGTATCGCTCCGGCAAATGCCAAACAGAGAATTCTTGCCACTGATAGAAGCAAGAACGCCCTAGCGATTCGGTTTACGTTACGTTTTAGGAATTTATATGGGCTCATGGGGAAGGAGAAACTACCCTTCCAAGAAACTATTTTGACCCTGGCATACTGGGGCAATGAATTTCCTAAGCCAAGTAATCAGAGTCTTAGATGACTTTTAGGAAAAACGAAAATCGATCACTCATATTGGGTAAACGAATCTTAGAAATAGGATCAGAATGCATTTTACAGAGTTAAATCGACGATCTATCGCCTGAAACGATCTTTACAAATGCGGTCATTTCAGAAAATTGGTAAGAATTAGGGTTCCTTTACCTAGGGAGCCCAGTCAGATTAGTATCCGCGTAAGATTTGATCCTACTTTCACAAGAAGTAGGCCCTGATTTTTCAGTGGAACTTTTTAAAGAGGACTCTAATGAGCACTGCAGTTGCGGACTTCAAACCCACCGAAAAACTCTTAAAGACGAGAAATATCGGTATTTCCGCCCATATCGATTCAGGGAAAACCACCCTGACCGAGAGGATCCTATTCTATACGAACCGTATTCACGCCATCCACGAAGTTCGTGGTAAGGACGGAGTCGGAGCAAAAATGGACAGTATGGAATTGGAGCGCGAGAGAGGAATTACCATCCAATCCGCAGCTACCTACTGCCAGTGGAAAGATCATACTATTAACATCATCGATACTCCGGGCCACGTTGACTTTACCGTTGAGGTTGAGCGTTCTTTACGGGTTCTTGACTCTGCGATCTTAGTTCTTTGCGGAGTTTCCGGAGTTCAGTCCCAGTCCATCACTGTGGACAGACAGATGCGCCGTTATAACGTTCCTCGAGTCGCTTTTATCAATAAACTCGACCGTACTGGAGCGAACCCTTTCCGCGTGATCGATCAATTACGTGAGAAATTAAAACATAATGCAGTTCCTGTTCAAATCCCAATCGGATTGGAAGGGGATCTAGTAGGTATCGTAGACCTAGTCATTATGAAAGCCGTTTATTTCGAAGGAAAAGACGGAATGGAAATCGTTGAAAAAGAAATTCCGGCAGAATTGCAGGAACTCGCTCAAAAGAAAAGAGAAGAACTTTTAGACGCAGCTTCTATGTTCTCTGACGAACTTACAGAAGCGATGTTGGAAGGAGAACCTACTGTAGAGCAGGTCAAAGCTGCGATCCGTAACGGTGCGATCTCCCTTAAACTAACTCCTGTTTTCATGGGTTCCGCTTTCAAGAACAAAGGAGTTCAAAAACTTCTGGATGGAGTTCTGGATTATCTAGCTTCTCCTGTGGACGTAGTGAACTCTGCTCTGGATGTCAAAAACGAATCCGAGAAAGTAGTATTACCTTCAGATAAAGACAAACCTCTAGTTTGCCTCGCGTTCAAACTCGAGGACGGACGTTACGGTCAGTTGACCTATGTGCGAGTCTACCAAGGAAGGATCCAAAAAGGTATGACGATATATAACATGTCGACCAACAAGAAACATAACGTTGGTCGTCTATGTCGTATGCACTCGGATGAAATGGAAGATATCGATTTCGCAGAAGCGGGAGATATCATCGCATTATTCGGTATTGATTGTGCTTCCGGGGATACTTTTACCGACGGAAAAATGAACGTTTCTATGGAATCCATGTTCGTTCCGGCTCCGGTAATCTCTCTTACAATCGAGGCCAAAGAATCTAAACACTTAAACAACCTGGCAAAAGCCTTAAACCGCTTTACCAAGGAAGATCCTACGTTCCAAACTCACGTAGACCAAGAATCCGGACAAACCATCATCAAAGGGATGGGAGAACTTCACCTCGAAGTTTATATCGAAAGGATGAAAAGGGAATACGGAGTGGAGCTAATCACCGGAGCTCCTCAGGTTGCGTATCGTGAAACCATCACTGCTCGTGCGGACTTCGACTATACCCACAAAAAACAAACGGGTGGTCAAGGTCAGTTCGGACGTGTTGCAGGTTTCATCGAGCCGATCCCATTAGAAGAAGATAAAACTTACGAATTCGTAAACAGTGTCGTGGGTGGAGCAATTCCTCGTGAATATATCTCCTCTGTTGACAAAGGATTCAAGAGCTGTTTGGATCGTGGTAGCATGATCGGATTCCCTATCATCGGAGTAAAACTGACTATCAATGACGGTTCTTACCACGATGTGGACTCTTCCGATATGGCATTCCAGATCGCAGGACGCTATGCATTCCGCCAAGGTTTCAGCAAAGCAAATCCTCAGATCCTCGAGCCTATCATGAGAGTGGAAGTGGACGGTCCTGCTGAATTCCAAGGTCCAATCCTTGCTTCCCTGAACCAAAGACGGGGAATGATCCTAAACACCACCGAGCAAGACAGCTATTGCAAAGTGGAAGCTGAAGTTCCTTTGGCAGATATGTTCGGATACTCTACAGTAATCCGTTCCTCTACCCAAGGAAAAGCAGAGTTCTCCATGGAATTCTCTCGTTACGCTCCTGTTCCAAGAAACGTAGCAGAAGAATTGATGAAAAAATACAAACCGAACTCCAAAGACGAAGATTGATCTTCAGAACAATCCTTCTTTTTGGAAAAAAGGGAGCCGAATCGGCTCCCTTTTCTTTTTGGAAGGCATTCCTTTTGCCGATATTTTAGAGTATGCGGGAGCTATTTTTCCTTCGTCTGATATGTTTCGGAATGATCGTATTCTTTCTTCCCATTCGGCTCGAACCCGCAGGAACGACTACAAAGACCCATATAGTTAAACCGAAAGAAACCGCATTCTCTATCTCCCAAAAATACGGAATGGATTGGAAAATCCTTCTGGAATGGAACGGCAAAAAAGAAACGGAAGGTTTGCAGGTGGGAGAAAAATTGAAGATCCCGAACCAACTTCATACTGCTGTCCGAGAGGAAAAAACATCTTCCGAAACTACTTCTTTCCATCATGGAAGATTTCATTCTCCCTTAAAAGTTTTGCCTCCGGTTTCTCTTCCTTATTCCAATGTTTCCTTTTATCCGAATAAAGGTGTTTTATTCAAAGCCAGCCGACATAAGGATGTTCATCCGATCCACTCCGGCAAAGTAGTTGTACTGGACCAAATGGACGGTTACAGGAAATATATTATTTTAGAACATAAAGGCGGATACTCCAGCGTATACGCAAACCTCAGATCAGTTTCCGTCAAAGAAGGGGAAACTGTGAAACCGGGAGATTCTTTGGGAGAATTGGAAGAAGGAAAAGGCCTATACTTCCAGATCAACCAAGGAACAAAAGCAGTGGATCCGATCCCACTTTTAAGATAAAGATCGAACGGTCTAAAGAGAATATATTAGGTTTTTGCACTAAATGGAATGGGAAATCGTAAATTCTAGAGCCGTCACTGCTCAAGGCGTTTTGGAAAACGCAACCATCCGGATCCAAGACGGAAAGATCAGTTCAATTTCTACCGGAATTCCGAAGGACGTCCTACCTATTCGTTTAAACTTAAAAGGTAATTTCGTTTATCCGGGACTGATCAATGCACATGATCATCTTCTCGGCACCTATCTCCCTAAAGTAGGAACAAATCGGCCCTATCTGAATTGGCTTCCTTGGGATAACGATCTCAAATCCTCGGTCGTATATGCGGAAAGACAACAATTAGAGCCGGAGCAACTCTATCTACTTGGTTCTTATAAAAATCTGATCAGCGGAGTTACTTCCGTTTTGGATCATATCCCCCATTTCGTCCAAAAACCATTTTTGGAAAATTCTCCCGTTCGTATCCTAGATCGTTTCACCCTGGCACATAGTATCTGCTCTTATTCTCTCGGTTGGGGAGATGGGCCACAGATCGAGTATGCTCGGGCAAAAGAAGGAAATCTTCCTTTTGTGACCCATATTTCGGAAGGATTTGACGAAGAGTCCAAAAATGCTCTGAAAGAATTAAAATCCCTGGGTTGCCTAGGAGAAAATACAGTACTCGTTCACGGGATTGCTTTCGATCCGCAAGACATCCAAGAAGTAGCAAAGGCAAAAGCAAATCTGGTTTGGTGTCCTGAATCCAATCTGTTCATGTTTGGAAAGACTGCTCCGATCCGGGAACTACTCGATGCAGGGGTGAATGTGAGTTTAGGAACTGACTCCCCTATGTCCGGATCGATAAATATTTTCCAAGAGATCAAAACTGCCAGAGAATTTTACGCAAAAGAATATGGAAAAGAATTGGATCCTAAAATTCTATTCCGAATGGTAACTGAAAATCCGGCGAAAGCATTACGGGTTTGGGATCATTTAGGTAGTTTAGAAACTGGAAAAAAAGCGGATCTACTTGTGCTTTCCTCGGAAAAAGAAGACGCTTACTCAGCACTTTCTTCCGCGGATTTGGGATCTGTGAGATTGGTTGTGAAGGATGGAAAACCTTCCTACGGAGACCTTTCTTTGAAAGATTTTTTTGACGAAACGGGCGTTGCCGGACGCGAAATTAAGATCGCAAAAACCGATAAATACCTTGCAGGAGACCCCCTGGGGTTACTAGAATCGGTCACCCGGGCCCTTGGTTACAAAAAGGATTTGGCATTTTTTCCTGTCGGGTAAGATTTAGAATAGAAGGTAACGGTCTTGGCTGGGCCCATAATCCGAACTTATAAAGGCGGTTCTATTATTTACTTCGAGAAAGATCGATCGGAGGATATCTACGTCCTCAGACAAGGTCGAGTCGTTCTCACGTATACCGCAATCGATTCAGGCTACGAAGTAAAAGAAGATGTTCGCCTGGGAGAATTTTTCGGAGTCAAATCCGCACTTGGAAAGTATCCTAGGGAAGAGACCGCACAGGTAGTAGGCGGAGCAACCGTCTTAGTTTTCAAACTTTCCGATTTCGAAACCTTCGTAGCTGAAAAAACCCATCTCATCCTAAAAATGATGAAGGTGTTCTCTAGCCAACTTAGGCTAGTCCATAAAAAACTCAGAGAGATCTTGGGCCAGGCAGAAGCGAGAAACCCTGCATTCGAACTTATGAACGTCGCCGAAGTATTTTACAAAAATAATAACTTCGAGCACGCGGCTTACGGTTTCGGAAAATATCTGGAACATTATCCTACAGGACCATATGCAGGTAGAGCGACAGAGCTACAAGACCTGGCAAGAAAAGGAACTCCGTATCCGATCAATATGCCTCCCCTAGTTTATGATGCTGCTTCTACCAGAATGACCCAGGAAAACCTGCAGAATATCATGAAACCTGCTACGGAGAAAACGAATCTGGGAGCCGGAACTGATAATACGATCACTTCCCTATATAATAGAGCTCATACATTCTTAAACGTGGGTAAGTTCGAAGAGGCAGCTACTATCTTCAAAGACCTAATGATTCGCACGGATTTCAAATACGATAGCGAGAAGAAGCTCGTAGACAATGCACTTTTCCAAATGGGAGTTTGTTTCCTCAAACTCAATAATTTGGACACGGCAAGTAATACATTCTCGGCTTATATCAAAAAGCATCCATCCGGAGAATCCGTAAAAGAGTCCTTATTTCATTTGGCAGAGATCGCGGAACAACAAGGAGATCGCCAAAGAGCGGGAATGTTATTCGGTAAAGTAGCCTTACTTCCTCCGGAAAGAGACAGTCTTTCCCAGAAAGCTAGGCAAAAAGCCAAGGAGCTCAGCGCCTAAATGGATTTAATGCTCGAGTCAATGTTCTCTAAGTTCGGAAAGACCTTCGAACCGAACCAGATCATATTCTGCGAAAACGAACCGGGAAACGATTTCTTTCTTATCCAGGCTGGAAAGGTGAAGATCACCAAAACAGTAGGAAATTCCATCAAAACCTTGGATATCTTGGAACAAGGGGATATTTTCGGAGAGATGGCGATCCTAGAAGAACAGCCCAGAAGTGCAACTGCGATCGCAATCTCCGAAGTGAAAGTGCTCAACTTCAACAGAGCAAATTTCGAACTATTAATGACCAAGAACCCTACACTTGCGTTAAAGATCCTAACCATCTTTTCGGTCAGGATCTACGATGCAAAACGAAGACTACTCATCCTCCTCTTGGATGATATCATCGGAAAAGTGGCGGACGTGTTCCTGATGTTGTATGAAAAAATGCATACACATACTGAATTCAAAGAAGTGGTTCTTAACGTAACCGTCGAAGATGTAGCAGATTGGTGCGCCCAACCGGTAGGAGAAGTCCAAAAGGTAGTGAACCAATTCGCTAAAAGCGGTAAAATCGAGATCTACTCCGACAAAATCGTAATTCACAATATTAATGACTTCCAGAGAATAGTCTCTCAGAAGCGCAAACCCGCATAAAAGCGATTTAGTTCTTCCAAAGATAAAAGGTCCCGTAGCTCAGGTGGACAGAGCAGAAGTTTCCTAAACTTTTGGTCGGAGGTTCGAATCCTCTCGGGGCCACCATCAAACTATGGCAGATTCTCAGGACAACGTAATCAATCTTCTCAAAAAATCGGAAGAGTTCCTAAAGAAAAAAAACATTCCATCCGCAAGACTAGATGCGGAGATCCTACTCGCCGATCTACTCAAGATCCAAAGAGTAAAACTCTATATAGATTTCGAAAGACCACTTTCTCTCACCGAAAAAGACGAATATAGAGAAAGGATCGTTCAAAGATCCAAATTCAAACCCACAGCATACATCATAGGTAAAAAAGCGTTCTTCGATTCAGAATTTTTTGTGAACGAATCCGTTCTCATTCCTAGACCTGAAACGGAAGAATTGGTCGCCTGGGTATTGGAAGAATATCCGAATAAGGAAAACTTACTCGAAGTATTGGATCTATGCTCCGGGAGCGGATGTATAGGGATCAGCCTCGCAAAAGCCAGAAATGGTTGGGAAGTTTCTTTTACGGACACATCCGAAACCGCACTCGAGATCAATAAAAAGAATATTCAAGAAATCTTAAATACGGAGAAAAAATTCGAACTCTATAATGGAGACCTATTCTCCTCTATTCCTTCCGAAAAACAATTCGATCTGATCGTATCCAATCCACCTTATATACCTGAAGCGGACAAATCTACGATCATGCCTGACGTAGCAGACTACGAACCACATCTTGCACTTTTCGTTTCAGACTTCCAAGGATTCCACACAAGGATCTTAACAGAAGCAAAAACAAAATTAAAACCGAACGGAAGACTCTATTTAGAGACCCATCCAAGATATTCCGGATGGCTAAAGGAAACGGGACTTTCACTCGGATATTCCGACGCGGTTTTAAAAAAAGATCTTTCTGGAAGAGAAAGTTTCGTAAGATTCCAAATTTAATGGCCGCCTCCTTGCGAGGATCCATTGGAAACGAGTGCATACCAAACTCCAGCTCGCAAGGACCGGGCTGCTACAGGCTCGGGCATTCGCCCTCGTCTCTTCGAGACGCTTCGCGCCTTTCGCATCCCTGGCGGGTTTAAAAAGAAGATCTTACTCCGTGCAGAAAGGATATTCAAATTGATCCATAAATTTCTCAAAACTAAGAATGAGATGAATTAAAGCTTGTTTCAGCAAATAATTTAAACGTGATACTTATATACCCGGTTTCTCCAAATGACAGTAGAACAAAATTATATAGATGATATTTTAAAATTGCTTATAGAAAAAGCAAAGGAAGCAAAAGCGGATAGTCAGCTAAAATCTGAAAATTCAAGCGAGCAAGATCTTATTTTCAACAGTGGAAGAGCTTTAGCTTATTATGAAGTACTTTCCACAATGATAGGTCTTGCAGGTATTTTTGGCTTATCCAAAGAAATAATGCCTACAATTCTTTTTGACCCCGACAAAGAACTTCTATCAAACAATCAAAAGCCTTAGCGGTCGGATCCTGTATTTATTTTTTTGATATATAATTCTCTCTTAATATCCGTATAAAGTTCTTCCGCCCAATTAGGATAAACAACTTCCGGCAGCTTATTCACTTTCCTATTCGGAGAAATGATCACAGATACATTTTCTTTGCCGGTTTTTGCGACCAAGGTGAAAAGATCTTCGATAATTTCGTCACCCATTGCCAAACAACCGATAGAAGCCGCTTTCCCATGAATAAAGATATCATTCCCCAATCTGTCCCTATGATCCAATCTTCCTTTTTCTAGATCGAAATCATTCGGGTAATTTAACTTCAAAGACAGATGAAAGCTACTATTTGGGTTCAGGCCGATAATCTGATATATTCCTTCCGGAACCTGACTATCTCCTTCGGCTAGCTTCGGGCCTAGTTTGCCGCTCGCTTTTTGGATCGGAAAACTTCGGATCAATTTAAAATCTCCGGACGACCTCGCCCATAATTCCAAACTTTTCTCTAATTTATAGGCAACCAAAAGAATTTCTGCAGGAGGATAAGAAATACCCTTCGAAGAAAATAATTCTTTGTATTTCCTATCAACGATCGGTTCCGTTCTTTGTAAAACCTGATCTACGGTTTTTTTACCTTTTATAATAGCGAAAAGATACGAAATACTTCCGGACTTTCTTAGAAGATAAACTCCGGAACATACTAGAACGAGACCAAGGACGATAAAAGCCGATTTCTTTTTCAAGTGAAACACTGAAAATAACTATATTCGGATCATAAACTTTCAGACAATTTTTTGATCTTAGCACCTCCCTCTTCTGCAAATTCTAGAGAGGCTTCATAATAATCTTCCCCATTTGGAATAGGCGAAAAATCTCCAATCTCAACGATCATAATTGTTTTTGAATTTTGAGATCTTAAAGTATAAGAATAAAAAATATCGTATTGGCTCGGATCCAACTCTACCTGAGGCAAATATAGGGAGAATTTTAAAAAGTTTTCAGGATCAAAACCGGTTACTGTTAATTTAGAAAAACCTTCCCATTCGATCACAGTGCCGAGAGAAATAAATTCCGTCAAAAAATCCTCAGGAAGCTCATCCCATTGTTTTATGAATTCCGATTTTGTTAATACTTTCCAAACTTCGGAAGGTTTCGCTGCGATCTCTATCTCTTTTCTTACAATTAGTTCTTCGCTCATGTCGGTTTCGAATGTTGGAATTCCAACGAACGAATGTAAATCCAAAATTCCGCGTATGCCAACTACAAGAGTTAACCCTAAAACAAAAATGGGGCCGGTAAATACCGACCCCGAAGCTAGTTTCGACTCGTATTGGGGAAGAATTAGATCGCTGAGCTTCCTCTTTCTCCGGTACGGATACGGATCACGTCTTCTAACGGAAGAATAAGAATTTTTCCGTCACCGATCTTTCCGTCGCCGGTTTTGGCAGCTTTAAGGATCGCGTCTACCGTAGGTTTAACGAATTCATCGTTTACGGCGATTTCCAATCTTACTTTTCTCAAAAGGTTCACTTGGTATTCATGTCCGCGGAATACTTCGGTTTTTCCTTTCTGCTGCCCGTAGCCTTGCACGTCGCTTACGGTAAGTCTGTAAATTTCATTCTTAGTAAGCTCCGCTTTTACTTCTTCCAGTTTATGTGGCTGGATAATTGCTACGATTAATTTCATATGCTCTCCTTTACTTAATGTATAAATTCATAAAGGTTATATAATATAACCTTTTTCTCCGTGAATTTCGGAATCGAGTCCCGCAATTTCCTTCTCTTCAGAAATCCTGAATCCGATCGTTTTCTCAATAATGAAGACGAGGATCAAAGATACTACGATGGAATATGCTCCAGTTGCAACTACGCTGATTACCTGAACAAGGATCTGATCTCCACGAGTTACTCCCTCTGGAATGTAATTTGCAAGTGCAAATACTCCAGTAAGAACCGCTCCGATAGCACCACCAACACCATGAATACCGAATGCATCCAAAGAGTCGTCATATCCGAGTTTTCCTTTCAATAGGATCGCTCCGTAACAGATCGGAGAAACGATAATACCCATTAGAAGAGCACCAGTCGCGTCCACAAATCCTGCAGCAGGAGTGATCACAACCAGACCGGCAACGATACCGGAAGCTGCACCCAATGCGGTAGCTTTTTTAGTGTGAAGATATTCGATTAGTAACCAAACAACACCTGCAGTAGCCGGAGCAATCAAAGTTACTACGAAAGCTCTTGCTGCTTGTCCGTTTGTGGCAAGTCCGGAACCTGCGTTAAATCCGAACCATCCGAACCAAAGGAAACCAGCACCAATCAAGGTGTAAGTTAGGTTGTTCGGAGCGATAAGTGCAGGACCTTCTCCTTTACGTTTTCCTAAAACGATTGCAGCTGCAAGACCAGCGATACCGGAAATCAAGTGTACTACTGTTCCACCTGCGAAATCCAGCGCGGTTTTCTTGAACAACCAACCGTTTCCAGACCATACCCAGTGCGCGACTGGATCGTATACCAAAGTAGCCCAAGCTAAAATGAAAACGATATAACCGGAAAGTTTTACTCTTTCAGCGATCGCACCGGAGATTAGAGCCGGAGTGATCAGAGCAAACATTCCTTGGAATAGGAAGTGAATGTATTTTGGAATCGTTCCTTCCAAAGTTTCGTCAGTAATTCCGTTCAGAAGTACAAATCCGAAGTCACCGACGTAAGGGTTATCTCCGGAGAATGCTAAGCTGTATCCGAGAATAGTCCACTGAAGAGTGAGAACTAAAATCGCGATGAAGCTGTGCATCATTGTAGATAGAACGTTCTTAGATCTTACGATACCGCCATAGAACAAGGCAAGTCCTGGGATCATAAAGAACACGAAGGTGGAAGCGACGATCATCCATGCAGTGTCACCTTTATCCAATGTTGGAGCAGGTGCTGCTTCGGGAGCGGGTGCGGCGTCTTGTCCCCAGATCAAAGCTGGTAGAAGGAGGATCAAGAGCACGATAAGTTTTTGGGCAATTTTCATTTTCTCAAATCTCATCTCGAAAATATGTTTTATCTCATTAATGCAAAAAGAGTACCTGAGAAAAAAATTCTCCGTAAAATCGGAAAAAAAGTTCGAAGCAAAGATTATACGCCTCTGAATCAGGTTTTCCACTAGAAAATCTTGGGATTTTTTTAGAAGAGGCAGGATTTCCCTTATTTCAGGGACTTACTTTTCAGGTTCGGCCTAGCAGTTTGCGTACTTATTAGGCAAATTTTTAGAAGATGCCGGAAAAATAGAAGATTTCCGGCCATTCTTCAAAAGAAACTATACTTAGGTATCAAACCTTTTGGGAACTAAATCACATCCGGAAGATGGCATAAGAAGGATCTATACCCTTTTCGGAGAGATCCGAATACAAAGCTAGACCCAAAGCTTCTCTGGTTCTTGCAGGATCCAAGATCCCATCGTCCCAAAGTCTTGCAGTAGAATAGATACAAGAGGATCTTGTATCATAATCTTCTAATATAGGGCGCTTAAACTCTGTTTGTTCCGAATCAGAGAGAGCTTTCCCCTCTTTTTCCAACTGTTCCATTTTCACAGTAAGAAGAACATTCGCTGCTTGCTCTCCTCCCATCACGGAAATACGAGCATTCGGCCACATCCAGAGGAATCTTGGACCAAAAGCTCTTCCACACATTCCGTAATTCCCTGCTCCATAGGATCCGCCGATCACTACGGTGTATTTTGGGACCACAGAAGTGGAGACAGCATTTACCATTTTGGCTCCGTCTTTTGCAATTCCTGAGTTTTCGTATTTTTTTCCGACCATGAAGCCTGTAATATTTTGTAGGAAGAGTAAAGGGATCTCTCTCTGATTACAAAGCTGGATGAAATGAGCCGCCTTCAATGAGCTCTCGGAGAAAAGAACTCCGTTGTTCGCGATGATTCCCACCGTTTTTCCGTAAATATTCGCAAAACCGGTTACGATCGTGGTTCCATAATATTTTTTGAATTCTTGAAAACGAGAACCGTCCACAACTCTTGCGATTACTTCTCTCACATCGTAGGGTTTACGGATATCCTTTTGGATGATCCCATAAATTTCTTCCGCAGGATACAACGGCTCTTCGTATGAAATGGATTCTTGGAGTTTTTTCGCTCTGGCTCCTAGACTAGAAACGATATGTCTTGCGATCTCGAGAGCATGAGGATCGTTCTCTGCATAATGATCCGTGACACCTGAGATCCTACAATGAACATCTGCTCCTCCCAATTCTTCGGGAGTGACGATCTCTCCGGTTGCCGCCTTTACTAAAGGAGGCCCACCTAAGAAAATAGTACCGTTTCCTTTTACGATCACGGACTCGTCGGACATTGCTGGAATATATGCACCGCCTGCGGTACAACTTCCCATCACGATTGAAATCTGAGGGATCCCTGCTCTGGATAAGTTTGCTTGGTTATAAAAGATTCGTCCGAAATGCCATTTGTCAGGAAATACATCGTCCTGCATCGGCAAAAATGCTCCGCCTGAATCCACTAGATAAATACAAGGTAGACGATTCTCTGCTGCAATCTCTTGGGCGCGAATATGCTTTTTAACTGTTAAAGGATAATAGGTCCCACCTTTTACAGTAGCATCGTTTGCAACAATCACGCAAGGTGTTCCGGAAATTTTTCCGATCCCTGTCACGATCCCTGCAGAAGGAACATCGTCTGAATAAACTTTTTCTCCAGCAAGAGCTGAAAATTCTAAGAAGGGAGTATTCGGATCGATGAGTCCTTGGATCCTTTCCCTCGCAGTGAGCTTTCCCCTGCTCTTATGCTTTTGGATGGATTTATCTCCACCGCCTAACTTCACTTTCTCGAAAAGTTTGCGTAGATCCGCAACCTTCTCCGAAAGATCCTTATAATTCTCTTTATATTCTGGGGAAGACGTACTGATACGCGATTCCAAAACTTCCATGGAGCCTCCGGTCCTTTTTTATTTCCGGACCTTGGTTTCGTATAATATTCTAATAAGTTCTGATTCGGATTGAGAGAGTTCTCGATTTCTTCTCGCCATAATTTTGCGAGAATCTCTTAGGAATAGATCCAGGATATACGCTTGGCCATCAACCCAACGGAAAGGAGAAATATATCCGCTCGCTTTGGAAGAAACAACATTACAACCGAAATCGATCACAGTCCCGGTATTCAACATCACTCCGATCCCGATCTTGGAAAAATCACCTATGATGGAACCGAATTTAATGGAGCCTGTGGTGACATCCGTATTCTCTTCTCTGATCTTGACGACTCCGTAATTATTTTTTAAGTCGGAGGTGGTGGATAATGCACCAAGATTCACCCAACTTCCCACAACGGAATGCCCGAGAAAACCTTCATGATGTTTATTCGTAAAATCTAATATAATGCTATCGCCAACTTCTCCACCGATCCTACAAACGTTCCCGATCGTTGTATTCCCCGTGATCCTAGCGTTGTCTACATGAGTTCCCTGGCCGATATACAAAGGGCCTTCTAAAAAACTGAAAGAAGTTACTTTCGCGTCCTTGTCTATGATCACCGGTCCCGAAGTTACGTCTATGACCACTCCAGGATAAATTTTAGCGGAAGGATGGATATGAACATGTTTGGATTTCCCGACAACGTGGAAATCCCCCGTTTTTACTTTGAGTTTGCGGACCCATTTTCTGAGATCCTTATGATTTTCCAGATCCAGGTCTATGTTTTTGCCCACAGACTCCAAGGATTTCCAAGGTAGGAACTCATCAGGGCGAATGATCAGATCTACGTCTTTGCCGTCGTATTCGCCGATCTTAGGATTTCTTTCGAAAAATGTTTTTTGGAATGCGGAATTGGAATGAGAATATAGGATCTTCGCGTCTGAGTATTGCTCTCTGATCCTTTGGAGAGGAGTTAAAACTCCATCTCTAATTTCGGAGAAGGATCGGATCCGAGTTAAGGCCCCCAAACCGGGAGGAGTTTCTCTCTCGTCGATCCAAATTCTCTGAACTTTGCCCACTCTCACTACTCCACTGTGACGGACTTCGCCAGGTTTCTCGGTTGATCCGGAGGACAACCCCTAGCCACGGCAGAATAATAGGCGAGAAGTTGGAGTGGAAGAACATTCAGGATCGGGCTTAAAATTTCCGGACATTCCGGAACTTCAAAACAATAATCCGAGAGTTCTTTTGCTTCCTTGTCACCTTCTGTAACAATTGAGATCATAATACCGTTACGAGCCTTGATTTCCTGGATATTGGAAAGCATTTTGCTGTAAATTTCCGACTTCGTTGCAATACAAACCACCGGGACCTCATTCGTAATGAGAGCGATCGGCCCGTGTTTGAATTCCCCGCCCGCATAACCAGATGCGTGGATATAGGAGACCTCTTTTAATTTCAGAGCGCCTTCCAATGCTACAGGATGGTTGTAAGTCCTACCTAAGAATACGAAGTCTTTGGTTTTCGTAAAATCCGCTGCCCAGTTTTCCAGAATATGAGCCTGGGCCAAAATCCTTTCCATTTTTCCCGGCAGAAGTCGGATCTCTTCGATCAGAGTTTTTAATTCATCATCCGAAACGATCCATTTTAAACGAGCAACGTATAAGGAGAAAAGAAGAAGATTAATTACCTGAGCTGTAAAAGCTTTCGTACTCGCGACCCCGATCTCGGGACCTGCATCCGTTCTGATGAATGAATCGGATTCTCTTGCAATTGTAGAATTCACATTGTTCACAAGAGAAAGTACCTTAATAAACTTCGCTTTCGCTTCTAAAAGAGAAGCAAGAGTATCAGCAGTTTCTCCGGACTGAGAAATTCCTACGATAAGAGTATCACCCTCTACAACAGGGTTTCTATAACGGAACTCCGAAGAAGTCTCCGTATCCGTTTGGATCTTTGCGAAATTTTCCAGATAATGTTTTCCGAGCATCCCTGCGTAATAGCTGGTTCCGGCTGCTTGGATAATGATACGGTTTACTTTGGACATCATCTCTCTAGAGATTGTGCTCTCCGGAAATTCTATCTCTCCGGCTTCACTAATGCGAGATTGGATGATCCTGCGGAAGATCCCAGGTTGTTCGTGGATCTCCTTGATCATATAATGAGGATAACCGCCTTTATCTACATCCTCAAATTTAATATCCTGAGTTTTGAATTCGAATTCTTTCTCAGAGCCATCAAATCCGAAAATCTTACATTCGGTTTTTGCAAAGTATCCCCATTCTTTAGAGTTGATATAATATACTTCTCTACAGTTACGAGTGAGAGGAGAAATATCGGAAGCCAAATAATATTCTTCTTTTCCTCTTCCCAAAAGTAAAGGAGCTCCATCCTGAGCGAAATATACTCTGTCCGGTTCGTTGTCGAATACTACCGCGATCGCCCATTTACCATGAACTCTATTAAATAATTCTAAAAAAGCATCCTTATTGGATAAGCCTCTTTTTCTGCTTTCTGCTAAGAGGTTCGGAAGAACTTCGGTATCCGTCATACTATGGAACACGAAACCTTTTTGTTTCAATTCCTGGCGAAGTTCGGAATAGTTCTCTATAATTCCGTTATGAACGACTGCAACTGTGGATTTTGAATCCGTATGTGGGTGAGCATTGATCTGATTTGGCTCTCCGTGAGTTGCCCAGCGAGTATGGCCGATCCCTACATTTCCACGGATAGGATGCTCTTTTAGGTAATTTTCAAGATCCTTGATCTTACCTTTTTGTTTACGGACTTGGATCTCTCCCCTGTCCAAAACGGCGATCCCTGCAGAATCATATCCGCGATATTCAAGTCCGATGAGTCCGACGATCAGTACTGATTCTACGTTTTTATCGCCTGCGTATCCTACGATTCCACACATATATTATGAATTCTCCATGATCTTTCCGGCTTTATTTAATAGAGAGTCCAGATCCTTTTTAGTTCTGGCTTCTCCGATCAACCGGAGGATCGGCTCGGTATTCGAAGGTCGAATATGTATCCAAGAGTTCTCGTTCGCTAAACGTAAACCGTCTCTCGCATCTTCTTTATATTCGGAGAAGGCGCTGCGAAACTTAGAATAAATCTGCTCCGTCTTTTGCCCCGCGATTTTATATGCGATCTTGCGCATATGGACCGCAGGAAGACTACCTATCACAGTATCAGCATCTTCCCCCTTGAGGGCAAGCAGATTCAGAATATGTGCCACCCCCGAAAGAGAGTCCCTTCCAAAAGAAGGAATAGCCGGATCGATCACACCTCCGTTCCCTTCTCCGCCGAAAACGGATTTACGGTGTATCATTTCTGCCACAACGTTCGCTTCTCCCACCTTAGATCGATAAGTTGGAATTCCTACAGAGTCTGCGACCCAATCATTCACAAAACTTGTGGAGAGATTCACAGTGATAGAAGCCTTCTTCGGAACCGAATTGGAAGCAAGGTAAGACATAAAACTCAGAGGAAGAGTTAATTCTTCGGAGATTGCGCCTTTTTTAGGAGATAAAACTACGAGTCTGTCTGCGTCAGGATCCAGGGCAAAACCGATGTCCGCCTTGGACTGTTTGATCAAACGAGAAGATTGTTTGAGAGCATCCGGAGTAGGTTCCGGTGGACGAGGAAATGTTCCGTCAGGAGTGCAATGTTGTAAAATCACCTTACAACCCAATTGTTTTAACAATTCCGGTAAAACGAAGCTGCCTCCGCCATTCACCGCATCCAAAAACACAGTGAATTTTTTTCTTTTGATCGCGGAGACATTCACTCGAGCGAGAACCGAATCGATATGAGCTTGGATCCGATCCGTCCCATCTTCTACATTCGAGTTGGGCTTAAACTGAAAAGGTTTATAATCTTCTTTTCTAACTAGATCTAACAGACCTTCTAAATCTTGAGCGTTCGTAAAAAATCCGCCTGGCCCGATGAACTTAAATGCATTCCAAATTACCGGATTATGAGAAGCAGAGATCATGATCCCGCCGGCAGCGTTGGATTGCTGGACCACAGCTTTTACGGTTGGAGTAGGAACAATCCCGAGTTGGATCACATTTTTGCCCATTCCGAGCATGATCCCGATCGCGATATTTTCTATATAAGCTCCGCTCGGACGAGAATCCCTACCGATGACTACGGTATTTCCCTTGAGCCTGGACCCAAAGGCCATGAGAGAATGAAAAATTACGTCGGGACTTAGGCCGGTGGGAATAATTCCCCGGATTCCGGACACGGAAACCATCAAATCCGGGTGTTGGAAGACCGGTTTTTGAGGATTTAGAGCCATAGATCCGGGGAATGTTTTGAGGTTTGGGATAAAGACATGGGCGATGACAGGATCGAACTGCCGACATCCTCCTTGTAAGGGAGGCGCTCTCCCAGCTGAGCTAATCGCCCGTTATGATAACGGTTATTATGCGTTCGCAGCCTGGCTATTGATACGCAATGCCATCCGACTCTTTTTGCGGTCTGCATTTTTAGAGTGGATCAGGTTGGTTTTCGCAGCTTTGTCCAAAAGTGAAGAATACTGATTGAACAAAGATTTTAAGGAGTCTTTTTCTCCGTCTTGAAGCGCTTTCAGGATCTTTTTAGCTTGGGTCCTAAGGCGGTTCCTGTTTTGAGAATTTGCCGCATTTCTGCGTTTCGTTCTACGGATATCTTTTTCTGAAGACTTTATGTTCGCCAAGGACTCTACTTCCTATTAAGGGATTAGGCCCAGATTTTCGTACCCAGGCCGCCTGTCAACGCGGTTTTAGCAAATCTACCTTCTATTTCCATTCTCTTCTAAACTTAGAAAAAATAAATTCGAGGAAAGGCAGAAGCACATCTGCCCGAAGGTCGGCGGATAATCATATCCAAGAGTCGAGCGGCAACACTAAGGAAGACTTCGAATTTTACTGATACGTTACTCGCTCTTATCTCTTATGGCCCTAATTCCGAGTTTTCAAATCCGATTGGAGGATGAGCCATTACTCAAACGAGGGAGTTTGGAAATAAATTTCCCAAACTTCGGTCTGAAAAAATTTTTTGCTTTGCTTGTACTTATTTTTATCTTATTTTTTATAATCCAGTAGATTGGAAATTAATTACTCGTCCTATGTAACGTTCCTAAGGACGCTTTTACGATGATATCTAGGCAGGCTCAAGACTATATAATAGTGAATTCGATAGATGAGATCGATCCGAATAAACTTTCTTTGACCCAGCTAGGTACCAAATACTTGGATCGGAACGGAAACCGTTATGCGGTTCGTTTTAACAAGGAAAGTAGAAAAGCAGAGATCATTCGTATCACTCTCCAAAAAGCTTCCGAAGCGGAAGCAACTAAACCTAAACTCGGAAGAATGAACCCAAAGGGCGCGAATCCTTTAGATCTTCAGAAATTATCCAATCTTCTTAAAACAACAAAACATCCGAGCGCAGACTGGATCGAAAATCTTGCGGAAAAGACTAAAAATACAAAACCTTCTGCAGCAAATTCGGAAAAACCTTCCTTTACTCCTACAAGAGAGATCGAGACCTCAAGTGTTCCTACAGAAACTCAGGACCTATCCTCAAGGATGACTTCTGTCCAAAATGATATATTCGATCTTTCCAAAGTGGATCTGAATATTTCAGACGCAGGGCTTTCCACTTCTGCAGGAAGAGAGGACATTCCGGTCTTTATAGAAGCTGTAGAAGCAGGCTCTACTAGAGAAACGAAATATATCGAAGACAGTGTCCAACAGTTCCAAAAGATCAAAGATCGGATCGAATCGGTTCTGAATAATATCCGCAATTCTAAAATTTTCGAAGCAACAGGGGACCCTTCCGATAACAAAAATATCGTAGGGAACCTGAACAGAGAATTCGATATAGAGTTCTTTCAGAAACTGGAGAAGATCCTGAACTATCATAAGGAGCTCACTTCTTATCCTAGATCTGTCACGTATTACGTGGCAAAATACGAATCACATAGAAAACAAGCTCTTCAATCCAGAACAACGGATCAAGAAAAGCTAAAATTGGTGATCCGTTGGGAAATGCAGGAACTTCTTCTTAGTTTGGCGAGAAAACTCAAAAAAATGGTGTTAAACGCATTGAACGTTCTGAATACAAAGAACGAAAACCATTTAAAACAAGTCCCGTATAACCAGCAGCAGATGTACAAGGACGCCCGAAGCGCATTATTATATTGTTCGGAAGATATCGGAGCACTACTTATCTCCTTGCAAAAATGGGCCGATAGCGAAGGATAGAACCCTTTGCATGGCACTTAGCGATCAAGAAATCAAAAACATCGTAGAAAAGCTCCGAACCGAGTACCGGGAAGGATCTAAACAAAGTCCAAAAATTTTCGATGCCAAGGGTTTCGAAGATCGTTATATCCAAACCCTAAAACATAGGGGAAATCTGGATAATTTCCTAAAAGATGAAATTGATTTCTTAGAAAAGATCAAAGGCAAACATAAGGAACTCACCGAAAAAAGGAACGCTTCCAAGGGAGAAACGATCAACCGGATCCTGGACGAGCAGGAAGAGAAACTTTCCAAATACCAGAGAGTCGATTTCCATCCTTTAGCAAGACCGGAAATGAGATATTTTTACGGTGCAATGACGAATTTTGCGGATACAGATCTGCCCGTTCTTATCCATATTTTCCGAGGAACTCCGGAATATTCCTCCTTTCAAGACAGTATCTCCATGATCGAAAGGATCGGAGTGACCAAAAGAGGGATGCCATCTCTAAGGATCGCAGAACATATCAAAGCGTTATTGGACGCAAACGGAAACCAATCCGCAATGGAAAGGGATTCCCAGACTATTCTAAAAGAGGTCTGCATCGCTTTGGCAGCTTTACGCAAAACCGCTCTGGAATGTGTGGATAAAAATTTAGTCAGTGATCGTATGACCGTTCAAATCAGCGATCGGGACTTCCCCAAAGCCAACGAGGCCTATAAGAATTTACTTTTCGGTATCGCATTGGAAAAAATAATTGTTAGAGCCGAAAATATCATCCGGGATTTCCGGATGAGCGATTTAGTCGGTCTGGACGCTAAATGAAACTTTCTATCGTAATTCCCTGTTATAACGAAAAACAGACAATTAAAAACATTTTAGAGACCGTAAAGAAGGTTCCTTACAAGGATAAGGAGATCATTCTCGTGGACGATTTTTCCACGGACGGAACTAGAGAACTTTTACAGACCGCTCCTTTTAAGAAGCTTGTGGACCAACTTGTTTTCCACGAAAAAAACCAGGGAAAAGGCGCAGCTCTCCGTACAGGATTTAAAGCAGCCAAAGGTGATATCGTAATCGTACAAGATGCAGATCTAGAATACGATCCGTTCGAGATCCCTGATGTGATCGATCCGATCTACAAAGGAAAAGCGGATGTAGTTTTCGGGAGTAGATTTATGGGGGGAAGAGCTCATAGAGTCGTATACTACTGGCATCGTCTCGGAAATCTTTTCCTTACAACACTTTCCAATATGTTCACTAATATCAACCTGACGGATATGGAAACTTGTTACAAAGCTTTCCGTAGAGAAGTGATCCAAGGGATTGATATCAAAGAGAACAGATTCGGATTCGAGCCTGAGATCACTGCAAAAATTTCCAAAATTCCTGATATTCGAATTTTCGAAGTAGGGATCTCTTATTACGGGCGCACTTACGCGGAAGGAAAAAAGATCGGTTGGAAAGACGGATTTAGAGCAATCTACTGTATCCTAAGATACAATCTATTTTCTTAATATTCCAATTACTCTTTGGGAATTTCGAATTCTCGATATTCCCAAAGACCTTTCGTTTTTACTTCCCCAGTCTTCCAATTTTTCTCCATACGATCTAACCAAACCGGGCGGATCTCAGCTTCTGCTAAAACCTTCTTACGATATTGATTCATTAAACTATTATCTGATTCCGGAAGTTTCGCAGCGTATTCTTTCACCGCATCCGAATAAGAAATAAAACCAACCTTCTCCCCGGGGAATTTTTCGGAAAGTTTAGATACTAACGATCCTATTCCTTCAGTGGAAGATTCATTATGAACACATAATACTCTTTTCTCGAAATAAGAAGGTCCTACGGATCCGCAAAGCATATCATCCAAAAATAGAAGATGGTTCGCTTTAGAATCAGCGTAGACTGAACGGATCGATCTCATTTCTTTGGAAGTCCTTTGATAAAACGCAAAACCAGCGAGTGTCATACCAAAAGAATAAAGTATAAAAGTTGTGAACGCCAAATTAGGTCCTGAAATCCCTAATTTCCATCCGGATCCCTCAGAAACTTGTTTTAAGACTAATACAAAAGGGATCAATGCGAGTCCTACATATCTAGGTCCCCAATTGGAAACCCCGTCATTCGGAGCCAAAAACGCGATCAATAAAATGAATGCGTAAGCGACGAGTCCAAGATGATAATAAGAAGCTTCTAAGGAACGATTTCGGATCTTCTTCCTGAAAAAATACAAAAGAGGAACTAAGATAGGAAGATAAAGCAAAAGTCCTGGCATAGAATAAGATCCGATCAGGATGGTAAAGGCTCTGGAAAGAACGGTGCCTTGATCTTCTCCGGTGTTAAAATTCTGAAAATATCTAGGACCGATCGGATGATGATAATCTAATGTATGGAAAACTAATAAGAGAAGAACGACCACCGAAAAGGAGAAGGAAAACCAAAATGATCTCTTCCACCAATCCTTTCCGTAAACAATCCATCCGCCGGACCAGAAAACAAAAAAGAAGATCAGGACTTCTAAACGAAGCCATACTCCCATTCCGAGTGCTATTCCACCTAAAATATTATTTAAGGATCTATTCTCTCCTTTATAAAAGAAAGTAAATGCGAGTAATTCCAATAATAGAAGAGGAGGATGTTCCGAAAGTTCCGGCCCCATTAAGAAGATATAAGTTCCGAAAAAAGTAAATAAGATCCAAAACCAAGAAAGCCCCCAATACTTCCTAAGTATAAATGCGGAAATTAAATTAAAGACAGCCATCAAAACCGAAACGATAGGGATCCAATGAAAAACCAAAAACGGAGAGATGAGTAAGGTAAGAAAGATCGGATATTGACCGATCATTCTTTCTCCCATTTGAAAGACCATCGGGGCCTTCCAAAGAAAATAATCGTATTTGGGATCTATGTCGAAAGAAGGATAAATTAAGCTCTCAGTGCTGAAACCGGACTGGAACATGGAATATGCTTGGTGGTATTTTAAGAACTGATCGGAAAAAAGGGACTCCCAGGGTTTAAGCAATACTAGTATTGCAAAATAAATTGTACAAAAGATAAAGGATCCTTTTGAAATTCCGGTCATTTTCATATTCGAAGGCAAACATACCCTACCCCCTTATTTACGAAACGAATTCTTACGGATAAAATTCCTGAAAGATTGCTTTTTCCAGAGGAAATTAACTATTTTTACTTGTAATTTCATTAATTACACCGACAGATCAGTCTAAAACCCAAAACATTCTCAAAGGAGAAAATCACTCGTGAAAACGAAACTTTATCTGATCCCTAGCCTTCTGGTGCTTTTAACTTTCGGAGGTCTTCAAGCAGGAAATTTCAAATTAGATAACGCTCATACAGGCGTTGGCTTTAAGATCAAACACCTTGCTATTTCAAACGTAACTGGAAGTTTTAAAGACTTCAGCGGAAAATTCGCTTATGACGAAGCTACTAGCACTCTTTCTGATCTAGACGTAACTATCAAAGCTTCTTCCATTTCTACTAACGATGAAAAAAGAGACGGACACTTAAAAGGAAAAGATTTCTTCAGCGCAGACGATCATCCTTCCCTTACCTTCAAAGCAAAAAAAGCTACAATTAAAAAAGGTGGAGTTTCCAAGATCCAAGGAGAACTTACTATCAAAGGTATTACTAAACCGGTTACCTTAGAAGTTAAATTCGCAGGCTCTGCGAAAGACCCGTGGGGAAACACTCACTTAGGATTCGAAGCAGAAACTAAGATCAAAAGAGCTGATTTCGATATCGCTTGGAACAAACCTTTAGAGAAAGGCGGACTTTTGATCGGAGAAGAAGTTTCTATCCGCATCGAAGGCGAAGCAATCCCAGAATAATTCTATTCTTCAAACAAGGCCTTCCTTACGAAGGTCTTGTTTTCTGTTCCTCTTTCTCTTCTAATTTTTCCCAAACTATCCTTTTTACAGTAACTTATCTTTTCGCACTTCGAACTTAAAAGAACGGTCGAAACAATCCTAGTTTCGAACCAAACTTTCGGAGAAATGAAATGAAAGGACTTACTAAAACAATGATCGTAGGCGCAGCATTGACCGGCCTATTTGCTACCGGAACTATGGCGGAAAAAAAAGAAGCCAAATCGGAAGAAGCGAAAGGAGAATGTCACGGAATTAATTCCTGTAAAGGAACAGGAGATTGTGGTGGAAAAGGTCATTCCTGCGCAGGAAAAAATTCCTGCAAAGGACAGGGCTGGATCTCTCTTACTAAAAAAGATTGCGAAGCTCAAAAAGGAACTTTTAAGAGCTAATTGCAATCACCAAAAAATTTTGGGTCAATCTCGAAAGGAATTCGGAAATAGACTCCGGCCCTTTCGGGAGAGTTCCGGAATTTTCCAAAGACTCCAGTATTGTCTTTCCTTCGGATAAATTTTTCCCAAAAATATATTCCCATTCTTCGATTTGCAAAATCCAAAGATCGGATCCTTTTTTTCCCAAAATCAAATACTGATCTTTTTCCTGGAAAAAGATAGAAAGATCCTCTGAATCATCCGCTTTCCATAGATCATAAATAGGATAAGTATATTTTAAAAATCTTAAAGAAGGATGGAATGAGATCTTAAAATCCTCGAATTCAGCCCCGGTAGGTTTCTGGATATCGGTACCTAGATTTTTAGAAAGATGAAATATTTGAAAAACTTGATATTCGAAATCTGCAATTTCGGCCAGAAAAGGGTGTTCAGGATAATTTTCCTTTAGAAAATCCGGAAAATTCCCTCCATAGTCGGAGATATTATAGGAGCCGGAAAAATTCTCTCTTATATAATTCTTTGCAGTCTCGAAAAAATCTTCGTCTCCTAAAACTTTCCAAACGGTTTCGAATTTTTCTCCCAATGCATCCGTAAATCTTGCGAGATATGCATTTTGATATACCTCTAATGCAGAGACAGATTTCAATTTACCTGCAGGAAAGATCAAATCTGAGAATGAATCGGATCCTTGTAAGATCACGGCAGAAAAAAGTTCTCTAAACTCTTCCGGCCTCATACTTTTTGTACCGATTCCAGAATAATTTTAGCCTTCAAGGCCTCTTCTTCCATTTCTGGAAAGCTCGGAATATCCTCATCCCATTCCAGTAGAATTGGAATTTGATCCATTCTATCAGCATAAGAGGAAAATAGATCCCATACTTCTTTTGCAACCGGCCTTGAATGAGTGTCGAATAAAAATTCTCCAGTATCCGTATGACCTGCGATGTGGATCTGACCTACATTCTCCCAAGGGATCTCATCCAAATATTCAAGAGCGGAAAATCCATGATTGATCGAATTTACATAAATATTATTAATATCTAATAAGATCCCGCAACCACTCCTTTGTGAAAGTTCTCGAATAAATTCCCACTCGGTCATTTCGTTTTCTTTGAAACCTAAATATGTGGAAACATTCTCTAAAAGGATCTTTCTTCCTAAGATCTCTTGGATCTTTTGTGTACGTTCGATGGCGAGATCTAAAAATCCTCTAGTAAATGGAAATGGAAGAAGGTCATGCAACTGCTTTCCGGATTGTTCCGTCCAACAAAGATGATCCGAGACTAAAAACGGATCTATCCTACGGATCAATTCCTTCCATCTTTCCAAATATTTCTGATTCGGAAATGTTCCTCCTAGAATAGATAAAGAAACTCCATGCAAAGCGACAGGAAAATTTTTGCGGACGGATTCCAACATTTCCAAAGGTTTTCCGAGACTATCCATATAGTTCTCAGTAATCGCTTCGAACCAGGAAATTCTGACAGGTTCTCCTTTTCTTAAATAAGGATAATGTTCTTTTCTAAGTCCGACTCCGATAGAAGGCATATATTTCTCTATGTAACTTAATTCGATTTCATACGAAGGATGTTTCATGAACAAGCTGTATTTTTTAACATTCTTCGTTTTACTTCTATTCGATTGTGCAGGAAGGCAAATCGTAGATCCTATCTTTAAAAACGACGGTAAGACCGCAATTCGCGGTTATGACCCTGTCTCCTATTTTACAGAATCCAAACCGAAAGAAGGAAATTCTAAATTCAGTTATCATTGGCAAGGAGCCGACTGGCAATTTTCTTCCGAAAAAAATTTGGAGAAGTTTAAAAAATCTCCTGAAACTTATGCTCCACAATACGGAGGATATTGTGCTTATGCAATGAGAGACGGAGAAGCGTATGAAACGGATCCAAAAGCTTGGAAAGTAGTCTCCGGGAAATTATATCTGAACTATAATGAAAAGGTCCATGGATTTTGGGAAAGAGATGTTCCAGGTAATATTAATAAAGCGGACAATCAATGGAAAGTCCTTCCGAGAAAGGAAGTTCGACCTTGATTAACGATCTTTCATGATTAAATAATTATACGAAGCGATGATCTTCTGAGTCATCTCCAGGCCGTCTTTGTTTACGTCCGGATGATATTTTTTGATCATCTCTTTGTATTTATTTTTTAATTCTGACTTTGTATATTCTTCGGAGAGGCCCAAAAATTCTCGATGCTCTCTTGTTTCCACATCTTCGTCCTCGTAAAAGGATCTAGAGGAGAATTTTTTGCGGAAGTTTGACTTCTTCTTTTTAGTCTTCTCTCTTTCTTCTTCCCTGAATCTTCCGAAAATTTCGTAATATGCCCTATCTCTGTATTCGGAAGTGATCTGGCGGACCGGGAATAGTTTAGTGTTTAATATCTGAAAGAAGTATCCTTTTAAAAAAACATCCGCTCCGTAATCCGAAGAGAAACCTTTTCTATCCAAAAACTCAGTGATCCCGTTATCCACAAGTCGTTGCATATCGAACTTATCATCGAAGTAAGAATCAAATGCATCTTCGAATTTTTTTGTGGAAGAGATCAGAAGAAGTAGGAGTTCCTTATCCAGATCATGCCTTTCCAATTTGGAGAGTATGATCTCTTTTAAGAAGGAACGGAATTCGTCCAAATAGATATCGTCGAAGTAGACCCCTGCTTTTGCGAATTCATAAGCAAGGCCCTCGATTTTAAGGACTTTTTCCATTAACAGGATCAACATATCCGCATGATCCTGGGTAAATCCTTGGGAGCCTCTGGAAGAATATTCCCGCTCTCCTCTGAGAGAATATAAAAGTTTGAAATAATCCTCTCTGCGAATCTCTAAAATTTCGATCAATTTGTCAGAAGAAATAAACCACTCACAATCAGTACTGGAAGACTGTATTTCGAAAATTACGTCCTCTAAAGAAGTTTTTACCTGATCAAAACTGCGAGTAGTCAAAGCGAGACCCTATACTTTAGACCCTCTGCCTCAAATCGAGTTTGTCCACCTATTTTCCCGAGAAAAAAGATTTGATCGGGACCGGCTTAAACGAGATTTTTCCCACATGTTACCCCTTCTCGCGGTTTTAGGTTGTTTCGTTCTCTATTTTTTAGGTTATAAGTTCTATTCCGGATATTTATCCAAATCAGTCTTCCAACTCAAAGAGACTACAGGAGATACTCCTGCTCATAAGTTCAATGATGGTGTGGATTATCTTCCTACAAAACCTGCCGTATTATTCGGACATCATTATGCTTCCATAGCGGGTCTTGCTCCGATCCTAGGACCTGCTGTTGCAGTGATCTGGGGCTGGTTACCTGCGATGCTTTGGGTAGTTTTAGGTGGGATTTTCGTAGGCTGTGTGCATGATTTCGGTGCGATCGTAGTTTCAGTCCGGAATCAGGGAAAATCTATCGGACAGGTTGCTCAGGATCTTTTAGGTCCAAGGGCAAGAAGTTTATTTCATGCAATCATCTTCTTCTTAGTAGCTCTTGCAATGGGAGTTTTTGTGATCGTTCTTGCGGAAATGTTCTCCGCAGATCCAAAATTAAAATTGCCGGCACCAACTCCGGTTCAGATAGAACAAACCCAAACTACAACTCCTAGTATTAAGGATCATGTTCATTCTTCGGATATTAGAGTGGAAACTCCTTCTTCTCCGATTAAACTTAGAAGCCATTTCCCGGAGGCCGTAATTCCAACGGCAGGGATCATGATCTTTGCAGTTTTAGTGGGTTGGCTTCATTATAAAAAAGGAATGAAACTCGGCCCTCTTACTTATGCCTCCGTAGCGCTTACTTTGGTGGTAATGGTAGCGGGAATGAACGAATCGATCCTTACTTGGACCGGACTAAATGATATAGATAAATCCCCGGGAGTTCCTCTCTGGAAAATTATACTTCTTGCATATGCATTTCTTGCTTCGGTAACTCCGGTATGGTTGCTCTTGCAGAGTAGAGATTATATCAATTCGTTCCTTCTATACTTAGGGATCATCGCAATTTATTTCGGCTTCGTAAAAGGAAGTATTTTCGGAGAATTCTCCTCCTTTAATGCGGAAGCGATCCGTTCCGAAAAAGTGGATATGGATATTATACCGTTTGTGTTCATCACGATTGCATGCGGGGCTGTTTCCGGTTTTCACGCATTGGTTAGCTCGGGAACTACTGCAAAACAATTAGATCGAGAAATAGACGCGAGAGTGATCGGATACGGTGGAATGATCGGAGAATCTTTATTGGGACTTACCTCTGTGGTAGCCTGCACGATAGGATTTGCATCGGCTGCAGAATGGTCTTCCTTCTATAAGTCTTGGTCGGGTATCCAAGGACTTGCGCCTTCCGTAGGAGCTTATATTTACGGGACAGGAAGATTTATTTCTCAATTAGGATTCGACGAAGGTTTTGCACAAGGATTCATCGCACTCGTGGTGGTAAGTTTTGCATTAACTTCTCTGGATTCCGCTACTAGATTATTAAGATATAATATAGAAGAAATTGCCGAAAGTTTCGGATCCGAAACGATCAAGAAAATTTTAGGAAATCGTTATGTATCCAGTATTCTCGCATGCGTCGCAATCGGATTTTTTGCTTTCCTACAAATAGATCAGGGTGGCAAGAAGACTACCGCCGGGCTTGCTCTTTGGAAACTATTCGGGACTACAAACCAACTTCTCGCCGGGCTTGCTCTTCTTGTGATCACAGTCTATCTTCTATATTCCAAGAAAAAGACCTGGACTAGTTTTATCCCTATGATATTCGTATTAGGTGCAACACTATGGGCGATGGTAATCAACTTCTACGATTTCTTATTCTCCAAATCCCCGAGTTATTTATTAGCCGGAGTGGGAGGAGTTTTGATCTTCTTGACCCTTTGGCTTTTGATAGAAGCGATTTTAGCTTGGAGAAGGTTTTCTAAAGCATGAAATTTTGCAGCGTCTGCGGATCCGAAGTAATCCAAAAAATCCCGGAGGGAGACAGTCTCACTAGATATGTATGTGAGAACTGTGGGACCATACATTACCAAAATCCAAAGGTAATCGTTGGAACCATACCTATCTGGGAAGGAAAAATACTTCTCTGTAAACGCGCGATCGAGCCCAGAAAAGGATATTGGACATTACCTGCGGGCTTTTTAGAAAATCGAGAAACTGTAGAAGAGGGAGCCGCCAGAGAAACTGCAGAAGAAGCTAACGCCAAGATCGATATAGTTCGTCTTCATTCCGTTTATAGTATTCCGTATATCAGCCAAGTTTATATGTTCTTTCTTGCAAACTTAGTGGACGGAATTTTTTCAGAAAGCCCTGAATCGGAAGAAGTTAAACTATTTTCTCCGAACGAAATTCCTTGGGAAGAGCTCGCATTCGCTTCAGTCACCTTCGCATTAAAACGTTATACTGAAAAATCGGAGATCCCTGATACTGGGATCCATTTAGGTTCCATTCGAACTAGAAAATTAGAGGATAAAACATAAGTGCATTTTTTCTCGGAAGGAATTTCCTAGTAGCATGTTCGGAAAATTTTTTCCTTCTTTCTGGATTTTGGGAGTATTCTTCTCCGTTTCCGTCTCCGCAAATTCTTTGATCAGCACTGAATCAGGCTCTTTCTCGCCCAACTGGGATGGAGTCTCGGACTTAATCCGTTTCAAGATCCAAACTTCTTCTTTACCTAAATTGCAAGACTGGGAACTGACTATCCGAAGCGCGTCCGGAGAAACTGTCCGTAAATTCGAAGCGGGGAAGATCAGAAAAAAAGGATTCACCATATTCGGAGACGAGAATGAATTCGCTCCGGAAGATATTTATCTTCCTTCTATTCTAGAATGGGATGGAGAAAATGAAAACGGAAATCCTGTAGGAGACGGATATTATACCTACCAATTATATCTTCTAACTGCGAATAAGGAAAAGATACTTTCGGAAGAGTCCACTTTCTATTTAGACGCAAGACCTCCTAAATCGGAAGTGAATTGTAAAACGAAACTTCTATTGACCGAAGACAGGAATTTATCCAAAATTATCATCCAACAAAAAACTTCAGGTGAATCCGCAGATATCTTTGTAGGAGAATTTTTAGACCAGGAAGGAAGATCCTTAAAAGCATATACTTGGAGAGCGAAAGAAGTTCCTTTTCAGTTGGTTTGGGATGGGACTGATTCCAATGGAAAATTAGTCTCTCAAGGTTTATACACATACAAACTTACCGGAAGAGATCCTGCAGGTAACGAATCCTCGGATAAAATAGAAAATATTACCATAAAGTCTGAGTCCGCAGGGATAGATCTAAACGTAGAAGGTGATCTTTTTCCGGCAGATCCGGCAAACCCTCTCAATCGCATTAAGTTTTCTTCATTCGTTTCCTCTAAATTAAAATCTGATTCTTACGAGTTGGAAGTTTTCAAAAACGAAGTAAAAGAAGATAATCTTGTATTCTCTCAAAAATCTTTAGGAGAACCTCCCGCGGAATTGATTTGGGAACCTAAGAATAAGGAAGGTAAACCTTTAGGATCCGGGACATACATGTATCGTCTAACGATATTCAACCGTTATGATCGTTATACTAGTTTAGCCAAAAAATTCACACTTTCCGATCAAAAGGCGAAATTCTCCTACGATGTTTCTCCGAACGGTTTCACCCCGGATGGGGACTGGCAGAAAGACGTAGTTGAGATCCGGGTAAGATCCAAAGGCCTACCTATCGTTTCTTGGAAAATCAATATTATAGAATCTTTCTACGATGGAGACAAACCGGAAGAAAGGATCGTCCGAAACTGGACCGGAACAGGTAACGGCCCTGACAAATTAATTTGGTACGGATTAGATGATCAAGGCAGAAGGATCGGTTCCTTTGCGGACCTTAAGGTTGTTCTTTCTTATAAGGATATTTTCGGAGAAGAAAAAGAAGAAGAATTAGGAGATCTTAAAACGGATATCCTAATCACGAGAGAAAAAGACGGTTTTCGTTTTTCAGTACCGAATCGGATCTTTGAGAATAGATGGTGGACTCTTCCTTCTAAACTAAAATCCACACTGGGTAAATTTCCAGGTTATAAAGTAGAACTTCAAATTCACACTTCTCATAGAGGAGACGACGAATATAATTTAAGATACTCGGAAGAAAAAGCGAAGAAGGTATTCCAATCTTTATTCGGAAAAGATTATGAATTCGGAAGATATAGATATAGAGGATATGGAGAGACTCTTCCATTAATTCCGGGAAACGGATCTTACGAAGCGGATCGAAACGAAAGACTGGATTTCTTTCTGAGCGTGTCTAAATAAATATGTGCACTTCTTTTATATATCGTAATCCAAGCAAAGGGATCTTAGGAGTTGGCTTTAATAGAGACGAATCCTTCAAAAGAAAACCTTCCTTATCTCCCCAATTGTTGGAATCCTCATCCGGAAAAGCGATCGCTCCTATCGACGGAGAGGCAGGAGGAACATGGATCGGAATTTCCCAAACAGGAGAAATTATCTGTTTGGTAAATTTCTACGAAGCTACCTTAAAATTACTCAGAAATCCTGTAAGTAGAGGATTATTGGTCCGGTCGGTCCTTCTAGGAGAAAGAACTCCAGAATCTTACTCGGTTTCCGAATTAGAGAAATACTATCCTTTCAAACTTTTTAGAGTACAAAAGGAGAAGACCGAAATTTTCATTTGGGATGGGAACTCCTACAAAACGGAAATGGACTCAGAAACTTTTGCTGTTTTCGGTAGCTCCTTTACTCAAGGGCCTAAGGCCCAGATCTCCAGGAGAGAGACTTTCGATTCTCATTTTCGACCATCCGAACTTCCTGATGCACAAGATTTCATACATATGGCAAAATCTTTCTTATCTTCTCATCTTCCTGAACAAGGTGCTTTGTCTCCTTGTATGCATAGAAGGGACGCACATTCTGTCTCTAGGACAGTTATTACTTTGGACCGGGCCTCCGTTTATTTCTCCTACAAGAATTCTCAACCTTGCGAAGAGGGACCTGAAGAAGATTACAATTTCACTTTGACTGAATTTCGAACTTCTGCATGATTGTCGTATGGCGGGCACGAATTCCCTTTTCGACGACAAATACGAATACCGGGACCCCTCTCAACAAAAGAGGAAGAATGCTCGTGTCAAGATCACTATAGACGGTGATTTTATAGTCAAGGGGAGAACCCAAAGATTTCCGGTATTCATAGTTGATATCGGAACAGGCGGAGCGGGTATCGAAACTCGCACTTCCGTTTTCGAAGGTGATCGTATCATCCTATTCGGAAATATTAACGGCAAAAATATGGAGCTCGAATCCGAAGTGATCCGAGTTTCCGGAAAAAAAGCAAACGTGATCTTTATTAGCCTAGCCGAAGACGATAAGGATCTCATCCAAGATCTGATCCATAAGAAGTTCTTCGATAAAGACAAAAAACCTTTATCTTAAGTTTTTTAACTCCTAATTATAAGATTGGGCGACTCCTCGCTTTCGCTCGGACCGCGCTGCTACGGGCTACGCATTCGCTTCGGTCTCTTCGAGACTTCCCCTTCACATCGCTGTCGCGTAGTTTTCGGATATGCACTTTTTCTATCTGCGACCTTCTCAGAAATAGTTTATACATTGCTGAATTTAGATTCCACGTTCCGGAGACAGTTGGTGTAAAAGCATTCCCCACCCTACTTAGGGTGGGGGCCGGTGTGGTGGTACCTCGCGCCGATCGAAGCACGCGTATCATAAAACTTGCGATTATGCAATCGATTTTCTGATTGAGCATTTCATGTAGGAGCTCCTACAAATTCCCAGATCTATTTTGCTTGTAAAACTTCTGATTTTCTGCTATGGGTTTTTTCTGCGGAAAGGTAAATCCACCGCTTCGCTCCAGCCCCCACCCTAATAGGGCGGGGAGAACTTTCGCCCAACGTAAAGGCCCCGTATCACGACAAAACCCAACCCCACAATCCTTCATTCAATCAAGTTTACTTAATTAAACAAAAATTCATTCCTCCAAATATCCCCGGCTCATTGTCCTTCTAATTCTTCCAAGATAGGGCAATCCGGTCTATGATCCCCCGTGGCAATGTTTTGCAAGATGAGTCAGAGTATCACACATGGATTGTAGTTCCGAAATTTTGGCCTGCATCTCCTTTACATGAGCCAAAGCTAGGGACTTTACTTGTGCGCTTGCCCTCGCCTTATTCTTCCATAATCCCAATAATTGTTTAATCTCTGGCAAAGAAAAGCCCAGCCCTCTCGCACGTTTGATAAATCTCAATGTGTGGACATCTTTTTCTGAATACAGTCTGTATCCCGATTCTGCTCGAATGGGCTTGGAGACCAATCCAATAGATTCGTAATGGCGAACCAATTTCGAGTTTACTCCGGATAATTTGGAAACTTCACCGATATTCATAAAACATAACCTTCTAACTATTAGAAGGTTTTAAAAATGAAATTTTCATTTTTTACAAAAAAAATGGATTTTTTTAGATCTGGGCCTTGACCTTCCCATTATTGGAAGGTTGATAATAGAAACCGTAGATAAAGGAGAATAAAATGTATAAGGTAGAATTATCAGGAATGACCTGCGAACATTGTGTAAAGACGGTATCAAAGACGATCCAGTCCTTCGATTCGGAAAGCAAACCTGTGGTAGATTTAGCATCGCAGATCGCTCGATTCGAAACAAATAAGGATGTAACTTCACTTCCTAAACTATTGGAAGAAGAAGGATATCCAGTCGTTTCCATCAACAAGGAGTGAGTAGATGAACTCGGAAATTAAAGGAGAAGAAAAAGTATCCGATATTACATTAGATCTATTCGGAATGACCTGCGCTAATTGTGCAAGAAGGATAGAAACAGGCTTAAATAAAGTCCCGGGAGTAGAAGAAGCCAGAGTAAATTTCGCAAGAGAGACTGCATTTGTTAGATTCGAACATACTGCGGATATTCCTGAATTATTATCCAAAGTAGAATCCTTAGGATACTCCGCAAAAGAACACTCCGAAGCTAACTATAAAGAAACGGAGCAGTTACATAAAAAGGAGAGAGAAAAATTAAGAACTAGATTCTTCATTTCCTTGGCATTTGCTCTTCCTCTTTTCTATTCTATGGTTTCGCATTTTTCCTTTTTGGAATTCCTACCGAACCCGAAAGCCTTGATGCACCCTTGGATCCAATTCCTTCTCGCATCTCCAATTCAATTCTGGATCGGATTTCCTTTTTATAAAAGTGCGTATAGAGCCATCCGAAATGGATCCGCAAATATGGATGTCTTAGTCGCTTTAGGAACCTCAGCAGCATTCGGATATAGTTTGATCCTTTCGATTTCACAAGGATTGTCCCAAGGAGATTTTTTCTTCGTTTCATTTTGGGCAGAAGGCCTACACCATCATTCTATTCCTCCACTCTACTACGAGACTTCCGCAGTACTTTTATGTTTCATCATTGCCGGGAAATGGATGGAATCCGAAGCAAAAGGAAAAAGTTCATCTGCAATACAAACATTGCTAGAATTAAAACCAGAAAACGCTCGCGTTAAAAAAGAAAATGGCTGGTCTGAAATTCCAAGCGAGTATGTAAAAAAAGATGATCTACTTCAAGTCAGACCTGGAGAAAAATTTCCGGTAGATGCAATCGTAATCGAGGGTTTCAGCTCCGTAGATGAATCCATGCTTACAGGAGAAAGTATTCCCTTAGACAAAAACAAAGATAGTAAAGTATTTGGAGGAACAGTAAATGGAAACGGCACTTTGATCATTAAAGCTGTTTCTGTAGGATCGGATACATTATTATCTTCTATCATTCGCACGGTCGAAGAAGCTCAAAGTTCCAAGGCACCGATCCAAAAAATCGCAGATAAAATTTCTTCCATCTTTGTTCCGGTGGTAATCCTAATCTCAATATTCAATTTCCTTTTATGGTATCTATTTTTAGAAACTGGAGATATAGGATCCGCTTTAGAAAAATCAATCGCGATCTTAGTTATTGCATGCCCCTGCGCATTAGGATTAGCAACACCTATTTCCATTTTAGTCGGAACCGGAAAGGCTGCAAGCCAAGGGATCTTATTCAGAAATTCGGAAGTATTGGAAGCCACATCTAATTTGGATCTGATCGCATTCGATAAGACAGGAACGATCACAGAAGGAAATCCAGCCGTAACAGATTATAAATTTATGGGAGAAGAGTCCGATCTACTTTCAGCTTCCGCTTCCGCAGAATCAGGTTCCTCACATCCATTAGGGAAAGCAATCGTATCCTTCGTTGAGAAAAAGGGATATAAGATAGAAAATCCAATGAACTTACAAACTGTTCCCGGTCTCGGAATCAGTGCGGATATAAAAGAAAAACGGATCAAGATCGGGAAATTGGAATTTTTCGAACAAAAGGAAAATGTTCCTAAAGATCTATTCGATATTTCTAATCGATGGGAAAATGAAGGAAAAACGATCGTTTGGGCAAGACTATATGGCTTCGAGGATCCGAATTGGATCATTTTCGCAATAGAAGACACAATTCGAGAAAATGCAAAATCTGCATTAGAAAAACTGCAATCTCTTGGAATAGATACACTTCTTCTTACAGGTGATCATGTATCCGTAGCCCAAAGTATTGCCTCCAAAGTTGGCATAAAAAATTTACACGCTTCTTTGCTTCCTAAAGACAAATCGACGATCTTAGAAAACCTTCAGAAAGAAGGAAAAAAAGTAGGAATGACAGGAGATGGGATCAACGACTCCCCTGCCTTAGCCAAAGCGGACGTAGGATTTGCAATGGGAACCGGAACTGGGGTAGCAATAGAAACTGCAGGAGTAGTTCTCGTAAAAGGTGACTTAGAAAAGATCTCAGAAGCGATCCAAATCTCGAGATCCACTACAAGAAATATCCGACAGAATTTTTTCTGGGCGCTCGCCTATAATTCTTTAGGGATCCCAATCGCTGCTGCAGGCTTACTCGCTCCCTGGATCGCAGGGGCTATGATGGCTTTTAGTTCCGTTTCAGTCGTTTTGAATGCACTTCGACTCAAACGGACATAATGGTGAAAATAGTTCAGTAAAATTTATCCTATAACGGGGTTCAATTTGGACCCCTCTATTTTCCGAAAATCCTAATATGAAGGGATTAATTAGAAAATATTTATATCTTTCGTTTCTTTTAGTTTCCTTCATTGTACCTTTCCAAACCAGCAATGCGGATCTAGATAGTAACCGCGCCACCGCTTTAATTAGAGTAGAAAGAGGGCTCAAACAAAACGAATTCCATCTAAAAGCGATCAATAGCACTATTTCTAATTATGGAACGGAAGAAGATAAAGCCTTATATCGTAGATGCTTGCAACATCATATTGAGACTTTTACTTTATATCTTCAATTTGACTTAGGTCATTCTTACGACGAGATGCGCCAAACTCAACGACTACTCGTATTATTATATTCTAAGGTAGTAGAAGCTTCCGCCACGACTGTGCGTAGAGAGCTGGACTTTTTATCTAAATACGCACTTAGAACCAAGGACGCAGAAGCAAGGCATCACTTGGAAATGGGATATAGAGAATACGGCGCCTCTAATCAAAAAAAGATCATCGCAGATAATACAAGGCCTTATCTTCCGGGGATCAAAACCCAATATTTATACGAGTCACTTAAACTTCTCAAACAATCCAGAGAATATGTGATCCTACTTTCTCTCAAATTCCTTTCCGATTTCGAGCCGGATCTACAAACCACAGAGTTCGAGGAAATTTATAACGAGATCAATCGAGCAATGTTCACCAAAGCGGATCATTATAGCCGGATCCATTTCGATAATCATTTTAATATTTATAACGCGGCAAATCTGTATGAGTCCACTTGGGAGAACCCTGGATTACAGGAATTGGAAAAAGCGTTGGGGGATCTAGATCCGGCCACAGACCGGGCAAGAAGAATTGCAAAACGTTCTATGACTCCATAAAAATTTAGGAAATTTCTTTCGATCCATGAAAACCAGGATTGACAGAGTATCCTCCCGAAGTTATCACCTTTCTTTGTGTCGGAACTAAGTTGTCCAAATTGCGGTGCCCCAGTACCTATCGAAAATAAGGCATCCGTGTATGCAGTTTGCTCCAGTTGTAAAACCCTCTCCGTAAAAAAAGACGTAAATTTGGAAAAGATAGGCACCGCAGGAGAGCTTGCGGATGATCATTCTATTATCCAACTCGGAACCCAAGGAAATTATAAAGGCACACCATTCCGAGTAATCGGAAGGATCCAACTAAAATTCGATTTAGGCTTTTGGAACGAGTGGCATTTGACGGAAGGTGACGGAAGTTCCGCATGGCTTGGAGAAGCACAAGGGTCTTATTATTATACAAAACTTAAAACTGGGATTTCAGAAGATCGTATTCCAGTTTTGGAAGGATCCAATAACCCGGTCGTTTTCACTCCCAATCGAAGAGAACAAATCACACCCGGAGACAGTTTTTATCTAGAAGAAAACTGGACTCTGAAAGAAATCATGACTGCGACCTGTGTCGGAGGAGAAGGAGAACTTCCTATAGGATTCGAAACCGGATACCAAGCGACTTTGCTCGATCTCGCCAGTGAAGATGGACTTTTCGGGACTTTGGATTATTCCGAATCCCCTGCTTTATTATTCTCGGGTCATTTTTCTAAATTAGAAGAATTGAATCTAACCGGGCTCAGAGAAGAAGGAGTCTCATATAACCAGACCCAAATTCCCGCAAGGTCGATAGAATGTAAAGGTTGTGGGGCCTCTTTAAATCAATTCAGCCCTGATTTCTCTAAATCTTTAGCTTGCGAATATTGCGGATCCGTAATGGATACCGAAAGTGAAGAATTAAAAATTATAGCAAAGTTTGATAATGTATCCAGAGACGGAGTTCTTCTCCCTTTAGGAACTCCAGTTAAATTGCCCAATTTTCCTGAATCCAAAGTAATCGGGGTTTTACGGAAATCCACCGAAGTGGATGGCGAAACATATACTTGGACGGACTATCTTCTTAGATCAAGAGGTGGGTATGCTTGGTTAAACGAAAACGGAGACAATTGGACTTATTTCGAACCTCTATCCGGAACTCCCAAGTGGGCTCCAAGTCATAAACGTGTTTTCGAAAAAAGATCCTATAAATGGTTCTCTAGTTCTGATTCAAACACCGATTTTGCATTAGGGGAATTCTACTGGAAAGTTTCATCCGGCGAAAAGGCGGAGATCGAAGATTATATCTCACCTCCTTATATGATCTCATCCGAAACGACATATCGAGAACAATTTTGGTCCAAAGGAACATTTATCCCATTCGATATGATGAAGTCCTCCATTCCTTTGGATACTGCATCTAAATTAAGAAAACCTGAAATAGTCGGAGTATGCGAACCGAATCCTTTTAAGATCAGACTAAAACGAAATTTTTGGGTAGCGGCAGCGTTAACAGCCATATTTTTTACCTTTCAAGTTTATGGCTGTGTAAAAGCCAAAAACCAACTTGTCTATCAGGGAAAATTCAGATACGTACAAACTTCTACTTCTAATGCAGAAATCGGAAGCCCGGACTTTAGAGACAATTCATTCGTAACAGATGTTTTCGAACTAAAAGGAAATCCTACAGATAATGTAGAGATCCAGATAGAAGCACCTGATCTAGATAATAAATATTTATTCTTCTCTGCCGCTCTTATAAATGAAGAAACTGATACTGCCTACGATACTTCGATCGAAACTAGTTATTATCATGGAGTAGACGACGGAGAATCTTGGTCGGAAGGTTCCAGATCCGATTCCAAATCATTGGCAGAGATCCCTCCCGGAAGATATTATTTACGTTTAGAAAGCCAGTCAGATTTCCGGCCAGGTACCGGATCCGAATACAACGTGAAGATCACTCGAGATGTAATGAGCCCGGCACCATTCTTCTTATTTTCACTTTTCCTATGGCTTCCTCTTATTTATACTGCTTTCAGAAGTTTCTCGTTTGAGTCTAGAAGGGTTTAAGGATCTTTTATGTGGAATTTTGTTAAAGGCCTCGTGTATCCGTTTTTCGCAGCCTCGTTGGGTTTAGGATTTTTCTCCGAATATTCAAAAGGAGGAGCCTCGACTGATTTTGAAGAAGTAAACCAAGTTCCAAAAACAGTCAGACAAAATCCTGGCATCTATCGTTCTCATTACGCATGGTTCACCCGCAATTTCCCTGGGGGAAAATAAACTGCAGAGAACCTTATTAATCTCCGTACTGATCCTTTCCTCCTGTGGTCTCGTCTACGAACTTCTAGCAGGAACAGTAGCAAGCTACTTACTTGGAGAAACAGCCACTCAATTTTCCTTAGTTATCGGAGTGTATCTATTCTCCATGGGAATAGGAAGTTGGCTTTCTAGATATCTGATAGAAGATCTAATTCCCAAATTTCTGGATGTGGAACTTGCCCTAGGATTACTCGGAGGATTTAGTGCCTCCATTCTATTCTTAAGTTTCGGGCAAACTAGAATATTCCAGATCCCTTTGTTCACCCTGGTAGTCGCAGTAGGGACGCTTGTAGGAATGGAGATCCCTCTACTTCTTCGTATCCTGAAAAACAAATTAGGTTTTCGAGATATGGTTTCGAAGGTGCTAAGCTTAGATTATGCAGGAGCTCTACTTGCATCGCTTGCCTTCCCCATCTTTTTTGCACCCAAATTAGGGATGGTCCGAACCTCTTTCTTCTTCGGCCTTCTAAATGCGGGCACTGCTCTATGGGGAACATTCGTACTTCCTCTTTCCGATAAGGATAAAAATCTTTTGAGAGCAAAATCCGCATTGGTCATGACCTTACTCGGCCTAGGGTTTGCTTTTTCTGAATTCATAACGAATTATAGTGAGGAGAATTTATTCTCCGATGAGATCATATATTCCAAACAAACGAATTTTCAAAAGATCATAGTTACTCGATACAAAAGCGAGCTTAGACTATTTTTAAACGGACATCTACAGTTCAGTTCCAGGGACGAATACAGATATCACGAAACATTAACTCATCCGGCGCTTTTATCACATCCGAATCCAAAACGGGTATTAGTGCTCGGAGGAGGAGATGGATTGGCAGTCAGAGAGATTTTAAAACATCCGGGTGTGGAAAGTATCACTCTAGTGGATCTAGATCCGGAGATGACAAAAATTTTCTCAGAACAATCCATTCTAACCGAGATCAATGGATCTAGTTTGAAAAACCCGAAAGTAAAAGTAGAAAATGCAGATGCCTTCCTATGGTTAGAACGATCTAATTCTGTATTTGATGTAGTTCTAATCGATTTTCCGGACCCAAGTAATTTCTCTATTGGGAAATTGTACAGCACCGCATTTTATAGAAGTTTAAAACGAAGACTCAATGAGTTTTCAATCGTAGAAGTACAATCTACCTCGCCTCTATTTGCAAGAATGTCATTTTGGTGCGTGGATGCGACACTCAGGGAATCCGGATTTAATACCAAAGCACTTCATGTTTACGTCCCTTCCTTCGGAGAATGGGGATTTGTTTTAGGAGGGATCGGAAAACTACCTGCATACAGAAAAGATCTGCCTCAAGACTTGAAATTCCTGAATGAGATAGAATTAAAATCTCTCTCCGAATTTCCCCAGGACATGTCAAAAGTTCCTACAGAACCGAATCGTTTAGACAATCAAAGTTTAGTTAGATACTATGATCAAGAATGGAATCGTATTCTAGATTAAGAACGAACGATTCCTTCTAAGATAGTTCCCAAAATTTCCAACACCTCTTTATTTTTCCGAACTGAGAGCTTATACCTCAATATCGGAAATAACTTCCCTAAACTTTCTAAAACATGAGTATAGGAGAAAAAGAGGACTTTCTCAAATGAACCGTGAACTCAAATTTGCTTCAGCAATTTTAACATTCTTACTCTTCACTTCCGTTTCTTATTCTCAATCCAAAACCACCGAAACTACCTTACACGATTTTATGGAGGATTATACGAAACCTGCTTCTAAAAAAGCGAAGAAGGGAGATAAAGCGGCTTTAGAAAGAATATTAAAAGAAGTTCCTAATTTCGCTTTAGATGACCAAAAAGCTAAATGGAAAGAGATCTCGGACGCTGCAATCGCTAGCGGGGATCTGGAATCTTCCTGTAAGAACTGCCATAAGGAATATAAAAAAGAATATAAGAAAAGTTACAGAAAACGCCCGATCCAAGTTCCAAATGAACTGATCAGCTTTTTGAAAAACTCGAAGTAATTTCCTTCTTAGTTTTCTCTTCGGGAATCGGCAAATAATCTAATACGAGGAAAGTCAAATCGTCCTCGAAATGTTTACGATTCCCTGCAAAACTTCTTACAGTAGCAAATAGATCTTCCGCCAACTTTTCCCCGTCGGACTTCATATGATCGCTTAGCAATTTATAAAATCTTTGGAATCCGAAAATTTCACCGTTCTTACTTCTAGCTTCCGTAATACCATCCGTATAAACGATCAGACGATCTCCAGGTTTCATCTGGAATTCAATCACAGAGTTTTTCAGATTCGGGTCCATCCCCATGATCCATCCAGGCAAAAAGATCTCCTTAGTTTCGCCTGACTCTTTATCAATAGCAACGATCGGAGGATGCCCTGCGTTAGAATAAACCACCTTTCCGTTACTAGGATCTATGATCAAATACGCTGCAGTGATGAAATGTTTTCCGTATTTACCGCTTAAAGAACGATTGATACTTCTTAAAACTTCCGCTGGATCTTCGTTCTTCCTGGATTCGATCGAAAAAGCGAGTTTCACCATAGAAGAGATAATCGCGGCAGGAATTCCATGTCCGGAAACATCAGACAAAAAGATCCCGAGCTTACCCGATTCCAAATGTTGGAAATCATAGAAATCCCCGCCTACAGAACTCGCAAATTCGCTTCTGACGGAAAGTTTTAGATTTTTCACCTCGGGCAAACGATCCGGAAGAATGGATTCCTGCAATTCCCTCGCGATCTTCAACTCTTGTTCAATTTCGGTTAACTTTAACTGGCTCTCATAATTTTCCAATCTAGCCTGTAGAGAATCTTTCTCCAGAGTTTTGATCCGGTCTGCAAGAGCAAAAGAGAGTAAAGTCATCTCTACCAAAGAGCCGAACTGAGCGGACCAATGAGTAAGCTCAGTGTCTTGAATGATAGAAAGATTTCTAAGTGCAGTGATCAAAACGAATAAGATCAGGACAGACCATGCTAAAAGGAAATATCGTGCAGGACGATATCCCTTTCTAAGTCTGATCGCAGCGGAATAGATTACAAGCACAGCCGCCAAAAACGGATACCAGGAAACCGCCCAGATCATCAGCCCGTATATATTTGAGAAAAGAGAGGCGAAAAATCCTAAAAACGCAAATCCGGATAATATTAAGAAAGCATAATTCTTCCAACCGGTTTCTCTTTCCATATGCAAGAAGGAACGAGTGAATAGGAGAGAGAATGCTACGGATAAAAATGCGAATCCTGTTAAATAATCATTCCAAGCAGTCGGCGGAGCAGGAATGATATATTGGGGTCCCACTCCTGTAACCGACAATTGCCATAAGGCATAAAATAGAAGATATAGAACGTAGAAGAAATAACTGGAATCTTTTACTACAAATGCAAGAAACCCGTTGTAAACGAGCATGATCCCGATCGCGCCCAAAAAGATCCCTAAGAATAGATTCTCCATTTGAATATGAGCCGCGAATTCTTTCGGAGCCCAGGCTTGAAAATTTAAAACGAATGATCTTCTAGTAGATGCATGAATTAAAAATTCTTCCTGGCGGTTCGGGGGAGTTTCGATCAAGAACGCAGGTTGGATATACGACATTCTCAGATCTCTAGATAGTTCGGACCAGGTCCATCCTTGAGCGCTCCATACTTTCTTATAAACCGTAAGATTCTCCATACCTGGGTTATTCAAAACGAAATACCAGGAAATGGTCCCTTCCTTAGGAGGAGCTTGTATCTTAAATTTAATTAGGTACTGATCATCAGTGAAACTAAAAGACAAACTATCTTTTTCAACTCTAGTCCAGGTCCCGGATTCGAGATCCGAAAGACTTTTTATTTCTCCAGGACTTACCTTACGGATGAGAGTGAATTTATTGATCGGAGTTCCGGACATAGATCCGGTAATCGGAAAAACGGGAGGTTCTTCTTCCGAAAAAATCGGTCCGGAAATTAGGACCAAAATCAGAATAACACTTAGATTCCGAACTTTTCGGAAAATATTCACTGAAGGATCTCCCTAACCGGGAAAACTTTTTGCCCCGGCCAATTTACATATATATTGGAAATGTTTTTCACTGACCGGTTGGATCGAGAGTCTTCCCCCGGGTTGCAAAAGTACCATTCCATCTAGTTGCCCGTGGGATCTTAATTCCTCTAGCGAAATTGCGCGAGAAAATTTTTCCTTAAATTTCACATCCACCATGAACCAGGTCGGTTTTTGTGGATCACTTTTGGGATCATAATACTTATGTTTCTTATCGAAAGCAAAATGATCAGGATAACCTTCTTTGACTACCTCTGCAAGCCCCGCTACATGAGGCGGTTTGCAGCTGCTATGATAGAAAAGGATGAGATCCTTTTTTTTGATCTCATCCCTTAGGTAATTTCTTGCCCCATATCCCCGAACTCCCTCCCAAGGAGCTGTTTTACCAGGGGAAGAAGCAAGAGTGTCTATGGAAAAAACGTCGGGCTCTGTTTTAAAAAGCCAATAGTTCATTCTAAACCGGCAGAATAAGCAGGTTTATTTGGGATCTGTCCAGACTTTTCCTTTTTGCTGGTTTTTTCGGCCTTCTTTTTAGTCTCTTCATGAGCTGGATGAACGATCGCCATCAACTCCTCATGAGCAACAGTTTCTTTTGCAAGAAGAGCCTTCGCTAAATTCTCGAACTTAGTAGAGTTCTTACGAACCAGTTCTCTTCCCTTATCCAGGCAAGATTGAACGATCCCTCTGATCTCTTTGTCGATCATCGCAGCAAATTCTTCGCTATAAGCCTTATTGCTTTGGCCCATATCCCTTCCGAGGAATGGACTTTCGTGACCGCTTCCGTAATTGATCGTGCCCAGTTTTTCGGACATTCCCCAATCACAGACCATTCTTCTCGCGATATTGGTCGCTTGTTGGATATCATTACTAGAACCGGTAGAAGTCATTTTGAACTTATACTCTTCTGCAATGAAACCACCCATACAAACTACGATTTGATCCAACCAATATGCTTTAGTATGAATATGTTTATCTTCTGTAGGAAGAGATTGGGTTAAACCTAGAGCTCTACCTCTTGGAATAATAGTGACCTTATGCACCGGCTCGGTATAAGCGAGAAGTGTTCCTAAGATCGCGTGACCGGCTTCGTGATACGCAATGACTTCTTTTTCTTTTTCAGAAATGAAGAAGGATCTACGCTCAGGTCCCATCATTACTTTGTCGCGAGCTTCTTCCAATTCTTCCTGAGTTACACGTTTTTTGTTCTTACGTGCCGCAAGAAGAGCAGCTTCGTTAATTAAATTAGAAAGATCCGCTCCGGTAAATCCAGGGGTTCCTCTCGCGATAGAATTCAAAGAAATATCGCTAGTTAAAGGAACTTTTCTAGAGTGAACTTTTAGGATTTGCTCTCTTCCGACTAGGTCAGGAAGATCAACGATCACTTGTCTATCAAAACGTCCCGGTCTAAGAAGAGCCGGATCTAAAACGTCAGCACGGTTTGTAGCCGCCATTACGATCACACCTTCGTTCTTCTCGAAACCATCCATCTCAACAAGCATTTGGTTTAGTGTCTGCTCTCTCTCGTCATGGCCACCGCCCCAACCTGCGCCGCGAAGTCTTCCTACAGCGTCGATCTCGTCGATGAAGATGATACAAGGAGAATTTTTCTTACCTTGTTCGAACAAGTCGCGAACACGAGAAGCTCCCACACCCACGAACATTTCTACGAAGTCGGAACCGGAGATACTGAAGAAAGGAACTCCTGCTTCTCCCGCAACCGCTCTTGCGAGTAAGGTTTTACCAGTACCTGGAGGCCCTACTAAAAGAACTCCGGTTGGGATCCTTGCACCCATTGCTTGGAATTTTTTAGGGTCTTTTAAGAATTCGATAATCTCTACAAGCTCGGTCTTAGCTTCTTCGCAACCAGCAACGTCCGCGAAACTAACCTTAACCTTAGGATCGACAGTCATCTTAGCTTTGGATTTTCCGAAAGAAAAAGCCTTATTGCCGGTAGACTGGACCTGGCGCATAATAAAAAAGTAAAATACGAAAATACCGATCACAGCGATCAGTAGGAAGGAACTCAACATTCCGAATCCGTGTCCGTTCTCTGAAGGAACGACTTCGAAATCAATATTCGTTTTTCTTAAAGAAGAAAGAAATTCCTTATCAATAGGAGCAATTCTGGTCTCGAAACGAACAGGTGCCTTTGCAGCGCCTTCTTCAAAAGGTTCGTAACAACCTTTGATCATGTCCCCTTCCAGAACTAACTTATCACAACCAGGGAAATTGGAATCGTTGGTTTTAACCAGTTTACCTTTCGGTTTGGAAGAACCATCCGGTTCTACCATGCTCATGAATTGGGAGAAAGGTAATACTCTTGGTTTTCCCAAAGCAGTTTGGATCTGCGGAACAAGAAGCGCTAATCCTAAGATTACTAGTATAAATAGGATCAGTAATCGAAGGCCTTTGTTATTATTATTCATATGTAACTCCCAAGCTCCGCATCTCTCTCGGAGCCGCTTTCTTCCCGTAGTTTAGACTCGGAAACAGGTAATAGCACCTGCCGGAATTTCGGACCGGTATCATTTGGAAACCAAATCCGTGGAAAAGGTTCCCCATAATCAGAGTCCCTTTTTTTCCCGAAAAGTAAAGGATTTTTAGATATTGGCGGAACCTGTAAAGAAATTAGGTACCGGTCTTAAAGTCCGGATAGGATCCGAAATTTTTTTCGAAAAACAGAACCTATAATCTGTATTTTTCGATAACGTCTTCTATATCACCCAAGCTGATAGAACGAATTGCCGCTTCCGCGTCGTTGATGATCTGAATTAAACTTAGGTTTTCCAGAGGTTGGAAATCCTCTTTTAAGAATCCGTCCAGATTTGTTCCATCGAATTGATCGTTCCCGATCCCGATACGGATCCGAATAAAATTCGGAGAACGTAAGGATTGGATCACGGATTTGATGCCTGGATTTTCGTTACCGTTAGCTCCCTTATCCACCACGATTTTACCCAAGGGTAAGGTCCAATCTTCGTGGATCACAAGAATATCCTGTACCTGAATTTTCAGGAAGGAAGCTATGTATAGTACGGACTCTCCGGAAAGATCGCTGAAGGTCTGAGGTTTTAATAATACAACCTCTTCTCCTTCGAAATCGCCTCGCCCGATCAAAGACTTCTTCTTTTTGGTCTTGATCTCGACGTTGATATTATTGGCGATCACGTCCAAAATTTTGAAGCCGATATTCGCTCGGTTATTATTGTATTTGTCTCCGGGATTTCCCAGTCCGACGATTAGTTTCATACAATAACGTACTCCAAATTTTTAGATCTCAGAGAGGGGAATTATTTCCCTTTTTTACCTGCAGGTTTCGCGCCAGCAGCTTCTTTAGCGTCCGCTCTTTCTTGTGCAAGTAGAGCTTTAGTTTTCAGAACAGCAGCTACGATCGGGTCACCGTTTACTAGGATTTCCCAGCTTGCAGGAACTTTCAGATTACTAACTTTGATAAAGTCGCCTACATCTAGATCAGTTACATCCAGAACAAGAGTTTCGATCAGATCTTCCGGAACAGTTTTCACACGGATCTCGTGGATCAAATGATCGAACTGGCCACCCATCTTAGAACCTTTTGCAGTTCCTTCGGTGCGAATTCCGATCTTAGTAACGATCTTCTTACCAGGCTCTACTTTGTAGAAGTCTACGTGGCGAATTCTGTCGATTTCAGGAAAACGTTGTACTTCTTTTACGAAAACCTTTTGGATTCCTTCACCTTCCACTTCTAAGTCGATCAGAGTGGATTGACGGATCCCGGAGTGAACTAGTTTTTCAAGTTCCTTCTCGTTTACGGAACCGGATGCGGCAACTCCGCTTCCGATGATATTGATAGGAACTTGTCCATCGGCACGAAGACGATTGTTTACGTTCTTGCCGGTTTCAGTCCTTTTTTTAACAGCTAATTTGTGGCTCATTGCTTTACCCTTGTGTATCCTATATAAATAGATCGCTGACCGATTGATTGGTCGAAATTCTCTGGATCGCAGCCGCAAACAACGGAGCAACAGAGAGTGTTTTTAACTTTGAAATCTTCTTAGATTCCGGGATCTCGATCGTATTGGATAATACGACCTCCGCAAACGGAGTTGCGTTCAGTCTATCCACAGCTTCTCCGGAAAGAACTCCGTGAGTAGCGGCGCAATATACCGATTTTGCACCATTCTTCAGTAATGCGTCCGCAGCCTTGCAGATCGTTCCGGCAGTGTCGATCATATCGTCCAGAAGGATACAATTCTTACCTTCTATCTCTCCGATCACATTCATTACTTCGGAAACGTTTGCCTTTGGTCTTCTCTTGTCGATGATCGCCAAAGTTGCGTTCACTTTTTTACCGAAAGATCTTGCTCTTTCCGCTCCACCTGAGTCCGGAGAAACGATGACTAGATCTTCGAATTTTTTGCTCAGAATATATTCTACTAGTACTGGGCTAAAATGTAAATTATCCACAGGAACTTTGAAAAATCCTTGGATCTGGTCCGCGTGAAGATCCATTACGATCACTCTTGTAGGACCTAAAACTTCGATTAGGTCTGCTACAACTCTTGCGGAGATCGGAACTCTAGGTTCCGCTTTTCTATCCTGGCGTCCGTAACCGTAATATGGAACTACTACGGAAATACTTTTTGCAGAAGCACGTCTTAACGCGTCCATGATCAAAAGTAATTCCATCAAATTGTCGTTCGCAGGTACGGAAGTGGATTGGATCACGAAAACATCTCTTCCACGAACGTTCTCTTCTATCTTAACCGCAATTTCTCCGTCGGAAAATTTGCGTAGATTGATCTTACCTGGCTCGATCCCAAGCTCTTGGCAGATCTCATTTGCGATGGTACGGTTGGAAGAACCGGAAAAAACTGCGATATTAGTTCCGCTCATTTCGCCGCTACCCCGCCATTTAAAATTGCAGATAAATTTTCCAGATCAGTCGGGGAATTCACACCCTGGCTTTCTCCGCTATTTTTAAGAATTACTGCGCCCAACTTCTTTCCTTCTTTTTTATACAACTCAACCAGATCCGGAAGATAATATTCTCCCTGAGCGTTGCTATTTCCGATCTTTCTAAGAGATTCGAATAGGATCTCGGAACTGAAAACGTAAGTACCAGTATTGATCTCATCTATCTTCTTCTGTTCTTCGTTCGCATCTTTCTCTTCTACGATAGCGACAACTTCTCCGGAAGGATTACGAACAATACGACCGTAACCTGTAGGAACTTCTACCTTCGCTGAAAGTAGAGTCGCAGAAAAACCGTTTTGGTTATGAGTAGAAACAAGAGAACGGAATGTGTCGCCAGTTATCATCGGAACATCTCCGCAAGCGACCAAGATAGGACCGGTATGTCCTTTGACTAATTCTTCGGCACATAATACTGCGTGAGCCGTGCCTAATTGCTCTTTCTGCTCTGCAAATCGAATTCCGGGAATTCCCGCGCAAAGAGCTTGGACTTCTTCTTTTTTATAGCCTACAACTACGACGATATCATGGACCCCAGCCTCTTTGAGGTGGTCTATCACATGATTCAAAAGCGGCTTTCCGTTTAGGGCAACAGCCACCTTTGGGAGCTCTGTCTTCATGCGAGTTCCCTTTCCCGCAGCTAGTACTACGGCGACTGCTTCCTTTTTGGCGTCCATTCAGTAATCCGGTGAAATAACAGTGGCTGGGCCGATAGGATTCGAACCTATGAAATGGCGGTACCAAAAACCGCTGCCTTACCACTTGGCGACGGCCCAGTTTCATTCTTTAATAATTAAAGCTTACAAACGTAAGGTCGGGAAATTCCGTTTGCATTTTGGCCAACAGCTCTTCCCGTATCTCCAATCCTTGGACCAAACCGTAGATACATGATCCGGATCCGGTTAAGGAGGAGTAACTAGCTCCATTCGCCAAAAAACTTTCCTTTAATTTCCCTAATTCGGGAAACTTTTGGAAGGCAAGAGGCTCGAAGTCGTTTACGAGCTTTTCTCTCAAAGCCGTCCAATTCCCTTCTTTCAAAGAAAACTCGACGTCATTGCCTAGAGAAATCCATCTTTTCGAGGGAGGGGCGGCTTGTAAAGGCTTTTTGAGACCAGCGTACATTTCGGCAGTGGAGAGAATTTGAGGAGTTAAAGCGAGAATTCCCTGCCCGGAATGCACTTCTATGTCTCGCATGATCTCACCTTTTCCGGATACCAAAGAGTGAGCTTCGGATAAGAAGAATGGAACGTCTGCACCGATCTCTGCAGCCAATTTAAAAAGCCCGTCCGAATTAAACTCAGGACTTAATCCAAAATAAAAAGAAAGAAGAGAAGCTGCATTTGTAGAGCCACCACCTAACCCCGCCGCAGGAGGAATTCGTTTTGTCAAATGGATCCGAACTCCGGGAAGTTCTCTATAATGAGCACGGATCTTGGTAAACGTTTTGAAAAGAATATTCTTACTTAGATCACCTTTTTCGGAGACATCATCGTACAATCTTCTCTTTTCTAAAATGATCTGATTATCTGAGATCAACTCGAAGGACCCGGGAGAGATCGGCTCGATCAAAATATCGTCTCCCCAATTCAATCTCAGAAAAACGCTTTGGATCTCGTGGAAACCGTCAGGTCTTTTGTAAGGGATCTCGAGTCCCAGATTGATTTTTGCGGGAGAAAGCAAGGTATATACGGGATCGAACGAGAAGAATCAGGAGTCAATCGATTCCTTTTCAGGAATGCTCAATCGTCTCCCAATACGCTTTCATTCTATCCTTTAGATTCTCAGGACTATGCAGGATCACACTCGGCCCAAAACCTTTTAAAGTAGATAAGAACCAATCTTCGTTTCGGATCCTTGCCTTGGAGAGATAATACAAATTCTCTCCGATCTTCTTCTTGGTAGGAGTCCTTTCCAAATGAATCCTGGAGTGAAGATTAAAATACACTTCTGCAGTATGATAGATCTCGGCAAACGCAGAATCCCCTTCCCCACTTTTCAAAAATTCTCGTAAGGTTAAGATCGCCTTCTTTCTTTCCTCGTCCGGGAATTGAACAACATCCTCGGAGGTATTTTCCAGCTGAAGAATGGAATCCAATCTAAAAGTCCTAGGCGCTTTTCTAGAATGGCAATAACCGATCAGATATTCTTCCCTAAAACTCAAAAGTGCCCATGGGTCCACTTTTCTGGATTCAGGCTCTGCTTCTCCGACAGACTGATAATTGATCCTTAGAGATTTTCCGTTTTTAATAGAAGTTTCTATATTCTGCTTCAATTCGTTTTCGTTAGGAATACCTGCGGAAGGAAGGATCGTATGAATTTTATCTAATATAGATTTCAGTATTTTTTTACGGGAAGAGTGGACCTCTTTTTCGTCCTCTTCCAAGAACAATTTACGGATCGTAGCCCATTCTTTTACGCTTAAGACCAGACCCTGATCCAAACTAATCGGCATACGGATCCCGATCGTATCTCCGTCATAATCCAACTCCACAAATTGATCCGGAGTGTACGGATAAGAACCCACCATATATAATTTTCCGAGTTCTTTTTTCAGATCCTTGATATCTTCGATACCCGAATACTTAGAAAGGTCCTCTAAACTCATCCTTTTGTTTTCCTGCAAAAGATGGATCACTGCCAACTTTGTTTGGAGTTTTTTCGTACTAGGATTCATGCCTGACATTCTTTCTTTTCCGAAATTCGGAGGCAATCAGAAATACGTATCATTTGAGAAGGATTTTTTAAGACCGACCTTTTTACGAAATCGTAACCTAAAACACGGGATTTTAAGATGGATGATACGAATTTGTCCGCATCTTTCAATAGAATGGTCCGTATGAACCAAACGTCTTTTTTAAAAAGGACCTTTCGTCTTCTTCCTAAATTTTATCTGGAATTATTCGATTCGGAGCATGTGTTCTTAGCGACAGCTCAAATGATCGGAAAGAGGATCCTACATTTTCGCATAGACTCAACGATCTCTTACAAAAAAGGAGATGGTGTTTATGGAAGATTGTACGGACTAAGATCCGGATTTTATATCCCAATCTCCGGGATCATAAAGGAAAGAAAAGAGATCCAATCCAAATATTATTCCAAACTTTGCGAATTAGAATTGGAATCGGAGGAAGATTTCGAATAACCAATAACGTTCCAATGCGATCGCCCTTTAACATTTTCTGTCGACTCAAGCTTCATACAGGGAATGAACAATACATTTTATGAAATGAATCGAAGACAGAAAAGTTGACTCGGATCTCTTAAAAGAAGAAGGAATAATCTACTCTAGAAAATATTCCGCAAAAAATATTTCCATACTTGTTACCTTTGACATGCGCGAACTTATGAATATAAGAACGGAGATACACGAATGAAACCAATTTTGAAACTCATAGCTACGGCCCTTTTTTTGAGCGCTGTTTTTGGCTCCCTGCAGGCAGGTGATTTGAGAAAGAACGGCTCTCTTATTGGCAGCATTGACTCCAATGGAGACGTAAGACTGAACGGGTCTCTCGTGGGAAGATTTGATTCAAACGGGGATGTTCGGAAAAATGGAAGTCTGATTGGCAGAATCGACTCCAGCGGAGACATTCGAATGAACGGTTCATTAGTGGGTTCGATTGATTCCAGCGGAGACGTACGCAAGAACGGAAGTTTGATCGGACGCATTGATAATAATGGCGACGTACGAAAAAATGGTTCCTTGATCGGAAGTGCAGTGGGAATCCCAAGAGCGCAAGCAGCAGGGTTCTTTTTCTTCTTCTTTTTGAACGAGTAAGATTGAAATCGAAGGAAGACTTCGAATAATATAATAAATTAATTTATTATTTTCACGCGGAGCCACAGAGTCGTAAAGGGTTTGGGGGTTCTAAACTCTGTGTGCTCCGTGCCCTCTGTGCGAAACTTGTATTAAAATTTACTTCTTCCTTTCCATAGAAAAGATTAAAACATCTTCCTTATTCTCGAACCAAGTCCTTTCGAAATCCTTTCCTATAAATTGCATCAGATAATTATAATATTTATTCTCTACAAACGGGTCTTCGCCTTCCAATGTCTCCAAAAAATGGGACTTAGATTGAACGAACATGATCTTACGGAATTGTTTCGCGTCGTTTAGAGTAAAGAATCGTTTTATATTTTTCTCTCTCATCACCCAAACTGACGGAGTTTCGAAATAATACTTACCTAAAATCTGAGAATACATCATGATCTGAACTACTACCAAATCAGGTTTTTGTTCCAGATAGATACGGTTCAATTTCGTGGTCTTACTTCCGTATCTCGCTAAGATCTGAGTATAAAGGCAAGTAACGTAAAAAGAGAACAAAAGGATAAGGACCAAAAACCCAATACCAGGTTTACCGAATTTAACACGGATCTTATTAAAAAGTATAAACGACATTCCGGCAAAAGCAGGAATGCTCAAATGTAAATATCTAGTTCCCCAATCAATGATCCCATCGTTCGGTGCAGAAAATACTAGCACGACAAACGCAGCCAATCCGGAGAGGACAAAACAATCCCGATCCGAAATGGAAATACGAGCTTCTTTCGAGAAAAACTTTCTCTCCGCAAGAAAGTAATAAACTCCGAAAAACAAGGCCAAAAGAAAAAGAGGAGAATATCCGAAAAACCCGATCCGATTCGGGCTCTTGATCAATAGCCCCATAAAGATCTCTAACTTTTTCCAAGGAGCCATGAAGATCCCTGGAGAGTTATAATAAAACCTCGGCCCTAACGGATGCCCGTATAAAATCCATTGGGTCCCAAAAAGAAAACCTATCGCCAAAACATAGCCGATCGTAAACCCTCGGATCCTTCTTCTTTCACCTTCTTGATCAAAACGCAAGATCCAAAAGAAAAAAATAAAGGAAAGGGGTAGAATGATACTTTCGATCCGAAACCAAGCAGCAAGCACCGAAATAAATCCGGCCAAGATCAATCGAACAAAAGAAGATTTAGGATCCGATCTTAGAAAAAGATAACTTCCTGAAATGAATAAGAAGGAAGCGATCCCCACATCCGGAAAAAAATACCCATTGATCAAAAAGGAGCTGGTGAGAGCCAAAATCCCCAAAAACAAAGGATCCCAATCCCAAAGTATAGAGAGTAAAAGAAAAGAAAGAATGAGTAAAATTGCGGAAGCGATATAAACTCCTTCCACCCCACTGATCGGAAGTAAAATCGCATACACATACCCAAGAGCCGCCGGAAAAGGACTAATCAACTCTTCTCCGATCCGAATACATTCAGTAGTACAAAATTGACCTTTAGGATCAAGATATCGGGAAGGAAGATTTAAATTCCCAGAACGGAATTCATTCCTAAGAACGGACTCACCTAGGATAAATTTTCCCAAATGATCCGAATACATCTGCTCCTTAGGCTTCAAAAGAAAAAGATACAAAAGAGGAAGACAGAATAAAACAATAAGGATCGCCCGAATCGATCTAGATGTAGGAACTCCTCGGAAGATACTCATGCGGGCATGATCAGGTGGCCGGATACCCTCCACAATCTTTTTTCCGAGCCCAGGCCCTTACCAAATCGATTGACTCTTCCGACAAATACTAAGAAACTTAAAAGGAAGCACTCTTTAACGGAGTATAAGATGAAACAAGCGGCCTTATTTACGATATTTCTATTCACCGCGAGCGGGATCCTATTCGCTCAGGACACTACTAACTCTACAAGCACCAGAGAAAAAATGGTCTGCGAACGAATGGATCTGCAAATCCAAGGAACTACATATAATGATGCTCTACGTTGCGAAACCAAAGACGCAATTTGTTATATGATAGAAGGGTTCAGCATGAGCTGCCTTCCGAAAGAGAAAAAAGTTTCTCAATAAATTCCTTCTCTTCTTAAAATAAAAAATAGTTTGGGCGCATGCTCGCGTTTTCCGCGAGCACCCGGCTCTACGCTTCAATCCGCTACGCGGGATTTCCGCTACGATCCGTTGCGCGTTCTGAAAAAAAATAAAGTACACAAAAAAAGGCGCCTTACGGCGCCTTGCAGTCGATGGATTTTTAGGATTTGTGACTACTATTAAAGATTGTTAAGAAACTCTTGTGTTCTTGCAGCTTCTGCCTCAAGTGCTTTAGCTTGTTTCAAGAATCTTTCGGACTGAGCGTTACTAGCAAGGAATTTTCCGCCAGTAGAACGTTTAGCCAATGCTCTTAACTCTTCTGCTCTTTCATTCTTTTGTTGAGCGATTGCTCTTAGGTAAGTTCCTACAGCAACTTTTTGCTCTTTAGTAACTGCAGCAGAAACAAGTGCTTGTTCCAGAAGGCGATCTTCAGTGTCTTGAGAAACTGCAAAAACGGAAGATCCTGCTAAGAAGCCTAATACCAAAAGAAGAGAAGTGAGTTTGTTGATTTTCATAGAAGTGAAACCTCAAGTTTATTTTTATATTTTCTGTTCTTGTTTTCGCTTTGTTCGGTTCAAACTTGTTCCGAACTCTTATATCCATATGACCTAATGCTGAAGGCAAATGGAACAAAAAAAATTTTAATCGGCCGAAAATTTAAAAATTTTTGTTAAACGAACTCAAAGAACCATTTATCACATTTACGTTTATTAGAATTGTTTAATTCTTTAGGCATCATCATCTAACAAGCCCTGATCCATTCATATTGAATAAAAAAGAAGCGATATCGGATGCGTTTCTTATATCATGCCTTGAATTAGTACAAGTATCGACCCGAAAGGCCTCTTTTTCAAGCCGATTCTTTTATACAAAATCAAAAAATGCTTATTTTTTGAGCACAAATACTAAGCATTTCGCCCGCAGTACGAGCAAAAAAGGGACAAAAAATGGGGTTTTTAGGGGTAAATCCAAAAAATCCAATATAGCGAATTTTCTTAAGTTGTACGTTTTTTATCCAAAAATCTTTGGGCTTGTCAGTCATCCGGTGGGCAAGTTTCTTCTTAAAAAGAGGGATGATTCTCTTTTCTTAGAGAAGAATACTAAAGAAAGGATTAAGAAATGAAATACTTACACGCAATGATCCGAGTAAAAGACCTGGATCAGGCTTTGGATTTTTTCTGTAATAAGTTAGGATTAAAAGAAACAAGAAGACATGATCATCCGGAAGGAAGATATACACTCGTTTTTTTATCGGAAGGTGGTGAAGATTCTCCTGAGATAGAATTAACTCATAATTGGGATCAAGAAGGAGCCTATACCGGCGGAAGGAATTTCGGTCATCTTGCTTTCGAAGTGGATAATATCTACGAGACCTGTGCAAATCTACAGGCCAAAGGAGTAATTATCAATCGTCCTCCTCGTGACGGAAGAATGGCATTCATCAGATCACCTGATCTAATTTCCATTGAACTTCTACAAAAAGGGAAATCTTTAGAGATCTCGGAACCTTGGAAGAGTATGACGAATACAGGAGAGTGGTGAAATAGAACTTAAGAGTTCCTATGGAAAGATTTACGATACTCCGTAGGGGAAGATCCGTATTTTTCCTGAAATAATTTATGAAACGCGGATTTGGATTTAAATCCTGCAGCATACATCGCTGATAATACGGATCTTTGGGCCTCTTCTCTTAAAAGTTTGGAGGCTTCCTCTAAACGAAATCGATTCACATATTCCCTAAAACTGATCCGCATTCGATCGTTCAATACTTCCGATAATTGATGTGTCTTGATCTTAAGATGTTCGGAAAGTTTAGGTAAAGTTAGCTCTTCATCCAAAAACAATTTCTGCCCCGACATAGACTCATTCATTCTTATGATGAGCAGATCCACATCCAAACCTTGGAGCCTAGTCTGATTGTATCTGGCCTCTTTTGCGGTTTTTTCAAACTCGGAAATAAGTGTAGGAGAAGAAGATCCTGTTAAAAAGATCCCGGAAACTAAGACCGTTAAAGCAGCAGATGCGATCGTAAATAATGGCATAAAAAAGAGCTGAGCGATCACAAATAAAAAGATCACAAAGATAGTTCCGTAAAACAAAATCAAAAACGGAGTAAATGTAGCATGATTCTCTTTCTCCGAAAATGAGATCCAGTTCCGAATTTTGCGAATAAGCAATATCGGATAGATTAGATTCGAGATCGTCCCTAAACATAATAGCCCGAATAAGATCTGTGAATAGGCCTCTTTAGGAGGGAAAATCTGTAAATGCTCCAGCTTCAGATCCGATCCTGAAAAAAAGAAAGGCAGAAGAAATGTAAAGGCTAACGCGCCCGGAACAAAATGAGAAAAATGTAAGAATTTCCTAGGAACTCCTACAAGCTTCTGAAAATATAAATACGCTAAAGGCCCGATCAAGAAAAGAAAAGGAATATGGACTTCAGCAAACCAAAGATGTCTTTTCAGTTGATCAGATAATTCAAGATACAAATGGAATTGAACGATCGAAATACTAAAGAACAAAACAAAAACAAAAGGATCTGCTTTTAGGAATCTTTCTAAAAAAGAACCGGAACGGCCCTGAGGATCGTTTTTTTTGAATAGTTCGGAAAGCGCCAACAAAAGTGAAAGCCCTGCCCCAAACGCTATAAACGTATCCATAAAATGAAAGAGCCTGAACCTTAAACACTGTCCAGATTTTTTTAAAACTTTCGATTTTTTAGTCCGTTCGGATACGGAAGGACGACGGTTCTCTGAAAAAGTCGTATCCTAATCTCATGAAACAAAATTTTTCGCTACCGGATCCTTTTTGGAAAAGATCCTTATTGAGTATTTTACTTTTCGTATTATTTGGATGCACAGAATGTACAAGCACTACTGAGATCCAAAACGCGAACCTCTCGGATGAACATTCCCGAATCCCAAAATACGTTTCTAGATTCGGTAGAAAACAACCTATCATCGCAGTGATCGGTGAGAACCGTTTTACGGAACTCACTGATTTTATGATCCCTTACGGAGTTTTAAGTTCTGCAAAGATCGCAAAAATAATTCCTGTTTTTCCAAAATTGGGCCTGGTCAAGATGTTTCCTGCATTACAGATAGAAGCAGAAAATTCTTTCGATTCCTTTGATTCTGAATACCCAGAAGGAGCGGATTATGTGATCGTCCCGGCAGTCCATCACTCAGACGATCCTAGGCTTATTTCTTGGGTCCAAAAACAATCTTCAAAAGGAGCAACGCTCGTAGGGATCTGCGACGGTGTTTGGGTGTTAGCAAATTCAGGGATCTTGCAGGGCCATAAAGCTACAGGACATTGGTTTTCTTTTTCGAACTTAGAGAAGGATTTTCCGGAAACAAAATGGATCCGCAACAGGCGCTATATAGCGGATCGAAATATCATAACCACTACCGGGATCACGGCTTCTATACCTGCCTCTCTCGCATTGATAGAAGCAATTTCCGGAATTGAAAAAGCAAAAACAGTCGCTTCTTCTTTAGGAGCAAAACAATGGAATGCAGATCATCAAAGTTCTGATTTTTATTTAAGTAGAACCCATATGTATACCGCTTCCAAAAACTATCTTCTATTTTGGAGACATGAGAAGTTGGGAGTTCGGATCTTTACTGGAGTCGACGAGATCTCTCTCGCATTGCAGGCGGATTCTTATTCTAGAACTTATAAAACGGATGTTTTTGCAGTATCGAATGGAAAACAAAAGTTCAGATCTAAAAGTGGCCTACTCATCCATTCTGATTTGGAAGAAACGGATCCAAGTTTAGATTCTATTTTAGAAAGCCAGAATGGGCTACTGCCCATAACATCTATAGATCAGAACCTAAGAGAAATCTCATCCAAATATGGAAAAGAAACTGCCGCATTCGTAGCATTGCAGATGGAATATCCTTGGTTACGATGATTGAATAGAAACTCTATAATTTTAGGATAAGTATCTCGCGGTCCTTATCCTTTTTTCTTTTGTTTGCTTTAGGGACTAATCGTACGTTTTTACAAAATTACTTTTGAGGTATATTCCCAAGGATTTCAATTTTTTCATTTATGATTATCTTATTTATGACTGACGGGCTATATTTAATACCATTTTCGTAGTATTGCTTAGCTACTGATTTTTCGCCTTTAATACTATATATGTCGCCAAGATAAAAATAGGAATTCGAATCGCGTTGATTTAGCTCTATCGACTTTTTGAAATTGATTTCCGCTTCGTCATATTTTTTGAGTAAATAAAGGCAATATCCTTTAAGCAAATATCCTACCCAAAGTTCTTTATTCTTTTTGACAACCGACTCTAAATGAGGAAGCAGAAGCTCATAATCATTAGATTTTAAACTAAGAGCAAAGGTTTTAGAAGTCAGTCTTTCAGTAGGCAAGCCTTTAGCTGCGAAGATCGTGTCAATTTCTTCGAAATTAATGCCTTCAATATATTTTCCACTCTTATCATCCGTTATACGTATTAGGAGTTGTCTAAAATTCTCCCTGATCTCCCCCTTCGACTCTCTCATTTCCTTTTCTAATTGTATTATAGCATTTTTCTCTCGGCTCGAGTCCTTTATACTGTATATAAGAGCATCATATATATGTAATTTATCTAATGTATTTACATTTTTCTTCAGATTCTGAATTAAGCACAAAACGGAATCATCGGAACGCAACAATCCTAATGCTCGAACAATCGGAAGATAATTTTCTTTAAACTTCTCATTATTCAATAGATTGCATAAGTATGCTGAGTCAGTTGACCTTCCAAAATATCCTAAGAATAAAATCGCCTCATTCTTATTCAATAGAGTAAGCGGATATTTGCCGTCTCCTTCAATTATATTTTTCAGTTTGTTGATATCTCTAATATCTGTCCCGTGATCTTGAGATGATATGTTTGAAACAGATAATAACAGGACCGAAACTATCAATAAGAGCAATGATTTGTATTTCATATTATATACCGGTGTTTGTTTGTTGATTGATTGCGGAGTAAGAGTCATTATGCAATCAAGCCACCACAACTATTTTCCGCTCAAGAAATGAAAAATTTATGAATTGTATTCCATTGTTTTCGTACAATAGAATCCGTACTTAGATGGCCGCCTTTTTTGAAAAGTTTTAAGGAAATCTTTGTTCTTTGAGAGAATTCTTGTACGATCTTATAGGGGATGTACGGGTCATCCTCCGCATGGAAGATCCGTATTTTGGAAGGATCCATTTTTTCAGAATAAAAACTAGGATTAAAAAATTTACCAGAATACAGTTTCTTCCAATTCTTTTCAGGAAGTCTATATGCGTTCCCGAATGTATCCTTGATATAATCGACGTAATTCGGATTTGCAGTTTCCGTTTTTTCTTCTTCCGGTAATAGAGCCCAATCGACGACAGGGCAATTTGCGATTACTTTTTTAACTCTTGGATCTAAAGAAGAAAGTAATGCGACTGCTCCGCCGAAACTTCCTCCGATCACAAAAAATTCTTTTGCGGAGATCTTGAACTTTTTATAAAAACTATTTTCGACGATCTCTTTTGTTTCGGATAATTCTTGGACGATATCCAATATATCCAAATGAGGAGATTTTTGTAGGAAGATACCATCGCTTTCCCAGGCACCTCTGTATCTGGGATAAAATACCCAATACTCTTTGGAGGAAAGAAATTCTGCGAGTTTTTGTTTTTTCGGAACGGAAGGCATTCCATCACAAAGAATGATGACCTTATTTCCGGACTTTTTGGTTTCCGGAGGAAGAAACTCGCAAACGATCTCCTTTTTGAATCTAATCCTATACATTTTTGTAATGTACTTTCAGTTCGGCCCTTTCCAACTTTCTGCAAGTTCAATCCTTTCTAAGGTTGTAGGATGAGAATGTTCGAAGATGATCTCTAATTTATGAGGATTTAATCTGGACTTATTGTCTTTTGCTAATTTAATCTCGGTGTTTATGAATGATTTTTTATCATTCGTTAAAATTAGAGCCTCTTGATCGGCCTGGGTTTCTAAAATCCTAGATAGTCCTGCGGAAAAAGGTTCAATGACAGTTCCGATCAAAGATAAGATCAAAAACAAGAACGGCAATGTAGAAGGTGAATAAAATTCTTTGAGAGGTACAAGTTCCTCTGCTTTTACTTTTTGAAATACATATCCTAATAAGAAACAAAACAGAAAAGTTTGGATCGTGCCTAATACGATCTCGAATGTTTGGTGGTTATGCACCCAATGCCCGATCTCGTGCCCGAGTACACTGATCACTTCCTCTTCCGTATGATTTTTGATTAGAGTGTCATATAGGAAAATTTTCTTACTTTCTCCCCATCCGGTGAAGTATGCATTCGTATGCCCGGAGTATTGGCTTTCCTTGATCACATATATATTTTCGATCCGTATATTTGCCTTTTCGCTTAATGCAACGATCTTGTTCTTTAAACTTCCTTCTTCGATAGGGCCGAAATCATAAAAGATAGGAGTGATGATGATCGGAAAAAGTACTGAAGTCAAAAGCCCGAATCCTAAAGACAGAATCGGAAGTATATATTTCCAAGCTCTAGGAAGATTTTTTAATACAAAAGCTACGACCAGCATGATGATCGTTCCGAAGAATAATCCTATTCCGAATGATTTGGATTTAAAGATGACCCAATCTAGGAATGTCATATTCGAGAACTGGAATTCATGCTCGATCACAAATCCGAAATAGTAGCTGAAAGGTAGAGAAATGAAAAATTCGATCAGATAAAACGAAATGAAGTATAAGAATACGACTAAATAAAAATTTCCACCCACCTTTTTCTGAAAGAACTCTTCCAGTCTGGAAGAAAGTGGAGTAAATACAAATGCTCCGGCCAATGTAAAATCCAATAAGGAAGCGATGATCGAAACGAAAAATCCTCTCCGACTATAATCTATCCCCGCTTGGATATCGGCTTCCGTAAAGTATTTTAGAATTTTTTCATGTAGTTCGGAAGAAAGATCTCCTTGATAGGAGAAGTATTTTAATAAGAGAGTGAATAGGATCTGGAAAGAGAATAAAACAATTAGGATATTTCTTAGTTTCATATATTAGGTTTTGACCTTTCTGGAATGGGACTTGGAAAAGTTTTTCCAGGTCAAGGTTTAATTACCGGACCAGGATCCGCCAGGGATGCGCAGAACGCCAGTCCCAAAGCGACGCTTTGGGATGAGCGGTAGCGAATTCGGAGCAGCCCGGTCTTCGCGAAGCGAAGAGGCGGCCAATACTTTATACTTTGTCGTATAATTCCGAAATTTGTTTTACTGAGTCTTGGAAGATCGTTTGTAACTCTTGAGGTTGAACTGTTTCCAAGGCCTCAGGCCATCTCCAAAGAAATGGGAGAAGGCCTTCCAGATTTGTGGATTGGAAGCTGAGTTTGTTTTTATCATCCGTATATTTGATGCCTGTTAGGAATAATTTGGCCTTTACCAATCCTTCTTCTTTGCATGTCCATTCTACGTTTTTGGGTTCATGGACCGGGAATAATCCTGCATGTATAACACGATCCTCTTCGGTTTCTTTTTTGGCGCCCCTAGACTGATAAAGCAAATCTCCTTGTAGGAGTTCCACGGATAATATTTTGGGAAGTACGAATCTTTTTTTGGTCTTCTCTTCCCTGTCATATGCGAGTAGATAATGATCCTGGCCGCCTTTTCGGATGAGTCGGATCGGATCCGCTTCCTTCATGTAGGAATCTTCCGGGAATGTTTTGTAATATTTGATCCGGATCGGTGTTTGGTTTTTGAGTGCTTCCAAGATTTGGAATGCGGCCTCTCCGAATTCTTCCTGAGCATCTTCGGAAGATTCATTTAGTTCGGGAAAATATTCCAGATCTCCTGCAAATATTTTACGAGCCGCAGTGTACAATTCGTATTTAGGAGAATCTGAATATCCTTTTAATAATAAGGCGGAGATCTCTCTTAGTTCTTCTTCCGTGAATTGTAATGTTTTTGCGAGAGGATCTTTTGTGAGTACGTATACGAAATCTTTTCCGTTCTTTTGGGGATAATATTTGATATGGAATCCGAGTGCGCCGAGTTCTTCTATATCTCTAGAAAGTTTTCTTCGATCCGAGTCCTTGTTCTCGTTATCATAAAATCCTTCCATGATCTTTCGAAGAGAGCTTAATGTGAGTCCTTCCGGAAATCTAAAAAAATTGAATAATAAGGTGAGAAGTCTGTACTCCGTAGGATTCATTTCCCTGGGTTCGATCTCTTGATCTAAATCTTTGTCTAGTTCTTTTTCGTTCATGTCCGGTTTCCAAACCCTGATTTTGTTAATTTACTTACGCAAGGAAAAATCTCTCCTTGATCTTTGATTCTTTCGAAAGTTCCAAAAAACAACTTGCTAGCTAAAATCATATCTTGATAATTCGAACTCGTTTGAATGTAGGAACAAATTTCCTTAAGTTCTAATTGTAACAAGTCATCCGGACATTTTAGAGAGGTGCGTATGGGTAAAATTTTAGGTTTTATTTTTCCGAATTTAGTAGGTTTAGCCCTGATCCTTTTAGGTTGGTGGACTACGATCATCAATGTAGCTACCCTTCGTTTTGCAGGTGAATCTTATTTTAACAAATGGACCTATACCGGTCTGACTTTAATCATTATTGGGGCTTATTTGCCTGAGATCTGGATCGGAATTCGTAGGAAGATTTTCGGAGACTGAAAGACCGCTTTTTTTTCTTGTACGAAAACGTCTAGACATTTCCACTGGTGTTCTGATGATCTGCATTTAGGGCCTTTTAGGACCTAGCTTTTTTAGATTTAGAAAAAGATCTTTACGAGCTAGGTACATAGGTTACAATGCGACATAATAAAATTATTAGAGCCTGAGAAGGGAAGATGAGCGCGGAAACCGAAGTTTTAGAAAAACCAAGCCGGAAAAAAACCGATATCGAATTCCATAAACCTACCCTCTCTCGTGAGGATCTAAAAACGGTTTTGGAAGCACTGGTTGAAGATCATCTTTCTTCCGGATCCGTAACCAATAAATTCGAGAAAGCTTTTTCCTCTACTTTCCGGATCAAACAAGTAATCTCTGCAAACAGCTTAACTGCAGCATACCATTTGTCTTTATTGGCGCTAGAGATCCAACCAGGGGATAAGATCGCGATCTCCACTTTTGCTCCTCTTGCAGCTCTAGATGCAATTTTCTTAATACAAGCACAACCTGTGATTGTGGATATGGGAAAACATTCCTTCCATATCTGCCCTGAAAGATTAGCTTCCGTTTTGGAAGATGAGTCCATTAAGGCTGTCGTCGTTGATCATACATTCGGTTCTCTTGCGGATTTTTCCAAATACGATTTTAAGAATAAGCCTGTAATCGAAGACTTCTCCGAAGCGGTTGGAGCAAGAACGGAAACTTTTACTCCGGGAAAACAGGGAAAAATTTCCATCTGCGGTCTTTCTATCGAATATCTGATCACAACCGGGAACGGAGCATTAATTTGCACCGATGACGATTCTTTAGCAAAGAAGATCCGTGCGAGAAAAGACGGAAAAGAGCCTAGAAAAGAAGGTCAACCAAGACTAGATTACGATATGATCGATTACCAAGCGGCTCTTGGGATCGAACAATTATCTAACCTTGGCGTAATCTTAGAGAGAAAAAGAAAGATCGCTCAAGTGTATCTGCAATCCATCCAAGGCTCTCAAGTGGGTTCTCATTTTAACGATCCGAATTCCGAAACTTTCAATCGGTTCGTGATCTTAGCTCCTGGAAATTATGAGCAAGTGGAAAGATACTTCCGTTCTTTACAGATCGGTACTCGTAGAACTGTTGCTGAACCAATCCATCATATTTTAGAACTTGCGAATTCCGATTTTCCGAACGGGGAAAGATTGTATCAAAGGGGCCATTGTATCCCGATCTATCCGAACTTGACTAAGGATAATATTCAGAGAATTTCCCAAGCGATCCGCAGAATTTACTAAATCTACGCGCGAAGTTTGATCGTAAGATAAAGATAATTTCGCACAGAGCTCACTTAAGAACACAGAGATATTTTGTAGGAGTTCCTACAGGAGAAATTTTGCTTTTCGACGGCTGATATTCTGGAAGCAACACCCGACAAGGATGCGGAGGGCGAAGTCCCGAAGCGAAGCTTTGGGATGAGCGGTAGCGAACCCGTAGCAGCCTGGCCAGCGAAAGCTGGGGCGGCCATCCCCAAAAAAACAACCGACTTTCGTCTAGGCGATTTAGAATCGTTCGAACAAACTTGCATGACGTACGTTTGTAAAATTTTGTCTCCTTAGTTTTAGGGATTTTTCTCGCCAGAGTTTGTAGGAAGACTTAGTACGTTCTCAAAACCTTTCCGTCCAAATTTCCATAAATGGTTTCGCGAATTTGTTTTCTAAATTCCTGGAATCGATCCCAATGGCCTTCTGTAGAGCTATCCTACTATTCATTTTCTAAGAATAGAGATACTCCGGAGGCAACTTGAATATCGCGCTCCTCTCCATTAAACGTCCCATTTTTATCACTAGTATCGTGATCCTGATGTTGATCACCGGGGTTTTCTCCTTAAGCAAGATGGGAGTGGATCTATTTCCGGATGTAAATATCCCGGTAGTGACCGTAACTACGATCTATCCGGGAGCTGGTCCGGAAGAGATCGAGGAATTGATCTCAAAACCTTTAGAAGAAGAACTTTCTTCCATTGCCGGTTTAAAAAAGATCACTTCTCGTAACCAGGAAGGTGTCTCCGTAGTTTTAGGAGAATTCACTCTTTCTACTGATATCAAATACGCAGAACAACAGTTTAGAGATAAGACTGCATCTGTTCGTCCTAAACTTCCCGACGGTATTAAAGAACCTAAAGTAGTTCGTTTCGACCCTGCGGATCAACCGATCATTCGTCTGGCGGTGTTTGCAGATCTAGATCAGGCAAAAATGTACGATCTAGCGAAAGAAACTGTTAAGGCAAAGTTGGAACAGATCGCAGGTGTGGGTTCCGTAAAACTCGTGGGTGGAACCAGAAGAGAGATCCAAATCGAATTAGATAGAAATAAATTAGTTTCTTATCAAATGCCGATGGTCGTGATCGCAAACAGGTTAAAGACCGCAGGTTTGAACGTTCCGGTTGGAAAATTCGATTCTGGCGCTAAAGAAACTTCCTATAGAACATTAGGAAGATATGAAACTCTTTCTCAAATTGAAAACACGATCGTGTCCTTCGGCGGTGATGTAGGAAATTCAGTACTCATCAAACAACTTGGGACCGTTAGAGACGGAACCGAAGACGAAGAAACTTTAGGATATCTTTGGGCTTCTAAAAGTGACGAAGTGGAAGAAGAGGATGTAGGATTTCTAACACATCCATTCACTTGGGTTGGACAACTTCCGAAACGAGTCAAAAGACTTTTCGGCGGAAAGAAAACCGAAACAATCGAAAAAGAACTGAAGCCCGCATTATTCATCGACGTTTACAAACAATCAGGAGCGAACACCGTATCCGTTGCGGACGAAGTTTTAAAAAGGATCGATAAGTTAAACGCGGATATCCAACCTTTAGAAGGTAAACCTAAGATCCGACTCATCCGAGACGGTTCCAGATGGATCCGATATAACGTTGAAGACGTGACCGAAGCTATTGTTCTCGGGATCTTACTCGCGGTAATCACTGTTTATTTCTTCTTAGGAAATTTAAGATCTACGATCATCACGGGTCTCGCTCTACCGAACTCCTTACTCGGAGCATTCATCATCATGTGGGTGATGGGATTTACCATCAACGTTATGACCTTGTTGGCCTTATCACTTGCGGTAGGTCTCTTGGTCGACGACGCGATCGTAGTCCGGGAAAATATCTTCCGTAAACTGGAAGAAGGCGCAACCGTCATGGAAGCCGCGGAAAAAGGAACTATGGAAGTGGCTCTTGCGGTGATCGGAACTTCCTTAACTGTGATTGCGGTATTCTTCCCTGTCGGATTTTTATCCGGTATCGTAGGACAATTCTTCAAACAGTTCGGATTGACTGTGGTATTCGCCATGATCATTTCCTTGTTTGACGGTCTTTTTGTGGCACCAATGTTATCCGCATATTTTGCAGGTAAACTAAGCCACGATAAAAGAAATGCTGCAGTAGAAGCATTTGATCGTTTCCAAAACTGGTTGGAAAAAATTTACACCATTACAATGCGTTATGCATTGGCACATCCAGGAAAGATCATCCTACTCACTTTCTTGATCTTCATTCTTTCCTTCGTGAGTTGTGCATTCGTTAAGAAAACATTCTTACCTGCGAACGACCAGGGAGAGTTTATGGTGACCTTGGATCTTCCTCCAGGCACGAGCTTGCAAGGAACGAAAGAAGTTGCGGACAAAGTTTTAACAGAACTCCAAAAATTCCCTGAAATGGATAAGATCGCCATTACAATCGGTAAACCGGATGGCGGAGAGCCGAACACTGCGATCCTTGCAATCGCACTTGTTTCTTCCAAAAAAAGATCCAGGGATACTACCAGTGTTAAGGAAGATATCCGTACAATGCTCAAGGCTTACGATTATGCAAGGCCTGCGGTTTCGGATTATTCGGCAGTTGGTGGTGGGGTCCAGTACCCGTTCCAGTTAGTCCTCAAAGGGAATAACCTGGAAGAAGTGGAAGCATATTCTAAAAAGATAATAGAACGTCTGAAAGGTATCAAGGATCTCGCGGATATAGACTCCGACTTTAGGAGTGGAAAGCCTGAATACCAAATCGTATTGGATAATTCCAGAATGCAATTGGTAGGTGTTCTTCCCGGAGTTGCAGGTTCTGAATTAAGATATCAGATCGCTGGAGATCAGGTAAGTAAATTCTACGATAAAGGGATCGAATACGAAGTTCGTATGAGACTTAGACCGGACCAAAGGAACTTGCGTGCTGCGTATTCCCAAACAAAAGTCCCGAATATCGCAAATAAACTGATCCCTCTCGCTGCGATCAGTACTGGTAAAGAAAACTTAGGTCCTTCTCGTATTAACCGTATCGATAGAGCAAGAGCAGTCGTTGTAAATGCAAACCTTGCTCCGGGTGGTGCGATCGGTACTGCAATGGAAGAAGCGACTAAAATTTTGACCAAAGAAATTCCTCCTCCACCGGGAGTTCGTTTTAATTTCCAAGGTCAGTCGGAAGATCTTAAAGAATTATTCCTGAACATCATCGTGGCATTCGGTCTTGCGTTGATATTCATCTACTTGGTTCTTTCTTCTCTTTATGAATCGTTTATCACTCCGATCACGATCTTATTCGCGATCCCTCCTGCGATTTCCGGAGCATTCTTCGCTCTGTTCTTAACTGGAGAGATGTTGAATATCTTCTCTATGATCGGGCTTATTCTTCTCATGGGTCTCGTGGCTAAAAACTCGATCCTACTCGTTGACTATGCGATGGAAGCAGTTCGAGAAAGAGGGATCACAAGAGATGAAGCGATTTTCGAAGCGGGTCTCGTAAGATTACGTCCGATCTTGATGACTTCTATCGCGATGATCATGGGAACTGTTCCGATCGCTTTAGGTCTTGGAGAGGCTGCGAAATCAAGAACCGCGATGGGGATTGCGATCATCGGTGGTTTGATCCTTTCCACCTTGGTCACTCTGATCGTGGTTCCTTCCATCTTCGGCGGGATCGATAAGTTCAGAGAATGGATCGAAGGTAAGTTCCGTCCGGATATGACAGCAACCATTCATTCGGAAGGTGGTGGAGCGGCAATTAGTCATAACGCTTCCCTGGATGATTGGGCGAAGGAAGTAGAATCTAAACCGAAAAAGTCGGGTTCTAAAAAGAAGAAGTAGTTTTAAGGAAGGGCCCGTAAGGGCCCTTTTTGTTGGAGGAGAGATGTTTTAGTAAATGATTATACTATCTGACTTAGTTCCTTTATAAGGTTTATCTTCAAAGGTACAATTAATTTCGGCATTTTCAAAATTTGAGCATTTAAGATTGATTATAGAATCGATCATGTCTTTTTCTAAGGGAACAAAAGAAGAATTAAGGCGTTCTTTCTTGATGGCGCCTTTACAATTTTCAAGTTTTTTCTCTCCGTTTTCGGCAAGTGTTCTATATTGGCAAAGAAAGTACTTATATCCATCAAAATCATATTTTCCATTATCTTTATGGAATAATCCAGTTCTAGCAAAAGTAATACGGCCTTCTCCGTAGACAACGACTAACATTCGAGGGTAGGAGCGACCCGCAGAATATTTTCCATAATCAGGATATAGTTCGTAACTATACGGCTCTTTATAATTAGCCTTCACTAATTCTCTAGCAAAGGTAAACCCTTTTGTTTTATAAATTTCCGGATCCGGAAATCTATCAACGATCTCTCCCGAAGGTAACTTATCTCTTTTCGTTAACAAAGGAAACCCTGGATAAATCTTACCAATTTCAGAAATTGTGTTATTGTGATCCAACTTATAGAGTATAGATTTTTCAGTTGAATATTTTACTTCTGTCCCCGAGCCACAAAACGTAAAGAAAAGAAATAGGCCAATAGCTATTATATGATTTGATTTCATATTTAATTCACAATGTATTTATTTGATTTTGATATCTCAATGAGTTTCCCAAATCTATGCACTTGAGTATTGAGAAGAACAAAATCATTCGAAGTTTCGACAATAACTACAGACCAATCAAAAGGAACTGTTTTTATTTCAAGGATACCATCAAAAGAGGTATAAATTTTCTGACCATATAGCCCAACTAATGAAACTTCGTTTGCCCTACCCCCCTTTGCAAATATAAACATTGTATAAATGCCTGCCATAGTAGTAAGAATTAGAAATACTCTGCAAAAGTTAACTCCGGCAATATGGTATTGAGTCCTAAAAGTAACGAGTAAAATCAAAATTTGCGATGCTGTAAATCCTATACACAAAATAGTAATATAAATCGGGCTCCGGAACCAAACGTTATAATATTCATTACCGCTATTCTTCCTTTGAAACGATAGGAATCCGAGCTCGGTATGAACAAAAATCATTCTACTTTTTATTTCCTACCCTTAAAACTTAGTTCCCAACAAAGTTAAGATCGCCGATAAAGACCTGATTCTCAGAGGTGCTCATGTCTCGTACTATTCGTTTCTCTATTATTGGAATATCCTTAACGGCAAACTTCCTATTTGGATGTGCTCAATTACAAAAAGTTGATTTAAAGAAGGTAAAAGAAAAGATCGAGGATCTGGACAAACCTTCCTTTATTCTTGAAAAAGTCTCTATCGCCGAAATTAACCTCTCGGAAATAAAACTACGAGTAGACTCCAAGGTCAAAAACCCCTATCCGATCGCTTTACCAGCAACAAATCTGGAAATGAATATCCTCATCGAAGGTCAACAATTCACCAAGGCAAAAACCAAAATACCTACCGTTGGTGGGAACTCCAACAAACCAGTTCCTGTGGATTTAACTTTTGCCTACGAAGATCTAGCTGCATTATATAAAAAAGTCCCGGGCAAAATTGATCTTCTGGTAAAAGTCCAAGGAGTAGTCTCACTTCCTATCCCTGAAAAATACAGAAATATAGCAGGTGCGGCCTCACTCGATTTTCCATTCGAAGAAGAAAGAAAGATCCCTGCAGTGCTTCCGGATATAGAGATCAGGAATTTTAAGATCATCAAACCGGATCCTAGCACGATCTTAAGTTCTGCCGGCACGGAAGATTTAGCAAAAAAAGCTACTTCGTTTTTGGATACTCTTCTCGGGCCTCAGAAAAAATCTCCAGGTTCCGCAGTTGCTGCAGGATTATCCGCTCTAGATCTAAAAATAGATACTGAATTTCAGATCGTATTAAAAAACAGAGCCACATCTAGATTACAATTTTCTGATTTTGAATTCGAATTGAATTTGGAAAAAGAAAAATTCCTAACCGGGCAACCAATAAGGATCGAAAACCAAGGACAAGAATCGATCCTAAGCGTTCGCACTTCTTTCCCACTCGGAACAGTAACACAAGGGATCGCAAATGCGGTTTCCAAAAAATCCGCAGCATTCAAACTCACTGGCAAAGCATCCACCGAAGCCCCCGAGATAGGCACCGGCCCCGTTTTATTTAAATTTGATAAATCGGGATCTTTTAGCTGGAATTAAAAAAGTTTAGGGCGCATGCTCGCCGAAAACGGCGAGCACCCGGCTCTACGCTCCAATCCGCTTCGCGGGATTTCCGCTACGATCCGTTGCGCGGCGTAAAAGTAAAATATACATTATAATTACATAATGCATATTAATTCATAATTCGCAAATACAGACTCCCTTTCGAAAAATCGGGCTTCTCACTCACATAAATTTTCGATCCATCAGTTCTAATATTATTTTCTTTCATAAAAGTCCGGATTTTACTTTTACCGCCCGAAAGAGGTGAATAATCGATCTTCAGATACTTTCCGGTCCCAAATTCATCCGCTTCCAATTCATTCCCGAACTTTAAATATTCCCTCGGAGCAAAACCGATAAATCCTATATAAGAACCTTCGATTTTTTCAATTCTTTCAACGAAACACAAAGTTTGGATCCGATTTTTTCGGATCCATTGACCCAAACGTTTTCTCATGAAACTAGAATTTTGAATTAGATCCTTTTCATTCGATTCAAATCCGAATCCTAGAATTTCTCTTTTAAAAACCAAAACAACTTGCATCGGGTTTACTTGATTCAAATCGTTTGAAGGATACTTTTTTCAGTATCGAGAACTATATTTCTGAAATCAAAGAAACAATCTCTAAGAGAAATGTCTAAAGCTTTGAATGTTTTCCGATGATCCAGCAGAACTGAAATGCAGGCACATAAGGATAAAATTCTCCAGAAAACCTTAAACAAAGCTCTTGAGATCGGATTTTTGATCCTGATCCGGAAGAAGTAGCTATGAAAGACCAAATGTTTCTCTTCATCCGATGCGATATGTGAAAGGGCCTGCTTTACTGAACCGTACGGGATTTTTTCAGCGATCTTTTTATAAAAACAGATACCTACCACTTCTGCGACCAAAAGTACCATCAGTTTTAATCTTGTGCCTAAAAGTCTTCTCCCAAAATGAAAAAGTTTTTCAGTCCAATTCTGAGAAACCAATTCCCCTCTCAATGCTCGCACACAATCTCCTAAGATCCTCGCATGCCTACCTTCTTCTTTAACGAAAAGTTTAAGAGCTTCTCTATAATTTTTATCCACACCATAGATCTCGACATGGTCGATATCACGAGCGATCCTTCCTTCCCCGGATTCTCCTAATTGAAAAATTGCCAAGGATCTCGAGACCGGAATTCTTTTCTGAGGAATAAAACCGATCACTTGTTCCTCTACGATTGGATAAGGTCTTTCCGCATTCTTTTTAAAATGTTTTGTCCAATTTCCCCAAAAAAAACCTTTGTCTCTTTTTTCTAAACGTTTCCATAAACTCTCACGAACCCGTCGTCTTCCAAAAAAATTCATCAAAAAAGTGAAAAATAGAATTTTAAGATCTAATAATATACTTTTTCTTTTTAGATAAGAAAGATCGAAACACAAAGAATATTTGGATCCTCTTCCTGAATACAATTGAGATAATCCGGTAACTCCTGGTTTGATAGACCATCTGGATTCGAATGTTTTCGAGTTCCAACCTAATCTTAAAATGTCCGTCTCAGTTAAAGGCCTCGGCCCTATAATTCCCATATCTCCTTTCAAAATATTCCAGATCTGAGGAAGCTCATCCAAACCTGTACTTCTTAAAATGGAGCCTATAACTGTAGGAGAACCGTTTCGGAAAGTCCTGAACTTCCAGATCGAAAACTTTTTCTTAGAAATCCCGACCCTTTCTTGTAAAAAGAAAATAGGACCGAAATCAAAAACGAGGATCGCAAGACAGATCCCAAGAAACACCGGCGAAAAGACTATTATCGCTACACTAATGAGAAAAAATTCTAAAATTCGTTTCATACAAAGTATTTTAGAATTTTTCCCGGACAGAGCCCACCCTTCGAGTGTCGTAAACCAAGCACTCAAGTGCTTGACCGAAATCTTCTCCTGATCATAAAATTCTGAAAACTATATATGAAGCCTGATCCTCTCAGAATACTCGTTGCTGAAGACAATTCAAAACTCAGAAAAGCGATGATCTTCGGTTTAGAAGAATCGGGAAAGATCAAGTCAGTCTTCGATTGTGAAACAGGAGAGGAAGCAGTTCGTTATTGTATGGAAGAAGAAACGGATGTTCTTCTTTTAGATGTAAGACTCGCCGGAAAATTGAACGGGATAGAGACCATCATTTCAATTCGGAAAGAATTCCCAAGAAAACCTGTGGTCATATATTCTATACAGGATAGCGACGAATATTTCAGAACCTTCAGAAGGTCTGGAATTTTAAGCCATTATGCATACGTAAGAAAATCGAATTATCTTCTACCACAAATGGTTCTTCCTTTAATCCGCCTGGCATACGATGGCAAAAGTTTCATAGATCCGGAAATCGAATCCAGAGTCAGCGAAGTAAAGGAAAAGGACGAAAATTCTCCTTTAGCGATCTTAGAGCCTAACGAAAGAGTAGTCGCTGAAATGCTGGCAAAGGGGATGAGTAACGAACAGATCGCAGGACATTTCGGATTTAAAGATAAAAGAACAATCAGCAGAATTAACGGACAAATATATTCTGCATGGAACTTAAATGAGAGTAACTCTGACGAGAAGGTAGCCAGGACAAGAGCCGCTTTGATCGTTCTAACAAATCGTTTTTTATCCTGGGATGAAGACGGAAAAATTTATTATAGGGATCCTTCGGGAAAACGGATCCAATGGGATCAAAACTTTGGCAATCTCTCTTGAGATTATAATTTGTTCTTTTTTTATATTCCTTTCTACGAATTTGTTTTGGTTGGCTTCAACAACCGCAACAAACTTGGAAAAGAAAAATGCAGCGGCTTATTTTAGCATATTCACTCTCTTAATTTCTTCACTTTTATTTTCTTTTTCCGCGATCATAGGGCAAGACGGGTTTCCTGCAGTGTCCTCGTATCCGATGTATTATTTTTTTCCTGGATTGATCCTACTAATCCTAATTCCATTCGGATGGTTCGTAGTAATCGTCTGGTTTTTCGGCTTCCTTCGAAAAAGCAGATTCTTTAAATTTTTATTTTACTTACTTCTTCTTTGCCAGCTGATTGCGATCTGTATCTTATTATTCAGAGATCTCGGAAAATTATCCAATATCAGTTTATTTGAATATTGGAATCTTACTCCTTTTTCGTTCAAATCTGCATATTCTATCTACATTTTATCCTGCATTTCCCTATCTATATTTAGTTTATATCTTTTCAAAATTTCAGACAATAGCCTGTCCGAAATCGGAAGGCAAAAATCCATTCCTTTTTTGAAATGGATCGGCTTTTCTCTTTTAGGAGTAGCGATATTAGTATCCGTATTATTCGTAGGAAATGAGTTCGGCATATTAGAAAATCTGATCGCAAAGGCAGAAACAGAACCAAAATACTTTTATGGGTTCGTTCTTTGTATCCAGATACTTATCTGCATCTGTGTTCTAATTTTAGGAAGTGCCTTAACATCTTATGAAATATTAACCGGAAGGATCCTGCCCAAGATCAGTCTGAAACAAGAGTGGAAGAATTCAGTTATGGGTTCCTTCTTCTTATCCATTTTCTTTCTGAACTTTGCAAAATTAGGATATCCAAAAGCAGAAATATTCATTATCTGCTCTTATGCATTCTTTCTTTCTAAATTTTTTACGATCAGAAAAAACAAACAGATCGGATTAAACCAAAATGAAGTATTAAAAAAGATCTTATCTCCTCAATCTATCGAGCTTTCTTTTACATACCTATGCGAAGATGTTTTAGAAACTAACCAAGCAGCATTGATCTTTAAAGGAAAAATCCCTTATTTTTCAGATACCAAAGTCCTTTACCCTAAAGATTCGATCTTTAATATTCCGGATCTTTCGAAATTAGAGAATAGTTTCATACATTCAGATATAGTTTATTTGGATAAGGATCGATCCTTCGATTTCGTTATTTGTATCAAAATAGAGACATTTCCAAGCGGAGAAGGTTATTTGTTTTTAGGACAAAAAGGAAATGAAGGCCTATTTGCAGAAGAAGAAATCGAAATTGCTAAGACGGTTTCCAGCTGGATCCTAAATTCTGTTTTTTTGGAAGAAACGAATACGATCCTAGGGGAATTACAAAAAAAGCATATTATAGAGCGAAAAATTTCGGATCATAAAACGAGACAAATACTCCACGATGAGGTGCTACCCGAATTACATTCCGTAATCTTAAACTTATCTTCCCAAAACATATCCGAAAAAAATGCGGAAGATCTAAGAACTTTAACGGAATTACACGGCAAAATTTCCTTATTCTTAACGGAACTACCGGATATACGTTTGGAACTCTCCAGGATCGGGCTTTTTCAAGTTCTAAAAAATTTATTAAAAACGGATTTTCAAAATTCGGAATTTCTTTTGGAAGAAGAAAGAGATTTTGAAAAAAATTTCCCAGAATTTTTGCCTGAACTGCAGGAAACGATTTATTACGCTTTTCGCGAATCTGTCCGGAATGCAGTAAAATATTCGGAAAACTCCGCTCAAATCAGCATTCGTTTTTCATCCGAACAAAGTTTTAAAATTATAATTTCTAATTCGATCCGAAAAACTTTCGAAGGCCCTTCTTCCGGGCAAGGATTAAGAATTCATAGCGCTTTACTAAGGATTTTCGGAGCAAGTTTAACCTTGGATTTTCCTGAAAAATCGATTGCAAAAATATCGATAGAAGTACCAAAAACTTTTGCAAATCCTTCGGATTAAATATCCGGCATATCTATCGTTTTCAGAAATTCTGATCGATTCTTCCAAAGCGAAACATCTCTATCTTTAGGTTTAAGCAAACCTATATCTTGGCAAAGTTTCGGGGTAGTTTTAGAAAATGCGGTTCGATTTTGAGAAACGAAAGAAGGCAAAGCAACTAATCCGCGTTTCTGTTCCTTAGAATCGTATTTTTTATCCTCCTCTGCAAATAATTTCACCTTCTTCCCTTTTAATACATTTAACAAAAAGCTTCCGTCCCGATCCGCTGTTGTAAAATTTAATCCGTAATAATTTAAACCTGCAGCGGAAACTGTATACGTTTTTCCGAAATCGCCTTGGACTTTCCCTTTGATGCAGGTAAATTCAAGATTCGGTTTATCGAAATTCCACCATCCTTCGTTTCGGATCGAAGCGTACAACCAAGGAGAAAAATCACAAGTTTCACATCGATTAAAATCGTTTCTTTGAACGGGATCCTCGGACCAAGTATTTTCAACCATACTATATACTTTAACACCTTCTGGAGAAGAGATAGGTTGCATTTTTACGGATACATCTCGATTCGGTCTAACGTGATTTCCTTTTTCGTTGGTGATGCTGATATGAAACATTCCAGAGGATTCCAAAAGAATCGGAGGATCCGTGAAGATCTCAGTAGGAATTCCAGCAAAAATAAAATCGGAATGTTTGGTTAGAGTTAAGGTTTCTATTTTTACTTTTTCGGAAAAAGTCCCTTTAAGGACATGTATCGATAAGGGGCCCAGATTAAAAAATTCTTCCGTATTTGGAGAGATCCATTTTGAGAACGATTCCAGTATTGGTTTGTTCTCTATTTTTCGCAAAGCCTGAGGCCGATAATCCCATCTGAATTCTTGGTTTTTGATGATGTTTTCTCTTTCTTCTTCACTTAAATTTGGATCGGAAGGATCCAAAGAATCCGAATAAATTCCTATTCCGAAAAGGATAAAAATACAAAAACCATAGATATATTTCATACCGTAGTTTTCGACTTTTATTGATAAATATTAACATCTCCGACAAGAGACTTACCAAAAAAATCGACTTGCTATAATGTTTTTTATTTCCACGATGCGCTTAAGTCAGAACTAAAAATAATCAATATTGTAAACAATTGTTCACAAGGTAAATTTTTATCCGTTCGAGTCGTGAGGAAAATATGTCCGTAAAAAATAAAAAAGAAAAATCGACCTCTATAGCTATAGTAGGGACGGGCTTCGGTGGATTGGCAGCAGCGATCCAACTTAAGAAGAATGGATTTCATAATTTTAAAATTTTCGAAAAATCAAATTCTGTAGGAGGAACTTGGAGAGAGAATACTTACCCAGGAGCTGCTTGCGATGTTCCTTCTCACCTATATTCTTTTTCTTTCGAGCCGAATCCGAATTGGCCTAGAAAATATTCTGCACAACCTGAAATACTTTCCTACCTGGAACATTGTGCCAAAAAATATGGGATACTTCCTCATATCCAATTCAATTCCGAAATAGAATCCGCAAGTTGGGATGACCAGTCTAGAATATGGAAAGTCAAAACTTCCAAAGGAGAAACTTTAGAATATGATGTATTCGTTTCTGCAGTAGGACAATTAAATCGCCCCGCATTACCTTCTATCAAAGGATTAGAAAGTTTTTCTGGTAGGATCTTCCATTCTGCAAAATGGGATCCTTCTTATAATTTTGCAGGAAAAAAAGTAGCAGCGATCGGAACAGGTGCCAGTGCAATTCAGTTTATCCCGCAGATCGTGAACCAAGGAGCTGAGGTAACCGTTTTTCAAAGAACTCCTCCCTGGGTAGTTCCGAAACCTGACCGTAAATATTTCTGGTTCGAAAAACTTTTCTTTAAATATCTCCCAGGATACAGGTTACTTCTTAGATTCCAAATTTATATCTGGAACGAAATTCGTATGATCGCTTTTCAAAAGAACAATCATGCGAATAAGATCGTAAAATGGATGAGCCTATCTCATATGAAAAAGTTCATAAAGGACCCGGCGCTAAGACAAATACTTACTCCGGATTATCCTGCGGGATGTAAAAGGATCCTACTTTCCAACGATTATTATGAAGCATTAGCAAAACCGAATACTCGGGTAACACCTGAAGCAATTACAGAAGTAAATACTGAAGGTATAGTCACTAAAAACGGCACCGAAAAATATGACGCGATCGTTTTCGGGACCGGCTTCAAAGCTACGGAATTCCTATCTCCGATGAAAGTGATTGGGACCCAAAAACAAGACCTAAATGAAGTTTGGAAGAAGGGTGCAGAGGCATATTTAGGAGTCACAGTCGCAGGTTTTCCGAATTTTTATATTTTATACGGACCAAATACGAATCTAGCTCATAACTCGATCGTATATATGATCGAATCACAAGTGCGTTATCTAATTTCTGCTCTAAATGAAATGCATAGTAGAGGGATCCAAGCATTGGTCCCTAAATTGCGATCCATGGAAACTTATAACGAATCCTTAGAGGAGAAGTTTGGCAAATTCGTTTGGGATACCGGATGCACTAGTTGGTATATTAATTCTTCCGGAAAAAACACGAATAATTGGCCAGGCCATACTTACGAGTACAGCCGTAAGACCCAAAAGATCGACTTATCTAAATACGATATCCTCTCGGCTTAACGAGAGGATTCTATTAATGCTTCAAATGTTTCCAGGTCTAAGGCTCCGGAAATCATCCTACCATTGATCAAAAAGGATGGTGTTCCTTCCATTCCCAAACGAGCAGCTTCTTTCACATCTTCCTGGATCTCTCTTTGGATAGACTCATCCGTCAAACAAGCATTGAAAGAGGTCATATCTACCTTTAGGTCTTTTGCCTTTTGGGTAAGCCACGCAGGAGTTAAAGTTTCCTGGGATCTATTCTCCGTAAAAAGAGAATCAAAATAATTCCAATATTTGTCTTGTCCTTGTTTCAAAACACAATTTGCAGCAATATGTGCTCCCAATGCCTTTTGATGGAACTGTAAAGGAAAATCTTTAACCACCCATTTGATCTTATCTCCGTATTTTTTTCTAAGCTCTTTACTAGTGGCTTGGAATTTTATACAAAAAGGACATTCAAAATCCGTAAACTCTACGATGGTGATCGGCGCATCCTTGCTGCCTCTAGTGGGTTCTCCTTTTATATCCGCTTCCTTAGGAACATAAGGGCGTTTTGCAACATAATGATATTTTTTCTTTAATCTGGAGATCTCTTCTCTCATCGCCTTCTCTTGGCCTTCGGAGATCAGATAGTCCAAAATTTGAGATCGAATATTTTCAAACGGCTCGTTTGTTTGGCCTGCATTCTTTATCTGCTGATAAATCCCCAATAATTCTTCTTCTGATGGATTTTCGACCGAGTTATTGATACGATCCGTGTATTCTTTAACTGAAAGTTTCTTTTCGGCTGCTTCCAAACGAAGCATTTTACGAATTCCTAATGTTTCTAGAAGTTGGAACAGTTTGTCATTTGCGCTGGAGACTAAATTTTCGTATTCATCTCCCATTTCTTTTTCAACATCGGAAGAGCTGATCTTTTTACCGTCTATCTGTATATAAAGTTGAGGAGTAGCGAATTCCGGAAGTTTAGATGCCTTTTCTGCATAAGTTTTTTCCGATCTTAGAAAAAGAAGAATACAAGCGCTCAAGAGGATTTTTCCGATATATTTCATGAATTTACCTACGCAGGATATTAGTTTCGATCTTTGAAGAACAGCCAAGTTTAATTAATTATTTTTCGATAAAATCACGATCTTTTACATATAACAAAAGGATATACTTGTACTTCCCTATTCAGCTAAAGAAGGAGGAAGTGTCATCCCGGTATACGCGCACTCTATCACTGACAGGACGAATTTTCTCATCTCCTCTTTGTCTTTTTTGGGTTTTATCCTCCCTTCCAAGAAGAGCATTGCGATCCCATGGATCATAGACCAAGATGCTACAGTTTTCTCGCGGGTTTGGCCTGGCTTAATTGCACCCAATCTTTGCCCCATTCGTATAATCTCATGCAACTGCCTATACGTCCTTCTCGAAACTGCAGATAATGTAGGATGTAATTTTAAATCTATACCACCGAACATAATTCTAGCAAATTGCTGATTGTTTAAAATAAACTGAATATAGGTCCAACCGAGAGCATTAAAACGGCCTATAAAATTATTATTCGTCTTTTCGAGTTCTATCTGATACTCTGAGAAATATTTCTGAAACCCTCTTTCCGAAATCGCGGCAAGCAAAGCGTTTTTACTTTCGAAATGATGATAAGATGCCGCATGGCTCACACCTGCGAGTGCAGCAACTTTTCGTAATGAAATCTCCTCAAGAGGAGTAGTCTTTAATAATTCGGTTCCCGCGGATATGAGATCTTCTCTTACGGTGATCTTGTCTTTTTTAAACGGCCTTCCAGGTCCCTGTTGTTGACGGCGTTTATTCTTTACGGGCATGCCAATGATTCTTAACACCTTCCATTCTTTGCAAGAATATATTTACCAGTGGTAAATTAAATCTTGATTTTCGAATTATTTATATTACCACTGGTAAATAATAACGTTTATACGGAATTCAGCAGGGAATAATACCATGGAAAGAGCGTTTCAACCCATAAATATAGGAAAGTTTACTCTTCCAAACCGATTTGTTATGGGATCTATGCACCTTGGACTCGAAGGTAAAACCGGAACCGCAGAAAGAATGGCCGCTTTTTACGGAAAACGTTTTGAAGGCGGCGTTGGCCTTATTGTCACAGGTGGGATCAGCGTAAACGAAGAAGGAAGAGGATCTAAACACTTCTTCAATATACAAAATGAAGAACACGCATCCGAACTAAAGAAGATGAACGATCTTCTGAACGGAAGCGGAACGATGTGCGCACAACTTTTCCACGCAGGACGTTATGCATTTGATAGAAACTGCGTAGGTCCGTCTGCAATTCGAGCTCCTATCAACAGATATATTCCTAAAGCTCTCACAGAAGAAGAATGTTGGAAGACCGTAGAAGATTTCGGGATCGCGGCAAAGCTCGCGAAAGAAGTAGGATTCGGAGCCGTAGAAATTATGGGGAGCGAAGGATATCTGATTAATCAATTCTTCTCTCCGGTGACAAATCATAGGGACGATCATTTTGGAGGAGATCATAAAAGAAGAATGAATATGGCTGTCGAAGTTCTACGCGCAGTCGTAAAAAATCTTCCAGAAGGTTTTCCTATCATTTTCAGAATGTCAGGGATCGATCTTATTCCGGGAAATCCCACTTTTGAAGAAGTATGCGATCTCGCTCAGACTCTCAAACAAGAAGGTGTATCCGCTTTGAATATAGGGATCGGATGGCATGAATCAAGGATTCCCACTATAAGCCAGCTAGTTCCGAGAGGAGCATGGGCAAACATTGCAGGACGGATCAAAGAAAAAACTCCAGGTATCCCAATCATTGCATCCAACCGAGTAAATGATCCGATCACAGTACAAAGAATTTTTGATAAGGATCAGGCAGATATAATTTCGATGGCAAGACCATTTCTTGCGGATCCGTTTATCGTAAAAAAGATCCAAACAGATACATCGGATCGGATCAATACCTGTATTGCATGCAATCAATCTTGTTTAGATCATGCATTCGTAGATAAATCGGTTTCCTGTCTCGTAAATCCTCAGGCTGTCAATGAACTAGATTATGTATCGGATCAAAATGTACAGCGTCAAAAAGTTGTGGTGATCGGATCTGGACCGGGAGGATTGGAAGCGGCAAGAGCCAGTGCTTCTCTAGGCCACGAAGTTGTACTATTCGAAAAATCGGATCAACTCGGAGGACAGTTCCTACTTGCCTCGAATATTCCCGGTAAATCGGAATTCAAAGAGACGATCCGTTATTTTAAAAACGAACTTCCTGCGCTCGGTGTGGATATTCGTTTAAATACGAATTGTGATCTAAAGCTGCTTGAAGAATTAAATCCGGATGCGATCATATTTGCAACAGGAGTTAAGCCAAGAGAATTTGCCCTACCAGGCATTGATACTCTTCCTGCGGGAAACTATACGGATTATCTGACTGGAAAATTCAAGGCAGGCAAAAAGGTGGCGGTGATCGGCGGAGGAGGGATTGGTGTTGATGTGGCTCATAAACTTACCGAAGAAAACGATCCAAGTCTCGAATCTTATTCAAAAAAATATAATATCGATTCTTATACGAACGCTATTATCCAGACTCATAAATCGGAAAGAGATGTTGCGATTTTTAGAAGAAGCGGAAAACATGGTGCCGGCCTGGGGCCTACTACATTCTGGGCTCTCAAACAGGAATTGGAAGCGTCCGGCGTGGAATTTTTTCAAGGACTTAACTATAAGGAAATCACAAAAGACGGCCTTAAGATAACCATGAAAAATGGAGAAGAGGTTCTTTATCCTTGTGATTCCCTAGTCCTTTGTGTGGGACAGGAAAAAGAAAGTTCTCTGTATGAGACCTATAAATCGTTGTATCCGCAAAAACAAATATTTGTTATCGGTGGAGCAAAAGATTCTAAGGGGATTGATGCAGAGAGAGCATTTATGGAAGGATTAAATGCAGCATACAGTATAGGAAAAGAAAACAAAGTTTCTGCGACGGTATAAGGATAGAAAATGATAGCTAATAATTATTTTACGGAAGACGAAGATCTAAAATTATTTTTCGAACATTTGATCGATTGGGATTCAATCGTAAAATCAACGGAAGGTGAAGAATTTTTCGATCACGAATTTTATAAGAAAACGAATAATCCAAGATATGAAATGGCACCTTCAAGTGTCCAAGAAGCTGTAGAATTATACAGATCGAGCCTTGAATCTTTGGGGGAATTTTTCGGAAAGGATGTTTCTCAGCTTTCAAGCATCATGGATCGTAAACACTTACGTTACGAAAATGGAACGGTAATCTTTCCTGAAGAAACAACATCGATATACGAAAAATTCAGAGACACCGGACTCATGCCTTTCTCTATTTCGAGAGAGGCTGGGGGATTAGGGCTTCCAGGGACAATGAGCGCATTTTACGGAATGATCATGGCAAGAGCGGATGTTTCTTTTTGTATGACTGTCGCTCTTCTAAATTTAGCACAGATCGTTTCTAGATACGGAACAGAAGAACAAATCGAAAATTTCGCTGCCAAAGCTGCAACAGGCGAAACTCTTTTTGCAATGTCTCTTACCGAGCCAGATTTCGGATCCGATCTAAATAATGTTAGAACGACTGCCGTAAAAATGGAAGACGGGCATTACCGCTTAAACGGAACGAAACGTTTTATATCCCAAGGATGTGGACTCGGCCCTTACCCTTCTAGCTTACTGACTCTTGCGAGAACAGGAAATGGAGGAGCTCGAGGTTTATCCGTATTCTTGGTAAAAAGTTCGGATGTAACGATTGCAGGAATCGAGACAAAAATGGGAATTCATGCATCGCCTACTTGCGAAGTCGTATATGAAAATACGTATGCAGAACTTCTAGGCCAAGAAGGACTCGGCCTCACTCGATACACTACCGGTATGACAAATTTTATGAGACTCGGAAGTGCCGCATGCGGTCCGGGTAGTGGAGCCGGAGCATATTACGAATCTCGAAAATACGCGGAAGAAAGACAACAATTCGGAAGACCAATCGCAGAGATCCCTGCTGTTTCCGAAATGTTGAATAAAATCAAAAGAGAAGTCAACGCGTCTAGACTTCTAACGTTTGAAACAGCTCGCGTTGTGGATATGTACCAACATCATCAGATCCGCTTGGAGAAAGGTAACAAAGAAGATAGAGAGATCCGAAAAGACGAAAAAGTAAAAAAATGGGGAAATCTCGCCTCTGTTCTTACTCCAATTGCAAAATATTATTGTTCTGAAGAAGGACATAGATCTGCGAACATAGCCGTCCAGATTCACGGTGGAGCAGGTTATACCGAAGATTACGATGTAGCTAGAATATTTAGAGATTCTAGGATCAATACGATCTACGAAGGAACAAGCCAAATCCATGTTCGTATTGCAGTCGGAGCAATTGTAGCCGGAATGACCGGAGAAGGTAACTTCAAAAAATATCTGGAATCGATTAAGGCCGAAATAGGATCTCCCTCTAAATTCCTCACCGAACAATCTAATATATTCGAAGTCGCAATCACGAAGTTTAGATCCATCGAAGATGATCAGGCAAAAGAAAGAGTCGCAGAAAATTTAATGATCATCACCGCGAGATATCTATGTAGCATGTTATATGAGAAATCTTTACAAAAACTGGAACAAAACGACCAATTCGATCGTTGGGCAAAGGACTGTAGAGCATATCTAATCGACAGTACTGCTATTGCAAAATCATGCATCTATAGAATAGAAAATGCAGTATAAGTAATCGCGAGCGAAACGTTTAACCAATTCTATCTGGAAATCATTTCAGGAATTTAGGAAGAAAAGATGTCTTTTCCGGATAGAATTGGGACGCGAGTAAGAAGATAAATATACTTACTGCAATTCCGATAGAAGCAAGAAGTACATCCTTTCCTACTTTTCTAAAAGTTTCCAGGTAAGGAGCGTCTCTATAAGTAAGAAAATTAAGAACGATTTCTCTTCCGGCCAACATACCTAAGAACACCCAAGTGGTAGACATAGGCATATTACTGATCTTCTGGAAGAAGATTAAGATACTAGCATATACTATATCTACTATAGTCGCAGCTTTGGACCATTGGATATCCGATTTTTCGGTCACTATCTCCTGGATAGTCCCTCCATTGGTATATAGGATGATCCCTAATGCAATGATCAAAACAGAGATTGCGCCTGTTAACTCTATCAAACTCAATTGTCTAGGAAGATATACGACAATATTTGCAGCATCCTGAGCAAGCCAAGCCGCCCATAAGAATAAAGTAGAAAACCATTGTAAGATCGCCCATTTTCTTTCCGTTCTAGGATCGGGCATATGATCGTCATAATATTCTTTCGGATCTACTTTGACCAATATTCCCCAAACAACGATCGCAGTGATGAATGCGATCATGTATCCTAAAAAAGATTTGGTAAGCATCTTTTCTATATTTTGCCCACCGAATAATCCTAAGATCAAGAATGTAGTTGAGATAGGGGACTTTAATCTAGTGATGATCACTAAAACGATAGGTGCGATCAGTTGTAAAAAATTGAATTCGCTTGGAGGAGTAAAATTATCCAATCTATGGAAATGGACTTCTCCACTTGCAGACCACCAAGCGTATCCGAAAACGATCGCAAGTAGTCCTCCCAAAGCTGCAAGTTTAGGAAACCAATGTACCGACTTTTTACTTTCTATAAAGGTCCCTACAGTCTGGACTGCATCGTTCCCCGCGACTGAAAATGCAGAAATGCAGAAGGCAAACCAACCTAAAATGTAGGAAGAAACTCCTAAATAGTAACCAACACTCATGAGAAGAAAGGACAAGAATACTAGAATATAAAAACGGATCTGATCTCTGAATGTAGGATGTTGGAAATCGATCTGATTCATGAGCGGCCCAAACGTCGGTCTTAGTGTTTGAGAATGATTTAGTATAGAAAAAAAGGGGAAGGCTAAATGGTCAAGGTGTATCGGCCCGGTATTCGGGTCCCAAAAACCTCTATAAATAAAAACGGGCCCTGATCAGAGCCCGTTTTTTAGACAAAACTTAGGTTTCTAAGTAGTGTTTGCTGTATCTTGCTTCGATGTCTTTGATATCGAAGATGATAAAGAAGTCGGTAGTCTTGAAAACTGCATCCAATGCTGGAATTCCGCAGATTGTCGATCCGGCTCTAATATACCCTTTAATCAATGCAGGGATTCTTTTAGAAACTTCTTTGATATCTTCAGGAGTGTAGTTCTGATCGAAACCTGGCATCTCAAACCCAGGAAGAGGTTTTACGTCGAAAGCTTCTCCAGCAAGAGCTTGTTTGTCTTTCAAGAACGCATAAACTTCATTTGCAGATTGAGCATCAGTGCTATGAACTGAGCCACAACCGAAAAGGTATCCGATATTGTTCTTCTTCATGTACTGAGCGAGTCCGCCCCAAAGAAGAGAGATTACGGATCCGTCTCTGTATTCAGGATGAACGCAGCTGCGTCCGATCTCTGCAGGTTCTCTTTCTAATTCGTAAATTTTAGTAATATCGAATTCGTTGTCGGAGTAAAATCCCAGATTTGCCTTAGCGACACTTCTTCGCAGGATACGATAAGTTCCGACGATCATGTCATCTCTGTTCTTATCTACAACGATAAGGTGGTCGCAAAATAGATCGTATTCATCTCTGTCTTTGCGAGTAGCCGCTGATTGCGGTAAACCTTCTCCCAATTCAAGATTGAACACATCATAACGAAGAGCTAAAGTTCTTTCGATCTCGAGTTGATTCTCTGCGATCCTTACTTCAAGCTTACGTTCTACTTTTTGCTTTTTTTGGACTATTCCTGATCCCATTGTCGTCCTTCTTTTCCTATTAGGATGATTCTATCTATCCTCCTAAATCGTTACAGTCGGATTACGTGGGGAAGAAATTCCGATGACTGACCTGGTCGATTAACCTGCCATTCTGCGGAGTGAGGCTAATTTTTTGACATAATCGCCAAGGAATTCTTTGCCTTTAGAGTCGATTTGAGTGAATTGAAGACCGAAAAGGCCCTGTGCTTCTTTGGATGCGCTTAGGTGTTTTATTTTACCCAAGGCTTTGAAAGGTTTATATCCTGGAAGAGAAACAAGAATTTCCACGCTCGAATGGATATCGCAGCCATCAAATTTATGAGGGACTCGAACAGCGATACCACCTTCGCTTACGTCTTGAGCCATAAGAATGTCTAAGAAACCATTTCCCATCAATTGGAGTTGAACGGGCTGTTTCGGGAAAGGGACTACCCTAACCTGTTTTCTTTTATCCATCCTAGGATCCTCCGGAAACCAGAATAATGGCCAAACCTATATTATAAATGGATAAGACGGGAGAAGAAAACGAATTCCGAGAGAAAAATAATTACGTAACGGTCGTTCAAAATAATACTAAGTATGTAGTCCCAATTCCGCCTCTGCACCCTCTATCAGAGAGAGTTTGTAAGTGGAACGAATTTTAGAAACTTTCTTCTGGAACTTACGATTGAATACGAAGAAGTTCAAAGTTTTTTCCAAGAAGAAGATCATCTCGATCGGTTTCCATTCGATCACTCCTCTTTTTGCATCCATTATCTTTCCGTTATGAAGCAAAGTGGAGATCGCCCTGATGGATTGTTTTGGGAATGTGGTTTTTAAGGCCAGGTATAGAGCCTTGGATTCGGCTTCTAAGAATTGGAATTTACGGGAGAAGAGTACTGCATCATGAAAATACTCCGGGCGGATCACTGCACCGTTCAATCTAAGAGAGATGATCAGAAACCCGATCAGGTCAGACATCTCCGGGAAAATCCCAAGCCCAGGAACATCTTGGCCAGGATACAAGCGTGTAAGATTTTTTCCACCCTGTTTCGGATGACGTGTCTGTAGCCAATTGACTACTAGATATTTTTCCTTAAAGAAGTAATCATTGATACGGATCCTATACTCTTGGATACTCAAACGTAAATGAACTAGGATCTCGTTTTGATAAGTGAGGGTCAGTTTTTGGTAGGTATCGTCGCTACCCGAAAGATCAAATTCGAAAGAATCATATCCTCTTTTTTTTAGTTCAGCCAAAACTCCGGTAATCTCGAAAAGTTCGCCGACACTTTCTTTTGTAAGAGAATGGAATAATACTCCGGACTGAGCAGTGTGAGAATCTACAGCCGCACACAAAAAGTCATCGTATACAAAATCAAAAAATCTAGGATTATTGTATGCAACCTTACCCATGAATTCTTTCGCTTTCTTTACAGTCTGGCAGGTTTGATCCTTTTTTCAAGGAAATAAATCCAGACATCTGATTATATGGGTTCGGATCTCGCTCAGAAACAAATTTCCGAGCGAATAAACTAAACGTTTGTTCGAAAGTTTAAATACGCCTTTAGTACCTGCTCCGGAGCTTCCGTCTGAGGATAATGTCCGATCCCTTTAAGTTCGTAAACTTTCGCCTCAGGCCTTAGCTCCAATAAACGTTCGACTACATGTTTACCGCTAACAGGATCATCCAAGCCATCAGCAAAAGCAAACGGGACAGGAGAATCTAAAATGGTTCCCACCCATCTCTCCCGAAAGATCTTTCTTTCTCGTATGTAGCGGATCAATTTATGATAAATTGCTTTTCCGCCGCCGTTGCTCACGCATTCCCAAAATCCATCCAGTTCTTCCTGATGAGGTTTGGTATTCTGCCCGAAAACTTCCGAAAAACTTTTCTGGAAAGAGGACTTATTTACCAAGCGAGAAAATAAAAAGCCTAAAGGCCCGTTTAATAATTTCTGTACCACTCTAGGTCTATGTGTTTCCGGAAAAATCCCTCCGTTCAAAAAGAATACGGATTTGATTTCGGGGCCTCCGATCCTTTGTCCGGAAATTTTTTCCCGATATCTGGCTAGAAGTTCTTGAGCAACCGTATCTCCCAGATCGTGAGCGAGAATATGTACTTCTTTAATTCCCTGCTCTTGTAGTAAGAATTCAGCCTGATCCGCGTATTGAAAAATGGAATAATGTCCGTCCTTAGGTTTTTCCGAAAATCCAAAACCCAAATAGTCTAGAGTGAAAAGTTTGTATTTATGAGATAAAGGTTCCCAAACATCTTTCCAGTCCCAGGAAGATGTTGGAAAACCATGTAGAAGTAAAATTGCTTCTCCTTCTCCGCTGATCTTATAGAATAATTTTTTCTTTTTCCATTCAAAGAATGCTCCGGATGCTTTCCAAGCCAAAGGATGAGTTTTCCAAAGCGGTTCCGACATAGTTTCCTCCTAGAAGATCCGTATTGTACTCCTCTCTTTAGGATTGAAAAGTTTAAAAATGGAAATTAGGAGAAATTATGAATCCAAAGTGTCTAGAAGGTTGGATAAAAAAACTTTTCTTTCTTTTCCTTCCGGAAGTTTTCCTAAGCCGGCTCCCATATTATCCTTCAAATGAGAAAGTTTAGAAGTCGCCGGAATTACAGAAGTAACTGCAGGATGAGAAAGAATATATTTTAGAAACACTTGGGCGAACGAATTACAATCCCATTCTTTAAAATATTCCGGTAGAGTTTTTCCCTTAGTTCTTCTAAACAATCCTCCTTCTTCAAAAGGGCGATTGATCAGTACTGCAATTCCATGTTCTTGAGCAAAAGGAAGAATTCTATTCTCCGCCTCTCTAGTTACTATAGAATAAGGTATCTGCAAAAAATCCGGTTTTTCTTTTTCAGAAATCCTTTCCATTTCCGAAAATGCAGAAGTAGTAAAATGTGTCAGACCTATATATCTGATCTTGGATTTTTCTCTTAGATTTCGTAAAGTTTTCAGATGAGTTTGAGTATCTAGTAAATTATGGATTTGGAATAGATCGATCTTCTCCGCGTTCATTTTTTTGAAAGAAGCTTCAATCTGAGACTTACCGGCGGATTCTCCCCTGATCCAAACCTTAGTAGCTAAAAAGAATTTTTTACGATCGGGATCGGGAATTTCTTTGGATAAGATCCCGAATATTTCTTCAGAACGACCATACATAGGAGAAGAATCCACCACCCCTCCTCCGAATTTTAGGAACTCCAACAAAACCTCACGAAGAGGCGCAAGGGAAGAAGGTTCCGGATCCACATCCAAAGTTTGCCAAGTGCCTAAACCGATTGCAGGAATTTCTTCGCCGGTTTTTGGGATCTTACGTTTTAACATTTTAGAAACTCCGGACGTTTGGGAGAATAAGGAAGAAAGTATACTTCCAGAAAGGCTTAAACCAAGTGCGGAAGTAGTCAGATCTTTTAGGAATCTTTTTCTAGAATGTCTAAGTTCCATATTTTCTCCAAAACCGCGGATTTTTATAAGGGGGCCTAAGAAAGACTCAATCTAAAAATATATAATTCTTAAAGTTCAGTCCGGATTAATTTTCTTCCTGTAAGAGATCTAATAATGCCTTGTTAATGAATAAATGGTATTTTCCGTAATTCATATCGACTAGGTAATTTGCTTCCTTGAGATCCGTTAAATATCTAGTCGCGGTAGTGTAATGAACCTCGATACGTTCTCCCAAACTAACCGGAGAAAGAACTGGAGAAGCAAACATAGCTTCTACAATTCCTGTTTTAGCTAATTTAGGGAATCGTACAGAAATTTCTTTTTTATAATTCTGGTACAACTCTATGATCTTAAATAATAGATTTTTTGTGGATTTAGCCTGAAGATAAAACGCATTCAACATAAATTCCAAAAAAGGGATCCAATCTTGCTCGGAAGATACTGCCGCTAATAATTCATAATATTTCGATCTGTTATTATTAATATAACCGCTTACGTATAGAATAGGAAGAGATAATATTTTTGCTTGGATCAAATAGAGGACCATCAAGATCCTTCCTGTTCTACCATTTCCATCCAAGAACGGATGGATCGCTTCAAATTGATAATGAGCGATCGCACATTTTAATAGTGGATCAATATCATCTTCTTCATTGTTCAGGAATTTTTCCAGATTTGAGATCAGTTTGGGAATTTTAGAAGCGATTGGAGGAGTATAGATCAATTTTCCAGAAGTTGAATTTATGATCCGATTTTGTAATTTCCGAAACCCTGGTTCTTTTCCGAACATTAACTCGGTATGTATTCTCTCGATCAAACGAAGAGAGATCGGAAATCTTCTCAGCTCGTAATAACCTAATTCAACTGCGCTTCTATATCTTAAAACTTCCTTATCATAATCATTACGCTCGTACTCCGGAAATAAGGACTGTTGCAACACATGAGAGACGGTAGTATTGATATTCTCTATATTCGAACTTGCTACAGACTCTTTGATGATCGCAGGTGAAAGCAGAAGCATTGGATTAGGCAAGGCAGTCGCAAAGCCCTTTAGCTCTCCAAGCTCGGTCCGAGCCTTCGCGATTAATTTCAATAGACTTGGGATTTCCAAATCTATTGAAAGCGGTAGGTCCGGCAAATCATAGGGAATTTCCGGGTCAAAGGGAATCATATATCAGATTTTCTCAGAATATATGATATATGACAAGTCTTATGTGCAAAATCTGATATAAAAAACTATATTTTTGTTAAGTATTTTAATGCGCCTCATCCCAGTTCTGCCCAAATTTCCCTTCTACCTTGATCGGAATATCCAGAGGTAATGCGTTCTCCATCAACTTCTTACAAGTTTTTAGGAACTCATCCTTCTCGGATTTATGAACCTCGAATACTAATTCGTCATGAACTTGCAGAAGAAGTTTGGATTTCCATTTTTTCTTCTCGATCTGTTCCTGGATCTGGATCATCGCGATCTTAATCATATCCGCACAAGTTCCTTGGATCGGAGTATTGATCGCTACTCTCTTAGCTCCTTCTTTCGCCTGGCGATGCGTAGAATTGATATCCGGAACAGGTCTTCTTCTTCCCTTTAAGGTTTCTACGTATCCTTTCTCCTCGCAGAAAGCAATCGTATCATCCATATATTTCTGAACACCTGGATACTGAGTTAAATATCGATCTATAAAACTTTTTGCTTCGTCTCTTGGGATCCTGAGATTTCGACTTAGGCCGAATGGTGTAACTCCATATATTACAGAAAAGTTAACTACTTTAGCCTTGTCTCTCATTTCAGGACTTACCAGATCTTCTGAAACTCCGTAAATCGCTGCCGCAGTCCTTTTATGGATATCGATCCCTTTTTTATAAGCATCCATCATTGCAGGGTCTTTGGAAATATGTGCCATGATCCTGAGTTCAATCTGAGAATAATCCAAACTCAAGACCTCAAAATCTTTATGACCGGAGATAAATCCTTTTCGGATCAATCTACCTTCCTTTTCACGGATCGGAATATTCTGCAAGTTCGGATCCGTAGAAGAAAGCCTTCCGGTTGCGGCAATCGTCATATTATAACTGGTATGGATCCTTTCATCCTTAGGAGAAACCATTGTGGGAAGAGTTTCCACATAAGTAGAGATCAGCTTTGTATACTTTCGATAATCCAAAAGTTTTTCGATGATCGGATGTTCTCCTAGCAATTCTTCCAATACTTCATGGTCTGTGGAATATCCAGTTTGAGTTTTCTTTACGACTCTTAGTTGTAATTCGTCAAAAAGGACTTTTTGGAGCTCTTTTGTGGAAGCGATATTGAATTCTTTTCCTGCAGCTTTATAAATTCCTCTTTCAAGATCTTTCACTTCTCTTTGGAAATCTTTAGAAAGTTCTCCGAAGTATTTGGAATCTACTGCAATTCCTGCTTTTTCCATTTTGGTAAGCACAGGGATCAAAGGTAGGTCTATGTCCTTAAATACACTTTCGAGTCCGGATTGTTTTAATGATTTTCTTAGGACATTATACAATCTAAGAGTTACATCTGCATCTTCTGCAGCGTATTCGCTGACCTTGTCCAGATCCACTTCCCAAAGATTTTTCTTGTTCTTACCCGTTCCGACTAGATCCGCATACGTTATGGTTTTATAATTTAGAAGATCCTCAGCAAGATCATCCATATTGAACCTGCGGCTTTCCGGTGCTAAAATATAGGCAACGATCATTGTATCGAATACAATGTTCGCGACTTCGAAACCATGATTCTGTAAAACGATCAGATCATATTTAATGTTCTGCCCGACTTTTGGAATATTCGGATCCGCCAAAATAGGACCCAATATTTCACGGACCTGATCTAAAGGAAGAAGTTGATCTTGATTGCTAAAAAGACCTTCTTGGGTATGAGTTACAGGGATATAAAATCCTGTACCTTCTTGATTACAAAGAGAGATCCCAAGTAATTCTGCATCGTATGCGTATTGGGATGTTGTTTCCGTATCTACCGAAAGTATCGGAGATTTTTTCCAAGCCCTTGCGAGTTTGGTGAGTTCTTCGATACTCTCTACACGTTTATAAATTCCTTTTTTAGCCGCAGGAGCCTTAGAGTTAGGACCGGCTTCTTCCGGTTCATCTTTCGGAGGCTCTTTTCCTACAGATTTTGCAAGATCTCTAGAAAGAACATTATATCCTTGGTTTTTTAGATATTGGATCCTTTCATCCGAAGTATAATCCGGAATTTTCAGATCGTCGTCTTTAATTCCAAGATCTAAGTCTCTTCTGATCGTTGCCAACTGTCTGGATAAAAATGCATTATCCTTATGTTCTGCAAGCTTTGTCTTTAAGCCCGGATTTTTGATCTTCTCAATATTTTTATAGATTCCTTCCAAGTTTTTATATTCTTGGATGAGTTTCATGGCTCCTTTTTCGCCGATCCCTTTTACACCTGGAATATTGTCGGAAGTGTCTCCTACGATCCCCATATAATCAGGGATCTGTTTTACATCCACACCTAGTTCTTCTTTTACCCATCCGGAATCTATTTCTACGAATTCGGTGACTCCCTTTTTCCCGCGGAGCATTTTTATATTCTTTTTTTCTAATATTTGGTATAAGTCCTTATCCCCGGAGAAAATCAAGATCTCCTTGGCTGAAGATTTATACGTTTCCGCAAGTGTTCCTATGATATCGTCAGCTTCTTGCCTTTCTATCTTTAAGATCTTAAAGCCTAGGACTTTCAAGGTGTCCATGATCTCATGCAATTGAGGGCGAAGATCCTCAGGCATAGGCTTTCTGTTCGTCTTATACTCTTTATAAGTGGTCCCTCTGTCCAAGGGACCGCCTGGATCGAATGTCATGGCAACATGACTAGGAGCATAATCCTCGAAAAGTTTGAATAACATTCTAAAAAAACCGAAGACCGCTCCGCTAGGCTGTCCGGTTTTAGAGTTTTTTAAGTTAGAAGCAGCAAAGGCATAATACGCCCTAAATGCGAATGCATGTCCGTCTACTATGAGTAATTTTTTCATGCTGCTTCTCCAGATTTTCCTTTTTGTGAAGAATAGATCTCTTCTCCCAATAAACTATAATACGCAAGTTCCGTTTTCTTGATCGTATTTTTGACGGAGAATCGTTTTACGGATTCTTTATTAAAGGCACCCATCGATTTTCTTAGTTTAGGATCTTCTAATAATCTTTTATAAGAAACTGCAAGAGAATCCGGATCTCCTACAGAAGAAACGAATGCACCTTTTCCTTCGGTCAACATTTCGGAGATCCCTCCACCGTTCGTAGCGACGATCGGAAGGCCGGAAGCCATTGCGTCCAGGATCGAAGTTCCCAAACCTTCTTCCTTGGAGGTAAGAGTGAATATATCGAATAAGGAAAGTAATTCTTGGATATCCGTTCTGAAACCGGTGAAGATAACCTTATCTAAAAGTTTTTTTTCGGATGCAAGACGTTCCAATTCTTTTCTTAGTTCGCCTTCTCCCACGATCAGGACTTTATACTTTTTATCCGTCTCCGTTTTTGCGAGGGCATTCAGTAATGTTTTCTGATCCTTATGATCCACAAGAGCAGCGATATTCCCGATGATCAGATCGTCTTTATGCAGATTGAATTCTTTTCTTAAATAAGAAATGTCGCCAGTTTTCTTAGAACTTCCTAAATCGATCCCACTATAAACTGTAACTACCTTGGCAGGGTCGATCCCATCAGTGACTAAAATTTCACGGATCCGATTCGATACGCTTAAGAATAGATCCACTCGATCGGAAACATACTTACGTTTACTGAACCAATTTTTACGGATCCTAAAATCGACTCTTCTGGATACGACTAACTTCACTTTCGGAAGTTTTGCTTTTGCCATCCATGCGATGGAATGTGCTTTTGCAGTATGAGCATGAATGAGTTTGATCCCACGAGAAGTAATCAATTCTCTTAATGCTTTTACAGAGCCAAGATCCCATTCTCCTTTGAGAGGGAGCGTAACTGTTGGAAGTCCTACATCGTTGCAACGGCTTTCCAATGCGGAACCCGGTTTACATAAAATGAGTTGGGGAATTTTCTGCTTTTTTAAACCTTCCGCGAGAAGAAAAAGTTGCCTCTCTCCTCCTCTCCAGCCGGTTTCTGTGTCGATATGAAGAATCACCCGATCAAATTGGGGTTCCGGCTCGAATTCTGCAAGGAGTTACCATTCTTTCTTTTTCGGAAAAAAGTCCTGGACAAACCGAATTCGCCTTAGCGACAATAAATTCAATATAACAGAGGATGCTTAGAATGTGCGAACTCTTAGGAATGAGCGCGAATGTTCCTACAGACATATGCTTCAGCTTTACCGGCCTTGTCCAAAGAGGAGGAAAGACCGGGCCACATAAGGATGGTTGGGGAATTGCATTCTATGAAGGAAAAGGTTGTAGAGTCTTTCAAGATCCTCAAGCAAGTGCAGATTCCCAATTAGCGGAATTAGTCCGTACTTTTCCGATCAAAAGTAACCTAATCATATCTCATATTCGGAAGGCGAATCGAGGTAAGGTAGATCTTAAAAATACACATCCGTTCGTTAGAGAACTTTGGGGGAATTATTGGACATTCGCTCATAACGGGCAATTAAAAGGTGTGAAGAAGGAAGTCCTACAAGGTTTTATTCCGGTAGGAACTACGGATAGCGAACATGCTTTTTGTTGGGTTCTTTCCAAACTAAAAAAGAAATTTAAAGAAAGGCCTAAAAACGAGATCGTACTCGCCAAAGAGATGCATAAGTTACTTTCCGAATTGGGTAAAAAGGGAGTCTCTAATATCCTGATTTCGGATTCTAAATTTTTATACGCGTATTGTTCTACAAAACTTGTATACATCACAAGACATGCCCCTTTCGGAGAGGCAAAACTGATAGATGCTGATTTAAGTATCGATTTTAGAAAACATACTGGGCCTAAGGATATAGTGACTGTTCTTGCAACATCTCCTTTAACACAGAATGAGATTTGGACCCATTTTTTACCGGGAGAATTTCAGGTTTGGAAAGATGGAAAACAATGGCAAAGATTTTCTCCCTAATCGAAACTCTCCCATTCATTCTAGTTTCTAAAATAAACTCATGAAACCTTTCGGTAAATATCCGTTTCATTTCAGGCTTTTAGGAATATTTCTTTTTTTCTATGTGCTGATCACGAATTATATATGGAGAGAACCGAATAATTATTTTTGGATCTGCCATGTTTCAGCATTCTTACTCTCGGCGAGTTTAATTTTAGGATTTCATAAAGGAATTCGGATCGGAGGTCTTTGGGCGATCCTAGGTTCCATTTTCTGGCTTTCGGATGAATTATTAAACGATTACCCTCTAGATAAACTTTCCTATTTCACACATTCATTATATACTATTCTATCTATTTATTTTTTCAAAAAGATCGGTATCATTCCGTTCCCTTGGTTCGGAGCTTATCTCTGGTACTTTTTTGTACAAATACTCAGTTATCTTTTTACGGATCCGGCTTATAATATCAATTTAGTATATTCCATCTGGCCTCCTTGGGATATTTTATTCTCGAATTATTTTTATTTCTGGATCTTTATGAATTTTTCCATCTTCTCCATATTATTCCTAAGTTCCTTACTACTGGATCGATATTCGGAAAACTGAACGGCCGGTTTTGAATCATGTTGTATATTTTCATTTTTCACTTAGGCTAAGTTTATGCAGGAAATTCCACAAAGTCCTCAAACAATAAAATTTTCTCAGGAAATCGAAAATAAAAATGAGAACTGGAAGATATGTTTATCCTGTGGAGAAAAAATCACAAAAGAAGAATGGAAAACTTCCGTAGATGGGGCGTATCTCCACAATTTCGTAAATCCTCTTGGAATAGAATTTAGGATCCTGACTTTTTCTCAAGGGATTGGGATCTCTTGGCAAAAAAATTCTTATCTGGAACATACATGGTTTCCAGGATTTGCTTGGAGAATCGGGACCTGCGCCTCTTGTGGAAATCATTTAGGATGGAGTTTCGAATTCGATTCTCAAACTTTTTTAGGGCTGGTTGTCGGTCAAATCTCTGCTTAATCCGAATTATCCTATTTTTAAATATTATAAAAAATTAAAACATAAAAGTATATTTCAGATCTAACCCTGTTTCGCCTCCATTTTTATTTGCGAAAGAAGCAGTTCTGATATCCAATCTGAATCCGGAAGTATTCTCTCCTTCCCATTTGATCCCATACCAATATGTATATGCTAATTGTAGAAAATATTTCAAACCTAAGAGTCCTAATTTCAGATCGTTCTTACTTTGCAACTCTTCTAGATCTTCCTGTTTCTTATGTTGATATCCCGCAAAAATCAAATATGACTGCGGATCTATTTGCGAATTGAAATAAGAATAAGTCAGAAAAAGGTCTCTGGAATATTCCAAGTTTTGCTTTTTCTCTTCTTCTTCCTTATGGCCTTTATATTCGTATATAAGAAGAATGGATGTGATCCCTAAAGTAAATATCCCTTTTCGATACGCTTTTGCATGAAGTAAACCCCAACCGGGAAGAACAGCACTCCTCCATACCAAATCCCAGCGAGACCTGTCCTGAAAACCGGCCGAGATATTTTCTTCCTTTTTCTCGAATTCTTGAGAATGGATCGAAATGAATGAAGACAAAATGATAGAAAGAACGATTATTTTTTTCACAAATACTTCCTATAGAAATGTACGCAGAAAGAAATGAAAGAGGTCAGAGAAAAATCAGGAACCTAAGAAATTTTCTCAATTTCCAATACTTGGTTGCAGAAACCTAAAGATCGATCCATATTCGCCGAGAACTATTATGAAAAAAATCCTATTGTCCTTCTTAATTCTAAGCTTATTGCCGATTTTAGCCGCCGAACCGGAAGACGAGATCAAAGCGCTTATCTCCTCTTTAGACTCCTGTAAAGGATGTGTATTTGTTCGGAACGGATCCGAGCATAAACTGGACGAAGCAAAAGCGCATTTACTTCGCAAGTACGATGCTGCTAAAAGTAAGATTGGTTCGACAGAAGATTTTATCAAAGGTTTAGCAAGCAAGTCCTCAATTACAGGGACTCCCTATAAGATCAAATTTCCGGATGGGAAAGAAGTAGAATCCGAAAAATGGCTTACTGACAAACTGAGCGAACTTAGAAATCCTTCCCCCGTAAAAAAGAAAAAAGGAAAGTAGTACCAAGAACTTTTCTGCTAAAACGAAAGGTCCGCTTAAACTTCAGTCCAGGATCTGTAACGAAAAAGTAATCTTCTCTTCATGGAGTAGATACAAGAATTCGAGATGATCGAAAGTCGATGCTTCCATCGACTTATATTAATTCTTATCCTAAAGCCGGTCCGTTCCGTATTTTAGTTGTGACCGAAACCTTTCCTCCAGAGATCAACGGAGTTGCAAAGACCCTTCATAGAATGCTTGGGGATCTATTACAAAGAGGGCACGAAATCACATTAGTTCGTCCTAAACAAGGACCGAACGATTATGCAACCGCAAGCGGCAACTATAAGGAAGTCCTGGTAAGAGGGGCTAAAATCCCTTTATATGAAGACCTAAGATTCGGCTTCCCTGAAAAATATCTGTTAAGAAGACTTATAGAATTAGAAAAACCTGATATAGTTCATGTGGTCACTGAAGGACCCCTCGGCTGGTCCGCAGTAAGGGCGGCAAGACATGTAGGAATTCCTATCATTAGCGATTTCAGGACAAATTTCCATGCATATGCAAAATACTATAAATTCGGATTCGCAGGAAAACTAGTTCATAACTATCTGAAAGGATTGCATAATAGAACTCAAACTACCTTAGTTCCTACTTCTCAGATCAAAGAACAATTATTGTCCCAAGGTTATTCCAATGTACAAGTTGTTTCTAGAGGGATCGATTCGGATCTTTTTCATCCTGCACGTAGAAGTTCCAAGCTGAAATCGGAATGGGGATTAAAACCTTCCGATCTGGGAGTTTTGTATGTAGGAAGACTTGCTCCGGAAAAAAATCTGGACCTTTTAGTAAGATCTTTCCGCAAGATCCAATCCAGAGTTCCAAACGCTAAATTGATCTTAGTCGGAGACGGTCCTTCTAAAGAGAAATTACAAAAGGAAAATCCTGATTTTATATTTAGAGGAATGAGAAAAGGAAAAGAACTCGCGGAACATTATGCATCCGGAGATCTTTTTCTATTCCCGAGTCTTACCGAAACTTTCGGAAATGTGATCGTAGAAGCGATGGCCTCCGGGCTCCCAATCGTTGCATATAATTACGCAGCAGCAAGCCAACATTTGAAACACGGCAAATCTGCGCTGTTAAGTGGTTTTGATAAAGAAGAAGAATTTATAGAACAATCCTGTCTTCTGGCAGAAAACAAAAAGTTGGCAAAGAATCTAGGGATTGCCGCAAGAAAGATCGCCGCTTCCTGCACCTGGGAAGACGTAACTGATTCTTTGGAAATGATGTATTCTAAACTTTCTCTCTCTAAGAAAAAATCTTCTAAATCCAAGAAGTCAATGAAATTGAAAGTGCAGATGGTGAGGGGCTAACATAAACCTTCTCAAAGTCCGTTGTCTGCCTCCGAAAAAGGCGATTCTTTCAATGATTTTAGAATACATAAACGTAATAGATCATACATTCTAATAATCGAATATATGATCTATTAAGATTCCGTTCTGCTTACAGTAAAGGATCATCAGGTGAAGCTGATCCACCGGTAAAATTAATGCAGTTCTTTTTTTGCCTGGTTCCGTAAGAACCGGCCAAGACGAGAGAATTTTCTGGTCCTCCCAGTTTTGATCTTCCGACGAGACAACCGTTAGAACGATTTTTTTATTCCCTGCGATTTCCTTGAATGAAATTCCCTTATCCACTAAAATAGGAACTTCTTTTGTAAAAGGTTCGTATCTTGGAATGGAAATGATTTTTCCAGTACCGTTCTCATCCGCCCATGCAAGAATATGGAAATTTTCCGCCTCGTAAACCGCTCCAGTTCCTAAACCGATAAGCCATCCATATCCCGCTTTCGCGAGAAGTTCCATCGAGAAAAATATCCGTCTTTCCCATGTTCTGATCTTTCCTGCGCTTTTTCCGTCTTCTATCTTTATGAATTCCAAAAATTTAGAATAAAAAGGGTATTCGTACCAAGGCCTCAATCGTACGAAATCAGTATAATCTTGAGTGACCCATTGGATATACGCTTCTACCTTTCTGTCCTCGTTGATCTCTTTGCGCGAATCTATCCATTCCGTAAAGGCTCCCGTCGTATTTTCGTAAATACTTTTTAAAGCCAATTCTCCTGAATAACTTACCCCGATAACGCAGATCATCAGGTGGTATCCCCAATTCGTTTCGTATTCCCAGGTTTTTTGTATTACGTTTCCATAAATCTTCCAGAACTGACCTATACTTCTCCAATAAGGAAAGTCGCTAGGAGGAGAATGTTTTTGGAATTTAGCATATTCATCCGAACTGAATACGATGAACCATTCAGGAACCGTTAAAAATGTTTGGTCTTCGTTTCTAAGATATGTTTTATTAGAATCCAATTCCAAACGGATCTTTTGATCCTTAATATCAGAGAAATAATATTTATCCCAAAGTTTATTTCTGAATTTATAATTAGGATCCAGTTTTCTTTTTAATTCAAAGAATTTGTTAGAACTAGGATATGCTGCTTCGAATTGGAACTGATTCGCATGAGGTTGATAAGGTAGATAATATGCACCTCCCACAGAATTAACCGCATCTATCAGTTCTCTAGTCCAAACACCGACTTCATTTCTTGCGGAAGGATACGTCCTTTGTTTATAGTAGATTACGAATGAAAAAACTTCCGATCTTGCCCAAGCTAAATAAGAACCTGGATCTTTATAGGAATGACGGATGGATATATTCAGCACATTTACATCATGTTTCTGTAGGACTTCCCTCATTTTAGGATAAAACTCGTCGAACTTATCAACAGGGACGAAGTATTCCTGCAATACGTATGTGCTGATCTTTCTGGTTGGAGGTTCTAATTCTTTTACGTCATAACTTGCTTCGAAGTTTCTCCAGACCACTCGTTTACTTGTGGTAAAATTCGGATCATACACATGTTCTCTGAATTCCTTTCCGTACGGAAGTTCTGTCAGCCAGAAGTACATTATATTTTCCATCCAGTATTCTTCTTTTACCGGAACTAATCTATCCTGTACTGTTACGTCTTCATCCGTCTCTATCCATGTGATCGCGTTCACATTTTCGTAAGCGGGAGGATAGATATCTCCATTATGAAATACCGCTTTTGGATTGGTGCGAATATCTTCAAAAAAGAATTTTTTATAGTCCGAGATCGGAAGCCTTTTCACGGAACGAGAGACCTTAGTATTATCCGTCAATTGTAAAACTGCTTCGACTATTACCCCGATCCCTCCATAACCTCCGATTGCAGAGTAAAAAATCTCCTGATTTTCTTTTGGGCTTGCCGATATCAATCGCCCATCACTTAACACAATTTTAATGGAGTCCACTGATAATATCAGAGGACCTTGGCCCATATATCTTCCATGTCCGTTTACACTTAGAGAACCGCCTACGGTAAAATTAGAATACGTCTGCTTGATCTTTATAGAAAGATTATATGGATCTATGAATTCTTGTATTTTTCTCCAAGTAATTCCGGACTGAACTCTGATCTTTTTTTGTTTTTCGTCGAATTCCAAAACCTGATCGAATTCTCGAGTATCTATAAATAACGCATTTTCTGTGGCGATCTGACCTCCCATTGAAAATCTCCCTCCTCCGATGGAGATCATTCCTGAATGTTCTTTTACCAAATTCTGGATTTCTTCGATCGTTTTAGGAGTTTCTACTCTTGAAACCGGGATCGGATTGATCTGAGTAACGTCATTTACGATGACAGGACTAGAATATAGATGAGCGGTGAATAATAGAAAAAGTAAAATTGATCTTTTCATTTAGTTTTCACGAAAGCCATAAGAGTATTTTTTGTTGGATCCCCGTTCTGTAAATAGTGATTCCCTACCAATTGAAATCCGAATCCGTACAGTTTTTCCTGGATCTCTTCTAAAGATGTAAAATTCCGGATTTGGGTAGAAGTTTCTCTCCAGGGAATCTCCAAACCTGCGTTGTAAACGTCGTGAGCCAGCGCGACTATATATCTCTGTTCTTCCGAATATACATTATGATCTCTTAATACAAGCTTTCCGCCCGGTCTTAATACCCTGGAAATGGATGAGATAAATCCGTTCAATTTTTCTGCGGGGGAATGATGGAATCCTATATAATTCGTGACTAATTCCAGGCTCTCGGAAGGGATCTTGTCGGAGGCGATTGATTCGTAATTCCCCATCTGTATAAAAGTCCCTGCCTTGAAAAGTTGCCCCCTTTCCGCCAAATCTTCGGCACTGTATTTAGGCTCCAGATCATTCAATACATAAACTTTGCCTTTTATCCCTAATTTCTTTTTTAAATCTTTTACGTATCGCCCGGTTGTCCCAATCTCCATGTAACCATTATAAGAATTTTGTTTTCCCAAAAGTTTTACGGTTTGACCGGATATTTCCTCTTTCTGTTTTTTAAGAGAAGGAAGTGCATAAGTAATCACACCTGCGAACGGTTTAATTCCCGGAAGTTTAGATAGGATCGTTTCATAAATATCCTTATCCGTTTTGCCGGTCTTAGTTATATCCAAGATCAGTTTATGAAATTGATCCTCCGGATAAAGATGATATACATTCTTTAGAAAAAGATAAAATTCTTCGCGTAATTTAGGATCCAAATAGACGGATTGAAAATTCGATTTGGGATCTATATCGAGCTGAGGCTGTCCTAATATTCTAGGGGCGAGTCCTGCTACAAATAACGCAATGATAGATTTTATAAACTGTTTTCGATCCATTTCTTTCATGCAATTCGAATACCTTTTCCTGTCCGGTCTAAATATATGAGATAGAATTGTAAAATAAGACATGAAAGTTAGAAAATACTATCAAAATAAAGAAAGGTATCATTACCTAATCCCGATCCCCCAACCACAACGCGCGAGGTCTTTGGAGGGCAGCGAAGCGGGTCCGTAGGACCGAGCGGGTATCCGCGAGCCCGTAAAAGACCGACCCTTGCATTTTTTATACTAGGCTTTCGCTAATCCGATGAGTGCAAGGGACGCGCCCAAATCTTCCTACAAAACGTTTTGATTTTTTTCAAAGATCGTTTTTTTCGCTTGTACTTTATTCGCAGAACCTATAATGACTGGCAAATTTTGCGGCAAGGAGTTTAGCCTATGCTGAAATTTCCCGGACCTCGTACGGATCATCAAGAAAGAAATCGCCCCTTCGTCACTCGAGAAAAATATCTTACCTTCCTTAAAATCTCGAACAAATCATCTCACTCCAGACAGAAAAGGTTTAGAAATAAAAACAGAGAAAAAAGGCAGACCTTAGTGCCTTAGTATCCTTATCATGGTTTTCCATGGAAAACCTTGACGCTAAAACTATCAGTCTCTGGATCATGGCGACTATTTATACGATCGCCGGCATCCTTCATTTTGTGATCCCGAAATTTTATCTAAGGATCATGCCTCCTTGGATCCCATATCATAAATTAATGGTCCAGTTCAGCGGTATCGTTGAGATCGCTTTAGGCGTTGGACTTTTTTTCTCTCAAACAAGAATTTTCGCTGCCTGGGGAGTGATTCTTCTTTTAGTCGCTGTGTTTCCGGCTAACGTGTATCATTTTCAATCCAGAACTAAAAAAGATCCTCCTACATGGGCTCTGATCTTAAGATTACCTTTACAATTGGTCTTGATCTACTGGGCTTATACGTTTACTTACTGAAAACGGATTTAGTCGGCACCTCTATATCTAAGTGCCGACAATATCTTCCTTTCCAAATTTGATTTCTTTTCTTGAGACCGCAGTTACAATCCGAGTCGATTTCTTTTGCTTGCAAAACATTAGATTTTCTTTTTTATTTTTGTCATAAAATTATTGAAAGAATTATAAGAAAGATTAGTCTCCTTTCCACTTGGAGACCCAGATGAACAAGTTATTTATAGCTTTTTTTGCTACTTCTTTTGTATTCGCTTTAGCTCTTTCTTCTTCCAAGGTTTTCGCGAATACGAAATATGCAGTCTTTTGCGCGGATGGAAAGATCGAAGTGGACACTCGGACATTGGATCAAATGAAATCCGCAAGAGGTTCTAATGTATGTGTGCTTCAAGAATTTGATTATTCTTCGGATGCGGACAATCACGCTCAATCTTTAGGCGGTAAGGGAGCCTCTTGTAGTTGTAATTAATTGTAAAATCTTTATAGGATCGATCCGTCCTATAATTCAAATGAATAATATTATTTCTTCCTACATCGCCGGAGTGCTAAGGGGTATCGTTTACTTAGCGATACTCTGCATCTTTTTGGTGATTTCAGATCGGTTCACTTCCTTTATTCGATCCGAGGAAAGTTTGCCTGAGATCCCATTTATATCCGGCTTAGTTTTGAGTATCGGGGCGGCTTTTGTGGCGAGCAAACATTTTGATAAACGACCTGAAATTTCCAAAATGAGATTCATGCTCCTTTCTTCCGCCTTGAATCTGGGGATTTTGCTGGTCTCCCTATTCGTCGTTCGAAAGTTTTTTCCAGGTTGGATCTCTTAATTTTTTTATAACAACCTTCCTCATTTCAATTTTTGGGGAAGTGTCGGGGGAAAATTCCTTCAAACAAAGCGGATCTATGCCTTCTAGTCTTGCTCAGCATAAAATTTTTCTTTTCCGCTCTTCCGCTACTGTTAAAATTCTCCGAAACTTATCTTATGATCGGCCGTCATTCTATTCTTTTCCTTCTATTGATCGTTTGTTTCTCTTCCAAGATCTCTTCGGAGGAAAGAATTGTAGAAGGAAAACTTTTGCAATTCGGAAGAATGCTTAGCTCCGGCAACGATTATATCCAAATTCTCTCTAACGATCTTAGTCCCGAATTATCTAGGCTTCATAACCAAACGATCCGAGTTCTTTGCCAAATGAGAGGCGAGAATTGTGATCCGATCCGTTACGAGACCTATCCTTTTTCGGAAACGAAAGGCCTGCCCGATTGGACCTTAAAGAAGATCCCGAATTATGTGAATCGAGGTTACTTCGCATTTAACCCTACTGTAACTCCGGACGGCCAATCCATCTTCTGGACTGTATATTCTAGCAAAGGAAAATCCGGGAACCAAAGGATCTGGTTTTCCGAAAAAGACGAAAAAGGTTTTTGGAGAGACGGCAAAGAGATGCCTTCTCCTTTAAATAACGATCTGAATTCCGCGGTGATCGCAGTTCTTCCAAGTAATAACGAACTTTTCGTTTTCGGTTCTTTTGGGGACGATGAGATGTCTAGAAAGCTCCAAGTTGAGTTTCAGGAAAAAAGAGAAGAATTGAGAAGAAATACCCGAGACGAGATGGAGTTCAGGCTGAAGGAAGACCAACTCGCTTATGAATATCTCAGAAAACTAAATCATCTTCAAAATAAGGTAACTGTTCCATTATATAAAAGTTATAAAGATAAGGGCTCTTGGTCTTATCCTAAGCCGATCAACTTTCCTGATTTTACCAATTTATATTTGAAGAATAATACTTCGGTTTTCGGAGGCTCCACTTTATCTTCTTCCGGTAGGATACTGATCTATTCGGTGCAACAACCTGATTCTCACGGGAAATTGGATCTGTACGTTAGTATCCAAAAAGAAGACGGGAGTTTTTCGATCGGAAAAAACCTAGGAGAGATCGTAAACACTTCTCACGAAGAAACTGCTCCTTTCTTAGCCGGAGATGATAGAACTCTATATTTTTGTAGCGATGGTCATAAAGGGCTTTCAGTATATGTAACAAAACGGATCGGGGACGGTTGGGATAATTGGACCAAACCTGTGGAAGTTTCCGCAAACTTAAAAGGTGTGAACTTTTTCTCCATTCCTGTCAATAGCGATTGGGCGTATGTAAGTAAAGACGGCCAATTATACATGGCATATCTCCCTCACAATTTCCGTCCGAACCCAGTAGTAGTGATCAACGGAAAAGTTTTGGACGAAGAAGGAAATCCTTTAAGCGCCGAAATACATTACGAATCTTTAACACGTTTGGAAAAAAGAGGAAGTGCGAAAAGTGACTCTAAGACAGGATCTTTTAGCCTAGTCCTACCTTATGGAGAAAAATACGGATTTTATGCGGAGAAGGAAGGCCATCTTTCCGTTTCCAAAAACATAGACCTTACCGAATCCAAACAAGAAGACGCAAAAATGGAAGTTGAGTTTCGTCTTCCTGCGTTAGCCGTCGGCCGACAGATCCTTCTGAACAATCTATTCTTCGAAACGAAAAAATTCGAGATTTCCAAAGATTCAGAACCTGAATTGGATCGTTTGGCGAATTTTTTAAAATCGAATCCTAAAACCAAAATTTTGGTGGAAGGGCATACGGATAATGTGGGGAAAAAAGAATTGAACCAAGAATTATCCGAGAGTAGAGCCAAAGCGGTCGCAGATTATTTGATCTCCAAACATAAAATCGATCAGACTAGGATCCAAACCCAAGGTTTCGGAGATAGCCAACCGATCTCTTCCAACGATACTGCAACGGACCGCCAAAAAAACAGAAGAGTTGTATTACAAATCGTAGAATGAAGATCGTTTGATTCCTTTTTTGTATCATTCCTTCCTAAAACTATGGTTTTACCTTGAACTTTTGGTTTAAAAAAGGATTCTAATCCGGAATGAAAATCGCAGTCATCGGGAGCGGTATCGCAGGCCTAAGTGCTAGTTGGTATTTAGGTAAAGAACATGAAGTCACTCTCTTAGAAAAACATCCATTGGTCGGAATGGATGCACACGGAACGGACCTAAGTTCCAACGGAAATTTTGTACGTGTGGATGTTCCGTTTAGAGCGTTTAAAAGAAATTATTATCCCTGCCTTTTGGAATTATATGAAGAAGCAGGTATCGAAGTAAGACCTGTAGATTATTCCTTCTCTTTAAACTACGGGGACGGCACTACGTATTTCGGTTTTTCTACCTTAGGGATCGGGAATAATTTTGTTCCGATCCCTTACTTAGTCTGTTTTTCTAATAAGACCTCTAGACGTATTTTTTCAGATGCAATCCGGTTTTACGAAGAGTCTGAAAGGGAACTTCATTCCTTGGATGGAGAACAACTCACTATTTCACAATTCTTAAGTAGATTCGGTTATTCTATCGAGTTCGAGGATCTCTACTTGATCCCTATGTTTTCCACGATTAATACATGCACTTCTGAGAGTGCTAAAAATTATCCTGCAGAAGCGGTGATCGGCTATCATTCCCAAGGTTTGAAATTCTTACGTTTTCTTACCCCTTTAAAAGGAACAAGGGACGTGACGGAAAAACTTTCCAAAGGTGCATCTTCAGTTCGTTTAAGCACGGATCCTAAAAAAATAGTATTAGAAAAAGATAAAGTAAAATTACTTTTCGATAATGGAGAAGAATATTTCGATCGGGTGGTAGTCGCTGCTCCTGCAAATCAGGCAATATCCATTCTTCCAAACGAATATACCAGAGAGAAAGAGTTACTTTCCAAACTCAAATACGAGGCTTCGGAAGTGGTTACTCATTCGGATGACAGTTTTATGCCTAAAAACAAAAAACATTGGGCTCCAATGTGTTTCTCTCTTTCCCAAGACGGTTCTTCTGCAACTGCCACAATTCTTCTGAATAAAGTTCTTCCTTCTATGAAAGGAAAGGATGTATTCCAAACTTGGAATCCTTTGGTTCAACCTAAAGAGGAAAATTTTATTAGTCGTTCCAAATTCGAAAGACCTGTGATTGATCTTGCTTCCCAAAAAACTTTAGCTGAACTAAAAAACCTACAAGAGCTTCCGGATAGAAAGGTTTGGCTTTGCGGTTCTTATGCAAGATATGGAATCCCACTTTTAGAAGCGGGAGTTTCCACATCTTTAGATGTAAAAAGATGGGTAGAACAATCGATCAAACGATAGGTTGAGATTCCGGCTTTCTTACTTTATAGATCCAATACTCAAAATGTTTTTTGATCGTTTCAGAACCAAAGTATTCTCCCAACATTTTGTATCGATTTGCCAATCGTTTCGGGATTTTTTTATCCGAGCGGATCTTAGAAAGAATGAATTCCGAAAATCCAGGAAAAACGAAAGGATCTATTCTTTCTAAAACTTCGAAATTAAAACCCAGAACTGAATAATCGGATACGATCTCCTCTACATTTTTCAGATCAGGAGACATTCTTGCCATCCGAACGATCAATGATCTTTTCCAAGATTCCCAAAATGAAATTTTTCGATCTGCAAATAAGATCTCCGCAGAAACGAAAGCTCCTCCTTTTTTCAGGATCCTATATACTTCACTGATCAAAAGTTCTCGATTTGGAATAAAATATAAACTGTCCAAACCTAGAACAATATCGAAGCTCTCATTCTCGAACTCCTCCAGTTTTTCCAAACTTCCAAGTATTAGATCCGGAGAAGAAGTTTTATCTTTATATTTGGATTTTGCATATTCCAATTGTGTTTTAGAAATATTCAGTGCAGTAATATTTTTGGGAGAGACTTCAAACAAATTTTCCCAAATTCGAAATTGGTCTCCGCAACCGAATCCTATATCCAAAATTTTAGAATTCTGATTTAAACCGGCGACTCTTCCTAAATGTTCTGCTAAATCCTCACAGGCAGTACTATAGTCGTCCGTTTCTTCCCAAAATCCTAAGTTCGCCCAGGATCCTCCTGATTCGTTCAAATATAGATGGGAAAGATCTGTAGGAATTCCTTCTTCACCCCCAAATAGAAGCTGAACACTTGACCATAAATTTGTCTTCGGGGTAGTCGGAAAATAATGATGTGTAAACGTTTCTTTTTTAAGAGGATAATCTTCCATTTGTTTCCTGGAATTCCTTTCCGGCCAAAACGAAAGATATTGAACACGGAATTTCAAAACTGTCTACAAGAAACAATCTTAGTTTGTCCGTTCTTTCGGGTTAATCGGATACAATAAATGCCTGAGTACGAAGTACAAAAAATGGACAAAAAAGTCCTTTTCTTCCCCTAACTTAAGGCGGAAAACCTACCGACGGACATTATGAACAAAGATCGTATCCTTGGAATCTTATTATCCATATTTCAATACGGGAAAAAAAACTGGAGAATCATCCTAAAATATTCCGCAATTGCAGGAATCGCCATCCTATCCTTTTTTATAGGAGGCTCCTATGTAGTTTGGCTCAGCAAACAAGAAGAAGTCGCTCGTAATTTGGAAACATTCCAAAGAGAGGTATCGGATGCTTACGATCCGAATGAGATCAAACCGATCCGGATCTTAGATAAGAACGGAAAATTAATCGGAGAATTTTCTCGCAGAAAATTCAGACCGATCAGAACTGATAATTTAGTAAATCACGGAAATATTATTTGGGCATTGCTTAGCTCGGAAGATAGGGACTTTTATCAACATAACGGTGTAAATTTTTCCGCTTTGGGTCGAGCGATCATAGTGAACCTGACCACTTTCAGAAGACAAGGTGGATCCACTCTTACTCAACAGCTTGCAAAACTTACATTGGATTTGGGAGCTCGTAGTATTTTTAATAAACTTACCGAGTTCTATTGTACCTTTTATTTAGAAAGTAAGTTCGATAAAGAAACAATCCTTGCGATGTATCTAAATCGTATCTTCTTGGGAGAGGGAAACAACGGGGTAGAAGAAGCTTCTCGTTATTACTTTAATAAACCTGCATATGAATTGACTCCTGCAGAAGCCGCCTTGCTTGTAGGAACAATTCCCGCTCCTTCTAATTTTAATGCGGTCCGAAATCCTAAAATCGCATTGAAAAGACAAAAAATGGTGCTCACCGCGATGGCCCAATTCCAAAATCTTCATCCGAATCCAAGCTCGATAGAGAAAAAATTCGAAAAGAGAATAGAGCAGAACATTCGCCAATTCAGATCCGATTACAAGGTGGAAGAAATTAAGGAAGAAGAGGATAAGATCCTCGTTATTTCCGAGATCGGCAAATACGGATTCGATAAGGATTTTACGATCAATCTTGCGTCTGATTTCAATTTCGGGATCCGTCAATTCGTGATCGATAATTTTTCAGAGATCGATTTCGAAAGCAGAGGTATGAACGTTTATACTACTCTGGACTACGATAAACAAGAGGCAGCAGAACGTTCCTTAAGAGAAGGAATAGAATCCGTCCGCAAAAAACTTTCAGAGGAAAAGGCGGCTTATTTAAAAGCAGGAAAAACTGAAGAGGTTTCCAAAGAAAATAAAATTATAGAAAATATGAATGGGAGCCTGATCTCCATCAATCCGAGTAACGGATATGTAGAAGCGATGGTAGGAAGTTACAAAATTTCTAATATATTCAGAATGAACCGGGCAATTTCCGCAGTTCGACAACCGGGTTCTGCGATCAAAGGACTCGTCTATCAAATGGCATTCGAAAAAAGGATCGCTACTCCTACTTCGATTGTTGTGGATGAGCCGATCAAGATCGGAGGTTATGCCCCTAAAAACTGGTATAAAGGTCATAGAGGAGCGATGCAGGTTCGAGTCGCATTCGCTCAATCCGTAAATACGATCGCAGTCAAGTTCATGGATGAGATCGGGGTCAGTGATTTTATACATACTCTAGGCAAAATTTTAGATTTAGATAGCTCCGAGTTAAGCAGAAGATTCCAACCCAACCTTACTCTTGCATTGGGTTCCGGAGAATTATCTCCCAAAGAATTGGCCACGATCTATGCTACGATCGCGAACAACGGTAAAAAAGTAAAACCGGTAGAAATACTGCGCATCACTGATTTCGAAGGCTCGGAACTTTATATGAATAATCTTCCGGATCCAAAAGAAGCGGAACAAATTTTAGATCCAGTAGCTTGCGCAATGACATTGAACCTATTGGAAGCAGTTGTTTCCGAAGAAGGTACTTTAAAGATCGCACTTAAAGACGGAGAAAAATTTCCTTTAGGAGGAAAAACCGGAACAGTACAATCTCCTAAGGAAGCACAACAACGTTGGGGATCCAGAAAAGGAGTCAGAGACGTTTGGTTTGCAGGAGTGAACCCGAATTTAGTCACCACAGTTTGGGTAGGTAATGATCTGGGAGCTCCTTTCCCAGGGTCCGGTTCCGGAACAAGCGGTTCCATTTGGTTTAGATATGTATCTCATGTGGCAAGAACTCTAGGATTTGGGGAAAGTTTGATCATACCATTTAACAGTGATTATGTGAAAGTAGACATCTGTGCCGAAACCGGAGGATTATTATCCAACGAGTCGGAATGCAAACATCCTCTTTACGGCCAATACTATTACGTGGGAGATCAACCCGGAGGAGGAGCAACAACTTCTCCAGTCACTCAAACGGAAGGAACAAACACAAACGGATCTAATGAGGCCTTGTCCGGAGAAGACGCAGTTGAATTGGACCTTCCGGAAATTAAGGAAGATCAAAACGACGAATAGATCCTTTGTCCAAACGATCTCCGACTAAATAAAGTTCATAGGGAGACCATAAATAGATCCAAGGAGCTTCTTCTCCCAAAATGGAAAAAGTTTCTTGGATCTTTGTTTGTATATTCGTTTGATCAGTGGACCGGATCTCTCGGAAAATTTTTTCGATCTTAGGATTCGAATAGAATGCACGGTTTCCGCTATTTCCGAATCTATCCCCTGCAAATAGCGGATCTAAAAATGCAAAAGGCCCAGGAAGATCTGCATACCAAAAAAGTAATGTAAGATCTCCTTTTCCTTCCCCATTTTCTTTATAAAGCGCGGCCTTTTCCATAGCTAAAATTTTGATCTTCAATCCTAACTCTTTCAAGTTTTGGACGATTGCGGCTCCATTTGCTTGGTTCTCCTCGTCCCCTCTCATTCGAAACTCTAATTCTCTTTCTAGGATCTTAGGATAACAAACCGATTTGGAGAGAAGTTCTTTTGCTTTAACTAAATCAAACGGATATAATTCTTCGGAAGAATTCCAGGATGAAATTACTGATTTAGGAAAAGGCCCGACGGAAACTTCTCCCTTTCCTTCTAATAAGACATTGATGATCGTTCTTTTATCTATAGAATAATTTAAAGCTTTTCTAAAGTTCTTATCGAAACAGGGTTCTTTTGCATTGATTGCTATGTATTGGACCCCTCCTCCTTTTCTAACGGAAACATGCTCTTCTTTGATGAGAGAACTTTTAGAAAGGAAGATCGGTAATTTCATCAAGTCTAGTTCGTTTTTGGAATATAGATACAGTCCAGTACTTGCTTGAGGGAGTATCCTAAACAATATTTCGGAACCCAATTCGTTCGGGCGGTTTGCAGTTAATCGAATATAATTATTCTTTTTCCATTCGGAAAGTTTAAAATCTCCGCAAATAGATCCTGGAGCTCCACAATAGATCCAAGACTGAGGTAGAGAAAGTTTTTCTAAAGCCTCTCTTAAACCGCCCTCAAAATAGATCTCTAATTCCGAGTCGGACAGGATCTTTCCTCCTTTCAAAAAGGAATATGTACTTTTTCGAGGACCTGGAGTGTTCCTTAATCTTTCCAAAGAGGCCAAAACAATTTTGGAATTTATAGAAGAAGAATTCGTAACAGAAGTCTGTCGGATCTCCAACATTAATTTCCTGATATTTGCGGAAGGTCCACTTCCTAATTTATAGGATTGAACTAGAGAAGGAATAATTTTCCCTTCTTCATCCATTTTGAAAAGTTGAGGATTAATATACTTTAGAACGATTCTGGAAGAAAGGTCGGTAGATCGGATCGGATCCAAAGAGATCGGATCAGATGGCAGAGAAAATACCAGTGTTTTGGGGTTTCTTTCGACATTTCCACAATGACAAAAAAGAAGGGACAAAAGAAGGAAAGCCAGGGAAAAGGTAAGAGTCGGTTTTCGCTCTACATAAAACGTGGATGAGGCCGAGTCAAGAAACCTAGGATAAAACATTCCGGACCTATGAACGTCTATAGACGCCTCTTGGGGTATTCCTTCAAGTATAAATACAGATTAATTACCGGGATAGTATTATCCTTTTTCGTATCCATACTGAACGGTGCGTCTTTGACTAGCGTTATCCCGATCTTTAATGCGATCGGAAAAGGTGGAAAAGCAGACTTCCAAATCACTCTTACCAAAAAAGAAACGATAGCCTTAAATGATCGTGAAGCAGGAAAAGAACTGGAGGCGATCCAAAAAATTGAGGCATTAGTCGCAGATACCAAACTTAAAGCAAATTATTATCTCACTACCCTTCCTAAAGACCAACTCGTTCTTATATTTTGTTTATTCATCTTTCCGATCTATCTTGCAAAACTTTTGTTTCTGACGGGGGCAGTGTATTGTATAAACTCCGGCGGTTATTTAGCCGTTCGTGATTTACGTTTAGAACTTTATTCCAAAGCTCAGGAACTTCCTCTTAATCATTTCGTTCAGGAAAAGACCGGTATCTTTATGAGCCGAATCGTCAACGATGTGGAAGTTCTTGCAAAGTTGATCAGTTCGGATCTGAAAGATGCAATCGTAGACTTCTTCTATATCATTACACATTTATTAATTCTTCTTTTCTTAAGTTGGGAAATGTTTGTCGCGGTTTTAGTAGTGGTGCCTATCATCATGGGCCCTGTGACTTCTTTCGCGGACCGGATCCGAAAAGCCACAAGGAACCAACAGGAAAGATTATCAGCTTTGAACGGTCATTTGCAGGAAGTGATATCTGGTATCAGAGTGATCCGTGCATTCTCCATGGAAAAAACGGAAGCAGGAAGATTTTGGGAGATCAATAACGATCTTTCCGAAAAAACATTTAAAGGACATTTTTATCATCAAGTAGGGCCTTCATTAGTGGAACTTTCAAGTTCCATAGTCGCAGTTATATTCCTGGCGTTTGGAGCATATCTTATCGAGTTGGAAAAATTAACCCTAGGTCATTTTATGATCTTCTTCTTGACCCTAGTGTTTTTAACCAGACCATTCAAACAGATGGGAATGTTATCCAATTCTATCCAAAGTGCGATGGCTGCCGGGACTCGTGTTTTCGAAATGTTGGATAGTGAGACGGATGTAAAAAATCCTCCCAACCCGATCTTCCCCAAAAGACTATCACAAGAATTAAAATTCGAATCAGTAGGATATACTTATCCGGGAGCCAAAACTCCTGCGCTCTTAGATCTGGATCTTTCTATCCAGAAGGGTTCAACCATTGCGTTAGTCGGCTCTTCAGGTGCGGGAAAATCCACATTAGTCGATTTGATCCCAAGATTGATCGATCCGAGTGAAGGCTCCATTACTTGGGACGGAACTGATCTCAGAAATTTGGATCTTGCTTCCTTAAGAAAAAAGATCTCAATCGTAAACCAACAAGTATTCCTATTTAACGGAAGTATCCGAGAGAATATTTGTTATGGAACTGAAAACGTTTCCGAAGAACGAATGAGAGAAGTTTCAGAGTTAGCGTTCGCTACCGATTTTATTCTCTCTTTTGAAGATGGTTTCGACACAGTTGTAGGAGAAAGGGGCGTAATGTTATCCGGAGGCCAAAGGCAAAGGATATCTATCGCGAGGGCACTATTGAATAACCCTGAAATCCTGATCTTGGACGAAGCGACTTCTGCTCTGGATACCGAATCTGAAAGAGTCGTTCAACAAGCCTTAGAATCCTTGTACAAAAACAGAACAGTAATCATAATTGCTCATAGACTTTCCACTGTACAGATCGCAGATACTATTTTCGCAATGGAAGGTGGTAAAGTTGTCGAATCTGGCTCTCATTCAGAGTTGATCCGTTTGGACGGGAAATACAAAAAATTATACGAGATGCAGTTTGCAGAATCACCGGTTTAAGAAAAAAGAATATGATCTTATTTTTGAAGATTCTTTTTTTTCCGATATTATTCCCTCTTAGCCTTATCTACAGAATTCTATTTTTTTTAGATCGTAGCCTTAAGAAAAAAAACAAACTTCATTCTGCGATCACGATCAGTGTGGGGAATTTTAGCGTAGGTGGAACCGGAAAAACTCCTTTTATTCTTCATCTATCCCAGTTACTCCATTCTCATTTTCCAGATCTTCCTATCGTAATTTTGACAAGAGGTTACGGTTCTTCAGGTACAGATACAAGAAAAGTTAATATTGACTCTTCTCCAACAGAAGTCGGCGACGAACCATTACTTCTCAAAAAAAACCTTCCCTTTGCGGAAGTGTATGTAGGAAGAAATAGATTTGGATCATATTTAAAATACAGATCCGACAAAGGGCTTAGTGAAAATAAAATTGTATTCGCATTATTAGATGACGGTTTTCAACATCACGCATTGGAAAGAGATTTGGATCTGGTTTTATTGGATTGTACAAGGCTTTCTAAAATTGAATTTTTACTTCCTTTAGGATTATTAAGAGAATCTTATCGTTCTGTTTCAAGAGCGGATTTTCTAATCGCTTCCAAATTTAAAGAAGAACAGGAATCAAAACTTTCCGCCTGGCTTCAAAAATATAAACCGAACAAATACTTGAAGTTTCGTTTTTCTACGGAAGAATTGATCCCGATCTATCCGGGCCATTCCGAGACCTTAACTAGAAACATAACCGGAAAATCGATATACGCATTCTCAGGTTTAGGAAATCCGGAACCGTTTTACTCTTCTTTGAAAGAAAAGAACCCGCACAAATTCAATTCCTATTCTTATCCGGACCATCATTCTTATACAAAAGAAGATCTTTCTGAAATATCTCAAAAGGGAGCTAAAGACGATTATATCATCTGCACTGAGAAAGACGGAGTAAAGATCTCTGCCTTGGGAACGATTTCCGGACAAGATCCTTCCAAATGGTTCTATCTTAGACTGAAAACAATTTTAGAGAACGAGTCCGAACTTTTAAGATCCATACGTACAAACTTATATAACCACTCGATAAAGATCTCAAGCCTTATTGACGACTGATCCGACAGCTGAAGAAAAGACCAAGTTCGATTAACAATCGATCCGACTTGGCTGAAGAAAGGAACAAGTTCGATATTTTGGCAGACCTGTAGTAATTGTTATACTTTATATTCAAGTAGTTATTACCTACTGTCAATTTATTGCTTGAAGCTACATTTCATATACCGGAATATTTCCCAAACAAAGGCCTCCGGAGTTGCGGGTAAAAATGCAAAAAGTAAAGAATGAATTTCAAACAATTTTGGTTTTCGGCCTTTTACTTTTTTTTGTAACTTCCCTGTATTCAAACGAACAAGTCATCTATCTCAAAGATGGAAAAGTTCTGACTGCCGAGATCATTTCTCAAACCGCTTTCAAGATGGTGGTCAAACTATCGGACGGAACTACTCGAGAGATCTCAAAACAAGATATTAAAAAGGTAGCTTTTAAAGAGGTCAAAACCCCAGACCAGAAAGATAAAAATCCAGTAGTACCTCCTACACCGACTCCAGAAGAGTTAGCACAAAAAGAAGAAGAGGCCAAAAAACAACAGATCGCCGACGAAAAAGCAGAGAAGAGAAAAAAGCAGATCGAAGAAGCAAAACGAAATCGTTTGGATGTTTTTTTAGGATTAGGTTCTAGTAACCTAAACTTTCAAGGCGGGAATTTTTACGATCAAGTCATAGCGATCGGAAGTAGCCTAGGTCAAGAAGGTGGCAAATTCGAACTTCCCACAGAACCAAAACCGAAAGGCGGAAAAGCTTCTGTAGTCGAAGTTAGATATTCTTGGAATCGTTACGTAGGAGAGATCGGAGGACAATCTCTAACTTCTTCATCGAATGTGCAGGTTGTAGGAACAGACGGCCCGAGTAACTCCACTTTTCCAAAAATCGTACAAGGTAGCTATGATGTTTCTATGAAACATATCTACGGAAATTTTTCTTATTCTGTTTTTCCTCATCCAAAACACGATATCAGACCAGTAATTGGCTATCATCAATTTTGGACAAAGACAGAAGACCGAAACCCATTTACCTTCGGAGCTGGAAGTGCTAGTTCTTCGTTTTCAGATCAATACTTCGGAGTAATTCCTACATCGGTGGCGGAGGTTCTAAAAGGATATTCGTATGGAGTACAGTACGATGTAAAACTTGGAAAATTCGAGATCCGCACAGGATTGCATATACTACAATTACATGGTTTTGGAACTTATAGCAGAACGGAATATACGTATGCCCCAGGAAATGGAGACGGACAAACGAACGGCATCGAAGTGTATAATAAATGGGTTGCTAAGGGTGCTATACTAGATCTGAAATTTTTATACTCTTGGAACTATGGAGTTAGTTTCTGGCTTGGGTTGAACAGTATGAGTTGGAAATATACTTTCTCGGATACTTCTCTTACTATTAAAAATGAAGATAGTGCAAACGAAGATCCTGTCCAAAATCTAGTTTTAGGAAAGGCTTTATTCGAATCCCTTGTCGGACCTGGGGCACTCAAAGAAACACAAGCGACCACGTTCTTAATCGGCGCAACTTACTCGTACGACTTTAACAAATAAAGATCTTAATTTTTCATATAAATTCTGCATTCAAATCAAAAGGAAAATAAGAATTTCGCAGATTGCTTCTTCTTCCTTCGTCTAAATCAATCGAATATGTTCTATTTAAAACGGATCTTTGTTTTGTTTTTATTTATCTATCTTTCTAGGGAAGTTTTTTCCGAAACTCAGTATGTATACATGAAAGACGGAAGAATTTTAAAAGGAGAAGTTCTTCACCAAAGTTCCGACAAGATCAAATTCAAGAGCGCAGAAGGAAAGGAAGAAGAAATACTAAAAAACTCTATTAAGAGAATCATCTTTAAAAATGCCGAGGCGGAATATCAAAAACAAAAGTTGGAATTAGAGGCGAAATTAGAGCAAGAGCGCGAAGCCAAATTTAAGCGAGAACAAAAAGAAAAACTAAAACGAGAACGACTGGAAAGGCTAAGGCAAGAACGGGAAGCCAAGTTAAGACAAGAGCAAGAGACTAAGCTGAAGCAAGAACAGGAAGCTAAACTCAAACAAGAGCAAGAAGCTAAACTTAAACAAGAGCAGGAAGCTAAGTTAAAACAAGAGCAGGAAGCTAAACTCAAACAAGAGCGAGAAGCTAAGTTAAAACAAGAGCAGGAAGCTAAATTTAAGCAAGAACAGGAAGCTAAACTCAAGCAAGAACAGGAAGCTAAGCTTAAACAAGAACAAGAGGCTAAACTCAAACAAGAACAGGAAGCTAAGTTAAAACAAGAGCAAGAGACTAAGCTTAAGCAAGAACAGGAAACCAAATTCAAACAAGAACAAGAGGCTAAGCTTAAACAGGAACAAGAGGAAAAATTAAACCAAGAACAAAACGCAAAACTAAAAGCGGAGGAAGAGGATAGACAAAAGAAGATCGAAGAAGAAGAAAATAAGCAAAAATTAGCGGAACAGCCAGCTTCTCAAAAAACGACTCCTTCTACCTCATTTGATCGTCATAGTTTTGAAGTACTCGTAGGGTTAGGTAGAAGCCAATACGAAAGCCAGGTCCCTAATTTCCATAGAGCGGTAGAAGGTTACGCAACTATAATAGGAAATAAAGGAGGCTTTTTCAATAATTCTCCCGATCGAAAGGATTCGACCGCAAAAACTATTAATCTTAGATACAACTGGAATCGATTTGTAGGAGAATTTGGCGGATCCCAAATGAATTCTTTGGAATCTGTAACTAGCTTCGGTATCATTCCATATTCTGATCTTTCTTCCACACCAGTTACCCAAGGAGCATTTACCGCCTCGGCCCCACCCCATACGATCAGTTACAAACAAATATTCGCTCAGGGCTCCTACACAGTTTACAAGAACTCTTTTTTAGAAGTACGGCCTATATTAGGATATCATAAAATTTGGCAAACCGGCAAAGACGACTCTAAGATAGACATTTCTCCGAAAGATCCGAACAATTCCAGCTCAATAGACTGGGTAATACGATATGGGACCAGCTTCAGCGATTACCTAAGCGGACCTTCCCTAGGATTTGCCTTAGAATCAAAATGGAATGAAAAATGGGAAGCTAGGTTGGATTTCCAACGTCAATTCCTGCATGGAAATTCCACTTTTACTAGAGATCAAATAGCAACCATCTTAGGTGGATTTTTTGAATCTAGATCTGCCCTGACAAATGAATGGAAAGTGGACGGGTTATCAGTTTCAGGAAAATTGATCTATCATTGGAAGGATACTGTATTCTTTTGGGGAGGTTTTCAATATTCAAAGTTATCCTATAAGATGGAACAGTTTGGAGGGGATTTGGATGTAAACGGTTCTCCTGCGTCTGCTTACGTATCATTACAGTTGATCCATTCTCTGACGCAAGGATTAGCCGGAAATTCAACAGCAAAAGCGATTTATATAGGAGCTGGATATAATTTCGATTTCAGTTCTAAAAAAGGATCTCAGTAGGAATTCCCACAAACAATACAGTCCTTCCGTCGGGCTGTAGAGATCTTTCTGAACTCCATTGTTTTGGAATCTATTTGTAGGATTTTTCCGAACAAACCTTCTTCTCTTTTAGAATCACTTAATAAAAACTGAATACTTTCCGTTGCTTGGATCGTCCCGATCATGCCGGCCATACTTCCGATCACGCCGGCATCCGCACAGGAAGGAACATGCTCCGGTAAAGGAGGTTCTTCATAAATGCATCTAAAGCAAGCATCCTTTCCCGGACGAACCCCCATTATCATTCCTTCAAAACGGAGAACTCCTGCGGTGATAAACGGGATTTTTTCCCTAACACAGATATCGTTTACTAAAAACTTAGTATCGAAATTATCAGAACCTTCCAAAACAAGATCCGAACTTTCCAATAACGCTTTCGCGTTCTCTTCCGAGAATCTTGCCTTAATACCTTCTACTTGGATAAAAGGATTTAGTAATTTTACATTTTCGGCAGAAGCAATCGCTTTCTCTTTACCGATATCAGAATGTTTGTAAATGATCTGCCTTTGAAGATTCGTAGTATCTACGATATCGGAATCGATAACTCTGATCTTTCCGATTCCCGCGGCCCCTAAATACAACAAAGCCGGAGATCCAAGACCCCCGGCTCCTACTATCGTGACGATAGATTTACTTAATTTTTCCTGACCGGTTCTTTTTACTTCGTCTAGAAGAATGTTTCGAGAATATCGACTCAGTTCCTCCGGACTCAACACCAGAGAAAAATTAACCTTTGAGTTTTTTAGTAAGAACGTTCAAAAAGTCAGAAACGAACTCGTCAGATCTGCGATTTTTATCAGCAAATTCTAACGCTTCTCTTGCTGCATCTTCAGCTTTCTCACTTTTGATCACTATGTTTAAGATAGAAACCAAAGCAGTATAAACGATGTCTCCGTTGTCAGAGCTAATGATCTTGTTCTTAAGAGCGATTGTGGAATCTCCAGCTTCTCCGATCTGGCCTAATGCAATCTCAGCAGGAACTGCAACTTTAGGATCGTTGGAACGGTTTAAGAGGTTGATCAATTCCGGAATAGCGGACTTTTCTTTTTTATTTCCTAAATAAAGAGCCGCATCTATCTTCTCTTGTTCGGAACCGCTGGAAAGAGCTTTGATATGCTCTTCAGTACTTTTTTCGGCGGCAACCGAAACTGTAAATATAAGGCTTATGAGTATTGCGAGCGAAAGAACGCTTTTTTTCATGATCTCCTCCTGTAACCGAGAAATTTTCTCTAGAGAGCCGAGATCGTCAACCGAAATAACTGATCCCTTACTCTGATTTCCTGCAAAGGGACGTAAATCTTCCTACTAAAATGTATCGTAGGAATCCGTCGGGCTTCCGATCATGGATTCGAAACATGGAATTCCATTTTCCCCAGATCCGGCCGAAAGAATGGCTCCACAAGATCAAAGAGGAATTTTTTCCTCCCAGAATTCTGGATAAGTACGTATTTTCAGAATTCGTAAAAATTTTTATCGGGGCGCTGGTTACATTGGGCTTTCTCGCCCTAATGTCTTCCTACAGCGATATCAAGGGGGATTTAGCCGCATCCAAAGGTGGAAAGATCCACGGATGGTTGTACATAATTTTCCGCCTTCCCCAAATGTTGATCCAATACATTATGAATATTGCGATCTTATTCTCCGTATCCTTCACGGTAGGACAATTCTCGGCGAACAAAGAATTGGTGGCGATGATGGCCGCCGGGATTTCCTTCCGCCGGATCGTAGCTCCGATCGTAGCTTTCAGCTGTGTGCTTTGGTTTGCGGCATTCTTCTTAAAACAAACAGTAATTGCTCCTCTTAATGCAAGGGCAAACCAAGAGCATAAGAGGCTGAAAGAAGGGGACCAAAACACATTAGTAGGTGTGGTCTATCAGAAACATTTTAAAGGCCAAGAAGGTTTTTATTATATATACTATTACGATACGAAAGAAGAAGAGATCAAGGGTGGTTTCAATTATATTCGCCTTACCCCGGAACAGACTCCAGACTATCTCCTGGTAGCCCAAAAGGCAAAATATGATCAGGCAAAAGCCGTTTGGATCCTTAAAACTGTAGAAGAAACAAAATTTGACGAAGATCTACAAATTGTGTCCGTCCAGAAGTTTACGGAAAAAGAATATACTCTCCCCGAAAAGCCGGACTACTTCAAAAAGTTAAAAGGTTCTGTGGACGAAATGAACTTTTTCGAGCTGACTGAAGAGAAAGAGAATCGGATCAAAAAGGGACTTTCCTACGGAGATGTAGATATCGCAAAACATACTTTATTTGCAGAACCTTTACTGATCGTAGTTTTGACCTTAGTTGGTTGTGCCAGCGGATTTTTCACAAAAAGAATGGCGATCGTTTCTTCCCTAGGAGTAAGTATCAGCGTCGCACTTCTTTACATGATCATGGATCCTTCTTTTAAATCATTGGGAGAGAACGAAGTAATCCCGATCTGGCTTGCAAGCTGGATCACTCCGATCCTATTTCTTTCCGGACTTTATGTTATTTATAAAAGAGTAAAAGTTTAATCCTGAATAATAAAAAACCTCCCGGTTTCCCGAGAGGTTTTTCAAGATCAGGTCCGATCCGATCTAAATTTGTTTTTATAATATTATTTTGCACCCTTAGGTGTTACAGTCGCTTTCGGAACAATCGCTCTTATATTATTCTTTTGGATCTTATATCCTCCGGAAACAGTTACGATTCCTTTGAATAGATCTGATACATCGGTAATCGTGGCCATGAACCAACTTCCTGTCCTAGCCTCTTCTTTGGTTGCGGGTGCTCTGTATCCGTCTTCTGTCCCCATATCGAACATGATCACCTTAGTTCCGAGTTTAAGATCCTTATCCGTTGCAAGCCTGGTCATATAGAAATATTTGGTCCAATACTTCTTCCCATCAGTGACTTGCAAGAATTCACCTTCTCCTTTTGTTTTAGTGGCAGAAGCTGGGGTCATTTCTTTTCCGATATAAACATTGATATAAGTTTGATCAGTGTATTCTTCCCTAGAAATGAAAAAATCATCCGGTTGGATATAATGGGAATCTTCTTCCGCAAATACACCGGTTGGTAACAAGCTCAGATAGAATGCGAAGATCGCAACCAGCCTGAAAATTTGGATTTTGTTTTTCATTTTTAACTCCATGAAACCTATTCTATTCCTCCGAAACGAATTCGGAATAAATATGAATAATTTATTTCCCAATGCAAATGTCAACGCTTCGAAAAGAGAGCATGTTTGGATCGTATTTAATTTTTCAGAAATTTATTTCCAAAAAACATCTATCCTTTGTCTTAGTTTGCACGAAATAGGATATAAGGGCACCTACTCTACCGAATAGAAAACATCTTAAATGTCCTCTATATAAGAATAGAGCTTTAGAAGAGGTAGGAATTCCCTCAAAAGAGCTTTTAGCTCCGAAGCGAATCTTTAATTTTTCGGAACTTTTTTTCTAAAAAACCCGTCATTTGCAAAAAAAATTCATTGGTTACCTAAAGTTTATCCGATACTTAGTACAGATATACCTGTGGAGTAACCGCATAGATGCGACATAAACGCTTCGGAAAAAGAAGAATCGGACTTATCTGCCGATTATCCGAAAAGTCGCCGGTCACACCAAAAGGAGGGTAAGAACATGGACGTTCAACTTACGAATCTAGTCTCATCAGCAGAGAAACTTCTCCGCGACAAGAGATCTTCCGTTCCAGGAAGAACGGGAGTGCCCTCGGAAGCCCAGAACGCAGCCGACAAAACCGAGTTTTCTAGCAGTTTAACTTCTAGATATCTTAAGGTTCAAGAGACCTTATCAAATCTCCAAGAAGAACTTTCTAAAGAGCAAATGAAACTCGGAATATTGAGCGAAAGGGAAGAAACGCCTAAGGATGGTTTAATCAATATCCTTTTTGGTGAAACACCTTTGTTCAGAGAATTGGTGGAAAATCCTAACCAAGACTTAAAACAAGTGCGCGAACAGGTCCAAGTAAAAAAGGACCAGCTCATTGATTCTATCCGTAAATTCGAAGTAGAATCTGAAAACGTACTGTCTGTCGGAATGCTTAAGAATCCGGAAAATTTCCGGAAATCCATTGAAAATCTTTCTGGTAAAGATATTCAAATGAAGCAGCTATCCGAGAAAACTATAGAAAGACTGATCCAAGATTAAAACAGAGGATCCCACAATATCTAATATTTTGAATATACCCCTTAAACGGGGGATGGGACCCTCTTTATCTTCTCTCCTACTTTTTCTTATAACTAAATCCTTAAATTTGTAGAACAGGCTCTTATCCGATTTTGATAATCGAATCATTCGCCTAATATTTCTAATACGAATTCTTTTCATCTTTAGATCGTTTAAAAAGCTTGCGGACCCCCACTTCAAAACGATTCTGTGGCTAGCAATGTCGCTTAAACTACGGATACTGTTCCTATTATTCTTACCTGCTTTATATGTTTCATTGGTTGCTCAATCATCCGATCAGTATCACTATGTACTGATCACTTCCGGAGTTTTGAACGTTAGGGAAACTCCTGAAAACGGAAAGATCATCTTCACTTTGAATAGAGGGAATAAAGTTAAAATCGTTCCGGAAGAATCCGGAGGCGCGTTCGAATGGGTGAAGATTAAATCCGAAGATGGAAAAGTAGGTTACGCTTCCAGAAAGTATTTAGGTCTTACTCCGCCGGAAACTTTGGATGAGTATAAATTAATCGGTTTTGTTTGGTCAGGATATGATCCGAAAGATCTTCCTATCTTTGTTCCACTCGCATTCTTTAGTCCTAAAGGTTGGCAAGAAGCGAAAGATGAATATGAATTTGATTATAAATTCAGAAGTGGAGTAAACACTTCTTTACCTTCTTTCTCTCTACAAGAAGGAGAAAAGGGTCCTTCCTTTTCAGCCGCGGCTCCTACAACTTACGGTTGCCAAGAGTTTCCAGCATTAAAAGTAAAACCTTCAGCGGAAATTAAATCTAAAAAAGATTGGTTGGTCTATTCGCCTGACCTAAAATTACAATCCATTCCCTTACAGGAATTACCTAAAACAGATACCGATTATACTCTATTTAAAAATTTAGCGGAAACAATTTGGAAAGCTAGGGGATATCCTGAAACAGAATGGCTTCATTCCACGATCGAAGAAGTATATTCTTTTAAGAATAATAAAAAAGAAACATTCATTTCAGGTAGGATCTCCTACCATAAGAAAGGAGCCGAGAGAAGATATTTATATCTACTAGGCCGCAAATTCGGAACGGATCGTGTCCTTGTTTCTTATGAGAAATCAGAAAAGTTAACGGAAGAACTCGGTTTTTACGGAGGCTCCTACCATTTGATCGGAGTCATTTATAGGGAAGAAGATCCGGTCCCGATCTTATTATTTACTGACATAGGTTTTGACTCTTCTATCAAGTCTCTCTATGAATTGAAGAACGGGACTTTGCAGTTATTATTAAGAGGAGCAGGAGACGCCTGTTAATTGGGGAACACCGCCCCTTTCGGAGCGGTGATCATTCTTCTTACACTTGTAAAGCAGCTACTGGATAATCAGTGTATCCTTTTTCTCCTGGAGTATAGAAGGTAGATTGGTCCGCCTCGACAAGAGGGATCCCTTTCTCTAATTTTTCTACTAGATCAGGATTAGAAATAAAACTTCTACCAAAAGCGATCAAATCCGCGTTCTTATGTTTGAGATCCGAATTTGCACGTTCTACGTCGTAACCACCTGATAGGATATAAGTTCCGGACGGATTTGCAGATTTATAAGATTCTCTGATCACTGCGACTGTGGAGTCCTTAGGCTTAGGAGCTCCCATAGAAGAATGATCCACGATATGAATATAAACAATACCTAATTTTCCAAAAGCGGAAGCCAAGTCTTCGTATTGCTCTTCTATCTCATCATGAATTTCTAAATCGTTAAATACTCCATAAGGAGAAAGTCTAATTCCTACTTTGTCCGCACCAATAGCATCTACTACTGCTTTAACAACTTCCAAAGCAAATCGGTTACGTTTTTTCCAATCTCCACCGTACTCGTCATTACGATGGTTTGCGCTCGGATGTAAGAATTGTTCGATAAGATATCCGTTAGCTCCATGTAGTTCTACTCCATCAAACCCGGCTTGGATTGCGGATTTTGATGCGTGCACATATTCTTGGATCGCTTTTTGAATGTCGGCCTGTGTCATTTCTCTTGGAGTAGAGTAAGGTTGATTTCCCTCTTGGTCTGTCCAAACAGTTCCTTTTAATCCTATTGCGGAAGGACCTGCTAATGATGCACCTTCAGGCAAATTTAAGGAGTTTCCTACTCTTCCGGAATGCATCAATTGAACGAAAATTTTGCCGTTTTTTGCATGAACTGCATCCGTGACTTTTTTCCAACCTTGGATCTGCGCTTCCGAAAAAACTCCAGGAATTCTTGCATACCCTAGACCATTAGGAGAAGGAGAAACTCCTTCAGTAATTAGTAATCCGGCACCTGCTCTTTGGGAATAATATTCCGCCATCAAATCATTCGGGATATTCCCGATTGCCCTAGAGCGAGTCATAGGAGCCATAACTGTCCGATTTTTAAGTTTATTTTTTCCTAATGTATATTCTGAAAATAATAGGTTCATTTTTTGCCTCAGAGCTTAGACATTAAATACTTTAAACATGAACCTTTTTTATAGAGCCTAAATAAAAAAATGGATCGGTCTATTGCAACATGGTCTAGACTGAGGTATTTAAATTTTAGCCTAAGAGAGTAAATTTTTGAATTCAAGAAAGGCTTGTTTTGCCTCCCCTCCTTCTTCATCACACCATCTTTTGATTTCCTTTAAAAGAAACGGTTGTCGTTTTGCTACTAGTATAGCTTGGTCCAAACATTCTCTAGCCTTAAAATAAACGTAAGAAGCTAAACGATCTTTAATACAATCAGTTGGTGATAGAAGTTTAATTCTTTTACCGGAAATTTCTTTTTCTGCCGGTAAAATTTGATAATCTTCTCCGATAGAAATCGGCGGAGAAACATATTCCACGAATAGATGTTTACATTTCGGATGAATAAAATGGCGGGAAGTTTTATTGAACCCAAGACCTTTCATCAGAGTTTGGATCTTCAACCAAACTGCACGATCATAGCTAGTATACGCAATATCCAAATCTCCGGAACGATACAATCCTTCGGAATAAACAGAAACCACTGCACCACCAACTAAAACAGAGTCGATCCCATTTTCCGATAAATGCCACGCAAGAAATTTCCATAATTTCTCTTCTGTGACAGAAGCCCAATCAGGCTCGTCCATAAACTGGCTTACCCTTTCTTCTAGGACGTCTTCTTTCAGAAAAAAGCCGCTCTTTCTCTGAGATCGGCATAGTGTTATAAACTATATTTAATAGTTCTTTAATAGGTTTGATAAACGCAGATTTTTGGTTAAATAAATACACCCGAGACTTTCCGATTTGCTTAGAAATTAAAATTCCAGCTTCTTCAAATCGAATCAGTTGATTTTTTATCGGAGTTGCTGCGGTTCCATAATCTTTTGCAATTGCGGCTGCATGTATTTCGGAATAATGAAATATATGCAATAAAACTCTTCCTGCAGTCCGGTTACCGAATACACCTTCCATAATTTCCATATGAAAAGTATATTCTCACTAAAATGATATATCAACTAAAAATTAGTTCATATAGACTAAAAATTAGTTCATTAATTCGTTGAACCCAAAAGCTCCGTAGTATCCTTATAAAACTGTTTCATTCTTTGATAAGCGGTATCCGGAAGTTTTATTTCCTGGTCGTTGTTCAGGTATTTTTTAACAGGCAATAATCTGAACTGGGTTTTAGATCCGGTCCGATCTATATATACCCAAACGGGTTCGTAAGCTATATCAAAAATATTTAATTTATCATTCTCTTTGGATAAGGAGAATTTAAGAATAATCCCTCCGTCCACGTGACGCCTGTCTTGTCCGGATACGAAATTCCCCAATGAATAGATATAAAACCTTTCTTTTACTGACCCGAATTTATCCTTAACCGTCTTTTTACCGAATTTCTGGAGAGTATGAGGATGCCCTCCTAAAACAATGTCGGCTCCTGAAGAAAATGCGAAATCCACCATCTCCACTTGGAATGGATCCGGTTGGTGTAGATATTCGGTGCCGTAATGATACATTACGATAATCGCATCCGGTTTGGATTTTTTTGCTAAAGCGATATCCGAAGAGATCTGATCCTTATCTATTAAATTAACGACCGTTCCGGCAGGGATCTCCAACCCATTAGTTCCATACGTATAATCCAGAAAAGCAAGGTTCAGATTTCCCACCGGGACAAACAATATTCTGTTTTTCTCATATTCTTCTTTGTCCTTGTATGTGCCTAAATGTTTTAGTCCAAGTTGATCTAAAACAGAAAGGGTTCTCACAACACCCAATCTTCCCTTATCGCAAGAATGATTGTTTGCAGTAGACAATACGTCGAAACCTACGTCCTTGATCGCTTTTGCCAATGAGTCGGGTGCACCAAACTGAGGATATCCGGTATATTGTTTCGGATCTCCAGGAAGTGTAGTTTCCAAATTTCCGACGGAAAGGTCCGCCTCCGAGATCATTGAAGAAACTTCCTGGAATACTTCGTCGAATTTCCAACAATCACATTCCTTATCGTAAGCCGAATCGATCTGTGTTTGGTGAGACATGATGTCCCCGACCGCTACAACTCGAATTGTATCGGAACTGCCTGTGGTTTTTACGTTCTGCGACGAGCAAGGAACCGCAAAAAAGGATAAGGCAAAACAGAGAATTACATTTCGAATCATATGATATTTTCCTAAATTAACCGCTTTCTACGATAAGGTAAACTTTAACGTTACCTTTTGGGAGCTGTAGCATTAGAGTCCTTAGCAATCGGCGCTTTATTTGTTTCACCCGGCAACGCTTCGATTACGGAGAATCCTTTAACAATAGGTTTACGATTTCTCAAAAGTATTGTGGTGTATAGAATATCCGGTTTGGAGAGCCATTGTTTTAGATTTTCTAATGCTTGGATATTATAATGAAACGGAAATTCTCTCGGAAACATTTCTCCGTCAGGGAAACCGTATACTTTTGCTCCCTTAGTGACCGTCCTCACGACAATACTTTTAGGATCGCTGTATAAGTTTAGGAAATTCTTTCTCATTACTTCCGGATATCTGAAGTACTCTTCTGCGTTAGAAGTATATAAAATACGGATAGGCACTTCTAACTCTTTCGCCTTTTCGGAAATGGAATTTATGGTTTTATCCCCTAAAAGATTCCCGTCTATCGCTATAATTTTTCCTTCTAAGATCATATTTCGCAGGTATTCGTAATCCTTAGGATCATTATGAAAGGAAGTAAATTCCGGATAAATCTTAGATATTTTATGAAGATCTCCCAAACGTTGCGGGACTGCGCCTTTTCTAAGAGCGATCTGATAAGACTTTAGAATAACTTGATATTCTGGATCGTTAGAAAAACGTTTTTCTATAATAGGAAGAACTGCATCTTTTCTCTTTGGATCCCAAAGTGTTTCAAACTCGGAATATGTAGGAGAAATTTCTATAAAATGAAGATGTAGTCGGTTGATAGAAACCGTTACAGGATCGAAATCGAAAAGATAAGCGAATTCACTCTTCGCCCAAGCGATCAATGTTAAGTTCTGATCCGTTCCGACTCCCATATAGCCCCCACCCAAATCCACAACTCTGGACTTGAATAGATCCAATCTTCTTTCATTAGAAGAAGGATAATGCTCCGCATGAAGATGCCTATCTGCAGGAGGAGGATCCGTCGCTAAAAGCTGAAGACCTTCTCTAGTTAAAGAAGCTTTTCTTCCGAAAACGGAATGTTCTCCCTGGCCTTGGCCGGAAGAACAATCTAAAAGATAAAAAACCGAACAAATGAATAAAATCGTTAAGAATAGATTTCGTTTATTTTTGTATAAAGCGACCGCTTTAGGCCCTTTTTTTCTCATGAAATTCCTGTGCATCCCTAGGGCATCTTTTTACTCGGCCCTTGGAAACAGAACTTATTAAGTGGCTTTTATACGGGAAGAACTTTACGGGAGTTTGGTATAGAGATTAGCTTAGAAGCGAGGGACTTTTGCCCTTGCTTATTTAAGTTAAAAGATCAAAGGTAAACCTCGGATCTGAGAGCTCCTTTCGGCTCCTTAAACGGATCAACGCCGCTCGTTGGCATTCGTTTGTAATAGGCAGAATATTATCTTAAAGATAACTCAGCTTCCAGAGCTTGAGTATATTTTCTTTAAGTCGGCTGCAATATTCTTCTGCATTGCCTCGTTTGTTCCTCCACCGATCGAAAGTAAGATCGCATCACGATGAAGTCTTTCTACAGGATATTCTCTGCAATATCCATAACCGCCTAATACTTGGATCGCATTTCTTGAGACTCTTTCCGCCATCTGGGTTGCGACCAATTTTGCAGAAGCTGCTCCTAAAGAGTTTCGATTCTCAGGATTGATCTTAGAAGCTACATCATAAACCAACGCTCTAGCAGCTTGGTAATCCGCATACGATTCCGCGATCAATCTCTGGATCTGACCGAACTCTATTAACTTTTTATCAAATGCTTCTCGATGAAGAATGGAATACTCGCACATAATATCTACACAACGTTTTGCGATCCCTAAGGACTGTGCAGCCAGAGTCACCCTTTCGATCTCCAGATTTCTCATCATATGGGTCAAGGCACCGTCTTCGGATCCGATCAGATTTTCAGCAGGCACTTCTACATTCTCAAAAACGAGTTGAGTAGTAGGAGAAGACCTCATTCCCATTTTTTCTTCTTTTTTTCCGAAACTAAATCCAGGAGAAGAACTTTCTACGATGAAAGAACTAGTTCTACGCGAGTCTTTACTCGTCTTTGCATAGACCAAAAATATCTGACCAACGATCCCGTTCGTAATAAACTGTTTTCTACCGTTTAATACGTATCTATCTCCTTTCCGAATCGCAAGAGTTCCCATTCCCAAAACGTCTGTGCCGGCTCCTGGTTCGGTCATTCCCATTCCGCCGATCCATTCTCCGGATAGGACTTTAGGCAAATACTTGGCCTTTTGTGTTCCGTTACCGCTATTATAAAAATTATTCACGAAGAGAACTTCATGAGCTAAATATGATAAAGTAAAACCGGGATCGTAAGCGGAGAATTCTTCATGAATGATCACGCTTGCAACTGGGTCTAATCCCATTCCACCGTCTTCCTGAGGAACTGTGACTCCAAAAATCCCCAATTCCGATCCTAACCTACGGAATAATTCCTTATTAAAGGATTCTTCGTCGTCGTGATCCTTCGCTTGAAGATCTAAATTCTCTTTCGCAAAAGCGCTTACGTTTTCCCTGAGAGAAAGATGATCGTCCGTTGGATTATATAGATCTAATTTTTTTTCTTGGATTCCCTTCATACTATGCCCTGTTATATTCCAACTGAATTATTTTGGACCCCCTGCAAAATTGCAACCGTGTTCCAATCCTTATTCTATCTAGTTTTTATTTTATTCCCTTATTTTTTTCGGATTTTATTAGAATAGTTTCGAACTTTGAAACAAACTTTTGAAGCGAGGCATTTTTACCAAAATCCTTCATTGGTCAAAGTTCTAATCGGACAAATACAGGCTTTACAAATCGAGTATGCGATATTATTACGTATTCAGGCAATGGCGTCCTTGGTTAATTTATTATTTTTTTTAAGCCTCTTTCTTAATGCGTATTTTATATCGGTCATTCTTCATAAAAAAGGACTCCAACAACCTCTCGGAAGAAACTTAGTATCTCTGACCCTAAGCATTTTGAGCGTAGGTTCGATCGCTTTATTGTTAGTCTCTTTCGAATCTTATACAATCTGGTCCACAGTTATACTACAATTTTTACTTACCGCCGGTTTAATCGGTTACTTATTCTTTGGTAAAACTAAATTACTATTCAACCCGCTACAAGGGACCGGTAAACGTCAAAACCTGTTCGTATCTATTTGCCTAACGGTATTAATTCTATCTGCAGGAGTTATGTATTCATTATACCCGATCGAATACATCAAAGGGGATAGGGACCACGGAGTTTATATCGTATTTGGAAGTCATATCCAGAAGACTGGCGGATTAAACTTCGATGACCCTCGTTACCAAGAACTAATAAAAATTTTCGGAACGAATCTGATCCAAGGATATCCTGCGATCCATGCCGATCAGTCTCCGCAAGATCCGAATGCTCCGATCGGATCCTTATCCCCACGTTTTTATCCACTCTACCCTACTTTTATCGCCTTGGCATTAGATCTATTTTCCATAGATGCTATTTTTAGAGTAAACACAGTATTCGGAATTCTTTCCTTATTATTCATCTATCTGATCGTTAAAAGAATGATCGGCCCGATCGGAGCCTTAACCGCAGTATTCTTCTGCGCGTTCAATCCTGCTCAGCTTTGGAATGTAAGAGCAACTCTATCAGAAACCCTAGGGCAATTATTGATCCTCTTTTCTTGCTATCTTGCTCTGTACTTTTTTCGCAAGAAGAAAGGTTGGATGTTTTTTGCAGGATGTATCTTAGGCCTAAGCAGTTTCAATCGGATTGATAGTCTTATTTATTTCCCTGCGATCGCTATTTTTGCGATCTACCTATCGATCTTTAGAGAAAAATATCTGTGGAAGGGAATCGATCTCTTAATAGGTTTCACCGTAATTTCCATATTAGGGATCTTATACGGGTACATTAATTCTAAACCGTATATTCTAGATCTATGGAGAAGCAAACAGCTATATAAGCTGACCTTACTTTGCGTCTTCTCTTCTTTAGCACTTTTGGCTTTTGTATCGGTTTCCAATACTACCAAAGGAAGATCATTTATAGAGTCGATCCGCAACTTCATATATAAACATAAGTCTCTTTTCAGAATATTTGTTTTCGGCTCCTTGTTTTGTCTTATTGCATTTTCATATTCCGTTCAACCAGTTATTAGCGCTGCAGAATCCGCAAATGACTTCGCATATTTCAAGCGGAACGGCTTTCTATTCTTCCTACTCTACGTTCCGATCATTTTGGTCTTATTCGGGATCGGAGGTTATGATTTATTACTTTTTCGGAAAAAATATTCGGGAGCCATCATCTTTATCCTATTAGGCTCTTTACTATCGTTCGTTTATTTTTATGATCCGAGCATTTACCCGGATCATTTTTGGGTTTCAAGAAGATGGATCTTATTTCCTATCCCATACGCGTGTATTATGGGAGTAGTTGGTCTGTTCTCATTACCGATCAAAAAACAATTCTTAAAGTTGATCATAATCGTAGTGATATTTACCGGATATGTATATCACCTATATAACCGAGATCGGTTAATTCTATTCGAAAGAATGTTATCCGGATATTCCGAAGAGTTCCAGAGACTTGCAACTGCTCTTCCGACCGACAAGGCGATCTATTTTACGAAAAAACAAGATCTAGCAAGCCCTCTTAGATATTTGATCGGAAGAGAAACATATTTAATCCAAAGGACTAAGCCGTTTCTGCAAGAAGCAAATAAACTCATCCAATCCGGATGGAATGTTTACTTGATAGATGAGGATTTCAGCCTTGAGGACGAAAATGTTTCCGTAGAAAAGATCGATGAGATCCGATTAGAAGGAAATTTTCCGTTAGATACTGTAAACAGATATCCGGACACTCTTCTATATAGAGGAACATTCTCATCGATATATAAATTGAAAGCGAATGATCGAGTTAGCTTAAACAAGGAAAAAAGCAGCGATATAGATACTTCCAAATTTTCCTATTTACTAAGAACTGTAAAATCCGAGAGGAAAAATCAACCGCCTACATTCGAGGAAGTACGTGCTTACGATCATTACCTAGGCTCGGTCCCTAAAGGAAAATTCAGAGTAGAATTCGAAGGAGAATCTTTAACGCTCGCAAAATTCAGCATTACTGCAAATCAATCTTCTTCCATGATCCGCCAGGAATCTCCAGGAGACGGAAACGATAAAAGAATGATCATAGAGTTTAATGTTGAAGATCCTACCACGGATGATGTCCAGATCAGAATTCATACCAGAAGGGATCAACAAGCCATCATAAAATCGATCCAAATTCGGAGGATCTAATAGAGTAAAATTCGATCTTAGATCGATCCGAAAAGGATCGAATCCGACTGGACATCATTCAAGCTTTCCTGAGCCTTATAGACATCCGCTTTTCCGGATCGTTCTAAATGATCCAAAAAGGATCGAACCTATTGTCGATCCTCAGATCGAATATTAGAGGATAAAATGCTGTATTCTGTCGTATTAACTGTTATTTGCCTTACCACCCTTTCACTCGGTATCCGGAAACTTGGGAAATTCCCTAAAAGTTTAGATGATATTCGCCTAGATATCGAAGCTTCTTTCTCTCTTCCACTTGTAGGAAATTCTTGGATCTGGTTCTTATTTCTCTTAAGCTTTTTCCTTTTGCCATTCTTTTGGGGTTTAACCTTCTATCTGAAATCAGATGCAAACGTACTAGTGATCATATTCGGATTGTTTTGGATCTATTTCTGGAGCAGAACACTCATTCTGTTCCGATAAGCACTATTTCCCGAAATACGCACAAAAAAGTAGTTTGCATTCGAGCTTTTTAGAAATTTCGTGTTTTATAGCCCTATTTTATTGGAGAACCCAGGTTCATGAAGATCATCGTTTTAGTGAAACAGGTGCCTGACACCGAAACGAATATCAAAGTCGGGGACAAGTCCATCAACGAAGCCGGAATTAAATGGATTATTTCCCCGTACGACGAATTCGCAATTGAAGAAGGACTTAGATTACGTGAGAAAAACGGAGGAGAGGTTATTGCAGTCTCTCTAGGACCGGATCGCGTTCAAGAGTCTTTACGCCAAGCATACGCAATGGGAGCGGACCGTGCCGTTCAGATCAAAGTGGACAACTACGTTCCATTCGACACAGTTTTAACTGCTGAATTAATCGCAAATTTTGCAAAAGCTGAAAACGCGGATATCATCATCGGTGGACGCCAATCTATCGACAGTGATAGTTCGCAAGTAGTGATCCAAGTAGCTGAAGGACTTGGAATTGCTCATATCGCTTTCGCAGTAAGTTTAGAAATTAGCGGAACTTCCGTTAAAGCTACAAAAGAAGTAGAAGGTGGAACACAAGTTGTAGAAACCAGCCTACCTGTAGCAATTACTGCTCAAAAAGGATTAAACGAACCTCGTTATCCTAACTTAAAAGGTTTGATGGCTGCTAAGAAGAAGCCTATCGAAACCAAAACTCCTGCTGACTTAGGAAATCCTGGAAGCAAGATCGAAGTAGTAGGACTTGAACCTCCTCCACCTCGTATTCCTGGTCGCAAACTGGAAGCAGCGGACGCAAAAGGTTTCGCTGAACAATTAGTAAAAGCTCTTCGCGAAGAAGCTAAGGTTATCTAAGGAGAACACCCGTGAGCAACGTTTTAATCGTAGGCGAACTCAAAGGCGGAGAACTCAAAAAGATCTCCAAAGAAATCACTTCTGCGGGCCGCAAAATTGCGGATGCCCTCGGAGGAAAAGTAACCGCTCTTCTTATCGGATCCGGAGTTGAAAAATTTGCCGGAGACTTAGGAGCAGTAGGTGCGGACAGTATCGTTACTGTAAATGCAGGGGACTTTAACGCGGAAACTTGGGCGAATTTAGTAGCCGGAGTGATCCAAGACAAAAAACCTTCTGTAGTTCTAATTCCTCACACTTCTCAAGGAAAAGATTATTCTCCAAGAGTAGCTGTAAAAGTCGGAGCAGGGATCGTTGCTGATGCAGTTGGTCTTTCTGTAGACGGCGGAAAAGTAGTGGCTAAGAAGCCGATCTACTCCGGAAAAGCATACGGTAATATCAAAGTTACCAGCGATATCGCTATTTTCACCGTTCGTCCGAACTCTCAAGAAGTAGCTAGCAAAGCTGGAGCGGGAGCTGCTGAAGCGGCTAGCCCTGCAGCTGGTGATGCGAAAGTTAAGATCGTTTCTTCTGATCTGAGCGGCGGTAACAAAGTTCAATTGGCAGAAGCTTCTATCATCGTATCCGGCGGACGCGGAATTAAAGGACCTGAAAACTGGCCTGTTCTTCAAGGATTGGCAGATGTTTTAGGTGCAGCTTTAGGCGCTTCTCGTGCTGCGGTCGACGCAGGTTGGATCGCACACAGCCACCAAGTAGGACAAACTGGTAAAACCGTTTCCCCTAACTGCTATATCGCGTGCGGAATTTCCGGAGCGATCCAGCACTTAGCCGGAATGGGATCTTCTAAGTACATCGTCGCTATCAACAAGGACGGAGACGCTCCGATTTTCAAAGTAGCTACCTACGGAGTCGTAGGTGACCTTTTCGAAGTCGTTCCGGCTCTTACCGACGAGTTTAAAAAAGTACTTGGATAATTTCGTCTAATGAAGCCATAGTAGGAACGATTATGGCTTCATCCAAGGGTATATTATCCTTTTTGGGTGCCGCAGCTCTACTGGTCTGCGGCACTTCTATTTTATCCGATCCTGGTAAGGAAAAACTCGGTTCGATCATCGGAAAAATGAGCGAAATCTCGAGTTTCCGGGCAAGCATCACCATTAATAATGAGCTGACCGGGACCCTCTCCTACCAAAAACCCAATCATATACATGTAAAATTTTCTGACGGCCGAGTCATTGCTTCGAACGGTCGTTATCTCTGGTTTTATTCTCCTTCAAGAGGGATTGTTGGAAAACAAGACGTCAAAGGTATGACAGGCGGAATGGCCGGGCTATTATCCGGTTACGAAGAAGTGACTCCGGTAGGAGGATCTATTCGTTTAAAGTCTGCGACCAGAACTTACGAAGAGATCGTAGTTACCGTCGGTCCGGACAATACACCTCGCACTCTTAGAATGAAAAACAGATCCACAGGCGAATATACTTCCGTAAGTTTTTCCGGAGTCCAAACCGGAGTGGGTCTGCCAGCATCTCTCTTCAATTTCGGAGCACCAGCAAATGCACAAATTGTGGAGAACCCGCTAAACGAGAGGGAATAGTTTTGTCGAATTCTCGCACAGACGCCCATAAGACCTTCGCGGATCTTTATAGAAAGACTCGTTCTCCAGAGCACCAACAGAAGATAGACGAAGTTATACAAAAATCGAATGATATCTTCATCCGAATCGACCTGATGAAAAAGGTAGATGAAGAATTCGAACAAAAGAAAAAAGAAGAATCCGCTCCGAGAAGGAACGAAGACGAAGAAAGATCTTCTAAACAATCGTCCGGTGGAGCCGCGTCTAAAACTCCGCCTAAACCTGTAAAAAAACAACCAGATGCAGGCCCTGGGCTTGGCTTTCTCGCAAACCTATTCGGTGGGAATGCAAACATTACAAAATTTGCGAAGGATACCGGAACTGTAGAAGTCGGGTTTTTAGGAAGAAATTCCAAGATCGCCCCTTCTGTAGAAAGGTTATTTAAGGCTTTAAAAGAAGATCAGATCATTTCCACATTGCAGGCCCTCAGACTTGCAGAAAGCCAGGGCTGGAGACATTGGAGACCTCTAGTCTATAACGTAGTATTAAACTTTAATAAATTCTTTAATAACTTCATCTCTTTGGATTCTCTTTTTATAGATGAGATCTCTCCTGAAATTTTTCTAAACAGATCCTTAAAGATGCAGATGTATTATGCTCGCCATCTTTCCAGGAACGATGCGAGGGAAATTATCCTAGGTCATGTTCCTGAATTAGTAAAGAAGGATGAAAAATTATCCGTAAAACTTCCCGCAATTATTTCCGGATTAAACTACGGGCTCAATCTGGAGAATGGAAGGCCAAAACTTACGGACGCGATCCGTGCGTTCTACGTAGTCTCTAATAAAAAAGTAATCAGCTGGGACGAAATATTAGATTCTTTGAATGTTCCTCCGATCAATGAGACCAAATTCCAGGGTTCTCCTGATATTACCAAAGAAGTGGAAACTACTTTGATCAAATTGTCAGATGATATTCTGACTAGGATGAACAAGAAGGAAGAATTACACGGGCTAAGACAGCGCTACTTTAAGATAGATGATAACGGAAAGATCTCTTTCGATTTTCTAAATGGGGTCGTGGACGATTATTTTGCCCATCATATGCCGGAGAATATGAACTCTGCTGCATTCAAATCTTCCTACAAAGGAATGCCTCATAAGTTAATTCATATCCTCTTACGGGATTTTCAGTCCTGTTACACCCCCCTTTTAGAAGGGACCGTAAAGATCGGTACCAAAAATCATAACAGAGATGTTTTGGTTACTCAACCTGGTTTATTCAAAACGGAGATCGAAGAGATCAACAATCTACTGAGACAATTGGATGCGTTTAATAAAAAATATCCTAGCTTCCAATATACATTCTCCAATTTTAACCAAAACACTTCCGGTGGATCCGTAGAAGATCAGATCACTGTGAATCTACTTAGATTACTTTCGGAAGCTTCCGCGTTTATGGGAAAATTTGCGGAAAGGATCAACGTTCTTGTAGAAAACCATTTACTCGCAAAAGATTACGAAACTAAAGGACAACTCAACGAAAGAGTGTTAGCGTCCAAGGAAAAAGTGATCGAAGAAGTAAAAGTGCTTCACCGTTTTATTCCTTATTATGATTCTACGATGGTATCCGGAAACCGTTTGAACGGTAAAACTTTGGAATACGTTTTTGTGGACATGGCCCAATTGCTCTTCAATTATGCGGTCATCTATAAAGATAAATTCACTGTTAATAAACTGACCGCTCACAGAAAAATAGATGGCGAGCTCGCGGCATTAAAAGCGGAGTATGAACGTCTTTCCGGAAGAACTTTCGATGATCCCCACCAAAACCGTTTCCATTCCTCGGAGGAACAATGAGGATACTCACCGGAGTACAACCATCTGGTAAATTACATTTAGGCAATTACTTCTCTGTTATACGCAAGTTAGTCGACTACCAAAACAAATCCGATCTATTCTGCTTTGTCGCCGATCTTCATGCATTGACAACTTTCACTTCTTCAAAAAATCAAACTGAAAATACCTATGATGCAGTTTGCGATTTTTTAGCTCTCGGGATAGATCCTGACAAATGTTCTTTTTGGATCCAATCCGAGGTTCCGGAAGTTACCGAACTTACTTGGTATTTAAGTATGTCCATTACCGTTCCTAAATTGGAATTGGCACATTCTTATAAGGATAAGGTCGCAAAAGGGATCGTTCCGAGTGGAGGACTTTTCTTTTATCCTGTTTTAATGGCCGCGGATATTCTCGCATTCAATAGCGATAAGATTCCGGTAGGAAAAGACCAAAAACAACATTTGGAATTCACTCGAGACATCGCAGAAAAGTTCAACTCTCAATACGGGGAAACTTTCAAACTTCCCGAACCAGAGATAGACGAAGAGACTGCAATCGTACCTGGAGTGGACGGTGCGAAAATGTCCAAGTCTTATGGCAATACGATCAACTTTTTCGATGACGAGAAGAAGCTGAAAAAATCGGTCATGGGGATCGTAACGGATTCCGCGGGTGTCGACGAAGCTAAGAACCATAAAGAAAGTATAATATATGCGATCCATTCCCTTTTCTTGGATTCGGCAGGCAAAAAAGATTTAGAATCCAGATTTGCCACTCCCGGAACCGGATATGGGGATTTAAAAAAAGCTCTTTTAGAAACTATTTTGGATTATTTCGGCCCCTACCGTAAAGAAAGAGAAAGGATCGCAGCAGATCCAACTTATGTTAGATCCGTAATGAAAAAGGGATCCGATAAGGCCAGAGCGGAGGCTTCCATAATTTTGGATAAGGTCCGCGATCGACTCGGGATCGGAATTTCTAAAATTTCTTCTTAAAATCAGACGCGGAATGAAAATTCCGCAATCGAATTCTTCCAACAAAACCAGGTATTCTTATGATCGAATCCCTGGAAGAAACCTATAAGGAATGGATCCCCAGCTCTTTATTCTCCTACCTGGTTTTAGGAATTTTATCCGGATGTTTTTTTGAACATTTTTTTCCGGACCTAATCTTGATCTGGGTTTCAATCCATCTTTTATTCCTAATATATCTTTCCCTAATTCCAATCCCCAAAAAGAAATTGGTAAGTTTTTCTTGGGGAATTATACTATATTTCGTATTAGCTCTATCCGGATATACTTACAAAACCGCACCGTTTCTGAAAGAATCTCAATCTTGGAAAAAAGAATTTTCAGATCAAATCAATCGTATATTAGATAGAGCGAATATACATGAAAGAGAAAGGGAAATTTCTCTCGGTTTAGTTTTAGGAGATGCAAAAGGATTAGATAAGGAATTTAAAAAAAGTGCGCGAGAAGGAGGTATTCTCCATTTATTTGCGGCTTCTGGGCTTCATCTAGGAATATTGATCGGTTGTTTGTTCTCTATTCTAAAACGGATCCCATTCTTAGGTTATTATACTCCAAGGATCCTTCCGGTTTTATTAGGGTTTGTATATTTAGCGGTTTTAGGATTTCCAATTTCACTCGCGAGAGCTTGGATCTTTTCTGGATGGATCCTTTTACAATCTTTATTCTTTAGAAGATCGAGACCGGCAGATTTGCTGATATCTTCCGCAGGTATAGTATATCTTTGGGATCCAATCAGGTCTTTTGGAGTTTCTTTCTTACTTTCTTTCGGAGCAGTCTCGGGGATCTTACTTATACTTCCAAGTCTTCAAAAATGCTTACCGCCTAATTCGGAAGAAAAAAGTTTCGTGAATAGGATCTTTGGCTTTTTAAAAGAAAATCTTTTGGTCTCGGTTTCCGCAGGGATCGGGACCATGCCTTCTCTCATCTTTTACTTCGGAACATATAGTTTCGGATCCTTGGGATTAAATCTAATCTTAGTTCCTATCTGCGGGATTCTTCTTCCTTTATTATATTTCTCTTTAGTTTTAGAAGCGATCCATTTTTCCATTTTAGCTAAACCATTTTGGTTCGTTGTGTCTTTCCTTTTAGAAGTCTTAGAAAAGGTTACATTGTATTGGGCTGGATCCGATTGGAATTTAATTCATTATTATAGGGGAAAGACTAAATTATTCGGCTTAACAATTTGGGTCTTACTTCTATTCTTCTTATTCCTTTGGAAATCAGTTCCAAATCCTGAAAAAGAAGAAAATCCGGACTTAGATCTAAACTCGGATCAAAATGTAAAAAGTTATAAGATCAATTTCTTAAAATCGATTTGGGTATTGGGCTTTGGCATATGTTTACTCTTTCAATTTATAATCGCAGGATCTTCCAATTGGATCCGATCACCTTTTTATTTTTTCGGGGATAAGTTTAGCTTTTTACTCCAAGAAAAAGGGAAACTAGTTCTCGCTGGAAAATGTAAATATAGTTCAAAGATCTTATACAAATCGATCGGAAAAGATCCGGAACTATTCTGTGGAAATCAAAAAGAATTACGGAACATTTATATAGAACATGAATCTTGTTTAGATTGGGTGAAAGAATGTATAAGAAGGAACAAAAATCTTTCCCTACAATACGGAGGAAAAGAAAAACCTAAAATCGCAGGATTCGAGAATTGGATCCTAATCCCTAAACGAAAAGAGTTCAATTTACCTGATCCGGAAGAAAAGTTAATACGATTCGAAGTCGGAAAGGATTCTCTGATCTCGCTAGCAGTTCTTACAAAAAACGGGAAAGGAAGTATCCTGCTTATTCCTAGATTCGGGATCCCTGAAAGATCCTCAGAGTGGAATCAATTCAGAAAACGACTTGGAATCGGCCCCGGCTGGAGATTTATTGGAAGTGATGAACTCCCCGGAATACCCGTTTTATAAGCCGAGCGTGATCCGGGAATTTCTCTCCCAAAAATCTTCTGCACCTCTGAAAAAATGGGGCCAGAACTTCTTAATAGATCCTAATGCAGTACAAACTCTATTCTCAAGTGCTGAGTCGGAACTCCTACAAAAATCCGAGCTACTAATAGAGATCGGTCCCGGTTTGGGAGCTCTCTCCCATATTCTTTATCGATTAAATAAGAAGCTGAAATTATACGAGATCGATCCTGTATATTATGAATGGCTAAAAGAGTTCCTTCCGGAGATAGACATCTCCTTGGGAGATGCAAGGGAGACCTTAGACGATCCGCATGGTCTAACTTGTTTTTTATTCGGAAATCTTCCTTATTACATAACTTCCGAATTGATACTTTTATCTTTGGAGAAACTTTCCGGACTACTAGGCGCTGTCTTTTTAGTTCAAAAGGAATTTGCACAAAGAGTAACTCAGGAAATTTCCTCTTTATCCGTATATGCCGGGGCTTATGGAAAATTCCAAAGTAGAAAAACTATCAAAGCAGGTTGTTTTTATCCCGCACCGAATGTGGATTCGAGTATCCTGACTTTTACCGCAAATAGACGTTTCGTAAATAAAAATTCTTATCAAATCTTAGAATTACTTTGCAGAGTCTCCTTTTGGGGAAAAAGAAAAAAGATCGGTTCTTCCATCAAGGAAGCTCCTCTACAATCTTTTTATCCGAACCGTTTGCCTTTAGATCTTTCTGAAGAAGATATAAGACAAAAACTTCGTGAATCTTTGGAATCAGCAGGTCTATCCTTGGATAAACGGCCGGAAGAGCTAAGTGCTGAAAATTTCTATCAGGCTGTGGACGGGTTTCCGTTACAGAAGATCTGATCTAAAGAGAGGAAGATCGATATCTTCCCCTCTTCTAAAAGTTTAACGATATCTTTCCCGATCTCGTTGTTGTTGCATCCGTTTCTGTTCTTTATGGATGGATTTCCATTTCGCTTTTTGGTTCCTAAATTCCAAAGAATTCGGAGCGGCAAGATTTGCGTTTCTCTCTAATTCTCTTTTTAATTTCAGAAAACTAGCCCATCTTCCTTCCGAAATTTTTCCGGAGGCAATCGCTTCTTTCACACCACAATCAGGTTCGCTGATATGCGAACAGTCTTGGAATCTGCAATTTATCGAAGCCTCAAAAATTTCAGGAAACGTTTCCTCCAAACCGGAACCGTCAGACCAAAGTTGGATCTCTCTCATTCCGGGAGTATCTAAGATCCAAGCTCCTGATCTTATTCGAAACATCCACCGATTGGTCGTTGTATGTTTTCCTTTGGAATCAGATTCGCGCACTTCTTTAACGGAACGAATTTCTTCTCCGATCAAAAGATTTAATAGAGAAGATTTGCCTACGCCTGAAGAACCGATGAATGCTGAAGTACTTTCATCCTTCCAATAACCATCCAGCTCTTGTAATCCTTCCAGATTATGATTGGAAATACAAAAAACTTCCACACCTGGACAAGACTCTCTAACCAATTGGATCTTATTCTGTAACTCTTCTTCGTTTTCGGAATATAGATCTTTTTTAGTTAAAACGATCACAGGAGTCGCTTTACTTTCCCAAATTTGGACTAGAGTTCTTTCCAATCGTCTAGGTTGAAAATCTCCATCCAAACCATGGAGAAGAAAGATCCGATCCATATTCGCGCAAATCGGATCCGGCTTTTGAGTTTCTCCCTTAAATTTTCTGACCAATAAACTTCTTCGAGGAAGAACCGAATGGATCAGAAATTCTTCTTCACCTAGTTTAGTTGCAAGTACCCAATCTCCTGCGACCGGAAATTCCAAAGCAGAGGATGCGTTAAAACGTAAGGAGCCAGTTAATATACCGGTCCCTTCTTCGTTTGACCCTTTGATCGATAGGCGAAATTCCTGGCCTTGTTCTCCAATCACTCTCGCCCATATGGGGTCGGAAATCCCGGATTCTATAGAAATTTGGTTAAATTCTTTTTCTCTATCACCGTCCCATACGGATAAATAGAAAGAACGATCTTGATTCATTGTTTTGCCAAAACCTATATGCATAGGTAGTCTATCAGACTTTGTTCATTTAATCTCCCTCGAGAATCGAGGGTCCTTTGGGGAAAAGGTTTATTAAATCAGGCAATCATATGCGGTTCTACTTAAACTTGAAAACTCTCCCAATCCTGTAAAGTTTTTTTCATAAGATTTTATAGTCTTCACAAATCGAAATTAACGTTAGGAACATTTAATTTTATTGTTCTGTTATAATACGTTAGATAAGTTCAAATCTCTCATTCAAGTATAATAAAGGAGTCCTTGATGAATCGAAAGTTAATATGTATCTTAATTTTATCTCTATTTTTGTTCTCTTATGGGAATTGTGCTACAGTCCCCTGGAAATGTGTTAGTGGAGAAACTTGTAACGCAATAAAAGAAGGTTCGGTGATCAGTCAGTACGGACATACATATCATGGCGAATTAAAGAATGGAATCCCAGACGGAGTAGGCTCTGTAGAATTCGGTTCAGGTAGATGGTACAATATCTATATTAACGGATATGCGCTCGGTTCCCCAATTCATGGTTCTGTCGGAAATCCGGGAGATCGTTACGAAGGTGGAGTCGGCATTGACAAACACGAAGACATCCAACTCAACGGGAAAGGAACCTTATTTTACAAGGACGGAAGTAAAATAGAAACCACATGGAAGGAAAATAAACCCGAAGGCAAAGGCAAAATCACCCCGGCTAACGGGCAATCTTTAGAAGGTAATTTTTACGACGGGGGTTGGATATGCCTAACCGGGGATTGTAAAAACGGATCTGGTAAAAGAATTTATAAGAATTGTGCAGCCTTTGAAAAAGGGACTTTCGTTAAAGGTGAATTGATGAAAGGGCTTTATGTTTCAGACGAAAGCGAACTTATGGATGGGGAATGGAGAATGGACGGCAAATTCAAAAGATTCACTTCTGGAATATATAAGATCGGCAGACAAATGAATTCCTTAGATCGATTACGCCAAAAGGATAGTCCTAAGGTTCAATACGTGGAAGTATCTAAAGAAACAATCCAATGTGCGGAACACATTAACTAAGAAAAAAAGGCGGGAAATATTCCCGCCTTTTCTTTTTCTAAATTACCGATAGGTCTAAGAATATTTTTGGAAGGCCTTATATTCTTCGATCACCTTCTTACCGAACTCCAGCCATTCTTCATCCTTCTTAAATCCGAAATGTTGTAGGACTTCCCAATGGATTGCGGCAGGATCCGCTTTTCCTTCCAAACATTCTATGATCCAATCGGATAAGTAAACTGCAAACACTACATCTCTGGATTCTTTTTTAGCCATTAATGGTCTATGGTGATATTCCGCAGCGACTCGGATCGTATCCGAAAAATTCCATTTCTCACAGATCATTGCTCCCAAAGAAGTATGAGTAATCCCTAGAGCAGCTTCTTCCAGTCCAAGAGTAGAAGGTAAAAGTTTTTTACCGGATATATCGGTCAATTTAGCGATCGTATCCCCTTCCAAAGAAAGTAATAGCACAAGCCCTATATTATGAAGTAAGGCAGCACAGACTAAATTGGTAAGGAAGGTCTTCTTCCAACCCATTCTTTCGCCAAGTCTTCTGCAAATATAAGCGGAAAGGCTGGACATTTCCCAAATATGTTCGAATTCCTTGTATCTTTCTTCCAGGATCTTTTTGGTCCCGAGGCTTAAGAGAATATTATTTAATTCTGATAGACCGATCAACTTGATCGCGTCATCCAAGGTTTCCACTTTTCTTCCTTGAGCGAATGACGCGGAATTTGCAAGCTTCAGGATATTCGTAGAAAGAGAAACGTCTCTTCCGACCAGTTCTGTGATCTGCTGAATGGAGGAATCAGGCTTGTTGATCAGGCTCATGATCTGATTCAAGTTTTCAGGAAAAGTAGGAAGTTTATCTATCTCCGCAATGATCTCGACTGTTCTTTGGTAGGAAACATTGCGATGTTTGAAGTCCAACGGAATTTTGATATAGGCGGAAGTAATTCCGCTCTCCGCCTTTAACTTATAACAATCCGCGTCTATCCCTTCGTTCTTTAACATCAGGAGGGACATGGCAAGTCCTAAACCCGCACCTTCAGAATCGTCCGCGTGGTCGGCAAAAACCTCTCCTAAATCGTTATATTCTTTACTTTTACCGATCCGGTTTTCCACCCTTTTCAATTCTTCTGCGATGATCGGTGCGTTATTCGATACTCTCATTAAGAAGCTTGTACGATTGAATGCTAAGGTGATCAAACAATGGAATTTTACTTTTTCCAATAAGGCAGCGTATCTCTCCTTATCCTTGATCATTTCCTTTTTGAAGTTCTCCATCCCTCGAGTGTAATCGTCCGGATTCGAGATATTCAGATTATTTTCTGCGAAGAAGATCCGTTTGGAATTTGCCTTAACGGCGTTCATTGCGCTTTCTCTTAAGATCGAAAAAACGGATTCTTTAAGGGATATGGCGTCCAGATAGACCAAGTACCGGTCTAAGAAGACGCTCAACAATTTATCTACGCTTTTATTTAAGGTGGTAAAACGGATATAGAGAGGATTTAGCTTTTCAATGCGTTCGTTAACGTTACGAACGCTCAGATAGTATCCTTCCTTTTCGAAATGGTACCAATTTATATTCATTTTCGCTCGGCGGAAGGGCCTGCTATATCCTACTGTTGAGCAGGTTTTGTCAACCCTAGATTAAATTCCCCGAACCTTCCGGAAGTTAAATCTCCTTGCGTCGAGTGGTCCACCAAAGAGTGGATTTTAAAATCAGGATCCATACTCCTACTTGGACGAATGAGTACGGTCCGTAGTAATTTTTTGGATCGGCCTTTCCCAGAAAAAGAGCGAAAGAATGATAAAAAACGGTCCCGATCTGAGGCAGAACCCAGTAGATCGTTTTGAGTACGAATTTTTTGATATCTCCTGCCTCTTCGGAAGCATCGATATTCTGATTATAACCTACAAAATCCAAGATCAAAGCGAATACGATCAAACCTAAGGAGGTAAGGATCGCAAGAGTCTGATTGGAAGATAAGGTAATTTGTAGAACTAACAAAACGAAGAAGGAATACACCAGCATCATCGTTCCTTGGAAAAAAAGAAATTCCCAACTAGCCTCCAACGAGAACCAGGTACTAATTCCGAAAGTTAGAAGAATAAAAACAACGACGCATATAAGTAATGTAAGCCCCTTACTTCCCACAAATGCAAAAGGATCCAGAGGGCGGCTTAACCATAAAGTATGCACCTGAGAATCCAGATCCTGGCGTAGTAGATCCGAAGTCAGAATGATCAAAAACATCAGAGTCCAAAAAGAGGTCAGGATAAAATACATATAAGGGGAAACTCCATGAGAAGTCTCTCCTCCAACCGAAGTGGTGCAGGTCCATTCTCCCAAAAGGAAAAAACCTAAAAGGGAAAAGTAGAAAAATACTGCCTTACGTCTTAATACCTGCGTAAACGTTAGCTGAAGCAATACAGGAAGTTGTTTGAAAGAAGAAGAGAGAAAAAATTTGAAAGATGATTGGAAGTTCAATTTGATTCTCCTTTTTCTGCAGAACCCTGAGTAAGTCTGAAAAACACATCTTCTAACGATTCTGTCTTTCTTTCGTACAAGAAAAGTTCCGCTCCCTTTTCCACTAAAATTGCAGGGAGTTTTTTTAGATCCACTTCCGGTTTCGGACGGATATCCCATGTTTTTCCGTCTTGTTTATGTTCTAAAGAGATTTCTTTTAAATAGGATTCAGGGGCGGATTCTAGTCGAATACGGATCCGATCCTTACCTTGCCTTAGTTCGTCCAGTTTTCCTTGGGCCATCAATTTGCCCTGGTGTAGGATCCCTATCTCAGTACAAATCTGCTCCACTTCAAGTAAACGATGTGAGTTGATCAGTATCGTCACTCCACGTTTTTTATTTTCTTCTAAGATAAGTTCCCTAAATTCTTTGTAGCCGGCCGGGTCTAAGCCAGTACCGGGTTCATCCAATAATAATAAATCCGGTTCCCCGCCTAAGGCGTTTGCTAAACCGAGTCTTTGTAACATTCCTTTGGAATAAGTAGAAACTTTTCTATCCGCAGCTTCTGCAAGACCGAGTTTCTCCAGATACTCCTTACTCTTTTTTTTAGCTGTAGAAGAAGGAAGTAAGGCAAGCTTATAACTTGCTTCTAAAAATTCTTTCCCACTCAAATAAGTAGGCACCGCCATTCTTTCTGGAAGATATCCGATTTTAGTTCGAGCCAATGCAGAAGGTTCAAAACCTAATATCTTACAATGACCTTCGGTCTGTTTTGAGAATCCAAGAAGGATACGGATCAAAGTTGTTTTACCGGCACCATTCTGTCCGAGGAGTCCGAAAACTCCTCCTTGAGGAACCTGTAAACTGATCCCCTTAAGAGCCTGTACCTTCGGATAAAATTTACGTAGTTGTTCTATTTCAATTGCAAATTGAGACATTCAAAAATCCTTAGACCAAGTGCCGGAGACGATAGTTCCATTGCTTTCCCAAGCAATCTTTTTTATTAGAACGCGTACGCACAATTATACATTTATTGTATGAAGATTATCATAGCTAGACATGGGGAAGCCGATCCCGCGTCCGAAGACGGCAAAGATTCTTCCAGGATCCTTACACCTAAGGGAGAATCGGATATAGAAAAAATGGCCCGATTCTTTCAGACGGGCTTTAAGATCAAAAAGATCTACCATAGTCCTTATGTTCGAACTAGGGCGACTGCCGAAATTTATACTAAAATTTTAAAGCCTGAATTAGAAACAGAATCCGCAGAATATCTTCTACCTGGAGAAGACTATTTCAGGATCTGTCCTCTCTTAAAAGATAATTCGAATTCTGACGCGATCCTTTTAGTAGGCCATAGCCCTGACGTAAGTATTTTTGCAGAAACTCTTTTAGGAATTTCTGGAGTAGGACAATCTTTCTTATTCACTCCCGGTTCCGCACTTGCAGTAAACATCGCTAGAGAAAAATTCAAAGGCGGACAGATCATTTGGTTTGTTTCACCTGATTTCCTTTGTTGAATTTTTCCTTTTCTTCTCCTTAAACTCTCTCAGTAAGCATGTTTTAAAAACCTGTTTACATTGAATAAACTGGAAAAAATCTTACGTAGCAAGAGGACCGGGGTGTAGCGCAGTGGTAGCGCACTTCTCTGGGGGGGAAGGGGTCGCTGGTTCAAGTCCAGTCACTCCGAAGTCTTCTTTCTTTATTCCAAACTCGGAACCTTACATCCCGCTATTTCATAAAACCTTTGAATGGTTCCTGTTCTATATCCGGATTTACTTCTGTTTAAAATTGTATATATGACATAATTGTTTTCAGATCGAACAATAGCGCCTTGAAACCAAAAACTTCCTTCCCAAGAACCGGTTTTACCATATACGTTAGCCGCTCTTTCCGGGCATTCCGACCAGAATAGGCTTTGTTTCCAATCGGATAGAATTTGTTTTGAAAACCCGTATCCGTTCTCAAAAATTTTCGACCAGGACGAATGGACTTTTTCCGGAGAGAGCCTGATCTTCCCCCCATGTTTTAAACCCGACATATCCGTCCACCATTCGGATCCATTTTCCATATATTCAATTTTTCTTAAGGTAAGATCCAATTTTTCCTTACCCAATTTCGGAAATATTTTTTCAAAATAATCATTGGAAGAATAGAATAAAGCCTCTCTTAGATTCAAACTCCTAGGAGAATTCGGGATATGTTTGTCGGAACATTCGATTTTTTCTTCCGGATCGATTGCTCCGTTTTCCAAAAGAGATAATACAAGATAGGTTTTAAAGGTAGAAGCTGGAGAATATTTTTGTTTTAAAAATTTGAGCTCACCGATCGCCCTTGGCTTCGCAATTGATTCCCGATCGGGAGAAACCTCAGAGATCAGGATTAATTCGTCGGGATTTGGTTGTATGATTATAGGGTTAGAAAATAGAACGGAAGAAAAAGGGAGAATTTGAAAGAGTAAAACTGTAACCAGGGTTAGAACCTTCCCCGCTGAAAAACGAAACATAGTTCGTTCTTACTTTCAGAGGGAAAATTCGCCCATTATTTCTTTAAAAATTGTTTTAAGATATTCTCTCGAATCTCTTCAATTTTTACGATTCCCCAAGCCAGAGGAACTTTGAATTTCAACGCATTCTCACTCAGGTCTTTTTCACCTTGAGCTTTCAATTCGTCGAATCTCTGCTCCACCTTCTCCTTACTTTCGTTTAAATCCAGGAGAAGTTTATCGAAAATCTCTTTCGAAGTCTGGACGGCCCCAATTCCGGCATTGATTAGATCGTTTAGTTTTTGGTTGTCCATGCCTTGCTATTCCTTTTTTACTCTATTTTTATGCACTGCACAAAAAATGCAAGAATAAAATTCCCCTCTAAGCCTTGAATCTGGTTGCCAGTGCCGGATTTAGGGCAGATTCTTGGGCTCCATGCGAGTTTCCATTTTAACCACAGTATTCGTCATTTTAAGCCTGTTTGTCCTGGATTGTTCCGGGGATGTAAAAGATATTCCTCTTAAAAATTGCTCTAAGGTATCCGGAATGCCTGGTCCTGAAGATTTGGCCGTGGATCGAGAGGCAGGACTACTCTATGTTTCTTCTCATGAAAGAAGGATCAAGGACCAGGAAGGTAAGATCTATTTTATAGAGCTAAATTCCACCGGACTACAACCTAAATTATTAGAAACTGAATATCCTAAAAATTTCAGACCGCATGGGATCAGTCTTTTGAATAAAGACGGAAAGTATAGATTGTATGTGATCTCTCATATCACATTATATAAGGAACATTCCATAGAAGTTTTTGAAAGAACTGAAAAACCTTCCGCAAATTCCAAAGCAGGAAAATGGAAACATATCCAAACTCTTCAAGATCCTTTGGTCACGAGTCCTAACGATCTTTCAGTCGCTTCCGGAAATGAAATTTTCGTATCTAACGACCATGGAGAAGGCGGATTTATGACCTACCTATTCCATGATCTTTTTAGAATGAAACGTTCCGAGATCGCGTACTACGACGGAAAAACATGGTCTTCTCTCGGAAATCCGATCTCTTTAGGAAATGGGGTCCTATACGTTAAAAGGGCTGATGGAAAAGAGTTTTTATATAGATCCGCATTCAACGAATCATCCGTCCTAAAATTCGATATAATTAGAAATAACGGAAAACTTACATTAGGAGAACCTAAATCGATCCTATTGGAAGGTGGCCCGGACAATTTGGAAATCGACGAAAAAGGAACGATCTTTACCGTAACTCATCCTTCTGTGATGAAATTCCTGAAACATGCGAGCAACGCGGAATCTCATGCTCCTACAAAAATATTTACGATCTCTCCGGACGATTCTATCCGAGAAATTTTCTCAAATTCGGGAGAATTGATCTCTGCGGGAAGTACCGCACTTTCCTACAAGGAAAGGATCTATATCGCTCAGGTGTTCAACGATTTTATCCTACAATGCCAATTATAAGAATTTTATGATAGGCCGTTCGTCTAAAATATAGATGTCTGAAGATCAAATCGTAAAAACGCCACAACAATCCGCGGTCGAGACGAGGCATATAGTGATGCCCGATCATACCAATCATTATGGTACTCTTTTCGGAGGTACTTTAATGTCTTGGATCGACTTGATCGCGGTCATGGTAGCTCAGAGGCATTGTGGTAGAGAGGCAGTAACCGCAAGCGTGGATAAACTGAATTTTATGGAACCGATTTCCATCGGAGAGCAGGTAATACTTAAGGCCTCCGTAAATTACGCAGGAAAGAGTTCCATGGAGATCGGTGTCCAGGTCTCTAAAGAAAATCCTTATACAGGAGTGGTTACAAGGGCTACGACCGCGTATTTAACTTTTGTAGCCTTGGATGAGAATAAGAAACCATGCCCTATTCCTAAATTAAAACCGGAAACGGAAACGGAAATTAGAAGATACGAAAATGCGATCCTAAGACAGGAAGCAAATCGGAATCTTTTGCAAAAGATCAAAGGAAACGGAAAGGTTTAAAAGTTTATCTTCTCTTATAAATATCCGCTTCTACATTCGCTACTTTACGAAGTGTAGAAGGTTCTGCAGAAATGCGGATCTTTCTGAACTTAGAGGAATTCTCTTCTAAATAATTTTGAACGAAATCATTTCTTTTTTGACGATCCGAAAATACGAAAGTATCTATAGAATCCAAGGTCTGGATAAAATCCTCTTTCGGGATAGGCAATTCTCCCGGAATAAATTCCAGAATTTTCAGATTCGGATATTCTTTCCTAATATGAAAATAAGGATCCGGGATCGCCTGTAGATACAATTTTTTAGAACCCTTCAGTTCAGGTCCTAAAACCGCATAAAATTTGTCCTTTAGATCGAATTCTGGATTTCCAAAGCCGATCCTTTTATACGCATTTATTAAAATTACTATATTAGAAAAAACCAAAATAGACGCGATAAACTGGACCCTTCTACTTCTGATCCTTTCGAAAAAGAAACCACCCAGTGCGGAAAGAGGGATGCACAGATACATAACATAATAGTATTCTGTGGATAAGATCAGAAAAAATAGAATGGATGCGGTCCATGCAGAAAAGAAAAATGCGGATCTAGGTTTGTCCTTTATTTCTCCTCGAACCACCCAAAGACCATAAGCTAATGCTAAATAGAAAAATAATCTGAGTCCCGGAGTTTCATATCCGCCCAATAAAATTTTGATCTTTGTGATCGGAGAGAAAGATTGGAAAAGATCTTTTTTACGCCCGAACTGAGCACCAAACTGATAGAAAAATATTTCCCAATTCGGATGGATCCAAATTCCCCAGACTAAGATCGGAAAAACTCCTCCCAACCAAAAAGCCCAAACCTTCCAAGCTTTTGCTTGGTGGATCAAGAGTAATGCAGGAACTCCGAAGATCGCTCCGAACGGATGGGATAAAAAAGAGATCCCTAAAAAAAATCCGGAGAAGAAGGCTTCAATCTGAGTTAGAGGGACTTCTCCATTTAATTTTGCTTTTCTTGCTAAAAGTAGTAAAGAGAGAAGAGCCCAAAAAAGACAAAGAGCTTCCATTCTTGCAGTCCAACCCACTCTTAAAAAAAGCAAATCGGTGAACAAAAGTAAAGAGGCTCCAATCCGAGCGATCGGAGAATAATCGAAAGTTTTCAGAATGAACCAGAAGATCCAAACACTAGCGATGGATAATATCGCAGCAAATAAACGGAGAGTTTCCAGACCTTCTCCAAAGAATCGAATAATCCAACCGTTAAGTAAAAAGAAAACCGGAGGCATCCAAAGAGTTTTGGTTTCCATTCCCTTTACTAAACCTTCTAATACATCTGTGCGGAAAAGTCCTGCCTTTGCAAAATCCAAAGAAGGAGAATAGAATAGGACTTCGTCAGGCCATACTGGAGGAAATTCCAATCCGGATATTCTGAAGATTAAAAGAGAAAATATAGAAAGAAAGAAGAGCCCGATGAGCCCGTAGATTTCAGAAAATTGGCGGGGTTGGCTAGCTGGGGACTCCATAGAATAAAGCGCCCCCGACTGCTTATTTTAAGGTAGCTAATGCTTCTTGTTCGGTTTCGTAAACTTCGAAAAGATCCAATAACTCAACAACGTCGAAAACCTTTTTTACATTCGGTGTGATATTGCAGAGTTTCAGTTTTCGATTTTGTTTTTCCAATTCCCGGACCATTCCAACGAAAATCCTGATCCCGGAAGAAGATATATAGGAAATATTTTGCAAGTTAATGATTATATCACCTGTACCGGCTTGCACATCGTCCAAAAGTTTTGCTTCCACTTCGTCCGAATGTGTGATATCTAGCCTGCCGTCCAATTGAACTAGGGTATGTTTTCCCACTTTTTTAGTTTTAATTTCCAAGCTAGGCTCCGAGCGACGATCCATAAGATCAAATTCCGACAAAGAAAATTTCCTTTTTTAGATACAAAAGGGGAACGGAAAGTTCGCCGTAGACTAAAATAGTGAGGAAATGGGGTTTTACAAGAATTTTTTCCCATCTCCTCGATACTAACCTGCACAGAAAATCCTAAATTTTGAATATTAGGCAGCAGATCCTTGGATCTCCTCCAATGGAAATATTTTGACCGGCGGCCTTTTCGGTTTTTGCCCTACAAGAACCCGCAATGATTTCTGGGAGGAAAGCCCCAATTGTTCTTGGACACTTTCCAAATCCCAGCCCGCCTCGATCAAGTGAGAGGCCAAGGATCTACGCAGCCGAAACACCGAGATCGAAAGCCCGGTCATATCCCCGAGTTTCGAGAACATTTTTTGGACTGTTCTAGGATGGACCTGGCCGATCCTTCCGGAAAATAAAAAATCCTCGCCCTGTTTTCCTTGAGAAACAAACCATAGATCCCTACGTAACGAAAATGGAATAGAAGGTGTTCTTGCATTCAATCTTTGGGAATGGTGGATGAATACCCGATGGTTGACCCAATCCAGATCCTCTACCCTTAAAGAAACTAATTCGGAAACCTGAAGCCCGAAAGAATATAACATCCGAAGCCAGAGATAATGATTCTCATGGGTCTTGGAAGCGTTTAATAGGAGTCGGATCTCCTCCTTACTTAAAGCGAGATGTTCCCGATTTAAGACCTTTGGTCCGTTGATTTTGTCTTTTTTCATTCAATTACCCTAATGTGATTTTTATATTTTTGTGGGAAAATGAGAAAATTCAGAAGGTCTGGAAAGTAGAATTTTCGAGTTCGAAAGCTGGATCTGCGGAATATTGATTACCGGAGAAGAATGAGATATTACGCGGAATCTACGTTCCGCTTCAAATCGCAGATTTTTAGATTGAAGCCAAAGATTACATTTAAGTAGCAAGGCCCAAACGCTGTCTATGATAAGCTATAAATAATATACTTGAATAGGCAGCGCATAACGTACATAATTGTCGTAAACATACCTTAAGCAAGCAGAAGATAGCCAAACCATGAGATTCATAGAAGATACAGAAATAAATCTGGAAGAAAGTGACTATTTAAATACAATTCAATATGTTAAAACTCTATCTAATGTAATTGAAAATGCAGAATTGAAAAATGGGCTAACAATAGGAATGTATGGTGAATGGGGTTCAGGAAAATCATCTATAATTTTTTCGCTCAAAAAGCATTTGGAAAAGAACGAAAAAATAAAATTTATAATTTATGATGCATGGAAATACTCACACGATTCATTCAGACGAACATTCCTTCAAGAAACTCAGAAAGAGTTAAAATACAATAAAAAAGAATTATCGCAATCCTTCTATTCCGACACTTTAGAAGAAATGGAAATGAAGAATAAATTCCATATTCCATCAATAGCAGCCATCTCCATAATTTCCATCTTAGGATTAGGTATAATATTTTTTTGGCCACAAAATCTTGAATTTAAACTCTCAATAGTTCTGGTGATAAATGTCGCATCTTCTTTAATATCTTTCTTCAGGAAATCATTTTACAATCTTAAACTTACCATCAACAAACCTCACCTATTTGCTCCAGAACAATTTGAAGAATGTTTCGATGAGATGCTTAATGAAAGCATTTCACAAAAGAATTTGGCAAGTCGGATATCAAGCATAGTCACCTCTTCCTCGAGATATGAAAAAATAATATTTGTAATAGATAATATAGACAGATGCAATTACTCATTAGCATACGAGCTTCTAGCTACGACGAAAAATTTTCTCGGAAAGAAAACGAATACAGTTTTCATTATTCCTGTCGACAACGTAGCACTCGCAAAACACATTTCCTCCAAGACGGAAGAATCAGGGACCGAAGACGCAGAGGAATTCTTAAGAAAAATATTCAATGTGACGTTGCGTTTAAACAAACTTAACTTGAGCGATATATATGATTTTGCAAAATCAATCAACGATAAGCATAACTTAAACTTTTCTCCTGTGACCATTGATATTATATCAAAGGAATATGCAACAAATCCAAGAAGAATAATCCAAGCCTTCAACAACCTATTATTAGAAATTGAGAGATTAAAGAATAATAAAATAATAGGAACTTCTGAGTTAAAAGAATACGAAAGTATTATCGCAAAAATACTAATTATTAGAGAAGAATGGCCTGAATACTATCAAATTCTTCTCAAAAACCCAGATGCAATTAACGCAATTGATTCAAACATTAGAGGGTCTGAAGAAAAAATCGAAAAGCTCAATTCATTTTTGAGAACAACAAATGCGATATCAAAATCAGCTAGCAAAAAAGCTATCGAAAGATTAATATCAAATACTGATAAAACATCCGAATTCGGAGAAGAATTTAATGAAATGATCAAAACAAAAGATATTGAAAAAATTCAAAAATTTTATGAAAAGCAAGAGACGAACGATAAAAAGAAAATTTTTGAATCCATTACCTATGAGCTCAATAAATCACTACGTCGCGGTTTGTACACAAGCGATTCAATAAACCTGTTCGAGATTTTATTATCTTTAAACGAAAACCAAAAATTCACCGAGGACGAAAACCTAAAGATTGAGGCAGAAATTGGACAATTTTTAGCGCCGGTAATACCCGCTACAGCATTCTATCAAGTGTTAGTCCAATATGCATTTGATAGGATAAAAAATGGGCATCCATATCTAATTGAATTCATTAAAGGCTCAATAAAGCAGACTCTCCAATCAAATTTCAACCTAGATAACGTTTGGTTTCAATTATTTAAGGAATATATAAAAATAGTAAATATCAATAACCACCTCAATGACCTCGAACAGCATTTTCATTGGCTTTACTTGATTGAAAATGTAAATGTGAGAGAAATAAAAATACCTAAAGAAAGTCTAGGAGCAATTACGCCAAATTCACTGATAGAAGAAGTTATTAAAAAATTTACTGCAATAGGCGATGAGCCGTGGCATGATTTAGTTTATTTAAATAGCCAAATCAAATTTGGGCACAATTTAATAATTAAAATAATTAGTAAAATTTCTGGGTTTGTAGGAAGCCAACTAAATGTTAGCGACGACCGAAAAATCGATGATTTTGTATCGAATATCAATTTGATTTTAAACAAAGTCGAAAATAAAGCTCTTCCCAAAGGTGAACTCAATAACATTTTCAACCTAATTGTCAATTTAAGAGATCATAATGGAATGCAACTTTATTATACAGCGTTCGCCTCCCAATCTGGATCAAAGAGTTTTTTGCAATTTCTATATAATATCTTTCGAATATCCAATAACACCATTGATACTTCATCACTATGGACGAACTTTGTCAATCATAACGAAAGCAATCGAGAATCTTCCTATACATATATCGAATTACTAAATAATGATTTTGTGATACAATCACTAATTCCTTTGTTAAATAAGAATAAATTTACAAGTTCTAAATATTTAGATCTATTTATAGTAGTTTCAAATGAAAAAGACAATAAAGAAACTTTTTACATAAATGAAGCACAAGTTAGTCCAGGATTAAACGAAATTTTAGATCGATTTTTACTTGAAAATGAATCGGATAAGGAATTGAGTTCTATTTTTCTTTCTCACATTTCAAAGGAACGGCTAAAAAAATTAGTAGTTCCAGCGATACTAAATTTGCCGCAAGAGAAAATTGAAAACGTTCGCCAAGAACTCTTAACACTCGCATTTGATAAGATCTGCGAAGATCTCCCTAAATACGAGGGCCAACCCAATTTACTAAAACAAATTGCTGCAAAAGGGTCAGAAAGTAATATTGACGCACTTTGTAATATCATAATTGCAAAATTACAATACAAAGAAACTATTTTAGAAGGATTAGAAATTATTTCCGTAATTAAAGTTACAAATAAAGATTCTGCTCAACGCATCATTAATGAACTAAAGACGTTGATGCCCAAAAATACAAATTTAGAAGATCAATTTAAACAAGAAATAGCCAGCCTGACCGATAAAATTCAGAGTTTAAGGTAAGTTCTTCAATTCAAAATCGTCATTAAATTGTTATCTGATCTTAACCAGTTCCGGGTTGGATACAAATATGAAATATTTCTGGAAAGCGGCAAAATTCGCTCTTCATTGCCAGTTGCCCAACGCTCCTAAAGTCTCAGAAACGGAAATCGTAATAAAGACATCTAATTTTGAGATCCCAGCTATCTTATATACTCCTAAAGGAAAATCTTGCGGCACAATACTCGCTGCAAATGGTTTGGCTTATTTAGGAAATAAAGACCCTAGATTTGCTGTGGTTTGTCAATCCGCAGCCGCAGTCGGATACACAGTGATCTCTCCTTTACTTGTGGAAGTAACCCAGTTTAGGATCTTAAAAGAAACAATAGAAAAGATCAAAGAAATGATCCTCTGGATCTCTTCTAATAAAGAATATTGCCCGGACGGAAAACTTTCTTATCTCGCTCCTTCTTTCTCCGGAAGTATGGGACTCATCGCTGCGTCCGATCCAGAAATTGGAAAAAAGATCTCTTCTATCCTCACAATCGGCGCATACTGCGACGTAGAATCCACTTTGGATTATGTAATGACTTCCGAAGAAGGGGACGAATACGGAAGAATGATCTTACTTTATAATTTTGTAAAGTATGCTCTTCGATCGGATGACCAAGAATTGGAATTTGCTTTGAAAGCCTGTGTAATGGATGGAAGTTTTTCCAGAGATAATTTGGAATTACCAACCGTACTAGAAAAGATCCGTCCGGAAAACAAAGAAGTATTCCTGAAATTAAGAGAAGATAAGGACTTTAGAGCGGGTATTTGGAGAGATATTCTAAAAAATGCAGGAAAAGAAAGTTCCTTTCTTACGGAACTTCAAGTAAAAGACAAACTCCATCTTTTAGACTGTCATGTTTCTATCGTGCATGGGCTTGGAGATAATGTGGTTCCTGCTAAAGAAGCGGTTACTCTAAAAGATCACCTTCCTATAAAAAAATCAAAATTAGTTTTAACACCTTTGATCTCTCACGGAGATGTCGGGATCTCTTTGACTCAACTCCCGGCGATCTATGATCTGGTTCAGGGATTTGCATTCTTCTTCAAAAATGCAAAGTCAAAAGAGAAAGCCGCTTAATTTCAAAAACTTTTAGAATAAAAGAATTCGATCAGATCTCGGATCTTATACGGTTTTTCCAGTAAGTCCGAGATCCCTAGCCCGGAAAATTTTTCCATGGCCTCTTTACTAAAATCGGTTCCGGAAACGAAAATTTTTAGATCCGGAGCTTCCTTCTTTACGATTTCCAAGAACTCTAGAGCGGGTGTTCCAGGATCCATATCCACAGTTATCAAAACTACGGAAGATTTAAATTTATGTAATATTTCGATAGCCTTCTTAGGATTTTCTGCAGAAATCACTCTAAGACCTAAATTTCCCATTTGGTCCTGCAAAATTTCGGAAAGATAGGGAGATTCTTCTACCACCAAAATAATCCCGGAAGAACTTGGATTTGATTTAGAATTACTCTCCAGTAGTTGACTTGTTTTGGATTTAGCCGCAGGAATAAAAAGGCGAATGCTCGTGCCTTCTCCGGATTTTGAACTTACCTGGATCATTCCCTCATGACTTTGCATGATCCCATATACCATGGACATACCTAACCCGCTACCTTGAGTCTTAGACTTTGTGGTAAAAAAAGGTTCGAAGATCCTTTTTTTAGTATCTTCGCTCATACCCTCTCCGTTATCCGAAACCTCAATGCATAAATATTCCGCCGGTTCGGAAAGTGGAAATGGTTCCCTTATTGCGGATGCGTTTACCGAAAATCCTCTGATACGGATCTCTCCCCCGTGTGGAAGAGCGTCTCTCGCATTCAAACAAAGATTGATCAAGACCTGTTCCAACTCCGAGTAATCTCCCACAATAACAGGAAGTCCTTCCCTACAATCTTTTATGAATTTTATATTTTCAGAGAAGGTAGGAACTAGTAGATCGACGGTCTCGTTGATCAATTGATCCGCTAGTATCGTTTTAAATCCACCTCCTCCTTTTCTAGCGAGTGAAAGGAGTCTACGAACAATAATTGCACCTCTACCTGCCGCCGCATTGATCGATCTGGACATTTCCGTCAGAGTCCCGGACTGAGAAGACTCCAATTGTATGCGAGTGGCGTAACCTGAAATGATCTGCAATATATTATTAAAATCGTGCGCGATCCCGCCTGCCAATGTTCCGATCGTCTCTAATTTTTTGGACTCGATCAATTGGTTCTCCAATTTTCTACGAAGAGTATCATCCAACAGATATCCTCGAATCGATTCCAAATGCCCTAACTTATTAAAAACCGCGAAATAATTCCCAGTAGTATGAAGAGGTATCCCGTTTCGATCCAGGAAAAATTCCTCATGTGTTTCTAAGCTAGAGCTGATCTGTATTTTTTGGAGAAAAAAGGAATAATCATCATAAGAAGGAAAAAGGTCCGAAAAATTTTTGACGGAGATCTCTGCCAAGGAATCGAACCCGAACATCTTTAGAAAAGAAGAATTCGCGGCGAGTATACTTCCGGATTGATCTGTGATAAAATTAGCGGAAAGATTTTCTTCGAAAAATTTTCTGTATTGCTCCCTACTAGAAAGCAACTTCGCTTCTATCCTTCTTCTTCTTTGTAACTCTCTCTTGGTATCGCTTGTGGCCCTCCCTGTAATCAATGCAACTACACAAAGTATCCCTAAGTTCATTAAAAATAGTAATTCTTTATCGTCCTTAAACCATTGATAATGTTCCGAAAGCCCGAATAATATAGGAAAAACTAAAGTTACGATCTGTATCCAAATATTTGCGATCAACGCGAGAGTTATTCCGAATCTAAGAGAAGCCCAGAGAACGAATAAAGCAAAGATAAACCAGTATTCCAAAGTTGGAATGAGGGAAGTAAAGATCGCGCAAATTGAAAAGATCAGGATGATCTCTGCAATCTTTCTTCTTTTTAAATTCCGGAAACGGTTTCTATCCCAGCTTGTTTCTCGATTCTCCCAAGCTCCTTCAGTCCTCGTCCATCCCTGAAATTCCATCCATGGAGTAATCCAAAGTAATATCGGAACTGAAACGCTCAGTGTGTCGAATAACGTAGCGACCGTTCCTTGTAAACTAGAGATCAGGAATTTATCTTCTGCAAGATCACCGAATGTAACCAATCCGGTCGCAACTAAAACTCCATTACATATAGCTGCAGGAAACGCGACCCAAAGAATAAATCGGACAGTTTCCCTAAGATCAGGAAGCCAAGGTTTTCCATTTCTCCATTTTATAAAAAATAGCCAAGAAATCCCGACTGCGAGAACTTCCCAAAGGCAATAGATGGGATACTTATCCACATCATGCAACCCCCAAAGATTTGCAGTAAACAATGCATTTGCATACATTGCGGGCAAAACCCTTGCAGGCCCCCACCAAAAACATAAAACGATGCCGATCGGTATAGGAAGATAAGAAATGGAGATGCCGGTATCTACTTTAAATGCGAGAGATGCCTTAGATGAAAAATAGAATAAGATTAAAGGAAGGATCCATGTCCAATACGGTAAGGATCTGCTTTCCTCATATTGGGATCTTCGATTAACATTTATGTCGGATAAAAAGTTCAGAACCGATCCCCCGGTTCCAATATTCTTTATCGTTTAATGAGAATCCACTCTTTGCAGAAAATAAGAACTAAAATTCATATCTTCCGAGCTTGAAAGTTTATAATTTTATAGGAAAAAATCTGAAAGTGAAGTTGTTAATGGAAATGGATCTAAGTCGAATCGGACTTAGTTCTGTTCTACAGGAGACACGTCTAAGTGGATCCAATACTCATCGCCATAATCAAAGAATAGCTCTTCGCCTGCTTTGATCTTGCGCATCGCTTCGAATCTTGCAGTCTTCCAACGAGTTGATACTACTAACTTTACGTTTGGCTTAGAACTATGATTGATATAACGGGTATAATTGGATTCTTTTCCTTCTCCATAGATCCAATGATCTTTACAGATCCATAGTAGATATTTGGACTCACAGTATTTAGCGGAATTGGCGGATTTATCGTCCAGGACCCTACCAGTATAAAATCCTACGGTATCGCCTTTTACTAAAGCTTCTGTTGAGAATAGTCCCATTCCGATTCCGGGTATCTCGGATTCCCTAATTTCGAAATCCTTCTCTGAAAATACTCGAGGTCTACGAATTTTAAATCTGACCGACATCGTAAGAAACATATCCTCCAATTAAGTTCGGAATATTCATCCAAAGAATCCTAGGCCCTCTCTTTGTCTATCCTCAAATGATTTATCACGTTTTTCTACTGAAAGAAACGTGAACTTCTTGTTCGTCCGGAGTTTAAAAAATTTTCCCAAGTTTAGTATCACTCTAGGTCTAAAATTTTTTCATAGTTTTACTTATCGTAGATGAGATTCAGTCTTCAGTTGGACTTCCTACATGTTATCTTATTTGATTTATTCGAATTTATGCCCCTGGGATTTTCATAGAACGCTTAGAATCCGCTTGTCTATCGAATATATGATTTAATTCTCTACTATGATGGACAAACCATATAGAAAAAACGTAGGGATGGTCGTCTTCAACTCCAAGGGAGAAGTCTTAGTAGGCGAAAGACTAAATTTTAAAGGTTCTTGGCAATTTCCACAAGGTGGGATAGACAAAGGAGAAGATCCTGATTCTGCCTGTAAAAGAGAACTATTAGAGGAAGTAGGAATTCATGACGCAAAGTCCGTCTATGAATATCCTGATTGGATCAACTATGATTTTCCGGAAAGCTTACATCTAAATTCCAATCTAAAAAAATACAGAGGCCAAAGCCAGAAATGGTTTCTGCTTTATTGGGACGGCAAAGCAGAAGATTGCGATCTTATGGCCCACGAGCAAGAATTCGAAAGAGTACGCTTTATTCCATTCAAAGAATGCCTTTCGACCGTGGTCTCGTTTAAAAAAGACGTGTATGAAAAGTTGGTATTAGAGTTCGAACCCGAGATCCAGAAATTTTTATCCAAATGAGTGACTCAAACTTCTATATGCCCCCTGGAGGTCCTCCTCCTCCCAGCCCTCGCTTGAGAGAACTTTACGAAAAAGTAGGAGAAGATCCGATTCGGGAACTTGTTTCTAATTTCTATGATCAAATAGCATCGAGCGATATTCTTTGGATGTTTCCAGAAAACCTGGAAGAGAGCAAAGTTAGGTCTGCCGATTTTATGGTCCAGGTCTTAGGTGGGCCTCCGTACTATGTTCAAAAATACGGACCACCTAGAATGAGAGCCAGACACTTACCTTTTCCAATAGATGAGAAGGCGAGAAGAGTTTGGCTTTCCTGTTATCGAAAAGCGATCAAAGACTGGCAAGCGGATGAAGAATCTAAAGAGATCCTCTGGCAGTTTTTACAGGATTTCTCTTCTTGGATGGTAAATAAGGCTTCATCTGTCGACTAAGGGAGTATAATTTAGCTGCAGGAGTCGATACTGAATGGCTGCAAAGAACGAATCTAGAGCAAAAATTAGGATCCGAGGAACAGTACAAGGAGTCGGCTTTCGATATTTTGTACTACAAAGAGCCCAAGAATGCCGCCTCAAAGGTTATACGATGAATTTACCGACCGGAGAAGTGGAAGTTGTTGTGGAAGGAGACAAAGTTTTTATCGAAGATCTATACAAAGCAGTACAAAGAGGACCTTCCAAAGCAAAGGTAACGGAAGCCACCATACAATGGGAAGACGCTAAAGGTACGTTTAGGACTTTTGAGATCAAACGTTAATCTTAAAAAGCTCGATACCCAAATTGGGGAAACAGATCCGATCTAGATCGGATAAATTTTACTGACGAAACTAGGATTTTTTCCAAGAATGGACTGTATGCAGGCTAAGATAATAAATAAAAATAAATTTCCAAGCCTTGCAGCTTTCCGAATATTCTGTTCCGTTCTTCTTATACTCCTTCTTCAAGATCCTATCTTCTCAGTCACTCCTACTCCAGTCGCTTTTATGAATCCTGTTTATGCGGTTCAAGAAGATAAAGGTATCTTAAGATTGATCTCGGTCTCTTCCATCAATGGAAAAACGGGACTCGTTTATACAGGAACTCAAGAAAAAGGGATCCCGGTTTTTAGAAAACAGAACTATATTCTATTCAAAACTTCCAAAGACCTGAATTTATTAAACCTAACGAATTCAAAAGTAAAAACGATCAAAGGAACTAGCGATGCTTTTCCAGGAAATACCGGTTTTCTAAAGGACAAATCAGTTGTGATCTTCTCCAGAAAGAATTCGGATCGATGGGAAACAGTATTATACGATTATGATAGAGAAAAAGAGATAAAATCTCTTCCGGGTTACCAGCCTTATGTTTCTCCGGATCAAAAAAATCTGGTACTGATCGGGAATGAAGTGAAATATTCGGAACATGGAGAAGAATCCTTAAGAGTTCCGATCCATAAATATTCTTTGGAAACTTCAGAACTCAAAACGCTTGCATGGGTGGAGACAGGTAAATTACAACTCACCGACGTTTACATGATCTCGGATGATCAGGTTTTAGTTCGTGTCGCTACTGAAAATGAAAACCGTCTTTATAAACTTCCTTCTACCACTGGTGAACTGGTTAAGTTTACTGCACCTTTCTATCCGTTCCCTGTGGACCCTCAATCCAAACTTCCGAAAGAAAATAGAGAGCAAGTCAATATAAGTTTTAGCCCCGACGGAAAGGTGCTTTCTTTTACGGAAAGAGCGGATGGGAAACTGGGAAATATTGTAGTTATCGATCTAAGAACAAAACAAAGATATGATTCTTCTTTCGTGGGTTGTTTCCCTGTAGTAAAAAACGGGTCCGTTTACTTTTTGGGCGATCCTGAATTCGTAAAACAATCCAAAAATCAGGAATACCGCCCTTATAATAATTATACTTTATACGAACTGGATTATAAAAAGGATAAAATCCGTTCTATCACTCCTATTTCAGGAAAAGTGGAACTATTAGAATAATATTCTATTTTTATGATACAAGCTCCGGACTTCCCGGAATTTCGTTCTTTCTTTCCGTAGAAACTGCAAATATCGCTAAAGAAGTAAATACGCATAGGGCACCTGCTATCATAAACGCATAATCGTAATGTCCTTGCACAGTTCGGATATATCCCGCTCCGAATGCCGCTACTGCTGCTCCAATCTGGTGAAATGCGACTACCCAACCGAACATCAAGCCTACTTTTTCTCTTCCGAATATTTTTGCAGTCAACGCAACTGTAGGAGGAACTGTAGCGATCCAATCTAATCCGTAAAATACCGCAAATAAAGAAAGTCGATCCGATTCGGGATCGAATGCTTGAGGTAATAGTAATAATGAAATTCCTCTAAGCCCATAATAGGTGAATAACAGAATTTTATTATTCACTCTGTCGGATAACCAACCTGAACCGACCGTTCCGATCAGATCGAAAATTCCCATCAAAGCAAGAAGTCCTGCTGCTCTTACTTCCGGAATTCCATGATCGGAACATGCAGGAACCAAATGAGTTCCTACAAGTCCGTTCGTGCTCGCTCCACAAACGAAAAAACTTCCTGCGAGTAACCAGAAATTTTTAGATCTTAGGCCCGTCTTTAATGCTGAGATCGCTTCTACAAAAGGATTTCCTGAAACAGGCAAAATTCCGTCTTCTTCCGATTTCGCTCCATAAGGTAAGAGTCCTGATTGTTTCGGAGAATCTTTCATCAATAGAATGACCACAGGAAGTAAAACTCCTAGAATCACCGCAACCATATATACTGCGTTTCTCCAGCCTTCCGCTTCCGTAAGAGAGGCCAAGAAAGGTAGAAAGATAATTTGGCCAGTCGCAGTACTCGCAGTCAAAATCCCCATCAACAATCCTCGATGAGAAACGAACCATCGATTCACTACGGTCGCTCCAAGAACTAAGGCCGCCATACCTGAGCCAAATCCGACCATGATTCCCCAGAGAACGACTAGTTGCCAATTCGTCCGCATAATCGTTGTTAGCAAAATTCCTGAGATCAATAGCCCAAGAGCGAATATCATAATTCGTTTTACTCCAAAACGATTCATGAGGCCGGCCGCAAAAGGACCTACAAGGCCATAGAGTAAAAGATTTACTGATACTGCAAAAGAGATCGCAGATCGATCCCAACCGAATTCTTTTTCTAGAGGGACGATCAGTATCCCAGGCATAGATCTTACGCCAGCTGCAACGATTAATGTGAAAAATGTGATTACTAAAATGATCCAAGCATAATGAAAAGGAAAACGTCTGCTCAAAATCGGGCCCCTACAACTCGGACGGGGAACTTTTTCCAAAGTCCCTTTCTATCTTTGACTTTCCCATTGGATAAAAGTTACGAATTACGTTCATTCCTTTTGAAGGCATATAAGATAAAAAAACCTTGCTCGTTCTTTTCAAAAAATTAGAAAGATCCTCTCGTAATGAAGAGGAGATCATGAAAAAAATCCTAAAATATTCCGGATACGGAATTCTATTCATAGTTTTGGTGCTTACAATTCTATATTTTTTAACTTCCGGCCCCGGAGAAACTTTATCTTTCGACGATCCTTACCATAAAGACAGACCGACTGCAGAAGGTTCTAAAATGATGGTGGCTAGCGGTCATCCTTTAGCAACGAAAGTAGCTTTAGAAATTTTAGAGAAAGGAGGAAATGCTGCCGACGCAGGAGTCGCGGCTCTTCTTGTTTTAAACGTGACCCAAGGCGAAGAAGCTTCTTTTCCTGGCGTAGCGCCCTTATTGTATTACGATCAAGGGGATAAAAAAGTCCATAGTTATATCGGAGCTGGAGTTGCTCCTGCAAATGCAACGATAGAATATTTCAAATCCAGAGGACATGAATCCATTCCTATGTTGAAATATTCCTCTCAATTGGTTCCCGCTTCCCCGGACGTGATCGTTGCTTTATTAAAAAAATACGGAACAAAGTCTTTCGAAGAAGTAAGCGCCCCGGCAATTAAGATAGCCGAAGAAGGTTTTCCTGTTCATAGAATATTAATGAGAAACCTAAACATAGGTGTTTTCAAACGGTTAGGGCTCCGTTTTCTTCTTCCTTATAACGCCGAAATTTACGTGGGAAATAAATGGTGGAAACCATTACATCATGGAGAAGTATTCAAAAGGCCAGCGTTATCTGCCACATTAAAAGAATTAGCGAATGCAGAGAAGGCAGCCTCTTCTTCCGGAAAAAATAGGATCGAATCTTTAGAAGCAGTCCGAGATTATTTTTATAAAGGGCCTATCGCGGATAAGATTGCAAAGGCACACGCGGAACATGATGGCACAATGTCGAAGTCGGATCTAAATCGATATAGTGCGGATTGGGAAGAACCTCTTAAAGGAAATTACGGCCCCTATACAATTTTTGCAAATCGTACTTGGAATCAAGGTGCGGTCGTTCCAATCGTCCTACAAATTTTAGAAGGAATCGATCTAAAATCGATGGGCCATAATTCCAAAGAATATGTGCATACGGTAATCCAAGCGATCGAACTCGCAATGGCAGATCGAGAAAAGTATTTCGGAGATCCCGCTTATATTACCGTTCCTGAAAAAGGTTTATTAAGCAAAGAATACGCTGCGGAAAGAAGGAAATTACTCCAATCTAGAGCATTTGGAAAAACTCCCCCTGCAGGGAATCCTTTCTTATTCGAATCACCTGCAAGTGCAAAGAAGATCGCAAGCAAATCCGAAGATGCTAATACAATTGTGGCAAACTTAGATTCTTTCTTGGACCTTACTCCTAACTTCTGGGAAAAAACGGAAGCGGGAAAAATAGGAAGAGATACTACTTACTTAAGCATTATAGACTCGAAGGGAAATGCTTTATCTCTTACACCAAGTGACTTTCCACAATCTCCGATCATTGAAGGGGATATTACTCTCGGAATCAGAATGACCCAGTTTAGATTGGATCCAAATCATCCTTCTGCATTAGTTCCTGGAAAAAGACCCACAATTACGCCTAACGCGTCTATGGTATTTAAAGACGGAAAATTCTGGATGAGCTTTGGAACTCCAGGCGGGGACATGCAAACTCAAGCTGTAGTCCAGGTTTTCTTGAACTTGGTGGTCTTCGGTATGAATCCTCAGGAAGCAGTGAATGCCCCTCGTTTCCGTTCCCTAAATTGGCCGGACTCATTCTCTCCTCATAAATATTATCCGGGAAGGATCGAACTGGAAAAAGATATTTATCAAAAAGAAGAAAAAGCTCTCGAAAGTTTAGGATACGAAGTCAAAGGAAAAGATACATGGGAGTATGATTTCGGAGCTCCTTGTATTTCCTTAAAGGATCCTAAGACCGGAATTTTGTATGGCGGAGCGGATCCTAGAAAGGAATCTTGGGCAGAAGGAAAATAAAGAGGTTCGGATGAAAAAGAGAAGGCTTGGAAAAACCGGGATGGTCGTTTCCGAAATTTGTATGGGAACCATGACATTCGGTTCTTCTTGCGACGAAAAAGAAGCTCATCGCATCTTAGATAAAGCCTTCGACTCCGGGATAGATTTTTACGATACCGCAGAAATCTATCCAGTTCCTCCGGAAGCTGAGTATGTTCATGCTACCGAGAAAATATTCGGCAACTGGCTCAAGACTAAAAAAAGAGAATCGATCCTGATCGCCACAAAAGTTTGCGGACCGGGACATGGATGGTTCTCTCCTCCTGTAAGAGAAGGAAAAACCGCTTTAGATAGAAGAAATATCAAAGTCGCAATCGAAGGAAGTTTAAGACGTTTAGGCACCGACTACGTTGACTTATACCAAACACATTGGCCGGATCATGATTTCGGTTACGAAGAAACTTTAGATGCTCTTACCGAATTGATAGACGAAGGAAAAGTAAGATATATCGGAAGTAGTAATGAGACAGCTTGGGGAACGATGAAAAGCCTGGAAGTTTCCCATACGAATAAATTGGCGAGATACGAATCCATCCAAAATAATTTCAGCATCTTAAACAGAAGGTTTGAGGACGCTCTTTCCGATATTTGCAGAAGAGAACAGATCAGTCTTCTTCCCTATTCTCCTTTGGCTGGAGGAGTATTAACCGGAAAATACAACGGCCCAAATCCTCCTGAAAATGCAAGATTTACACGTTATGCAAAACTTCCCACAGAAAGACAAAGAAGAATGGCTAATAGATTCTTGAATGAGGGAACTATTGCTTCTACCAAAGAACTGATAGAAATTGCAAAAGAAGCGGGCATGAGTGTCACTACTCTTGCGGTCGCTTGGTCCAAACAGCACGACTATGTTGCTTCCACAATCATAGGGGCAAACACTGTCGAACAATTAGAAGATAGTTTAAAGGCGGCAGATCTTATCTTAACAGAAGGTGTTTTAAAGAAGATCGACGAAGTTTCGAAAAAAATCCCTTATCCTATGGGCTAAGAGTTATTAATCTCCTTTCCAGACTTCGTCTTCTGATACGATTACTTTCTTCTCTCCTTTAAGTTCGGGAAAAGTTTTAAAAAAACTGGTAATCAAATAGGGGACTACATCGAACAGAGGACCTGATCTACCTTCTCCTTCCACGTTTGCTTTTAATAATAAACTGGAAGGAAGTCCTCTATACTTTTTTCCATCGTACATTTCTATCTTAAAGATAACATCGTAAAAGTTTTCGGCATAAGGAGCGTATCCGCCGGATCTATATCCGCCACCGTATCCAAAACTCCCTGCGTATCCCATAAATCCTAATAAGGAAACCGAATTCGACCTACTGGAAGAACCTCCCCAGGAATGATAACGCATTCCCCTTGCTGTTGTCCAGCCCCCGAATGCGCCCAGATCGGTCCGAAAATCGATCATAGATCCCCTAGGCATAATTAATATATCATAATGTACTAAAATATCTGCTTTTTCAAAATGAACTTCTTCATATCCTTTTTCGGCGAATTTTTCTCGGATAAGTTCGGCGTTTTCGATGATGATTACCTTGGGAGCTTGGCCAAAAAATGGAAGAAATGCGTACGTCTTTCCCTGATAACGCATAAACTCAGACCTTTCCACTTCTACCTGGGATTTTACCTGTAGAGGGGAGCAAGAAATAAGTCCTGAGAGAAATATAAGAATTAGAATTCTCATGAATAATCCCTTTCTATTTCGACCAAACCAAATCCGATTTTACTCCTAAATCCTCCGATTTTCATTCAAAAAATTTTTAGAGCTTTCAGAAGGGAAACTTATCTTTTTCCCATCAACCTTTCTAAATCCTCGTTCTTTCCGAATAACACCAGAATATCACCTTCGGAAAGTTGTAAATTGGGCGAAGGGATCCCGAGTATTTCCTCTTCCTTTCGATCCGATTTCCTTCTGGATTTTTTAGGTCTTCTAACCGTGATCAGATTTAAATTCCAATCTTCTCTGAGTTTGGCACCCTGAACTGTTTTACCTTGCAACTGTTTCGGCAAGACAGTTTCCAAGATCCTATAATCTTCTCCTAATAAAGTAACCCCTTTCACACTACTATTTGCAAGTTGTTCCGCCATGGAATGAGCAGCCTGTTCTTCCGGGTTAAAAAGATTCTCTATTCCCAACATTTGTAGGACTCTTTTATTTAGATCGGATTGATATCTAGCGTATATATTTACCGCGCCTATTTTTTTTAAAGCATCTGCGGTCACGATCAGATTCTCGAAATTATCTCCGATCGCAAGTACGACCGCGTCCATTTCATCTAAACCATGTTCTTTTAATTCGGATTCGTCTGTGGAATCTATCGCCACACAATATGTGGAAAATTCTTGGATACGATCTATCTTGCCCTTATCTTGATCTACAGCTGTTACTTCTTGGCCGTCTTCATATAATCTTTTTACAAGTTCGATCCCGAAATCACCAAGACCGATCACAGCAATCCTTTTCTTTCTCATCCGAACCTTCCTTTAACCGACCACAACGTATTCTTCCGGATACCAATATCTTCTAGGTTTACGTTTCGGAACAAAAGCCAATAATACCGTCAGCACTCCGACTCTTCCTACAAACATAACTACACATATCAATAATTTACCTGGAGCATCGAACATAGATGTGATCCCGCGGGTAAGTCCGGTAGTTCCATAGGCAGAAACTACTTCGTAGCATATGTCTAAAAAAGGCAGAGGTTTTTCGAAACAGATCAAAAATAATATCCCAAGGAATATTACAAACATAGAAAGTACGATCGCGACTGAAGCCCTAGACAAGGAACTTTCAGCTACAGTTCTTCCGAAAATATCGACTCTTTCTTTTCCAGTAAAGAATTGGTAGAATTGTAAAACAGACAATGCGAAAGTAGAAGTTTTGATCCCTCCCCCGGTCGAATTTGGAGAAGCTCCTACCCACATCAAAAATAAACTCACGAATACCATCGGGATCCCCATAGAGGAAATTTCTAATGTATTAAATCCTGCAGTCCTTGTGGTTACTGAATAGAAAAGAGAATGAAATGCCTGGTCATACCAACTCAGTCCTTTTAAAGTGAAATTTAACTCCAAGATCCAGTAGGATATCCAACCGAATAACAATAGAAATACTGTAGTCCATAAGATCAGTTTTGATCCTAAAGAAAAACGACTTCTAAAACTTTCTTCATTAAACCTCATCTTTTTAAAGATCTGATTCATGGTGGGAAAACCTAATCCACCGAATACGATCAATATCATTACTACAGAAAGAAAAGAATAAGATCCTTTAAAATAAGTCTCAGCTAACCCTTTCGGAAAAAGGGCAAAACCTGCATTACAAAAAGCTGTAATAGAGTGAAACACACTATGAAATAATAGGTCTTTCTCAGACAGACCAATATTCCTAGGGTAAGTAAAATAAAGAAGAACTGATCCGATCCCTTCTATCGCAAATGTTTGGTAAGCGACTTGTTTTAATATGGAACCAGCTCTTCCGATCGTTTCCTGACTAAATAGATCCTTTATGATCAATTTTTCAGTAACGGAGACCTGGCCTTCCAAAACCAAAGCAAAAAAGACGGTAAGGGTCATTAACCCAAGTCCACCCAATTGAACGAGTATCATTAGGATCACTTGACCGGTCCCTGTCAGATCCCTAGACACATCAATCGTGCTTAATCCAGTAACACAGACTGCGCTTACTGCAGTAAAGAATAGATCTACTATTGGAATATTTCGAGTTTCAGCTCTAGGAAGGCATAATGCAGCTGTACCTATCAGAATCAATAAAGCAAAACTTCCTGTCATCACTAAAGAAGGTGAAACTTTTCCGAGTGATAACCTTGCTCTTCTTAAAAAATGAGCAAAACCTCCGAATGCCAAGGTTAATTGGCTAACGGATAAGAAGAGAAGAACTACTTCTTCTGTCCTTTGCTGGGAAGAAGAGATGATCGATTCTATCTTTTCTTCAAAAAAGAACTGCAAGATGACGATTAGAAAAACGAAAACTTCTACCTTATGCAAACTAAGATAGGAACGATATGATGTTAATGTGAATATAAAACTTAAGAATTCATAGATCACCAAATACCATACTATGCTCATGGTAACAAGACGAAGAGGATGGATCCATTCAGGAGGATAATAAAATCCGTATAAGAAGATCAAGATCATTAGAGAAATTATCCCCAATACTCCGAACACCAATCTCATCGTCGGTTTGATATTCTCTTCGTAAAAAAGAGAAATGTTCTCCCAATTCGCCTGGAATTTTTCCTTGAAATCAGGTGATCCGAATAAGGCCATTAGAAACTGGAACTGAAGAGTTCGAATTCCATTCTATATTCAAAATTCCTGGAATACAAACCGTATCCCGGGATCGTTTTAGGATGGATCGTCTCTGAAAGTTTATCGGGCACACTCGGATTCGGAGTAGGGCTTTGAGGTTGGTTTTCCAACTTCATTCTATCATAATCTCTCAGGTCCAACCATGCATTCGTTAAAGCTAATGTTGTAGCGACACCGAATACGATCCATCCACCCTCGAATGTTTTTTGGTATCCGGGATCCACTGCAGACAATGTTCCATACGCAACGCCCGCAGCAATCGGCAAGGTCATAAAGAAGATAATTGAAAAACGACGAAGTCTAGATTCGGTATATGGTTGTGGATCGTTTCCGAATTCCTCCAACTTCTTCCTACGATCTCTTGCTTGTTCTTGTTGCCTTTGCAAAGCTTCCGTATTCACTTCTCCCGTAATAGGATTAAAAAGACCGTCATCATTTCTATTTTGAAGTGGATTCGTAGTTCTTCGGGTCCCTTGACTCCCGTTAGAATTAGGTAAACCAGTTTGAAAAGGAACTTGAACGTTTCTAGGATTTACAAGAGGAGGTTTATCCATTTTAGGAGGAAGAGAATATTCCCTAAACCCATCCGAAGTTTTTTCGTCCTTATAATTTCTTAAATTATAATCGTAAGGATCCGAGAAATCACTTTGGTTCTGAGAATGGACCGAAACAAAAGATAAAAAGAATAATAACGCGGACAAATAGGTACGAAATAAAAATTTCATCGTTTATACGACCTTCTCTTCCGGCCGAATTCTTCCGGAAAGGATTTCCGAAGTATAGAAAAAAGATTCTTTACGGACTTTTTCTAAAAGATCGGGATCCAATCCTAACGCTTCCGCTTTTTTATATTCTTCTCTAATATTGGTTCCAAAGATCCCCGGGTCATCAGTAGAGATCGTGAACTTCAAATTATGACGTGCAAATCGGATCAATGGATGATGAGCCTTGTCGCGGACCATTCCAATATATTCGTTGGAACTAGGACAGGATTCTATGATTGCATCCGTATTACGAATTCGATCCATGCAGTACTCTTGAAATACCTTTGTTTCCGAGACCATAGATTCCGTAACGGAAATTTCTACTTTTTCTTTATGTCGGATTGAATCTAATTCTGATTCTAATCTTTTCTTAGAAGGAAATTCTCCGTAATTCGAAATATCTTCCCAATGATCCAATTCAAATTTTAAAGTGTCATACCTTTCAGAGACCGGCTCGATCACTGTTTTTCCAAGATAAGCATTTGGATCCAAACCCATTGCGATCGCATGCCCTAATCTATGAGCACCCCATTCTGCGGATTCTAAGATCCATCTAGTCGCCGACAGTAAGGTTTTATCCTGAAAAGATTCTCCCACATGATACAGAACAGTGAGTGCAGTGGAGGTTTCCGCCTTATTATCCTTTTGGATTTCTTTCAAGAATTCTTTTTTATCCTTTGGAGGGAAACCTTCTTCAATATAACAAAAATCTAAACCTACAAGGTACTTTCTGATGAGAGAATTTTTCTCCATCATCTCTTTCAACATCTCGTATTCTTTAAAAACATCCCCGTCTCTATGTAAGGATACGACAAGTCTAGATCTTGCTCTTCCGGAAAGTTCGGATTCGGCTTCTTCGAAACCTTCGCAAGACGCCAACGTTTTAGAATAGATCCCATCATAAGTATCTAATGGAGAATACATGATCCGATATTCTCCGAAAGTAACACCTTCCTCATATTGATCTTGAGTAATCCGCTTAGAAACGAATTTGATCTCATCCGGATTAAATTTAGAAAGGGCGATGATCAGATTGAACTTTGCCTGAAATTCAGGAAATGGACCTTGGTGGTTGAATAAATAAATACTTTTGAATTTTTCCAAAGATTTATAATCTTCGAAAAAAGTTTTCGTATCGATCGACTTGCCGTAAAGTTCTTGGAACGGTTTTGTAAAAATTTCCCATCTCGGAGAAGGATTTTCCAATCCCATCTTCCATAAAAGTTCCGGCTTCAGACTACCGTATAGATGATTATGAAGGTCTGCAAATCCTAGATTGGAATCCATAAATTCTTCGTCCGCTTCCGTCATCTTAGTTCTATAGCCGAAGGGATAAACCGTTTTTCGTCGAAAAAATGTTGTTCGCGTAGTAGCCGCCTCAAACCTGGAAACAGCTTGGATCCTTTATACAAAAAAATATTTAGAGCGTATCGTCCCAGTAGATTAAACGTTAAAATCCTATCCTTGGCCTTACCGGTTGTTTTCGGAATGTTAAGCCAATCCTTAGTTTGGATTACAGACACCGTAATGGTCGGATACTTGGGCCAAAATGCGATCGCTGCAATCGGGATCGGAGGAACAAGTTATTATACCTTAGTTGCTTTCTTGATCGGATTCTCAATGGGAGTCCAAATCATAGTAGCAAGAAGATTCGGAGAAGGTAAAAGATCAGAGATCGGAAAAGTAGGAGTTTCAACATTTTATTTATCCGTATTTTTCGGAATTCTACTTTCGGTATCAGGACTTTGGATCTCTGAACTGATCATGTTTTGGGTAGGACCGGAACAAACAGTAAACGCACTCGGAACGGAATATTTATATTATAGATTCATCGGCAGCGGATTTTATTTTTTAGGATTCTGTTTCAGAGGATTTTTAGACGGTCTTGGATTCACTAAGGCAGGCTTTGTTTCTATGGCTGTCACCACTCTCGCAAATATATTCTTTAATTGGATATTCATATACGGAAACTTAGGAGTTTCCCCGATGGGGATCGGAGGCGCAGGGCTTGCCTCCTCGATCGCGGGCTTGGCAGGATTATTAGTATTTCCTATATTCTTTTTTTATTATAAAATTGGAGAGTATTTCGAAGGGGTAAGCCTTCTTCCTAGTATCGAACATTTAAAGGAAATTTTCAAAGTAGGAAGCCCTCCAGGCTTCGAAGAAGGACTAGTCAATGTGGCCTTCGTAATTTTTTCTAAGATCCAAGGTTTAATTTCCGTTCTAGCTGTAGCAGCTTCTAATGTATTATTCTCTACCTTAAGTTTTGCCTTTCTTCCAGGTTACGCATTCGGAGTTGCAGCAACCACTATACTAGGCCAAGCAATGGGGGCTAAAAAATACAAATTAGCATATCATTCTGCGTTTCGTTCCGCATTCATCGCGGCACACGTAATGGGCCTTATCGGTTTATGTTTCATCTTCTTTGGAAAATGGATCGTGTATGCGATGACAAGGGACGAATCGTTGGTGGAAGAATGTTATCCTGTTTTGGTACTATTAGGGATCATTCAGATCGGAGATGCATATCATATGGTGATCGGCGCGGCTCTCAGAGGTGCGGGAATGCAAAATTATGTATTCAGGATCTATATCCTTCTTACATACGCTGTGATGCTTCCTTCGGCTTATCTTTTCGGTATCGTATGGAAAGGAGAAACATTAGGCCTTTGGACCTCGATCTTCGTATGGATCGGATCACTTTCCCTAATATTCGTTTACGAATTCAAAAAGAAAAACTGGGTCAAAGGCACAGTGTAGGAATTCCTACAAAAGTTCGAGTTGAGGCTTGTTTGGCTCCGTAATCCTTCTTGCCCCAATAGCAAAGCCGAGGTTTTTGGTTCCAGAATGAAAAAGGCGCTTATTACAGGGATTACCGGACAAGACGGATCCTATCTTACTGAACTTCTTTTGGAAAAAAAATACGAAGTACACGGGATAGTTCGCAGAACTAGTTCCTTAAACAGAGATAGAATCGAACATCTAAGAGGAAACCCTAATCTTTTTCTACATTACGGTGATCTTACCGATTCCAGTAACCTAAATCGAGTTCTGGAAAAAGTACAACCGGATGAAATATACAATCTCGCCGCGCAATCCCATGTAGGCGTTTCCTTTGAAGTACCTGAATATACTGCAGAAGTAGATGCAGTTGGAACTTTAAGGATCCTAGACGCAATTAAACAAACCGGAGTAAAATCCAGATTCTACCAAGCGTCCACTTCCGAATTGTACGGAAAAGTACAAGCTGTCCCTCAGGACGAGACTACCCCATTTTATCCTAGATCTCCTTATGCTGTCGCAAAATTATACGCATACTGGGCGGTTGTAAACTATAGAGAAGCATTCGGGCTTCACGCATCCAACGGAGTTTTATTCAACCATGAATCTCCTAGAAGGGGAGAAGGTTTCGTAACTAGAAAGATCACTCTGGGTGTCGCAGGCATCGTTTCAGGAAAAAGTGGAGCGATCCATTTAGGGAACATAGATGCAAAAAGAGACTGGGGATATGCTCCGGATTATGTAAACATGATGTGGATGATGCTCCAACAGGCCGAACCGGATGATTATGTAGTCGCTACAAATGAGACTCATACAGTAAGAGAATTCATCGAGGAATCATTCAGACATTTGGATATCCAAGTGGAGTGGAAAGGAAAGGGAGACCAAGAAAAAGGTTATAATAAAAAAGACGGAAAATTACTCATAGAAGTAGATCCTTCTTTTTACAGACCTACCGAAGTGGATCTTCTTATCGGAAATCCTCAAAAAGCAAAAGAAAAACTTGGTTGGGAACCGAAAGTCAAATTTAAAGAGTTAGTAGAGATCATGATCAAAGCCGATTGCAAAGCAGTCGGGATCAATATTTAATTCTTATATCCAGTTCTAAAATGAAAAAGCCTTAGGTCTAAAAACCTAAGGCTTTCTTTTTTTATAATATTCTATCTCGCTATCTTATACCTAGCATACACTCCGTCAATGTCCGGACCGTTTGAGATCGCTTCTTTCACAAAAATCGCATTTGTATCCGGATTTTTCCAACGATTGGAAGAAGCTGAAGACAATCTTAAATAAGTAAAACCGGATTGTAGTTCCGTTTTTAATACACTTGTACAACCGGAACCTCCTGCGGTATTACTTACATCGCTTAGATTATCCAGATCGAAGCCGTCTCCTCCTGAATTATTCGTATCAAAAACCAAAGCAGGATCATAACCGAAATTATTATTCGTTTCGTGGAATAATACAGGCATTCTACCGGCAAATCTTAACCAGCTAGCGGGATCCTTTGAATAAGTAGTTTCCGGAGAAAAAACATAATCCGGATTAAAACCGCACCAATTCGCAAGATCATTACTCACTTCTACGATAATAATATCCATGAAGTAATTTGTAGTAGTTCCTACTTTGAAACCGTTTTCAAAAACGATAAAATCTATCCCGACTCCATTTGTGATTTTAGAACCGGACCATTCCAAGATCACATAATCATTCGGAGGAGTATTCGTGCTGGAATATTGAAGAGAGAATACATCCGTACCTCCTGCTCCAGTCCCTCCTCCTCTCACTCCGTTGATAAGCTTTGCCTTATCTTGAAATCCGGAACCAGTGTGCCCCGGAGCTTCTGTCACTGTATCCGCAAGCCAAGTACCTTCTTGAACAGGATCTGTCGGTTGTTCCGGTTCCTCTGGCCCAGATCCCGGATTTTCAGGACCAGCTTTACTTGGTTGGTTCAATAACGCCAAAAGGCCTTCTGTTGCCGTTTGGGAAGATCCTTGTTCGCAGTTGACCTGCAAAAAGATTAGAAAGAAAATACAAATCCAAAAGATTCGATTTTTCATGATTAAACTCCCTGTGTTTCCGGGAATCGTAATAGAATAATTAGTAAGTTCTCTAGAGCGATCCCGGTTAAATTATCCGGGGCCCTGAAAAAAATTTTCGGTACGAAAGATCGAGTACGGGCGATACTTTCATGGGAAGATCCGACTCAAAGAAGGTAAACTTCTTATTACGGTTGCGCCGTCAGTTGGGGAATCACACCCCATTCCTCCCGGAAGTAAGTCCAGTTTTGAAAAGCGGATTATTTTTGCAAGAAGATCGAGTTAAAGTATTCGAAACAATTAGAGATTCTGAATCCCTTCCCAAGCTCTCCAAAGATACCAACTAAAGATCGTTCTATATGGAGAAAACCCTGAAGTGAATTCTAAAATTTCTTTTTTAGAATTCATAGATATACCGTAATTATTTTGGATCGATTTTCTTAAGATCAAATCATTATAAGAAAAATGATCCCAACGATCTAAGGACGACATCAAAACCATTTCTGCGGTCCACGGGCCTACACCTTTTATACTGCAAAGAAGTTCTAAGACTTGTATATCGTCGAGCTTAGAGAGTTTACGATCCGAGATTGTTCCATCTAAATACGCTTTAGATATCAATTTAACCGTTTGTATCTTTGCAAAAGAAAGACCGGCTTTTCTCAATTGAGCTTTGGAAAGTTTCAGAAATACTTCTGGTTTAGGGAACTGCTTTCCGTTTCCATAATATTCTTTGACCCGATCTTCCATCGTTCGGGCGGCCTTTACTGAAAGTTGTTGGCTGATTACGGACCTGATCAATACATAATAGGGTTTTCCCATCATCTTATGAGTACAAGGCCCTATAGTTTGAATGATCTTTTTGGTAGTAGGATCTTTTTTCTTCAGCCAAAGGACCGCTTTACGCAATCTGGCTTCTCGATCTGTACTAGGCACGTTTTTTGATTTTAGCGTCTATCTGCGATTTTTTGCGGAAAGCTTGTACAAGTTTTTCCAATTCAACCAGATCGGTGCAGGAAATTTTTCCCTGGTCCAATTTGATAAATTTGTTTTTAGAGATCAGATCCAGAACTAGGTTCTCGTCTTTAGGATAGGTCAGACCCACCATCTTAATCAAGTCTTTAGTCCCGATCTCGAAGTTGTACGTGGATTTAGGGATCACTTTCACCCTGTTTTTCTCTACAAGAGTGAGTAATGTATCAGCAATCCTTCCTTGAGGATCGGAAATTAATAAGTTCGCAAGCTGTTTATACGCAGTCCAAATCCTTTCAGAAAGAAGAGTGATCAATCTAGTTGCAAGCTGAGGTTGGGCCTTGACCATTCCCTCGAAGTTGGCCTTATTGATCGCAAGAAGTTGAACTTCCCCCCATGCGATTGCGGAAGCCGATCTCGGTTTATTGTCCAAAAGAGCCATTTCTCCGAAGATGTCCCCGCTTTGTAAAACCGCGAGAAGTACCTCGTTAGAATCCACGATCTTTGTGATCTTAACTCTTCCGTGTTGGATGATATATAATTCTCTTCCAGGTTCGTGCTCGCAGAAGATCATTTCATTATCACCGTATGCACGGTTAAATTTAGTATAATCGATAGGAGGAGGAGCAACCGGTTGATTGACGGTTTGTAATTTCAGCTTTGCTTGAGTAGCAAATTGACCGTTAGGAAGATACTGCAAATATTTTTGGAAGGCATACGCAGCGTGAAGAGTATTCTTTTGGTTAAAATAATATTCTCCGATCGCGAATAATTGGTTCGGATCCTCCTCTACAGCGGTACGAAACGAAAGACGAGTGATCGTTGAATCGAACTGTCTGAGTTTCATGGAGAAGTAGCGAATGATCTTCATTGCTACCGGAGTATTCTTTTGGATCAGAGTTCCGAATTGATCGTAACTTACTTGGATGAGAGAAACATCTGTCAATGCGATCGCAGATTCGATCTGAGCGTGCTGACTCATAGCAGCAACAACCCCGAAAAAGTCTCCGGGCCCGAGAAGTTGATTCGGATCTTCCCCCACTACTTGGTTTTCGCGGGCGACCCTGACCTTGCCTTGTCGGATGATAAAGAAATTATGGGCTTCTTTCTTGCCTTCGACGATGACATAGGACCCTTTCGGGTAATTCACGATTTGAAAGAAGCCGTTGGACATACTTTACCAGAGATTAAAAAATTCTTCCGTGAGAATTCAACTATAAACTAGTATCGGCTCGGAATCATGGAATTCGGACCGAAATCCGAGTATTTCCTTTATTTTTCGCGGCAAGATTCACCTTCCGGAGAGGGTTCATCCCTATCAGAAAGCAAATCGATACCTGAAAATTCCAAAGCAGCCTTATCCGCCATGGCTCTGGAGTAAGATTGTCTGCAAATTGAAGAGAAAATCTGCTTGGCCTGGTCGGTTTCTCCCATCTTGGCGAGCAGCCTTCCCGCTTCCAAGTAGGATTCTAACCCGAATTCTCCGGTCGGTTCCATTTTGTAAAGATCCAGACTTACTTCCAAGGCTTTCTCAGGCCTATCCAGTTTTAGAAAACAATCTTTCAAGAGGCTTAAGACCCGATTTTTTTTGGAGTTCCCCGGATACAATACGAGAAAATTACGAAGAGTTTCCGCGGCTTTATAAAACCTGCGATCCTTATACGCTTCTTCAGCAATCCTGAATAAAATGTCAGGATCGGATGGTCCTTGTTTAGAAGGATTTTCTCCCTGGGCCATCAGAGGCAGAGAAAAGGATAAAACTAAAACGAGTAAGGTGGATCTGGAAAAGTTTAGAACTGATATAAGGTGGGAAGATCGAGAAACGAGACTCTTGAAATAAAATCCGGAAAACAAGGTAACCTACCAGAGCTAAGCTCTATATTGATTATCAGTCGTTTTCCGGATTTTATGAATTACTTTTTTTTATCTATTTTCTTCCGGTGGAATTCGCAGAGGCGATACAACCTGCCAGTAGATGGATTTTTTTTACCTACTTTTGTGCCGCAGACGATACAAAGACCTTCTTTCCTTCTCCTTTGATAAAGGAGCTGAACCCTCTCCGCCCCAGACAGGTTATATTTACTAACCTGAATCCGAAATCCTTTGTAGAGGTAATTCCCAATAGCTTCTACAGCTTGAGTTTTTACCCCGGCGATGATCTTTTCCAAATCATCGTTAGTGACTTTCTTTGGTTTCATAAATGTTAACTGACGTAACAACAGTTATATTCTAACAAAAGTAGTAAAGTGTTTTTAATTTTCCGCATAACATAGCATAAAATTTTTTGACAAAACCAGTATTAGGTTATTGTTTTTTTAATAAATTTCTTCGTCTGCGCTGCTCACTGTTTCGACTAACGATTAACGTTTAAAAGAAAGGAGTATTCACTCAAAGTCAACGTTAAGTTGTTTTACATGGATTCTCAATAAATATGGAAATTTATTTCCATTCCCCTGACATATAACGGAGAATACTATGCTGTATTATGCAAAACTAGAACTATCCAGACTAACGGAGAAAAGCCGAGCCTTAAGGGATAGGATAGAAATTTATCCTCATTAGGGTAAAAAGCCATCACTTGAAGGAGTGGGAGTCAAAATTACATTTTTAACGATGGATTTTTTTCTGAAAATAAGTCATATTAGATGCTAGAATCGTTTCCGGGCCGGGAGTGTTCCTATGAAAACGACTGCGAATAAGATCTCACAAATCGTCTCTATAGTCTTAATCTTTTCTGCATTCTTCTTATTGAATGATTGTTCAAAGTCCCCTCAAGAAAAAGTAAAAACCGTCTTAGCAAATGCACAGCTATCGGAAGAAGATAAGATCAAAATGGCCGCATTCTCCTTATTCGGAGAAAGGCTTAAAGAGATAGATATCACAAAAGTAGATGATACAAAAGGCACAAAATATGAAATTTATTTAGGATTTGGAGGAACTTCTGCGCTTACATTTTTAGGATCCGATCAATATGCAAATCAGATGAAATTAGAATTAGCCCTCGGGACCTATAGATTTCTTCAATGTTTAAAGGGTTTTCGGATCGGAAAATATAGAATGAGCCTGATCAAACCATTCTTTATTAAAAATGGAGAAGCAAGGGGAGCGGAAGAATTCGAAATTTATAGATTCAGAGCGGACGCAGAGGAATTAAAAACGATAGAAGGATTTCAGGAAACTGATTCATTCGCATCCGATAATTACGATGTTCCTACCGAAAAGGTAATCGAAGTATTAAATCGGATCGTAGAAAATTGGAAAGTAGAGTTGGATCAATTCGCAAGAATAGAGATCAAGTAAGTAAAGATCTCATTCTAGAAGGATAGTTGGTAAATATGCCGTCCACTCCTAGATCTATCCCGAACTTTAACTCTTCTTCCGAATTTAAAGTATAAACCAAAACCTTAAAACCTTCGTTTTGGATCTTCGAAACGGTTTCCTTATCCAAACCTTTTGCAGAAAGATTCAGACTGAAAGCATTCAATCTAAATCCTAATTCCAAAGCATCCATCCAAGAAGAAGTTTCATCTCCGATCAAGATCCCCAACCGCGCTTCTATAGATAATTCCCTGAGCCTTACCAATGAATCCCAACAAAAAGATGAGAATAAGGTCTTATGGAATAAGGAATTTTTTTTGGTATAGTCTATAAGCTCTTGTTCGATAGGAGTTTCGATCGGGATCTCTTCGTAGGCACCGGATTTAATTTCCACATTCAGACCTATGTTTTTGGATTTAACTAAATCCCAAACTTCCCAAAGAGTAGGGATTTTTTCTCCTTTGAACTTGGGATCCTTCCAAGAACCGGCATCCGCTTGGGCGATCGAACCATAAGGAAGAAGTTTCACTTCTCCCTTTTTATCCGTAGTTCGATCCAAGGTATCGTCATGGATCACTACTATCTTGCTGTCGGAAGAATGTATGATATCCAACTCGATCCAATCCGCTCCAATCTCGAGAGCATTTCGGAAAGAAGCCATCGTATTTTCGGGATACTCTCCGCTATCTCCCCTATGTGCGATCACCCAAGGTTTGGGAAGATGAAAGGGCTCCGAGTTCACTAAAATGCCCAACCTACAAAGAGGTTCAGACCAAAACTTGTGCCTGGTAATTTTTCGCTATTTTGATAAGCGTATTTTCTGTATAAAAGATCTCCCACAGATGCGGCACGATCCGAATAGTAAAGATCGGAAACCGAAAAGGAATTACTATAAGGAAAATACCAACTCCAAACTCCTTCCCACCCGAAGAATAATCCATAAGCAGTTTGGAATCTAAAACCAACTCCAAATCCTGCATAATTTCTAGGACCAGAACTATACGAATCTTTTTCAAAACGGTAGGTTCCTCCAGCTGCCTCCCAATAAAAAGCAGTTTGAGATTTTTGGTAATGTTCCCTACCCAACCAAAGAGAAACAAAAAAAGGAGAATCCGCTATAAACCTCTGAACGAATAGGGCTCCTCCCCAATACTTCTCCTGGTAATTTCTTAATCTTCCGTAAAAATCATGAGGAGGCAACACGTAAGAGTAAGCTATATCATTATCGAAACGATTTACGTAAGAATTCGTATATCCGTTAATTCCGATCGCCCATTGTGAATCCAACATCCGAGCAACCTGAAAAGAAGAATATCTTTCGAAAGCAAAACCTGCGATCTGATTTTTGAATTTCTCTCTGAGTTCTGCTTGGTTTGGTCCTGTCTGATTTTTTTCAGGTGGAAGACCATTCATGGGGCTTGGGGGTTTGACATCATCCACTATGGTTTTATCAGGCGGAGGATTTGTAGGAACTTGTCCGGAGACTGTTAAAGTCGGAAAAACCAGGGCAATCGAGAATAAGATCGGAAAAAACCGAAGGATCAGTTTTTTATAGGAAAGCATCCCTAGCAAAAACACCCGGAAATAAAAAATGTCAAGCAGTGGAAATCGGGATCTGATAAGAAAATGATAGGAAATAAAAATGGCCGAGATCGTTAGGCTAAGCAAAAAGACTTATCCAACGACCACGGCCTCGGTTTGTGGACCGAATCGAATTAGAAACCGTCCACCAAGATTTAGAAAAGGATTAAGCCTTTCCTTTAGCAGTAGCTTTGATAGTTTCCGCTACTTCAGTTAATTTTGCTTTAACAGCTTCTAACTGTCCTTCCGGAACGCGTTTTTTGATTTCTTCAGAGATTTGATTGTACTTCTCTACGATTTTACCGCGAGTTTCTTCGTAGTTTTTTCCAGCTACGGTAGAAACTTCTTTGATTTCGTTCAAAAGTTTGTCTACGGATTCACGGATCTTTACAGAACCTTCAGAATTGTCTGCAGCGCCTTTAGCCACTAATTCACCGTAGGTTTTTTCCAAGTCTACTTTCGCTTTGTCTAATCCCTCTTGTCCAGATTTCAGAAGTCCGATCCCTGCGTTCAGAATGTCCAACAGTTGCTTTTCCATTTTTCTCTCCTTTTCCGCCGCCTCTATGGTGCAGCGCACAAACCATTCATATTGCACCGCACAAAATGGGTCAATCTAGAATTTGTAAAAAAGTGAAAAAAATGAAAAAGAAAAACTAAGCCAAATCAGCGTTTTGTGGGAGGTCCAACTTCGGATATTTTAGATCCATATCTTCCAAGGCCTTACGAACCGCTTTTGCGACCAAATAGTCACGATACCATTTCTTATCGGAGGGGATAATCACCCAAGGAAACTTGGAATCAGAATGGGAGAATATCCATTCGTAAGCTCCTAAATATTCTTTGAATTTTTTATGAGCTTCCAGATCGCTCGGATCGAATTTCCAATTCTTTTCAGGATTTGAAAGTCTCTCTTCTATCCTCTCTTTTTGTTCATCGCTGGAAATATGTAGGAAGAATTTTAGGATTTGGGTTTGATTTTCTTCGAATAAGAACTCTTCGAAAGAATCGATCATCTCTAATCTTTTACGAAGTCTGTCCTTGGATAAGGTATCGTGAACATACGGAACTAATATATCCTCGTAATGAGAACGATTGAAGATCTGGATCCAACCTTTTTGAGGAACTTCCTTATGGATCCTCCAGAGAAAATCCCTACTCAATTCTTCCGACGTTGGGGCCTTCCAAGCCTTACATGTACAGCCCAGAGGATTTAAAGCAGAGAATATTTTTTTAACGGTACCGTCTTTTCCGGAAGCATCCACTCCCTGAAGAATGATGAGTAAGGACTTCTTCTTTCCGGCAAAGAGCCGAATTTGAAGTTCTTCTATCTTTTCTAATTCTTTGAGGCGAAGTTCCTCCGCCTTCTCTTTAGATAGTTCTTTTTCAGGATCAGTAGAATATTCGGAAAGTTTGATCATTCTATTTTACCAACGAGCAATATGATCTTCCGCCCAGCCCGAACCACTTTCAATCCTAAATTCGCTTTTTCCGATCCGGAACACACCGTCAAAACTTCCGATCATTTGATTTACCTTGGAAGAAATGATCCCCATATTAGAATAAGCCTTTCTATGAAAATCAGGAGTAAATACTAACTCCACTGCTTTACTTTCTTTTGAATAGATCATCCAAGGTTTTTTAGGATCTTTCTTATCGAACTCGAAAGCGATCACTGAAGGTATTTTATAAATTCTACCGTTGATCAAAAGAGCATTTTCAGTCGAACCTGTATTGTCTGTCCAACCACCGCCTAAATTCATTCCATAAATCTCATTGCCGCCAGGACGATACGACATAGATGCCCAATTCCATTTGCTAAAATAAGGCCATACACCTCTTCCATAATCCAAAACTCCAAAAGAAGTCTTTGGTTGGAACTCATACGTTTTAGAATCGGTGATTACCTTTCCCTTAGCACCTAGTCCGAATAATTTATGAGTAAATTGAAAACGATTCGGGCTCCAAGGGACGACTACGTTCAAGCTCTCCCAATTATTCGGGACCTCTAAGACTATATCCGCTTGAATAGATTTACGAGTTCCGTGCAGAAATTGGACTTTGATCTCGTAATTTCCATCTTCGTTCATTCTAAAGTCCAGGAACCCGTCCTTACCTTCATAACGAGCGTTGCTTTGAACCGTTTGCCCGAGTAGAGTTCCTTTTCCAAAAGGAGTGATCACGGTGGATTCTTGGAATTCTCCCGTCTTACGATCCAGCCAATAACAGAAGATCACTCCGGCGTAATCGATATCAGATACAGTAAATGAAGCTAAAAAGTTTTCATCGTAGAAACACCAGTAGTTCCATTTTTTCTTACGAAGCCAATGGCCTTTTACATTACATCTATGTAACGGAGTTTTGGACCAGCCGATCGCATTCCGATTAATTTTACCGGACGGATCACAAAGAATAGACTGTTGTTGGATTTCTGTTTCTAAATTCATGCTTTCAATAGACAATAATCTCTGCCTTTACCGAGTCACAATTCTTTAATCTAAATTTCTTTCGCAATTTTTCCAAGGGTCTGGATGGCAGAAATTACCTTGGGACTCATTAAAACTCCCGCATTGATCCTGAAATTATTCACATACTTTCCCGATAAGGAGAAAAGATTACCCGGAACTAAGCTGATCTTCTTCTTAGCAGCTTGAAATCTTAAGACCCTAGAGTCTTTTCCCTTCGGAAGTTCGACCCATAAAAGAAAACCTCCTTTTGGAATTACTACCAAAGTACCTTTCGGAAAATATTCCAAAAAAGAATCCGCATAAGATAATACAAGACCGCTTAACCTACGTCTAAATTCTCTCAAATGCCTTTCATGTGCAAGAGAACTCATAAAGTAAGAAGCGGCCAATTGAGGAACAGTAGGTAAAGAAATCGCCTCTGCCAAACGGGTCTTTCTTGCATTCTCAATTTTTGATCTTTCGGAGATCATCCAACCAATCCTCAAACCTGGGCTTACTGATTTTGATAAAGAAGAAACCTGAGTTACGATCCCTTCTCCATCTAAAGAAAGTAAAGAAGGCGGCCTAAGACCACCATGATGTTGTAAATCCCCATAAATATCATCTTCTAAGATCTTTACTCCAAACTTAGAGGATATTTTCAGAAGCTCCTTCTTAGAATCCGGAGGCATTAAACTCCCGGTAGGGTTCGAAAAAGTCGGGATCGTGATCAAAAACTTTGGAGATTCTTTCTTGATCACTGAAACATAAGATCTTAGGTCCAAACCTGTATAAGGATCTGTAGGAATTTCGACAGCCTTCAATTTTAATTCGGATAAGATCTGGTACAAAACAAAATGAAGAGGACTTTCAACGGCGACCTTGTCTCCAGGCTTTGTATTCAAACTCAAGGCCAAATACGCGGCTTCGGAACAACCTAAGGTGATAAAAACTTCTTCAGGACGAATTCTTCTCTCTTTACCCGAAGCGCGGATCGCTATTTTTTTCCTGAGTTCCAAAATCCCTGCAGCGTCTGAATACTTATAAACCTGAGTGTCCTTTAAAGATTTCTTATATGATTTCTGCAAAGAAGAGAACGGCAAAAATTGAGGATCAGGGACCGCAGCTCCAAAAGGAATAAAGCCCGGATCTGCAAGTTCCGACATAAGAGAACTGACTTCTTCCGGAACGGATGGGTTTGGGACACGAACAGGCTTCTCCAATTTGTATTTATGAAAAAGTTCGGGCCTAGGCAAAACAAAATATCCAGACCTTTCTCTTCCGCTAATAAAACCTCTTTCTTGTAATATCCCAAAGGCCTCCACTGCTGTAGAAAGATTACATTCCTCGAATAAACAGATCTTACGCAAAGAAGGCAATTTTGAACCTGGAGGGAATTCTCCCGATTCTATCCTACCAATCAAAGAATCGGCTATCTTAGAATATTTTGTTAAAATACGATCTGTACTGGTCATAAAAACAAATTCTGTATCTGTATGGTTATCCAATATTATTGTATAAATAATAAAAACAGATGGGCAAGTTAATTCTAGAAACAAAAAGGAATTTATTCAAACCGGCTAACAGGATAGAAAGAACTCCGTCCTCGGTTACTCGAGAAATATTAAAAGTGATCGATACTCCTGGGATGATCTCCTTCGCAGGAGGACTTCCCGATGATTCTTTGTTTCCGATCCAAGAGTTTTCAGAAATTTTCGCAGACTCTATCTCAAAAAAAGGCCCGAAACTATTCCAATATTCGGATACACAAGGCCATTCTGAACTAAGAGCTTGGATCGCAGGACGTTATTATCCAAATTCTTCTCCGGATGAGATCTTATTAACTGCAGGTTCTCAGCAAGCATTGGATATACTTGCTAGATATTTTATAGAAGACGGATCCAATATACTCTTAGAAAGACCAAGTTATCTCGGAGCTATCCAAGTCTTTTCTTCTTACAATCCATTCTTCTTAGGCATCGACTATGAGGAAGAAGGCCCGGATCCTGAAAAAATAAAATATATATTAGAACATTCATCTGAAGATCTAAAATTTTTCTATACGATCCCGGATTTCCAAAACCCTTCCGGCCGCTCTTATTCTATCCAAAATAGAGAGATTATTTCAAAATACTTTTACGATCATAAGATACCGATCTTAGAAGATACTGCTTATAGAGAATTGAGCTTTGAAAATCACATTCCAATTTCCTTATGCGAATTAGGCCCTGAGCACACTATCTCCATCGGCACTTTTTCAAAAACTTTGGCCCCAGGATTAAGGGTTGGATGGATACGTGCACCAAAATCGATCGTGAAAGATTTGATTGTGCAGAAACAATCCATTGATCTACATTCCCCTTCTATAAATCAAGAACTTGTATTTCAATTTGTCTCTTCTTCTAAATATGAAAAACATCTTTCTTTGATCCGAGAGACCTACAAAAGAAAATCAGATTTCACTTTCAATTGTTTGAAAGAAAGATTTGAAGATTCTATCCCGTTACATTCGCCTCAGGGCGGATTATTCTATTGGATAGAATTTCCAAAAGAAATAGATACAGATATTTTGTTCAAAAAATGTTTGGAGAAAGGTCTCGCCGCCGTTCCAGGCTCTTCTTTCTTCATAAATGAAGCGGAAAGAAATCGCCTACGTTGGAATTTTTCTAACGCAACGAAAGAAGAAACAAAACTAGGTGCAGAAAGGCTTTTTAACGTTTATAAAGAAATAAGATCCGAAAAATAAAATATCATATTTTCATTTTTCGATCTATGCTATAATCCACCCAATCTTAGTTCCCTAGATCTGAACAATGTATTACCCTCAAAAAATCCCTGATACGGCCCTTTCCAATCTAAGACTTATTTGTTTAGATCTACCGGAAGTTTACGAGGAGAATGCATGGGTAGGCATCCGTTGGCGCATTAAAAAGAAAAATTTTGCGCATGTATTGATGATAGAGGAAGGTTATCCTCCTGCTTACTCAAAAGCTTCCGGATTGGAAGGCCCAGCTTGTGTGCTTACATTTAGATTTTCCGAAAAAAGACTAGAGACCTCACATTTTTCCAAACTTCCATTCTTTAAACCTGTATGGTGGTCGGATATAGCTGGGATCGTATTGGATGAAACTACGGATTGGGAAGAAATCGAAAATTTATTAAAACAAAGTTATTGTTTATTAGCTCCTACAAAGTTGGCTAATCAAGTAGATGAATGGAAAAATTTTCGATCGTAATCCAATTATAACCACCAAGGTTCCAAATTGGATTCTTTATCACATTTTTGATTATCGTATATCGTCGCCAAAAGTAAACATTCTGAAAATTGTTGATCTTCTACTTCGGGTGGGTTGTCGGATACTTTGTATAAGAAGCACATGAAACTAGTATCGCTATGTATTTTTTCAGAATCACATACATATCTTTTACTAACAGCCGGACCGTAACAGGAAAATAGAAAGAAGAAGTTTATGAATAAATTCGTAAATTTGAACGAATGAGATCCCGATCCAAGTTTTTCTTTTATAATACTTAACACTCTTGTATTAAAATAAGTATATTATAAAAAATAGAAGTGATTTTTAGGAAGAAGAGGAAAAAATTTTCGGCGGGAGGAATCCCCCGCCGATATTGGGAGGTTCAAAAGGCTATTAAGCAGTCTTTTTAGTTGGAGCAGATTTCTTAACTGTCTCCGTAACTTCGCTAAATTTTGCCTTGATAGCTTCGATTTGTTCAGCAGGAACTAATTTCTTAGCTTCTTCAACAATCTGGCTGTAAACTTCAAGAGCCTTAGCGCGAGAATCTTCGTAAGTTTTAGTAGCAGCAGTAGATAATTCTTTTGCTTCATTTAAGAATTTGTCTACGAATTCACGAACACGAACGGATGCTTCAGAATTATCAGAAGCTCCTTTTGCAGAGAGTTCTTGAAAACTCTTAGTAAACTCCGCTTTCGCTTTATCGAGACCTTCTTGTCCGCTTTTTACCAAACCAAGACCTGCGTTAAGTACATCTAGAATTTGTTTTTCCATTTTTAGCTCCTTGGCACGCCGTTGTGCGACGCACAATCCATTTGTAGTGCGCAGCACAAATAGAGTCAAGAAAAAAATGAAAAAAAGTTTCAAAGCTCGATTTTTGGCTCCAACCGGATATGCGACGCAATTATGGCAGTATTTTGTTGGAATTCCTACAAAGGCTATAGGTTATCTACAGTCTTTGTACATAGAGGATGTAGGAGCTCCTACATCCTGTTGGAAAATTGATACTGATCTAGAGATTTTTATTCTAAAAGAGCTGGGATGTATCTCTTTGCATCCTGACCGAAAAACAAAGAAGCAGAGTTCGGTTGTAAAATACTGATAATATTAAACGGGTTTGAATTGAATTCATTCACACCGAATACAGCATAATACTCTTTGTTTCGATCGATCCAAGGATAGAACCCGTTTGCTCCAAAACTATGATTGTTTACATCCAGATCGCATTTACTTGCGTCTTCTGGATGAGAACAAAATCTCCAGTTGCCTAATCCATAATGCCAATAATAACCGAATAATGCGAACTGAGAATATTTAATACGAGTACCTGCTTCGTATTGATCTTTAAAGATCTCGTCCACATTCTGTGAGGAGATAATCGCTCCGGAATTTCCTTCATTTGCTAACATATGCATGATCTTAGCGTAATCGTTCGCAGTTAGATACAATCCGTAAGCCCCAGCTAAACTCCCATCCCCACTCTTATTGGAGATATCGCCATACCAAATCCCATTTCCGGTCCCGGCATCTATGTTAATACTTAAAGGAGAAGCGATACAATCTTCAAACAGATCCTGCCAATTTTTTCCGGAATCAATTTCTATCATTCTTTGAGCGACTGCCATATGATAAGAATTATAATAGAATACCTCTCCGGGTAGATCGCTTGTTTGGGTATTATCTCTGATAAAATTCACGCATGAATTTTTATCTCCCGCGCTTGCACCAACAGGAAGGGTAAAAAGACAGCTACTCATTTCTGAGTTGCGATTTTCCGGATTTAATCCTGAAGTAAAAGAAAGTAGCTGTCTTAACGTTATACTTCCTTTTACCCCAGTCCAACCTAAAATATCCCCTGTAGTTGTGCTTAAACTAATTGAATTTGCGGAAGAGCCGCAAGTCCCGCTTATAAACGCCATGATTGTGGAAGAGGTAACTAATTTAGATGCGGAGAAGACCGGGCCTACCTTGTCTGCGCCCAATTCTCCTTTTTCTCTAAAATAAACCCTTGTGCCGTCTTTTTTAAATACTTGGAAGGATGCTCCACTTTTGGACAAAGATGCAGTACTGTCAAAACACTCGTTTAGAGTTTTACAAGCGATCGCTGCTTGGATAGTGGCGATCTGTCCAGCCGTATCATCTTCTTCCTTTTTACATTCGAAGAAACAAGACATTAAACATATTAACACAACGTATCGGATCACGAAACGTAATAATTCCCAACTCATACAAATTCTCTTCTATCATATATTTATAATATATACGAACCCCTAACAAGGAGGCCGTATACTTTGGGGCCAAATTATCTACAAAAATGGAGAATTGTCAAGACTGAGGATGGAAAAATAAAGTTTTAAAAAATGAACGTTTGTTAACCTAAACTTTTTATTCAGAAAAACGAATTACGGATTTATTTAATAAACGTATGTTCATCTCCGTACTTTTACGTAATCCGGAATACAATAGAAGGCTCTTTTTGGCGATCGCTAACCTTTCGTTCTTTTTCTCTTCCAAGGTTAATTCGGTATCGTATCCTTCTGTGATTGCGAGTATCACTCTTTGTAAACTGATCCCTAAGAATTCGGTTAATCCCTTTTTAGAACTCACTCTATCATCAATCTCGGAAATTTCCCGCAATGATTCCCGGATAGATTCTTTGTCTTTCTCTCCGGCTTGGATTAATTTGTATATTTTGTTAGAAAGCTTCTCTCCTGCTTTCACTTGTTTTGCGAATTCTTTCAATTCGGATAGGATTTGTTTTAGTTCCTGCAATACCTTCTCAGAATTGATCCTTGCAGGATCTAGATCTTGTATAGATCTTTTTGTTTTCTCTACTTCAGAAGGGTCTGCTGGATTTTTCTGGAACCATTCTTGAAAGGAAATATTTTGTATTCCTTCTAATTTCGCCCCGTCTTTTCCAAGATTTCCCCAAGCACGATCCTTTAAACGTTCTTCGAACCATTTTTTGAAGATCAAAAGTTTTTCATTCGTTCTGATCTTCTCGCCCGTTGCGGATTCGATCCATTTAGGAGGCAATGCTGTCATCTGTTTATAATTATGATGCTCTCTTCTATGAGTCCTGGATTCCAGAAAATTCAACCGTTCTTCTAAGATTGCTCCCTTACAATGCGCCTGGGATCCCGGAAAAGAAAGATCCTGCCCTAAGAGCAAAACGGATCTCGCGTCCATTTTTTCAGCAAGACTAGCTGCATTCGTAGACACAGAACCACCGAAATCGACGGAACCCAATCCTTTTTCGGAAGCATTCTCTAAAAGTTTGATCCAAGGAAAAGGAGAAGAAGTCAAAAAATGATCATTTTTTATATAAGGAAATCTTAATGAATGATAAGAAGTCGTAGGATCGAATATAAATTTTGCGTTCCCGGTATAACCTTCTAAATATTTAGAATTTAGAGGCTGAGGATCCACGCTAAACACTAGATCCGGATCTATTCCTGATTTTTGTAATATGAGTAGAGCAGTATCCACCGCTATCAATATGAAATTTTTTCGATATTCCTTCAATTCTTCCAAAGAAAGATAAAGAGAAGGCCCTGCACCGCAAACCACCACATCCGATTTAAATCCACACAAGCCGAATAGCTCATTTACAGGTTTAAAGCCCACAAGCTCAGGAAGATTTCTCACAAAATTTCCTGTCCAAACTTTTTCGAATCTAGTGAGTGTAGCCGTGTTTACGTCTTTTTTATGAAAGAATGTTTCCGCTAAAAATCTAAGTTCTTGGTATTCTTCTTTTTTCCATTGTAAGCTTCCTCTATGCGGGATAAAACTTACGGGTAAACCTGAGATCCCCTTGAATCCTTCATAAAATGCAGATTCTTCATACGGTGGTAAAAAGATCCTAAGTTTGCCTGATAAAATCTCGGATGAAAAATCGAATATGGAAAAAGCCGCCTTTAAGATCTCGGGAAATGGCTCCATCCAAACACAAATTATTTTATCAAATTCTAATGAATGGAGTATAGAATAGCCTAACCCTGCTCCGAAAAAAAGAAAGGCCCTATCTTCGTCCCCTTTTTTTAGATCAACAAGCTGCCTCTCGGCTTCTTTTCTGGGATCCATCGAGCTATGTAAGAAAACTGTTCCAACCTTTAAACTAGGATCCTCGGTTTTTGTTGGAGTAATTTCAAAATTAATTACGGAAGAGGAAATTCTCTCGGAAGATCCCGGCGCGAGACTACGTAATGCGGCCAAATTTTTTTCGAGTAAATCCGACCTGAATTCCCTCATTGGAAAAACACATTTATCCTTTTGCCTTCATAAGAAGATCCGGGAGAAGGATCCTGTTCATAACAAAATCCACTTCCGTGTAGTTTATAAGGGACTCCGATAGGTGCTAAAAGTTCCACGACTTCTCTTTTGCTCTTTCCGATCAGGTCGGGTAATCGTTCCGATTTTCCTGTGACTGGTTTTCTTTCCAGTTTAGGGAGTTTTACGTTAACCGTTCTTTCTCCCTGTTCTATGATCGGAATAATATTCTCCACCACTTCCCTAAAGACAGGAGCAGCAAGGCCTCCTCCAGTATGACTGTCCCCTTTGGGCTCGTCGAATAGGATCAAACCGACTACTTTAGGTTTGTCTGCCGGAAAAAATCCTAAAAAAGAAGCGGACCATAGACCGTCTTGGTATCCTCTACCTGAAACGGCCTTTTGCCCTGTTCCTGTCTTTCCTGCAATGGAGTATTCTTGGATATATGCGTTCTTTCCAGTTCCAGCTTGAACAACTCTTGTCATTGCCTTAAGTAGTCTTTCAGTGGAATATTCTTTGATACCTACAGGCATTTCCTCAGATTGAAATTCCTGTAAAACTTCTCCATAGGAATCGGTTATATGAGAAACAACTCTAGGTGTGATAAATCTTCCGCCATTTACAATAGATGCGGCAGAAGCCACTAATTGAATAGGAGTTACCGAGATCCCTTGACCGATCGCCATAAACATGGGGGTCGTAGGAGTCCATTTGTTTAAGACAGGCATATAACCGACGGATTCATTGGGCAATAACCCTGCCCTGTCCCCAAAGCGAAATCGTTTCATATATTCGTAAAGTACATCGTTCGGGATCTTAGAAGCGGCCTTGATGATCCCGGCATTACAGGAATACTGTAGGATCTCCTCCAAATTCACTTTTCCATGAACATGGGTACATTTGATCCTTGTTTTTCCGTAATCCACGTACCCGGGACAATCGAATTTCTCATTCGGATGTATTAAATTTTCATTAAGTAAAATACTAGCTAAGAAAATTTTCATCGTGGAACCGGGCTCGTATACGTGACGGATTGCCCAATTCGTATGTGTGTATTCTTCGAAGGACGCGTATCGATTCGGATCAAAAGAAGGAAAACTAGCCATCGCCAATATCCTTCCGGTATGGATCTCCATCAGGACCCCTACCGCTCTTTTGGCTCCGGCTTCTTCAAATCTTTTTCCCAAGGATTTTTCCAATTTAAATTGGATCAAACCGTCCAAAGTCAAATGAACATTTGCACCTCGAGCAGAATCAGCTTCTGTGGGGGTCATCAATTCTTGATTATAATAATATTCTAAACCGGAAAGCGCCTTATCGTCGTCCATCCCGGTAAATCCGACTAAGCTTGCAGCAAGACTGCCATGAGGATAAACTCTTTTAAATTCTCTTTCTCTTCTTACACCAGGAAGAGCCATCTCCATCACTCGACTCGCGGTGGTATCATCTATCTCTCTTTTTAATAAGAAGTATCTGCTTTTTTCACGGATCAAGGACTCGATCTTTTCCGGAGGAATATCTAGATAAGGAGAGATCTGGACTGCAGTAAAATTCGGATCGTAAACATTTCCAGGATAGATCCCTATCGTAGAAGAATCGATGGATAAGGCGAGTTCAATCCCTCTTCTATCGTATATTGCTCCTCTTAGGATCCTTTCCCCATTCTTAAAAGCGATCTCTCTATCATTAAAGAATACGAGGTATCCGACTCTTACCAAGAGCCCGGAAAAGAACACGCATAGTATCGTAAATAGTATAGTGAATCTTTTTCGATTGAGTAGATTATAATCCATCACGAAGCTCTAACTCTGGACCCTTAAGCGACTAATATTAATTTCGGTCTTTTTCAGAATGATTAAAGAGCTTTTCTAGTACAAGTTAAATCTGTAAGAATATTAAAAGCTGGAGATCACTTTTCCGCGTAATTTTTTAAAGGGAATAAGTCCGTAATTTCTAGAATCCGTGGAGAATTCGCGATTATCTCCTAAAACCAAAACATAACCGGGAGGGATCCGTCCCGAGTCACCAATACCGATATTTCCGGAAACTCCGATCACAGGAAGAATAGAAGCGGAAGGAGCCTCGGTCTTATATCCTGAATTTAAAAAAGGTTCTTCCAACGAAGAATCGTTGATCAGGATCCTTCCTTCCGAAAAGCGAAAAAAATCTCCAGGCAAACCTACGACTCTTTTCAAACTCAATTCAGCGCCGATCCCATCCAAAACCAAAACATCAAAACGATCCACGTCAGGTTCCAAAATGGATAATACCCAAGGGCCGATCTGGGCGGGATAACCCCATTTTTTTACAAGTACCCAATCATGCTCTTTATAACTGGGCATCATACTCGTCCCGCTGATCAGATAGAATTGAATTATAAAAATCCTAAAATAAAGAATGAAGAATGCCGCGCATAGGACCGGAAAGGAAAGCCTCAGCCAATGGAACATTTGTTGCCGAAAAGAATATATCATTTGAAAATCAAGTCCCATGCTGATCGGCTTTTAATCTATCCCTAGCGCTATTACAGAATAATATAAGCTAGGTGGATTTAAGTCCTTTCGCATTATCCAAAACTTTCGGCTTTTCTTTCCACCATATAAAAGGTTGTTCTATCAATAAGAATAATGGCCAGGCAGCTAGGATAGTGAACCCGAAACAGATCAAATATAGTTTAGGCAACACGCTTAGAGTGATCAATGTCTCTCCCTTTAAGGCCCATTTGGTCGCGATTCCCATTAAAGGTATATTCCATAGATATACAGTATAAGTAATCCGTGATAGAGGTCGAAAAATAGGAGATCCCAATACGGTTTTAAAGACCCCTTCTTTTTGGATCGCCAGATATATGATGATGGACAAAGCGATATTATAGAAATTGTTCGCGACGGTTAATTTGATAATATGATCCCAACCGAATGAATAAGAAAGAAGTATAAATAAGATCGCGGTCGCACCTAAAAGAGAATATTTCCATTTTCCGATACTTTCCGCCACCGGCTTGTAATCCACGTACTCGGCTAAAAGCATTCCGGCGATCATAGAATCAAAACGATTTTCCGTCCAGAAAAGCGCTTCCGCATTCATTTCACCTTTAAAATACAAATAACATCTGGATAAAAGTGGGATTATATATAAAAAAGATAATATAGATACTCTTACCTTTCTGCTTTTAGAAAACAGGAAGAATGGCCCCAAAACGACCATCAAAAAATAGATCTGTTGTTCTAGGGAAATATACCAACCTACGTCCAAAACTCTCGGAAAAAAATTGGAAAGAAAAAGACCATCCGCCCAAACATAATCCAATGCTTTTTGTCCCTTAGCAACAAGCCCGACCAATTCCGGATTAGGATTCGGTATATGTTTCAGCACTTCGATCTGTTTTGAGAAATACATATAAGAAAATAATAATGCGATATAATACGCAGGAAGTATTCTCAAAGAACGGTTTACGATGAATTTTCTATAAGGAAATGCGTTCTCTTTCTTATAAGATTGAAGAATTCCTCCGTAATTCAGAAATCCACCTAATACGAAAAAAACATCTACGATCGTTGTTTGATTTTCCACGAACCATCTGAGCCAAATAGGCATATCACCCATGATCGGTTGTTTAGAGACCCAAAGATGATTTGTCATCACCATCAAGATCGCAATCGCTCTAATGCCGTTTAAAGATTCGATTTCCCCTTTTTTGGAGGCAAAGATGGATAAAATGTAGGACTTCATACGTTAGAAATTCTTTTTCCAGTTTAGGAATTATAGACTATGTTCTTAATCCAAAATATAGAATGTTATCTTCAAAAGACTTCTGCAAGCAAAGAATAATTCAGACAGATCATTTGTTGGATTTTGTTAAGAGATCGTAAAAAAACTAAGTATTTGTCTTGCTCCTTATAAATTTTCGGACCATTCTAATCATCATGACTTCGAACAGTCCAGTGTCTAAATATGTTTCCAGGTTTCAGGCTGAAAAAGGAAAGATCCTAAACTTTCTTTCTAAGTTTCCTTTTTATGGAGAAGTATTGAAGAACCATCAATATTACGAAGCGGATAGGATCGTAAGAAATGAACTTTCTAAAAAACTAGATTCTTTAAAAGAACCTCTTCGCAGGATCGAAGAAAACTTCGTAAGAGAGCGGAGGATGGACCTAATCGGATCCACCGAGGTCTTACTTTCAGTTTTGGAAAGATTAAAAAACGAGATCTCGGGAGCAAGTTATGGCCTAAACGGACTTGGAACAGGCTTTAAGGCGACCGAGTCAGAACTGGAAGCCTTGGCCGAATGGGATTATTCTTTGAACCAGCATGCAGAAGAATTATCCTCCAAAGGACAATTCCCTAGTTTCCCTCCAGAGGTATCCGTAGATTTAGTCCGAGATTGGGTAAGTAAGTATAGGGGGGAATTGGATGAATTTGATTCCGCTCTAAAAAAAAGGAAGGATGTCTTCTTAAAACAATAATCTTATTTTTGATTTGCCGGAAGTATAGTCGTGAATAATATATTTCCAAGGAGTTCTTATGGCATTAATAGACGTAATCAAATACGAAGGAAAACCAGGTGAGATCGTTTGGAAATTTCCTAGAAACGATATCAGCACTTTCGGGCAGTTAGTGGTAAACGAAAGCCAGGAAGCGATCTTCTTTAAGGAAGGAAAGGCGCTGGATGTTTTCGGTCCGGGAACTCATACTTTAAAAACAGGTAACGTTCCTATATTGGAAAATTTGGTAAATCTTCCTTTCGGAGGCCAAACTCCTTTTACTGCGGAAGTTGTATTTATCAATAAAGCTTTGATCCAATTAAAATGGGGAACTCCTGCTCCAATCCAAGTCGAAGATCCAAAGTATACGATCACTCTAGGCGTAAGAGCAAACGGATCTTATAATATCAAAATTGTGGATTCTAAAGCATTTGCCATTGGAGTTGTTGGAGCAAGAGGAGCATACTCCCAAGACGAGGTGGATAATTTCTTAAGGCCTATGATCGTGACTAGACTTAGCGATTTCCTTGCAGAAGTTGTCTTAAAGTCCGGAGAGCCGATCACTAGATTGAACCAACATTTGGAAGAAGCTTCTTCTGCAGGAAAAACAAAGATCCAGCCAGACTTCTCTAAATATGGGATCGATGTTTTAGATTTCTTTGTTCAATCCATTAATTTCGATCAGAACGATCCGAACTTCCAGAAAATCCAAAAGATACTCACAGACAAATTCGAGATCGATGCTCTTGGTGGAATGTACCAACAAAAAAGAATGTTGGATATTGGAGAAGCCGCAGCTAAAAATGAAGGCGGAAATGCAGGCCAAGGTTTATCTGCCGGTTTAGGTCTAGGTATGGGCGTCAATATGGGGAACATGATGGCGGGCATGGTAGGACAGAACAATGCAGGCGCCGGTGCAGCTCAAAACGACGCCGCTACAAGACTTACAAAACTTAAGAGTATGTTGGAACAAGGCCTGATTTCTCAGGAAGAATTTGATGCCAAAAAAAAGGACATTCTAAATTCTATCTAAAGTATGAGCCTTACCTTCACCAAGTTGAAAGCGGAATTTCGCTGTATCAACGATTCTTGCGGAGCTACTTACGATCTAAATGAGATCGTTTATGAATGTCGTAAATGTGGAAGCCTTCTTCAGGTTTCCCATGATATGGGAGCTCTCAAAGAAAAATCGGGGAAGGAATGGAAGGATCTATTCGACTCCAGATTGGGTTCTGTCAAATTTCCGAACAGCTCAGGGATCTGGAATAAAAGAGAATGGGTTCTTCCTCATGTAGAAGACTCTGATATAGTAAGTTCAGGTGAAGGCCTTTCTCATTTATTCAATTCCGAAAGATTAACCAAACATTTCGGACTTGGTGGTCTTTGGATCAAACAATGTGGGATCTCCCACACCGGATCTTTTAAAGATCTAGGAATGACAGTGCTTCTTTCCCAAGTAAAACATATGTTGGGAAAAGGAGTTAAAATAAAAGCGGTCGCATGTGCAAGTTCCGGAGATACTTCCGCAGCGCTCGCTTCTTACGCGGCTAAAGCAGGAATACCTGCGATTATATTTCTTCCTGCGGGAAAAGTTTCTCAAGCTCAGTTGATCCAACCTGTTTCCAACGGAGCGAAGGTGATCGCTTTAGAAACGGACTTCGACGGTTGTATGAAGATCGTAAAAGAAGTCACCAAGGAAGCAGGGATCTATTTAGCAAACTCGATGAACAGCCTTCGTATCGAAGGTCAAAAAACGATCGCTCCTGAAATCGTTCAACAATTGGAATGGAAGGTCCCTGATTGGATCATCATTCCAGGCGGAAATTTAGGAAACGTTTCCGCACTCGGAGCAGGTTTCGAAATGGCAAAAGATCTAGGATTGATAGATAAACTTCCTAGGATCGTTTTGGCCCAGGCAGAAAATGCAAATCCTCTATATTTATCTTATCTAAAGAACTTCGAAGAATTTAATGCTGTGGATGCAAAACCTACTTTGGCTTCTGCAATACAGATCGGAAACCCGGTATCCGTTCAAAAAGCGATCCGCACATTAAAAAAATTCAATGGAGTTGTGGAACAAGCGAGCGAAGCCGAACTCTCTGACGCGTCTGCAAAAACCGATCTGCTCGGATTGTATAACGATCCTCATACCGGGGTAGCTTTAGCCGCTCTTTATAAGTTGATGGCAAAAGGAACCATTTCCAAAGGTGATCAAGTAGTCGTAATTTCAACGGCTCATGGTTTAAAGTTCACAGAGTTTAAGCTGAAATTTCACGAAGGAAAAATTCCCGGAACGGATTCTAAATTAGTTAACGTTATTCGTTCCTGTAAGCCTGAAGTAGGCGCGGTGATGGATGAAATCAGCCGTTTCCTACAAGTGAACGCTTAGTTTTTTTCAATTTTCGCCTGAAATTCCTGTTCTTTTTTCCAGGGCGTTTTTCGTTTTTTTCTCGTAAGCGGGCTGGGGTCCATATAATCGAGAATCCGGATGTACGAGGGAATCGAGGAACTCTCACAAGAATTCCTCTTCGAGGTCGAAACGGCCGTAAAAAAAGAAGAGCCAATATCGATCATTACCTACGTCCTGAGTACTCGGGGCGAAAATAAGCTCAAACATATCATCCAAACCGTTCTTTCTAAATACAAAAGAGAAGATTTAATCGAACTTCTCTTTACTTCCGCAAAAGAACTCATAGTAAACGCGACAAAAGCAGCAATTAAACGAGTTCTATTTAAAGAACTCGGTCTAAACATTTCGGACCCTTCTCAGTATGATCTGGGTATGGAATCTTTTAAGGAAAATCTAGTCAGTCGCAAGTTTCCTTACTATCGTAGGAAGATGAAAGAGCATGGTCTATTCGTAAAGGTAACACTTAGTTTCACTTCCGATAGGATCATTCTATTCGTTCAGAATAATTTTACATTAGCGATACGAGAAGAAAAGAGGATTCGGGAAAAGTTTGTACATTCTAAAGAATTTGACAATCTCTTCGAATACTATATGAAATATGGTGATACTACGGAAGGCGCAGGAATGGGTATCACTATGGTTGAGATCTTAGTAGCCCAAAGCGGTTATGACCGGCATTTGTTTACCATCTATAGTCGACATTCCGAAAATAGAACGGTTGCTAGAGTCGAGATCCCATTAGATCAGAATTATGTGCCGCGAAGACAAAGATATCAAAAATGGTTACAAGAAAAGGCTAGCGGCTTAGTATGACCGAAAGTCCTCCTCACTTCGGTTAGGCTTCAGCATATATGGAACAGAATCCGCAGACAAGTAAACTCCAAGAGCAGGCAAATCAAATGAACCTTGCCTTGGAATCCGTACATACGGAAGAACAAGCTATAGAACTTATTCAAGGAAAGATCAAAGACGCGTATCTTTTAAAATTAAGGATCGATGTAGAGAACAAAGCGGGTGTTGTTTTAGGATTATTATCCAGATATAAAAACGAATTTTTAGAATTATATTCCGTCTTTTCAAACTCTTCGATGATACGCAAGATCAGGACTTTCGAAGACTTCGGACAAATATCTCATGATATGGCAGAAGCTGCCAGACAAGAAGCTCCGGACCCGGGATTATCCGATCAGGTCGCAAGAATACTTCACCTTAAATTAAATAAACAAATATTAGAACAATATTATCCGATGTGGGATCGAAACGATACCGCAGCGTTGGTCAACTTGCTGGAAAACCAGATCAAAAGTGGAATGAAGATCAACATGGTCCGTGTACAAGCGGATGTTGAATTTGTTTCTAGTTTGAAATGTAGAGGAAAAAGTTTTTTTGCAGGCATACTTTCCTCCATTCCAAGACCTCCTGAAGATGCTGCAGAAAGCGCCGGGCCTGTTGAAAATTTGGATCCGGAAAAGGCCGCTGTCATGCGCCAAATCGAAACCATACGCAAAGGTTTCGGAAGAGTTGTTCTTGCTAAAACGATCCTTTCTCCGGTGAACGGGATCGATTTCGACGATCTGAACGAAGGTGATAAGATCTTATTACAACTTCCTTCCGTTTCTCCTGAAGAAAAAGCATTAGCAAAAACTCTGGGTGCAATGGACAAGGACGGCAATGTAAAACCGGTGATCGGTTCTTTTGTAGCAATCGCATCCGGAAAGAATGAATATCATATTTTTGCAAAAGGACCTGCAGGGGTTTTGCTACAGGCTTTCGAAGAAAGGCCTGTTCGTCTTGCTAGGCCTAAGACTGCTGCAAATGCGCCACGCCCTGCGAGTATGAGTAAACAATCTGAAAGCAATAATACGTTGAATTATGCGATCTTGGTCGGTGTAGTACTGCTTGTTGGTCTTCTAGCATTTATTTTGCTTAAATAAACCTCTTTCATAGAAGTTGCGCAATCTGGATTAGATTTCCGCAGGTATCATTTAATACTGCAAGTTTTACCGGACCCATTTGGGTAGGTTTCATCGTAAATTCCACACCGAGTTCGTTTAATCTTTCGAATTCCTTATCTACATTATCCACCGAAAATGAAGTCCAGGGTATTCCTGCTTCCAAAAGAGATTTTTGAAAATCTTTTGCGGGAGCAAATCCCATCGGTTCTAAAAGTAATTCGACTCCGTCTCTTTGTTCCGGAGAAACTAGAGTCAGCCATCTTCCTCCTTCCATCGGAATATCTGTCTTTTTCTCGAACCCTAAAACTTTGGTGTAAAATTGAAATGCTTTCTCTTGGTCTTGAACAAGTACGCTTGTTACAGTGATTTTCATATTATAAATTCCTAATTTTTATAGAATTATTTAGATCTTTTCTCATTTTCTATAATGGATTTTAGCCTAGCTAGATTTCCACGTAGATCTTCTCCTAAATCCCCACATATGATCGGGATCATCAGATTCATCGGATAATCCATCTTACCTTCAAATACAGAAATTAATTTAGTTTGATGATCAGAGATAGGTTCTAACTTTGTATAAGCGGAATCTTTGGATTCGAAAGGCCATTGGAAACGGATCTCTACTCCCAAAAGTTCACCTTCCGTTTTTTTGATGATCTCTTGTTCTCCAATCCCTACATTTTCATTCTTACTTTTCCAAGAATGAATGAAACCTAATTCTCCATCGGTACCTTTGGAAGAAAATTCAGTCTCAGGATCTAACATAAACCACTTAGCATACTGGACTTGGTTATTTAGGATCTTTATATAATTAAAGACCTCTTGTTTAGGCTTATCGATTACGATCTCTTCTTGTATCTTAAATGTTTTGGATAAGAAGACAGCAATAACAAGAATTAGGACCATGATCCCAAGAAGAGAATAGAGGATAATTTTTAAGACTTTCATGCGAAGATATTCGGGCATAAAACCGGAATATCGTCAATTTTTATGAGAGAAATTCAGTTCTTTAAAATTGCTTTTTTGACTTTGTCTGAAATTGAGAAGGGCTTAAACCGGTATACTTTCTGAATAACCCGGTAAACGAGCTTGGACTTTCAAAGCCCACTTGCTCACAAACTTCCGAAACGGAAACTCCTTCTCGTAAAAGTCTTTTCGCGTTTTCTAATCGGACTCCGATCAAATACTGATGAGGAGTCCTTCCGTAAAATGACTTAAAAAGCCGGATAAAATAAAACTTAGAAAGAAAACTTTTTCCTACGATTATATCCAGATCCAACTTTGTATGGAATTGTTTATCTATAAACTGTTTAGAATGGATCACTCTAGCGAGGATTTCTTCCTTAGGATATAATTTTTTATGTAACCTAAGTACTTCACCGTTATAAAACAGTTCCGAGCCCATTATCCTACGACTAAATTCACCAATTTACCAGGAACATAGATCTCTTTTCGGATCTGTTTTCCATCCAAGAAAACTTGGACCTTATCCAAGGACTTTGCGATCTTGATCGCCTCTTCACTTGCAATCTCTTTAGGAGCCTTGAACTCTGCTCTTAACTTTCCATTCACTTGAACTACGATCAATATCTCGTCGTCAGTAAGATATTTTTCTTCGTAATTTGGAAATTGTTCATAAGTTAAAGAATTAGACTTACCTGATAAAGACCAAAGCTCTTCCGCAAGATGAGGTGCAAAAGGAGCGATCAAGGCTAAAAATGGCTCTAGGATTTTACGAGGTCTACGAGTGTTCGGAGTAAGCTCGTTCACAAAAATCATCAACTGAGAGATCGCAGTGTTAAAAGAGAAATTATTGATATCGTCGTCTACTTTTTTGATCGTTCTATTCAGGATCTTTAATTCATCTTCGTTCGGCTCTATATCTTCCAAGCGGAAGGACTCTTCTGCTCCAGAATGATATAATCTCCAAACTCTGTTCAAAAATCTAAATACACCTTCAACACCTCTAGTGCTCCAAGGTTTTACCATTTCGAAAGGTCCCATGAACATTTCAAAAAGTCTTAAACTATCCGCCCCGAAATTTGTGACCACCTCGTCCGGATTGATAACATTCCCGAGAGACTTGGACATTTTTCTTTTATCTTCTCCCAAGATCAGACCTTGGTGAACTAATTTTTTGAAAGGCTCCGGAGTAGTAACATAACCTAGATCGAAAAGGACCTTATGCCAAAAGCGGGAATAAAGTAAGTGAAGCACTGCATGTTCCGCTCCACCCACATATAGATCCACCGGCATCCAAGTTTTTTCCAAACCAGGATCTACGAATTGGGTCGGGTTTTCTGGGTCGATGTAACGTAGGTAGTACCAACAAGAACCTGCCCATTGAGGCATAGTATTCGTTTCTCTAGTTCCGATCTCTCCGGTTTCAGGATCTTTGTATTTCAACCAATCACCTGCAAGCGCAAGCGGAGATTCTCCTGTTCCGGAAGGTTTAAATTCGGATAAATTAGGAAGTTCTAATGGAAGTTCGGATTCGGGGATTGCCTTAGTTATACCTGAAGGATAATGAACTAGCGGAATCGGTTCTCCCCAATATCTTTGGCGAGCGAATAACCAATCTCTCAGTTTGAATTGGGTTTTCTTACGCCCGATTCCTTTCTTTTCCGCCCAATCGGCGGTTTTAGAAAATGCTTCTTTATACTTTAAACCATTGATGGAGATTTGATCGGAAGAAGAATTAATACAAACGGATTCCTTGGAATCGAAAGCTCCTTCGGAAAGATCTCCTTCGATTACTTGTAGGATATCCAACCCGAACGCTTTTGCAAACTCATAGTCTCTTTGATCATGAGCAGGTACTGCCATAATCGCACCAGTTCCATAACCGTAGAGAACATAGTCTCCGATCCAAACTGGGATCTTTTTAGAAGGATCCGCGGGATTGACAACATAAGCTCCCGTAAACACTCCAGATTTTTCTTTGGAAAGTTCAGTTCTATCTAGATCACTTTTAAGTGCAGAAATCTTTTTATACTCTTGTACCTTCTCCCATTGTTCTTTGGAAGTTATTGAATCCACCAAAGGATGTTCCGGAGCAAGGACCATATAACTTACCCCAAATACGGTATCAGGACGAGTTGTATAAACTTTAATTCCTTTCCCAGGAGAAGAAACATCGAAAGGAAAAATAAGCTCTAAACCTTCACTCTTTCCGATCCAATTCTTCTGCATTTCCAAGGTAGAACTTGGCCATGTAACAAGAGAAAGATCTTCTAATAATCTTTCTGCATAAGCAGTAATACGCATCATATACTGACGCATAGGCTTACGAACAACTTCGTAACCTTTACCGACCCATTCTTCCACTTCTTCATTCGCAAGAACTGTCCCAAGACCTGGGCACCAATTCACAGGAATTTCTGCCTGGTATACGAGACGGAATTCTGAAAGAACAGATTCTTTCTTAGCATTTGAGAATTCTTTCCATTCTTTTGGGGAGAATGGCTCTAAATCATCAAAACCTTCGGAACCCTTAGATTCTAATCTTTTTATCAATTCGGAAATCGGCTTAGCTTTGGAAGCTTGGGCATCATACCAAGATTCGTATAATTTTAAGAAGATCCATTGGGTGAATTTGTAATATTTCGGGTCTGTAGTGGAGATTTCTCTATCCCAATCATAGGACAAACCGATCATTTTGATCTGCCTTCTGAAATTATCCACATTCTGCTTCGTAGTAATTGCAGGATGGATCCCTGTCTGCATTGCATATCTTTCTGCAGGGAGACCGAACGCATCCCAACCCATAGGATGCAACACTTCGAAACCCTTCATTCTCTTATAACGAGAAATAATATCCGTCGCAGTATATCCTTCGGGATGTCCCACATGTAATCCCGCTCCTGAGGGATAAGGGAACATATCAAGGCAATAGAACTTAGGTTTAGAAGATCGTAAATCCGTGCGAAACGATGCGTTCTTCTCCCAGTAATCTTGCCATTTTGATTCAATTTTCCGAAACGGATAGTCCATACCGTGAAGTTTTTTAGTCCGGCCTAGAATCCAATTCTTTTTTAAGGATAAGAAAGCCGATTCAGAGAAGGAAATTGAAGAATTAGAATGTTTTATTTCGTTTTATGAAGAAAAATCAGAAGTAAGTTTGTTACTAGATAAGGCCTTTTCAGTTTCTCGGGAACCTTCTGTATCAATTTGGGTCCGAAATGAAGAAAGCCGGAGGGAAACCGGCTTTCTCTGGGAGTGATTTCTAAGCGACGAGCTTAGAAAACGGACAAAAAATTTGGATGAGAAACTGACTTATTTACGTACTGAGTCAATAACCTTGATAAGTCGACGAAATGTTTGGTTCAAACAATCTCGACATAGGTCGTATTGAAAAAGATTCGGCGTTTCTTTGCCGCATCCTTTGCATGTATATTGCTTACTTTGCGCATTGGTAAGTTCCGCTTCTTGTTCGTTCAAATCCGTCACTGCTAATAATTGCATTTTGCTCCCAGAAAATTCCATCGAATGTCTTTTTATTTACGGAGTGTAAATAAGTCCGAAGTTTGAAGATTGTATTCAAGACTTCTCTCCGTACGTCGAGAGTTACTTTATAAAATCGGCTCATTCTAGAGTCAAAAAAAATTAGGTTGGAAGTTTGTGAAAATGACTGCAATTTTTTCGAAAAAAAATTCCAAGCGCGCTTTTATTTGGAATAGTTTTTCATGTGTGGTTTTTTTTAGGGAAAAATAAATTTCCTATCAAGTGCCGAGTTTAGGTCAGTCAAAACGAAAGGAAGGTGATAAATTGTTATCAATCTCAGGTTTAAACAAGTCTTATACAGTTGCGGACCAAACGTTTAACGTATTAAAAGATGTTTCATTCCAAGTAAAATCGGGTGAATTCGTTGCAGTGATCGGTCCTTCCGGTTCCGGTAAGTCAACTCTATTATCTGTATCTGCAGGATTAGATAAAGCTGATTCAGGTTCGGTTGAATTGGATGGAATCTCTCTATTTGATAAGTCGGAAGATGAATTAGCGAAGATTAGAGGAAAACAAATCGGCTTTGTTTTTCAAAATTTTCAACTGATCAAGACGTTAAACGCATTAGAAAACGTTTCCTTGCCTCTTGCTTTGACGACAAACCTTCCAGAAAAGGTAATTCATGAAAAAGCGATGTATTGGTTGGAAAAAGTGGGTATCTCTCATAGAGCGCATAACTTTCCTAGCCAGCTTTCAGGTGGGGAAGAGCAAAGAGTAGCGATTGCAAGATCCTTTATACATGAACCTAAGCTACTCTTCGCGGATGAACCTACTGCTAACTTGGATAAGAAGAACGGAGAGAACATAATGTCCCTTCTTAAACAGTTAAACCGTGATCGTAAGTCCACTTTATTAGTAGTAACTCATGATCCTAAGGTAGCTGCAATGGCGGATCGTATCTTAGAAATGAGAGACGGGGTCATCTTAAACGGAAATAAGTCCAAAACTTCAGCCAAAAAGACCCCTACTAGGAAGAAAAAATGAATATTAGATTTTTTCTCCGAGTAATGTTTCGGGAAATTTTTTCCAAGAAGACTTCTTCCCTACAAATCATACTAGCGATCACGATCGGAACCGGTGCTGTGCTTGCAGTTCATTCTTATAGAGACCAATTTACCGGTTCCATTATTAGAGAGGCTAAAAACATCATGGGTTCGGATCTTGTGGTCACGAGCCCTTCTCCACTTAGCCCTGAACAAACAGCGTTTCTTTCGAGAGAATTGCCAAAAGGAAGCAAAATTGCAGAATTAGTGCAATTTCCTTCTATGATCCGCAACCCAGGATCGGAAGATTCCAGTTTATCCTTAATCAAAGCGATCCAAGGGGATTATCCTTATTTTGGTGAGATCGAAACAGAACCGAAAGGGTTATTTCGCAAATTAAAAGAGGGAGAGATCCTTTTAGAAAGTGGACTCATACGAAATCTTAAATTAAAACCGGGCTCTAAAGTACAATTGGGAGAAAGCACTTTCATATTAAGAGGAAGTATTCTGAAAGAACCTGGGATGGCGGGAAATTTTCTGTCCATGGCACCAAGTTCCATCATTCGGAAAGGATCATTAGCTCAAACAGGATTAGAACAAAGAGGTTCTAGGATCAGTTACCAAATCCCTATCCTTCTTCCAAAAACAATCGATGCAAACGTATATAAGAAGGAACATTTTACCGAATTTGCAAAGAACGATTTGATCTTATACGAAAGTACGGAAGCAAATTCAGGATCACAAAAATTCTTAACGAATACATTAGATTTCTTTTCACTACTCGCATTATGCGCGTTTTTCTTAGGTGGGATCTCCATCTTATTAACTAGTAGAGCCTTAGTTCGAGCAAAATCGAATACATTCGCAGTTTATAAATGTTTAGGTGCAGGACCGAATCTTGTTTTAGGGCTAGTACTTTCAGAATTGCTGATCTTATCCACGATCGGAGCTATTTTTGGATTCGTCTTCGGAAGTTTTTTACAAACACAGATCCCGAATTTAGCGGATAAAGAATTACTTTTTGAACCTAAATTGATCCCTGATCTTAAAGCGATTTTTTGGGCATTTGTTTTAGCTTGGATCGTTCCGCTTGTTTCTGCTTGGGAAAGTCTTTCTGCTACTCGTAATTTAAGTCCGATGTATGCTCTCAAATCGGATTTTGCAAAAGATCTTGTTTCTGTTCCTAGGTTGGAACTCAAACAATCGGTCTCTTTTATTTTGGTTTTCGGTTTATTCTTCTTATTAGCTTGGTGGGAAACCGGAGATTGGATCAAAGGATTACTACTTTGTGCTACATTACTTTTTTTACCCATTGTAGTATATTTGGGGATACTAGGAATTCGATTCGCAATCAGATTCTTATTACAAAGATCTGAATTCTCCGCAGGTGTGAGAATGGCATTACGAAAACTGGATAGACCTAGAACAGGACTTTCCTGGGTTTCAGTAGGTCTTTCTTCTTCCGTATTCGTCCTTCTATTAAGTATTTTTCTAAGCGATAGTTTACTCGAATATAGCGGAGCAAAGGATAAGGAAAGAAGACCCAATATGTTCGTGTTGGATATACGACCGGAGCAGTTGGAAAGTTTTCAGTTAACTGCGGAAAAGTATAAGGTAGAAAAACTTCTTACTGCGCCTGTTATAGGAGCAAGGCTCACCAAGGTAAACGGGGAAATTATAAAGAAAGAAGATATGGAACTTTCCGCCTTAAGAAGGGATTGGAGATCCACTGCAAGGACCAGAGAGTATTTCCTTTCTTATAGAGAGAACACATACCCTACCGAAAAAGTAACCGATGGTGATTTTTGGAGAAAGGGAGAAGAGGACCAAATATCCGTTGAGAAAGAATTTTCTAAGAACTTAAAAGTCGACTTGGGAGATAAACTTTCCTTCTCCATTGGCGGGGTAGAAGTAACCGGGACAATCCGAAATTTCAGAACGGTAAATTGGGCGGATATGAGGCCGAATTTCGTTGTTCTATTCTCAAAAGGGATCTTGGAAAAGGCACCCAAATTCTATTTGAGTTCTTTTCTTTTAGGATCCTCAGACGATAGATACTCTCTACAAAAGGAATTATCCAACGAATTCCCGAACCTTACAATCGTTGATACTGAAAAAGCAGTACAATCCTTCTTGGGAATTTTAGAGAAAATGTCCTTCGCTATCCGTTGGATGACGGGATTGATCGTTGTATCTTCTTTATTATTGATCCTATCTTCTCTTGAACTAAGCCGTAAGGAAAGATTAGAGGAGACTTCTCTTCTAAGGATCATAGGTGGGACCAAAACTTTCTTACGAAAATACTTCTTAGCAGAATCATTACTTCTAGCGAATTTATCTTTCGTATTAGCTTTCGCTTTGGTATGGGGAGTTTCTTCCTACATGTCTGAGATCATTTTCGAAATCCAATCCAGCGTTCCTTGGTTGGAGATTGGGATCTTCTATATTACCTTAAATCTTGCAGTTGTAGGAATGTATTTCGGGGCTCTTAGGAATGAATGGAAAAGAAGCCCTACCTTATACTTGAAGGAAGTATAAAAAACTGGGCATTAATCGCCGAAAGATACTAAATCTCTCGGCGATCTTTCAGATCGATTTATTTTCTTCCTGCTAAAAGTTCTTCCGGTTTAAGTTCGGTTTTTACGGAACAAACCTTGTAGTTTGAAGCAGTCGGACAAGCTGCAGTGCCTGTGATCCTACAACCTTTGGTCTCGCAACGTTTTCTGGTATCGAATGAATCTGTTCCGGAAAATCTGCAGTAATCCCTGCATGAATCTGAACTGCTGACAGAACAAAGGTAACATCCGTCTGCAGAAATATTTTGCACAAATGTAGTACAAACGAATAAAATAATAAAAACTGAATATAAAACCTTTTTCAAAAAGGGCTCCTTAGAGACGTTTTTTGGCAGGAGGTTTTTCCTCCTTCTTCTCCACTTTATCTTCCAAGAACTCTGCAAATTCGATCTGTCCTTGGATGAAATTCAGATTATAACGACTCTCATAAAGTAATAGGCTGCTAGCAATAAATAAAAAAATCCCGCCTACCAAAGCAAGTCCCGTCGCAACCCAAGAAGCTGTACTAGAAACTGCTACTATAATTCCCAAACTTAAACTAGAAGAAACAAAGAACAAAGTCGCAGTATATAGAGCGGCCATAGATCTTTGGATGAGCCCGGCTCTCTTTTTCTGGATCTTTAACTGCCTTCTGAGATAAGCCAACCTTTCTTCAGGATAAGAAAGTCTTCCGTCGACCACTCCTTCAATTTCAGATTTAAGAAGGTTTACTCGATCGAAAATCCTACCTAGACGATTCGCAGTGGAAAAAATTAAACTAGCACTTGCAGAAATTAAAACCGCAGGCGTGATCATTCCCGCTAAAATTTCAGTACCGATCAAAGAAGAGAGCATAATCCCAATTTGGATAGAATCAGGTAAATGTAAATTGAATTATCTGCTTGCATACTTGTTCAGAATTTTCAGGATTTGACCGGGGAATCTCGAAGTTAATTCTTCTATTCTTGGGCCTTAAACGCCCTGAGGTGCATTCGGATCTTCCGTTATGTATACCGAGTCTTAATGTAAATTTTTCCCGCGGGTTCGAATCCCATTTGCTTCAGGTGCAAAAACGCTCAAATGGAAGAGCAGTAGAATATTAATCTACCCGGCGAAAGCCACCAAAATCAAAAGAGAAGGTATTCGAGAGTTCGGCCGATTTGAAACCAAGTTTTAAAAGGCAACCGGCTTAAGACCTTGTGGATTTTTAGATACCGTAGGAAAATTTCTAGAATTTTTTTGTCTACAGTTACATTCGAATGGATATAACTAAGGATAAAAAAAGAAAAAGAAGGCTTCTTGCTTAAGAAAATCCCCGTCAATTTTCGGGAACGAACGAATACCTTCTCCGGCTAAAAACATGATCACAATTCTAAAACACCAAAGAGGTCTCCTCTTTCAAAAAGGAGATTACAAAAAAGTATTATTGCCTGGGAATCATTTCATTTTCCCGTTCCAATCCGTTCAAATTTTGGACGCTAATATTGCCTTTTACCCGGGACAAAATCAAAACATATTCTTACAAGATCCAATATTGAAGAATGAATTGGAGATCTTTGAAGTAAAGGATAACGAGATCGTTATACTCTATGAGGATGGGCTATTTAAGAAAGTTTTAGAAGCAGGAAACCATTTCTATTGGAAGGGATTACATACCTATACTTCTCAAAAATTCAACTTAAATGAGATCGAGGTTCCTAACAGCGTAGATAAGAATCATCTGGCAAAACCGGAATTATCCAAATTCATCTATGTTTTTGCTATTGAACCCCATGAAATCGGTGGCTTATTCGTAGAAAGGAATTTCTCCAAACTACTAAGCCCAGGAACACATTATTTCTGGAGAGGCACAAATTCTATCTCGATATCCAGATTAGACTTGAGAAGGATACAACAAGAGATAGGTGGACAAGAATTAATGACGAAGGACAAAATAAACCTTCGTATCAATTTTGTTTTTCACTATAAGATCATAAATCCGGAAAAGATTTTGAAGGAAATCAAAGATTATTCCGAGCAGATCTATATATTCCTTCAACTTGCCTTAAGGGAATATGTAGGTAGCCTGACCTTAGATGAAATTTTATCTAAGAAGGAAGAAATCGGTACCTTCGTTTTAGAGAAAACAAAAACGAATGCAGAGCATTTGGGATTAGAGATCTTATTTGCCGGAGTAAAAGATATTATTCTTCCTGGAGAGATCAAAGATATACTCAACCAAGTATTGATCGCAGAGAAAAAGGCTCAGGCTAACATCATTACTAGGAGAGAAGAAACTGCGTCCACCAGAAGTTTGTTAAACACTGCAAAATTAATGGAGGAAAATCAGGTTCTCTTCGAGTTAAAGGAATTAGAATATATCGAAAGATTAAGCGAGAAGATCAATCAGATCCAACTCATAGGAGGAGGTCATGTTTTAGACCAACTCAAAGGGTTGTTGATCCCTAAGACCCCGAAGGAACCTTCTTGAATTAGAAGGTTCCTAAGCAGATAGGTCAGATTAGATATTTATGTCTCCTTAAAGTACTTAACATCAGTACTGTCATCCCTTCTTCTGTAAAAGACTTGAAGATAACGTTAGTAGGAAGAAAGGTACCGAATATAAAGGTTTTTATATTTTAAAGGAAAATCAAATGGGCGCTCTCAGACAAAAAGTCAGTCAAGAAACCTTAAATGAAGCAGATCGTTTCATCGAAGATTTAAAATCCGGCAAAATATTAAAAAGAACTCTTCCTAATTCTGCACCTGATTTTTCAGAATCGGATAGTTTTGAAAGTGTATTAGGTTTAATCGAATCCGAGCCTTTTAAAAATGCGATCAAGAAGTCTTACGATCGCGAGTAAATCCTGAATGGAGCCCAGGAAAGATTACGATTATCTAATAAAAGAATTCACTGAAGAAAAAATTAAAGATAGATTTATATATCTATGCGAGTTAGCGAAAAAAATAATTCGACAACAGAAATTAGAATCCTTTTGTTCCGTTGAATCGGATTTGATAAGTGAAGTAGTAATAGACTACTTCTCCGATATAGATAGATTAAAAAAATTCCACGGATTAAAAAAAGCCAATACTTTCAAAATCGCCGCATATACAGCTTATTGGATACTCCGGAGGAAACCTATTCAAATCAAAGGAGATATTAACTCTGCTGATTCTGTTACTAAAGCAAAAATACGAGATATTAATGAAATTTTTGCCAAAAGCCTTGCTCTAGGAATTATTTACGATTTTAGAAAGCAAGTAGATCCTGGAATGGAAGCGACGAGCAAGCTAGTCAACTTTTACGTTCACCTAAATTATCATTTTGTATATCGTCAGCCAAATCCTCAATCATTAGAATTAGCTTTTACAGCCTTCGATGTGTTTTGTCCTTTTTACGAATTAAGCAAAGAATCTGGAGATTAAAAGCTCCTAGTTCAACATAGGATCTTTCGTATGTTCTACAAAATATTTGTACAATCCGCCTTTGCTCTTTAAAGCTTCTTGCCAAGTTGTTTCCGGGTCTTCCGTAAAGATCCATTCTGCATTCGGATCGTGAACCACCCAGGATTTGCGTTCCATTTCGCCTTCTAACTGAGCTGCTCCCCAACCGGAATATCCTTGATAAACATTGAATTTAGTTTTATCAGGATGTTCTAATAGTTCTACTAAGGCTTCGAAACTTCTAGCAAGAAACACCCCAGGGATCACTTCGATACCCGGTTGTTTCAATTTAGGATTATCATGAAGAATAGAAACGAAAGTGGGATCAACTGGTCCTCCGGAATAGATCGGATAAGAACCATCTATACCTTCCGGGATCCCTTGGATCACATCGCTTAAAGAGACTTCCATTTTTTTATTTAGGACTAAACCGAATGCGCCTGATTGATCGTGCTCGACCATTAGGATCACGGTTCGATTAAAATAATCCGTTACAATAGAAGAATTCGAAATGAGTACTTTTCCGCCGAAACTGTTTTCCATACTACCCGATCAGTTCTTATGAATCTCTTTTAGGATCCTGTATGCGATTTCCAATGTATGGATATCGGATCTTCCATCCACTAAAGGTTCCGTTTCTTTCAGGATGCATTTTACAAAATGTTCATGTTCCTGTTTTAGAGGGTTGTCTTTATGGACAAAGATCTTTTCTACGATGGATTCCTGGCGGTATTTGATCTCTCCGGTTCTTAAAAGAATATCGGAAGTCGCCTGTCTATGAAGCTCTATTTCCTGATCGCTAAAATCCAGAGTGATATAAACATCCTTTTGAGTAATGTTTAATGTTCTGATCTTAGCTTGAGTGTTTCTACTCGCAGAAATATTCGCGATCGCTCCGTTCTCAAAATGAAGAACAACCGATGCAATATCTTCATGGCCGGATACAACTTTAGTCCCTACCGCACTTAGATATTTGACGGGAGATTTTACTAAATTTAATACGATGTCTATATCGTGGATCATCATATCCAGAACCACGCCTACGTCCTTAATTCTAGGATTATAAGGGGCAAGCCTTCTGGATTCGATCAATAGAGGCTCTGTCACAATTTTACCAAGTTCCAGAACTGCCCCGTTAAAACGTTCTACGTGGCCGACTTGTAGGACCAAATTATTTTTAGCAGCAAGATCAACGAGTTCCTTGGCTTGCTCTAAAGTTTCCGCGATCGGCTTTTCGACTAATACGTGTTTGCCTGCAGAAAGCGCTTTTTTCCCGATCTCATGATGTAAAAAAGTAGGAACAGCTATGATCACCGAGTCCGTATGTTTGATCAAATCGTCTACTGTAGAAAAAGCGGAAGTCTTATGCTTTTCCGCCATTTGCGAGGCTCTTTCGGAATCGGAGTCATAGATACCGATCAACTCCGCGTCGCTTAAACTTTTCGCCACGTTTACGTGGTATTGGCCCATATGGCCGGTCCCGATTACTCCGATCTTGACTTTATCCGTCATGAAACTTCCTTATCTTGTTTTTACTTATTCGTAAAAATCTTACCCTTGGAACCGGAAACAGATTCTCCGGACTCTCGGGCAAACTCTTCGATCAATTCTCTTTGTCGCCTAGTCAACTTTTTAGGGATCTCGATCCGAACGATCACATGCTGATCCCCTTTTCCATATCCGCCTAGATACGGAATTCCATGACCTTTCAAACGGAATACTTGGCCTGACTCGGTTCCTTCCGGAATTTTCATCTTCACCTTTTTGCCGTCTATAGTTGGAACTTCTATGTCCCCGCCTAAAATAGCTTGGGTAAGACTGATCTTCTTGTTTAAGATCAGATCGTTTGCTTGGCGTTCGAACAATTCATGTTTTTTAATATGTGTCACTACATATAGATCGCCATGAGGACCACCATTAGGTCCTGCTTCCCCTTCTCCCGAAACTTTTAATCTGCTTCCGGATTCTATACCAGGAGGAATTTTGATATTGATAGTGCGTCTTTTTTCTACTAGACCTTGGCCGTGGCATGTCTTGCAAGGATTGGAGATGATCGTTCCTTTCCCGCGACAAGTTCCGCAAGTAGTTGCAACGGAGAAGAATCCTTGAGATCTACGGATCTGTCCGGAGCCACCGCAATCAGGACAAGTAGAAGGAGTACTTCCTTTTGCAGCACCTGAGCCGGCGCAATCGGAACAAGTTTCTAGTCTAGGAATTTCGATCTTGTATTCTCTTCCGAGAGCTGCATCTTCTAATGAAACTTCTAGATTATAGCGAAGATCAGAACCGCGTTGAGGACCGGATCTGCGTGCGCCACCTCCGGCTCCTCTTCCGCCACCGAAAAAGTCCCCGAAGATATCTCCGAAATCTCCAAAGATATCGGAGAAGTCAGTGTATGCCCCCGCTCCATAACCGCCTTGTCCACCTGCACCAACTCCGGCTTTACCGAATTGGTCGTAAGCACGACGTTTATTCGCGTCCCTTAAAACTTCATAAGCCTCGGTAGCTTCCTTAAACTTTTCTTCAGCAGCTTTATCACCCTGATTCTTATCAGGGTGATATTTGATAGCTAACTTCCGATACGCAGACTTGATCTCGTCATCAGTCGCTGTTTTGGAAACTCCGAGGATATCGTAGTAACTTTTGTCACTCATGTCTTAGTTACTTTTTCTCATCGTCCACTACGGTATAGTCAGCGTCTACGACCTTTTCTTCCTTAGCTTGGGAATTATCCGCAGATTCGCCTCCTGCACCGTTTGGTCCCGGTCCAGCTTCAGCACCAGGCGCTCCTTGAGAATAGATCTTGGATCCTATCTCAGATGCTCTTTTGGTGATCGACTCTTTCGCTGCGTTGATACGACCGATATCGCCTGATTCGATCGCTTCTCTTGCACGTTTGATCTCGTCGTTAGCCAATTGTTTCTCGCTGTCGGAAAGTTTATCTCCTGCATCGGTTACAGCTTTTTCTAAAGAGTAAGTGATTGTATCCAACTCGTTCTTAGCTTCCACAAGTTCTCTAGCGGCTTTGTCTGCAGCAGCATGAGCTTCTGCGTCTTTCACCATTTTAGAGATCTCGTCTTCGCTGAGTCCGGAAGAAGATTCAATACGGATCTTCTGCTCTTTACCTGTTCCCAGATCTTTCGCGGAAACATGGACAATACCGTTCGCATCGATATCGAAGGTCACCTCGACTTGAGGAACTCCTCTAGGTGCAGGAGGAATTCCGATCAGATCGAATCTTCCAAGTGTACGGTTACCTGCAGCCATATCTCTTTCTCCTTGGAGAACATGGATAGAAACTGCATTTTGATTATCCGCAGCAGTCGAGAACACCTGAGATTTTTTAGTAGGGATCGTAGTGTTTCTCTCGATGAGTTTTGTCATCACACCACCCAAAGTTTCGATACCAAGTGAAAGAGGAGTAACGTCCAGAAGAAGAACGTCTGAAACTTCTCCAGCCAAAACTCCACCTTGGATCGCAGCACCGATTGCCACTACTTCGTCCGGATTGACAGAGCGATTTGGCTCTTTTCCGAAAATTCCTTTTACGAGTTCTTGAACCGCAGGGATACGAGTAGATCCTCCTACAAGGATTACCTCATCGATATCGGAAGCTTTTAAGCCTGCATCACGGATCGCGTTCTCACATGGGATACGAGTTCTTTCCACTAAAGCACGAGTCAACTGATCGAACTTAGCTCTAGTAAGATTCATATCCAAATGTTTTGGTCCGGTTGCATCCGCAGTAATAAACGGAAGATTTACTTGAGTAGCCATAGTACCCGAAAGTTCGATCTTCGCTTTTTCAGCCGCTTCTTTCAAACGTTGAACGGTATTCTTATCTTGAGAGATATCGATCCCGTACTGTTTTTTGAATTCTTCGATCATCCATTCCATGATGACCATATCAAAGTCGTCCCCACCTAAATGAGTGTCACCGTTCGTGGACTTCACTTCGAAAACTCCATCTCCCAATTCAAGGACGGAAATATCGAACGTTCCTCCACCTAAGTCGTAAACTGCGATCTTAGCATTACTCTTCTTCTTATCAAATCCGTAAGCAAGAGCCGCAGCAGTAGGTTCGTTGATGATCCTTTCTACCTCAAGACCCGCAATTCTTCCCGCGTCTTTAGTTGCCTGACGTTGTTCATCGTTAAAATAAGCAGGAACAGTTACGACTGCCTTAGTCACTTTATGACCAAGATAATCTTCTGCGGTTTGTTTCATTTTCTGAAGGATACGTGCAGAAATTTCCTGAGGAGTGAACTCACCGGTAGCAGTCTCGAACTTAAGACCGTCGTTCCCGCTACGGATCACCTTATAGGAAACGTGTTTCATTTCCTGCTCAGCTTCGTTAAATCTGCGTCCGATAAATCTTTTTGCAGAACGGACTGTGTTTACTGCATTAGTGATCGCCTGGTTCTTAGCGAACTGACCCACCAAGGTTTCTCCCTTTGCAGTAAAGGCCACGATCGATGGAGTAGTTCTAGCACCTTCGGAGTTTTGAATTACTACCGGATCCCCACCTTCCATAACGGAAACGCAAGAGTTAGTAGTCCCTAAGTCGATTCCGATAATCTTCTCTTTTGACATTTTGGTTTCTCCTTCCGCTTTTCTGGATTACCCATAGCGGTTATGATTTAATTCATTTTATTCAAGGCGTCATCGCGCCTAACGACCAAGATTAAGCCTTGGGCTTCCCGATCCTTACTCTCGCAGGTCTCAAAGAAAACTTGTCTTCGTTTTCTTTAATATAGAATCCAGCTTGGTAAACTTCGATTACTGTTTCTTCCTTGTATTGGTCTCCTTCTTCTGAAGACAAGGCTTCCATCAAAGTAGGGTCAAACGACTCTCCTTGAGGATATTGCCTGAACACATTGGACTTTTCCAATACGGAATAAAACTCTTTCAGGATCATAGTGACTCCGTCTACGAAAGGTTTTAATTCTTCCGTAACAGTCGCGCCGGATCCAACACGATCCAAATTATCGATCGGATTCAAAAACTCAGTTACCAGAGATTTGACAGCTTCTCTCTTAATATTAGAGAATTCTACTGCAGTTCTCCTTTTGTAATTCTGGAACTCGGCTCTTTCCCTAGTCCAAGAATCTTTTAAGGACTCGATCTCTTTTTTCGCAGCCTCTAATTCCTTACGTAAAGTTTCCTCTACGCTTTCCGATTTTTGGGAATCATCCGAATTTTCTCCGGTAGGCGTTGCGACCGCTTCTTCTTGACTCATCTCTCTATCATTTCCTTGCATAGTTCATTACTACTTACTAATACGCGTGATCATCTCCGAAACAAGTTTCGAAGTAAAATCTACCAAAGGAAGTGCTCTATGATAATCCATCCTCTGTGGACCTATGATCCCCATAGCACCGATCCTTTTTTCACCCATACGATAACCTGAAGTGATAATACTCACCCCACCCATGAGACCGTCTCCGTCCTTTCCGATCACCGTATATACTCCATCATGCTCGGAATATTCTCCGAACATTCCGGTTAGGAATCTTTTATCATCTAATAAGGCCAAGACTTGGTTCAGCTTCTCATCTTCGTCCCTGAACCTTCCATACAAATTTTTCAATCCGTCAATATAAAGCGACACCTCTGAATTATCAGGGGTCATCGCTGCAGAGAGAACTCCGGATACTTTATAAAAATCTAATGGTCCATCCTTCCTAAGAAGAAGAGAAGGAATCACATTGTCCTGGATCTCGAACATATCATAACCTTTCGCGTTATCGTTCAGATATTTAGAGATCTGATAGAGTTCTTCCTGACTATAATTTCGATCTAAGAAAACATTCCGGTTTAACACAGCGCCTGAACGCATTACCATGATCATCAGGACCTCGTCCCCGTGAACATGGATCAATTCCACATGTTTTAATGTGTCTAAACTTCTCGCAGGCCCCAAAACAATACCTGCAGAGTTAGAAAGACTAGCTAGAACGCTCGCCGTAGCTTTCAAGATCTGATCCAGTTTGAATTGCATCTTCAGGTATTCTTCTTGGATCCTTTGCTTTTCCTTAATGGTGAGTTCGTATAAAACCACCAATGAATCCACATAAAATCGGTACCCGATCTCCGTAGGGATCCTTCCCCCGGAAGTATGTCTAGAAGCAAGATAACCCATCTCTTCCAGCTCTTTTAACACAGTACGTATGGAAGCCGGAGACAAACCTATATCATGTTTATCGAATAAGGTTTTAGAGCCTACAGGACGGTTCTCTTGAATAAACTCGTCTACAGTGGCTTTTAGGATCATCCTATGTCTTTGGGATAGTTCCATTCCTGCTTATCCTGGCACTCTGCATGTTAGAGTGCTAATGGGCCCTTCAAGTTTCCATTTCCAGTCGAAAAAAGTCAAGAATTTTGGATTTTAAGCAATCCATGGCAGAGATTGACAATGTAATTTAAAATTATTATCCCATAAGGGATATAAAAGATATAGAATGGGAAGGTCGTTCCGAAGGCGGTAATAAAATTATGTCACTAAACATAAAAAATTAGGAATTCAAAACTAATTTCAGACAGAATCGTTTTCCCAATATAGTTTAAAATGAAAATCTGAAACTTATGAATGGAATCGATCTATATTAGAGAATTATGAAGTTCCATTTCTTTTTTAAGGATTGTATTGATAAGCGAACTTAAATCTTGGTTCTTCTTTTTAGCGATGTTTTTGAAATATTCTTCTAATTGTGGGTCTAAATATACCGGGATCTGAAATTCTTTTACATCTCGAGAATGGATCCCTCTCTTGCCTTTTGAAAAATCGTATTCTTCTCTCATGTCATATAATATCGTTAGAGTAATATTGGACCTCTTCCGATTTAGTCGCTTTTCTTGCAGACACTATTCTTATAATTTCCTCCTCTTTCGAAGATCTATCAACAAAAATAACTACTGCGATTGTTATATTTCCTAATTTGCCGAGTGCGATTTCTCTAAACTCACCTTCAGAATGCTCAGGATCAGGCATATAGATTGTTTTAGGATCGGCAAAGACCAAACAAGCTTCTCGAAATGATAAATTATGTTTTCGAATGTTTGCCTTTTCCTTTTCTATATCCCATTCAAAACGCATAGTTACATTTTCAAAGAATACTAAACATTTGTAAACATATATTCGTTACTAGACCTGATTTTAAGACTGACTTAGAATCGGTTCCAAAATATGATCCACTTCTATATATAAAAAGGGATTCCTTATGTTATTCAAACTTAGGCTGTATTATTTTTTCTCTTATTCGATTTTCACCTTTTTAGTTTTAGGTTCCGTACTTGGAACTTTGTATCTCTTAGGGAATGTTCCTGCAGAAAAAATCGGTTTATCTATTTTGATCTCTTCCGGGATCGGGATCTTCTTCTCTCTTGTGATGGGAATTTTTTCCGGAACTTGGCTCGCTCGTACTTTTCAGATCATCCAAGATGCATTTAAAAAAGTTAGCCAAGGAGATTTAGCTACAAGAATAGAAGTAGGATCCAAAGATCTATTATACGACTTTTATGAAAGTTTTCACAGAATGCTGCAAGGGCAGTCGGAGTTGATCGGCTTGATCCGCAGCACTTCCGAAACTCTTACTCACGATTCTACAGAAATGAGAACTGTAGTTTTAGAGTTTGGATCGAATATCCAATCTCAATCCGCTGCAACGGAAGAAGTCTCCGCTTCTATCGAAGAAATCTCCGGAGTTGCTACATCCATTTCATCTATTGCGGGCGAGAATGCTAATAGTATGGGAAGTTTAGTTTCCGAAGTGGAAAAACTTTCTTCTGCAATTGAAAGCACAAAGGGCCAAGTAGACGAAACTTTAGTTTCCTTCGAAGAAATTTCTAAACGTGCAGAGATGGGATCTAAATCTCTGAGTTACATGAGCCAGGCAATCGACAATCTTTCTAAAAGTTCCAAAGAGATCTCTAAAACGATCGGAAATATCGCGGATATAAGCGAGAAGATCAACATGCTCGCATTGAACGCTTCTATCGAGGCGGCAAGAGCAGGAGAAGCAGGAAGAGGATTCGCGGTAGTTGCGGACGAAGTTTCTAAACTTGCGGAACGTACAGCATTAAGCGTTAGAAGTATCAACGAACTAGTAAAAAGAAACCAAGACGATATGGCTCAAGGTTTAGAAAAAATCCAGACGACTACTGGAGAAATAAAAGAGATCATAGGTACAATAGATAGAATGTCTATTCAGATCAAAGAGGTCCGATCTGCGGTAACTTCTCAACAAGAACTCAGAAACTCGGTTTTAAAGGAAGCAGACTTCGTATTAAAACGTTCCGACGAGATCAGAAATGCAGTTACTGAGCATAATTCTGCTACGAGAGAAGTTGTCGAATCGGTTTCTTCCATTAGCTCCTTGGCGGTAAACAATTCGGAAAATAGCGACGTGCTGGCCGAAAGAATTTTAGGAATTTCTAATACTGCAGGAAAACTTAAGAATACTGTCGGTATGTTCACTATCGGCGCAAAAGAAAGATCTTCCAAAAAGGGACTCGATCCTAAAACACATGAGCTGAAATTCCAATCGGATATCGGCTCCCTCTATTATATGAAGAAGAACGAATTGGTGGAAGTGGTCTGGACCGAAAACTTTAGCGACGAAAAATATAAAGAAATGTTAAATAAAGGTTTGGAGCTTGTAAAGGAAATGAATGCCTCTAAATGGATGGCAGATACTTCGGATATGGGAGTTACCTCGCCGGAAGCGCAAACCTGGGTTAATGAAAACTGGTTTCCAAGAGCGATCAATTCTTCATTGAGAAAGATCGCGATCGTGATCCCTCAATCGGTTCTCGCAGAACTTGCGATGGACAATAGTTCCTTGAAAGCAGGGAATATAGAATTAAGAAATCTTCCTTCCAGAGAGGAAGGAATGAAATGGCTGATCGCCAAATAGAGAATTAATAGTATCTCTTTAGGCTCGGTTCTAAATTTTTGTTTTGGAGCCTTAGTTTAACAAATGCAACAATTCGAGAATGTAACCGTTATCAAAAAAGCGAATGTATACTTTGAAGGAAAGGTCACTAGTAGGACCATATTATTCTCCAACGGAGAAAAGAAAACACTCGGGATCTTAATGCCTGGGGACTACGATTTCGGAACGGAAGAAAAAGAGATCATGGAGATCTTGGATGGAGAACTTTTAGTTCAATTGCCTGGCAATCCTGAATGGATAGAGATCAAAGGTGGACAATCCTTTGAAGTTCCTGAAAAATCTAGATTCAAATTAAACGTAAAAAAATTAAGCGATTACTGCTGTTCTTACATTAAAGAATAATAAAATATCTGGCCGGGAGCCATCCCGGCCTTGTAAAAAACGTTTATCAAAATATACGTTTTTGCCACATAAACTTCTGTAAAAAGCCTTACAACCAATGTACAATTATTATACATCCAAGGCTATTCTAGAATTTATCAATCAGAGGGAGTCGTTTCTACTACTTGACAAAAGGATTTTCCTCGTTACACTTTTTCACTGAGTCTGCTTAATCCGAAAGATTTCGGAGCGGAGGAACCAAATTTTGGGGCAAACCGTTTAAACGGGGGATATCTCTCATTCCCAGCCCGTCAGCTAACTTCGTAAGCATGGAGAGAAGACAGGAGTACCCTCCCATTCTTCCCGACTCGTTCTACTCTCAGAATTTTTTCGTTTTTATTAAACGAAATGGTTCGGGGGAATTCTATCTTTGGAGGATGGGAATGTCGGAATTCCTACATATTGATCGGTTTGTCTACCTTTCCGATTTGGAAAGTGATCAACTAATGCATTACTGCGGGAGGCAAAAATGAAAGTACTGATTTCTTTTGCAAATCCTAAGATGGGTGCCAAACTGTTCGGGCTGACCAGGGCCTTATATTCAAAATCAGTCCAAAACTTATCTATTGTAGCATTACATATCGTTTCGGTTGAATCTCAATCGGAAGGATTTCCTATATTAGAAGAAGATGAAATATTTAAAGCTGTAAGGGAAGAAGCTTCCGGTTCTGAATTTAGTTTCGAAACCGTCGGATTTCCTTCCGATTGGATCGTCCCAGGTATCGTAGAGATCGCAAAAAGTAAAGAAGTAGATCTTTTACTATTAGGTGCAGCTAGATCCTTATTCTCTGAAGATCTATTAGGAGGAAAAGTAGGAGAAGTGTTAAGACAATTATCCGATCTGGATATCGCAGTACTTGCGGATAACGGACTAAATTCCCCGATAGAACCCGTGATCTACTCTCCGAGTTTGGAGTCCGCTCCATTATTTCCATTTTCAGTAGGACTTTCCAGCTATATAGAAAAGCCGATCCCGGTACTTTCAGGCGTCAATCAAACAGAACTTGGGATCAAACAAGCAGGGCAATTCAAACCTTGGCTTCCATTTTCTTTAGCGGCTTCCGACCAATCTAAAAATCTAGCGATCTTAGACTACGGGACCTATAAATCATTCCATTCTGTATTATTAGATAGAAAAGGGTTATCCTTTTTAATCCTGAGAAAAGGGACCTAAATTTCGTATAGTAAACGTTCAAAAACATGTACGATCGCCTTATGCAAAATAGGCGATCGTAATTTTATATATTATCTTTTTCTTGCATGAAATCAGGAACTCTCGAATTCTTTGCGAAATCGGAAGGCAAATTTGAAGTCAAGATCTCTAAATCCCGTTCTAATCATATTTTTAAGTTCTATTCTATCCGCTGTTTCTATATTCATTTTTGTAGCCACTTACAATTCTCCGATCCAGAGAGAACAGATAACCGCCACCAGTACAGAGATTACCGGATTAATATGGCTAGTGATTACAGTATTACTTTTATATAATGCGGGACTCGCTTCTTTCCGTAATATATTCTTGGAAAAATTTTCCGAAGACCAAAGAACTTTAGAAACAGGAAAAGCTCTCCTATTTAGTGTATTCAGCCTATTCTTATTTTTATCCGGATCCAAACTCGGAAGTCTATTTAGAGACCAGATCGAGATCCCAGAATTGCTCATGAGTGTCCCAATCTTACTTGTAGCTATTTGGGAAAATTATCTGACCAGAAAGGTCCAATTAAAGAATAGATCCTTTTATCTGCTTATATCCTCCATTTTCCAAATACTCGTATATATAAGTTTTATGTTATCTTTTATTCGATTGGCGAGTCTGGACGGAATAGACTGACCTTGTGAGTTATACTGGAACTCTTTCCTCTTCTAAATTCCTGAGAACTTCTTCCGGAAGAGAGATCGGTCTTTTTCTTTTTAGGTCCAACCACATTCCATGATTTGTAACCTTACAAGCTAACTTATCATTATTTAAGCTGAAAATTTCCTGACGAAATACCGCTCTTGTTTTACTTAAAACTTCTACCTTTGTGAGCACTTTCACTGTGTCCGGATACTTTAGTTCTTTCAGATATTCGTATTCTGCCTTGAGGACAATAGGGCCAATCTGTAATTCTTCAAACTTTCTTTTGTCCCATCCGGATTCCTTAAAAAGAGCAAAAATTGCCTCTTCTGAAAAAGAATTATAAACCGCATTATTCACGTGACCGTTCGAATCTGTATCGCTGAATCTAATCGGAATTTCTATCGAAAACATTTTGGACCAACTTTTTTAAAAATATAGTGCATATACACTTTATTGTCAATACACATTTCTGACTATTTTTTGGCGTCTATAAAAGCGGGATTTTTGGGAAAAAAAAGACACAATTCTCGATTCTGAGCGAATTTTCGCGTCTTACATAAAATGGCCACCATACTGGATTTCGTTCACAGCGTTTTTACAAGAGTTTATCCTAAGGACTCTTTTATATTTAAAGAGGGGGAAGAATCGGATGGAAACATGTATTTCCTATTCCAAGGTCATCTCAAGGTCTGTAAAAATCGCCAAGAAGAAACGGATAGATCGATTAAAGAACTTTTTCCGGGAGAATTTTTCGGTGAGATCGCTTTGATTTCCGGAAGACCTCGAGCCATGTCTGTCCAAGTACTTTCTCCTTCTGCAAAGGTTGGTGTTCTAAATAAAGGTGTTTTCGAAAAATTAGAAAAAACAAGTCCTCAGTTCTTACTCATGCTTCTAAAAAACACTTTCGAAAAATTGAACAGAGCAGAAACGAAATTAGAAGCCATTTATACCGAAATTCATAGAAAAGAAGAAGAGAATCAGGCGTCTGCTCCCGCAGAAGAAGCTCAAACTTCAACCGAACCTGAAACAAACAACGAAGAACAAGCTAATCGATCGGAAGAAACTTCTACAGAAACCGCCGGAAAGAAGGATTAAAAGATGAGCATTAATATTTTAGAATTTATTAATAATGTTTCCGTAAGAACATTTTTGGGTGGAGAGACTATTTTTAAAGAAAAAGACTCTTCAAACGGAATGATGTATTTCGTTTTTACTGGCGCTGTCGAGATCAGAAAATCTTACGACGGGGAAGAAAGGGTGATCCGAAATTTAGAGCCCGGTTCTTTTTTCGGTGAAATCGCTCTGATCAATAATGTTCCAAGAGCGGCAACTGCAAGAGTGATCACTGAGAAGGCAAAAATAGGGATCTTAGATCAGGAAATGTTCTATAGGATCGGACAAACTAATCCAAGATTTTTCTCTCTCCTTCTAAATACGACCATACAAAGATTAGTTTCAGTAGAAGACGAGATCGCAAAATTAAGTACCGGGCAAGAAGTTTATCCGATCCGCAGAGATTAATTCTCCATTAAGCTACTTTCTTCTTTTTTAATAGACCTGGATTAGGTTTATCGGAAAAATATTTTTCCAATAAGAAAGTAAATAAGTAACATTTGGATACTCCATGTTTTCTTGCATATGCTCCTAACCGGTTCCAATCTGCAAGATCCGGACGGAAATTTAAACGATTCCAATCCTTATTCTTTCCAATCTCTTTCTTTTGATACATCATCAAAATAGAATCCGGATTAAGTTTTCCGTGGAATTGCAGATCTGGACCGTAAATTTCCAATAGGTCCTTTAGGCATCTAGCACCGGATCGAGTTCCATTCCAGGTTCTCAAATAATCTTTGAATAAACTTTTGGGCAAGATCAAAGTACAAACTGGCATAGAGTCTCTGGAAGATGATCTCGCTTTGAAAGATTTACTTTTTAGGGGTTTTGGGTTGAAAATTAGTTTTAGTTTCATCCCCTTTCCGGTCTCCATGCGAGTATATTGCTTACGTTTTTTGTGAATAAATTTGGAAAAATGTTTCCGGAACCTACCATTCAGATCGAAATCAAATCTAATAGTAGAGAGGGATTCGATGGCAGAGCAAAATAAACTGGAATATGCAACATTAGGCGGGGGATGTTTCTGGTGTGTGGAAGCAATCTACCAATTAGTGGACGGGGTAGAATCAATTGTTTCCGGTTATGCCGGTGGCCAGGATCCTTCCCCAAATTATAGATCCGTTTGTACCGGTTTGACGGGACATGCAGAAGTGATCCGGATCGGATTCGATCCGAGTAAGATCTCCTACAAAAATATCTTAGAAATTTTTTGGGAAGCTCATGATCCTACGACTCGTAACAGGCAAGGGAATGACGAAGGACCTCAATATAGAAGTATTATTTTATATGAAAGCCCCGAGCAAAAAGAGGTCGCTGAAAGTTCCAGAACGGAAGCAGGACCGAAATTCGCTTCGCCGATCGTAACTGAAATTGTCCCTTTGGAAAAATTTTTCCCAGGAGAGAATTATCATCAAAACTATTATAGATTGAACTCGGACCAACCGTACTGCCATTACGTGATCCGACCTAAGATCGAAAAATTCCTGAAAAAGAAAACTTCTGCATAATTCATTAAGATTAAGGCCCTCAAGGGCCTTTTTTATATCCAAAAACATACCATACGGTATGGTATTGATTTGACACTTGTCCTTTAATATAGTATTTTCTCAGAAGAAAGGAGAAATTTTATGGACTCCGAGATTTTAATCAGATCAGGCGCGGTCTTTAATTTAGGGTTTGCGCTATTTCATATTTTCTTTTGGAAATTATTCGATTGGAAAAAAGAATCCAAAAGAATGAGCCTCGCAAATTCTGCGATCCTTCAGATCCTAAACTTATGTTTGATCCTAGTCTTTATCATGATGAGTTGGATCTCTTGGTTTTTTACGGAAGATCTACTTACCTCTGGGCTTGGTAAAACGATTATGTTCTTTTTCGGTTTATTTTGGGCTGCAAGGTTATTGGAGCAGTTCATCTTCCTGAGAGTGAATCGATTGCAAGTGCATATTCTTTCCTTTCTATTTTTAATCGGGACCTTACTCTATTCGGTTCCATTCTTACAAGGGATCTAAATTTGAGAGCAAGCAAAGAGGATTGGATCAATGAAGGCCTGAGGATCCTGTATGGATCTGGACCGGAAGCGCTGGTTATAAAAGAACTTTGTAAAGGATTATCTCTCACCAAAGGTTCATTCTATCATCATTTTTCAGGAAGAGAAGACTATTGTTCTAAACTTCTAGAGTATTGGAAAAATAAGAGCACCTTAGAAGTAATAAGGATCTCTTCCAAAAAAGAAAATCCAAAGGATGCATTAGCAAGACTCACTGTCTTAACTCGAAATATAGGATCCAATCCTGAAAGAGCAATACGTGCATGGTCGTTTAGAGATCCTGTCGCCGCCAAAGCGCAAAAAGAAGTGGACGAATGGAGAATAAACTACTTAAAAAAATTATTATCCGAAACCTATCCTGAAAAAAAAGCGGAACTAAAAGCGAAAATCATCCATTCTATTTTTTTAAGTTATACTTTAGCGTTCTCTTCGATCACAAAAAAAGAACTGATCAAAATTTATGAGGATATCGTTCCGGAAACTTATAATAAGAAGTCCCGATCATTTCGGTAATGTTATTAAAAAGGAAGTCCCTTCTGGAGAAGTTTCAAATCCTACAAGTCCCCCGTGATTTTCTACAATACGTTTTACTATATCTAGTCCTAGTCCGGAACCTTCTCCAGGAGCCTTTGTAGTAAAGAAAGGTTCGAAGATCCTTTCTTGAATGGATTCCGGTATCCCCGGTCCATTATCCGAAATTCTAACCTGGATCGAGTTTTTATCCTTATTACAAACTTTGATCTTCAATACTCCTTTAAAACTCATAGCTTGCGCTGCATTATAGATCAGGTTTGTCCATACATGCAATAGATCGTCCGAATAACCAGGAACCGAAGGGATCTCTTCGTATTCTTTTATGATCTCTATGCCGGACTTTAATTGGTTCTGATAGATCGTGAGTACTGTATCGATACTTTCTTTCAAATTTACTGAGGCTTTCGGACCACCATTACTAAAATGAGAGAAGTTTTTAAGGGCATAAACGATCTTAGAAGTCCTGTCTACGGACATGTCCACCAATTTGGAACTCCTACTTGCAAGGATCTCATCCAGAGCATATTGTAAAACTTGTGAGACCTTTTCTCCTCTGAATAATAAAGGAAAATCTTCAACTGCATCCTCTAATCCCGCTTCTACCAAACCTTCCGCTAAGTTCCTAGATTCGAACATTCCTAAAGTTTTTAGTTTTGTTTCTAAGATCTTTGTTTTCGCGCGAACTTCTTTAGGAGGAATAATTTCCTGATAACTTCTACCTTTAGTGAGCAAAGAATAAAATTCTTTCTTAGCTTCCGAGGTTAGGCTTTCCAACACGGAAGCTGCTTCCTGCATTCTATCTAATACACGATCAAAATGGCTTTTAACGGATTCATTTGCTGCCCGGATCACCCCGATCGGATTATTGATCTCATGAGCTATACCAGCGACGAGCTGTCCGAGCGAGGCCATTTTTTCGGAAAGGATCAATTGATTCTGGGTTTTTTGCAGATATTCGAGAGTCGATTCCAGTTCAGCTTTTTGTTTTGCGATCAATTCGTTTTGAGCGGAAATCTCGTTATTTAAAACCCTCAATTCTTGTGCTTCTTTTTTGGAAGAAACATCTTTTACCATATTGATCATGCGGGCTTCTCCGTCGATGATCGCAAATCTTGTGGAAAATTCCACCTGAAGTAGCCTTCCGTCTTTAGTTTTAAATATTACTTCTTCGTTATGTAAGAATCCGTCTTTGATGATCTTATCTTTAAACCTTTCTCTCTCATCCGCATTTAACCAGATCCCCAATTCAACACTGGTTTTTCCGATCAATTCTTCTCTCGAATAACCCAAGAGCTCGATAAAACCATCATTGACATCGACATATCTTCCGTCTTCAAAGTTGGAGATAGAAGTAGCATAAGGGCTTAATTTAAAAACTTTAGAGAATAACTCCTGGCTGGCCTTTATTTCTTCTCCGGCAATATGTTTTTCGGTTATATCTTGTCCAGTTCCGTATCCTATTATGGGATCCTTATATTTTCCTTTGGCGAGTATATATCTAGTTTTTCCGTCGTCTCCTTTTGCTTTAAAAATGAATTCGACGTAATAAGAAGGATCATCAAAATTTTTTAATCCTTCTGAAAGGACTGCAGGGACCTTCATCTTGTCCTCGCCTTCCACATATTTTTCTATAAAGCGGCTCATAGGAAGTGTAAGCGATTCTTTCGCTTTTGTATCGCCCAACATGATCCTATATTCTTTAGATAAGGTAACCTCTTGGGATTCCATGTTCATGATCAGTCCCCCAAGTTTCGCGTCGATCTGTGCTCTAGATAATTCTTCTCTTATTTTAAATAAACCTGATAATCCAAATTTCATCAGGATCCAAGCCATAAAGAATCCGACTGAATTTGCAATGAATGCAGACCATTCTCCCGAAGGATGAACTGGAGAAGGAATATATCCTTTCGATTTTAGGAATATACTGACAAGTCCGGAAATAAAGGAAAGAATTGTGTAAACCAAAGCTCCCCTTTCACCCAGAACTAAAGAAGCAAGGACTATGATCACCATAAACTGAGAGAACGCAGTGGCATGGACTCCACCTTCTCTCATACTCACTACACAGATCGCCAACCATTGTAGGAAGATAAGGATATTAGCTCCTAATTTTATCCTCCCAGACTTGGCGAGTAAATGGCAAAGGATCACTGCCGAAGGAATAATATAGAAAGAATAGTAAGCGTTTTTAGGTTTTTCAGAAATGATCGGATGAATGATCCTATAGATTACGGCTACTCCAAAAGTTATGTACATCAAACCGTATAGAAGTTTGATCGAAACGTCCTTTTCCGGGTCGGCCGATAACGGAGGGGCGAAAAATCTTTTGATACGTCGTAGAATCATTCCTAAATGCCGTCGGACTCTCTATTTAGTTTTTTATTGCAGGAATGAAAAGCCCGATTTAATAATTCGATCAAAAATCGGCATCAGAATCGAACATTCGTTTAAGCCCAAATATCTAAGTACATAATCAATCTGTCTCTTATGTATCGGTTTTTGGACCGATCCTTTTTCTTTTCTTAGTTAGAAGGATTGTAAAAAAATTTTTGCAAAGCCACGGGAGAATGTATCTATGAGAAGTATGAACTTTCTGAGAATTCTGTTCCCTTCTCCTTTTAAGATCCATAGGCTTGTGGAAGTTCTGAGTATTTTTCTATTTTTGCTATTTTGCGGACTTTCCATATATAAATTCGGAAAATTCCTACCTGAGTTTATAAATGATTCTCCTTGGATCCTATTAGCACAGATTGTTGTCCTCTTATTGATCTCTTATATTACCGCAGATTTTTTTTCAGGATTCGTACATTTTTTGGGAGATAGTTTTGGAAATGAGAATACCCCTTATATAGGTCCTGCTTTCATATTTCCATTTAGGGATCATCATGTGGATCCAAAGGGAATTACTCGACATGACTTTGTAGAAACAAATGGGAATAATTGTTTAGTTTCTCTTCCTATCCTTCTCTATTGTTTTTTTGCTCCGATCGAAGCGGGAGTTTTTCCTTGGGGCAGAACCTTTTGGATCTTTGTTCTAATCGGGATCTTTTTTACGAACCAAATCCATAAATGGGCTCATCAAGATAATCCGACAAGGTTCATCCGGTTTATGCAAAGAAAACGTTGGATACTTTCACCGGAGCATCATCAAGTCCATCATACTCGTCCTTATGATACTTATTTTTGTATTACTACAGGTTGGTTGAACCCGATCCTTCACAAGATAGGATTTTTTCCAACGATCAAAAAGTTTGTCCATTCGTTACTAACTTTTGTTAGATTAGGTTAAGACGAACATCGTTCCATAAATACCAATAAAATCGGTTTATGAATTTTCCTTGATTCCATTTAGGCAAAAAGGAGGATCGCGGGTATGCTTCGTTTTCTCTTCGCCTTCCTAGTATGTGCGCCACTCATTGTTTCTTGTTCTGCAAATATCGCCCTAAAAGGGGAGATCCTACATCCTAAAACCGCAGACGGTTGGGATTTGACTCTGGAACATTTTCCTCCTCAACAAGGAGTTTCTTCCAAAAAATATCCGGTTATCATATGCCATGGGTTTATCGCCAATCGGATCTATCTTAAGATAAATGAAAAATCTTCCATCGTTGCAAATCTTCAAAGAGAAGGGTACGATGTTTGGCTTTTAGATCTAAGAGGAAAACAGGAAGCAGGCTCTCCTTCTCTTTTCTGGGGAGATAAAACCTTCGATTATTCGATCGATGATTATATCAAACAAGATGCTGATGCAGCGATCCAATACGTACTAAAAGCGACCGGAAAAGAAAAAGTAAACTGGATCGGCCATAGTATGGGAGGAATGCTCCAATACGCTAGACTAGGAAGTTTCGGAGAAACAAGAGTCGCTAATTTTGTAGCAATCGGATCGCCTGCGATCATGGACCCACCTTCCGACGCTTTAAAATTATGGTCTAGTCTGACCTGGGCCATGAACTTATGGCCTGCAGTTCCTACACAAACTTGGTCAGAACTTAGAGGAGGGACTGGTATTCCTTTCTTTCCTAAAAAAAGTTTTGAAGAAGTTTTCTGGCATCAGCCAAATATAGATCCTAAAATTGTATCCGGGATCTTTACGGACTCTATCGCAACAGTTTCTAAAAGAGAAGCAAGACAGATGGATAAGATCGTGGAAACAGGAGCGTTCCGTTCCGAAGACGGAAAGTTGATCTATACCCAAGGTTTCGGAAATATTAAGATACCTGTACTATTAGTGGCAGGTAGAAGAGATAAACTTGGTTTCACATATTCTTTAAGATATGTTTACGACCAATTAGGCTCTACCGATAAAACCTTGTTCATACTTTCTAAAGGAAAAGGTCATTCAGAAGACTACGGGCATACGGATCTAGTTGTTGGTAAAAAAGCGGACGATGAGGTATTTCCTACGATCATCCACTGGCTGAATAAAAGAAATTAATCCGGATCATCAAAATGAAATTAAAGTATAAAATCGTTTTCTCCTTATTCTCTATCCTTTTGTTTTTTTCCTGTACTAGATATGCGGTAATTACGGAAGAATCTTTCAAAAATCAGACTGCAAATATTGCGTCTAACGTGTATCTCACCAATTTTCTAAAACATAGCTCGGATCATCCTCCGATCCTTCTTTTAGATCCCATATTAGTGAACAAAAAATCTCTCTATTTGGGAGATTATAACGGTTTGATCGGAGTTCTTAGCGGAAATGGATTTTCTGTTTTTCTGCTTCACTTCGAAGCCTATCCCGGTTTAGATCTGAAAGAGATCGGAGAAAAACTGATCCCACAAGCTGTCGCCCAAGTGCAGAAACAAAGTAATCGTAAAGATTATATTTTGGGCGGAGTATCCGTAGGAGGGCAAGCGATCCTTCATTATATCCGAGCCAAAAAAGATCCATCCATCGCAAAGGTTTTCTTTTTAGGAACCGGAATGGATTATAAATATAACGATAGTTTTATAGATGATATGAAAAAGGAAAAAAGATTCGGGACAGATCTTTCCAATTCTTGTAAGAATAAAGATAGTTTCTGTTCTCGTTTTATCTCTTTGGACGAAGACAATCCTACCACATTATATCTGTATCAAACTCTTTGGAACTATCTTCCTTCATTAGAAGAAAACCCAAAAGTATGGTCCGATTTTGAGCTCATGGATTTTCCGACATTATTCGTAGCGGGTAAATTAGATAATATTGCAACTTCAGAATCCATCCATCCTGTCTATCGTAGAAAAAGAGGATTTACCGAATACTTTGAAGTTGGAAGAGATAATGGAGGAAAAATAGATTACGATCATCTTTCTCTGTTTGCGAATGAATCCGCACCTTCCGATATTTATCAAAAGATTGCGGATTGGCTTTCTAAGAAAAAAGGAGAATAAATCCTACTAAAATTTCCGGCAAAACTTATAGGTCGTCTAAAGGATTTTTAAATTCTTTTTTAGGTTTTGCCGGAGAACAAAGATCTTTGATCCTTTTCCATTCCTTATTCGAAATTCCTAATTTTCCTTTAGGATAATCCGGTTGAGAAATTATACCTTTTACGTAGGAAATCCTATCGTCTGTGGCCGGATGAGAACTTAGAAAATCAGGGACCTTAATAGATTCCTGATTTTCTTCCCCTTCTTCCGGAGTTTCATATTCACTCTTAACTCTTTCAAAAAAGGTTAAAAAACCGTCGCCTGCAAGATTCGCCTTTTTTAATTTTTCTAAAGCAACTTCATCCGCTTCCGATTCATATTCTCTGGAAAATTTTTGGTCGTAGATAGTTACACTCAAAACTTCATAGAGAGAATCCATATTTTCTAGAGCTTCTACTCCTTCGAAACCGGAACCGATCCCAACGGATAATAATACTACGTTTCCTACAGACCTGATCTGTCTTCTAACTCCATGCCTTTTGTGAATATGAGCCATCTCATGTGCTAACACACCTGCTAACTCTTCCGGGGTTTCCGTTTTTTTAAGAAGTTCCGTAAAAACAACGATTGTTCCACCCGGCATTGCAAACGCATTAAACACGTCGTCCTTTATAACGATTATATCATATTCAAAAGGATCGTCCTTGTCTTTCAGTTTGGCCCCGATCTTCTTCATTGCGGACTTTAAACCGGGAGAAGTACATTCCGAAAAATAATCCCTCACCCAACCGGACATGATCTCGGATTGTTTTTTATCGTAACTTGTAGGAACAAAAAAATACGCGTAGGAAAGACCCGTATTATAAACTGAAAAGGCTAACACGGCGGTAAGAAGTAAAAGACCGAGCTTTAAATAAAAATTGGTATTCTGCCATAGGCTTAGAAAAGGGATTTTTAGCCTAGATCTTCTTTCTGCAAGGACAGCCTGATAAATTTCCTGGGAATAAAATACGATGACAAGACTTAGGAGAGGGTTTTCCGAACTTCGGATCTCAAGTCTAAATTCCTTTCCAACTGCGTCTAAGTTTAGAATATCTGAATATTCGAAACTAAACGATTTTTTTTCGGATAAGAATACAATCCTTTCCGTTTCCGAGACCAGTTTTCCTACAAATGGAACGGCTGTCTTACCATCGTATAATTTATCTTCCATCGGTTTTTCCTTAGTGCTCATCAACCAAATATGTCGGCCAATGTTTCCAACGCACTTTCAAAACCTTCTGCAAGAGCCGAGGCGCCAGGATCGTATTCAGGCTGGACTTGGGTTAAATCAGGCTCCACCTCAAGTGAAATCGCTTCATAGAACAATTTATACCAGATTACTGCAATCCATGGGAATGCCAAACCAAGTGAAAAGATAATCCCCATATAACTTAAGATCGAATATACTAATATATCTTCGCCCTTGAGATTTGCCTTAAAGCGGATCCCGTTTACAGTAGTATGGTTCCAGTAATAATTATAAATATTTGCCTGCCACCAGGATCCATAAAATCCTAAAGTGGGTATCATCAATAAGATCCCCTTCATATGGATCCAGAACAAAGCCCCGCCTGTTCCGTCAAATCTGAATGCTGCATTTCCATAATATGTATTTTCTAACTGGAATTTTTTTACCTTAATAGTAAACCAAGGAGCATAAAATCCGAGAGTGAGTATCGTTAAAGGTATCCCGATCAAGAATATCTTAACTAGTTCCAATACCCTTCCGGTAAAATGAAATCGTATATTATTGTAGGAAGTCCTACTTAAATGATATCTGAGCCTTCCTACAAAGATGAAAGGTCCTAAAACGTAAAAAAGAAAAAAGATAGGAACAAGATTAGCAAAACCTTGGAACTCTTCCGGCAATACCCACCATTTTAAAGGAAAATAGATCGAGCCAATAAGGACCAGAACGATCGGTGCTGCTTTTAAAAAACCGATTAATCTTTCCAAACCGGTCCCATGAAAATCAAGTCTCTGGCCTAGAAAAATTGTATGCTGCCTTAGATATCTTTCTACACGAACCCTCGCCCAGAAAGTATAAATACCTAGAGTACTAATAGTAGCTAGTATATTAAAAACATATAATTTAAGTAGATCCCAGCCCGCACCATCGAACCTGGCGCGAATCGTCGATTTTTCCATTTGATTCTCCTGAAAGGGACTCTCTATTTTAAGATCCGATCCGGGCAGGCCAAAATGAAGATCATAAATAGAGGGTCAGATTAGGATCGCAATTTCCTTGGGGCAAGAAACAAATTTACTTACCCTTCTATTTTACTATGGAACGCGATCGTATGTTTATATTATCCCGGACGTTTCCAACCCAGTCGGTCCAAAACTTTTTTTATATCTTCCCAGACGTCTCTTTTTAGGGGGCTATTCTCCCCACCATTCCGAATTACATAACTTGGGTGATAGGTAGGCATGACTGGGATCCCATGAAAATCTCCCCACTGCCCTCTAAGTTTGGTAATTCCATCCTTCGTTCTTAAAATAAATCGGGTAGAAGGATTCCCTAATGTAATGATTACCTTCGGCTGGATCACCGAAATTTGTCTGAGTAAAAAAGGAGAACAAGCGATTACCTCGTCGTCTTCGGGCGGTCTATCCTTTTCGAATTTCATATCTACTGTAGGTCTACACTTAGTGATGTTCGCGATATAAACCTTATCCCTTGGAACTCCCATCCCTTTTTCTATGATCCGAGTCAGTAATTCTCCGGCCTTTCCAACAAAAGGTCTTCCGGTCAGATCCTCTTGTTTGCCCGGACCCTCGCCTATAAACATTACTTCTGCATAAGGGTTCCCTTCACCGAAAACGGTTTGAGTTCGAGTCGTACTCAATTTGCATCGAACACAAGGGCTTACCTCTTTTTCGATGATGGCCAATTCTTCTTCTTTGGAAGCTTCGCTCATATCTGTTCTTATCGATAAAGAGAACCTATTATCCTGCAACCAATTTCTAAAAAAGTGACTGGCAGAATTTGTGCAGGTTCCTTATCCTAGATCCATGCACGGGCATCACCATCATCATTCTCACGATGATCATCATGGTCATTCTCATTCGGGAGATCCTCACTCGGCTTCTATGCCTGAGAACTCCAAAGCATTTTTATTCGCATTCTTATTAAACTTCGGATTTGCAGGGATCGAATTTGTAGGAGGATATTTTTTCAATAGCCTCGCGATACTCTCTGATTCTCTTCACGATTTAGGTGATAGTGGATTTTTAGCCTTAGCCTGGATCTTTCAAAAGATCGCGGCAAAACCTAGGACCCAAACTTTTACATTCGGCTATAGAAGATTAAGTCTTTCTGCTGCATTAGTAAATTCTTTCGTATTATTTCTAGGATCTTTCGGGATCTTATTCTTCGCGGTTACAAAATTAAAAGAGCCAGGCTCTCCGAACGGTTGGGGAATGTTAGGACTCTCCATATTAGGAGTGATCGTAAACGGAGCTGCACTTTTCAAATTAAAGAATAGTTCCGGCTTAAATGCTAAAACTGCCTTCCTTCATTTATTGGAAGATGTACTCGGTTGGGTCGCGGTATTTTTCGGAAGTATCGCATTGATCCTATTCGGTTGGTCCTGGGTGGATCCGATCTTATCTATCCTAATCTCTCTTTGGGTTGGGATCCAATCCTTCCGTAATTTAAGAAAGATACTCTTACTCCATCTACAATCCTCTCCCGAAGGGATCGATACTAAAGAATTAGAAAATCGAATCCTTAAATTGAAAGGAGTTCGCTCCGTTCATGATCTCCATCTTTGGTCCATGGACGGAGATTATCATGTACTTACATTGCATGTAGGAGTGAAGGAAACTTCTATCGCCCAGGCCCAAAAATTAAAAGAGAAGATCCGAGACATCACCAAAGAATTCCATATCCCTCACGCAACCGTAGAAGTGGAGCCTGACGGAGCGGAATGCCCTTATCAGGAATGTTGATACTGCAATTTTAAATTTAGCATTCTCCACGCAAAGCCGCGAAGGGAAGAAGAGTTTTTTAGAAGATTATAAAACTAATATCTTCTTTTCTTAGCGCCTTCGCGTGGAAATAAATCACAGAAAAATGCAAAGTGTTGTTGCTGCGGGTTTTTGTTGAGTTTAATGTAATGTGGCTATTTCAAATTTGACTTCCCGCGGAAAGGATACGAAGGGCTTGTCCGGGCATTGCCCGGATGAGCGTAAGCGAACCCGTAGTAGCCTGGTCTGAGCAACGCGAAGAGCCGCCCAATTAATAAAGAGACATAATTTGACGCCGCCGGTGTGTCCAACTTGTCCATAGTCTCTACTTGACAGGGGGAAACTGGCCCGGATTTTGGTCTGGTATGAACCAAAAAACAGCTAAACTTCTCAAAAAATACGCGGAAGCAAAAGGTATTAACGAGAAACAAATCAAACGTGAGTGGCTGGTACTAAACGAATTCGAAAAAGACCAAAAGAAACAGGATATCCTGAAAGAACTGGTTAAAAAGTAATCCACTTCCTTTTCGGACGACCGGCTTATTTGAAGTCGGTCCAAGTCTTCCTTAACTCACAGTCTTCTATCATTCGAAAACCAAGTTTTCGTTTCGTTTTTTCGGGCCCTGTCATTCGTCCAAGATCTAAATGGAAGAAATAGAACTTACCAAAGAATTTCGTTTCGATGCAGCGCATTTCCTTCCCAATGTTCCGGAAGGTCATAAATGCAGAAGAATGCATGGTCATAGCTTCCGATTCAAATTACATCTAAAAGGTGCCCTGGACGAAAAGACCGGTTGGCTTATGGACTTTGCGGAAGTAAGCAAAGTAGTAAAACCACTTTTAGAAAATTATCTAGATCATTATCTTTTAAACGAAATAGAAGGTTTGGAAAATCCTACAAGCGAGAACATCAGCATCTGGCTTTGGCAAAAATTAAAACCTGGGCTTCCTCTCCTTTATAAGATCACATTAAACGAGACTTGTACAAGCGCTTGTGTATATAACGGCCCTTCCGTAAAAAACTAAAATAGAATGAGCCGATCTATCAAGTCGAACACCGTTCGAAAAAAATCTTCTTCAAAAGATCCTAAAGCCATAGTTTTATTTTCAGGCGGTTTAGATTCCACGACTTGCCTTTATAAAGCGATCGAAGACGGATATTCTCCTATCGCCTTATCCTTCGATTATAATCAAAAACATAAACAAGAGTTAAAGTCCGCAAAGAAGATCACGAAACTTTTAAATATTCCTCATCTTGTCCAAAAACTAAATCCTGATTTCTTTCAAGGATCTTCTCTTACTGAAAAGAAGATCAAGGTGCCTAAAAATTCTTTAGGAACCTCCGAAATCCCGAACACATATGTCCCCGGTAGAAATATTTTATTCTTATCCTTCGGAGTTTCTTTAGCAGAAGGTATAGGAGCCCAAAGATTATATATAGGTGTAAATGCCTTAGATTATTCTGGGTATCCGGATTGCAGGCCCGAATTCATCAAAGCATATGCGGATGCGATCAGGCTCGGGACCAAAACTGGTTCTCAAGGACATCCTTTGGAAATATGCACGCCCTTACAATTTTTAGACAAGAAAGAGATCGTACTATTAGGCTCTAAACTAGGAGTGCCGTTCTCTATGACACACTCTTGCTATGATCCTATCCAAGGCAAACCTTGTGGAAAATGCGACTCCTGCTTACTTCGAAAAAAGGGTTTTCAGGAAGCAGGCGTCCCGGAAAAGTGAACGAACAGAATTTAAGGCATCGGTTTTGAGGAATTTTCCCCTGCCGCCGTCCATAGGAAGCTAATATGGAACAGTTCGTAAGCTACCTGACGATATTTTTAATCGCAGTGTTCGTAGGAATCGAGGTCATCAACCGTATTCCTCCTCTTTTACATACCCCGCTCATGTCAGGCTCAAACGCCATTTCGGGGATCACAATCATCGGAGCGATCCTGACTCTTCACACGACGAATCATTGGATTATTCAAGTTTTAGGATTCATCGCTATCGTAGCAGCGACAATCAACGTGATCGGAGGGTTTGTAGTTACTCACCGAATGTTGGGAATGTTCAAGAAAAAGGATTAAGACTTAAATGGAAAAAGCATATATAAATCTCATTTATCTTGTTTCAAGTATCCTTTTCATCATAGGATTAAAGTTACTTTCCCATCCTAAAACTGCCGTAAGAGGTAACTTTACCGGAGCATTAGGTATGTTCCTTGCTGTAGTCGGAGTTTTCTTCGAATACGGAACGATCAACCAAAACGATATTATCATCATCGGATCAGCAATCCTAGTCGGAACCGCTATCGGAACTTTTATCGCTCTGAAAGTGGAAATGACAGGAATGCCTCAACTTGTGGCGCTTCTGAACGGACTCGGAGGACTTGCTTCCTTCTTAGTTGGCGGAAACTCCTTGATGGAGATCCTGCAACCGGGACATGATACCGCACAACTTGCAGATTATCAGTTCACCATTTCTACTGCAGCAACAGGTATTATCGGTGCAGTAACTCTTACAGGAAGTTTGGTAGCATTCGGAAAACTCCAAGGATTGATCTCTGAAAAAGCGGTTCGTTATTTCGGCGATCAAATCGTAAAAGTTTTATTCTTCATCGGTTCTCTTTACTTAGGATATCTAAACGTTATCGAGCCAACTAAGATTGAGTGGTACTGGTACATCGTACTCGTAGCTTCCATCCTCGGAGTACTTTTAGTAATTCCAATCGGTGGAGCGGATATGCCGGTTGTAATCGCTCTTCTTAACTCTTATTCCGGACTCGCAGCTTCCGCTACCGGATTCGTGTTAGGAAACAATGTATTGATTATCTCGGGATCCTTAGTAGGAGCTTCCGGAATTCTACTTACACAAATTATGTGTAAAGCAATGAACCGTTCTCTTCCAAACGTTCTATTTGGAGGACTCGGAGCCGCTACTTCTTCCGCAGATACCGGAGACATTTATACTGGTAAAACAAAATCAACTTCTGCAGAAGAAGTGGCAATGTTACTGGATATGGCTCAAAGAGTGGTGATCGTTCCTGGATACGGAATGGCGGTTGCTCAAGCTCAACACGCAGTTCGTGAGTTATACAACCAGCTTACTGATAAAAATATCGAAGTTGAATTCGCGATCCACCCTGTTGCAGGAAGGATGCCTGGTCACATGAACGTTCTATTAGCTGAAGCTGATATTCCTTACGACAAAATGAAGGAAATGGACGAGATCAATCCTACTTTCAACACTGTAGACGTAGTTATCATCAACGGAGCGAACGACGTAGTAAACCCACTTGCGAAAACCGATCCAGGTTCTCCAATTGCGGGAATGCCGATCTTAGACGTAGACAAGGCAAAAACGATCATCGTGATCAAACGTTCCTTGAGTCCTGGATTTGCTGGAGTTCCTAACCCACTATTCATCCAAGAAAACTGCCTCATGTATTTCCAAGATGGGAAAAAAGCCACTCAGGAAATCGTGACTGCACTTAAGGATACCTAAGAAATTTCCGAATTAAAAAGGAAATGATCCTTGCAAAAGGGAGGCGATAGCCTCCCTTTTTTTATATCTACTTTTCTTGAAATAGGATCAAGATCGGTAAATACGAAGAGGTGTCCATTGTCAGAACAAAAGGATTATAGCCACGAAGTAAAACTTCATAGATACGGATTCGTTCGTTACTTACTAATTATAATCGGGACCATATCCTTAATTTTAGGAATTATCGGGATCTTCACACCGGTCCTACCTACAACACCTTTCTTACTTTTAACCGCGGCTTGTTATGCGAGGGCTTCTCAAAAGTTCTATAACTGGCTTATGAACAATAAATATTTCGGAAGTTTTATCCGAGATTGGAGGATCCACAAAGCGATCCCTCTTAAAGCTAAGATCATTTCCGTTTCTACGATCGTGATCACAATGACGATTAGCGCGATCTTTGCTCCTATTATTTACGTGCGTATCGGAATGGCTATCATTGGTATATGCGTGATTTTTTATATTCTTAGATTTCCTACAAAACAGGAAGAACCGAAAGAATAAGTTTTTAAGGATAATGCCGCCTCTTCGCTTTCGCGAAGACCGGGCTGCTACGGGCTCGGGCAGTCGCCCTCGTCCTTTCAGGACAAGCCCTTCGCATCCCTGGCGGATCCTAAACCAGGACCAAACCCAAAACGAAGGCTTAACTTCTAGAAAATTTCAAAAGGGGAAGTAAGTTTCCATCATCCGCTTCTTTTAAGGTTTTTAAATAGGTCTTACGAGCCTTATCGTCGGAACCCAAAGTTCGTCTTCCCCAACTAAAAACCGGCATATTAAATATATTTGATATAATTATATCTGCGATCAACCTGGAATGCCTACCATTACCATTCGGATAACAATGAATAGAAACGATCTTATATTTAAATCGGATCGCAATTTCATCCGGATCATAGGTTCTGTTTTCTATCCAGAATTTACAATTTTCGATCAATTGATAGAGTTCCGTTCTGATCTTAAACTTATCCACGCCTAGATTTTTATTGGATTTTCTGATTTCTCCTGCCCAGGTCCATACATCTTCGAACATCTTTTTATGAACTAAATGTATAAACTCTGGGATCAGAATTTTTTCTTTCGAAAACTTCCTTCGAGACGACCAGTCTAGGGCCTTTTCTATATTGAATTGCTCCCACTCATTCAGCTCGTCGATTGTTGAAATTGAACCGATCTTTAAACCCGCGGATTCGTTCGGATCGATAGGTGTATGTCCTTGGATCCTTGTGAAATTTTTTAATCCCATAGATATTTGGGCGGGTTCTCCCGAATATCTTTTGCGCGCGTTTTTATTGCTTTTTCCAATCTTTTGGCGGAATTTTTTTGTCCCTCCAAAGCCATATTCTGAGAGGTCCGGAATACAATTTCCTTTGCGATCTCTAATGCTCTTTCATCCAGCATTTGCTGTAAGGACTTTTGTTTCGGAATAAATCCGTACACCAACTTCATATCCATAGAAGATGCAAATTGGTCTAGTACTTTCAAAGAAATAGTCCTGTTCTTTTCCCTAAGTTCCATTTCTCGAACACTCTGAGCTGTCATTTTCATTCTAGTGCCCAATTGGCGTAATGACATGCCCAACGCGGAACGAATTGCATACACCCATCCCCTAGTAGGTCTTATAATTTCCCCTACCTTTCCGATTTTTTGATCCAATTGTTCTAGCTGTAATCTTTCTTTTTTCATAAGGTTATAACCTTAATTTTTATTCTATATTTTAAGGCTTTAACCTTATTTTAAAACCATTTTTTCCCCTCTTTTTTCTTTTTTATTCAAATTTTAATAAGGGGATCTGGAAGGAAGCATATGATACACTTTCGGGTCGTTTTCTTTGAGTAGTTCAGCAGTATCCAAAGCTTCTTGAATTTTTAGTTTTTTCTCGGGTTCTTCCAACATCCAAGAAGCTACGAATAGTTCTAATCTTCTATAATCTCTAATAAAAACCAAAGATCTCAGATAATTGATCTTATCTTCCTCCGTAAGGATCTTAGAGCCCGCGATAACGGAATATGTATTTGCAGAAGCCCTGTAATTGGATGTATGAAAATACGCATGTGCCAAATATCTTCTCTCATTAAATGAAAGATCCGGAAACTGATTATAGAGTTTAATCGCCTTTCTAAAGTTTTTATCTATGTCCATCGCAAGTCTTGCATATATATGCGCGAATTCACGATGTATAAATCCTTCTTTCGCGAATTCCTTACATTGAGCCAAAGCATCCGCTTTATTTCCCAAAAGAAAATTCACTTTTAATAATATAATTTTTGCGTTCCTATAATTCGGTTTAAGCTCTATCCCCTTTTCCGCTTCCGCTTTAGCTTTTAGATATTGTCCGGTTTCGAAATATGCGATCGCCATATTCAATCTGTAAAAAGGATTATAATTCGCGAGTTCCACAGCTTTTTGGAAATAAGGAACGGAAGATTCCCATTTACTTCTTCTTACGAAGATCATCCCGAGAAGATAATAAGACGGATCATGTCCAGGATTGATCTCTACCGCTTTTAAAAGAGCTTTTTTGGATTGAGGATATCTTCCGGAAACGTATAGATATGCTCCGGTTAAATAATGATATTCTAAACTATCCGGATCTATCTTTTTTAACCGTTCTATATTGGCCTGAGCACGCGCCAAATTATTCGATCTAAGTAGATTGATCGTTTCAGTATTCAAGGCGAGGATCAAATATTTCCTTCTTGATTGTTCGCTTTGATCTGTAGGCTGAGGAGGAGGAGGTAATTCTCCTTCCGGAGAAGGAGCAAGTATGGATTGGTTCTCTTCGGAAGATTCAGATTCTTTTGATTCTAATGTAAGCCCGAAAAACAGGATCGAACTTAGGATCAATATAGGAAAGTTCTTCCGAACAAAGCTCATTCTGGAGCTGGACCTAACTTTTTATAAACTTCAGTATTATTCCTATCCGGATTATAAAGTTCCAAATATTCTTTATCAGCTCTCTTAACTATATAACGAATATCGAACCCTAGATTTAAAAATCTAAAAATAATCTCTGGGGATTTGGACTTAGTTTCTTTTTCGTAAAACTCGTATTCTATCCTTCTTTGATTTTCTGGATCGGCAGGGTTTTCGTAAATTGCAAGACCCGGTCTGAATATGGAAAGTTTAGGAGCCATGCCAAGTTCGGAAGTCTGACATTGCCCATCAGAGGTACAAACTGCAGTTCTTTCCCAGATCCCGAGGATTCTCTCCTGGAGAGGAGGCTGACAGCCAATTACTAAGATCAAAACTGCCAGGGAAAAAAGAATTTTTTTCATGGGAGCCAAGCTATACCGCATGTAAATGATGTCCAGGGAATTCTGGAGAGGAAAAAGAACAGATTAGACTGAACTTAGATCCTCTGGAAGTACTCGTCTATCTTCAAAACTTCGAAGGTTTTTAGTAGATCCGGATGGATTTCGCGAATATCTATCTCGATCCCTTCCGACTTAGCGTTTTTACAGAACCAAACCAAGGAACTGATGGAGATCGAATTCATTACCGGAATTTTCCCCAGATCGAGGACAATTTTTAGGGGTTTCTTAGCAATCGCATCCATCAACTGGTTTCGAAATGCATAATAATCATTAAAAAGGGCAGTTAGCTCCGGTTTGATCTCGATTATCTCGGAATTTTCGCCCATTTTCAGTCCGGATCCTTTTTTTAAGCCGTTTTGTATATTTTTCGGCCGGATTTCTTTTTTTATCTTTGGGAATTTTGAAATTCAACCGAAATTTTATTCGGGAGAGCTTTATGTTTCAAAAAACCCATTTTATGAAGACTCAGGACTTGCTCGAAAGAGGAATGAATGCTGCTTCCTTAAAAAGAAAGGTTCTCGCGGACAATATCGCGAATGCGGATGTTCCCCATTTCAAAAGAAGCGAAGTACTTTTCGAATCTATGATAAAGAGAGCATTAGAATCCGAAAAAATAGAAGCTTCTAAAGCGATCCCGACCAGGATCGAAGACGAACGTCATATCTCCTTTTTCACTCCTATGGACTACAAAACAGTTCAACCAAAAGCTAATATAGATTATCTTACTACAGTACGCGCCGACGGAAATAACGTGGATCCGGAGAAAGAGGTTATGGAAGCTTCCAACTCCCAAATGCAATATATGATGATGGTCGAAAGACTAAATGCGAACTTCCGTGATTTGAAGAACGTGATGAGGTTGGCTTAATCTCTCTGGAGACATAGCTAAAGTTTAGAGGAAGAAGATGGGTTTATTTTCAGCAGTTAATATTTCCGCGACCGGACTTTCCGCTCAAAGACTCCGCATGGACGTGATCGGGAACAATATCGCTAACGCAACTACTACAAGAAATACGAATGGAGACGGGCCCTTCCGCAGGGACAGAGTCATTCTCACTCCAGTAAATTTAAGAACTCGTTGGAAAAGCCCAGTATATCCGTTCGGACTTTCTCCGGGCGAAGGTAAAGGTGTGAAGGTGATGAAAATCGAAAAGGATATGAGTCCTTTACGATTAACTTATGATCCTACTCACCCGGACGCGATCCAGATCGGGCCTAAAAAAGGGTATGTCGAAATGCCCAATGTAAATATAGTCACCGAAATGACGGATATGATCTCAGCATCCAGATCATACGAGGCGAACGTGCAGATGATCAACGGATCCAAGGCAATGTTCAACAAGGCTTTAGAGATCGGAAGAGCGTAAAAGGTAGGTAAAATATGAACGTAGATTTCAATTCAAAACTTTGGTACACCTACAACTCCGGATACTCCGGTTCTAGTTTTCCTCTTTCTCCAAAAGGAGACAAGGTTTCCGTAAAGATCGAAGACAATCGTCATTATGGAGACGTAAAAGAGCCTGTTGCTCCAGACTACGTTGCGGAAAGTTTTTCAGAAGCGATGAGAAACGCATTCAAATCAGTAAACGATCTTCAAGTAGAAGCGGACGAGTTGACCCAAAAAATGGTCTATGATCCGAACAGTGTAGACGCTCATGAAGTCATGGTCGCTTCCGAAAAAGCAAGGGTCGCGTTAACATTCACAAAAACAATGGCTGACGGAGTGATAAGAGCTTATAGAGATCTCACTTCTATGAGATAATTTTTCTTATCATAATTTCGATTCGACTAATTCTTTCACACATTATTCTAGGACTATGCCTGATCTATTAGGATGGTTTGCGGATGGAATGATCCTCTTCGGAGGATTTCTTTCTTTTCTTCTTGCAGTAGGAGAATTTCCTTCCGATCGAAAGAATAAATTCCAAGTTTACCTTTCCTTAACTCTTATATCGATCGGGTTCATGCAGCTATCCGGTTCTTTGGTATTAAATCCGAATTCAGGAAAGGACCTGAACTTACAACTGTGGAACCTTCCCCTATTATACCTTCCTCCTACATTCGGATTCTTAACTCTTCTTTCCTTTTTAGAAGAGGACTTTCATTATAAACCGAAACATATTCTGTTCTTTCTTCCTTTCTTGATCTCTCTCGGAACATGTTTATGGTTTAGGATCTCTGGAGTATTTAATCTCTTAGATATTCGATGGCAATTGTCGGATCCAATTTCAGGAATTGGGATTTTATATTTGGGCGCAGGGATCTATTCCTTATGTTTTGTTCTTCCGATCTTTCGTATTCTATCAAAAATTTCGGAATTAAAATCCAAGATCTTATTCGGGATTTTCGCATTGGATTGTTTGATCGTTTCTTCTTTCGGGATCCTTGGACTCATTTATCATCCGATCTTTCTTAAACTAGCTTTGTTAACCGTGACTTTAGCGGTTTCCATGATCTATTATATCCGAAGAAAACATTTTGATTTTCCGGAATCCATCCAAGCAGATTTGGCTAAAGTTAAATATTCTAGAACCAGGCTAGAAGGTTTGGATACAGAGTCAGTAATCAGCCGATTGAATAAATTATTTGAGTCAGAAAAGATCCATCGCAGAGAGGATTTATCTCTTACGGAACTTGCAAAAGAACTTTCCCTTACCGCTCATCAATTTTCAGAGCTGATCAATAATAAACTAGGAAAAGGATATTTCGCATTGATCAATTTTTATAGAATTGAAGATGCAAAAAAACTTTTGGAAGAAACCGACAAAACCGTTTTGGAGATCGCAATGACGGTCGGGTTTAATAATCGCTCTTCCTTTAATGAGGCTTTTTTGAAAATGACCCAAAAAACTCCGATTTCCTATCGAAAAATGTATAAGCCTTTATAACGCCGGACGACTGGCTTCGAAAAACGGGATATCTTTTCCTCATTCCAGAGCAGAGAGGAAAACAAATGCAAGCTCAATCAATTTCAAGTCATTCCGGAAATGAAACTAATTCGTTCTTAGAACTGATCAGTAAAATTTTCTTAGTTCTTAATCTAGCGGTTTACGCAGGATTTACTGTAGCCTTTATTCTATTCCCGATCCCTTTAGCTTCTGCAATCGGATACACGATCCATTCTAGTGCAGCCTTAGCTGATTTTAGAGCAATGTATTCAGGACTATGTTTCGGTGTTGGGTTACTAGTTTATAACGGTTTAGTAAAACCGGATTTTAGAAGTTCAGCAATCTTACTTTCAGTTGCAAGTGCAGCTGGATTATTTTTCGCGAGACTCTATACTCTATTCATAGACGGTCCCGGAAACGAATATATCTACTTAAGCATGGCAACTGAGATCGTATCCGTTTTCTTGGGTGTTTGGCTTTTAAAAAAAATAGGTAAATCTTAGAAATAAAAAAGGCGAGGGATAACCTCGCCTTTCACTGAATTCGGAATATTAAACCTTACGGTTTGATCTTCTTGATCAGTTTCAGATCCGCCTTATTAAAGACCGCAATCTCAGTTTTTCCGGAACCTTCTTCCTTACCTGTTACATAGATCTTTTCTCCGAAGAAAGTTACGTTTGAGTTCGGGCTGATCTCTTCTTCACTTCCTGCAGTCTTTTTCAAAGTTTTGTCGTAACGACTGAAGAAATATTTTCCGTTCCTTTCTTCGAATGCATAGACCTCGTCTCCTTTGATGATCATCGGAGATCTCCAGAATACTGAGTCTTCGGACCAGATCGCAGGCTTTAATGTTTCTTGATCGATCAAGATCAGTTTATGTGCTGCGGAGTGATCGGATTCATAACCGACAACGAGAGCCTTTCCATCTACCACTTCGAATGTGCGACCGCAGATTTTATTGAATTCACCTTTAAAGATCGTATCGTCTTTTGTAGGATCTAACGCATGAAGTTCGTTGCTATAATGTCCGTCTGAAGTGTACTTTAAGGTTTTTAAGAATAAGATCTTTCCTCCGACAACGTTTTTATCGAATTCTTCTTTTTTCTTCTGTTCTTCCTTAACAGTTTCTAATTCCTTTTTAGTTTCCTTTAATTCTTGTTTAAGCTCTTCCTTAGATTTTTTATCATCGGATTTTGCTTCGGAACCTTTGGAATCTCCGGATGAAGAAGAACTTTTAGAATCGGAAGAAGAGGAGGATTTGGAATCCGATTTACGAGTTTCTTCTTTTTTAGCGATCTCTTTCTCTTTTTCCTTTAACTGTTGCTCTTCTTTTTTGGCCTTTTGTTGTTCTTGTTGGGCCTGTTTACGCTCTTCAGTTTTTTGAGTGATCTTTTGTTTGTTCTTAACAGGATCTTTGTTTAACTCTTGGAGTTCTTTTTCAGCATTTCTTTCTTTGCTGGAAGCTTCGTCCTGTTTTCTTTTATTCTCTTCTTGCTTTTCTTTAAGTTTACGTTTTTCTTCTTCAGCCTTATCTTCCTGAAGATCGTTCATTTTCTTTTTATCTTCTTGGCCTTCTTTCTTTTTGTCCAGATCTCTATTGACTTCTTTTTCAAGCTCGTCTGTATCCAGATCTTTTCCATCATCGGAAAGAATATTAAAAACGATCGGGATCACGATCTGAGTTTTGCCTGGCCATTCAGAGTAACGTCTACCAATCCCGATCTTATCCGCTTCCGAAGTTTTTACAACTTCGTCATTATATTTACGTTTGATGTATGCGGAGTCTTTACGGTGGATCGCATTATAATAAAGAATATAAGTAGCTAAGGTATCCGAGTTCGCATCGGAGTATCCAAAGTTAGATTTCACGTATCCGGAAAGTATCCTTTGGATAGAGTTGATATGTCCGTAGTCCGCATCCTTTCCTAAACTGATCAGATCCGCTCCGAATTTTTTTTCTTCCGGAAGAATACGAACTGCAGTGACTCCATCAGCAGAAGCCGCAGATTTAGGGTCCTTCTTTAAAGCTTCGGATAATCCTGCTCCTGTCTTTGCATTACTTCCTCTAGTCTCTTCATCAGCTCTTGCAGCGGATCTATTAACGAAATTTACCTTTCCGGAGGAACGAACTTCTTTTTCCCCCAGTTTTGGATTATTTTGTGCGAGAAGAGGAAAAGTAAAACTTCCGAAGAAGAGAAGAAAAACGGTCAGTCGAATCCGTGACATGATGTGGAACTCCTTAGAAAAGCGTATAACCCGAAATTGGGCAACGAATGGCTATCTTACGATTCTAGATAGGACTCTGCCAAGGATTTTTCCATTCTTAGAGAATGTAGGAACAGTAAGAAGTTGCCTCCGGGACCCTGATTTTTACCCTAACCTCATGAGCAAATTTGAGCGCCGAATTTACAATTTTTGCGCAGGTCCTGCGATGCTTCCCACTCCAGTTATGGAGAAGGCCGCTTCTGAATTTCTAAACTACCATCAATCAGGTATGTCCATAATGGAAGTAAGCCATAGGGGAAAACTTTTTGAACCGGTTTTGGACCAATCCCTATCTTTGCTCAGAGAATTATTATCTGTTCCGGAAAATTACGAAATTATGTTTCTTTCCGCGGGCGCAAGCCTGCATTTCTCCGCTCTTCCCTTAAACCTACTCAAAGAGGGGGAATCCGCGGATTTTGCGATAACTGGGATCTGGGCTAAAAAAGCGATGGAAGAAGCTATTAGATTCAATCCGGTCAAAAAGATCTACGACGGTGAAGATCATAAATATACCGAGGTGCCAGAGCTGAATGATTCGATGGTGAATCCTGGAGCTGCATACGTTTATATAACTTCTAATAATACTTTATTAGGAACTCGTTATACAAAACTCCCGAATATCACCAAGGCTCCATTAATTGCGGACATGACTTCTGAGATCCTATCTAGAAAGATCGACATAAGTCAGTTTGGAGCAATATTTGCCGGAGCTCAAAAAAATATCGGACCTTCAGGTTTAAGCGTTCTTATCATTCGTAAGGATCTACTCGGACGTTCCGGAAGAACGATCCCTGTTCTCATGGATTATGTTCTTACTGCAAAAAATAAATCCATGTATAATACTCCTCCTACATATTCCATTTATATGGCCAAACTTGTATTTGAGTGGTTAAAGGACCTAGGCGGAGTGGAGAAGATAGAAAAACTGAACGAAGAGAAAGCAAAAGTTCTCTACGATTATTTGGATACTACTTCCTTCTATAATGCGCCAGTAAAACCGAATTCAAGATCCGTAATGAATGTCGTATTTACTCTGCACGATAAAAACCTAGAGTCTCAATTCTTAGCTGGTGCCGAAGAAAGAGGGCTACATGGTTTGGAAGGTCATAGATTAGTCGGAGGATTAAGAGCTTCTATCTATAATTCTATGCCTAAAGAAGGAATTCTGTCTCTCGTAGAATACATGAAGGAATTCGAAAAGAAGGCATAAAGGTTTCGGGAGAATGAAGATGAGATCTAATTTCCTAATTCTCCTGTTCTTACTATTTGCTTTTTCTTCCGGTTTCGCTTCTCCTTTATTTTTTCCTACAAAGGTTAAAATTTCCAAATGCCTTTCTCAAGGAAGCGGCCAAAAGGAATTAAAGGATTTTTATACTTCTAAATATTCTCCGGAAGAAAGAACAAAGGTTGCAGAAGATCTTGCTCTTCTGGAAGCAAAATCGATGCACCAAAGTTTAGAATGTATCCGTATGTCCGGTCTTACCAAAGAAGAAACGGAGAATCTACTTCAGGATCATTCCCATTTTAAGGAAATTGAAGACCTTTTATTTTCGTATTATGAGAATTTCCTACTCTCGGACGAAAAGACTATCCGTCTCTCCGCCTATGAAGAGAAGAATCTAAAGACTTTTATAGATGCTAAAAGAGAACTGATGGAAAGATTGCACCAAGCCGAACAACAATCTATTTCCGAAAAACTGCTTCCGATCTCAACATTCCAAAACATTTACATGGCACTCTTCCTACAACATTGGGAATTCTACCAAACCGCTCCGGATTTCTTAAAAGAAGGTCTGTTCGATTAAGAATCTTTTTCTTATTTTCTGATTCTTTCTGTAAATTGCTTGAATCGGGGAATTCTCATCGGTACGGTACCTTTAGAACATGAAAAAAATTGGCATCGCTTCCGATCATGGAGGATTCGAATTAAAAGAATACCTTCGTAAAGAATTAGCAGACTCAGTAGAGATCATAGACTTCGGCACAAAAGACGAATCTTCGGTGGATTATCCTCTAGTAATCGCAGAAGCCTGCCAAAAGGTGCTCTCTAAAGAAGTGGAAGGCCTAATCGCTCTATGTGGGACCGGGATCGGAGCTTCTATCGCGGCAAATCGCCATAAAGGGATCAGAGCTGCTCTTTGCCATGACGAGTTCACTGCGGAAATGTCCCGTCGTCATAATAACGCAAACGTCCTAGTCTTAGGCGGTAGAGTTCTTGGAAAAGAGCTCGCAATTCGAGTCGCTCAAAAATGGCTAAATACCTCGTTCGAAGCGGGGCGTCATGAAAGAAGAGTGGGTCAGTTAGACACCATCGTATAATTTACGGAAATCATTTTAACGAATGCGAAACAAGACCTTATACACGGCCATTCTTTTATGTTCGGTCAGTCTTGTTTCCTTTTTTCCCACCGTTCTATCTGCAGAATCCAATTCATTCTCACTTAGCGCATTTATTCTAAAATATCTACGTTTAGGTACGACAGAAAATGGAGGCCCTAAATTAGAACTAAATCCTCGGGATCGCAAAGAAGGTTCGGATCTTTTTCTAGACTTCGAAGAGAAAGAGGCCGCCGATCTAAATGATAAAGCTGGAGGATACAGAGTTCTTTCTTCTTCTTATTTACCGGATGCATCCAAAGCCCATTCCGGAAAAAAATCTGCGGGCTTCGTAGGAAAAAGATCTGGGATAAAAATTTCCGGAAAAACAAAAGGTATACTCACAAACTCAGATATCAAAGAAGAGTTTTATATTTCCTTCTTTCTTTTGCCGGGCAACTTAGATAAAGAAGCGATCCTTCTCTCAAAAGACCTATACACTCGAGGGAAAAAATTCGGTTGGGATCTGAGAATCAAGGACGAGATACCAGTATTAGAATTTCGTAATTTTTTCCAAAAGTCAGACAAAACACATTTGTCCTTAAAACTCGCAGGTAGTTCCAGATTATCCAGATCGGATTGGAACCATTTTATCATTCATTTTCGACCCGCCCAAAGAGAGATCGTTCTTTACATTAACGGTAAAGAAGTGGATAGAGCATCTATCTCTTCTAAAGAACCAATCGTTCGGATCGGATTTCATCCGGAAGATAGTACACCGTTCAAGATCGGAGAAAGTTTTTACGGATGGTTGGACGATTTTTTAGTCTCTAAAGGAAGTCCCGACCCTGAGACACTTTCCACTCAATACGACGGGCAAAAATACGATCCTTCTTCCTATACGGCGGATGCAAAATTTGGAACTGCAGTCTCACCGGTTTATAAAACAAAATTCTCGAGTTCCAGTCCGGAAGCAGTATTATTAAAAGCGAATATACCTAAGTCTTCCGTAATGGAGCTTTATTTTAGATTCTCTCCTAGGATTTTTTCTCGCACGGAAGAAGGTCCTGCATGGAAATCAGTGGATCTTCGGAAGATAGAGGAAGAATTTAAAGAAGACGATCCATATAGAGAAACGGAAGAAGAAACTTCTCCTAAAGGAAAATCTTCCAGTTATAGGATCCCATTGGATCGGATCTGGGGAAATAAATCCGGCTATTTTAAATATTACCAGGTCAAGGTGAAGTTCAAAACGGACTCTGCTGCAAAAACAAGTCCGGAACTGGAAGCAATTACATTTATCTATAAAGAAACAATTCCCCCAGTCCGACCTGCAGGTTTAAAGATCGTAACTTTCGATGATCATGATCCTGACGCAGGTGGCCCGAGAGTTTGTTTAAGCTGGACCCAAAACCCTGAGAAAAACGTACAGCAGAAAGGCGGATACGTGATCCATTATGGCGTAGGTCCGAATCGAATGGTGGGAATATTAAAAGGAACTAGCAAAGAATTAGAAAAAGGTAAAATACCAGTTCTTTCCGCCAAAGGAAAAACGAAACATCCAATGAGCGAATATTTGGATCCTATTTTGGGAGACGATTCCAGTTGCCCTAAACGAAACGATATGAGCGGACCGAAACTTTGCCAATGTCTGGATAATCGACTGATTTCTTTGAATGCGGAAAAACCGGAAGAACAAGAAGAGGATGAAAATCCTAGATCTAAGAAGAAAAAACATAAACCTCGTAAAGATCCTTACGATAAGAAACTTTTATTCTTCCAAAAGGGGCTTACGTATTATTTCAAAATTGCAGCCTATAATTCTTTTTATGATCCTGAGTCAGGGCTAGATCAATTAAGTCCTTTAAGCGACCCCGTCGAGGTTTATTTCCTGAGCGAGTAAGATCCTCACTAAACTTTGCTCTTTCCATTTAGGATCCGTACATAAAATTCCATCTAGATCGGCTAAAGAAGCGGTAGCGATCTCCAACCATTCTCTCCATTCCAAACTTTTGGAAGAGGAAAGTCGAAGCGCCAAAGAAATTTCTTCCTTTCTGATCGGTAAAAAATCCAAAAATAGATTTTTAGACTGAGTCCATAAGATCTCGCGAGTGGTAGGATCCGATTCGGTTGCCAACACCGTTTCTAAACTAGGAAGAGCTAGAACAAATATATGATTTTTTTTTGTAAGTGATTCGATCGCATTAGAAACCAAACGTTTAGAGTTAGGATTTCCGAGGACTAAGTCCCGAAAACAATCTGAAGAAACCAATAATTTCAATTTTTCGTTTCCGGATAAATTTTGGAAAGTTCACGCAAAGCATCCAATCTTCTATAAGAGTCGGATCTAAAGATCTCGTTCCTAAAACAAGAACGCAATAATTCAGAAGCGGAAAGCTCCCTTTTTTCTGCCTCCGTTCTTAATAGTTCGAATTCCTCTTCCGTGAGGAGCATCTGAAATCTTCTTTCGACACGTGCCATTACTCCTCTTCTTTCATTTCCTTTTCGTTTTTCAAGTAGGTTCCGTAATAAATTTGAGAATCTAGGATCTGTCCTAGGTTCTCGTAAATCGCGGCGATATTATAATTTGCCTGATTCAATCTAAAATCCTGCTTAAAAGACTTCTTAAAGAGTTGGATCGCTCTATCTTCCCTTCCTGCATACCATTCTGACATGGCCCATAAAAAGGTCCATTTTCCCAAATCCGGATCTCGGGGACTTACTTTTCCGAGGTAGGTTAAACTTTCTTCGAAAATACTCGCAGCTCTTAGGTAATTTTCCCGGATCCTTCTCACCTTCTCCATTCTAGAAAAAACATCTTCGGAATGTCCTGGCAATTCAAGATCGGCCCGCCAAAAAAGAGCTCTTGCCAAATACAATTTATAGATAAGCTCATTCGGATTCTTCTTAACGTATTCTTCCAAAAAAGGAAGGCTTTCCGCTTCCTTCCCGCTTTGATGCAAAAGCAAAACTTTTTGTTTTGCAGCCTTATTCCATTCTCTTCTATTTTCTTCTTGGGAATAAGAAGAAGTAAACGTTACTAGAAAAAAAAGAACTAAGAGCAAGACACGCATAGTAGAAAACGATCTCAAATATAAGTGTATAAGTTCTTACCGTTTTCAGGATAAGGAAGAGGGGTAATCTTATATTCTTTGCCGATCGTATCCAAGATCATTTTTAATTCAGATTCCCTTTCTTCTCTAGAGAGAACGAAAATTTCGGAAGGAGACACTCCAAACCCGTAGTCCTCGGATCCAAGTCTTGGTTGGATCTCCTCCAAAACTTCTTTTCTCCATTTATCAATGGAAGAATAGTCCAGATCTCCGGTAACTTGGATCTTATACAGATTACATTTGCTTCTTTCTCCATGGGTTGCCCAACGAAGAAGTAAAAATTGGATTTGGACTAAGTCTCTTTTATCCTGGATCGCATGAGATGCCTGTTCTATCTCCAATTGTAAGAATGCGTCTTCAACTGGTTCTATAGAATTTAACACATTGTCTTTAATCTGTTCCGCCAAATCATTATTAGGCGGATCTGGAAACATTAGGAAAAATCTAAAATCCAATCCGGATTTAAATAGAGGAAAGGAAACGATCCTCATCACTCCATCCAAATCGGAAAGATCGAATTTTTTACGGAAGAAATGATCTGTGCGTCTCTCCTCCGTAACGTCTATAATAGAAATATCACCTGTTTCTTTTCCTAAAAACTGATCCCCATAAAGGAAGATCATATTCTGACGACTATAAGGTTGCAGCCCGTAGGAGACCACTGGAAGATAAGCTCCCCTTCTTCTATCATAAAAATGAATACTAAAAGATTTCAGATGAAGAGAAGAGAAAATCGTCAGATAATATTTTAATAAGGAAGATATTGGTGTGTCCAAACCTTGGTGGATCTCATCCAAGACTTCCAATATTTTTCTTTTTTCTCGAATAGGTTGAACATCCAACCAAGCTCTAAATTTTTCGGATAGAGGTAATTCTTCATTCGGATCCGTTTTACGAATTCCCCACCAAGCTCTTGCCCAAAGGAAAAATCTAGATTTATGTTGAGGAGCAAGACCTCTGGCGGCCTTAAGACCTATTTCGGCAAGACCGGTCACTCTAAGCGCTTTTGCGAGCAATCCGCTATCCTTCGGACGATCCGAAATTTCTATCCTAGGAATCTCAGGCCCACTCGTTTTTACTTTTTCTACAAGCCTTGCAAGTTCATCCGTAAAGATAGAATCCCTCTTCTTCTGAAGAGCCTCAGGCATTTCCATCACAGATACTGCTGCAGCTTCTTTTTGCTGAGGGATCGGGGTCTTCTTCTCTCTTAAAAATTTGGGAGTTAAAAAAGAATCTCCAGGTAGATCAAAAGGTAAAACGTAAAATGTCCCACTCGCAGAAGGTTTGGTTTCCAGAACAGGAGGGACACTCACTATTTCGGGAACTGAGGACAATTCCGGACCCGGAAGTTTTACTGATTCAATTTCTTTAAAACTACTTTCTTCTATTCTTTTAGAAAGAACTTGGATTAGTTTAGATACATCTGCTTTGGCATAAGAGGAAGCCGCTTTATTTCTACGAACAAGAAGAATACAGGCATCCAAAAGTAGCAACAACCCAAAAAATACGGGAAATAATATTAGAAAAATATTACGTTCGAAAGGTACTAATAATAAGATTCCCTGAACGAAACCGACCTTATCTTCCGGATAAAAAGCGTAATATCCTCTATATAATTTTTCTCCAAGGCGGATTTCCTTAAAATCAGTCCCGCCTTCTTTCATGGTCCTTAGAAGCTCTTCTGAAATTTTTCTAGGATCGGTTCTATCTCCCTTCTCTTCCCAATCTTGGAAAGTTCCAAGTTTCGGTTCCGGAACAAAATACTCTATTTGATCGCCCAAGGAGATCTTGAATTTTTCTTTATCTAATACCGCAAGCACACCTACTGATTTTTCGTATAGTGGAACGAACAATACCGGCTCATTCTCCAAAGAAAGAAAACGGCTTGTTTTTCCTTCCCATGCTTGAGCGAGTAAGTATCTTTCTTTTTCTCCGGAAAATTCCAAGTTAGGAGTGTTTTTTAATTTCGCATCCCAAAGCAGGAAATTTCGGACAGGTAAGAACAAATTACTCGTATCCAATTCCTCCGGATTCGATTCCCTGACCCTTTTTTCTAATTCTAAAATTTCCTTATTAAATGAAGAGAATACGGCTTCGAGCCTGGATTTATAAAATATTCCCGAAGGAAAGTAAGGTTCCAATAATAAGATCGAAAAAGAAAATACGAAAGATAAACCTAGAATTAATCTGAATTTAAAGCCGATCATTTTGTTTTTTCCTTCAATAACCCGAGTAAACGGATCAGTTCGGTTTTCATTTTAAGCGCTTCTTCTCTTTCCGAAAAACGGTCTTCCATTCGGATCGTAAACAATAACCTAGACGCAAGCACTCCGCAAATAAGAGTTAAAAGAGAAATTCCAAAGGCCGTTAGGATCAATAACAACTCTTCTGGCCTGGACTTTCGCGGTTGAGAAAGAAAAATTTCAAGAGTACCTTGCGTATTTTTTTCCCAAACCGGACGAACGAATAAATTTTTAGATTTCGAGTTCTTATCTAAAAGTGCATGGACCATCACTTTAGATTCTTCCGCATTTGAGACTTCAAGATCCGAATTAGGAAGAACTGGGCTATCCGGATCCAAATTCGTTTCTAATAACTCGGAACCTTCTTCCGTTTTTTTAAAAACCCAATAGAGGATCCCCTCGGAAAAATCCCTAGGCAAAAATGATTTTTTAGGACCACTTGCTTCTTGAACGATCCGTTCTCCGTCCTCTTTCAAAATTTGAATGTATAGATCTCCTTCCGAATTTCTATACAACAAGAACCCGTCCGTATCTTCTGCCCAAGCTGCCTTTGGCACTTGCATTCCTAATAGTCTTAAACCTTTGTGAAAACCGGGGCCTTTTGGATCGGAGGAAAACATAGTTCTGAAATTATAATCGTAAATGCGTATCTGTTTTAATTTGATAGAAGATATAAAAAGTTTTCCTAAAGCCTCTGCCTGTTTGTCCGACTCAAGTTTGGAAAATTCTCTCATTATATATTCGAATCTAAAGCCAAGGTCGTAATATGGGTTACTGAATCTTTCTAAAACGGAGTTCGTAAAAGATTCCTTTTTCAGTTTAGGGGACAAACTAAGGATCTGAACTGGAGAAAAGAAAACCGCATCTACCCAAGCCTTAGGGAAAAAAGGGATGGAAACCAATACAGGACATAGCAGTATCAGAGAGAGAAATAGAGATCTTTTGCTATGTTTACGTGGGTTCACCTTTCTAGTATCGGCGAATATCCGGTAAAGAATCAGTCTAAATCAATAGGATAATCGACCGTTCTCGAACTAACAAAATGATATTTTACGTATTTATAGACGGAATCGGCTTTGGAGAGGATGATCCTACAAAAAATCCATTCTCCAAGTATGCCAAAGGGATATTTCTCCCTTTGGGCCAAAAAGAGATCCCGAAAGATTCCCCTACTCGTTTAAAAGACCTGATCTATCTAAAAACGGATGCAAGTATGGGGATCAAAGGGCTCCCACAAAGTGCGACCGGACAAACCTCTTTATGGACCGGGATCAATGCTTGCCAAGTATTGAACAGACATATGAGTGGATTTCCTACATTCACCTTAAAACGGATCATCGCAAAATATTCAATCATTCGGATTTTAGAAGAGAACGGTTTTAAGGCGGATTTACTGAACTGCTATACTCCAGGATTTGCTGACCATGTAAAAAAGAACCCTAGACATGTATCCGCTTCCACCCTAATACAAATGGCTGCGGATAAACCTTTGAAGGGTATGGACGATTTGCGAGAAGGTAAAGGCCTATACATGGATATCAGCAGGGACTTCCTAAGAAAATTCGGAAGGGAGTATATAGACAAAGATGATCCGGTTTTAGAGATCCAAGATCCTTACGAAACCGGTAATGCTATCATTCCTGCGATGAAAGATCATACATTATGCATCTACGAATATTTTATCACGGATAAAGTAGGACATAAGATGAATTGGAAAGGTGCTGAAAAATGTATCTCCGATCTAGAGGGTTTTTTACTCGGAGTTTTGGATGCAATGGATCCTGAAAAAGATCAGCTCATCATAACTTCCGATCACGGAAACCTAGAAGACCTGACGGTGGATGTACATACCACAAATCCAGTTCCAACGATCTTATACGGAAAATATACGGATCAAATGAAAGATAAGATCCACGCTCTTAAGGATATCCCACATGCAATCTATGATTGCCTCGGGCTTAAAATAGAAATGTCCGAACAAGAATTCGTTCAGACATCCAATTAGAACTTCTTAATATTTCCAGTCGTCGTCCTGGCGTTCGTCGTCGCTCGGTTTGGCCTTTGCCGAATCTCCGTCTCTGTATCTCAGGTCGTCGTCGATCTGATCCAAAGCCTCTTTTTTCCAAGCGGAAGATTTTTTACCTACAGGACTATCCGGATTACGATCTGCAGATTCTTGGAAAACAGAAGCTGCTTTTTCATATTTACCACCTCTGAAATAGATCGTTCCTTTTCTAAATAGTGCCGCCTGATCCAAGCTTCCATCTGTATTTTCTAGGATCTTGTTCAGATATTGGATAGCTTGTTCGGATTTTCCTAATGCATCATAACTTTCGGCGATATAATACCAAGCTTGCTCTCTGGCTTTTTCGCTAACACCGATATCCAAAGCTTTTTTAAGAGTTTCGATCGCAGAATAATATTCCTTACGAACGTATAATTGTCTTCCCTTCTCCAAAAGTCCGGAACGGAATTCTTTATCGACTGCAACCTTATCAGGATCGAAGTATGCATCCGATTGAACATAGTCTTCGTACACATCGTAAGCGGACCAATCTTTACCCATTCTACGTAAAGATTTTCCCCATCTTACTCTAGCTTTTACGTTTTCTGGATCTTCTTGTAATGCCAGAACGTAGTTCTTTCTGGACTGATCATAATTGCCTTTTTTCATATAATAATCGGCAATCGCAGATAATGCATTTGATCTAAGTTTATTGTCTCCGGAAGTTCTGAGCACTTCTTCTAAATGCCCTTTCCCTTCCTCGTCCCTATTTAAAAGAAGAAGAAGATTTCCAAGTCCGTATGCAACCCTTGCTTTCTCTTCTCGAGCCAAACCTTCTTTCTGATTCAACTCTCTAAAGATCCCGAGAGCTCTCATCTTATCTCCGGTCTTATCCAAAGCGGAAGCGAGATCATATTGGATCCTAAATGAAAGATCGGTTCCAACATCCTTTGCGGATAATTCTGCGAAAATATCCAAGGCTTTTTCAGAAGATTTAGGATTGGAATGTTTTAGGAACTCTTCACCTTCCTTGATCTTCTCCAAAATACCTCGATTCGCGGAACCTGTATCCTGGATAACTGCAGTATAAATGCCGGTTAAAAGCCCGGCACATACGAATAAAAATCCTGTCACTAATATGATGGAACGGTTCATCTTCTTCCTCCGCCGATCCGGGCCAGACATTGTTTGGTCCAGAACTCGGTTCGTTCCGGATTATAGTTCTTAGTATCTTTTTGAACGAAGAACTTTAAAGCTTTATTATATTCACCTTTTCGATAGAAAGACATACCCAAGAAAAACTTAGCCTTTCCTCTAATGTCGATATCATTGGAACTCGCATAAGCCGCCAATTGTTTTACAGCTTCACCGTATTCGTTTTTCCAATAAGTGTCTTTCAGAACTCTATCGATTTCCTCATTACTAGGCTCTTCCTGCTCTACTATCAGAGGTTGCCTTTGATCATTCTGACCGTTTTGATTGTTTTGCTGATTATTTTGGTTGTTCTGATTGTTCTGGTCTTGATTCCCATTATTGTTATTATTGGAATCGTTCTTAGGTTTTTCATTATTATCAGCAGTCTGATTATTCGAATTATCTTCGGATGGCCCTGCAGGTCCTGATCCGATAGCAACGAATGACTCGTCTAGGGTAAGAGTAAAATCTTCTAGATCTCCTCTTTTCACAGTAACCCCGAAATATATCGCGCCGGAGTATGGTTTCATACGAACCATCACGTTTGTATCCGGATGTCCTACTTCTCCCAATTTTTTAACATTACCGCCTAAGAATGTAGAAACTCCACCGGATAAAGGTTTGATCGCTTGGTAAATGGAATAGATCGTATTCTCGTCGGCTCTATCAGGAGCCTTCCAATCTAAACGAACTCCTCCGTCCACACTAGTCGCTTTGAGATCCTTAACATGCATCTCATCATATGCAAATTGAGGGTTCGTAACTTCGTCCGATTCTTTTGGAGGTTTCCTTTTATCTTGTTCGAAAACATAGAACTGGCGGATAAAAGATTGGTTTTGTACTAAAGGTAGGACTTCCTTCAAACCTTGTTTTACGGAAACTCCATAATATAAAGTTTGGGACTTAGTAAGGTCCTGATCCAAGAAACTATTTTCGGGATGCGAAACTTCTGCGAGTTTTTCCGCCTTTCTCATAAGGCTCATGCTAGACATCGGTTCCGCAGATTTATAAATCGTATAAATTGTTTCTCCTTGGATCCCTTTAGGATAAGGTTCCCAAGAAATACGAAGATACTGCCCTTCTCTTTTAACTGAAATATCCGTTACTCTTGCATTATCGGAAAGATATTTTTGCTCTTCCGGAGGAGGTTGATTCGTATTCGCCGGAGGAAAATTGTTCGTCGTGTTTGCAGGAGGATAATTGTTATTCGTTTGAGGCGGAGGATTATTTTCTATCACGATCGGGATCGTAGTATAATTACGATTAGCGGCTAACTTTACATCTTTCTTACGAACATGATGAGCTAATATTACCGCATAATAATATGTTCCCGGCTTTAAATTATAATCGTAGATCTGATTTACACTATTTCCAACACCACTCGGAAATTTACCCAATGAATCAGAGATATAACATTTTTCAGGATTATCTATAATAGAAGAAGAACGAGCAACGATGATCTCTCCGGTCTCTCTAGGAGGCTCCCAACTGATCCGAACGGATTTACCATCTTTCAAAACTTCCACATTAATGGAGTTTGCAACACTCGCACTATCATTGTCCAAGCGAAAAGTATCCTGCTGCGCCTGGATATAGGTTCCCCATAGCAGTAAGGACAATATGGTTAGAATTCGGAGTCGAATTTTCATTTGGAAATAAGGTTCCGAACTAGATTATCGGTTGCTACAATGCAAATTTTTACTTCGGTTTTTAGGAGAATGTGGGGAAAATAATATAAAATACGGAGAAATCGGAAACTTCTTCGGATAGTTTGATCTTGACTAAAGAAAGGATTCATACGACATAATACGACTTCCGGCTCTTAGATGATTGATATAGAATATTATTACGATCCAGAATATCAGAATTTCCTCCTCTCTAGTAAGAGACGTGAGCTTACCCCTCCGGAAACTGTTTTAAAACATTTTTCCCTCAAAGATGTACAGAATATCGTAGATTTCGGGATGGGATTGGGCTTTTGGACTGAAACTCTTCTAAAATCCATTCATAAAGAAGGCTGGGTTTGGGGAGCGGAATGCAACCAAGACTTCCTGGATGAAGTATTACATTGGAAAAACCGGGAAGAAATCCAAAGATTTACCCCTTTTTATATGGAGAAGGCGGACAGGCCTCTTCTACCGGAATGGATCCCGGTCCCGGAAGTCGTTTTTGCTTCCTTAGTTCTTTCAACTTTTGCCGATCCTGGCCAAGCAATGGACGGACTGATCCGCTCTATGAAAAAGGGAGGAAAATTGATCGTCCTAGATTGGGTCAAAAACGAATACCCTGTCGGTCCAAGGATCAACGATAAGATCTCCTTAGATAAAATGAAATTCCTAGCGGAACAATATAAATTAGAGATCATTAAAACTGTTCGGATCAGCGAGAATGTTTACGGACTAGAGATCCAATCCGGCCCTGAATTCGAATATGGTTATTATGATCTAAGAGAAGAAGAAACGTATTCTGAAGAATTGATCAGGTCATAGGAAGCGATTTTAAGGAAGAATCTCCCTTAAAATCGCATCTAAATTTTATTTCAAATTATAGATCCCGTCTTTTGCAGCTTCCTCTAATACAGAGTATGTAGTAGCTTTAAAGCCCGCAGGGATTTCTTTGCCTGGAGATTGAAAAGGAAATACGAATATAAGTAGTATTTGGATCCAAGTATTGAAAGTAACGCTACGAACGTATTGTTTCACAACTTTATCTTTTTTATCCTTAAACGTATAAGTAATAGTAAAAGTATCTTTTGCCCAAGCAGGTAAAATTGTTAAAGTCAGACCGCTAATAAAAGCAAGAGCTTGTCCGCCACCGCCACCTTGATCCACACCTTCGATTTGAAGTTTCAAGTCTGAAGGCTCTAGAGCAGTCGCGATAGCTTTAAAGTAACCGGATTCGGAAACATTCTTTTCTAATTCTTTTTGTAACGCTTCAAGAGCGGCAGCATTCACTTGAATCTCTTGTCCGTTCTCAGAAAAAGATTTCTGAGTATAAGTCACAGAAATAGTCTTGTTAGACGCTTTTTCAGGTTTTGCATAAGTTGGATCCTTGAATCCATCCGGGTAACTGGTAAAAGTAGCGCAGTTGAACAACCCGATCGCTGAACATGCAACTATAATTAACCCAATTTTTTTCATTTAGTTTGTCTCCTTTATTGTATTATAATACGAATTGATAAGAGAGGATAATGTCTCAGTCCGATCCTCTATACCGCTTGGAAAAGTGTAATACTTACTGTATAAGTTCACATCACGAACATTAAATATCCTCTTAGTGTTCTTAAACAGAACATTACCATTTGGGTTCTTGACCGTAAGATTACATTCATATTGAGAATGATCAGATGCAATAGGACCGCCTGCCCAGATATAAATTGTTAAAGTCAAAATTGCCAAAGGAAAGTAAGCAGGATGTGGCTTCCTTGTTTCCTCAAAACTAGAGCATATAAATGTAAGAATTTTATACTTAGTATCCGAAGGTTCTTTGTAACCTATATACGCCGTCTTTTGAAAATAATTTGCCTTTTTAGAATATTCTACAATTGCAAGTGTCAGCTTATCCTCTTTGCTTTTTACAGAATCGATATTAGCAGGCAAAGTCACTCTATCTATAAATGCAGTTAAAGGAAGAGGTCGTTTTTGAGAAAGGGGGTCGTTTAAAGAAACACCGACAGGAATTGTAATACACGAAGAGAAAATGAAAAGAAGAGAGAATACTAGCAATTTTAATTTCATTAAGCGAAATCCAAAAAATCCTTCCTTTTAAACCGACCAAAGTCGAAAGGTGAGCCTATACTAAATTTTGAAAATCTTGAATCAATAAAAAACCGAAATAAGTTATAAATTTCGTATATTTAGATATTCTAACTTTATAAAGTCAGAATATTGTCTAGCCCCTCAATCATGTGATCAGAAATTTTTTATACCAAAAGGGGTATACGATTCAATTCTTTCCCGAGGCATGTGGAGAAATTAATATTCTTCGGACTTAAGAGATTCGGCTCGTTCCTCAGATAGTACTCCGACCAAATACAATTCTTCTAATATTGAATTTACAATCTCTCGACGAGCTTCATATCGAGTTTCGCTTCGGTTCGGAAGAAAAAATGCAAACCCTAATAACGTTTGGATCCAAGTCGTTTCGGAATAATGACGAGTATATTTCCCGACAAATTCTTTATTACGATCCGTGAATGTAAAAGAAACTTCAACATCACTGGATATCATGAACGGGATTAAAGCAAAAGAAAACGCAGATACAAACATAAGCCCTTGGCTAAATTTATTATCAGAGTTTTCCTCTATCTCCACTCTTAAATCCGAATCCCAAAGAACGGATTCTGTAGATATTGTATATCCTGCTTTTTTGAAAATACTTTCGTATTCGATCCTGTCTTGTTCACTCAGAAAAGAACTGTAGTGATTCATATTGAATCTTTCGTTCTTTTTCAATGAATCTACGATTAAACTTTTGGTAGGAACAAATCCCTGATCTAAGGACCTAGATTTAGGTTCGAATTTATAGTTGGAAAAGCTAATACAACCTTGAAGAAAAAATCCCAGAATAAGAATTCGGATCATATGAATTCTATCTGTACTTAGCCGATTGCAGCCAGTATTCTTCCGGAAACCTTACCTTCTTTTCCAGGATCTGGCAAATATTCGCCGATCTCTACGGTCAAAAACTGCCCTGGGCTTAAACTTCTAAGATCAGAGTCAGCGATGACTACCTTTAAGTAATTGTCCGTTACTGCAATCCCACCGTTTTCCAATACGGCTTCCCTTTTTCTGGAGAATTGGCTTTCGGCATAATTTCGGTGTAATCTTTGGGAAAGTTCCATTAAGGTATGGACTCTTTCTTTCTTTTCTTCTTTGGAAACCGTTTCCGGAAATTGCTCCGCAGAAGTATTTTTTCGAATGGAAAATGGAAATGCATGAATTTTAGAAAAACCTAATTCTTCTAAAATAGAAACAGAATCTCCAAAATCAGCTTCCGTCTCTCCCGGAAACCCCACGATCACATCAGTTCCTAAAAACAGATCTGGAACTTTTGACTTTGCGAGCTCTATCCTTTTACGGAAAGTTTCAGGAGTATAACTACGCTTCATTTTTTTTAGGATCTCTTTGCTACCGCTTTGTAACGGCACATGCAAGAAAGGAGTAAATCTAGGATGAGTTAGAAGTTCGGCAAGCTCCGTTCCAACATCAGGAGGTTCGATGGAAGAAAGTCTAAGTCTAGAATATTCCAGCTTGTTTAAAATCGCCTCCAACATTTTCGGGAAAGCTTTTTTGCCTTCCGCATCTCGATACCAGCCAAGATTTACTCCGGTAAGTATAATCTCGCCTACCCCATTATCTTGTAGAAAGGAGACCTGATCCAAGACATCATTCCAATTTCTGGAAACTCCCTTCCCTCTAGCTTGTGGGATCTTACAATAAGAACATTGTCTATCACAACCGTCTTGGATCTTTAGATAGGCGCGAGTATGCCCATTCGGCAAAACATCCGAATATGCGAAACGATCCGATACGATCGGAATATGAGAAGGATCCGATCCTTCTTTTTCTAAGATCAATCTAGGAAGATCGGATTTGTTTTCGTTCCCGATCACTCCTGCAATCCCCGGGATAGATTCGATGGATTCTTTGTCTGTTTGCGCGTAACATCCAGTCACCCAAACCTGGGCTCCAGGATATCGTTTGATCGCATTTCGAATAATATTACGATTTCTTGAATCTGCCTTATTGGTTACGGTACAAGTATTTACGACTACTACGTCCGGAATATCTTGTGCTCCCGCAACAGAATAACCATGTTTGCTTAAGGACGAGAATAGCCCGTCCGACTCGAAAAAATTGAGCCTACAACCTAAGGTATGAAATAAGACTTTTTTTTCACCCGGCGCTAAGGGCATTGATCCTTGCCTCGACTCTTCTGATATTCCCTTTGATCTTTTCGTCGTCGGGTTTTAGTTTGAGAGCCGATTCCAATTGTTCTTTGGCATTTTTAAGCTGCTCGATCGCCTTTTTTACATTGCCTCGTTTTGCTTCTTGGTTTCCGGCCTTTTCATAAACTAATCCCAAGTTATTCAGGACATTAGGATTATTCGGAACTAAGGACTGGGCCCATTTCAAACTAACTTCTGCTTTCTCAGCACTTCCCAAATAGAAGTACACCTGAGCTTCCAAAACCAAAGGACGATAATCGTTTCCGTCTTCTGCTTTTAGTTTTTCTATAATATATAATGCTTCTCTCGCTTTATTATTATATAATAAAGCGGTCGCGTATAATAATCTTACTTCGCGGTTCTTAGGATTTGTTTGATAAGAGTTATAAATGATCTCTAATGCGTCGGAATTCCTACCTGCTTGAATCAGATATCTAGCGAAGTCCACACTGACTGCAGGATCTCCCGGTTTTAGTTTTAAGGCTTCTGACCAATGAGTCGCAGCGGATTTATTTCTTCCCGCATTATAATGGCAGAATGCAGCAAGATAATGCGTTTCGTAAGAACGTTTTCCTTGTTCATGAAGCACTCGGATAATTTCGAGAGCTTTATCTGGATTTCCTTTTTGGAATTCGGCAAGTGCGGTTTGGTAGTCCGGTTCGCTTTGCGCTAAAGTCGTCCCCGTGGAAAAAACGAAAAGTATCAGGGTAAGTAGGAGAATTTTTCCTTTGTGCATCTTTAGTCACTTTTACGGCAGGGAAGATTTTTTTTAGGTGGGAACCCCCATTGACTTTGTGTTTAAACAATCAATTAAGGAATGAAATGGCTCCACCGGGTCGATGAAAACGATTATACTTGGATATCGGATCGAAAGGAAATGTTCTATTCTTTCCTCGGATACGATCTGAAAGTCCCCGGTTTCCAATACAGGTAAACCGTCCAAGTTTCTGTAAATCTCGTATTCCTCTTGATCGAGGAAATCCGTTAACAGCATATAACCGGATCCGTAGTAGACCCCGCCTTGGAAGTAGTATTTGTAGAGGACGCGTACCTCGGGAAGAAATAAATCAGGCTGGAAAACGCAGAGAGAGATTTTTTCGATCCCTGCAACTGTTCTGATCTTACGTAGATGAAACCATACCTTACGGACTAAAAGGTAAAGGAGAACGAATATGACGGGAATTAGATACGGCATACTCCATCTCCTATGAAGGTCTCCTATTTAGATCAAAAACCCCCTTTCCGAAACCGTCCAGGGGGTAAAAATTTTAAACAAGCGCAGGTTCTTCAGAACGCTCAGGATTGTTCGGAGAACTTCCTCCGTCCGAACCCTGATCTGCAGGTTTATAATCGGTCCAAGCTTCTTCCAAGAAATCCAGTTTACCTTCTTTGAAAGCAACTGTGATCTTGGTAGGCTCTTTATAAGCGCCTTTCAAAGTTTGAACAGCCATATAATCTTCTAACTCACGTTGGAACACTCTTCGTAATGGACGCGCTCCGAATTTTTCGTCGTAGCCGATATCCATGAAGTGATCCTTCGCTTCTTGAGTAAGGTCGATCTTGATCTTCTTATCCAATAATCTCTTATTGGTATCGCGGATCATGATATCCATAATCGCCATAAGCTCTTCTTTTCTGAGCGGTTTGAAGTAAACAACTTCATCCACACGGTTCAAGAACTCAGGGTTGAAATGTTTTTTCAACTGCTCACGAGCTTGGTCTGATTTATATTTATCAGTTTCGCCGGAACGATCTTCGAAGCCCAATCTTACAGTGCTGGAAATTTCCTTAGCACCGATGTTTGAAGTCATGATGATGATCGCGTCCCTAAAGTTAACCTTACGACCTTTCGTGTCGGTGAGATTCCCTTCTTCCATTACTTGGAGAAGAACGTTGAAAATATCATGGTGAGCTTTTTCGATCTCATCCAATAGAATGATAGAATACGGTTTTTTACGTACGAACTCGGTCAATTGTCCGCCGTCATCGTAACCTACGTAGCCAGGAGGAGCCCCGATCAATCTACTTACAGCATGAGGTTCCATATATTCGGACATATCCACACGCAACATTGCGTCCTGGTCTCCGAATAAGAACTCTGCTAAAGCTTTCGCGAGCTCTGTCTTACCCACACCTGTTGGTCCAAGGAAGATGAAAGATCCTGTAGGTCTACGCTCCGCTTTAAATCCAGTGCGAGCTCTACGAACGGACTTCGCAATTTTTTCGATCGCCTCGTCTTGTCCCACAACTCTGAGTTTGAGCTCTTCTTCCAAACGAAGAAGTCTAGAGGACTCGTTCTCTTCCATTCTTTGTAATGGAATTCCGGTCCACTGGGATACTACGGAAAGAATATCGTCTTCGTCGATGGAAACTGCGAAATCATCCAGTTTCTCTTGCCAAGATCTGATCTTTTCTTCCAGAACCTGTTTCTTACGATTTACTTCGTCGCGAACCCCTGCAGCTTTTTCATACTCTTGAGAACGAACCAAATCCTCTTTCTTTTGAGAAAGTGATTTGATCTCTTCTTCCAAGTCTTTCACTGCTTGAGGGCGAGCACAATTTGCAAGTCTTGCCTTTGCTCCCGCTTCGTCGATGATATCGATCGCCTTGTCAGGAAGATATCTGTCGTTGATATAACGATGAGATAGTTTTACGGATTGTTCCAAAGCACGATCGGAATAACGCACCTTGTGGTGAGCTTCGTATGCTTTTTTGAGTCCTGTTAAGATCAAGATCGCATCGTCTACAGAAGGTTCTGCAACTTTTACGACTTGGAATCTTCTCTCTAATGCAGAGTCTCTCTCGATGTATTTGCGATACTCAGTGCTTGTGGTCGCACCGATACATTGCAATTCACCTCTTGCGAGTGCAGGTTTCAGAATGTTTGCTGCGTCCACGGCACCTTCTGCAGCACCTGCTCCGATCAGAGTATGTAACTCGTCGATAAAGATGATGATATTATTAGAAGAAGAAATCTCTTTCATGATCTTCTTCAATCTTTCTTCGAATTCTCCGCGATACTTGGTTCCTGCGATCAAACTTGCAAGATCCAAAGACAATACACGTTTATCGAATAGAAGATCCGGAACGTTCTTTTCTACGATCGCGAGAGCTAATCCCTCTACGATCGCAGTTTTACCGACTCCGGATTCTCCTACTAAAACAGGATTGTTCTTGGTTTTACGAGAAAGGATTTGGATCACCCTTTGGATCTCGTTAGATCTTCCTACAACTGGATCCAATTTTTTATCTCTGGCAAGTTGAGTTAGATCTCGAGCGAACTCGTCCAAGATCGGAGTTTTAGTTTTTTCCGCGCGTGGAGTTCCAGGTTGTGCGGTTGGTTGGCTGGAGACTCCTACTGTGCTTGTTGGAGGAGCTCCTAATAAACGAAGGATCTCCCCTTTGATTACGTTATAATTCACGCTGAAGGAGTACAATGCTCCGCCTGCGATATTATTATTATCTCTTAATAATGCTAGAAGGATATGTTCCGTTCCTACATAATTATGTTTGAGGCGTTTGGCTTCTTCCTTGGAAAGCTCGATGATCTTTTGATATCGATCTTGTCCTTGGGCCATATCCATCAATAATGTTCCAGAATTCTCTCTGGTCCTGCGCTCTACTTCTTTACGAAGTTCGTTGAGGTTGATATTCAGGTTGTTTAAAATTTTTATCGCAACCGAATCTTCTTCCTTCAACAAACCTAATAAGATATGTTCAGGGCCAATAAATTCGCTCCCAAGACGTTTTGCTTCGTCTTGAGCGATCTCGTTGATTACTCTTTTTGCTCTTTTAGTAAATTCCAACATGTGCAACGCCCTTCCCGATGGGTTCTATAGGTTAGACTGTATTCGCTTCCAATTTCCAACTGGGAGCCGGATTCTCCCTTAAAGAATATATCGGACTAGTTAACCAAAAAGGATTACGGTTCAAAGGAGGCTTTTGAACCGTCTTTTTCACTTATTACCAGTAAAGCTAAATATGAAACCAAATTGAAAAAGGAATTTTTTCTTCCTGGACCGAAATTTTTTCGGAAAAAGACCAATCTATCCTTCAATTCTTCCCGATAGAAGCCCCAATCCGTTGGTAATCGGAAATCCCTTAGCTCACCGGAGTCCGCTAGTCTCGCCGGAATAGAAACAGAAAGTTTGTCCCCAAAACCGGAATTTGTCGGACAGGAATTGATGAATCCGATCCCATTTTGAAAATCAAACTTATCTTCTGCCTCGAATTTACTTAAAAAATCGGATTTTAGAATCGAGTTTAACTCGGAAAGTGAATCGGTCACATATTCCCATCGGATATGATCCTCGTCTCCCGCAACTAATGTCCCCGAATTCCAAGGAATTCTTTCTTTAAATTCAGGATCAGAAAGTTTTTTTCCCGAATTACTGCCCTGGAAACCGGAATCGTCCAGAAACCAACCCAAGTAACTTTCATTTGTTCGATTTTGTTTCGGATAGATGGAATGTTTCGGATTTCTTGCGACCCTGAATCTGTAAGAAAAAGGTAAAGCCCAGGAATCGATACGGTCCAAGACATCTTCTCCCATACTTTGGAGATTTTTCCATGCGGAATAAGATGGAAAATGAGAAGGCGGTTCCCAATCTGCGGAAGCTTGGAAAGGAATAAATTTAGTATATTCTTCCTTTAAGAATCCGATGCAATGAGCGCATCCGATCTTTCCACGGTCTTTCCAATCTAAAAGGGACAAGCCGCAATAAATACAGCCATCCATCAAAGTTTAGACCGTTTGTGGGATTACGGCAGGTTTTAGTTTTCCCTGAAAGATCTGGTTTCTTTTATGAGCGAGGGCAGCAAGTTCCATATCGTGTGTGACTAGGATAAGACTGAATTTAAGATCCTTCTGTAATTCTTGGATCAAGCTCATCAGGTTTCGGGAATTTTCTCTATCTAGATTCCCGGTCGGTTCATCTGCAAGGATCAATTTTTTTCCTGCGACCAAGGCTCTCGCAACTCCGACCCTAGCACTTTCTCCTCCGGATAATTGAGAAGGATGACTATGGATACGATCCTTCAATCCTACTTTTTCCAACATGGAGATCGCTTCTTTCTCCGCCTTATTCTGAGAATAACCTCTGATGAGCAAAGGTATGGATACGTTTTCCAATGCTGAAAAATCAGGGAGAAGAAGATGATGCTGGAAGATGAACGCGATCTTCTCCGCACGGAAACTTTCTTTACCCTTTTCGTCAAGATAACCTATATCTATGCCGCATACTTGCACTTCTCCCGAATCAAACCCGTCCATCGCTCCTAAAATATTTAGAAGTGTGGATTTACCGATCCCGGATTTTCCCTCGATAGAAAAGATCTCTCCTTCCCCTACGTCCATATCCAGTTCGTCCAAAACGGAAAATTCCTTTTCTAGGATATGATATTTTTTGACCAAATTTCGGATCTTAATAATACTCACGTTAGTCGTTCCTTATCGTATCCACTGGATTTAGGCTCGCGGCCCATCTGGCAGGGAAATAACCTGCAATCCCCGAAAGGATCGTTGCCGCAGTAGTAACCATAAAAATGAAAGGTATGTTAATATCCACGGGCAGTTTATCGAAATAATAAATTCTTTTAGGCACTAATTCTACAGGAGTCCAATCAGATCCGGTAAAAGCAGGTCCAAACATATTTATGATCTCTTCTATATAACCTACGATACTATCCAATGAGTTTGCCAAAAAGATCCCAGTAACTCCACCGGTTAGAGAAGCTAAGATACCGACAAGCATCGCATTCAATGTAAAGATCAGAAGAATATCGGAAGCCGGCAAACCCAGCGCCTTAAGGACACCAATAGATTTACGTTTAGCCCGTACCAAAGAATAAACGGAAGCTACCATCCCGAGCGCAGCAAGAATAATAAATAAGAAAACGATGATAGAGATGATCGTCTTTTCCAATTGTAATGCTGCCAGAAGATTTTCCTGCTCTTCTGCGATCGTTCTTACGGAAAGAGAAGACGCGGATTCTATCTCCTGCTCGAATTCCAAACTATTGAAAAGTTTATATAATTTCCTTTTACTTATGCCCAAATCATCCAAAGATCTTGCCTTGATCGTGATCTGATTGACTGAATCCTTCATTTTGAAAAATTTTTGGGCAACAGGCAAGGACATATAAACGAAACTAGAATCGAACTTATAATTCCCTGTTTTAAAAAATCCGGAAACACGGAAGTTTTGTACACTAACCTCTACTCCCTTTCCTAAGGAAAATCTTCCTCCAGGAACTGCGAGAGTAAGTTGTTTGCCCAAGCTGAAATTATAAAGGTCTTCCATCTCCTTTCCAAGGATGATGTAACTCTCCCGATTCATGTTCCCTAATTCTTCTCGATCATAGTGGATCACTCTAGGAAAATTATGAAGTTTCTGTTGGATTAGGTCATCCACGCTCGGAATTGAAACCGCTTTGATCAGAACAGGATAAAAAACGTTATATCTCTGAATGAGCCCATGACTTTGGATCCCGGCCTCCACAGAGATAATCCGATCTTTAAGCTCCGGATCATTTTTTATATATTTGATGATCTTTTGATAATCTCGAATTTCCCCGCCATTAGAACTGCTTTCAATCGTAATATGTTCTCCTCCCTGCCATAAGGATTCCTTAAGTTGTCTTTGGAATCCGTTAAAGATAGAAAGAACTACGATGAGCAGGGCCACTCCGACTGCCATAACGATGAACGAAATCCGAGACTTAAGAGAAAGTAATCCGGTCACTCTGGACCCTCGGATATAACGGGAAGTGAGAAGTAGGATTAGGGGGGATCTATGAAAGAAGAAATTCATTAGTTCGGCGGTTGAAATTAAACAAATCCGCAAATTTCCTTAGTTTGACAATTATAAGATTCCGATGCAGGATGTCAAAAAAAAGTCGATACTGATTTGGCCTCGTTGTAGTATCGGTTTTTCATTCGAAATTTTATGCCATCCGAACAAGTATATTCCTTATTATTCCAGTCTAGGGACAGCACCTCCTCTCTTTACATCCTATTTGGAGGGATTGTAGATCCAGTCTCCAGTCGTATCGATCGATTCGAGGTAGTTGCAGTCGGAAATAGTGAATTGATCAATGTTCCGTTATCCGGAACAACTTTTAAAGACATCACGAACGTTTGCCAGAAGATCAAATACGAAGGTAAACAACTCAAAAACCTCACCAATAAACTTCAGGAATTATTCCAGAACAGCGGACGTTCCGATGATTTTATGGAACAGCTGATCCATTATATCAATAAACGTGAAGATGATAAGATCAAGTATCTGATCAACCAGATCGGAAATCAGGCAATGGGAAATTCCAAACCTGATATCAGCCTTTGGTATTCATTGATCGGTCGAGACAAAATAGACGAAGTCGGATCCGGTAAATCCTCTTTCGAAACTCTAGATCAGGAAGAAGAGCAACATGAATCAGTTCCGGATGAAGCTCCAATTATTCCGATCGGAACTCCTACCGGAATAGATGCATCCATCCCAGCGACAGCTTCTAGGGTACAATTCAAATTTATTCTTTCTCCAGTCTCTGGAATTCCGGTCAATCAACTCAAACCGGGAGATCAGATCGTGGTTCAATTAACAGGAAATGATCCTACAACAATGGGGATCATTGACTCGATGAAATTAAAGACCGAAGACGGAACGATCAAACCTATCCCTGCAACCGTTGTAGCTACGGAAAATAAGGGTGTGGAAAACGAAACTGTAGTCAAGATCGGCAATGACGTATTCGGAAAAATATACGAAGAAGAAAATTCAATCAAAGTTCGATTGTATACTGGAGAGAAACCGGTCGCTAAATCCAGCGTAAGCGCCGCTTCTTCCTCTAGCTCTTTAGAAGCTGGAGAATCGAGTCTACTCTTGACGGTCCTGATTGCATTAGGAGTCGTCGGGATCGGAATGATTGCGATCTTCGTATTCTTATTTTAGGATACGACGGGTAGATCGTACAAAACTTTTTGGATGAAGAGAATCCAGCTTTCGAAAATCATAGCCGTATCGGCGGACCTTAAGGTATGAAATCTCGCTTTAAACTGATACTCACTTATATAATCCCTTTTGTACTCTTATTAATCAGCGGGTTTCAGCTTTTTTTACAACCTACATTCTTAAACACAAATGACACTTCTACAATGGAAGCGTTATTGGACGGAACCGCAAGAGAACCGATCTCAGGATTTTATTTTCAAGGCGGCGCCATCTCTCAAATGATCCTTACGGAAAATATCCTGAAAGAGATCGAAGACCCAAGTTTACCGAGTGATTCTCAACCCGAAGATGTTAAAAATCGACTTGGAAGAGTGTTGCTTGGCCAGAGATTACAAATTTTCTTTTATATATTTTTAGCAGTTCTTTCTCTCACTTCATTCTTATCTATATATCTAAGAGCATTTTTTTACCCGTTCCTGAATCGGATCTTATATTTTTTCGGACTAATGCAAGGGCTTTCCAGTATTCCGAATATTGTATTAGCTGGAGCTAGCTCAGGTAGAACGGAAGATCTTTTTTGGCTTCTTCCTTCTCTTCTATTTGCTTTCGGATGGATAGCGATGATGGTCTATCTATTATTTACGATCGGAAACCTTTTCACTAAAGATGAAGCGGATCGTTTCTATACTCTCAAAAATTTGAGAGAGGATGACGCCGAATTCCGTGCTGAAAATAATAATCGTGGCTCTTTTGGGACTGCGATCTTACATTTTTTCGGGATCGTTGGATTAGGAACGATCATCGGAAATCTGATCTATATTCCGTTATTCGTTTTGCAAAAAAATTATCCGGAACCTTTCGGGATCTTACTTGTCGGAGCGGTCATCGTTATTTCAGGATTTTATATCCGAAATTATCTCAAATTCGGAAGAAGTTCGGAATTGGGAACCTATCAAAACTTAACTTTGGGGATCAGTTACTTGCAAGTTCGATTCATTCGGATCTCGCTTCTGATCGTTTTAGTCCTAATTTTGGTAGTGGTATTTATACTTTTTCTATTCAATTTACTGACGATCAACTTCGGAATTTTAGAATCCTTGTTTCCATCCATCGATAGTAGACAAAATCTCTAAAGCGTTTTTTCCGATCCAATAGCAGATTGTTACATGAGAAAAGGCTAATATAGAATAGTTCAGCTTATCGAGCACTCTCCTAAACGCTAAAAATATACCCAAGTGGACTACTAACAATGATAGAAGAAATCCTTCACCTGCGTAATGGGTAAGCGTTAGGAAGAAACTTAAGTAAATTGTAATTAGAAAAAAGCCCCAGGCGACAAACTTGTCTGCCCTTAAGTCTTTCAGGTTCACGGAAAAAACCTATCCGCAATGAGATTCTTTTTCCCGAACCTCGCATAATACTTTTCCCGTTGGAGAATAGATCGTCCTGGAAAGGAATTTACCGTTCTCGTCGAAAACTTCTACGGATTCAGTTTGGCGATTTGGGAAATAATAAAACCAAGTTCGGATCTTTCTTCCCTTAGAATAATAGCCGGAGTATTCCAATTCACCGTCTTTAAAAAACTTCTGCCAGAAATCGGATTTTTGTCCGTTCTTATAATTTCCCTTAATTTCTAGGTTTCCTTCCGGATAATATCTTTCGTAAGGACCTTCTTCATTCCCCTCATCACCGTTGATCTGAGCGAACTCATCTTTGGTCTGGCTTCCGAATCTTTGCTTGATATAAGGTTTTCCATTAGCGAAATACCAAACCCAATCTCCTATCTTAGAACCGTGCTCGTAATTGCCTTGAGAAGATATCCCTTCTTCGGACCTAAGGTAGGACTTACATTGTCCATGATAAAGTTTAGCTTCGTCCAACGGACATTCGAAATATAACTTTCCGTTATCGTAATATATTCTGGCAAGCCCTGGCTCATTCAAAATATATGCGTTCATATTCTTATCGAGTTTGGCGCCGGAAGGTAAACCGCTAGGTCTTTCTGCAGGTTCGCAATAAAATAAGAAAAAAGGAAGTAGAATGAATAGTCTGAAAAATTTCATCTAGTCGATGGTGAACTTTTTGAAAACGAGAACCTCTCCGTTCTCGTCCTTAATTTCAGCCTCGTAAGCACCTTCTTCATCGAAGAAAGAATCGTCATAATAGGTCTGGAATTTATCGAACCTGCGTTTGAATTCTTTCTCTTGCACGCTGATCTCTTCTTTTGCCTCGTCGACTTTGTAGATCGTCAACTTGATCTTATCAGGAGAGAACCAACCGCCTCGTTTATAATAAATGAAAAAATCCTGTCCATGAGTGAAGTGATATTCCTTTTCGGAAGACATTCCGGAAACTTTGTCCGGGGTCATTTTATCCACGTCCATATAGATCTCATGTTTAGAAGGCCAAATCCACCAAACAAAGATCAATACCAAGAAGACACCGAGAATGCGGATCCATTTTTTATTTCCGTTCGAATCGCGGAGTCCCGTCTGTGTGTATTCTTCTATCCTCATACCGTTGTTTACCTTGAAAATGGGCTCTTTTTTGGGCAATTGTTTTTCCCCGGTTTTTGGTAAACCTTCCGATCCTGGATCGATTCCATCCTTTTCGGAAATCTCCCGCTTGGGAGAATTTTCTGAAACTTCTACTTTTGGCCTTTCGACCTTAGGAGCTGACTCTCCCCCTAAAGTTTTTTTTACAGCAGCGCCTGCAGCTTTTTTCAGAAGATCTTTTTTATCCGCCAAGAGAGTAAACCTCTTCCGTAAATTGTTGGTATGATTTGGTCGTTTTGTTCTTCGGTTGGTATTCGTATAATGTTTGGTTCAGCAAATGAGCTTCTTCGACCGCTACGGAAGGAGGGATCTTGGAATCGAATAGACGAAGATGTTCCTCGATCATCGGGACTACAGTTTGAGACATGGTGGTCCTTTGTTGGAACAAGGTCAATAATGCCCCTAAAATTTTTAAGTCAGGATTGAATCTTTTTACTGTATGATTTTTTGCTTCTAGGATCGCTTCGATCCCATCCAAAGAAAATTTAGAAACCTGCAAAGGAACGATCAAACCTGAAGACGCTACAAATGCATTCATTGTTATTAAGGATAGACTAGGTGGGCAATCGATCACGACCCAATCGAATTCGGAACTACAAACTTCCAAGGCTTCTTTCAAAATAAAAAAACCGTCTATCTTTCCGGACAATAAAACATCCACCTGGGATAATTTGGAAGAACCGGGCAAAAGACTAAGACCCTCGATCCGAGTAGGAACCTTTAGATCCGAGATAGGGACCTTCTCACTAAAGAGTAAAAAGGAATCCTTACCTTCTACTACAAAAGTTTCCGGAAAAACGGAGCTCGCATTGTTCTGGGCATCCAAATCAATCAGAAGAACTCTTTCCCCTTTTCGAGCCAGACCGGAGGCGAGATGGACGGAAGTGGTGGTTTTACCCACTCCACCTTTTTGATTCGCTATACAAAGAGTTTGTTTCATTCAAAAATCCGTTGCCGGTACTGGTCCTCTTGGAAGAATAACTCCATAGGCCTCTAAAATTTCAAGGAGAAGGAAAAAAATCCGGATCTTTGGATCAGGTCAAGGAAGCAAAAATGCAATACGAAGTCATCATCGGTTTGGAAGTGCACGCACAGTTAAACACTGATTCCAAAGTTTTCTCCGATAGTCCTTCCAAATTCGGAGCAGCTCCCAATTCTCAGGTTTCCTCTGTATGCCTCGGACTCCCTGGGTCCTTGCCCGTTTTAAACGAAGACGCATTGACTAAGGCGATCATGGCAGGTCTTGCTTTCGGATCGGATATCACCCTTCATACTAAATTCGATCGTAAAAATTATTTTTATCCGGATCTTCCAAAAGGATACCAAATTTCCCAGTTCGACAGACCGATCTGTGCAGGCGGTAAGATCTCTTTCACAGTTAAGGGAGAAGATAAGCCTAGATTTGTAAATCTTACTCGTATCCATATAGAAGAAGATGCAGGAAAACTAATACACTCTGCGGACCCGAAAATCCCTCAGTCTTATGTAGATTTAAATCGTGCAGGAACTCCTCTGATCGAGATCGTATCCGAACCGGACATGAGATCTTCCGACGAAGCGTATTATTATCTTTTAGCTCTCAAATCTGTATTAAGATATATTAGAGTTTCCGATTGTAATATGGAAGAAGGTTCTCTTCGTTGTGATGCGAACGTTTCCATCCGTCCTGTAGGTTCAGACAAATTCGGAACAAGAGTGGAGATCAAAAACCTAAACTCCTTTAAAGCTGTAAAAGCAGCCATCGATTACGAAGTCGAATGGCAGAAGGATATGTATACCCAAGGAAAAACTTTTCCTCAACAGACTAAACTTTGGGACTCCGCATCCAATGTGACTCAAACAATGAGAACCAAAGAGATGAGCCATGATTATAGATACTTCCCGGATCCGGATCTTCCTCCAGTAATTCTTACTAAAGAAACTGTGGAATCGATTCGCAAGACACTTCCGGAACTTCCGGACGCGAGAAGGGATAGATTCGTAGAAAAGTTAGGACTTCCAAAATACGACGCGGAAGTTCTCACTGCAGAAAGAGAGATCGCGGATTATTATGAAAGCGCTCTTAAAGTTTCAGGAGACGCGAAAAAAACCTCCAACTGGGTCAAAGACGAAGTATTAGGAATTGTTAATAAAGAAAGTATTACTATCTCCGAATTTAAAGTAACTCCAGAAAGGATCGGTGGCCTTGTGAAACTGATCGCCGACGGAAAAATTTCTGGTAAGATCGGAAAAACAGTCTTTGAAGAAATGCTCAGCACGGACAAAGATCCGGAAACGATCGTAACCGAAAAAAATCTGATCGTAGTTCGAGACGATAAAGAGATCGAAAGGATTGTAGACGAGGCAATTGCCGCAAACGAAGACGCTGTTCAAAAATACAAATCCGGTAAGGACAGGGCTTTGGGAGCAATTGTTGGTTACGTAATGAAGGTCTCTAAAGGAAAAGCGGATCCGAATCTGGTAAATCAAATGTTACTGGATAAACTAGGACCTTTGCCTCCTAAGGGTTGATTAAATCGAGAGCCGGATCCATCAAACTTGATCCGGCAAACCTTTCACTCCAGCTGCACGTAAAGAATCCCGTATATTCCTTTTTGTAATCTTAGGGATAAGCTTACTATTACATAATTTTTTAAAAACTTCTGCAAGTTCAGGAAGAGGAAGAGAACCTTTTCGATTTAACTTGCCTAGTCTTTCTAATTCATTTAAATCGCGAGTAATCTCAAACGGTTTTTCGGTTAAATCAAGCAGACATTTTGAATCAAAACAAGTATGAGCAGGATTATTGGAAGGATCAAAAATATGAGTTATATGTTTATGACGACTTCCAGTATTTTCATAATGATGAAGCTGTGTAGTTGTTCTTAAGATATAAAATAATGAAACTTCTGAAAATAGTCCAGTTTTTCCGATATAAACAAACCATGCATTCTTGATGGAACCGTCATTATGGTTATCAAAATTTTCCCAAACAAAAACATCACCTATGGTAAGGGGCATTAGAGATTCCCTTAATGCCTTTATAAATAGCAAAATGTTCTTCCGCTAAAGACTTTTCCTTATTTATAAAGATATCTTCATCCATCATTTTTCTCATTCCGGCTTTTCCTCGGCTTGCCCATGCATTTTTCCAAGGAGGAAGTTCGTGAGTGGCATCTATTATCTTTTTATTATTCTTATAGTTTGTTGCAAATTCTTGGATTAATGAATCCATGATCTCTATCTCAAACTCGGAGAAGAAATCCATATCGTATTTATTTGCCTTTACTAATATCTTATCCCCTTGTCCATCCGAGCTATTATAAATCTCAAACTCTTCAGCATGCAACGCTTTCTCGTTCAAACCTACATAGATCTCTTCAGCAACAGGGCCATTTTCCATTGCAAGAAAATTTAATTCTAAAGGAGGTTCTCCAGACTCTAAAAGAACTTTATAATAGAATAATGCGATATACTTCAGAAGAGTTGTTTTGTATAGAGGCCCTTTAGCAACCTTTTCATGCTGATTCGCAAAATAAGCGATCGCATTCACTAACCTTTCATAAGAATATGCAAGTACAGTCATATATTATACCGGTATGTTCATTTTACCTTTTATTCATTACCGTACTACTATTTTCGGAAGAATCTATAAAAAAGCAAGGAAAAAATACTAAAAATATGTATAGTGAATCTATATTCCGTTTTGCACGCCTCGCTGGATTACTTCTCCTTGGGTGCCGCCCAATAATAATGTAAAAAGTCCTCGCTTAGCCTAAAGCCAAATCTTTCATATAAATGTCTCGCATGCCGATTGTCCGGATGAGTCTCTAAGCCCATCCCCTTGCCGCCATGTTCTATCACATTTTTCGCGGCTTCTTCTAAGATCTTTTTTGCAAAACCTTTTCTTCGTTCGGATTCTCTAATATAAAGATCATTTAAGATATAATCTCTCTTTAGAGAAAGAGAGGAGAATATTGGGTATAATTGTGCAAAGCCGAGTAGACCTGTATTGCCTTCGGCAACGATCAAAATGGAGTCCTTATGCAAAAGTCGATCTTCTAAAAATTTTTTAGCCCCTGCTAGATCAGAAGGAAGACCGTAAAATTTTCTATAAAGGTCGAATAATTCTGCAAGCTCTTCTAGGTCAGAGCGACTTGCGACTCTTAGAGTAATTAAATTTTCTTTTTGTGTCATTCGTTTAGAATGGAACAGAGATCATTTTCTCATTTTTTAGTCTATTTAGATTTTCTAAATTATCGTAGTTTCGATTTTCTTTCTTATACTTTCTTCATCTTTCGTTTATTTTTGAAATGATTTGTATTTCTAAAGTAGTAGGAACTACTACAAAGAGATCCGCTGTACGACCTTCTTCCCTTAATTGACCTAAAGCGATAAGGCCGTTGATTTTTTTAGATTTTTCCCATTCCGATTTCTCAAAGAAAGGCTTCCGAAAATCCTGGCATTTAGAAGCGGAATTCTTGGACCGGATTTTGAGATTTCCGAATCACTGACTTGACGGACTTAGGTCCCGCTTTCTATTATGTCCCTTGGTATGGAAGACTTCGCCCACCTTCATCTCCACACAACCTACTCTATGCTCGACGGGGCGATCCGTATCAAAGAGTTAATGCAACACGTAAAGGAACTCGGCATGAGTTCAGTTGCTATGACCGATCACGGGAACATGTTCGGCGCGATCGAATTCTATAACGAAGCGACCAAGGCGGGAGTAAAACCGATCATAGGTTGCGAGTTCTATGTTTCTCCAAACAGAAAAGCGGAGACGGAAGAATTTAAGATCGCAGACGGTAACGCATATCATCTTATCCTTCTCGCTAAAAACGAAGTAGGTTATAAAAATCTAATAAAGCTCGCAAGTAAATCTTATACCGAAGGTTTTTATAAAAAAGCGAGAATTGATTACGATCTTCTGGCCAGAAATAGCGAAGGACTAGTTTGTCTTACAGCTTGTCTTGCTGGAGAAGTGAATCGTAAAATTTTAGAAGGAAAAGCTCCCGAATCTTTCCAACTCGCAGGAAAACTAAACGAGATATTCAACAAGGAAGATTTCTATCTTGAGATCCAAAACCATGGGATCCCGGAACAGGATATAGTTGCAAAAGGTGTTTATGATCTCGCGCAAAAGACAGGGATCAAACTTGTAGTTACAAACGATTCTCACTTCCTAAAAAAAGACGATAAGGAAGCTCAGGACATTCTACTTCGGATCGGAATGAGAAAAACGATCGAAGACGAAATGGAGTTCGGATTCAACCAACATTTTTATGTGAAAAGTCCTGCAGAGATGAAGGCTCTATTCCCTGAACTTCCTCAAGCATATTATTCCACCCTAGAAATCAGAGATAAAATAGATCTAAAACTTAAATTCGGAAATTATCTTTTACCGGAATTTGTCGTTCCGGACGGTTTCGATGAATATGGATTTATGGAAAAATTGGTTTGGGAAGGGATTAAACAGCGTTATTCACAAGTAACTTCCGAGATCAAAGAAAGAGTAGAGTTCGAATTAAATACGATCAAGAGCATGCACTTCGCAGGTTACTTCTTAATCGTTCAAGATTATATCAACTACGCTAAAAAAACCGGGATTCCGGTAGGTCCAGGCCGAGGATCTGCTGCAGGTTCCATCGTAGCCTATGCACTCGGGATCACAAACGTAGAGCCGTTACAATTCAACTTACTCTTCGAAAGATTTTTAAATCCGGACAGAAAGGATATGCCGGATATTGATACAGACTTCTGCGTGGAACGTCGAGAAGAAGTGATCAACTATATTCGCCATAAGTATGGAGAAGATAGGGTCGGACAGATCATCACGTTCGGATCTCTTGGAGCTAAAGCTGCCTTAAAAGACGTCGCTCGAGTTATGAATCTTCCTTACGAAGAATCTAATAAACTCACAAGCTATTGTCCTAGTAAACCTGGTATAACAATCGACGAAGCGTTAGCAATGTCCGGCGACTTAAAACAAGCCAGTGAAAAAGATGATCTCAATAAAAAGATCTTCGCAATTGCTAAACGTTTAGAAGGAAACCATAGACAACCTGGAAGACATGCTGCCGGTGTAGTCATCTCCCCATTTCCTTTGGAAGAAGTTGTCCCTCTTTCCACAGTTGCGGAAAAGGAAAGACCTGGATCCCGCTCCATCGTTACTCAATACGAAAAAAATAATTTAGAATCCGTCGGCTTGATCAAGATGGATATCTTGGGTCTGAAAAACTTAACGACCTTAAACTATGCAATCAAACTTGTAAAACAGAGAAGAGGGATCGAATTAGATTTAGATAAAATTCCTCTAGATGATGCAAACACTTACGCATTACTTAGAAAAGCGAACACACTCGGGATCTTCCAGTTAGAATCCACCGGGATCACAGATCTTGTCGCGAGAAGTCAGGTCTCCAATTTCGACGAGATCGTAGCCTTGATCGCATTGTATCGCCCGGGTCCGATGGAATCAGGGATGTTAGAAGAATATTTGGAACGTAAGAGCGGCAAAAAGCCTGTCACGTATCCTCACGCTTCTACTGAAGTTATCTTAAAAGAAACATTCGGACTTACAGTTTACCAGGAACAGGTAATGAGTATCTCTCGCGTTGTTGGTGGATACACCATGGGCGAATCGGATATGCTCCGTAAGGCCATGGCCAAAAAGAAAAAAGAACTGATGGACCCTCTTCGTGTTAAATTTATCGAAGGTGCCCAAAAGCAAGGCCACGCGAAAAAATTCGCAGAAGAACTTTTTGATCAGTTGGAAAAATTCGGTGGTTACGGATTTAATAAATCCCACTCAGTCGCCTACGCGTTAGTTACCTACCAAACAGCCTACATGAAGGCGAATTATCAAACGGAATATATGGCCGCATTACTTGCAGGCGATCATTCCAAAACGACTGACATCGTAAAATATATCAATAACGCACGCGAAATGGGAATCAACGTGCTCACGCCGGATGTGAATGAATCCGACGTTTCCTTCTCCGTAATCGACGATCAAACGATCCGGTTCGGGATTTCCGCAATGAAAGGAGTGGGAGAAGGCGCTGCAGAAAATATTATCCAAGCTCGAAAAAATTTGGGCGGTTTCAAAGAGATCACGGAGTTCATGATCAATATCGACACAAGAGTATTGAACAAGAAGATCTTAGAAGCTTTAGTACAAGGTGGAGCGTTAGATTCTTTCGGATACACTAGAAAATGTTTATTCGAATCCATGGATAGTTTGGTTTCCTTTGCGCAAAAGGAACAAGAAAGATCCAAGGAAGGCCAATTCTCTCTATTCGGCGACAGTGGTCTTACATACGAATTAAAGCTTCCTAAAGACGCAGACGAATGGGAAATGGAAGACAGGCTCAAACGAGAAAAAGCTGTCACAGGCATATTCCTTTCGGGTCACCCTCTAGATAAATACAAAGGACATTTAAAAAGCCTAAATTCAGTTCCAATCGAAACCTTGGACAATATCAAGGCCGGAACAAAAGTAGAAGTCGCCGGAATTCTCACTTCCTTAAAGATCAAGTTCACTAAGAAAAAAGAAGAATTTGTGAACTTTAAATTAGAAGATCGGACCGGTGAGATAGAATGTGTCGCCTTCCCTAAAACATATCAAAAGTTCAAAGAGCTGATCAAAGAAGACCAAGCTGTATTCTTAAAAGGCGATCTAGATCGGATCGAAGCAGGAGAATCCGAGCTTAGAGGACAGATCAAAGTAAACAATTTCGAGATCCTAAACGAAGCAACGATCGAAGACAAAATGGAGAAGGCCCTTCATATTCGATTAGAAGATCGTCATAAAAAAATGCCAGATATCATCGGTCAGCTTCATACATTGCTAGCAGCTTATCAGGGCAATTCTCAAGTTTATTTCCACTTAATCTCCGGAGACGAAGAGAAAAAAGTGATCCGTGCTCATAATCATTATTCTGTACAACCAAATCCTGAGTTGATGAACCGATTAGTGAGTTTACTAGGGGACGGAACAGTATACGAGAGTTTCGGGGATAATCTTCGTCTGTACGGAACAAACGGATCAAAACAAGCAGTTAAGATCTAAGTTTTTAGTTACTTTCACACCTAAATAGATGTTAGAAACATCCCGCCTACTATTAAGAAAATGGAAACAGGAAGACTTGGAACCGTTTTCAAAAATGAATTCAAACCCACAAGTCATGCGGTTTTTCCCTAAACTTTTAAATCAGTCAGAAACCGGAAACTTGATTTCTAAGATGCAAGATCATTGGGAAAAATATGGATTTGGCCTATTCGCCTTAGAAGAAAAGTTTTCGGGAAATTTTATTGGATTTACCGGGTTGATGTATACTAACTTCAATTCGTTCTTTACTCCGGCTGTTGAGATCGGCTGGAGATTGGATCATACATTCTGGGGAAAGGGATTCGCAAAAGAAGCGGCTAGTGTGAGTTTAAAATTCGGCTTTGAAACTTTACATCTGAGAGAAATCGTTTCATTCACATCCAGGATCAACCATGCTTCCAGAGGAGTAATGGAAAGTGTCGGATTAAAATACTCGGGCGAATTCGAACATCCTAGAGTAAAATTAGGATCTTCTCTGCGAACTCATGTGTTATATAGAATCTCAATTTGAGAGCAGAACTGTTATCTAGGAATAGCTTCGAAACTTGCAGAAATTTTTCCGTTCCCGCTAGTATCTACTTTTAATTCCCCGCCTGACTGATTGAGTAAACCTCTTGAAAAACGGCTCCAATCCCCTTCGGCCAAGCTAGCTCCTTCTACTTGTAGTTCCAAAGTTTTTAGGCCTGTATTTCTAAAACTAATACGAAGATCTTCTACATGATTTGTAACAGATTCGGATGCCGCAGACACGATCTCTCCTAAAACCAAAAGAAGAAGATTCGCTTCCTTTACATCTAGCTGATAATGTTTTGCAACCGGATCCAAATTCGGCAACGCTTTGTATTTGGAAACGATCCGGTTTAGATAACTTTCCATCACTTCTCCAATAGAAACACTTTGTACATTTTCCGCATTCTGAGAGACTGTATGGACAGAAGCAAGAGCAACGATCCTTCTTTCTAAGATCTGTAACACATTCCTTGTTTCAAATGAATGTTCCGAGTCTTTCAAAAAAGAGACCATATCTAGGATCACTTGCATATTATTTTTGACCCTATGACTTAGTTCTTTGAGCAGAACGTCTTTATCTAAGATCAATTTATCCATATTCGCACCAATCAGGATCGCGAACAAAGTGAGCACACAAAGAGAAGCGATCGAATCAGTATAAACTTCTGTTCCGACAGTTCCGACTAATGCATTCGTTTTCCAAAATAATAATCCGAGACAATACAACATCGCAAGAACCGCCATCTTACGATTGAAGAAATACAATTGAAAAAAGACCAAAACAGGAAACCACACTGCCGCATTCTTAACACCGGGGCCATAAACTATCCCAAGGCCCAATGCGAGAAAAAACAGAAGAGAAGAAGTATAGACTGCTTCCTTATATCTAGACTTATACAATAAAAAAGCACATAGAATAGAAGCGATCCCGGCAACTGTATAACCAGGTCGAAACGTATGGTTTCCCATTAGAAATTCGAAACCTAAAATCCCGAAAGACATACAACCTACTACGATTGTGATCCCCAATAGATAATTTTTTCTATGTAATCCAGGAATATCTATGATCTCAAACATAAGAGGTACCCTATCTCAGACCAAACTAAGTCTGAATAAACTATAAGACGGTTGGCTTGTCCAATTCGCAACAAACGAATCATGCTCATATGAATTTTTGAAAAATTGAATATTCTAATTTTGAGAGAAAATTAAAGAAAACTAACGTTTTAAGAAAAGAACAGAGCCGACAATTCCATCGGCTCTAATATAAAATCTATTTAATTTGGAATAAAGTATTTGCTCCCGAACCCATATAGGTATCCGGATACTTACCGTCCCATTTTTTGATCCTTTCCATTTCTACCATCAATGGGGTCAACTGTTGACTTTTTAAACGTAGGGCCTCGGCTTCTGCTCTTGCTTCCGCTACTCTTTGCTCCGCCTCTACCTTCACCCTTTCCAATTCATTTTTTGCACGTAATGCGTCTTGTTCCGCCTTCTGTTTCAATTCGATGGAATCGGAGAATGTTTTGGAAAATTCGAAATCCTTCATAGACACTTCGTCTATCTGAATATAGAATTTGGTGAGTTTTGCTCTTAAGGAATCTTGGATCTGAGTGGCAACCTCATCCCTTTTAGTTACAAGTTCGGATGCAGTGAACTGGGCAGTAACATGTTTCATAGTTTCCAAGACTGCCGGTGCAACTATAGTATCTTCGTAAGACAATCCGATCTCTTGGTATAACTTATTCACACTCTGAGGGATCAAGTGATAGGTCAAAGTGATCTTTGTATGGATCTCTTGTAGATCTTTAGAAGGCGCACTTGAATTCACATCTGTCTTTTGTAATCTAACATCGATAGAATGGACAGATTGAGTAAAAGGAATGATCACATTCAAACCTTCTCCTAAAACTCGATCGGATACCGCTCCGAATGTGGTTACAACTCCTCGATGACCGGAGCTAATACATTTCAAAGGATTAGCTACTAAAAGAAATACGATCACAACTGCATATATAACTATCTTTTTCAAATTGAATTCCGAAAGTTTCGGAATACTAAGTTCGCTCATAGGACTCTCCTTTTGATTTTAAAATCGATATATGGATTTTTAGAAAGGGAATCTATTAGAGAACGATTGGACCGTTTCCACAATACTAATTTCACCTTTCCTTAAGAATAGGAGGGGAAATTGAATTCCGGACAATAGGCTGGAAAGAAATTAACGGATACGATTTACGTAGAAAGTAAAAGTTTTTTCGGTAAGATTTTGTCGAAAATCCCAGGCAAGAACTTTGATCGTATTCTCACCATTCCTAAAATCCAAATTACCTACAAGGTATTGATCTTTATAGTATAGATCCGTAAAAGGAAAACCTTCCTGGTTTTTCCATTCACCCTTTTCGTAATGTAAATTGGAGAAGCTTGCCTTCTTTAATAATTGGCCGTTCAAAGAGACTTGGATCTGAGAAACTCCTCTTCTTTGTCCGGATTTTTTTCCTGCGTCCTGAATCCCTACGGTAACTGGGAAAGATCTAGAAATATTAATATTGTCCCCGTCATTGACTTGGCTGTATTTATATTCGTCTTGATGGATGAGAAGATTTCCGATCACAGGTGGAGTTTCGTCTTCTACTTCAGGAAGAACTCTCATAGGATCCTGGATCGTTTTTCCAAAGTCCTTTAGTAAAACGAAATGTAGGTGAGCTCCGCTTGAGTGACCCGTATTTCCTGTGTAGGCAATTTTTTCACCTGCGCCTATTAGGCGTTCGTCGAGTAAACCAGGCAGACGACCGTCTTTTAAATGGTAGTAGGAAGAATACGTCCCATTTCCGTGGTCCAACCAAACGGAATTTCCTGTCCCGAATTCTTCTCCAAATGGGTCGTCCTCACCAAACCGTGAATAAAGGATTTTACCTTCTGCCATTGCCAAAACAGGTTCTCCGGTAGACGCTATGTCCATTCCGTTATGAAAATGGTCCCCCCGGGATTCCCCGAATACGGAGGTGACTTTATTCTCGATTCCGTCCGTTTTCACCGGGAAAAGAAAATTTATTACTTTATCGTTTTGTGCAAAGGTGCTTAGATGGAACGCGGCCAAGATAATTCCGAGGGATATACTACGTCTCATATCGTTGGCTCTCAGGTGCAAGGTTACATAAAGAATGAATTTGTCAAAGGATAAAACCCTCGACCTAGTTACCCGATGTGGGGAAGGAGACGAGGCTGCCCTCAAGTTATTCTTCGAGTCTTATTCCGAAGATATTTACAATTTTCCAATGAAGATTTTCCACCTAAGCGAGGACGACGCAGGGGATTTCTTTTTATACGCCTTCGAAAGATTGAAAACCGGAGCACGATTCTCCAGCTTCAAAGGTAAATCAAGTTTTAGAACATGGTTCTATTCCGTTCTACGTAATATGCTCATCGATTGGCAAAGGACCAAACGAGAGCTTAAGATGACAAATCTTGGAAAGATCAACAAAGAAGGAAAAGAATACGCTACGATCGAAGACGAGCCCGATCTTCGTCCGGATCTGGTAGAAGAAGCGCAAGAGTTGACCAAACATTTCCACCAAGTTCTGGGAGAGATTGGGGTAGAAAAACGGGTCATTTTCAAACTTTCTTATATATACTACTTAAACCTGGATGAAGAAGAGATCCAATTCCTGATTGAAAAAACGAATCTGGGTGTGGAAGAGATCAAAAAGAAAATTCTAGGGCTTCGTTCCGAACTTTCCAAAAGAGAAGAAGAAAATATCAGAATGGAAGACAAAATTACGTCTCTATATCTGAACATACTAGAGCTGAAAGAAAAACAAACGGCCACAGTAAAGAAGGCACCATTACTCCCTCAAGAGATAGATAAAACTTCCCAAGCGTTAAAGAAGAAATACGAGCAGCGGAAAAAACTTTTAGAAAAGCGTAAAAAAGGCCATTTCCTGGCAAGAACACCCTATAGAGAGGTAGCCGACCTTTTAGGGATCACAGAGGGGAATGTGAGCGTAACATTACTACGACTGATCGAAAAAATACAAAAAAAACTCAAATTTTCCGAATTGTCCGAGTAGAAAGAATCGTCATAAAACCTATTGGAGAGTCGCACTCAAATGGAATCCAACCGTGAAAACTCGGTGCCAGAAATCATCCAGTCCCTTTTCGAAGGAAAACCGGACGTATTATCAAAACTGGAAAAAGACGCCGAACTACAAAACGAACTCATCAGAATGGAAGAAGCACTCCAGGCTAGCCTAAAAACTGCCGGCGAGTCCTACTTCGATTCCGCAGCACGTTCACATTCTTTCCAATCCTTTCAAGAGGATCTGGATCTGAATAAGGCCGAACTAAACGAAGGCTGGCAGGCAAAACCATTCCCTGAATATCTGAAAAGATATGTGGAGATGGAATTAGCCCGTAAGGCACAAGGAAAAGAATCCATCGTCGTTAAATTAGGAAAATCCGGAGCACAACTCTTCGGAAGCCTGATCGAAACGCTTCAAATCAATACTCGAGTAGATTACGCACCTGCTATGCGTTCCGCAGTAGCAAAATCGCCTTCTGCTTCCGAGTTTATCGTTTTTGAAGAAAAAATGGATAAGGACTGCAAGTTCACTTACCAAGTTGTTCAAGAAACCGAAGAAACTGCTTACTTAAGTGTCAAAATCGAATGTCCAAGACCGGAAGATTTCCAAAGGGTAAATCTTTCTAAGGACGGAAGATTCATTCTTTCCAACCAATTCAATTCCGAAGGGATCACAAATTTCTCCGGACTGAGAGAAGGAAAGTACACAGTAGAGTTTCAGGGAAAAGACTTGTCTAAATCAATAGATCTCTTTATCCTTTTGGATTAAGAGCGCTTCTACAATTCCCTCCCCGGATATTTATGTCTCGGCTCGAGGGAATCGTTTTAGGCGCAGTTTTTAGATCCAATGCTGAACCTAATCATAGACAGAGTCGGTGCTGTTAACGTTTTTAATATTCTAGATAGCTCGGGTAGCGGGTCCGAATCACATCTTCAGTCCACAATGGACGAGGATCTGATCCTAGAGTATATTAAAGAAATCGAAAACTTAGTACGGGTTTCCGTAGCGATTCACCAGAAATCCGTACAAAAGCCAACTCTCGAAACAGATATCCTTCATGATCTTAAGATCCTGGGCGAAACATTCTACGATCAATTCTTCCCCTCAGCCATCCAGGAAAAACTCAGGCTTACTACCGAGAAATTTCTTCATTTTAATATAGACCCGAAACTAGGAGTTATCCCGTGGGAACTCCTACACGACGGCACTTGTTTTCTTTCGGATAAATTTTATATAGGAAAAACAGTAAGGGGAGAAGCGAACAGCAGTGCATTCAAAGAAAAAGAAAAACTTAGAATGCTTATCATCGCTGACCCAACAGAAGATCTGGAATGGGCCCAAAAAGAGGGAGAGCAGCTCTTTAGAGTTTTAAGTGAGAAGGTCCCAAGTTCTAGATTAGAGATCGAATTCATAGGCGGACGCCAAGTTACTAAATTAAAACTTCTTTCTTTGATCAAAGGAAAGAACATCATCCATTATTCGGGACATCTCTACTTCTCCGATGATCCGTTAGAAAACGGATGGTTGATCTCGGAAGGAAAGATCCTAAAAGCCAGAGAGATCAAGAACTCAGGCTTCAACACCGACATGGTGTTTTCCAACTCCTGCCAATCCAACAAGAGCACTACTAGAAATCTGAATTCGGATCTGATGAATAATTTCGCAGGATCCTTTTTGATGTCCGGGATCAAAAGTTTTATCGGAACAAATTGGGAGATCGCGGATAACCAGAATACGATCGATTTCACGATCCAATTCTATACGAACTTATTTGCAGACAGAAGTATCGGTGAATCACTCTATCTTGCAAAAGAACATGCTAGAAGAAATTACGATCCGAGCGATCTTACTTGGACTAATTATAGCCTTCATGGCCAACCGGTGATCCGAGTCGTATCGGATCCTACAAAAGGAAAACCGGTACATAAGATCGTTAATCCTTCTCTTATTTTTAAATTTTATCCGAATCCGATCGCCGCGTCTTATTATAGATTCACTGAAAGACAAAAAGAAGAATCTCTCAATTCCTATCAATTGATGGAATGTCTGATCTTTGCTTTCGAGGAATTTTCTAAAGTGATCGGTGGGATCTTATTCAGCGACCATCAGAATCATTCTTTGGGAAAATATATCCCGAATAATCCGGACGATGCTTATAATACGGAGAGATGGTGGGAGTTGATCTTCCAATGCCTTCATGATTTCCGGAAATTAGAGATCACCCCCGTGATTACTGAATTGCCTGAGATCTTATTTGCGAACAAGGATACGATATCTAAAATGATCAATTGGATAGATCTGTATTCAAAAGGCCATATCCAACCTGAATCCGCAGACGGTTATCTGATCACCTTCCAATATTATTTTGAAAACCTTCTAACGGAATTAGAAGAATTGGAAAGGATCAGTATATTCTTAGTTTCTACAAATTCTAATAATCATCTATTCTTCCGTGGATTAAAACCGGAATCTTCTCTTGTTGCGGCTCCGATGATCAAACAAGATTTTATCGGAGAGCAAATCGAAAAGTATAGAGGCAAGGTAATTGTCTTCCACGAAGACAGATTGCAGATCTTCCCTTTAAACTGCAATATTGTAGAGAATCCGGAAACGAAAGAATTAGAACTCGCGTTTTTAGGATTCCTTCCTTCTAAACCTGGAAATCTACCTCAAGTCGGTCTGTAGTGGGTCTTTGCCAACCTTCCGCAGATGTTCCGTTTTCCTGCGGAGCCTGTTGTGGATTATTCAATTTAGAATTAAAACCGGAACAGTTCAGAGCTCTACTGAAAGAAAGAACCGAAACTTTCCAAGAGTCCGTCGACTTTGCAAAACCTTATACAATGGCCGAATTCAGAAAGGTCAGAGAAGACGCGGAAAAAAACTTCATTAAAAAAGATCCACTTACATACAATTGCCCGTTTTTAGGAATGCTTACGGAAGAAGTAAAAGAGCCTTCTTCCGAGATCAAAGTTAGAAGTAGGATCGGATGTATGATCCATCCGGTGTATTCGGGAGATTCTCGTAGTCAAAATTATTCCTTTTACGGTGCTTCTATCTGTCAGGCATATGATTGTAGGAACAAAGAAAGGAATTTTGCGGAAGAATGGGAGAATGTTTTCTCTGAATTTGCGGATGACTCTTTTTCCTATTCTTCACTCGCTTCAGATTATAGGACCATCGATCTATTAGAAGGGTATCTTACGGAAAAAGGGATCCCGAGTTCGGACTGGTTCGGAAAGGAAAAAGAAACAATTCTGAAATTCCTAAAGATCAAATTCGATCAGGGAATTTCTCTTTGGAATACTTCCTTCGAATTGGATATGGAAAGCCCTCCGCCGATCTCTTATAAAGAAAGATTAGCGAAATGGTTGGGCCTGGAATCGTATGATCCCAGGCTTTGAAGTTTTAAAATTTACTAAGATAGTTTTAGGAAGGAATAAACGAAGGAAGATTCTCAGCCGGCGCCGTTAGAATTTTTTTTACCGAATTCTTTTTTAGCTTCTTCCACTTTATTATTCACCTGACCGGCAAGTCCTTCAACAGAGCGTAACGCGTCTTCGATATACTTTCTGAGGTTATTAGCGACTTCGCTTTGGTCCTGGGAACCCTTTGCAGAAAGTTCCTTAAATTCTTTTTCCACTTTTAGAAGAATACTGTCCGCTTGCTCTCTTAAAGTTTTTGCAGCTCCGATCGCAAAATTCAGCGCTTCTTTGATTTCCTTTTCCATGCTTCTCGATCCCTATTTATAGTATGATGATTATGCGGCGCACAAAGATTTGTCAAGAACTTCCCCCTTGTGAAGGCATAAAAAAGGAGTAAGGGGAAATCCCACTTACTCCTTTTGAGAGAAATTCGACTGATTCGCTTAATTAACCGATTTGAGGTCCGAAAGCAGTGAAGTCGAAATCTTTGGAACCTTCGACATATTTTTTGAAGTTCTCAATAAACATGCCTGCAAGTTTTTTAGAGGACTCATCGTAAGCAGCCTTATCAGTCCAAGCTTCGCGAGGATCCAGAATGGAGCTATCCACACCTTCTACAGTTTTAGGGTATTCCACTTGGAAAATCGGGTGCTTCACGAATTCAGCCTTATCGATGTTTCCGTTCATGATCTCGTCGATAATCTTACGAGTCGCAGGAAGATTCATCCTCTTACCTGTTCCGTAAGCTCCACCAACAAGTCCTGTATTCATCATATATGCGCGAACATTATGTTTACGCATCTTTTCACCTAATAACTGTGCATAAACAGTTGGGTGAAGAGTCATGAATGCAGCTCCGAAACAAGCGGAGAAAGTAGCGGTAGGTTCTTTAACACCTCTTTCAGTTCCTGCAACTTTCGCAGTGTAACCGGAAAGGAAGTGATACATCGCTTGTTCGATTGACAGACGAGAAACTGGAGGAAGAACTCCGAATGCATCGTAAGTCAAGAAGATGATCACTTTAGGGTGGCCACCTTTGGAAGGAACTTGGATGTTTTTGATATGATAGATCGGGTAGGAAACTCTTGTGTTTTCGGTTTTAGCAGCGGAAGTATAATCTACAACTTTCGTTTTTTCGTCGTAAACTACGTTCTCTAAAAGAGCATCTCTTTTGATCGCTTCGAAAATTTCAGGCTCTGTCTTAGGATCTAAGTTGATTACTTTCGCGTAACAACCGCCTTCGATATTGAAAATTCCGTTATCGTCCCAACCGTGCTCATCGTCTCCGATCAGTTTTCTGTTCGGGTCGGTAGAAAGAGTCGTTTTACCGGTTCCTGAAAGTCCGAAGAAAAGAGCAGTGTCTCCGTCTTTGTTTCCGATATTTGCGGAACAATGCATAGAAACGATTCCCTGTAATGGCAACTTGTAGTTCATTACTGAGAAAATTCCCTTCTTCATCTCTCCGCCGTATTCGGTCCCGCCGATGATGCAGAGTTTTTTTGCAAGGTTGAAGATCACGAATACTTCCGAGTTCAGGCCATGCTCTTTGTATTTCTCGTTCTTCACTCCACAAGCGTTGATGATAGTGAATTCAGGAAGAAGATTTGCCAACTCTTCCTTGCTAGGGCGAAGGAACATGTTGGTACAGAAATGGTGCTGCCATGCTTTTTCGGAAACTACACGAAGGCCAATTCTGGTCTCAGGGTTTGCTCCTGCGTATCCGTCGAATACGTAGAGTTTTTTTCCGCTCAAGTAATTTACACATTTTTGATAAAGCTCTTCGAATACCGCTTCGGAAGCTTTAAAGTTGATATGAGACCACCAGATGTTCTTGTTGGAAGAAGGTTCGTCTACGAAGTATTTATCCTTCGGAGAACGTCCGGTGAAAATACCGGTATCCACCATCATGGTTCCGTTAGAGGAAAGAACGGTTTCCCCGTTATTCTTTTCGTGTTCGAAAATTTCGTCGTATGAAAGGTTATGGAAGACTTCGGAGGGCTCTATACCGAGCTCCTTCAGTCCCTTCACTTGCGCTTGGGCCTGCATTTGGCTCTCCTTATTGAGATCGTATTTCAATTTTTTTTTGGTTCCGGATACCGTCAATTCGGAACCGGGTCGAATATAGATGCAAATCTTAAATCCAGACCCGGATTCTGTCTCTTAAGAACCAGGTTATTGCTGCTGTTGCTGCTGATCTTGGAAGTCCTTACGGTTTCCAAAATCATCCCCTCTATTCTCGTTTTTATCGCCTCTATCTTGATAGTTTCCGCGATTTTGATTTTTGTTTTGGTAATCTTTACGATTTCCTCTTTCCTCGCCGCCTCGGTCCTGACGATCGTATCTGTTTCCACGATCTTCTCCACCGCGATCGCCTTTTCCGCGATTCTCTTTTTCTGGGGCTCTATCGCCCTTATCAAAACTTCCGCCTCCACCGTTGCCGTTAGCTTTGGTGAAGATCATTTTTCCGGCTGCAGTTTGGATGATAGAAGTTACGGTAACCTTCACTTCTTTTCCAACTAGATGGCCTCCGTTCTCGATCACAACCATGGTTCCGTCTTCTAAATAACCGATACCTTGGTTCTCGTCTTTGCCTTCTTTGATGACTTGGATCGCAAGTTCTTCGCCAGGAAGAACAACTGGTTTAAGTGCGTTCGCTAATGTGTTTAAGTTCAGGACTTTTACACCTTGGAGTTCTGCAACCTTGTTCAAGTTGAAGTCGTTAGTCACGATCTTTCCACCGGTATCACGAGCGAGTTTGATCAACTTAGCATCCACTTCACGAGTGTCGGAATAATCCTTATAAGTGATCTTAACTTCGATGGAACCTTTTCTCTGGAGTTTATTCAACATCTCCAGACCGCGACGTCCTCTTGCTCTTTTGATCGGATCGGAAGAATCGCTGATCAACTGGATCTCTCTCAACACGAAGTTCGGGAGAATCAGAGGACCATCGATAAAATGTGTATCAGCAATATCTAATATTCTTCCGTCGATAACAACTGAAGTGTCTAGGATCTTGTCCCTGACTTCTTCTTTTCCGATAGAGGCAACTCCGAATGGATCCACTAGAGAAGTAGATCCTCCACCGCCGCCTCCGAATACGGAAAGGCCCGGTTCTTTTGCGAAAGATTTTCCAGCTCTAGCACCGAATAGACCTAAGATAAGGTACAATGCTAAATTCAATTCCTCGAAACGAATGATAGTACCGATAAACCATGCTAGGGCGAATCCTAATAACGCACCCACACCTACACAAAAAATTACGTCACCGCGAAGTTTTGGAAATAGTTTAGTTTCACCGAACAAAAGTACGAGAGAAATTACGAGTACAAGCCCTGCACTGGAGCCTGAGAATACAAACTCTTGAGTTTGTTTTTGCGTTACAAAGAACGACACTAAGGAGAGTAGGACGGCCGTTAGACCTTTATAAAAATACGCCATAACTCAAATCCTTTTAAATAAGATTCGAGTTTTAATCGGAACTATTCTTCGTCTATGTCGACTGCAGCCACGGGAACTCTTTCTCCCGGAGCAAATGTACTAGCTAAAACATCTGATACAAGGTTTCCCGCTTCTTCCTGCGAAACACCTTTACTCAGGGCAACTTCCATCTTCACAAGATTGTACGCACTCTCGTACAATTTACGTTCCATGATAGACAGCTCTTTGCCGTTTGCCCTGCGGAATAAATTCCTGCATACATCCGCCACTTCAAAGATCGACCCGGACTTAATTTTGTTCAGGTTATTTTGGTACCTGATTTTCCAGTCCTCTTCAGTATCGACCTCGTCCTTCTTGAGCAGATTGATGACTTTTTTAATATCCTTCTTGTCGATAATCGGTCGAATTCCGACCTGCTTTGCCTTATCGACGGGGATCATCACCTTCATCTTGCTACCCTGGATTTCCATTACGTAGCACTCTTTTTTCTTTCCCAGGATAACCTTTTTAGCGATTTCGGTGATCTCACCTACCCCGTGGATTGGATATACGACGTAGTCGCCTACGCCATGATCGTAGCCAGATTGTTTCTTTTTGCCAGCCAATTAGTATTAAGACTTCCGTTAAAACTCTGCCCAAAAATATAGCAGATTTTAAGGCAAAGTCAAGGAAAAAATGAGTTTAAGCTCGGAACAGTGCGAAGTCCGAAATTTCAGATCAGAATTGAAGTTTGTGAACTGCAGTTTTATGAAAAATAGGATCGTTCAAAGGACGAATGGATTCTAAAGCTTTCATCGCTTCTTCTTTTCCGTAAAAATATCCTACGAATAATTCGCCTTGTTTGGAGCGAAAAAATCTTCCCTGGAACTCAGGTCTTGCTCTAAGCAATTTTTTTCCAATTTCCATCGCTTCCACCGAATCTTCGGTTGGAATGGATAAGAAATAATTTTCCTTATCGGATCTTGCAGGAAATTTTAGCCCTCCGGATTGATTGGAAGGTGCAGAAGAAGTTTCCGTCTGAGCTTGTGTGGATGAATTGCTAGAGTTTGTGGATTCGGCGGAAGAATTTTCTCTTTCTTCAACGGATTGTTCCGTTCTTACATTTCTTCCTGCATTATAAAAAGATTGAGTTTCGTTTTGAGCAAAAGCCTGTTCTTTTTGATCCAATCTTAAACCGACAACTACTCCTCCGGTAAAAAGAGAAATTGCCCCAATCAATACTAGAAAAATGGATCTGGAGCTCGGAAAAGAACGGATTGGAGAAGTAGCACCTCGAACATGTTGAATAGTTTGGACTGTAGGAGCTGATTCTCCTCTAGGTACCGGACCTCTGGTTCCGGATTGTCTCAGTCTTCTGGAATAATCTATATTTTGCATTGGATACCGATGTCCGGAGGATATTACTCTCTTTCCAAATATCGGCAGAAATCGGCGTTTATTCGCAGTTTTTTTAGATCCCGTTCGATTTCAGGGCCTAAAATAAAAAAGCCGAAACTTTCGTTTCGGCTTTTTCGCATTCGATCGAGTATTTCGATCTTATCCTACTAAGTAGAGAAGCGGGAAGAGATAGATCCAAATTAAGTCTACCACGTGCCAGAATAATCCGACTCCTTCTACAGGAGTGTAGTATTCAGGGCCGACTTGATTTTTAAGCACTTTCAGAAGTACCCAGAAGATCAAGAACGCTCCAGCAAGAACGTGTAAACCGTGGATCCCGGACATTACAAAATAGAATCCGAAGAACAAAGGCCAGTTTTTGGTTTTTTCCAAAAGGGTCAGGTGTTCGTATTCGGTTTCGTCCAGATGCAATTTATGCTCTCTTTCAGTTACACTAAGTTTGTTCGCTTCTGCAAGAAGAGCTCCCACCTTAGTTACTTTCTCACCGTTAGGACCTAAGTCTTCAGTGTAAGCATATTTACCCGGAACAGTTCCTACATGGAACTTGTGGGTATATTCAAAGTATTTTACAACCATGAAGATCGCAGCACAAGCGATCGTTACCGCAAGAGCGATGATCGCCTTATTCTTCAGACCTCTTTGCACATAGTTGATCCCAAGTGCCATTGTAAAAGAACTGAAAAGAAGAACTACTGTGTTCGCTGCACCCATCACAACTGAAAGTTGCTTACTTCCTGCATGGAAAACCTGCGGATATAGTGAATGGTAAATGGAATATCCTACGAATAATCCACCGAACATTAGAATTTCCGTTACGAGGAATAACCAGATCCCTTGTTTAGAAGATTCATATTGATGCTCTGCGCTGTCGAAATGGTGCGCGTGATGAAAGCCACCACCTGTGTGATTAGCGGTACTCATATGGCCCTCCGGAAATTACTGGGGTCTTGTCAAAGTTTTCATGAGGAGGAGGAGAAGGAATGGTCCATTCCAAAGTTTTTCCTCCGAAAGGATTGTTTCCTGCTTCTTTTCCTTTCAGAAGTGCATGGATCACTCCGAAAAGTCCGACCAAGAATCCTGTTCCGATCAACCAAGATCCGAAAGTGGACATTTGGTTTAACTCGGTGAATGTAGGAAGATAATCGTAGTATCTACGAGGCATTCCCATATTTCCCAAGATGAATTGAGGGAAGAAGGTAACGTTAAATCCGGAGAAGATAAAGACCCAGGAAATTCTTCCGACTAGGTCGCTATAAATTTTTCCGGTAACTTTAGGGAACCAGTAGATCAATGCTCCCATAAGAGCCATCAAAGTTCCTCCCACCATTACGTAATGGAAGTGAGCCACTACGAAGTAAGTGTCGTGAAAGTGAACGTCCATACCGGTAGAAGCCAGATACACTCCAGTCAGACCACCGATCGTGAATAAGAACATGAACCCGATCGCATACAACATAGGTGCATCCAAACGGATACTTCCCTTATACATTGTAGAGATCCAGTTGAACAATTTGATCGCTGTAGGAACTCCCACAAGCATTGTTATGAAGGAGAATAAAACCCCTGCAAACTCAGATTGTCCAGAAACGAACATATGGTGTCCCCAAACTAAGAAGGAAACTCCAGCGATCGCTAAGGAAGAGTAAGCAATTGCAGTATACCCGAAGATCACTTTACGAGAGAAAGTAGCCACTAATTCGGAGACCACACCCATCGCAGGAAGGATCATGATATACACCGCAGGGTGAGAATAGAACCAGAAGAAGTGCTGGAACAGAACCGGATCCCCGCCCAATTGAGGGTCGAAAATTCCCACTCCAAGAGTTTTCTCAGCAATTAAAAGAAGTAGAGTGATCGCAAGAACCGGAGTTGCCAATACTTGGAGGATCGCAGTTGAATAAAGCGCCCAAACCATGAGAGGAATTCTATTCATGGTCATTCCAGGTGCTCTCAACTTATGGGTAGTCACAATGAAGTTTAACCCTGTCAAGATCGAGGAGAATCCGATGATGAATACTCCCAGAACCATCGGAATTACTCCCAATCCGGTTTTAATGGAAGAATATGGAGTATAGAAGGTCCAACCTGTATCTACGTTTTCCAAGAATAGAGTGGAACCGGTGATCGCAGCTCCGATCATCAGCATGTACCAGCTCATTAAGTTCAATCTTGGGAAAGCTACGTCTTTTGCTCCTAACATGATCGGAAGAACGAAGTTTCCGAAAATTGCAGGGATACCAGGAACGATTACCATGAACACCATAATGGCTCCATGATAGGTCATCATTCTGTTATAAACGTCTGCGGAAAAAAGAGTTTTTCCAGGTGTGAATAATTCTGCGCGAACTAATAGAGCGAAAACTCCTCCTAAGAAGAAGAAGCTCATGATCGCGATAAAGTACATGATCCCGATACGCTTATGATCTAAGGTCGTAAGCCAGGACCAAATCCCCTTCTGGTGATTCAGGTAATTATGTTGCTCGTGGGCCATTGTCCGTAATCCTATTTAAGCGTCTTAATGAATTCGATGATGTCCTTGATCTCTTCTTCCTTAATTCTTCCCTGGAAGGAAGACATTGCCGGAGGAAATCCTGCTACGATTTTTGCAGTAGGAACAAGGATAGATTGTTTGATATAAGCGTCGTCCGCAACTACGGAAGAACCGTCAGCGAAGTCTCTCTTATTTCCATAAAGACCTTTGAAGCTCGGCCCGACGATCCTAGATCCGTCGATCGAGTGACATCCGCTACATCCGAGGCTTCCTCTATACAAGGCTTCTCCTCTTTCTGCAGGACCTTTATTGCTCGCTCCTGCATTTGCAGCGATCTTCTCAGCTTGCCAAGCAGCGAATTGTTCTCCATCAACGACTCGAATGGTAGCCATCATGTTGGAGTGTTTTGTTCCGCAATACTCAGTACAGAAAACTGTAAAGTCTCCTTTTTCGATAGGAGTGAAAGTGAAGGTCGTTCTTCTACCTGGAACCGCATCCATTTTATTTCTGAATGCAGGAACATAGAAACTATGAAGAACGTCATCGGAAGTTAAGATGAAACGAATTGTTTTGCCTAAAGGAACTACAACAATCTCAGGTTTGAGAAGTGTAGAATCCGGATCGTCCAACAACTTTTTGTCGGTAGGGCTATTGATCTCGATATCGTTTGCGTATTTGAAAGTCCAAGCCCATTGACGAGCAGTAACGTGAACTTCCACATCTCCCTTCTCTCCGACTCTGCGAAGATCATGGAATACATCCCATCCCCAAGCGAAGATGACCATCATGATCACAAACGGAATGAAGGACCAAAGAAACTCTGCAAGAGTGTTATGCGTGATGTACGCACTCTTTTGATCTTCAGTCTTTCTTCTATACTTGAAGATAAATATTACCATTCCCCCGATGAGAATGATAAAAGAGATAAGGCCCGAAACAAGAAGAAAGATATAGAGGTTATCTACATCTCCCGATTCTTTAGTCGCTGGAACCGGCATGAAGCTTGTCGCCGTAATAAAAGAGAACCAGTTCATCGGATCGAAATCACTCCTTCTTTTTTTTATACTGTACTAGACGAGTTTTGTTTCTTCCAAAAGCGGAATAAGAACGCTGCAAGAACGAGGACGGTAAGAAAACCGCCGATTCGCATGATATTGAATGCGTATAATGTATACCTATTTTTGGATGGATCAAATTGGAAGCAAAAAAGGGCAACACGGTCTGTCAAATCGCCGATTTTACCGCTTCCAGCCTCAACGAGAGATAATCTCAACGTTCTTTCTTCCAATGGGATCCCTTTTAAATATCTGGAAATTTGCCCATCAGGGGTGATCACATAGGCTACCGAAACATGTACCCATTGATCATTATATGGATTCCATTTGTAGGAGAAACCAAGGCTGGAAGATAAAGCCTTTATTTCAGGATCGTTTCCGGTCAAAAAACTCCAACCAGAGCCGTTTCCTCTTCCATAATCTTTCACATATACTTCTTTTTTCGCTTTTGCAAGATCCGGTTTTTCTTTCGGATCAAAACTTACTGCTACATAATTGAACTCTTTGCCAACTTCCCAATTCAATTCCTTTAATGCAGTGGATAATTCATTCAGATAAAGACTACAAAGAGTAGGGCATCTATAATAAACTAATGTAAGAAGAAGAGGTTTTCCGTCTTTCAAATAGTCTCCGATACGAACTTGTTTTCCCTGTTCATCAACAAAGGATAAGTTAGTATCGATATAACTTCCTAATTTTTCTTCTAAACCTACACCTTCTAATTCCGCAGGGACTGCATGAGAAGGAAGTTCTCTTTCCGTATCGTACGAAAAGATAGAAAGAAGAGGTAAAAAGAGAACGAGTACCGCAGCTATCTTGAAAAACCGCTGCGGAGAATTGGAGGAGAACAACGTCCTATCCTGGATTCTTTCCTTACTTCGCTGCCGAAGTATTGGTAGGAACAACTTCGTTATAATCCTTAACACCTTTGTGAAATGCGGAGAGATAAACGAAATAAAGAATGTTTGCGGTCAACACGACCACGAATGTCCAAAAACCTGCCTTGTTGTAATGGTCTCCGTTTTGGCTCATGGAATGGCTCCTAAAATATCAGAAAAAAACGATTCGCTTCGATCAAAAGCGAAAGTACCAACCAGTCTCAAAGACCTATCTTTTTTTTGAAAGCGTTTTTGCTTTTCACGGTTCCTCTACTTCAGAACCGACATAAAAAGCTTCTATTCCAGGGTCGGTAACAGCAGAACACTCGTTCTTTACTTTTAAAAAAGTTTTCTGCATGAGAATTAGTCTCAGATCAAAAATTACAGTTTCAATTTTCAAACATCAAATCTCTTGCCCCAATAGATACACGCTCAAGTATGGTAAAGGAGACCTCGGTCCCTCCGACAAAACAGAATGATCGCATCCACTTATTCTCATTTCAGAAAGTATTCTCTCTTTCTGGTCGTGTATTCGGTTTTAATTTTTCTAAACTTATTATACGGACCTCTTGTTCGAGCTACGGACTCCGGACTTGCTTGTCCTGATTGGCCATTCTGTTTCGGTAAAGTTTTTCCTGACTTCGACTTTAATATTTTTATGGAAGTCGGTCATAGATATTATTCCGGACTCTTGGGGATCATTTTACTTGCTGGAACAATTTGGACTGCGATAGTCCCTGAATTAAGAAAATCTTTCTTAGGATATTTTATTTTAGGCATCCTTTTGATCGCTTCTCAGGTGACTTTGGGCGGCTTAACGGTCTTATTATCTTTGGATCCTGCAACTGTGAATCTTCACTTATTGAATGCGATCCTTTTCTTACTCTGCATCGGAACGGCAGCATTCAAAGCAAAAGTTTTAGAAAGATCTCCAGGCTCTAATCTGTTCGTAACCAGAAACAGGCTATTACAAAAAGATCAAATTCCTCTTTTGATCGGCGTCTTGTTAGTATTCTTCCAAATCATTCTTGGAGGAAGAGTTAGCTCCAACTATGCCGGATTAGCTTGTTTGGAATTTCCAACTTGCAATGGAGAATGGATCCCTTCCGTTCCCGAACCTAAGATCCAAATCCAAGTGCAACATAGACTAGGAGCATATTTAGTAGCATTTTATATTTTACTAATAAACCTCTACGGAATATTCAAGGACTTCTCACTTGAAACCAAAAAATTCGTTCGTATAGCTATCATCCTGCTACTGATTCAAATCGGACTCGGCGTCGTGAACGTTTACGCGAAACTTCCTAAATTGGTCACTGCAGCGCATACTGGAGTTGCTATTTTACTTTTCTTATCAGTGTATTCTATCTGGGTGCAAAGAGCTTCAGAGCTCTCCAAGAATAAGGCCGCATGAATAGTTTTTGGTCAGATTGGAATCAAATGATGAAGCCTAGGGTTACTTCCCTAGTTCTCGCAACTGCAATTCCAGGTTTGTATTTAGGTTCTTCTTCCTCACCGGGAACTCTTCTGGTCTTCATGACTATGCTCGGAACATTTTTGATGTCTTCGGCATCCTTCATCTTTAATCAGATCTTAGAGAAAGACAGAGATTCTAAGATGAAAAGGACTGCAAATCGCCCGATCCCTGCAGGAAGGATCAGCATGACCCAAGCCTGGATCGTTGGCTTTGCAATGACCTTCGTTGCATTTGGGATCTTGTATTATTTTGCGAATCTTCTAACTGCGATCTGTGCGTTTGCAGCTCTTCTCGCATATGTTTTCTTATACACACTTCTTCTGAAACCAAGAACACATCAAAATATTGTGATCGGTGGTGTTGCAGGTTGTGTAGGACCTTTGATCGGTTATGCGGCTGTTAGTAATTCTTTGCCGTTACCTGCGTGGATCCTATTTCTTATGATCTTCTTATGGACCCCGGCTCATTTCTGGGCGCTCGCGATTTTTTTAAAAGAAGATTATAAAGACGCAAATTTTCCGATGCTCCCTGTTGTTAAAGGTGTAAAAGAAACCGGGCGATCCATTCTTTTCTATACCGTTTTGTATGTAGGATCCGTGATCGCATTCTATTGGGCCGAACCTTCTATGGGATGGCTTTATATGATCTCTTCCGTTTTCCTAAGTATCTCTATACTTTATTTTTCCGTAAAATTATTTCAAAACCCAGAGCCGAAATTTGCGAGAGGATTTTTCTTCTTCAGTATTCTGCACTTGTTTTTAATCAATATCTTGATCTTAATAGATCATTCCATTTCCGCTTAATTTCAGGAATTAGAACCGGATATAATTTATTTCTGTAAGAAATTTCCTTTACCGAAAAGGGCCTATTTCCCCTTCGAACCTTACACCTTAAGTTTTCAACCTTTCATAGTTGACAGTCGTTTAATAATGGATAGTTTTCTCTCCTCGGAGGCTATCCATGCTCGATGTTTCGAATTTTCTGAGACGTTATGTCCTAAAATCGTCCGTATTATTAAGCGTATTATTTTTCAGTTCAGAATTTTTTGCACAAAGTAAACCGGGAGAGTTCGACGCAGAATTATACTCTCAGTTAGTGAGACAAAGTAATGTTCAATTTGCGAATTTGATCAAATCCAAGACTGTATTAACGGATCATAAGGGTTGGAAGAAGCCGATAGATAAGGCTTTCGGAAAACTTTCCAAAAATTCGGGCAATCCTCCTTTTCCACTAGTTTATAAAATCGTAAAGGAGCCTAGCTTTAACGCATTCGCGATGGCAGGAGGACAATTCTGTATCCATTCGGGAGCTTTAGATTCTTTGGATGATATCATTAAACAGAAAGAAGCGGATGCTGCCCAAAAATTAGATTATCATAGAGAAAGATATATCGCTGGAGTTTTGTCCCACGAACTTGCACATTTTTATAATAAACATGTTTTCAATAGTGTGAAGAAGTTTTACGCGTTGAAGGACGAGCCTGCAGGAAAAGCATTTTTAGAAAATAGCAAATTTTCTCAAGACCAAGAGTTAGACGCAGACCAAACTGGATTATTTCTTTTAGACAAAGCGGGTTACGGAGGGGATTTCATGTTAGTCACTCTCCAAACCTTGAACGAAGTGGAACAATCTTATAAGGAAGCATTAGCGGCTTCTAAAGCGGATAAAACAAGACCCGAATTGATCGGTTCTCATTATTTCTCTAGTCACCCTTCTCCGAACGAAAGATTATCCAGATTGAAAACGGATAAACAAGAACTGTATAGCTTCTTAGCTAAGATGGAAAAAACTTTCGATGATATCCAGCTAGGAAGAAATTTAGAAGATGCAAGATCCAATTTGGAAGACGGACTGAAAAAATTTCCGGAGAATACTTACTTAAGTAAGGCTCTTGCGGTTTGTATGCATAAGATCTGGATGGCGACAGCTTCTAATGAAGAATTAAAATTAAAACCGGTATTGGATATGCCTTCTTTCAGAGACACAATGGTATTTCCTCCGGATAAAAGCAAACGTGCAGTGATGAGGATCGTTCCAGGAAACGAAGCTGCTTACAATCGAGCTCTTAAAACGTACAGAGATGTAATCACGAAAACGGATGATCCATATTTCTTATCCAATTATGCGGTATTACTTTCTTATTCTGCAGATGAAAAGGATCTGGATGTCGCAGTCAATCTCGCAAACCAAGCCTTTCAAGCAGAAGGAACTGTTTCCTTAGCAAATAACTTAGGGGTTGTTCTTTTCTGGACAGATAAAAGAGAAGAAGCAAAAGAATTATTCAATCGACTTTCAGTTTCGATCGATCAGAAGATCCGTACTCTTGCCGCTCAAAGCGGGAATAATGCTCAGATCGCTCAGTATTTAAGAACGATCGGACAATCCACTGCGCAAAAACAACAAGTGGATCCGGATTATATTTATGAAAACTTCACTCCAATCTTGAATATCGCATTGGTAGAATCTTATTCTTCCGTAGATGCAAAGTCGAAAGGATTAGCGACTTATTATCTTAGTAATTATGATTCAACTTCGGGTTGGGCAAAAGTTTTAGCAAAGATCCATTCGATCGAACTTACAAACCCTACTCCTGCGAACGAAGTAAATGCTTTTAAAGTTGGAGGAGTAGGACCGGGTGATAAGTTAGAAGACTTACTCAAGAATTGGGGAAAACCTACCAGGATCAAAACGGATAAGAAAAGTGGATTGGAATATTTCGAATATGATTCTAAAGAAACCGCTTTTATTCTAGATATGGGAACTGTAGTTCAAGTAAACGTTGTAGGTGATGCAAGCCCAGGTTTAGGACAAGGGATCACAGTAGGATCTTCCAAACCTGCGGCCGAAAAACTTCTTGGCTCCAAGTTTAGAAAACAAGGCGATTACCATGATTATTATGAGAAGGGGAAAGCATTCGTAAAATATAATAAACACGGAAAGATAGACCTTTTAGTAGTCCAATAACTATCTTTATAGATTTATAAAAAGCCGACGAGTGGTATAACTTGTCGGTTTTTTTATCGAGTTCACTGCGTCGCAGTTTTAGTATAGTCTCTTAACCTTCCGTCTTTTTCCAGTTCGATCAATCTATCTATCTCTATCATATAGAATGATTCGTTGAATTTTCGGATCTCTTCGTACGTTTTTATCAGATTTAAGATCCCTGAATAAGAATCATCTCCCTTTATTCCGGAAATCAATTGAGGCTTTATATTACCGGCTATAAAAGATCCGAATAAGATCAGTTTATAATCTGTATCTCGAGTGAACCAAGGGAGTAATTTAGGAGAGACTACGATCTGAACGGATTTACTTTCAATCGCATATTGAATGATTTGATCGTAAACCCTTTGAGAACTTTGATCTACAGGTTTTTTTTCAACGATATGGATTAGCTTTAAGATGGATTCAGTATTTGTTTCTGCAAACAAATGACTCGTGCAGAACAGAAGAAGAAATATTGGAACGGTTCTTTTGATTTGCATTCTTCTCTCAGTGCATATGAGATTTTAGAGAATGTAAAGCTTTTCATTGTGATAAATTTACATTCTTAGATTTTCTATTTCCCCAATAATACAAAAGCGCGCCAAACAAAACTAGAGATCCGCAAATTAAAGTACCGCGAACTGGCGATAACTTCAAAGCATTCTCGCGCAAAGCTTCATCACTAGATTGAATTGATAAATGTATTAAATTCATCGATGCAAGAGCGAGTCCCGGACCGGAAATCAGAATCATACCTATATCCGCTTTCCAACTAGAAAATTTATCCATTAATAATCCGATAGTAATTAATACAACTACCGGAGGGGATAAACTGGAAAGGATCTCACGAAACAAACCCTCCCGCATATTCTCTGGAGGAAAAAAGAAAAACATACAGAGTGGTATGAACAAAATTTCTGATAATACATAAAATAAAACTTTCGAATCACTCTTAGTCATTTTAAATTCCGCTAATCTATATTAACGTATCCGTATCCACTAAGATTTAAGACAAAAAATCCTTTTCTATTCCTTTCTTCCTAAAAATTTCCTTGTTAGTATCCCAATTGTAGAGATCAAAACCGCGGGAAGCCAGATAAACAAAAGTTCGGATTGGATCACTACCCAACCTCTCTCCGTAAAAAAGTTCTTAGGACTAATTGGAGAAACCCGGATCGGTCTGTATTCAAAGAAGTATCTCTCCGAAGTCCATGGAATTAGAAATCCAACGCCAAGGCCGCCGGTTGTCATCGCATCCAGTATCCCGTGAGAAATTGCAGAGATAAAAAGGAAAAGAAAGATAATTGCCCAACTTGTTTTCAGTTTCGTTCTGAAGAATGCAACCAAGAAGGACATTCCCAAAGCGAATAAGATTGAATGAGTAAATCCTCTATGCCCCCAATCGCTTTCGTATGGAATACCGAATTTAAATGCGACAACGTCGAAATCAGGCAGAATGGAGAATAAGATCCCGAAAGATGCAAGAAGTAGAGGAATTTTCTTTTTCCCAAATAGAAAGAAGAGCGAAATTGGAACTGCAGGATGAGAAAAGATTGTAGCCATTATGCCTTCCTAGTTTTCAATTTAAGATCATTTCAAGGAGTAAGGAACGTTTTTTATGAAAAGAGATCAAATGAGTTTCCAAATTTTATTTGTTTATCCAAAATAGCTTTGGCTTTTTTGATCCTTTCTTCTAAATTTCCTGTTAAACGAATATAAGGGATTTTTTTAGATCTTAGATCCGATTCTATCCTCTTCTGAAAGATCTCTCGTTTTACTGGACCAGAACGATCCCAAGTATCTTCAAAAGGAATGTCTGCTTCACATAGAAAGACCAGATCATATCGTTTTACACAAGATTCTGCTAGCAGTTCAAGTTCCTCAGAAACCTTGCCATGATAGTCCTGCGAAAAAATTCGCGTGGTCAATGCGTTCGTATCGGTGAAAATAAATCTATTTGCCTTCAATATTAATTTATCTTCTCTTTCTATATGACCTAAGGCTATCTCAGTCAATTGTTCAAAAGTTAATCTTCTTTCTATTTGGTTTTTTTCCCAATATTCTCTTCCGAATTCAGGCATCCAAACAGTATCGTATTCCGTAGCGAGAGCATTACAAATAGTAGTTTTTCCCGTAGAAGGGGCTCCTAAAAAAACAATATTACTTATAAAATCTGAATATACGATTGGATCTAGATACTGTTTATTAAAAAAAAGATTGTTTCTTATCTCTGTTCCGGAAGTGGGAAACTGTAGCCTATCAGGATCTATCCTTCGATCTATTGCTCCCAAAGCTTTGCTCATATGTTCTCCGTAAAATTCTCCAGAGAAAAAATGAGTAATCTTCTTATCTCCCAATAGTTTTAAGATATAATCTTCATGTTGTTTTTCAATTTCTGGTCCGCTTCCAACTTCCATTGGACCATCCCAAGATTCTATAATAGATGCAGCCGGAAATAATCTTCGTATCCAACCGGTTCTTATATCTAAAGGAATAGAGATATGATTTGGAGAGTCATAGATTAGTACAATCAACTCATCCGTTTCGTGCAAGGCAGTTTCTATTAGGAACATATGGCCTTTATGCAAAGGAGCGAATTTCCCTAAAACTAAACCCGTTTTTTTCATATATGTATTTAAGATAGGAATTGATCTTTTTTATTTATGGAAAGAGACCAACTATAGTATCCTATGATACTCAATATAAAGAATAAGAAATAAAGCCCACATGTAAAATAAAGTTCTTTGAATGCATATAAGGCAATAGAACAAATATCTATAATAATCCAGTATAACCAATTTTCTAAGATCTTTTTTGCGATCATCCATTGTGCGATCAAGCTAAACACCGCCAATCCAGCATCAGTATAAGGGAAAGATGCATCTGTCCAATTTTGCATACCTGTTCCAAGTAAATATGTACAAACTATTCCTATTATTCCGGTAAGAAAGAAAATCTTATAATTCAATCTCCTAATTTGAATGTCACCTTTGGTTTCTTTTTCATTCGCCCAGTTCACCCAGCCATATATTTGTAAAAAAACAAAAACAATATGAAGGAACATATCTGAGTAAAGTTTTACTTCGTAAAAAACATAAACAAAGATCAAAACCTGAATTAAGCCTGCGGGCCAGCTTAATAAGTTTCTGCGCGTATAAAGTGCCACACAGATAAATCCAAAAATGGATCCTAACATTTCTAGTGATCCAATAAAACCCATTATAACCTAAGTCCTACAACGGACCAAACTTCCGTCCTTACGAAAAAATATCTTCATCTCCATTCCTTTTTCGGGAGCCTGGGCATGATAATCCAATTTGCATTCTGATTCGGAGGGAGAGAACGGATTTCGAGGGAGTTTTTCCTTTGGACACCAATACCTTTCTTTTTCGGAACTATACAATTTCCAATCGGAAGGATATAAGGGTTTAATCCCGGCATCCAAAAATACGTTTCTGGAAAGTTCCGGAGGCTGATATGGACTTCCTCCTCCATGTACTCCAACAAAAATATCCATACGATCGTCACGGATATAAAGTGGAGATCCGGTATCGTTCAGACAAAAATACCCATCATGGTATTTTCCATTTTGCATTCTGATCTTTTTCTCTTTGATCTTAGGAATAAATGCGAGAGCTCCGATTACTTTGGATTTATTGCAGGAAGATATTCTGGATCCTAGCTTCTCACAAAGATCTTTGAAACTAATCGCCAAAGTCCTGTAAGGAAACACCTGATAATTATATCCGGCCCCCCAACCCCATTCTAGATCATAGAGTTCGTATTTTCCATCTCCGGCAAAATGATACTTCTTTCCGTCCTTTGCTACTCCGCTTCCTTCCCAACGAACTTGTTCCAAAAATGTAGCGGATGCTCTACCTATTTCTTTTCCGGACGGGGAATAAGCTGCAACCTCGGTTCCTGGAAATGCATCCTCTAATGCTAAATGATAAAATGTAGGATAATATGCTCCTAGATCCAATTGTTGGAGCTCCGACAAGCGATCTAGATCATCCTGAGAGAGAAATCTATCTAGAGGCTTAGGAGAATGATCTAAATTGGTTTGCATCGGCCTAAATGCATGCTGATAAGCCAGAGGTTTAAGACCTGATCTAGGATAAATACAGGAACGATTAGAACTTCTTATCTTTAAGAGTTCTGACTTAGATGGAGGTTCTTCTAAAATCACTGCTTCTCCATGAAAAACCCGTATGTTTTGTTCTTTTTCGGAAAGTTTACATTCGCAGCCTTCCACTGAATTTAAACATAGGACCTTAGCGTAGATAGGAGGTGAGTTTTGGGGGTACCCGGATTGGGAGAGTAGAAAAAGTAGGAAGCAGAGTAATATCCCGCTCCCAAGAGGGAGCGGGACCAGTTTCTTTAGAAAAAAGAGCAATTAGATATTGCTCTCTCCTTCGCTGGAACCGCCAGTTGGGAACAGGCTTGGTGCAGGCGTAGGCTCTGGGGTCGCAACTGGAGCAGCAGGACGAGGCGCCGGTTTTGGAGCAGTTTTTTTCTTAACTACTTTCTTTTTGGGCGCAGTCTTCTTCTTAACTGCTTTTTTCTTAGTGGCTTTAACGACCTTTTTTTTCGCTACTTTCTTCTTTGCCGCTTTCTTCTTCGGTGCGGCTTTTTTCTTTGCTTTCTTCTTAGCTACCATGGTAGATACTCCTTGTATCTGGGGGAAATCTTTCCGTTATTCCTAGAGTAAATTTCCACTCGTAAGACTTAGAGCCAAAAGAGTAAAACCTTTTTTCATTTTCTTTCATTAAAGCAAACTAAAACGAATCATAATGTTTCGTTTTCATCTCTAAGTTGCACTGAATGAGTATCCAAGATCAGCAAAAGTTTCTTCAGGAGAACGTAGTCGATGGCTGATTAAGAAGGTTTTAACTAAACCTTTTCCTTTTACTTTGATTTCTCCCCTTTCTGTTAACGCAAAATCGGATCGAATAAGCTCTGCAGTAGACTCTGTAACCTGAATTTCTCCCGGAACACCATGGGATTCCATACGACTTGCTAGATTTACCGCATCACCCCATATATCGTAGATGAATTTTTTGGTTCCGATGACACCTGCTACAACCGGACCTGTATTAATTCCAATCCGCATACGCAACTTTGTACCCATTCTTTTGAGTTTAAACTTGGAAAGAAGCTCTTTCATATCCCAAGCCATATGAGCAACTAACAATGGATGCGCTTCATTCGGCAAAGGGAGGCCTCCTACGGCCATATAAGAATCTCCGATGGTCTTAATCTTCTCTAGACCGTACTTTTCTGCCAGAATATCGAAATGAGAGAATACTTCGTTCAATATTCTCACCACGGATTCAGGTTTCATGGCTGCAGAAATCCTAGTAAACCCTACTATATCCGCAAATAGAATGGAAACATTCGGATAACTGTCTGCGATGAGTCCAGTATTTGACTTCAATTCCTGAGCAATCGCATCCGGAAGAATATTCAGAAGTAGTTTTTCAGCCTTATCTTGCTCGATCCTAACTTTTTCGTACGCGTCAGCAATTTCGACACGGGCCTTTTCGTTGTCCGCAAGAGTACTTCTCACCTTTCCAAGAACCAAATTATAACGTTCTGCGATCTGACCTACTTCGGTAAAGGGTTCTACAGGGACATCGATGGCTAGATCTCCTGTCTTTCTTTGATAATCCATCGCTAAAAACAGATCGATCAGTTCGGTCGTAGCCTTATGCTCCGAAATATTCAATCCCATCCTTTCTTCGTCTCCATCTACACGGAGAGGGAAAAATTTATTCAAAAGATAGAAGATTAGAAGGGAAAGTCCGAATGCAAAAATTCCCACAGAGATGATCCCCAGAAACTGGGTTAAGATCAGGGAAGATCTACTTACGTTCGATCCGATCAAATTCAAGTCCCCGAATATTCCTACGGCGATCGTTCCCCAAATTCCTCCGATCAAATGGACAGGGATCGCTCCGACCGCATCGTCTATCTTAAATTTTTCTAACAGTTTCTCCGCAGGTAGAACGAAGGAACCTGCAATACTTCCGATAATTGCAGACTGGATCGGAGTAAAACAATCCGCACCCGCAGTGATCGCTACAAGACCAGCCAGAGATCCGTTCAATGGGGCAGTCGCTTCCGGAAATCCTTTAATCAGCCAAGCGGATAACATGGCCACCATCAAAGAGAATCCGGAAGATATGATTGTGTTTAGTATAATTCCCGGAACTTTTTCGTTAAAACCTAATGTGCTTCCCCCATTAAATCCCATCCAACCGAACCAGAGTAAAATTCCTCCTAGCATCGCCATCGGAAGATTACTTCCGGTTACTGTCTTAGGAGCTTCGTTCTCTGGAAATCTTCCGATCCTTGCTCCTACAACAAGAAGAAGTGCAAGAGAAACCCAACCACCCACACTATGTACTAAAGTGGATCCTGCGAAATCATGGAAACCTCTAGCAGCCAACCATCCATGTTCCTCGTTAGTAAAACTCCCTCCCCAACACCAATGGCCTGCGATCGGATAGATTACTCCTGAGATCAGAGCGGTAGCGAATAGATAAGAATGGAATTTTAATCTTTCTGCAACTGCTCCGGACACGATGGTAGCAGAAGTTCCACAGAATACTAGCTGGAATAGAAAGAAAGTCGGAGGCCAGGCCTTTCCTTCCGGAAATACTGGAGCAAATAATGAAGTTCCTATAATTCCATTCCAGGTAACTCCGAACATAAGTCCGAACCCGAATGTATAAAAAAGAAGAGTGGCGACTCCGAAGTCCGCAACGTTTTTGATCGCGACATTGATAGAGTTTTTAGCTCTAGTTAATCCGGATTCTAATACAAGGAATCCACCTTGCATGATCAGAACGAGCCCGGAACAAACCAAAACCCAAAGTATATCTAGTAAGCTCTTTTCTAGATTCATAGAAAAGGTTCCCCCGAATGATTCCTGTAGAATTGTTTCGCTTATTAATTTAAATTATCGGAAGATTTTCATTTCAATCTAACAAGACGCAAGCGGGAAACCTTATTATTATCCAACAAAGAAGACTGATAATTGCCCGACCTAGCACCCCTTACTTGAGTGGGTTCTAACTTCAAAAGGTATCTAAGTCCTTTTTCAAAGTTCTAAAACCGCCTCCGTTTCAAGAGAAAATCCGATTTTTTTGAAGAACAGTGTTTATTTCGAACGTAACGACCGTTCTACAAAGTCTTATAGATAACGGCTAAAGCAGGCGCTTCGAAGGAGAAAAAAGCCTTTCCCTCTAAAAAGCCTGTTTTAAACAAGGATTAACTCTACAAAAACCGAGATGTTGGTATAATTCCATGAGGGAAATCAAAACCGTAACCGTTCTTGGCGCAAATGGGACAATGGGCGCCGGATCCGCAGCTATCGTGGCAGCCTTTGGTAAGGCGAAAGTCCATATGTTGGCCCGTGACGTTAACAAAGCTAAAGAAGGGATCGAAAAAGCTATTTCTTCCATCAAGACGGACACAATCCGTCCTAGATTAATTCCTGGTTCTTATGATCAAGACCTGGAAAAAGCAGTCTCCGAATCCGATTGGGTTTTCGAGCTTGTTGCTGAAAGTTATGAAGTAAAAGAACCGATCAACAAAAGGATCGCTAAGGCTCGTAAACCGGGCACGATCGTTTCTACCGTTTCTTCCGGTCTTTCTATCGCTCGTTTAGCTGACGCTTTCGACGAAGACGGTAAAAAACATTATTACGGAACTCACTTCTTCAACCCTCCATACAAAATGATCCTTTGTGAATTAGTAACTCACGCAGGTAACGATAAAAAAGTTACTAAAAAACTCGGAGAGTATTTAGATAAAACTCTCGGACGCGCGGTTGTTTATACGAATGATACTCCTGCATTCGCAGGGAACAGGATCGGATTCCAATTAATCAACGAAGCTGCGATCAAAGCGGAAGAATATTCAGACAAAGGTGGTATCGCTCTTATCGATGCTATCATGAGCGGATACACCGGAAGAGCAATGGCTCCTTTGGACACTGCTGACTTCGTAGGTTTGGATGTTCATAAGGCGATCGTAGACAACCTCTATGAGATGACTAAGGATGCTGCTCATTCTACTTTCAAACTTCCAGGTTATTTCCAGAAGTTAATCGATCGCGGAGACTTAGGAAGAAAATCAGGACAAGGTCTTTATAAGATGACCAAAACCCCTGACGGTAAGAAAGAAAAATTATATTACGATGTCAAAGGTGATCTGTATATTCCGGTCCCTAAATTCGATATTCCGTTCATTAAAGACGCGAATCGTAGAATTGGAGAAGCGGACTATATCGGTGCGATGAACATCGTGAAAGAAGCAAAAGGTCTGGAAGCGGACATTGCTCGTTACTTTATCGCTCGTTATGTAAGCTACTCTCTCTCCCTCGTAGGAGAAGTTGTGGACACCAAAGAGATGACTGACTTAGCGATGGGAACCGGATTTAACTGGGCTCCTGCTTCCGCATTCGTAGACTTCTTAGGCGGACCTAAAGAAGCAATCAGTCTAATCACTAAAGCAAAACTTCCTGTTCCGGAAGTATTGGCAAAAGCGAAAGCGGGAAAACCTTTCTATCAACTGAAAGATGTTTTAGACGCTCGTTCTCTTTTTAAAGGATAATTAGGGAGGAAAGATTCATGAAAGACGCAGTTTACGTACTCGGTGGAGAACAAACAGACTTTCAACGTAACTGGACTAAAGAAGGTAAAACCTTCATGTCCTTGTTCAGGGAAGCCGTTCAAGACGGACTTGAAAAAGTTGGTCTTACTCCCGACGAAATCAAAAAGTTAAACAAACAAAATCGTATCGGAGTTTTCGTAGGAAATTTCGACGGTGAACAATACGCAGTCCAAGGACATTTGGGCGCTTTCTTAACCGAAGTAGATCCTTGTTTCTACGGAGTTCCAGGCGCTCGTTACGAAGCAGCTTGCGCTTCCGGTTCAGTTGCAATTGATGCAGCTCAAACCAAACTTCGCTCCAAGGATTATGATGTAGCGATCGTTGTAGGTATGGAGATCATGAAGACAGTTTCTTCTTCTGTTGGAGGAGACTTCTTAGGAACTGCAGCTTACTACGAAAAAGAAGCGAAAGGAGTTCAATTTCCTTTCCCTAAACTTTTCGGAAAACTCGCGGACGTTCTTTTAGAGCGTTACAAGTTGGATGAAAAACGTTATATGGGAGCGCTTGCTGAAATTTCCAGGATCAATTACGCAAACGCAAAACGTAACCCTAAGGCTCAAACCCGTTCTTGGTTCATGAATAATGAACACGCAAACGCAAGAGGCGGAGAATTCAATATGGCAGTAGGAGGACGCCTTGCTATCACCGACTGTTCTCAGGTAACTGACGGCGCTGCGTTAGTGGTTCTTGCTAACAAGAATTACGCGGAAGAATTCGCTAAGAAAAAAGGAACTAAACTTTCCGCTTATCCTAAGATCAAAGGATGGGGACACAGAGTCGCTCCAATCACTTTCGAAGCGAAAGTTGCCGAATCTAAAGGGGACAAATGGGTTCTTCCTTGGACTCGCCAAACAGTAAAAGACGCTTATGATCGTTCCGGTTTAAACGTTAAGGACATAGACGTTTTCGAAACTCATGACTGTTTCACTTCTTCCGAGTATGCTGCAATTTCCGCTTTTGGGATCAGCCAACCGGGTAAAGAACATGAAGCTATCGAAGATGGAATCATTGACTTCAACGGTAAGAAACCAATCAACCCATCGGGTGGACTTATCGGAGCGGGACATCCAGTTGGAGCTTCCGGTGTGAGAATGATGTTAGACATCTACAAACAAGTTACCGGAACTGCAGGTGATTACCAAGTAGAAGGCGCTAAAAACGGACTGATGCTCAATATCGGAGGATCAGCAACCACCAATTACGTATTCGTAGTCGGAAAATAAATTCTTTCTACAAAAAAAGAATGGAAAAGCCCGGTATCCCCGGGCTTTTCGTTTATATGGGTTTACGCACGACAAAAGATTGGAATCAATTCTTACTTAGGTTTTTTGTAGCCCTTGGTCTATGGGAAGTTGCCGCAGTTTCCCTCAGAACTCTTCTATTCTCCGTTTTTTATTTTGACCCAAGCTTCAAAGACTTCTTCATTCCGTTTTCTCAAGTCTTTTGGCTCGGCCCTATTGCAGCGGACTTTCTACAAGTTTTCTTTATCGGGATCTTAGTATCCTTGGTTCGCCCTTCTCTTCCATACGGACTTTTAGGTGGATTGCTCGTTGGGATTTGCTTTTCTATTGCTGCATTCGCTGCTCCTGCACTGGCAATCTCCCAATTTACAGGAGCATTTCCAGTAAAGCTCGTCTGGCTCTGGGCATTCTACCAAACCGTATTAAGCATACTTTCCTGTTTCGTTTTCACTTTCTCAGCAGAAGAAGAATAAGACCTAAATTTATTCCGAATTCTTAGGACTTCGTTCTAAAACGGAAAACTTAAGGGAGTAAATCGAATCATATACGGGTCTTAAAATCAAAAGGGGTAAACCTTTTGGGCTTTTCCGTATGAAGATTACACTTTGGATCCTTCTTCCTATCCTGTTTGTAAAAGGTTTATCTGCAGATCCAAGAGAACTCAAGGAAATCCAAAATATACCTCTCTATTCCATGGAAATGGAAAGAAAAACATTATACCAAGAATTGAATCGTTTATCGGAAGACGATCTGGTAATCCTAAATTTTACAAGTTCTGACTGTCCTCCATGTAAGGAGGAAGTCCCAAATCTATTAGAATATTCTAAAAAATGGAATGTATCTCATCCGAATAGAAAACTCTATCTCTGGATCATATTTATAGGAGATGATCCTGCATCCGTTTCCAAACTCGCGGAAGAATTCGGGATCAAAAAACAGGCTTCCTTATATTTTGATAGCTTACAAACGAGTATGAGAATTTTGGGATTTCCAGGAACTCCTACTACGATCGTTGTCCAAAAGAAAAAGATCCTATTTAAAGAATATGGATACACAAACGAAAATTGGACGAAACTGATTTCCGTTTTGGAAACTAGGAGATAATTTCTTGGAAAACGGATCTATAAAATCTAAAATCAATTTCGTCGTGGGAATTCCTACAAATGCAACATTCTTCGGATCTATTTTTATTCTTTTCCTTCTACTTTTCTCCGGAATAGATCAGGAGTTATTCTCTAAAGAAAACTCGGTTCAAAAGATCTATATTCATAAGCTAAAATTAGAAAATGGGGTCCCGAAATATTTAGAAAGCAGATTTAGGAACGGGATCATAAATTCAATATTAAGGAATTATGAAGGAAAATTTAATATAGCCGACGATGATTCTCTTTCCGCTTTATTAAAACAAGTGGAACTAAATCAAAAGTTGAATTGTAGCGACGAAATTTGTATGAAGCAGATCGCAGATGCGATAGATGCAGACGAATTGATCTCGGGCACAATATTCGCATCGAATAAGGGTTATAAGATAAATCTCAGATCTCAGAAAAGGGATTCAGTAGCTTTAACTTATACTATCAAAACATCTTTCGATCTGGAATTTCCGGAGTATCAGATCGACTATTATTCGGCTGAAGCCGGAAGAAAACTGATCGATCCTAGATACGCGATCAACTTTGCAGCCGCGTTTCCCGGAGCGGTAGAAAAAGTAGAATTTCCTAGTTTTAAGATCCAAAACGATCAGACAGGAGAAATTAATGTACTGAATTTTAAGATCGAAGACCAAACTGCAAAAGGTTTTATAGAGACAATTCGCCCCAAACTTTCCAAAGCAGACGATCTAGTAAAAGAAAAACTTTATGAAAGATCAATCCCGGAATATTTAGAAACTCTTACCGCTTTGGAAGAAAGGCTTTCTGATAAATCCAAAAAGGATATGTCGGAATACCTAAAAAACATCAGAGGTAAAATTGCTAATTCGTATTTTCTAATATACAAAGATAAATTTTCCGCAATGGATACTTCCGCCCAAAAGGGAGGAGAGATTTCTTTTTTAAGGGATCTAAGCGAAGAATACAAAAATCTAAAAAAAGAGTACGTAAGCAAAACTCCCTCCGCATATAGACTATCAGAATTTGAAAAGGCTTTAGATGAACGAGTGGAAAAGCTGAATTTTGTAGTTTTCCATCTTTTAGAAAAAGAAGGGGACAGAGAATACTCAGACTTCGATTTTACCGGAGCAATCTTAAGTTATAGATCGATCCGAAACGATTTGATCAAAATGAGATCTAGTTCTGAATCTTCTGCATTAAAAGCAAGAGTAGAAAGAAAGATCCTGACATCGGAGACCACCGGAAGATCTTATCTGCAAAGTAAACTTTCAGGACTATATCAAATTTTAGAGAAATCTTTTCTTGCAGAAGCGTTGGAATCCGATCCGGAAAGGAAGAAAATCCATATAGAAAAGATAGGAGAAGGATTTAAACATATACTCGAAACTTTGGCAAGATCGGAATTCGTTTCAGAAGAGCAGATCAGTTATTTCAATCATTTTAGGAACAAGGCAGTGCCCAAGATCGGAAAAAATCTTTTCGATCAAGACACTGCAGATCTATTACTTCACGAAGGGATCGATAAAAGATCAAAGACACAAGTAGATACGAGTATTAAACTAGGAGCAAATCCGAATTCAATCCGCTCGGATTTGAACAAAACTGCTGCAGAAAGATTGGCCGAAAACGATACTATACTGATCAGCCCGGACTCTTTAAAAGTGCTTAGGACTTCCATTAAGACAAATTCAAGTTTGGACTCCGATTTTTTTGAAAGTATCCGACAAAGAAAAATCGATGAGATCAATCGATTCGTATTAAGAGGTTCTGATCCGAATACAAAGGATTATTTAGATAATACTCCTTTGCACAAATCCGCGGGCTTCGGCTATTATGAAGTATCCTCGTTTTTACTTCAGATCGGTGCAGTATTAAATTCGAAAAATGGAGAAGGAGAAACTCCTTTGCATCGAGCCGTTCTTCACGGTTTTTATGAATTATGTGCTTTGTTCTTACGATCGGGAGCAGATCCGAATGCAACTAGAAACGATGGGATGACACCACTACATCTTTCAGTCCCTTTTCCAGAAATCACCAAATTACTTCTGCAAAGAGGCTCGGATACAAATTTGAAAAATGATGACGGATGGACACCAGTGCATAAGGCCGCGGAAAGCGGGGATCCGGAATCCTTAAAGTTATTGATCCAGGCGGGAGCAAAAGTAAACGAAAAGGATAATATCGGTTGGACTCCTATGGACTGGGCCGTACAAAAAAATCGTTACGAAAATCCGAATATAGTAAAAATACTGAAAAAGGCAGGGGCCGAATGCCAGGTTAACTGTGTGGAGTAAGTATGCGTATCTGTAGATTTCGTTCCGAAAATAAAATTCTTTGGGGAATTGTTAAAGAAGATAGTATAGTCCCAATCCAAGGGAATCATATTATAGATTTCTTAAATTTAGAAGGTAAACAACCGGAAATTCAGGGAAATCCAATCGAAATTTCAAAGGTCGAGATCCTCTCTCCAATTACCGATCCTCGTAATATTATCTGCCAAGGAAAAAATTACGCCCAACATATTATAGAAACCGGAATGGATCCGAAAGATAAGGATTATAATCTTTTTTTCACCAAAGCTCCATCCAGTTTGACTAGTGCTATCGGAGAGATCATTAAACCTTCCTTCGTTAAACTTTTAGATTATGAAGCAGAAATGGTTATAATCTTAAAAAAAGAAATTCTAAGAAAAACAATTATCACAAAAGAAAATCTTCATGAATACGTGGGGGCGATCACTCTAGCAAATGACGTATCAGCCAGAGACATACAAATCCCTCAAGGGCAATGGTTTAAGGGAAAAAGTTATAGGACATTCTGCCCAATCGGCCCTTTTGTTGAACTTGTAGGAAAAGAAGAAGTAAGTAAAATTTCAAAACTTAAAATTTCTTTAAAAGTTAACGGGGAACCCAGACAAAATTCCAGCTTGGACAAGATGATCTTTCCACCCGAAGAAACTTTAACTGAACTTTCAGGCATTATGGATCTTTTTCCGGGAGATATTATTCTTACAGGAACTCCTTCCGGAGTTGCATTGAATGCTCCTGGAGGATTTGTGAAGAAGATCGCATCTTTCCTTTTTTCCGAAAAAAAGCTTATGGAAATTTTCGTTAAAAAACAACTCGCGAGTCCCAAGTATCTCAAGATAGGAGATATAATTGAAGCCGAACTAAAAACAGAAGATAGAAGTTTAGATCTAGGAACGATGAAACTGAAAGTCAGAGAAGACAGATAATTGTATCTGTCTTCAATTACAAGGTTTCAATTCGGAAAATTTTTCCGTATAGCATCCTTGGAAAGATTCCCTTCCTTATCCGTTC
>NZ_RQGF01000028.1 GCF_004769615.1 Leptospira sarikeiensis | reverse complement strand
TCCCATCCTGATATCGTTTGGTTCCCACTAGAGAAAAATAAACAAATCCCAATCGGAAAAGAAGATAATCCGGAAGAGTTCAGTATTCGATGGTTGATCAGAACAAGACTATATTATAGGCCTCATCTTTCTAAGATAAGATTCATTACTATTCCGGATGCATCTTTGATCGGAAATGAAGCAGAGACTGCGCTTTTAAAATCATTAGAAGAAGCTCCATCATTCACACGTTTTCTTTTTATCGTGAACGATCTGGAACAACTGAAAGAAACGATCATCAGTAGAGCAGTATGTATTCCATTCGGATATCTTCCTCAGCAAGTAGTCAAAGAACTACATTCTAAAAATTCAGTCCCATATTATCCTGCTAAAGGTGGAAGTATGGTAAGCTTTGATTGTCCTCCTGATATTATAGAACAAATTAATCAAAAGATAGAAGGAAACTTAAGACAACCTTTAGATTATTTACGATTGGAAGAATGGATCCTGGAATACAAAGAAGATCCTTCCAATTGGAAAGAAGATTTTTCCTTCAAAGACTTTTTAGATCTAGTCGGTTTATTATTACTACAAGAGTTTGCTAAGTCGGATTTCGATTCAAATCTTCCTAAGATGGATGCGATCTTTCGATTCAAAGAAAAACTTCATGAAAAAATCCACGGGCAAGAGAACATCGCACTCTCTTTGCTCATACACGAGCTCTCTCTACTGGAACAAAAATAAAATTTTATCGATATTTACGTTACGTTTCCATTGTTTCACTTCGCATAACAATTGTTAAATACTAAGAAAAACTAGCAATTCTACTAAGTGACATAATGATTTATCTATCTCTAATCCTCTTTGTTTTTCCTAATGTTTCCTTTCCGATTTCCGAATTTTCATTTGTAGGTCATCGACTGAAGAAAAATAGTGTAATCTCGTCGGATGGTCCTTCGGACCGTTTCCTAATTCAGTTTTTTCTTTTCCGAGACAAATACGAGTTCTCGTATCTATAAAGTCGTCGGTGCGTTTTGGATTTTTTCATTGGAGTTTTGTTTGGACCCTAGCTGGAAGCGTGTATTAGAGGAAGTCTCCAAGGAAATTCCTCCTACTTACTTTGATAAGTTCATATATACCTTACAATTAGAAAGTTTAACAGACGATCGTTGTATCCTTATAGCTCCTTCTTCTAATATCAAAACGCATGTAGAGAAAAAATACCAAAATCATATAGAAGAAGCTATCTTCAGAGCAAGCGGGAATAGAGTTCCTGTCGAGATTGTTCTAGAAGCTCAATCCAATCTAAACGTAGTTTTAGAGGAAAAGTTCAAAGATAAGTCTTATTCTTTTAATCCTGATTACTCTTTCGAAAATTTTATCGTAGGAAATAGCAATCGTCTTGCATTCAGCGCGGCGATGGAATGTGTAAAAAATCCTGCAGAGATCAATCCTCTTTATCTTTTCGGTAAAGTAGGAGTAGGTAAAACCCATTTACTTCACGCGATCGGTTCCGAAATTCTTAAAAAAGAACCTTGGAAAACAGTACATTACGTAGATATAAAATCATTTATGAGCGAGTTCCTATTTGCTCTTCAATCTAGAGACTCTATCGAATCCTTTAAGATCAAATACCAATCCTATAATTGTCTATTGATTGATGATATCCAACTCCTAAACACAGGAGCGGAGAAGACCCAGGAAGAGTTCTTTACGATCTTTAATTTCCTTTTTGAAAGAAAAAGACAGATCGTGATCGCTTCGGATCGTCCTAGTTCAGAATTACCTCTTCATGAAAGATTAAAGTCCAGGTTTGTAACCGGAGTTCAGGCTGATATCCAGGCTCCTGATCGAGAGATTCGGATCGGGATTTTAGAAAAGAACTGCCAAATTTTAAATTTAGGCCTTTCTGCAGAGCATATCGAATTTATCGCAGACCTGATCGAAGACGATACTAGAGCTTTACTCGGAGCTTTGAACGATCTTGCACTTCATAAAAGGGCATTCTCACATTTATTCTTCACAACTTCCATGATAGAAGATATACTGAAGAATCGGATCTTCCGTAAAAAGAATTTCCTTCTTAGCCAAGACAAGGTCATAGAACATATCTCTTCTCTTTATAACCTGGATCCGAATGAGGTGATGGGAAAGAGTAGAAAACCTGAGTATGTGATCCCTCGACATCTTTGTATGTATGTTTTACATAAGGGTTTCCGACTGAATAAAAGTCAGGTCGGAAGAATGTTTTCCGCAGAACATACAACTGTGATTCACGCAGTCCGTAACATCGAAAATAAGATGAAAGATGATAAAGACTTCTCCATTAAAGTGGAAGAAGTGCTAAATCGATTCCGTTTCCAATAAAAAAGTAAGTTTCAAAAACTTCTCTAACGCGACATAGAGATATAAATAACCTGTAAATAAATAGTTAATATTATCTCTATAACAAGTAAATAAGACATAACACAAAATTACTGTCCCTTAAATGCTTTGAACTGAAGGTTATTATAGCAGATATATAGGAGTTTTTTTCGGCACTTGGAAATTGTACTTTTCAATATAAATGCGACATATTTCCCTTATCTAAAGAGTTATGACTCTTATCTACATATGCACATGTACAAGTACTACAACAGTACATATATAAGATACTATATATAAACCATTCATATAAATGGAGAATGCAAATTGAAGATCAAAGTGAACACATCTGAATTTTTAAAAGCGATTCACGCTGTAGAAGGAGTGATCTCTGCTAGAGAGATCCGTTCCGTTCTATCCAATTTAAAATTAGAGGCCGAGTCTTCTTCTGTTTCTATTTCTGCTACTGACTTAGAAATCTCTATTAAAACTTCATTAAATGCTCAAGTGGAAAAATCGGGAGATATTTCTCTTCCTGCAAAACAACTTTCTAGTATTTTTAAAACGATCCATTTTGAAGAGGCTTTACTTTCTACTGAAGATGCAGACGCGGATTCAAGCATCACTTATATCACTGACGCTACTAAGAAGAATGATTATAAGAACAAACTGAATGGAATGGATGCGGAAGAGATCAAAACAATCCCGAAAGTGGATGCATCTCAAATATCCGATTTTCCAACTTCTATGTTCGCAGAAATGTTCCGTAAGACCTCTTATGCAATTGCTCATGAAGATCAAAGATATATTTTTAATGGATTGTTCATGGTTCCGAAAGGTGACAAACTTGTTTTCGCTGTTACTGACGGAAGAAGATTATGTAAAATAGAAAGACCACTTTCTACAGCTTTAAAATTTAAAGACTCCGTGATCATCCCTGCTAAAGCGATTAGAGAGATCTCTAAAATGATCGGAACTGCAGAGTCAGGAAAGATCGGGATCATTGATAATCAAATCTACGTAAATGCAAATCAAATCGAATTACTTTGTAAACTGATAGAAGGTAATTTCCCGAACTATGAACAAGTCATTCCTAAAAGTTCCAAGTTCTTTGCTGTAATTCCTAAAGAAGGTTTTCAAATCTATTTGAGACAGGCTTTGATCGCGGCTGAAGAGCCTACACGTCAAATTAGATTAACATTCTCTAAAAATAATCTGAACTTCTATGCGCAAACGCAAGGAGTCAATGAAGTCAGCATCAACATGCCTATCGAATATTCAGGAGACGAGATCACTGTTGCATTCAAAGGGGAATATTTATCGGACGTATTCAAGTCGATTGATGATAATGAATTCAGAATAGAGTTCAGTGATTCAAGCTCACCAGTTGTATTCAAGGATCCTTCCGATCCTGATTTTATATCGGTTATCATGCCGATGAAAATTTAAAAGAGAAGATCGTGTTTTTACGAAGCCTAAGGCTTCTCAATTTCAGAAATCACGAACAGATAAGCCTGGAGTTTCATTCCAGGCTTATTTTCTTTGTGGGTGAAAATGGAGAAGGAAAGACTAACTTATTAGAAGCGATTTCTATGATTTCTTGGCTGAAAAGTTTTAGAGAATCCGAAGAAGGAAATTTAATTCGTTGGAATTCGGACGGATATTATATAAAAGCGGAAGCGGATCGAGACAATAAAAGAGAAATATACGAATTAGGTTTTTCTAAAAAACCAGTAAGCCGCAGAAAATTAAAATTTAATCAGGAAGAAGTAAAAAAAAGATCCGACCTCGTAGGAAAATTCCTAAGTGTTTTAATGACTCCTTTAGATCTGATCATCGTAGAAGGAGGACCCTCCGAAAGAAGAAGGTTTTTGGATAGTTTACTTTCTTCTCTTGATCCTTCTTACTTAAATGATCTGATAGAGTATAATAGGATCTTAAAACAAAGAAACGCACTTTTAAAAAGTGGATCTTCCGATCTCGGTCTATATGAAATTTGGAATCAGAAGTTGATCGAAAAAGGGATTATTCTATTTAACAAAAGAAAAGAATTTATATCCGAATTTGATCCAATTTATCAGGAAAATTTACGGAAACTTAGCGGTGGTAGGGACCATCTAAATTTAGAATATAAGCCAAGCTTTTCTGATCTGGATCATTTTAAAGAGACTTTGCATAGGAACTTGGCGAGAGATCGTAAACTTGGTTATACTTCCGTTGGGATCCATAGGGACGATCTATACATTGGGGAGGATAATCGTGATATTATGGACTTTGCTTCCCAAGGTCAAAAACGAAGTACCGTTATTTCCTTAAAGGCGGCTGCCTTCGAATATTACCGCCGAAAATTGGGCAAGACGCCTATTCTACTTATAGATGACGTTATTCGAGAATTGGATGTAAAAAGAAGAGAATACTTTGTGGATCTAGTTTTGAATTCAGGGCAAGCATTCTTCACTACTACAGATTTAGAAGGGATCTCGGATTATGTAGGAAGACTTGAGGATGAGAAACAGATCTTTCTTGTCAAAGACGGACTCGTGAATGTTTACCAATGAGCGAAGAATCTAAAGTAAATAAAATCGATCCGAATGAGTTCAAAAGTATTTTAGAGAACTTAGGTCTTACTCAAGAAAGTTTAGAGGCAAGAATAGCCGTTCAAACTTTAACAAAACGTTGGGCTGACATAATCGGTCCTATATATGCAAATCATTCAGAACCATTTTCGTTAAACAACGATACGTTGGTAATCATAACAACACATTCTGCATATAAACAAGAGATCTTATTTATGAGAAAAAGAATCTTAAGTTATTCGGCACGATATTTAGGTAGAGACGTCGTTAAAAAGATAGAAATTCGTATCGGTAACTTAGTTCAAAAAAGACAAAAATCCCCCTCGTATACTGCGGATAAAACCGGATTGGAGGGCAAACAAGACCTAGTTTCTTTAATAGAAAAAGAAACGGATCCAATCGCAAAAAAAAGACTTTTAGAACTAATTGAATATCTCTGAGAAGGACATTCTTTCTAAAATATACACTGAATTTCCTTGCCTCCTTAGCGAATTCAGGAAAACTATTCCTAGACTCCGGAGGACTGGATGAGCGAACCAGAAAGCAGTTATAGCGCAGGTCAGATCAAAATCCTAGAAGGATTAGAGGCCGTACGCAAGCGCCCCGGAATGTATATCGGGACTCAAGATGAAACAGGTCTTCATAAGATGGTGTATGAGGTCGTGGATAACTCTGTAGACGAGGCCATGGCAGGTCATTGTACCGAGATTAACATCTCCATTCTTCCTGATAATATTATAGAAGTAAAAGATAACGGGCGCGGAATTCCGGTAGCCATCCATCCTGAAAAAAATATCTCCACGATCGAAGTCGTTATGACCATTTTACACGCCGGTGGTAAGTTCGAGAACGATGCCTATAAGGTTTCCGGCGGACTCCATGGAGTTGGGGTATCTGTAGTTAATGCACTTTCTGAATCGTTGGAAGTGGAAGTTTACCAAAATGGAAAGATCCACCAGCAAAAATATTCAAGAGGTGTGCCTCAAGGTCCTGTGAATGTAATCGGAGATACTACCGAAAGAGGGACGGTCGTTCGTTTTAAGCCGGATGCAAGCATCTTCACCACTACTGAATTTCATTTTGATGTGTTAACTTCTCGTTTTAGAGAATTGGCGTTTTTGAATAAGGGTTTAAAACTGATTGTTCAAGACAAAAGAAAGTCGGATTCCGAAAAACATGAGTTCATATTTGATGGCGGAATCGTTTCTTTCGTAGAATACCTGAACGAAAACAAACATCCGCTTCACAAGACTATTCACTTTGAAAGAAATAAAGATGATGTGGTCGCAGAGATCGCGATCCAATACTCTGATACATATTCTGAAAATATTTTTTGTTTCACCAATAATATAAACAACAACTTAGGTGGAACTCACTTAGAAGGTTTTCGTGCTGCTTTAACTAGAACTCTTAATGATTTTTTAAAAAAAGATCAACAGCTCGTAAAAAAACAACCGACTGCACTGTCTGGAGAAGATTTAAAAGAAGGGATCACTGCTGTAATTTCAGTAAAAATTCCTCAACCTCAATTTAACTCTCAGACAAAAGAAAAATTAGTAAACGCAGAGATCAAGGGGATCATGCAAACTCTAACAGGAGAAGGTCTTTCTCTTTTCTTTGAAGAGAATCCTGCGATTACTAAAAAGATATTAGAAAAATGTATATTATCAGCTAAGGCTCGCGAGGCTGCACGTAAGGCTCGTGACTTAACCCGTCGTAAATCAGTATTAGAAGGCGGCGGTCTTCCTGGAAAATTGGCGGACTGCTCCGAAAAAGATCCTGCTGCTTCTGAACTTTATATTGTAGAGGGAGACTCTGCAGGTGGTTCTGCTAAACAAGGAAGAGATAGACATTATCAAGCAATCCTTCCTCTAAAAGGAAAAATCCTGAATGTAGAAAAAGCACGTTTAGATAAAATTCTAGGTAATGAAGAAATTCGTACTTTGGTTTCTGCGTTAGGCACTGGGATCGGCGAAGATGAATTTAATATAGATAAAGCTCGTTATCATAAAGTTTTTATTATGACGGATGCGGATATTGACGGTTCTCATATTCGTACATTACTTCTTACATTCTTCTTTCGTTATATGAAACCTATCATTGAAAAAGGTTTTCTATATGTTGCGCAACCTCCTCTGTATTTGATTAAACACGGTAAGACTTCCACTTATCTATTTTCCGATAAAGAGAAAGATGAATATTTAAAATCTCTAGGAACAGAAAAGGCAGTCATCCAGCGATACAAAGGTTTGGGTGAAATGAATCCGGAGCAACTTTGGGAGACAACTATGGATCCTGAAAAGCGAGTAGTTCTAAAAGTAAAACTAGATGATTATGTAGAGGCTGAAGATACATTTAATATACTTATGGGCGACGAAGTAAATCCAAGACGTCGCTTTATCGAGGTCAACGCGGCGAAAGTTGCAAACCTTGATCTTTAATATATTGGTAATAGGAAATTCTAAATACAAATGAGCGAAGAGCTAGAGAACGAAACAAAAACTTTAGGATTCAGCCTTTCTTCTCGTCCGGATATTGGCGAGGCATTGAAGAATGGCGTCAGGGTAATTCCTGTCGAAATCGAAGATCAAATGAAGGAAGCCTACCTTGGTTATGCGATGAGCGTAATTGTAGGAAGAGCTTTGCCTGACGTTAGAGACGGATTAAAACCAGTTCACAGACGGATCCTTCATGCAATGAATGAAAGGGCCTGGAGAAGCGACCGGCCCTACGTTAAATGTGCAAAAATTGTCGGAGAAGTATTGGGTAATTATCACCCACACGGAGATAGCTCAGTATACGATGCATTAGTGCGTATGGTCCAAGAGTTTTCCCTTCGAGTTCCTCTTATTGACGGGCAAGGAAACTACGGATCTATAGATGGAGACAATCCTGCAGCGTATCGATATACGGAAGCAAGGCTTGCAAAAGTTGCCGAAGAACTTTTAAGAGATATCGAAAAGGAGACTGTAAATTTTTCTCCCAACTTCGATGATACAAAAGAGCAACCGGATGTTCTCCCTGCAAACTTCCCGAACTTATTAGTCAATGGTTCTTCCGGGATTGCAGTAGGGATGGCTACAAACATTCCTCCTCATAACCTAAAAGAAACGATTGAAGCGGTTATCACAGTAATCAGAAATCCTGATGTAAGTATATCAGAAATTCTTAAAATAATGCCTGGCCCGGACTTCCCTACCGGTGGCACGATCATCGGCGGAGAAGGTTTATTATCCGCCTATCATTCCGGCAAAGGTTCGATCCGGATCCGTTCCAAGGTAGAAATAGAAGAGAATAAAAAGGGCAGAGAAGTAATCGTAGTTACTGAAATTCCTTACCAAGTAAATAAAAAGACCCTTCTAGAAAGAATCGGCGAGCTCGTTAACGAAAAACTAGTCGAAGGCATTTCCGAAATTTTAGATCTCTCCGACAGAAAAGGGATTAGAGTAGAGATCCATATTAAAAAAGATGCAAATGCTCAGGTAATCCTAAATCAATTACTGAAACTGACCCAGCTTCAAGTAAGTTACGGGATCACAATGCTTGCGATCTTGGATAATAAACCAAAGATCTTTAATATAAAAGAGATCCTGGTTGCTTATTCCATTCATAGAAAAGAAGTAATCGTCCGCAGAACTCAATTCGATCTAGATAAGGCCGAAAAACGGGCTCATATCTTAGAAGGATTGAAAATCGCTCTCGAAAATATCGAAGAAGTGATCAAAGTGATCCGTGCATCTAAAAATGCTTCGGAAGCAAAAGAACAATTGATGGCGCGATTCGTTCTTTCGGATGTCCAGGCTGACGCGATCTTGGAGATGAGACTCCAAAGATTAACATCTTTAGAAGTCCAAAAGGTAATCGACGAGTTGGAAGAAGTTCGGGCTCTAATTCTGGATCTGAAAGATATTCTCGCAAAACCTGAAAGAGTGTCCGACATAGTCTGCACTGAATTGTCGGAAGTTTCTGAAAAATTCGGGAACAAAAGAAAGACGGATATCAGTTTAGAAAGCGTGGAATCTTCTTCTTTTAACGCGGAAGATTTGATCGCTGACGAAGAGATCGTATTACAGATCACCTTCGACCAGTTCGTAAAACGACTCCCGATCGATACTTTCAAAAGACAACGTCGTGGTGGTAAAGGGATCCAAGGTCTTTCTCAGAAAAGAGAAGACGTGGTGAAGATCATGAAAACCGCAATGACACACGATCATGTGATGTTCTTCTCTAATATCGGTAAAGTATATATGATGAAGGCTTATGAACTTCCACAAGCTTCTAAAGAAGCTAGAGGGAAATCCTTAAAAGCGATCATCGGTCTTGGAGAATCCGAAACTATCTCAGCAATCTTCACATTCAGAGAAGAAGATAAGGACAAAGATCTTTTGCTCGTTACCAAAAACGGGTTTATCAAACGAGTCGAATTATCCGAATTCTCAAACGTTAAAAAATCGGGTATTATTGCAATCGGGCTTAGGGATGGAGATCAATTGATCCAAGTTATTTCCGTAATCAAAGGTGATAACGTGATGATCTTCTCTGCGAACGGTCTTGCTTTAAGGATCGAAATGGATACAATCCGCGCTCAGGGTAGAACTGCTCAAGGTGTTACCGGAATGAGACTCTCTAGCGAAGATGCAATTGTAGGGCTTTCTAAAGTAGTAGAAGGAGATGATATTTTTGTAATCTCCGAAAACGGATACGGAAAACGATTAGGCTTCGAAGAGTTCGGAACCAAAGGTAGAGGAGGCAAAGGAATGACCTTCTTAAAAACCGGAGAGAAGAACGGAGCGGCAGTTGCAGTAAGTTCTGTGGGAGAAGATGACGAGATCATCTTAGTCAGCCAGCAAGGAATGGTTATCAGAACCGAAGCAAATCAGATCTCTAAAATGGGAAGAACTGCTGTAGGAGTTAGGGTCGTGGATATCAAGGACAACGACAAGGTCCAAGATTGTACTGTGATCCGAGAAAGTAAGGAAAAATGATCCGCATCGGTTCTGTCGAAATTCCCGGTTGGTTGGCAATGTCGCCAATGGCCGGGATCAGTGATAGCCCGACAAGGACCATGGCCCGCAGATACGGCTCTGCATTCTCTTATACAGAATTCGTTTCCACAGATAGCCTCGCAGTAGGATCTAAAAAAGCGCTTTCTCTATTACGTTTTCGTGAAGAAGAAAGACCGATCACCTTTCAAATATTTGGCAATAAATTAGAAATCATCGTAGAAGCCGCTAAAAGGATCCGTGATTTAAACCCCGACATCATAGATCTCAATATGGGTTGTCCTGCTAGAAATGTATCCATGAGAGGTTCCGGAGTCGGACTTCTTAGGAAACCGGTTTATGCAGGCAAGATCATAGAAGAGATGAGAAAAGCCTTAGATATTCCTGTAACTGCGAAGATCCGCTTAGGCTGGGATGATTCTTCTAGAAACTATATGGAAGTATCTCGGATACTGGAAGAATCCGGAGTGATGGCAATCTCAGTTCATGGCCGCACCAGAGAAATGGGATACTCTGGAAAAGCAGATTGGGACGCAATCGCTGACATAAAATCAGAACGAAAAGTCCCTATCTTCGGCAACGGAGACGTGGCGAGTTATGAAGAAGCTGTTCGTAGAAAAAATGAATCAGGTGTAGACGGAGTCTTAGTGGGTAGAAACTCTATCGGGAATCCTTGGATATTCTCTAATGTAAAAAAAGAAGATCTAAGTTATGAAGAGATTTTGAGTACCACATTCAATCATCTACAATTGATGAGAGAAACATTCGGAGATAAATACGGACTGATCTTACTTAGAAAACATTTAGTTCGTTATATCCAATCTCGAAAAGAAGTAGAACCGATCCGTTTAGAACTTCTTAAATGTGAAGATCCAGAAAGATTGATCCGCTTATTGCAAGATGCCGGATCCGTTTTAGTTTAACTTTCCAAATCCTTAAAAGGCAATAAAAAACCCCACCTTCTCAGGCAGGGTTTTTCGAATGCGCTAAATCAGAGAATAAAACTCTGATCTTGCAAACTTAGATTATTTACCGATTTCTTGAGCTTTTGCTACGAGAGCGTCGCGTCCGCCAGGAAATTTAGCGTAAATAACACACTGACATTCTTCCCAGTTGTCTTTGGAAACGTCATTAGGATCGGAACCTGGACCAGTAGCTTTACACTCGTAAACCCCTACTCCTTTCACGATACCTGCAGAAGTACCAACGATAACGGAAGCAGTTGCTTCACCGTCAGAAACTCCGGATGCGGATTCAACAGTCTCACCGACCATTTTTTTAACTACGTCGGAAGCACCTTGTAAGCGGGAAGCTTCACGGCAAGTAGACTGCATCATAGCGAGACTTTTTTTCGCGACTGCTTTAGCAGATGCGCGAGAAGCAAACTTCATGTAATAATAGTCTTTAGGATTGGTGTCTCTTGGAGTTTTACCGTCGTTTCTTTGCTCAGGTGGTCCACCCCAGCCTTCGAAAGACCATCCTCCGTCGCCAACAGAAGTAGCGTCTTTTTGAGCAGTATTAGCTCCGCAATAGGTAAGTAATGCAGCAGATAGCGCAATAACGATTACTTTCTTGATCATCATTTTCTCCTTGATCAGATGGAATTGAGGAATATATCCATTAAACGGATTCCGCAAGCCATTTTTTAATGAATACGTTTAATTTTAAACTCAGCCAACTTTTTAGTAAAAAAATATTTATTCGCAGCGCACAATTGTCAAAAAATTTCCAAATCTTTCTTTTTGTTCTGCTAACCCTATCAGCTAGCGACGCAATAGCGACGACAGTAGTATTTCTTCCAGGAAATTGGGAAGGACAAGCTCCTCAATCCTTGGAAGGAACAGGAGAAAAACCTTTCGAGTTAGCAAAACTCGGTCAGTTTTATGCTACTAGGATCTATTCACTCCAAATAAAAGAACAGCTCTCTCCGATTTCCGATCCGGAAATAAAAGATTTTCTAGTTCCTCAGGTATCGAGAGAAAAATTCAAACAAACTTGTTCCAAACTAAAACCGGATTATGTAGTCCGAGATCAGTTAGGGATCGAAGAAAAGATCCGTATCGATCGCTCAGTCTATGATTGTAATCTTTCTAAAATGGAAGAGTACTCCATCATAGGAAGAAAGGATTTATTTGAGACCTTAGAGAAGTTGACCAAGGATTCATTTCCTTTGGTTCCCAAAAAGAAGATAAAAGAATATTATAGAGAACCGGTTCGAACTGCTAAATCCCAAATTTTTGTTTTGGATGCTTCCCATTCCTACGCTCCTGAAAGGAAAGAATTTATGTCTCAATTGGAAGCTATCTCTTGGCAACCTGAGACAAAGTTTCGTTTAGTTGTGTTTAGCGAAACCAGTTCGAAAGTTTATCCAGAATCAAGTCGTTCAGAATTTATCAAACAATGGAAGGATTTTAAATCTGAAGGTAAATCGAATACGGAAGATCTTACCAATGCACTTATTAGATTAAGAAGGATTCTAACTTCGGAAGATTCTCCCGGAAAGAAAAAAGATAGAATGATCAGCATTCTCACGAATGCGAAAGCTTCTAATTCTTCTAGCGGATATGGAGCTTCAATCGAAGGTTTAAGTCAGATCGGGGCAAAAATCTCTATTCTATATTCTTCTTACGCCGGACCGGATTCCAGGAGAGAACATAAAGAAGCCGCTAAAAGAGGTGCAGAATTCCGAGAGATCTCCTACTTTCAGAAGATCGTAACTCCTCGAGATTCTAAAACATTGGTCTTTAAAGAAGGAAAACTGTTCAGTACGAGCTTATCTCCGGATTCTAAAATGAGAATAGAGGATTCTGCGCTGGAGAAAGTGGAATTTGCAGGAAAATATTCTTTGGGAGATTTTCTAAATCCCTGGAGTTTAGGAAACATTTACGAAGAAGTAAAAAAAGAAAAAGTCCTGACTTCCGAACCGGTTCGTAGTAATTTTTCTTCTCTTTTTGCGAATTCAGTAAGTGAGGCTTCCAACTCAGAATATTTCGGAAATTTTCCGAAAGTTTTGGTAAAATCGGGGTCTAAGGCATTCTGGATCAGGGTTCCTGACACTGGAAATTTTTCGGAAGGAAAAAAAGGAGTCTGGGCGGTAACGTTTCTTTCATCCTCTTTTTCCTCCGAGGGCGTCGAAGTAATACCGGATTCTTTGGAACGATATAGTTTCTCTACAGCAAAAACATTAGAATGTGATCCTTCCGTTGCTCGAAACTATCTTCGAAATACGGAAAAGTTCAAATTCGATTGTTTGGTTAAGGGAGAAATTTTGGAAGTTTCTCAGCCGTAACGAACATGGAAGATTCTAATTTTATCGCATTATCCCCTTCTACTCGCAAAATAATGGATCGAATGAAACAGTCGGTCTCTTCGGATCTACCCCTTCTTCTTTTAGGAGAAAGTGGGACCGGAAAAAGTTATTTAGGACTTTTGTTTCATTCATTCTGTAAGGATAGATTTCCACAGTATCAAGTATTCGACTTATCGGTTTCCGAATCGGAAGAAGAGACTGCGGAAATTTTTTCGAAACTGGATGGAAAAGTCGGGAGCACGATCTTTTTAGAAGGGATCTCCTTTTTAAACCCGAGTTATCAAGTACAACTTCTTCAGAAAATTCGAAACGAACGAGGAAAGAACAGGTATCTATTATCAGATTTTCCGGATCTTCCTGAAAAAGTAAAAATCGGAAAACTTCAAGAATCCTTAATGGTCGAGATCCAGACCTTACAAGTTAAAATTCCAACACTTAGAGATAGAAAGGAAGATATTCCTCCTTTAACTCGCTTCTTCTTGGACCTGATTGGAAAAAGATATAACCGAAAGAATATTAAGATCTCCGAGAAATTAGGAAAATTCCTTTTAGAGTACGATTATCCTGGGAATTTACATCAGCTAAAAAATTTATTAGAAGCAATGGTCTCTATGCATAACGTAAAGACATTGGATGTAAAACATCTTCCTCCTGAACTTTTCGAAACTGGATATAAACAGAATGAAGATCTTGCTGTTCGCACAGGAATTCCTCTTAGAGATTACGAGAGAGAAATTATTCGACGCAATTTGATCCTTGTGAATGGAAATAGAGAGAAAGCCGCAAGGATCTTGGGAATTTCAGAGAGAACGATTTATAGAAAGATTACCGAGTTCGAACTGTTCGGTTCCGAGGATGGAAAAAATCTTCCATCTTCCTGAAGAAGTAATAAACAGTTTCTTCTTTTTCAGATCCGGTTTTGATCTTTTGGTTCATCTCTAAAAGGAATTCGTATAATCCCTGGATTTCCATATCATTGAATACGGAACTTTCCTTTCTCAATCTTTTGAATGTATGATTCTTCCTTGCTGGAGAATAACTTCCAATTCCTAAAAGGTCCGATTGTTCCTTTTCACTCAATACCTTATCATACATTCTATAAATTATTTTATAAATTCGTAATTTATCTAAATGGTCTTTTAGTAAGGAGAGAAAGATTAGAAGCGAATCTTTGCCGATCTTAAATTTGGAAAATTCTCTGGAAAATCTTCCGTAGTCCTTTTCGAAAAAGTAATCTACGATCTCGGAAGAACTGAATTCCGAACTTTGAAAAAGTACTTCTTTTAGATCCGTGATCCCGAAACTTTTTTTACCTAAATAGAGTTTTAGTTTTTCTAAGTTTTTTAAATAAGCTCCGGCACTCGGGTTTACTTTCAGTAAAAATTCTTCTTCTGCTTCTTCATCCAACTTTACTTCCACTTCTTTAGATGCTCTTAGAAAAGCTTCCTTACGCTTATCCGGGAAAATTTTGGATGATTTGAAATGAGAAGTATGTTCTCCAAAAATAGATATAAGCTCTTTTGGAAGATCCCAATGATCATAGTGGATCAATATTTTTACTGTGTCCGGAACGGAGAAGGATTTGGGAGAAGACTTAGATTTGGTTTTTCCAAGCCAGGGTTTGAAGAATGTAACTCCCGATTTGATAATGAATAATTTCTGAGCGGCAAACATATCCAAGTTCCCCGCTTCGTTTTGAAAATTTTCTAAGTCACCTGGCTCTGCGACAAAAACTACAATCTCATAAGGATCTGCGCTTTTTTTATAAGCGGCCTTATACAAATCGCTTACCACTCCGAATTCGTAAGAATCCTGGGAAACTACAAATAAGATAGAAGGCAAAGATTCCAGAGATGGCTTTGTCTTATGCAGAAAATCGATTAGATTATCGTAGGAATTGGAAACTTTCGATTCGGCCACAATAAATCATTTTGAGCGGATTTGCGGGAGAGTCAAGCTCATGATCTGCGATCTTTTCCTAAAGTAAGTGGGGAATTTTCCGATAATAATATCAGGTTCGAGCCATATGAGAATCAGCGACGGTGTACAAAGAATTTCTTCCCAAGAAGACTATCTTGCTTATATCAAACCGATCTTGAATCAGTCTCGAGTTCCTGCGATCGAGCCGATCCGACAAAGGGATTTTTCTGATATGGGAAAATCTCTAAAACTGTACGGGCCGGAAGGTAGTTCTCAGGGACAGGATCCTTCTCTTTCCAAAGGCCGCATGCTAGACTTTTACGTCTGAGCATTCCTTTCCTTTAATACGATCAAAGATACTTTCTCCATAAAGAATGGTATTGGAAAAATTTTCGGATCGGAAACCCGAGTATATTTAAATAAGAACCATTGAAATTCTTTGCAGGAGAATTAATATCTTGGATGCCATACGATCCTGCTTTGTCAAAAGGTTTAGAGGTTCGAATATAATCTAAGATCTGCGGATCATTCCATGGATGAAATTCCACATCGGACATATCAAAGTCGAAGATCGTATCTTGGTTTGTTCTGATACCCAAACCGGAATACACTTGATGAGTTTTTCCTGAGAGCATTGAGATCATTTCGAACGCCTCTTGCTCGTTTGCAGGCTTTTGTAAAATTTTTTCATCAAACACTACGATCGTATCTGAGGAAATTATCACCTCATTCGGATCAGTTGGTAAAGGCCCTAACTTTGCTATGCTCACTCTTTCTAAGTACCGAACAGGTGTTTCTTTTTCAAAACTAGTTTCATCCGTCGGTATAGGAGCGATTTCAAATTTTAATCCCAGAGAATGTAGGATCTCTTTTCTTCTAGGAGATTGGGATCTCAGAATGAGCATATGTCCATTTTGAAAGAAAAGCCTTGCCAGACACTCCTTTTCCCAGTATCAATGTTCGCACGGATCGAACCAATGAATTTATTTCTTAGATCATTCTTCTCTATACGCACCCTAGTTTCGGTAATTCTTGTCTTACTCGTTGCTTTCACTTCTTCTTATTCCCAAGAAGCTAAAAAAGTTGCACCTGCTGATAGTCCGGAGGCCAAACCGAGTACTACGAATCCAAATGTAGATCCTAAATCAAAAGCGTATTCATTACGAAAAAAATCCTGGATATCTCTTAGATATCTAAGGACCAGTCTTTTGAATTTCGGAAAGAAGGCGGATTGGGATACTTCATTGAGTGATTATGCAAAAGCGGAGTCCGCCTTTCAAAGAGGAGATTGGGATCCTGCCGGAAACCAATTCCAAACTCTAAAAACGAAATTGGATCAACTTGCAGAGAACCAAGCAAAAGATGTTTTCAATCGTTCCGATGCTTTGGAGAAAGATATCCAACCGAAAGTGGTAGATCTAAAGTTGAACACCGAAGCTCCAGGAAGACAATATATTCCAGTCATGGAAAAACATCTGCAGATCTATAGAGATACTTGGCAGGCAGCAAAATTAGAAAGGGAGATCGGAAACCAAGGGCAAAATTTGTATTTTGCTAAGCAAGGCCTTTTACAACTTTATAAGGCTAAAATTCTTTTGGAAAAAGCAAAAGAAGGAAAGCTTGAATCGGAAGAAAGATTAAGTAAAAATAAAGTTTTAGAAACGGATTATTTAACCCCAGAAGAAGTGAAATACTGGGATGATTGTCTGGAAGTATTGAACGAGTCAGAAGAGAAAAATCGCCAAAAGGAAAAGCAAGCCATCCTAAGCGTATATCAATCCCGCACAGGAAAAAAACCGGCGGATCTGAAACCTCCGGCTCAAACCGAGTCGGAAGGCAAAAAATAGGGGAAATCACACCTTTCTTCCGAAAGTAAGAATAAGATATGAAGTCATTCAAAATAGTCTTACTTTTCTCCATTCTGTTTCTATCTTCCTGTAGGGGATTCAATCTTCAGAACTTTAGGAATTTTACTTTCGAGACAGGCTGCGATTGGTTCGGTATCTTTTGTGATAAGATCGTAGTGAATCCGGATCTTTCCGACTGTGATCCTTTTCATGAAGAATACGAAGGATACTCTCATTATATAGATCGTGGGATCCTGAAAAACGATTATAAGATAGAAGAGCAGGTTAAGCAGGAAAACGAACCTGAAGATCCTACTGAGCCTCTCTCTAAGAAAAAAGAAAAGATCAAAGCAACCAATACGGATTACGGAAATAACATGAGAATAGATTCTAAAAAGTTATTCGAAAGATACGATATTTCCGCAGGTAGGAGGTCCGACAAAGACCGTTCCAAACATCCTTGCAGTGTATTGGGAGAAGGCAACAAGCCTAAAGTGTATTATTCAGAGCCTAAAAATACCGAGAAAGGAGGAGAATTTTGAAAAACGTATTCGATTTAAGCGGCAAAACAGTATTAGTAACAGGTGCAACTAGAGGGATCGGTAGACAGATCGCTCAAGGATTTTTGGACGCAGGTGCGATCGTATATGGCACCGGATCTTCTGCAGAATCTATTAAACGTTTGGAAGGAAGTGGGATCGAAGCTTTTGCTGCTGATATTCGTCAACCCGGTTCAATGGATCCAATTATCGAAACATTGAGCAAAAAACATGGAAAGCTAGATGTGCTCGTTAATAATGCGGGAGTAGCAACGAATCTACCTGCAGGCTTTTTTAAAGAAGACGACATTCAGAATGTCACTCAAACGAATTTTGTAGGAGTGTTCCGCTCTTGTCAGGCTTATTATAAAATACATAAGAAAAAGGGTGGGAACATTATTAACATTGCCTCAGTCCTAGGTATTGTAGGAACTAAGTTCGCTTCCGTATATTGTGGAACGAAAGGTGCGGTTATCAATATGACCAAGGCACTCGCTGTAGAATGGGCAGGGTCCGGGTATAGAGTGAATGCCATCTGCCCTGGATTTATAGATACAGATATGACAGAAATGATCAAAGAAAGACCGGAAGTTTTAGAGCAGATGAAAGCAAGGATCCCTTTATCTAGACTTGGTAAACCGGAAGATCTTTCCGGAGCAGCTGTATTTTTAGCATCCGATGCGGCTGCTTATGTTACGGGACAAGCCATCATAGTAGATGGAGGTGTTACTTCCGGTATATGATCCTTGAATTACATCCCCAAAATCCCGAAATAAGGACCCTTGGACAAATTTCTAAAAAATTATCCGAGGGAGGGGTGTATGTATTTCCTACCGATACTGTCTATGGTCTGGTAGCAGATTCTCAATCCCATGCTGGAGTTGAGAAATTATATAAGCTGAAGAACATTTCTAAGAACCAACCCCTCTCTCTTTTGTGCGCGGATATTTCTACGGCTTCCAATTATATGGAGCAATTATCCAACGAAGCATTTCGTTTGATGAAGAGGATAACTCCAGGGCCTTTCACATTCATAGTAAAAGCGAACAAACACCTACCCAGAGTTTCGTTTTCCAATCAGAAAGATAAGAATATAGGGATCAGAATACCCGATTCTAAATACCTACAAACCTTGTTGGAACTTCATCCTAATCCGCTTACTTCTACATCTGTTTTCTTTAAGGATGAATTCGTGACGGATGTTGATATGATCGAGAAGGAATACGGAGCTAGAGTGGATGGGATTATAGACGGTGGGATCTTGGAATTAGAATTGTCCACCATTCTGGATTGTACCGGAGACGGTATTTCGATTTTACGAGAAGGAAAAGGAATCGAACAGATCAATAGTCTTTGATCTTCTATTCTTCTGAATTAATTTCTAAGAACTATAACTCTTAAATAAGTCTGAGAATAAGTACTTTTATCTTTATTCATCTTTGGAGGCAATCATGCAAAAAAGACAATTGGGAAAGATCGGGCCATTAATATCCGAGCAAGGATTAGGTTGTATGGGTATGTCCGATTTTTACGGACAAACGGATGATAATGAATCCATCGCTACAATTCACAGAGCCATAGATCTAGGCGTCACTCTATTTGACACTGCCGATATGTACGGACCTTATAAGAATGAAGAACTTTTAGGAAAAGCAATCCAAGGAAAACGTGATCAAGTTGTGATCGCTACCAAGTTCGGTATCGTGCGTGATCCGAACGATCCTTATAAAAGAGGATATAATGGAAAACCGGAATATGTAAAAGCTTCTTGTGAAGGAAGTTTGAAACGTCTCGGAGTAGATACAATTGATCTATATTATCAACACAGGGTGGATCCTGATACTCCTATCGAAGAAACAGTGGGTGCGATGGCCGAGCTCGTAAAAGAAGGAAAAGTAAAATACATTGGATTATCAGAAGCGGGAGCAGAGACGATTCGAAGAGCGGCGAAAGTCCATCCGATCTCAGCTCTTCAAACCGAGTACTCCCTTTGGACAAGAGATCCGGAAGACGGGATCCTCCAAGCTTGTAGAGAGTTTGGGATCGGATTCGTTGCTTATAGTCCTTTGGGCCGTGGGTTTTTAACCGGTCAGATCCAAAAATTTGAAGATCTGGATCCAAAGGATTTCAGAAGGAATTCTCCTCGTTTCCAAGGAGAGAACTTCCAAAAAAATATGGAGCTAGTCGCTAAGATCAAAGAGATCGCTTCAGAAAAATCTGTTACTCCAGGGCAACTCGCTCTCGCTTGGGTCTTGGCCCAGGGTGAAGATATTGTTCCGATTGCCGGAACAAAAAGAAGAAAGTATTTAGAGGAAAATATAGAAGCTAGTTCAGTAAAACTTTCCAAAGAAGATCTGAGCCGCATTGATTCGGTTGCTCCGAAAGGCGCGGCTCATGGTTTACGTTATCCGGCTTCTACGATCAATTCTGTAGGAAGATAATTTTGGATTTGGATGGCTTATTTCGATTTGAGAGCGGCCTTCCACTCTTCTTCTTTAAAGCCGACTAGTCCGAAGTTTTCTCCTAAGACGAAAGGTCTTTTTACTAAATTCCCATTTGAAGAAAGTAGCTCGAACTGTTCGTCCAGGCTCATTCCGGCAAGCTTATCTTTTAACCCTAATTCCTTGTAATCTCCGCCGGAGGTATTGAAAAGTTTTTTGGATTCTCCGCCTAGATACCCCAACATTTTTTTCAATTCCGCCTTGGTAGGCGGGGTTTCTCGGATAGCTTTCTTTTCGAAAGGGATCTTTTTTCCATCTAAGTATTTAAGAGCGTTCCTGCAGGTGCTGCAATTTTTGTATTCGTATACTTTCAGTTTCAAGGTTGGATCTCCTACCCGGGCTTCCCTTCCCAGATTTGGAATTTATGTCGTCTTTGCAAGCCGGAACTGGCAAAAAAACTTTACCTTGAAAATCGTGAGTTTTGCCGATAGTATTCCTTAGGACGCTCCCAAAGTGCTGAATAAAAAGACCTCTCTAACCGGAAGACAGAAAGCGGCCATATTTTTGATCGCCGTAGGGTCCGACGTATCTTCAGAAATTTTCAAACATTTACGTGAAGACGAGATCGAACAGATCACGTTCGAGATCGCACGTTTGGATAAGATCACTCCGGAAGATAAGGAGAAGGTCCTCGTAGAATTCAACGAGCTAATGATGGCTCAGGAATTCATTTCCAATGGTGGTATCGACTTTGCAAGAGGACTCTTAGAGAAAGCTCTTGGTAACCAAAAAGCGATCGATATTATCAATCGACTCACATCGAGTTTACAAGTTCGTCCTTTCGACTTCATCCGTAGAACTGACCCTCAGCACTTATTAAACTTTATCCAGAACGAACACCCTCAGACAATCGCATTAATTTTATCTTATTTAGATCCACAAAAGGCATCAAGTATCTTATCCGGATTGCCTCATACGATCCAGGCAGAAGTTGCAAAACGTATCGCTACGATGGACCGAGTTTCTCCGGACGTTCTCCGAGAAGTTGAGCGGGTATTAGAAAGGAAACTTTCCACATTGGCGAGTGAGGATTATACCTCTGCCGGTGGTATCGATTCAGTCGTAGAAATTCTTAACTTGGTAGACCGGGGAACTGAGAAAACGATCATCGAAGCTTTGGAAGAAGAAGATCCGGAACTTGCGGAAGAGATCAAGAAAAGGATGTTTGTATTCGAGGATATCGTTCTACTCGATGACCGCGCGATCCAAAAGGTATTGCGAGAAGTGGATAACTCGGATCTTGCAAAAGCCCTTAAATCGGTGGATACGGAAGTGCAGGAGAAGATCTTCAAGAACATGTCCAAACGTGCAGCCAACCTCTTACGAGAGGATATGGACTTCATGGGTCCGATCCGTATTAAAGACGTGGAAGACGCTCAGCAGAAGATCGTTAACATCATACGTAAGCTGGAAGAATCCGGAGACATCGTCGTCGCACGTGCTGGCGAAGACGAGCTCGTTATGTGAGGTCCGAACCCTGGACCTTACTTTATACAAACGATCTGTCTTCTATATCTGCGTAGCCTTATTGGTTTCGCAGTATGGATGTATTAAAGAAGAAAAAGCCGTAAGAAAGATCGATTTTTCTGATCTAGAATGGTCCGGCCGATTGATTGTAGAAAGCCCTACGGATAAGAAGCAAGATCCAAAGACTAAAAAAGCCGAAGCTAGCGCAGAAGATTGGACTCCTCTTCCGAATATTCCTTGGACATTCAATACTCTATTTCAAATCCCGATGGATTCGGGGCTCCACGAAGTGGAAATTAAGACTGAGTTTGTATTAGAAAAGAACGACGAACTTTTACAAGTTCCTACAGGACTTTTCATTACGGACATCGGTGAGAACTGGAAGATCCATATAAATGGAAATCTAGTAAGAGAAGAATGGTATAAGACCGAAGACGGAAAATTGACTAAAAACCGTTCTTTAAAAGGGCTAATCATTCCGATGCATTACGGAATTCTAAAATCGGGAAAAAACGAACTCAAGATCAGATTTAAGGGTCTTGCGGACAGTAATCCTGTAAAAGCAAATGATCATTTCGGTTTTTACCATCCTAAAAATTTCAGATTATCTACCCTAGAAGAGATCTATAATTCAACTTCAGAATATTTCGATATATTTCTATTCGGGATCTATTTTATTTTCGGATTCTATCATGTTCTCTTTTTCGTAACTAGAAAACAGGATATTTATTATCTGTATTTCGGATTATTTTCTTTAATCTCATCTGTTTACTTTTATCTCACTACATTCCATATTTATAATAAGTTTATAAATTATCCAGATGGCCCGGATACTGAGCTGTTCTTTCGTGGTGAAATTGCCGCATTGATCCCGATGGTTCCCGTCTTTATGCTCTTTGCTAAAGATTTCTTTTATCAAAAGGAAGGGAAATTTTGGATCATTCGGACTTTCTGCGTTCTTAGCGGAATATTATTCCTTACTAATTGGTTTCTTCCATTCGAGTATGTGCTTCCGAATTTGACGGTTTATCAAATTCTGCTCTTCGCAATGTTATTGTATGTGATCTTCTTTTCGATTAATGCAATCCGACTAAAGAAACCGGATTCGGTCAAATTAGCTGTAGGAATAGGGGTTTGTGGATTGTTCGGTCTTTGGGATACGATCGATGCAATGACAAAGATCGTAGGTTTCCATTATCCGTTCTTTAAGATCTCATTCTCTGTTTTCATAATGGTGATCATTAGTCTTTTGGTCTCTCGTTATGTAAGTCTATACAAACAATCACAAGCTTTGAACTTGGAAATTTCCAAGCAAAGGGATGCGTTTTATAGATTTGTTCCTTCCGAATTTATTTCAATTCTAGATCGTGAAAGCCCTGTGGAAATTAAGATCGGGGACTCTAAAGAGAAGACTATGTCTGTTTTCTTTGCGGATCTAAGAGGTTATACCACCGTCTCCGAGAAGTTAAGTCCCGATGAGAATATCAAATATCTAAATAGATACTTCTCTGCTTTTGAAGATATTATATTTAAGAATGCCGGCTTCGTAGATAAGTATATCGGTGACGCGATCATGGCATTATTTTCCGATCATAGCGATCGCGCAGAAAAAGAAAATTTTAACTCTGCGGACAATGCTCTTCAATCTGCTATTGATATGGTTCGATATGTAGAATCATTGAATGACGGGATCGGAATAGGAGCCGACCTAGGAATTGGTGTAAACACCGGGCCTTTGATCCTTGGAACAGTAGGTAGTGAGAGAAGAATTGATACTACAGTGGTAGGAGATACAGTCAATTTATCTTCTAGAGTACAAAGTCTTTCTAGTTTTTATAAATCGAAAATACTAGTAACCCACCATACCTTTCTACGTTTAAATTTACTTTCGGATGTTATGGCGCGCGAGATAGATACTGTAATCGTCAAAGGAAAAACACAGCCAGTTATTTTATACGAAGTATTTCAAGCGGATGAACCTGAATCAATTGATTGGAAAGAAGGCTCTAAAACCAAATTGAACGAAGGGATCGCTTTATATAAAGCCGGCCAGTTCAAGAATGCATTCTCAATCTTTAGGGAATTATACAAAGAGAAGCCTACGGACAATATCGTAAAATTATATGCTAAAAGGACCAAAGTGATCCTTGGGCAGACCCCACCCGGAGATTGGGACGGGATTTTCAGACTCCATAGGAAATAAATTCCTGAATTATAGTCATTCGTTCCGAATTCCGGGAACGTATTTCAAATTTTACTTTCAGATCCTTTATTCAGGTTTGTAATTCCTTTTACATTCCATTGAAATCGATCTCAGTAAAAAAGTCTTAGAATATGAAACACGGAATGCTTCCACTCTTACTTATTTTATCCTTTTTTACATATCAGCTTGGAGCAGAACCCGGGGAAAAACTTCCGAATTTCAAGCTAGCCGATCAAAGAGGAGAAGTTTTCCGTTCAACGACCGCGAAAGGTAAAACATACTTCTTACTCGGTTGCGGTTTCAAAGATATCGTTTCATGTAGAAAACATGGTCGCAAAATCTATTGGAAGATGCAGACCTTATTAAAAGACGAAGATAAAGTTTTATTTACAGCCTATTTGAATCTAAAGGGAGCTCCTTCTTCCGTCTTCGATTATATACTGAATGAAAAAGATAAAGATTATGAGAGCATCTTATTGGATAAGGAAGGAATACTTTCAGAAGGTTTATCGGAAGGTAAGTCCTTTCTAAGAGTCTACTCTCCTAAAGGTATATTGATCCATAAAGAATACTTCGAATCCGTAGACGACTCCAAGGTTTTGGAACTTTATAAATTGGTGAAAAAGGAAAATTAATATGAGAAGACATGCATATTTACTCTTACTAACGTTTCCTTTGATCACGGATTGTGTGAGAAAAAATCCTCAGGCAGCGGATTACTTCGAAAAATACTTCAAATACCAGAATTTTATCCAAACTGAGTTTAAAGACGATCCAGTTCGAAATATTTTATATGGAAACCCGGAACGAGACGGAGAAGAAAAATTCTATAAGAAGGATGATAATTATACTTTAGCATTTCGATTATCCGAAGAGGGAAATCGATATAAGAAAGAACTATCGGATTCTCCTTATCCTGTTTTTCCGGAAAGCCCCTATTCTATCTTTATAAAAGCGGAACCTACAGAATTCTATACGAAACCAATCTATAAGATCACTCGAACTGTGGAGATGATCTCACCAGAAATAAGCGTATTCGATGTGTTTCCAATGATCGAAGAAACTGTGGAATATCTTCGTAAATCTGAATCAAGTAAAGTAGAAGAGTCCTCTCATCTACAAAAATTCTTATGCCATCAGTTTGATTGCGAATTAAGAAAAGAAGGGAATTCTATCTTTTTAACTTATACAATTTCGGAAAGAATGAAGGAACAATTTCCGATCGCTTATAAAAAATGGACCAAACGATTAAATCAGGTAGCATTTCGATTTCAATTATTTCAGCCAGGTGGATTCGATAAAGGTTGGGAATTTTATAATGAAGGTCATAAACTTATATTAGGGATCCCGAATTCTCCAAAAGGATATTGGTCTAGTCCCAAAACTTTATATCTTCGCACATATCTATTCATTAATATATATGGTTTGAAGATAGATATCCGAGGACTTGGCTACACTCTAAAATTCTCTCGTACAGGAAATACGGATACAGTATCCGGATATTATAGCAAAATTCCGGAGACTACGATCGGTGGAAGATTTCTGTCGATCTTTCCACCAGGTGCTGTTAATTTTTTCATTCCGGGAAATATGGAAGAATATGCCGAGGGAAGTTTCAAACTATTAGTGGAAGGATCCGATGGGAAAGGTGGAACTCGCTTTGAAACTAGAACCAAACGGAATGGGAACAAAACCAAAGTTCTACTAACTTCCCACTCCGAAATTTTCAGAGATAGATTCCTTCCTTTTAAGTCGAGCGACGAAGATGATGAGCCCGCATTTTTTCCAGAGTTAGGAAAAAGTATCATAAAAGATTTAAGAGGCAATTGATTTGGAAGAACTTCAAGTTAACTTGAAGTATTGAAAACCAATTTAGAAACTTTCCAAAACTGCTTGACTGGACCTCTTTCACAAATAATTCTAATCTGATCCGGTTTATATATCGGATAAAATTTTTAGAACTGTGTTCGGAGGAATCATGGAATTTACCCTGTTTACCACGACGAACGGACTTTATTACTTAGTTAAGTACATTCATTTTCTTGCCGGGGTGACTTGGATCGGAATGTTGTACTACTTTAACTTCGTACAAGGCCCTTTCTTCAACGAAACCGATGCTGATACAAAGAAGAATGCAACTCAGAAATTGGTTCCACGCGCTCTATGGTGGTTCCGTTGGGGAGCAATGTTTACTTTCTTATCTGGGATCGCGATGATCGTAATCGCTCTCGGAGTTCAAGGTATTCCTCATAACTCTCAATGGGTCGTAGTAATTTTAGTAGGTGCATTATTCGGAACAGTTATGTGGGCGAACGTTTGGTTCGTGATCTGGCCGAATCAAAAAGTTGTAATCGCAAAGGCAAAAGGAGAAACGACTGTTGATCCTGCTCCGAATGCGAACCGCGCTTTTGTAGCTTCTAGAACAAACACTCTTTTCTCTATCCCGATGCTTTTCGCAATGGGAGCGGCTCGTAATCTTCCATTAAATTACAGCCCTGAAAAATTGAGAGTATTCTTAGGAATTATCGTACTTCTGATCATTATTTTCGAAGTGAATGCTTTGAGAGCTGATCAAAATGGACCGACTGTGAAGCCGATCAAAACGGTAAAAGCGGTAATTACAAGCGGAGTGATCTTCGCATTGTTTACCTATGTTCTGATGGAAGTTCTTTTAACTGCATAAGGAATATAGAATGAATCCATTCCAAGTAAATCGGAGTGGGAGCGAGAAGGGCGGTATTTACCGCCTTTCTTTTTTTGCTCTGCTACTCTCAGTTATTTTTGTAAGTTTTGGTTTTTGTAAAGAATCCAAACCTCTCTCTCCGGAAGCAGAAGCAGGGAAAGGCCTGTATATGGCGAGCTGTATCGCATGCCATAACACCAACCCGAAACTCGACGGAGCGGTAGGGCCTTCTGTTGCAAATTCATCCTACGAGTTATTGGAAGCGAGAATGAGAGGAGAATATCCTCAGGGTTACACTCCAAAACGTCAGAGTGCGGCTATGACTCGATTTAATTTTACAGAGGCTCAACTAAAATCTTTAGAAGAGTTTTTGAAACAGTGATCTAGATCAGTTTCTTCCGATGGAGATCCGAACATTTCTGAGAATATCAATGATCTGTTTATGGATCCTTCCATTGGAAGCGACTACTTCTGCCTGACCCGACAAGAAATGTTTTCCTTGAAAGTCGGTCAATTTTCCACCTGCTTCGGTTAAAATTACGGAACTAGCGACAGTATCCCAAAGTTTTACTCCCTTCTCCCAGATCCCATCCAGTACACCTTCTGCGACCCAGCAAGTATCTAAAACGAAAGAACCGGTTCTTCTCATAGATCTACCGCAGCTAATAAATGCTGTGATGTCGGAGATCACTTCGTTTAAGATCTCCTTTCTGTTTGTAGGAAAGCTGGAAACTAAAAGAGAACGAGCGAGTGCATCCGTATTAGAGACATCGATGCGGAGTCCGTTCTTAAAAGCGCCTTGGCTTAATATTGCAGAATAACGAGTGTCTAACTCAGGAGCGAATACAACTCCTGCTACTGGAGTTTCTCTATGTTCCAATCCTACGGAGACACAATACAAAGGGATCCCACGGACAAAGTTCATGGAACCGTCTATCGGGTCTAATACCCAGCGGAAAGAATTGCTGCCGTCGTGTTTAAAATAATCTTCCGATATGATGGAATCGTTTGGAAAGTTTTGGCGAATGAAATCGATTAGGAACTTTCCCATCAATTCGTCCGCTTTATGAATTCTTTCTTTTTCTTCTGAGTCGCTTACGATCCCGAAGACTCGGATCTCTTTTTGGAGTTTCCTTGCAGATTCCAGAATAAGCCCGGATACGGATTGGACTGATTTTACCCTCTTCTTCACTTCTTCGAGCGGGAAATCAATGGGAGGCGCTAACGATTCCATATTAGGTCTTATGTCCTTTCGCCTCGCAAAATCTTCCAAGCCATATTTCCTGACGGGGAAATAATCCTTTCCGCCTTATGAGAGCGGAGCCAAGCGAAGAAGGAATTTCGGGCAGATTCTTCTAAGGTCATGCTGTCTGGTCTTAACAAAAGATCAACAACTTGGTGAAAGGAATTAAAATCCTTTGCGATCATATTCAGAGAAGGTTCCAGAAAGCGGGCCGTCAAAGTCAGATACTCCACCGCTAATGGTGCAAAAATTTTTCCGAGGGTCCAATCTGCCGAAGTGATCCCGAGAGACTCATGTATAAGGGCTACTTGTTTAGAATAATCTATCTCTTCGAAAATTCCAAAAAACGTATGTCGGATGCCTTCCCCCGGGTCTCTCGAAATCTGGACCATAAAATCGGATTCTTGGTATCTCTTTGCAGTGAAATCAATGATCGCTCCTTCATGTACAGTTAATGAATCCAAAGGAACTACACGAGAAGAGAAATAAGCTCTCTTCGTATAAACCGACATAGTTTTCCCTTGAGAAGCTTGGGCATAAATATCTTCCTTAGGAGCTCCACCTAAATGCATCACATGGAAGCTTGTGACGATCGCATACGGAGGAAGTTTTTCTCTCCAAACTTCGGGTGTGTTTTCTCGGAAGACTTCTCCCTCAGTATAAAAAGGTTTTATTAGAAATAAACGATCTATATCCCGCTTAGGTCTTGGCTCTGGCAAGACCAAACTATCCGCGATCAATTCGGGAATTTGTTGGAGTAAGGATCTTAAATATTTTTCGGCGGCTTCGAATTCTATCTCAAAAACGGAAGTGGAAGGAAGTATGAATTTTTCCTCAAACTCAAGAAAGGAAGTATGGAGATTGTCCACATATAGGGATACATCCTTATTCCTTCCATTCGATTGATTTTGTAGGAGCCGATTTAATTCTTTCACTTCCTCCAGTTTCATTTTTTCTTTTTAGGAACGATCCTCACTTCATAAGGTTTTAGTAATTTCAAACCGGCAAGAGTCGTTTTACCGGAGTGATTGGAGAAGATCTCATAATCTTTTGTTTTCCCTTTTCTAAACATACGCTCAACAGTCGGCCCGTAAAATGTAAAAGGGATCCCCGCCATTCTTAAGGTTCTTCTATATAAAAGCATAAGAGATATTGGGCTCAAACTTGCTCCAACGTATACGACAGATCCTTTTCCAAAACGATTACAGGTGATAACTGGTTTTCCTTTATAAAATTTCTTTGAGTCCGTATATCTCGCCCAAACTTTCGCGGTGGTAGGCTCGAGTATCTCACAAACCTTAGAGCAGGTTCCCGACAAAACCCTAAAACGGAACTTAACGTTACGATTTCCCACAGCTTCGAATTTTCTGACCTTCACCCCTGCCATCTCGGAAAAAGGTCCTGGTACTTGTGAATCCAACATCCAAGAATTTTTATCCTTCCAGCCTGCCCTATACCCTAAGATAAGAACACCTCCATCCTGAACGAATTGCTCTAATTTTTTAACAATGGAATGATCAACCATAGAATAGAGTGGAAGGACCAAAACCTTGTATTTGGAGAAATCAGTTTTTGAAATAGGTAGAAAATGAGTGTTTACATTGAGGATATTGATCCCTGCAAACCATGTAGCCATCTCGATATCGTATCCCACTTGGGCAAAAGGGACCGGGTTGAATTTTAATCCGGAAGACAGGGGTTGGTGTTTGAATGTTCTAGCATTTTCTATATCATGAAGAACAGCTACTTCTGCAGGGAAATCTTCCGAGGCAAAATCTTCTGCGTCCGGAAGTATCTCTTGAATTCCTTTTTGAAGTTCAAAGTATCTTTCTGTTAAAGCTTTATCATGATCTAAGATCCCGTAACAGAGTTGTTCTTGTCCATATCTTGCGGTTCTGTATCTAAAGAATACGATTTGGTCTGATCCTTGGATGATAGCTTGTTTCATCCAAAGCTGAACTTGTCCGGGTGCAGGTAGATAGCCTAGGGTATCATGCCCTTGGAATCCGGAGATCTGCTCCATTACAGTAAAAGATTTATTCTTAAGTCCTCGGTTGTATTGATGCATCGCAGAGATAAAAGGATGAGGAAAAGGTTCTTCCTGGTCTCCCCAGGTAGGATAATTATCCCAGGATACGTAATCTAAATGAGTGAATAATTCACTCATATCGATCACTGGAAGAAAAGGACTCGGATATAAATTTGTGGTCAGTTTTCGATCTGGAGAAAACTTTCTAATGATATCCGTCTGAAGTTTTACAAAATCAATGATCGTATCAGAATGAAATCTATAAAAGTCTTGGATCATGGAAGGATTAAATCCTGCGCTTACATGCGGTCCAGGGATCGGGATCTCATTCCAATCGTTAAAGATCACTCCCCAAAATATATTCCCCCAAGTATCATTTAAGTTCTGGATCGTTTTGTATTTTTGTTTTAACCAAAGACGAAATGCTTTTAAAGAAGTTTCAGAATGATCTATATCGGAACCTTCATGCCCGATTTCATTATCAATTTGCCATCCGATAACTGCGGGATGTTTGCCCAAAGCCTGGGCCATTTTTGTAACCAAACGCTCTGTAGCTTTTTTATAATTAGGAGAAGAGAAGCAGGCCTGCCTTCTTGTTCCTATATTCCTTAGGATACCGTCTCTGACTTGAAGAACGTCCGGATATTTTTTAGATAACCATGGTGGGAATGTGGCTGTTGGAGTTCCTAGAATCACATCCATTTTATGTTTGTGAAAAAGATCCAACATCTTCTTCCAAAAAGAAAAATCGAATTTACCTTCTTTCGGTTCGACTAAGGCCCAAGAAAATTCGGCGAGACGGACTCTAGTTAATCCCATCTCCTTCATGATTCGAATATCTTCTTCCCAATCTTTGGGAGTCCATTGCTCCGGATAATAATCCGCTCCGAAAATCATTCGGTCCTCACATGTTTAAAAAGGTAGGGACGATGTTTCCCTTGAGGGAAGATCTTTCCAGAAAGAAAACCGGTAATTCCAAGGGAAATACGGAAAAAATACTGTCTTTTCGATACGATTCGGAGACAATAGATTAGAACCTTGTCCTGAGTAGGTCGGGAACCAAAAACCTTACATGGAAAATCAAGATACCTATCATTATGGGATCCTTCCCGACGTTCATTTTCGTTTTTCGTCCGCAGAAATTTCTTACGCAGTAACTGCTGCTTCTAACTTGCATGGCTTTGACGATCCGGGCACGGAACTTTTAGCAAGAACAATGCTTTCTGCATTCTTTCTTGCAGATCTTGTAAAAGAAGATACGAAAGTTAGCGTTCAGATCCGTTTCTATGATGATTCGGAAATTCATTCCGTACTCGCTTATAGCACAAAGGACGGAAGATTAAAAGCGACTCTTAGACATCGCCCGGAAGAAGATATAGAATCAGGACAGATCTCTGAAGAGAATTTAGGCATTCTGAAAGTATTCCGCTGGAAAGACGGAGAATGTATTTATCAATCCATCGTTCCTTTTCGGAATCAAAGTTTTGAAACGAATATTGAAAATTATCTTAGAGACTCCGAACAAGTTCCTTCTTTCTTAGTAGCTTATGTAAAATTAGAAGGACTACATTGGAGAGTGAAGGGTTTGTTCCTACAAGCATTGCCGGATGCTAAACTAGAGCATATAGACGCGGTTCGCGAACTTGCAGGTAAATTAGAGGAAGAAAAATCCAAAATTTACGACGGAACAGTTTCGGAAGCGCTGAATAAGCTGCAGTCTTCTTGGAATGTAAAATTCGAAACTTTGGAAGTAGGAAGACCGGAATATAGATGCGATTGTTCCGAGGAAAAGATCAAAGAATTGATCCAAAATTTAGGAAAAGAAGAAGCGATGGATATCGCAGAAGAGCAAGGTCAGATCGAGGTCACTTGTGAATTCTGTAATTCTATCTATAGATTCCAAAAGGACCAGGTCCTAGAATTATTTTAAAGACGGAAATGCACAGGCGGTTTGAAAATCTTACATTAGATTCGATCAATATTCCTATCAAAACTCTTGCGGGGATCATTGGGGCCGTCTGGAAAGAAGGAAATTATCCTTTAATTCTTTTGTCCGGCAAAATGGGATCCGGAAAGACAACTTTCACTTCCAAGTTCGTACATTCTCTATTGGATTTTTTGGAATATTCTTTGGATAGATCCAAATTATTTATAAACTCTCCTACTTATACTTTAATGAACGAATATCCTTTTCCTGAATTAAAAAATCAATCCGGTGCTGACCTTGAAATATTCCATTTCGATCTTTATCGGATCGGTTCTTCTGAAGAAGTTCCCGATCTAGGATTCGAAGAATACTGGAACGGCAAAGGAATCTCTTTAGTGGAGTGGTGGGAGAAAGCGGCCTCAGAGTTTAAAGATAGAAAATATATAGTTCGGATCTCGTTGGAAGAATTTTCAGAAGAAACTAGAAATCTAGATATTGAATTCGTTGGAGAAGAATGGAAGCGGAAGGATTTAGGATCCTTACTAAACTCGGAAAAGATAGTATGACAAAAATATTATTCTTCGATGCAACGAACTCGTGGATACTAGTGGGCTGTTATCAAAAATCGGATGATGGAACCCTAACTAAGATATCAGAATATAGAGAATTGCATAATAGAGAATCTTCCTTCGTCCTCATAAAAGAGATCTCAAACTGCCTGAAAATTGCGAATTGGGAAAAACCTGATATAATTATTACTGCAACCGGGCCCGGATCTTTTACAGGGATCAGAATTTCGGTTGCGACAGCTCGAAATTTTTCACAAATATGGGATTTGCCTGTAATCGGGATCGACAGCTTAGAATTGTATTCTTGTCAATATTTTGCAGAATCAGAATCTGCAGTAAGCGTAGGGATAGAAGCTAAACAAGGAAAATTATATTTTGGATTACGGGATTCGAGAGGATATTGGGGAACCTTGGATATCTCTCCGGATATGATCCCCGAAACTATCCCGGAAGATCGGATTGGATCTTATTTAACCGGTTTAAAGTTCAGTGATTCTCCTGAATTTTTCCCGGGACAAAATATGAAAGAAAACCTTCCATCTCCCGAAGCGATTTTAATAGAAAAAGCGGCCGAGATCAGAGCAGCTATATCAAAGCCCCAGGACTATACTTACTTACAGTTAGTTCCGAATTATCTGCGAGGAACTTATGCAGATGATAAACCTAAGGTATATTATACATGACACAAAAAAAGAAAATGGTTAAACCAAAACAAATAAAGAAAAAAGAAAAACCTGAAAAGAATAGTAAGAAGATAGAGGAACCGAAAAAGTTCGGTAAAAGTAAAAAGGACTCCGAAGAAGTGTCCTTACTACAAAAGATCAGGGAAGCAAAGGACAAAGTTTTCAAAAAGAAAAAAGATCATAAATCTTCCCGCTCTCCAAAATTGGAAATTTTCGAACCGGAAAAAAAATCAAACTTCTCCCCTATTCCTAAAAAAGAAAAAAAGAATAAATCCTTCAAACAAGAAGAAACAAAGACCACGAAAGAAGGATCAAACTTTTCAAAAAAAGAAGTCTTCTCTAAACCGAAGTCTCAGACCTTCTCTCCAAAGGAAAAACCTTCCTATTCTAAAAAAGAATCTCATGTTCCCGGCTCTAAACCTAAATATTTTGATCGAAGATCCGGATCTCATGATTGGGAAAGAGAAAATGAACCGGGTCGTAAACTTTTGAAATTTTTCCGTTCGAATGCGGGTAAAGTCCTCTCTATGCAGGAAGTGTATTCAAAATTTATAGCACATGCAGGAAAGAAAAAAGGTTTCAGAAGAGAAAGATGGGAAGCCCAAGAACAAAAACGTTCTGCAGAAGAGATCTTGATTTTCTTCGAAAAAGAAGGCCTGATCGAAGTTCAGAAAAAAAATATCATCGTTCGTCCTAACCAAACTCTACAAGGAACAATCTCATTAAGTAAAAAAGGAGACGGTTTCGTAAAGCTCACTACAGGCACAGAGGTCTTTGTCCCGGGCCAATATACTTCTTCCGCGATCCAAGGAGACTTAGTTGAAATTCTTCCAAGCGGAATAGGACGTAAAGGAAAGTTGGAAGGAGAGGTCCTCTCCGTTTTACGAAGAGGTAGAGAGTTATATCGAATGAAGGTGACCGATAAGGATCATAAATTTATCATCGGAACCTTTTTAGATATGGAAGGAGACTTGAAAGAAGGTTTCCTACCGCGCAAAACACTTTTGCAAGATTTGCAGGATGAGATCTCCATCGGGGATGTTCTGGTGGTTACTCTAAAACAAGATTCGGATCACGAAAAGAATTTATACGAAGCTCATTTTGTACGATTTGAATCGGACACGAAAGAAGACACGGACCTCATGAGAATGCTCATGAAATATAATTATTCTATTCTCTATCCGGATGAAGTAAAATTGGAAGATTTACCGGATGAGGTAGAAGAATCCTCCGTTGCAAATTGGGGAACAAGAGTGGATTTGAGAGATCTTAAATCCATAACGATCGACGGAGAATATTCTAAGGATTTCGACGATGCGATCTCATTCGTGGATGAAGGTAAGAAGATCCGTTTTTATGTTCATATCGCGGATGTTTCTCATTATGTAAGACCAGGTTCCGATCTGGATATAGAAGCTTATGCAAGAGCTACATCCGTATATTTGGGAAGTAGAGTGGTTCCTATGCTTCCTCCCGAATTATCCGAAAATCTTTGTAGCCTTGTGGCAAAGAAGAATCGACTCGCTTTCACTGTTGAAATGGAAGCAGATTGGAGTGGGACAATCTTTCACGCGAAATTTTATAAATCCATTATTAAGGTGGATGAAAGATATACTTATAATCGTGCAGAAGAAGAGATCAAAGCTGGAGATCCGAATAATTGGATCTTCCAAATGATGAAGTTTGCGGATATACTACGAAAAAGAAGGCTCAATTCGGGAAGAGTAGATCTCAACTTAAAAGAGAATAAAGTAGTTACTGATTCGGATCATAATGTGGTCGAGATCAAACCTGTGGATCGATTGCAGGCTCATATTTTGATCGAAGAGTTTATGCTTTCCGCAAATATCAAAGTAGCGGAGTTCATTCGAAAAAAAGAAAGACCTACCCTATATCGAGTCCACGAACCGATGGATGTCGAAAAGTTAGAGATGTTAAACTCTTTCTTAAGATTGAACGGAGTGAACGCGCAGCTTCAAGATACGAATTATGAATCTATTCGACATGTGCTTCAGGTGATCGAAGGGAGCCCTTCCGAAAGATTATTTAATATTTCTCTTTTAAGAAGTTTCATGCAGGCGTATTATTCCGGAGAACAACTCGGGCATTGGGGGCTTGGGTTTAAGGATTATTGCCATTTCACTTCTCCTATCCGTCGTTACCCTGACTTGGTTTGTCATAGAGTTTTGGAAAGTATCCTACTCTCGGAAGAAAATCCGTATTCTGAAGAGGACATCAAAGTGATGGGGCTTCACACTTCACACGAAGAAAGAAAGGCTACGGATTCTGAGCGTGACTATTATAAACTCAAAGCATGTAGATTTTTAGAAAAGACAGGTATCAAAGAATTTACTGCAACACTGATCGGATTTAAATCTGCGGTTGCGTTTGTTGAATTGAATAATCCTCCAGTGGAAGCCGTGATTCCTGCGATAGAATTTACGGACGAAGGAGAACTGCAGGCAGAGACAGATTTCACATTCTATTCTAAAAAATATACCAAACAATATTCATTAGGCGAAACATTCCCAGTGGAACTAGATAGAATTGATTTTGAAGAAATCAAAATTTACGTGAAGCTAAAGAAATTCCAAAAGAAAGGATAGACAAAGTATAACATATTCCAGAACATTCGTTACGGCAAATTTTGTTTTTTCGAACAAAGTTTAGGAGTTAGAATTGGAATCGTTTCTGGAAGAGAAAGTCACTCGTAGTCGCTTTCTAAAGTTTCTGCTCAAAACGGCCGCTGTCTCGGCCATCCTGTTACCTCAAGCTTCTTGTAAACCGGGCACGATCCCTAAATTACATGGCTTGAGTGATTCTGAATACCTTGCATTCAAATCCTTGGAAGAAGTCTTTCTCGTAGGAAATCCTATCCAAGGTTTCGATTTGGGAGTGGCTGCGGATAAATATATTTACGGTCACCCTTATCCAATCGATACCGAATCAGTTTTAAAATTATTAGCATTCCTTCCGGGTTCTTCTCTTGTTTCTTTTGCTCTCGATTTTTCTTTTACTTCGATGGTTGGGCTTTCTAAAGAAGATCGCGAGAAACGACTTCTGTCTTGGAAAAATTCTTCATTATCTTTGAAGAGAGGCGCATATAATATCATGCGTCAGCTAGCCTTCTTCTTAGTGTCTATGGAAAGAGAATATAACGAACTAGTGGGATATAAAGGTTAAGAACTATGGGCGGGATCCCTGAAGCAAATTATAAGATTATCACTCCGGACAAACATGAATCTTTGATTAAAGAGAACAATATCAAAGACGGAACCTGGACTCTTAAGTCTGAAGCGGTAATTATCGGTTCCGGAGCGGGAGGAGCAGTGGTAGCTGCAACTCTTGCAAAAGCAGGTTGGAAAGTAATCCTGATCGAAGAAGGCGGATATTTTAATCCCGCAAAATTCACAGGTGACGAATTCATTTCCCAAGCTAGACTATATAGGGATGCGGGATTTATCATCGCAGAAGAGCAGACTCTTTCTATTCTGCAAGGGCGGACTGTAGGAGGTTCTACAACCGTAAACTGGCAAACATCTCTTTATCCTCCGGAATATGTGACAGGAGAATGGGATTCCCGCTTTGGTTGGAAAGGATATGGAAGGCAGGAAATGGATGCTTTTATTTCCGAAGTCCATGAAAGGATTGGTGTTCACGAAGTTCCTCCAAATCTCATCAATGCAAATAATAACACTTTGATGAAGGGCGGAAAGGCTTTGGGCCTGCATCCGGAAGTATTAAAAAATAATAATAGAGGTTGTATTGGTCTAGGTCGCTGTGGATTAGGCTGTCCGATCAATGCAAAACAATCCGCATTCTTGACCTGGATCCCGGATGCGATAGAAGCAGGTGCTACCGTGATCTCGAATATGAGAGCTCAGTATATCAAAGACGGAGATATAAAAACCGTAGTCGCGGAATTCACTCCAGATCCTTATGAAAAAGCTCCAAACAACATAATCGAAAAATTAGTGATAGAAGCACCTGTAGTAATCGTAAGTGCGGGTGCTATCGAAGCTCCAGCCTTATTACAAAGATCAGGCTTGGGAAATGATTGGGTTGGAAGAAATTTAAAAGTTCATCCAACATCAGTGAACTTTGCGATCTTTGACGAAACGATCAATATGTTCTCCGGCCCTCCTCAATCAGCAGTGATCAAGGATGGTCATAATCAGGACAATACCGGATATGGATATTGGTTAGAAGTAGCTCCATTTCGTCCTACACTAGCGAGTTCACTCATTCCTTTTTACGGACAAAAACAATTCGATACAATGAAGAAGTATCCTAATATGAGTGCTGGTATCGTTCTTGTCCGTGATGGAGCGGATGGAGAAGCGAATGCTTCCGTAAAATGGTCTTTAGGAAGAAGAAAAGTCTATTTCGAGATCACTCCGACTGATGGAAAAAATCTTCTGAAAGGTCTTAAATCATTGGCAGAAGTTCAAGTTGCAGCTGGAGCAAAAGCGATCGTATTTCCTTTTCCTGATGTTCAAGATCCGATCCCAGTGGATAAAAATTCCAAATTTGATTGGATATTGGATAAGAGCATCGAGCCAGGAAAGATAGTGATCGGTTCGGCCCATCCTCATGGATCCGTTCAAGCTGCGAAATCTCCCGACCTAGGTGCGGTTGATTTGGATTTCCAACTCTATGGTCATAAGAATATTTTTGTAATGGATGCCTCTGTTTATCCTACAGGATTATCCGTAAATCCTCAAATCACGACTATGAGTGTGAATTTGAGGGCTGCAAGAGCATTGGCACAAAGAAAGGCGGAAGTATTAGGAAATAAATAATTCCTTTGGGAAGGCGAGAATTCCACTTTATTCGTGGAATTCTCTTCCAAAATTGGATAAATGCCTTCCTTCTTTTGTTATATTCGGGGTGAAAATCTCGGTCTTACTAGTATGCGTAAGTCCTTTTTTCCCCTGCTGCTATGTTCTATATTCTGCTTTTTATCCCTTCCGATATTCGCAGACCTGAAAGATGGTAAGAAGGCGTATTCAAGAAAGGATTATACCGAGGCATTAAAACAATTTCAGAAGTATAATGATGGAAATCCTTCATCCGGAGAAGCCTGGATGTATATGGGATATATTTACGAAAGTAAAAAGGATTATCCTAAGTCCATCCAAGCCTTCAAAAAAGCTGTCAGCTTAAACCTTCCAAAAAAAGATCTAGTCAATTCACTAACAAAGATCATTTTATATCATAATTACCAAAGAGATTACGGAGAAGTGATCTCTTATTCCAATCGTTTGCTTAAGATCGATCCGGAACTATCTCATATCCAAAAGATCAGAGCTGCCGCAGAAGAGAGACATTCTTCCGGTGGAACCTATCGTAAACCAACATACCATGAAGAAGAAGCTGAACAGGAAAGTGTATCCAGCCTAGAGAAAAAATTAAAACAGGATCCTAATAATAAAGAAATTCTCTGGCAACTTGCATTAGCATATTATAATGAAAAGGAATTTAGTAAATCCGAAACCATTCTCTCCGGTTTGGTAAAATCCGAACCTGATAATATAGAATATGGATATAAATACGGAGCATTACTCGTAAGGATCTCAAAATACGATGAGGCTCTTTCGGTATTAAATCGGATAGAGCCCAAGATCCCTTCTGAAAGAGAGAAACTTCTCTACTTCACTCATCTTACTCAAGCTGCCGCGTATCATAAAAAGAAAAATTTTGAAGAAGCCTCTAGGTATTATAAAAAGGCCCATGCGAATAAGCATACAGTTCTACCTTTGATCGGTCTGACCAAGATTAAATGGCAGTTAAAGGATTGTGAGAATGCCATTAAAACAGCCGAAAAAGCCTTAGAATACGGTGAGAAAACCAGAGAGATCCGAATGTATATCGGTCTCTGCAAAGTGCAGTTAGGTCAAAAAGAAGAAGGTTATGATCTTTTAAAAGAGATCGCCCATGCTATCGAAAAAGAGAATCCGGATCTAAAAGATCTGCCGGACGTTTATTACGATGGGTTTCTCAAATTAGCTAGATATTATACCAATAACGGGAATTATGAAAAAGCTCTTAAATATTTCCAAGCCGTTCAGCCGGACGAAGAGGAAGAAAGAGAATATAAATTTTATTTAGGAAAGGCTTATCTTTACACCGGATCAGTTGATAAAGCGATCTCACTTTTGGAAAGGGTCGAGGATTCCGCTGGAGCATACTATCTTCTCGCTAAATGTTATGCCGAAAAAAGTAATATAGACCAGGTAATGGTAAATATTAAAAAAGCAGCAACTATCAAAAGTTCCTATTGGGGATCTGCTGAAAGAGATAAGGCATTTAAAAAATTTAAATCCGACGATAGTTTTAAGAATTTTTTAGAAACTCGAGCCGGAACGAGAGATCCTAAAAGACCGGATGATAATAAAGATGATTCTGATTCCCATGATGGGGACTGATCTATTTTCTTTTAGAAAGTAAGGTGTCCAGATCAACTTGTCCGGGTGCTTTAGGCTCTCCCAAACAAGAGTAAGTAAATTGTGATCCGATCTTTTCGGGAAAGATCCTATATTCTTTTCCGGTTTCTCCCATCAAGATCCCACAAAATCCGATCGGGTTATTTTGTTTAGAACAGAGTTTCGAAAGTTTCAAAGAGGAATGTAGGAACTCCTCGGCCTCATCTTGATTTTTAGGAAGTGTTGCTATCTTAAAGATCCTTTGGAAAGGAAGATCTGATTTCCTTGTGGCTAAATTTTCTTCGATCACAGGTCCAAGATAGAACAACAATTCTTCGTAGTTAGGAACACCGGAAAAGTTATGGACTGATCGGACGATCCCGAAAGAAGACTCGTCTAGTTGAGTAAATACTGAATTATCTTTGTCAAGCTCCAGATCGATATAATGTTTTCCGGCTTCTAATCCTGAAAGTAAAGGCGCGATATTTTCCTGGTTCCAAGAACCTATTGCTTGAAGACTAGAATCTTCAGGTTGTCTATACGTGAATACACAACTTGCATTTAAGTTTTGGATCTTCTTTAATATTTTATCCGGACTATCAATATCTGAACGAAATTGATCCAAACGAATTTCCAAAAAATCCGCTTTAGGCAGATCTTTTAACCCGAAAAATTCCTCTTCGTTTAAAGTGAGAATGATCCGGACTTCGTTTGGTTTTTTACCGATCATATGAAGTTCTTAAAGACCTTTTTGTAAGAGATCGTGAATGGAAACGATCCCTAAAAGGTTTCCTTCTTTAGAAATTATCGGTGCGACAGAGATCGGTTTCTCTCTTCTTTCCATTGCTTGTAAAACATCATACGCCATGATCCCGCTTTCGAATACGATCGGTTTCGGGTTCATTAGTTCTTTTGCTTTGATCCCTTTATCGAACTTTCCGTCTTTCAGAAGTTTGCGAATATCAAAATCCGTTACGAAGCCGATCAATTTACCTGTAGGATCTACGACACCTGTCGCTCCAACTAATTTGGTAGTGATTTCTGAAAGGACTTCTTCTAAACTAGCATCAGAACTTATCTTTGCAAGTTTATCTCCCTTTCTCATCACATCGTCTACTTTTAAAGAAAGTCTTTTTCCGAGCCTTCCTGCCGGGTGATATAACGCGAAATCTTCTTTTTGGAAATTTCTAAGTTCCATTAGCGCCATCGCGATCGCGTCTCCCAACATAAGAGCAATTGTTGTGCTGGAAGTGGGCGCTAACTCTAGAGGGCATGCCTCTTTGAGAACAGGTGTTAATACGACGATATCACAATCTAAGGCTAATCTGGATTGAGGATTTGCAGTTAGTCCAATTAATTTTGCTCCGATACTTTTGATTGTAGGAAGAAGGTTGAGTAATTCTTCGCTTTCGCCACTTTTTCCGATCGCAATTACTACATCCCCTTCCCCTAAAATTCCTGCGTCTCCATGAGCGGCATCAGATGGATGAAGAAAATAAGAAGGAGTCCCGGTAGAAGATAAAGTGGATGCGATCTTTTTGCCCACGTCTCCCGATTTTCCGACACCTGTTACAATTACTTTTCCTTTGGATTGGAAAATTAACTCTACGGCTTTTTCAACATTCGGGTCTAAGTTTTCCCTAAAATGTACTATAGCTTCTATTTCCGTATCTAAGGCTTTTTTAACTTTATCTAATATATTACTCATTTCTAATTCTCCTCGCCCGTCTCCAGTTGTTCAGAATCCAATTCCAATGAAATTGACATTTTCATTTCTGAAATGGAAACGATGATGGAAGATCTACTTCCTTTTCGGATCACTCTAGCGTTTCTTCCCGCAAAAGGTCCTTTTTTGATTAGGACTTTTTTTCCGGGAGCCAACATCTTCTCTCTTTCTATTTTTATTCTTTCCGGATATTCGGTAACTAGTGTCCGGATTATCTCTATGTCTCCCTCATCTATAACGAGAGGAATTCCCTCGTTAGAAACAAATCGTACCGAACCAGGAGTTTCCAGGACTTTAAGTTTCTCCGTTCTTATATCAATTTTTACGAATACATAAGAAGGAAATACCGGAACAAGTACCGTTTTGATCCTATCAGACCATTGTTTTTTAACCGAAATAATCGGCAAGTATAGGGTTATCCCTTTTTTCTGCAGTTGAAGTGCTAATTTCTTTTCGGATCGCGAATGTGTATAAACTGCATACCAGTATTTGGAAAGTTCAATCATCGGATTCAACACGAAAAGAGATCGGAATAATTATGACTTTTCCTTCGGGTAGTTGAAATTTCCAGCTAGAAACCGCTTTTTTAAAATGAGTTTCGAAGACTTGGTATCTGCAAGGTTTTATAGTTCTGATATTTCTACCTTGGCCGTTAGCTCCTATTTCTAACTCCCAAGAGCAATCGGATTCTAATCTTTGCTCTAATGCCCCCGCCGGGTAATGGATCTCATTTTTAAATCTCTCAATCTCGGCCTCAGGGGTCCCTGCAAGCCCGGAACTAGTAGATGAATCCAAACCTTCTCCAGAATTTTTAGGAAGAGAGAAGTATACGTTCGGAATTTGTCCTTTACTGAGCTCTAATCGAATCTGTTCAAACGATGTATTCGGAGCCATCCCTATAAGGAAATATCCGAAATAGAGAACACAATGAATGAATAAAGAAAGGATATAACTATATTTGGAATCCATTTGGATTTCCTAAGACCTGATTCAATTTGTAGGTTTGGATTCGTGCAGCAAACGATTTTTTCTTGAACAAGAACTTCGATTTTTTAAGATCTCGCGGATGCAAGGTCTGCACATAGCAAGCGGTTCTACGATTGAGATTGTTTCGATCCTAATCACTTGTTCATTCGTAGGTTGGATTACCAACTATATCGCTGTGCAAATGATCTTCTACCCAAAACATTTTAGAGGCTGGGGATTCTTAGGATGGCAAGGGATCATCCCAAGGCATTCCAAAAAAATGGCGGGGCTCATTTCAGATGTAATGATGGAAAGGTTGATCAAACCCTATGATCTTTACAAAAAACTAGATCCAAAACAAATCACAGAATTGATCCGAGATCGGATCGGTGAGAAATCTTCTTCTATTGTGAAAGAGGTATTTTTTGCAGATAACCCTGTTATTTGGTCCATGGTCCCTCAGGAATCGAAAGAGATTCTAGAAAAGGAAATACGGGAAGATATACCCCAAAAGATCGAAGAAATATATGCTTCTTTCGGAAAAAATTTGGAAGGAATATTAGGGATCGGTAATTTAATTCGAGAATCTCTATCGGGAGAAAATGCAAATGTTCTTTCCGAAATTTTTAAAAGATGTGGAGGGCCGGAATTTAGATTTATTATTCGATCCGGGATCTATTTTGGATTTTTGATCGGCTGCATCCAGGTTCTATTTATCGCATATTTGAATCAATGGTGGACCATGCCTCTTATGGGAATTTTTGTGGGATACATCACGAATTGGTTGGCGATCTTAATGATCTTCTCTCCTTTGCAGCCTAAAAATTTCCTCTTTTTCAAATACCAAGGTTTATTCTTGAAGAGACAAGTAGATGTTTCTAGGGAATTCGCTTCCGTTGTCGCTTCTAAAATTTTGGACCCTGAAAGTTTGATCCGAGTGATCTTTAATGGAAAGGGTGGTGATTTGATTATAACTGAACTAATTTCCAAATCTAAAGAGTTGATGGATGAAAAATTAAAGAAGAAGATCCCGTACGCTTCTTTGATCTTAGGTTCCCAAAAATTAGAAGAGATGAAACAAAAAATAACGGAATCGATTTTGGAATTAGTTCCTGAAGCTGCGGATAAAATGAAAGATTATATAGAAGATCGTTTGGAGATAGAGAAACTTACATTCGAAAAACTAAGTGTCCTTCCTGCGGAAGAGTTCGAACATCTACTTCATTCTGTGTTCAAGGAAGATGAAGCTACTCTGATCACTTTGGGAGCGTTCTTAGGGGGTTTGGCGGGATGTATCCAAGCATATTTAGTTTTTATAAAGTAAGACCGCAGACTAATTTTTTCTTTGTTCTTAACTAACTAAACCGAAAGCATTACTTCCCAAAAGTTAATCCGATAAAATCAAGAATTGAATTTTCTAAATTCGCTTTGCCTATCTTGATCTTATAAAATTACTGAGATTATGAGAAAGAATCTACCGATTACAGGACGTGAGATCCAATTCTCGGAATCGGCCGTTATTATTTCAAGGACCGACGCAAAAGGCAAGATTACTTATGTATCTAAAGAATTTGCAGAGGTCAGTGGCTTCTCCGAGTCTGAAATGCTCGGTCAACCTCATAATATAGTTCGTCATCCCGATGTTCCTCCTGCGGTCTATAAAGAGTTATGGGATACGGTCCAATCTGCTCGTCCTTGGAACGGTATCGTTAAGAACAGAGCAAAAAGCGGAGATCATTATTGGGTAGATGCAACTGTTACTCCTGTTTTAGAGAACGGGATCATCACCGGTTACATGTCGGTTCGCAAAAAAGCTTCCAGAGATCATATTGAAAAAGCGGAGAAACTTTTTGCGAGACTTAACGGAGAGTCACGGTTTTTACAAACGATCAATTCTTTCGTGACTTCATTTAAGATAAAGTTCGGTTATTTCGGACTGATCTCTCTTATTTTCGCATGTATATTTATTCCTTCTTCCTACTTGGGTTGGAAATTATTCGTATCCGAGCCAATCGCTTCTACGATCGCATTTTTAGCAGTAATTTTCGGATTCTTTCTATGTTTGAGAACTATCTATAAACAAAGAAAGAAAACTTCAGAGACATTAGAGATCGTAGGTAAGGTAGTAATTGGAAACCTAATCTCCGATTTTCCTAGGAGAGAAGGGACCGACGATGCAGATCGGATCTACTCGAACTTTCGATGTTTAACGATCAGTCTTTGGGGGCTTTTAGTTCAGATGAAAGAAAACTACCAAAGGAATTTGAAACTGTACGAGGAACTATTCGAATCCGTGAACTCCTTCGAAACAGGTTCTCAAAAACAAGCGCATGCCGTACAAGAAACCGCATCCGCTTCTCATGAACTTTCTAAAACGATAGAAGAGATCGTTTCTACAATTAGTGAGCAAACAAGAAGTCTTTCGAATGTGAATGCAAGCATCGGATCCATCGATATTTCCTTGGGAGAGACTTCCAAATCGATGGAAAGTTTAGAATCTCAAACCGGGAACGTGGCAGGAAAAGCGAATCAAGCCAAGCAGATCTTTAATGAAGCGATCAGATCCATGGAAGAGATCCGTTCTTATTCGAATGAGATCAACAAGATCGTAGGGATCATTACTAGCATTTCTGAGAGAACGAATATGCTCGCTTTAAATGCTTCTATAGAATCTGCTCGAGCTGGTTCTGCAGGAAAAGGATTTTCGGTTGTTGCTGATGAGATTTCCAAACTAGCGGAACAAACGAAGTCTAGTATAAAAGATATCACACAACTTGTAAAAAGTACTTCAAGTTCTGTAGAAGAAGGAGCTGTAAAAGTAGGCGAGTCGGTTCATGTTTTCGAAAATTTACAGGATTATATAGAAGAAGTCCATAATTCAGCATCCAAGGTGAAAAGTTTACTTTCGGAACAGTCCAGAAAATTGGGAGAGATCCGAAATAACTCGGACCAGGTTTTGGTTTTAGGAAAGATGATGTCCAATTCTTCTGAACAACAAAAGATCGCTGCGGGAGAGATCTCTGATTCGATGAGCTCTATTTCCAAATCTGCAGAAGATATAGCAGCGACTTCCGAAAATATAAAACACTCTGTAGAAGATACTTTGGAGCATTCGCAAAAATTAGGCGGAATCTTAAGTCATTTTAAAACTGACTGAAAAATTTCCGAATGAATTTAAGCGCTGAACTTCCGATTTCCCGGTAGGAATTCCTTCAAAAAAGCCGATATCTATTTTAGAATGGAGAATCGGTTTCTACGCCTCGCACTCTTACTCGCAATCATAGTTACACTTCTTTCTTATTGGAATCACGGTTGGGTTTCTTATCTGAAAGATTTTGTGGTCTTAATCCATGAGGCGGGGCACGCAGTCGCAACTTTGATATCCGGAGGTTCGGTCCAGATGATTGAACTGAACGGAGATGAAGCTGGGCAAACCGTTGCTTCTCCTACATCCGGGAAAAGCCCGTTTATCTTTGTTGTTTCCGCAGGATATTTAGGTTCTTGTTTGGTCGGTGGATTTTTGATCAACAGAGGATTTAAAGGAAGTCTTGTTCGACCAACCTTGTTACTTTTGGGAGGAGCAGTTTTACTTCTCACTCTTAAGTACACTTCTTCCGGAGGACTCGCGCAAAGAACCGGACTCCTTTGGGGAATTTTTCTTTTGGTCGTATCCTTCCTTCCTTTCGGTTGGGATCGATTGATTACCGTATTTTTAGGCACTAGCGTGAGTTTATATAGTCTTTATGATCTTTTAGATTTTACGGAGAATATTCAAAACACCGATGCGGGGATATTAGCATATTGGGCAACAGGCACTTTACCTGGAGGAGCTGTCCCGAAATCGGTTTTATTCTTGGGATATTTGATTGCTCTGCTCTGGTCCTTTTTTAGCGTATCCATCATATTCTTTTCATTGAAGCGAGCGGTAGCTCCTCGTCCTGCTCCGGCAGATGAGACACCTGGATTTGATGAAGGGCCGGTGGTTGGTTTGGACAATCCGTTTCCTGGAGAAGTTACTCCGGAAGTATTGGAATGGTTTTTAAGTAGAGGTTTGGATTTGAACGGTAAACCTCTTCCTCCGGAATTTACGAATATCGAGAGAATTGATGGCTAATAGAGTGCTAGTGACCGGAGGAGCCGGATTTATCGGATCCCATCTTTGTGAAAGACTGATCCAAGAGGGAAACGAAGTTATTTGTGTGGATAATTTCCATACTGGAAGAAAGAAAAACATAGAAAAACTTTTAGCCAATCCTCGCTTCGAATTAATACGCCATGATATCACCGAGCCGATCCGGCTTGAGGTAGACCAAGTCTATAATTTTGCATGTCCTGCAAGTCCTGTTCACTATCAATCCAACGCAATTAAAACTATTAAAACCAATGTTCTCGGAACTACCAACATGTTGGGACTTGCAAAAAGAGTGAAGGCAAGGATCCTACAAGCTTCTACTAGTGAAGTGTATGGAAACCCGATCGAACATCCTCAGAAAGAATCCTATTGGGGAAATGTAAATCCGATCGGGATCAGAAGTTGTTATGATGAAGGTAAGAGAGTAGCGGAGACTCTTTGCTTCGATTATCATCGAAATCATAAAGTAGATATCAGAGTGATCCGTATCTTCAATACCTACGGCCCTCGTATGCTTCCGGACGATGGAAGAGTAGTAAGTAATTTTGTGGTCCAAGCATTGGCAGGAAAAGACATCACTGTTTATGGAGACGGTTCTCAAACCAGATCTTTCTGTTACGTAGATGATCTTGTGGATGGTATCATTCGAATGATGAATACCCAAGACTTCAACGGTCCTGTTAATTTAGGGAACGATGGAGAATTCACAGTAAAAGAGTTAGCGGAGTTAGTTTTAAAAGAGACCGGCTCTTCTTCTAAAATCGTTTATAAAACTCTTCCTCAAGACGATCCAGTGCGTAGAAAGCCGGATCTGACTATAGCAAGACAAAAGCTGGGTTATGAACCGAAGGTTCCTCTCTTAGAAGGAATCCGGAAAACGGTCGAATATTTCAAAAATAACTTGGATTAATCATTCGCCGAGAAAATCTGGACCTACTTTTCCCAAACAAGGGAATTAAACCGAAAAATTGAGTTTCGAGTAGGCTGTATGAATATCGGAGTTTTAAAAGAAGCTAAGGAAGAGACTAGGGTAGCTATAACCCCAGACGTAGTAGACGCTCTGAAAAAAATCGGCGCTTCTGTTATCATTGAAAAAGGCGCGGGAGAAGGTTCCTTCTTCTCTGACGAAGATTATAAAAAAGCAGGAGCTAGCATCCAGTCTCGCGCTGATATCCTGAAAAAATCTGACATCGTTGTAAGCATCCATTTGGCTGACGGCGCAAGTCTTTCTAAGATTAAAAAAGGCGGATTCTACTTAGGTATGTTCCAGCCTGCTGTTAATCCTCAAGTAGTCAAAAAGCTTGCTTCCCAAAAAGTAACCGTACTTAGTTTGGATGCAATTGCTCGTATTACTCGTGCTCAGTCCATGGACGTTCTTTCTTCCCAAGCAACCGTTGCGGGATACAAAGCTGTTCTATTGGCTTCTACCCATTTAACCAGATTCTTTCCAATGTTAACTACTGCTGCAGGAACAATTACACCTGCATCCGTTCTGATCATTGGCGCTGGAGTTGCTGGATTACAAGCGATTGCAAGTTCGAGAAGATTAGGTGCGGTTGTAGACGTATTCGACACTCGCCCCGAAGTAAAAGAACAAGTACAATCACTTGGTGCAAAGTTCGTAGAAGTAGAAGGTGCAACTCACTCTGCTGCTGCGGGCGGTTACGCTGTAGAGCAAACTGAAGAGTATAAAAAACGCCAGCAAGAAGCGATCGAAAAGTTCGCTGCAAAAGCTGACGTGATCATCACTACTGCTTTGATCCCAGGAAGAAAAGCTCCAATCATCATTTCTAAAAAGATCGTGGATAAAATGAAGGCAGGATCCGTAGTTGTGGACCTTGCTTCTCCAAATGGAGGAAACTGCGAGTATACCCAACATGGTAAGGTTGTCCTAACTAAAAACGGAGTTTCCGTAGTTGGACACCAAAACTTGGCAGGATCTCTTCCATCCGATGCTTCCAGAATGTTTGCGAAAAACATCCTGAATTATCTGAAGTTATTAGTGAAAGAGAAGAAGATTAACTTTGACTTGAATGATGAAGTTATCGCTTCTACGACGATCACTCACGAAGGAGAGATCCGTCACAAACTTACTTTGGATGCCTTAGGTGGTGCCAAAAAAGAAGGGAAGAAGCCAGCGGCCAAGAAATAAGCCAAGGCTCCCGAAACAAGTTCCTATCACCCACCCTCCGAGTACATCGGAGGGAAAATGGTGAAGAGATAATAATCTCCCGATCCCCGCTAACAAACTAATTACCAAAAACCATTCCGGGAAACCGAATAAAAACACTAAGATCAAGGCTGCGGTCATCGAGTTAGATGCATGCGCGGATGGAAATGAATGTTTCATGTCCGGATTTTGATCCACTTTTCCTGCGACAGTAACCAATGGTCTTTTGCGAGAGATCAGCTTTTTTAAGAATAAAACAAATCGATCGTTCGCATATGCGATGATCCCTGCGTATGGGATGACAATCCACCAAGGATAAGGCAATATTTCTTTCCATGCGGCATATGCCAAATACGGAATAATCAAAAGAAGCATCATTTCTCCACGATTGATCCTGGAGAGTGTACGGTTTAAAATCGGACCATGGATCTTCTCGCGAACAAACATCGCGATTGCATAATCGATTCTTTCGAAGGCGGATAATTTTTCCAAAGTGTTTTTATCCAAGTAGGGATTTCCGTAGGGTAGAGACCAGATCCATTCTGGATACTATAGATTGTTCTCCGGAAATAAGATCTTTTAACTGTATCTTATTTTCGGCAACTTCGGATTCTCCCAGAAATAAAACGAAACGATATCCTTTTTTCTCAGCAGTTTGGATCTGTTTTCCGAGTTTGGCGGACTCGAGCATTGTTTCCACTCCGATCCCTTCTTTGCGAAGTTCATCTGCAAGTTTGAGAACTTCCGGAAAAAGTTTATCGTCCATTAAAGGAATTAAAACTGCATTTTGCGTATTTAGATCTTTCGGAACAAGATCATGTCCTTCTAAAAAATTTTTGAAGGTTACATCACCTAATCCGAACCCAATCCCGGAAAGTTGTTCGTTGGAGAAAAGTCCGATCAGGTTATCGTATCTTCCTCCGCCGTAAAGAGAGCGTCTATTTTCAGGATTGGTATCGAATACTTCGAAAATGCAACCTGTATAATAATCGAATCCACGAATGATAGAAGGGTCGAACTCGATCTGATCTTTGATCCCGAGTTTTTCTAGATCCGAAAACAGGTTCTTAATGAACTCAACGGATATAGTATCGATCCCTTCTAAATCTCCGATCGTTTGAATATTCGTATCTAGATATTTATAGATGAGTGGAAGTTGTTTGCTTGGATCTGAAAGTAGAGGGCTAATCTCCTCTTCGAAAGCTTCTTTGCTGATCTTTGACTTTTTATCCAAAAGTTTGGATACTGCATGGGCTTTCTCAGGGGCCAAAGCCAAAGTTTTGTTTAAGAAGGAATCCAAAATCCCTCTATGAGAAACTTTGATCTGATAACTTCCCTTAGGAGCTTTAAAGTTTTCTAAAATTGCATTTGCGATCAGAATGATTTCCACTTCTGCGCGATAGGAGTTTACACCAAAAAGATCCACATTGAGCTGCCAATGTTCTCTTAATCTACCCTTGCCCGGTTGTTCGTATCTCCATAGATTCGGAATGGAAAACCAACGGATCGGTTTTGCTAAATTCCTAACTTCTCCCGCAACCATTCTCGCAAGAGTCGGAGTCATCTCAGGGCGGATCGCAACATGACGATCTCCTTTATCAGTGAAATCGTATAATTGTCTTTGTACGATCTCTTCTCCGCTTTTTGCTTGGTATAGTTCGAAAGATTCTAAGATAGGGCCGTCGTATTCTTGGTATCCGAAAGACTGAACGGTTTTCCGCATAACGGAAAACATCCAGTTTCGAAATCTCATTTCTTCCGGATAAAAATCTCTCGTCCCCTTGTAAGGGGCTGTGGGTAAAAAGGCTTTCTGTTTTTCCAAGTCTCTTAGACGCTCTTAATGAAGCTTAAATTCTTCTTTAATAGAGTCATATTCGTCTTGGCATCGTTGGAGCCAACTATTTCTGCACCGACCAGGTAAATTTCCCCAACCTGTGAAATATGTCGGATTTTAAATGCGAATCTAAGAGGAGCTTGCATCTTAAAAGTTATATCCGCAGTAAAAAACGGTTTATGCAGAAAAGATTCGACTAGCTGAGATTCGGTTACTTCCAAAAGGATCCCGCCTTCGGAAGCGTTGATCACGTTCTGACGAATATCAATGTCCAGAGTATTCGAGTCCTCGATCCTTTCGTTAAAAACGTCTTCTAGTTCCACATATTTTTTCAATATAGCCGGATCCAAGGTTCTGTCCTTGGTTTCCGCATAACCTAAAGCAACGAGTTTAGGTCCTAGAGGATCTCTATAATAGATCGGATAGATGGCGAAGGATTGGATCTTGCCGGAACGATATACTTTCGTTCTATCTTCCAACATCAATTCTTCTTCGAGTTCTTGTTTTAGATCTATAAGATTAAAACCTTCCGCTTCTTCTTTAGAAAGTGGATCCAAATTGATCGCATCTTTTACGAAGATCGTTTTACCAGTACGTTTGGACATATCCTGTTCTACGCTTAGTTCTTTTCCACTCGGGAATACGAGCCTAGAATAAGGATAATCGGAAAGTATGTTTTTATGTAAGTCGGTAAGAAGGATTTGGCCGGAAGTCCCAAGAACTTTTGTAGAGTCTTGTTCCTTCTTCAACATATGGAAACGATGAGCGATTACCTTTCCCTGTAAACCTTCGATCCTTGGAAGAATTCTTCCGTCTTTAGCGATCCTCACAAATTCAGGAGAACAAATAACAACTCCGTCATCATGATTGATGGAATCTACTCTAAAGCCGATCTCCATATGTTTACTTAAGGTTTTGTAAACTGTGATCTCGCCCTCTTCGTTCACAAATTCCGGATCGATCCTAAGGAATATTTTTCCTTCTGGAGTTGTTTGCAAGATTTGTAATTCTTGTTTGAGAGGATTTTCTTTCAGAAAGAGCCCGTTATTATGTACGTACTCTTTCAGAATATAACCGATTTTTTGAGGATCCTTAATCGTATCCCAAATTCTGGGCGATTGTAGGTAGGATCGGTACTCGACGTCCATCTGTTCTCCTTTATAGCCGCCCAAGAGTTTACACTCATGGGCTTTCGCTTTTCAGGAATCAGAAGTTTGGGCTTTAAGTCCAAACTCTTATAGCTTGCGGAAGTCGACCCTCCTATTTTTTGCTCTACCTTCTTCGGTAGAGTTATCTTCATCAGGTCTGGAATACCAATAAGCTCTGGTTTTTAGCCTAGCAGCTTGGATCCCTTTACTACGAATGTAGTCAAAAACTTTCCGCGCTCTGTTCCCACTCAAGCGAGTATTATATTCTTTGGAGGCTATATTATCTGTATGGCCCCCAATCTCTATTTTATCGGACGGATTCTTCTTGAGATAGTCCACAATCAGATCGAGTTGTTTGCGATGTGCTTCAGTTACCTCGGTCTTATTGAATTCGAAATAGAGTTTTGTACCTACAACAGCTGGAACATCCGAATCTTTCCTTAAAGCGATAGAAATTGTAGATCCAGGTTTAATATCTTTTCGAATGATATTTACACTTTCGGAAATATATTTCTCAGCCTTTGCAAAAATTTCAAAATCAGTGTCGGGAAGCAACTCGATATGGAAATTTTTTGACAAACTGTTGTATTTTAGGATTTCTCCCTGTCTATTCTTAGGTGTAAACACTGTAGCGGTCGCTCCAGGGATTGGTTCTTTGGTTGTAGCATCTATAACTACCACATTAAGTCCCTTTCCTTTATCTCCATCACCTGTGTTAACCACTTTTCCTTTTTCATCGTCTTTGATCGGAAGAAGAACATAAGTCTTATAAACTTTCTTGTTCCTTTCTACGTTTCCTCTCAGATCCAATTTATCTTCAGTTGGATAAAATCCAGGAGAGGAAATTTCTACCTTATACAATCTTCCTGTTTTAAGAACAGTTTTAAAGTTAGTCGGATTTCCTTTAGAAAGATCTCCTCCGATCCTTTTAGAGGTAATCGTTCTAGAAGGTCCTACGCTATCCGAAATTTTGATCGTAGCATCCAAACCGATCATAGTCGCTTCGGATCCGTCCAATACTAATCCTTGGAAAGAAACGTCATAGGAGTTCCTCAGATTTTCCGGGACTTGGAATCTATAAATATCGTACTGTCCTTGTCCCCCATTTCGATTTGAAGAGATATAGGCCCAGAGACCTTCTTGGTCGAATGAAATCCCTTCAGAGTCGATTCCTTCTGAAACTTCTAAATTAAAAGGATGAGGAAGTTTTTCTAAACTTCCTGCTTCAGGTACGGGATGAGAAGAATTCGTTTTGGAAACAGTCAGTTTATCTTCCGGATCTTCCGTGTCAGCGTCTCCCGGAAGATTTAAGAAAATACGATAGAGAGAAAATTTCTTACGATCATTCTCTCGATTCGAAGAGAAGTAAAGTTGTTCTCCATCAGGATGAATATAGGGAAGGATCTCGCTGGATTTGGAATTAATTTCGGATCCTAGATTGATTGGATGAGACCAGGCTCCCGTAGCCAAATTCCTATAACTTACCCAAAGATCGTATTCACCGTAACCACCTGGGCGATCGGAAGAAAAGACTAGATATTTTCCATCGGGAGAAATCGCCGGCATCTTTTCGTTAAAGTTTGAATTGATCTCGGAAATTCCGATCAGATCACTCCAACGTCTTGTCTTATCGTCCCGTTTAGTATAATAAATATCTAATGCGTCAAAACCTTCTCTATCCGCTTTTACGTTACGGATAGAAGTTAGAAAAATTTCCGCAGGATTTCCCGATTCGTCGAATCGGATTGAAATCCCTCCTTCATACTTATCCGTATTGAATAGTTTGGATTTTTTTTCCCCGGAAGGAAGTTCCTTCTTATTCTGTTCCCAAATGTCCTGGTTCAGGTTTACTGGTTTTTTCCAATCCGCTTCTCCATCTCTCTTTTTATAATTTGCGTTTTCAGAAAGCCATATGTCCATCTCGCCTTCTCCGCCTGGGCGATTGGATTGGAATATCAAGTATCTTCCGTCAGGGCTGATGATCGGATTATATTCTACGTTTTGTGTATTTAATGGAGAACCGAAGTTTCTTTCTAAAAGTGTAGGAACAGGTTGTGCGAAAGGACTAGCGAGAAATAGAAAAAATAGAATACTTCCGGCAAGGATTGAGCTTACAAAATGATCCCGTTTGATATTGGATCCTTTTCCTGACTTGTAAAAAAACATCTGCGGTCCTTTACTCTCAGAAAATCCTTGGATTTTCCGCCGTTTGTATTTAGTATCGGAAGAAAGACCCCAAGGATCAAGATGGAAACTAAGATGTCGGAGAGGCTTTCCGAAGGAATTCAGGGTGCAAATTTCCCCTCTAAACCCGTATTATTCGGGGTTCTGAACATTACGAGTGATTCTTTCTCCGACGGGGGAAAGTATCTACAGGAAGATTCCGCATTGGAGAAGGCAAAATCCTTAATCGAGGAAGGCGCCGATGTGATCGATATTGGTGCCCAGTCTTCCAATACGAAAGCAAATCCAGTCTCGGAAGAGATAGAATGGGAAAGAATGAAAGGGATCATCTCTGAGCTTAAAAAAGAGAATGTCCGGATCTCGATCGATACATTTCGTCCTTATGTAATCCGTAAAGCATTGGAGACTGGCGTGGATTATATCAATAATATCAGAGGATTCGTGGATCCTGAAAGTTTGGAGTTATTGAAAGACCAAGTTGGAACTCCTACAAAGTATATTTCGATGTTTTCCCAAGATCATTCTGTGAAAGCCTCAGAAGTTTCGGATCTAAGGCCTGAGACTGTAGTATCTAAAGCATTGGAGTTTTTTAGGGAAAGAACGAGAACTTTCGAAAGTTTAGGATTGGCCGATCGGTTGATCCTTGATCCAGGGATGGGTTTTTTTCTAAGCCCGGATTATAAAGTAAGCTTTGCAGTGCTCGCAAGTATTTCAGAGATACTTTCTGAATTTCCAAATCTAATGGTTTCAGTTACTAAAAAATCTTTTTTAGGAAATGCTTTAGGAGGTTTACCAGTTGAAGAAAGAGAAGTTCCGACTGCGATCTCAGAAACATATTTATGGATGAAGGGGGTCCCGATGATCCGAACTCATTCTCCTAAATCATTTTTAACAGCGATGAAAACTTGGGAATTAGCTCACGGAATCTATAGTCCGCAACGCGGACTTCAGGAGCGAAGCGACTATAGTCCGTAACGCGGGCTTCAGGAGCGAAGCGACTATAGTCCGCAACGTGGGCTTCAGGAGCGAAGCGACTATAGTCCGCAACGTGGGCTTCAGGAGCGAAGCGACTATAGTCCGTCCTGAAATTTAGGTTATCGGCCGTGACGGATCCGATCCATCGACTCTTTTCCTTCCGGAGTTAGAGTCGGAAAAAATTCCTCTTCCGTAAATTGTAGTCCTTTGGATCTTAATTTTCTAAAATAAGGAAGCAAGACAGAAACATCCGCCTTTGGATTTTTAGAAAGTAAACAGTGCTTCCATAACTCCAAGAATACCAGGGATTCTTTTTCTGTTTCGGGGGCTCTTTGGATCCAGTTTAAAGCTTCCGAATATCTTTTTTTCTCAGAATAAGCGTGAGCAATATAATATTCTAATTCAGGAACTCTTTCTCCTGTACCGCTCAAAGAAGTCCCAAAAACTAAAACATCATCCCATTTTTCTAAAATATGGGCCATCTTCAGCATAAGGCCTCTTGCGTTCTTATGAAATGGACTTTGTTGTAGGATCTTCTCCAGATAATAATAACTTTTGGACCAATCTTGTTTTGCGAAGAAGTATTCTGCCAGACCTTCCCAAGCATATAATTCCTGTCCCGGAATATTGGAAAGTGAGTCTCGGAAGATCACAAGCTCTTCTTCTCGATTGGATTCTATCAGAACATTCTCGAATTTCTTTCTCTCTAAGGCAGGAGATTGTTTGAGATAAGTTCCCAGAAATTTTTTAGATTCGGTGATATCGTCTACTAGATAGTATAAACGTAATAGATTCAGAGCAGGGACAGGATTGTTCGGTAGAAGTTTTTGTGCGTTTAAAAACTCTTCTTCTGCATCGTCTATGAGAGAATTATGAACGAATAAGATCCCCAGATTATTTTTATCCGGAGCTAAGATTGCCTTTCCCCTATGATTCTTTGCTTCCCAAGGACTTTTAACTGAGTCTACTTTTTCCCGAGTATAATCGGTAGCGGGAAGATACAAGAACATCGTATCATTTTCGATCAGTTCATTGTTTCGGATAGGGTAGAGGCAATTAGAAAGAGAGAATACAACTAGAAGAAAGAATAGATTAAGATACTTCTGAAGCAGGATTTTCCTGCAGATTTTTTTGTGCATACAATAAGTACTTTAATGCCCGCTCTGTATCTCCATGAAACAAATACATAAGCGAAAGATCAAGCGCGTCCTGAGCTTCCGGAGCCTCGAAATCCTGAGGATTCTCTTTTGAAAGAGTAAGTTTGTCCTTAAATTCATCCAACTTCTTTCTTGTGAGAACTTCTAAATTCTCAAAGAAAACCTTTTGTTCTGTGTCCGGATTTTGTTTTGCTTCCTTAATCGAATTATTGAACTGAACGAAACCTTGTGCGGAAGAAGTGACTTTTTTTAGAGATTCAAATGATTGTTTATAATTTCCAAGTTTTACATGGATCTCAGTGACCAAGATATCCATTCTAGGATCATTCGGATTGATCTGAAGTGCGGTGTTTGCTGCCTCTAATGCAGCCTCCCATTTTTCGGTATCAAAATAGATAGTCGCAAGAGCAGCATATGCGGTCTTATTCTTCGGATCTAGTTTGATCGCATTCTTCAGATATAATTCCGATTTATCCGGACGATCTTGTTGTTTATAACAATAAGCAAGAAGCAGATGAGAGTTTAGGTATTTTTTATTTAACTCTAAAGAACTTTTGAGGGCTTTGATGGCTGCGTCTAAGCTCCCTAATCTATAAAGTTCCACACCCAGATTATAATATAGTTCTGTGGTTTTACCGAGTTCCAAGGCCTTTTGGTAGGTCTTGATCGCATTTTCAGAATCCCCGGTCCTAGAATAAAGGGCCCCTAAATTTAAATATGCCTTTTGGAACTTGGGATTCATCCCCAAAATTTCAGTATATACCTTGGCCGCTTGGGAAACCTTTCCCTCTTTTTCGAGTTTTAATGCCTCGTTGAACTTCCGTTTGATATCGGCTTCGGTCATATCCGGAATATCGACTAAAATCAGAAGAAAACAACCTGAAAAAAAATTCAGGGAAAAATCAAAAACCTCCGAAAATAGAATAGATAGAGACAGAGGTCCGAAATGAAACAAATAGCCGCTATCTTCGCATTGGTTACAGTCACCGCTTGCGCTTCTTCAGAAACAAGAAGAAGTATAAGCGCTTCCGGTGACCCATCAGAAATATTTTTTGAAAAAGAGATCGCTCCGATGGACCAAGAGTCCAAGAGAGATCTAGTACTTGCTAAGAATAATTCCTCCAGTTCCAGAGGATTGGATGATCTTTTAGCTGATAATAAACCTGTAAAGGCAACTACCCCGCCTAGACAACAAGCGAGTTCCGGAGAATTCGATGAAGTGGGTTATTCTTCTTGGTATGGCCCTAAATTCCATGGAAAGCCTACCGCTAGCGGAGAAATTTTCGATAAAACAAAACTGACTGCGGCTCACCCAAGTCTTCCTTTAGGTTCAGTTGTTAGAGTGAAGAACCTAGAAAACGATAAGGAAGTTCTGGTTCGAGTAAACGATCGTGGTCCTTTCGTTAAGGATAGGATCATTGACTTATCCGAAAAAGCGGCAGAGAACTTGGAATTCAAAGATGTAGGAATTGCAAGAGTTGGTTTGACCGTAGTTAGTAAAGGTGGAGCAGCAGCTGAATCGGAAGACATGGAAGGTTTGGAAGATGAAGAAGCTCTTCTGAAAGAAAACAAACCGGAAAGATTAACACCGAAAAAAGCGGTCACTCCTGCTCCTTTAGTAAAAGGTGCACCGAAAGGACAAACAGTTCAAGTTGGTGTTTTCAGAAATAGCCGACTTGCAGAAGATTATAGAAAAAATCTTTCTGCGGAATACGGTGAAAAAGTATATCTATTCGAAAGAGAAGGTATGTTCGTTTTACAAATGGGAGATTTTGCGGATCGTGCAAAAGCCGACCTATTAAAATCTAAACTGAAAGAAGACGGAGTGGATTGTTTTATTCCGAGAAAATAAAACAAGATTTCGGTCTCTGAAAGAAAAAGCCTCCATTCGGAGGCTTTTTTATTTAATTCCTAAAAAATTATGAAAAAGGGTGAGGAGGCAGGTTTAAGTTTTCCATGAGAGCTTGTAAATATATTTCAGACACTTCCCAATCGGGATGACAAGCAAACGGATATGTTAAATTATTAGAACAGTTTTCAATTATTCCATTAACAAAGCCTTTCTCATTATGGCTATCGGGTATAATATCACAATTAAATTCCTGTTCCAATAAGATAAATAGATCTGAATAAATCATTTATCTTATTGATTAGCTAATTGTAATGGTAAGCGAGTTGAATCCGTATCAAATTCTATTTCTGCCTTATATTTATGCCTAGTTTCAAATAGATGTAGATACGTTCCTTTCTTAGTAAGATGGTTTGACCAAGGATCAATTCCTTTCTTTTCATCGTAGGCTTTTTGGGCTAAAATACAACCTACCAAGCACTCAACCGCAGCATCATGAGTAGGGCCTTGAGCAACGAAAGTGTAATCAATTGCCTTTGCAATGTAATGATTTCCTTGCTTGCTTACTAAAATCTTAAAAGCAGTGTTGTTATCCATTATTTTAACCCTCCCAGAATTATATAACTTATATACTTATTAGTCGGCATATCGGGCTCCGAAAAGACCCTTTTTGCAATACTTTTTCCGGTACCGTTATCTTTAAAGTTTAATTAATTAGTACAGACTCATGTCTATAATCAAGATTATCCTAAACATTTACATAGTACTGATTTTGGCTTATGTCTAGTTTATCTCTGTTTTATCCCTGAATCTCAATTCCGCAAAAGAGCAAATTTTTTGTTTAATTCCTATGAGCGCGACAACCTTCTGTCTTCATCCTGCTCGCACATAATGTTTTAGCTAATTGAACAAACGCAGGGAGGCAGGTTCCAACTCCTTGACCACATGCAGGATCTGCAACCAAGAGGATCGTAAAACAATTATCGTAATTTTTTAGATCTTCTCCGCATAGGTCCTCATGGCTTACTAAGATCCCACAATTGGAAAAGGAGAAGAGGGTAAATGTCGTAAGACAAACTAGAAAAATACGCTTCAATTTTGATTTCATAATTCCTCGGCCGCAAGATGCAGATACGAATATAGCCAAAGGAAATAGAAAGAAGGTCAGTTTGTCAAAAAAATTCTAGAAGAAATTTAGATCCCGCCGCCATGGATGAACTCGTTCAATTCATCATCGTCGCTTTTTTTATCAGCGTACTTTTCAGTTAGATTACTGCGAGAATAAAGCTCGTTTACTTCCTTTTGGAGAGTATCTATCTTTTCTACCAAAATGGAGAATACTCTCGCCACAGGATCCGGAAGTTCTCCGTGATCCAACATTCTTTCCCCTTCTTTTCCAAAATCCACTTTGGATCTAACTACTTTTCCGGGAACTCCTACAACAGTGCAGTCTGCAGGGACATCTCTAAGTACAACCGAACCTGCTCCAATTCGTACATTATGTTCGATTATAATATTTCCTAAAATTTTTGCGCCGGCACCCACTACTACGTTTTCTTTTAAAGTAGGGTGTCTTTTGCCACTTTCCTTACCGGTTCCACCCAAGGTGACTCCTTGTAAGATCAAACAACCTTTTGCTATCTCTGCGGTTTCTCCGATCACTACACCTTGTCCGTGATCTATAAAAATTCCGGGTTCAATTTTTGCTCCGGGATGGATATCGATCCCGGTCAAAAATCGTGCGAAAGTATTGATGATTCTAGGAAATAAAGGTACTTTGATCCGATATAAAAAATGAGCTATTGAATGAAACCAAAGTGCGTGTAAGCCCGGATAACAAAGGACTACTTCTAGATAAGATTTAGCCGCCGGATCGTTTTTTTTAATCGCTTTGATGTTTTCGAACAAATGTTTATCCCAGTTCTTCGTATAGACGGTCGGAAGAAGAAGATTGTTTTTTCCGGATAGGAATCATGCTGAAATCGTATAAGCTTATGTAAAGGAGGAATCGTTTTGAGAGTCGATTGGAAACAGATTATGGAAGGAAACGGATCAAAAAATTGAGCAGACCGTCGTACGGATGGAATATCCTTCTTTTCATCCTAACTTTTTTCACTCTAACCTTTCAGGGAGAAACGTTGCAGATTCCCTTTTTGAGTTCGGCAACTATCTCAGAAATTTTAAGGGCCCGATCTCCTTATTCCTTTTCATTATTAGGAATTCTTTTTTGTCATGAGATGGGTCATTATCTTGCGGCAAGATACTACGGGATCCGAACCACTCTTCCTTATTTTTTGCCTGTACCTCTTGCACCTGTTGGAACAATGGGAGCTGTTATTAAGATCAAGGAAGCGATCCGAGATAAAATCCAATTATTCGATATAGGAGTTTGGGGACCTGCAATGAGTTTGGTTCTTTCTATTCCTTGTTTATGGATTGGTCTAAAAAATTCTCAATTGGTTCCCTTGGCCGAAAGATCCGTCTTATTACATTCGAATCCGGAACTTGTAGATATACATTTTGGTGATAGCATATTCACTTACTTTTTATCCCAGCAGATCTTGGGTCCATTCGATCCTAAACTTTTTACTGTGGAATACGGCCCGCTTGCATTTGCAGGTTGGGTAGGGCTTTTGATCACTGCTTTAAATTTATTACCTTTCGGGCAGTTGGACGGAGGGCATGTTTTATATTCCTTAGCGGGGGAAAAATATAGAAGATGGATCTATTATTTATTTTCAGCGTTTCTGTTACTATCCCTTTGGAATTATTCGTGGATCTTATGGGGATTACTCATCTATTATCTTATTAAAGTAGAACATCCTTATGTTCCGGATGCTTCTTTTCCCTTAGGTAAATTTCGCAAGATATTCGGTTGGAGTATGTTACTATCTTTAGTATTCATCTTCCCGATCTCTCCGATTACTGTAGTTTCCTCTTCAGGTTTGCGGACAAGTTTGGGAGAAGATCTTTGGAACTTTCTAGTAGATGTGATTTCAAAATGAGAAAAAAGATCCTTAATATTTCCTTAATCCTTTTCCTATTATTTTCAGCTTCCATCGATTCTCAGGAAGAAGGCGACGTAGATATTCAATTAACTGAAAGCCCATACGGTCTTTCCTATGATGGAACAAACTTTTGGTTCGCGGATAGTAAAAGAAGGGCGATCATAAAAGTAGATCCTACCGGAAGGCAGGAGGCCTTTAATCTAGGAATTCCATTTATTGCAGGCTTAAATTTCGATCCAAGAGAAGGAAAACTTTTCGTAGCAAGTAAGCGGATCGTTTTGAAGGTAGAGCCGAATACCGGCGGAGTAACTGAAAGGATCCAAGTCCCGATCGATAAGATCGGTGGGATCGCAAATTTTCAGAATTATCTATATATACTAGATTCGGACACTGGGAAAGTTTCCGTATATGATAAGGGCACACAAAGCTTTTTCGGTGGGTTCTTAACCGATAGATCTGAGCCTAAAGATATTTGTTTTGCAAGAGACAGTCTTTGGATCACGGATTCTTCGGATGGGAACGTATATAGATATGATCCAACTAGTGGTAAGATCACAGGTTCCGTTCGTTCTCCTTCTAAAGATATTCGAGGAATCGCTATCTTAGGAAGTAGGATCTATGTAGTAGATCGCACGACTCGAGAAGTAAAGAAGATCTCCTTTGTTGAAACGGATCGATTCCTTTCTTCTGGAGAGGCTACTTATCTGATCAATGTTAAGATTAAATATTCTCTGGATGAAGCAAGTCTTGTAGGAGGAGTTTTGGGATTACTTCCTCCGCCCACTACTGAACACCAAAGGATCCGGAATCTGAAAACAAAGGATCCTAAATTTAAAGGAGATATGGTAATGGGTGTTCGTGCTCTATCCAAAAAGTTAGGCATAGACGATCCGAAAGGTCCTCAAACATTAGAATATCATTTCGAAGCAAGAACTACCAATGTCAGGTATTACGTAATAGATGATTTTTTAAAGAAGAAGGAAGAGATTCCTACTGACTTAGCTGCATTTACCAAGAATAGGGTCGTGGTAAAAGAAAAAGCGGGGAATTATTTCTTAGATAAAATTTTCGATGCTAGATTATTTAGATCAGATTGGGATGGGTTGAAAAAATCTCTACTCGATTCTGGTTTACCCATTCGTCCGGTTAGAAGTTTGGTCTTTTCGGGAACTTCGAATCCTAACTTCAAAGATACTTTGGATATCTATATACCTAGCTTTGGTTGGGTGCCTTTGGCAAGTATCAAACCGGAGAAGATAGAATCATCTCGTGCATATCAGAAATCGGAAGATATGGTGGATCTTTTTAGAAGTGAGGCTTGGAATAGTTTACCTTCTCCAATTCTGTTTAAATCCAAGGATTCGGAAGTTTGGAAGCCTCTTCCGGCCGAAATAGAAGTCACTCTTCTTCCTAAAGGCACGGATCTTTCTTCTAACTGATAGATCTTTCTACATTTCTAAAATATCTATTGTATGCGATCACTCCCAAGGTGATCGCTCTTCCTAACATGTAGGAAGTCAGAGAAAGCCATAGTATATGATTATTATTCTCTAAGTTTCCCCAATATGCAATCGGCAGAAAGAAGACTAAAGAACTTACGATCATTGAATTCCTAAGTGTTTTTCCTTCTGAGATCCCTAAAAAGAAGCCATCAAAAATAAATGCAAAAGATCCTAAGAGTAATACCGGAGCGATCCAAAGAGCGTATTCTTTTGCAAGGTCTACTACAGGTTTGGATTTGCTGAATTGTGTGAATAATATATCAGAAGGAATAAGGATCAATAGGCAGAAGAACAAAGAGATCAAGAATCCGGAAACAAGCGCCATTTTTAGGATTTTTCTTAGTCCTTCCGAGTTTCCATTTCCTTTTAGAGTTCCTGCGACCGTTTCCATTGCGATAGCAGCTCCATCTATCCAGAAAGCGCCGATCAAAATGAGTTGGTGTAAAATTGCATTTGCCGCTAAAAATTCGGAGCCGAAACCGGAGCTGTAATTCCTAAATAAGCTGAACGTAGTGATCAATAACAATGTCCGGATCATAATATCCGAATTCAAAGAAAGTAAGGATATATAACCTTTCAGAGAAAAAATTCGGATCTCCTGTCGGACATGTAAAAACTGATCTTTTTCTTTTAACAATAAGATCAGGAAAAATGCTAACATCAGATATTGGCTGATAGAAGTCGCAATTCCTGCTCCGAAAGCTTTCCAATCTAAAATAAGAATGAACCAAAAGTTCAGAGAGATATTCACTAGATTTGCAATTACAGTCGCTACTAAAACGGTCCCACTTTTAGATCTACCTAAGAACCAACCTGTTAAAACGAAATTACAAAGAGTCGCAGGCGCGCTTATGATCCTAGCCTGAAAATAATCTAAGCCCGCGGATTTTACTTCTTTCCCACCTTCTAAAATGGAAAAGCCGAATTCTCCGATATAATTCATACATAACAATATGAATGTGCCGATCCCGGCACCCAATATCATAGATCTGATCAGGATCTGAAAAGATTCCTTTTTGTTTTCGTCTCCTTCTGCTTGAGCAGTGAGACCTGTGGTGCTCATTCTTAAGAAAGAAAAGCCCCAGAATAAATAATCAAATAACACATTAGATAATGCAACCCCGGCCATGAATGTGTGAGTTTCTAATTGCCCGAGTACTGCGGTATCAGCGAGTCCTGTAAGTGGAACGGTGAGGTTCGCGACTATATTATAGAAAGTAAGAGTGAGAAATTTTTTTTCCAAAAGGAAGTTTAGATCCGAAGTTTGTTTTTATCTTCTATATTCTGAAATACATTACAGGCAACAAGATCTCCTGTAATGTTTACGGTAGTTCTGCACATATCCAGGATACGATCCACTCCTAGTATGATACCTATTCCTTCTGTTGGAACTCCTACACCTGCTAGAATAGAAGCTAAAATTACGATCCCGACTCCGGGAGTACTCGGTGTTCCTATGGAAGCAACCACAGTCGCAAGCAAGATGAAAACGAGATTAATCGCAGTTAATTCTATTCCATACACTTGTGCAAGAAATACGGTAGCGACCGCTTGGTATAAAGCGGTCCCATCCATATTTACCGTAGCACCCAAAGGAAGAATGAACTCCGCTATTTTTTTGGAGACCCCCATCTTCTCAATCCCGGTTCTAAGAGTAAAAGGTAGAACTGCTGCGGAACTAGATGTTGAAAATGCTAGTAGCTGTACTTCTCCTGCTTGTTTAAAAAACCAGAACGGGCTTTTTTTCGCGACTAAGATGAGAATGAGAGAATACATGAACAGAATTAAAACTAATCCACCTAAAACGGTGCAAAAATAAACTCCTAAACTTAACATTACTTTGAGTCCGATTTTCACGGTGATTTGCGCGATCAAACCGAATACCGCAAAAGGTGCGATTTTCATGGCCCATTCTACAAAGACCATACTAGTTTTAAATATCGCTTGGAATACCGGAAGAACATGAGAAGCGGTTTCGGATTCGATAGAAAGAAGTGCGATTCCAACTAGAACTGCAAGTAATACTACACCTAGCATATCTCCGGTTGCAAATGTTTGAAATGGATTTCTTGGAAGAACTGAAACGATCAATTCCGGTATCTTATCTATTGAAATTGAGCCGGAAGCTTCGGAAACCTTGTTTGGAATTTGAGCCTTAGGAATTCCGGCAGCATCTACGAAAGTTCCAGGCCGGACAACACTTGCTAAGCCGATCCCGATAGATACAGCGACTATGGTGGTGAATACAAAATATAAAAATGCCTTTAGCCCAAAACTTTTCAGATTCTCTAAGGTCTCTCCTGCATGGATCCCTAAAACGATGGAGCAAAACACGAGTGGTATCATGATGATCTGCAATAAGATCAGGAAAAAATGACCAGGGAGGCCGAGCCAAGATGCGATCGGTTTGGAATATTCTATACTAACGAAAGAATTTTCGGGGCTAAGATATAATCCCACCAACAGTCCGGAACCCAAACCTAATAAAACTCTGAACCATAGTTTTTCTAAAGGAAGAAATCGAATGGTTTTCGGTAGGATTCTTTTCTGTTCGGAATCGGACATACTCGACAGAATAGGAGGCTTACTCTTATTTTTCTATTGATTTTTCCCTTTTCAAAATGATAGTGAAGGCTTTAGCCGATTTTTTACCTGTCTGAAGACGATACTAAAGACTAGGTAGATCAAAAATATAGATTCGGCTTGATGTCAGTTTCGATCCGCCGGTATCCGAAATTGCCGACAGGAGTTTATGGGGTTAAATCCGATTTCTTGGGACCTTGTCCTATTTAACTATTATTCGTTCGGAAGTTTATTGGTCACATTGACCACCATTTTCCTAGGGATTTTCTTTTTTACCCTAAAGAATAGAACGATTGCCACTACGCATCTTGGGATTGGCTTTATACTTCTCGGTGTTTTCGAGACAGGATACTTTTTAGCTGCGTTCTTATATCATCCAATTGCGGCCTATCATAGATGGCTGACCGGTGGATTCATATTATTCGCTTTAGCTCATTATACACAATTCTTACTTCGTTTTCCAGGGAACAGTAACCAAAGGATCGCAAAATGGGTGCTGATCGCAGAATATAGCGCCGCTACGGTCATGGTAGCGTTCTTTATATATTTTACCTTTATATCCGAAAAGATCTATCACTTCACTGCACATCATTGGGATTTCAATGCATATGATGTGAGCCGATACTTAGCAATCCTGATTGGGATCTTCTCCATTGTAGGTTTTATTATAATTCCTACATGGAGAGTTCTGATCACTAAGGATAAGAGAAGAATTGCTCTTTTGATGTTTAATATAGGATTTTTGATCGCAGCGATTTATCCGAATATCTCCAATATTCTCAGCAGAGACGGAGTGATGGAACGTTCGACCTACATGACTTCGAACGTAATCCTATTTCTCACAGCGTTCTCTTTCTTAGTAATCGCATTCATCAATAATAGCGCAGAACGTACTACATTCATGGTTAAGATCGTAGGGATTACTCTATTTACGATCTGTTTGATCATGCAGGCGCTCGTTTATATTTCCAGTCAAGAGAAGGACGCAGAATACGATAGTTTACGAATGGTAAATATCGAAAGAGCCTTGGAGAACGGGGTAAAATCCAGCGATATAGAGTATGTATTCCATTGGGAAGATCCGAAAGAAAATTTGAATTCTTCCGAATATGATCCTGCAAAAGAATTGGATCTAAAGCAGATCGAAGCCGATTTACAAAACGTAACTATTTACGAAGAAATCCGGAATCTAAAGGAAGAAGATTTTAGAAAATCCTTAATTACCGTTTTAGGTCACGCTCATAATTATTTCGGAGCTTATAAACGTTTTATCATAAAATTATCCAACGAAAATATAAATCTTCCTGATGCGGAACTAAAGAAGAAGATCTTAGAAAAAGCAGAAGAATGGAATAAACAGGCTTTCGTTGCTACAAACAAATTCGAAGCAGTCATTGGCGGATCTAATTGTAGCAAAGAAAGAGATTTTATTAGCGGCTTAAAAGATTCTGAATTTGGTTTTAAGGAAGAAATTTTTTCCCATTGGACGACAGAAGGTTGCCGCTGGAACGGAAAAGAATTAGACCAAGCAAAACTACGTTCCGAGGTCTTAACATACTTCAGATATTTTAAACCGAGTGAAACTCGTCACTACAGAAGAAGCAAAGATGGTTTACACCATTACGTTGCTTTCATGAAATACCAGCCCGATAAAAGCCAGATGAGCGAAGTAGGGTTCTCTTATAGAGTGTATCGCGAATTCATGCACCCAACTGCTGTGAAACAAACCGGGATCTTGCTCGCAGTAATTTTCATCGTATTAGCGTTATTCCCTCTCTTCTTTAAGAACAGCTTAGTGGATCCTTTGAATAGCCTTCTTTCCGGGGTGGAAAAGGTAAACAAGGGAGATTTGGATGTAGTCGTTCCGGTAAAGGTCAGAGACGAGATCGGATTCTTAGCGGATTCATTCAATGCGATGGTGGCATCTATCAAACAAGCTCGAAGAGAGCTCCAAGATTATGCAGAAAACTTGGAGGAGAAGGTTCGAGAAAGAACTAGAGAAGTTCAAGAAAAGATGGAGGAAGTCCAACGCCTCAAAGTTCAGCAGGACGGGGATTATTTCTTAACTTCTTTATTAGCGAAGCCATTATTCTATAATGCGAATAAATCCAAATTAGTTACTACAAATTTCATCATACGTCAGAAGAAACAATTCGAGTTCAGAGGAAAACATTCCGATCTGGGTGGAGATATTTGCGTCACCGGAAATCTTAGATTAGGCCGCCCGGATTCCTTCAAACGTTACACACTTTCCATGAACGGGGATGCGATGGGTAAATCCATGCAGGGTGCAGGTGGAGCGTTGGTAATGGGGGTTGTTATGAACTCCATTTTGGCTCGCTCTGCAGCTAATAACAGGATCTTAGATGTAACCCCTGAACAATGGTTAACTGAAATTTATAATGAGATCCACTCCGTATTCAAATCATTTAACGGATCCATGGTAATCTCCGCCTCTCTATATTTGATAGAAGATGAAACAGGGAAATGTTGGTATTTCAATGCTGAGCACCCGTATTCCGTTTTATATAGAGATGGAAAAGCAAGTTTTATCGAAGACGGGTTAACTCTTAGAAAATTGGGATTGGATTCAGAGTTCGAGTTCAAAGTCAGAAGTTTCCAATTAAAAAAAGGTGATATTATCATATTAGGCTCGGACGGCCGAGACGATGTGGACCTAACTCCTGATGAAACGATCCGTACGATCAACGAAGACGAGATGTTATTTCTTAGACACGTTGAGAATGCTAAATCAAATTTGGAAGATATAGAGATTGAGATCCGAAAAACAGGCGAATTAACGGATGACCTTTCTCTTTTGAAAATAGAATTCCAGGGTGAACCTAAAAGTGACGAGATCGAAGAAATTTTCGAATCCTCTGATCATATCGACAAAGCATTAAATACGGATTCGGTCTACGAAGAAGCGAAGAAGATGTACAAAATCGGTCGCTTGGACGAGGCATTAGATCTTTTAAAAACAGGCTACATGCACGATAGTGCAAATCAAAGGTTGAATAAACTTTTGGGTCTTTTGAGCTTTAAAGGAAAAGATTACAGTACAGCTGTAGAAGTTCTAAATAATTATCTCGGGGCCGATCCTGATCTTCACGAGTACTGGTTCTATCTTTCCATTGCGAATAAGAAGATGGGAAAATATGATCAGGCTTTGACTGCAAGTTTGAAACTGTTAGAGATAGATCCGAACAATATGTCCAATCTCGTGAATCTTTCGGACATTTACAGATTGATGGAAATGTATGATAGAGCGGAAGAATATGCCCGAAAAATCCTTCAAAAAGAACCGGGAAATGAGAACGCTCATAAACTGATCCGATTGATAGAGAGAGATCGTTGATAAGAATATTTTCCGATAAAGCCAAATGGGTTTTATTCGGGATTTGTATCCTAGTTTTATTTGGGGTCTCTTCAGTATTCTCTCAATCGAATAAAAAGCAGACAAGAAACGGCGAGGCAAACTTCTCCCTTCGATTAAGAGGAGGAGAAGTTAAACTAGTTATTCGCAACGAAACCGATTTCAAAGAATGGGATAAGTATGCATCTGAAAAAACGAAAAAGGTTTTAGACGCATATGAGTCTTATTTAGGGATTACATTCCAACAAGCATCTTCTCCGATCTTTAAAACTCTTCCATCTTCAGAAAAAGATAAAATTCGTTTAGTATTGAAGGAAGCAGTTCTTCTTAACGGGACCAGGGTTGGAGGATATAATAATGTCTCCGGAGAGTTAGGAAAAGATCTCGGTATCTTTATGGAGATCGGCCTTGTTCCTCCCGGCTATCCCGCTTTACTACTGCACGAATTGGGGCATTATTATTTTACGGAACCTGCTTGGTTAAGTGAAGGGATTGTTTCTTATCTTCCATACTTACTTTCTAAAAGAGGGTATTTGAAATTAGATCCTGACGAACTCCAATCTGTAATGGAAGAATGGACTTTATCAGAACCGATCCCAAAACTGGATCCACCTTTGTCCCAAGACTTTCATCAGAGTAATCCTAGTCTTGGGCCTTGGTTTTATTCCAAGTCTGTCCGTACGCAGTTCATTTTGCATAAAGAATTAGGGTACGAAGGATATAAATCTTTCTTAAAGCAGGTAGCCTCTGCTGAAATTTTGAACACGGATTCAATTCTAAGAATTCTGAATAAACTCCAGAGAAAGGATTGGAATAAGATCCTACAAGGTTGGGTGTTACCGGGGCCTTATTCAGTCTATCCTGTGAATTCTTTTTTGAAAATCCAAGAGATAGAAAAGCTTTAAGCTTGTTTTTTATATTCTACCTGTTATACAAAAGGGTGGACTTTCCTCGAATTTCTTTTTTGATTTGATCTGATTGGTTCGAGCTTTAATATAATCCATTTATAAGTTTATAACTTCTGGAGCGAACAGCCCGAATTCGATCCACCAAATCGAAGTTAGGATCGATTCTTTTCTCATATGGAAATTTCTTCAATCTTGCAAAACGATATTCTACTCAACTATTACTCCTTCGGGAGTTTGTTGTCGATCCTTGCCTTTTTGTGCACCTCCTTATTCTTTCTTTTTTTAAATGAGAAATCTTCCAGCACTTTGCATCTGGCTCTTGGGGCTTTGTTCTTTTCCTTCTTCTGTTCCGGTTATTTTTTTGCGGCATTCTTATACAACCCAACTGCTGCATATCATAGATGGCTAACTGTAGGTTTTATTCTTCCCGCCTTAATTCACTTGGGCCAATTCTTAGCTCGTTATCCTCAAAACGCGAATCCAAAACTAAATCGAAATCTTTTGATCGGGATGTATGCAACTGCTGCAATCGGGATTTCCTATTTCTATTACGTTACTCTTAGTTCGCCTAAGAAGTTTCACTTTACCGCTCACCATTGGGACTTTAATGCGGAAAAGGCTTCTTCTATCATCGCTGTTCTGATCGGTTTATTCGTTCTTATTTCCTTTTTGATCATTCCGATCTATCGAATGACTAAAACGAAAGGAAGGATCCGGTTTGCGATCGGCGGTTTTATGGGGGCCCTGCTTGCCGGTGGTGTGGTCCCGGCGCTAACAAATATTCTGAGCCGAGATGGTTGGATAGAACGTTCTACTTATCTCACTTCTATCGTTCTTCTAATGACATTAGGGATCTTTTTGATCCTAGTTATTTTTCTAAACTTCAGCGAAGAAAAAACTACCTTCATGGTCAAGATCGTAGGAATTACTTTCGTAACCTTGATGTTGATCATGCAGGCTCTCGTATTCATCTCCAATCAGGATAAGGAATCGGAGTACGATACCAAAAGTATTGTAAATATGGCGAGAGCTTTGGAAGGGGGAAAACAAATCCCGGAAATGCTCTATATCGTTCAATGGGAAGGTGGAGCGAAGAACGTAGACTATTCTCGCTACGATAATCAGTATGATCTTCGTCTTCCTCAATTGGAGATAGACTTTAAGAATACGATTATCTTCGAACATTTAAAACTTCTTGAGGAAAAAGGTTTTAGGGAAGCGGTAAAGAAGAACTTAAAAGATACACACGAATATTTTAGCGGGTATCGTGCATTCATTCTTAGATTTTTAGATGAGAACCCAAACCTTGAGGGAAAGGAACTAAAAGCAAAATTATTCGATGATATTATCAGTTTGAACACCGCTGTCTTTGTTACTTCGAATAAGTTGGATTATATTTTCCCGAAAGAGTTTTGTATAGATGGTCGGAATTATCTGAAAGGAGTCGGGAATCGCAAAGTAATTCCTTTTAAAGAACATCTTCTTCAAAAATGGAAGGAGAAGGACGGTGGTTGTACTTTTGGTGGAAAAGATCTTCTGATAGGCCATCTAAAAGAAGAAGTCCTACTATATTTCCGTCCATTCCAGCCTGCCTTATATAGACATTATAGAAAAAGTTTAGATGAGCACCAACATTTCGTAACCTATATCAACTATGATGTAAACAAGGACGTGGTTAGCGAAGTAGGTTATTCCTATCGTAAATACCGCGAGTTCATGCACCCCACCGCTGCAAAACAGACTTTGATCCTTGGGCTCGTATTAGTCGTAGTATTCTTCGTATTCCCATTGTTCTTCCGCCAAAGTTTGATCTCTCCTTTGAACCGATTATTATCCGGGGTAGAAAAAGTAAACCTAGGAGCCTTGGATGTGGAAGTGAAGGTAGACTTGAAGGATGAGATCGGTTTTCTATCCGATTCCTTCAATAACATGGTGACCTCGATTCGCAAGGCGAGAGGAGAACTCCAAGACTACGCGGAACATTTGGCAACTAAGGTAAGAGAAAGAACGAGAGAACTTTCGGAGAAAATAGAGGAACTCCAACGCCTCAAAGTGCAGCAGGACGGAGACTACTTCCTAACTTCATTGTTAGCAAAACCTCTTTTCTATAATGCGAACAAGTCCACTAAAGTTAGTACGGACTTTATTCTCCGCCAAAAGAAACAGTTCGAGTTTAAGGGGAAACGTGCGGATTTAGGAGGAGACCTTTGTGTTTCCGGAAATCTTCGCCTCGGAAAAGAACCTGATTTTAAACGTTATACTTTCGCAATGAACGGGGACGCGATGGGTAAATCCATGCAGGGTGCCGGAGGTTCCTTGGTCATGGGAGTTGTGATCAACTCTATCTTAGCGAGATCTGCAGCAAATGACCGTGTATTGGATACTACTCCGTCCGAATGGCTGACTGAAATTTATAAAGAGATGCAATCCGTCTTTAAATCCTTTAACGGATCCATGGTTATTTCCGGAACGTTTATATTAGTTGAAGATGAAACCGGAAAATTTTGGTATTTCAACGCAGAACATCCTTTCTCTGTGATGTATAGAGATGGAAGAGCCGGGTTCTTAGAGACTGGACTCACTCTTAGAAAGATCGGTTTAGATTCTGAATACGAATTTAAAGTTCACACTGGCAGATTGGAACCGGGAGATGTATTGATCATTGGTTCGGACGGTAAGGACGATCTGGATCTCACTCCTGAAAAAGAAATCAGGACAATCAATGAAGACGAGATGCTCTTCCTACAAATGGTGGAGAAAGGCCAAGGTGATCTAGAAAGGATGGAAGAGGAAATCCTAAAAGTAGGAGAATTAACCGACGACCTTTCCCTTCTTCGTATCGAATATTCTCCTGTAGCTTCTCCCATTAAAGATAATGATGAAGACGAAATTTCGGATCCTTTCGATTGGAAATATATCTATAAAAAAGCAAAAGAAGATTATATGGGCGGCCGTTTGAGCGAAGCATTAGGCGCTCTAGAAGGTTTATACAAATCCGATCCTCAAAATACAAAGGTTACAAAACTTTTAGGACTGCTTAGTTTTAAAGGAAAGAATTATGGAAAAGCAGTAGAAGTATTGAATAAGTACTTAGGCGCTGACCCTGACCTAGTAGAATATTGGTATTATCTTTCTCTTGCGAATAGACGCATCGGGAGAATGGATGAGGCGATCCTTGCTGCGAAAAGGATGGAGGAACTCCAACCGGATAATCCTATGAATCTGATCAATCTTTCGGATCTATATCGCCAAACGGAACAATTCGAATTAGCGTTAGAATACGCAAAACTTGCTCTGGAAAAAGATCCGGAAGACGAGAATGCTCAGAAGTTAGTAAGGCTGATTGAAAGAGATAGAAAGACCACTTAACAGAGGTCAATACTTTCCGTTCTCAAAATCTTTGTACAACATAGAGGTTTGGATCCCTTTGTTGCCTTGGTATTTGCCTGATTTATATTCCGTAATATCTCCTTCTACTGTATGGTAGAAGATCTGGCAAATCTCAACGTTCGGATAGATCACTAAAGGTTGGATTACAGAGATTTCGAGAGTCCAGAAACCTTTGAAACCTACGTCACCGAACCCTGCGGTTACATGCACATACATTCCCAAGCGTCCGATCGAAGAACGTCCTTCTAACATTGGAACTAGATTATGGGTTTCGGTGTGTTCTAAGGTTCGCCCCAGGTATAAAACTCCAGGTTGTAGAAGAAGACCGGATTCAGGAATGATCAGCTTTTCGGAAGGATTGGATTTTTTCATATCCAATGGTGTCTCAGTATAACGAACCAATTCGTTATGAAGACGAAGATTATAAGAGTTTGGGTTTAATCTGGTATCGGAATAGGGATCGATGATGATATCCTTTTCCAATCTTTTTTTAATTTCCGTACCCGTTAGAATCATTCGTTTCGCTGCTTCCTTGTTTTGTCAATTTTTGGGTCCCGGCTACGTCTCGCCTCCCTTTTTCGGACCCTTATCTTCCTTTAAATTCAGGTTTTCTTTTTTCCTTAAATGCTTTTAAGGCTTCTATTCTATCTTCCGTCTTTAATGTTTTATTATAATGTTTCCTTTCTATCTTTAAGGCGTCTTTTATATTTTTCCCTTCTCCTTCCTTGATTGCCTCTTTTGCTAAACGCAAAGAGATAGGTGCTTTTTCGGAAAGCAGGACCGCTAGTTTTTTTGCTGCCATGAGCGCAGAGTCATGCCAAACTGAATTTGCAAGTTGGATCTCTAACGCGGTTTGTGCATTGATAACTGATGCGGTTAAAATAAGTTCTAATGCTTTTGTCTTTCCTATTCTTCTCGGAAGTCTTTGGGTTCCACCTGCACCGGGAATAATTCCTAAACCTGTTTCAGTTAATCCGACTTTTGCTTCGCTACTCATTAAAATAAAATCACAACATAAGGCCATCTCCAAACCGCCGCCATATGCATCTCCATCGAGAGCAGCGATCGTTGGGAAGGGAAGATTCTCTAAAGTTAGGAAACATTTTCCGACTGAATCCAAGAATTGATGTACTTCTTTCTCGGACATATCTGCTCTTTCTTTGAGATCTGCTCCTGCACAGAATACGGATCCTTCTCCCGTGAGTACTAAAGCTCTGATCTTAGGATTTTTTTTAGCAGCTTCAATATGGGACATAAGCTGAAAAAGTAAATCCTTGGAGATCGCATTTCGTTTTTCGGGTCGATTTAAAGCAATTATACAAGTATAATCTTCGATAGAATAAAGAACCGTTTCGCTCATATATACCTTCTAAAAAATCTTTCCGGATGATCTTAATTTTTCCGATAATTGGGTAGATTCTTCCGTTTTTTAAAAACGGCAAGCAAAAGCGTTCTATGAGAGCGGTTCTAGGTTAAAGAAAAAATGCGATTTCAGATTCTAATTCTTATCTTATTCACGGTAGCTTTCTCATTTAATTGTTCCAACAGTAAGAACTCGGATTTAGCTACACAACTTGGATTGGGAAATCCTGTGATCACAGAAATCGATCCTCCAAGTGGGTCCCCTCCAATCGGTTCTAATCCCGGGACCACTGTAACGATCAAGGGTCGTCTTTTTTCCGCGGATGTAAGCTTAACTACGGTTAAATTTAACGGTATCTCGGCCAATGTTTTGAGTGCTACTAGCACTGAAATCATTACCACTGTTCCTGCGGGAGCTTCTACCGGGACATTATTCGTTACTAAGGATGGTCCTACCAATTGTGATGCAAGCAATGGGGATTCGGCCACAAACTGCTATGGCAGAACATTCTACGTGGATTGTTATAAATCTTTCGATAATCTGTATGGAGAAGAGCTTGGGGTATCCTATCCGGACTCAAAAACATTCGAGATTACCGGACAAACCGGGACCAAGGCATTGCGGATCGATCTGAATCCTGAGGGTCCAACCAACGTAAAAATTGCATGTGATACATACCTGACCTATTCCAAGTTTTCGAAAACCTGTGGAAGGACCGATGTAGGAACTATTTCGAATACGAATACCTGGGTTTTCGAGCCTACTTTAACCTTCTCCAGCTATTATACTGTGCAGATGTTCGTAACGGCCGGAAAAGGGGACTGTACGGTATCTTTTCCTTAATTGATAGGTTAAAAAAATACTTGGTTTATTCGCCGGTTTGGATTAGGATCGGAGTGGAGGAATTACTGAATGTCTACGATAACCGCTATATATCTCGGACTTGCTGAAAAAGCTTCTTCCGATCCTCGTAAGATGCCTAAGGTGGAAGGAATTCCTAATAAACCTTACGAGAACAAACAGGCTGAAGTATTTGATCAAAAAGCTATGAACCCTAGCTATGCAGGTGATATTTATAAAACGAGGGGAGCCTTCGTCGATAAAGTTTCCTGAACTTTGGGCTCCAATACGGATAGCCCTTTAAAACAAAAAAGCCCTCGAATTCGAGGGCTTTTCTTTTAGATACTCGTAGTTTCGAGATCTTATTAATCTTCTTTATAATTGATTTCTAGAATGTTTCCGGATGGATCCAAGAAATGTAGGAATTCCCCACCGTCTCTTGTTTCTGGTCCTCTTACGATTTGAACGGACTTAGACTCGAGTTCTACGATTGCCTCGGTAAAATCATCCACATCCAGAACGAAACTTAATACTGGGGACTTTACTTCGGTTAAAGAACTTTTTACTCCGTTGGTATTGAGGAGTTTAATGTTCACAGAATCCAAACCGATGATCGCGAATTCATTTCCTTTCTCTTCGATCGTTTCAAAATCGAATAGCTCGGAATAGAATTTTACGGAAGCTTCTATATCTCCGGTAGGTATTACAATATAATCGATTCCTTCTACGATGATCATTGAGGTAGATCCTGTTTTCCTTTTTCGTCATTATGAGATGAAAACCGTGCTTGTCTATCGGAAAACCGTAGGATGCCCGTTTTTCAAGTCCGGAACGGCTTTATGAGTTTGAATCTCTAAGGCCTAAAAAGCCTACCAGCTCGGAGTTCTCTTTTCCTCCCTTCCAAAGGAATCCATCCAATATATAATGTGTGAATTGAGGTAGGAAGAAGATCGGGACCAAGATCCCTTCGAGTCCGATGCCTAGTTCTGCCTTTATTACGGAAACATTTCCGAATAGATTGGGATGTTCTCTCCATACAAAACTATCCCATAACCATTCTTCAGAAAAGGCGAATGCTAAAAGTAGAAGTACAAAGGGTAGAATGGCCAGAGCCCCTCTTTTAAAAGAATAATATAAGGAAGAAGGTAGCTGATCTTTTCTAAAATCCGCATATGCGAATACAAGCGCCATATATGGGATCCCATGATTTATCACATTTGTGAGAGTGAACGCAAAATCATCGTTTAACAATACTATGCCGACATACCAAACGCAGGCGGTATTGAATAGTAGAAGTAACTTACCAGTTGAAATTGTCTCCTTCTTAAGAACCAAATAGGCTTGAATACATGAGTATATTAGAATGCAGATCCAAAATGTAAGATGTGTTAGAGAGGCGATTATTCGATTCGGAAATTGATAAAAGTCACCTTCCATGAACCATTCGAATTGTCTTCCTTCCGGAGCTACATGCCAATACAAAACGGGTAAGCCTGTGATCAGGTATAAGAAGATCTTATCCCAAATGAATGAAAATCTTTCTCTACCTTTTTCTGCTCTCGCGTATAAACTTAAAAAACCGTATTGTTGTCGGATAAAATGAAATACTGCAAGATAAGCCATTACTCCCCAGAAAAACAATTTTCCGAAAGAGTATAGGACCAAGGCCCCAACGAAACATAGGACCGGTGTCAGGGCTAATAATACTTTTTTTCGATTCCAAACTTCTTTATCCAAGTAAGCTCGGAAGATCGTAGAATAGACATGAGAAACATCTACTCCGGGAATTAATAATAACCAGAGCCAAGGAGGAAGAGCATTCCCTGAAGTTCTGGAAGATCCGTGAGAAATATTGTTAGGAAATCCAAAAAAATCAGCCGCTAATACTAAAACGACTGCGATTAAACCGGGAGAGATGAACCAGGAAAGATCGAAACTCCTAGAAATGATCCAACTCTGTTTTTGATCCGATTTGTTCATTAGATCTTTTTAATAGAGGCTTGGACTTTTTTAGAAGCTTCAAATCCTCTATACAAGGCTTCTTCAAAAATGGAAATGCCGCTTAGGTCACAATGTGCGAAATGAAGGCCCGATTCGGATTTTGAAAGTTTCTCTCTTTCCCCTCCCCATAAAAATCCTGGGACTGGACGGATCATTGCATGTGCATGAGTCATGATATCGACTCTGGAAACTAAACTTTCTATATTTGGGTGAGGGCGTTTGAGATCGGCTAATATCTCTTCTTTCCAGTTCCCCCAAGTTTTTGGAAGCATTGACCTTCTTGAAGCCAAGGTATCTTTCTCTCCGAATGCCATGTAATAAGTAAGAACAGATTGGGGCCTTAATGCTCTTAGATCTTGATGAGTTGAAACCACGTATCCAAGAGATTTGCTTTTATAGATTACGTTTTCCCAGGCCGGCGGATGACCCTTTCCTTGAGGAAGTTCGTCCACGAATAGGTTTGCGACCAACCAAGGAGAATATTCCAACTTTTGCAGAAAAGGATCCGTTTCCCCCAGGATATATTTTCTAGTAAAAGATGGAAGTGCGTAGATGACCTGCTCTGCCTCTATGAGTAAGTCCTTCTTTTCTTTAACATCGTATGCGTTGATTTCCCATTTACCCGAAACAAGACGTATTCTTTCTACGAGAGTAGAGGTTTTTATCTTTTCTATAGAAGGTTTTTGTAGGAGTTCTAACAAGAAGCCGTTTCCTTCCGGCCAAGTAAGAACTGGAGGAGAGTCTTCTTCTTCTCTCAATCTCGAACAGAAATAATGAATGCCGGCCCAGGCGGAGATATTGTCGGAATTCCCACCGTAATCGTCCCTCGCGCAGTAATCCGCATACCATAGGATTTCAGTGGATTTAATGCCGGATGCTTTTAAATAATCGGAGAATGAGATCTTATCTAATTTTAGGATCTCAGGATCTCTAGAAGATCGATCTATCGGAATACAGAATGCTTTTAGCCCGTCTCTTCCGATCTTATTTTGCCAAGAGTTTATAATTTTACGAAATAATAATTCTTGTTCGTCAGGTTCTCCGCTTCTTCTAGGAACGAGACCTGACTGCCATCTTCCTTGATAGAATAATCTTTCTTCGGGATCAAAGCAGAGATATTTTTCCGGATAGATTGGATTTCCTTTCGAATCTTTACCTTCGACCAACCCATTCTCATCTAAAAATTTACGAACTAAAACGGATTCGGGTCCCGGTTGAGGAAGATAATGTGCTCCCCATGGATATTTCAAAGAATCCGTTTCGGAGTATCTAGAATTTCCTCCTACAGAATTCTCCAGATCTAAGATCAAATAATCTTGGATCCCGAATTGAGACAAATAATAGCCGGAAGATAATCCGGAAATACCTGCGCCTGCTATGAGGACCTTGGTTTTGATCCGACCTTGTGGAGAAAAATTGCTCCTTGCTTGTCTAAGCCTATGACCTGTTTCCCGATCCGGTCCTAAAATACTTCCTTCTATCTTTCTCTTTTTGAATCTAAAATAAGATCCTAAGCTTATAAGAGCCGCTGATATTGAGAGAGCGGTTAGAAATACTCTTCTGGAAAATCGATCTTCCGACATAAATGAACGGGTCGTAGAATAGTCAGAGCGGTAGAAGACGCAAGAAAAAGAAATTTCCTTTGCTTTCCGATCGCGTCGAGAATCCTAGAGTTATGGCAGTTCTTTTGGATTTGGATAATACGGTCTTTGATTCTAGTGGGATCTATGAGTTTACGATCCGAGGACTTGAAAAAAAGGCAAAAGATCTTGGATTCTCTTCCTCTAAAGAATTCAAAAAGACTTATGATCAGGTTCGAGCAGAAGTAAAAAAAGAACTCCCGGGAAATCCGGTAAATCGTCTTAGGATCTTATACTTCAAAAAAATGTCCGAAGTATTATTCGGAGCAGTTGATCCGAGTTTTGTTTTAAAATTGGATTCTGCTTATTTCGGATTTTTTCTACAAGGGATCAAGGATTGGAAAAAGAAATATTCTTCCGAATTCAAGAGGATCCTTTCTTTACTAAAAGAATTACAAGAAGTCCAAGATCTGGTTCTGATCACTAATGAATCCTTACGCACTCAGGTTTTAAAATTATCCGTATTATTTCCAAAGGATATCAAGTATAGATTAGTGACTTCTGAAGAATCAGGAGCGGAGAAACCTTCTCCTTTGATCTTTAATAAAGCTTTAGCAGGTGCAGATCCGAAAAAATCTTATATTATCGGAGATTCTTTAGAAGATGATATTAAGGGTGGGATTTCCTTCGGATTAGAATCCTTTCATCTACAAACTCCGATCTCTTCTAAAAAGCAAAAATCGTTTTTAGAAAAGAAAACTTTGGGCGGAAAAGAATATTGGGAATCTCCCGATTTAATATCCGCTTTGAATTATATCTTAAGTTTGGAAAAAGGGATCGTTCTTTAAGATCACTTCTTCTTTAACAAAGCAAACAGTGTAAGATTCAGATTCACCTGTTTGAAAGTCAGATACCAAAGGATCAAGGTTCCGTAATAGAAAGCCTTCTTTGCGAAGACTCCTAGTTTCGCTTTCGGACCAGAAATTCCGGATACGGAAGCGATCGGTTTTAAGATCGAAAACTCTACGGAAGAAAATCCGCACTGTTCTGCCAGAAGTCCAAGGGTTTTTTCCGTATAATCGTTAATATGATCTTTTGCCTCTAAATAATGCCCGCCTTCTTGCATTCCTTTCAGGGCGACTTTCAAATTCGCTTTGAATAGTTGTACTGGGAAGTTCGGAGTTTGAACGAATAAGAATCCGCCTGGTTTTAAAAGGCCGAACAGATATTGGATGAGGCTATGAGGTTTAGGGATATGTTCGATCACGTCCCAAAGAGTAATGATATCGAAACTTTCCTGAGGCAATCCACTGTCTTGGACGATCCCTGGAAATACTTGTTTCAGACCGTTTTTCTCTCTAGCGAATTTTACGGCCTTTTCAGAGATCTCGTATCCGATCGCTTCCCAACCAGGTCTGGATGTTCCTACGGTTTTAACAAAGAATCCTAGGCCGCAGCCTACGTCCAAAATCCTTCCCTTAGGAGCGGACAAAAATTTGCCTACGAAGTCTTTATAGATCTCTCTATGAGCTACATCCCACCAGTCTAAATCATAACCGGTTTCGTCGTCCCAGTATCCTTCATAATGTTCGTCTTGTTCGTATGTGGAGAATGCATGAGTGCAGTTTAAACAACGTACGATTGGGATCCCGTTTTCGACGAATAAGGTTTTGTTTTTCTGGCTTCCGCAGAGATAGCAGGTCTGGTTCAAAGAGAAGTTTCCGTTTTAGTTGATAGTTTATCCTTCGGTTTCAGTCTCTAAATTCCAGTAAAAAACGAAGCTAGTTCAGGCCTTTTTAGATTTTCCAGGGAAGCTCCGATTGGAAGCATGGAACTATCCTCTTAGGTTTTATAAGGAGTTATGTTTGGCTAAAGTACATTTTACCAAAATGGAAGGTATCGGGAACGATTACGTATATGTGGATGCTACCAAGGATGATCTACGTTTAAGTCCGGAGCAGATCCAAAAACTTTCCGATCGTAATTTCGGGATAGGTGGAGATGGAGTCATTTTCATTCGTGCATCCGAAAAAGGCGATTTCCAAATGGATATGTACAATGCGGATGGTTCTTCTTCCGAGATGTGTGGAAATGGGATCCGTTGCGTAGGCAAATACGTTTTTGATCATGGCCTTACTACTAAAAAACAACCTAAGATAGAAACAGGTGCCGGGATCCTTGAGCTGGATCTAAAAGTAAACGGCAGTGGAAAAGTGGAACAGGTTTCCGTAGATATGGGAAAGCCGATCTTAATTCCTTCTCTTGTTCCTGTGAAATGGGAAAATGAAAATCCTATTTTGGAACAACCTCTCTCTTTTTTAAGTAAACTCCCAGGTTATTCTTCCTACAATTTGAAGTTCAGCGCCGTGAGTATGGGAAATCCTCATTGTATTATTTATGTAGAAGATCCTGATCAATTTCCTGTTCGAGAGATCGGACCCTTGATCGAGAATCATACTGAATTATTTCCTCGAAGAGTGAATGTGGAGTTTGTTTCCCTGAGAGGAAAAGATCATCTCTACCAAAGAACTTGGGAAAGGGGTGCTGGAGAAACTCTTGCTTGCGGAACGGGAGCGTGTGCAGTGATGACTGCGTCTCACTTGAACGGTAAAACAGGAAAAGATGTTCGTATCGATCTAAGAGGGGGAACTTTAAGAGTTCAATTGCTGGATAACGGACATGTCCTTATGACCGGACCTGCAACCGAAGTATTTAGCGGAGTCGTGGAAGTCTAAGCTTCCGCGTACTGCCCTTCTTGCAGTGCGATCATTCTACTTCTAACTACATCGGAGAGTTGTTTCATATTCTCTTCTAAAGTACCGGAAAGAAATTCTCTATGATCTATTTTCTCTCCGTAGATCACTTTTACTTTTTTATAGATCGATCTTTTCTTGATCTCGCAGACTTCTTTTGGCATTCCCATAAAGCTTCGAACAATAGGTGGGATCGGAATATCCGAATAAGTTTCTTCGACTGGGATGATCACTGAAGGTAGAATATCTACTTTGTTCCGAATAGAGAATGCAGCAAAGCCTGAGTGAAAGTTTACCATTCCGGATTTAAAATCATTTTTGACCATATAGTCATGGCCTTCCGGAAAAATACCTAGAGTCTCTCCCTTTTTGAAAACCTGTTGGATCATCTTGATAGAACCGATAGAAATATTTCCATCGATAGACATCGGGATCCCGCCTGCGATTTTTGCGAGGTCTCTGAAGATCGGAATCCTGAAAGTGTACTCGGCAGCGATCCAGGAAATAAATCTAGGGAAGGTATAAGAAAGAATAAAAGGATCCATATCGGATCTATGGTTGCAGGTTAAGATCAGCTTTCCGTTCGGAACTATATTCTCCGTTCCGTATGCGCTGATGTTCACCGCTAATCCGATGAATGGCGCTACGAAATTTTTGATCCGAAGATATGTCTTTGCTTCTTTCTCCACGGTGCAACCTGCCTTGCGACTATTCTCCTAAGAAAACGCTCCACCATTTTTTGTTTTGTTCTCCGGTATTTCCGGAGTTCGGATTGCCGTCGGAGGATTTTACTTCCTGTCTTGGTCTTCCGAAATCTTTTTGTTTCCGTTTCGGTTGGACATTGGAGAGATTTTTTTTGATCTCTTCGTATTCCTTGGAAGCGTTGGTGTTAGAGCGAATATAATTACGTATATCGTCCCATTGAGGATCGTCTTCATTGCCGTAAGCGGCATAGTTGAATAGATCTATTTGGTCGAATTCAGGCATACTGTTCCTTTCCGTTAAGGGGAAGTTCGAATAAGATCGATCGGAATCGCTAAAAAGCAAAATCCTTTCAAACCATTCGCATGTTTGCCTGGGAAAATACTATGGCAACAGTTTTCGTAAATTTCAAACCGGATTTTCTTTGTACGCTTTTTAAATTTTCCGGCGAATGTCACTGAATTTGGGACTTCGATTTTCCGAAGGTATTATTTATGGAGAGAGAGAATCTCCCCCCTTTAAACAGACATAATCATAAAGAATCGGAAGAACAAAAAGAAACCGGTACGGCGAAAAATTTAGGTAGGATCATTCCATTTCCTTCCCCACCAGGAAGAAATCTGAAGAAGATCCGGGAATTGTACGAGGATATTTTCGATCAGGAACCTTGAACGTAAAGTTTAGGGTTTAGAAAAGAGATCTGAGAAAATCCAAATATTCGGTTTTCCCATCGCTGTTTTCCGGTGGAGCCCAAGCCGCGAACTCTTTATCGGTCTTTGGATCGTAAGGACCTGATTTGCCTTCGAAGCAGATACAGGTTTCGGAGAGGCATACCAGAGTATGATAGACTCCCGGACTGATATCGATCCCGTACACAGGTCCTTCGGAACTAAGGAGATGTTTTTCTCTGACTGTCCCGTCTTCTTCGAATAATACGAAGCCTAGTCTTCCTTTCAGGACTAAAAATGTTTCCGGCTTAGGAGGATTTCTATGCCGGTGCGCTTGGACATAGGTATCTTTTGTGAGTACGTTCAGAAACCTTTGGTAAGGCTCTTCAAGTTCATGGAAATTATGATTGGTTCTTCCTCTTGCGGAAGAGGAAGCGAGTGGAAGGAGTTTTTCGAATAACTCCTGATCGATGAGTTGTTTATCCGGCCGAGACAAGTTGTAGATGCTGCTCGCAATACGCGATTAAGTAATCTTTGCAGGCTGTGCAAGTATCTGCAGCTCCGCAAGCTTTTACTACTTCGCGATAGTCTTGTCCTTGTTGTTTAGCAGTCTCTACGATTTTTTCAAATGTGATTTGAGCGCAATGGCACTTTTCCATTCAGGTCCCGATCTCTCTTTCTATAACTATCGTTTTTGAGACTCAGTATTAAAGTCAAGTTTTCTGAAACAAAATTTAGAATATTTTCCAAGCTTTTAAGGGACATAATGTCAGAGTTTCTAAGGAGAAGAAAACGGAGAAATTTCGGCTTATGAAAGCGGAAGCGACCGTAGCGGAAATCTTGCGATGCGCTAAAAGTTTATACTTTTGTATTTTATAATATTCGGAAGAATGTTTTGGCGCTCTGCAAATTGAAGCGTAGGGCGCGGTCCCGCGAAGCGGGATCCGCCCAAATGATCTAGTATAGATATGAATGAGTAAGTGGTGCGCCCAGAAGGATTCAAACCTCCGACCTTCTGATCCGTAGTCAGACGCTCTATTCAGCTGAGCTATGGGCGCGGATGATTAAAAAAGTTTCTTTTCCAAGAGAGTTAAATGCTCTTGAGGAAGTTTCGGGACCAGTTTTTTTCCCTTGGTGTAATTGTATAGCAGGAAACCGGATAGGCCTAGATAGATAATCACTCCCGCTAAATGGGCAATGTTTGCAAGCCAAGGTCCAGCGACAGGGATAAAGGAAAGAAACCAGGACAAAACTAAGAATGCGATGAAATATAGAACGTTTAAGAAGGCGAGTTTCGCGTGTTTATAAACTTCCGCTTCTCCGGAATAAAAACTAAATCCTAAAAGCCAATTCCCAAATAGAGGTAGAGTTACCAGATAAACTCTGAACCTTTCCGTATCTATAAATGACTTTGTTTGGTTCCAGTAAGGAGAGAGAAAAGTCCAGGCCTTAGCCTTGAGTTCCTCTAATTTTGCTGAGTATTTTTCGAACTTCATTCTCTATTTCCGGGAATAATGGTAATACGAACAATTTGCCTTGGTATGCTTGCAAGGCTCCTAAAATTCCATAACCGAGTAATGCAACCCATGCGACATAGCTGATAAAGTCGGTTACTACAGGATTCGCATGGATCCATTTTAAGATGGTGCTTAAAATCGGAAACTCTCTTAAGAACCAAACTATCAAGTATAAGAATACGAATCCTATATTTAATTTGATCGCTTGGAGTGCATGGAATTTACAAATTTCCTGTTTTTTTCTAAAAAACCAAGGAATGACCCATCCTAAAAATGGAATGTAAGAAATTGCTGCGAATAGATTGGGATAATCATCCCCTTCTAATAATCGTTTAGTCTCTTCCAGGAATTCCCGGGTGTTGAATCTCTGGTCAGACATCTTCTTACTTCTCGGGGTCAGCGGAGAGTTTGGAACTTTCGGAGACGCAGGGATTCGAACCCTGGGTACAGGTTACCCCATACGACAGTTTAGCAAACTGCTCCTTTAAGCCACTCAGGCACATCTCCAGCAGTGTTCCAACGGAGAAGGTAGGATTCGAACCCACGGTGGGAGTTACCCACGACGGTTTTCAAGACCGCTGCCTTAAACCACTCGGCCACTTCTCCGGTTAAGGATTACTTTACTGACAAGATGGGGGACCCTGTCAAGGTGATTTACCTATGAGTACGGAAAAGAACCGTCCTAAGAGATCCGAATTCCGAAGGAAGAAACTTGGAATTTCCAAAAATGAAAATTCTACTTCGAGAGAAATTTCAGGATTGGTCCTGGAGAAATGGGCGAATCTTGGAACTTCGATTTCTCATGCGGAGAATAAAACCGTTTTTGTAAAGGGAGGAATTCCGGGAGAGAAAGTCCGTATCAGGATCGATAAAGAAAATTCTAAACTGATTTGGGGAACAGTTGTTTCGGAAGAAGTTTCTTCTTCTCTTAGGATCGTTTCGGATTGTTCTGCGTTTCCTGAATGTGGTGGTTGTTCCTACAGACATATTCCATATGAGGAAGAGTTGAAGATCAAAAAATCCCTTCTTGCGGAAGCGATCCTTCATGTTTCCAAATTTCCTTCTTCTGAAATTCCAAAAATTTCGACCCTTGCTTCTTCTCCCGATGCTTATCGAAATACTGCTCAGATCAAAATCGGATTTGAAAAAGGAAAAACCAAGGCCGGTTTTTATCGGGAGAATTCCAACTCTCTCGTTTCTTTTCCGAAAGAAGGTTGCAAACATCTTCCTCTGGAGATGAACGAATACATCCGTGAAAATTTGGAGAAACGTACATCTTTTTCCAAGAAAGGAGATTGGAGGCTTCGTTTTTCTTCCGGAGAAATTTTAGAATATGATAAGCAGGAGATGAAACTCGGGCCTTATCTTTCGGAAAAAATAGAATGGTCTATTCCTGCGGAAGGGTTTACCCAAGTGAATCGTTTTCTTTTAGAGGATTGGATGATTCAGATCCGATCTTGGATCCCTAAAGACATTGGTTCCGTTTTGGAATTTTATTCAGGAGCTGGTCTAATCAGTTTGTCGGTTGCTTCCTTGGTAAAACGTTTATCCGGTTATGAGCTATCCAAATCTTCCGTTCTTGCTGCGGGCAAAAATGCGAAGAAGGCGGGTTATTCTCATCTGGAATTTCATTCTTTAGATTTGAATTCTGCTTTGCCTAAAGATTTACATTCTTCTTCTGCGAAACTTTGTATTTTGAATCCTCCTAGGGCCGGAGCTTCTTCTTCTCTTCTTAACTTTTTTGAAAGAAGTAAGCCTGCTCGGATTATTTACTCCAGTTGCAATCATTCTACCTTGGCCAGAGATTTAGGAGTTTTGAGAGATGTAGGCTATCGTCTAAAGGAAATCGTCTTAACGGACTTTTTTCCCAGAACGCAACATTTCGAAGTTTTGGTACTGTTGGATCTCTGATTTTTTACTTTCAGTATAGAGATCGAAAATCGGAGAATGGTCCTAAGGACTTTTTGAATCAAATGCCTATCATTGATGAATACGAACTTCCTCCTCGTAAATCCGAATCCGGTTCCAAGATCGGAGAAGTTTTCCAAGGAATTTGGTTGGAAGACGAGATTTGTTTTGCGATCGCAGGCGGAGGTTGTAAGGCATTTTACGGTTTAGGTTTCGGCCATGAACTCAAAAGCTGGGGGTTAAAACTTAAACAAGTTTCCGGAGTTTCTGCCGGAGCAGCCATGGTTCTTTCTCTTATCTGTGGGACGGAAGAGGAATCCGTTTCTTTTTTCGAAAGGATTGTCCGCAAGAATCCTCGTAATTTTTATTTTACCAATTTGTTTCGTGGAGGGAAAGCATTTCCCCACGAGGATATGTATCGTAGAACGATCCGATTCGGAATGGATTTCGAAAAAATTATCCGTTCAGGAGTAAAAGTTTTTATTCATACCATTAAGGCTTTTCCTAAAGACGACGCGAATAAGAATACATTTCGCCTTGCGAGGTTGATCGCAGAAACAGGAAAGGCATTTTTAGAGGACGAAAGAGATAGAGGCAAAGGGCTTCATACTGAAAGGACTTTTCGTGTTTTAAGAAACTGGAATATGAAAGAGGTTCTTTTTACGGAAGCCGACTTCAGGGATCCTGCGGTGATCGAACAGATCATTATGAATTCTTCTTCTATTCCTCCGATCGTTTCTTTTCAAAATCATGGAAGAGAATATTATCTGGATGGCGGATTGACAAATAATCTGATGTTAGAGGCATTCCCTCCTCATGCAAAAATTATAGGAATTCATTACGAGCCGACTACCATCGTAGGAAAAGATCCTAGACTTTTAGATCGTTGTTTTTTAGTAACTCCTTCTCGCCAGCTTCCGATTACTTCTTTCGATTACACCAATGCTAAAGGTGTAAGAGAAACCTATGAGCTTGGTAAATCAGACGCTTTAAAGAACAAGGAAAGGATCCTGGAGTATTTGAAAAAAGATTGGGTGAAAAAAGCGGAGAAGTTGCGTAAGAATTGATATCGATTGCCAATATTCGAACAGAGAATAGTGGAAGGAGAAATATTTTGGAGAGTCCTTTTGTTTGAGAAAAAAGTCTTTATTATAATTTTATTATTCTTATATTTCTGTAAACCTTCGGAGCAATCTTCCGGAAATCCGACCAGCTTAGATCACGAAACGATCCGAATTGAATTTATAGATGAGAAAACCGTAAAAGTCAGGGTAGACTTCTTTTTTAGCGGTTTATCATTAGATGGGCAGGAACTTGCATTTCCAGAAACGCCATCCTTTCCTTTGCGTAAATTTGAGGTTTCTTATAACGACCAATTTTATTCTATAAACCGAAGGACTGCCGGAAAAGGAAAAACATATGTTTTAGGAAAAGAGCAATATCCTTCTATTTTTCCTTTTACAGTTTCTAAGATAGAACCTGATGAGCATGGGTTTAGGCATTTGATCGTTTCTTATGAATTTACTCCTCCTTATTTCTCTTCAAAGGCAAAGAATGATCAACCTGCAGGTTATTATTTGGAATACATAATGAAAACTGGAGAAACTTGGAAGGGAGCCATCTCAGATGTTAAAGCGAGCATTCATACTGGAAAACTTCTTTGTGAAAATCTGTTTTTGTTAGAAGGTTCTATTTCGGGCGAATGTGTTTCTGAAAACATTTGGGAATCTCATATTACAAATCTAGAACCCAAAAATGATTACAAATTGATCCTGAAGGATTGAGAAGTTTTCTACTTTCCCATTTTTACGAAGGACTCGAGTCGAAATTATTTTTTTCTTACGATTTTCCTTTGGAAAAATTTTTGCTTTCTGAAAATAGATAGAAAGCCAAATGAAATCGGAGGATTTTGTTTCTTAGGTAGTTTTTGTGAACTCAAAAGAAACCATTATATCCGTTCAAAACGTAAAAAAACAATTTAAAGATGTAACCGCAGTTAACGATCTTTCTTTAGAAATTAAAAAGGGAGAATTCGTAGGTCTGCTCGGGCCAAACGGTGCAGGAAAAACAACATTAATAGAGATGTTGGAAGGGATCCAATTTCCGGATTCGGGAAAGATCCAAATTTTAGGAACAGGCTGGAAAGAGAGCGAAACTTTTCTCAGAAGTAATATCGGCCTTGCACTTCAAGAAACGAGATTTATGGACCGGGCCACAGTTTGGGAAACTCTGAAACTATTCGGAAGTTTTTATAAGGCCCCCGAATCAAGGCTTCATGAGATCTTGGAACTTACGAAACTCACTGAAAAAAACAAATCTTTCGTAAATAGTTTATCCGGAGGCCAAAGACAAAGATTGGCTTTGGGAGTTTCTATCATGAACAAACCGGAAATCTTATTTTTGGATGAGCCTACTACCGGTTTAGATCCAGGAGCTCGCAGAGATATTTGGAAAATCTTAGAAGATCTAAGAACATATGGAACCACGATGATCCTTACCACACATTATATGGAAGAAGCAGAAGTTCTTTGCGAAAGGATCATAGTAATGGATAAGGGAAAAATTTTGGACCAAGGATCCTTATCCGAACTTTTGGGAAAACTAGGTGGAGGAGAGATCGTTCGTTTCTCTTTGGAGAATGGAAATGATCCGAGTAGTATCCTTCCAGAAAAAGGAAAATTCAAGTTCAGTTGGAATTCCGACACCCACGAAGGGCGGATCAACGTAGAAAGGATCACTGATTATCTTCCTTTGATGTTGGATTCTTTTTCCAAATCAGGGATCGTTTTAAAAGAATTGGAATGTCATAAAAAAACTTTGGATGACTTATTCCTTTCCATGACCGGAAGAGGGCTGGAAGAATGAAACAGATCTATTATTTAGTCACAATCCAATTAAAGGAATTTTATAGAGAACCTGGGATCCTTTTTTGGGCATTCATTTTCCCGATTGCGATCGCCGGGGTTTTAGGGCTCGCATTTACTTCTAAGGGAGTTCCTCAAACTAGAGTTGCGATCATCTCTTCTTCTCATAATGCGGATGCGCTAAGTTCTAAGATAGAAAAAGCATTTTCCAATTCAGTCAGTGGGAATTCCGACGGGTTAGGTGTGATCGTACCTAAAATTTTTGAAGAAGAAGAGGCGATCAAAGCTCTGAAGAGAGGAGAGATCAATCTTCTAGTAAAAGAGGACGAAGCAGGAAATTTAGAATTTTCTTTCGATCCGAATAATGCGAATGCTCAGAGAGATTATCTTCTTCTTTCCAACGCTCTTATGAGTGCAGACGGAAAGAGCCAAGCTAGTTCTAAGATTAGAAAACTAGACTCAAAAGGAACAAGATATATAGATTATTTAGTTCCGGGAATGCTCGCAATGGGAGTTATGAATTCCTGTCTTTGGGGGGTCGGTTGGAATCTGATCGAAATGAGGATGAAAAAACTTTTAAGAAGAATGTCAGCGACACCTATGAATAAGCTCGCATTCGTGCTTTCTTTTTTCTTCACTCGGATCGTAGTAACAACGGTTGAATCTATTATTTTTCTTACCTTTACTTTCACGGTATTCGAAAATGCATTTTTTGGTTCGCCCATAGCAGCATTTATGATCTTTCTTACGGGAAATTTTGCATTTGCATGCATCGGCATTTTTGTAGGATCAAGGGCTCAAAGTGCTCAAGTAGGGAACGGGCTCGTGAATGCTTTCACATTTCCAATGATGGTTTTGTCCGGTATCTTTTTCAGTTATAAGAATTTTCCGGATATTATTCTCCCGTTCATCAAACATTTGCCTCTTACCTTGATGGCGGATTCTCTAAGAGCCGTATTTATAGAAGGCTCCGGGATTACAGAGTCTATCTATCCTTGTGCTTTTATGATCTTGATCGGATTTTTCTTCTTGGGTACGGGGCTTCGTATATTTCGCTGGTCTTAGTTTAACGAAGTATAGGAGTTCGGATGAATTCGGAATGGAAACAATGGGTTTATGAAAAGACTGCGAAACCTTTCTTTCTGAGTATCAATCCGGAGTCCGCTCATCATCTTGCCCAAGGTTTACTTGGGCTTTCCAAAAAACTTCCTTTTGTCTTTCCTGTATTGGAATCGATTATGAACCATTCGAGTCTTCGTTTGAAGACTAAGGTGGCCGGGATCGAGTTTGCAAACCCTGTAGGGCTTGGTGCGGGCTTTGATAAAACCGGAGAACTGTATCCTTTTCTTTCGAGGCTGGGATTCGGTTCTATCGAAGTAGGAACAATCACAGGCCAGGCTCAACTTGGAAACCCTAAGCCTAGAATTTTCAGATATTCCGAAGACGAGGCTTTGATCAATCGAATGGGATTTAATAATCCTGGAGCTGATCTTGCCGAAGAAACCATTAGAAAACAAAAGAAGAATGGTATACGTGGGATCAATGTAGGTAAGACCAAAATTGTCTCTGAAGAAGATGCTGTAGAAGATTATGTATATTCTCTGAAAAAACTGACTCCTTATGCAGACTATGCGGTCATTAATATCTCTTCTCCCAATACCCCAGGTCTGAGGAACTTTCAAAAGAAAGAAAATTTCATCAAATTGATGGATGGGATCCAAAACGGGTTAGGAGGAAAATTTCCGATTCCTACGTTCGTGAAATTCGCTCCTGATATGGAGAAAGAAGAACTAAAAGTTCTGTTGGAACTCCTACCGAATTCTAAATTGTCGGGTGTTATTTTGACAAATACCACTGTAGATAAATCAGTTTTATCACGTTTTCCGAATGTAGAAAAAGAAGGAGGGGTTTCCGGTAAACCTCTTCGCCAAAGATCTACCGAATTTGTACGATACGCTTATTCTATTCTGAAAGGATCTCTTCCGATTATAGGGGTTGGCGGGATTAATTCAGGAGAAGCTGCGTTGGAAAAAATTTTGGCAGGAGCCGATCTGATCCAACTTTATACAGGATACGTATATAACGGTCCCTTCTTGCCCGTAAGAATATTAGAATATCTAGATGGAGTTTTGGAGAAAACCGGAGCTAAATCGATTTCTGAACTTGTAGGAAGAAATAAGATCTAAATTAGATTTATTCTTCCGAAGGTTTACATTTACCTTTTTCGTCCCATTCAGCTTTCCAAACTGCTGAACCTTGTTCTTTCACTAAACGGATCGATACTTCAGTGCAAACCGTTTTACTTCCGTTTTCTGAAATTTCGAAATCGCCTTCGTATCTGAACCAAAACTGTTCCTTGGTTGGAGTGAGATTTTGACCGAATTCGGGCTCGGTGAGTCGAATAGATTCGACTGATTTGCTCTTTCCTTTCTCTTCTAAGATTGCCTCTTCTACAAGTTGATAAACTTCATCCTTAGTAGGAGGTTCTTTTCCCGGTTCGGTAACTACTACAGATCTTGCCATTCCGATATCGGAGAAGACCCAACCTTTTTCTCTCACGAAATGATAGATCACTCCAACGGGAGTTTTGGTTGTTTGGCCTTCTTTTTTGCGACTAGTTACGAAGAAGGAAAATTTATATCTTAGATCAGCAGGCAAATTTTCTTCGGGAGATTCTTTTTCGATCAGTTTCGGTTTTCCGGCGGCTTGGACGGAAAGTATTCTGTCTCCTGGGAATTTTTTGGACCACTGATTTTGTAATTCTTTCTTAGCTTTCTCCTCATCAGGTGTTCCTGCGATCTGAGAAGAAAGACTTGTGACAAAGGATAGTAAGAAGAGTCCCCCGATTAAATATATCCTTAACATAGCTCATGAGTTTTATCTTTCGGAAAGATCCTTGTCAATGAAATTCCAGGTTTAAACATTTAACGAATAGGAGAAGCTTTTGAAAGAGATCCATCTAATAAGGCATTCTAAATCAGATTGGAGCGATAATAACTTAAAGGATAAAGAAAGACCTTTATCCAAAAGAGGTCGTAAAAATGCCCGCTTCTTAGCAAAGTATTTACATAAGATCTCCTTCAAATCGGATCTTATTCTAGTTTCTCCTTCTGTCCGAACCTCAGAAACTCTGAAGGTTATCAGAAGTTTTCAAACGATTACAAAAGATGTACAATTTATAAATGAAATATATGAGGCGGATCATTCGGATCTGCTCAGAATTCTGAGAGGACTTCCTTTAAAAGTAGTAAGTGTAGTTTTAATAGGTCATAATCCGGGATTGGAGGATCTTACAAACTATTTATTATATGGTGGGAGTAAAGACTCCATCTTCGAAAAATTCCCTACATCTTCTTTTGTAAGTTTAATTTTCGATAAAAACGATTGGGCAGATTTGAGTAGTGAGACTTGCAAACTTAAAAGGTTTTGGACCCCATGAAGAATGATATTTTAAATTATAATAATATTCCGTTCAAGACATTGTTTGCAAGGGAAAGGATAGAAGCCCGTGTAAAAGAGATGGGATTACAGATCGCTCAGGATTATACGGATAAAGATCCTGTTGTAGTCTGCATTCTTCGTGGAGGAGTTTATTTTTTTTCGGATTTGACCAAAGAGATCCCGATTTCCTTGGAATTGGATTTTATTCAGGCAAAGTCCTATATCGGGACGGAATCCAGCGGGACTGTGGAATTGATAAAAGATCTGGATTCGGATATAAAAGATCGGGACGTTCTTTTAGTGGAAGATATTGTAGATACAGGCCGTACTTTGAAATTTTTGATCTCTCATATCTTATCCAAAAAACCTAAATCATTAGAGGTTGCTTCCCTCCTGTTTAAAGAGGGTGGGGACGCTGTAGGATATCCTATCAAGTATGTGGGTTGGAATATCGGGAAAGAATTCGTAATCGGCTACGGCTTGGATTATGACGGCAAATTTAGAAATCTTCCGGGTGTCTTTCTTTACTCCGAATAAGTCTCTGTTTATTCCCTCTCTGTTTCAGAAACAGAAGATGGTGGAGTAGATGTTTGGATCAATGTTTTAAATCCGGAAATTGATCTTTCTAATTCTTGGATCTTTACGGTAAATCTTTCTCCATCCGCAAAATTTTTCTCACCTACTTTTCCTAACTCAGAATAAATTTCAGCACTTAGGTCGTGATATGCTTTTTGTAAGCTGATAAATGAAGACTCTAAGTTTTTAGGGGACAATGCTTTCTTCCGGATCCTATATTTTTGAAATAAGGAGAAAATGAATTTTGCCAGTACTAAAAAATAGGCGGGTAAAAGAAGGATTGCTGCGGTTTTTAATACCGCAAAAATTTCCCAGGATTCGATGACTGCATGACTTAAGAAGGATCTAAGACCGGATACGAAAAGGACTGAAATCGTATAGTTTACCCTTGGTGTCGAAGGGGATAAGGTATTGATTACATATAATAAAGGCAGGGAAAGTATTAAAACCAAAACCAAATCGATCGGAAAGAGGTTGGAAATCAAATCCAGAAAATGAACGATGGCGTTATAGGTTTTCACCAAGTCGTCTACGGATTGGTTTAACTTATCAAAGTCTGCCTTAAGATTGGAGAAAAACTGGGTGATCTGGTTCATAAATTTGCTCCCTAGAATTCCAGGATGGGAAAAGGGAACAGCCCGGGTTAGAAAGCTGCAAGAACTTTCCCTTACTCAAAAGCTCTTCCTAGTATATTCCGTTTTCGCGTTATTTTTTTTGTTTTATCACGAGGCACATCTTCCTTTGCTTTGGATGATCGGGTTGGCCTTGATCGGATACCTCGTATCCGGTATACTTTTTTGGGGAATTGTATTCGCATTCCGAAAATTGGAAACGAAGATCGTTCTTCCCGCGATTTTTGCGGAAGTCGGGATCGAAAGACCTACCATCAAATTAGTTCCTTGGGTAGAAGCGGGTTTTTTTGCCTTTTCTATTTTAGGCTGTTTATTGACCGGATTTTTTGAAAATAGATCCGGGATCCTTTTCTTTTCGGTTTATGCTGTTGGTGTCTTATCCGCAAGATTGATCGATAATAAGGCGTATTATAAAATTGGATTATTGGGGATTCTAGTTCTGGCTTCAGGACTTATCAGCTTTAAAAGTTTACAGAGAGCGGAAATATTCGTGGCTTATTCCATGTTTAAGCCGGACTTCGAGCAGAAGGATCTGTCCAAATGGAATTTTGTAGAAGCGGAAAGGTTATTACAAAATGAAGATCTAAAACTAAGCATTCATTTACCCGAGGACTTTTATTTTCATAATCCTCAAAATTTGAATTTAGAAGACAAAACCGGGATTGGTCAGATCGCGGGGATTATTTCTTCTAGCGATTCGGATCCGAATCGATATCCTGTAGTCCGTATCTTTTTTGTTCCGTTCCGTTTCGATGATGATTCGGAACTTTTATCTCAATTCAAAAAGATCTTGGATCTTCAATTGCAAAGAGGAGATATTCAAGAATTGAATGAATTGGAAAGAGAATCTTTCGAAGATAGATATTATGGAACCTTTTGGACTTTTTACGATGTTCTCAGACCTAGATATGCTAAAACAGGTATGTTCTTTCTCGCGAAACATAAACAACCCTATAGCCTCGTGTTTATTGTAGACGAAAGCCTTATTAAAGGAAGAAAACACGAGGAATCTATAGAGAAAATTTTAAGTAGTGTTAAGATAGAAGAATAACTTTTAACTTAACGCTAAATAATCCAGATGATTTGCGATATGCATTGAATGGGCGAGTTCGTATTCTTTCTTAGTTAGTTTTCCGTATGCGAAATGTGGAGCAAATTCTCCGGAATAATTTTCAAAAGCGGAGATCGCTTTTTTTAGTTCTAATGCACTATCGGAAAGAGAGACTCCAGATTGTAAACCTGTAGCACCAGGGATTGGAGCGTTTAGATCGTGAGACATTTTACCTTTTCTGGAAAAATTCCAAAATGCAATTTTGCCCAAGGTGTTTTGGAAAATTTCGGATTTGTTTTCAGGATAACCTTTGATCGAATAATAAATACTTTGAGCGCAATGAAGTAAGATCTGGCTTGGAGTCCATTCTCCGTATTGTAAGATCGTGTTTGCTTTTAGAAGTTTATCTAACTCAATACCTGCTTCCGAAAAGTTTGAGAGTTGAAGACCTCTTTCTTTTGCACCGGAAGGAGCGTTGGAACAGGATACAATCGTAGATCCCGAGCTTAAGATCACACCTGTTACTATACTTTTTTGTATAAATTCTTTTCTAGAAAAATTCCCACCCGACATTTGAGGCTCTCCACAGTTTTTGTTTATAACTCTACCCTGATCGGATAATTATAAGAGTCAAGGATTTGCTTAAACCTCCGGAAGGTTTCCGATATACTTCGCTCTCGGACGAATTAGATTGCCTGATTCGTATTGTTCCATCGCATGTGCTAACCAACCTGCTGTTCTTCCGATCCCAAAAATCCCGATCCCTGCTCCCTTTGGAAGTTGTAAAACTTTGGAAACTAGAGCAAGCCCTGCATCGATTGTAGGATAATCTTCGATCAATTCTTCCACTTGTTTTAAAAATTGTAGATAGATTTGTACGTTTGGATCATTCGGGTAAAAACGTTTTACCATCTCGATCAGTTTTTTTCCTCTAGGATCTCCTTTTTTATATAAGGGATGACCGAAGCCCGGTATGTTCTCTCCATTCCTTAATTTTTCTTCCAATAGAAGTTTATCTTTTTTTAAATTACCTGTGGATTGAGAAAGAAGGGTGGATGCTCTTTCAGTCAATTGCCCATGTTTCGGACCGGAGAGTGCGGCAAGCCCGGCAAGTACTACTTGGTATAAGGAAGCTTCACTAGACGCGACACATCTTGCCGTAAAGGAGGACACATTCAGTTCATGATCTGCGGATAGAATGAGAGAAGCTTCCAACAATCTAAGTTTCGATCCATAATTAGAAGATTCTTTCTTTTTATTCCATGAAGAGAGAAGTGTTTCTGAAATACTTCCTTCCGAACTTGTTTTTCCGGAAGAGAATAAACATAAATATCTCAAGATAGAAGAGGATGTTTTTTTATAAGTCTTATGATCTTTTCTGAATGCCTTTGCATCTTCGTATTCTATAAAAGGAAGTAGGATCCTAGAAATATCCAAAATAGGACGACCTTCTAATCGATTTAGGATCCCTATACATTCTTCAGATAGTTTTGGCCATGTTGTATCGAAAGGATACGACTCTTCGCAATCCCAAAGTAAAGAAGCTACATCCTCAAATTTTTGATTCTCTGAGAGTTTTAAAACGTCTTTTCCTCGATAGAAAAGAGTATCTTCTCCTAATAATGTGATCGAGGACTCCAATACAGGTTGTCCCAAAGAAAGTGCTGCCCTCGCTGTTTTGCCAGGTTGACTTCTTTCTTCTCTTCTTAATAATAATTGCTCTATATCTTCTTTTCTATATCGCTTGCTTCTATCTTTTCTGCCACCTGATTCGGAGTGAAGAAGGCCTCGACTAACGTATGCATATATGGTTTGAACTTCTACCCCCAATGCGGAGGCGGCTTCGTCCGCACTTAAAAAAGGTTTTTTGTAAGAAAAAGCCATATATTGACAATATAATCAACATTGACTATATAATGTCAATGCTCTAAACTCAAATCCGAACGAAGGAGAAAAAGTATGACACTCTCTGAACAGGAAAAAGAGAAAATATATAGTCCAGGTCTGGAAGGAGTTCCTGCAGCCAGGACCAAATTATCCAAGGTAGACGGACAAGGCGGAAGGCTGATCATCGCGGGTTATCCTGTGGAAGAATTTGCGGGTAAGGCAGTTTTCGAAGAAACGATCTTCCTACTTTGGAATGATAGAAGGCCTCAACCTACCGAAACCAGTTTGTTTTCAGAAGAGCTTAGATCTTCTAGAAGATTCTCCAAAGTTATACGAACGATTATAGAAGAAGCAGTATATGCAAATCTTCCTTTGATCGATATTTTGAGGATCGGTTCTGCAGCCCTCTCTTTAGGATCTGAAAAGGAAGATCCAAGAAAGGATGCTATGGCTGTTCTTTCTACATTTCCTTTGATCGTTGCATGGGCATACCGTTTGATCAAAGGGCAAGCCCCGGTGCTTCCAAGACAAGACTTGGATATCGCTGCAAACTTTTTGTATATGTTGAGCGGAGTAGATCCGGATCCTCGAAATGTAAGGGCATTGAATACGTATCTAAATACCGTTTGTGATCATGGTTTAAATGCTTCTACGTTTGCTTCAAGAGTGATCATCTCTACTCAATCCGATATGATCTCTGCAGTGACTGGCGGCTTAGGTGCATTAAAAGGACCTTTGCACGGAGGAGCTCCTGGACCGGCTTTGGATACCGTTTTTGAGATAGGAAAGAAAGAAAATGCAGAGAAGGTCTTAAGAGATAAACTTAAACATAATGAAAGATTAATGGGTTTTGGACATAGGATCTATAAAGTGAGGGATCCCCGGGCGGACGTTCTTGCAAAAGCATCTAAGATCTTGTATGACACTGACGAGAAAAAAGACTTTTACGAGCTTGCGATGTATGTGGAAAAAACCGCATTGAGCTTATTGAAAGAATATAAACCGGATCGAATCCTGCAAACGAATGTGGAATTCTATACTGCGTTACTATTGCATGGGCTGGGTCTTCCTACAGAAATTTTTACACCAATATTTGCAATGGGAAGAGCAGCCGGTTGGACAGCACATTGTTTCGAACAAATGAAAGAAAGAATTCTAAGACCGGATGCGATCTATACGGGAGAAGACGGAAAGGTTTGGAATTGACTGAGCAAAATACGGGAAAGAACTATTGTTTCTTCCCGTATTTGATCGATTAAGGTTTAGAACTTTTAGTCTTTACACTCACTAGCTCTGTTTGAACTACCGAAAGTGGATCGATCATCGTTCCTAAAACTCTAAGTCCCAAATGTAAATGAGGGCCGGTAGACATTCCTGTAGTTCCGATCCTTCCGATCAAATCACCCTTTTTGATCTTATCACCCGGTCTCACCAAAATCTCGGATTGGTGCATATAAAGGGAATATAGCTCTAACCCATGATCAATCACGGTAAAGTTACCTTCATAATACATGGACCTTGCAAGTATTACTGTTCCGTCGTTTATCGCATAGATAGGATCTCCAATGCCACCTTTAAAATCAGAACCACCATGTGGTCTTCCTTTTTCCTTATTATAGATCCTACGCTTATAAAAAGGACTGTTTAAGATTGGATTCGGAACAGGATATTCGAAATCGTTTTCGAATTGAAGATCGGACTTAGATAAAAATGCTTTTGCTTTCGCTTCAGAACATTCTTTGATAAATGTTTTTGTTTCTTCGGGTAGCTCTTCAGTTGTATATTGTTTATCCATAGTCAAATGAGAGACTTTGGAAGTTGCAAAGTACGTTTTCTGAATAGGTATCTCGTATTTTTTGGAATCGTTTTTAGTGAAAAAATGTTTTTCGATAAGTTCTAAAACTGCATAAGGTTTAGAAAATTCAGGAGAAACCGGAAGAAATGCATAGGCGTATCCTTCTTTTTGAGCAAAAGGGATCTCTTGCCCTTCCCAATGGATCACAAAATTTCCAAGCTTATCAGCAACCCTAGGAGAAGGTTTTAATTTTAAGAACAAAAGCTCTCCTTGTGCAAATTTTCTTCCCGACAACGAGAAAGAAAAAAGTTCCTCCTGCTTTTCTACTGCTTCTCCTTTGAGTCGTTTCGATCCTTTTTTCTCAGCAACTATCGGTTTTGCTTTTTTCTCTTCTTTCTTTTTCTCAGGTTTGGAATTTAACGCAACAGTATTCAATTTAGGAAGAACGGAGGCCTTTTTAGGTTCTTCTTTCTTCTTTTTCTTATCCTGTTCTTTCGCAAAAAGAGGAGAACTCGATAAGAATATTAAAATGGAAATGATTACGATCTTTCTGAGACTTTCAAACATAGGAAAACAGTCCGAAGCTTGGACATTCTTATTATCGAATAAGACGTTTATTGGTACAGAAATATTTTTCCCAAATTGGAAAGAATCTATTCTTCCGATAAAAAGGAACTTAGTTCCGGATTCAGAATGTCAGGTATTTCATGGTGGATCCAATGAGTTCCCTTTGAAAAGAAACGAACCGAAGCTTCTTTAAACAAAGTCAGAGTTTCTTCCGCCATCTCTTTCTCTAAAAACCTGTCTTTTTCTCCCCAAAAAATGCGAGTTGGAACTTGGATCTTTCTGGAGCGGATCAACTTAGGCGGATTTTTTACTACTGCTCTATACCAATGAAGCATTGATTTTACACAACGAGGCATGGACCAGGCTTCTTTATAAAGTTTGATCTCTTCTTCGGAGAAAGCTCCTTTGATTGAAGTTTTAGTTAAGGATCTTTCCAATTTTTTATAGTTCGATCGAGAAAGAAGAAATTCAGGAAGCCAAGGGATCCTAAAGAATAGAATATACCTGCTCTTCTTACGCTGAGTCTTATCAGAAAGGATTTTTCGTTTCATGATCGTAGGATGAGGAACGTTTAAGATACATGCTTTTCTAAATCGATCCGGGAATTTGGAAAGTGTCCAGTAAGCGACTGCACCTCCCCAATCATGAGCGATTATATCCGTTTTGGAAATTCCATATACATCCAAAATAGAAATGATATCTTCCGACAGATTATCTAAGCCATAGTCAGAGATCGATTTAGGTTTAGAACTTCTCGCATATCCTCTTTGGTCCGGCGCGATTACTAAGTAGCCTAGTTTTGCGAAATAGCCGATCTGATTTTTCCAAGCATAAGAAAATTCAGGGAAACCATGCAACAATAGAAGAGGTTTTCCTTCTTTGGGTCCTGATTCGAGTATGAAGAATTTTTGACCGTTTGCTTCCAAGTATTTGGAACGAACTTCAGGAAAATCTGAAGGAAATGGAAACGATCCCGTTTTTTCTTTTAGATCGATAGACATGCGAGAAGGTATTTTATTTATTCAGCTTTCTTATTCAAGAAAGAATAAATACAGATTAGGTAAACGACCGTTTAATTTTTACTTGAGAGAATATGACAGATCTTCATATTTTTGGAATGTTGTTTAAGAATCGATTCTTAGACGGGATCAAGGACGGCTCCATAACGATTGCTTTTCGAAATTGGAGAAAATCAAGTGTAAAAGAAGGAGGCACACTTCAGACACCAGGTGGGCTTTTGGAAATTATAAAGATAGAAAAGTATTCCATCTCCAAGATCAAAAAGGCTGAAATAATAAAAGCAGGATATGGATCTATAGAAGATCTACAAAAGGATCTATATTCAAAGATTCCCGGAGAATTATATAAAATCGAATTTCGTCTGCTTGGGGCTGATCCCAGAATTAAGTTAAGGGAAAATACTTTTAGTTCTGATCAGGAGTATGAAGAACTTCACGAACTTTTAAGATCTTGGGATAAAAGATCTAAACATGGAGAATGGACAATCCCTCTTTTGAAACTAATTCGAAAATTTCCTGCAATGAAAGCAGGAGACCTGTCTTTAAAGATCGGGATCGAAAAAGAAGAACTCAAACTTTTAGTCAGAAAGTTGAAAAACAAAGGTTTAACGGAAAGTTTAGGAACTGGATACAGAATATCTCCTAGAGGAGAATCTTTTTTGAAAAAAGTAAAACAATAGATTTATGAATATTCTTCTAATTTCCTAAAAACTTCAGTTGGCCAGTCGGTCAGGCTTAAACTTTTGAGAGATGCGAATCCATGTAAAAAATCTCCGGAACATCTTCTTTCTTCGCCGCATAAAGCTTCTACATGGATTAAGATGTTTTGTTTCCTAAGTCTTTTTACTTTTACTCTAAACTCTAATAGATCTCCTAACTTAGAAGGTTTATAAAATTTTGCGATGATCTTCATGGCAGGGATGCCTTGTTGTTCTTCACTTACCATTTGTGAAAATCCGAATCCGATCCCTTCTCTAAACCAATCTTCTATCGCTTCTACGAATAAATTGAAGTATTGAGGAGTGAATACGACCCCGCCCGGATCACAATGTTGCATTCTGATGATCTTGTTTACTGTGTAGATCTTATTTGCCATTGTTTTGAACTTATATGTCCTCAAATCAGGAGGCATTTGTTTGCAAACTATTCAAACTAAAAACTAAGCTTCGGATTTGTTTGGTTTTGGAACAAAAGCGATCGTTTTATAAGTTTTTCAAAGACTCGTAATTTCCTCTCCAAACATTCAGATCTACCGGTCCTTCTATTCCTTTAATCCTTGCTCTACTATGATATTGCCAAATGATCCAGTTTCTCTCAAAGGAAGAACTTGGATGTCCGAATATATCTCGGATCCAAACTGGATATTCTAAGAAACTATCTTTTAAATAAGAATCTATAAATTCGTAAGTAAGATAGAGGATCGGCTTCTTTCCATAATGTTTTTCTAAAATGATGAGAAAGTCCCCGATTTCTTTTTTTATGTCCTGCATAGGAGGTCTTTCCTTGCAGTTCCCTACAAATTCTAAGTCAGCAACCGGAGGTAATGATTCGGGGTCCTTTGGAACGGTTGATATGAAATTTTCCGCTTGCTCTTTCCCTGGTCTGCATAAGGTAAAAAAATGATACGCTCCTACTCTTAGGCCGACTCGATTTGCTTCTTCCCAATTTTTGGAGAAGGATTTATCTTTCCAATCCCCTCCTTCCGTTGCTTTGATATAAATAAAAACGATTTTACTTTCTGAGATCTTCTTCCAATCGATCTCTCCTTGATGATTGGAAACATCAATTCCTCGGACCGGATACTCTGTCTCGGAAGGATAAACGAACCAGAGGATCCCTTTATCGAAGGCGAAATACAAACAAATTGTGCTTAATGCGAGAATGGTGAGTAGTATGATAATTTTTTGAATGAACTTCATTTTGGATTTTCTATTAAGAAATCCTGAAGGGATTGAATCCGGTCACCCTTTTTCAAAATTGTAGGAGGTCCTATAGGCGGAAAAATTATGTCTCTTCTTTGATATTCAGATTTCGGCAGATCGCTCTTTTCTCTTTAGAAAATTCTTCATTATCCTTCTTCTTCCTTTTCCAATCCCCGAATTTCTAAAAAAACCCCTCATAAAATTCTGGATTCCGCCGAATTAAAGAACAGGGACCGGACAATGATATTAAATAAAGAAGAATGGTTGGATCGGGTTTCTTCCCTTTTTGAGGAAGAGATCCGTCTGTACTCCGAAATCCTGGAGTTAGAGAAAGAAAAGACTGAATCGATCACAAAAGCGGACGGAAAATCTTTGGAAACAATTTCTAAAAAGACTTACGAATTGATCGTTCATGCAAGCGAACTGGAAAGAGTTCGTATGTCCGCAATCCACGACGTATATACTTCTAATAATTTAGGAATTCCTAAAGAAGGAACTCCAACACTTACTGATTTTTTAAATAAGATAGATCGTGAATCCGAGCACAAACTGAAACAACTCGGAACAAGATTAAAGGACACTGTTCATCGGCTGAAGGATAAAATTAAGGCCAACGATAGATTGATCCGAACCAGACAGGAATTTTTAAAAGCTACAATTGATGCGATGCGCGTTAACGCAAATAGCGGAGAAGTAGAAGTGTATGAGGATGAAAACTCTACGGTTAGAAATAAGAAGAAACGTTCTTCGGTGCTTGTAAACGCTTCTGCGTAGGGTTTGGGATAGGAGGAAGAAAGTATGGGATCCACATTCTCCGGATTAGAAATAGGTAAAAGAGGTTTGGCTGCTCACCAGCAGGCCTTACAAACTACCGGTCATAATATTTCAAACGCGGATAATAAACATTATTCGCGCCAAAGAGTCGTGCTTCAAGCGACTGATCCCCTTTATGAACCTTCTTTAAACCGTGCACATGTTCTGGGGCAGATCGGCCAAGGTGTTGAGATCGCTTCTATCGAACGTGTAAGAGATAATTTTATTGATGATAGAATTATCGAGACTTCCGGTGTGAAGGATTATTGGGCGGCTAAGAACGAGTATTTATACCAAGCCGAGAATATTTTTAATGAACCGAATGGTACAACACTTCGTACCCTTATGGATAAATTTTGGTCTTCTTGGGAAGAATTGGCAAATTATCCGGAAGATAACGCACATCGCTCCGTAGTTTTGGAAAAAGCCCAAGGTCTTGGAAGCAGAGTTGAAGATGTGTATCGCAAACTTTCTCAATTAAGAGATCAGGCGAATCGTGAAATAGAATCTCATGCTCTTCATTTGAATACGATCGGAGAGAACATCCGTACTTTAAACGAGAGGATCGCTAAGTCGGAAGCCTTAGGAGATAAACCGAACGATCTTTATGACAAAAGAGATTCTCTTTTACAAGAGCTCGCTAGCTTAACAGATATCACGATCGGAAGAAGTGACGAAGACGAATTGATGGTCTTTATCGGTCAGCAGATCCTTGTCCAAGGCGGAAAGCTGAACCGTATCGATATATTAGGAAATCCTGCTAAAGACGGACTTTTGGATCTTTATTGGAAAGTCACCGGAGATCCAGTTCTTTTGAAGAAAGGAAGACTACAAGGTTTGATCGAAGTTCGGGACAAAATGCTCGGAGAGAAGATCGACCAAGTGGATGCTCTTGCGATCAACGTAATGGATGTGATCAACGAGATCCATAAAGATGGTTTCGGACTAAACGGAAATACGAACCAAAACTTCTTCGATATTCGTTCTTTAGCATTGAATACTTTCGGAGAATATGACTCCGACGGAGATGGGCAGAATGATATTACTGCCATCTTTAGAGTTAGTGGTAAGAATACTTTAGATCCGGATCGTCCAGTTGGGATCAGCGGAACAATGACATTCTTAAAACCGGATGAAAAAGAAACTCCGGTGTTAATTCCGTATTCTGCGAATGAAACTTTGAACGGAATTATCAAACGTATTAACGCTTCTAAGGTTGGAGTTGTGGCTTATATGAACCATGATAACCAATTAGCTTTCAAAGCTACTGTTGCGGAAGATACTCCTAAGAAAAATTTCATTCTTAGACATATCGAAGATTCTGGAGAATTACTTGTAGGTTTAACTGGAATGCTCATGGCTTCCGGCCCATCCGGAGCTTATGATTATAAACGTTTAGGAGAGATCACTAAACTTCAATCCAAACCGGAAGACATTACTTTATCTCCTCATTTTCATCCTTCTTCTCATTTTAGAGTGAACGAGCAGATTGCGAATAACGTGGCGAATATCGCTGCCGCAAGAGGTAAGGATGTAGGTGGAACAGGAGATTATAATTCTCCGGGCGGGCATAAGGACGGAAGGAATGCTCTTCTAGTAGCTTCTTCCCTTAGAAATAATCCTGTGATGGTGGATTACTCCAAGACCACAGACGATTTTTATAATAGCTTAATCTCTAAACTGGCAACGGAAGCAAGAGAAGCAAAACAAGAATTTGGGATCCAAACGGACCTAATGACCGATCTCGAAAATATGAGACAATCGGTGATGGGTGTAAGCTTGGATGAGGAAATGGCGAATATGGTCCAGTTCCAACACTCGTATAACGCATCTGCGAAGATGATCAATACCATGAATGAGATTCTGGATACGATCATCAACCGCTTGGGCGTTTAATTCCGCGGGAATAGCAAGGAGGCGAAGCCATGATGCGGATCACTAACATGATGCAAAATAACACTCTGGTGAGAACTTTAAATCGTCACCAGATGGCCTTGGATGAAACCCAAAACCAATTGGGGACAGGTCAAAAAATTCGCGTCCCTTCCGATGATCCTGGAAAGGCTACCAATCAAATGTTCTTCCGATCAAGGATGAACGAGTTGGATACTTTCCAAGCGAATATCGACGACGGTTTCGGAAGATTACAACAGATAGATGGAGAACTGGATCGTATCGGGAATTTATTCCAAAGAGCCAGAGTTCTTGCGGTCCAAGCTTCTAACGGTATTTATCAAGGTGATAAAGGTTTCGAATTAGAAGTTGCTGTCGGTAAAGAGATCGATGAACTTTTAAGAGCATTAGTAGATATTGCGAACACTAGAGATGCAACCGGAAGACCTTTATTCGGTGGTCACGTAATTGAAAGGCCTCCTTTCGAGCCGATCGAATCCAAGATCAAAGGACTCCAAGGATTGGAATTAAAAAACCAATACATCGGAGTGGAATATCGTGGTGATATCGGAGAACAAATTCGCGAAATAGAGAAGGGAGAATATATCCCTGTCACTATTCCAGGAAACAAAGTTTTCTGGGGAACGAATATGAGCGTTACAAGCCGTGTGGATAACTCAGGATATGTTGCTGTTTCCGATCAAAAATTTAAGATCGATGGAGTAGAGATCCAAGTTTCAGCAGGTGACACGATTGATGATATCATTGATAAGATCAATAATTCTCCGATCGAAGCAAAGGCGAATAAACTTGCTCAAGATAATATCAGTCTTAGTTCAACTGCACCTCACCAGATCTGGTTGGAAGATGTGGATGGAGGAACCGTTCTAAGAGATATCGGTTTGATCGATGCAGGAAATTCAGAACCTCCAAACAATTATAGCAAGTCCGCAACAGTTACCGGTCTTTCCGTATTCGACGTATTGATCCAATTCCGTAACGATTTGATCCAGAAAGATCAAGAAAGAATTTCAGGTCGTGATATTCAGGACTTGGATCTTGCTTTGGAGAACGTTCTTAGATACAGATCCATCGTTGGTGCAAGGATGAATCGTTTGGATGAACATTCTCAAAGAGTCGCATTCGATAAGTCGTATATGACCGAGATACTCGCTAAAAACGAGGGGATCGATTTTCCTGAAACCATCATGAATTTGAAATGGTTGGAAACGATCCACCAATATGCGCTTAACGTCGGGTCCAAAGTGATTAAGACCACTTTGATGGATTTCTTAAGATAATAGGAAGCCTTAGGATCTATTTCTAAGATTTCTTCTTGTAGCGAATTGAAAAAAGGATAAACTAAGAGCCTAGCTCTGAAAAACAGGTCAGTCGATGATTGAGATTCATAGCAAACCTTTCGGAAAAATAGAGATTTCGGAGCGTCAGCTTGTCAATTTTCCGGAAGGACTTCTAGGTTTTGGCGGATATAAAAAATTCGCCTTGATCGAGGAAGACGAAGAGTCGGTATTTAAATGGTTACAATCCATCGATGAAGTGGATCTTGCTTTTGTAGTAATTCCTCCTTCTTTGTTCAAAAAAGAATACAAACCTCTTTTAAGTCAGGAAGAACTTTCCCAAATCGGGTTGCAGGATGTTTCGGAAGCTTTGACCTTAGTCATAGTGACGATTCCGAACGACGACCCTGCTTCTATGACCGCAAATTTACAAGGTCCTATTTTGATTAATAAGAAGGATTTGACCGGTCGCCAATTCGTTTCCCGCAACGAGATCCACTCCGTACGTGAAAGGATTTTGGAAAGCGCCACTGTGGAGATGTCCTAAGTGCTCGTACTAGCTAGGCGTACCAATGAATCCATTATTATCGGTGACGATATTGAGATCGTTATCGTGGATATCAAAGGGGATCAGGTAAAAATAGGAGTTAAAGCTCCTAAAGAAGTTTCCGTTCATAGAGCGGAAGTATATCGTGAAATCCAGGCCGAAAATAAAAAGGCTGCCGGTGCTAAAATTAAGCCGGAGGAATTGGGAAAAATTGGCAGCATGCTTAAAAAAACCGACTCAGGCAAAAAAGAAAAATCTTAAATCTCTACTTTTTCTTTTCTTAATATTCTTCGCCGTTTCCTGCTTATCTTCCCAGAGAAAGGGGATGGCATCTTCATCCGATTCAATCGTATTATATTATCTTAAAAAGAACTCTGAGACCCCGATCTTTCTACAACCTGGGTCTTGGCTTCCTGTTGCTACAACCATCTTAACGGGAGCACCTCCTGATCTAATGGATAAAAATGAGTTTTTACTTAGATGGGAAAAACTTTTTAAGTTCCTCGGAGTTTCGGACACTGGAGTTATTAATTCTGAGCCTGTTCGTTTATTTAATGAAGAAGAATCTTCCCGATTGGGTGAGTTATTATATAAGGCCGAAGCGGAAATTCCGGATGGGCTTCCTCAAGCGTATCAAATAATAATCAAAAGAGAGGATCCTATACGCCCTGGGCTTAGGATCAGAAGGACCGTTCTTTACTTAAGAAATTCTCCTGAATGCCTTATTTTAGAATTTTCTGAAATAGGTCAGGTGCTTGATTTTCAAACTACATATTCTTTTCGGGATTGGACCCTGGTGCCTATCTCCAAACCGGATCCTTCTTCCCGTAATTCTGTATTTCTCCCAGAAATCCGTCCGGATGGGTTGGACTACCTACCTTCTTTGCAAGCAGGAGAAGAAGAAAAAAATAAGATCTGTATTAAGAATATATTCTGGAATTCGAATGTTTCTAAAACGAATACAAATAGTTCCGCCAAAAAAATCCCCAAAACGATAGAAGATCGTTTGAAAACATTACAAGAACTATTGGATAAAAAATTGATCTCTAAGCCGGAATATGAAAAGAAAAAAGCGGAGATCTTAAAGGAACTCTGACCCGGAAATCAGGATGATCTCCGGATCTTCATGTTACAGAACTTAAACTTAGAAGTTTTTAACTAGCCCGAAACTACCTCCGTAGTTACCGAACTGTTTATTATCTAAGGTAGAAGCTAGGTTGTCTACCGATCCAATTTCTACAGGAGTACTTCCCGGAGCTATATTGAAACCTTGAACTCCACCGACACTGAAAGTACTTAATTGGTAGAATCCTCCAACCCTGATCCCGAAGGTGTTGAAAATCCTGATGATAAATCCGGTTTCAAAGCTAAGTGAAAAACCGCTTAGGCCCTCAAAAAATCCGTCTTTAGATTTAAATATTGTGCCTTGGATCGGAGAATAAGATCCCGCAGTTCCTCCCGTATCGACACCGGTTTGGAAGGCAGCCATTGAAATATTTCCCCAGAACATATTAAAATCTCCACGGAAATACCAGTTCAATCTTTCCCAAATCGGCACGGCAATTCCGTAATCGATTGAGAAATTTGTAATATTATATTTTAGCTGACCGCTTGAAAGTGCATAACCGCTTTTATCATCGGAAGCTCCTTCCGAGAAACCTGGCAATTTAATCCCAATGTTATTATAGTTTCCAGTAGTTGAAGAACGTCCGTATCCGATAGAAAATTCATAACTAAAGTCATTTCTGGTCAGAAGATTTAATGGTCCCCAACCGTATCTTATTTTCCATTCGTTCGTAACAGGTTTGATCGAATCTTCGGTATAACGATTATTCGTGCTAGTAGTGGTTGTTTTGGTAAGAGACTTTTCACCAGCTGAATAATTGATCCCAATAAAAGTATTATCGGAAAGCTGTTGGCTTAAACGAATTTTAGGAGTGAAACCACCTTCTGGAGTAGTGGAAGTATTTTCTTTGAAAAATTCAGGAGCATCTCCAAGTACGCTATTTGCTAAACGAACACTATTTAAGATCCCGTTTACGGATTGAGGTCCGCCTTTTTGAAGACCACCGCTTACAGCATCCAATTCAAGAATAGTTAATAAACCTGAATACGTTGCTCCTGAATCCGAACTGCTACTAGAGTTCTGATTATTGGTATTTTGTATCGGAGCAGTGTTTTGATTCTGCTGATTTTGAGGCGGAGGATTTTTAGTTGGTTTTTGATTCGGAGTGTTCCCTTGTCCGAACACAGCGAAATTGATTAGCAATGTTGCCAATAAAGCTAGGATCTTTTTTTTCATCATGGTGGTGCCAGAGTAATAATTTTTTTCCCAAGACACCAATTAATTCGGGAGATATCAAGACAAAAAAACAAAAGACCGGAGCGGCCCCCGAAAGGGCCGCTCACGTAGTGAGAATAGTGAAGAGAATTGGATATATGTTAACTATTTACCGGGTTATTGGTACTTAGGTAACAATCCATAAATACCATACCCATATAACCGATTGAAAAGACAGATTTTTTTCACTTATTTGCGGTTTTTTTAATAAGAAACCTTCAATATGATTTTTGATTCGCGAAATAAATTTCCAGCTTCGATAGGAGTTGCTACTTTTCCACTCATCGCTTGAAATCCGTCCGTCATGGGATAAGGATCGGAAATTTCTTGAGTTTCGACTTGGATCTCAACAAAATCCTTAAATTTTAAGCCCAATGCCGAAAGAACTGTATCCGCTTTTTTGCGAGCATCCTTTGCTGCGAGTTGTAAAGCTTCGTGAGATGCTTTCTCTAAATTTATTTCCGTAGCTAATAGTCTGATCCCAAGAATTTGATTCGCTCCGTTTTGGATGGACTCATCAATTAATTTGCCAGCGGATTCTATCTTTGCTCTGATGAGTATTATATTGGACGCTACATAACCTTTGATCTGTCTTTGTCCAGACTTAGGATACTCATACAGAGTCTGAAGACGTATCGCTTCCGTTTGTAGCGATAATAAGGACTGCTTCTTTAGATATTTAACTAAGGAATCCGATTTAGAAGAAGTTTTTCCATGAGCCTCCTCTGCGGTTTTGGATTCGGTTTCGATCCCGATCCGGATTTCTACCAACTCTGCCGGAACTGCAACTTTTGCCGTTCCGCTTACAATTAAAATCTTCTCCTGTTCTGCGGAGGCGAGAGAGCCGAGACCGATGAATAAGAATATGCACCCGAATAATATTTTTTTCATAAAAACTCCTACGATAGGACCTTTTTCCCTGCCGAAAAATTCCAGGAGGTTTCGGAATTTTAAATTTTATTCTTGGTTATAGAAATTGAAATCTGTAAGAAAGAGTTACGATTTTTTAATGTGTTATGAACTCCTGATCATATTCATTTTGATAACGAGAAGTTCTTTTTTTCAGGTTTTTCTTCCCTAAATAATATTTCCCTTCCTCTTCCATTCTTGCCTTTTCAGAAAATTTCTCCGAACGATGAGATAAATAAGGGTGGGTCATAAAATATTCTTGGATGGGAGAAGCTGCATTCTCTTTTCCTCCACTTTCTTCCTGCAGTTTCAGAAACGTTCTGCCCATTGCAAATGGATCATAATTCTCTCTCAACAAGAGATCGTATCCGTATTGGTCCGATTCATCCTCTTGATTTTTTCCGAAGGCAGGTCTCAGAAGAATAGCTGCAGTCAAATCCGCTAATTCTCCTAGAGTAGAGGCTCCAATTTTTCGAGCTAATAATTCCCCTCTCACCATATCCATACAATGAGAAAGTTCCACATGGCCGATCTCGTGTCCTAGTACTGCCACTAGTTCAGCTTCTGATGTCACCATGTTTAGCAACCCTTTCGTTACAAACAATACACCTCCAGGCATCGCGTACGCGTTTGGCACAGAAGAGTCCATTATAAAGATCCTATATTCGAATCTTTTCTCTTTTCCAATAGTCAAGTTGGAGATCAAACTACGAAGATAGATGAGATCCGGATCCTTTTCATCCGCATAAGATTCGTATCTTAACGCGATCGAATCTCCTAATTTCTTTTCATCTAGATCGCTGATCGGCATTAATTTGGTTAGAGACCTATCCAAGGTTTTGACAGGTTTACCCAAAAGTTGAAAGGCAGGAGATAGAGTTGCCGGAAGTTCTACATTCGCCTTACTCTTTATCGCTAAGAAGGATATAACTCCGCCGAATAAGATTAGAAGAATAAAATATATAGGTCGGCGATTAAACATCCGTTTTCTCCTTATTTCCGAATTTGCTATAAAGAGTATTCATTAAGATCAATATTCCTCCTACTCCTAAGAATACGAGGGCTCTTGTAATCGTAGAAGACTGGGAAAGATCCCAGAAGATCAACCTTAGCAAACAAACTAACATCGCGGTTAGGGAGACGTATCTGAAATGTTGCGCCTTGAAAATGATCCCTAATAGGAAAATTACGAATACTTCTACCATCCATAATAATGTAAGTAGAGAAGAATCGAAACTCCAGAATAGGAATAGAGCAACAGCAGCGAAAAGAGGGTAGAAGATAATTACCTCGAACTTTTGATCCAATTTTTCCGAGATCGCCCGGATCTTTTCTGGATACCCCGTCACTTCGGTTCCTTGATAAGGAGGAAGAAGATACATTCTTACTAAATACACTGTCTGCAATAGGATCCCAACTAGTCCTCCCACCCATTCCTGGTTAGCCCAGTATTCGGAAGGAGTGAGTGCCGAACTAGAAATAAATCCCACATGAATGCATGAATACCAATAGAAGCATAAGGAATAAAATCTGAATCTTGTGATCCCCCAAGATAGTTTGAGACTGATCCAATTTAGGAAATAAGCCCAGATAATCCAAGCAACAGGGAGCCATACATTCGGGATCTCTAATGCTATTATCGCTGTGCAGAATATAGCGGTCAATTCCCAGAACAGAGTTAAAATAGAATTCCAAAGATCGGAAGAACCACTTTCTTGTTTAGGGCTATTGGCCCAGTATATGAATACTCCGACCGCCAAAGCCTGGATCAAAAATCGGATCTTAAAAAAGCCTACATATAATTCCGATTGAAGATGAACGAGTGTATGTGCTCCTAAAAATAAGACCACGAACGTGAGTGCAAAAATTTGCAGAACGGTTTTTCCGGAAGTAAAAGAAGATTTCCAAGTATTCTCCCATTTCGATTCACGAGCAGAAATAAAATGTTTGGTTTCGAGATAAACAAGAGAAAGTAAAAGCCAAATGATCCCTGGTAAGAAGGGAGAGATCGGTTGTGTTACCCAATATGTCAAAAATAGGACATGCAAGGAAAATAATATTGTCCCTGGTATAGAGAAATATACGGTTTTTTCTTTGCCGATCTGGATCTTTGAGAGAGGGATCATTAAGAAGCAGAATAGGATCGTAGGTAGATCTTTTAAGAGAACTTCCCATCTTTCCAGATCGTAAATCCTATAGATCACTTCGCAATGTAAAGCGGCAGTAAAGAATAGTATTCCGATCCCGAGTCCATTCCATTTTCTGAATTGGCGTACTGCTAGAATCACTATTCCGAAAATAGGAAGGCAAAGTTCCGAATACTTCCAGTTGAATGTTTGGAAACAAATAGCAGAGGCAAGTAAACCTGAGAAAATACCGGAAGGAGATATTTTAGAGTCTCCTCCAAATCCATAGATATCATCGCAAGACTCGGGTGCTTCCTTATAACGGATCTCGTCATATAATTGAACTGCAAAACTCAAAAGGATCATCCAGACCGTAGTGATTACTACGGGCCAAGTTCCCAGATCATTTCCTCCGGAGTATTTTGCTAGCAAGAGTACTAGATATCCAAACCAAGAAAGGTGTAGAAGAACGGCTCCTATTCCTTTCAGAAGATTTTCTTTTTCCTCGGCGCTTACTACGAAGAATATAAAGAAAAGTACGGATATATACACATTGATGAGATAAACATCGATTTCCCAACGAGTGAGAAGTAAGATCCCGATCGAGGCAAGTGCGAGAGATACAAGTGTATCGGTTAGGTATAACCAGCGTATTTTTAATTTTTCACGAGCGGTTCTTGCCCAAAAGAAAAGTACGATCGAGATCAGAACTAAGACCGGAGGATTCCATTTTGAGCCGGTGGAATATACCGAAAGCCCGAGGCCGATACTTGCCCAAATGATAAGATGAGTAATGAAAGGAAGATGTTTTAGATTTTCGGATGAATAGATCTTTCTATAATGTACTAGTATGGAAGGAATTCCAATGGCCAGGGTTCCCAATATTCCCCAAATCCTGGAATGCGAGGAATTTAATATATGTAATTGTTCCGAAAAATGTCCTTTATAAATGAAATTTAATATTAAAAACGAAACTACGGTTTGTATTAAATGGAATTCCCATTTTGATCTATAGGACAATACAACGCTGAAAACTGAAACTCCTACTCCGAGTAGGAAGATAAGAGTGCTTAAGGGAAGAATAGCTAAAGAAATTAAACTTAGTACGATATGTAAGCTTGCGAATTTCTGTTGCGAGGTCTGCCATGCAAGTCCTAAATTTACTGAGATACCCGCGATGATCAATAGTAGCGCATAAAATTCGGATTCTATCCATTTCATTCCTGGAACGGAAACTGCAGCAACGCAGGAGAAGAGAATTACGGCACCGGAACCGCTTCTTAACCAATAACCTATCTGTTCCCAGAATTCTTTTTTTACTAAAAGAACGGAAACTGCAAACAATCCCACTCCGATCCCTAAGACCATTAAGAACCGAAAGAAAGGAGACATGTTTAACGCAGCATAGATCCCTAAGAATCCTACACCCATAACGAGGATGATGGTCCCTAAAATACCGGTCCAATTATTCGCGATCTGTTTTTCGAGTTTTGCCCATGCTTCCGATTTTTGAGGAATTGGCTGAGGTTCTCTTTTTGGTAAGGGAAGGGGAGGGGCGTATGCTTTGGTAGTCGCAGCTTTAGGCGCTTCTTTTTTTGGTTCTGGGATAGTTTCCCTGACTACGATCGGCTTTTCTTCTTTTACAGTAGGCTTCTTCTTTTCTGCCTGTTTCTCCTGCTCAGGAACAATATCTTTTTGTTTTAATTTGTTTTCGAGGTCTTGTACCTTCTCTTGAAGTCCGTTGATCTTAGATAATAGAATGAATGGGATGAGTAGATAGAATAGGCCGACAAAAAAGCCGACTAAACCGAGCAAAAAATCCATAGGCGAAATGAGTTCAACATATGGGATCTGAGTGTAAATTTATTTTTAACCGGTTTTCTCGCAATATAAGGGCTTTTTCGAATAACGTGGATAAAATAGATAGAAACCGATAACTTTCTTAAATTTTGGAAAAAAAAAGGAACTTTTAGAAAAATAGTTTCTAGCGTTCTTGAGTCCATTAGTATTTGGGGAGCTTCTCCCGGTGCTACAAGTTTGGAATCTTCCTTATCACAACTCAATGTAATGAAGCAGTTCTTCGAGAGAATGGGGGACGGAATACTTGTATTCTCTTCTTCCGGAAGTTTAATAGAAGCGAATCCTGCCGCTCTAAACCTATTGGGTTATTCGGTAAACGAGTTAAGAGAAATAGATTTTAATCTAATTTCAGATATTCGGAATGGGATCTTCGAAAGCCTTAAGTTAGAAGAGAAAACGAATTGGTATTTAGGATACTTTCTACTAAAAAATAAACAGATCAAAACCTTCTACTGCCAAGGTTTTAAAATAAGCGGTGAAGCCGATCCAGATCTTACCATTTGGATCCATATACGTTCTCCTAAACAAAACGAGATCTCTAAAGATGATATTTCCAATCCTGAGATAGGTTGGAAAGCGCTTGAAAAATTTTTCGATATGAATCCTCTTCCGATGGCGATTACGGAGATCGAATCCGGAAAATATCTGAAAGTAAATAAACAGTTCTGCATTCAGGTTAAATATTCCGAAGAAGAGATAGTCGGTAAGAGTGCGCTTGATCTTGGTTTCTGGAGTTCAGCAGAGACAAGGGCTGATATAGTAGAAGCGATCAAAAAAGAAGGTTTTGTTCGAGATATAGAATTACGTTTTACTAATAAGGCAGGAGAAGAATTTTGGGGCCTTTTTTCCGCTCATCCGATCGAATACGGCGGATCTCTTAAACTTCTTACTATCACAGTACCGATCACAGACAGGGTTAAAGAAGAAAGGGAAAAACAAAAACTTTTAGAAGAACTGAAAGAGAATGAAGAGATCTTAAATCAGATCGTTCGACTAAACCCTACTGCAATTACATTATCCAAGTCGGATGGGACTTATTTGGACGCAAATGATGTGTTCCTAAGTTTGATCGGAAAAACAAGAGAGCAAATTTTAGGAAAATCTCCTACAGAGCTTGGAGTTTATTACGATGTAAGTGATCGCGAGATCATTCGTGGACTTCTGATACAAAAAGGGGCAGTCGATAATTTAGAAGTAAAGATGGGGACTGCGGAAGGAAAAGTTCGCTCCATTCTTTTTTCGGCAAGAGTGATAGAAGCTCGCGGGGATAAAAAAATACTCGCTGTAGGACATGATATCACTCATATAAAAGAGGCCCAGGTAGATTTGGAAGGGCTTGCTTCCGAGTTGGAAAAAAGTAAGGAACTCTTTCAAAGATTATTCCAATTGATCCCTTCATCTGTTGTTCTTACAGATCTACATTCCAGAAAGATTATAGATGTGAACGAAAGATTTTTGGAATCGATGAATATGAAACGATCCGAAGTGATCGGAAAGCTTACTACCGATCTGAAAATTTGGGATTACGATCCTGATAGGCGGATGGAAATTTATAAACAGTTGGATGAGAAGGGAGAAGTCAGCAATATAGAGACTGTATTCAGATCCGCCGATTCGATAGCGATCCCGGTACTTTATTCTGGAAGGATCGTAAACTTAAACGGTAGACCGCATGTGATCTCTTTAGCAACGGATATCAGAGAGAGATTAGAGTCGGAAGAAAAAACAAGAAAGTTGAATGCGGAGGTCCGTTACAATAAGGAACTATTTGAGAAAATTTTCCAAATGAACCCTGCTGCGGTTTCTTTATCCGATCTCGAAACCGGAAGGTATCAGGAGATCAATGAAGCCTATTGTGATCTGATAGGTTATACTCGAGAGGAGATCATAGGCAAAACTTCTTTCGAGCTCGGGATCTGGAAAACACCTTTGGATCGTGCAAAGATCCGTAAGGAACTAGAAGAAGTTGGTTGGTCGAAAAATATAGAAGCAACTATCAATCGTTCGGATGAGACCGAAAGACATGTAATCTCCGGTAACCGGGTCTTTAAGATCGGAGATAAGATGATGCTTTTGGCTCTATTGATCGACGTTACAGATAAGAAAAAAGTAGAGAAAGAAAGAGATCAATACTTGATCCAGTTGGAAGAAAGTAAGGATCTTTTTGAAAAAGTATTCGATCTGAATCCGGACACAATCTGCATTTCCGATCTGGAAACGGGAAAATATATTAGCGTGAATTCCATGTTCTACGATCTTTTCGGTTACACCAAAACCGAGGCGATCGGTAAAAATTCTGCGGACCTAGGAATTTGGCCAAACCCTGAGATAAAACGCGAACTCATAGAACAAATGAAAATAACAGGTATATTAAGAGATATTGATGTACCTTTTACTCGTAAAGACGGGACGGTTGTGGATTCTATCTTCTCCGGTAGGATCGTAAATTTGGTAGGAAGACCTGCCGTGGTAGCTATTACGAAAGATAATACTTTAGCGAAAGCTGCCGCTAAAGAGAAAGAAGAAGAAAACGCAAAATTATCGGAACAAGCCAGAGTTCTTTTGAATATGGCTACGGATCCTGATTTTGCTTCCGGAAATATTTCCGAAGGTTTGAATAATATAGTCAAAATGTGTTCAGAGACCCTTGGATGTGATCGAGCATCTATCTGGCTTTTTTCTGATAGAGAAAAAACGATCTGGTCCTTGGTTGCAGGTTGGGATAAAAAATACGAAAGTTTTATGGAACCCGCGAGCATGAATCTTTTGGATCATCCGAATTATTTCGCCGCGATCAAAACGGAAAGATTTGTGGATGCGTATGATGCCGTAAATGATCCTAGGACTTCCGAATTTGCTGAAAGTTATAGTACCCCTCTTGGAATTCAATCTTTGTTGGATGCTCCGATCTTCTTAAGAGGTGGGATCTACGGTATCATCTGTTTGGAACATAGAGATTCTCTCCGCCGATGGAAAGGTTACGAACAACAGTTTGTGGTTACCGTCGCAGAGCAGGTTACACAGTTAATTTTAAATTCAGAAAGAAGAGAAGCAAAAGAAGAGTTGGAGAATGCCGTAAGGATCAGGACTTCCGAACTTGCTTCCGCCTTGGACAATCTTAGAAAGACCCAAGATCAGTTGATCTTGTCTGAAAAAATGGCCGCCTTAGGGCAATTGGTAGCAGGGATTGCTCACGAGATCAATAATCCATTAGGTGCAATCTCTGCGTTGAGCGGGGAATTGCGTGCTTATTTGGATTCTTCTCCTGAACGTTTGAAAAAACTCGGTCCATATTTTGCAAACGCAGAACCTTCTTATATAAAAAAATTGTCGGAATTCATACGTGCAGGTATCAACAGCAAAGAATTACCGATCTCAAGAGAAGATAGAAGGAATGTGCTTAAAAAACTCAAAAATAAATTGAGTGAACTAGGCTTCGAAAATTCTTACGATCTCGCAGATCGATTAATGGATGTAGGCTTACATAATTCTACCGAAGAATTTCAGGAAGTTTTCGCAGAAAAATTAAATTTACCTCTTTTGGATTTTGCGATCGAAGAGATCCAAACTTATAAAAACGCTGCGTCTATCCGGCTCGCTGTAGATAGAACTTCTAAGATCGTTTATGCACTAAAAAGTTTTGCTCATATCGATTCCGGGGAAGGTAAGATCGAAACTGATCTTGCGGAAAATATCGAAACGGTACTTACTATCTACCATAATCAGATAAAGAACGGAGTCGAAGTCGAACTCGATTTCCAATCTAGACCGATCATTTATGCTTATCCGGATGATTTGATCCAGGTGTGGACCAATTTGATCTATAATTCTCTGCAAGCGATGCAGTTCAAAGGAAAGATCAAAATTTCCATTTTGGATTCAGACTCGGATGTGTCCGTACTGATAGCCGATAATGGCCCAGGAATACCGGTAGATATTAAATCCAAAATATTCGATCCTTTTTATACTACGAAAGCGCCCGGAGAAGGGAGTGGTCTCGGGCTCGATATTTCCAGAAGGATCGTATTAAAACACGGGGGCAGAATCGAATTTACTTCCAAGCCCGGTAAAACAGTTTTTAAAGTTTTGCTCCCGAAAACTTGAATGAAGTATATTTCAGGTCTTAAAGAATTCTACTTCTTGTTTTAAGGAACTTGCTTGAAGAGCTAACTTCTCAGCCAAGGAATCTATATCACCTACGATCGAATTTAGAAACTCAGTAGTCTCAGAAATACTCCCGATTGTTTTAGAAAATTCTAATGAAGTTTGGGATTGTTCTTTCGTATGATTTCTGATCTCTTCTGCTGATCGAATAAGTTCCGAGAATGCGTTTTTTACCCTAGCACTTGCTACTAATTGAGCTTCTGACAAAGAAGAAACCTCCATAATTCTTTCGGAAGTATTTTGAGCAGTGTCTCCGATCCTTCTGAATGCTATTTCGGTATTTCCCAAAACTTCCCTTCCGGAGCTAGTAGCCTTTACGGCTTCCACTAATGTTGCACGGATCCTTTTTGCATTTTCTTGGGTTTGTTCTCCCAATTTGGAAATTTCCTGAGCAACTACTGCGAATCCTTTTCCTGCCTCACCTGCTCTTGCTGCTTCGATTGCTGCATTCAAAGAAAGTAATCCGATTCTATCGGTAATTTCATGGATCACATTTACGCTAGCTTCCATTTTTGCAGTATTCGATTCGATTTCGGACATTGCATTTCTTGTACTTTGTAAGGCTGCTTCTCCGTTGGAAGTTTCCAATCTCATTCTCTCTGCATCATTCTTAGTATCCATTAAGGAAGTGTGAACATTACGAATTCTATCCTCAAGTTCGGATAAGGACGCGGTTGCTTGTTCCACGGTTGCGGATTGTCCATCCGCTCTGGAAGAAGTGGATTGGATAGAAGCGGCAATTTCTTCTACACCGGAACTCATTTGTTCAGTGGATGCAGCTTGTTCTTGCATTTTGATGGAAAGATCTTTGGTTTTACTTTCCAACATTTTGGAACTTTGGGAAAGTTTATCCGATTCTCTCACTACGGTTTTTACAACGATGCGTAAACGTTTTACGAAATCGTTCAACATTTTACTACTTCTTCCAAGCTCGTCTGTAGATACCATTGGAAGTAGTATTTTTAATTCTCCCTGTGACATTTCTGAGAATGCGCCCATCATGTTTTTGGAATTTCTTCTGATACTTGCAGCTAAAAGGTAAGAAGAGATCGTTACAGTTATGATCATGAAGAATATAGTTAAAGATAAAGGAATAGTAACATCCCCTAATTTCAACCAACCGGAGGTCTCCTCCACGAGTAGATAACCGAAGATGATTACTGGAAGAGAAGCAATGGACGCGATCGTTGAAATGATCCTTGCGAAGATAGAAACTTTTCGGATCTTCTTTTCGTCCATTGCAAGACCGTTCAATCGATCCGATTCCAATACTTCGGAAAGAACGGTTTCAGTAAGGAAGAAATGAGAAATTCCTAATGTAGGATAAATGATCAGAGGTAAGAATAAAAATGGAGCAGATTCAAAAAACTCCGGAATAAAGAAAAGATGCATCATTTTCCATGCAGCCGGAATTCCGTAACTCCATTGTACAAGATAAAATCCAGTATTCACTACTGGAAAGTTCAGAAGTTTTCTTTTTACTTCGGTTTTGCCGTTCGTATTGAGTTTTTCCCATTTAGAAGGTTCTAGATTGGATAATAGTTTGCCTAAATAAAGAAAACGAAGTGTTGGAAAAAAATAGGAAGTGGTCAAAACTACCGTAGAACACCCGATCAACGAAATGGCTTTATTAAAATCGTAACCGCCCGCAGCGATGATAAAAAGTACGGCTAATGGAACTGCAAGAACAGAAGTTAGTAATTCTAAACCTAAAGTAAGCCTCCATCTTATTTTTCTCGATTCTCCCCTTGTCATTTCTCTTCTAATTCCTTTTTTTATTTGAAGAAGCTACGGCTTCCGTATATTCCATGACAATGAGACGCAGAACGCTTTTATCATCCACCTATTTGTCAATTTTACTGTTTGGATTCTTTTACGAGTATTCAACAATTTATGGAAAAAGTCAGACAACCGACACAGCCTCGCCTTCTAGTATTCAATCGGGGCCAATGCTGGGTTATTCGACGCATAAAGAAGTGAAAATCTGGGTTCAAACTAAAACTCCTTCGAAAGTATATGCGAAATATTTTATTTCCGGATCGCCCGAACAAAGCCACATAACTCGAGAAGTAAGTACTGAACATCAAAAAGGAAACGTCGCACATTTGATCGTCGATCAAGTTGAGCCTGGAAAAACATACGAATATATATTATATATAAACGGAAAATACCAGGAACCTAAGTCGGAACAAAAATTCAAAACACAACCGATCTGGATCGGAAAACCTACAGGGCCTCCGGATATTAAATTCGCTTTAGGTAGTTGTGCATTCGTAAACGATCCAAAATACGATACTCAGGCAAAACCTTACGGGGGAGAATACTTCATCTACAAATCCATATCCGCACAGAAACCGGATTTTATGCTTTGGATGGGAGATAATATCTATCTAAGAGAACCGGATTGGGAATCTAGGACCGGATTTATATATCGTTATACTGAACAAAGATCCTTGTCGGAACTCCAACCATTGCTTGCGAATGTCCATCATTATGCAACTTGGGATGATCATGACTGGGGACCGAATGATGGAGATGCTTCTTTTTGGATGGGAGCAACTGCAGAAGAAATATTCAAATTATTTTGGGCCAATCCGAATTACGCAAAAAAAGGGATCTACGGTTCCTTTACTTGGGGGGATGCTCAATTCTTTTTGATGGACGATCGTAGTTTTAGAACTGCAAACGATAATAAAACCGGAGCCCGTTCTTTCTTTGGAGAGGAACAATTGGATTGGTTAGTCAATGGGCTCGCATTTTCCAAAGCGACTTTTAAGTTTGTTGTGGTCGGTGGCCAAGTATTAAACCCGTTATCCGTCTTTGAAAATTATTCCACCTATGCGGAAGAAAGGGAAAAATTACTTTCTAAAATCGCAAAATTGAAGATAAAGAACCTGATATTCCTGACGGGCGATAGGCATTTTACGGAATTATCATATTTGGAGGAAGGTTTCGATTATCCTATTTATGACTTTACAGTTTCTCCTTTAACCTCTTCTACACATCCTCCAATTACGGAAAAAAATCCTTTGAGGATCGATGGAACTATGGTAGATGCCAAAAGAAATTTTGGTACTATCGAAATCTCCGGGCCTCTCAAACAAAGGACCTTAATATTCAAAGTTTTTGATTCGGAAGGTAAGGAGCTTTGGTTGAGAGAAATTAAAGCTAAATGAAAATCCCCAAGTTTATGCTGTATCTTCTTTCTATTATCCTAATCGTATTTTTAGGACTTTTTAGCCTCTTATACTTGAATCAGGATAAATTGATCTTTTTTCCGGAAGTGTTGCCCGAGGAATTTACCTTCTCTTTTCCATATCAATTCCAAGAAGTTTCCTTGGAGTTGGAAAATGGAGAAAAGGTTTACGGGTTATTTTTTCCGGCTCAAGGACCTTCTAAAGGTACAGTATTATACTTTCATGGAAACGCAGGAAGTTTGAGAAGTTGGGGCGGAGTAGCGGAAGATTTTGTGCCTAGAGGTTGGGATCTTCTGATGACTGATTATAGAGGTTACGGAAAGAGTAGAGCGAAGCTGACCGAAAAAGGAATGTATGAGGACGCAGGTGCTTGGTACAATTTTCTAAAAACGGATAAACTAAAAAGAGAGAATGAGATCATCCTTTATGGCCGTTCTATCGGGACCGGTGTCGCGGTCGATCTAGGTTTAAAAACCAATCCGGGATATATTATATTAGAAACTCCTTATACTTCTTTGCCGGATCTTGCTAAGGAATTTTATCCGATAGTTCCAAGTTGGTTCCTTTCTTTTTCCTTAAAATCCCAGGCTAAGATCGGAAAATTAAGATCCCCTGTTACCATTATACATGGGACGGAAGATGAGATTGTGCCTTTCCACCAAGGAAAACAGCTATTTAAAACAGGAGTGGAATCAGGATTGAAGATCCAATTTTTAGAAATAGAAGGAGGAAATCATAATAATCTCTCCTTCTATCCGGAATATCAAAAAGGATTATCTGAAATTTTAGATTCGGTCCATATGAATCGAAAAAAAACCGATCTTCAGAGATAATCTGGGAACAATACTTTTAGTTTAGCAACCGTGTCCGGATTTCTGCGTTCAGGAGCGGTAATCAAAGAGAATTTAGTGCTATTCTTTAAAGTTAGATCATCCCCATTTCCGAGGTCTGGGATCAAAGCACTCAAAAGTTTTTTAGCGTTATCTGCATTCTTCCCTAAATTAGCCATGACCATTTCTGCAGTGACAGCTTCTTCGTTCTCTCTCCAGCAATCATAGTCAGTAGACATACAAACCATTTGGTAAGCGATCTCCGCTTCTCTTGCTAATTTTGCTTCCGGGAGAACGCTCATGTTAATGATGTCTGCACCCCAAGAACGATACATATGAGATTCCGCTCTTGTAGAGAATAATGGACCTTCCATACATACCAATGTTTTTTCTTTATGGATCGGAAGACTTACTTTTGCAGCAGCCTTTTCGATACGATCGCTCAAACTTTTGGAAAATGGATCTGCAAAAGGTGCATGAGCTACCATACCTTTCCCGAAGAAAGTTGACTCTCTTCCTCTTGTTCTATCGATGATCTGAGAAGGAATAACGAAATCTAAAGGTTTGATCTCTTCTCTTAAACTTCCTACAGAACTAAATGCAACGATCTCTTCTACACCAAGGATCTTAAGAGCGCAAATATTTGCTTTTGTAGGAACTTCATGAGGCATGATAAAATGCCCAACACCATGACGTGGTAAGAATGCGATTAGTTTACCGTGGATCTTTCCGATCTTAATCGTGTCGGAGGGTTTTCCCCAAGGAGTGTCCGGAAGAACTTCCTCTACAAGTTCCATTCCATCCAGACTATAAAGACCTGTTCCTCCGATTACTGCAGCTTTTACTTTGGTCCCCATTGATCCTTCTCCTTTGAACCGGAATAAATTCCATTTATCGAAGGACGGGTCCCCTTGTAAAGAAGAAGGAAAAGAAAGGGCCTTAGGAATTTTCGCTAAGCACTTTTAATTCCGATGCCTTGGTTTTGATCACATCAATTTCAGAGTTTAAACTGGCTGAATCTTCGTTAATCTCGTTAATATCTTTTTCTAATTGGGACATGGTCCGAACCATTTCCTTTTGTCCTACAGCCTGCTCTTTTTCAGACTCGTGAATTTCACTGGATACGGATCGGATACTTTCCAACTCGCTTAAAAATTTACGGATGATATTTCTTTGTTCCACATACAATTGATTCATCTGTACGATCTTGTCTGAAGTTTCTAAAACTTTGAACTTTTGTTTTTCGGTAAGATCTCCCGTTTCTGCAGAGGCACTTTTTGCTTCGTTAATGAAACTTTGGGATTGTTTTACGATCGTAGAAATAGACTTTGCATTTTCGGAAGTGAAGTCTGCGAGTTTACTTACTTCATTCGCAACTACCGCAAATCCTCGCCCTGCTTCTCCTGCTCTCGCGGCTTCGATCGATGCATTTAATGCGAGAAGATTTGTTTTATCCGCGATTTCTCCCATGATCTGATTGATCTGGTCCACTTTATCGAATGAACCAGCGATATCTACCAAGTAGGATTTTGTTTTTTCCGCGGCGATAGTCACGTTTTCCATATCTTCTTTATTATTCGTAGCAAATGAGGACAATGTGTCGCTGTATCTCGTGATATTCGAGACGATATCTTCCAGTTTTTGGGAATCTTCTACAAGTTCGCTTAAACTTTTATTTTGGGATTCTATGGATCTAGAAGTATTATTTGAAGCGGCAGAAAGCTCCTCTAATACTGCATTTACTTGTTCTAATGCGGCGGCTTGTGATTCCATTTTTTCGCCCGTTCTATTGATGAATTGGGCAAACTTTACGATGGATTCTTCCAAACTCACTGCAGAATTTTTGATGATACTTTGATTCTCACTTAGTTTATCCAAAAGATCTTTAGAGTCGGAATACAATCTGTTTCCTTCTTCCGTTAATCGTAGGAACAATCTCATCAATTGCGCGAGTATCACACTGGCTACAAATATGAATGCGAGTTTAATAATTTCAGTAGAAGCGCTTAAGTTGTAAGGAAGTTTTGCGGCCTCCGGATCCATTACGAAGCCTGCTCCGTTTTGTAAGGCACATACGAGAGCGATCGCAGCTCCGGCCGTGGAGAAAACTCCTACAATTAATACGAATACTCTTTCTCCTAAGAGACAAGAATAGATCATTATATAAAAGTAAATGAAGAATAATACGACGTTCTTAAGAGTTCCTGCAGCAACGTCCGGTGATACGAAGGTGTCCAAGATCAAAGTAGCACTAAGAACATTCACATCGAATAGAACGAACATTTTATGGAAACCTATGGACATGTTCCTTTTTCGGTTCGCGATAAAATTAAAAATACAATAGATTCCCATGAATGCAGTTCCGCCTGCATGGACCATAAATTGTAATGGTTGAAAACTTTTATAAGCACCCGCAAGGGACAGGATAAATAGTATTACTAAACCGAGCCGGATACGGTTGATTACTATGGCCCCATTTTTCCAAATCTGAAGAATTGTGGATTCGGTTTTGAGAAGAGAAATTTCCATTCTTACCTCTGATAGCACTTAGGCAAATTATCGGAGGCGAATGTATGTATCTATAAGAAGCCGCCGAAAGAGCCTAAAAGGCCCTCTCCAGTAGACGTAAATTTATTGAATGGACTAACGTTTCCCACTTCGTTTATTAAGAAGATTGTCCGCTTAATATCCTTAGCTCGGATGCTTGGCCCTTAATTTTGTCAATTTCTGTATTTAAGCGAGTGGATTCTTCGCTGATCTCGTTTATGTCCTTTTCCAACTGACCCATTGTTTTCATCATTTCATTCTGGCCTACGGTTTGTTCCTTTGTAGATTCCAGAATATCGGTAGAAGCGGACTTAATATTATTCAATTCGCCAAGGAAACTTTTAAGAATGGACTTTTGCTCCTTATAAAGATCGTTCATCTTTAGGATCCTATCCGTAGTCTCTATCAATTTGGACTTTTGTCTTTCGGTAAGATCACCCGTTTCAGCAGAAGCTGTCTTTGCTTCGTTGATAAAACTTTGGGATTGTTTTACGATCGTTGAAATTGATTTTGCATTTTCGGAAGTGAATTCTGCAAGTTTACTTACTTCATTCGCAACTACTGCAAATCCTCGTCCTGCGACTCCCGCTCTTGCTGCCTCTATCGAAGCGTTTAGTGCCAGAAGATTTGTTTTATCTGCGATCTCTCCCATGATCTGGTTGATCTCATCCACTCGATTAAATGAGTTTGCGATATCTGCTAAATAAGAATTAGTTCTTTCAGCGGCGATAGTTACGTTCTCCATATCCGTTTTATTCTCTTCTGCAAATACGGAAAGAGCCTCGCTGTATTCGGTAATATTACCTATGATACCTCCCAGCTTTTGGGAATTATTCGCGAGCCCTGAAATACTTTCGTTCTGAGTTTCAATGGATTGGGAATTATTGATGGAAGAGGCGGAAAGTTCTTCTAATACAGCATTCACTTCTTCTAATGCTGCTGCTTGGGATTCCATTTTTTCACCGGTCCTTGCGATATAATCCGCAAATTCTCCGATAGAAGATTCCAGGTTCTCAGCCGAATTACGAATGATCACTTGGTTTTCTTTGATTTGACTTAAGAAGACCTGAGACTCTCCGAACAATCTTGAACCTTCCGAAGTAAGGTTATCGAATAAACGCATTAGTTGGTATAGGATCACACTTGCGGTGATCATAAATCCAAGTTTCACGACTTGAACGGAGAAGATCAATGTGTCTGGGTCTTTTGACTTCTTAGCGTTCTCAGTAAGCACAAGCCCGTTTTTCCAACCTACATAAAGAGCGATTGCGACGCCGATCGCAGTCAAAAACCCAACCAGTAATACGAATTTTTTCTCTCCCAATAAGGCAGAATAGATCATTATATAAAAGTAAATGAAGAATAAGATCATGTTTGCGAGAGTATCTCTCGCAACGACTGCATCGATACTACAATCTGCAGCCATGATCGCAGAAAGAATGATCACGTCCATGATCACTAATGTTTTTTGGAATCTGATCCCGACTTTTCCCCATCTTGCAAGGAAAAACTCAAGCAAACAGTACAACGCCATCAAGCCTGTTCCGACGGAATGTGCTATAACTTGAGTGGGATGGTTTGTTTTGGAAACTCCGATTAAGGTTAGTATGAATAATACGACTAATCCTAAACGGATCCTATTAATTACAACGGCACCGTTCTTCCATATTTTTGTAATGGATGATTCTTTTGAGATCTCGGAATTTTCAATGGAACTCATCACTATCCTGCCGACTGAAATTTATTTTTAATTTTTATAATTACGCATTAGATCGGATCTTTAGGGAAAGTTAGATCGTATCCCTATCGACGCAAGCTTTTATGAGAACAAGCTCAAGTAAAGATCGGATTGGGTCCGTTAAAAATCCAAGATATATGTCACGCAATGGATGATCTCACTTGGTCGAAGATACGATCTAATTCATAGATCCCTTCTTCGAATAAAGCCGGCCCTGGCTGTAAGATAATCGCAGGATCCATCTCAAAAAGTAGATCCTTTTTGATTGCAGGAACATCCTTCCATTCTTCTCTTGTTCGGACCCATTCGAAATCCATAGGTTTACCGCACCAACTTCCTACAATAACGTCGGGTTTTGCTTCCGCGACTTCATGAAGGCTTATGATCCTATCCTTTGCAAGAGATTTGTCCTTTAAGTGTTTGAAACAATCTTCTACACAAAGTATCTCTAATATTTCAGAAACCCATCGGATCCCGGTGATAATAGGATGATCCCATTCCTGGAAAAAGACTTTTAGTTTAGGTTTGGATCCGGATTTCTCTTTTAATTCTTTCAAATTTTTCTTATACGTTTCTACAAGTTTAGAAACTTCTTCCGATTTCCCGATCAGGCCGCCTACCATCAGGATTGTTTGAAAGATCTCTTCTAAACTTCTTTGGTTGGTGATCAGAACGTTTAAGCCTTCTTTCACTAAATCATGCGCGAGTTGTGCTTGGATATCGGAGAATCCGATTACTAGATCCGGATTCAGATCCTTGATCCTTTTTATATTCCCGTTAATGAAAGCGGAAACTCTAGGCTTCTCCTCTTTCGCTTGAGGAGGTCTGACAGTGTATGCAGAAATACCTACGATCCGATCTTCTTCTCCTAAAAGGTACAGAAGTTCAGTCGTTTCTTCCGTTAAACAAACGATTCTTTCCGGACCGATCCTGCTCAACTGTGATACTTCTTCTTATCTTCTATCAGCTTTTCAACAACGCTTGGATCAGCGAGGGTAGAAATATCTCCTAATCCTTCGAACTCTCCAGAGGCGATCTTACGAAGGATCCTTCTCATGATCTTTCCGGATCTAGTTTTAGGAAGCCCAGGTGCCCAGTGAATTACATCCGGTCTTGCGATCTTTCCGATGATCTTTTCTACAGTAGCGATCAATTCTTTCTTCAAAGAATCGTTTGTGACCACTCCTTCCTTTACGGTAACGTATGCATAAATTCCCTGGCCTTTGATATCATGAGGAAATCCTACAACTGCAGCTTCCGCGACGGAAAGATTTTCTACGAGTGCGCTTTCTACTTCTGCAGATCCGATCCTATGGCCCGAAACATTGATCACATCGTCCACACGACCTGTGATCCAGTAGTAACCGTCCTTATCTCTTCTTGCTCCATCTCCAGTGAAATAATATCCTTTATAAATGGAGAAGTAGGTATCGTAGAATCTTTTCGCGTCCTTGTATACTCCTCTCATCATGGAAGGCCAAGGAGATTTGATCGCTAAGTTTCCGGAGACTTCTCCCTTAGAATTGATCTCTTTTCCGGAATCATCTAAGAGGACAGGTTCTACTCCAAAAAACGGAAGAGTTGCAGATCCCGGTTTCTGAGCGATTGCTCCCGGCAGAGGAGAGATCATGATCCCTCCTGTTTCTGTCTGCCACCAAGTATCCACGATCGGGCATTTGGATTTTCCTACATGTTTAAAATACCATTCCCATGCTTCCGGGTTGATAGGTTCTCCCACGGACCCGATCAGTCTTAATGTACTTAAACTTCTTTTTTCGATCGGTTCCGTTCCTTCTCTCATTAAAGAACGGATCGCAGTAGGGGCGGTGTAGAAGATAGTGACTGCGTGTTTGTCTATAACATCCCAGAATCTTCCGGCATCCGGATATGTAGGAACTCCTTCAAACATAACTGAGGTGGCTCCATTAGAAAGAGGGCCGTATACAAGATAACTATGACCTGTGACCCAACCGATATCCGCAGTACACCAATATGTATCCGTAGGTTTGATATCGAAAATATAATGGAAGGTCATATTGACCCCGAGCAAATAACCTCCGGTAGTATGGAGAACACCTTTGGGTTTTCCTGTAGATCCGGAAGTATATAGAATGAAAAGAGGATCTTCCGCATCCATCTGTTCCGGTTTGCAGTATGCAGGAAGATTCGGATCATTCATTAGATAATGCCACCAACGATCTCTGCCTTCTTTCCAATTTAATTCTGCTTCTTGACCGGTCCTTTTAACAACGATCACATTATTTACTTTTTCAGAAGATTGATCCAAAGCAGTATCGACTGCTTTTTTCAGATCCAAACTTTTTCCACCTCTATAACCTCCATCTGAAGTTACGATGAGTCTAGGTTTACAGTCTTCTATTCTACTTTGTAAAGCTTCCGGAGAGAAGCCTCCGAATACTACGGAATGGATCGCGCCGATCCTAGTACAAGCTAGGATTGTGATCGCAAGTTCCGGGATCATAGGGAGATAGACCATGACCACGTCACCTTTTCGGATCCCTGAATTTTTTAGGACATTTGCGAATTTGTTCACTTCGCGATAAAGATCGTGATACGTATATACTTTGGATTCTTGAGGATTGTCTCCTTCCCAGATGATCGCAGCTTTATTTTTTAAAGGAGAGTTTAAGTGACGGTCCAAACAATTATAGGAGACATTCAATTTTCCTCCTTGGAACCATTTCACTTTTGCATTCTTGAAATCATGCTCTAAAACTTTGTCCCATTTTTTGAACCAAGTCAGTCGGTTAGAAGCTTCTCTGGCCCAGAATTTTTTAGGGTTCTCGATGGATTCTTTATATAATGCCTTATAATCTTTTAGAGTAATATTGGCCGTTTTTTTAAAATGAGGGAACGGTTGGACGATTCTTTCTTTTGACATTACTTCTTTCCTTCGCAATCGAATACGAAACTTTTTAAATTCCAGATTGTCCACTCATTCTCTACTTAAATTCGGATTACAGAGAAAGTGGATGGGTCTAATCTGGTTGCAAAAATTGAACAAATGTTTTGAAAAGTTGATTTTTATCTTACTACTCCTATTCGAAATTTTTATTTAAAATCTTATTCGTTATGAAAAAAAGAATGCTCCCCGACCGTATTACAGTAGGTTCGACTCAATGTCGGATAAATTGGTATCTGAAACTAAGGATAGTTTCAAAAGAAAGTTTTTAGTGTGGTTGGTGCCCACACTTGTAGTATTCCTACAAAGGATCATCGGCCTTACATCTAAGAGAGTTGAATTGGGAAAGGAACATTTTAATTCCTTATACCCTTTGAAAAAACCTTTCATTCTCTCCGTATGGCACACCAACGTTTTATATTCTCCCTACTTAAATAAAAATCGTAAACTTGCAGTTTTGATCTCCGAGTCCAAGGACGGAGATTTTATCACTGGAGTAGTTCATAGATTCGGGAACGGAAGTATACGTGGGAGTTCCTCCAAAGGTGGCTCTCGTGCTTTAAAGGCAATGATCGTACATCTTAGAAAAAATTTACCTGCTGCGTTTACTCCGGACGGACCTAGAGGCCCCGCTTGGATCGTTCAACCGGGACTAATTGCTGCGGCACAAGTCGCTCAAGTACCTATCTTGCCTTTTCACTATGAATGTACGAAACAATGGATCGCAGAAAAATCTTGGGACAAACATAGGATCCCTAAACCATTCACTACGTTTGTTATCTCTTATGGAGAGCCGATCTCTATCCCTAGGGATCTGGATGAAGCAGGTTTTGAAAGAGAGAGACTCCGAGTAGAAAAAGCAATGCTCGAAAATAAAAATCGAGCAGAGCTTAAGGCGGAAGAACTTAGAAAGGCGGCTGGGATTAAGTCGAACCAGTCCGAATTAGATCTAAAAACTCGCTCCTAGTCACCATATTCGTTTTAAATTCTCCGAGCATACAGGATGTAAATAGTTCGGAGTTTTGTTTTTCGACTCCTCTCATCATCATACAAAGGTGTTTTGCCTTAATGACTACCGCGACCCCTAACGGATCTAAAACATCCATTAGGGCGTAAGCGATTTGCTCGGTCATTCTTTCCTGGACTTGGAGTCTTCTTGCAAACACGTCTACGATCCTTGGGATCTTGGAAATACCTATGATCTTTTTATTCGGAATATAACCCACATGAGCCTTTCCATAAAATGGAAGAAGATGATGTTCGCAGAGTGAATACATTTCTATATCCCTGACTAGGACCATACCTTGGCTATCTTCTTCGAAGATAGCTCCATTCACGATGGTATCTATATCTGCCTTATAACCAGAGGTTAAAAATTCGTACGCTTTTCTGACTCGTTTTGGAGTGTTTAAAAGACCTTCTCGACTCGGATCTTCTCCGATCGCTTTTAAGATATTGGTTACTTCATGTTCCAAGGCGTCTCTTCTCCGTTCTTCGCTTTTGAGATGTATTTTGTTAGACTCGGTCTGGACAAGTGTTTGCAGTTTCCTTCTCTTTTCAAGGGGAAAAGCGATTAGCTTGCCAGTCCGACTTGATCCTACATGATGGTTTTAATTTTCTATGAAGTCCAAAGAGGTAAAAATCGGGTTTGATGCCAGAATGATTGCCCATTCGGGGATCGGTTCTCGAATCAAGGGCTTATTGAACGATTTGCCCGGCCCGGCTTCTAAGAAGGAAATTCGAATCACTCTATTGGGCAATCCGGATCTTTTAAAAAAGAATCTATCACCAAAGTCCTTATCCTTTTACGAAATTCTAGAATATAATGCTCCGATCTATTCGATCAAAGAATGGTTCGGGATCCCTCAAATGAAAGAATTCGATTTGTTGGATATCCCTCATTTTAATGCTCCTCTTAAATATCTTGATCGTTCTTTAGTTACTATCCACGATATCATTCCTTTTAGAATGAAACAGTTTCATTCTTCTTTTTTGAAACAATTGTACATGAGATTTGTTTTTTTAGCGATCGGCAAAAGAGCAAAGAAAGTGATCACAGTTTCCGATTTTACTGCAGAGGATGTTTCGGAAGTTTTTTCATTCTCTTCTTCCAAGATGAGAACGATCTATAATGGTCTAGATCAGAAAGTCTTTTTTCCTAAAACTGATCCGGAACAGAAGAAGTTCTTAAAAAAATATAATTTGAAGTCCGGCTTTTTATTGAGCGTGGGGATCGGCAAAGAACATAAAAATTTGGGCTTCGTGCTTAGATCCTTCAAGAAACTTTGGGAAGAGAAAAAATTAAAATCCGATTGGGTGATTGCAGGTTCAGGCGGAAAACTTCCGGAATATTTATCGGAAGAAGCGAAAGGTTGGGAAGATCGTATTAAGCTGGTTCCTTATCTTTCGGAAGAAGAACTTGCGACTTTATATTCTTCTGCAGGATTATTAGTGTATCCATCTTTGTATGAAGGTTTTGGATTTCCACCTGTAGAAGCACAGGCTTGCGCTTGCCCTGTTTATTCTTCGAATTCCAGTGTTCTTCCCGAAATTTTGGAAGACTCCGCATTTTTCTTTGATCCTACAGATCCGATATCGTTCGAAAGCGGCTTATTGAAATTATTAGCTTCTCCCAAATTGTTAAGATCTAAGATCCAAGCCGGCAAAAAGAATTCTAAAAGATTCGATTGGAAAAAAACCGCAGAACAGGTTGTGGAAGAATATCTGAAACTTGTTTAAGTAAAATTTTATAAGTTTCTAAAGGTCGGCTTTCCGAGAGAAGTTTTTCTCTCTTCTATCTTAATACGTATCTCTTTTCTTTCTTCTTCCGAATACATGGTCCATTTTCCGATCTCTTCGAGACTGCGATAACAACCTTCGCAGAGACCGGTGTTTGGATCCATATTGCAGATCTTGATACAAGGAGAACGAACGATCATCTGAGTTATCTGGTCTTTTGGACCTTCTTCTTATTTGACGATGTTTTTTTAGGTTTTGCCTTTGCAGATTTTTTAACTGCTAAACTTCCGTTATCTTCTACCATTCCGGATAATTCAGTAAATAAGGAAAGTCCTGAAATTTTACCCGGAACGATCACGTGGGCAGCTCCGTTATTTCGAAGTACTTCTGCTTCTTTCGGATCGTCCGTGGTGAGAATGATCTTAGGCTGATGGTGTCTGCAGATACTTTTTAAGGATTCCAATAATCGTCTATTGGTAGTTCCTTTTAAGATCATATCGGAAACTGTACAGACGATATATCTTGCCTCTTCGATCCCTAGATGGTGAAGGCTTTCCGGATTTGCAAGATCTCCGTAAGCCCAACGGATCCCTTTGGATTCTAATGTTTGTCTATAGATCGGATTGAAGTCCACAACGAGCATACGCTTTAACCAGGAAGATTTTTCGTTTTCGATCCCGTCGATCAAACCTTGGGCGATACGGAAATATCCAAGAACAACGATATCTCTTTTGGTCTCGCCTGTGACTTGGGATTCCAAAGGTTCTTTATTCTCTTTTACACCAAAGAGAGAAACAACTGCGATGATCCCTCTAGCAATCTTATCATTAAATAAGATAACGTATGTTGAAATGATCGATGCAATGATCATCGATGTAAGAACGATCGCCTGTAGATCTTTTCCGATATGTTCTTTCTGGACTCCTAACGCGAGAATTACCAAAGAGAATTCCGAGATCTGAGCTAAGTTCAAACCTGCGACGATACCTGCTCTTAGACCTTTTCCGGAGAAAAAAACTGTAGGAGCTACGATCAAAACCCTGCTGACTAAAACGAATCCAACGGCTAAGAATGCGAGTCCAAGATCGCTTGCGCTTGGAGCTTGGATCTTCATTCCGAGAGCTACGAAGAATAGAGTAATGAAGAAATCTCTGATCCCTGAAAGTTTACTGATCACATCCGCGCCGTAAGGGAAGGCTGCAATACTTACTCCTGCGATCAACGCTCCCATCTCTTTTGAAAGTTGGAGTTTTTCTGCGACACCGCATAAGAAGAAACACCATGCGATTGATGTGATGAGCACTAACTCAGGTTTAGAAGCTGCAAATAGAAATAATCTGGAAAGAATATAACGGCTAACTACGAAAGCGACTGCGACAAGTGCGATCCCTTTTACTAAGGATCCGAGAACGTTTAGGATCTGAGGATCTTGTAGATCTGGTTGAATCCCCATAAAAAGGATGGCCCAAATATCTTGTAAGACTAATACCCCGATCGTAAGTCGTCCGGCGACAGTACTGATCTCAAATTTATCATGCAGAAGTTTGACTACGATCATTGTCGAACTGAGTGACATTGCGATCGCAAAATACAATAGATCGAAATTCCCAGGACCTGGAGGGAAGAATGTCTTAAACGCAAACCAAGCCGCGGCGACTCCTAAGAAGAACTGTAAGACTCCCAGCGCAAACATGGAGCGACCCATTCTGGCCAATTCTTTCAGATCGATCTCTAAACCGATGATGAATAATAAAAGGATCAAACCGATCTCTGAGATCAGTTCGATACTCTCTTCGCTTTTTACATAACCTATGGTCAGCTTGCCGCCGACATATGGCCCGAATAATGGGCCGATAAAAAGTCCTGCTACAACATAACCTAATACGAGAGGTTGTTTGAAGGCTTTTGCAATGATAGCGAATAGGGTGGCAAAAATTATACTAAGGGCGATATCGAGTAATAAAGTAAGCGAATGATGTTCCATCTTGTCGGTACGGATTCTCCCCTGGTGATTTCGTTTTTAGGATATTACAAAAAGAAATTATTAAATGAATACAGTCCATTCTCTTTTTAGTCCGAATTTTTGGGCCACGAGAATGAGTGAGATCTAATTCTCTCGAAATTTAGTCAGCAGACTTGAACAGATCCTTCACAGCGTCTTTTGCTTTGGATAAAGTATAATCTTCTCTATCGATCAAGATCAGATCTAAATTCTCTTTTTCGATCCGAGCTAGTACTTTAGCGATATCTGCGGGTGATTTTAGGTTCGTCGCTAAATATTTGAATTTAGATCCGCATTCAGGACAGGATCTGTCCTTGGTATAGTTCAATCCGAGATGTTTACATTTTCCGCAAGTACCATACAGATCATCGATGATCATCAACTGAGAAGTGATTTCGCTTACGCTCAGTTTTTTCCAGACGCGGATGTATTTTTTGTCTTCGGTCGACATTCCTTTAAAAAAACGAATTCGAAAGATTAGTCAAGGGTTTTACGGATCGTTTGAATGATGATAGAAGAGGCTTCTTCTAATTCCGTTTTAGAAATACATAGAGGAGGAGCAAATCGGATCGTATGATCATGGGTTTGTTTCGCAAGGATCCCGGATTCTAAAAGTTTATAGCATATTTTTTTGGCTCTGGGGCCAGTTTCGTCCGGGAAAAATTCTACTGCGTTTAACAATCCTTTCCCTCTAATCTCTTTTACTTTTCCTGGAAACTCGGACTTGAGTATTTCCAAAGAAGATCTGAATTCTTTTCCTCTAAGATCAGAATTCTCGGAAAGATTTTCTTCCAACAAAACTTGTACTGCTGTTTTTGCTACAGCTGCAGCCAAGGGATTTCCACCGAATGTGGAACCGTGGGTCCCTGGTTTTAAAGTAAGAATAATTTCATTAGAACCGAGCACTGCAGATACAGGAAGTGTTCCACCTGATAAAGCTTTTCCTAATACTAAAAGATCCGGCTTTATGTTCTCGTGATCCGCGGCTAAAAGTTTTCCGGTTCTTCCCAAACCTGTTTGTACTTCGTCCAAGATCAGAAGAACATTATTTTCAGTGCAAAGTTTTCGGATCTCTTTTAAGTAACCTTCTTTCGGTAAGATGACTCCGGCTTCTCCTTGGATTGGCTCTACCATAAAAGCAGCTACATTCGGGTCCTGTAGTTCTTTTTTCAAAGATTCGATATCATCAAATGGAATGACAGAAAAGCCGGGAACGAATGGGCCGAAATCTCCTCGGCTATTCGGATCAGTTGATGCTGAAATTGCACCTATACTTCTTCCCCAAAAATTTCCGGAGGCGAAAACGATCTTAGCTTTGTCGGTAGGGATTTTTTTGACTTGGTATCCCCATCTTCTCGCGAGCTTGACCGCTGTTTCCGCAGCTTCTACTCCGGTGTTCATTGGAACCATTCTGTCAAAACCGAAGGTCTCACATAAAAATTTTTCCATAGGACCGAGTTGATCATTATAAAAGGCGCGAGAAGTCAGAGTCAGTTTTTCTGCCTGGGATCTTAAAGTTTCGATAATTCTAGGATGGCAATGTCCTTGGTTGACTGCGCTGTAAGCGGATAAGAAATCGAAATATTTTTTCCCGTCTGTGTCCCAAAGAAAGATACCTTTTCCTCTCTCCAATACTACTGGAAGAGGTTCGTAATTGAAGGCACCGAACTCTTTTTCCGTATCTAAGTAAAATTGGGACGTTTGCGTGTGCATCGTTACTTCATTCTCCTGGCTTGAGAGTCGCACAAGGAGATTTCGGTATTTTACCTTGACTTTTATGTTTCAACTTGTTGAAATTTATCGCATGCAATCTTATTTTAAAAAGATATTTATTACAATTGCGATCGCGTCTTCCGCGATTATGTTCCTTTCAACCTGCCTTTATACGAATATAAAATCTCCCGGATGGTATTATTCCCAGAGTTACTCTGACGTAAGAGGAATGGAACCTGTAGGAAAGCTGGAAGGTATTTCCTGTGGAACTAGTTGGCTGTGGATGGTTTATACCGGGGATGAAAGTTACGAAACTGCCGTTCAAAATGCGATCAAGGATAAAGCGGATCTTCTATTCGATGTTCAAACGGATTATAGTTATAAATCCTTTATATTCGCTTTGTATTTTGAGAAATGTACTAGAGTAACCGGTATCGGGGTGAAACTCCCTCAAAGACTTTTGAAAAAAGAATGAAGCTCGTTCCTTACAAACGAATTCTTTTTGCGACCCTAATCATTTCACAATTATTCCAGTGTATTCAGATGGGAGGGGGAGGTCGTACTCTGATCCGTAGAAACCCGGAACCATATCCAACCGGGATCGGGATCCCACCCGATAATGATGTTCATTTAAACGGTGTAAACTTTCGAGATCCATCTATTCATTATGGAGAATCTTCCACTAAATTGAGAACAGGCGGATTTGATGGATATATTAGAGCTACTACTTCTCTTCCGCATAAGGATATGTTCCATGCTTCTTTAGATGGTTGGGATTGGTCGGAACATAGGATCGTAAAGTTCGAAGGAGAAAGCAAGGGTTGTCAGTTCGGAGTACGATTATTTCTTCCGATCAAACGTGGGTCGAATGATGCTTTTGTTCCGATCCATTTTACATTTGGGGCTAAAAGTTTTTACGAAGAGTTGAACGAACAGATGAAGTTAAATTCTATCCAAGCATTATTCGATAGTAGGCTGGACGTGGAATATACGGCTTATATCTTCGGATTATTCAGGCGAAAATGTCTGAGGTTTCAAAGTTATGGCATCCAAAAATTCTAATTCAATTCCATTATTCTTATCCGGACTCTTAGGCTTTTTAGCAGTCGCTCTCGGTGCATTCGGTGCTCACGGATTAAAATCCTTAGTAACTCCTGATCTTTTGGTCATCTTCGAAACAGGAGCAAGATATCATTTGATCCATGCAGTAGTCCTACTCGGTCTGTCACTAAGCGGAAAACTTTCCGAATCTAAGTCTTTAAGATTCGGATTCTGGTCCATAGTAATTGGGATCTTGATCTTCTCAGGATCGTTATATATTTTAACACTCACCGGAGTTCGTATTTTAGGAGCTGTGACTCCCTTCGGAGGAGTCGCTTTATTATTAGGTTGGGCTTCGATCGCTTATTCTGCTTTTTCTAAAAAAGAATAAATTTCCTATCTGGAAATATGGAAGTTAAAATCCGTATTTCCAAAAGTTCCATACAATCTTAACCAAATGGGCAATAACATTTCAGTCGCTCTTGCCCCTGTAATATCTCCTAAATCAATAATATTCTTCCAACCGAAATCATTCGCTAAAAGGTCTGAAACTTTTTTCTTAGCATCCGGATCATTTCCACAAACGAATATATCATGTTCCCCCGGAACTCCTGAGGCGTTTACCATGATGGTGCAATTCATCGTGTTGAGTGTTTTAACTACTTTCAGATCCGGAAAAGATTTTTGAATGGTTTCCCCTAAAGAATCATTGGTCCCGAAAATTAAACCGGGTGGTCTTCCTTTGGAGAAATCGAGTGCGTTAGCGAGATCTACTAAAATTTTTCCTTTTAGAGTTTCTTCTCCTGCTGACTTTAATACTTCTAAGCTGATCTCTCCTTTTGTACAATTGAATAAAATATCACCGAAAGAAGCTGCGTCTTGGAAAGTTCCTTGAGAAGCTTTGTTTCCGGATTTGGAAACCCACTCTGCGGCCTTTTCATTCGTTGCAGAACGGGATCCCATCTTTACTTCGTGCCCTTTTTGGATGAGTTTGCTTCCTATGGTTTCTCCTACCATTCCGGTGCCTAAAACTCCGATTTTCATTTGATTCTCCACATATAATTTCAAAATACTCGAATCGATCCGATCGACGGTTCTTAGACAAAGAATTGAATTGATTGTTCTTTCTATTCTTTTTCTGTATTGGAAAAAAGAAATAAAACTGTAACTGTATTCTTTTTAGAAATAGGGAATGATATTTGAAGTATGAAACAGGAATATACGATCTTTCAAGTAGATGCCTTTACCGATTCTTTATTTAAGGGAAACCCTGCTGCAGTCGTTCCTTGGGAAGGAGAATGGCTACCAGATACTAAACTGATTGAACTTGCTGCGGAGAATAATTTATCAGAGACAGCATTCTATCGGCCTCGAAAAGAACCGGGAGAATATGATCTAAGATGGTTTACTCCTGGGGTAGAAGTGGATCTTTGCGGGCATGCGACTCTTGCTACATCATTTGCGCTCTATGAATTATTGGAGAAGGAGGAAGAAACTCCTTCTTTAAAATTTCATACAAAAAGTGGTTTGTTAGAAGTGTTTCGAGAGGACGGAAAATACTATTTGGATTTTCCTTCTAGACCTCCCGTAAACACTGAATATTCTCCTGAAGATTTTCTAGATTGCTTCGATCTGAAGGCGAAAGAAATTTTAAAGGCAAGAGATATAGTTTTCGTTTTTGAAAAAGAATCAGAGATCAGAAATTTAATACCGAATCATGAAGCTTTAAAGAAGATCCCGTTCTTCGCGGCGATCGTAACTGCCCCTGCTGATCCTGGTAAACCGTATGATTTTGTTTCTAGATTTTTCGCTCCTGCAAAGGGAGTGCCGGAAGATCCTGTGACAGGTTCTTCTCATTGCACTTTAATCCCTTATTGGTCCAAGAAGTTAGTAAAGAAAAACCTGAATGCGTATCAAGCCTCTCCTAGAGGCGGACATTTAATTTGCGAAGATAGAGAAGATCGGGTTCGGATCGGAGGAACTTGTAAACTATACTTAAAAGGAAGTTTTTATTTAGAATAAGAACTCACTTGTAAGATTTATTTTTCAACCCTGATTCCAGAATTTGTAAAATTTTATCCGCTTCTTTCATCGCGTTGTTCTTATCTATTTGTAAAATGACATTATTCAGTTGGCATTCGTTCAACAAGACTGAATATCCATGAACGATGGACCAACTTGCAGTAGCCATTTCTCTTGCTTCGAATTTTGTGATCCTTTCTGACTCACAAGCAAGTACAGTCTCCCAAAGTTTTAAAAAAGCATTCTTACCTGCTTCGGAAAGATCTTCCGAATTTCCTATTGGTCCGAGATCTATATGCCACATTGCTCTATAATAGCCCGGATTTTCTAAACAGAAAGATATATAAGCTAAGCCGATCTTTCTTAAACGTTCGAAAGGATCTTTTGTAGAAACTTCTTTTTCCGCTCTTGTAAATTCTTCAGTGATCTTTATGAATCCGTCTTTAGATATTTCCTCCAGAAGATCCCTATGAGAAGGAAAATGTCTGTATGCAGCGGCATGACTTACCCCCGCTTCTCTTGCTATTTCACGGATCGTAAATGCAGAGTCTTTACTTGTCTCTATACGTTTTAAGGCTAATGCCTTTAAAGTTTCTGCCAAATTCCCGTGATGATAGGAACCTTCCGGTTTTTTGATTTTTTTCTTAGAAGGCATAAAAAATTTCCTAAAATATGTTGACGATGGTAACATTTAGTGTTACCAATAGTAACATTGTTGGTCCAATATTAGAATTTTCAAGCAATTCCCGGAAGAAAATGGGAAATAAAGAGGTTTTATGACTCCAGAATTGGTGTTTAAGTTAGCGAGTAATTTTGCAATAGTAGGTTGGTTATTATTAGCCGGATTGCCCAACTCTAAAATTACAAGGGTTCTGATAAGGAACGGAGTATGGCCCTTACTTCTATCCATTCTGTATTTAGCGATTTTAGCATCCAATACGGGAGGAGGATTTGATTTCGGATCCTTGGAAGGAGTGACTAAATTGTTTGCGAATCCTTGGGTATTACTCGCAGGCTGGGTGCATTATCTTGCTTTCGATCTATTCGTTGGTATTTGGGAAACAAAAGAAGCTGAAGTTTTGGGAATCTCAAGATGGATCTTGATCCCATGTTTATTCTTCACTTTGATGTTCGGCCCTGTAGGTTATTTATTATTCCAGATCGTTCGATGGAGAAAAGGGGGAGACCATGCAAGCATCTAATGTTTTAAAATTAGACCAAATGCAAAGTGAAGGTTATCTAACAAAGATCCGTAAGAATCGAGCATTAAGCTTTTATACAGGTCTTGTATCTTTGATCTTGATCCCGGTTTATATTTTACTTTCTCAAGTGGATCCAAGAACCGTATTGGGGATCAATACTTGGATCAAACCTATAAAGTTTGCGGTATCAATTTGGATTTTCCTTTGGACTACTGCTTGGTTTTTGGAACAACTCTCAGAGTTTCCTTCATTCAGAGATAAGGTGGAAAAGTATTTTGTGATCTCTACGATCGTAGAATTGTTTTTGATCACATTGCAGGCTGCAAGAGGAGTTCAATCTCATTTCAATCAGTCTTCTGCATTGGATGGGATGATTTATAGCGTGATGGGATTGTTTATTTTTCCTATGATCCCTGTTTCCATTTTAATGGATCGTAAGTTCAGGCTTTTGAGTTCAAAACTGGACCCAAGAACATTGATCTCGATAAGATTCTCTCTTTGGATCTTTGCAATCGCTTCTATCATTGGGGTTTTTATATCTGCGAGACTTGCTCACTCTGTAGGAGTTCCTGATGGAGGTCCCGGATTACCGTTATTGAATTGGAGTCGAAATGGAGGAGATATTCGAATTGCACATTTTGCAGGGATCCATGCACTTCAGATCCTTCCTCTATTTGCTTACTTTGCAATTAAAAGGAATTGGAAACAAGCAAGTGTCGTTTCTGCTTCTATAGGATACGCTGCGCTTGTGGGATTTGTTTTTATTCATGCAATGCTCGGAAGACCTTTGATCTAATTTTTAAACGATCCGAACTTGTCATATTTTGATTTGGTTCGGATCGGTTTTCTTTCTCCCTTTTTTAATTCTTACTCAATTTAGAATGCAAAAGAAATCAGATCGGATTAGTGTCGGAATTCGAATGGTTTCCAAAAAATCTCAAAAAGATAGAAATGAACAAGAAATCATCTCCGATATTCTTCGTCCTCATTCCAAAAAAATTTTAGAAATAGTAAAATCCCTTAGAACGAAAATTTTAAACATGTTCCCGGATTTCGAAGAGAGAGGTTATCCGGTTTGGAAGGCGATCGGATTTAGGGATAAGAACTTAGGTTATCTTTGCGGGATTTTTCCTTTTGAAGATAAGGTGAGATTAGTATTCGAATGGGGAATTTTGCTCAAAGATCATAACGGTATACTTTTAGGAGAAACAAAACAGATTCGATATATGGATTTTATATCCGCCGGGGAAATCGATTTTGTTTCGATTGGGAATTTTATAGATCAAAGTTTGGATTTACCTAAAAGTAAAAAAGATAAGGAATTGCTTATAGAAGCTTTACATTTGTCTCAAAAGCCAGTTTCTAAAAAAAGGAAGTCCTGATGGAATATCTTAAATCCGTAATCATTTTTATACTCGCAGGTATTTGCGAGATCGGCGGAGGATATTTGGTTTGGCTTTGGTATAAAGAATCCAAATCGATCCTTTACTTACTAGTCGGCGGAGCAATTTTGATTTTATACGGGATTGTTGCGGCCTTACAATCTTCTTCTTTTGGAAGAGTGTATGCGACCTACGGTGGATTTTTTATAGTAATGTCATTGTTATGGGCTTGGAAAATGGACGGATTTGAACCGGATAGATATGATATCATCGGCTCTTTGATCGCATTATTCGGAGTTGCGATTATCTATTACGCTCCTAGATAAATTTAGGCTCCGGCTCTCTCCGTTCCGTAATAAAATTTTCCCTGTTTGCGGATCAGATTTCGAGTGATCAATCCATCTGCAATAATCAAAAGACCTTGGGCTGCAGCTTTTTTCTTTTCTTCCGGTGCTTCGTTTTGTTTTGCCATAAGCTCATGAACATATGCCCTACGTTTCGGATCCATAACTCCTAACATAGAACCGCAAACTTTTTTATCTCCGACCAAAAATGCTAGAGCAAGAGTTTGGGGAGGAGACTCATTGCATAAATAGAACAAAGCGAGATTATCGAAGAAGGAAAGTTCTTCGAAGGATTTTAATGTTAATTCTTCCTGTTCTTCTCCGCTCATATGCTCTCCTGTTCTTTGATCTTGGAGCCCAAGTATTCGACCAAATATTTGGAATTCGGTTCTTCACCTGTAGCTTCTCGGATCAGATCCTTGGCTTCTAAACTTCTGCCTTTACTATGAACATGTTTTCTAAGCCATGCAAGTAGAGAAGAAGTTTCTCTTTTTTTAAGCTCTTCAGGGAATTTAGGATTTTGTTGGACGAACGCGGAGTATAACTGGGCCGCGTAAATATTTCCCAAGGAATATGTAGGAAAATAACCGAATGCTCCCCCGCTCCAATGAACATCCTGTAAAAAACCCTTTGCATCATCCGGGACATCCACACCGAGCAAATCTTTCATTCCGTCTTTCCAGGCTTTAGAAAGATCTTTTAAGGCTAACTCTTTTCTGAAAATTGCCCTTTCAATCTGAAAACGAAGGATCACATGAAGGTTGTAAGTGATCTGATCCGCCTCAACACGGATGAAAGACGGTTTGGATCTATTCACGAAGGAATACAGTTTTGCAAAAGGAAGAGAAGATTCTTTAATCCCCATTTTCTCTAAAAAGATAGGATAAACACCTTCCCAAAATTCTTTGGATCTTCCTACTTGATTCTCCCAGAGCCTACTTTGAGACTCATGAACACCTAAGGAAACAGAATCTTTTAAGGGAGAAGGACCTCCTATAATCAAAGAAATTCCCGCTTCATATAATGCATGGCCAGTTTCATGAAGAACAGAATAAACCGAAGAAAGAGGATCCGAATCTTCGTAACGAGTAGTGATCCGTTTATCAAAAGAACCTAAGGAAGTAGAGAAAGGATGCGCGCTTGCGTCCAAACGAAAACCCGATTCAGGCAAACCTAAAAGAACAGGCAGGCTTTTATTAAATGGAATTTGAGAATCGATCGGAAAATTTCCGACAAAAGGAAACTCGGAATCCTTAGCTTTTGCAAGAAGAGGAACAAGGGATTTTCTGAGATCAGAAAAAAGAATTTCTAGATCGGATGCTTTTGCTTCAGGCTCATATTCATCCAAAAGAGCGTCATACGCTTCCGTAGAATATCCAAAGAGATCTGCTTTTTGAAAAACCAAACCAACGATCTTTTCCAAAATTGGAAGAAAGATAGAAGAGTCATTTTTCTTTCTCGCATCAACCCAAATCGAATGAGCTTCGCTTGTAGTTTTAGAAAACTCTTCTACCCAAGAGATAGGCAAACATGAAGAACGATCCAGGTCTTTAAATAAAAGATGAAGCTCTCTTTCTCTTAAAGATTTACCTGGAAGATCCGCTTTAGAATTTTCTTCTCTCGCTCTCTCAGCTAATTTACGAAATGGATCCGAAATAAAAGATTTATGAGCAAGACCCGAAAGGAAACTAAGTTGATCACCTCTTTCGGCAAGGCCATCTTTTGGGATACCGATCTCCATATCCCAATGCAAAACACTTCCGATGTTCCGAAGGTGTTGAATATTCTGGAATTCATTACGATATTCCCTAAACGCCGGAAGAAGATTTTCCCAATTTTGAAGCTCGGATTCCCACATACTTAAAAAACATTCTTTTCGATTGACATCCCGCCCACCAACCAAAAACTGACTTTTATCCTATCGCGGGCATGGTGTAATGGCTAGCACCGTAGCCTTCCAAGCTTCTAGTGAGGGTTCGAGTCCCTCTGCCCGCAAAAAGATCCCCCTTAATCAAAAACTAAATAAACGAATCCCAAAGAATACGAGGGACGCGAACGGTTTCGCCTGAGAGCAAAAATAGCTCGCGAAACGAGCGTACATTTTTGCGACCGAGGCACAGGAAGTGCCGAGGCAGGCGAAACACGCCTCGGAGCCAAGTTTTGCAGGATGCAAAACTGCGAAGAGGTCGAGTCACCACTCTTCCCTAGTACCACAAACAAATATATAACAACGCTCGAGCGAAGCGAAAGCGCAGATCGGACCAACAACGGAATCTACTTCTCCGTTCACCATCCGAACTCTAACAACGCTCGAGCAAAGCGAGAGCGCAAATCAGACTAACAGAAAATTTCAAACTAACTAAGTTCAAAAAGAAAGGCCATAGGACTAACAACAGAACCCACTCTCTGTGCTACCAACAAATATATAACAACGCTTGAGCGAAGCGAAAGCGCATAACAGACCAGCAACAAAATCTAAACACAAAAACCCAAATCAACTACAGCTTATAAGCAAAACTTCATCACCCAAAGATCGTATCCAAGTACATCATAAACACAAAACCGAAGATCAGAGTCAGAGCGGAAAAATCATGGAACCCCCTCTTATGAGTTTCCGGAATAATTTCCCCAACGATAATGAATAACATAGCACCTGCTGCGAAACCCATAGTCCAAGGCATCATAGGACCTGCAATGGTTACCGCAAAACTTCCAACAAGACCTCCGATCGGTTCAATGAGACCTGTTGCGAAAGCTATCAGAAAGGATTGTATCTTAGAATATTTCACGGATAGAAGAGAGACTGCTACAGCAAGACCCTCCGGAATATTTTGGATCCCGATCCCGGTCGCAAGAGAAATTCCGCCAGGTAGATCTTCTCCAGCGAAGCCAACACCAACAGCCATACCTTCCGGAAAATTATGAAGTGTAATCGCTACTACGAATAACCAGATACGACTCAATGCTTTCGTGTCCGGTCCTTCTTTTCCTGAAATAAAATGTTCATGAGGAGAGTATTTGTGAATTAAGAATAAAACTCCGACCCCAAATATTAAGCCGAATATTACGATGATAACGGCTGAATTTTTATTTTGAAAATATATCTCTCCGATCTCTAAGGCTGGAAGTAGTAAAGAAAAGAAAGAAGCAGCGAGCATAATCCCAGCAGCAAAACTTAAAAGTGCATCTTCCAGTTTAGCTGAAAGTTGTCGGATCAGAAACACTCCGGCAGCTCCAAGACCAGTGCAAAGGCCTGCTACTAAACTTGCAAGAAAACCGGAGAGAATGATTTGGGAAGGCATGATCCTGATTCCAATCCTGATCTTTTGAACTGCAACATCTTTTGTTTCAAAGAATATGTATATCTTACGAAAGCGGTAGGGATCGAAGCGATATCCTGCAAAGCGCAAAGAGATAAAGAGTAATATTTATAAAACGTTGAGATTTATTTTTGCGCTTTGCAGATACAAGCGTAGAGCCCGACCTCGCGCAGCGAGGGACCGCCATAGATAATAAAAAATTTCCAAATTCCATTCTGATCTTGAACTTTGTTCTGGACTGGATTCGGATTTGGTTCCAAATCAGTTCTCATTCTTTATTTGGTGGGAGAATTATGATCCGGATCACAAAATACGTTTCTATTCTTTTGATTTTTCTTTCTGTAGGAACTTTGTTCGCTCAAAACGAAACTTATACGGTGACTGCGAGTTCTTGGCCTTCTGACTTTTCTTCTTTTGAATCTTTTAGAGATGCGAATGCTACGAGCTCCCAAGGTGCGGTGATCGTTCTATTGGCTGCTCTTTCTATCTATTCTAAAAATGCGGAAGAAGGCCGTAAGGCTTTGATCATTTGTTTGGATAGTAATTCGTTGATCTCGGATACTTCTCCGAACGGTTATAAAGGTTTTAATATCAATCGGAACACGATCGATCTAGTGAAAAGGCAATTGGAACAACATCCTTATTTGATCGGTTCTTATCTTCCTGGTTCTTCTTTTCAAAACGGATATAAACCTTCTAATCCGCCGTATAATTTTACCTTAACTTCCAATCGTTTTAGCGGAACGGAAGAGTCCGGACAGAAGAAATTATTTCTTCCTTCATCAGGAGCCGATACCCCAAGACCCGTAACAGTAAAAAGAAACGCAAAAGGTGTGTGGAAAGCTGCGGAATTCTCGAGTTTATTGGTAGGGATTAAAAAACCTGCAACTTCGAACCCTGCGGATGATCTTTGATCCTTTTCATTTTTGTCTGTTAATTTTAGGAATGAATTTCCTATTTATCTTCTTCTAATTATAATAGCCGGTGTTTGCCGGCTTTATGATGTTTTTCTTTAGAACTTCTTCTTTATTCTTGGTTTGTTTCTGCCTATGTTTGAGTTCCTGCAAACAGGATTCGAATGCAGAAAAGAATTCTTTATTTCTGTTTCTTTTGACAAGGGTTTGGATCCCTTCTCCTGGCACTTCTTTTCAGATCCAATTTTCGGGCACTCTGGATGAATCCGTGAATGTAGAAGTTTTCGATATAGATTCCGATCTGACGGATTCGGATCCAACGGTTATCCAAAGACTTCATTCTGCAGGTAAAAGGGTCATTTGTTATATCGATGTAGGATCTTATGAAGATTATAGATCGGATGCATCCAAGTTCCCTTCGGAAGTATTAGGGAATGTTTATGCAGGCTTTCCGGATGAAAGATGGTTGGATATTCGAAGAATGGATCTTTTGTTCCCGATCTTTAGCGCACGTTTTGATAAAGCGAAGGCTCAGGGTTGTGATGGGATCGATCCGGATAATGTGAACGGTTACCAAAATGATACCGGATTTCCTTTGTCTGCCTGGGATCAAATCCGCTTCAATCGTTGGATCAGTGATCTTGCACATATAAGGGGAATGTCTGTAGGTTTAAAAAATGATCCGGAACAAATCTCGGATTTGATTTGGTACTTTGATTGGTCCGTAACTGAAAGTTGTTATGACGGTGGATGGTGCGATTTAGAAGAAGCTTTTCCGAATAAAGGATCTGCAGTTTTTCAGATTGAATATGTGGAGAATGGAACGACCAAGAACGATTTCTGTTCTCAGTCGATCTCTCTTCATTTTACCGGTTTGCTAAAAAACCAAAGTCTGGATGCGTATAGAGAATCTTGTCCTTAAGAGGCTTCTTTCTCAAGCATATCCGCCGCAAATGCTTCTTCTAATTGGCGGACTGCATTTTTCGAATACGCGATCAGTTCTTTTTCGTTATGTCTGAGTTTGAACTGATCTTTTACCATCTTCTCATCGTAATCCCTGAATTTTTGAATGAAGTATTTCACCTCAGAAGGTAAAAATCCAAGGTCATTTAAAGCTTCTTCAGCTAGTTCTAAGGAAGAAGCAAATGTGTCCCTGCGTATCGTTTCTATTCCGAGTTCCATTAGATCGAAATAATGAGATCTATTTCTCGCACGCGCAATGATCTTGAGATTCGGGAAATTTTCTTTAGCGATGCTTGCGATCTTTACCGATAACTCAGCGTCTTGGATCGCAAGTACTAATATATCTGCGTGTGCTGCACCGGCCGCGGTTAATAGATCTAATCTGCTTGCATCTCCGTAGTAGATCTTATGCCCGAATTTTCTGGCAGCATTGACCTGGTCTGCATTATGTTCTAATGCTGTGAATTTTACCTTATGTAAATACAACATCCTGGAGATGATTTGACCGACCCGTCCGAATCCTGCGATGATCACACGATTTTTTTCGTAGATTGGATCCGCAGGTCTTTCTTCTTCTTCGTGAACATATGGATCGATTACTTTTTCTTTTAATATACCTATAAAAGGAGTTAAGATCATAGAAGCAGTTACGATTACGATAGAATAATCCGTAGTTTCTTTTGCTAATACGTTTAACTGTGCGGCAACATTCAGGATTACGAATGCAAATTCTCCACCTTGGGAAATACTAACTGCTAGATTACTCGCTGAGTCAGAAGTGAGTTTTGCGATTTTTCCTAAAACGAAAAGTACGATCCCTTTGACCGACATGAGTCCTATAGCAAGTCCGAAGATCAGAAATGGATGATTTAGAAGTATTTCTAAGTTCATGGACATTCCAACTGCAAGGAAGAATAGACCTAAAAGTAATCCTTTAAACGGTTCTAGATTTGCTTCCAATTCGTGTCTGTATTCCGAATCTGCTAATAATACTCCGCCTAAAAACGATCCGAGTGCCATGGAAAGTCCTACCTTCTCCATTGCGAAAGAAACTCCCAGAACTAATACCAAAGAAAGTGCCACGAAGATCTCATGATTTCCTGTTGCCGCAATCATTCTAAATAGAGGTCGCATTAAAAATCTTCCGCTCAATACGACTAAGAAGATCGCAAGAGCCGCTGTACCTAATTTATAAAAATTGAATCCTTGGTGAGAATTTTCCGCGCCAATTGTACTCATTGCAGCCATGGGAAGGATTGCCATGACCGGAATTACTGCAAGATCTTGGAATAGAAGAATTGCAAATGCAGATCTACCGTAGGAAGTGTTGAGTTGATTTTTTTCTGCCAAAGACTGTAAAGCAAATGCGGTGGAAGAAAGTGATAAACTTAAACCTAAAATGATCGAAGAAATAAATCCAAGTTGGAATAAATATCCTATCAATCCTCCAAGAAGAAGAGAAGATATGGCTACTTGAAATAAACCCATTCCGAAAACAGGTTTTCGTAGTACCCAAAGTGTCTGAGGTCGGAGTTCCAACCCGATTAGGAATAAAAGAAGAACTACACCGAATTCGGCAAAATGCATGATCTCGGTGCCACCCGTTACAAGTCGGATCCCATGCGGTCCGATCAGTATTCCTCCGACTACATAACCTATAATAGAACCAATTCCCAATTTTTTGAAAATCGGCACACATAGAACTGCAGTGCTGAGCAGAATAATAGCGGTAACTAATAAACTTTTTTCTTCCATCAATACGCTTCCTTCCGGTTCGGATTAATTTTCATTAGACTTTTTAGAGAGTGCTAGTAAAACCTCTTTTCCTATGTATGAGTCTGGTTTCTAAACAGGAAAACGCCATAACTATTTCGATCTATGTATGGAAAACGGGCGTTATTCATTAGATCCGTGTTAAGAAAGAGTTTTAAAAGAAAAATGAGTCGATCCAAGAGAGATTTCGAATAGATCGAAAATTTATGATCCAAAAATTATTCCAAATTCGATTCCTTCTGTTTCTGAGCTTTTGTTCTTTTACAGCAGAAGTTTTGGCAGAAGAAATATCTTCTTCTAAAACTTCCGAAAAGATCGTACAAGTAAAGAGCCAAGATACTAAATCGGATCCAAAAACTACAGATGCGGACAAAGAAGAGGAAGAAGAAGGACTCAAAAAAGAAGAATTAAATCCTAAAAAAAAGGAAGATCTGGTTATCCCGATCCAATTCGGTTTTTTTGTGGATGGTTATTATAACGCAAGCCTGAATCGCCCGAATTCAAAAGAACTTTTGTATACGACCCAAGCGACTCGAACAAATGAATTCAATATCAATCTGGCTTACTTGGATGCGAAAGTAGAAACGGATAAGTATAGGGGAAGATTTGCAGTACAATTCGGTACTTCAGTAGTCGCAAATTATACGAATGAAGGAACCACTGGAAAAACTTCTAACGAGACTTCTATCCGAAATATGCAAGAGGCTTATGGCGGAGTAAAGTTAGGAAAATCCACATGGTTGGACGCAGGGATCTATTTCGGACATTTAGGATATGAGTCTTGGATCTCTCATGAAAACTTTGTATATACCAGAGCACTTTCTCTTGATTACGTTCCGTATTATGTTTCAGGAGCAAGACTCAGTGGTAAAATTACGGATAAGCTTTCTTACCAACTCCATTTGAATAATGGATATCAAGTAGTTACGGATAATAATAAGGATATCTCCGGAGGTTTTCGCTTAGAGTGGAATCCTTTAGGTAACTTGATGTTCCGTTGGAACACTTTCGTGGGAAATGAACAGCCTACTACAACTCCTAAAGAAACCAGATATTATAATAATTTTATAGCGGAATGGAAACCTTTTCATCGACTCACCTTGGCTTCTTCTTTTGATGTGGCGTATCAGGAAAGAGCAAGTAGAGAAGATTTGGTCTACACTCCGGAAGGTCCGATCTATATTAGAAGAGATGGAACTGCATTTAGACAAACTTACGTGGGGAATTTTTGGATCGCGTATAGATTCTTACCTGATTGGAGGATTGGAGTTCGTCTAGAAAGATATTTGGACAGAGAACAAATGATCGTGGTTACAAATACCAAGGATGGATTTCAAACGGGAGGTGGGACTGTTACCTTGGACTATCATCCAGATCCTGCAATTCTTGTAAGATTTACATACCAATATAGAAGATCTATGGATTCAATTTATCCGCATGAAGACAACACTTCAAAATTGGATCGAATGTTTATTTTTTCTCTTTCAGTTAAGATCTAAATTTGTCCGGAAAAATTTTAGAAAGAAGTTTTCTAGCGGAAATACCGGCAGGAGCTAATACTATATTCCGGCCTAATTTTTGATTTTGACTAAAACCGATCGCGATCCGGTTTCTTTCACAAACATCCAAACAAGAAACTTCCAGAACTCTTACACCTTTGATCCCTTCCGAACGAAGTGCATCCTTTAGTTCGCCTTTCAGGCGGGTTTTTCTTCCATCGGTTTCTCCTCGTATTTTCATGGCACATTTGCTACATACTAAGATCGCTTCTTCCCAATTTGCAGAAACGGAATCTATATCTTCTGAAGAGTTTTCTTCTCTACTTTGAAACAAAGAGATTAAATTCATTTTGATACCTCATAACTTAAGTTGTAGGAAGAAGCGGATCCTTGGATTTATTTTTGAGGATTTTAATTATTAAAGGCTTTTTACCTAGACCTTGGTCTTAAAAAAAATTTCCTTTTTTGAGAATAAAAGTGTAGAATTTTTCTAAAAAGGATTGAACAAAATTAAATTGTATACAATCTATTTTTACAAGCAGGAGGTGCCTTCCAGTGGCCCAGAATTTGTACGAACTAACCGCTACTTTGAATAATGGCGCGGAGAAGAAGTTAGAAGATTATAAAGGAAAAGTTTTACTTATCGTAAATACCGCTAGCCAATGCGGATTTACTCCTCAATATAAAGGACTCCAGGAAATGTACGACAAGTACAAAGGAAAAGGTCTGGAAATTTTAGGATTCCCTTGCGATCAGTTTGGTCATCAAGAACCAGGAACAGATGCTGAGATCCAAAGTTTCTGCCAGGTGAATTTCGGAGTAAATTTCCCTCTTTTCAAAAAGATCGAAGTAAACGGAGACGGAACACATCCGGTCTATCAATACCTTAAAAAACAAGCTCCTGGTTTACTCGGAAAATCGATTAAATGGAACTTCACTAAGTTTTTGATCGATAAACAAGGGAACGTGATCAAAAGATTCGCTCCGTTGACTCCTCCTGAAAAGTTGGATAAACAGATAGAGGAACTTTTATCCAAGTGAATTACGATTCTTTAAAGTTAGAGAAACAGATCTGTTTCCCACTTTACGCTTCTTCCAGAGCGGTTACTGCATTGTACAGGCCGCTTTTGGAGGAATTCGATCTTACTTATCCTCAATATTTAGTTCTTTTGGTTTTATGGGAGACTGACAAGATCCCTCTCAAAGATATCGGTGATAGATTGTTCCTCGACTCCGGAACACTGACTCCTTTATTAAAAAAAATGGAAAGCAACGGTCTTTTGACTAGAGAAAGATCGGATCAGGACGAACGTTCTCTTGTGGTGCGCTTGACTACAAAAGGAAAAAAATTGCAAAAAAAAGCGATTTGTATCCCGGAACGATTGTTGGAAGAATCAGGTCTTACTTTGGAAAAAGTGACAGATTTGAAACGGGATTTAGACGAGCTTCTTGTGATCCTAGAACAGAAACTAAGAAATTCGGCGTGACAAATCCGTTTTATCCAAAAGTATAGAGCCTCTTTTTTAAATGGCGCTTTCTTGCGTTAAGGAGTTAAAGAATGAAACGTTTACTATCCGCGATCTTATTTTCTGCGGTTCTTATCTTCGGAGCTTGTTCCTCTGAACAAAAAAAATCGGAAGCGGCTTACGTTCCGAATTCTGATATTCGCACAGTAGAAGCGAATATGATCAAGGAAGGAGATAAAAGAATTAAAGCAGAAGCTGTTTTAGGAACTCCTACATTCGAAGAGAACACTCAAGAAGGATCCGTTTTAGAATGGTATTTGGAATCTACTACTTACCAAAAAAATTCCTACAAAACTTTGGCTGAAAAACCTTCCAGAGTAGATGATAGCACCAAGTATATTAAAGTGATCGTTGATAAAAAAGGTGTGATCAGAAAATACGAGTATAAACTCTAATTCATATTTTGTATCAATAAGTAAAAGGCCGCTATCCTGCGGCCTTTTTTATATCCTAGTAAGTCCTTTAGATATCGTCTTCCAATAGATCGAATCCGGTAAAACCTAATAGAAAATCTAAAAATTCGGCGAAATTGAATCCGATCCGAATTCCGTATCGTATCGAAATATATAGTTCCACTTCGAATAAAAAGGCAGAAGGGTAATCGTCTTTGTTTTTCGGATTTTGAGCTAAGAAGTTTTGGATTGCTTCGTTCCTTTTTTGAGGATCTAAACTTTCCAAATATTTTCGAAAGAAAGCCTCTTTTTTGGCCTTTCTTCTTTCAGAGACTGGATTATTATAAAAACGTAAATATCTAATTTCGTAACTTTTTGCGTTTTGTCTTTCGTCTGAAAGTTCAGGAGTAGGATTCGGATCCTGCTCAGGATCGTTCGTTTCAGGTAGAATGAGGAAATTGTCGGAAGGTTTTGTTTCTGCTTGTTTAGGTTCTTCTTTTGGAAGAATTTCTTCATTCGGCATGGAATGAAATTTTTCTCCGCCTAAAAATGCGAAGATCAATTGTTGGGATCTATATTTTCCGTAACTTCCGCCTCTTAAACCATAACCGGTTCCTAAATCTCTTTTACCAGGTTCCGATTCTCCTCCTTGAAAAACAAAACCAGTTGCAAGAGGCCCGATCCGGACTCCGACTCCATAACCTGGAGATTCAACTCCTGCTGTGAATACGTCGGCTAAATCTTTTTTTCGATGAGACCAATATGTCGAACAGTCGATCGTTATAATGCTTAAAAGAAAAATTATTAAAAAATGAGATCTGTATGAAAGATTCTGATTTCTTTTTTGAAGATTTAAGGCTGAAATGATTTCGTTTTTTTCCGGATCGAAAGTATCGGATCTAAAGCGGAAAAGATTTAAAAAACAGATGTTCAGTCTTTCTTTCATTCTAGGTTTTCGTTCGATTTTTATCGGAGAAACTATCTTTCCGCTACGCTCTCTTCTTTCGTAAGAAACGCAATCGTAAAAGTGAAGATTTTTTATTGGTTTTCATCTTCTAGTCTCGTTAGAAAGTATCCGGATATAAATGAAATTGGAAAGAATAGATGAATGATTTGGAAGATACTCGGGTCCGTCATAAAAATATCGCAGTCTTTGGCGGCGGTCCTATGGGAGTACATCTTTCCGTTTCCTTAGCGGAAAAAACCGACAGACTTTTTCTTTGGTATTTCGATAAGAAAAAGGCGGACCGCTTACAAAAAGACAGATCCGCAGAGTTATTAGATGAATTTGTTCCTTTAGCTGATAATATCATTGTTACAAACGATTTCGATTTTTTATCCGAAGGATCTTGGATCATTGTAATTGCCGTTCCATCTAGACAAAAAGAAAACGTAATCGATAGAATATCTTCTTATCTATCAGCTGATGAAGACCATACGATCATTTCTTTTACAAAAGGTTTGGTATCTTCTTCTACTCGCAAAAAAACGAATGCGATCACTTTCTCAGATTATGTAATAAAAGTCAGAGAAATGAAAGAAAGCCTGAATTTGGAATATGTTGCGGTCGCAGGTCCAAATCTTCTTTCGGAAATGGCAAAGAACAAACATAGTTTTTTTTCCATTGCTTCCACCGGAGAAAAAGCTTCCGAAACCATGGAGGATCTATTCTCTGGGCCTAGAAATCATATTAAAACTTTTGAAGATATCCGAACTCTGGAATTATTCGGAGTGATGAAAAATCCGATCGCGATCGCTTGTGGGATCGTAAGCGGGATCCCTGAATGTGGTGCAAATTTTGAGGGAGAGCTGATCAGTCTTGGGTTTTCAGAAATTTTGACTTTGCTGAATGCTTTGGATCTTCCTACAAAACCCGCAATGGAATTCGGGCTGGCAGATTTGATCACTACTGCAACTTCTCGCTCAAGTCGTAATAGAGCTTATGGGCAAAGATTCATTCGTAAGTTGATCTCAGGAGAGGACTCTCCGAATCTATTAGAAAGAATAGAGCTCTTCTTAAATCCGAAAGAATTTATTCAGAAAGAAATGAGCCAGAGTGAAACTCATGTGGAAGGTGCGTATGCACTCTCAACAATTTTGGATTTGGCAGAAGAGAGAAAAGTAGAACTTCCACTTTTTACTACATTGTTTGAAGTTCTGACCCGCAAGGTTTCTCCTACGGAAATGATCCGATTCGTTTCTAAATCTACAAGCGACGAGATCAGAAATATTTCCAGAACTGCTCGCAAAAGATTCGGGTTATCTTTGGCTTCCGGGAAGGAATTCCAACAAGCTTTAAGAAGAAGAGTCCTTAGACATGTACATTCTCAGCCAGGACTATCGGATCGAATCTTAAAACAGTCTGGGTTGCAGATTAAATCTTTGGAGAAAAGATATTCAGAAGCGGTAGAAACGGAAGCTGGTACTGATCTTATGCTTCTTCCTAAAGAAATAGATCTATGGAAGGAAGCTGAGCTCGCTTATGACGGCGGTAAAAGTAGAAATTTAGAACGTTTAGTTGAATTTTACGTTTCTGAGATTGCGGATGAATACAGTCCATTCTTCAGAGAATCTTTGATCCATTTAGTTGCTCCTGCAAGATTTGCGATCGGAGGATTTAAACCTGGGAGTGGTTTGCCTAAGATTGGTGGGAATATCAAAGAGATCAAAGCACTCGCATCCAGATATGATATCTTATATACTCCAACACATAGATCCCATTTGGATTCTATAGAAGTAGCATTCGGCCTCAGATGGTTGGGCCTGCCAGTTCCAAGATACGCTGCAGACAAAAAAGTCATGGGAACTCCAGGACTTGCCAGGGTTTTAAAATCTTTGGGCGCATATATGGTGGATCGAAAAAGAAATCGCAATCTTCTGTATTTGGAATGTTTGACCCAATATTCTACGATGATGTTGGAAGCTGGAATTCCTACACTTGTATATCCGGAAGGAACTAGATCAAGAACAGGCGGGATCATTCCGATCAAGACAGGGATCTTGTCTACCTCTGTGGATGCATTTAAACATACCGGAAGTGAAGTGATCGTAGTTCCGATCGTTCTTTCTTATGAGAATGTTCCGGAAGATGTGGAGTTTGCAGGCAAGGACACACATCTTTCCTTTAAGGATTTTCTTTTCAAAAGAACAGAAGTGTATATGGATCTATGCGAACCGATCCCTGTTTCCAGATATATCCAAGAAGATGATCCTACTCTTTCTATTTCTCTTGAAATTTCCAGGTCTTGGCAGGCTCATCATAAGATCCTACCAAATCATATAATTGCAAAACTTCTAATGGAATCTGGTGGAGAAATTAATCTTACCGATCTAAGCAAAATGATCGAAGAAAGAGTTCTGACTTTGAAAGGAAATTATCTTACAAAGAATGTACAAGAGATTTTGGATAGAGGCCTCAGAGTATTGAGTTCCAGAAAGTTTATCAAAAGAGAAGGGAATTCTGTAAAGGCTGTAGAGAATGAACTTCTTACCTACTATGGGAATATGGTGCCGGATCAGACTTGATCCGGCCCGGGCTTCCGCTTAATCAACAGTAATTTTGGATGCGATCAAAACCGCTCTTTTTCGGAGCATAGAAATTGATTCATCCTTATTTGAATATGTGAGTGTAACTCCCATTCTTCTGTATTTTTTAGTGATCGGTTTTCCAAAGATCCTTAGATCGGATTCAGGCATTTCAGTTGCCTTATCGATTCCTTGTATATTCGGAATCTGTCCTTCCGTTTGAGCAAGGATGACAGCGCTTGCACCTCTTCTTACTAAAAGTATTTCAGGGATCGGAAGACCCAAGACTGCTCTTACATGTAATTCGAATTCATTAAAACTTTGAGTACCGGCTAAAGTTACCATTCCTGTATCATGAGGCCTTGGAGAAAGTTCGGAAAAGTAAACATCATCCTTGGTTAAGAAAAATTCCACACCCCAGATACCCGCTCCTCCTAATTCTTTTGTGACTTTCTCAGCCATATCCTGCGCTGACTTAAGTTGTGATTCGGAAATTTCTGCAGGTTGCCAACTCTCTTGATAATCTCCTCTTTCTTGTCTATGACCGATCGGAGGACAGAATAAAGTTCGTCCAGATTTTTGGGTCACGGTCAATAAGGTGATCTCGGATTCGAAGCTGATAAATTCTTCTACTATGATCTCGGAGGCGCCAGTTCTTCCTTTTGTTTGGGAAGCGATCCATGCAGGTTCTATATCCGATTCAGTTTTGATTACTGATTGTCCTTTTCCGGAAGAAGACATCAAAGGTTTGATTACGCATGGAATTCCGATGGACTTGGTTGCTTCTTTTAACTCTTCCAAGCTGGACGCGTATAAATATTTCGCGGTTTTTAAACCTAGATCTTTTGCGGCAAGATCTCGGATCGACTTACGGTTCATCGTAAAATTAGCTGCCTTTGCACTCGGAACAACTTGGTAGCCTTGTTTTTCATACTCGTAAAATCTTTCGGTGCGGATGGCTTCTATTTCCGGAACGATCAGGTCCGGTTTATGTTTATCTACGATCTTATCTAATGCGGAACCATCCAACATATCGATAACTTCTTTTTCATGAGCGACCTGCATTGCAGGCGCTCCATCGTAACTATCCGCTGCGATTACATATTGACCCAATCTTTGGGCTGCGATTACGAATTCTTTTCCCAACTCTCCGGAGCCGAGCAGAAGTATTTTCTTTTTCATAGGTTCTTTGGGAGAATTTTTGAGTAGGAACGGGAAAGGGAAGGAAAAAATGAGAAGGTCCCCGATTTGTATCCGTGACAAACCGGGGCTTAGGAAGAATGATCTTACTTTTTCTTCTTAGTGACTACGTCGAAGTTTTTATACTTTATATATTCCACATCAGAAACATTCACGCGGAAAATCCCTTTGGTAGAATGAACTAACATCACATCTCCGATCTGAGTTACCACTGCTCCATTTAAAACTGTGCTATCGATTTTATGGACGGATTCTAAAACGCTGTAGTATTTTTTGATCTCTTCTTCCGATTCTAATTTTTTAGACCCTGCAATCGATTCTACCTTATCCAAAGCGATACTCAATTTTCCGGTATGATCTTTTTCGATCTCTTTACCGACCAATTTACGATCCAATGCAGCATCAATCATACCTTCATCCACTTTGACCAAAGTTTCGAAATCGGCGGATTCGCGAGGGTCCTCTTCGAATTTTTCTTTTTGAACAGTCTTCAAAAGATCGATCCTAAAGTTTTGAACACTATTCTCGATATTAGCATCATCCAATCTGTTCAGGATCGTTTGGGCCAATTCGTCGAATTGAGGTTTTACCTCCGCCTCTTCTTCTTCCGAGATGATAATCTCGTTCTCTTCTAATAGTTTTTGAAGTTTTTGGAAATTCGGATTTTCTGCGATTTTATCGGAAGGGATCTCCATACTAACAGGAGTTTTCAATGTCATCGCGACCATTCCCTCGTAGACTTTAATTTTAGGGAGTGTGCCTTGTACTACTTCGAAAGAGAAAGCAGTTCCTCGAACTGCCGCAATTGCGGTAGGAGTAGATACCTTGAATTGTTCCCTTTGAGAGAGCTTATTGGTTTTGATCAGAAGTAAACCTGTCTTGATCGCAAGAGAAGTTTCTTCACCTAGTTCTCCATGAAGAGCATCGATGCTCAGGTTGGTATACGATTTTAAACGGATCAGATGCCCTAAGCTTGTTTGCAAATCCAGGGATCCGTTATTTGTTTTGATACTGTCGTTCTTTTGTAGGATCATCCCGGAAGCTGCGGGAATATCTTTGCCGTCTCTTTGGATTTCGACCTTTCCGGAAACGAAAATGACTACCAGGCCTGGTTTCGATTTCGAACCGGTGAGAAAAGAGTTTTTGGAACAGGATCCTGCAAATCCGGCAAGTAATAGAATGTGAAAGAGTAGAAGTAATTTTCGAATCATGTTGGAATTCCGCCTGGAAATAAAAAATAAACAATCCGTTAAGTATTTTGAACGGACGAAATATATTTCCAGTCTTAATAACAATTTGAATCTTTGCTTTTTGCAAAATTATTAGAATTTCGGTTTTAGATTTTTGCACGATCGTTTGGTATTACAAATCGGGTACATATCCCATTTCGAATAACGATCACTACATAATCGAGGGAGATCCTTTCATATGATACAGCGTATTCCAATGCTTCTCATTTTACTTCTGGCATTTCGTCTGGACTCGGCAGATACGGGAAAAGTTAAATTCAACGGGACCGCTTATGATCTAGAAACGGGCAATTTATTGTACAAGGATTTTCATGAAGAAATTTGGGAGAATGGTAAGCATGCCCGTTCTATCATTACTTACAAGGATCCGGAGGGAAAAATTTTCGCAAAGAAGAGGATAGATTTTTCCAAAAACAGGACTCTCCCCGATTTTCAGTTAGAAGATAGTAGGGACGGATATTTGGAAGGTGGAACTCTGCAAAACGGCAACTCAGTGAAATTATTTGTACGTAAAAGATCTGAAGACTCGATCCAAGAAAAGATCATAGATGGGGGAGTTTTATCTTCCCTGGATGGAGGTTTCGATTATTTCGTGATCGATCATTGGGAAGAACTTATCTCAGGTAAAAAAATAAAACTCAACTTTTTAGTTCCTTCGGAAAGGGATAAATTTCAATTCTCTTTAGAAAAAATAAAAGAAGGAGAATATAGCGGCAAACCTGCTTTATTTCTTAAGTTAAAGATCGACAGTGCAATCCTTTCCGTGTTCGTAAAGCCGATCGACCTAGTGTATGATATTCAATCCAAAAGAATTATGGAATTTAAAGGGACGAGTAACATAAACGATGAGAATGGAAAAAGCCATAAAGTAAAGATCGTTTACGGTTTTAGATAGGATTAGAAACCTAATCTCCAAAAAGCGAGCCCTGCTAATTTTAAATTTTTTGCATATTCTATCCAAGGATCAAATTTTAGAATTAAGCTACCTTCTCCTTTTTCCGTACGCAATATATGGATCCCGTTTGTTTCTTTTCCGAATTCGGAGACTAATTTTTTATCCGAACTCAGGGTCAGGAGCTTCGGCTTCTTCTTCCCATTCTCCCAATAATAACCGTACAAAGGAAGTCCGAGCCAGATCTGCTCCGGATTATATATTTTGAGAAGGAGTTCCGTGTTTACCTTTGCCCAAGAAAAGTTTGTAACTGGGCCAGGTGTCGTTTTATGAGAATGAAGATCGTAAGCCATTAATACGATCTCATCCGCTACATTTTCCTTATAGATTGCTGAATGAAATCCTGCAAGTTTCGGATCAAACTCCAAGGCTGGAAAAACGGCTAAGGTGAGAAGTTTTCCTTTTACTTTTAGCGAAGGCTTTAGTTCGAATAAAAAGGATCTATACGCTTCCGAATATTCAGGGCTCAGACCCTCGAAGTCTAAATGGATCCCCGAAAAAGAAGGATGTTTCTCTAAATAATGTTCTAGATTCAGGATGAGCTTTTTTCTTAGCTCGGGAGAAGATAAGATCTTCTCTCCGCTAGAGGCTGAATTGAATGTAAGTAAAGGAAACCATCTTACACTATTCTTATTGCCCAACATTAGAACTGGATCAGGTAAGTTTGCTCCAGAAAGTTGAGCTTCCTTACCAATATACGTCCCTGTAAAGCAGAGGGTTGTTCCCGGCTTTAATTCCTTTTCCCAATAATCCAAGGATTTGGACCTTAAATCTTGGATTATAGTATACTTCCATACCCTTTCTTCTACGGATAAGGGACATAGAGAAAGGAATATGACGCAGGCAAAGGTGAACTTAATCTTAGAAAAGGAATTCATTTATTCGTCCTGTAATAATAAGGAAACGATCCTTTATTTTTCTTCAATCCTGAACATCTGTACTCCGATTTTAAATACAGCCAGGGTCGAAGAATTAGGTAGGATGCGAATGATGGCAATCACGAATACAGGAATGGGCGAATTGATCCGGGACGGATTGGATCGTCTTGGTATTTTATCCTCCTCCAAAAAGGCGGAGATAAGCTATCATTCTTCTAGCCTATTCGAACTTTATCAGGCAAAACTTCCGGACGGCTCTCAGTTAGCCGTGAAGATCATTCCGAAAAAGGAAATGGCAGACGCCGAAGCCGAAGGTTTAGAACAATTATGTAGACTAGGCGTTCGTGTTCCGGAATGTTTAGGGACAGTCCAAATCGGAAAAGTTTCCCTACTCGCAATGGAATTCATACAAACAGGTTCTTCTGCAGGATTTAGAGAAGATCTGATCGCGAGCTTAAAGAATTTATATAAAAACGAATTCGGTTCCTGGGGTTGGAAGAGGGATAACTTTATCGGATCATTATCTCAATCCAACGGTTGGTATTCCAACTTCAGAGAATTTTATTGGGAGAAACGTTTAAAACCTCAGATTGAACTTGCCCAGACAAGAAAACTTCTGTCAGACAAAGATCTTACTTCTATCCGGGGAATATTCGATAAATTTTCAGAAGACTGGGGACTCGACCACACAAAACCTAGAATGGTTCACGGAGATCTTTGGTCCGGAAACGTTTTGCAGGGGAAGAACGGATTTGCCTATTTGATCGATCCATCCGTAGCTTATTCTCATCCTGAACAAGACCTTGCAATGCTTCAATTATTCGGAAGTCCTTTAAACCTGGAAGAGATGCAAGACATCCTTGCCACATCCGGGTTGGAAGATCCAGGCAATCTAAAGGATAGGATCCAATTCTGGCAGCTTTATCCTGTGCTTGTTCATATAAATTTATTCGGTGCTTCTTACCTGACTAGCTTACGTCATATACTTCGCTATTATGGTGTGAAATAGTTTTCTTGATAGAATCTTAGTTTTCTGTTCTTTAGTAAGAATCGAACTAAGATGGGGAACCTTCCTTGCCCAAAATTGTAAAAAAGAAAGTTCCATCCTCTTCTAAACAAAAAGACAAAGCTTCCAAGTTAAGTCTGAGAAAATCGCCTTCTCAAAAAAGAGCGATCGAGAGGGTGCAATATATTCTGGATATAGTCGCTGATCTTTTGGATGAGGTCGGAGCGGAAGCGATCAATACGAATTTGATCGCTCAAAGGGCCGGCATCCCGATCGGATCCTTATATCAATATTTTCCGAATAAACATGCAATATTAAAAGCTGTCGGTCAAAGACATCTAGAAAGAGTGAATTTGATGATCTTAAACTTCCTAAAGGAAGAACCGGATAAATCGGATTGGGAGAATCTAATCGATACTATTATAGATGCTTTTGCTCAGTTGTATCAGTCCGAGCCTGGATTTATCCCTCTTTGGTCCAATAAGAATCTGGATCCTGAACTTGTGAGTATTGATAGAGAGAACAATAGGGCCATTGCCGATTTTTTAACTGATTTATTTTTCGGGATCATTCCTTGGATGAAGAAAAAAGAGGAAATGAATGTAATGACTCGGATCATGGTCGAAGTATCCGATTCAGTTTTGAGTCGTTGGCTAAGGGAAAGCCAGGACAAAGAACTTGCCGATGGTATTTTGCAGGAACTAAAGACAATGTTAAAGTCTTACTTGAATTATTATATCCAAAGAGGTCCTAAGTGAAGGGCTTTATATTCGAGTTTCCTCTTACTACATTTTTTGTAGGATTGATCTCTATCGCTCAGATAGTTTTGACCTTTTTCGTTCCGAATGAAGTTTTAGACGCGTTCTTCATTAGTCGTCCCGGAGAATTTTATCCATGGAAATGGATCGGCATGGCATTCCTTCATGCTGATTTTACTCATCTATTTTGGAATATGATCTTCTTATTTTTTTTAGGAAGGATTGTAGAATATAAAGTCGGACAAGCGAAATGGCTTCTGTTCTTTTTCATGGGAGCACTCGTTTCCGGAGGATTGGATTCCTTTGTTCGAGGAATGATCTTGGGAGAGCATCAGCCTGCGATCGGAGCTTCAGGAGCAGTGTCAGGACTTGCTGCAGTGGCCGCATTACTTTCTCCTTTTTCTATTCGGGTTAAAAAGAAGAATTATCCATTTCCGGTCTTCGTAGTTGCTTGGCTCATGGTTTATTCCGATATCACGAATTTATTCTCTAGAGATCAGGTCGCACATTGGGCTCACTTAGGTGGCTTTATTTCCGTGGTGTTTACTGCTTATTTCCTGAATAATAAGATCAAACGTGAATTGCATACCGGGTTTGCATTAAATTTGGTTTTCGTAGTTTTACTTTTGATCCTAGGATTTTTTGTCGGGGCAAGATAATTGTTAGAGGTCCGTTTTAACGCCTACGAATACAATTCGGACGATACTTTTACGAACACTCTCTATGAGATGAAGGGCTCAGAAGAGTCCGGTTGGAAAATTTTCCGTAACACGGATCTCTATTTAGAATTAGGCAAAGGATATCGTTTATTAAAAACGGAACTTTGCGGGATCTGTTCCACCGACCTGGACAGAAGATTTTTACCCTTTGCACTACCTCAGATCATAGGACATGAAGTAGTTGCTTCCGATTTTATTACCGGAAAAAAATACGTATTAGAAATTAATGATACAGTAGTTTCCAGAGGAGAAGAAGGGGACAATTTCTGCAATGTAGGAATTCCTACTCATAGTCCGACTCGTATGGTCTTAGGGATCGATCGTTTGCCCGGAGGGTTCGGTCCTTATATTTTAGCACCTAAGGGAACTTTAATAGATGTCCATCAATTGGAAGATCTCGAAGCGGTGTTATTGGAACCCTTTGCTGCTTCTTTACATGGTGTAGAAGTTTCCCTGTCTGGAAAGGCCGAGAATATCCAAAGGGTCGCGGTGCTCGGCCCGAGACGTTTGGGTTCTTTAGTCATCGCAGCTTTGGACTTATATAGAAAGAAAAACCAACTAGAATATGAGATAGTTTCCGTTCTGAAGCATAAGGGTCTAGTGGAGCTTTCATTTCAGATGGGAGCGGATTCCGCTCTTTACTTTTCAGATCTAGGAAAAGAAAAAATAGATTCCGGATTGGCATATCAAAAACAATCCAACAAAGCCGTTCCGATCCAATGGTCCGAATATAAAGATTATTTTGATTTGGTTTTCGATACGAGCGGTTCGATTTCCGGATTAGAAACTTCTCTCCATTTAACTAACAAAGAAATCCATAGAAAGACAACCAACGGCCAAGCCTCGTTAGATATCAAACATCTGACCGAATTAGTTGTGGATGAGATATCTATTACAAATCTAAGAAAAGACTTTTTGGATTTAATTTGGGGGATCCAGACATCTGGAACTTCTTCCATTTTTGTCTCTTCTCTTATAAATCTAGATCCAGCCCAAAAAGAAATATTAGAAACTCTGGAAAAAGAGAATCGAATTAGAATATTTACAGGCTCTATCCAAGAGGCGAGTCAGTTTTTAAATTCAGAGCAGTTCGAAGGCGCTCTCCCACGCTTTGATTTTGCGATCATAGATTCTGTATCCGAATTGGATTCTGTCATTCGTCCGGATCCAAGGGAAGAAAGATCTTTAGTACGCCCTAGAGGTTTTATTCTTATCACAGCCCCAACTGAATCGAATTCTTTTTTAGAATGGATCGTTCGAGGTGGAATCTTAAGTGCAAGTAGATGCGGAGACTTCATACGAACAAGGGAACTTTTAGCATCCCAGCCAGGTTTTTTAAAATCGGTATCTAATCATCTAATCCAAAAAGAATTCGATTCCAAAGAAATTCCGGAAGCCTATTTAAACGCTAGAAAACCGGAGAATATAAAAGTGGTTGTCAGGCATAAAGCTTCCTGAGCGAGTATCTAGTGATTGTAGAAAGAACGTTTTGATCTTATACAAACGTTCCTTCGGGAAGAGAAAATTTTGAGCAAGCACGGCTTTTTCCAAATTACACAAAAGGTTTTTTTAAGAAGGGGCAAGGACCTTTTGATCCTTAGGGACAGAAAATCCGGATTTGGAGATCTTCCCGGGGGAAGAATGAATGAGGACGAGTTTTATGGAGATTGGCTCGAAAGTCTTTCCAGAGAATTAAAGGAAGAAATGGGAGATGCTTGCGAGATCAAGATCCATCCTAGGCCAATCCTGATCCATAAACATAGAGTGAGCGATGGAAATCATCCTTGTGTGATCGTTGCGTATCATGGTGAATTTTTGTCCGGAGATATAGTAATCTCGGACGAGCATGATTATATTGAATGGGTGGATGCAGCGACTTACGATCCTAAACCTTTATTTTTCGAATACATGTTGGATGCTCTTCAACTTTATCAAAAAGAATATGTTCCTCTGATCCCTGAAGGCAAATTAGATTCAAAGGTCCGGTTTGTATGAGTCCTTTCGTTCGAAATGTCATCGCGTCTTTATTTTTAGTTCCGATTTTCGTATTTTTAGGATGGTTACTCTCAGGTGTTTCTTTAAGCGAAGAAGAGTTTCAAAAGAGGATCACTAAAAAAGAAACCAAATTGGTATCTTTAGGTTGGGATAGAAGATCGGGAAACTTACTGATCGTTCAGTTGGAATTCAAACCTGAATATTTTACAAAAGAAGATAGATTTCGCGCCTGGTTGGAAGAACCACTTTTGGTCGCAAAAGAAAAAGGTTGGCTCCAAAACAGTACGATCGTTGCATTTCCTCCCGAAATAGGGAATTATCTTTTTCTAATGGATTCAAGAAAAGAACTTTTGGATCTGGAAACTGAAGATTCTGCATGGGATTGGGCAATTTTCTTTAAACGGATCCTTCCCAAAAATTTATTCCAACATTTGTTTAATGGAGAAGCGGTTTCCTTACAAATTGCGGAAGATTCGAAAGAACGTTACGAAAGAATTTTCGGAAACCTTGCGAGAATGTACGGAGTTCAAATATTAGCCGGATCCATCTGTTTACCTTCTCCGGAGATTAAGGAAGGAAAACTTTCTATCAAAGAAGGCGAATGGCAGGAGAGAGCTTATATTTTTGATTCTTCCGGAAAATTTTTAGAAGGTTCTTTGCTTCGAACAAATTCGCATAAGAGTCTACCGGAAAAAGAAATCCTTCCTGAAGTATGGGTAGCAAATCTATCTTCAGGTAGATTGGGTGTCGTATTTACGGAAGATCTAAAATCTCCTCAACTAGAAGAGTTGGTTAAAAAAACTTACGTAAGCAAATGGATCGGTTTAGGTTCTGAAGAAGACGAAGGTAAATTCAGAGAATGGATCAAAAACTCTTCCTTCGAATCCAGTGGACAGATACAATTTTCCGGTAAGGGTTGGAACAGAGAATTTCCTGCAAAAAGTTTTGCCAAAACTCGCTACGGTTCCCCGGAACCGATCGAGGGCCAGAAAGGAAATCTAATCATCAATATCTTTTTCTAAAAGATATCTACTTATCTCTGGCTTCTTCGAATAGTTTTAAAATTCTCCAATCTTCTTCCGGAAAATCAAGACTTGTAAGATACAATTCCCCTTTTTCGTTTTCGCAAAGAAGTTTGTTCTGATCTACCATCCAGATCCTTTCACAAAGAATAGGTAATACCTGACTTTTGCGGGAAGGTCCCCAAAGATGCACTTTTCCTGAATAATTGGAAACGAATTCGTTCTTACCTGGGATTTTCCAAGGATTGATTTCTTTTCTACTGATCGTGAATAGTTTGCTAGTGCTTGGTTTGCCTTTTCCGAATTGAAGTCTTCTTAAATGAAGTCTTCCGATAGACCCGCCTAAATAATAAGCGGAATCTCCTGTGCCGTAATAGATCAAAGGACTGATGACTTCTTGATCTATTTTCTCCACGGATTTTTTTTCAGGTTGGAAATAATACAGAACGTAAGAGCCTGCGTTGCCTGAAAAAAGTAAAAAGTCCTTACCTACAGGATATAAAAAGAATCTAGCTTTCAAACCTGTAAATGGAGGAGCGATTTTTTCTTTAGAAACAACCAGTTTAGGAGTCCTTGGCTCTACTGTTTTTTCTTCATAGAGTTGGTTATCTACGAAGTAATAAATTTTAGAACCATCGTCAGAGATCCCTCCTCGATTACGACAAGAGATCTGCGCTCCTGATTCATAGAGTAGATCATTATTTTTCAAAGAGATCGCAAAGAGCCTACATCCGTTCGTCATCGGATATTCTGCTAAAGCAAAGTTTGCATTTAAGGAAACCGCAAGAGATGCAGGAACTTCGTCCAAACTTTTGGAACCGTTACTTCCATCTACTGCGTCTTTCCAAAGTAGTTTACTATCTTCTAAGTAAACCAATCTTTTGCGATCGAAGGAAAGTTCGACGATCCTAGGCGTTTCCGGTTTTTCTTTGGAAAGAATATCTGAGTCCGATTTGGGTTTTATCAGATATTCTTTTAATATGCCGGAAGCTTTTTCATAATTTTGTTCTTCCAGCAATTCTTGGATCTCTTCGATCAAACTTTCCTGCTTACTTTTACAGTTCCAGGAGAGGGATAAAAAAGATAAAACGATTAGGACTAGGACCTTACGATCCAATTGATTTTTTAGATTCAGGCAGTTTCCTCCGCCCACGGCTCGTCCGATTGTACGTTGATGATGTCTTTAGAAAATAATTTTTGAGCTCTTGCTGCGATATTTCTGGTCTCAAAAAGTGAATAACCGCCTGAAAGTAAAGAGCCTAAAATTGGAAGCCAGAACCTACGTTTTGGTTTCGGAAGATTTCTTCCTTTTAATAAACTTTTTGCGATCTGAAAAGTGGCTTCTTGCAAAAGATTCCAAGCAATAGGTCGGATCAAAACTCTCGCTCCCATATCTTTTAGAACATTCCGGAAAAAGGAAGTTTTATCTTTGAAAAGACAATAAGCCATAAGTTCGGAAGTTACCTGGTGTTCCTTTCCGTAAAGTGCCGCAATGTCTTTTACCAATTTTCCCTGGATCCTTAAAACTAGGATGATTTCGGGTGCTAGGGTTACGACTCCTAAACGCCCTTGCGGGAAAGAAAGAACCGCACTTGCCGCTCCGGTTTGTAAAGAGGCCTTTTGAGTGAGTTCTTGAATGAAGTAATCGGGGGATCCTATGGTCTTTGCATAAGGGCTCCGATAGGAATGCAGACCGGATAAAAGATTTAATATCTGATCGGAAACTGCTGAAAGAATCGAATTGTAGTTTTCCATGTAGAGGAGTAAGGTACCAAGGCAATGGGATACAGTTTCTATGTTAGACAGACTAGAAAAAATACAACAAAAATACCTCAAAATATCGGATGAACTTACCACCGCGTCCAGTCCGGACGATTTAAAACGACTTTATAAGGAACGTTCCCGACTCACTCCATTATTCGATAAAATCACCGAATACCAAAAGTTCCTACAAAACAAAAGGGACGCAGAGGAACTTTTAAAAACCGAAAAAGACGGTGATATGCGCTCAATGTACGAAGAAGAGCGTAAAGTTGCGGAAGAGAAGATCGAAACTCTGGAAAAAGAGTTGGAGATCCTACTTCTTCCTCCCGATCCGAATTCCGGAAAAAATATCCTGCTCGAGATAAGAGCCGGGACAGGCGGAGAAGAGGCTGGCCTATTCGTTTCTGATCTTTTTAGAATGTATACAAGGTATGCTGACAAACAAGGAATCCGTCACGAGATCATAGAATCTTCTCCTACCGGGATCGGCGGGTTAAAAGAGATCATTTTCGCAATGGAAAATGATAAAGCATACGATCTTTTTAAATTCGAAGCAGGAACTCATAGAGTACAAAGAATTCCTGCGACTGAATCTGGCGGAAGAATTCACACGAGTGCAGTGACAGTTGCAGTTTTACCTGAAGCAGAAGAGTCAGAGATCAATATCAATGAGAACGATCTGAGGGTCGATGTGTATCGTTCTTCCGGTTCCGGTGGTCAGCACGTAAACACTACAGACTCTGCAGTTCGTATCACACATATTCCAACAGGGATCGCAGTAGCATGTCAGGACGAAAAATCCCAACATAAAAACAAAGCCAAAGCGATGAGGATCCTTAGCGCCAGGATATTGGAAAAACAAGCCGAAGAAAAGAAAGCAGCGGCAGATGCTCTAAAAAAACAGATGGTTGGCTCCGGAGATAGATCGGAGAGAATTCGTACTTATAATTTTCCTCAGGGAAGATGTACAGACCATCGTATCGGATTCACTAGTCATAACCTTTCTGCTATAATGGAAGGTGATCTGGACGATCTAATCAACGCATTGACGGAAGAAGATCGGGTCAAGCGTCTCGCAAATTCTCAAAGCAATTAGAACCGTTTTAGACTTCGTCGAGTCCAATCGATTAAAGTTGATGTTTCCGCAATAAATTTTGCGATGGTAATCAGAGTATGATACTAGAGATAGAAGAGCCGCATCGTAGAGTTTGCGGAGAAAGAATACCATTCGAAAATATACATGCAGTTTCCATGAGTCTTCCCGAAGTCTCAGATGTGATCGGTTACGAAGAAAAAAGAACGGAAACACTTTCTAGACTGAAAGCAGGCTATCCTCGTTTTGTCGCTCATGCATATATAGAAAAAATCCTAGATTATAATCGAGAAACTAAGGGAGTTACCGGGCCTCAATTCATCGTTAATTCCAAAAAAGCCGCAGAACATATCATTTCATTCTTTCAAATAAAAGATGCGATCATTCTAGAAGATGAAGGGATTATCACTTTAACGATCTCTGCCTCCGATAAGGAAAACGAATCCAAGGTATTATCTTTTATCCAACATACAGGTTGTTTATTATCCTCCAGAAAAGCGGAAGATTATTTATTCAAAAAAGGGCTCATCGATTCGATCTATTTTGAAGAAACTCGAAAAGAAAAACCGTACGAAAAAGTAGAGGCATCTTTATCCGCTTTGTATCCTGGAAAAGATCTGCCAGTATATCTGGCGACTTCCGGGATGAATGCAGTTTACGCTTCCTTTAGAGCGTTGGACAAGATCAGGGCAGAAGAAGGAAAAGATATCTGGCTAAGACTTGGCTGGTTGTATGTGGATAATATCAGAATATTAGAAAAATATTCTAGAGGTTCGCATATATTCCATGACGTAGTCGATCTTAAAGAACTTGAGGAATTCCTAGCAAAAGATGGTAACCGTGTGGCTGCGATCCTAACGGAATCCCCTACAAATCCTTTGATACAGGTACCGGATTATCCGGAGCTTAAAAAACTTTTGGATAAATATGGAATTCCTTTAGTAGCGGATATCTCGGTCGCAGGTTCTGCAGTCGTGGATCTTTCTTCTTATGCGGATGTAATTGTAGAAAGCCTTACCAAATTCGCTTCCGGACATGCGGACGTGATGATGGGAGCTTTATTTTTAAATCCTTCTTCCACCTATTTCGAAAGATTAAAAAAAGATACTCCTGAATTTTTAGAAACTCCTTATCTACGAGATTGCGAACGTATGTCTTTCGAATTAGAAGGGTATACTCAAAGAGTAAAAGAGATCGGAAAGAATGCGGAAATACTCGCCAACTTCTTCTCGAGCCATCCAAAAATCAAAGCGGTTCATTGGAGTGGTTCCGAAGAAAATCACGGAAACTTTTCCAAAATCGCCAGAGATAAAAATTTACATTGTGGGGTGATCACGATCGAACCGGCAGGTTCTCTCGAATCATTTTATAATTCTTTAAGATTATTAAAAGGTCCTAGCTTTGGGACAGAGTTTACTCTGAACATGTTGTATATGTATCTCGCTCATTATGAGCTGGTCTCTACAGAAGCTGGTAGAGGATTTTTGAAAGAAGTCGGATTGGATCCAAGTCTGATCCGAATTTCGATTGGAAGAGAAAATCCGGATCTATTGATACAAGAATACAAAAAAGCTCTGGGGGATTGATCCCAGAGCCAAAATTGAACGGTTTTTAAAGAAGGCAAAAGTAGTTTAAAAGTATAGAATATTTTTGAAACTTATTAAGCTGCAGATCTTATGCTTTGTAATTTTCCTGTATGATCCGTTTCGGTTTGTAAAACATTTCTGTATAAGATCGGAAAAAGTCCGAACTTAGAAATTCCGAATACATAAATTACAACTCCGGATAAGATCGTTCCTAAGATCCATCCAAACTGATGTAAGATCAAACTGGAAATGATCGCGAAACCTAATGCTCCTACAAAGACTGTCGCTAAGAACGCGATTGTTGAAACAATGGAAGAAGGAGATTTTTTGACCGAAAATTCTCCGGAGCCTCCCAGTTCCCAACCTTCTTTCTCTATCTTTAAAAGAGAAACAATCAGAACCGGAACTAAGATCACACCCATTACATAGAGTGTGATGGCGACATCGGAAAGAAGCCAATTCGCGGCGGTACCCCAACTCCAGGAATGAAATTGTTCTACAGACTCTGAAAAAAATCTTTTATATCCTGTTCCATCCCAGCCATGAACTAGGATGAAAAACATTCCGAAATATCCTACCGGAACTTGTAGATACGCTAAGAAATTTCTGCCTGCCTTGATCAAAGACCATACGACCCAATATCCCAAGATACCCTGAGAAATATTGGTTAAGCCGAATAATGCAACTAACCATCCCGGCATTGTCTTATCTCCAGCATGCATCGTTTCCCAACTCGTAAATTGCCAGACTAGATATAAACCGGAAGGCGCAAATAATAAGCCTAAATAAAGAAGATTCGTAATGAAGTAAGTGTTCTTCCAAAAAGAAACTTTCTCTTCTTTTTTAACGGAAGGCAAGGACCCTGGAGTACTCTCACCTGCTTGCAATTTCTTGATTTGGCGAGCTGCGGCCATTGCATAACCGGCTCCCAGGCCGTAGGCCCAAAAAACATCCACTTGAACCATTGGATTTCTATTCTCCTCACCTTGATTGATATAAGAATGACATGTCATTCAGTTTTTGTCAATAGGGGAAATCCAAAATTTAGCCTAAAATCTTAAGAAAATAAGAACCGGGCCGGTAATTAATAAAATTCCTAAATTAGATTTACTTTCCGGCAAAAATGATGAATTTGTCATTCTGATTGGGTGGGAATTCATTAAACGGGAAATATATGAAAAGAATATCAGTAACTTTAATGTTACTTCTCATCACTCTACTAGATTGTAGATTTTTAGGGATCGGCTCCGATTCTTTGGAAGAATTAAAGTCGAAGTATGCAAACTCGGAGTCCAAATTCGCTCCGATCGGAGATTTAAATATTCATTATCGGGATGAAGGCAAAGGTCCGGTGATCGTTTTATTGCATGGGGTTTGTTCTTCTTTGCATACATGGGATGCTTGGGCGGATCTATTAAAATCTCGTTATAGAGTTATCCGAATAGATCTACCAGGTCATGGATTGACCGGTCCTCCCGAAGATATAGAAAAATTGGATCTCGCGGAAGGAGTAGAAGTCCTAAATCGTTTTCTGGAATACCTTAAGATAGATTCTTTCTACCTAGTAGGAAATTCTATGGGTGGTTATATCTCTTGGAACTACGTTTTAAAATATCCGAATAAAGTCCAAAAGATGGTTTTAATAGATGCAGCAGGTTATGTACAACCTATGCCTCCTATGATCGCTCTCGGAAGCAATCCGATTGTTAGTCCGTTTGCAAGACATATGCTGCCTAGCTTTATGGTAGAAAAGAGTGTAGATGAAGTTTATGGAGACTCTTCTAAAATTACTCCTGAGATAAAAGAAAGATACGTGGATCTTTCTAGAAGAGAAGGAAACAGAAAAGCGTATAACTATTTTTTCAGGACTGCTCGTGAGAAGTTCTCTGATCCTAAAGTTTCAGAAGGAATAAAATCTGTAAGAACTCCTACATTAGTGATGTGGGGAAAAGAGGATCATTGGTTGAAGTTGGAATATGCACAAAATTGGACGAAGGACCTTCAAAACTCAAAGTTCATCGCGTATGAAGGAGCAGGGCATATCCCGATGGAAGAAATTCCTGAAGTTACCGCAAAGGATCTGGTACAGTTCTTAAGTTTATAAATTAGTGCCTTAACGTTTGCCCATTCCTTCTAACATAAGGGTGGGCATTTCTTCCAACCAACGTTTTGCAAATTTGGAATCTACTTTGGAGGAAAGGTTGATCCGAATTCCTTCGAACATCATCGCGTTCACTGCTTGAGAAGCGATCCTAGTGTCCAATTCCTTTCTTAAAAATCCTTTTTGAACTCCGTTCTTCAGATATAACTCAGTTAGTCTTGCGCTTTTATCGATCCCTAACTGCACTTTTCTTTTTACAGTTTCATCTAGGGCCATTGCTTCAAAAAAAACGATTTTAGCCTGTCTAGGATCTTTACTAAAAAGTTGGAATAACTCCAAACCGATATTCTTGATCTGGTTCCTATATTCTTCGATACTATTGGATTTTTCAGGGCTTTCTTTGCGCACAACTTCCAGAAGTCCCAAGAGGATCCGATCTACTAATGCGTGAAGAATATCTAATTTATTTTTAAAATAACGATAACAGGTCCCATGTCCGATATTGAGTTTTCCTGCGATGTCCGCGATCCCTGCCTCGTGATATCCTTTTTCGGAAAATACATCCAACGCAGCTTCCAAGATCTGTTCTCTTCTTGCTTCTGCTCGGTTTGCGATCGGACTAGGAGGCTTTGTTCTCATAGTTTTCCTTCCTCCGATTTGGAGAAGGATACGCAAGAAATTTTCCTAATCCGGAATTTCAAAACGGATCTGGAAACTCGCTCCGTCGTCTTTGGAACTAGAGAAATCCAATTTTCCTTTTAATTGTTTGGTAAGGACTTGTACAAGAGTTAATCCGAACGAAGGAGTTTCTATCGGATTTAATTCGCTAGGTAATCCGATCCCGTTATCACAAACTTCTAGAGAGACTTGGTTTCCTGCTTTTTTAAGTTTCACTTGGATTTGAGGCCGCTTTCCTTCCACCGGAATGAAATCGTTTGGGAAAGCGTATTTGAAGGAATTTGTTAATAATTCATTGAGTGCAAGTCCAAGGGGAATTGCGATACTGATCTCTAAATGGATCGGTCCTGAAACAACATCAACACGTACTTCGGAGCCGATTTTATATGCTGTCCTGATCTTATCCACAAGCCTTCTGGAATATCCCGAAAATTCTACATTTCCTAGATCATTGGATTGATAGAGTTCATCATGGATCAGAGCCATTGTTTGGATCCTGTTTTGACTTTCTCGAAACGCCTCGTGGATTTTAGGATCGTTCTCATATTCGGATTGAAGGCTGAATAGGCTGGAGATGACCTGCAGATTGTTCTTCACCCTATGGTGGATCTCTTTTAGCATGACCTCCTTTTCTTTTAAGGAAGATTTTAACTGTCTCTCCGCCTGCTTTTTATCCGTGATCTCTGAAACTGTAATAATTACTGAGGAAAATGATTCTTCGAATTCAGGAGCAAGGGACCAACGAAGTGATGCCTCGAAAGGAGTTCCATTACAAGTATATAATGTAATCTCGGTATATAGCACTCTTGCGCCTAAACGGATTCTGGACAACATTTGGCGAAAAGATCTATCATTTCCTTTTCTGAAGAAGTTTCTTGCGAGGAAGAGGACTTCTTCTTTGGATTTTGCTTTAAATAAGCGTACTGATTCTTTATTTGCATCTACGACCCTTACGGATTCGTAACATTCGGAAATAAAATTGCGGTCTTTTTTGAGGAATTTGGCGAATTCCTTTTTGGACATATTGGGCAATTCTCCCAATTTCTTTCTTACGAAACTGTAGTCGCATTCTAAGATCGCGATCGGAACATTTTCAAAAAGTCCTTTATAGATTGCTTCCGTAGTTCCTAAATAATGATAAGATCTGTCCAATTCCTGGGTTCTTTCCGCAACCAATTGTTCTAATTTTTTATGCGATTCTAAAAGTTCGTTTTGTGCCTCTGTTCTTTCTTTCACAACGGATAATGCAAACAGAGATGCAATGGATATCGCGGATAAAAAACTTTGAGTAAGTAATAAGGAAACTTCACCGGAAGCGGAATAATGTGCGTAGCCTTGTGCAGTACCGAATATTGCAAGTATGGAAACTATGATCAATATTAGGGAAGATTCTCTTCCTCCGAACCTGAGGGAAACGAGTGCGATCACTGCGATTAGTAAATAAGAAACCGGAAAATATGCGGGCAGTTGATTGATCGTGAAAAAATAAAAAATCCCTCCTCCAAGAAGGACCAGAAATGAAACTAAGCCTACACTTTCTTTCCAAGAATGGATTTGTGATCTAGCGATCCCTGGCCCTAACCATGTTAGAAAGAAAGGAAAATATACAAATACTCCTAAAGAATCTCCCATCCACCATATGATCCATGTAGGAAGAAGTATTTTTAGATCCAGGACTCCTAATAAAAAGAGTCCAGTGCACGCGATACTTCCGGAAATGATACATGTTAAGGTTTCTATCCAAAGAAATCTAAGTACGTAGGAAGGAGTTTTTGTTAGATCCAGTTGTGGGATAAATTTTTTATAAAGGTAAGCTCCTATAATCGATTGAACTGTGCTACCGAATGCGATTAAGGTCGCGGCAAGTAAATATATGAATTCTCCTTGTTCTGGAAGATCCTCATGATGGATCTGCAAGTTATATATAAAAGATCCTGTAAATATCCCGAAAAAAGAAACCTTTCCGAATAATAACGGTGTGACTAAACTCCAACCGGAAGCAGGCCAGATAGGAGAAGCATAATCCGAAAATGTACCGAATATTTCTCCGAACTTTCCCAATAAGAAATAAACTAAAGTGATGAGAGAAAACTTAGCTGCGATTTTTAGAAATTTTTTGGATTGAGACAACATTAATCTTCGAATCTTCTTCATTTCGCTTTTAGGATTCGGAAGCAGCTGAGAATAAGGTTTTAAGCCCTTTTTCGATGATTTCCGATCTTTTTCAAAACAGCGAGAAACCTTTTATATATTTAGGTAAAGGTTTCACTTCCGAGGGACTTCCTCTTTTCGCGGAGCCGAATGAGATTCTTACTACTAATCGACGAAGCGAAGTAAGAAAAATACTAGAGGAAATTCAAAACAGGGTTTCTAAAGGGGAACGTGCCGCCGGTTGGATCTCCTACGAAGCTGGCGATTTGTTCCTAAATCCGAAAACGGAAGAAGTTCACTGCCAGGATCCTTTGCTTTGGTTTGGGATCTTTCCGAAATATAAAATTTTATCCGAGAAAGAGATATTAGAATTGGAGTCTGCATATACGGACTTGGGATATTCTTCTAAAATTCATGCTGAAATAGATCCCGAAAAGTATAAGGAAACAATTCTAAAGATCCAAAATTTTCTGTATCAAGGAGATGTTTACCAAGTCAACTTCACCTTTCCCTTGGAGATCGATTTTAATGGTTCATTGGGAAAATTGTTTTTTGAACTTAGAAAAAAACAACCGGTCCCTTATGAAGCCTGGATACATACAGGAAAACAATCAGATATAATAGAAAAGGATGTTCTGTCTTTTTCTCCTGAATTGTTTTGGGAAAGAATTTCCAACGAGATACGGACAGTTCCGATGAAAGGGACTAGACCAAGAGGAAAGAACCCAGAAGAAGATCGAAAATTCAAAGTAGAACTTTCTGGGTCGGAAAAGGATCGAGCTGAAAATTTAATGATCACCGATCTTTTGCGAAACGATTTGGGAATGATCTCAGTTCCAGGTTCCGTTCATGTTTCCAAATTATTTTCCGTAGAAGAATATCCTACTCTGTTTCAAATGACTAGCGAGATCCGCTCAAAGTTAAATTCGAATATTCAATGGATGGATACACTCAGCGCCCTTTTTCCCGGAGGATCTATCACAGGTGCTCCTAAAAAAAGATCCGTTGAGATCATCAAAAGTTTAGAAAGTCCAAGAGGAATATATACAGGCGGTATTTTTTATTTAGAGCCAAACAGAGAGATTTCTTCCATCGCAATCCGTACCTTGGAATTTTCGGGATCTTCTTTTGGAAATAAAAAAGGAAGAATGGGATTAGGTTCCGGAATAACCATAGGCTCGGTTCCGGAATTAGAATGGGAAGAATGTTGGTCCAAGGCAAAATTTTTAAATGATAGTCAAAATAGTTTTTATCTTTTTACAACCATGCTTTGCAGAAGAGGAAGAGTTTACTTTCTAGAAGATCATAAGGATCGACTCAAAACTTCTGCAATCGAATTAGGGTTTGTTTGGAATAATAAAAGTTGGGAAATTTATATCCAAGAGATTATCGACAAGGTTGATGCAAAAAGTTCTTATAGAGTAAAAATTATATTATCTCAAAACGGAGAGTTTCGGGCTGAAGTTTCGGAACTTCAACTAGGTCCCAAAACTGGAAAAATACTTCTATCTAAAACAAAAATGGATCAGGATTTTTCTCTATTATATCATAAGACAAGCGTTCGAGAAGTTTATTCGGAAGGTTATAAGCAAGCTATATCCAATGGGTATTTAGACATGATCTATACGAATGGCGAATGTTATGTTACGGAAGGATCTATTCATTCTATCTTTATATTTTTAAAAGGAGAATGGATTACTCCTTCGATCGATCAGGGATTATTACCCGGAATAGCCAGAAAATATTGGATCCGAAAATTAAAGGCGAAGGAAGCTAAGATCAGTTTAGAAAATCTAAGCCAAGCTTCTAAAATAATTTTAGTGAATTCTTTGCGTGGTATCAGAAGAATAGACGGGATCAATTTCGAATGAGAAACTTTTTGGGACTTGCGCTTCCAGATTCCACAAAAACGGATCTAGAAAGGATCTGTTTTGGACTAGAAGAAATACGTTGGGTGTCTCCTGAAAATTTTCATACTACTCTTGTATTTCTCGGAGAGCTAAAGCAGGAAGAGATTGAAAGGGTTTCAGAGATCTGCTCCGAAGTTTCCGAAAAAAGTTTTTCTCTTGAGATCAATGGAGTGGGGGTATTCGGGAATAAGGCGCCGGAGATCCTATATGTCGGGGTTGCCCTTTCTGAAGGATTAAAAAAGCTCCAAAAGGTTTTGGAATCTACGCTTAGAAGGCAAGGTTTTCAGATAGATAAACGCGATTATAGACCTCATATTACGATCGGAAGATTTAAGAGAGCTCCGGAAAAGAGATTAGATCTATACTTAAAGGAATTCGAAGGCTTTAAAACCGACATAGTTCCTGTGTCGGAATTCCAACTTTTTTCTAGTCGCAGTGGAGCGAACGGCCAGATATACTCGGTCGAAGAATCATATCCTTTGCTCTCGGAATAGGGAATGGAAAACCCAAAACAAAATCCGTATTCTTCACCAACCAGGGACTTCTCTAGTTTTTTTGCAAATCCTAGGACTACGAAGGAAGAGGTTGTGGGCATAGGAGGCGACTTAAAATCGGATCGTCTGCTCTATGCATACACGAGGGGAATTTTTCCTTGGGCGGATAAACCCTTACTTTGGTTCTCATTGGACCCAAGAGCGATCTTTGATCTAAACGTTCTTCATATAAGTTCAAGAGTCCATAGAAGGATCCGGCAAAAAAAATTCACAGTTACCTTTAATAGAGCATTTGAACAAGTAATGCGATGCTGTGCGTTTAGGACAGAAGAACAAACTTGGATCACAGAGACGTTCTTGGAAGGTTTCACTAATTTCCATAAAGAGGGATATGCGCATAGTATAGAGGTCTGGGACGAAGAAGGTAGGTTAGGTGGAGGAGTATATGGAGTGGCGATCGGGAAATTTTTTGCCGGTGAGTCGATGTTCTCCTTTCTTCCAGACTTCGGTAAGATAGGACTCTATTATTTGTTTGAAGCTTTGAAGAAGGATGGGTTCCTTTTGTTCGACACTCAGCAAATGAATCCGGTGACTTTAAACCTTGGGGCCTATGAGATCCCCAAAAATAAATTTCTAGACCGTTTAGCCTTGGCTGTTTCGGTTCCGAGCAAATGGGTCCCGCCTGTGGATGAAATCTGATTTTTATGTAAAATGGATTTGATTTGCCTCGCATAATAATAAAATTACGACACAAACCAAAGTTCCTAAGGAAGATCATAATGAACCTATTCAAAAAAATTCTTGTTACCCTTCTTGTTGCTGCGATTGCAGTTTTCGGTTTTACCGGAGTAAGCGCACAAGAGGCTTCAGGAGATGCTCCTGCTAAAACTGAAGATGCAGGTGCTTCTAAGTCTGAAAAGAAAGAGAAAAAAGCTAAGAAGAAGAAAGGTAAGAAAAAACACCATAAGAAGCATAAGAAAGATTCCAAAAAAGGAAAAGAAGAAGGAACTAAATCAGATTCTACTCCTGCACCTGCTGAAGAAGGCGCTGGCGAAGAACAACAGTAATATTTTTCTACTTTCTTACTCCGTTCAAGGTATTCTTGAACGGAGTTTTCTCTCCTCACATATCTTCATTTTAATTTTGCACTGCACCTACGCTTTGAACTCTTCTAAAATTTAGTTGACGGGTGGTCTTCTTACATTAACGTAAACGCGCTTTATGCCATAAGCGTAATATATCCCTTCTTCAAAAGGAATAACTCCAATGTACAAGAATTTAGCAGACATGTACCTCAAGGCCGCAGAGTCTTTTGGGGACAGACCGGCGTTTTGGTCCAAGGATGAAAGTAAAGAATACCGAGCGACCAGCTTTAAACAATTAGTGGATCTAGGCTTAGCCTTATCCGAAGCTTTGATCGATCTCGGTGTAAAAGCTCGCGAACATATCGCGGTGTTAGCGGATAACCGCTTGGAATGGATCATCGTTGATGCGGGAGTTTTACTTTCGGGATGTGCAAACGTTCCTCGTGGAACTGACGTAACCGATTCCGAGATGGATTATATCTTAAATCACTCGGAAGCTTCTATCGTATTCTTAGAAAACGATAAGATGTATGAGAAGTTTACTAAGAACAAAGCAAAGATCAAGGGTGTTGAAACCATCATCATCATGGACAAAGATAGTAAGATCAAAACCAAAGGAGTTTTGCATCTTTACGATCTGATTGAAACTGGAAAAGAGTTAAGATCCAAAGGTGGACATAAGACTGAAAAGAGAGTCGAGGCAATTAAACCTGATGATCTATTCACATTGATCTATACTTCCGGAACGACTGGAATGCCAAAAGGTGTAATGCTAATGCATTCTAACATGGTCCATCAGATGGAACATGTGGTTCCTTTAATCCTAAAAAAATCTTTATTAAAAGACGACGATAGTATGTTGTCCATCCTTCCTGTATGGCATATTTTCGAAAGAGTTGTGGAATACTCTGCGATCTCTTTGGGAATTTCCACTTTCTATACCAAGGTTGCTGACCTCAGGAATGACTTAGCAAAAGCGAGACCTTCCTTCATGGCTTCTGCTCCAAGGGTATGGGAGAGTATCTATACCGGGATTTACAATAGGATCAATGATCCGAAACAAACTCCTGCAGTTAGAAAGTTCCTTTTCAATACTGCGTATCTATTCTCCAAAAACTTCAATGCGGGTGTTCGCGTTTTAACCGGAAAAGAAGTGGATTACGAAAATCGCAACATTTTCAAATCCCTCGGATTAGCTCTAAAAGCGATCGGCCAGATCTTACTTTTCGGACCTTTCACTGTGTCCTTGATCAGTGCTGTAGGATATTCCTATATCAAAATGTATAAGCCTGAGTTGGCGTTCTTGTCACCGGCTTTACTTACAGTTGCGATCCTTGGACTTATCTTTAACTTTAAGACCTTGGATACGATCGTTCTTTCTAAGATCCGCCAAGCAACCGGTGGTCGTTTGAGAGGAACTCTTTCCGGTGGTGGTGCGTTACAACGCCATGTGGATAATTTCTTCAACGATATCGGGCTTCTCGTATTGGAAGGTTATGGTATGACTGAAACAGGACCTGTGATCTCTGTTCGTCATTATGATCACCCGATCATTGGTTCCGTAGGTTATATCGTGCCAAAAACAGAAGTTCAGTTGAGAGACGAGCACGGAAATGTTTTGGCTCATATCATCAATGAAAAACAACTCGTTGCCGGTAAATTAGGTGTGAAAGGGATCGTTCATATCAAAGGACCTCAAGTGATGAAAGGATATTATAAGAATCCGGAAGTTACTAAGAAGACACTTGTGGACGGATGGATGAATACCGGAGATATCGGGTTCTTCAACTTTAAACACACTCTTACTTTAACAGGAAGAGCGAAAGAAACTGTGGTTCTATTAGGTGGAGAAAACGTAGAGCCGGTCCCAATAGAAAACCGCATGGACGAATCTCCTTATATCAAACAATCAATGGTGTTTGGTCAGGATCAAAAAGTTCTAGGTGCGATTATTGTTCCGGATATCGAAGTTCTCAAACCTTGGTTAGATCAAAACGGTATCGCTGCTGCGGATATCAAAGAGTTGATCGATAATCAAAAAGTAATCGATTTCTATAAGAAAGAGATCAGAGAATACAATAGTACTAAACACGGATTCAAATCTTTCGAGTTGGTTCAGCATGTTGTATTGGCTCAAAAACCATTCGAAGTGGGTGACGAGTTAACAAACCTACTGAAAATGAAAAGACACGTGATTACTGAAAAATACCAAAAGAAGATCGATAAGGTTTATAAATAAAAACTTAGATCTCAAACGGTGCTATAGAAAATCCCTCGGTGAATACCGGGGGATTTTTTTAGTCCAGCTTATAAATCCTAGGAAAGACTTCTTCTTTGGATGAGAATATCGATGGATCGTGCATTGTGAACACTTTCGTTCCAGAACTAGATACGATTGATACATAATCTAGAAACTGCTGATTATTCAAAATGGAATAGGCGACTTCACTCGGAAGTCCAATTCCATTCTTACAAAATTCTATCCAATAACATTCGTCCCCGGTAATCAAAAATTTTTGATTGGAGTTCTTCAACCATTCAATTGCGATAGAACCTTTCGTATTTCCTCCAGTAATTAAAATCCTGAAATTCGGAAATACTTCCAGGCTGGATTGAATAAATTGTATTCTTTTAGATCTTTCTATAGATAAAAGTTTTGAGAGAAACGGTTTAGAACGATTTATTTCTTTCAAAGTAGCCCAATCATTAGGTGTTATATAAATTTTTGCATTCGGGAATAGACCGATCCCGTTCGAATGATCCGGGTGAAAATTTGTAAGAATGATCTCCTGGATCATAGAAGGTTTTATTCCTGCGGTCCCTAGGATTTTATCAGGAGAGATCCAATTATGAATGACGCGGTCTGCGGAGACCACATTGGAAGAAGTTCCAGAATCGATCAAAATATAATGTTTTTCTAATTTTATCAGAAAGGATATATGGGCGATCTCAGAATCGCCTTCCCGGGTTTCGGAATTCGTAAGACGATTTGGGTAAAAGGATTTTCCGACTAAGATCGCATAAAATCCGTTCTCTAAACTTGTTCGAGGAAGATTAGAACCGGGGATTGGCGGATTTTCTTTTTGGGACTTGGAAGAAGAAGTTCCGCATTTTAAAACGGAAATGCAAATGAGGAGCGAGAAAATTTTTGCAAAGGTTCTCAATGAAAAAATCGAATCTTTCATTTTGTTGCTCAGGCCCATCTTGCATAGGATTGGAAATTCCAAAAGAGAGTAAATCCAATTCGTAATTCTAAATTTCCTGACCTTTCCTTTCTATTTTTCCTTGATTTAGAAACCGCAAATACCGATTTTTAGTCTAATCATCAAATTAACGGGGACGAATTAGGTTTCGACTGTTGTAGTTAAGATGTGGTGGCATGTAGGGGTGAGGGACCTCTTAAAAACCTTCAAAACAACAAACGCTAACAACGAATTAGCACTAGCAGCTTAATAGCTACTACGGAAGAAAGGCTTACTCTCCCGGTGGTTTTTCTTCTGCCTTAAGCGGGAGACTTTTTAGATCGGTTGTCGGTTCACGATTTAGAGAGTATTTGGACTGAATAGGAAGGACACGCCTGCTTGTGGGCTAAGGCCTTTCGAGATTTAAAACATAAGACAAACATGTAGAGGCTCCATTAAGGCGCAATAGGACCCGGGTTCGAACCCCGGCGTCTCCAATGCAATTTTTCTAATACTAAAAAATCTGAGGGGTTCGAAGCGAGATCGTGAAAGCGGTAGCAGCGACCCTTAGGGAGCGTCGCGGACGCGCCCGAGCCACAGGAAGTGGCGAGGCACGATCGAGACGGCGTGGAGCCAAGTCGAACAGGAAGTGAGACTGCGTAACGCCGAACCACTTTGCTTCGATTATAGTCTTATGGCATCGCCGCTTCGCTTTGATGTCACCCTTCGATTGCGTCGCGGCGAACCCCGGTCCTCTGCGTAACGCCGAACGCTTTCCTATTCTACTTCACAGAATTCAAGAAGCTCGTAAGCCTTCGTTCATATTCCGCCGGATCAATATCTCTCGCAGAACCATGTTCTCCTTTTTCTAAAAACCAAATTGTCTTAGGCCCTTGATACAGATCCGCTAAATCTTTTGTTTGAGTATACGAAACAACTTGATCTTCTTTGCTATGAATGAAGAAGATCGGGATCGAGTTTATAAGCGGTAAAGAAGAAGCAGGACTGAGAGAACCATCAAATTTGCCTCTATAGTAAGCGATATGGATCATTAGATGAGAAAGCCAAGCGGGAACCTTATCCGCAGTTCCCGGAAATTCCAAGATCAATCTCTCGAAATTATACATAGGATTTTCGGCGATCACCGCGGAGAGTTTTTGCATTTGAGGAAGAGAGATTATAATAGAAGAAGCTCCTACAGAACTTCCTAACGCGAAAACTTTGTCATAGCGTTCAGAAAGATATTTATAAACGGAAAGTACATCTTTAGATTCTCGATAACCATAAGTCAAACCTGGTATAGAACATGCCGATTCTCCATGGCATCCGTAATCAAAACTAAACACGTCGATTTTTCTTTTCAGAAAAAACCGAATATGTTTAGTCATTTCTCTTCGGTCGCTTCCTCCTCCATGCACAAGAAAGATTGCAGACTTTGTTGGACCATATCCGTTTTCAGTAGAGCTGATTTTCCAAGTGGGCAGTTCGAAGCCGTTGGAAGAAGAAATTTTTATCTCTTCGAATTTGAATTCTTTAGAGAGTCTTAAGTTGCCACATCCATTTCCCCAATGTTTACTTGTTTCAGGGCTGCATGCGGAGAAATCTTCATTATCTCTCCAAACAGGAAAGAGTAGCTGGTCTGTAGAAGACCAGATCATAAAGGAAAAAGATCCAAGTATAATTAATAGAATTCCAGTCAAAGACCAGAGTAAAATACGTTTCATAAAACCTCTCTTAATATACTTTTATCAATCGAGGTTTTAGAAATTGGACAGGCTTTCGGTAAAAATAGGAGGTTTTTACTTCTTAGACAATGGGCGATAGTTCAGCCAAATTACTACGACTAAACTGATTAGAGCGCCGATACATTCTCTTCCTAATTCTATATATGGCTTTTCCTCGGTCATTTTAGCCGTAATTAAATTTTCATTTCCGAATCTGAACCAATTGATGAATCCGTCTCCGGTAATTGCGATCTCTATAATCGCCATCCCCATGATAATGTAGAGTAAGGGAGTGTTCTTTTTTCCCATAGCGGAGAATGCACAGGCTACGGCGGAACTTAAATATAATAAGGACCAGTGGATCGGGTCCGGATCATTGTATTGTACTGCCGCAGCAAAAATAAAATAAGCTGCAAGAAGAACGGATATAACAAGATTCATATTCTCTCTCGTTTGTATGATTTCGGAATATCCTGATCGAAAGATACTTCTTGGAAAGTCGTTTTTATAAGAAATAAAACAAAATACATTACATTCTTATAATTCAGAAGAATGCTTTTCCGATATCGGACTTTGTTCCTTCTCTAGACCTTTAAAAGCAAGTTTATAAGCGACGGTCTCTTCGTTGATCCAACTCTGTAGGAACTTCACACGTTTCACTTTCCAACCTTTTTCGGTCATAAGTTGGCGGATCTGTTTATCTCTAAAGGTTGTTTCGGAGAATACGATCTCTCCTCCGTCTGCGATCGCCTGCAGTTTTGCCGCAAAATTTACGGTGTTTCCAAAGTAGTCGATATTGCTGTTTAGATTCACTGCCAAACAAGGTCCGGAGTGGAGACTGATCCTAATTCGGATCGGCGTCTCAGTATTTTCATCTGAAAAAAATTCCTGCAGTTTTACGGAAGCTTCTACAGCGGCAGTGGGGGAAGGAAATGCAGCCATCACTGCGTCACCGATTGTTTTTACAACTGCACCTTGGAATTCCCGAACTACTTTATATACTTCTACGAAATGATATCGTACTTCGGAGAAAGCACCGGAGTCCCCCTTATTATAATAAAATTTTGTAGAACCTACAATATCCGTGAACAGGATCGTTTGGATCCCAATATCCAATTGTAAGTCCGTAGACAAAGCTTCTTCGGAAAATAGATCTCTAAAGTCCTGGAAATTGAATAGGTCGGAAGGTCTGAGACTGTCTTGATCTTCTCTTCTTTCCTCGATCACAAAACCTTTTGGAGAAGTGGAATCGTTTTCTAAAACGACTTTTGGTTTTGCCGAAGTTTCGATTTGTTCTGGGATTTCATTCGTGTTCCATACGAGAGTTTCTGTAGGAACATCATCTTTGATCTCTAAAAGAGAGTAGTTCTTCTCTCCGTTTACCCTTAGGCGATACACACCCGGAGATAATAATAATTTGGAACTGTAAGTTTCTCCCGGGGCCAAATACTTTTGGAATCGTATATGACTTTTAGTAGCGGGTTCCGCAGCACAAAACATTCTTTTTTGCACTTCTCTAATAGAAGGATGCACATGGAATGTGATCTCGATTGAGTTTAATTGGTTCGCTTCGAATTGGATCTCGCAAACTTCACAATTATCTCTTGTAGGAAGATCTCCTAAATGTTGCGCTTCCGTTCTGACTCCTCTACAATGAGGGCATACTACGTCCCAACTGATCGTAAATAATCCGAGTCTGCATCCGTGTAAAAAGATAAGTAACAGATCTTTTTCGGGAATTTTCCAGGCCCTAGACAATGACTTGATTCGGATCCTATATAGATCCGATTCGTCCGCATCCAGTACATAATTTAAGACCTTGTCTACTAATTCTCTTGGCTGTCCTTCTCTAATATAACCAACTCTGATCTGTTGCATTCTTGCGGGGAAGATCGGATTTCGAACTTCTTTCGGTTCCTTGATCACGCTTAATGCACTTGGTCCAAGCCAACTGTAGTTTTTTGTTTTTGCGATATCTGCTAATAGTCCCTTCAATCCTTTTTGATAGGATTTTTCGAGTTGAACCATTCCGATTTTCAGAAGATTTTTTCCGATCCAACCTTTGGGGATCCATCCGAAATAAACATACAATCTGGTTCGATCTTCCCCCAAGGGATATACTAGATATCGAGTTCTTACATAGTATGCGAATCCTTTAGAGAAGATCCTTGCGTTATTCAATTGTTTGCAGTATTCCCATTCCCAGGGAACTTCTTCCCATTCCATTGGGAATCCTGCATTTTTAGACTTACCGAAAAGTCGTCCATTGATCTCCTGAAATTTCATTTCAGGTATATCTATTCTTTTATTAAAAGAAGAAGTGTCTATGAGCCAAGGCCAGATCTCTTGCGGGGAAATATCTAGGTCGAATTTCCAAAGTCGATCGATCGGTTCCCCTAAGGAGGACCATTTTTCTTCCCAAGGAAACGCTCTTAAGTAAGTTTCCAGGTCCAAGTTATTCGGATCCAATTGATCCGTTTCATCAATCGACTCGATTGTTTGCATTGGTATCTCCGGAAAGGAACGGATAGGAAGAATAAAAAAATTCCTACCTCTCTTAGATTATCTTTTCGGCAGTTTCGCCAAAAGAAAAGTGGAATAACCTTATGGGAGAAAATTTCCTTTTTTCTGAATTCGGCCAAAAATTCCGTAACCAAACAGGAATTGGCCAATTGATGGAAGACTTGGGCAATCTAAAGCCCGGGACATCTATGTTGGGAGGCGGAAGCCCAGCCTTGATCCCCGAAGTGGAAGAAGTTTGGAGAATGATCTTATCCAAGTTTGCCGAGTCCGGATCCTGGGACTCTATCCTTGGAAAGTATGAAACTCCCACCGGTAAAGAAGAAACCTTAGAGATCTTGGCTTCTTTACTCAGCTCGGAAACCGGCACTGCAATTTCTAAAAATCAGATCGCGATCACAAACGGTTCCCAAAACGCGTTTTATCTTTTGCTCAATTTTTATAGCGGAAATTTCCTGGATGGAAGTTTTAGAAAAATATTTCTACCTGTTCTGCCCGAGTATATAGGATATTTGGACCAACCCATCCATCCTGATTCCTTTCATGGCATTTTGGGAAAAGTAAATGTAACGGGGGAAGATACATTTCGATATGAGATGGATACTTCTTCTTGGAAAGATCTAAACGAAAATATAGGTTGTGTAGTTTTATCTCGCCCTACAAATCCCACCGGAAGAGTTGCCAGAAAAGAAGAACTGGAACAAATCCTTAGTTTTGCAAAAGAGAGGAAAATACCATTCTTATTAGATAACGCATACGGATTTCCTTTTCCAGGAATCATTTATTCGGACGAAAAACTTTTTCATTCGGAAGGGATGATCCAAGGATTCAGTTTTTCTAAAATAGGTTTGCCAGGTGTTCGAACTGGATTTGTTTTAGCGGATCCCAAAATTATAGAAACATTAAATAAAGCGAATGCAGTTCTGAATTTGGCCGGAGGAAACCTCGGTCAGTATATCGCTTTAGAATTTGTAAGATCGGGAGAATGGCTCAGGCTCTCCAGAGACATAGTTAAACCCTTCTACTCTAAAAAAAGGGAACTCGCAATTTCTTTGATCAGAAGTGAATGGAAAGGTAAGCTCAAATATTCCATCCACGAAAGTGAGGGGGCCTTTTTTCTTTGGGTGAAGTTTTCCGGGCTTAGTAAAAAAATTTCCGAAATCTATCCACTTTTAAAGGAAAACGGGGTCATTATTGTACCGGGCAATTATTTTTATCCAGGTTCGACCGAAGATAAAGATCCTGGAGAAGATTCCGTAAGGATCAGCTTTGCGAGAGAAGATCAGGAAATCCAAGAGGGGATCCGAAAAATCGGTAAAATTCTAAGTAATTATACTGAGTAAAATTGGCGGTTTTATCGGATTTTTTGTCCGGAATAAAATTGTTTCATTCTCTCTTTCCGTTGTAGATCCTGGTCGGAAGGAAACGATCGAAATTTTCTTAACTTGGATTGTTGTCCAAGCATGGTGCAGATATAGAAATGGAAACCTTGGAGCAGGAAATATCCTTCGAGGAGCTAGCTTCCAGTCAAAACAAAGCTCCTGATCTGGAAGCTTTGGCGCCCGACTATATCTTCTTAAACGACGGTGCTGTAGGTCTTTCTGCTACAGCTCGCTGTATCTTAGATGAACTCAGAGACTGGCATAAAAAAACAGAAAAGCACGGTTCTAAAAGTGTCCATCCTTCTTATCTTCTTACTCTAGATAAGTTAGGAGAACTTCTTAACAAATACAGAAACTTAAGCGAGCAGGCTAAGTCCCCTCAATCTGTAGACATGGCTCTTCGACAACTTATCGATTTGGAGAAGAAGGGAAGAAATAAATCAGCACTCATCTATCCGTTTTTGGTCCGTAATGGAAATAAGGTCCTAGCAAGGATCGCTCTTGCTTCTCCTCAAAAAGAAGCAAAGACAGATGTAACTCCTTACAGAAAAGCTTGTTTCAATTTTTCAGAAGAGACCATTGATCTCATCTTAAACAATCGTGCTAAAAAGCCTCGAGCTTTGGAGGAAGATCGCCCTGGAGCAATGCTTCTTCATAAAAACAAAAGTGGTCAGATTTGGTTGTATCCGAAACTCGCATCTTTACAATCCGAGATGGCCAGCCTAATTAAAAGAAGTTTTCAACCTTTCAGTTATATTCCGATGAACGATTTTCTCTCCGACTTTGCAAACTATGCAAAGAATAAAGGAGAGGTTGTCGAAATCCTTCCGGACTATCATTTAATCTTGGATGATTTGCAGTTAAATCCGGATGGAACTTATGTAAATCAACCGGAAGTAATCGCGCATTATAGGGCGCAAAGTGACGCGTTGGAAACTTTTGCACTTACATATTTGAAACAACTCTCCGAACGTGCGGGCTATACTTTATTCAGAGCTCGTATTCATGATTTTGAAGCTCAACATGGAAATGCAGAGCCGGGCAAAAAACAAAACAGCGAGAAAGTAGAAGCACTCATTCAGCTAGTGGAAGATTTTCCTTTCGATAAGGAAAAAGACGATTTAGGAAAAAGAGTGGGAGAAACTTGCCAACAATCCACTCGTATCATTCGAAAACTCATCCAAGAAAAATCCTTATTGAGCGAAAGAAAAGTAGAAGGTGCCTACAAAAGTTTAAAGAACCGTATTCAAATCCAAGTAAAAGATAATTCTCAAAATAATCATACGCTCTATAGATTCGTTCCGGAAAAAAGATTGGATGCAGTCGGAATTTCGGATGTAGATTCCGTTTCCAAATATTCTGCCGAGATCATTTCAGATCTAAAAACTAAATTCGGCGTAAAAGAGATCAAAAAAGAAGACGGTAATACGGAGGTGTATGCTGTCGATCCTGGTTATATGGCCGCGGTTTTACATAAACTGACTGCGGATGCAAAAATAAATCCTGCTGCGGAAAAAGATCTTGCGATCGCAAAAGAGATCAATGCTTCTCTAGTCTCTTCTAAAAATCCTGCCTTGAATTCTATGTTAAAAGCGGACTTTGTTGTGAAGCTTCAACAAGACGCTGCTCTTATGGAGAGAGAAGTGGAGGATCGCCAGAAAAGCGAAGCTCTTGCTAAAAAATTCAATCTTTCAATGGGGCTGCTTGGATTCGTCGGAACTATGTTGTTCTTCCTGATTGCGAGTGTTCATTTTAATGCTGCAGGAGTGATCCTTGTAGGACTTCCGGTTGCATTAGTGATCGGTGGACTTCTTGCAGTATTCTTTAGAGACCGGGACAAATCTGATATAGGTCCTGGCGGAGTGCCTAAGTCTTCCGGAGGTGGAGGATTTAATGCAAGTTATGCAGGAATTTCCACAGTAAACGATTATTATTCTAGCGGCGATGATGATGACGCCGACGAACATTTTGGAAAATCGGAAAGCCCGAAAGAGAAAAAGGTAAGCCTTATTGCAAAAGGTGCAGAACGTTTTGTATTCCCGAATCGATTTACTAAGATCCAGGACAAGATTCACGATTCAAAATCTCTTCGTAAAAAGATCTGGGATAATATAGATAATATTCGCCAATCCGTTTCTCATCTTAGGACAGAATCTGACGACGATAAGGTCGCTTCTACTGTCGAATACGCTCTTCTACAAAACTCTGCGACGATCGCAATCCCTGACGAGATCGTTCCGGTAGGAATGCCTAGTACGATTATTTTAAGTCATACGGATCTAAAAGCTCCTTTAACTCGGGATCAGATCTCCGAGTTTTTGAGAAACGAAGCTCAGAAGAAGAAGTATGACAAAAAACTTCTGAAGTATTATACTTTCTTAATAAATACGATCGAAGTGGAATATTATAAATATCTTCCTAGTCGTAAAAAGAAATAGGGAAATTCCATGCCCGAACTTCCGGACCTTGTTATCATTCGAGAGCGTCTATTAAACGAGTTACCGGGAGAAACGATCCAAGAAATCGAAATATTGGACCCATTAGTGGTTCGCAATCTTGCAGGTGGGAAAACCGAAGGAACTTTTATAGGTTCCACCTTTGAAAGTTTGGAGAGAACCGGACCTTTTCTAAATTTCAAATTCGGTCCTAAAAATATAATCATTCATCCTATGCTTGCCGGTAGATTTTCTCTAGATCCCAAATATAAAAAGAAGGATCTTGCGGTTCGGATTAAATTTCAAAATAAGATCTTAAATTATGCGGATGATGTTCATATGGGGAAGGTGTATTTTACAGAACCTGAATACTTCTCCCAGATCCCTAAGTTTTCCGACCAAGGAGTGGACCTTCTTTCCGAAAATTTCACCCAGGAAGAATTCCTGAAAAGGATCGATAAGAATCGGCAGCAAACCCGGGTTTTTCTTATGGACCAAACCAAACTCAGTGCGCTTGGAAACGCGTATGCTGACGAAGTTTTATTCGATTCTAAGATCCATCCCAAAACTCCGTGCAATAAACTTAATAATGAAGAGAAGATCCAGCTCTATCATAGTATCAAAACCATTCTGAACGATTCGATAGACTATATTCGAAAAAAGCAGGCTCCTCTGGATTTTAAGGTCCGGGATCATGTGAAGGTCAGAAATCGAAAGAATGAACCCTGTCCTCGTTGTGGAACTACGATCCGGCGGGCGAATGTTTTGGGTCATGATTCCTTCTTCTGTCCCAATTGCCAGAGAATGGCAGGAGAACAGTTCATAGATTGGAACAAAACTCTTTGACCCTGAATAAATTTACGTTTGACAGTACAAGTCAAATTTTCAAACTGTCCATAGATTCTCGGTGATTATAGAGAGAGGGTCACACCCGTTCCCATCCCGAACACGGAAGTTAAGCCTCTCATCGCTGATGGTACTGCATGGTTCGCTGTGTGGGAGAGTAGGACGTTGCCGGGTTGCCATTATTTATTCCATTATACATATTAGTAAAAATCCGTTCAAAGAAACGGATTGACCCTTGGTTCTCCGGCAAAAATGGTAACCGGTAAGACTTACCCAGGGTCTTATAAAACGCAATCTTAGAGATACAGGGAACCTTATGAGAAGAACATACCAACCCAGCCGGATTAAACGTGCCCGTACACACGGATTCCGCGCCAGAATGGCGACCGCCGGTGGAAGAAAAGTCCTTTCCCGCAGAAGAGCTAAAGGCCGTTACAAGTTAACCGTTTCTGACGAGAGAACTGGTAAAAAATTCTAACGAACCCATATAGAAGAGACACTTACATCTAAGAAGGATATCCGGGAACTTTTTGCTTCCGGAAAACGGGTAACCAATCCTCCTCTCACGGTGATTTACAGGGGCAATGGCCTGGATAGAAACAGGTTCCTTTACTGCCCTGAACGTTCGGTCGGAAAGGCCGTTCGTAGAAACCGGATACGGAGAAGATTAAGAGCAGCCGTAACTGAAACGGCGGGCTTTTTTCCTAAGGGTTTCGATATCGCGATACTTGCGAAACCGGGACTATTCGAAAAAGATCATACCGAACTTCTGGCTTGTTTGGGTCTATTGGCTCGAAAATTAAAATGAACCAGCTGGCCGTATTTCTGATCCAATTGTACAAACGATGGATCTCACCTATTCTTCCACCCTCTTGCAGATTTCATCCAAGTTGTTCAGAATATGCAATTCAGGCGTTCCAAGAATATGATTTCGTATCAGCTACTTACCTCAGCACCAAACGCATTTTAAAATGTAATCCTTTATTCGCCGCTGGCGATGACCCTTTACCACCCAACCCTAGAAGGAAATAGGAATGGAAGATAGACAAAACAGACTTTTTCTCGCTTTAATTTTATCCATGGGAGTTTGGTTTTTAGTAACCTATTACTTCAACCCAGAAGCGGGAAAACCTAAACAACAGAAAACCGAACAAACAACCGCTACCGAAAATAAGGAAAACGTAAAACAAGAAACTAAGCCTGAGCAAAAGCAACAGGCAGTTCCGGTTACGAATTCCAAAGATGTAAGAACGATCACCCTCAAAACAGAGGCTCATATCGCAGTTCTTTCAAGCCTGGGAGGAAGGATCGAAAAATTCTATATTCGAAATTATAAGAATATAGAAGGAACCGAGATCAATATCACCAGAGCTGATTTTCAAGAGATCGAAGTAGAAGGTGAGAAGATCAAGGCAATCGAACTTTCCAGAGGAAAAGGTTTCGATTTCAACTTCTCTCATAGAAAAGAAGATGCTGCCACTTCCGAATGGAATCATATCAACTTCAAAGCGGAAGAAAATAAGGAAGAAGGAACGGTAACGTTCTCCGCTACAAAAGACGGAGTCCTTCTCAAAAAAGTGTATCGATTCTTCCCTCATGAAAATTATTTCAAAACCGAAATTTCAATTACCAATCTTGGGAAAGAAAAACTTTATTTCGGGGATAGAGACAAACCTGCATACTTAAGAACATTCGGGAGTCTTGGACCTCTTCCTTTGGAAAGAGAAGCAACCACTCAGGAACTTTCTAAATTTTTCCGCGTGTATAGAATGGACGGAAGCGAGAAAGACTTCGCTGACGGTGGAGACGCTTGGGGATTCTGGGAAGGGATCCGTAATTTCTTCTTCGGGCCTCCGAACGGAAACGAATTCTATAAAGATGTTTGGAGCACTGGAGAAGGAGTGGATTACTCCGGAACAGGAAGCCGTTATTTCTTAGCGGTATCCGACACTTTAAATCATCCGGCAGAAGGAATTCTATTAGATAATAGAAAGAAAAACGAGACAGGAACTGTTCTCGCTTATTCTTCTATCACTGTCGATGCAGGAAAAGAAGAAACTCTTGAATTCGCAAACTACGTAGGGATCAGAGAATGGGATGGAATGTTATTCCGTGATCCTAAATTGGATCCTTTCAAAAATCCTAAATCCGCGTTTGCAGGTTTAAGTGCGGACCTGAATAAATCCTTTAACCAAGGTATTTTTACTCCGATCCGAAACGGGATCGTTTGGTTCTTACAACAATCTTATAAATACACGATCCCAAGCTACGGCTTCGGTATCCTTCTATTCGCTTTAGTATTCAAATTAGTATTCTATCCGCTCAACCAAAAGCAGGCAGAAGCTATGAAGAAGATGAGCGCTCTTTCTCCCGAACTCAAAAAGATAAACGAGAAATACGCGAAGGATCCTGAAAAACGCCAAGAGAAGATGTTGGAACTTTATAAAAAGCATAATATGAATCCTCTCTCTCAATTGGGCGGATGTCTTCCTATGCTGATCCAGCTTCCTATCTTCTTTGCATTATATGTTGCGTTTGCGGATACGATAGATCTTTGGAAATCTCCTTTCCTTTGGATTTCCGATTTGAGCGAACCTGATTTTATCTGGACTTCTCCTGCGATCCCTTTTATCGCTGCTGCGGGAGTTTCCATTAACTTGTTGGTATTATTGATGGTGGGCACTCAGTTCCTTTCTATGAAGCTGACTTCCGTTCAGACGGACCCTAACCAAAAAATGATGATGTATTTGATGCCGGTAATGATGGTATTCTTCCTCTGGAGTATGCCGTCCGGACTGACATTGTATTGGACTGTGACTAACGTTCTTTCCATCGCTCAACAATGGGTGACTAATATCCGTAAAAAAGACGGAACACCCGTAAAAGTCTGAATTCATATATCGAGGATACGATATGGAAAACTATATTTTCGAAGCCGAAGGTAAAACAAAAGCCGAGGCGGAAGAAGTTGCTTTAGAAACCTTAAGACTGGAACCGGGAGACATTCGTTTCGAAACTGTCGAATCCGGTAAATCAGGCTTTTTAGGTTTAACACAAAAAAAACCGGCAGTAGTAAGAGCATTTGTTTCTAACTACGATATTCCGGCGGAAAAAATCATCCACGGTGTGGTCTTAACTCTTCTTCGTAAGATGGGAGTGGAAGCAGAAGTGGTAGGAATGGGAGACGTAGACGGTAAGATTTATATCGAACTTACCAGCCGCGAATCCGGACTGATCATCGGAAAGAGAGGAGCGACCTTAGACGCTCTACAATTTTTGGTGAACTTAATGGTGGATTCAAAGATCCGTCACGGTCGTAAGATCGTTCTGGATACCGAATCTTATAGAGATAAAAGAGAATTATCTCTGATCCGTTTAAGTAAGTCTGTCGCTTCTTCCGTCGCAAAATCCGGTAAATCCAAATTGCTCGAACCAATGAACCCTTTCGAAAGAAGGATCGTTCATATGGCTTTGCAAGAAAACGAAAAAGTTTTCACCAGATCGGAAGGAAATGGAACTTACAAAAAAGTTCGGATCATTCCGATGAAAGACAGACATAAGTACAAAGACGTCGTCGAAAAAAGCCCTAACGGGGACTTACTCGAGGAAGTAAACGACTACTGATCGGTCGTGGCTGATACAATTGCAGCTATTTCAACAGCTTCCGGAGCCGGTGCGATCGGCATCCTGCGGATTTCCGGACCGGAAGCTCTTTCCATTGCTTACAAGCATTTAGCTTTCCAAGAAGATTCTTTTCCAATCTCTGCAATCAAACCTAGATTCGCTTACACTTGTCGTTTTATAGACGGGGAGAAGAAACTAGACCAAGTCGTTTTCTTATACTTCTCTTCTCCTCATACATTTACTGGAGAAGATCTATGCGAGATCCATACTCATGGAAATCCGATCTTACTCAGGGAAGCTTTGGAATGTTTGTTTAAATCGGGAGCAAGACCTGCAAAACAAGGTGAGTTCACTAAAAGAGCATTCTTAAACGGTAAAATAGATCTGAATGAAGCGGAAGCGATCGGAAGGATCATAGGTGCTCGTTCCAGATTCGAATTGGAGCTGGCTCAAAAAAACGCATTCGGAGAAATTTCTCGCCTTGCCTCAAATCTTAGAAGCCAATTGATCTCGCTTAAAGCGGAATGCGAAGCAGAGATCGATTTCTCGACAGAAGATCTTACCTTTGAATCTTTCGAAGAAAGAAAAAAAAGGATCCGTTCTATCGCGGATATTTGTTCCAATCTTCTTCGAAAGTCCAGCGAGACGGAAACACTTTTGGAAAGAAGTAGAGTCGTCTTATATGGAGAACCGAATACAGGAAAATCCAGTTTGATGAATCTGATCTTAGGAAGAGACAGATCCATCATCTCTGAAATTCCGGGAACTACTAGAGATTATATCAGTGAGGATTTTCTTCTTTCCGGAATTCCGATCCGACTAGTCGACACTGCGGGTGTTAGAGAGACCGGAGACAAGATCGAAAAGATGGGAATCGAAAGAAGTGAGAAAGAATTTTCCCAAGCCGATGTCAGGCTTTTTGTGATCGATGTTTCTCAAAAAACGGATTGGGAAAAATTCACAGAAGAGAATCGTTCTAAATTGGAAGGAGCGATTGTCGCAGCAAATAAATCGGATATAAGAGATCCGAGTTGGAACTCCGACATCATCTCGCAAAAAAATTACCCTGGAACCGTTCTAGTCGAAGTTTCCTGCAAATCCAAACAAGGATTGGATGTTCTAATTTCAGAAGTCTCTAAAAAACTTCAGGGATTAGAAAGTTCGGAAGATTATGTCCTTTTGGAAGAAAGGAATCGATTTCATTTTTCTTCTATCACTCGTAGCCTAGAGAATTGCCTGATCCTTATGGAAGAACAGGCTCCAGCGGAAATTTATATCAAAGAGATAGATTCCGCATTGGATCAAATCGGTGAAGTGAACGGAAGAGTCGATACTGAGGAGATTTTAGGAAGAATTTTCAGTAAATTTTGCGTAGGAAAATAATTCTTAAGCTAAAATGGTTCGGTTGCCCCGGGTGTATTTGAAAATTGAAAGTAAATCCGTATAGAGTCCTAGCTGTTTCAGAATTAGGATAGAATCTAGGCCCGATCACCAAAAAATTGGTTTTATCATATGAGAGAAAAATCCCTCGAATATCATTCCCTTCATCCAAAGGGTAAAATACAAGTTGTTCCGACAAAACCGACTCGAGATTCCTTCGACCTATCCTTAGCGTACTCTCCTGGGGTCGCCTATCCTTGCCTTGAGATCAAAGAAAATCCTGACATGGTCTATGAATATACCAACAAAGGAAATTTGGTCGGGATCATCACAAACGGAACCGCTGTCTTAGGGCTGGGAGATATTGGCCCCGCAGCTGGAAAACCGGTTATGGAAGGAAAAGCAGTACTATTCAAAAAATTCGCTGGGATTGACGTCTACGATATTGAGATCGATGCTAAAGATCCGGAAGAATTCGTAAAAGCAGTTAAGATGTTAGAGCCTACTTTCGGTGGGATCAACCTGGAAGATATCAAGGCTCCTGAAAGTTTTTATATAGAAGAAGAACTCATCAAAAGGATGAATATCCCGGTATTCCATGACGACCAACATGGAACTGCGATCATCACAGTTGCGGGATTATTAAACGCATTCGAGATCAATAAAAAACGTCCAAGCGATGTTAAACTTGTGGTTTGTGGAGCAGGAGCTGCCGGGATCGCGATCGCAGAACTCGTACAACATATCGGCATCAGAAAAGAACATATCTTCTTAGTAGATACTAAAGGTGTGATCCATTCCGAAAGAACTGACTTGAATTCTACCAAACAGAAATTCGTTCAGAAAACGAACGCTCGAACTCTTGCTGATGTTATGCAAGACGCGGATATCTTCGTGGGCGTTTCCGTGGCGGATATGGTGACCGAAGAGATGGTCAAGTCCATGGCCCCAAATCCGGTCATATTCGCATTAGCAAATCCTGATCCTGAAATTCCTTATGCAGTCGCTAAAAAAGTCCGCCCTGATATCATCATGGGAACCGGAAGAAGCGATATGCCGAACCAGGTGAATAATGTTCTTGGATTTCCATTCATCTTCAGAGGTGCTCTGGATGTTCGTGCAAAACATATTACTCTAGAAATGAAGCTGGCTGCTGCAAGAGCACTTGCGGAACTCGCAAGATTGGATGTTCCGGATGCAGTTAGTCTTGCATACGGCGGAGAGAAGTTTGTGTTCGGACCGGATTATCTGATCCCGAAACCATTTGACCAACGGGTTCTGTATCATGTTGCTCCTGCGGTCGCAGAAGCTGCAGTCCAAAGTGGGACGGCAAGAAGACCTTATCCAGGTAGGGAAAATTATATCTCTTTCCTCGAAGGCCTGATGCGTTCTTAATTCGATTCGGGATTCCTTAGAATTTAGCGTCTAATCCTTAGAACCCGCTCAAGAAAGCGGGGTTTTGTTTCCGAAAATATATACAAGTAGGTCTACTCGTACAAAGACCAAATTCAGATCGGAGCAAAGGGAAGATTTATGCCCGAAACGGAAAGTAATTCCACGCCCCCGGCTTCGAATCCGCTCTCGGAAGAGGGTGTTATACCTGCAGATAGGGTCGATCTGATCCCTGAAGAAGAACTTCGAAATCTTCTATTACAAACCGCTCCAAAAGCGATGAGAGATTTGGATCTGATCGAAAAGGGTGTAGAAAACTTCTTCTTATTTAATTATTCTCCGTTCGCTTTAGCAAAGTTCGAACAACTCCAATTTCTAAAACCTGCAGATCTAAAATATTTCGAAGATAAAAACGGATTCGTTCTCTATCAGTATTTATTCGTTTCTGAAGAAACAAAAGAACTAGGGCTTGCAAATGTTGCGATCCGTCCTGCATCCAGAAGAGCAGACCAGATCCAAAAGATCAAGTCTGCATGTTTAGCTCAATCGGCTGCGTCATTTTTACAGTTTATAGTCCGAAGAGATATCAATCTCGCGGAGAGAAGGTCTGCCGGAGAATTAAGAGACTGGGTCATTCGCCAATATTTGAATACGGATGAGAAGGGAAATCTTTTGGATTTCCAAGATTCTAAAAATCTTCCGTACTCCATGAGAAATACTAAAACCCTTTCTGTGGAATCTTTTCTACTAAGGAATTTTAAGATCAGAGAAGATATATTAACTTCTTTGATCTCTCTATTAAGCAAGAAACCTGGAGAGATCGTCCAGTTCTTGGGTCAGATCAAAGCAAATCCGGACGCTTTGCTTGCGTTGGACAAAAGAGGATCAAGGCCACCTTTACTAAGACTTCATTTGGAATTCCATGTGATACAACCTTCTTTGGAAGAGCTTGTAGGAGATACTTCCATAGATTCCAAAAAGAAGAATGCAAATGAAGAAACGGAATTAGAAATTGTTTTCGAATTATTCATAGGTTTATCCAGAAAAATTCTGATGTCTCTTCTTCCTGGAGAACAGGCAGGTTGGATCCGACCTTCTGGACTCGAGCAAGGCGAAGATTTTTTAAGAGAGTTATCCAAACACCCTGCATTTACTTCCGGAAAAACTTGGGAAGGCTCGGATATCTTCCTACAATCATTCGAAGTCTTATTAGGATCCATGGATTCTCTTTCTACTTTAAGAAAAGAGTCTTTGATCAATTTAGCATTTAGCGATATCGTAATTCGTATTCGAGAGTCTAAAGAACCGATCCTTGTGGATTTGGCCGCGATCAAAATTAAGGATTCTTCCATCCAAGCTGCGGGACTTTCCAAAACCGAAGTCCTGGATCAGATACTCGAAAGATTTAAAACAAGAAACGATATTCTAACCCGTGAAAAAGTTACGGGGAATTCTCCAGGTATCGTAGCATTAGCTTTAGAAAACGTAGTCTCTTCTTTCCTTACAAATAAAGAGAGAAGAACATCGATCCACACTCTGATCCGAAAGAACGGGCAGCCGAAGGGAATTTATGCTTTCTTAAAGGATGTCGTGGAAGGAACGGATTCGGAAATCGTAATAGACGAACAGATCCGTCTTTCAAAAGCGATTGCGGATTGGGAAAAGGATAACGAAAAACAAAGGCTTAAGGCGATCCAAGATTCCAAGTCCTTCATTGTAAAATTATTAGAATGGTTGCTTGGACTTTTCGGGGTTAACTTTTCCCCTCCTACAAGCAAGAAGGATATAGAACCTTCTGACGAGTATTCATCTTCTAAACAAGGTAAAAAGACCCCATCTTCTTCCGGTGCTAAAACTTCTGCAGAGCCTGAGAAAGAGCCTCTTAAAAAGAAAAAGTCTTTGGGAGTTCTTATGGGACCTAAGGAGAAATCCACTTTGATCCCAGCCAAAGTCCAAAAATCCATAGATTATGTGGATCGTAGGAACAATGGAATTATCTGGTTGGATGAAGTAGTGAATGCTACTTCTTCTCCGGAATTCGGAAAAGACAAAGTAGCCGACCTTATGTATTATGACCAGAAGCGGAGATATATCGAGATTCGATCTATGAATTCTATCCGGCATGTGTTTATCCGGAAAGAATTAGAATCCGATTCCGCCTGGTTGGATTCTACCTTGGAATATTTGGAGAATGTCACCGCCAAAAAACCGGAATTTGCAGCATTAGCAGATACTCTCCGCAAGTTCCGAGACGAGTGATTGAATACCGAGTTTTCCCGAAACTTCTGATTCGAATTTAGTAAGATCCAACCCGATCAATTCATAATTATTGAACGGAGGATTCATGAAAACTAGGATCGAAACCGATTCCATGGGAGAAATCGCAGTAGACGATTCCAAATATTGGGGCGCTCAAACCGAAAGATCTCTTCACCACTTTCATATTGGAAACGATCGTTTCCCAAGGGAAATGATACGAGCACTCGGAGTTCTAAAAAAATCCGCAGCGATCGTAAACGCTCAACTCGGACTTTTGACAGACGAGAAAAAAAATCTGATCGTACAAGCTGCAGACGAAGTGATCTCCGGAAAACTGGATGAACATTTTCCTTTAAGTGTTTGGCAAACAGGTTCCGGAACTCAAACGAATATGAACTCTAACGAGGTCATTTCAAATCGTGCGATCGAGATTGCCGGTGGAACAAAAGGTTCTAAAAAGCCGATCCATCCGAACGACGATGTGAATAAGGCTCAATCTTCCAACGATACTTTTCCTACAGCAATGCATATCGCTGCTGCGGAACAATTGGTGAATAAACTTCTTCCTGCATTGGAACAATTAAAAGAAACTCTGAAGAAAAAATCCTCTGAGTTTACTGACATTATCAAGATCGGAAGAACTCACTTACAAGACGCGACTCCTCTGACTTTAGGCCAGGAATTCTCCGGTTATGTAAAACAATTGGAGTACAATATTGAAAGAGTGAAGTCTGTTCTTCCTTCCGTATATAGACTCGCTTTAGGCGGGACTGCTGTAGGAACAGGATTGAACACTCATCCTGAGTTTGCTTTAAAAGCTGCTGCTCAGATCGCAAAAGAAACAGGACTTCCTTTTACTTCTGCTGAGAATAAATTCGAAGCTCTTGCAGCTCATGATTCTTTGGTGGAAACTCATGGTGTATTAAAAACGATCGCAGCTTCTTTTATGAAAATCGCGAACGATGTTCGCTGGCTTTCTTCCGGACCAAGATGTGGGATCGGTGAGATCTCTATTCCGGAAAACGAGCCCGGGTCTTCTATCATGCCGGGAAAAGTGAATCCGACCCAGTCAGAACAAATGACTATGGTTGCTTCTCAAGTAATTGCAAACGATGTTGCGGTGAATATCGGTGGAGCATCCGGAAATTTCGAGCTGAATGTTTTCAAACCTCTGATCATCCATAATGTTCTGAACTCTATCAGACTATTGGCTGACTCTGCAGTTTCTTTCGAAGAACATTGTGCAAGAGGGATCGAGCCGAACAAAGATAAGATCAAAGAACATTTGAAGAACAGTTTGATGCTTGTGACTGCGCTAAACCCTTATATCGGCTATGATAATGCGGCGAAGATCGCAAAGAACGCTCACAAAAAAGGAACTAGTTTGAAAGAGTCCGGGATCGAGCTCGGCTTATTAACTTCAGAGCAGTTTGATCAGTGGGTTCTTCCTGAGAAGATGATCTCTCCGAGTGTGGATTGATTCTAAAAGATCTTTCGGATCATTCCTGAAGATATAAAAAAAGGGCGGTCAATCACCGCCCTTTTTAATTCAAATCGATACCCTAACGATTAAGGTTGGACCGACACAAATTTGAAGGTAACTCTGCGGTTTTTAGGATCTTTTGCATCCAATCCGGAAACTGGAGAAGAAGAACCTGCACTTTTCACAACGATACGTGCTGCAGGAATTCCTTGTTTTACTAAGGATTGTTTAACCGCTTTTGCACGAATTTCTCCGTAGAAAACGTTTCCTTTTTTGTCGCCTTCAGCTTCTTCAGGACCTACTTGGTCAGTGTGTCCAGTGATCTCTAAAGCCCAAGAATCAGGAAGTTTGGAAATTCCGTCTTTAAGAACAGAGATATTTACTTTTGCCCACTCGCTGAAATCGCCAGCGCTAACGTCTGCTTTTTTGTAGCTGAAACCAGGACGAGTAATTCCGTCTGGATAGCGGAAATCTTTAATTTGATTATTGATAGCGTCTGCAGGAGAGTCTACATTGACGTTACGAGAAGCTGCTGAATTTTGTTCTGATCCAGGCTCTGGAGCAGCTTGGTCTTTGCTATCTCCGGAAGAGCAGAGTGCTAATGAAAAAACCGTTGCACCAATGAGCAGGATATTGAGAATTTTTTTTACCATTTTGTATTCCTTCCTTGATTAGGGTAGGGGTGATTTCGATGAATTTATCCAAAATATACCTATTCTCACAAAATGGGAAATCTTTTTTAAACCTCCGTCCGGTAGAGGCTCGCTTTCCTAACTCTTATATTTCTCAGGAGAACCTATTATGAATCTGGAACTTCATGCCGAAGTTAACGCCGACTTGGAGGGATCCAGACTTGATCGATTTTTAAAGGATTATTTAGGAGATGAGATCTCCAGAGCATCCATCCAACATTGGATCGATTCAGGTTGGGTAAAAGACGGAGAAGGAAAAATTATCCTGAAATCATCCTACAAGGTCAGTCCTGGTGAAAACTTTCATATCTCTGTACCGCCCAAACCTCCTCTGAACTTAACTCCGATCAAGATGGATCTAGAGATCTTAAAGGAAACCAAGGATTATTTGATCATTCGTAAGCCAGCAGGGATTGCCTCTCATAGTGGTCCAGGAGATAGATCTGCTACACTGGTTAACGGTTTATTGTACAAGTTTAAAGAACTTTCCAGTGTCGGAGGAGAAGCAAGGCCGGGAATCGTGCATCGATTGGATAAACCTACGGAAGGGATTATGCTAGTTGCAAAGAATGATATCGCTCATGCAAAACTTTCAGAGTTGTTCAGAAGAAGAAATATTACTAAAAAATATTTAGCCTGGGTCCAAGGAACTTTGCCTGAGGGAGAAGGAACGATCGATCAGCCGATTGGAAGACATCCAGTAGAAAGGCTCAAGATGACTGTAACTCCTAAAGGAAGAGCTTCGGTGACACATTACCAAATCCTTAAAACAGCCGTTTCTAAGAACGGAAGAAAGTTCTCATTGGTTGAGGCGGATCTGGAAACCGGAAGAACTCATCAGATCAGAGTTCATTTTCAAAGTTTGAGAAGTCCGGTTGTAGGAGATTTACTCTATTCCAGAAATGCCGCTCTCTTTCAAAACTACGGACTTTTATTACTTTCTTATTGGTTGGAATTTATTGACCCTTTTACCAAAGAAGAAGTGAAGGTAGTTCTAGATCTTCCGGAAAGGTTCATAAATTTTGAGAATAATTTGGAGAATTTCTGAAATTCTTTTCCTTGAAAAATTGAATTTTCGGAAAGAATTCTCGGTCGAATCATCCAAGGAGTTTTCAGTTTTATCTATATGGAAGAAGATAAGATAGAGAAGATTAAAGAAGGTTTTTGGCCTAAAGTTAAGAAGGTTGCTGGTAAGGTTCCTTTCCTTGCGGATGCGATCTCTCTTTATTATGCGATGTTGGATCCTTCTACACCTCTTAAGGCAAAACTTACGATTGCAGGTGCACTTGCATATTTTCTGACTCCTTTTGATGCGATCCCGGACGTGTTCTTTGGTTTAGGATATATAGACGATGCAAGTGTGGTTGCCGCAGTACTAAGTGCAGCTTCTATCTACGTTAAAGAAGAGCATAAGAAGAAGGCTTCCGATTTTCTAAATTCGAATTATGGCGATACCAATTCGGGGGAGAAGTCGGAAAAATAGGCCCTTCCATCGAGGTTACTTCTTTACCTTCTTACCTCTATTATAAAACTTGAGCTCAAGAGAATTATTGAACTTCTCCAATCATGAGCTACGAAAACGAAATCAAACTTAGATACCAACATTTTTTAAACTTCATTCCGAACGTCTCTGAGTTTCTAACAAAAACTCATGAAAGAGAAGACTTACAAATTACCTTCAAGGGAACGATCGAATCGGATCTTGTAACCATAGCTGACAAAGGATCGGAAGAACTAATCGTTTCCGAAATTCGAAAAGCATTTCCTAACGATCATATCTTAGGGGAAGAAGGAACTAACTACGAGGGAAATACACAGTTCAAATGGATCATCGATCCTTTGGATGGGACCGTAAATTATTCGCATCGAATTCCGTTGTATTGCTGTTGTATCGGATTGGAAGATATAGAAAAAAAATCCGTTGTGATGGGGATCGTTCCGATGCCTGCACTCGGGACAGTATATCATGCAATGCTTGGTGGTGGGGCATTTAAGGATAAAACTCCGATTAAGGTTACACAAACTAAAGAGATGAAAAAAGCGCTTCTCTGTACAGGGTTTCCTTATGATAGAGAAGAGAAGATCGATCGCTTGATGTTCAATCTTAGAAATTTTATTTTAAGATCTAGAGGTGTTCGAAGAACTGGATCCGCTGGTTTGGATATTTGCTGGGTTGCGGAAGGTAAGTTTGACGCATTTTGGGAAGAAGATCTGAAACCTTGGGACATGACCGCGGCTGCAGCCATTTTGCAAGAAGCTGGCGGTAAATTAAGCACTTACGCCAATAACACATTTCATCCTTATGTGAATAATCTAATCGCTTCCAATGGTGTTCTTCACGAAAGAATGGTCGAGATCTTGGAAGAATTTTTAGATCTTCCTTAAAGATCATTTCACAGATAAAACGAAACTTTCGTTTCCCCCAAAATACCTCGTCCCAAATTGGATCTATGAACTGGATCCAATTGGTGCTCGCAGGATTTTTCGAAGTCGGATTTACAACATGTATGAAACTTTCCGACGGTTTTAAGGACTGGAAATATAGTTTAGGTTTTTTGTTTTTTTCTATCCTAAGTTTCTATTTTTTAAATAAGGCAACTCAGGGAATTTCTCTCGGAACCGCTTATGCTGTATGGACCGGGATTGGGGCCGCGGGAACTGCAATTATCGGTATTCTTTTTTTTGGAGATTCGATCAATCTTTGGAGGGTGTTCTTTCTTTCTACATTGATCCTTTCGGTGATCGGATTAAAATTTTTGGGGGGAGAATAGTTTACTCCGAATATCTTCTCCGAATACATCTTTCCACAATATGAGCGATCTTCTTTTCTACAATATCTGGATTGAAGTTCGCTTGCACGTAACGTTTTCCATTCGAACCCATTTCTTCTCTTTCTTTAGAATGATTGACTAGATACTCTGCCACTGCACAAAAGCTGTCCAGGTCTGAATAAAAAAGCCCGCCATTACTTCGGATACAATGTCCTTTTAATACGTCCGATCTTCCGTTTACTAGGATCGCTTTTCCTCGGGTCCATGCTTCCATAATTATGATGGAAAAACTTTCCATAGGGGAAGGATTGATCAATATGTCGGAAGATTTGAGAAGTTCGTTCTTTTCTTCTTCGCTTACAAAGCCTAAGGAAGAAACATGCGGGAATTTTAATAATTTCTGCATGAGCTTAATATCTCCTCTTCCCGCGAGGATCAGTTTGTCGTTTCGACTGCTTTTTCTTTGCCAATCGGAAAAAAACTGTGCCATCTCCAACACGCCTTTCCCTTCATCGATCCTTCCTACATAAAGAAATTGAAAAGGATCGGAGCCGACTTTTTGGATCTGTTTTTTGATCTCGGGTTCTTCCGGGATTTCCAAATGCATTCCGATCACATTTCCAAGACTCGGTTCATATCCGTATAATTTGTGAAAGAGTTCTTTTTCTTCCGGAGTATTAAAACAGTAAGCTGAATCATCTTTGAATAAGTTGGAATAAACCGAAAGTTTAGCAGGAGGTTCGTCATGCAATGTAGGAATAACTACGGATTTTTTTGCGACTAAAGGAAGACCGTAAACCATCGGATAATAAAGATAAGATACGAATACGAATACGTCGTAATCTCTTTCGTTTGTTTCGATATATTGGATCAAATCAGGACAATAAGGACCTTGCATATCCACCCAGATCCTTTCTTTCTCTTCTTGGGATTTGAATTTGTTTTTTCCGAATTCAGAGTTTCTAAAAAGTTTCTCCGAGAATTTATTAAACTTAGAAATATCTCTTTCCTTATCTACGGAAAATCTAAGTATTCGGATCCGATTTCCTTCTTCCGGTTCGAGCCATTCTCTGCTTACTTTTTTTTCCAGATCCTTACCAAGCAAAACCGGTTCAAGATCTTTAACAGCAATCTGGTTTTTCCAAGTGATATAATCCAGAGAGCGGCTGGCAAGGACGGTAACCTCATAAAACTTAGAGAGTATTAAGGTATATTGATAGATTAATTTTTCGGAACCTCCCGAAATATGGTCCGAAAAAATAGGGGTAACCACCGCGAGTCTTCTACGAGAGTTGAGCAAGGACCGGCCTCAATACGGTTTCAGGATTGATCTGGGAGAATGTGGACAAACGTTTTCTTTGGGTTTCTAAAATTTTATCTTTTAGATCTTTATCGGTCACTATTCTATGAGCTAATTCCACGATCATATCCATTCGTTTTTCATTAAATAGGATCCCTGCACCTGAAAGTGTTTCACCGACGGCGCCTCCATCGAACGCAAGGATCGGGATATTATGGACCATGGCTTCCAATAAAGGCACGCAAAATCCTTCATGTTCACTCATAGATACGAATAGGTCGCAAGTCTGGTACATGGATTTCAATTCTTCATCAGATAAAAAATCCGTGATGATAACATTTCTTCTCAATTTATAAAAATCAAGCATACGTTCCAGCTCTTCTCTATACAAGTACAGCTCTTTGGAACTAAAACCCACCATAAATAATTGGAATTCGGGGCCGTAGGTTTTTAGATAATGGAATGCAAATCGGATCAGGTCGTCTTGCTTTTTGTTCGGAGTGATCCTACCTACGAATAGAAAACGAGGGATATTCGATTTGTTTTTCAGAGGGATCTCTTTAATTTGTTTTCCTTGAGGAAGTTGATAGGTGATCGGAAGCAAACCTACATTTTCGAAGCCGATCTCTAAAAGTTCCGATCTATTAAATTCTGAAACAGCAAATACTTTATCGAACTTATCTCGTAAAGATTCGAGTTCCTCTCTTCCTTTTCGGAGTAGATACGTGAGTTTTAGATCGTATTTTTCGAAAAAATGACCGGGAGTCACATTATGATATATTAAGATTTTAGAATTTTTATTCTTAAGTAGCGTTTCGAGAACTTCCGAATGGATGGAATGATGATATACAAGTATGTCGCTATTTTTGGAAGAATAGGCCTTGTACTTTTTTACAAAAGTATCCGTGCCTGGCCCTGTATTTTCCGCAAAAATTTCGGAAGAATATCCGATCCGTTTGAAAACAGATCGTAAGGAATTCATTTCGTTCGAAATTGCATCTCCTATATTAAAGCCTGCGGCAAACTGATGCACACCCTTTCTACTGAAAATCATGAGGCAATCGCCTCTTTGAATGTAAATATTTGTTTTAAGACCCTTCCGTACGGCATGGAGTCGTAATCCATACATACTTCTCTTCTTTTCGCAGAAGCGAAATGTCCGTCTATTGGCCTTGCAGAAGATTGAGATTCCAAAATATAATGGATCCACTCGGATAGTTTTTCCAAATTATTCAGATCTTTCTTTCGGAACAAATATCCTGCTCCTTTTAAAGTTTCAGGAACTGCAGTGCAAGCGTAGGCGAATACGGGAAGATCATAACTTAATGCTTCTACTAAAGGTATCCCGAAACCTTCATGTTCGCTCATACTAATGTAAGCGTCCATTTCTTCCCAAAATCTAGGAAGTTCCGAGTCTTGAACTCCCATTCGGAATTGTATATTTCCACCGATCCCTAATTCCCGGACCATTTGTTTTAAGTTATTAAAATACGTTTCAAAAATTCCGGGCACATTTCCGATCAAAAGAATTCTATATTTAGGATCTATCCTTTTTAAAAAGTAAGCGAGAAGGATCAGATCTTCTATTTTTTTGCTCGGGACTAATCTTCCCACATACCCTAAAGTATGACCGTTTTTGGAACTCCTTCGTTCTCCCTTCCATCCGTATTTTCGTACTATGGGAAGGACTTTAGAATTGGTGATATTCAGATCTTCTAAATTGGAGGCACTGTATTTGGAGCTGGAAAGAAAACATTCCGAAAATCTTTTTAGTTTATGTAATTCTAATATGGATTTTTTGTAATCCAACTCGAAACCTCTAAAAATTTCGGAACTCACAAATGGTTTAAAAAATTTAGGGGGAGTGATGTTCTGGTAACGGATGAATTTTTTTCCGGGAAAAGAAATAAAGGGGTCTATCGGATATCCTGAACCGCCGTATTCCAAAATATGCACTGAATCAGAAGATAATTTCTCTTCTTGAGATAGATCGTCTATTCTTAAGGTTGGAATGGAACCGTCGCTTAAGTCATTCTCACAAACGATCTTAGTTTCTATCCCGGAAGAATTTAGAACTTCTTTCAGGCCTTTGATGTCATTGCCGATACCGTCTTTATCTCTAAATTCGGAAATATGAATGTAGGCGTTCATTTTCTGAAACTGAATACGGAGAAGCCGTCTCCGACTTTGGTATCTACTATATTCTTAAAACCTAATTTATGTAGAAATTCCCTAAAGGAAGATTCGCTGATCTGGGTCAGAAGCACTGGCTGGAATGGAGAAGCCATTCTATTGGAATAATTAGAATATCTAAATAAGAACTCTGTCCCAGGGTTAGTTTTAGCAGCTAGACTTCTAAATAGTTTTTCTAAGACCCAGTTAGGTAAAAGACAAAGATTTGAACTGGAAATTATCTTAGAAGGAAGAGGGGATTCTGGAAGTATCTCTTCGAAAGAAAGGAACTGGATCGAATTTGTAATATGTTCTTTGATATAAGAATATTGAGGTTCATTCCATGTGATCGCTTTAAAATCAATCTGGGATTTTAGTAATTGTTTTAGGAATTTTCCCCATTCGGGATTGATTGCGAGGACGGAATCTCCAGGATTCAATCTGGAAAGGATCACTGTTTCGCTTTCTTCTAGCGATTCTTCTTCGTATAAAAATTCATTGGACCATACGAATTCGGGATGTATCTTTCTTTTTAAAGAATAGTTCAGTTCTACAAATTCATTATAAAATTTTTCGAACTTACGTTTTAACTTCTCGTGATCTCCTCTGAGAAGAATGAGTTCATTTAAGACGCTATAAAATGCCCTGGTCCTATTTTCGGAAAGTTTTTTGTCTAAGAATGCATACAGTTCAATCAGTTTGATGAAGAACCATCTAATTGGACCACGAATGTATTTGAATTTTGGATTAGTGAATTTAGGAGGAGAGATCCCTTTTTCGAATAAATGTGCAGTTTCCGCAGCATCAAATTCACGATATCCTTCCGGAGATTGAGGAGAAAATTTCCAACGGGAAAGTCTTTCTAATTCTTCCTTGGATACTGGGCGTCTAGCAAGCCTGGATTCTATTTCTTCCATGAGCTCGCGGACATTGACCGAGCTGTCCTTGATTTCTATAATGTCTGAAGATCTTTCTTCCATGAGGGCCCGGACTTTTATTCGATTGTTTTTTTCTTATTCGACAAAACAATCGTATTTTTACTTCGATTTCCGTTAGGAAGGGCATTCTATTTAATAATACGCCCGATCCGATCCATTCCTGAAATCGAGACCTTTGTTATACGACTTGTAAACGACCGATTTTAGGACAGATTCGAACTATATTCATGAAATACTTGGTTACCGGGGCAGAAGGTTTTGTAGGATCTTATTTGGTCCAAGAGCTTATTAAAGAAGAGGGGGCTGAATTACTTGGAATAGGGATGAACCCTAAAAATGCGATTTTTTCCTATCCATATCAAGTCGCAGATATCCGAGATATAGGATCTCTTTTAAAAGTTTTTGATTCTTATAGCCCGGACGTAATCTTTCATTTAGCCGGTCAGACATTCGTTCCTAGGGCTATTGAAAATCCTGAAGAAACTTTACTGATCAATGTTGCCGGGACCTTGAATATTCTGGAATGTTTCAGAAGATCCGAAAAAAAAATTAAGATTATATATGTGTCCTCTTCCGAAGTTTATGGGAACATAAAAGAAGAACAACTTCCTGTTTCGGAAACGTTACTTCCAAGCCCGGTAAATCCGTATGCTTCTTCCAAATTAGCTGCCGAAACCTATTGTCTTCAATATTCTCATTCATATAAGAATATAGAAACGATAGTAACAAGACCGTTCAATCATATCGGGGTTGGTCAGAATCCGAATTTTGTAGTTCCGAATTTCTGCAAACAGGTCTTAGAGAGTATTTCTAAAAATACTTCCTCTGAAATTTTAGTGGGAGATCTGACTCCGACTAGGGACTTTTTGCATGTGACAGACGTGGTCAAAGCATATCTTCTTCTTAGCAAAAAAGGAACTCCAGGAGAAATTTATAATATTTCTTCCGGAAGGGAGACTTCTATTTCTCAGGTTTTAGAATGGATCCTTGAATTTGCGGATTCAAAATTGGTTTCCAAACAAGATCAGTCCAGATTAAGACCGTCAGAAATGAAAAGGTCCTTGGGAGATAATTCCAAATTGAAAAGTTTAGGATGGATCCCAGGGATCACAGTCAAAGAAGCCGTTCGGGAAATTTTCGAACATATTCGAAAAACAGAATATTCTATTTAAATTACTGAACCTTTCCAGGTTTTTACTCCGCTTCCTTCTATCGGAAAAGGATTCCCTAAAAATTTTGGAGCTGTGTTCGTCAGATTCATATCGATCCAAGCGAGTGTTCTTGCAAAAAATTCCCTGAATCTACTTGCGGGGCCGCTGATATAAAGTCTTCTGTCGGACTCATATGATTGAAGATCCAATCCGATCTTCTTAGAAATAAAGGCCGCCCTTGGTTGATGAAATTTTTGGCTTACAAAAATTGCGTCTTTAACTTGGAAAATTTCCTTCGCTCTTACCAAAGTATCCAAAGTCCTGAAGCCCGCATGATCTACAAAAACATCTTTTTCATTCACTTCTCTTTCTAGAACGTAAAGTAACATCGGTTTTACTTCGTTATAATAACTTGTGCCATTATCACCCGAGAGAAGTATTTTACGCACCTTCCCTTGTTTATAAAGTTCGATCGCACAATCCAATCGGTCTTGCAAAACCGGAGAAGGAATTCCTTTATAAACCGAAGCTCCAGGAACGATCGCGACAGTGGCCGGTTTTAAGGATCTATAATTTCCCGCGTGGACACTTCTATTTTCGTAATCCCATTCGATGGAAAGATCGATGGATGCAGGGATCCCGATACAAATTGCCAAAAAAAGTAAAACCGCAAGTCTCCATTTTCTTTTGGGATTTGTTTCCTTTTCCATATTTTTTAGCCCGAAGTTCCTATCCCCTTGGGGAGAATACGTCTATGCAATCTGGTCGGAAAGGACTTTTCCTAGAGATTTCGGTATAAGAAGCAAATTATGTTCTCTTACCGAGAGAATTCCGTTTTTTTCCCAATTATAAAATTTAGGTCGATATTTGGAAACATGGGCCGTACTCTGGGGTCTTAGGATACGCTAGGTTATGAACCGAGTAAGACTCATGAATCTCCTGAATTCATTCGTCAGAGTTGCTCTGGCCGGTGTATTCTTTACGCCGGCGTATCTTTTCTCAGAAGAGCCACGTACAAATTTTTATACCGCAAGAGCCATCCACACCGTTTCTATTTATCGAAACGAAAGGGCTGCAGGCGTCGTTTTCGGTGACCTAGAATCCTTAAAAAATCGCTATATTCTTACAGATACCCAACTCGAACGTATCGCTGAGCTGAACCGGAGATTTAAAAACGAGCATGAAAGATGGCTTCGTAGATTATCTCCGAAACAAGTCGAACTTGAACTAGTCTTGATGGAAGAAAATCCGGACTTAGTGAAGGTCCGACTTCTAGTTAACGCGATTGCAAAGTATACATCCGAAATCCGGATGAACCAAATCGCGCATCGGCTCGCGATCGAAAGGGTCTTAACCTCAGAGCAAAAAAGTAAGGGGAAGGAAAAGGAAATCGTAACCCTACCCGAGGAGCATAGGGAAGCTCCAGGGTTCCCCTTGAATCTGTTTGTTCCCGAGAGAATAATTTTGCCTATACCGGGCATCCTGAGATAAGGAAACTAAAATGGACCAGAAAGAGTTTGCCGGACTAATTGATACCACGAAACATATCGTGCTTTCCGCGATTAAAAAGAATTTATACGAAGAGTTTTACGACTCTATCGACGATGTTGTGCAGGAAACATATATCCGTGCATACAAAAGTTTAGCTGCAAATAAATTCAGAGGAGATTCTTCTCATAGCACTTGGTTATATACGATCGCAAGAAACGAATCTCTTCGTATGAACCAAAAACGTATGCGCCAAGCAAATTTGGCGATGAAGCTAAAAGAGAAGGCTACCCAAGATTCTATCCTGAACCCAAGAGAAGAGTATTCAGATTCTGGAATGGACATAGAGATCAAAGATCTGATCTCCAATCTTCCTTGGAAGTATAAATCCGTATTGGCTTTAGTATCCGAAGGATACAAAGAGCAACAGATTGCGGAGAAGTTGGGAATCCCGGAAGGAACGGTTAAATCACGTTCTTTCCGAGGAAAACAAATGCTGAAGAAACTATTTTTTCAAGAGACCTAGAGAATATCGTAAATGAAAGATAGAGATAGAGAAAAGTTAGACCAAGAAATTTTTCGCCGATTGGAAAGTGCGGAATGGAGTGATAGTATTTCTGCTAAGATCATCCAAAGACGTAGGCTTTCCAGTTTTAGGAGATTTTTTATCTTTTCCTTTAGCGGTCTAGTTATCGTAGGTCTTAGTATATCTTCTTTATATCTGCAGCCGGAGGGAGAATCCGAATCCGGCGACTGGCAGGTTTTGATAGAAGAACAGATCGAAGGAACTTTCGAGGATGCAGAGACTAGTATGCAAACTCCTGATCTAAATCAGGAGGAAACTTCTCCTGCTTCGATACCTTCTTCTTTGATGGATACGGATGCGTTGATAGAAGCTTCCTTTGAACGCAGATAGGATTTTTACAATAAACAGAAACTCGACTTGCTAATATAGCGGTTGTTACATAGAATTGCGGCAAGGATTGGTTGGGTGAACTAATCCAATAATGTCCTAATTTTGGACTAGGAGTACAATTTTGTTTTCCTTGCACGAACCGGCCTCGAGTGGCTCAAAAAAAAATAAACTCAATCTACCTCCGGGAGTATTCGGCTTAAAAGCTCTTCCGTATGTTTCTAAATTAGCGAAGGACCCAATCGGATTCTTCCAACTAATGCATTCCAAATTCGGAAAGTCCGTTCGTTTCGGTTTGAAGACGGTGACTTTTCATCTGATCTCACAACCGGAAGATATAAGAAGAGTTCTGCAGGAGAACAATCAAAACTACCATAAGGGAGTTTTTTATAAAGAACTAGGTAGGATCTTGGGGAAGGGGCTTCTAAATAGTGAAGGAGAGTTTTGGAAGAAACAGAGAAAACTCATCCAACCTTCTTTTCATAAACAAAGAATTTCAGAGTTCGTGGAGATCATGGCCCACGAAACTACAAAGATGTCCAATAATTGGAAGAATACTTCTAAGCTAGATATTTCCAAAGAGATGATGCGACTAACGTTTGAGATCGTTGGTAAAACACTTTTTCGTACTGATGTAGAAAGTTATGCTGCTAGAATTGAATCTTCCTTAACGGTTGCTCTCGAGCTTGTCACTAAACGTATCACTAAAATTTTCCCATTTCCATTCAGTTGGCCTACCCCTGATAATCTTAGATTAAAACGCGCCTTAAAAGATATGCATTCTGTTGTGGACGAACTGATCGCAGAACGGAAAAAAAATCCTTCTAACGATTTGATCTCAATGCTTTTGGAAGTTCGTGACGAAGAAACTGGCGAAACAATGAGTGAGATCCAAGTCAGGGACGAGGCAATCACTCTTCTTCTTGCCGGACATGAAACGACTGCAAATGCACTTTCTTGGGGACTTTATCTTTTATCTAAACATCCTGATATCTGCCAAAAAGTTAGAGAAGAAGCAAATCGTGTCTTAACGGATAAAACTCCAACTCTCGAAGATGTTCAAAAGCTTGCTTACACTCGCAAAGTGTTGGATGAAATTTTGCGCATGTATCCTCCTGCTTGGGTGATCGAAAGAACTGCAATGGGCCCGGATAATGTAGGTGGATTCGATGTAGAGAAGGGAACTAATATCTCTATCTGCATTTTTAATATGCATAGAAATCCTGAATTCTGGGAAAATCCTGACAAGTTTGATCCGGATCGTTTTGACGAAGAAAGATCTGCGGATAGACCTAAATATGCATACCTACCTTTCGGTGGTGGGCCAAGAATTTGTATTGGTAATATTTTCGCATTAACGGAAGCGACTTTGATCCTTGCAATGCTTGTGAAAAACTATAAATTTGAGGTGGATCCGAACCATCCTGTAGTTATGGAACCTTTAGTCACATTAAGACCGAAGTATGGAATTCTTCTAAACATAGTTTCCACTTGACCCGAAGTTTCCCGGCCGGAATCCTCCTACCAGGGGGATTTTGACCGTGGAAAAGATGATTAAAAAACGCATCGACCAGGTAAAAGAAAAGGGCCATCAAAGGCTAACGGTTCTTTTAATCCCTCACGGTTTCGATAAGTCCTTCCATTTCCAAATTTCTATCTTTACTATCTTCTTCTTAGTAGGATTACTCTTTGCGATCGTTGGGATCGCGGTGCTCGGGATCGTTCGATACAATAATACCAGGATCCAAATCAACGCACTCGCATCCGTTTACGGAAAATACTTCGACGAATACATTGAATACAGCGAAAAGTTAGGAGATATCCGAGACGATTTCGCTAGTTTGAACGAAAATTTACAAGAAGTCCATTCTCTCATCGATGGAGAATCGGATGAATTACTTAAACTTCCGGATGAATCCGATTCGGAAGACTTAGCTGCAACCGAATTAAAGGTAGAAGAAGCAGTAGATAAGGATCTAATGCTTGGTAGATCCTATCTTTCGGAAATTTACGGTTATCGTGCTGTAAAAGTTTCCATGGAAAAGAATAAGGCCCTTGTGGATTCAGTGTTTAACTTTTTGGACACAAGATACGGGATCATGAATTCTCTTCCATTTGGAGAACCATTATTATCTTATAATTTGACTTCTTATTATGGAATGAGAAGGTCTCCTACTTTCGGATATATGGAATTTCACGACGGTGTGGATTTAGCGAATGTTCCAGGTACGGATATAGCCGCAACCGGGGATGGAAGAGTTTATCGTGCAATTTACTCTAACAGAGGATATGGAAATCATATCGTTCTCGCACACGCAAACGGATATTATAGTTTATACGGTCACTGTACTTCTTTAAAAGTTAGAGAAGGAGAATATGTCCACAAAGGGCAAAGGATAGCGACCGTAGGCGCGACCGGAAACGTTACCGGGCCTCACTTACATTATGAAGTATGGATTGGAGAGTCTAATCGAACCGATCCTATGGATTATATGAAAGTGGGTTTCGGTCAATATTAACTTTATTTAATTCACTATGCCTAAAAAAGCACCAGCTAAAAAAACCTCCTCTAAAAAGGCGGAGAAGACAGAAACGTCTAAATCCACTCAGATAGATTTGCCAAAGGATCCTAAAAAGGCCGAAAAGGAAATGAGGTCTTTGGAAGAGCAACTTCGGCATCATCAATATTTATATTACGTTAAAAATACTCCTAAAATAACCGATTACGATTTCGATCAGATGTTCAAAAGACTCCAAGCTTTTGAAGCTGCATTTCCAAATCTCGCGGATCCTGCGAGCCCTACCTTAACCGTAGGTTCCGACTTAGATAAGGATTTCGAAAAATTCACACATAAACTCCCTGTTCTTTCTTTGGAAAACACATATAACGAAGAAGAGTTAATGGAATGGGTCCAAAAGACGGATGCCGAAGGTCTGTATTCCGTAGAATGGAAAATAGACGGAGCATCTCTGATGCTATATTATGAAAACGGAATTCTTGCGAATGGTGTAACTCGGGGTACTGGAGGGGTTGGGGATGATGTTACTGAAAATGTCAGAACGATCCGTTCTATACCATTACGTTTGAGCGAACCAGTATCCATATATCTAAGAGGAGAAGTATATATGACCTTCTCCGACTTCGATGACTTTAACGAGGCTTCCGAAGGTAGATATGCGAATCCTCGAAACTTATCCTCCGGCTCTTTAAAGCAGAAAAATTCTTCGGATGTTGCGAAACGCCCTCTCCGTATTTTTACTTACGATGCATTCTTTCCCGGATCCAAAGCAAAATTCAAGACTCACCAAGAAGTAATGAAGAAGGCAGAAGATCTGAAATTCCCTCTTCCTCCTGACACTAAACTGATCAAGGGTAAAGATATTCCCGCGGCGATCAAAGATTTCAAAAAGAAAAAAGAGAAGGTTGGATTTCCTACAGACGGGCTCGTAATTAAACTGAACGACCTGGCAAAGAGAGAATCTTTAGGTTATACATCTCATTCTCCTCGTTGGGCAAGAGCTTATAAATTCGATGCTCTAATGAAAGAGAGTAAGATCGTAGGGATCGATTATGCGGTTGGAAGAACAGGCAAAATCACTCCAAGAGCGGAGATAGAGCCGATCAGTTTAGCCGGAACAACGGTAACATTCGCGACTTTACACAATCAGGATTATATAGACGAGTTAGGCGTTGGCATAGGCGCGATCGTTCGGATCTCAAAACGTGGAGAGATCATTCCCGCTGTAGAAGAAGTTGTAACTCCAGGAAAAGAAGTCTTTAAGATACCACTTCGTTGTCCTTGTTGTAATACCAAAACAGAAAAGAAAGCGGACTCTGTGGATTATTTCTGCCCCAACCCTGAATGCCCGGATCGAGTGAAGAACGGGATCATATTCTATTGTTCTCGCAAACAAATGGATATAGAAGGTTTGGGAGAGAAGCAGGTAGAATTTTTATACGATCAGAAATACATTAAAGATATAGCGGATCTTTATTCTCTCAAAGATAAAAAAGATAAGCTAATGGAAGAAGAAGGATACGGAGAGAAAAGTGTCTCGATCATTCTAAATGGGATCGAAGGATCTAAGAAAAAAGATTTTCGTTTTGTTCTTTCTTCTTTAGGTTTGAGAGAGATCGGTCCGAAAGTAGCGGAACTACTTACGGAACACGGTTATGATTCTATCGAATCCATTATTTCTGCCGCTAAAAGTCCGAAACAATTGGAAACGGTTTTGGAAATTCCGGGTATAGGCCCTTCTACAATCGAAGCGATCCAAGAAAGTTTTACGGACAAAAGGATCTTATCTCTGATCAATCGCCTTCAAAAAGCTGGATTAAAAATGAAAGCGGATCCGATCCAAAAATCGGACAAACAACCTTTTGCAGGACAGACTTGGTGTGTCTCCGGGTCTTTCGAAAACTTCCAACCTAGAGATAAAGCAATGGACTTAGTTGTTTATTACGGTGGGAAAAAAGTAGGCTCTATCTCATCTAAAACAACTCATCTTTTAGCGGGCCCAGGAGCTGGATCTAAATTGGATAAGGCTCAAGAGTTAGGGGTCCAAGTTGTTTCTGAGGAAGAGTTTCTAAAAATTCTAACTAAAAACAAAATCTCCATTTGAATATTCCGGATCTACTTCGATCTTTTCATAAGCCTATTTGAATTTTAGACTTCGTGTATAGTTTTATGAAAGATTTGAAAGTTTCTCTCTACGAGTAATACATATGACCCAGAAGAAATGTACACGATGTTCAAAAATTTTCGGATGCGGAGTTGATGAAGGCTCATGTTGGTGTTTTGAAATAAAGTTGGACTCAATTGCATTAAACAATATAAGAGAGATGTACACCGATTGTTTATGCAAAGATTGTTTAACAACTTTCGAAACGAACGTAGTTAATCATATAGAAGAATAACATTCGTTATAATTGATGAACGATAGTTCATCATATTTACCTTTTTTAGATCCAAATAAAAATCGATTGAAGCATAGGTCCTTCAAAGTAGTCTTTCCGTCCGGAAGGGAAAAATCCTAATTTTATAAGTATTCTCGGGGGAAGTTTTTGGAAACGGATCAAAAGTATTTTTACGACATGTTGGATAAGACCGCTACGAGGTTTCCAAACAAGGAAAGTTTTTCTCGTAGGACTAAAGACGGAATTAAAGGAAGAACATTTTCCGAGATCAAGTCTTTAACAGATGCATTGATCGCCGGATTGATCGCAGAAGGAATTCAGAAAGACGATAAAATATTATATCTTTGTGATTCAAGTCAGAACTGGATCATTGCTGATATCGCGATCGTAACTTCCGGAGCGGTTTCCGTTCCTCGCGGGACTGATGTGGTAGATGAAGATATTCTATACATAGTAAACCATTCTGAAAGTAAATATGCAATCGTTCAAAAAGAGAAAGATAAACAAAGATTAGTCAATTTGGGATCGAAACTCCCAACATTGAAAAAAGTTTTTGTGATCGAAGATGATATAGGCGATCTCAAGCCGGGCCAAGATACGATCTTAAGTTTGATCGAAAAGGGAAAAGAGTATCTATCTAAAAATCCTGATTCAGTTAAACAAAGAATGAAGGAAAAATCTCCGGACGAACTTGCTACCCTGATCTATACTTCAGGAACTACAGGTGCTCCGAAAGGAGTAATGCTAAATCAGACTGGTTGGATCTCTGCGGTGGAAAAAGTGATCGGTTTTGTTCAGTTAACTTCTGCAGATTCAGGAGTAAGCCTTCTTCCTCCATGGCATGCTTTTGAAAGAGCGATCGAATATTGTATCTTAGAATTAGGAGCAGGATTCCTAGTTTCAAATATTAATAATTTAAAAGAAGATCTGAAGGAATTCCAACCTACATTATTCCCTTCAGTACCTAGGATCTGGGAATCTTTATTTAACGGAATTATAAATAAGGTATCTAAAGAGTCCGCATTCAAAAGAGGGATTTTCAATTTCTGTTTGAAAATAGGGAATTTATGGGCAGTACAAAAAGGAGTTTTGTTCGGATATGATTTCCGGATCGAAAAGCCGAATTTTATTGTTGGAATATTCTCCAAATTACTAGCTCTAACATTCCTAATTCTACTTTCCCCTTTGAAATTATTGGCTATGGTCGTGTTTAAACCGATCCATAAAGCTTTGGGTGGAAAACTTAGAGTTTCCGTTTCTGCGGGGAGTGCACTTCCTTCCGTGGTGGATAAGTTCTTATCTTCGATCGGTTTAATCGTTTTAGAAGGTTATGGAATGACTGAAACTTCCGCAGTACTTTCTATTCGTAAACCGAAACAACCTTCTCCTGGAACTGTAGGAACTCCAATCCAAGGATATGAATGTATCTTAAAAGATGAGCATGGTAAGATTGTGCCTGCCGGAGGAAAGGGAAGCCTTTGGGTAAAATCGAAACAAGTTCTAATGGGATATTATAAACGCCCGGAACTAAACGATGTAGTCTTTGATAAAAATGGGTTCTTCGATACCGGGGACATCATGCGTTTTAATTATAGGAACGAATTGGTGTTTGCAGGAAGAGCGAAAGATACTATAGTGCTTGCCGGAGGAGAAAATGTGGAGCCGGTCCCAATCGAAGACCAGCTTTTAAATTCTCCGTATGTGAATCAAGTTATGGTAACTGGTCATGAAGCAAAACATTTGGTTGTTCTGATCGTTCCGGATTTCGAAAGATTAAAAGCAGAGTTTCCGGATCTTCCGGAAGATGCAAATGTCTGGAATTCTCATCCAAAAGTGAGAGAGATCTTTAAAAAAGAAGTTTCAGAAAGGATTTCCCGCAAGAACGGATTTAAATCCTTCGAGGTAATTCCTCAGAATGCTTTTTATGTGATCCCAAGACCTTTCGATCCTGATAAGGAAATGACCCGCACATTAAAGATAAAAAGAAACGAGATATTAGAAAGTTTTAAAAAAGAAGTTTCCGAGCTTACAAAAAATTAAATCGGAATCGGGAGAGATCGATGTTTTTAAATCCTTATTTAACTTCTTCTGACCTGGAGTTTTACGAAACAGTAAAAGACTTCGCGAAAGAGAAAGTGTTACCTTCCGTTGAGGACAGGGACGAACATAGTGTTTGGGGAGATGATATTTGGAAAGAAATGGGGAATATGGGCCTACTAGGCATCCCCGTTCCGGAAGAATTTGGAGGCCAAGGAGGAACTTGCCTACAATGTTGTATCGCTCAAGAGGCGTTTAACGCAGGTTCATTAGATGGTGGATTCGGTTTATCATGGGGAGCGCATATGATCATCGGCACTCTTCCTATCTTATTCCAAGGGACCGAAGCTCAAAAGAAAAAATATCTACCTAAACTTGCTTCTGGCGAATGGATTGCTGGGCTCGCATTAACTGAGCCAGATTCAGGATCCGACGCCGCCGCGATGAATACATTTGCTACGAAAGTAGATGGTGGCTTCATATTAAACGGAAGCAAACTTTATATTACGAACGGTCCTAACGGCCAGGTATTCATAGTAATGGCAAGAACTACTAAGTCCAGAGGACCGATGGGAGTTTCTGCATTTATAGTAGAATCTCATATGAAAGGTTTTCATGTGAGTAAGGTACTGAAGAAATTAGGCCATAACACTTCCATGACTGCAGAGTTATCTTTCCAAGATATGTTTGTGCCGGATGAAAATCTTTTAGGACCATTAAACTCAGGGTTCGTAAGGATCGGTAAAGGAACACTTGAATGGGAACGAACAGTTTTAGTAGCCGCAGTTCCAGGTGGAATGGAATTCGGGTTAGAACTTTCATTAGACTACGCTTGGAAACGTCATCAATTCGGAAAACCGATCTTATCTTTCTTCGGAGTTCAGGAAAAAATCGCGCGTAACTGGGCGTATCTTTGTGCTTCCAGAAGATTGATCTATTTTGTAGCAAACAAAAAAGACCAAGATCCGACTGCTAGCCTTCCATTTGAAAGTTCTGCATTAAAAGTTTTTGTAACTGAAACGGCTGAAGAAGTAGCAAGTGATGCAGTTCAAATCCACGGTGGAATGGGTTACATGAGAGAATGTCATGTAAGTCGTCAATACAGGGACGTGAGACTTGGAACGATCGGTGGTGGAACTACCGAAGTTCAAAAAAGTATCATCTCTTCTACTTATAAAGGTTTTGATAAGTTGATGGATGTCCTACAACAATCCCAACCGGAAGAGATTCGAAACAAGGCTGAAAAAATCCTAGCGAACACACCGGAAGAAAAAGTTCTCACTGCGGCAAAAGAATTGCTACGTGCAGCTGGAGAACATGCAGACAGAAAGAAAAAACAATCCTTAGAGTTCGGTTTCGCGGACCTTGCAGTATTCGTTTCTACAGTTCAACTTGGATTCTGGGACGCTGCAAATTCAACTGCAGAGTATAAATCCGAAGATAGGCTCAGAGATCTAAAGATCCTAACTTTCTATGCAGGATGTAGATTTTTCAAAAGTGTTCATTTCTTAAAAGAATTGGATGCAGAGAAGACTAAGAACCTAATGAAATTGTTCTCGGAACTTCCTTCTGTTGAAAAAGAAGTGAGTGATTGTGTTGAATTTCTGAAAAACGGAGTTCTTGGAGCTCAACTCGCTTAAAAAGATCGGCCTTTCTTTTTTTATAAAGGAAAGGCCGAACCTTTACAACCTTTCCGACACTTCTTCGGAAAGGCAAAATCCATTATAGAAAAATAAGGAAATCATAATGTACGAAAGAGGAAAAACTTACGACGAGATCCAGATCGGGGATAAGGCGAGTTTTACTAAAACTATCACAGAAACGGATATATATATATTCGCAGGAATTAGTGGTGACTTCAACCCATTGCATGTGGATGAAGAATACGCAAAAACCACTGTATTCGGGACTAGGATCGCTCACGGCGGACTTGCGGCTTCTTTACTTGCTCCAGTGCTTGGGATGAAACTTCCAGGTTTAGGAACTGTTGCTTTGGAAACTTTGACTAAATTTCGTAAACCGGTATATCCGGGTGACACGATTACTTGTACCGTAACCGTTAAGGAAAAGATCCAAAGACTCAAAGCGGTTGCGATGAACATAGAATGGACCAATCAAAAAAAAGAAACGATCGGAAAGGGAGAATGTAAAGTACTACCTCCTTCTACCGAAGCTTAAAATTTTCAGGAGTTATACATGAGTTTTCCAGTTCTTTTAGGTGTTGCGGACAGTACCACTAAAGACTTTTCGGAAGAAGAATACAAATCGTGGAACGGATCCACCAAAGTATTCAATCACTACAAAAAATCCATCAGCACTCTCCTTGATTTTATCGGAATGAAGAATGAAACTCTTGCTTCCGAGATCACCGACTTCGTAAGTATAGAAGCTGCTTCTTTAGGTAAACAAGGATACGGTCATACAGTAAGGATTGCAAACGAACTCGGTTACACTGGAATGAAAGCCCATGTAATCGATCTCGGTGGAGCAAGTGTTACCGGAGCGATCGGACAAGCTAGAACAATTTTAGTAGATAATCCGGATGCAGTCGTGTTAGTCGCTGCAGCTGATGTTCCTAAATCTGCATTTAGACAAGTATCCGATCTAAAGATGGTAAACGAAACAGTTTGTCATCCTGAATATGAGTTGGATAACGGAGCAACTCTAATCGCTATGTACGGACTTCTGATGAAAAGGATGATGTTCGAAGAAGGGATTAGTCTCCAAGACCTGACAGAGATCACGAAAAAATTCAGATCAAACGCGATCACAAATCCTAGATCCGTTTATTATAATCAGGAAATCACTGAAAAACAAATGTCTCGCCCTATCTCGGATCCGTATCCGACTCCTATGATCGCGATCGTAACGGATCATGGTTTTGCTACTCTTCTAATTTCAGAAGAGAAGGCGAATAGTTGGAAGGCGAAAGGTCTCATCCGAAAAGATTTGAATCCGATCTATCTTGCTGGAGCTTCACACGCGGCTCATAGCGAATACTTTATTTTAAAAGGTGGCTTTGCTTCTCCTTCTAAAAATGCTGCTGAAAAACTTTTTGCTCAGTCCGGTTTTCAAAGAGAAGAAGTAGATTACGCTTGGATTTATGACTGTTTTACCGGAATGGTGATCCAACAATCTTCCCAGTATTTTAAATTAGATAAGAAAGATGTGGTAAATTCACTCAAATCTTCCACATTAAAACTTTCTAATGGAAAACAGATCCCGATCAATCAGATGGGCGGTATCTTAAATTATCAAGCTGCTATGTCCATTTCTGCGGCGACAGGACTTGTAGATCTTGCAGTTCAATATGGTATCTATGCTCAAGCGGATCAAGTCGGTAAGGTGCAGGCTTATTCTCCGAAAGTATCACTCTTGGGAGGGAATGGAGGAATAGATAGTATTAACTCTGTCGCATTATTTACTACAGAGGCTCCCACGAATAGAAAATCCAGACCTCCGGAACTTTCTCCTTTAACTTTGAATCGTCCTGGAGCGGATGTTGGAGAGGTCGGAACCATTTGGTCTTCTACAACCGTGAATATGAATCCTGGATTTTCCTGGAAACCTCCGTATTCTTTAGCTCTCGTGAAATTAGGAGAGAATCGTTTCGTGATCGCAAATGTTCACGAGAAAGATGGGACAATCCGCAAAACCGGGGACGAATTGCAATACGACAGAACTCAGGTGAAAATAGAAAAAGAAGGGAGAAGATGGAAGGCGATCCTTTTATAAATCGATCGTTCGTCTTGCAAAACTAAATAGAATTTTTCTAATATTCGGATCTAAAAATCAAAAATAAATTGATTAGAATTATTTTAGGTCCGAAAACTTTTCAGTTAGCTTTGGAAAAAAATTTCCAAATTTGAAGTACGTTTCATTTCTCTTCCGTCAGATTTTTATCTTGGAAAATGAAAATGCCTTTGGGGCTGGTGGTTCTAAAACAAGTAGGGCGAAAAACCAGTCTAATACTTGAGATTGCCTAACTCCGGATAAAACCGGAAAACTGAAAAGAAAATGCGAGAAACGTTTCCAAGATTTTTTCATTGGATAGGAGACGATATTCTTGTTTATCACTGCGGAGAACATTCGGACCGGAGAAGTCAGGACTTTCCTTGGAAAGGAAAGAATTTTGGTGCCGGATTCAAAACATACGGAAGAAAACCCTTCCCTGTCTGCTCATTGGGAAATAGTGGAAGAGTGTTTGGACCTAAGAAAATACTCTAAATTTTTCTATGTCTCTGAAACGGAAGGAAAATGGGGCAGAGGGGACGAAGTTTTAATTTCTACCCAGAGGCCGGTTTCAGATAGATCCGATCCTAAGAATCTGTATTTGGATCGTTTGGATAGTTATAGGGTGTTGGGAATTTTTTTAGAAAAAGAATAAAATACGAGTAGAATAGGAATCGGGAGAAAGTAAGATACGGACCCTAAGCTTTTTAAGTACAATGGTCCAAAAAAAGAAGAAGAAGCCTGCGCCTAAAAAGAAGGCCGCAAAAAGAGCAAAATCAACCTCTCCTAGGGCAAAGAATACTCATATTCCTAGGGATAACGACGTTAAAATGAGTGAAATGGTGGATTTGGCCGCTGAAATATTCGTTCAAACCCTTGAAATCTCTACCAAGATCCCTGACAGACTTAGATCAAAACTAATTAAACAGGTAAAACAGGCCGCAAAAGAGGCCCTTTCCTAAAAAGCTCTCCAGCAGTTTGGGATTTCCTACCTAAATTTAGGAAATTTTTTTCCAAAAACATCCCGTAAACAAGGTGGGATTCCCTGTTTATGTCCGTCGAAAATTATATGGAAACGATGTTTTTAGCAACGGCCCTTTTCTTGATTCTTTTCGAACAATATAAGGAAAGAAAAACTCGAGAAAAGGTTTTTGTAGAACCTTTACGTAACTTCCTTCACCGTTAATCTACGGTCCAAGCGCCGGGCGAAAGGATGCCCCGGCCTTTGTTTTCTCCCCTCAATAAAGTTGGAACCGGCTTGAATCCTTCCGGATACCAGGGATAATGGCCTTGGGCGGATTTCAACTTCTATGAAGAACAAATTACTCACACCTATAAAAGCGGTAGATACCTTCGTAAAATGCAAAAAGGAAGGGGAACGTATTCCTATTCTTGTTTGGGATAGTCTAAGGACTTACCAAAGATGGAATCAGGTGGAGTTGACCGGGCTTTTGAATGCCAGCGCCTATTTTCCGGATATTCTTTTTGAAAAGGATATGGAGAAGAATATCCAGGATCGACTGGATGAATTTAATTCCAGGATCGTGGACATTCCGATTAAATGAATCAAACTGCTGAACCTAAAATTTTATACCAAGAAGCCAATCCTTACGGATCCTTAACCGCGTATTTAGAAGACGACGGACGATCCGTTTATCTCTACTTACAGGCAGAAGAAAGTCTGGAGTTTGCGATCAAATCCGTTTGGGTATGCAATCGAATTGATGCTCCAAAATCTAGAACGGATTTGGATCTAAGATCAGGCCTCGCACCATTCTTAACTGAAGAAGAAGTAACCGATCCAAAAGGACAACCTGAGTTTGATCCTAAAGAAATACATTTTATTTGGTCGGAAGAAGGAAACGGAGTCTCTTTATTCTATAAAGAAGAATTGATCGCGTATCTTCCTCCTTGGTCAGGTGTGAAAGGTTTTCACGGATACTCCAAGTATGCGAAAATAGATGCAATTACCGCGTATCCATTAGGAAATACCGAATACGGTGTGATCCCTGATCGGATCAGCCAGGACAGAAATTTTTGGGAATATAGATCCACGAAAGGAATTTGGAAGAATATACAAGAATCCAGACTTTCTTATCTAGAATATGTCTTCGGTAAACATGTGCAATATTGGTCTGCAGACGGTGGAAAATACCCTCAACTAGGGATCGTAAAGTTTGCTCCGAAAGAAATGCCTGGAGTTTATATTTACTCCACGATTGGAATGAGCGCACAAAATCTTCCTTCAGTAGAGCTGTATCGTAAGGATTACGAAAATTATTCTAGAGTTGAATTGATCTGCGCTGTAAAAGTTTCCGACGAAGATAGATCCGAAAGTTGGGTTCCCCACCAAATCGGAGAGATTATTCGTTATCCTTGGACCATGGGCAAATGGTTCGGACATGGGCATACAATTTCCATGAACAGAAGGGATCCGGAAGCTTTATATCTTACTTTTAGTTCTCTTGCGATCCGTGAGATCGGAAAAGAAGAAGGATTTCCGGAATTAAACGATCTAAAATCTGAAAGACAGAATCCGATCAAATTTTTGGCATTAATTCCAATTGCAGAGGAAGAAAGGGTCTTTATAGAAGCGGAAGGAGCGGATACATTCTTCTCTCTATTAGATTCATCTCAATCTAAATGGATCCACAATCCGGAAAGACAATCTGCAGTTTAATCTAGATCATTTTCAGAAGATGATATCTCAGATAATAAATAATATGGAACGTATGAATAATAAAGTCATCTTTCTTGTATTATTTCTTCTAATGATCACTGCTTTTCCTCTTCTGAATGCTCAAGGACAGGAAAAAAGCGCTTCGATCGATAAAATTTGGGAGAATATCTACTCTCAAGACTATATTTCCGCGAAAAAATTAGTCCAGAAGGAGTTACAAGGCTCTAATTCGGAGTCTCTTCAGCTTCTTTCCTTAATGGAAATCTGTTTGAACGGTCTAGAAAGATACAAACAAGCAGATGAAAGTAGGAAGAAGATCCTTTCTGTTTGGGAAAAAAACCATAAAAAGGCTTATATAGAAGAGAATTATCCCTTAAACCTTGCTACTTGGACAAGAATGGCAGTGGTTACACCGAATGTTTTGGTTTTAGGTGCGGAATATTATCTTCCTTATCCTGTGAATGCAAAGAAAGAAGGCTTCTATTATCATAAATTCACAGCGTACAATCGTTTCAGCAAGCGTGCTAGTAAGTTTTTCAAACTAGAAAACTCTCCAAAGACTGAAAAAGAATATAGATTATTCGAAATTTCGGAAGAAGGAGAGGCTACTCTGGTGAAAAATTACGGAAATACCCTGCCGGATTTCAGAGATGAGATGAAAGATGTTATGAAATATCTTAAACTCTGATCCTTCTCACAAGATTTTCTCCATTAAAGCTCAGTAAATTACGTATTTTTGAGGTAATAAACGTTCTTCACTCGAAGTGAGATCGTTTTTTCTAGACATCCATTACGTAAAACTCGTATTTAAAAGGGAAACTGTTGTATTTTTACAACAGATGGAAGGAAAAATTAGAAAAATCTTAGCCTAGAAGGGCTATAAAAGAAAAAACCCGCCTCAGAGAAGCGGGTTTTAAGCTTCATTTCTTCTATAAACAAGTATAGAAGAGATGTTGTTAAAGTTACTTATTTCTTTTTCGCAACTTTCTTCTTAGCAGCTTTTTTCTTTGCTACTTTTTTCTTAGCTGCTTTCTTGACTGCTTTCTTTTTTGCAACCATTGACGTCCTCCATGTATTAGAACTTTAATGCTCTTCATATAATATGAGAGATCAAGAAAGCTCTTGGATAGTGACATAATTAAGCAATTTACTTTTCATTGTAAAGTATTTTAATTAATTTTAGGAAAAAAATTTTAATAAGTTGATTTCAGATAAGTTGATACTTACTCGGCGACTTCTAGACAAACAAAAGAGATATCATCGCTAGGTTCTTTATAATTTCGGAACTCTTCTAGCGTTTTTTTAATTAGATCTGCTAGTGATTGAGCATCTTTATCATGATTTGAGGATAATATTCTTAAAAGATTCTCTTCTCCGAAGATTTCTTCCTGATCATCGAAGGTTTCTGTCACACCGTCCGTGAATAAAACTAATTTATCTCCGGGATTCAAATGGATCGTTAACAATCTATAATCAGTAGGTAATACACCTAAAACTCTTTGAGTTTCGCTTCTAACTTCTATTTTTCCACCTTTTCGAATACAAATCGGAGGAGTATGGCCCGCATTTACGAATGAAAATGCTCCATCGCTAGCGTTATATATTCCAGCAACCGAAGTCATGAACTCACTTCCTCTATATCTTTCGATGAGGAACAAGTTGATTGCTCTAAAAATATCAGGAAGAGAAGGAGAATTGCCCAATTGACGGCGAATAATTCCTCTTACTGCAGAAACAAGATAACCTGACCCGAGTCCATGCCCTGAAACATCTCCTAAGAATAATAACTGCTTCTTAGGTGAAAGTTTAAGAATATCTAAGTAATCTCCTGAGATTCCTACAGCAGGAAGTGTGAAATAACCTAAATCTACCGACTTTATAGTCTCTAATTCGGGTAAATGAAGGGTTTTATCAAGGACTGAAGCCATATTTAGATCTCGAACGATCCTTTTTTTCTCCACTTCATCTACTAAGAGAGCATAATTCCGGATTAGTAATGAAGCTAAACGAGTACATTCTTTTAAAAATCTTAATTCACCTAGAGTAAAATTCTTACGATTGATCTTTTCTCCGACTAAAAAGACCGCGATTACTTCTTTTCCCTTTTCAAAATTGAATAAAGGATACGCTAGTTGAACTTCCATCTGATTTAAGAACTTAAACACGGATTCTCTTATCCCTAATCCATATGCAAGGTGAGAAGTAACGGTGACTTCGGTATGATCCTCGAAATAGGTCCATATCTCGGAACCGTAAGGGATTCTGACGAAATTAATATTTCTTAGGTCAGTTCTAGGAAATTTATCCGCAGGGATCAGGATTTGAAGTTTTTTTACCTCTAATGCATCTACTAATTTGCGGATCAGACTATTGATCGTGGCTCTCATGGAGATCGGGGCTCCGATCATCACAGACAATTCTTCTAATGCGGTATGAAGTTTCGGATTATTCTTAAAGCTCCAATAATCTATCCACTTATACAATTTATTGTTTAATGATCCAAGAAAGTATGCGGATACGACTACGTAGAATAAATTCCATTCTCTCTGATGTTTCCCTAAAAATCCCGGATTCCAACGAACGAAAAATTCTAAACCGAAAAGATAGCCGAATGTTAAGATCAAAATGGAATAAATAGAAGTTAAGGAAGAACTAAACGCGATCTGAACAGGAACGAGAGAATATGTATAAGTCCCGAATACGATTAATACCGGAAATAAGATCAGCGCAACCATCAGATAAGGGCGGATCATAAAAAAACCTTTTGTAGGCCCTAATTCAGCGATTAGATAAGGAACTATTGTAATTAAGAAAAATGCTAAGACTATGCTCAGCTTTTTGAAAACTTCCTGATAATTTCCCCTATTCCTGAAAGTATGAAATACTAATTGTAAAATACAAAGTCCGGAAGCTAGAACATTGAAGTACATTCCATTTACGGATAAGAACTGAAATAGATCCGGATTTCCTTTCTGAGAAACTCCTACAAATCCCGCAACTAAGGAGAATATAACTTGAGGAGCAAACCATCTAGAAGGGATCTCTTTTCCTCTTAAGCGGAAGGAAACATCTAAGATCAAAAATCCAGTGAAGTATAAAAAGAAGAAGAACGGAAAAAGGAAATCATGGAATGCCAATAGAAAAAAATTAAATAGGAATAATGAGGATAAGGATCCGAATAATAGAAAAATATAAAGATCCCTAGTATAAAAGAAAAACCAAATAGCGACTAGAAAATAAAGTAAGGATAGGAATATATCCGGTAGGAAGTCCTTCAAAACTTCGAAAGAGGACCTCATTACCAAAGAAAGAGTTTTAACTGCACTACCTTCTTTTGCGAAAAAATGAAAAGGATGACCTGATAATCCGTAATCTGTTCCGAGTTTTCGAACAATCTCATATTCGATTAGATCAATTCTCATTCCTAACAGATCCGAATGCGCTCCGTTGGAGACTGCGATCTTTCCATTCGGATAAAAGTAAAAAGGGAGTCTTGCTTCTTTAGAATATGAATTTAGTAATCCCGAAAACAGGATTAAACTGAAGAGAATCACTGAAAGAAATACGATTAGAATATTTCTCACGGAGTAATCCCTAAATGTTGAAAAGAAATGATGTTTCGATCGTTCCAGGTTAGGAATAAAGGGTCTTTTCCAAGAGTTTCAATGTTTTCCCAACCGATAGAAGCAAGATTCCTTTCCGGGTTGGAGGCATCGAACATTTTGAAATTTTTTCCCACAAAACGAAGGGAGATCTTACCGGTTTCCTTCTCTACCATTCCAACGGAGAGATCATATCTTTCCGTCCATGAAATTTCCTTTAAGTTATCTTCTACCAACGACTTGATATGTAAAAGGTTCTTTAATTCTCCATTTAATCTGGATGCATAAAGAGTTCCTAAAATATAACAAAGCGCTAATACGGAGACTGCGTTGGTTACGCTTAAACGTAGAAATATAAAATAGAAATCTCCGTTAGGAGTTTGGAAAAATTCCAGAAGTTCGCCCGGCTCTCTGGACAATAAATCGATCTTAATATCCCCGACCATCGGAGGTTCAGGAGATTCTAAAAATTTCCGGATCTTACCCGCATTCTCCAATTCTTTTCTATATTTTTTATTTTCTGCAATTTGAGAAGATAGGATCTGATTATGAACTGCAAGAGCGCATTTTCCCGCTAAGAAGCTGAGCTCATGCCTTACATTATCCTTTGGAATATTAGAAACTGCTAAAAATCCGAAAAGTTTCTCTCTAAATACGAATGGTAGAATGAAATTCGCTCTTAAACTTACGAAGTCTTCGTTAATGATCTTATTTTGATCCGGTTCACCTATCATTGCTCCGGATCTTTTGTTCAGAATATAAGTAAGTAATGCGGCTCTAGGGTCGATACCTTCTAAGGTATGCACTTTTCTTTGTTTTTTGTGAGCGTATGTATAAAGTTCATAATGGACCAAATCGTTTTTTAGAACTGCTAATTTTCCGAAATTGCTATTTGTAAGCCTTACGAGTTCGGGAAAAACATTTTTGATCAATCCTTCTGAATCGAATCTACGATGAGCAAGTCTTGAAGATCCAGGATCGTCGCTTAAGTATTCCGAAACAAAAGAAGCTTTTAAAAAACCGGATACTTTCTCTTGGATAGGCAGGATCCCAAACACACCGAATACAAGACAGGTTAGTACTGCTATCTCGCTTACGAATTCGATTTCTTTCGGAAGAAGATAGATGCTCAATTCATACAGGCCTAAAACTACGAATACGGAAAGTAATCGTACCATTAAGGTAATCAGCGAGGAGATCAGTCTCAGATCGGAAAATAAGGTTTTCACGTTTCGGGGATTAAGATCGGTCTAAAAATTTAGGTTGTATAGTATGCGTTTTCTTTTACGTAACCTTCGGTTAAGTCGCATCCCCAAAATACCATCTCTTTGTTTCCGGTATTCAATACCACATCGACGAAGATCTCGGAATTCTTTTTTAAATATTCGGATAATTTTTTGAGAGTTTCCGGATCTGCTCCTTTGACAGGTAAACCTCCGAAATAAATTTCCAAAGATTCAAAAGGGATAGGCTCATCAAAAACTTTACCGACTGCCATTACTAATCTACCCCAGTTCGGATCTCCGCCGTATATAGCCGTTTTGATCAACGGAGAATTGAGTATTGATTTTCCGATCTTTCTTGCTTGAGACTCGTCTTTGGATTTTTTGATCCGCACTTCGATCAATTTAGATGCGCCTTCTCCGTCTCTTGCGATCTCTTTTGCAAGATCTATGCAGATTTCGAGTAACGCGGATTTGAATTCATTCGGATCCACTTTTCCTGCGAGGCCGTTCCCTAAGAGCACAACAGTATCGGAAGTAGAAGTGTCAGAATCGATCGTAATACAATTATAACTTAAGTCTGCGCAATCTTTCAGAATGGGATAAAGTTCCCCTTCGATCTCCGCATCCGTAAGAATATAAGAAAGCATGGTCGCCATATTCGGCTCGATCATGCCCGCACCTTTCGCCATTCCGAATATGACAGCGTCTCCTTTGGAAGATTTGATCTTTCTAACGGAAACTTTTTTGCGAGTGTCAGTCGTCATGATCGCTTCCGCTACTTCTTCTAAGTTACCAGGTTTTAAATTCGATTTTGCTTGAGCACATGCAGGAAGTATGACTTGCATCGGTAGAGGAACTCCGATCACTCCTGTGGAAGATGGAAGTACTGAGGTTGTTGAAATTCCTAAAGATTTAGCAATTTCCGAACAGATGAGTCTGGAGTTTTCAATACCTTTCTCTCCTGTCGCAACATTTGAGTTTTTGGAATTGATAACTACAGCTTGTAGAACTCCGTCCTTCACATGTTCTTTTCCAACGATTACTGGAGCGCCTGGAAAATTATTTTTTGTAAAAACGGCCGCGGCTTTGCACGGAATTTCGGAAAAGATGACTCCGAAATCTTTTGTTTTATCTTTTATGCCTATATTCGTTCCGAACGAAAAAAAACCCTTAGGATAATCCATTTTCTAACCTCGATCCCTTAGAGGGATCATCCGACAAGTTTCCCATCAAAACAGCGTCGGTTTTTATATAGATTCTCTATATTCGGTTTAGGGGCTTTTTAGGAAAGTCTATTCCGAGCAAAAGCTCGGATTTCAAAATTCGGAAATTTCAGAATACACTAAAGGAAGAGTGACCGAGAAGATAGTCCCGCCTTCCGGATTGTCAAACACTTTGACCGAGCCATGATGTAGACGTACAATATGTTTTACGATAGAAAGTCCAAGTCCGGTTCCGCCTTCTTTTCTGGAGCGGTTCTTATCTACACGGAAGAATCTTTCGAAAATTCTTTCCTTATCTTCGTCCTTAATTCCGATCCCTTGGTCAATCACCTGAAAATTAACCGAGTCAGGCTCGACCTTGATAATTTTTAATGTGATCGTTTTATCATCGGGAGAATAAGAAGAAGCATTCGAGATCAAGTTCAGAAGCATATGTTCCAATAGAACCCAATCCGCTGCTATGGTGAGAGAAGCGGGCATATCTACTACTAACTTTTGGCCTTTAGGAGAAATGACCCCGTCTACAGTAAAAGAAAGGTTCTCTACTAAAGACTTTAGAGTAAACTCTTCAGGTTGAGCGATTGCACTTTGATTTTCGATCCGAGTGATCGTAAGCATATCTTCTACGATCCTTACCATTCGATCCGTATTTCTGGAGATAGCGTCTAAAAATCTTTTCTCGTGACTTTCTTCTAAAAGTTTTAAACGACCGAGTAAGGTTTCAGTATAACCTTTGATGGAAGTGATCGGGGTTTTTAATTCGTGAGAAGCGTTCTGTACGAATTGTTCTCTGATCAGATAGGATTGTTTTTCTTCGGTAATGTTTCGGATCACCCCGATAAACATGAGAAGATTTCCGTTTGTTCTAAGAGGATACATTTTGATCGCGTAAAAATTTTGGCTTAGATCCAGCTCGGTTTTAGGTTCTCCCTTGCCGGAAAGATTTTTACGAATGAAGTCCAAGAGTCTTGGGTCTTTTACTGCATCTTCTACTTTTCTTGAGCCTGAATTAGGTTCGATTAAGGATGCGGGAATACTTTTGTTTTGAAATACAATAGAGCCTTCTAGATCGACTGAGAAAACTCCTTCTTTCAAGTTTTGTAATACAGAGTCGAACTTCTCTTTTTCGATCGTAAGATCCACGAACTGATGTTTTAAACGTCCGGACATCAAGTTGATGGAAACTGCGAGATCCGCCAATTCTTGGATCTCAGGAAGACTTAATTCAGAACCGAAATCCCCGGCGTTGATCTCGCCGGTTTTCATTTCAATTTGGTTTAAGGTTTGGGTAACACTTTTTGCGATGGAGAAGGACATGTAAAAAGTCCCGAACATCGCAAGAAGGATGTACGCGGAGAAAAGTAGAATCTTTAGTTCGGGGTTGATGAAGTCCTCAAGAAAGAGGACAATCCCCGCGACTGCCATGAGGAAAACGAGTAGAAGCCAGTTACTTAAGAGTAGTTTAGAAAATAAGCTACGCCTCATTAAATCTGTAACCGATCCCGCGGATGGTTTCCAACCTTTCCTTCTCTTCCCCTAGTTTATCTCGGAGTCTTTTAATATTAACATCGACAGCTCTATCCGTCACGTAAATATCCTTTCCCCAAACTTTATCTAAAAGTTTATCTCTGGTAAAAGCTACACCGGTATTGGTCATGAATAAGTAGAGGATCTTATATTCGATCAAGGTAAGATCGATCTCTTCGTTATTAATGAAAACTTTATGAGCTTTTGGGTTCAGGAAAATTTTACCGACAGTGATATTTCCTTCTTGGTCCTGCTCGTCTTCTCCTTCTCCCGATCTTCTTAAGACCGAACGAACTCTTGCAATTAGTTCGCGAGTAGAGAACGGCTTTCTGACATAATCATCAGCGCCTAATTCGAGTCCTAAAACTGCATCCGTCTCTCCGGACTTAGCTGTGACCATAATGATCGGTAGGGAATATTTCTCTTTAATTCGTTTGCAGAGATCCATACCTCCGATCCCTGGAAGCATTAGGTCTAAGACCACCAGGTCGGGTATGTTCTTTTCGATCCTAGGAAGAACTTCCAAGCCGTTCTGGCAAGTGTCTACCTGGTAACCGTTCTCTTCTAAATGAAATTTGATAAGTTCTGCGATATCCTCTTCATCATCTACAACGAGGATTTTTTGGCCTGGGCTGCCGGAAGCATTTTTCATAAATTCGCTGAAGCTCTTTCTCCTACGCCTCGGTAGATTTTTATCGTTAGTCGTCGGGGAGGAGGATCCTTGGATTTGGATAGGTTCCATCCCTCTAAATTGTCAGAAAATCGTTACAAAAGGTTTACACAAACATTACAATCGCCGGAAAAAGATTATCCTGGCCGGATTCTTATGACAACTAGTAAACAAAAAGAAGTCGTTCTTCTGGCTATAGCAGACTGGGAGGCTATTTTTAGCGATCTTTTATAATTTCGTTTAGTTCTCTAATCAGCTTTCTTTGGCGGAAGAGGACATAAAGTGTAAATCCAGAAAACAATGCGAGACCGAGAACATATACCCAGAATAGACCTTTTAGTCTGGTCTGTTCTTCTTCGATAGCTTTGATCGTGGTTAGATGTTCGACTAAGAAAAAATAATTATCTGACTGGGCCCAGGACTTTCTGGCTTCTTCCCGGATCTGAGTGATTAAAACATCCGCTTCCTGCTTACTCATATTTTGGATGAGAGGAAATACGGAGTCCAATTTCATTTCTAAGAACTCTTTCGCGGTTAATTTGGTCCCGGACGATTTTTCTTGGGCACTTAATCCGTTTCCAAAGGAAAGTAATAAAGATAAGGCGATCCCGATGCTAAAAAATCTCATTCGTCGAATCCTAACTTGTTTTTCCATTCCTTAGTATAAGGGCTTCTGTTTTGCACAAGATAAATCCCTATCAATACCGCAAAAAGCAGGAACAAAAACCCACTGGTAGCTAATATCGCATGTAGAAGCCCGGTTTGGAAAAGGAAATTCCAATCGCTAAACAATATAGCAGTTAGAGGAGAAAATGCCAGGATCAGAACCGTAATTAAAATAGTTCGGATATGTTTCAAATGGACAAGGTGAAGCATTACTTTTTTCTTAAGTAATGGGGGTACATTCTCGTTGACCTTCCCCTCGGGAGGTTTAACAAAAAAATCCAATTGTTCCCGTAATTCTTCGGGAAGTTTATCTTTTTCCGTGCTCATCGTCTTTTTTCAGCCAATCGCGTAAGATTTCTTTCCCTCGAAAAATATAACTCTTCAAAGTGTTCATTTTCAAGTTTAAATTTTCGGAAATATCTTTATAGGACATATTCTCGAAGTAGTGTAATGATATCGGTTTTCGATATAATTCGGGCAGCTTTTCCACCAAAGATCTGATTTTTTCCGAGGTCTCTTTTTCCATTACCTCGGATTCTTGAGTGGAGAAATTATCTCCCAGCTTCTCGCTGGATAACGTTTCTATAGGGGAATCTATTTCAGGGTGTTCTTTTCGATATCTACGAATGATCTCGTTTCTTGCAATGGAGAATACCCAAGTGGAGAATTTAGACCTTCCCCTAAATGTAGAAAGGCCTTCGAATGCTTTTAAGAAAACGTCTTGAGTAAAGTCTTCAGCCTCGGCTTCGTTTCGAAATGCTTTTTTGGCTTGGGAATATACCATTGCCTCGTAGTTCAATACGAGTTGTTCGAAAGCTTCGAAATCTCCGGTTAGGACTTTTTGAATGTTGGCCCAGTCCTCCGGATCACATAGGATGGGCTCTTCCGGTTTCATAAAAGGAGTATTAAACCTGTTTTAGTAAGATCGGATCTATATGGATCCGCCTCACTTTTTAGGGGACCATTTATAATAACAAAGTAGACCTAAGCCGGTTCCAAGAGGAACTAATCCCCCAAGCATGGCTAAAGATTTTCCTAATACTAAGATGAAGGTAACAGATAAGGAGATCCCTACAAAAGTTAGGATTAATCCTAAGAAGAAGGAATAAAGACGTAGATCGAATTTTTCCCTTTGATAAAGGCCTGCTTTAATGATCGCCATTCTTTGGCGATACCACCAGAAGAAGAGAAAGAATAATAATAACCATCCGAAGATAATCCCTACGATCGGGATACTGTATAGGATCGCTTTGTATTCTCCACCAAACTGATGAGTTTGGAGAGCGATCCTGATTTCTTCTAGACTGCGAAAAAGAGCTTCTTTCTCTTCCGGGGTCATCTGCTAAGAACCGCCACCCGAATAGAAGAAGTTTCTTCTTTTTTGAAGTAAGGGATTTTTTGCTCTATCCCCGGTCTACCGGCAAGAGACTCATACCAGTCTTCTTCCTTCCAGCTTTCCTTTAAATAACTAGTGCGGATGTCTGAATTAAATAGATCCTTAAATTTGCTCATTGGAATTAACCCCTATGTAAAATGCCTTTCGTGTTTCGAATACGTCCCCGGATGGGATTCAATTATGTCGTATTCAATTTCGGTCCAATTTCAAAATAACTGAAGTTGAAAACCTCGTAGGACTACATTTTTTAGAGACGTAATGGTTAGAAGAAAAATTGGAAGAAAGTGGAAAAAAAGAATCCGCTCTTTTGATTTTGCACACCTGATTTTGGTTAATACGCAAAACAATTATGGAAGTTTTAAGTCCAAGAAAGGTGCCGAACTCATATTAGGGGTTCTTAAAATCGGAGTCCTTTTGAATCCAGCATGTTCTCTTAAGAAGTCCACGATGATCCTTGCGGTCGCTCCCCATAAAAGTCCTTCTTCTATATCAAAGTAAAACACTTCTAAGAAAGGACCGTCAGGCTTTCTTCTGCCTTGGATGCTAAAAAAAGGAGCCTCCCAAAGCCGATCTAACTCGAGTATGATGATCCTTTCCACTTCTTCCAGATTGAATTCAAATGTAAAATCTCCTGAATACTTCGCTAAGAAGGGAGTGATATGAAATCCAGTATGAGTGAGTTGCCCTCTATAATTTCCGATCACGGATAATTCTTCTGTAGGAGCTCCCATCTCTTCTTTCCATTCTCTAAGAGCTGTGATTAGAAGATTATCGTCTTCAGGATCTTTGACTCCGCCTGGAAATGAAATTTGTCCCGGATGAGATGCTAGGTTCGGATTTCTTTTTTGGAGAAGAAAACCATCTTGCCCGTTTTTATGGAACACAGGCATTACAACCGAAGAATGCGCTACGTCCTCGGGTAGATTCGGTTCTCCTTCCGGCAGAAGAGGAAGTTCTTTCTTTAGTCTTTCAAGTTCTAATCTAATCAAATTTCTTTTTGATCGGGACTAAACCGGACAGAGTTGTCTCATACGGTTTAGATTGGATTGCAGCAAGAATAGAAGGCCCGTAATTTTCCACTTTCCATTGGGAGAATATCGCAAGCTCTTTTAGTTCTTCTATCGATTTAGGATTTCGTTTCGCAATCTCCGCGATATTCTTATTAGACGGCATTAAGTTGTGACCCATCCTACGAATAGACATGATTGTTTCTCTCCATTGTCTAAGTCGTTTGAATCTGTCCGCCTCTTCTCCCGATAGGTCCTCGATAGATCTTTTGAATAAGTCGTTTTTTTGGATCGGTGGGCCGCTCGGATTCTTATAAACTTGGAATAAGTTCTCTGCGTCCTTTTTTCCGATGATGTCTACGAGTTTATTCAATTCTCCTCTAGACTTCACTAGTTCTAATACTTTATCATTATTCCAAACTCTGAAAGGAGCTTTGTTCAATTTTTTGGCTTTTTCATCCCTGAAACCAAGAGTATCGTGTAATGCTCTTCTTTCGTCGGAACCTAAATCCAAAACATTGGGGAATTTTTCTAAATTGATGGAGAATCCTTCGAAAGGTTCCGGCTCTTCTTCCGCGATTTTTGCGAATTCGGAAACCGCTTCGTCTAACAATTTTCGTTTTCCGAGTTCTTCTCTCATTTTTTCCCAGATGGATTCCAGATATACTGTGTCCAGGGCCGCGTATTGGAGCTGACTTTTTTCCAAAGGGCGTTTTTCCCAGTTGGATTTTTGTTCCTTTTTCGAGAGTTTGACCTTGTGGTAATGTTCCACAAGATACAACAAAGAGTTCTGTTCTAAGTCTAATAAACGAGAGCTAAACATCGTGTCTGCGATGTTGATGAACTTGAAAGCGAAGTCTCTTTTTAGGGCTTTGATATCGTCCGAAGCGGAATGAAATATTTTTAAAATCGCAGGATTCTCAAATAGAGGTCCTAATCCGGAGAGGTCGTCCAAACGGATCGGGTCAAAAATATAATTTTTACCCTTAGAGGATATTTGGATGAGACAAACTTTGGAATAATACGTGTAGTAACCGCTAGATTCAGTATCAATTGAGAGGCAATCGGATTGAGAGAGAGTAATCAATGCCAACTGTAGGCTTCGGACGTTGTCTACGACAATATAATCGGATTGTATTTGCATCTAAAAGGCGACCTGGGAGACTAGCGTCGGAAGGGGGACCATGAGTTCGATTCCCAATACGTCCAGTCTACGGACCCTAGTCCGAGATGACAAACCAAAAGAAGAATGTGCGATCTTTGGGATTTTTAATTCTCCCGAAGCAGCCAATTTTACTTACCTCGGTCTGTACTCCATGCAGCATCGGGGCCAAGAATCGAGCGGGATCGTTTCCTCCGACGGCGAACATCTTTACCGTTACGCCGGAATGGGACTGGTCGCCAATATTTTTACCGAAGGCAAAATCCGGGAGTTAACCGGGTCCGCTGCAATCGGGCATAATCGTTATTCTACCACTGGAGCGAGCTTTTTAAGAAACGCTCAGCCACTTCGGGTCGAGTCTCATCTGGGGCCGATTGCTTTGGCTCATAATGGAAACCTGGTAAATTCCTGGGAAGTTCGCTCCCAATTGGAAAAAGAAGGTTCTATTTTCCAAACTACGATCGACTCGGAAGTGATCGTCCATCTCATGGCTCGATCCGGAGAGACAGATCTACTTTCTGCACTTTCTTCCGCTTTGAAAAAAGTTAGGGGTGCGTATTCTCTCGTTGTTCTAACCAAGAATCAACTCATTGCAGTTCGGGATCCGAATGGTTTCCGTCCGCTCGTGATGGGTAGAAGGGATGATGGTTCTATCGTTTTCGCTTCTGAAACTTGCGCATTCGACATTACAGACACAACTTACGAAAGAGATGTGGAGCCTGGAGAAATGATCGTAGTGGATCGGACTGGGACTCGTTCCTTCTATCCTTTCCCTCAAGCAAGACCTGCTCTTTGTATTTTCGAATACATTTATTTTGCAAGACCTGACTCCAATATTTTCGGCGAATCCGTTTACAAAGTCCGTAAGGCGCTCGGAAATCAGCTCGCTCAAGAACTTCCGGTTGAAGCGGATGTTGTGATCCCTGTTCCGGATTCTGCAAACATCGCAGCACTTGGATATTCGGAAGCTTCCGGAATTCCATTCCAACAAGGACTCATCCGTTCTCACTATGTAGGAAGAACTTTCATCGAGCCGGACCAAAAGATCCGAGACTTCGGGGCGAAGATCAAATACAATGTTGTGAAGAACGTTGTAGATGGAAAACGAGTAGTCATTGTGGACGACTCCATCATGAGGGGAACTACTAGTCGTAAGATCATCAAGATGATCCGAAACGCTGGTGCAACAGAAATCCACTTAAGAGTTTCTGCTCCTCCTACGGTTTCTCCATGTTATTATGGGATCGATATTCCAACTCATAAGGAATTGATCGCTGCTACTCATACGATCGAAGAAATTCGTAAGTATTTAAGAGTGGATTCTATCGCATATCTTTCCGTGGATTCTATGCATAAGGCGGTGAATGATCATCGAGGCGGCGGATTTTGCAACGCGTGTTTCACTTCGGATTATCCGGTGGAATTTCAAAGCGATATGGGAAATCAGAAGAGTTTATTCAAAGAATACGAAGTAGAAGAAAGGGTCTGAGCTTAAGACCCTTTTACTTAACTCTATAAACGGATCTTTTTCCGAATGTGATATATTCGGATTCTTCTCCTTTGATATAGGCCGACAAAAGACTTTTTTCGGAGATCCCGATATGGTTCTTTTCTTCCAACATTCCTAGGATTTCCAAGGCCGCGTCCTTGTCCAAAGTGTTCAGGTAATTTAGAACTTCCTGATGGGAGTTTTTCTTATCCGATGCTTCTATAATTCGTAAAACTTCTCTTCCTGCTTTGAGTAGACCTTTTTTCCGATCTACCAATCCTTCCATAGTGGACAGAATGATATGAATTTCGGGATCTTCTGCGAATAGTTCCAGAAGATGTGTATACATTCCGGGAAATAATATCGGGAACTCGTATAAGGATTCTTCCAATCCTCTATAAAGTTCTATTTCTTCCTCCTTAGTTAGGGAAAGATTTTCTCTTAAGGTAAGTAATGTTTCCGGAGGCATTAATCCAAGAAATCTTGCAGCGAAAATATTATCTTTTTTGTTTCGGAGGCAGTATAAAACGAATTTAGTGATCCTTTCTGGAGGAAGGCTGTTCCAAAATTGTGCTGCTTTAGAATCTAAAAAATTAGTCTCAGTTCCGAAGACCTTCTTTTCTTTTCTTAACTTTTGGAAAATCTTAAAATCTTCCTTTACGATTCTATAAAGTAGTGAGTCATCCATTTCTAGGATCGTAGACATCACTTGATCTGGAGAAGAGATAGAAAGAAAGTATCTAACTAGATCGAAACCTATCTCCGATTGTGTGGAAAAATTTTCTAAAATATCTGCGGGTGCTTGTTGGAATGCGGTGGCGCCTACGGAGAAGGAGTTCCCACCTTCTAAAAACTTTTCCAGTTTTTCAAAAGCGAAACATGACTGATCAGAAGAGTCGTCCCAATTCGAGACCCTGAAAAAATCCCTACAATTGCTGGGACAGGGTTTGAACTCGGAAACTCCCGCTAAACAGGTTCTTTCTGCCTTTTGTTTATTTTCAGGGAATAAGATCACCGCAATCACGCATATCCGGAGCGTATGGATTGAAGATCCTCATTCCGGAATATACCCATGTTTTTTTGACCATCGGACAATAGAAACGGTTTCGGCCGGATTGAAGACTTCTGACTTTCATTGTCTCCGCTAAAATTTCACTGAACTTGGAGTAGGCCTCAAAGGATACTTTTATGTCAGAGGATTTTGCTTCTTCCAAAACGGTTTTCATTTCGGAAGCGGAGGTTTCTAACCCACCTTTTGCGGACTCGAGAGAATTCAAAGAAGAAATTAACTCCGTAACGTTCGGAGAAATATTCTCCGTTGTTAAGAGAACTTGTACGATCTTATCGTTTTCCGACAAAACTTTTTCGAAAAGAGGTTTTTCGGATTCGGTTATAGGTTTTAGTTCCTTTTTTCCGCAGTAAAGAATTGTTATGAATGCGGGCAAGAGAAGAAGGATCGCAGATCGTTTCATTCTATTCTCCAAATATGAGCAAATACTCGTGTATAACGTATCTTAGACCATAAAAAAACGGATTCTTACTTCTGGCAACCGTTAGAGGCTCAAACTAATCTCGGAAAAAATGGGTTCAAAGCTTTCCCCTATGTATGAAACTAGGAAGAAAGAGGCCTCGCCTCTGTTGGAACTCCTACAATGTACTTTGATAAACATGTTTTTGTCTGCGAGAATGTCAGAGCTGAAGGAGAGCGTCCTTCCTGTGGCCCTAAAGGATCTCCTCAGTTACTCGCATATATGAAAAGAAGAGTACAAGAACTTGGTTTAAAGGGAAAGGTCCGTATCCAAAAAGCGGGATGTTTGGACCGTTGTGAGTTAGGTCCGGTTCAAGTATCTTATCCGGAAGGATTTTGGTTTTCTATCAAGACCCAAGAAGATGCGGAAGAATTTTTACAAAATCATATATTACAAAATAAACAAGACTCCATTCGACATTTGATGTTGAAGGATGAAGATTAAGAGGAAGAGAGAAAGATGGCAAAAAAATTCGAATTACCTGAATCGTATTTAGCATACGAATTAAAAGAATACAGCAATGAACCTGGAAGAGCAAAGATCGTAGAGAAACAGATCAGACCTTTAAAAAAGGGAGAAGTTTTACTCAAGGTCCATTCAGGCTCCATCAATCCGTCCGACTTAATGTTCATGAGAGGATTATACGGTATTAAGAAAAAACTTCCTGCAGTTCCAGGATTTGAAGGAAGCGGATTGGTTGTTAAAAGTGGAGGAGGTTGGAGAGCCAACTCACTTGTTGGTAAACCGGTTGCCTGTGTTGCTCCGAATAAAGGAGACGGACCTTATGCGGAATATATGATTACGGATGCGTATTCTTGTTTTGCTTTGAATAAGGACGTAACTTTGGAACAAGGCGCATGTCTTTTTGTGAACCCTTTTACAGCCTGGGCCCTCTTAGATCAAGTTATCCGAGAAAAACATAAGGCTTATGTTCAAACCGCTGCTGCTTCCGCTTTGGGAAGAATGATATTAAGACTTTCTAATAAAAAAGGGATCCCTGGAATTCATATCGTTAGAAGAAAAGAACAGGCGGATCTTCTGAAATCTTTAGGAGCGGAACATGTGTTGGATTCGAACTCTCCGAATTTTGATCGTGAATTAAGAGTTCTTTCCAATAAATTAAATGCAACGATCATGTTGGATGCAGTTGCAGGAGAAATTACAGGAAGAGCATTAGCTGCATTACCTTACGGAAGTAAATGTGTAGTTTATGGAGCATTGTCCGAAGAGCCGATCAGTTATCATGCCGGACTTGGGATTTTTCAGGATAAGAAGATAGAAGGATACTGGCTTTCTTCTTGGATGCCGCAACAAAGTCCTTTTAAAATTTGGAGAATTTCTTCCGAGATCGGATCCTTACTTGGAAAAGAATTCCAAACAGAGATCGCGGCAAAATATCCATTGAAAGAAGCGGATAAAGCGATCGAAGAATACGCTCAAAACATGACCAGAGGAAAAGTATTAATTTCCAACGGATGGGAGCTTTGATGGGGATTTCTTTTTTCTTATCTCAAAGAAAAAGGACCCTCTTATTTTGGGTCTGCATTTTCGGACCCTCTTTGTTCTTTGATTCTTGTATAGGATTAAGGGATAATGTTAAAAAATTACAGGCCTGTAAATATAGGATCTTAGAAACTAAAACGGAAAAGATTGAGATCCAATCTTTTCCTCCTTCCCCTAAAATTGTTTTAAATTCTAGTTTGGAAATAGAGAACCCGAACGATTCAGAAGTAAAAATTTATAAGTTCGATTTGGGAGTAGTGGCGGCTTCTTCCAACGGTCATGAAACAGAATTAGCAAGGGTAACTTCTGGAGAAGAGATTGAGATCCAAGCTTTTTCTAAAACAGTGGTCCAGTTAAGAATAGAAACTAGCTTTGAAAATCGCCAGGGGCCGGATAAACTATTACTAGGAATTTTAGTAGTCAGAAGCTTGCTTGCCGGAAAAGATCCGAATTTGAGAATGAAAGGAATTGTTAAATACAAAACCGTTTTCGGAGAAGTAGATCTTCCTGTTGATGAAAAGATACAAATTGCCAAGAAGCCGGAGCATGAAATTTAAGAATTTAATCTATCTTACGATCTTAACTTTCGTTTTGTTGAATTGCTCTAACAAGTCCGATGACGCGGATTTCTATACGTTTGAAGAAGCTGGAGCAAAAATATTAGTGGCATACGCTGCTAAGGACGAAGCTTGCGGTTCGAATCGCCAGATCACCTCTTTAGTTCCGGGTAGGCAGCGGAAAAAAGATGTGGATAATTGTGTGGCTTCAGTAGCTTTCGAAAAATGTAGTTTTTGGACCCAAGCAGGCGATCCTGTTCCGTTCGCATGCAAAATAATCGAGTTTAGATTGAAGTGATGGGATGGATCACAAGACATTTTGATTTCCTGATCTTTGCGGCCCTGACTTTATCGGGCCTTTCTTATCTTTATATTCTTCTCACTCGTAATAGAAGATCCGATCAAGATTCTAAATCAGTCGTACAATACAATATCCAATCGGAAGAACCTCCTAACTTCGATCCGAATGAAAAGCCCAAGAAAAAAGAACCTAAAGTAAATGTTCTAGAAGTTTTCGATTATAATGGGATTAAGATCATGCATGAGAACGGAATGTATACCGTCAATCATGCGGGCGAGATCCAAGTGTATGCCTCTTGGCAAACTCTTCCTCCTAGATACCAGGCAATGGTAAAAGAGATGGATAAATCTTCTATAGGACAAAAGAAGAAGGGAAATTATTATATGGAAGTCCTAAATGGTACTTACTATGTGATCTTTCCTGACGGCAAAAAACATAAGTATCCTAAGTTCGAAGATATTCCGGAAAAGATCAGAAAAGCTTTAGGATATTGATCCTTGGACCCGGAACTTCTTCTTTCCGAATATTTGGGATCCGAATACATCGTATTTGATCCTGAATTGATCATTAAGATCGGAGAGAAACATCCAGAATTAGATTTATTTCTCAAGCAGAAACAAGTAAGCACCTGGGCATTTATCACTGCATATAATCCCAAAAGTAAACTTTTAAGTCCTGAAGAGAACCGGCTCCGGAATCAGAACTTAGAAAAAGAAATTGCCCGGTTCGAATTCAAAAAAGGTGTAGGAAGAAAAGGAAATTGGTCGGAAGAAAGTTATCTAGTTTTGGGTGGAAGTTTGGATTTTGTTTTGAACCTGGGAAGAAAATTCGATCAAAATGCGTTTGTTTACGGTGAGATCGATTCAGAAGCTAAATTGATTTTTTGTAATTCCGGTTTTGCTCATTAATTAGATTCATATTCGATCAAAAAATCCTTTTCTATTTCCTAAAACTTCTTAAAACAAAACTTCGGCCCTTGTTTTGAAACTTCGGATTTTTTATCCTCTAATATTCGTTTTATTCTCTTGTTGTTCTTACTTCGAGTCTGTCTTGGATCCGGCAGAATTGAGAATGCCTGGAGATGGAAAATCCGTAGCGGTCTTAAAAATTACCAATCCGATCATCGGTCCTAAAGATTCTTTTTTGTGGGAAGATATAAAGCCCGAAGAATTAAAATTAATTTCGAAGGAAGAAAGTGGACGAGAGGAAATTTTACGGATCCGAGCCGGTACAGTTCCTACAAATATTACAATCCATACTCGTTTAGGTAAGACCGTTCTGATCACGATCTATAGTAGGGAAGTTGATTTTGATCAGGATGGGTTTCCGGATCCTGCGGAGCTTAGGACTGAAACGGATCGTAAAGCATTTCGGGATTGGTTTATTCGTATTGCATTGTCCCAATACTTAAAGGAGAATTCCTCCTGGAATTCAAAGGAAAGGGATTGCAGCGGTTTGATCCGTTTTGCATATAAGGAGTCTTTAAAGGCCCATACTCAGGATTGGCAAACTAAGACCGGTATCGTTTTGGATAAAAATTTACCGGATGTCCGTGAATTTCAATACCCGGATATACCCTATATTGGTAAAAACTTATTTCGGATAGGTGATGGTAAGTTCGGAGAATTTGCGGATGCAGAAAGTCTGGAAAAGTTCCATACCTTCTTTGTTTCCAGAGAGTTGGAGTCAGGTTTGGCAGGGGACATTCTTTTTTTTAGATCGGATCGTGGTGTTGGAACTAATTTCCATTCTATGATCTTGGTTGAAGGAGAAGATAAAAATCCCAAACTTCTATACCATACCGGATCGGATCGAGGGATCAAATTGATCCATGCAAAAGAGTTGGAAAGAAGCCAGTTATTTTCCCCAGAGAAGAGCAACCGAAATTTTCTCGGGGTATATAGATTTCGGATTTTAGAATAGGAATTTAAGAATGAGAACTTTCGTATTGGATCATAAAAAGATAATATTCTCTCTTCTCACAATATTCATTTCGGCGGTCGGGTTCTTTTATGTGAAACCGAACTTATTCGGAGCTCCTGCGTTCTATTTAGGAACGGATAGAAGTTTCGGTTCGGGTGAGAATGCTTATGTAAATCTGGAAGGAAGCGGATCGGTAAATTACGAATTCAGAGTGTATAAGATTTCCGATCCCCAGACATTTTTAACTAAAAAAGTTAGAGAAAGACTGGTCCAAGAGAATAATGAAGGAGTCTTTGGAAATCCGGTCGCACTTTTTACTAAAACAGCTCAGAAATTCCAAAATGATTTTCGTAAAGTAGCCAGAAAAGAATTCAATTCCAAAACAAGATCGGAATTAAGACAAACACTAGGTGTAGATTACGAAAAACCTCAGGAAGAAAAAACCTTAGCGATCCCTGCAATATTAAAAGATCAAGAACTGGTCGCTACATTCTCGGTTCCGACAGTAACTTCTCATTGGGCATATAGAAGGATTCCCGTTCCAGTCAGAGATAACGGAGTATATCTTGTGGAAGGTGTATCAGGCTCACAGTTGGCATATACAATTCTGATCAAGTCCGGTTTGAACTTCTTAGTAAAACAGGCTGATGCGGAAACTTTCGTTTATGTAGGAAGAAAGGATACTGGTGAGCCTGTCTCCGATGTGGATCTTACTCTTTTCAATTTGGAAACTGGACAAGCATTCCAAACAGGTAAAACTTCTTCCGATGGAACTTATTTTTATAAAGGAAGAAGTCCTGTAAAAGGACTCATACTTGCACAAAAGAACGGGGAATATTCGGTTTCCGATCCTGAATTTTATTCCAGTTCTTTTTATGGAGAAGGTGGCCCCCGTGCGTATCTGTATACGGATCGTCCAGTCTACAGACCAGGCGACACTGTTTACTTTAAAGGGATCGTTCGTAATTTCTCCCAAGACGATTATAAAACGATCTCAGGCGCTGGGGTTGTGGCCGTTGCGAGCGAGCAAGGAGAAACTTCTATACCAAGTGTTCCGATCAATGTGTCGGGAGATAATGGAACTTTTTCGGGAGAATTCGTAGTTCCGGATTCAGAGAATGTCACACTAGGGAATTATTCATTAATATTAAATTTTCGTGATAAAGTTTTTCAAACCGAATTCTCTGTGGAGGCTTATAAAAAGCCTACCTTCTTAGTTTCAGTTTCCATTCCCAAATCCAATTATTTACAAAAGGAAGAAGTAAGCGCGCTTGTAAAAGCGAGATATTATTACGGTCAACCGGTTGCAAATCAAGAAGTCGCGTATAGAGTATTTCGCAGGCCTAAATTCGATTATTCTCCTGTAGGAACTATAAATTTCGATGCATCTTCCGATTATCTGGAACAATCAGGGCAGAGTGATAAGCAGGAATTGGTCTTGGATGGAAAAGGAAAATTGGATCCTAAGGGCCAATATTCCATCAAATTTAAACCGGATAAGACGGATGCAGATTCGGTTTACACGGTCATTGCTTCCGTTCAATCCGAAGACATGACTTTGGACGGTTCCGCTTCTTTCTCCGTAAATCGAAGCGCTTTTTTTGTCCGTATCTCTAAAGATAATTCCGTTTATGAGCCAGGTAAAGATGCAAAACTTACAGTTAGCCTGATCCCTTATGATAAAACTTTAAGTGAAACGGATCGCCAGAAGACTGTAGGAAATCGGAATGTGGATCTTATACTTTATAACAGAGAGATCCAATACGTAAGGGAAGCGAATCGTTCCAAAATTTCTTCTTTATCCGTTATGACTTCCGCTTCCGGTATTGGGACTGCCTCCTTTACAATACCTAAAAGAGGACAATTTGTTCTCGTCGCAGAAACGAAAGATCCGAACGGGAATTTGACTAAATCGGAAACATTCTTCTGGGCATCTTCCGTTTCGGACTCTATTGAAATTCCTTTTAAAGACATCACTTTGAAACCGGGTAAGGATATTTATTCTGTAGGAGATACTGCAGAGATACTTGTATTGAGCCCGATCTCTAACGGGCATATGGTCTTAACTTTGGAAGGGAACCGTATCTTCAAAAAAGAAGTAGTGAAGATGAAAGGAAACGCGTTGAAGTATGCTGTTCCGATCACTGCGGAGATGAGCCCGAATTTCACATTATCCGCCGTTCAGTTTTCAGGAAACGATGTCTATAAAAGCCAGGTAAGAGTAGTCGCTCCTCCTGAGCAGAAGTTCCTGAAAGTGGATTTAGAGCCAAGGCATAAAGTATATCGCCCTGGAGACAAGGCAGAGATCCGTTTGAAAACTACGGGGCTCGGCGGCGGGGTTTCTGCCGAAGTTTCCCTTGCAGTAGTAGATGAGGCAATTTATCAGATCAAAGAAGAAAGGACTCCGAATATCGGAACCTTCTTCTACCATCCAAGAAGAAATAACGTGCAAACCACTCTTGCTTCCGCGTATAAGTTCTTCGGTTATTCCGAGTATAAACGATTGAAGTTGGCTTTAGGGCAAAAAGGAGACTCCGTTTATTCCGCAATGAAGAACGAGGATCAGGCTCGAGATCGTTTTAAGGATACAAGTTACTGGAATGCTAAAGTAAAAACAGGAGCGGACGGAACTGCTACGGTAAGTTTTGATCTTCCGGACAATTTAACTTCCTGGAGGATTACTGCAGTAGCGATCACTCCTGATACGAAAGTTGGAAGAGGACAAACAAGCTTTGTTACTAAAAAAGATTTGATGATCTTAGGAGGAATGCCTAGGTTCATCATCAAAGGTGAGACCCAAAAAGTTTCCGCCACTATTTCCAATCAAACTCCTAGCAAGTTGCCGATCAAAGTTTCCTTCAAAGCGGAAGGTGCTAAGATATTAGGAAATTCTGAAACTACGATCAACTTAGAACCAGGCCAAAATCAGTCCTTACATTTCGATGTTCAAACGGTCGCTGATCCTAAGATCAAATCTGCTAAGATCAGTATCTTGGCTGCTTCCGGAAATTATCAAGATCTTCTAAAATCCGAAATTCCTCTTAAGACCTGGGGATTGCCTAAAACCGTCTCGGATAGTTTAGGAATGGAAGAAGGAGCAAATTCAGGAATTCTAAATTTGGAAGCTCCTAAAGAATTGGGAGATCCTAGATTAGAAATTCGCCTTAGTCCGGCTTCTTTGCCTGCTTTGCGTCAATCATTAGAGTATCTCGCAGGCTATCCATACGGATGTGTCGAGCAAACGATGAGTAGATTCTATCCTTTATTGTCCGCTCAGAAGGCAGGGTTCATCAACGAAAGGTTGCGGAAAGAACTTCCTAAAATGATCGAGGTAGGTCTCAAAAGGGTGTCGGAACTCCAACGTGTAGACGGAGGATTCGGTTGGTTCGAAGGCGGAATAGAAAGTGATGTTTTGATGTCCGCATACGTTTATCGAGGATTGGCAATCAGCCAAAAGAACGGAGCAAAAGTTTCCGCACCGGTTTTAAACAGAGCTCGAGCTTATCTTTATGAAGTATTAGGAAAAGGAGAACTTTCTCCTAATTCTAGGGCATATGTTATATTCTCCTTAAGCGAGGGTGGAGCTGTTGAAGATTCTCTTGTGGACGGACTTGTGAAATCTTCTTCCAAGTTAAACCAGTATGGACAAGCTCTTCTTTCATTAATTTTATCTAATAAAGGTAAAAAAGCAGAGGCTTCTACTTGGTTCAAAAAAGCTGTAGAATCGAGTGGATACGGCAAAAAGCCATTCTTAAAACTCAGCTCCTACGGAAAAAATCCAAGATGGGAAGAAGATAGAATAGAGACAATTTCCACTTTATTAAGCGCTGGAGTTCGATCCGGAGAAGACAAAGTCATTCTTGCGAACCTTGCTTCTTCCCTTTTATCTAATCGAATAGAACTCGCATGGAATAATTCAAGAGACACATCTGCAGCGGTCCTTGCATTATCGGAATTTTTGGCTTCTATAAGAGAATCTGAAACTACTGCAAATGTTGAGATCGTGTTTAACGGGACTAACTTAAAAACGGTTAGCTTATCTCCTAAATCGGAGCAGGGCGAATTGTATAAGATACCGATCCCTTCCGAACTGATCCGATCCGGAAGCAATAAGGTAGAGATCTTGAAAAAGGATGGGCCAGTCCTATATGCTACCGCTTCTCTTTATTACACGGATCGAAGCAAAAAATTAAATGCTCATTCTAATGGGATCAAGGTCAAACGAACTTACTATAAATTGAAAGTGGATTCGAATGATATCTCAACTGTAGAATCTAGATCTTTCCAACCAGGAGACTTGGTCATGGTAGAGGTTTCTGTGGAAAAAGAAAACGACTCGGATTCCTATTACCAAGTAGAAGATTCCTTATTGCCTGGATTTTCCTTCCTCCAAAGAGATGCAGAATATTATTCGGGTGATCTAAAGATGGAATACCTTAGTAGGCAGGTTTATGATGATCGTGCAGTGTTCTTTGTAGGAGGTCCTACGAAGGCATTTAAAGTAAGATATTTTATCCGAGCAGAAGTCGGAGGAAAGTATAAGGCGATCCCCGCTAGAGCTTCCTTAATGTATTATTCAGAAGTATCAGGAGCAAGTTCAGACGATGAAATCAGCGTTGGTCAGTAATTTACTCCTGGGTCTGCTGTTTTTCTCCGCAGCCTCGGTTTATTCGCAATCAGTCACGATTGAATCTCCCCGCGGAGGATTTACTAGTGAACGTATACAAACCGTTTCGGGAACTGTAACCGGAAACGCTGAGAAGGCGACTATCGTAATCAATGGGATCCCTCAATTGATCCGTCTTCAAGGTGGAAGATTCTCCTTAAGTACTGTCGTTGCCCCTGGAACAAATTTGATAGAAGTTAAGGCAGGTAATGCAAGTGATCGAGTATCCTTCTTTGCAGCCGTCCCTTCTAAAGATATCAAAGTTGTTTTGACCTGGGACACTCCTACCGATGTGGATCTTTGGATCCTAGATCCAACTGGGGAAAAATGTTTTTATGCAAATAGGTCCACTAAGTCGGGCGGAAATTTGGATGTAGACGTTGTGGATGGTTACGGTCCTGAAACCTTCACAATGTCAAAGGCTTTGCCTGGAAATTATTCTATCCAAGTGCAATATTACGGTTCTTACGATAAACCGATCACAAGAGTGAATGTATACGTGGTTTTAAATGAGGGAAAACCGAACGAAAAAAGAAAACAATTTCAGTTCGTAATGACCCGTTCCCAGCAAGTATATCATATAGCGAATTTCGAAATAGATCCGGAATCTTAAGTATGTTCTCCGCTTTGCCATCTATAACAAATAGAAAAACATATTATAAAATGCGAAAGTGTTTCGTTGCTTTTTTGTTCTTATATTGTTTTTCCTTTGTTCCTTTGGCAGCGGAATCCGTTTTGATCGAGTCTCCTCGTGGGGGATTTACTACGGAGAGAATACAGACTGTTTCGGGAACAGTCACAGGGATCAATCCTGAAAAAGTAACCGTGGTATTGAACGGAATTCCTCAGATGGTTCCTCTCTATGGAGGGAAATTTTCATTTAGTACTGTCGCTTCTCCAGGAGATAATTTGGTAGAAGTGAGAGCCGGAAAAGCTTACGACAAAGTGAGCTTTTTTGCAAAAGTTCCACCAAGAGATATCAAAGTAGTTCTTACTTGGGATACTGCAAGTTATACGGATCTATGGGTGATAGATCCGAGCGGAGAAAAATGTTATTGGGCTCATACATCTACTAAAGCGGGTGGAAATCTTGTTTATGATGATTCTACTTTTGCTCCCCAAACTTTTACTATGGCTAAGGCCCTTCCAGGTAATTATGCGATACAGGCGCAATATTATGCACCTTTTAACGCTCAAGTTACCCGAGCTAAAGTGTATGTTATTTTATATGAAGGAACTCCTAGGGAAAAAAGAAAACAATATCAATTTACGATGACTCGTGCTCAGCAAGTTTATCATCTCGGAAATTTCGAGGTGGATCCGGATTGAAACCTATGGTCCAGAAAAAATATTATAAAATTGGAATTTTTTTGCTGATTTTGTTTTTAATCTCGTTTGAAACAGAAGCCGCTCCTAAATTTTCTTCTCTAGATCAGGTCGTCCAAGAATTTGAATCTCAGAATTCGAAGTCATCAGTTGTATTGATGGAGATTGATTCAGGAAAAGTAGTATATGTATACCGTCCTGAGATCGCTATTTCTAAGAAACTGCCTCCCGGTTCCCTTGTAAAAACCTTCTCCGCTTTAACCTTGTTGAAATACAAAAACCAATTCGGATATTCTCCAGAGAAAAAAATCGAATGTAGGGGACGGTTTTATCCTCCGCAAAATATAGAACCAAATAAATCGGATTTAAGTTCTTTACATTTGCCTAAGGATGAAAACGGAAAAGAATATCTAAGATGTTCTCTTGCGAAAGGGCATGGTAGAATGGATTTACGTTCTGCTTTGATCCAGTCTTGCAATGTGTATTTTCTAACTAGTGCGTCTTTAAATGCCGAATTATTTTACTCTAAATTGAATAGGGATTGGGGGCTCGGTAAATCGACTCGATCTAGATTAGATCCTTATCTGGAACCTTCCGAATCAGATCATAAACCTTCGAGTTTATTAAAAAAAGTTACCGCTTCTATTGGAGAAGGTGGAGTTCATTTAAGCCCTCTCAAAATCGCTCAATTATACGCTTCTATTTGGGATGGAGGGCCTAGGCTTTCTCCCTTTTGGAATGAAAAAGAAAAACCTTTAAGGATAGAAGAAAATCCTTTTGATGGAAGGAATCTACGTTGGATCACAAATGTTTTATCCGAGGTTCCAGAAAACGGGACTTTGAAAGGTTTAAAAAAATATAATGAAAATAGTATAGAGATAATCGGTGGGAAAACAGGCACCGGAACGAAATTTTTACATAAATATGAAACTCATGGCTGGACGGTCCTTTCTTTTCGTAAGGATAAAAGATCCTACGTAATGACCGTTTTTGTGGAAAAAGGCTCCGGAGGGAATCAGGCTAAATCTTTAGCCTCTCTTCTTCTGGATAGGATAGACTCAAACAATCGCAACGTGGCGATAAAATCAGGTAAATCGGAATGAAAAACTGCATCCAAATCTTTAAACATAAGATCCTTCCTAAGATCAAATTTTTATTTTCAAAAGAGTTCTTGGGAAATCTAAGAGTCTGGTTTAAGGAAAATATATTAAAAGATCCTAAGGTAGGAGTTCCCGCAGGGATCGGGGCTGTATTTTTAGCGATTGGATTTTATCTATCTTTTAAAAGTTATTCAATCGATTCTGCGATTAAAGATCCGATCCTTTTGATCCCTAAAAAAGCGGATCTGGTTTTGGAGATCTATCGACCTGAAGAATTTATAGAAGATGTGGAAAAAACGAATATAGGAAAAGAATTTTCGGAAGATGGGACTTTTCAAAAGATCCTCACTCTTCCGGAATTAAGAAAAGTAAGTTCCGTATTATATTTATTAGAAGCGAAGGCAGGTGTGATGACCAAACCTTCCAGGTTGGCAGCATTATTTGACGGGCCTGTTGTGGCAGCTCTATATCCTAAATCTCAATTTCTGTTAGTAGGAAGAGCAAGCACTAGTTCTAAATTAGGAGTGAGCTTGATCACTGCCTTTAAGGGGGAGAAGGTCATAGTAAAAGAAACTCCTAAGGAAGAAAAACCCCAAACTCCTCCACCTTCAGAAGGGGAAGGAGAGTATTATACTCCGACAGGTTCGGAAAAAACTCACTCTGCAGATGATTTTGCGGACCAATTTACCGCGGGCTCGGAAAAATTCGGGAACTTAGAAGCGTTTAAATACGAATTCGGTTCTGGGAAAATATTCGCAATCGTATTAGGAGATTATATTATTCTAACGGATTCTGAAGATCTGTTAGAAAATTCTCTCGATCTGGCTTCCTCTGCAAATAACGATTCTTTAGGAAATCAGCCTGGATTCGAAACGATCAAAAAGGATTCCTCTAAAAAAGAGAATAAACTTCTTCTTTATGCCGGTACTGAATCATTGATCGCTCCTCTATTAAAACCAAGTTTTGGAAATTCAGGAGCAGGATTACTTTTAGGTTGGGATATTGGAAAAAATTTAGAAGGAAAAGTATATAAGATCGGAGGAGAAAAAAATCAGGTAGTGAGTTCCGGTCCAGGCCTATCTAAAGTGATTCCTCGCGAAGCGAATCTTGTTTTTTATTCGGAAGAATTAAAACCTTCCGAAGCTTGGAGATCATTGGAGTCTTTAAACGGAGAATGGAAAAGTTTCGGAGAAGGTTTAAGTGCTTTCGGAAAAAATTCAGGAATTCATGAACAATACTTCGGATCCGACAAAGGTTTTGCTCTTAGTTTTAACGGATTAGAATATAAATCCGGAATGGTTTATCCGAGATTCGGGATCTCAGTTCCAGCTTCCGTGCCGGATGATAAACTTCTAAAAGCGATTTTTAAAGTAGGAAATCCAATAAAGGTACCTTATCAAAACGTTAGCTTAGATTCTTACCCTCTTAAAAAAGGAGGATTTTACACTCCTACGTCTTTGAAAGTCGGGAACTGGAAATATTTGGCTTCCGATAGAAAGAGTGCGGAAGAAACTGCATCGACTGGAAACGGGAATAAACCGACACAAGCGGATATTTTTTCTTCCGGGCCCGCGAAAGAATTGGCTTATTATCCTCATCATATTGTGGTTCGAGTTCCTGGGATCTTGGATGATCTAAAAAGTTTTTATCTATATGGAGCGGAAGGATCTTCAGAGTATACTTCCAAAACGATAGAAAGAGATGTGCAACCTTTCTTAAATCGATTTAGGACTTTTGAAAGGCTGGTGATATCTTTCGGTTCGGGAAAAGAAGGAGAAGACTGGGGTAAATTAAAGATATTCTAATATCTGGACTTTATAAATTGAGAATATATGGTTTGGATCTCAGGAATTTGGTTTTCTAAAAAAAATCTAAACCTTGCTTCTCCTTTGGTTTTTAATAACCAGGAACCCCAAATATAGATTTTTTGATATAAGATCCTTCTTTTTGTTTCGTTCCTGGATTTGATATCTCGGATACATTCTTCATCAAATTTTTCCCAACTATAAGGAAACTTTAAGTCCAAAGAAGAAGGTTTCGGATTGGTAGGATATAAAGATTCGCAATAAGATTCCTGCATCCATGAGGAAGTTTCTGATCTGGATCCGGGAGCAAGGAAATGACAGATCTCGTGTTGGATCACCGAATCTAAAATTCCCCTTTTAGATAAACTTTCCGGATTCTGAAAAAAGAATTGGTTCTTTTCCGGAGAATAAAAGGCAGCAGAGTAAGTCGGTTGTCCAGAATGTTTCCGAAATACGTTCGAGTCCGAGCTTACAAAAATTTTTGCATCTTGAGGGACTCTTCTCTCCAATCTATCCGATTCGGTCTTTAATTCTTTTAGAAATTTTTCGGAAAAAGAAACTAAAACACGATCTGCATGATCATTACTCGGAAATTCCTGTAGAAAGAAAAATTCGTAACCGTCTATTTTTCTTCTGGTAGTCTGAGAAAATAGGTCTTCCGAAAAGAATATTATAAAAATTATATATATAACCGATGAAATGTTAAAAGGTTTCAAGGTAGTTCTTTTAACTCCGCTCCAGGGAAATAAAAGAGAAGGATCTCATTTGCTTTAGCTCCTTGGAAAGACATCTCTCTTGCTCCGTATTGGCAAAGCCCTGTCCCATGGCCGAACCCTTTTCCTTTTAAATAAAAGCCGTTTGTGCTTTTTTCAATTTTGAAATCGTTACTTCTTGTTCGATTCCATCCGAATTTTTTTCCAATCTTAGATAGGAATTCCGAAACTTGGATATTCTTTTTTCCAGAATGATCCTGATAATTTATAGAAGAAACCCGATTTTCGGAATACTTCGCTTCTAATTCGTTGAACTGTTTTGTCTCAAAGATATTTTCTAAATCTTCCTTTGATAGAAAAGTTTCCCAGGAAGAATAGGGAGAATTTTTGCATAGGATTTCTCCGGATTTCCAGATATCGCGACCGGATCTATAATTGTTCGCGTTTCTAAAATTTTTCCAAAGAACGGAGGGAGAAGAAAGGTTTCCTCCGCAAGTGGAATGAAAAAATGTCTCTAAAGATTTTCCACCTTTATCAGTTAAAAGGATCCTTTTGGAAGAAGTTTGAATTGAATTTTCTTTTGAAAGTTTGCCTGAAAATTGTAAACAATGAGTCAGATCGCAAAGATCATGACCTTCTTTTGAGTGCCTTCCTAAATTTGATAACGCATAAGAGCGGATCATTGCAGAAGATACGGTCCAATATTCCGATTTCCAATTTTGATTAGAGATCTTTTCTTTTTTGGGATAAAATAAATCCCCGAATTCGGAAACGGTCCCGATCCGAACATACTCTTCTAACGGGACAGTTAGTATGATCTTTAATATCCCGTTCTTAGAGCTGATCTCTAAATCACCGGAATATTTTCTGATCGTATCTTCTTTTGGGATCTGTATCTCGTATTCTCCTCCTGAGAAAAGAATATGGTCATTCAAAAAATTTTCAGATCCGTTCAAGATGTGGATCTTATCTTTTTCGCTTCTTAGGATCAGAGTTTTATTTTTTTCTAAACTATTTTTGTTTCCGTATAAGATCCTAGATCCTGTGGATTGGATTCGGAGATCTCGAGGAGAATATTTGGATAAGATACCGATCTTGATCTTATTCGGATAAGATTCCGAAAAGATAGAATTGCTAATTAGAATAGTAAGAAGAAGAAATCCGAATTTTACGAATTTCATTGTACTTGGATTGCTTTAGGGAAGGTAGGACAAGAAGACACACATAAACCGCAACCTACGCAGTCTTTAGAGAAACTAGGTTTATTTCCTTTAAATTGAACTACATTCGGAATAGGACAGGTGATTGCACATGTCTCGCAGGTTTTTTCTCCGGTCCTTGAATTGATACAATGTTGGAAGAACCCTTTGGCTTTTCCGAATTTCGGTAGTTGATCTTCTTTGTATGGGATCAGGGCACCTGTCTCGCAAGCAGAGATACAAGGATAGTCCTTACATAACATACATGCATTCAGGTTCACATCCATATGAGGAAAATGTTTCCCAGTTTTATCGTCCGGAACTGGGAACAGAACTGAATAAGGACAAGCGTAGATACAATCTGCGCATGCAGTGCATTTGGAAAAGAAACGTTTTCCGGTTGCATCCGCACCTGGAGGAAATTGTAAATTTCTAAAACCTTTAAATTTACTTTTGGTAGTTTTAGGCTTAGGAACTTTGAGTTCTGATTTTTTAGGAGCCGATTCTTTTACAGAAGTTTTAGCTGTTTCTTTTTTATCTTCTTCTACAACGGACTTCCAAGTGTCTGCAACTTCGTTTACGCCTTCTTCCACAACGGAAAAAGCTTTTGCTAAGCCTTTCCGGAAGAAGTCTTTTCGGTTCATTCTTCTCCGATCCTCTCGATATGAGCACCTAAAGATCTAAGTCGAGTGTCTATGTTTTGAAATCCACGATCGATCTGTACTATATTATGGATCGAGCTGGTTCCTTCTGCACAAAGAGCAGCGATAATCATCGCCATACCAGCACGTATATCCGGACTCGCAACTTTTTGCCCGTACAAACGATTTGGTCCGATCACGATCGCTCTATGTGGATCGCATAATATGATCTGAGCTCCCATAGAAATAATATTATCTACGAAAAATAATCTAGACTCGAACATTTTTTCGTGAATGAGAACAGTTCCCTTACATTGGGTTGCGGTGACTAATGCAACTGAAGTCATGTCCGCAGGAAATCCAGGCCACGGAGAATCATCTATCTTAGGAGTGGCTCCATGATAATCCGGAATGATCTCTAATTTTTGATCAGAAGGAACTAAGATACCTCCGTCTTGAGGACGAACTTCGATACCGAGGCGAGAATAAACCATTCGGATCATTCGAATGTCTTCCAGTTCCACATCCCCGATAAAAATTTCTCCACCTGTGACTGCGGCTAAACTGATAAAACTTCCGATCTCTAAATAATCAGATCCGATCCTATGAGATTTTTCAGGAGCTTTTAAAGAACTTACACCTTCGATCGTAAGTATATTAGAACCGATCCCTGAAATTTTTGCTCCTGCAGAAACTAAAAATTTACAAAGCCTTTGCACATGAGGTTCGCTCGCCGCATGACGCAGGGTCGTAGTACCTTCGGAAAGAACAGCCGCCATGACAGCATTTTCTGTCGCGGTTACGGAAGCCTCGTCCATCAAAAGGTCCACACCTCGAAGCCTATCTCCTTTGATCTCATAACCGTCCGGAAAAACTTCGATCTGGGCACCGAGTGCTTCGAGCGCGAGAAGATGGGTATCCATTCTTCTTCGTCCGATCTTATCCCCACCAGGTCTTGGTAGGAACACTCTTCCTGTCTTTGCGAGAATAGGCCCAGCAAGTGTAACTGCACCCCTAATCTTGGAGCATAATTCCCAAGGAAGATCTGATTTTAGATTTCCATTATTTCGGAAAACGAAAGTACCTTCTCCCTTATCTTCTACTTCCATTCCCAGGTGACGTAAAACGTCCATGAGCATGAGTACGTCGGATATAAGAGGGATATTTTCTATAATAACTTCTCCCGGGATCAGACAAACGGCGCCTAAAATCGGTAACGCTTCGTTTTTGTTTCCCTGGGGCATCACAGTTCCGTGAAGAGGATTTTTACCTACAATTTTGAAATATGGAGAGCTCATGTTCCGACCGGTTTTATTGGTATCCTCATCTCTGCATGTCCTACGGCAAGCATTTCCGGATCTATCCCGAATGGTTTCGTTGGATCATTAAAAAGAATTCGATTCGTAATTTGTTTTGGAACCGTTCAGACGGATCAGGGATCGAAATCGATTGACTCAAAAGGATTTTTTTCCGATCAACGTTGGTATCCATGGATTCTTTTTTACATCGTTTTAGAGAGTTTCAAAAAACACTGTTTTTCGACCTGTTCTGTTTTTTCTGGACTGGATCTCTCTCCTTCTTAGCATTCGCTCCTTTCTATTTAAGCCATTTGGTTTGGATCGCTCCATTCGGTCTGTTTTGGATCACTCATAAATATTCCGGAAGATATTGGAGACTTACCGGATACGGATTCTTATTCGGAGTTTTCTTTTACGCGATCGCATTCCATTGGATCCATCATATGGCGGTCGTTTTTGGGAATTTTCCTTGGCCTCTCGCATTTATTATTCTACTACTCGCAGGAGTTTTGTTCGGGGCGAAGTTCCCGATCTTCTTAGTTTCTTATTCTTTCTTATCCAGAAGAGTCGGTAAACATAGCGTTTGGGTCGCAGGCGTTTGTGGAATGGCCGCAGATATGATCGGTTATCAATTATTTCCTTGGTACTGGGGAAATTTGGCCGCAGGAAATATCATACTCGCTCAAACGGTAGAGATTACCGGAGTTTACGGGCTTTCATTCTTAGTATTCGTAATTTCTTATACACTTTTCGAAACGAATCTTCTACATCTCCCTGAGATCTTAAGATCAAAAGAGAAAAGATCCCATTTTATAAAATTCTGGACCCTACCATTCGCGTTACTTCTTCTTTTCGTGATTGTAGGAACTTCCTTATATTTCAAATGGAAGAGTGTGGTTCCGGTCAAAACATTAGAAGTGTTGGTGGTCCAACCGGATGCTCCGATGAGTATCAGGGATTCGAGGGGGAGATCTCCTAGAGAAGTGATCGAAGATCTAATGGGCAGAATGGACAAGATGGTAGAAGCCGCCGTCCAAAGAGCAGGGAAAAACCCTGATCTAATCGTATTACCTGAAGCAGGAATTCCATACTTCTCCGCAAACGAAGAACTTTTAAAGATCAGAATGGGAGATCGGATCTATTGGCCTAGGTTCGATTCTTTAATGGCATCTTTTGCAAATAGATACAAGGCTACAGTATTTTTTAACGAGATAGATGCTGCGTATAAAACCAAAAGTTCCGGAAAAGAATATCTTAGATACTTTAATAATAACGTAGTATATGATCCGAATGGTATCAGAAGACAAGCATATCAAAAACAATATTTGGTAATGTTCGGTGAAACAATGCCTTTCGAATTTATGTATGATCTAAGTCCTCAAACCGGAAGGTTCGATCCGGGAGAATCTTTCGATCTACTTCATTATTATTCTGCGATCCCGAAAGAAAATCCTACAACTGTTCTTCCCGTAACCTGGGAGAAGACAGAAGGGATCACTGCAGATTTTGTAAGAAATTATTATGCACCGACCCAAGGCGAATTAAAAGACGAAGGTTTATTTCTTCCTTTAATTTGTTACGAAGTGATCGTTCCGGAATTCGTACGAAAATTTAAGGATTCAGGCAATCCTCAGTTCATCGCAAATCTTACGAACGATAAATGGTACGGTACTACAACGGAGAGTGATCAACATTTCGAATTGGGAAGATTAAGAGCGATCGAATGGAGAAGATGGCTTGTCCGTTCTACAAATTCAGGCGTCTCCGGATACGTGGATCATCTTGGAAATTTTATAGAAGGTAAATCCACTTCTTTAATGCAAGCTGAGACTAGTTGGCAACAGATCCAAGTGATCGATTCTCCTCCTGGATTTTATGTATTGTACGGAAATCTGATCCCTTGGATCATGATCGTTCTTACTGCAGCATATTACGGAAATCTACTTCTTCGAAATAAGAAATCTGTTGCTTAAGGATTGATCAGATAATAGGAAAAAATTCCCCGGAAATTCGGATCTTTAGGAAGGGTCCCACCGGGGAATTGCGCGCATTCCAATTTGGAATTCGTAACATAGTATAGCTGATACGGTTTGGTAAAGAATAAGCGTACAAAAAACCTGAGTACGGCAGATATATTCGAAAGAACGTAAATTTGACCGACAGTATGTTTTCTGGAAATAGTCAGACTGCAGGTTTGATTTTCATCTAAATAAAACTTCTCTTTGATCGGAAGATCGTAGCCTGAAAAAGGTTCCGTCTCCGATTCTAAAACTTCCGATTTTAATACCTTAGCAGAGAATAACATTTTTCCGGAAGAATCCATTGCACTTACGGTCCTGACCTCTTCACCCGGAAAGTTCTCATTCCCTATAAATCCTCCGGTAAATAATCGATCGCCTGTGCTGTTCATAGAACGGTATAATTCCCAACGTCTACTGTACTTATACACTTCGTAGTTGGTGAGAAGATGTTCCATTCCTCCTCTTCCATTCAACTCCATTCGATTTCCGTTTAGGACCAAATAACCTTTTACCGGAACGGAAGAAAAAGCCATATCCGCCTGCACAAAACTATCTTTTTCTGGGAGATGGATTTTGCCCCCAGAAAGAGAAACTGCTCTAGACCAACCTGTTTTGTAACTTAAAACAAGTTCTGCAGTATCAGTGATCATTTTGATCTCAGGGCCTGCTTCTCCTTTAATGACTGAACTATCATAAATTTCTAATTCTAGATTTCCGTTCTCTGCTTTTAGTTCATCTTTAGAATACTCTCGAACAGAAAATTGTGTACCGTTCGTTTTATCATAAATTACAAGACTGACTCCGCAGTTCTTTGTACCAGGTCCAAGATTACTTACGATAAAGGTTGCGAAGATCCAAGTGTTTTCATCCGTAAAAGAATAATTCCAAGCTTGGAAATAACCTTCTTGAATATAAGGATGGAATCCCATTTCATGTTTACTTGTTTTTCTTGCCTGGATTTTTGTTTCGTCTGCATTTATCCTCCATTCTCCTAAAAGAGAAAAAAGAAGTAAGAAGACCAGGATCGGCTTTTTAGATCTGTATTTTATTTTTTTAAAAGAACGAACGTTCGCCGAAAGATTTTCGGAATGAAAAAACATGGGGATCAATTCCTAACTCTGGTTTTTTTCTTCGGCAAGCAATTCTTGTCGGCGGATACCAAATTTTCGGAATTTTTCGTCCAAGAAAATATGTAAAGAACCGCCAACAAATTTTGAAAGATTTAAGCAAAATCGGAATCGATCCTATCTTCTTCTGCTTTTGTTGCTCGAGTGCAGGAAGTTTCGAAAATATCACTTAAACAACGAATTTCGTAGGAAGGATGATTTCTTACTCCTTTCGCTTTCATTTTGTCCCTTTCCATTCTGATCCCATCCACATGGACCCAAGTGTCCGATTCTGAATTTCCGTTGGATTCTATTCTCGCATAGATCAGATATTCATAATCTCCGAATTTTTTTAGAAAGATATGTGATTTTCTGAAATCGGTCCTTACAAGTTTTTTTCTAAAATATCTAAGCTCTTTCGATTGGGAACCTTGGATCCCATCGTAAAATCGATTTATAGAATGAACGATCCCCAAAAATCCTAACTGGTCCGTATTTAATTTCATCCAACCGAACTCTTCTTCAGATTCAATATTTCTATTGGCTTTCATATTTTCCTCCGAAGAAACGGGTTTCGAGAGGAAGAGATCGCGTTAAAAAAATTCGAACTTTTTGGAAAAAAATGGGACCTAATAGAAATCGGAACTTTCTTATTTGGGACCTTTGTATCGAACTTAAGGAGTTTTTATGCAGAGCATTTTAAATTCGAATGGGTTCTGGTCCGGAATACTTCCTTTTTGGATCATTTTTTTTCCATTTCAAACCAATTCTTAGTAAAAAAATCCAAGGAAAATCCCTCGGCTACAACTACTTCTCTAAGGAAAGAGAAACACATTGGGATCCTTGGACGCAATATACAGACGGGAAAGAGATAAAATCCTAGCTTGGGTTCGTTCCAAGGTTGCGGATCCGGAAGAAGCGGAAGATCTTCTTCAGGAATCTTTTTTAACTGCGGTGACCGAATTGGATTCCGCAGGATCGATAGAATATCTTTTGGCTTATGTGTATGCGGTTCTCCGAAATAAAGTAGGGGACTGGTACAGAGTTAAAAAAGCGGGAAAGTATTCTAGCGCTCGTCTGGAACAAGAGTTTGTCTTGGAAGAAGCACTTCCTGATCAAGCAGCAGGGCCTGAGAAGGAATTCTATAGAAGTCTAGTACTTCAAGAATTAGCGATCGCCATAGAGGAACTACCGGAAGAGCAAAAATTCGCCTTTGTGAGTAACGTATTCGAAGAGAGATCTTTTCGGGAAATTTCGGAAGCCACCGGAATTCCGGAAGGAACACTCTCTGCTCGAAAATCTTACGCAAAGGATTTTTTAGCCAAACGTTTGAAGGACCTGAAGGTTTTCTTTCTGGAAGAGTTTTAAGTTTTGGAGGAAGACCATGCACGATAGGGATGAGATTAAATTTAGATTAGGAAAATTGTTCCTGATCTTATTCGCAATTCCGGCATTTTTTTTCGGTATGGCGTATGCAGTTTGGCAGTTATGGAACTGGCTACTTCCGGATATTTTCGGGTTTAAGCAGATCAATTACTGGCAGGCATTAGGTTTATTCGTTCTTTCACATCTGCTTTTTAAAGGCGGTCAATGGTTTGGTCCAGGTCATCATCACGGTGGCAGAAGACATTGGAAACGTAGAATGAAAGAAAAGATGAGAGAAAGATTACAGGCGAAACTAGATCAGATTGATCGCGAGTTAAAGGAGTAAACTATGTTTATGGAAGTAAATCATATCGGGATCACTTCTCGTGATCCTGAAGTAAGCGCAAATTTCTATCGCGAAATTTTCGGCCTCTCCCAAGAGGAAGAGACCGAAAGGGCAGCGAAAGTTTTAGGGATCGGAAAATCGAATTTAGCGATTTATGGAGAGAAGGAAGATCATTCCATTTCCGTATTAAACTCAGGATGCGATTTCGCATTCAGAGTGGATCCGGAAAGTTTCCGTAAGATCGAAGAAAGATTATTTTCCCAAAGATTGGAATACGGAGTTCGTAAATCTGCGAAGACCTTATTCTTAAATTTCCAAGATCCGGATGGATATCTGGTGGAGCTAATTTGCGAAGAAGATTGAGTTCTATTTCTTCCGGAACGGCATATTCCTTGGGTGCTAATCATTTAGAACCTAAAATCTATAAGAGGGATATAAGAACCGGAATCCAAGCCCAACATAAAGATTGCCAAAAAAGGCAGAGTAAAAAATGTAATCTTTACCTACATGGAAACGGAATTACTGGGCCTGTTCTGGACGGAAAAGATCAAGCTCAGCCAGTACACTATCCAAATCGTAAAAGATCTAAGCGAAGAGCAATTAGATCATACGGACGCGTTGGGCGAAACGATCAGAAGATACTTAAATTCGATCGTAGCCTCAGACTTCCTATTCCGTCTTTCCCTTCCGGTATCCGTAGGGATCAGTTCCATTCTTCCAATCCCGAGACAAACAGAATCCGAGGTCGAAAAAGACCTGGTCAAGGTAAGGGATTTATTCGGTTCTCCAGGACTTCCCAGCAATCTAAAAGAAGTCATTGTTAGTTCTGCTTCTGACCTGTATTTCGAAGGTTGTAATCCTTCTATCCTTCCTACATTAGAACGTTGGAAAAAAATCCTACTTCGTTTGGAAAAGTCCATCGTGGGTCTGGCTGATAAGGATCCTTTAAAATATCGTTATTTTTCAGTCCTAGGCATCGTATCCTTGCCGGTCGCGATCAATTATTTCTCCACCCAAAACCTCTACTATCTCCGAAACGGAATCTTGAAAATTAAGGAGAATCCTTCTTTCCCGAAGTCGTAAGTCCTTAGAAGATGGAAAAACCTAAGGTTTAAACCTGCAATCCATCTGACATTCTAAGGAGAATTCCAATGGCTAAAATTAAGGTGAAAACTCCTCTCGTCGAACTCGACGGGGACGAGATGACACGTATAATTTGGAAAGAAATTAAGGATCGTTTCATTCATCCTTATCTTGATATTGAATTAGATTATTATGATCTAGGGGTAGAATACCGGGACAAAACGGACGATAAAGTTACCGTAGATTCCGCTAATGCTATTTTAAAATACGGAGTCGGCGTTAAATGTGCGACTATCACTCCGAACCAAGATCGAGTTGTTGAATACAAACTCAAAAAAGAATGGAAGTCCCCGAACGGAACGATTCGTTCCATTTTGGACGGAACCGTTTTCCGTAAACCGATCATCGTAAATAATATTCCTTCCGGAGTTAGATCCTGGGAGAAGCCGATCGTAGTAGGTCGTCACGCTTTCGGTGACTTATACAAAGATACCGAACTTTATATTCCGGAAGCTGGAAAAGTAGAGATCGTATTTACTACAAAAGACGGAAAAGAAAAAGAAAGAGTAACCATCAACGATTTCGACGGACCAGGTGTTGTGATGGGACAGTTCAACTTGGACAAGTCTATCTACAGTTTTGCAGAAGCTTGTTTCAACTATGCGATCTCCGAAAAGATAAACGTTTGGTTTGCAACTAAGGATACTATTTCTAAAAAATATCACGCTCGTTTCCGTGCGATCTTCGACGAAGTTTCCACAAAAAGAGCGGCAGAATTAAAAGCTGCAGGTATCGAATACTGGTATTACTTGATCGACGACGCAGTTGCTCAGATCGTTAAGAACCCAGGCGGAATGCTTTGGGCTCTAATGAACTATGACGGAGACGTGATGTCCGATATGGTTGCATCCGGATTCGGATCATTAGGACTAATGACTTCCGTTCTTGTTTCTCCGGACGGTAAATTCGAATACGAAGCGGCTCACGGAACTGTGACTCGTCACTATCGTCAGTACCAAAAAGGTGAAACCACTTCTACCAACTCTGTAGCTTCTATCTTTGCATGGACTGGAGCTCTTGCTAAGAGGGGAGAATTGGACGGAACTCCGGATGTGGTTGCTTTCGCTCAAAAATTAGAGAAGGCAGTTATCGATACCATCCAAGCTGGAGAGATGACCAAGGACTTGGTTCTACTTACCACAACCAAAGGCCCGAAACAATTAGATACCTTCCAGTTCATGGAGGCTATCCAAAAACGCCTTTAGGAAGATTGGGATTTTATTCCATGAAATCTAAGTTTCAAATCGGAAGGAGCCTTTTACGGCTCCTTCTTTTTTGTTTTCTAACCGGATCCATTTTCGGTCAGAAAATCCCTTTGCCCAAAGAGCCCTCTCTTCCGAACGAACCCGGTTTGGATGCAAGAGGTGATTCTCCTAATTCTTCTTCCAATAATCAAAATGCCGGCCCGAATGTGAAGGCATACTTTTGCGATGGAAGAACGATTACGGGAATCTGGAGATTGGCACCTAAAGAATTCTCTTTTAAACATGTAAGAGAAAATGTTCAATATTCGAAAACTTTAAAGTTCGAAGATATCTCTCGAGTTTTGCTCAAGGCTTGGAAATTGATCCCTGGAAAACCGAATACGCAAGGAACTCCTTATAAAGCTGAACCTTGGGAGATCCATTACAAAACTAAATCGGGCGAGACCTTTGAAAGGATCGGAGAATTAAAAAAAGATTTTTCTGAACTAAAGATCCAAAACGAATTAGGAGAAGCGAATTTGTTCTTCTATTGGATCGATCTAATGTTTGAGAATAAAACCTGGTTCTCTAAATTGCCTAAGATAGAAGGGGATATCAGAAAAGAATGCCATCCGGACGTGATCGTCGGGATCGAATTTTTGTGAAGAGTTACTGTAAAAAATTACAGATCATATCCAGATTATAAGGTTTGGAAAAAAATTCCACTCCGTCAGGGACTCTATCCGTCGCTAATGAAAATTCTCCAGCTGCAGAAGTAATCCCAAGTTTTATATTCGATAGTTTCGGATTGATTTGGACTATCTTACAAAGTTCGTTTCCATTCATTCCGGGCATATACATGTCCGTAAATATTGCGGAAAAATCTCCCGCTCTTTCTTCTAAGATCTGAAGTGCGTGGACTCCTGAGATTGCAGTCTGGACTTCCGCACCTTTGGATTCTAATAATCTTCGGAACAATACCAGATTTAATTCTGAATCGTCTACGATCAGGATTTTACGTTGTTTTAAGCTAGGATTCTCTTTGGAGGTGTTTCTTTTTTCTTCGATCAAATCTTTTAGGATTTCAGCGATCGTGGATTGAAAGGAACTAAGCTCCGAGGTTTTTTCTAGGAAGCCGTTAGCTCCCGCATCGTGAGCGATCATTCTATTCTCATCCGTAAAGTCGGAGGTTACGAATAAGATCCTCGCAGCAGCGGATGCATGTTTTTCCTTTTTACCTTTTCCTCGGATCTCTCTACAAAGCTCGAAACCTGTTCCACCTTCTAAATGGATCCCAAGAGTGATCAGATCGAACTTTTCTTCTTTTGTGAGTTTGGATGATTCCGTTACGTTAGAGACTTCTTTTACTTCAAATCCCGGTGAAGAAAATTCAGAGGCGATAATTTTACGGATTACCTTGCTGGTATCTACGATCAGTATTTTCAACCTATCGTTATGCAAAACAGGAATATCCATCTTTAGACTACCTTGAAAAGATATTTCCTTGTTTGCTTCCATAGATATGGAGACGGATTGGATCCGAGATCAAGATTGGAAAATTCATGTCTTAATTAAGGAAATTTATTACCTATTTTAAATTATTATAAAGAGTTCCTAACGGTCCTTTAAAGGCTAAATTGGTTCGCTTCCGGCTAATGCTTTTTTGTAAGAACGGATGGACCCCAAAATTGCCTCATGAATATCCTCCCCGGTTTTATAGGAATTTCCAGACAAATCTTCCCAAATCCTTGCATTTGGATCGGATAAATTCAAATAAAAAATAGGCTGAGCCTTTCTTCCCCAAGGATCCGAATTCGGGAGTAATGTCATAGAACCGAATGCTGAAAATACTAAAGAATATTCTGCGGATTGAAAAGTGAATAAGAAAGCCTTAGGCCATTCCGCTTCTTTGGATGGTTTCCAAACTATAAAAGAAGATAATACTCGGATCAGATCGGAAGTTATGGATTGTTTTTCTTCTAAAGGATTTGAAGAGGTTTTGTTCTGAACTTGTTTTGCTTGGTTCCAAAGAATATCCAGATCTTCTAACGGAGTTTCTGAAAATTTTCGATCCGATTCTTGCAAACGAGTTTCGATATATTCGATCCTATTTTTAAATTTAGAATTGGTTCGAGTGAGCGCAGACTCGGCGGATACTCCTAATTTTCTCCCAAGATTTACGATCGTAAATAGTAGATCTCCAAGCTCTTCTTCTATCCTGATCTGATTGGAAGAAGGGTCTTTGATCCCACGGATCTCTTCTAGGAATTCGTTTAATTCTTCCGTTAGTTTTTCTTCTACCCCTTTGATATCATTCCAATCGAAACCTGCTTTAGAGGCTTTTTTCTGGAATTTTTCTGCTTTTAAAAGAGAAGGGAAAGTTTCCGGAACTTCGGATAAGATGGATTTGGTCTTCTCGGTTTTTTGTCTGAGTTGTTTTTCTTTTTCTTTGAAACGGTCCCAGTTTGCTAACACTTCATCTGCAGAAGACAATTGTTCATTTTCAGGATCGAAAACATGAGGATGTCGAAGCACAAGTTTTTCTGCTACGTCTTTCGCAACCGCATCCAGATCGAAAGATCTTCTTTCGGACGCGATTTGAGAATGTAGAACTACTTGGAAAAGTAAATCTCCCAATTCTTCTTTCATATGCTCCTCATTTTCTTTGAGGATCGCTTCCACTACTTCCTGAGATTCTTCGATCAAATAAGGGACGAGGGTAGAATGGGTTTGCTCCTTATCCCAAGGACAACCTTCCGGCCCTCTTAGTTTGGAAGTTATGTCTTGAAGAAATGCCATCGAGTTCGGATAGTCTTTCGGATCGGGAGCTTTCATTAAGTACTAGGCTCGATTCTCAATCCCGAATTCCCAGCCTTTTTCCCGGAAATGAAGATTGACTGGGGAATTTCCCATCTCATGCTATCCGAAAATCCCGATGTGAACCTAAGTGCTTTTCAAACTTTGGTTCTTATGATAGAATCGGGTTAAAAGGATCCCAGAAAGAACATGTCACTATCTAGAAATTTGGTAGCTTTCGCATTACTCGTGCTTGCGGTTCTCAGTCGTTTTCTTCCTCATTTGCCGAACTTTACACCGGTTCTGGCGATTTCCATTTTCGGTGGGGTTTATTTTTCTAATCGTTTGGTAGCGATCGTTCTTCCTTTAGGAATCATGCTACTTAGCGATCTGTTCATCGGCTTTCATGAACTGATGCCTGTGATTTACGGTTTATTTATCGTTTATACGATCGTAGGGATGAAGATCAAAGATAGTCTTGGACTCGGAAGCCTTGCAATTGCAGGTCTTGCTGGAGCGGTTTCTTTCTTTGTGATCACAAACTTCTTCGTATGGGTTACTTCAGGTATGTATTCTTTGGACGCACAAGGATTCGCTCAATGTTATATTGCTGCTCTTCCTTTCTTTAAATACAGTCTACTCGGAGACTTTACTTATATCTCCGTTCTTTTCGGATCCTATTATCTTTTAGAAAGAAAAGGATTCGTTTCTGCTCCTCAAGCGGCTTAATTCTTAAGTCGTGCAAAAGCGCCGAGAATTCTCTCGGCGTTTTCTTCCTAAATAGTCAAAGTCAAACTTAAGTATATTCCATAGAACTTATCATGTACTTCTTTCTGCAAGGCTGAGCCTGTGGAAAATTGGTCTAAAGGTTTAGAGATCTGATTTAAGTATAGGACGTCTGCAGGAGAGCCGGGGAAAACTGTAGGATTAAAATTATAACCGGAAACTTTAGAGATCAATTCCGTATATTGGAATCCGATCGTGTACTTCAGCCATCTACTTCTGATCAAAGACAAACCGAAATCCACTTCATATCCTGTCCTACTCAGAACATTTTCTTTTAAACCGCCAGGAGGAGAAGTATCTAAAATATAAGGCCCGTTGATCCCGTTCAGAATTCCTTGCGTATTTCTATTATAATGTCCTAATGTTCTAAAATAATCCGCCTTAAAATGCCCCAAAAGAAACGCATTGAAGTTTTTGAAGATCCGAACTCCGATCTGAGGCCCGAGTCCTCCTGCCTTTTCTTCCAATCTTCCGAAACCGTAATTTCCAGGGATCACTCCGTATTCGCTGGAGATGATATCTAAGTTACGAGCTCCTACTGCAACCCCGATCCTTCCAGTGGCTGTTTGTAAATACCAGGCGAAGTTTAAGGAATAATCCAATCTTCTATACTGAACAGAATGGAATTGAACAGGCGCGTTTGCAGCCAAGGCAGACGCATTGTCTAAAGTGGTGTAAGACGGTTTGATCTTAAGGTCTAAGTAATTGAATTCGATCCCGAAAGTTTTTGCAGTATTAAAATAAGAAAGTTTGATCGGGAATGCTGTCTTGGTATTTCCTTGAGGGCTTGAATAACCTGTAACACTATCGTTCAATAAGTTCGGATTTACTCCCGCATTATTCGCAGAAGTTTGCGCGGTTTGATAAGCTCCGTTTGCAGAGAGAAACGTATTATAATTATTTACTCCGATGTTTTTATGGCGAGCTAATACCTCCGATTCCCAGGTAGATTGTAAGGCGGCAAATTGGACCTCCAACGTGGGGCGATTGTAAGGTTTAGATAATTCTCTATCGTGCAATTCGTTTCGGATCTCAGAAGCTTGTCTTCTTTTTTCTTGGGCTTGTAACGCGAGTCTTCGTCTATCTGCTTGGACTTGTGACTTACCTGCTTGGTATTCCAGTTCATCCGCTTCTCTTTCTAATTGATCCGGGTCAGGCAATTTTTGGTTCGAACCTTGAGCAAAGCCAGGGCTAGAAAAAAGTAATCCTACCCCGAGGAATAAAACTGCTACAAATTTTAGAAACGTACCCAAGATTGCACCTCGTTGATTTTCGCGTATACTTAAGCCTTCTCACTGATCTGGAAAAGGATTGATAACGAAAGAATAAGTAGGTTGGACGCAAAGACTCCAATTCTTTTTTAGAGATGGAATGAAAAAAGGGAGGAAGTATTCTATAAAAGTCCGATTTTTGGGGTATGGCTTCCAGCCTTTCGAATCCGAGTCCAGTTTCCCGTTTTTTATTCGGCCTTAGAAAGTTTTTCGGACTTTCTTCCGGTCAGGATTTTTCGGAGGAATACCAAGAAACCGTTCAAAAAATTCTTTCCGAGCGCTTCTCTCAAGTATCCGGGATTTCCGATCTAAAAGCTCGTTCTAAAGGGGAGAGGAAATTTCTTGAGTTCCGATTGGAATTCAAAAAGGAAACTCCCAGTTCCGAACATTCCAATATTTTAGGATCCATATTGGATGATCTAAAAGAAGAATTTCCTTATACGGAAATTATCATTTATCCTGAAGTTAAATAAGTCCTTCTTTTAATCAGGTTGCAAAAGCTTCTTCATAATTGATCCTGTCTCTTAATGAAACCAGCCATATGCGTATTTTGCGGATCTCGTCCGGGTAAAGAGCCTCGTTATTTGCAGGCTGCGGTCTTTCTAGGTCATCTTATGGCTTCGGAAGGGATCGGTTTGGTTTATGGGGGAGCTACCTCGGGTCTTATGGGCGCGGTAGCAGATTCAGTATTGGAAAAGGGCGGTTCTGTAATCGGTGTTCTACCGGAATTTCTTTCCAGTAAAGAGATTGCTCATAACGGGATCAGCGAACTTATCCTTGTCCCAACAATGCATGAGAGAAAACTTCTTATGTATGAAAAATCAATCGCATTCATAGCACTTCCAGGTGGGATCGGGACTTTGGAAGAATTAGTAGAAGTAACTTCTTGGAACCAGTTAGGAGTTCTTTCTAAACCGATAGGTATTCTGAATGTGAACGGTTTTTTTGATCCTCTTCTGCAACAATTAGATCATATGGTAGAGGAAGGTTTTTTAGATTCTCAAACAAGAGAATGGATCGAAGTAAGTGCTGATCCAGAAAATCTTTTGGAAAAGATCCTAAAAAGAAGTAGGATCTGATCTCTTAAGATTTTCCTTCTTCCGGATCTAAGAATTGTTTGAATATCTGATGAAGAGCAGGGCTTTCCGAAGCTTCCACCAAAGCTAATGGAGAATTTCCTTCCTTATCCGTAGAGTAAGGAGAGGCTCCGTTTTTTACCAATAATTCTACTAGATCCGTTTTGCCGGATTTAACTGCTAAAAGTAATGGAGTGCGGCCGAGCATGTCTCTGACTTCCGCTTCGTAACCATTACTCAAGATCCTTTCCACTAAATCCGTTTTTCCTTCGGAACATGCACGGAATAAAAGTGTAAGAGTAGCCTTATCTATAACTTTTAAGCTATGATGGAATTTCATTCTATAGGCTTCTTCTTTAGCTGTTTTATCGCTTAGGTTTCTGGCCAAAGGATCCGCGCCTAGATTCAATAATCTTTCTAAACATTCTACGCTATCATATAATGCGGAAAGAAGAAGAGGGGTGTTTCCATCCTGATCTCGATTTTCCAAAAGAGAACGAACTTCTTTATTCTCGGAGAATAGATCTAATATTTCATAATCGTTATGAAGCGCGGTTAAATGTAGAATGGTCCGTCCTTCTGAATTCTTCTTTTTAGGATCTGCACCTTTTGCGAGTATATACTCTGCAATCTCTAAATGGCCCATATCTACAGCGAGTAAAAGAGGAGAATAACCTTCTCCATTCCTGGATTCTATATCAGGAGGATGATTTGGTAGATCGAACAAGATCTCTACGAGTTCTAATTTTCCGGAACTGATCGCTCTGGTTAATGGAGTGTTCCCGTCCATATCTCTTAATTCAGGATCTGCACCGTAATCTAAGAGTATGGTAGTAAGTTCCGCGTTTTCGGATTCTAGCGCGAGAAGAAGAGCAGTTTCTCCTCTTGAACTTGTTTCATTCGGATCGGAGCCGTATTCTACAAGCAGATTGGTTGCTTCTTTATTTCCTTCTTTGATGGCCCAATATAAAAGTCCACAACCATAGGAATCCCTGAGTTCAGGAAATTCTTCCGCGAACCCATCTCTGACTGCTGCCTCGGATAATAAGGCGCGCAGAGTTCCGTTGTTACCTGTTTTTACTGCCCGAAAAAGATCGTTCCAGTCCACGCCTGATTCTCCAGGAGGTAATACAATCCCATGGTCGTTAGAAAAGAAAGCGGTATTCCAATTCCGACTAAGGAAACAGCTAGTCTAGGAGCAAGTCCCCATTCTGCAGCTAAAAGACTACCGGTAATCATAGGAGCCATCGCTGATTCCATGATTAGGATCTTAAAGTTTCGAATAAAATCCAGGTCCGGCTTTTTCTCGGAGTAATGAAAGAATGTTCCGAAACAGATCCATACTAAGATAGGACCTAAAAATAATTTAAATAATAAGCCGAATAACAATGGGATCCTTATTCGAGAAGAATCCTCTTCTTCTCTCTTGGGATTTTCGGCATTTGAAGCTTCGGAATTGACGAGTACCGTTCCGGGAAGTTGGTATCCAACTGAAAAAAGAGCAAGAGGAATGAGCGTGTCTCCTATCCTTGAAATCGCTGATTCGAGTTCAGGAGGGATCCAGAATGGACGAGATGCGAAAGAGACGAGCAATGCTAAAAATGGAGGAAAGCTAAACAATGTCTTCCAAAGTGACGGTTTGTTTTTCTCTGAAGAAATGGAATGTCTCGCTTTTGTTCCAAGATATGTTCCCGGGATGGCAAGAGTAAGAAATGTTCCGAGCTGATCTATGATCAGAACTGTAGGAAGTCCCTCTTTCGAGTAGTAGGATTCGATCAACGGGATCCCTAAAAAAGAAGTATTTCCCAAACCTGCAGATAGGCAGAGACATACTATAATACTTTCCCTCCAACCGAAAAGTTTTCCGAGCCAATGGAAAAATAAAAATCCTGATCCGAATAAGATCCAAGGCATGACCGCATATGTTAGAAAATTACTATCTAGAGATGCGTGACGCAAGGGGCCGAATTCCATACAAGGAAGAGAAACGGTAATGATGAATGAATTAATAACCTTATGAGAATCGTTAGGAAATTTTCCTTTTGTTCTTATCCATATCCCGAATAAAAAACAAAGTCCGATTACTATAAAATTAGACATGGATCGAACCTTTTCACCCGAATGCGGATTTAGGTCAAGGAAGGATTTGTAAGGACTTCTCTCCGATCTCTTTTTCTTCTAAATAGAATTTTGCCTTATACTTTCCAGGAGCCAAATCCGTTTGTATTTCCCAAGCCTGAAAATTGATCCCGCCTGGGATTTTTTCCTCCAGTTTAAAAACTGCGGCTTTGGTTTTTCCGGAAATAAGTTCCGCTTTAAAAAGGTAAGGCCCCGATTTAAAGATCGGGATAGAAAGATAGAAGGTTTGTTTCGCCTTTATCTTGTACTGGCAGACTTCAAGTTTATCCGGATTCGGGACCGAATTACCTATGCATATTTCTTCCAAATTGGTCATCGGAAATCCTGGAGGAGTTTTTCCGTCCGGGCTCCAATATGCGTTCTCTTCACTCAAATATTCTTTTTCTTCGGATTCAGTTTTGAATAGGGTGGCAAAACTTCTTTTCTTACGATTCTCTTCAGGTTTATATACTTCAAAATGAAGATGAGGTCCGGTGCTAAATCCTGTATTTCCTGCGAGTCCTATCTTTTGTCCTGCGAGAACTTTCTCTCCTGTTTTGACCAAAACTCCTTTAGGCTGAAGATGCCCGTAAATAGCGACAGTTCCGTCCGAATGTTCTATGACTACACGGTTGGCCTTATCTATCAGTTTCGGATCTTTTCTCCCCTCAGTATAAGAGTCTTCCGTTTCTACTACGATCCCGTCCCTTGCGGCTAAAATAGAAGCTCCCTCTTTCAATACGAAGTCCAGAGAATAAGCTCCTCCTCCTCTATGTTCTTCTCCGCTATTATAGCCAACCGAGATCCAAGATTTTCCCTCGTATGGTAAAGTATAAATATAAGTGTCATTATGAACTGCAGTTAGATTTCCATAATAAGCAACTGCAAGAACTGAGATAGAGCCGGAAGATTGGCTATTTTCCTTTTTCTTAATAGTTAGCGCCTTCTTTTTTTCGGAGCTATCCAACACGAAAGAGATAGGGCTAGGGGGATCTGTTTCTATATTCGAACCTTCTATCGAAAGATAGACGGTCATATGAGTCCCTGGAATTAAGTTTTTTGCTTGGAGATAAAGTGAGTTTTCGTTGTTCTCGGATTCTATCCAAGAGCAGATATTTTTTTTATCACAGTTTTGATTTGCCTGTGAAAAGATCGGGCTTCCAAGAATGAGTAAAACGATTGTTGTAAAAACTCGGATCATCTTATTTATAAGATCGGAATTTTTAGGGGAATAAGATAGCCCGCTGCCGGAATTGAACCGGCGACCTTTTCATTACGAGGGAAATGCTCTACCCCTGAGCTAAGCGGGCAAAATCGAATTAACCTTTTTACGCCGACTACCGATCTGATCTGGCGTTTCGGAATTCTTTTACCATCAAACTTGTGATGCTGTCAAGAGGTTTCACCTGCTGTTTCAGATCTTGGGTTTCGTGGCGATCCGAGAAACTATAACAGGAATTTCTAACTCCTTTATCTTTCATCCACCAATGACGGCCGATCTCCCTTCTGGATTTAGCGTCTAATTTTCCCTCATACATTCTGTATTCGTCCCATTCCGCAGGGAAATTTCTTTCCTTTAAGAAGAATGCATATGCAGAAGAAAAACTTTGAGCGGCATTTTGTAGAAGTTCGTTTATATGAAGACAGCCGATCGTTTTATCTTCCGGGAATTTTCTCATGATCTTATTGTATGAGATATCTTCTCCTATCAAATAAGAATAACTTTTGATCGCGTGAGGACATGTTTCGTATGGAACACGATCTTCCTCTACGTCCAGGTCTATAATTTTCATGGTGGCTAAGTTTACGAGCATGTACAATGTCATGTCGTGATAAGGATCTCTTTGGCTGACTTCTATCAAGCAGCTTGGTGGGCTTTCTTCCGGGAACCAATAGTATCTACTTTCATATCTACGTTGAAAACCACAATCTTTGTATCTTATCTTTTGTTTTAATTGGGAAAGCGCCATACATTCTCCTGGTTCCTTTTTTTTCCCAAGAGAAGAACCTGAAAGGATTTTACTACGTTTTGATTTGCTTTTTTACGGTTCTTACCTATTCTTCTACCTACTTTTACGGAAGTTTGGAATGGGGTTATTTTTTCAGGATAAGGTCTTTTTAGTCACCGGTGCAAGTTCCGGAATTGGTAGAGCTTTGGCAATCGAGTTGGAGAAGGAAGGAGCCTATGTGGGAGTGATCGCTCGCAGAAAAGAGGCTCTGAAAGATTTGAAACTTTCCGCTTCCAATCCGGATAAAATTTTTGTCATGCAAGCGGATGTAATGTCCGAGTCCGATCTGAAAAAAGCGGTAGAAGAATTCCGTAAAAAATTCAAAAGGATCGACGGCTTTATTCATAACGCAGGAATTTCTATGAGAGGGACTGCTGCGGAAACGGATCTGAAAATTTTCAGAGCGATCATGGACACGAATTATTTTCCTTTGGTCCATTTGTACCGCCTTTTGGAATCAGATCTTCGCCAAAGTGAAGGTCATGTGATAGCCGTCTCTTCTATACAGGGAAAGTATGCCACTCAATTGAGATCCGGATACGCAGCAAGCAAACACGCGATGCAAGGATTTATGGATAGTATCCGTTTGGAAAACTCGAAGACAGGGATCCATGTGATGAGCGTTTGTCCAGGTTTTGTAAAAACGGAAATTTCGATTAAGGCTTTAGGAGGAGATGGAACTCCTCATGGGATCATGGACGAAGGCCAGAAAAACGGATTGGAACCCAAGGTAGTAGCCAAAAAGATCTTGAAGGCGATCGAGAAAAGAAAACGAGAGATCATTCCTTCTAAGTTAAAGGAGAAGTTCGGTTATTTTCTGAGTAGGATCTCTCCTAAAACTTTGGATAAAATTTTAGTAAGAGTTAGGATCTCTTAATGGAGATTTAGTTTTTTACTTCGGTGATCAGTCTGATCCCAGCTTTTCTATCGTTCAATAGATTTGGGATCCCACCAAAATCCCTTGCAAAAACTTTTGCATCTTCCTTTGTTCCCGAATAAGAACCGCCTCGGATCACTTTTAAATGTTTTCCGAATCTGCCTGAGATCGGTCTATGACCCGGATAAGGCACGTAGGGGGAACTCGTCCATTCTGCAACATTTCCGCACATTCCGATTGCACCATACGGACTTTGCCCTTTGGAAGGAAGTTCGTATACGGAAACAGTTCCTTTGCTTCCGCTTTCTTTCGTATTACAAAGTGCCGAGTCGAAATCGTTTCCGAAAGGGTATTCTTTTGGCTGCGAGATAAATTCGTAACTTTCATCTTTTAAGAGTCTCCAAATTAGACCTGTCCCTCTGGCTGCCTTTTCCCATTGCCATTCGCTTGGGATTTTCTTGCCTACCCACTTGGAATAAACTTCCGCTTCTCTATAAGTAAGATTTGTGACCGGATGATATTCTTTTCCTCTGGGATACATTCCGTTTTCCCAATGTGGAGGGGATAATGTGCCTGTTTCTTTTAAGAATTTATAATATTCTTTGTTTGTGACTTCGTATTTGTCTATATAGAAGGAAGGAACTTCTTCTAGGCTACCTCTATCCGGAACGCCGAATTTAGGGTTATAACTATCGTCTCCAGGATCGGAACCTTGTCCGTATAGAAAGTATCCCATATGTTCGTATAAAATTTTACCGTTGGATTCGTATCCGGTATGCACTAGAACCATCTCTTTTCCGTCTTTAGGATGGACGATCGATTTAACCAATCTATTTCGGACTACATCTGTGGCATCGAAACGGGCAGGATCTTGATAGAATGTTTCTTCTCCATATGCCCCGATCAACAAACCTACACTCACTAATCTTGCAGGTTTACCTTCCGCTAAAGAAAAACTTCCTCTCAGTTCTATAGAGATCGGTTTTGTGAGTTTTCCCACCTTGCCAAATTCGATCTCTACATTCTCTAATTCGAAGGAACCTATCTCATCCATTTTAGGTTTTCTGAATAAAGGTAAGGAAGTTTTCTCGCTGAAGATCCCTCGGATTTCTTCTTCAGAACGTTCCGAAAAATAGGAGTTTCTTTGTATTTTTATCTTTGCTTTTCCTTTATTTCTATAAACGGATAGGACTTCGCCGGTCCAAAGGATGGTTTTTCTAGTGTCCGATGATTGGCTTTCAGTGGCTTCTTGACCGATTCCGGATTCGGAAAATAGAAAAAGAAGGCCCAAACAAAAAATGATCAGTACTTTAACTCGGGACATGGGAAGAGAAGATCCTATATGGTTTAAAGATCGGCAAAATCTCCGATTCTTGGAAGGTTTTTTAGGCCTTGGATTTAGGGAAAAGAGTGTTTCCTGCCTTTCTCATCACATGGACCAATTCTTCGAAAACGATCGGTTTAGAAATATAATCGTTCATTCCGGCCCTTAAACAAAGATCTCGGTCTCCCTGCATTGCCGCCGCTGTCATCGCAATGATATAAGGTTGGGACTCTACAGGCCAAGTATTTCGGATCACTTGAGTAGCTTGTAAACCGTCCATTTCTGGCATATGAACGTCCATGAAGATGAGGTCGATTTTTTTCTCTCTTAATTGGATCAATGCCTCTTTTCCATTTGGAACGATCAAAGCTTCATAACCTAATTTTTGGATGATCCTTTTTGCGAGTGTTTGATTGATCTCGTTATCTTCTGCGACCATGATCTTAAAAGGGAATTGTGAACTTAAGATCTCTTTCTGGCTGGCTAAGTAGGAAGATCTCGTATTTGCTTTTGCCTTAGTTCCGCCTTCCGCTAAAATTTCAGTTACGATCCTTTCGATGTCTTTTTTCTTTACCGGTTTACTTAATTCTCCAGCGAATAATTCTGCTGCGATTTCCTTGTCCTTAGGATCTAAAAAGGAAGAGGAAAGAAGAACTAAAGGAAAATGGAAATTTCTTTTACGGATCTCTTGAGCGATCTCAAGCCCGGTATTTCCAGGAAGATTATAATCCAAGATCCCTAGATCCGGCATAATATCCAGATCCAATAAATTTAATGCTTCATCTTTTGTTTTGGCCGAGAAAGTGATCAGCCCTAGGATCTGCAATTGATACGCCAAGATCCTAAGGTTTGTAGGATTATCGTCTAGTATTAGGACTTTTTTGTTTTCCAGTTCGGAGTTTGCAGCCTTCTCTTTGATCTTGGCTTGATTATTACCTTCTACCTGGATATAGAATGAGAATGTTGTCCCTATATTCAGTTCGCTTTCTACCCAGATGACCCCTCCCATCATTTCTATCAAACGAGAAGAAATGGAAAGTCCGAGCCCCGTTCCTCCATACCTTCTTGTGGAAGAAGTGTCTACTTGGTAGAAAGGTTGGAAAAGTTCCTTTTGTTTGTCTGAGGGAATCCCGATCCCAGTATCTCTGATCGCAAATAGGATCGTATATAAGTTTCCTTCCAATTTTGAAACTTCTGCAGAAAGGAAAATTTCACCTTGTTCCGTGAACTTTAATGCATTCCCGATCAAATTGATAAAGATCTGTTTTAGACGAAGGCTATCGCAAAGGATCCTATCCGGCACATTTGGATCTAGATAATAGACGAGATCGATCTGTTTTTGAGCGGCTCTGGATCTGAATAAGTCCAACACTTCTTCGATTGTTTCGATCACAGAGAATTCTTTGATCTCTAAAGAAAGTGTCCCGGATTCTATCTTTGAATAATCTAAGATATCGTTGATGATGTTTAAGAGACTTTCCCCACTTTTTTGGATAATCTCTGCGTATTCTTTTTGTTCAGAATTTAGCTCAGAGTCGATCAAAAGTTCGGTCATCCCTACAACTCCATTCATAGGAGTTCTGATCTCATGGCTCATCATTGCCAAGAACTCTGACTTAGCTCTATTCGCTTTCTCAGCTTCTTCTTTTGCTTTTTTCAGATCGTGTTCGTAGTTTTTGCGGACAGAAATATCTGTGAAGAGTCCGCAAACAGAATAAACTTCTCCTTCTAGATCCACTAAAGGAACGATCACGCTATAAAATGTTTTTTCCTCATCGTTTACATCCAGATCCAATTCGAAGTCGGTAGAGCCTTGTTTGTCCAAAGATTTCGAGATGGCAGCAGAAATAAATGCAGCCTTCTCTGTCCCGAAAAGGTTTACAATCGACATGTCTTTTCTTTTGTCTTTTGTTTCTAGAAATCGGTTAGCGAATACCTGATTATGGAACAGGACTCTTCCATCCAAATCCATCATACAGAAAGCGGAAGGAAGATTATCTAAGATCGATAAAAGCCTTGATTCACTTTCTATCAGTCGATCCGTAATCCTTCTTTTTTCTTTGATATCTTTTTGGACTGCATAAGATCCGTAACCCACTACTAAGAAGGAAAGAACAACCAATGTAAGTAGGGAATAAGCGACTCTAGTTCCCTTAGAAGAATTTACTGAGTTCCTACCGTTTAAGAGTCGGAGTTCTTCTTCTTGCATATTATTGAGAAGTTCTGCGATCTCGATGAGTATGATCCCTTTTTTAGATTCAAATGATTCAGGTTGTTTTTCCGCGTTTGCGATCAGATTGGAAACACCCTGGATCCGTACCTGTTGGATCTGATTATCTTTAGTGAGATTTTGTAGGATCTTAATCTCACTTTTTAGGTTAGAGAATAGGGAGCGTGCATTTTCCCCGGCATCATCTTCATGATACGCTTGAGTGAGGCCAATCTCTCTAGTGATACTTTTGCACTGGTCGATCTCTTCGATGATCGTAAATGTATGTTCTATCCAAGTTCCGGAATCTTTGAGCTCTATGATGCTGTATAAACTGATCAAACTTGCAATGATCAAGAGGAATGTAAGAGAGAAAAAGCCTACGAGTACTTTCCATTGAAGAAATTGGGATTTTTCTCTGATTTTTTCTAAAATGGAAAATTTCATGAAGGATATTCTTATCTTTTTAAACCGGAAAAAAATTTAAAAAAAGCTCCCAAATTTATTACACGGAGTAAGCACTTTGAACAAGCTTTTTTCAGGATTTTCAAGCCCGCATCTTGACTGGATCGGGCCAAAAATCATTCTGGTATTCTAATAAACGGTTTTTTCTGGATTCTAGACTGAAAAGCCGGTAAAACTCTTGTACCTTGGAGAGTGATTCCTTACTATGAAATCCGTCGTTCATGAAATTTATCTCTCTGTTTCTGGGGAAGGAATTTCAACAGGTTTGCCAACGATTTTTGTCCGTTTTGCAGGATGCAGTTTAAGATGCGGAATGGACGGAAACCGTAAGCTATGGTGCGATACTCCGTATGCGCTTTCTTCCAAGGCGGGGAAATCGATGGATCTGGAAGAGGTAATTTCCGAAATAGGCAACCTTTCTCGGACTCCTGTACAAATACTCTTAACAGGCGGAGAACCATTAGAAAATTCGAATAGGATTTTCAGTCTGGCCTTGGCGGAAAAATTGAAACAAGCCAGGGAAACTTCTGGAATTTATACAAGGGTGAGGGTGGAAACGAACGGAGCGGAACCGATCGGTGATTTGGATAATATGGTATTCACTTTGGATTACAAGCTCCCAGGTTCCGGGATGGAAGATAAAATGATCTCGGACAATCTGAAATTCGTTCGGGATCGTAAAGAACCTTTGGACGAAGTCAAATTCGTTATCCGAGATCGTAAAGATTTCGAAAGGACCTTGGAAGTAGTGGATACTTTCGGATTAAAAGGAAACCTTCTCGCTTCTCCAGTATTTGGAGAATTACATCCGGAAACTTTGGTAGATTGGATCAAAGAAAATAACAGAACAGATCTGCGCCTTTCTTTACAGACACATAAATATATTTGGGGAGAAAAAAGGGGAGTTTGATCTTGGACTCTACTTTGCAGCTCAGTCTAGATTTCGAATCCGATTCTTCCAGCGGGTTCAGGGGGGATTCTTGCTATCTCAAGGATGAACCTGAATTAGGGATCGGAAGAATAGAAAGTTCCGATTCCGGGAAATTCATTATTTATTTTCCAAAAACGGATTCCAGAAGAACTGTTTCCGAAAATTCAAATCGACTAAAAATTATTGGAGCTTATCCAACCGCTTTTACTGAATCTTTTGCAGATCCTGAATTATTAGATCTGAGCCTTCAAGCATTCGAGCTCAAACTCACTCATGCATACGATAAACTTTCGGCGCTGTCTAATTCAAGAACAAGGCTTCTTCCCCATCAGATAGAATCCACTTTCGTAGTAGTAAATTCACTTAGGCCAAGGTTCATCCTCGCTGACGAAGTAGGTTTGGGAAAAACGATCGAGGCTGCACTCGTAATGAAAGAGCTGATCTTTCGTCGCGGCTATAAAAAAGTCCTGGTCGTCGCGCCTTCTCCTTTGCTAGTACAATGGAAACAGGAATTGAAGAATAAGTTTAACGAAGACTTTGAGATCGTTAAACGTAAGAACTTCGTCGCTTCCGGAGAAAAGAATTGGAAGAACTTCAAACATGTGATCACTTCCGTTGACTTCATCAAAAATCCGAAGTATGCGGAAGAGATCCTGAAAACGAAATGGGATATCGTAGTATTTGATGAGGCCCATCGTTTAAGAAGGGATTATCATAAAGTCACTCGAGCTTATTTATTCGCTGAGAAGATCGCAAAAAAATGCGAATGTCTTCTTCTTCTCACAGCAACTCCTTTTCGAGGAAAATTGGAAGAGTTGTATTATTTAGTCCATCTAGTAGATCCGAATCTTCTTGGGCCTTACCATACATTCATAAACGATTATGTAGTCGGAAACAAAAACGGTCTCAAGGAAAAGATCTCCAAAGTACTTTTACGACGTAGGAAAGTAGAAGTAGGCGGATTTACCAAACGATTTGCAAAAACCGTTAAGATAGAATTATCCAATACCGAAAGGCAATTTTACGACGAGACCACTGAGTATGTTCGTCGAGAATATAATCTTGCAATGCGCACTCAAAACAGAGCCATCGGTTTTGTGATGATCGTATTCCAGAAACTTCTGGATTCTTCTGTATTTGCTCTTCTCTCTGCGCTATCTAAACGTAAATTTATGTTAGAAAATAGGCTCCATCGTTTGCAAGCAATAGGAGCTAAGCTGGAAGATTGGGATTTGGATGAGACGGAAGGTGTCGAGGACTTCGTTTCAGATCTGGATGAATCCGCTCCTTCCGATCTAGCAAATTTAAGAAGAGAATTATTGTCCCTGAATCGATTGATCCTTTTGGGAAAGAAGATCAAGGAAGATCGGAAAAGCCAAAAGTTAAAGGAAACGATCGCTAAGCTTAAAAAAGAAGGCCATCCTAAATTTATTATATTTACCCAGTTTAGAAGCACCCAGGACTTCCTGGCTTCTATCTTATCCGAATACAAGGTAACCTTATTTCACGGATCTTTAAGCGCGGATGCAAAAGAGGATGCAATTTCCGAATTCAGAAAGACTTCCGAGATCTTGATTTGTACAGAAGCAGGTGGAGAAGGTCGGAACTTACAATTTGCAAACGTTCTATTCAATTACGATCTTCCTTGGAGCCCTTTAAAGATAGAACAACGGATCGGAAGGATCCATAGATTTGGGCAGAAAGACAACGTATTCATTTTTAATTTTGCCTCTAAGGATACTGTCGCGGAGAGAATACTTGAAGTACTTTCCAATAAGATCCGTCTTTTTGAAGAATCCATCGGAAATTCGGATGAACTACTCGGCGCAATCGAGGACGAGCTGGATTTTCATTCCAGCTTCATGAAATTTGTGACTGGAAATAAGAAGTTAGGCGAAGTAGAAGAAGAGATGGATCAACGGATCCGGATCGCTAAAAAAGGATTCGAAAAATTAGGATCTTTGGTCACTCCAAAATTATTGGATTTCAATTTAGAGGATTATTATAAAACAACTCTTCAAGAAAGATCTTTTACGAATCAACATTTGGAGACTTTCTTCGTTAGATACGCAAAAAAATATTCGGACAGACTCAGTTTTAAAATGAAAAGTCTGAAACCTCAGATCTATGAGTTGGATGGAAATTCGTATAAAGGAAAGAAGGCTACTTTTAATTCCGAACTCGCACTTGCAGACGACGGATTGGAATTTTTGGCATTCGGACATCCTTTGATCGAAGAAGCGGTTCAATCCTTTTTGAAAGATAGATCCGGATGGAAAATAGGTTTTTATAGAACGAACAGCAATTTTATATACTTCGTATTTATTGTAGAGTTCAAGTTTTCCTTAGATCGAAAAGAGTTGTTTGTTGTTGAAGTGAATCGCAGAAGCGGTAATTCTAAAATTTTGGAAAATCTTCCCGAAACTGTTCGAGATACTATTTTCAGATCTTCTGAAACGGAACTGCCTGAAGATACGGAAAAGTTTTTTATCCAAGCATGCGAAACTCTTGAATTCGCTTTAGAAGATAGAAAAAAAGCGCTGTATGAACAGACCAAAGATCTTTTCCAAAAAGAAGAATATAAGATCCGCAATAGTAATCAAAACACTCTTCGCCAATTAGAAGAAAAACTAATGAGGCAAGAAGCCGCTTTCAAATGGGAAGGCCGACCGGAGAAAAAATCCGCGATGAATCGAACCAAAAATGAGATCCAGAAAGTGAAAGAGGATTTCGAAGTAGAGTTGAGAAAGGTAAAGGTTGGAAAAGAAATTCACCATCGTTTTGAACTTTTTCAAGCCTATCTTCCCGGTTCCGAATAATATAAATCCAAATTTTGGAATCAATATTCCGTTTATTGAATATAAATATTATTGATTTTAATAAAATGATTTGCTAAGCTCCGGGAATGGCATCAAAAAACTTCGTTAAAAATAATTCCAAGAATATTCATTCCGGCTCTACTTTTAATTCGCAGGATGCTATCCGGTCCAAAACAAAGACCCAAAAGCTCCCGAGTATTCTACCAATGTCTTTGAATCGGGAGAAATTCAAAATTTTAAATCAACTAAAAGATACGGTCATTGAACATACGGATTTAATCATGCCAACAATTGCGGATTAAAAATAGGATGATCTTAATAGATACGCATATTTGGATTTGGTGGGTCTCAGGATCGGAGCAATTAAAACTCTCGGAAAAAAGAGAATTAGATAAATTATTAGAGCCACCTTGTATCGTTGCGGTATCTCTCTGGGAATTATCTCTACTTTTCCAATTAGAAAGGATCTCTTTTAAAATACCGATTTTCGAATGGTTGGAATTGGCAACGAACCCCTCCCTAGTTCGGATATTGGATTGTACTCCTGAAATTGCTAAGGAGCTTATTAAATTGCCAAAGGCTATGCACCGAGATCCGGCAGATCGATTGATTCTGGCGACGGCCAAAGCTAATGATTTGGTTCTGATGACTCGAGACAAAAATTTAGATCGACTCTGTAAAATGAACTCCTTACGAATTCAAAACTTATAGTACGGAGATCGATCATCCTTAAATAGGTATTCTTTTTACTGGCTTTTTCCTGCTGGACACAACCCCCCTCTCTCCGCTTTTGTTAAACTACTCCGCCAAATTTTCCGGCCATAGGAGATTGTTTACGTGAAATTATCCTTAGATTGGATGAACGATTTTACCCCGATAAAGGATGTTCCCTTAGAGGACATTCTCAAAAAAATTGCAGCTTCCATTTGCGAAGTAGACGGGGTAGAGGACTATTTCTCTCATTTAGAGAAGGTCGTTATTGTTAGGATCGAATCCTTAGAGAAACATCCACAAGCAGATAAACTACAAGTTGCCCAAGTTACCGACGGTAAAAATAAGATCCAAATCGTTTCCGGAGCTCCCAATTTAAAAGTAGGGGATTTGGTTCCTCTCGCAATTCCTGGTGCAGAGTTAGGGGACAAAAAAATATTAGAGTCTGAACTAAGAGGAGTAAAAAGTTCCGGAATGCTTTGTTCTGAAAAAGAACTTGGCCTATCCGAAGAGGATGCAGGAGTCATGATCATAAATGATGAGGATGCAAAACCGGGACTTGTATTACGTGAATTTTTAGGATTTAGAGATTTAATTTTCGATATAGATAATAAATCGATTACACATCGTCCGGACCTTTGGAGTCATTTCGGTTTCGCGAGAGAGTTGGCTGCTCAATTAGGGTTGCAGATAAAATTTAATCCTCTGGAGACTAATTGGGAATTCTCAAAAGATATTTCTTCTCCTAAAGTTAAAGAGACCGAATACGCACATTCATATTATTCTTCTGCTATAGAAGGAATACAGATTAAAACTTCTAATGCAAAGGTCCGTTCCCGTTTGAAAAAATGCGGGGTTCGCGTTATCAATAACGTAGTCGATGTGTCTAACTATTTACTTTTAGAAGCAGGACAACCCACACATTTTTTTGATTCGGATAAGTTACAAGCTCAAGGTGGGATTGAGCTGGAAGTAGACTATGCTAAGAAGGACGAATCTTTTCCTCTCTTAGATGAAACTTCTCCAAAGTTAGATCCTGAAATTCTGATCATTCGTAATTCCAAAAAAGGTGTGGCGATCGCAGGAGTTATGGGTGGAGCGGAAACCGCTGTGGATCCTTCTAGTAAAAAAGTGATCTTGGAATCCGCAGTTTTCCCTCGTGAATTCGTAAGAAAGTCTATCAGAAAAACGGGAATTCGTTCTGAGTCTTCCGTGAGATATGAGAAAGGGTTAGAAGCGACTACAACTCTTCCGATCATTAAACGTTCTTTGAACTTATTAAAAGAGAATGGTTGTCCTGATATAAAAGCGAGCTTACCTTCAGGATACATTCACACTGCAGATAAAAAAGTCCAAATAGAAGTAAGTTTGGATTTCTTGAATAGAAAACTCGGAACGGAAATAGATAAATCGGTTTCAGATAGTATCTTAAAACAACTTTCTTTTTCTACAGAATGGAAGGGTGATACTGTTACTGTATCCGTTCCTAAATACAGGCATAATTACGATATCACTATCCCTGAGGATATTGTAGAAGAGATCGGTAGGACTCTCGGATATGCTTCCATTCCTGTGCGTCCTTTGGTTTCGGATGTAAGGCCTCCTACACGGAATTTTTCCAGAGAGTTGGAAAAAAATCTGAAAAGAGCTTTCTCTCAAATTTTGGGATATAACGAAGTATTTAATTATTCTTATGCATCTTCCAAAGACAATTCTTTTGAAGAAGAAACAAAGGACTCGATTAAGATCCTGAACGCAATGCCTGATGAGCAGGCTTATTTGAGAACTTCGATCTATCCTTCGCTTTTGAAAAATGTGAGATTGAATTCGGATCGATTCGAAAAACTGAAAATTTTCGAATTCGGTAGAACTTATAAAAAAGCGGAAGAACCATTGAACGAATCCAAATGGTTCGTTTGGGCTGCCTCTTTCGGTAGGAAATCCAACGAAAAAGATCTGAATGTGTTAGAAACAGACTTTCTGGAAATCAGATCCGGAGTGGAAAAAGTTTTAAGACATTTGAATCTCCGGGAATTTGAATGGAAGATAGAAGGGAAATCCTATTTCCATCCGAAAGCTTCTCTCGCTATACTCGTTTCTGGAAAAAAAGTAGGCGAGCTTGGTTACGCTCATCCTGCTGCGTTGGATTCTGCAGATATTAAGAAAAGAGTTATCCTCGGAAAATTTGATTTTGGATCCCTTTTAGAAGTTTGGACCCAAGATAGGAATAAGAATTATTTTATTCCTCCTTCTCATTTTCCACAGACTGAGATTGATCTTTCTTTGGTAATGGATATCGGAGAATCTTCTTCCAAATTTTCGGAATTAGCGATCCAGGAAAAATTCCCTGAATTACAGGATGTTCGAGTTACGGTTGTCTTCACTGGAGGAAATCTTTCGGAAGATAAAAAATCCGTTTCTTACAGATTTAAGCTCTTAGGTCAGGACAAAAACCTGACTCAGGACAGGATCAAAGAGATCACGGATCGTTTGATCCAAATCGCAAACTCCGCAGGATATCCTCTTCGTTAAAAATATGAAAATCCACGAAACTGCCTTCATTCATCCTGCTGCGACTGCCTTTGGAATGTTGGAGATGGGACCATTATCTTCTCTCTGGCCTGGAGCGGTTGCTCGAGCGGATCTAAATGAGATCAAATTGGGAGAAGGCGTAAATATTCAGGATAATAGCACCTTACATACAGACTCTACCGGAAGTCTTATCATAGATGATTATACATTAGTAGGTCATAATACGATGTTGCACGGATGTAAGATCGGAAAGGGTTGTCTGATCGGTATCGGCGCTATTATTTTGGATGATGCTGAGATCGGGGATGGAGCGATGATCCTTGCAGGTTGTATGATCCGAGGCGGTAAAAAAATCCCGCCAAGAGCGATGGTAATACCTAAGAACGGAGATATAGTTATCTACGAAAAAAAAGCGAAACCTGAAATGAGTATCGCAGGCTGTTTGGAGTACATTCAACTTTCTAAAAGATTTAAGGAAAATGTTTTCAAACCATTCACAAAAGAAGAAGAAGCAAGTTTTGTGGAAGAAGCAAAACAAATAATCAAAAAATACGGGATCTAAATTTTCCCTTTTCTCTCCTAAACTTATTTTGATATAAATCAATTCTTTTCATTTGATTTCTGGTTCGTTCAGAGATCTTACCCTAAATCCTTGCAATAGTTTGGCGGGAACTTTCGCAAGGGAAGGGATCATGTTCGATCAAAGAGTTATAGAAAAAATACGTGGGATCTGGAAAACCTTCGATTTATCATTAGGAATTCCTGAAATAGACAAACAACATCTTTGGCTGATCGGGATTTTAGCGGATTTAGAGGATAAATTAGAATCCGGAACTAAATCCGAATTGGAAGTCACATTCAATTCCGCTATAAACAAAACTTTGGATTATGCCTCTGAACATTTTGCTTTAGAGGAAAAATTATTAGAAAGTATCGGATATACTAAACTAGGCCAACATAGATTACAACATATGCGGTTTATCACTGCACTTAGGAATCGGGCCAGAAAAAGTTTTGAAGATGATTTCGAACATGCAGTTTCGGAACTCGTAAAGAACCTCAAAAAATGGCTGTTTAGACATATTCTGAGCGAGGATCGTCAATATGTGGATTCCGCGCAAATCCATATCAGCGACCAAATTACTGATTGGATGCAAAGACATTTGCAAGCTTCTTCTTATGCGGATGAGATAGAGAAATTATATGATATAGTCGTTCATTCCGGAAAGCAGGAAGTTTCTTCAGAGTTCAAAAGTTTGGGAGAAGAGAATCTAAAACTGATCTCTGATCTATGGTATCGTTATAAATTGAAGACTGGAATTGCGATCGTAGACATACAACATCTTTGGCTTCTGCAATTATTAGTTAAAACAGATAAACTTTATAAACAAAGATTAAAACAGGAAATCAATGCGGATGATTTGAGTTTCCAACTGAAAGAAGCGATCCATGAAACTATAGAATATGTCAGAGAACATTTTAATACTGAAGAAGCGATCATGCATAATTTCCACTATATAGGTGAAAAATCCCATCAAAAGCAGCATGAAAGATTTAATATTCTAATTAACGATATTATAGATAGAAGTGAGAAGGAAGAATTGGAATCTCTCGCTATTTTGATCCAGGATTTAAAGGATTGGTTGGTAAGCCATATCGCAATAGAAGATAAAAAACTATTTTATTTTTTTAGATCCAGATTACCTGAAGTAAACGAATACGTCAGGAATTTAAATCGGGAAGGTAGGATCCATATTTGGAAAGATGCGGTAGCTATTTATAAACTTTTAGTGGATTACGAAGATATAACCGTGGAAAAATCCCATCAAAACCGTTCACCCAAACATTAAAATCAGGGCTTTCCATTTTTATCAGATAATGTTTGGATCGTGTTTAGGATCTTTTTGCCTTTTTCGGAAACTTCGGATTCAGGTGAGGTTCCTGTAAAAATATATACGAACCCTTCCTTAAAAAAGATCCACTGAAGAGTTCTGATCTCTTTTTTGGGCCCGGGATTCGGTAAAACAAATTTAGATTCTAAAAAAATACATTTTTCTTTTCCGAAATTACATTTCTGAGGAACGGAAAGAATTTCATAATCTCTATATAAGTTCGAATAAAGCCCACTTATGGAAGCAACATAGTCTTCTAAGGTCGCTTGTGAATATTTTGCAGGAATCGGCTCGGAAACGAAACTTATGTTAGTCCTGATATCTGAATCTTTATTATGGTCCGGTTCGAATAAATAAAAGATGATATTAACATTTTTATCGTTTTTAGTTTCCTTTTTATTTTTTGATCTTGGATCGGAGGTTTCTCGATTCGGATCGTATTCTTCATAGATCCAACCTTCGTAGTTTAAAATTAATCCTAGTTCGGAAATCTCGATCGTCTTTTTTACTTCAGGGACTTTTTCTAAACAGGATACAAACGATATAACTATAAGGAAATTAAGAAGGATTTCTTTTGAAGGAAGAGATAATTCTATATTTAAGTCTTTTATATTTCTGTAAGACATCTAAGTTTTTCCGAGATCTATGCGAGAAGTTTAACTTTTTCTTCTTCTAAAAAGTAAACCAGACCAAGTCGAATCAATTGCGCAGACTTTAACGTCCACAAGTCCCGTCTTCAAGCCAATTTCTCTGATCGTATCCTCTTTTAAGTCGGTTTTCACGCCAGAACTCATTTTAGGCCAGGAGATCCAAACCATTCCTTTATCTGCAAGATGATCCGGGAACTTGGGAAAGTTTTTGGAAAGTTCATCTTTGGTCTTACAGAAAAAATGAATATAGTCGAAATCTCCTCCCAACTTCTTCTTAAATACTATACTCGGAGGAAGATCCTCTAATAAATCCCTAAATTCTTTTGGTTCGTTTAACAGAATTGCAATTTGCCCTTCTTTAAAACCGAGCTTTTTGACTAATGGAGTTCCTGAGTATCCTGCCATATTCCAAACCTTATAACTTAGATCCGAGGGATAAAAAAGCCCGAGTGAATTACTCGGGATACAAAAAAACCGGCTCGTCGCCGGTTCTTTGAAATACTTGGAGAGTATTTAACTAAGATCTTAGTAAGGAAAACCCGCTAAAATTTTAGCTCTTGTATAGATGTCCGCTACTGAGAATCCGAAAAGGAGTAATAAGAACAGAAACCCGGATCCGAAGATCACTCTGTTCATTACGTTATCATATTTTAAATGCATGAAGTATGCTAATACAAGAGAAGCTTTGATAGTAGCTACTAACATTGCGATTACAGTATTTAAAGCACCGAAATCCACTTGTGCTACTAATACGGTGATCACAGTTCCAACGATTAGCGCTGCAAACACAAGTGAGTATGTTTGAACGGAAATCAGATGGTGACCGTCATGGCCATGCTCTTCTGCATGGGAACTAACTGCAGAAGGTTGCAGTTTTGTTTTTCCTGTTTCGACTGCCTTGATCAAGGCTTGGCCGATCATAGTAGACTTATTCTGTTCAAGATAAGACTTAAGTTTATCCTCTTCGATAATTTGAGCCAAGATGTTGACGGCGAATCCGGCAACGGTTGCGTTTACGATCGCTCCGGCTCCAACAACAAATCCTGTGAAGGGGATCAAGAATCCGATACTTACAATAATATACAGCGCGTAATTGAGAAACAGTTCCATCTCTTTTCCTAAAGCCTGAAAAAGCAAAGCAGGCTAAATTCCCTGAAGGGATTGGAACCAGTCTCCCGGGCAGGTAAAGAATCTCAAGTACATTTCAGCTACAAAGCAGGCGTATACCGCTTTCGGAAGCGATTTTGGCAGATTCCCAGGGATCGGACTGCATTTCAGCAGGGAGTCGGAACCAGACCAGATTTTTCGGATTTTTTCCGCCGGTTTTTGAAAAGAATGGAGAAAGAGGATAAATTTCCCAGCCCGTCTCCTTCTCCAAGATCTTACATTGTTTATATGGATCTGAGTGTGTGACTTTCGGAAGAAAAAGAAGAAGTTCATTTCCTTGTTTTGGGAAATTTCTACTGAGCTCCAAAACAAGTCTGCCCATAGTCCATCTGAAGTTGATTTCCGAAACTTTACGTAAAGTAACTGAATCGAATGAGTCATAAAAGAAGGAATCGATCGAACCGAATCCTTGGTAGTTTGGATGGAATTCTTTGATCCTTGAAAAAGTTTCAGACATTCTATATAGATAATCCTCTATCTCGGAAAATTTCCCTAACCAAGTTCCTGAATATTTTCCTTTTAGATCGTTTAAAAGAACTGTTCCTGCTTCGATCTGAAATTCCCCGTCATTTGCAGAAAATAGTAAGCTGAAGTCCTTGGTTCGACGCACGAAAGGTTCTGCTAAAAATGCTTCTTTTCTAATTTTCAAAAAGTAATCTGCAGTATCCGAAAGCAGGGAAAAACTTTTGATCTTGTGAGTTCCTGCAAAACCGTTTTCCGGTTTGAACATCAATCTTTCGAGCTTGGAAATTCTCTGATTTTCTTTTTCTAAGAACGATTTCCAATCTTCAAAATTGCGGATCGAATAGGAAAAAAAATCTGGGTAAGACTCGGTATTCCATTCGTTTTGTTCCAATTTGGAGATATGGGTCCTAGCTGATGATAGAAGATCCGGATCTATTTCTAATCCGCTGTCGGAATTCCAACGGGAAATTTTTCCCCATTCTTCAATATCTACTCTGTCTTTGTTTTGAATAAATTTGTTTAGATCGGAAAGATAGATTGGGCTTTGTATATGGATCCCTTTTTCCTTCCAATACCGAATCCAGTCTTCTCTTGGTCTGGAATGAGATAAAATCTCCCCGAATTCTTTTTGTATTGATCCTAAGACTAAAAAAGCGGATTCTAAGACTGCATTTCTGGATTCTAACTCCTTAGGAAATAATTTCCCTTGCTTCACTTCTTCTTCGAAATAAGCGTTAGGTCGGAAGATTCGAGGCATAATTAGGAAAGAACCCTTGAAAAAATCCTTTTTAGGATCAAGAATAGGGTATAGTCTTTTCGATATTTAGAATGAAGGCAGTTCTAATGAAAACCCTTATCTTTCTTCTTTTATCTCTTTTGGCAGTATTCGTCCAGATCGATGCGGCTCCTAAAATCCTAACTATGGAAGAAAGGGAAGTTGAACGCCAGATCGAAGCGATCCGTAAGGCGGGATTCTCTGATATCGAGATAGATAATTTGCATGCGTCCATTTCTCAGAATATCCATCAGATCAATAAGATCCTACAAATGGATACGACCAAAAAGGCCTTAAGATATATCGGCGACGAGCCTCAGGAATTGCCTCAATTCTTAAAAACAGATCGCGACAATAAACCATATTTAGAAATAGATATGGGCTCCGGAGAATCTTTCTGGGATTTTCCAAAAACCTATTTATACAATGCTCGTATATTCATCTATCCTGGAACTAATCCGGAAAAATTAGATAAGATCATTATGCAATTCAAACGTACGAACTCAAACGGAGAGATTTTCGTAAGAGAGATGAGAAGAGTGATCAATATAGACCCTAAAGGTCCTCAGATCGGGAATGAAGGAAAAAGGACTCCGAATAATAATAAGGATATCAAATTAGAATATTATTCCAGTTATGATACTGATTTTATCTGGCCGGACACGCCTGTTCAATCTATTGCTGCGAGTGTGGAGACAAAACTTCACGAAGAGACAAATCCTCTTCCTTATAATAAACAAAAACAGATTATTGTAACGTATAAGAAATATTTGCGAAAGGTGGATAAGAACGTCCGCCACAAGTTAAGAGATCTGGAATTGAACCAAAAAAGATTGGTCTCTAAAATGTTGGAATTCCAATAAACAATAGTTCAGTTTAAGATACGGAGAAAAGGCGGGAACTTTGGTTTCCGCCTTTTTATTATAAGCCTCATAGTATACTCTATCACGTCGGAAGCAGAAAAAGGAAATTCTGTGGCAAAATTAGCAAGATCTTTTGTCGTAAAGATATACCAAAGATATAAATTATAGATAGATGACGTTAGATCTTTCGCATTGGATAACGATTGTTATTTCCACAAGTGATCTTGCTCCCTTGAACAGGCTAACAAGTTTAAACTTTATACTTCATATAAGATACTTTGAAAGACAAAGATGTATCTTTTAATCTTGGGACCGACTCATGACTACGTATAAGTACATAGTTTCTAAGAAGTGTATAAATGAATAAATTCGGTCTTCCAATCAAATGCATGTTGGAACAAAAATTGTTTCGGTTTCTCGCTTGCCTTTTATTAGCGAAAAGTATTCTATTTACCGATGGCCATCCATTCCGTATTCGGTAAATTGCAATTCAAACCTGGCGAAGGGGAGATTTGTGTTTTATCTTCTCCTTATGAGTTCGAACCCGCTTTATCCAGCTTGGGAGCTCCCGTGGATCGGGCTTTGAGATCCGGAAAGAGGTATAGATTAATTCTGGCCTTTGTCCAAACGGAAGTGGAGATCAGAAATATAGCTTCTATGGTGCCTACCACTCTGATCGAAGACGGGCTATTATGGTTGGCTTATCCTAAAAAAACTTCAAGGAAGTATAATGTATCTATTCATCGGGATGCCGGTTGGGATCCTCTTGGAAAGATCAATTTTGAAGGTGTTCGATTGATCTCGATCGATGATGATTGGTCCGCCCTTAGGTTCAGACATTCTTCTCTTATTAAAAACTTGGAAAGGGATCCTAGTTTGACTAGTAGCGAAGAGGGGAAGAAAAGGGCCGTAGCTAAGAAAAAACCTGTTAAAAAGAAAACCGTTCCTAAAAAAGCCTCCCCTAAGAAAAAAGTAGCTCCAAAGAAAAAGACCAAAAAGAAATAAGAAGGATTTGATTTTATAGAATCCGGAATTTTTCTTAGATTCCTTTAGCTCTTTTCCCAAAAGTAAGTCTTTCTTTGTCCATCTATGGATAGAGATTTTAGATAAGACTTCTTTATAGAGCGACGGATAATCATGCTAAATCGTTTTTTATGTAAACCCGCGAGTTTTGCTTTTTGTAATATAATTTGTATACTCACATGTTTTACATTTTGTAGTCCTTCCGTTGACAAAACCCCTTATAAAGAACTGAGAGAACTCGCATTCGAAACGGAATACGACGATATCGGTATTAAAAACCCGAAAGGAAAAACCCTTGTTTACGGTATCATTATGGATTGGCCGACCCAAAGGGAATTGGTAACTTTAGCTACGTTTGTTTCCGGTGATGCGAGTTTATTCCTAACTTCGGGTGCTTCTTTTATAGGCGGAGGGGGAAGAGAGAGTATTCAGAAGAGTTCCGTCAGATTGATCCGCAAATATGCTTATTTGTGGAAACAGGGCAAAAAGGTAAGATGGACTCCCAATCCTGATTTGAACCAAGTCCGATTTTTTTTCTTAACAACCCAGGGAACATACTATTTAGAAGACACCGTTGAAGAAATAGAATCGGATACTTCTACATTAACTCCTATTTTCGATGAGGCCCAAGCCGTAATATCCGAAATTAAGATAGAAGCCGAAAAGGCAAAAGACGATGACGAAGAGGATTAATTTCCCGAGTCTCTACGAACGATCAAATCGCTGATCACTTTTTCTTCGGTTAGATATTTTCTATTTAAATAAGAGATCGCGTAATTTAAAAATTTAGGGATTTCTTTGCCTGCGTCTAGTAAATCCAATTTAGTCTGGGTTAGTTCGTCCATAGTTGCCAACGCCAATTTTCTTTGGCTTTGATGGGATTCGAACTCGTCCTCTGTATGAAATTCAGTACCGGCCACAGCAATATTATAAATTAAATTTTTTGAATTTCAAGCAAAGTCTTACCTCAAAGACGGAAAGATCTTCAAAGAAGAAATCCCGAATAAAAAAGGCGGATCTAACTCCGCCTTTCGGTTTAGTGGAAGGATCAGATGCGACTTAATGTCCTCCGTTCTTCTCCCATTCTTTTGCTTTTTCGATCCCTCGTTTTTCATTCACGAAAGTATTGATGATCAAAGATATAAAGAAGAATACCGCAACCACTAAGAATGCATTTCTGAGATCGAAAATTTTCTGCAATATACCGATCGCAAAAACTCCGATAGCAGCAGCCAGTTTTCCGGAAAGGCCCCAAAGCCCGAAGAACTCTCCGGATTTGGACTCAGGAGAGAAAATCCCTACGATCGCACGGCTCGCAGATTGGGTGGAACCAACTCCTGAACCTGCGAGAGTTCCTAAGATCACGAAAACCCACTGTACTGAAATATCTACACCGAGTCCGTTTACAAAACTTGTAAGTTCTCTCACGAAATAGATTCCTAGCAAACAAAAGATCCAGAAGACCAAAGTAATATTGAATGTCTTTTTCGCTCCGATCTTATCCTGAACAAATCCGAAGAAGATCGCTCCGATCATTGCAAAAAATTGAAGCAATATAAAGAGGGCTTTTTCTTGTCCTGGGGTAATTTTGATCTCTTGGTTTCCATACAAGAATGCGAAAGCGATTACGATCGCAAGTGCGGCCATGGAAAAAAATAATGAGATCAGATAAATGACTAGGTCTCTAAAATAGCCTACAGACTTAAGAGTACCGATTAATTGTTTGAAACCGATTACTATATAACTTTGTCCTTCCGGCTTTTTAGAGATCGGTTGATATTCTTTCAAAAGTAGGAATGTTGGAATTCCACCAAGTAAAAAGAAAAGTGCGGTTAGAGGTCCAACATATCTGAGAGAAGGATAAACCTCAGGGCTAATAGACGGAACCACTAAAGTCTGGACAAGGAAAACTGATAATAAGCCTCCCATATATCCGACTCCCCATGCGTAACCGGAAATTTTACCTAGTTCTTCTTTAGGACCTAAATGGGGTAGAAATGAAGATGCGAAATTTTCTCCGGATGCGAAGAAGAAGTTGGAGAGAATGATCAATCCGAAGCCTAGCTCCCAGGAGCCAGGAGTTGCCACTAACCAAAGGGCTGCTGTGCTGATTATACAACTTACATAACTCCAGAATAGGAATGCTTTCTTCTTAGCCGAAAAATCAGAGATAGCCCCGAATAATGGCCCGGTTAAGACTACAAAAATATAAGAGATACATAATGCGAGGCCGAAGAGAAAATTTCCGTCTTCGTATGGATTTGCCGGATTGGAGGAGGTTGGAACGATCACTTCCGCGAAAATTCTGCAGTAGATGACTGTTATAATTACCGTAGTATAACTTGAATTGGCAAAATCGAACATGCACCATCCGAAAATTTCTCTTAGGGGAGCTCGTTTGGTTACTTGCATTCTTTGTAAGTTTCCTTCATGGAATTTTTCCGAATGAGGATGAGCCGGAAACCCCCCTTGTCAACGAGAAATATCGGGTCTGGAAGGCGTTATAATAGCCCGTCAGGAAAGAAAAAAATTCTCTTGATTCGAGTGTTCTAATGTTTAGCTTGAGTGAAGGTTTTGCTTTCAGCGTCCAATAAATAGAAGCCCTAATGAATTCTTCCGACTTTAGTCAAATAGACCTCAACGCGCTGATGCGGCCCAGAAAGGTTTGCGTATGCAACCAAGTTTCCGAAGAGGAAATTACAAGTTCTATCCGCAGAGGCAACGACAGTTTGGGTAAATTGATGAGAGATACGAATTGTTGTACTGGCTGTGGTACATGCAGAGGAAGAGTTCTTAAATTGCTTTCCGAAACTCTGGCTGCCAAGCCCGAATGAGTTCCATTCACTTATCCGTAAACATGGCCATGACCATGGATGGCAAGGTATGTCGCCCCGACGGGAAATGGTATGGCCTTTCTTCCAGAAATGATAAAAGAAGAATGGACCAGATCCGTTCTCAAACCGATGCACTTATCCTAGGGAAAAATAGCATATTAAACGATGACCCTGTCACACATTTGAGATACGTGGAATCGGAAACGGAACCTAGGGCTATCTTACTCGTTCGCAGTGGCACCATTCCTTCAGATAGAAAAGTATTTCATTTTTCTAAAGTGAAACCTTTGTTATTCTGCACTTCAAAAAATGAAGAAGAAGTTCGATCCAATCTTTCCGAACTTGCGGAGATTGTCCCGTTGAGCGGAGATGATCTGTCTCCGGATATTATTCTGAATGAGTTAGCCTTAAGAGGACATTCCAATATCTTGTTGGAAGGGGGACCTAGGTTGAATGATTCCTTTTTTAGAAAAGGGCTCGTAGACCGATTGTATGTAACAATCGTCCCTTTTATGATCGGGCAATCGGATCTTCCTTCCATTACCGGAGGAAAAACTTCTTATCCAGATTTCGATCGTGAAAACTGGAAGCTGGTTTCTTCAGAACATATAGACCAAGAGATCTTTCTTGTATATGATCGAAAGACTGACTCGAACTAAAGATGAGAGAGCAGGATCATTTTTTACATAAATGGTTTTTTCTGGGAGTTCGAAGCCTTCTGGTCCTTCTTTTCCTCCTGATCATTTACTATCAAACTTTTCCGGACAAAAGGATCCTTTTTAAAGAAAACAAATTAGTTTATCTGCCTGAAAATTTGGAATCTGTTCCTTTGGAAAATGATTGGGTCCGTTTAGAAGAATTACCTTCCGGAAGTTTAGAATACTTGGTCGAGGTCGAGGACTATCGTTTTTATAGACATAGAGGATATTCTCTCGCGGATATCCAATCTTCTCTTCTCCAAGCGATCTTACTATTTAGAAGATTGAGAGGCGCAAGTACGATCGATCAACAATTGGCCAGGACATTATTCCTTTCCAGAGATAAGACGCTGACTCGCAAATTAAGGGAGATCAGGATTGCTCAAGCATTGGATGAAGAGCTTGGAAAAAAAGGAGTACTAGAGTATTACTTAAATCTTGTCTATTGGGGAAGAGGCTTAAACGGGATCCATAAATCATCCAAATACTATTTTAGTAAACATCCCAGAAAATTGGTGCCTGGAGAATTTAAGGCATTGATCCAAATATTAAAAAAACCGGATGCATATACCAAAGAAGAGGTTCGTTCCCTCGCTTTGGAATATTAAACTTCGTTGTTTAGCCGAAAATCCGGCGTTTTAAACATCTTCTAATCCGGAAATTTCCCTTAAAAAAATACGTCCTTTTCTATGAAAAAGGATCGACGTCCGGGTTCAGTTTGGAATACTGACTGTAGATTCTCGGTGATTATAGAGAGAGGGTCACACCCGTTCCCATCCCGAACACGGAAGTTAAGCCTCTCATCGCTGATGGTACTGCATGGTTCGCTGTGTGGGAGAGTAGGACGTTGCCGGGTTTCTAACAGCAATTATATAAGGCCGGACTTAAAACTCCGGCCTTTTTTATTTCTGCCCACCTCGGTTTGTCTCATTCTATTTTATATTTTGTAGCTACTTCTTTTTTTATAACAGCTTTCATCTTCTGAAACCTACCATTACAAATAGTGAATATGCTTTTTAAGTAATCTAAAGGATATCGAGTGTTCGAAAAAAGTGGAAATTTTTTTCCAAAAATTGACACAGTTTTATTTTGTCCGCTTGACTAGTTGGAGTCTCGATAGTAGAATGCGGACCGCTCTGAAGGTATGGACCCGGGGAGTTAATGTTAGATTAGATGGGCATTTTGATCCGAAATACGGGTTCCAGTTGATGTACTATGGCGGTTGATTCCTGACTGTGCTTGGTCGGGAGGAATTCCCCTCCCGACCCACCTTTTTAAAACGATTCTAATATAAGAATTTCCAAATATAGGAAATCAGTTTCGTTTTATTGGACTATTTTATACTCAAACCTTTGCTTCTTCTATTTCATTTCTTTATCTCTTTTGAAATCGGATCTCAAGTCGAAAGGTATTCATCTCAGAGATACTTTGAACCTAAACTTGTTTGTAAGATATTCGAAAATTTATGTAGCAAAAACTTATGAAATTATTTTTTGCGAACGAGTATTTCAGGATCGCAAATTCTTTCCGAACTGACAATCTTGCCGAACTATTTCGATTTAGGAGTCGATAGAATGTATCGTAAGCCGATATATCTTTTTAAACTTATCACTAGCCTCGTATTTGTAGGTTTACTTCTTTTCAGCGGCGTATCTGTTTCTGCGGAATCCCAATGCCAAGGTCTATCTAAAGGCCAATGTGAATCGGATTCGGATTGTACTTGGGTATCCGGTTATACAAAACAAGACGGAACAAATGTAGACGCATATTGTAGGGCGAAACCTGGAAAGGCTTCCGATAGCGGAGACGCGCCTAAAAAGTCGAAAGTCAAAAAGTCCAAAGAGAAAGAGGACGATGACGACGATAAAGACGAGCCTAAGAAAAAGAAAAAGGCTAAAAAAGAAAAGGACGAGGATGATGATAAAGAATCCAAGAAGTCCAAGAAAGACAAAGACGACGATGATGACAAAGATTCTAAGAAGTCCAAAAAGGATAAGGACGATGACGATGATAAAAAATCTAAAAAGTCAAAGAAGTCTAAAAAAGACAAAGACGACGATGATGACAAAGATTCAAAGAAGTCCAAAAAATCTAAAAAGAAGAAGAAAGACGATTAACTCTTATCTTTAATCCTTTTTAAAACAAAAAGACCGGAGAACATCCGGTCTTTTTTTATCTGAACTGTATGTAGGAACTTTGAATTAGAGATAAGCTTCCGGAGGCAAACAAGAACACACTAGGTTCCTGTCTCCGTATACATTATCAATTCTTCCTACATACGGCCAGAACTTATGCTCTTTTGTCCAAGGAGCAGGATAGGCAGCTTTTTCTCTAGAATATGTATGATCCCACGAATCTGAAATCACCATTGCTGAAGTGTGAGGTGCGTTTTTCAAAGCGTTATCTTTAGGATCGGCTTTCCCTTCTTCTATTTCCTTGATCTCTTCATGAATTAAGATCATTGCTTCACAGAAACGATCCAATTCTTCCTGAGATTCCGATTCCGTCGGTTCTATCATTAGAGTTCCGGGAACTGGGAAAGACATTGTAGGTGCGTGGAATCCATAATCCATCAAACGTTTTGCGATATCTTCTACTTCGACACCGCTTGTTTTTTTGAAAGGCCTTACGTCTACGATGCACTCGTGAGCGACGAATCCGTTTTTTCCTTTGTAGAGGACAGGGAAATAATTCTCTAAACGTTTTGCGATATAGTTCGCGTTTAAGATCGCAGCCTTGGTTGCATTTTCTAATCCTTCGGTTCCTAATAGAGCGATATAGACCCAAGAGATCAAAACGATACTTGCACTTCCCCAAGGAGCAGCAGATACGGCGCCATGTTCGTTTCCGGTTCCATTATTTACGAGTGGGTGGCCAGGTAGGAAAGGTTTCAGATGTTCTGCGACTCCAATCGGTCCAACCCCTGGCCCTCCTCCTCCGTGAGGAATACAGAAAGTTTTGTGTAAGTTCAAATGGCAAACATCTGCACCAATATTTGCAGGTCTTGTGATCCCTACTTGGGCGTTCATGTTTGCTCCGTCCATATAGACCTGACCGCCATTCTCATGAACGATTGCACAGATCTCTTTGATCGGTTCTTCATACACTCCATGAGTGGAAGGGTAGGTGATCATCAGAGCGGCTAAATTTTTAGAATGTTCCTTTGCCTTTGCTTTTAGATCGTCCAGATCTACGTTTCCTTCTGAATCGCAAGCAACTACTACCACTTTAAAACCTACCATTGCAGCAGAAGCTGGATTGGTTCCGTGAGCGGAGATTGGGATCAAGCAGATATTTCTGTCTTGGTCGCCTCGGCTAATATGATAATTTCTGATCGCCAAAAGTCCTGCGTATTCTCCTTGAGAACCTGCATTCGGTTGCAAGGAGATCCCTGGAAATCCTGTGACTTGAGATAACCAAGACTCTAATTGAGAAAAGACAGTGAGGTAACCTTCCGTTTGGTTTGCAGGTGCGAAAGGGTGAATATTGGAAAATTCAGGCCATGTAACCGGGAACATTTCCACGGTCGCATTCAATTTCATTGTGCAAGAACCAAGAGGGATCATGGATGTTGTAAGAGAAAGATCTCTAGATTCCAGCTTCCGAATATATCGAAGCATCTTAGTTTCTGTATGATGAGAATTGAATACTGGATGAGAAAGATACTCGGATATTCTTTCGAATTCTTTCGGGATAGAAATTCCTTCTAAGGAAAGATCTATCTTAGATATCCCGAATACGGAAAGAATATCTTCTAAATCGGAAACTTCTACAGTTTCATCCAAAGCGATTGCAATTTTTCCGGAGCCAAGATCTCTGAAGTTGATCCCTTTCTTATTTGCTGCATCTAAGTAGGACTGAACTTTTGCTCCAAGATCCAAAACGATCGTATCGAAGAATGTTTTATTGGAGATATTGAAGTTGGCTTTCTCCAGATTTTTTGCCAGAGTTTCGGTCAATCTATGGACTCTAAGGGCGATCTCTTTTAAACCTTTAGGTCCGTGATATACTGCATACATGGAAGAAAGTACTGCTAATAAAACTTGGGCAGTGCAAATATTAGAAGTAGCCTTATCTCTTCGGATATGTTGTTCTCTTGTTTGGAGAGAAAGCCTTAGTCCTGGATTTCCTTGGCTGTCTTTAGAAACTCCAACCAGTCTTCCAGGCATGTTTCTTTTGAATTCGTCTTTGGTTGCGAAATACCCTGCATGAGGCCCGCCAAATCCGTAAGGAAGCCCGAATCTTTGGGAACTTCCTACAGCCATATCCGCTCCGAATTCTCCGGGAGCTTTTAATACAGTAAGAGCTAATAGATCCGCAGCACAGATTGTATGAGCTCCAACATTATGAGCGAGTTGAAAGAAACTTTCGTAATTATAGATCGTTCCTTCCGTTCCAGGGTATTGAACTAAAACTGCAAAATAGTCTTCGTTCAGTTCTGCTTGTAGATGATTTCCTACTTTTACTTCGATTCCGAGCGGGATCGCTCTAGTACGGACCACGTCAATGGTTTGAGGATGGCATAACTCGGAGATGAATAATAATTTAGAAGTTTCATTCTTCCTGATCCCGAATGCTAAAAAAACCGCTTCTGCAGCTGCAGTAGCTTCATCCAATAGAGAAGCGTTTGCGATTTCCATTCCGGTCAAGTCCATGATCATGGTTTGGAAATTTAAAAGTGCCTCGAGCCTTCCTTGGGAAATTTCTGCTTGGTAAGGAGTGTAAGCAGTATACCAGCCTGGATTTTCTAGAATATTTCTTTGGATAACTCCAGGCATTACGCTTGCTTGGTAACCGGATCCGATATAGGAACGATAAACTTTATTTTTAGAAGCGATCTCTTTCAGATCTTTTAAGATCTTTCTTTCGGTAGAGGCTTTTGGAAGATCTAATGCTTTGTCCAAGCGGATCCCTTCCGGAATTGCTTTAGCAATCAATTCTTCTAAACCGGACAATCCTAGAGCGGAAAGCATGTCCTTGATTTGATCTTCGTCAGGGCCGATATGGCGTCTTGGGAAAGTATCTAAAGGGTCTAGAGTATTCTTCATTTCAGTCTGTTTGCCGGATTCGTTCCAAGTTGCCGTACTCATTCTATTTTCCTAATCCAGTTTGCTTACAAGTTCTCTATATGATTCAGGGTCCAAAAGTTTTTCCACCTCGGAAGAACTGATCCCTTTGATACGGATCATCCAAGAACCGAAAGGATTTGAATTCACTTCCGCAGGATTTTTGGAGAGGTTCCCATTTACTTCGACTACTTCTCCGCTGATCGGAGCATATAAATCTTCCGCGGCTTTTACCGACTCGATAGTTCCGAATGAATCGAATTGTTTGATCGATTTTCCTACTTTAGGAAGATCCACGAAAACGATGTCTCCAAGGGCCGCTTGGGCATAATCGGAAATACCGATCAATGCGGTGTCTCCTTCTACTTTTACCCATTCGTGTTTTTCTGTGAACTTGTACCCTGGAGGTGCGTTAGTTACTGCCATTTGAAAATCCTTAGTTTAATTTTTCCGAATGCTTCCCGGAATGAAAGATTGGGTGAATACGATTGCAGATTTTGCCTGACCACGGATCTCGATTTGGATCGATTCTCCATGTTTGATCTTTTCAGAGTCGATCAATGCGAGTCCGATCCCCTTTTTTAAGGAAGGGGAGAAGGTACCGGAAGTTGTGATCCCTATATTTTTTCCTTCTGGATCCAAGACAGGCATGTTTTCTCTTGGAACCCCTGCCTCTTGTAATTCGAATGCTACGATCCTTTGTTTAGGTCCTTGTTTTTTTTCGGAGATAATTTTATCGTAATGTGGAAAAGGAACATTCTTTTCTTTTACGATCCAGCCGATCCCGGATTGGATCGGGCTTCTGGAGTCGTCTAGCTCATGGCCGTATAAAGGATATTTTGCTTCGATACGAAGTGTGTCTCTTGCTCCAAGACCTACTGGAAGAAGCCCGTCCTTCTTACCGAATTCCAAAAGTTCTTTCCAGAGTTTTACACCTAGTTTGTTGGAACTATAGATCTCGAATCCGTCTTCACCAGTATAGCCTGTTCTGGAAAGAATGATCTCTTCTCCCTCAAAAGGGAATAACGAGAATTTATAATATCCGATCTTGCTTAGATCCGATTTTAGATAAGATGAAAGAATAGTATCCGCTTTGGGACCTTGGATCGCTATCTGATGCCAGTTTGCACTTTGGTTCTCGAGTTTTAAGGAACTAGGAACATATTTTTTGAGATACTCGTAAACGGAATCCACATTGGATGCATTGGCACAGATCATGTATTTTTGATCGTTAAACTTGTATAGAGTGATATCGTCTACGAGTCCGCCTTGCTCGTTGATGATTGCGTTGTACTGAACTTGTCCGTTTGCTAAGGAAGAAACGGAGTTACAGGTCACGGATTCTAAGAAGCCCAGAATATTTTGAGCTTCTCCTTCGATAAAAATTTCTCCCATATGAGAAACGTCGAATAAACCGGCAGCTTCTCTAGTCGCGGTATGCTCCGCGATGATTCCGGAATATTGTACAGGCATGTCCCAACCGCCGAAAGGGATCATCTTTGCGCCTAAAGATTTATGTTCCTCGTACAGAGGGGTCGTTTTCCATTGGGACATAAGCGTTTGGGGCCATCATTTCACCCGAGTTTATGGGGAAAAACAATTTTAGGGACCCTTTGGAAAGATTTGCGTACTCTTGCTTGGAATCATTCTGCCAAGCAAGCTCTTAAGAGATATTCGATCCGAGTTCGAATATAGTGACGAAATTTGGGCGGTTTCTATTCTTTCAGTTTTCTTCTGACGTAAATTACCTTATCTACTTCCGCGATAAGTTTTCCAGTCTTAACGTCAACGATCTGAGCCGTAAAAGTAACGTCTATTTTCCTTTTACGATCCACTTCTTCTTTTATCTCTTGGATCTTCTCTTTTGGGATCGTGAACTCTGCTTTTACTTTTCCTTCTCCCGGTTTGAGAAATCGTATAGTCGCGGCTTTGTCCCAAACCAAATATGCAGATCCTAAATGTTCCATTAAGATAAACATATAGAATGGATCACACATGGAATAAAGAGATCCACCGAATTGTGTACCGACGTAGTTTTTATTTAAAAGGGTAAGTTTCATTGAACTTTCGAAAGATGTTCCTTCTTTGTTCAACGCTCTTACTTTAATTCCTGCTCCGAGGTAAGGAGGGTAATAGTTGAAAAAACGAAATTTAAGTCTTTGTAGGATGTCCGACAGGGACGGCATATTTGATTCCTGAATATATTTCTTATTTTATCCCAAACTAATAGGAGGCCTAAAAATCCGAGCGATTTTTGGAGAATATAATTGGTTTGTAAGACCGATCGATATCATACTTACATCCGAAAATTCTTGCTAAGAAGTATTCCTTCTGATAGCAAGTAGAGGCTAAAAAAACCAGAGAATTCCCGGAGGGGGAATGAAACCGAAACAAATTGTGAAGAAAATTCAACCGTATCTAATCTCGATCCTTCTGATCTTAGCGACGATGTCCTGCGGCACTGTCGCCGAATACAAGATCTCCTATAAAAAACCAGAAATCGCTTCCAAGACCAAAGGTCTGGTTGCAGGAATTTCCAAGGTGGACTTAACACCTCCTCCTGGTTTACCTTTGGCTGGTTATTCTAAAATGGCCGAAACCGAAAAAGGATTTCGTACACGTATTTATGCCAGGATCTTCTATATTAGAAAAGATGCAAATGAACCTGTTGTATTGATCCAAAGCGATCTCCTTTCCGGATCACTTTTGATCCATCATTTGCTCGCAGAACGTTTAGCAGCTAAAACCGATATTTCATTCGGCGGGATCGTATTTGCAGGAACTCATACACATTCCGCTCCTGCGAACTTCTACGATAATAATTTTTATAACGAGTTTGCATCTAATAAACCAGGCTTTGACAAGGGTTGGACAGACTTCGTTTTGGATCGCTTGACTGTAGGCGTAGAAGAGGCTTATAAATCCGCAAAACCTGCGAAGATCGCTTCCGGAAAAACTGCAATTTGGGGACTGACAAGAAATAGATCCTTGGATGCGTATAGGGCGAATAAGAACTCAGGTTTCGAAGATTTAAAACCTGAGATCCAATACCAAGCAATCAATCCTGATCTAGTAATGATCCGTATTGATGCTCAAGATAAAGACGGAAGATATAAACCTCTCGGTGCTTTTTCTACATTCTCAGTGCATGGAACTACTGTGCCTGATTCTAATGATGTAGCGAATGCGGATGTATTCGCGTATCCTACAAGAATTCTGGAAAAAAAGATTCGCAAAGATTTTAAACCTAGCTGGGATCCGATCCATGCATTGAACAACTCAACTCATGGAGATAACTCTCCTGATTATAGAGAAGACATGCAAGGTTTCATCGAATCCAGAAGGATCGGAGAAGCAATTGGAGAAGAGGCGGCAAAACTTTTTGATTCCCTCCAAAACTCCCTGAGCGGAGATGCAAATCTTTCTTTTAATACTAGAGAAGTGGATCTATATGAAAACCAAAAGATAGGCGAAGTAGAGATTTGCGATCGTCCTTATGTAGGAACAGCTTTGACTGGCGGTGCAGAAGATGGTCTGACTCCAGTGTTGAATTGGCTTCCATTCTTTGCAGAAGGTTGGCCTCGTTGGTTCTTAACCGGAGGATGCCAAGGTCATAAAAGAATCGTAGGTTTTAAATATCTACAACCGATCGTTCTTCCAAAATCCAAATTCCCTCATAAACTTCTTCTACAATCCGTGAAAATTGCGGACACACTTCTTCTTCCTGTTCCTTTCGAAGTAACGAAAGAATCCGGAAAAAGATTCGTAGAAGACGCATTAAAATCCAGTTCTCAACCGATCAAAAATGCTTCCGTGATCAGTTGTGCAAATGGTTACTTCGGATACGTTACTACTCCGGAAGAATACACTCGTCAGCATTATGAAGGAGGTCATACATTGTATGGACCTGCAACTCAGCCTTTCTTACAGGCTCATCTCGCAGACCTTACAAAAAATCTTCCTGCAGCAGGCGGTAAAGAGGCTTTCCCGGCTTCTTGGACATACGAGTTAGATCGTTCTGATAGATTTCCTGAACCTGAAAAATCGGAAGGAACTAGAGAATTAGTCGAGTCTCCGGAATTGATCCTTGCAGAAGAGAATCTGGAAAAACATTGGGTCTTCCGTTATAAAGATGTTGGTGTTTCTGAAATTTCTCTTCACGAATCTTTGGTTTCGATCGAATACAAAGAAGGTTCCGGCGATTGGAAGGAGCTTATCCAAGACGGAGAACCTGTAGACGACAAGGGAGTAGATATCGAAGTGAAAAAAACTTCGAACACTGGAAAAGGAATGGCGGTTTATCAAGTTCGTTGGTTCAACCCGGAACAAAACGCAAAACGTAAATATAGATTTGCGATCCGTCCTCGTTCTGGTCAGGTAAAATTCCACTCACCAGAGTTCTAAGATCCCAAAAAGGAGAAGAATTTCTTTTTTCTTGACAAAGAGATTCTTTTCATTCAAATTATAAAGGTTGCCGGAGCTCTTTCGGCGACCTCTTAACTTACAAAAGACGAGTATTCGTTTTTTGTCCTACCTTCATCAGTCTTGCATTCACCGGTTCGGCCCAAGACAAAAATCCAAAACTAAAATACCAGGCCCCATCTTCGATTATTCGAAGTGAGAGTTCCTACGTTTAAGGAGAATTTTTTGAAAACCAATTATTTGAATAAGATACGTACAACAATTTTGTGTTTCGCATTTTTTGGAGGGATCGGAGTGACCCAGGCACAGACTTTAACTTACGGACAAAATATCAATTTAGAACAGGCAAAAAAGGTGATCGCTGCCGCAGAAGCCGAAGCGAAGAAGAACCAATGGAATATGGCAATCGCGGTAGTAGATACCGGAGGAAATCTAGTGTTATTCCAAAAGATGGACAACACACAGGTTGGCTCAATCGAGATCGCAAAGGGAAAGGCGTCGACTGCAAATAACTTTAAACGACCTAGCAGGGCTTTGGAAGAAGCTATTGAAAAAGGCGGGATCGGCTTAAGACTTCTTTCCGTTCCTGGAGTGTTTCCTTTGGAAGGAGGAGAATTGATCCTTCTGGATGGAAAGATCATCGGAGCCATCGGGGTTTCAGGAGCACAATCCACTCAGGATGGACAAGTTGCGAAGGCAGGAGTTGCGGCCTTAAGTTCTAAATAGACTTTTTACTTTTTCCCTTTCCCGGAGAATTGATTTTGAAAGAGTAACTCTATGGATTGGAAATTTCCTAAGTTTAAAGCGGGGCAACCTCGTAGGTGGGAATTCCTACTTCCGCCAGGTTCTGCAAAAGAGACCGAGTCCGTTTTAGCAGGGATCATTTCCGATCCATTTCTTCCTAGAAATCATACTCCGGAGTTCAAAGTTTTTCCGGAGAAGTTTATATTAGAAAAAACGAATTTTCGACAAGCCTTAGAGGTTTTGGTCCGAGTTCCTTGGGCCCGAGATTTTCGTTTGAATTTAGGAAAATTCCCTTTTACCCAAAAGTTTTCTTTTTCCGGTTTACTCGAAAAATTAAAAGAATCCGGACTTTTGCCTCCAGGGTGGGAAGTGAATTTTCATCCTCAGGTTCGTGGGAGAACTGACGTTTCCAGAGAGGAATTGCAATCTCTATGGGAAGAGTCTTATTCAGAACCTTCTGAAAATAATCCAAAAAGAACAGAATTGAATGCGCTTGCTTTGGGAGAAGATCTGATCCTTTCCTTAAGTTTAGCAGGCTCGCCTTTATTCAAAAGAGGAAATTTTAAACCTCTCTCCAAGTCCGCTCCTGTTCGGGAAGATACTGCAGTTTTCCTCTTGCATCTATTAGAAAAGAAAATGTCAAATCCGGATGCAGTCTTTGTTCCGTTTGCGGGTTCTGGGACTTTTATTTGGGAATCTTCTTCTTTGATCCATAGGATCGGATTTCCGCATTTGGATCGGAATTATATGTTTCAGGATCTGGAAGATTTTCCCGGACCTAGTTGGGACTTTTTAAGAAAGAAAATCATTTCTATGGGCAAAACAGGATCTTTGCGAATTTGGTTCAATGATTCAGAACCTGAAGTTTTTTCTTATCTTAAGGAAAGAAATGAAGAATATCAGGATTTTCTAAATAACTTAGAACCTGAAAAAGAAATCAATGTCCAAGGTTCTGAAGGTGACTTTTTCTCTTTTTCTTCCAAAGATGTTTGGGAAAAAACAGGCAAACCCGGAAAGATTTGGATGCCTCTCAATCCACCGTATGGTTTGCGGATCCAGAACGGTTCCAACTCAGGTTTGTACAGAAAAATCGCAGAAGTTTTGAAGGACTGGTGGGAACTCCCGACAGAGATCTCAGGTTTCGTCCTATGTCCTGACGAAGAGTCATGGTCTTCTTTCTTGAAAGGGGTTCATTCCAAATTACATACCGTTCATATCACTCACGGCGGTTTGGATCTAAGAGTTGTCTATTTCTAACTCGGATTTAAACTTTTAGTTAGAGAATGTAATTCTTTACATACTTAATTTGTTTTTCGCTTTCTATTTAGAGCGATTGAATTATCTATTTTCATTTTTATACGGGATGATTCCCGAGGAATAAAAGAATGAAAAAAATTATTTGGTTCAGTATAGCGTTTCTTATAGCGACGAACGCATTATCTGCGAAGGTCAAATCACAGATCGTAGAGTATAAACAAGGGGACACTGTTTTAGAAGGTTTTGTTGCTTATCCGGAAGGAGCAAAGAAGGCTCCTGGAATCGTACTCGTTCATGATTGGATGGGATTGGGAGAAAATACCAAGGCACGTGCAGAACAATTGGCGGAATTAGGTTACGTTGCTTTTGCCGCAGATATTTACGGAAAAGGTGCTCGCCCTAAATCAATGGAAGAAGCTTCCAAATTAGCCGCATCCTTTAGAGAAGGGGATCGTAAATTACTCAGAGCGAGAGGCCAAGCTGCATTAGACACTCTTAAATCTCAACCAGGTGTAGATCAGAATAGTGTAGCGATCTTAGGATATTGTTTCGGTGGGACGGCCGCTCTGGAACTTGCCAGAAGTGGAGCTCCTTTAAAAGGAACGATTAGTTTTCACGGAGGACTTTCCACTCCAAAAGCGGACGATGCTAAGAACATTAAAGGTAAGGTCCTGGCTCTTCATGGAGCGGATGATCCTTTCGTAAAACCCGACGAAGTTTCTGCATTCCAAGAAGAAATGAGAAAAGCTGGAGTTGACTGGCAATTCGTTTCTTACGGTGGGGCAGTTCATTCTTTTACGATCAAAGAAGCTGGAAATGATAACTCTAAGGGCGCAGCTTATAATGAAAAAGCGGATAAACGTTCTTGGTTGGAGTTAAAAAGTTTCTTAAAAGAAATTTTCCCTTCTAAGTAAGATATTATTGCGGGAGTAAAAATCTCCCGCTTATTCTCTGGCTAACTTTGAAATTTCGATTTTATGAACGAAGTCCTTTGATCCTAAAGAATCTCTTATATAGATCTCTCTCGGCATAGATACGCCATTTACTTCGGTTTCTCCTACATATTCTAAAAATCCGATATAACTCTTAGAAACTTCTCTATATGTGAATTGAATGTATTTGATGCGTTTTTCTTTTTTCTCAATATAAAATACGTATTGATTACTGTTTACGGATGGTTGAATAACTTCTTCGGAAGCGAATATTAGGTCAAATTCTTGCTGATCCAATTTTTGAGACCCTATATAAGAAAGAATGGGGAACTTAGAAATAATATAAGGTAATCGAATATAAAGTGCAAATGATCCTAAATAGATAGAAGTCAATCCTGATGTTTGGATCTCCTTCCCATCATCAGTTTTCTCAAAATATGTATTTCCGATCTTCCTGAAAGTCTTTCTATCTTTGCCCATGAATTCCAGATCTAAATCTCCCGTATTCAAATCTAGCCAAGCTCGATAATATTGCTCATTTTCTGAGACAGGGGTGAATAAACGGATAAAATCTGAATTCCAAATATCTTTTCCTCGGATCGCTACTTTCAGGTCCTTTGGAATATTGATCTCAGATACAAGGGCTTTCGCCTTCCTTTGATTGTATTCTTGGATAGGGAAAGAAGGATCTCTGAGATCGGACAAACTGCAATTCCATATAACTAAACAAAGGGGAATTGCGAATAGTTCCATTTTTAGAAAGAGAAATTGGCGTTTCATATATTCCTTCGGAGTTTAGACTATTTCTTTTGATCAGGAAAGAATTCTCAAAAAAAACATTTTTTCCTTTTAGGAACGGAATTAAAAGAGCAGAATGCCCTCATGATTCGCTCCGTATATAGAGTCGATACCAAAGGATCTTTGGATTCCCTTGAAAGAAAAGAAGAGGAATTATCTCCTCCTCAAGACAATGAAGTAACCGTTGAAATTAAGGCGATCGGTCTGAATTTTGCGGACATTTTTGCGATCCAAGGATTGTATAGCGCCACTCCAAAAGGATCTTTTATTCCCGGTTTGGAATACTCAGGAAAAATTATCGCTGTAGGAAAGAAGGTTAAAAACTTCAAAAAGAATGATAAGGTCATGGGAGTGACCCGCTTTGGGGCTTATACGGATCATTTAAATATAGATGCTCGTTATATTTTTCCTCTTCCATCCAAATGGAGTTACGAACAAGGAGCAGGGTTTTTAGTTCAAGGACTTACTGCTTATTATGCTCTTCTACCTTTAGGAGATTTAAGAAAGGGACAAAACGTTTTGATCCATAGCGCTGCAGGCGGGGTCGGAATTTATGCGAACAGGATCGCGAAGAAGTTCGGGGCTTGGACCTTAGGTTCCGTAGGTAATCATTCTAAAATTTCACTTTTGGAAAAAGAAGGATATGATGCTTGGATCATTCGATCTTCTCGTTTTCCGGAAGAATTAAAAACCGCCTTAGGTGGAAGAGAATTACATTTGGTTTTAGAATGTATCGGCGGTAAAATTTTCAAATCCAGTTACGAAACTTTAGCTCCTATGGGGAGAATGGTTGTATACGGTTCCGCTTCTTTTATGAGCCAAGGGGACAAAGTGAATTGGCTGACTTTGGCTTGGAGATATTTGACAAGACCTAAAGTGGATACTCTGGAAATTGTTTCTGATAATAAGGCTGTTATGGGTTTTAATCTGATCTGGTTGTATGAAAAAATAGATGAGCTTACGACCCATCTTAAAGCACTTTTAAAATTAAACTTAGATCCTCCACATATCGGTTCGGTATATCCTTTCGTGGATCTTCCGGATGCAGTAAGACATTTTCAAACCGGAAATACTACCGGCAAAGTGGTGATCACGGTCGAATCAGGAAAATGACAAACCAAACGGAAAGAAACGAACTTTCTTCTATATTAAAACGTTCTAAAGATCGTTTTGAAGATTATTTAGAAAACGTTTATCGTGTATTTCAAAAAGAATCCGCTCCTGAACTTGCGGACGCTATGGAATATAGTTTAAGAGCTGGCGGTAAAAGACTTCGTCCTATTTTGGCATTTGCATCTTTCGGAAAGATAGACGAGGATTCTCTTTGTATTGGAGCAGCATTAGAATTTGTTCATACCTATAGTTTGATCCATGATGATCTTCCTAGTATGGATGATGATGATTTTAGAAGAGGCAAACCTTCTCTTCATAAACAATTTTCCGAAGCGACCGCTATCCTTGCGGGAGATGCTTTGCAAGCGTATGCATTCGATTGGCTGACCAAGATCCGTTCTTCCGACCCGAATTTACATAAAGACTTGGTAAGTCTTTTGGCAAAAGGGGCCGGAGCGCAAGGAATGGTTTCCGGGCAAATGTATGATCTCCTACTAGAAAGGAATCCTTCTTCTTTGCAAGGAACAAAGGAAGAATTACTTTCTTTGACCCATCGACTGAAAACGGGAGCATTGATCCAAGCTTCCTTTCTGATGGGAAATCGTTTGAGATCCGATTATAAAATTAGATCCGCGACTATTGCAGAATACGGTGCCAAGCTAGGGTTATTATTTCAGATCACGGATGATATTCTAGATATAGAGGGAACCAAAGAGGATCTAGGAAAAACTCCGGGCAAAGATGGTAAGTCCGGAAAGATCACTTATCCATCTTTATATGGAATGGATGTTTGCAAAAGAATGGTTTCAGAATTAGTTTCTGAATTAGAAGGATTAGGTTCCGAATTGGATCTTCCCTCTTCTGAAACTGGAAATTCCGAATTCGCGGATTTTTTTAAATCCTTACCTTCCAACATTGGCAAAAGAAAAAATTAGATTAGATGAATTAGTTTTGAAGAAGGGTCTTGCAGAAGATCTTTCCAAGGCTAGAAGTCTGATCTTATCCGGTTCTGTGCTCGTAAATGATAGAATATCCGATAAAGTAGGCGTCTTGGTAAATGAGTCTTCCGAAGTCAGGATACGAGAGATTATTCCTAAATATGTAAGTAGGGGAGCCTACAAACTAAAAGAAGCATTCAAAAAATGGAATATTTCTCTTCAGGGAAAACTTTGTCTGGATTGGGGAGCTTCTACCGGAGGATTCACTCAAGTTTTATTGGAAGAAGGGGCTGAGTTCGTTTTTGCATTCGATGTTGGTTACGGGCAGATGGCTTCTAAGATCGCAATGGACCCTAAGGTTTCCGTTCGAGATCGTTTTCATATTCGAGACACGAGTTGGGCTCTTCTTTCTTCTATGTGGAGAGAAAAGACGGATCGGAAGTTTCCGAATGAAATGTTTTTGGTGATGGATCTGAGTTTTATTTCCTTGAGAGTTGTTCTTCCTACAGTTTCCGAACTGAAAAAAGAAAACCCGACGATCGATTGGAAAATCGTAAGTTTATTCAAGCCTCAATTCGAGACAGAAGCTAGGTATTTAGAAAAAGGAGTTTTGAAAGACCCTTGGATCCGATGGAAAACGATCCGGTCTTTTTTGATCTTTTTGAAAAATGAGATCGGTGCGAAAGAGATCCGATTAGAGGAGTCCCCGATTACCGGGAGAGACGGCAATCGGGAAATTTTGGTGTACTGGGCGATTTAACCGAAAGTCGCGTTCAAAGCCATTGAGAATCTAGAACCAATCCCTGGGCGTTTTGCCTTTCCATCTACACGAACAAACTCATAATCTTTTGGACTAAGGAAGAATGTTCTAGCTTTAAATTCGAAAGTGAATCCTGGCCAAAGAGTTGTATTCCGTCCGGTACTAGTGTTGTACCAGCTTACACATCCCCCGGTTAACCAGACGGATTTACTCAAACGTTTTTGGATCTCGGTATTGTATTTGTCCTGAATGTCCTTACGCACATCGATAAACTTTATGTTTTTCTTACGTAGGTAACGGATCCCTTGTAAGGTATATTGGACTTGGGATTCGATCATCAGGATCATGGAACTGTGACCTAATCCGGTATTTGGTCCTACGATCATGAATAAATTCGGAAAACCGGAAACTGTGGTCCCTAAATAAGCTTCTGCTCCATCTTCCCAAACATCCGCTAAAAGTTTTCCGTCTCTTCCTCTAATTTCAAAAGGAGAGACTGCTTCTGCCGCCTGGAACCCGGTTGCGAATATGATCGCGTCTACTTTATGTTCTTTTCCATCCTTGGTTTTTACTCCGGAAGAAGTGATCTCCTGGATACCATCCGTGATCAGATCCACATTCTCCCGATTTAGAGCAGGATAATAATCATTGGAAAGAAGGATACGTTTACAACCGATCGTATAATTCGGAGTGAGTTTTTGTTGAAGCTCTTCACTATGAATACTTTTCTTAATGAAACTTTTAGCGAACTTCTCGAAAATTTTCATCAGTTTCGGATTGATCGCGAAAGCTAATACTCCGATCTCATTCAGCCAATAGATCGCTTTTCTAAATAACCAACGTAGAGGAGGGATAAACTTAAAGATCCCTTTTACGGATCCCGCAATATTGCTATCGGGTTTTGGAATGATCCATGCTGGAGTTCTTTGGAAAAGTTTCAGGTTTCCGACTAATGGGGCGATTGTTGGAACAATCTGAATTGCACTTGCTCCAGTACCGATGACTGCGACCGTTTTCCCTTGGATATCGTAACTATGGTCCCATTTCGCAGAGTGAAATTTAGCACCTTTAAAAGTATCTATTCCCTTAATGTTCGGTAGAACGGGTCTACTCAAGCCACCAGTTCCACTTACGACTGCTTTCGCTTTATAAGTTGTTCCTTCTTTTGTGCTGATTTCCCATATGCCGTCTTTTTCGTCGAACCAAGCGCCGCTTACTTCGCTATTCGTACGAATATGAGAACGGATCCCGAACTGGTCCGTACAATCATTCATATACTGTAAAATTTCTTTTTGAGGACCGAATAGTCTGGACCAGTTTGATTTCGGGGCAAATGAAAAAGAATATAGATGGGATTGTACATCGCAGGCTGCCCCTGGATATGTATTATCTCTCCAAGTTCCTCCAATGCCGTTTCCTTTTTCTAGGATCACAAAAGAATCGATCCCTGATTTTTTTAAACGGATCCCCATACATAAACCTGCGAATCCTGTCCCGATGATAACAGCATCATATACTTTCTGTGCTTCAGAACTCCGATTTACGTTCGGCTTTTCTAAGGTTTGAGCTACCATTTCGTTTTTCTCTCCTTCTTCTCCGGGTGTTAACCCGGTCATTTTGCTTACTTACAGAATACTTCGTTTTTCCAAAAGGATCGTCCGATCTTAGGATTTGCGACCGGGAAATGCTGGTAAATTTCGGAATGTATCAGGTTTTTCTTTTATTCTAAAAGTCGTTTGAAATCAATATTCCAGCTTTCTTGCAAAACAATCTTAAAAAAATGTGAACCACTTTTCTCACCCAAAGACCCGTTTCTTGCGCAATGAAACTTGCAAAAAGAAAAAGTCAGAGGTACGCTATGTCAACAGAACCAATATTACTAGTTCCGAAAGCACTCAGAAATAGTTTGGGCGAAGAAGGTGCCGAGGCCTTGGTCGGATTGATCAATCAGGCAAATGCAGGAGGGAGGAAGTTTATGGAAGAGTTTGTGTCTGAAAGATTTGAAAAGCGGTTAATGGAGGAAACTGGCAAACTCCGCTTGGAACTCAAAGAGGAGACCGGAAAACTAAGATTAGAGATCAAAGAAGAAACAGGTAAGTTATGGATCGCGATCGCGGAGCTTAGAGCCGAGATGCACGCTGGATTTATGGGTATACAGGAACAATTCAAGGATGTCTATAAGGAGATCGCAAAATTACATGCTGCGATTTCGGATGTTCATAAGTCGATTTCTGTCCAAACCAGATGGATGATAGGTACTACAATTGCAGCTGTGTTCCCGATCTATTTAGCCTTATTCAAACTTGTTTTTGCTGTAAAATAATCTAGATATAAAAAAACCCCGGACTATTTCAGCCGGGGTTTTTTCCTACATTGAATGAAAAGAGAGGATTAAGGGCGAACCGAAATCACTTCGTCTTTGTTAATCAAAGCAACGATGTGTTTGTATTCCGGAGAATCCTTTCCATATTTCAGCTCGGTAGCGCGGAGAAGGTGGATGTTTTTCTTGTGACGGAATTTAAACATCTGGTCTTCGCTAGCTCCACCGTATTTTTTGATCATGTTTTCTTCGAAAGCGTAGCAGCTTGCAAGATACTTGTGAGCTGGGTATTCTTTCTCATTATCATTAACCTCGATGTAGAGTTCCAATATAGGAATACACTGAGGTAAGTTTTGTAGATCGTATTCAGTGACAATCCAAGATCTATAAACATCGGAAAGAAGTCTTTTGAACTCGGCACGTTCACGTAGATCCGGGTTCTTGATCTCATCCAAATGGTTGATTGCCTTGGTGAAATAATTCAATGCTTGTTGTTTTGCTTCCAGTTTTTGACGGGAAACGACACGATCCTCACGAGCTTTACGGTCGACCTTTTGCCAGTACCATTTCTCGTCTAGACGTTTCTTTTCCGCCTCTTCTTTACGGTATTGCTCAACAGCTTCCCTCATCTTGAGGACGGTATTCACTCCGGATTGATAGCTAGTCAGGGCCAGGCGGAACTTGTTGTTCGCGAAAGCCTTAGAAAGCTGATGGAGTTCTTGGAAGTTCTTGTCGTAACCTTTGAAGTCAGGGTTCTTCCAGATCGCTTCCTGCTCCTGGATTTCTTTTTTACGTTTCTTAGCTTCTTCCGTTAGATTCTTGTCGTCGTCTTCCGGAACCAGCTCACCTTTCAGCAGTTCGTCGATCTTATCAGCTGCCGCCTTGGCATCTGTCGTATCCTGCCCCCCTTGGTTCTGTGCGAACAAGGAGAGGTTGAGTCCGACCACGGCCAGAAGAACGAATATAGTCTTCATCACCTTCATAGTGCTCACACCTGTGCCTTCTCTTTCAAAGATAGGATTTAGAAAAAGGACGGCAAAGTCCTTTTCTTCTGTTTAACTATCGGTCAGGGACCTTTAGATATAAACCTGGAATGGAAAAAATTTACTATTTTTCCTCCCATACGGGACATAAATATAAAGCTTTTTTCCAACCATCCATTAGCGAAATCAAATAGATCCTCGCAGAATGGGTATCTCGAATCCGTTCAAAATACTCCTCCAGTATCCTTTCCAAAGCGGAACTTGTCAGCAGATTTTTAGTAATTCTTGGGAAATGCGAGGTCTTGCGATTTCTTTCTTTCTCTTACTTCCGGCTCTTTCAGTCTGGATAAAGACCATGAATTTAAAGAATTTAACCCCGATCCGAGAAGGTTCCCCGACTTGTAAATTCTGCGAGGGAGTAGGTTTTCTTTTGGAGGAAAACGTAAAGAACTCCAGTTCAGGAGTTTTGCTACTTTGTTCCTGTGTAGGAGAATCTTGTCCCTGTAAGGGAAAGGCTCCTTATATGGTCTATGACGAAAGCCAAAACCGCATGCTTCCTTGTGTTTGTCATAACGCTAGGATCGAATTAGGCAAAGTTGAGTATTTGGTGAAGAAGGCGGGTATCCCTTCTAAATATAAGTATCGCACTTTAAAAGGTATGGATACTACACATCTTTCGTTTCTCGCCGCATATGATTGGGCAGAAACATTGGTTAATAAATGGAATAATTCCGGAACCATTAGACAAGGTTTATATTTATGGGGAGCAACCGGCTCAGGAAAAACGCTTCTTGCTTGCGGTATCTTGAACGAGTTGATCCTACGTTACGGAACTGAATGTAGATATGCTAAAATCAATCGAGACTTTCTTTCCACCATTCGAGACAGTTATCAGAAAGAAAGTGAACTCCATGGAATGGAGCAGACGATTAAAAAACAATTCACCGATGTGGAAGTTTTGGTTTTAGACGACTTCGGGGCAAATAAAGAATCTGATTGGGCTAATTCTCAATTATACGATCTGATTGATGCGAGATATGAAGAAGAAAAAGTTACAATACTTACTTCAAATATTGAAGCCAAAGACTGGAAGGATAAAGCAGAAGGGCGTATTTATTCTAGGTTATTGGAAATGGCGGAAATAATTCATCTTGATTGCCCTGATTATCGAGAGAGTCATAGCGCTTTCGGAACTCATTGATGGATAAAAATTTTCATACAGCATTTCTTTGCCTCGGAACGAATCTGGGAGATAGAGAAAGTTATCTTTCGAATGCGATCCATAGAATAGGATCCGATCCCAAAATTCAGATCTTAAAGAAAGGAACTCCTTTGAATACCGCTGCATTGGAAGTAGTAGATCAACCGGATTTTCTGAATCAACTCATCCAAGTCTCCACGAGTTTTTCTCCTCGCGAACTTTTGGATTTTGTTCTTGGAATTGAAAATGAAATGGGTAGAATCAGAACAAAAGATAAGGGACCAAGGGTGATCGATATTGATATCCTTTCTTTCGGAGATATGAAAATCCATGAAAAGGGTTTACATCTTCCTCATCATAGTCTATTCACTCGCCCTTTTATATTAGAACTTTTAAATGAACTCGGAGAAGGTTCCTTGATCCAAGCTTTTGGCGAGCCTTCGGAGGGATGACATGAGGGATGTTAGTAAATTATTTCCAAGAGGGCCAAAACCCTTAGAAAGAAAGATAACCGTTTTAACCTGTTACGATTTTATGTTCGCAAGGATCTTAGAAGATTCCGGTGTGGATTGTATTCTTGTGGGCGACACCTTGGGAGTCGTATACCAAGGTCAGCCGACTACTTTACCAGTTACTTTGGACGAAATGATCTATCATGCGAAAGCGGTCCGCAGAGGAGCGCCGAATACTTTTATCGTAGTGGATCTTCCATTTTTAAGTTATCAAGTTTCTTTAGAAGAGGGAATCCGATCCGCAGGAAAAGTAATGAAAGAAAGCGGGTGCGACGCAGTTAAATTCGAAGGCGGCGGCCCCGAAATGTTGGAGCTTATCTATAAATTGGAAAGGATCGGCATTCCAGTTATGGGACATATCGGTCTCACTCCCCAATCTGTGAATGTTTTCGGAGGCCATAAAATCCAAGGAAAGGCGGAAGAAGATAAGGCCAGATTGATAAGCGAAGCCAAAGGAATTTCGGACGCCGGGGCTTTCTCCATTGTTTTTGAGCTAATTCCTTCTGCATTGGCCAAAGAAATTTCAGAATCGATCCCGGTTCCTACGATCGGGATAGGCGCCGGAGCTTCCACTGACGGACAAGTATTGGTAATTTACGATTTTCTTGGATTGAATAAGGGATTTAAGCCTAAGTTTTTAAAAACTTTCATGAATGGATACGAAGATGTCTCGAGCGCAGTCAAAAATTATATTCAGGAAGTGAGAAACGGAAGTTTTCCAGGTCCCGGACATTCGCATTAAACTTCTTTTCTCTGCGGATTTCTTGACGTTCCGTGTGTGAAGTAAAGCCTGGAGAGAGAATCAATCCTGATTGGAAAATCAAAGAAAGATAGGACGGAAAGATACACGTGGACATAGTCGAACTGGAGAAGGGATATCCGGAAACCGAAGCAAAAATAAAGGCTCTGGCCTCCGAGTGCGGGAACGCGACCGAAATTATTCGCGGAGCCGTCGTATCGGATACCATTCATTTTATCGGGGACACTCGTAAGATCTCCGACAAGGAAGGTTACGTAAAAGAACTTCCTGGTGTGACTAGAATTTGGAATGTATCATTGCCTTATAAAAATATCGCGCGCACTGCTGCCGGTAAAAACGGTGAAGTTGTACATCGTGAAAATAGGATCGTGGAAGTTCACGGTAAAGACGGGTTAGTCCGTAAATTCGGGACTGGAAAACATATCTTCCTAGTCGGTCCTGATTCTCCTCAGACTTATGAGCAAACTGTTACTATTGCAAAACAAGCGGTAGAGATCGGTAAAAAATTCGGGATCTTAGATCGTATCATTTTTAGAGGTGGTGCCTTCAAACCTAGAACTCGTCCGACTGATTGGAGAGGAATGGGTTGGGACGGAATTAAATTACTCGATCAAGTAAAAGAAGAAACCGGTCTTCCTTACGTGACTGAAGTAATGGATCATACCATGGCGGAAGAAGTTTCCAAACACGCGGACATGATCCAGATCGGAACAAGAAACGCTCAGGACTTCGAACTTCTGGAAGCAGTGGGCCGCACTGGTAAACCTGTTATCTTAAAAAGAGGTTTCGGGAACGAAGCAATCGAATGGTTCTCTGCAGCAGAGTATATCGCTAATCAAGGGAATTTGAATATAGTTCTTTGTGAAAGGGGAGTAAAAACCTTATTCATTAAAGAAGGATACTGCCGTAATACTCCGGATTTGAATGTAATCACTCATGCTAAGAATCAAACGATCCTTCCCGTGATATTCGACCCGAGTCATGTTGCAGGAGACGATAAGATCGTTGTTTCCAATCTTTTAGCTTCTCTTCCTTTCAATCCTGACGGATCTATTACTGAAACTTTACATGTAGAAGAATTCCGTAAGGATCAGATGTGTGATGCTGCTCAGGCTCTTCTCATGTCCTTGTATGAGAAAACTGTAGAAGCTATTTTGACGTACGAAGAGAAGATTAAACCTTTAACGGATAAAGTAGATTCTTATTTTTTGGAACGTAAGGGAAAGAAATAAGAACTCGAAAGAATTCCGTATTTTATTCCGGAAATTTGGGAGCTAATTCTTTTTTGGTTTGTTCCCAAAGGCCCGGAAGTTCCGCGCAAAGAGATATGCAGGCTTCCAAGTTTCCTTCTTTTAATTTTAGCTCTGCGTCCGTTACGTTTTTTTGAACCGCAGCTAATCCGAAGTTTGCCGCGACACCTTTTGTTTGGTGGAGTTCTGCTTGTAGCTCTGTGCCTTTCTTTTCGTCTGCAAAAACTTTGATATTCTCTAAACGGCTGTTCATGTTCTTTCTGAGAGAACGAACCATTTCTTCCAGCCAAAGTATATCATCTTCATCGTCTCCTTGTTTGAGAGAATCCAGACGAGACCAATCCACTAGCATAGAATACTCCTTTCCGAACCGCGTTTGGCAAATATTGCAGGCACCAAAAATTCGACGAAGCTGGAAACCCTTTGCCGACCACAATTATTTATAGCTTGAATAAAAAATCCACGTCGATTTTCGTATTATCGAAGATTTAAGAGGCGAAACTTAATGAAAATTCACCCAACAGCCATCGTCGATTCGAAAGCGGAACTTCACGAATCCGTCGAAGTCGGTGCGTATACAATTATAGAAAGAGATGTGGTAATCGGCGAAGGAACTGTGATAGAAACCGGAGCCAGAATTTTTGCAGGTACTAAATTAGGTAAGTTCAACAAAGTATATCACGGAGCTGTGATCGGAGTAGGCCCTCAGGATTTGGGTTTTGATCCGAATACTCCTACGAAAACGATTATCGGAGATAATAATACTTTTAAGGAATATTCCAATATTCACAGGGGAACCAAGGTCGATTCTCCTACAATTATCGGTAACAGGAACTATGTGATGGGAAATGCTCACGTAGGACATGATTGTATTTTAGGAGATGATAATATCCTGACTCACGGACTCGTTCTCGCCGGTCACGTAACTGTAGGAAACAAAGCTTTTATTTCAGGTCTGGTTGCTGTGCATCAGTTTTGTTTCGTGGGCGATTATGCAATGATAGCAGGTTGTTCCAAAGTAGTTCAGGACGTTCCTCCATTCGCGACTGCAGATGGAAATCCTTGTACGATTATCGGTTTGAACACAGTAGGCTTAAAACGTGGAGGATTTTCTCCTGAAACTAGATCTGCAATTAAGAATGCGTATAAAGTAATCTATCATTCTGGATTAAATTATAGGACTGCTTTGGATCAGTTGGAGAAGGAATCAGGTCATCCGCCTGAAGTTCTGGAGATCATCAAGTTTTTCAGAAATAGCGATCGTGGAGTAATGAACCACAGATAATCAAATATTAGGGGATCTCAATCCGGATCCCCTGATCCTTTAATTTATCCTTAGACATTCCTGGTTGATGGAAGTCACATACTCCAAGGGTAGATTCCCTAAATGATCCGATCCTTGGAATTTCCCTACGAATTTTAATCTTCCTTTCTTATATTCTTCTACCCAAGCTTGTTGAAATTTATTGGCTAATGGGGCATAGGACCAATGCCATTTCTCCTCATTATAACCTTTTCCTCCTCTTTCTGTTTTAGGGGAATAAGGTTGGCAGAATCCGAATTTGTAAGCGTTCTTTTTCATCCAATTATAGAATGTTTCGCCTCTTCCACCCTTTTCGAAATAGGAATTTTCCAAGGCATTGATATCTATATCTGTTCCCCAATGGTGGCGAGAAGTTCCTGGGGCGCTGGAAAATTCTAAGATCAAAGAGATAATCTCGGCAGGAGTTTTGTCCTTTACCGGCTCTCTCATCTTCTTCTTGCCCGAATATTTTTCTTCCCAAATGGATTTTTGATCGGAGAAGGATCTATGAGCTGATATTAAAAAAGGCTCCTGTCTTTCTTGAGGATTTGCCTTTTTATATTCTTCTTTTAATTTCAAAAATGCTGCCTTGGTTTCTTTTCTTAGAAAGAATTGGCGGCTATCACCTGGATTTGTGAAAGGAACGAGTGCCTTTTCTTTTTGAAAATCTCCGATCAAATACGAGATTTCAGGCACTCCTTGATAAGTTTCCTCGACGGATTCCGGAAATACGGACACAAGGCCGAAGAATAAGAATAATAGAAAAGAACGAAATTGGACAGGCATATTTCCATATTCTCCTTCTCCGACTTATAGAAAAGGGATTTTCTGAAGTGATCATTTCTTCTTTCACAGACTGGACCACAGAAATTTCCGGATCTATATACAGGAACAGGATCTAAAAGCCGTAAAATTGTATTGCTTTCCAAAGGAAATTCGGTTGAAGTTAGGCTCTAATTGGAAATTTCTTGTAAAAAACAAATTGGGAGAACCCTGGATGAAAAAAATCATCACTCTTCTTCTGCCCCTGGTATTGACATTCAATTGTGTTCTATTCGATACAATCGGCCTATCCTATCCGGATACCGTTGACGGAAAAGAAGCAAAAAGTATCATTCTGACTAGTGCTGTAATTGGATCTGCCGTTAGTGGTTTTGAAATTCTATCGATCCTTGCCCCTCAATTGGCAAAAGTCGAAGAAGACAAATTCTATAACAAATCAGATGTGGACGATTGTGCGAACGAGGCGTTGATTATCAACTTGCTGACTGTGGATCTCGGAGGATTTACCTGCGATTTGAATCCTAGACCGACAATCATTCCGTTTATCTATTAATTTTTAAGAATGAGATATGTTTTTTGGTCGGTTAAATTTTTGACCGGCCGGGAAACATTTTTACTAATTCGAAAATAACAAGGCCCCTTCCGAAAACCTGGAAACAATCTCCGATTTTTCCAAATCTCCTAAATTTCCAAACTGCATCGCATCTTCTCTTGTAATCTCTATCCACTGACTATCTTCTCTTAGATCGGCGATCTTGAAATCAGGGAGACCACTTTGCCTTACACCTAAAAGTTCTCCTGGACCTCTTAATTTTAAGTCGGCCTCCGATAAGAAGAAACCGTCATCCGAATCTACTAATGCTTGGAGTCTATATCTTGCTTCTTCCGTTACTTTTGCATCTGAGATCAGAATACAAAAACTCTCATGTTTTCCTCGACCAACCCTTCCTCGAAGCTGGTGGAGCTGAGAGATCCCGAATCTATCCGAATGTTCTATGACCATTACGGAAGCGTTCGGAACGTCCACTCCGACTTCTATCACTGTGGTGCTAACTAAGATCTGGATCTCGTTTTGTTGGAACAGTTTCATGGTCCGATCTTTTTCGGAGGTATCCATTTTTCCGTGAAGAAGCCCTACGTTAAACTGAGGAAAAACATCTTTTTTTAATGTTTCATATGCTTCGATACAGGATTTTAGATCTGACTTTTCGGATTCTTCTACAAGAGGATAAACGATATAACATTGTCTACCTTGGGTTACGTATTTCTGTATGGATTTATATACCCCGGCCCTCCTATCTTCAGTAAACCACATTGTTTTGATCGGGATCCTTCCCGCGGGTCGATGTTTTAAGGTTACTAATTCAAGATCTCCGTACAAGGTGAGACAAAGTGTTCTTGGGATCGGTGTCGCGGTCATTGCGAGTATATCCGGATTTTTTCCTTTTGATCTAAGAGTTTCTCTTTGTTCTACTCCGAATTTATGTTGTTCGTCTATGATCGCAAGTCCCAGATCTTTAAACTCTACATCTTCTTGGAAAACGCTATGAGTTCCGATGACAAATAAGGATTCTCCGGTTTTGATCCTGAAAATTTTCTCCGCACGGTTCTTTTTAGGTTCTTTGCCCACTAGTAGTTCTATACCTAAAAAAGGCATGTTTCCTAGAAAGTTCATTATAGTTTGATAATGTTGTCTGGCCAAAATTTCGGTCGGGGCAACCATACATACTTGAACTTGATTATCCGTGTACCTAAGAGCAGTTAAAAGTGCTACTAATGTCTTTCCTGAACCTACATCTCCTTGTAATAAGATCGCGGCAGGGGTATCCGATTTAGTCCATTCGGTTATCTTCGAAATACTTTCTTTTTGGTCCGGAGTAAGTTCAAAAGGAAGATTTTTGATCAGATTAACTGCTGTTTTAGACTCAGGCAATGGCCATAAAACCCTAGGGATCTTTGCTCTTTGAGATCTTTTGTATTCTATAAGGAGATTAAAATAATACAGTTCTTCGTATTTAAATCTTGTTCTCGCCTTTCCTAGATCATCATCTTCCGTCGGAAAATGGATCTCATTATATGCAACTGCTCGATCTATTAGATTTCTTTTTTTAATTACTTGGTCAGGAAGGATCTCTTGTATTTTTCCATCCAAGGTTTTAAGAGCAAAATGGATCAGCTTTCTGAGTTCTCTGGAATTTATATGTTCGTCCCTCATTGCCTCAGTAGTAGGATAAAGAGGAATAATCCGTCCGGTATGAATACTCTCGGGTAAATCTTCTTCTGAGATGTCGGAGTTCCCACCGTAAGATAGAACTTCGTAGTCCGGATGCATGAGCTGGAATCCTCGGAAATATTCTAATTTGCCTGTTACAGCAACAAGAATACCGGGCTGGAAGACCCTGCGGAAAAATTGGATCCCTCTAAAGAAGACTAAACTGATCGGCTCGTTATTTTTGGTTTTTGCAGAAACGACTAGTCTGGATTTTTTTCCATGAGCTAAATAGGAATCGATGACTTCTAAGATGAGAGTAACCGATTCCCCTTGTTTCAATAATATATTCTCGGTTAAATTCCTATCTAAATATCTGCGCGGGAACCAATCCAATAGATCTTGTAAGGTTTTGATCCCAACGGATTCCAAGACTTCTTGTTTTTTGGGACCTACACCTTTTAGAACTCCGATGGAGCTGGTTAGGGAGACACTTGTATTTTTTTTATCAGAGGCCGAGTTCTTCATCCTGGACTGGTTTCGGCGGAGGAGAATTTTGTATTACTCCTTCCGGAGCCGAACTCGAATCATCCAATCCCAGGTAACAATATCGGCAACCATAAATCCGAGCCTGTCTTTTAGCTCCGGGTGTTGCCGGTTCAAAAAGTACAGCATATAAATATTCCTGTTTGTCCAAGAATCTTCCACAAACTGGACAAAGTCTAGGACGAGGTACATTCGGGTCCCAATTTCCACCGTATACTTTTCTGGGATCACCGTAGTCTTTATCTTTAGGACGTTTTGCGTCTTTTTTATCTAAACGTTTTGTATCTACTGTATATAGAACATGGAAGAAGATCGCCGCTGCGGCAAGGCAAGCGACTAAGGTAAGAAAGGTTGTCATTGTTTAAGATAATCCTTTATTTTCTCCGCCATCGATCCGGGTAAATGGATCCCTTTATCGGCCAAACGTCCTGCATATTTATGGAAAGAGTAAGTATGTTGAGAAGACTTAATGATCCCTTCGAAACATTCTTCTAAAGATCCGGAAATACTTTCCCAAAGCGGAAGATTATCGGAGATCATATTTTCATATTTATGCAAAAGCCTTCGATTTATACCTCTGCATATGGATCTATAAAAACAGAAACGGACGAGAAGTGCGGACTCCGCATTCTTATCTTTTATATCCTTCTCTAATTGGTTCAGATTGATACAATCCACGATCTCTAATTTGTAAGCCTGGGAATTATGTTCGAAGGTGACCAGATTCAAGAACATATGTTTGAATAATGCGATCTTATTGCAGTTTTCCAGTCCGCATTCTCCCATTTTACCTTCTTCACATCTGGTATACATTACTATATCAGTATCAGAATCCGTGGTTGCTTGGCCGAAATTTAAGGAACCCAAGATATCGAAAGCGACTTCATCGCCTCCGTAATTGATCAGTTTATTAAATTTTTTGAAATCTTCTATTCGTTCTCTGGAAACACCGGTCTCGTGGGATCTGAAAAATTTTTTCAAACCTACGAATTTGATTATATTGGAATTCGTCCTGAGTTTTGGAAGGGTCATAAAACTATCGGATAAAATCTTCCGCCGCAACTTCGGAATCGTTACTTTGGTGCACAAGTTCAAGCTTGTTCCCAGAGCAATCGATTTCCATAAGGTGGCGAATTGAGTGATCCGATAGTCTATTCAGTTTTACGTTTTTTACAAGATCGTTTTCTAATTCTATTTCGGAGAAGAAGCCGCCGGGTTGAAATCCGAACACCGAATCCACTGGTCCGAAATTAGAAGGATTCAAAAATACCGTTTTTCCTTTTTTTACGATCCCTTGGTCTTCATGAACATGGCCGGAAACTACTAAGGAAGGGGAATAATCGTCCAAATATCTTCGGATCCCTTGAGAGCCTACATGTCCGAAGCTCGGGATCTTATCTAAAAATCCATAGGCAGGATTATGGATCACTACGATATCCGGATTTTCTTCTTTTAAAAAGTCTTCGGGCTCGCTGTAATTTTTTCCGTTACGAGTGTATTCATGGAATTTCACTGCTAACTTTTCAGGAATTCCGGAGGTGATAACTGGGGCTCCTCCGTATCCTGCGAATTTTAAACCACCCATATCGAAAGTTTTTCTGTGTAAGTCTCTTTCGTATAAGGCGGAGTATTGTAGATCGATATCATAGTTGCCTGGCAATAACCAGACAGGCGCCTTTGCATATTTTTGTATAATGATCTCGATGAGTTCGTATTTTTCTTTCATCGTTTTTGCTGCTTGATGAAAGAGCCTTCTATAATCGTGGGATTTTTCCACTACATTGGGTTGGTATTTTTCCGGGAAACGAACCGCTCGAGTCGCATAATCGTAAGGATTAATCTCTTCAGTAATATCCTCAGTAATACGATACATTTCCTCTTGGAGGGTTACGAATTCTATGATACGTTCCGGATTAAAAAAGGCTTTGTAGATTATATCGCCGGAGAATAGGTACAGGTCGCATTCGGTTCCTAGTAGGACTTCCTTCAATCCTCTGAGTCCGTCATGGATGTCGGTGAGGTAAATTATCCTCATTTGGACCTATCCTAATTTTTGCTAAACGACTAATGCCGTTCGACCCTTTCTATACTGATTCTCTGAAAACCCGCGATAATGTCCAATCTTTCTAATCCCTCCAAAGCATGAGCATGCTATCCTCGTTTTCGGAAATCGGTTCTATTCTCAGATAATCCGGTCCGAAAAAATCCAAAAGCGGTTTTAGGATCGTGTTCGATCTCACGAATAAGAATACATTTCCTTTTTCCGGTATTACTTTTTGGACTGTAACGGCTCCTGCAACTTCCGGAATTTCCGCCATGAAATAATTTAGATCGACCCTGATCTCATTTTTTATTTCCGTAAGGGATAATATTTCAGGAATTTCTTCAACGATCTCTTCGAGTATTAGTTTACGATGGAATTTGAAAACTTTGGAGAAGATGCGGATCGGATCTATAGACCTTGGATTATGATCATAGAGTCGAAATGCTTCTATACGAAATACTACTCTATTGCCGTCGACTTTCACCGGTCTAAGAGAAAGTTTATAACGGATATGATCCGTTCTTAATAGTTTGGACCAAGCGAGTCCTTGGATGGAGTAATGCCCTGAAAGATATAAAACTCCTCGTCCAGAATCCATTACTAAGGATTCAAGATCCTCAGTTCCCTCCACGACCTTTTTTTGGAGAACCTTATTCAAAGAATGTAATAATACAGCGATCCGATAATTACTTTTTAGAGACTTTTCTTCTATGGAATTTTTTCCAGTGAGAAAATCTAAAAGATTGAATCCCGAAAGTTTTCGCAAATCGAGCATGGAAGAACAAAGTTAATCCTTCGGATTTGGTCGGTAAACTTCATTTCTATTTTACTCTAAAATAAGAGGACAGGGGAGCAGTTTTTCCGATCCTTTTTTTTCTTGCCGTTTAGGGTTTCCGGACTAGGATCATCACTCCTTAGGGTAGTTAGGGAAAGGATATTTCATGCAAATCGGTGTTATCGGATCTGGAAGTTTCGGTTCTTCTTTAGGCGTTCTTTTAGCGGATAAAGGATATGATGTCACCGTTTGGGGAAGAAATTCGGATCTGATCCGTGAAATAAATCAGAACCATCGGAACGAAAAATATCTACCCGGGATCGAACTACCTAAAAATCTGAAGGGTAGTACTAACTTAGAAGACGCAGTCAGAGACAAGGACATGATCGTTTCTGCTCCTCCGTCTCATGCAATCACCGATATACTGAAAGAAATTAAATCTTATCTGCCGGAAAAGGCACCGATCGTTTCCGCAAGTAAAGGGATCGAAAACGGAAGTCTAAGATTAGTTTCGGAAATTTTCGAAGCCGAACTTCCTGGAAAATTTCACAGTCGTTTATCTTATCTTTCAGGGCCTAGCTTTGCAAAAGAATTGGTGAAACGAGTTCCTACTATCGTGAGTATCGCTTCTAAAAATGAAGCAACTGCGAGAAAGGTTCAGGAGATATTTAGTTTTACTTATTTTAGGACCTATTGGACTCCCGATGTGGTCGGAGTAGAAGTAGGCGGTTCTTTAAAAAATGTGATCGCCATCGCAGCAGGGGTCTCCGATGGACTCGGCTTCGGGCAGAATACTAGAGCCGCTTTGATCACAAGAGGTTTGACCGAGATCTCCAGATTGGGTGTAAAATTGGGAGCAGATCCTCTTACATTTTTAGGGCCTTCCGGAATGGGAGATTTAATTCTAACATGCTGTGGAGACGCATCCAGAAATAGGACCGTAGGTTTCAGATTAGGGAAGGGTGAGAGTCTCGACTCAATTCTGGGTGGTATGGTGGAAGTGGCAGAAGGTGTGAAAACCGCAAAAAGTGGATACGAGTTATCCCAGAAATTAGGAATAGAAATGGCCATTACGACCGAAGTGTATAAAATGCTTTACGAACATAAGAATCCGAAGGAGGTTGTAAGAGATTTAATGGGCCGTGACTTAAAAAGAGAAGGTCTGTAAACCGGACTTAAATCGCGATCGATTCCCTTGCAAAATGCAATTTTAAATATTCGTAAAGTAGTCGGATTAAGTCTGGCTTTTAGATATATTCCGTTTTTATTAATTTCCTTCTGTTCTTTTTGCCAAACCCTTTCCGCGCAGTCTAGAAATGATTACGGCTGGACTGGTTCTCCAGGGAATTTTTATCTATTGATCGACGGCAAGACAGTTCTGAATAAAGAAACTGATTTTACTTCTTTTCCGGAAGGATTAAACGGGATCCAAAAGTCCGAGTTTGCTCTTTTAGCCGGGGAGTATTTGCTCCTAAACAAGGATTCCGGTAAATTCTCCAATTTAATCAATGCGATCCGAAAGGAAAAAGATCTAGGTCTTGCGGAAGTTCTTCTGCTGTATTTTCAGGATGTGTATTTCTCTAAGAAAACAAATGGAGAAAGTTTTCTAAAAGCCTGGAGTCCTCCCGGCGGTGACACGTATCAAAAAGAACTGATCGAATCCACTCGTAACGTTTTATTGAATAAAAAGCCTGCGGAGAAAATAAAATGTTCTCCAAAGAAACAATACTACTCTTTGTGCAGGGCTCTTCGCCTCGGAAGTTACATGTCGGACTTTAAACTTTCCGATCCGAATCACGATAGGGAATATACTAATCTACAAAGAATTCTTTCTCCTTTTCCAGGAGTTTCTGATCCTGAAGAAAAGGAATTAAAACATATTCCTTTCTTATCCAATTTCCTTCCGAATATCGCTGATTATCTTTCCGAGTTAGGATTTGCAAGAGATGCAATCCAATTTTCTAAAATAGGGATCGTGTCCGAGAATTTGGGTGGGCGGATGCTTCCTCATTCTTATGAGAAGTTAGCGTATTATTATTTGGTAGATGGGGACCCGAATTCTGCCGAAAAAGTATTAAAATATATTATAGATCGCCAAGGAGAGATGGCTCCTACTTATAAAAATTCTCTCTACTTGAAATTAGGAACCCTCGCGTATCTGCAAGGTGACCCTGCTCGAGCACTCGAATATTATTTAAATCTAGACTTTCTAAATTGGTCTTCTAGGATCCTACATCCTTTATTGGGAGAACCGATTTCTATCAATAGTGCAAGGGACTTGGTTTCGGTTGCAGTTTGGAAATCTAAAAATTCTCATAAGGCAGTGGATGCTCTTCAATCCGTTAGCACTCCTAAAAATCTGACTGAAGATGATCTATTTACTAAATTAAGGATCATACAAATACTTTCGGAAGACGAGCCTGAAGTCGCTTCTAAGCTTGCGATGGATTTGAGTTTTCTCGCGCAAAGTAAGGGTTGGAGAAGAGTGGAATATTCTGCGACTCTCTTACACGGGTTCTTACAATTAAAAACCAATAATTTAAGAAAAGCGATTATAGAATTCACTAAGGCCGGCGGTATTCTCAAGGAAGATCCTGGATATAAGGAAGAATGGATCCGATTGAACGGACTCTTCCTTTCTCATAAGGAGTCTACGAATATACGTGGGGTAAAAGGTTTCCTGGATCAGGCTCTGAAAATTTCCGCAATGGGACATACGGATGATAAAACATTCGAGATCAAAAATTATCTCCCCCCTTCGTACGGAAGTAAGGCTTTAGAAAACACTGCAGTTGATTTTTATGCAAGACATGGATATATCCATGATCTTCTTTCTTTTATGATCCATTCCGAGGAAAATTCGGAATTACAAGAAGAGGATTCTCCTCCGGATCTTGCGATCCTGAAAACGGATACTCGGATCTCTAGATATAAAGGATTTTACCCGCCGGGAAGAGAGCCTTGGAAATCTCAATGGTCCGAAATGAGGCTAAAAGAATCCTCTCGCATCCGAGAAGAATCCGATCCTCTTAAAAATGCGAACTTTAAAAGGCTGACCCAACCTTTGATCGCTCTTTTTGTAAAAGATAAAAGGACCTTTTTATTCCATAAGGATTCCGATTCTTCCGAATTGGAAATGAGGGAATTGAGTACGGACAATGCGACCAGTTATACTGCTCAGTCCGCATTAAGGTCCACTTTGGAATCTTTTTCTAAAAAGGATAAGATCCAGATCTATTTGAATTCTCCCGGAGTGGATGCTGCTGAATATTTGAGAAAAGAATTTCCTGATTCAGAGATCAAATTGTTCCTACGTTTTGATAAGAGAGAAGAGTCCGATTCCGTTAAAAAAGTATACGGGCCCGCATGCGATAATCTTTTCCCAAAAACTCTTCCGGAAGGAGAAGGCCATTTGGGTTGGCAATCTTTTCCATTACAGTATTATGATGGATCCAAATTGCTCCAGGGAAAATCCGCTCTACTCGTTTGGAACATGAAAGTCTCCGTAAAGTCCCCGAACGGTTTAAGGGATTATGAATGGTCCTGCGGCGCCGAATCGATTTCTTTCAGAAAGGCAAAGCGCAGATTGGATTTTAGGAATTTACCGGATCGGATCGCGTTTACCAAAGATTCTCTGAGCGGTTCAGGTTGGGGGGATAAGTCGGAAGATTTTCTAGACTGGGCCAGATTCTGGTTATCCGTAGGAACCTCTCGCCTATACTTCGTTAAGTATTGGAATCCAGAGTCTGAATCTGACATAAATTTATTAGAAAGGCTCGCTAACGAAAATGGGGATCCGATCCTAAATTCCAGGATCCTCAAAATGGTCAGAAATGCTGAGTAAACCTGAAAGATCGTGTTCGGAAACGTTCGAAAATTTCATTTTTCCGGTCCCAAAACACTCGACAATGGGCCCTTTTTCAGGGATGTTATCACTAAAAGATGGACCCCGACAGTAGAAGCCGGAATTTTCCGGACCAAATCGTATTCTTCCCCCCTTTGTTTTATTCTTTCGAGCTAGCAATCCGCCTAAATCTTAATTTCGGAAGATCTTGCCGTTAATGGACTTGATTGGATTTTTCGTAATACTGGTTCTTATATTCGCGAACGGATTTTTTGTGTCCGCAGAATTTGCTTTGGTCTCGATCCGTCCTTCCAGATTGGAAGAGATGATCCGAGATAACCGTCCGATGGCGGCTCTTACCAAAAAAGCTGCAAGCATGTTAAACGACATGCTTTCGGTATGTCAGGTAGGGATCACGATCGCGAGCCTACTCTTAGGTTGGGTGGGAGAAGGTTATCTTTCCAGTTGGATAGAGCCGATCTTTCATTATGCAGGTTATCCGGATTCGGATCTGACAGTTCACGGATTTGCGGTTGCGATCTCTTTCACATTGATCACTTTCCTACATATCCTTCTTGGAGAACTTCTCCCTAAAACTGTAGCGATCCAAAAGACAGAAACTCTCGCTCTGGTGACAAGCGCTCCTATATTCTTCTTTTATTATCTATTCTTTCCCATTACGTTTATCTTAAACGGAATGACTTCTTTACTTCTGAAGATGATCGGATTTAAGGAAGACTCTCATCGGATCATTCATTCTCCGGAAGAATTGATGATCTTGATCCAAGAGCAGAATAAACAGGGGAATATCGATCAGGAAGAATTCCAGATCATCCAAAATACATTTCAATTCTCTGAACATCTTGCAAAGGATGTAATGACTCACCGTCTGAGCATTGTAGGAATTCCTGCAGATAGTCCGATGGACGTAGTTCTTTCTGTAATTGCAGAACACCATTTTTCCAGATATCCTGTCTTCGAAGGAACTACGGATAATATAGTAGGTATTATACACGTTCAATCTTATCTAGCTTGGCTTTCCGAATCCAAAAGAAATAAAAAAGCTAAGGTAACAACGATCATGCAGCCTCCTATCGTAGTTCCGGAAGGTATGTCGATCGAGAAAGTCCTTCAGAAACTTAGGACCGCAAAACAACATATGGCGATCGTGATCGACGAATACGGCGGAGTTTCCGGGTTACTTACCATGGAAGATATCGTAGAAGAAGTTTTCGGAGAAATTCGGGACGAGACCGATGATCATGAAATAGATGCGGTTCCTTCTCATTCTCCGGACGCTTTTGATATAGATGGAGAAACCGAGTTGGATGAGTTGAAGGAAATTTTAATCGGGATCCAAGAAGAAGAGTTAAACGATATCCGTACGATCGCAGGTTTCATTTTAGAAAAAGTGGAAGATATGCCTAAGGAAGGAACCGAAGTGGTGATCCCGGAAGGAAAACTTACCGTGGAAAAAATGGACGGGAATAAGATCATGACTGTCCGTTTTACAAGACTTTCGGCTCCTTCTTCATTCGCGATTTAAGTTGTAAATCTGATCCTTTGGTGGGTAATCTGTAAGAATGGACAGGAAGGATATTCTAATCGCAGTTTCCGGCAGTATCGCAGCATTTCGTGCCTGCGAGCTTGTGCGTAATCTTACCAAGGAAGGTTATCCTGTCTCCGTGATCATGACGCAGAATGCTACTAAGTTTATCGGTCCGATCACTTTCGAAGCTCTTACCGGTAAAAAAGTCCAAGTGGACGAATACGAGCATGGAATGGCGCATATAGACGCACGGAATCGCGCTGCATTGATCGCTGTTGTTCCAGCTACTGCCAATCTGATCGCAAAAATGGCGAACGGAATTGCGGATGATCTTGTAACTTCTACTTATCTTGCTGCGAAATGTCCAGTACTCGTTGCTCCGGCTATGAATCCGAATATGTTCACTCATCCTGCTACTCAAAGAAATCTTGCTCGTCTCAAAGAAGATGGGGTGATCATTCTAGATCCTCAAGAAGGCGTGGTAGTTTGTGGTGACGAAGGTTACGGGAAATTGGCCGATGTTCCTGTGATGCAGAAGAAGATCATAGAATTATATCTTCAAACTTCTAAGTAAGATTAGGCTCTTGGACAAATATTCTAAAATTATAATTAGCTCCGGTCCCACAAGAGAGTGGATCGATCCTGTTCGTTTTATTTCCAATGCTTCTTCTGGAAAAATGGGTTTTTGTTTAGCGAATGAAGCATCCAAACTCGTAAACGAAGTAGTTTATATTCGCGGATTGACTGATCCGAAATATTCCGAACCAAAAGGTGCAAGGATCGTTTCGGTGGAAACTACGGAAGAAATGAAAGACGCGGTATTGAATGAGATCAGCTCTTCTGCCATTTTGATCATGGCCGCTGCACCAGCGGATTTTCGTCCTAAAAATTCCAATGAATCCAAGATCAAAAAAGAAGAAGGGACCGACACTCTCGTTTTGGAATTAGTGAAAAATCCGGATATTTTGGCCTCAGTACATGAGAAGATCCAAGCAAATTCTTTGAGTAATATTCTTCGGATCGGATTTTCAGCGGAGACACATTTTTTAGATGAGAATGCTCTCGGGAAATTGAAAAGAAAAAACCTGGATTTTATAGTAGGGAACTACGTCGGAAAAGATTCCAAGGGTTTTGGAGATCTGGACACTAGTGTAATTGTTTATGGAAAAGAAGGTTCCAGAAAGGAATTAGGCCCAGCTTCTAAAGAAACGATCGCTAAAGAAATTTTAGAATATTTGAATATTCGATCTAAAGAAGGGACTTTTTAGTTTTATTTAAAAACTGCTTTGGCTTCGTCCAGGGTATGATAGATCGCCACTTTTTTAGGAAGTTCCATCAATCGGATCACATTCTCTAAGAAATGGTTTAGCCCGCCGATCACGATTTTTCCGTTATGCTGGTCTACTGTTTTGATCAGAGTGAGTAGGGTTGCTACTCCCACACTATTAATATATTCCAAGGAAGAAAGGTCTAAAATGATTTCGTAGATCCCCTCGTCGAAAACGAAATTGATCTTTCTGGAAATTTCGAAAGCGTTCGAATTCGTCACCTTTCCGTTCATGATGACGACTAAGATCTCCTTCTCTCCGACAGAGTCTTTTTTCGTTTCTATAAATAGGCCTTCGAATTCCGTTTTTGCCATTTTGTCCCAATCCGCGTTAAAGCATCAATGTTCCGTCTTTAATGGATGCTGTCAATTCAGTCCATCCGGAGACGTCGTCCGGTTTAAGATCCAATTTTGCGTTTCCGCGAAAAAGTATCTTAAGTCGCCCTTTCTCTTCGATTTCTCCTTCCAAGTCCAGATAAACTCTTCGATGGTCATTCTTTCGTTGAAAGGTTATTTTCGAACCTTTTCGGAGCGGCTCCCAATTAGAGGCAGCTGTTCCGAAGGTGATAAGACGAGAATTTCCGTCAATATCCAAAAATAAATCCAAATGTGGATCCCCAAATCCTTCATGTAAGGATAATGTAGCGGGGAATTCCCTCATACTTTACAATTTGTCTTCGAGTCGAATTGCGACAGAAGGTTCTAAAACCACATCCGAAGTATCAATTCTTCCTAAAGAAGCGGAAATGGAAGCTTCCACGCATGGATGTGTGACCACCACTACTTCCGCAGGTTCTTTTTCAGATTCGTTTTGGCGAACAGAGGAGATGGATACTCCATTTGTTCCCAAATCTTTCGCAATTTCCGCCAAAACTCCCGGTTGATCCAGAGTGTTAAATCGCAAATAATATCTAGCTTCTGTTTGATTCGCTTCGGATATGGACGCTTTAGGAAACCTGTTTTTTTCCATCGGAAGATTTTTGCCTCTTCTTGAGCCGTAGTAAATCAAATCGGAGACTACTGCGGATGCAGTCGGTAATGCCCCGGCTCCTTTTCCTACGATGAGTCCTGGGCCGGCAAAAGAGGTCTTATAATATACCGCGTTTGTCTCGTTCATCACACTTGCAAACGCATGATGTTTAGGGATCATTACAGGTTGCACTCTTGCTTCAATTTTGCCGTCCAACTTTCTTACTAGACCGAGTAGTTTGATCCTGTAGCCCAAGTCGGAGGCAAAAGCTATGTCCAATCGTGTAATCTTTGTTATCCCCTCTACAACAATGCTCTGTAAAGGAATTTTCTCACCAAAAGCTAACGAACCTAAGATGCTGATTTTATGTGCGGTATCAATGCCTTCTACATCGAAGCTTGGATCTGCTTCCGCAAATCCTTTTTCCTGGGCTAATGAAAGAGCCTCTTTATAATCAAGCCCTTCAGTTTCCATTTTAGAAAGGATAAAGTTAGTCGTTCCGTTCAAAATGCCGTAAAGACCTAAAATTTTATCTCCAGCCAAACAGTTTCGGATCGCTCTAATGATCGGGATAGAACCTCCAACCGCAGCCTCGAAGCCTATTTCGGTCCCGCTTTCTTCGGAAGTCCTGTAGATGATCTCTCCTTTCTCGGAGAGTAAGGCTTTATTGGCAGTAATGACCGTTTGTCCTGATTTTAAAGCTCCTAGTACGATCTCTTCGGAGATTGTAGTACCTCCAACAAGTTCGATTACCGAATCTATTTCGGGGTTTCCAACGACTTGTTTATAATCTTCTGTTATTTTTGTTTTGGAAAAAAGTTTGGGAAGACTGGAAATTTTTGAAGGGGTCCGGGTGCAGATAGAATGTACTTGTATGGATATACCGTATTCTTTTTCGAATCTTGCGGATTCTTCCGAAAGAATTTTTAATACTCCGGTTCCGACCGTGCCTGCACCTATTAATCCGATTCGAATCGTCTGCATTCTGGGACAATCCTTTCGTCTATACTGGAAACGTTCGACCTTTTTCCGAATGTCTTAGGGCTTTCCTTTCGGTCGGGCGGTTTTTTCTTTACTAAATGAGCTAGTCTTGGTAGAGAATCTTTTACAGACGATTTTAAGAATACGTCTTGGACTGATCCGAAAGATCCGGTCCAAATCCATCGACTGAAAGGATAACCCATATTATGGCGAACCGTCGTAAGCCTCCCCGCAAAACATCCGGGAATAAAAAACAAGAATCTTCCCACAAACATCAGGGAGGAGGAAATCGCGGTCACCAACAGAAAAAAAGACCCGATCATGGGCGCTCCAATCGACACCAGCAACAGACCGTAGCCTCTAAAATTTCAGAAACAATGAAAGAGTTACCGATGAAGGCCCCTCAATCGAGCGGGAATTCCAGCACTCTTGTAAAGGTCATTGGATTTGTTGCGGTAGCATTGATCGTGTTTTTCGGATATTTTATCGTTCAGGAATATTTAGATAAGACTCCAGTTTACGGAAAACATGGATGGGACGAAGAGGCCGGGGCTCCGGTAGCTTGGGAAGACGCTGTAAGATATTGTTCTTCCCACAAAAAGAGACTTCCTGATAAGGAAGAGCTAAAGACCTTTTCTAAAAGAGCGGATAAGAAGATCAAGGCAATCGGTCTATTCTGGTCGACAAGCGCTGCCGGTGACAAAGGCGATTATATGACTGTTAATCTAGGCAGCGGCGATTTCTCCCCAAGCCCAAGCTCTAACAAATTCGCAGTAATCTGCGTGAAATAATACTTTTCTCCCCGATGAAAGGTTTCTAAAATCGGGAGCGAAAATTTAACCGATAGAATTCTCCTTAACGATCCTTTTTTTCCGACATAGTTCGGGGAAAAGTCGTAAGGAATATCCTCGAAAAGACGCGGACATATCATGCCTGTTTTAACTTTTTCTAGCGTTAGTTACTTAACCGGTTTTATAGTCTCCGGGCTTTGTGCTTTATTCCTTTTACTTCGCAAGGAAAAGTATGAGACTACTCTTCATCTGGGTTGGGTGTTTCTATATTGCGCATTACTTGAGCTTTCTTTCTTTCTTGGGACTTCCTTCTTTCATCCTCTTTCTTTTTTGCACAGATGGATATCACTTCCTGCCGCGTTTTTGCTTTGTGCACATCTTTGTTTATATTTTTTTCTGCTTAACTCCCAGGCTTCCGCTAAGACTGGAAGAATATTATTGGGGGCCGGATACGTACTTGCGTTAAGCATTTTAGTTCTACATATCATCGGAACGATCGTAGCTAAACCAGTATACGATTTCGGGGGCGGGGTTTACGACGTTGTTTATAGGACCGACGAAAGGATCATCTTTTGGTTTGGAATTATTTATATTTCCATAATATTACTTTTTGGGGTATGGAGAGGGTTCCAGGCACATAGATCCGATATCCAACTCATGGCTCTTTCTCTTTGGGTCCCATTCTTGCTTCTTTTAGGAACTACGATCCTTTTTCATTTAAAGGAGATCGCTTTACCTTTAGATAGAGCGGTCGGACTTTCTTTTTGGAATCCTATATTTTTAACTGCGTTATTTTTAGCGTGGTTAGTTCATCTACGCGCTTCCGGAGAAGCTTTTAGTCTTAGAAATCCAATTCTTCTGGGAATTATAATCCTATTATTATTCGTATTCCAAGGAAGTAGCTGGTTATTTCTCCAACCGGGTCTGGAATCATTTAATGAAACTGTGAAAGAAAGATTGAAGGCGCAAGATCTTTCTCCGGAATCTTATTCTCTTTCTCTTCAAGAAAATGACGGCTTTATTCTTTCCGCTTCCGGAGGTTTGGAGACCTCTTATTTTGCAGAATCTAAAAGAGATCTGATCTTGTCTTTTATTTGGACAAGTCCATCGTCCTTAAACAAGGAATTTCCTTCTTACGCAAAAGTTGCGGAGTCCTTTAAGGGTTCGGAGAAATATTCAGAAAGTCTAATGAGTTTTTCCAAAAGCCTGGAAAAGACCAGAAAGAAGATAAAAGCTCTTCCGTCTAGAGAAATTCGTGAGAGTATTCTGGAACAAATTTCTCCGGAAGGAAAAGAAGAAAAACTCTCCTTATTCCTAAAAATACTATCCGGATCCGTTAGAAATTCTTCCGTAGAAGGAGAAACTCTTAGGGCTTTCACGTTGGATCAAATGAGAGAGTTGATACCGGAAGGAGAACCCAGATTTAGAAGGGTTCCCGGGCTTCCTATCGGAGAATATTATTATTCTGTAATTCAAAAATCACCTGGTAAAACCCAGATGAAAGAGATCGGAATTCCGTATAAGGAATATCTATCCTTTGAGACTGGCTTATTAAAAAAACCGGTTCTTGCTTTTCTGATCTGCCTTTTGCTTTTTTCAATCGCTGCTAATTCATTCTTTTCATTCTTTATTCTTCACCCTTTGGAGAGATTATATTCTGCTCTTGAATTGGCTACGGAAGGAGATCTACAAAGAGAGCTTCATCCGGAGGCATGGGATGAGATCGGGAGTTTAGCAGATCAATTTAATCGGATGATCCAGGCAATTCGAGTAGAAGATGGGGCCGGGGCCTGGCAAAACGGAAGGAACGATCTAAGTTCAGGACCTGTGATCAATTCTTGGAGAGATATATCTGATCGAATTAAACGTACGAATTCCGTCTCTGAACTGAAAAGATTTCTTTCCGATCTACAGGGGAGCGCGGAGTCACATCCAATCCGATCCAAATTAATTTTGAAATTGGGATTGAAGATCAAAGACTATCAAACTGCATACCTTGCCGCTCAAGAATTGAGAGCAATGGGGATCGTAAAAGACCCAGAAATGCTTTTTATTCTATCTTATTGCGCAAAAAAAATAGGGGATCTCCAAGAAGCGATACAACTGTCCGAGGAATTGAGATCTATCTCTCCGGAACATACTCAGAATAATTTGCATTTGGCGGATATGTATTACCATACGGACCGTTTGGAAGATGCAAGAGACTTGGCGATCGAGATCCGTAAAGACCAAGGGCCGTCTGCTGCAGTTACGAAACTTTTGAATGCGATAGAAAAAAAAGGCGCCTAAGATAAATTGGGCTCGATGGCTTCTAAGATCCGAAAAATTTCCGGAAGATTCCAAAATTCCAAAGGTTCCTTTGTTGGGACAATCCATTTAGACCCGGAAACTGGGCTTATACAGTTCGTGCAAAAGGATATCATATTCAATTCTTCTAATGAAGAAGAGTTGGCTTTCGATCCCGAAAAATTTGTGATCTTCTCCGGCTTTGGAGATATCCATGTGCATGCAAGAGAAGATGAATCAGGAAAGCATAAATATAAGGAAGATTTTCTATCTGCAGGTTTAGCCGCGATAAATGGGGGAGTCATTCATATTGCGGATATGCCGAATAATCCGATCCCTCCTACGGACGATCAAACTTATTCTAAAAAGAGAGAACTTGCGGATCATTCTCCCGTTCGGATCACATTATACGCAGGTATTGGGCCGAATACAAAACCACTAAACTCTAATGTTCCATACAAAGCATTCATGGGGCCTTCTATTGGAGAATTATTCTTTTATTCGAACGAACAATTGGAAGATACGATCCGCCATTATAAAGGTCGTAACATCAGTTTTCATTGTGAAGATCCTGAGATCTTAGAAAAAAATCAAAACGAAACTTATCACGAAGATAGAAGACCTGCAATTGCGGAAACACTCGCTACTGATTTTGCTTTATATCTGATCGAAAAATACGAATTAATCGGTAAACTTTGTCATTATTCGACGGAAGATGGTTTAAAAAAGATCATAGATGCGAAGAAGAGGGGAGTAAATGTTAAATGTGAAGTAACTCCTACTCATTTGTATTTCGATAGAACTATGTTAACCGATGAAAACCGTCATTGGTTCCAAATGAATCCTCCTTTAAGAGGACCTGAAGACAAACATGCATTGCTTCAAGGAGTGAAAGACGGTTGGATCGATTTTTTAGCAACAGATCATGCGCCTCACTCTATCGAAGAAAAATTAAAAGGAACTTCCGGGATTTCCCAACTGGATACATTTTCTCTATTCGTAACTTGGCTTCATAAAACTGCAGGGATTTCTTTGGAGAAAATTTCTGAAATTTGTGCGGAGAATCCTGGCGACTTTGTGAATGAATTTCTTCCGAAAGAGTACGGAAAAGGATTCGGCAAATTGGAAGAAGGCTTTTGCGGAAGTTTTACAGTCTTAGATTTTCACACTCCTAACACTTTCAAAAAAGAGGATATTAAGAGTAAGAGTGGCTGGTCTCCTTTTGAAGGAGTCACTTTTCCCGGAAGTATCGTTTCGGTCATTCACCGGGGAGAAAAGGTAAAGTAGGAGAATCCGAATTTTTTCCTTCTAACTCGAGTAGGAATTTTTTTCTCCATAAACCTCCACCGTATCCTGTTAGGTCACCATTTTTGCCTACGATCCTATGGCATGGGATTAGGATCGCGATACGATTTTCGCCGTTTGCTTTTGCGACTGCTCTCACTGCATTTTTATCCCCGATCTTGATGGCCTGTGCTTCATAAGAATTCGTTTTTCCGTAAGTTACGGAATGTAATGCTTCCCAGGCTTTCTTTTGGAAATCGGTTCCGAGAACGATCAATGGGATATCGAACTCCTTTCTTTTTCCTTCGAAATATTCTTTTAATTGAGATTCTAAAATAGGGAAAAGTCGATTATCCCCATATTCGAGATCTTCTCCATATACTTTTCGGAGACGACCAAGTTGGAGTTCCAACCTTTCTTTTTCTGTGAATTCCAATAAGCAGATGCCTTCATTTACGGCTCCTGCGAGCAGGACTCCGACCGGACTTTGGATTTCTTTTAAGACCATAAGTTTTTATAAGAAGAGTATAAAAGGTTTTTTGAATTTAGCACAACCCGAAAATTGCTATAAATAGGCTCATGCTAAAATGAGAGAATTTTAGTTTGAAATCGACCCGGGACTAAAGCGGAAATAGAAGCGTTTTTGCCGATCTCAGTTCGAAGTTCGTCTAATTATAGGAAAGGAATACATGGATACCCAACTTAAAAATAAAATAGCATTAGTAACAGGATCAACCGCAGGGATCGGACTCGCCATCGCAGAAGGTCTCGCAAGAGAAGGGGCCCAAGTCATTATCAATGGGCGAACAAAAGCAAGGGTAGAAGAGGCAATTGCCTCTATTCAGAAAAAAATCCCGAATGCAAACTTACTAGGCGTAGAGGCGGATTTTTCTAACCAGAAGGAGATCAGCCAAATCGTTTCAAAATTTTCGAATGTAGATATTTTAGTGAATAATGTCGGGATCTTCGAACCGAAAGATTTCGTGGATATTCCGGATGAAGATTGGATCCGTTTTTTTGAAGTAAACGTATTAAGCGGGGTTCGTCTCTCTAGGGCATATCTTCCTTCTATGCTGCAAAAAAATTGGGGAAGGATCCTATTTATTTCAAGTGAGTCCGGTATACAGATCCCGAACGAAATGATCCACTATGGAGTAACTAAGAGCGCACAAATTTCTTTAAGTAGAGGGATTGCAGAACTTACAAAAGGAACGAATGTAACTGTGAATTCCGTTCTTCCAGGTCCGACTCGCTCGGAAGGTGTGGAAGGCTTTTTAGAAAATCTTGCAAAGCAGCAGAATGTTTCAACGGATACTGTAGAGAAAGAATTCTTTAAAAATGCAAGACCTACTTCCTTATTACAAAGATTCGCTACCGTAGAAGAGGTGGCAAATTTAGTAGTATATCTTTCTTCTCCTCTTTCTTCCGCTACGAATGGTGCCGCGCTTAGAGTAGATGGCGGAGTTGTGAAGTCGGCATTCTAATTTATGATCCAATTAAGCGTTCTTGATCAGTCTCCGATCCGAAAAGGAGGGACTGCTTACCAGGCAGTCCAGGAGACGATAGAGTTAGCGAGACTCGCAGATAAATTAGGTTACACAAGGTATTGGGTTTCCGAGCATCATAATATTCTTGGACTTGCAGGATCTTCTCCCGAAGTTTTGATCTCTCATCTTGCAGGAGAGACAAAGGGAATACGTTTGGGTTCCGGAGGTGTAATGCTCCCGAACCATAGCTCTCTTAAGGTCGCAGAAAATTTCCGGATGTTGGAGACTCTTTTTCCTGGTAGGATCGATCTAGGTCTCGGAAGAGCTCCAGGAGGAGATCGACTAACAGCCGCTATACTGAATCCTTCCAATAGTTTTGTTCAAAATGATTTTATCCAACAGTTGATGGATTTGCGGGATTTTTTGACGGATCATGCGGAACCGGATTCTATCCAACAAAAAGTAAAAGCGATCCCGGTTGCGGAAACTTGTCCTGAACTTTGGATCCTGACTTCTAGTGGAGAGAGCGCGTTAATTGCTGCTCATTTTGGAATGGCATTATCTTTCGCTCAATTTATCAATCCAACGGGTGGTTACGCTAGTATACAGGCCTATAAGGATAGATTCCAACCTTCTCCTGGTTTGCAAAGACCTCATGCGAGTGTGGGAATTTTCGTACTTTGTGCGGAGACCAAGGAAAAGGTGGATGAGCTTCAAGCAGTGATGGATAGACAACTTTTAAATATTGAAAAAGGAATTAGCGAAGGTATACTATCCTACGAGGAAATTAAACCTTATGTTTATTCCGATATGGAAAGGGTAAGGTTGCTGCATAATAGAGGTAGAATGATTGCCGGGACTCCGGATATCGTCAAAGAAAGAATATTGGATCTAACCGAGGAATATGGGATAGACGAGGTGGTTGTTTCTACCATAACCTACGATTTTAAGGATCGGATCCGCTCTTACGAACTTTTGGCGGAAGTATTTGAATTAGAAAAAAGATTATAAAAGCGTAAACTAGGGAAGTGAGAACTGGACTAGGTCCTGCTATTTGAATGCGGGACCTAGTCTTTTTTATTTAGGATTAAGCTTCCGGGTTTTCCAGAATAAGAGCGATACCTTGACCGCCTCCGATACAAAGGGAAGCGACTCCGTATTTCGCTTTTCTGCGTCTGAGTTCATAAGCCAATGTAATAGTTACTCTCGCTCCGCTTGCTCCTAGAGGGTGTCCGATCGCGACTGCTCCTCCGTTTACGTTCGTAATTTCAGGATTCAGCCCCAATTCTTTTTGAACTGCAAGGTATTGAGCTGCGAAAGCTTCGTTTACTTCCACAAGGCTCATATCGGAAAGTTTTAGTCCTGCTTTTTTAAGAGCGATTGGGATAGCAAGTGCAGGTCCAATCCCCATTTTTGCAGGATCGCAACCTGCGTGACCGTAACCTCTAATGATCGCCAAAGGTTTTTTACCGATCTTTTTTGCATAAGATGCGGAAGTCACTATGGTCGCTGCGGCTCCGTCGTTTAATCCGGACGCATTTCCAGCAGTAACAGTTCCACCTTCTCTGAATGCAGGTCTTAAGCCGGAAAGTTTTTCAATAGAAGCTGCGCCTTTGATAAATTCATCTTTTTCTAATGTAATCGGTTTTTTACCGCCGACTGTAACAGGAAGGATCTCTTCTTTGAGTCTACCCTCTAAAGTAGCTTTTTCAGCTCTTGTTTGGGAAATTCCTGCCCACTCGTCTTGCTCTGCTCTACTGATCTTGTATTGGTCCGCAAGATTTTCCGCAGTTGCTCCCATGATCAGACCTACATATTGATCAGTAAGTCCTTGTTCGAGTGAATCTTCGAATTCTGCAGAACCGTATTTGATTCCCCATCTAGCGTTACGCACGACATATGGAGCGTTGCTCATGGATTCGGATCCGCCTGCGAGAACTGCGTCAGCCTCTCCCAGATAGATTTTTTTTGCTGCTTGGATGATCGCTTCCATTCCGGATCCGCAAAGGCGATTTAATGTAAGTGCAGGTACTGTAATCGGAAGACCGGTTTTTAATCCGATATGCCTTGCGAGGTAGATTGCCTCTTTTCCTGTAGGAACAACGTTCCCAAAAATCGATTCTCCGATGTCGGATGCCGAAACTCCTGTTCTTTCCAAAAGGGATTTGGAAACTAAAACTCCTAAATCCACAGCGCTTACGTCTTTTAGAGTTCCTCCGAAATTTCCGAAGGGGGTGCGGATTCCGTCCAATAAAACTGCTTCTTCCATTTTTCCTGTCCTAAGAAATATTAAATCTTAATGCAATCGTTCGAATTACAGATCCATACGAGATACTGCCATTCCAATTTTACGTATTGGTAAGTCATACCTATTTTAGCTCGAATTCCGGGCAATGGATCGAGAAAGGCACCTCTTTTCCTTCCTTATTTATATAAAAGGAAGAATGTTTGAGTCTATAGACCCCCGGAAGATCCGTTTTTTCTGTCTGCCAAACTAGATCCATTTTGTCCTCGAATAAAGGTAAGAAAGATTTTTTGTAATAGAATTTCGTAGACCAATCGGAATCCGTATAAACGGTAATCCAGTTATCTCCTTCTTTCTTTTCTACATCGAAATAGGATTTTTGTTTGGGATAAGAAACATTCGGATTCACTGTGCTTACTTCACAATGGACCAAATCCCCGATCTTAACTTTATTTTCATTTTCAGTTTTTACTTTTGGTTCAAAGGAATTTATCTTTGAAGTTCTTGGGACTTCTGAATGTTCAACGCTTGCACTCAAATCTTTTGGAGCAATGCCTTGTTTACTTGTTTGGTTCTGTAATAAGTCTTTTGCCAATCGATCATATTCTTGTCTGAATAGATCCAAACTGAACGGGCCATGAAGGGTATGTCCGCCCTCGTATTGTTGGGTAGAATATTCTTCTTTAGTTGTAATGTATCCTGCAAAGTCATTAGTCAATCCGGATAAGGCGATCTCCTGGATCTTATCTCCTAAAACCTTTTTGATAGTGGATTTCATTCTCCTGCTGGACATCGTAGTGACTTCGTTAGGTGAAACGATGAGTGCAAAGTCTCCGATGATCGCAATTCCTAAGGGTAGAATTTGAGATAAGGACGGATCCGGTTTTGTTTCTCCCATTGGGAATAGGATCGCTTTCGGTTTCTGGCATTCTCTCAATTCATCAGTCGGGGCTTGTAGAAGTCTTGCTGCCAACCAATCGATATAAAATTTTCTGTCATTCACAGTCATCCCTTCATGGAACAACCAATGGCCGCCACCTTCTTCCGTTGAACCTGCAGCTAAAGCATAACCGTATGCGGATAAACAGGTCCTTTCGTCTTTTCCGGTTTCGGAGAATTCTTTTCTGACGATAGAGTTAGGCATATCTATGAATGATTGAGTGAATTGTAAGCCGGAAGGTAAGGCCCTCAGTTTATCACTGTTTAAGATCTGATTGCTCGCAAGATATTGGCGCTCTCCGATAATTTTCGTACTTTCGAACATATCTTTTCCAGGACCTGTATTGTTCAAATTCAGATTAGGAGTTACATCCCCTTCGTTTGCTTGGGCATAGATCGCAACAAAGTCTTTTTGTCCTTTTTTAGAAGCTTCCGATTCGGAAAGATATGCTGCGTATCCTTTATTGTCTGTAGAAACTAAATGGTTATCGAAAGTCATACTCGTAGTATGAACTCCATACCAGTTCACGAGACCGATCGCTCCACGTCTGGTATTTACCACGAGTTGGATCATTGTTGTATCCGTATTAGAGCCGTATTTGTTTCTTTCTTCTTTCGGGTTCGCTTCGTATGCTGTTACGGATCTATTTACTCCTGCACCTTCTACGTTTGTTGTTCCGATCAATAATTGAGCAGGTTCTTTTTTGGAATAGGCTTCCTTTACAGATTGAACAATACCGTTTACGATCACATTGTAATATTCCGGGAAAAATTTGGTAGTATATATGGAATTTTTAATATAATGGAAAAATCCAGCAGGAGCACTATGCGTATGAGAGGCGTTTAATAGAACATTTGCCAGATTAAAATTTGGATCCACTTCCTTTTGTAATCTTGCTACCACATCCCTTTGGACTTCATGAGGAACTCCACCTAATTCGGCGGTAACATACGCGAGAATTTTGCCGCTCTTTTTGTCCTTCAAGACTAAAGCTCTTGCGAATTGCCTGAGATGGATCCCTTCTCCTTTTTGTCCCTCCTGGGCATATCCCCAGAACATGATCCCGATCGAAGGGCCTGTAATATCCGCTTTGGACATTCCCGCTTCGAAATTAAAATCCTTTAATTGTGGCTTTGCGGTTCCTGAAAATGCAGGCTCTAAACCAAACAAAATGAGAATCGATAAGGAAACGATTATGGAAGAAAACTTTTTCAAGGTGCACCCTCCTTCGGGGATCTGTTCTAGAAATTATATTAAGAAATTTGAATGTATCTCTTATTCTACTATTTCCGCGACTGGGAAAGTAAGATTGAAAGGTAAGGCACTGACCCCTGTTTTCATTCCTCCACCTTTGATGAAGTCTGGAAAAACAGTCTCATCGGACCAAACGGATTCGATTCTTGCAAATTTACCTTTGCCTTTTCCAATGAATGCAGTGCTTAATTTGGATCCATCATCCGCTTTTTGAAGAAGAACATAAGGAAGAATGGATGTGCTGATTGGAAAATTAAATCCTAAGGAGCGGATCTTGATCTTGAAAAAAGTTTTTCCATCTCTGGAAACTTCTATCTTTGTCACTGAACCTTCTTTTTTCCAAACGAAGTCCGCTCTTTCTTTCGGGATCGCCCAATTTCTGATCCCTTCTTCTACTGATGTTTGGCTGGAAACAAAGATCCGCGTGATCCTTTTGTATTTTGAATCTTTAAATTCAAAATTGCCCGGAATATATAAAAGTTCGTAATAAGGTCCGACGTCTGACCTTTCGTAGTTCACTAACATCAAAGAACCTAGTCCGCCGGTATAAGACTTCCTATCTTCTTCATCTAAAAACGCCATTTCCATATTGTAGGACTTCCTACCGAAAAGGGGAAAAAGGAAACCTTCGCCGGTTAAGGACCAAGGGGCCGGAAAATGTCTCTTATTGGATGGGGTTTTGCTCTTAGAGTTTATGGCTTTTTTGAGGGATTGTTGTGTAGTTTTTGAGGCTTTGGACTTAGGTTTTGCCTTGGAGGCGGCCGTTGATTTCATTCTAGGAACCCGTTTCTATATTTTTTGTATCCTATCTTGTGAAAATCCCCAAATTTGAAAAGGAAACTCTTGAACATCCTGCCCATTTTTGGGATAACTGGACATGGCGGACGATATTCGAACCGTTCTCGGCTTTCGAATAGCATCCCGAAGGCAAAAAGTATGACTGCAGTAGCTACGCGTCCCAGAAGACGCACTAGAAATAGTTTAAATAAAGAATCCATTGTCCAAGCGGCCTTGGATATATTGAACGAAGAGGGAATCGACGGACTTTCGATGAGAAGGATCGCCGAAAAATTAGATTGTAGTGTAGCGAGCCCTTACTCGCATTTTAAAAGCCAACAGGATATTATAAAGATTATCATCTCTCAGGGAGAGGCTCAATTGACCGAGACCTTGAGAGCATCCAGATTAAATGGCACTTCTTGTTATGAAAAATTGACTTTGATCGCAAGAGCCTATTATGATTTTTCCGGAAACAATCAGGAATTGCATAAGGTAATGTTCAATACTGTTCATGGCCATATGCACAGGAAAGCGTTCCCTAAATTACCGACCAGTTACCGCGTATTCTTAGAGACCATCCGCGCAGGTGTTAGATCCAAAGAGTTCAGAATTAAAGAAGAAGATTATCCTTCTTTAGCTAGGACAATGTATTCTTGGATGTATGGGATCATCGTTCTGGATATGACCGGAATGTTGAAAAAAAGAGGGATGGGAGATCCTCTCGACGAAGGATTTTTATTTTTCCGTAAAATACTTTTAGGCGAAGAATGAGAAAGAAACTAACTCTTTCTGCGGTAGGATTGATACTCATCATTCTTACCGCTCTTCCATTTGTTCGCTCTCGTGAAAAAGTAGAATTAAACGAGAACGTTCGAACCAATACCAGCGGACAATATGCGAAGTTATCTTCCGGCATAACTCATTACGAGTTATCCGGACCAGAAAAAGGAAAACTAGTCGTTTTAGTTCACGGGTTTTCCACTCCTTATTTTATTTGGGATCCTGTTCAAAAATATCTGAATGCAGGAGGATATCGGGTCTTAAGATTCGATCTTTATGGTCGTGGTTATTCTGACAGACCGGATGCAGTCTATAATCTGGACCTATTTCGAAATCAGATTATAGATCTATTAGATTTTCTGCATATATCTGGGTCTTTCGATCTTATGGGGCTTTCTATGGGAGGTCCGATCGTTGCTAATTTTACTTCCAAACATCCTGATCGTGTTAGAAATATTGTCTTACTAGATCCGTTTACTGCAAAAGCGAATACGTTTCCTCTCGGTATTCCTTTAGTCGGAGAATATTTGAATTCGGTCGTCTATGTTCCTTCTCTTCCCAAAGGGATCTCTGCGGATTTCGTGGATCCGTCTAAGGTTCCGGGAGATTGGGTGGAAAAATACGAAACTCAGTTGAGTTTTAAAGGATTTAGCAGAGCGATCCTATCCACGATCCGAAATATCATTTCAATAGAACCTAAACCAGAATTTGAAAATCTCGCCTTAACTAAGAAACCTGTTTTGGTTTTTTGGGGAGACCAAGATCATACGACTCCGTTGGAAAAAGGAGAATATGTGAAAGAACTTTTAAAGGCAAAATTCGTTTTGGTAAAAGATGCAGGACATCTTCCTCATATAGAACAGCCGGATACAGTGTTACCGGCCATCTATGAGTTCATTTCTAAATAATATTAATATTTAGCGAGAGAAGGATCCACTTCGTCGGAGTAGAAAAGAATTCCGCCTTCCAAATTGAATACTTTGGAAAATCCGGAAGATTTTAATAGTCCGCAAGCGTTTGCGGATCTCGCTCCTGAGCGGCAATACACTACCACTTCCTTTCCGGAAGATTTCCAAGGATCCAGCTCTCCGATCCTTGCAGGAAGATCCGCAACAGGGATCAAAAGATCAGTGCCTTCGATCGTTGCGATCTCTTGCTCATTCGGATTTCTTACATCCAATAGATAGAAGTCGTCGTTTCCTGATTTTCTTGCGTCTAGTCTAGTTTTTAATTCTTTAGGATTCATTCGGTCTCCTTGATATGATACGATTATACCGCTGAAGAAAGTTCTTCCATTTCGATCTGAAGTTTTTCCCAGGTTTCTGTCAAACGAGAGATTTCTTTTTTGGTCTCGTTGTAATTATCCAATTCCATTTGGTAACTACGCTTTTTATAGAATTCAGGGTCTGCCAGAAGTTCTTCGGAATTCGTTTTATTCTTTTCTAATAGAGCGATCTTGCCTTCGATTTGTTCGATCTCTTTCTGTAATTTTTTAACTCTATTTTTGTCTGCGTTCTTTTGAGATCTGGATTTGTTTTCTTCGTTTTGAGTTCCGGATTTGGCCTGAGGTCGGATGAAACCTCCCTCTGCTTCCAGTTCTTCCGGTGGGAATCTAAGATAATCGGAGAAACTCGTATTTAGATCTTTAACTTTTCCATTAGAGACGGAGACGGTTCTTGTGCAAAGGTCCTTTAAGAAATCCGGATCGTGAGAGATTACAAGAACAGCTCCCGGATAGGCCTGCAAAGCCCTCTTCAAATTATCTCTTACCACCAAATCCAAATGGTTGGTAGGCTCATCCAAGAATAAGGTATTCGAACCAAAACGAACTAAAAGTGCGAGCCTAAGTCTACTTTGTTCTCCCCCGGAAAGAAGGCTTACCTTTTTGAAAACTCTATCATCGCTGAAGGAAAAATATCCGAGTAGTTTCCTTGCTTCCACATCCGCAAGATCCGGATAAACTGAAAGGACAGTTTCTAAAAGATTTTTTTCAGGATCCAAATGTTCATGATGGTTCTGAGAAAAATAACCGATTTTTGTTTTTGGGCCGAAGGTCACAGATCCGCTGGTTAATTTATGAATTCCTAATATATTTCTGAGAAAAGTAGATTTACCCGCCCCGTTTGGTCCTATGATCGCTATCTTATCTCCGTTGGAAACATGTAGCTCTGCATTCGAAAAAATATCTTTATTCGAATTCTCATATGCGAAGGATGCATTTTCGATCCTAAAGGAAAGGTTTCCGCAGGGAATATAATTAAATGTGTATTCGGTTTTGGAGTTCCAGAAAGAATCCTCAGGAGCTTCTACCTTATCTCTTTTTTCCAGTTTTTTGATTACGCTCTGGACTTGTTTTGCCTTTGTTGCTTTGGATCTGAACCGTTCTATCCATTCGGTTCTTTTCTTGAGATATGCTTCTTCTTTTTTGAATTGAACTCTTAGTTTGTCTAAAAGTTCATTTTTCTGTTCGAAGTATTCTTCTAAGGTTCCTTTAAATTCGATCACTCCGGAAGGATTCAGTTCTGCAATCGTATCCGTGGTCGCATTTAAAAATTCAGGATCGTGAGTAACAAGTACGAAGGAACGATTTGTATCCACAAGATATTCTGCAAGCCATGCCTTGGATGCATGATCCAAATGGTTGGTAGGCTCATCCAAGAGTAGAAGGTTTCCCGGATTTAGGATCGCGATAGCAAGTCCCAATCTATGTTGGTATCCGGGAGAAAATTCTTTTACCTTCATCTCCATTTGATCGTTGGAGAAACCTAAGCCCCCGATGATCTTTTTTGCCTGAGCTTCTAGTTCGTGAACTCCGTAAGTAAATGCGTATTCTTCTAGAGAACTTTGTTCTTCCAGTAGAGAATTGAATTCGGAAGAATCATGATCCGTTTTATCCATTCTCGCATGGATATCATTCGCACGTTTTATATATTCGTTATAATGTTTATGTTTGGAAAGTGCAGTATCGATCACCTTCGCTTCGAAATTGAAATCCGGGATTTGTTGGAAGAGTGAAATTTCTGTATGTTTGGACTTACTAACGAGACCTTCTTCCGGGTTTAATTCTCCCACGGCCATTCTGAATAACGTGGATTTGCCAGAACCGTTCGGCCCGACTAAGGCGATTTTGGATCCGGGCTTTATATGCCAGGAGAAGTTTTCGAAAAGTGTGGAGCTACCGAACCGGTGCTTTATATCGATGAATTGTAGCATGGTTCCCGGAATTTTGGAGGTCCCTCCGCACGAGTCTGCGGAGGGAAAAAAGGGTTTTGAAAGTAGTGCTTACTTCTTTTTAGCGAGTTCTTCTTTTCTCGCTTTAAGATGTTGTACGTACTTGCTCGTTTCCCCGTTCATCTTCTCGACTGCGTCTTTTAAAGCTTGGTCAAGCTCTCCGGCGCTCATCTTGTTGATTTTCTTGTTTTTCTTTTCGGCTGTCTCTTCAGACATAGGTACCTTCCGATGCGTTCGTATTGCCAAAATTTACGGAAATACCCTGTTCGACAACCTATTTTGCCCGGAAGGGAAGGGATAGTTCCTACATAGAACATAAATTAGAATGGAAATAAGTCAGGATTTAGGTTCCTATGTGACTTAAATCCATGCTCTATCATCTTTTCCAAACGAAAGAAGGTTTAGGCCCGATTTTCATACGACTTGGCCTTGCGATTTGTATCTTCCCACATGGTGCCCAAAAAGCTTTAGGTTGGTTCGAAGGTTCCGGCTTTTATACCGCCATGGACTATTTCACATCTACCTTAGGAGCTCCTTATTTCCTGGGGGTTCTTGCGATCGGTTTTGAATTCATCGGAACGGTCTTTTTGGTGTTCGGATTTTTAACCAGGCTTTCCGCTTTGGGGATCGCGATCACTTTGACTGTCGCCGGATTTACTCACCAAGAATACGGATTTTTTATGAATTGGTTCGGGGACAAAGGTGGAGAAGGTTTCGAATACCATATTCTCGCAGTGTCTGCAGCCTTATCCTTATTCTTTAGGGGAGCAGGTTCTTTTTCTTTCGATAAAAAATTGGGAGAATGGATAGTTTAAGAGAAGGTATAAAAAAACCCGGGAGGTGTAGCCCGGGTTTTAAGAAATCATCTATTTAAAGTTTTCTTAATAAATGATCTTTTCTACCGAATTTTCATCCAGGATATAAGATCCTTTTAAGGTTTGAACGATCAGTTTTCCTTTTTTCTGGGAAACGACCACACCTCTGATCTCACGTCCGTCTTTCATGATGATATGCTCGATACTTTTATCGTAAATTTCTTCCAACTCTTGTTCGGTCTTAGCAGTTTTAAGGTTTTGAGTAGTTTCTAAAACCTCTTTGTCTAAACCGTTCAAGTTCTTGCGCATATCGCCGTATTCAGGCTCTTCGGATTTAACTCTTCTTAGATCTTGGATCACTTCTACTTTTTCACTGGTTACGATGATCAAACCACCAGTGATTAAAGCTCTTCCAGTCTTATCATGAATAAGAGGAGTCACTTCGACTGCACCATCCACTACAAATACGGTGGATTCTTTATCCGAAGCAGTCACTTCGAAAGAAGTTCCTCGAACCGCAGCAACTACAGTAGGAGTATCTACGAAGTAATTTGCGTTCTTCTTTTCCTTTTCTACAAGGTTCAGGATCTTTCCTGACATTAAGGAAATTCTGATTTGAGAAGCTTCGGTTTGTCTTAGACTTTTAAGTACTAATTCGGAATTTTCTTTTAAACGAATTACGCTGGAATCGGTAAGGCCGATATCGATAGACCCACCTTTACCGGTTACGATCCTATCGCCTTCGCTAAGAACATCACCTAAATGTAATGCAACAGGACCTTCCTTAATGGATTTAGCGTCCCCTTTAACGAACACGACTGCAGCTTTTAAAAGAGTTCCTTCTGAAACAGGAGCTTCTTCTTTTTTGAGAACCGTAAAATAAGTTCCGACTCCGATGCCTACGAATAAGATAGCTGCCGCAGCTAAAAACCAAACCTTATTCTTGGAGCCGTTCAATTGAACTACGTTATCCTTGGTAGGAGATTGCATGATATTTGCCTCCACAGAGAAGCGAGGAGACATGCCGATCCAATTAGGATCGAAATCGGGGGCCTTGGAATTCGGAAGAGTCTTTTTGAGGAGCTCTGCGAATGTTTGGAATTCTGAGTTCATTCTGTCCATCCTCTACCGTTTTCTAATCCCGGGCCTGTTTGCCGTGTCCTGCCCGCTCAGTTGGATCAACAAACTGAAGGAAAGTACCTTGCTCGTTTTTTTGAGTGGGGATGGCTTTTTTGACGAAATGAATCACTTGTTCGAAATACATAATTTAGTAAAAATCCTAAGATTTTAAAAAAGAAGAAGGTTGTAGCCCTTTCTTTTTTCCTTCCTGTAAGAGTTGTTTTTCTGCTCTTTCTAACAGTCTGGAGACCCCTGATACGGATAGATCCAATACGGATGCTATCTCTTCTAACTTGCAGCCTTGTGTGTAACGTAACTCAATAGCTGTCTTTTGTTCTTCCGGCAGGGTGTTTAATAGTTCGCTTACGATTTTTCCGAGATTTTGGGCTTCCATCTCGTCCAGGACCTGGCTTTCAGGCCCCTGTCCTTTAGATCCGAATAAGGACGATGTCTCTTCTCCAACGAGAGCAACGTTCTTTTGATAATAGGACTTCCCATGATTAATCATTAGATTCCGGGAGATACGGAATAGGATCATTCGGGAGACTTGCTCATCCGGAAGTTCTTTGCCCGAATAATGTTTAAAAAAGTTCAAAAAGGTGTCTTGTAATAGATCCAGAGCTGTCGATTCATCTTGAACAGAGCGCCGAATAAATGAAAACAAGTGATCCTTATTTTTATTGTATAGTTTTTCGAAAAACAAGGTTTCAGACACGGTAGAATAGAAATTTTTTTCTATTGGTCTTTTTTCAAGTAAATTCGGTTTTTTCTTGTAGAAAGCAATCCGTTTTAAAACGGTTATAGCCAGACAATTTTGGTGTCTGTAATCCTAGATCGAAGGGATTTAACAAAATCATGCCTTATCGTTGGCTTTTTGCAATTTGTTTCCTAACCGTTACGACCTCTATTTTCGGCTCTAGCCTAACCTTAAAAAATGGAAAGGTGCTGAATGGAAAGGTTGTAAACCAAACTCGTACAGAAGTTCAGATCGAAGTGGATGGAAAGGTTCTAACCATTCCAAAGACAGAGATTGCTGAATTGAACTTAAAAGACACTCCTAAGCAGGAAGTAAAAAAAGATCCTGTTAAACCCAAGGAAGAGCCCAAAAAAACGGAAGAAGAAGTCGTCCAGAGATGGTACCAAAAGCCTCGCTGGAACTATACTCTAAAATCTGCAGTGGTTCCGGGTTGGGGGATTTGGAAGGGTGAGAAAAAATACGTGGCAGCGGCAGCATTTGTGGCAGTTGTAGGGATCGCGTATAAGGTAGTCGATACCCAGCAAGATTTTTCCGCGGCAAGGAACGATTATAAGTCAAATGCAACAAATTATTTCGCATTTGCCTTGCAAGATCCTGTCTTATCCTTACCGGCAAATACACCTCAGCGCTTGATCGGGGCTTTCTTAGTTAATAAAGGTTCTTTCAATCATTACCAAAATTTGGCTGGGGAAGGAAATAATTATCAGTATCTACTCGGGATTGCATACGGTTTGCAGTTATTCTACTCTTATTATCTAGGGGTGAAAGCAGAGCAGGGAGCTGCAGAAGGTCCTAGCTCCGGTTTTAGATTCAGCTTTGCTCCGTCTTACCAACCGATGACAGTCGGAGGAAACGGACTCGGTTGGAACGGAGAACTCAAATACGAGATCCGCTATTAAGATCTAAAGTCGCTCTCTAAGTATGAGAACGACTTCTTCTATTATTGAATTACAGTCTTAGGATTTTCGATCCCATTTGAATCTGTAGGATAAATGGTAGAAGTTCCGCCAATTCCCCCCGTAAAATCCGGATCGAATAAGAAAATAGCATCCGAATATTCGTCCCCTGCGCTAATAAAACAGGTAGAATTCGAAGTTCTGCATGTGACGGAAGAGCCTGAGGTTCGATTCGAACCTATTTCCGAAGTGGAATAATCCGTAAAACCTCCCGGGGCTCCGGAAGAGATCGTAACAGGGAAATCGGATACCTCGTTGTAAACCCCCATATCCGCGCAGAAAGAGTCATAGGAAACGAGTAATGTGGTTGCATTTGCCTTTGCAACGAACGGGAGCATATATTGATCCCCACTATTATTCTCAGGGTCGCAACCATAAGGATTTGTTTCCGTTCTTACCGTGCTTGCGGGTGTAGCTAAATTTTTTGCACGCATCAGAGTTGCACTTGTTACATCTCCTGAGCCATTCGTATTTGTTTGGCTATAGAATAACCAAGAGATGGACCCGTCCCAAAAAAGTGCCGGGTAATCTAATACAAGTGAATCCGTTCCATTAGCTGTGCTATAATTCCCGATCAAAGTTCCGGTCCCTGTTGTGAAGCTATATGCGAGTAAGCTATTAGTTCCACTGGTTGTTTTTTGGCGAAATGCTGTAGTATAATTACTTCCATTCCAAATAACATCTGCGCTATAAAAGTTTAAGGAAGTGGTTGCCGGTCTCACATTCGTGACACTGCCAACCGTCGCTCCTGTGGAAGAGTTGATCCTTTGGTATTTGATTGCATTAGCGGCTGTCGCGAATTCTGACCATACGATCGCAAATTCGGAACTACCGAAAGCTGCAGAAACTTTATCTATGGTTACGCTTGTGCCTGTATATACGGTGAAACTAGATCCGCTAGCAGATAGTTCTATATCATAGAATTGCCCTTTGATTACTGAATCGCTGGATTTCCAAACAAGAAGATATTTTGTTCCGTTCCATACTAAATCAGGGTCCACAGCACTAGGGCTTCCTCCAACTGTTAACGAAAGATTTTTAGTGACTGAATAGGGAGAAGAGGAATGATTCACGCCGAATAATTTTAAAACCGGAACTCCGCTGCTTGTTTTCCAGGCAGCTGCGATCGCTAATTGTCTTTCGCAAGTAATTGTTGCCGCTCCTGTGGTTCCTGCGGTCCCGCTTCCAGTTGCTATTGTGCAAGTCTGGCCGCCTGTATAAGTACCAAAAGTAATCGAATACGAATCTCCGTCTGCGAGTTCGGTAGGAAAAGAATAAGAACCATCGGCACTCAATTGTAAGCCCTGAGTAGTACTTGTAGTCGAATCTGTCAGAGTGAGATTCAGATCTTTGCTAGTCACATTGACGTAACCGCTTAAGGTAATGTTGACCGGTGAGGTCGCTGCAGGTGTCGTTCCACCGGCCCCGCCGTCGCTTGTTCCGGTATTTCCGAAGATCCCAAAATCTCCATCGGAGAGTAAAACTCCTACTGCGGAAGAGCTTGCGTCTATATTCATTGCCTTGGCATTATTACAGCCTTGTGTCAACGGAATGAGAATAACTAGAAATAGATACGAATAGTTAAACTTGCACGATTGAAAGATAGTTTTCATTTTTATTCTCCACTGCCAGGTGAGGAAAATTAAGGCGGTTCTCGCCTTCAACAAATCCAACAAATCGCCCTAAACGGGTTGCTTACTTTTTCTGAAGTTGATAATTTTTTTCCAAAGATAGTGGGATAACATTTAAACCGTTATATTAAGAGAATAGAAAAATGGCAGAGTGGTATTTATTCTGCCGTTTAGCCAGGAATGGAAAGGCTAATTTTATTGGGCGATGCAGAGGAAATAGCGAGATTTATCGCATGTATTATAATCAGGAAGTCCGGAACTAGCTTCTTTAGAGATCAGATTCGAATCCTTTGCTGCTAAATTTCCTACAATGCCAGAAATTGTAATCAATTTGCTGGACCAAGATGTTAAAGGTGCACCGGAAGGGCCTAAAGCATTACATTCGCTAAAATTTTTAAGTGTAGCATCGGACCAATTTGGAAGTAATCCCGTCCAAACTAATCCGTTAGAAAGCGTCTGTGAAATCTCCGGATTAAAGTCGTAAATTCTTCCTGCATCAGTGGTAAACATTTTCTTACTATGAATTCCGAAGTAATAACTCGTATTTGCTAAGAGAGGCCAATCATTGTATTGGATCCCTCTTGTTTTCGTCCCATTGCTCGGGCCGGTCACACTTAATAATGCTTTATAGGTTGACGCCACAGGAAAATTGCTAGGCTTACTCGAAGAAGAATTACAAGCATTATCTGCAAATCCCCTCGCGTCATCGTTCAACTTGCCATCGATCGCAAAATTGCCTTGCCAACCTTTTCCGTCATTCGTTGCAACGAAGGCGCATTTATCCAAATCTCTGGTACTGAATGCAAGTTGCTGTGGAACATTGGTCACTGAATCCACTGCTACGATATAATATTTCTGTTCTATACAATCCGCATCATCCAAGTAAAGAGTTAGAACAGCCTGGCTCGCTTGTAATGCAGGATCAAAAGTATATGTATTATCATTACTTCCTGCAACACTTCGGATCTGAACGGAACTGGTATCGTTCGTACCAAATGTAAAAGTAATCGTATCCGAAGTATTTGGATCTAATGGTGTTACTAATTCTAAAGTAAGAGAAGAAGGGTTACGTTCTGAAACAACCGTCGCAGCCGTTGCTCCGGGAGGGTTAATTATTTGTAAGGGGATTGGAGTTCCTACACCGAAAAAGATAGTAGGATCGATCATAATTGCTCCGGTAATCGGGCTTTTGCTACTATCAATATCGATACTATCCGCCTTATTACAAGAGTAAGTGAGAAGGATAAATAATATCAAACTAAGAATACAATGAGAACGATACATACAGGCCTCATCTAATTTCGCTTAAGGGTTTGCCCCAAATATACTACAAGAAGACGAACTGTTATCGAACTTTTTTATGAATTAGGAAAAAAATTTCCTTACTTAGTCTTACTGCCCTACGCAAGCAATGTACCGTTTAGCAGAACATATGGTCTCGATTACTGTAGCAGGATCGGTTGTAGTCATTTCTGCTATAGACTGTCCATTGACAGCGGAGAGAACTCCTTGGGTTCCAGTTGCAGAAGAAGAATACCAAGATGCTTGTGCTCCTTGAGCATTATATATACCCGCGCATTGTGTTGCAGATGGTGTATCGATTCCCCAATCTATAGAACTAAAGCCTGTCCATATTTTACCGGAAGTCCCTAAACTATTTGTCCAAGTTTCAGCGTTTGCAAATCCGATTGTAGTACCGGAAGTAAATGTTTTCGCGAGTTTTAAACCGCTTTGACTATAATAACTTGTAAAGGAAGAAAATACCCAATTGCTTCCGGGATATCTTATACTTGCAGGGCTATTGGTGGCTGCTATCATCGCCTTGTAGGTTACGTCTTTATTAATGCCAGTCGGAATATTCGCATTACAGATCGCATCAGCCACTTCTACCGCACCTAAGCCATCATTATCTATTCCCTTTTTAGCAAAGTTGCCCGCATAACCAGCACCGTTATTCGTAGCAATAAAGATACATTTATCAGCATCACCTACTTTAACTTTGAAGGTCTGTGAATTTCCGGATTCTACTTCTATAGCGACGAGATCATAAGTATTATTTACGCAATTATTGTCTTCTGCACCATTAATATTAAAGCCATTCACATATGTTTCAGTTTGGGGGTTGTACACAAAATCTATGGTAAGATAATTTTGACCGTTATCGGTTACAAAAGTGATCTGATCGGTTGGATAAAATCTGTAAGAAACAATTGTGCCAGTATCAGACGGATTTGCCCGCACTTTGAATGATATATCCGCCTCATCATTTTCTTCTACAGTGATAACAGTTTCACCTTCGTTTAGAAGTGGATCCAGAGGGTAAAGAGGTGAGGGTGTGAAAAAGCTAAGTAGAATTTGTGGGTCTATAATAATTGCACCGGCAACACTTGGTTTACTTCCGTCCAAGGCAGTGGTTTCTGCATTATTACATGCTGAGAGTGTTAAGCTGAGACATAATAGAATAAAAACAGTTTTAATTGATTTTGACCCTTTCATGCTCCCACCCAATCCTAAAGGGAAAATACCCCTTAATGTATGAAAACAGCCAGGCCGCCAAAAAATTGAACGATTTTTTGGAAATTTTTATCCAATTTCTCGGGATCTTTTTAAATGTTAAGAGCTTAGGAATTTTCTCTTCATAAATTAATCCGGAGAATACACACAAACAAAAGGTAAGGAAAGGGGAGAAGAGCAATTCTCTAATGTTTTATACGCTGCATCTCCCGACACCACACTAGAAGTTCCTAAATTTGCGCTGACAGATCCCGAGGTTTCCGTCCAGCTTTCGGATCCTCCTAAACAAGTATTCGAATCCATTCTATGCCATCCAGAATGCATTCCCGTCCAGTAATCTCCTGATTCGATCAGAGGGTTTTCAAAGTCAGAACTAGGAGGCCAGGCTCCATAGATCGCGAATAATTTCACCCAAGATCCATCCGCTTGTTTACGGACATATCTTTTATTATTTCTGAAGAAGGAAGTAGAAGATAAATTTTCCCCTGGGTCTCTATCTCCGCGCGTTGCGGAAATAGCTCCGACCATAGCTTTATAATGAGCCGGATTTCTAGGTAGGTTTTTATTAATAGCAAGATTTTTACAGTGATTGTCCATACCGTCTAATCCTCCCAATTGAGCGAGAGACTTAGATGCCGATTGAAATACACAGTAATCCCCATCTTTTACGTTTACATTATATACGAATGAATCTCCCGTAGAATCTTTCGTGACTCGGAAGCTGAATTTATCTCCGGAACGATCTAAACAATTATCATCATCAGCATCCAAGGCGAAACCGATCGAGTATGTACCGGTATTTGCAGGCAAAGTGAAATTACTATAACCTATAAAATGAGGATGATTAACAGTTGTGTAATTTACTATGGCCATAGTGAAATTTTCGTCTACGGAGCTTTGTGCGGAGAAGTTCAGATCAATAAAAGTATCTCCTGCATCATAGATAGTGTTTGTAGAAAGTTCTGGCAAACCTTCCGGGATCGCGGTATCTGATCCGATAATATCCGGTATAGCAATATGCAAAAGAACTCCGGCAGCACTATTGCTGCCGTCCAAATTGATCGGGTTTGCCTGATTACAATTCGAAAAAATGGAAAAGAATAGATAAAAAAAGGTATTAGAACAAAGAAGTTTCGATCTCAAATCCATAGCTAATGCAGAAATATCTCTTTCGAAGGACTACAAATCTAATGTGAGTTTTTGCTCATTTTTTCTTTTTTTAGGGAATTTTTTATTTTAGCCTTCAAACTTTTCCAACTAGTAAGCGAAAGAAAAACCGGTTTTTCATATTTATATGTCTTGGAAGGACTAGGCTTAGATTTCTGGAGTGGGGGGAAGCTATAGGTCTTGATCGGAGGATTTGGGGTTATAAAGAAGGTATTGATCTTTTTAAGATTTATTCACTTTTCTTAATTTATCAATCTCCTTTTTAAAAGATTCAAAAGGATCTTCCGGATCTGATTTTCCCTTCGGAGCGTTTGGATTCCCTTTTTCCGCAGCCTTATGAGATGCAAACCACTCATCCACATGTTTTATGATCTTAGAGATCCTATTTCGATTATCTTCTTCCTCGGGAGTTCTTACTTTATTTTGTAGGACTTCCAATTTTTCCGAAAGGACCTTGTGTAATTCTCTTGCTTTGTTCCGAAATGATTCAGTTGGAGGATAGCAGATTAACTGATCCATTCTCTCTTTCCCTTTTTCCCAGGCGATAAAGACGAACTTTTCGCGATCTAAAATTTGATAATATAGATCGGCGGAAAAATCCGGGATATTTTCTTGGATCTCGGAAGCGGTAGGAGGAAAACTTTTCCTAAAATAGTATTCGTCCATTACCGAGGAAATTTTGGATTTTTGATCGGCTTGGCGGATCTTCTCTTCTTCTTTGATCTTTTCTTGGATCCTTGCCTGCTCTTCCTTTTTAGAAGTTTCGTGATTACGGACCTTCAATTGGTTTTGTTGCAGTCTGATCTTATCCTTGGCTTGTGCAAAAAATACGTCTTGGAATATTCTTCCGATCCCGAACCAGTCCAGAATGGTATAATACCAAGGAAAATAATCCATATAACCTTTTCTTAATACTTTTCCGTAGGCTTTTACAAGATCTGGCTCTTTAAAGACCGATTTGATCTGAGGCTCGTTGGATTCGACCAATTGCCTGATACAAAGAATTTTCCAAGTTTCAGCATTTGTAGACGCACCTAAGCTTAGAATGATCTGGCGCACGCTGTTTGCGTTTTTGTGAAAGAAGGCGTGGATCGTGGAGGTTTTTGTTTCCCAAGTAGAATAGCCGATCTCCAGATCATCTATTAACATTCTCTTAAGTTCTTCAGGATGCGATTTGAACTCTTTATCTGTTAGAAGAAGTACTTTTCTTTCCCAGGATCCTCCCTCCGATATTAAATTCCTTTTTATTTCGTGGAATTTGTTCCGATCTCTTTCGGAAGATTGACGATGAAGTTCTTTTTCGGCGATTTCAGCGAGACTTCTTAGTAATACTATACTTAGCATTCCGGGAGTTCCGGGGCTTGGATTGCCATTCGGTAAAACTTTTGCGAGAGCTTCTGCCCTGGCTATTTTGAATTGAGAAGTTTCAGGATTGGAAGAATTAGAATAATATAATTTTTCTTCCATAGCGATTTTCTGGAATTCTTCCATCAAAACGTATCTTAAAGGTTTTGCCGCTTTGGATTGTATAAAATCGTCGATATAGTCCATTATCTGGACTGCTTCTTTAGGATTTCGGATCCCGAACAAACCGTAACCGGGAACGTCTATAACTCTTCCTTTTTTGTGAAGATCATCTTCTAATTCGAATAAGAAATCCTTAATAAACTCTGAGTTTGCCGGTATTCTGAAATGTTCATTTTGAAATGATTGTCTTAAGTATAGGAATAACTGAGGGAAGGGCGCTTCTTTCCTGGCTCCCCATTCCCAATCGGATTCTAGATTTTCCCAAATCAAAGATTTGTTCGTTTCCGATTTTCTATCTAGATAATTTAAGAGAGAAGAGACGGAGTAATCCAATAACTCCAAATAGATCCTACTTAGATCCAGGGATTCCGTTTCAGGAAAGGCCGCATAGCAAGGAAGTGCTTTCGGTTGTTCTGCATCGTCACTTACTAAGTATGCAAGTTGTGAAACTGTCCCATCTTCTAAAAGCCTTTTAAGATGAAGATCGATTTCCTTAGGGCCTAATTCAGCTACTTCTGGAACCCTATGATGAGGTTCGAATAATTGCCTTTTTTTGACGTTCTTAAATGAGGTCGCCGCCGAAATAGCTTTGTAAACCGAGTGAGTTATCTTGTCGTTCATGTAATAACTCACGACTTCGTTTAGCTTCTTTACTTTTAAGAAGCTTGGGACGGCTACGTTTCCCGTATGCGGATCTAATGGTTTCGGCCCTTTTGCACTCATCTTGTTAACAATTAATTTATATATTAAAATTTCAGCATATACTTAGCGAAAGATCTCGTTGTGATCCGTTTGGCGGATCGAGATGTTTGAAACCATCATATAATGCTTTCTAATCACTTCCACCGAAAAACCTAAATCTTCCATCTTTTTCTATAAAACCTATATAAACCGAAGTACTTACGCCGAAGTCCTTATGTGAATCCTCTTGACTATGTGTGCACAGGAGCTTTCCTGGAACAGAATGCAGCTGAAGAAAAAAAATCCGTTCTCTCCAAAGAAGTTATTATTCGTGATCTTAGATGGGGTTGGTTATACCCCCAGGGGACCTGAGTTCGGTAACGCGATTGCCGGTGCGAATCTCCCTTTTTTAAACAAGCTTTGGAAAGAATCTCCTACGATCCTTTTGAAAGCACATGGAACTGCTGTTGGAATGCCTTCCGACGAAGATATGGGTAATTCTGAAGTCGGGCATAATGTGCTCGGTTGCGGACGCATTTTTGATCAGGGAGCGAAACTTGTCAATAACTCGATCGCAAAAGGATTGTTATTCGAAGGTAAAGCTTGGCAAGAGATTATACAAAATACTAAAACTAAACAATCTACACTTCATCTAATTGGGCTTTTTTCCGACGGAAATGTCCATGCTCATATCGATCATACCAAGGCTTTGATAGAAGCTGCTATCAAAGAGAAGGTTCCTAAGATCCGTCTTCATATTCTTTTAGATGGTAGGGATGTTCCGGAGAAGTCCGCTTTGGATTATTTGATCCCTTTTGAAGAATGGCTTAATAAATTCAGATCAAACGGCGCTGACATTAAGGTCGCTTCCGGTGGAGGAAGGATGACCATCACTATGGATCGTTACGAAGCGGATTGGTCAATGGTGGAAAGAGGCTGGAAGATACATGCAGAGGGAGAAGGTAGAAAATTCCCGGATGCAAAAACTGCGATTGAAACTTTCAGAAAAGAAGATCCGGCGGTAATCGATCAATATCTTCCTTCTTTCGTGATAGAAGAGAATGGAAATCCGGTAGGAAAGATCGTAGATGGAGATTCGGTCGTATTTACGAATTTTAGAGGGGACCGTGCGATCGAAATCTCCCAAACATTCACTCAAAAGAATTTCGATAAATTTGATCGGAGCTATTTTCCGGAAGTATGTTACGCAGGGATGATGCAATATGATGGAGATCTACAATTACCGGAAAGATTTTTGGTAAGTCCTCCCGCAATCGATCGAACTTTAGGTGAATATATGGCGAAATCCGGTATCGGCCAATATGCGTTATCCGAAACACAGAAGTACGGCCATGTGACTTTTTTTTGGAACGGAAATAGATCCGGAAAATTCGATTCTAATACTGAAGATTATAAAGAGATCCCTTCCGACGTTATTCCTTTTGATCAAACTCCTGAAATGAAGGCAGAGGCAATCACAGTCGAACTCGAAAAAGTTCTAGGGGAGCATAAATCTGATTTTTATAGGATCAATTTTCCGAATGGGGACATGGTCGGTCATACAGGAAATTATCAGGCTACCGTTAAAGCAATGGAGTTTTTGGACGGATGTATGGGCCGTCTTGCAGAAGCATGCAAAAAAAATAATGTAGTTTTACTTGTGAGTGCGGACCACGGAAATGCGGACGAAATGTATCAATTGGACAAAAAAGGAAATGTGGAAAAAGATAAGGAAGGTAAGCCGGTTCCAAAAACTTCACATACCCTAAATCCGGTTCCGTTTAGCGTTTTAGATCCGGAAAATAAGATCAAATTAAGGACCGATGTCAAAGATCCTGGTCTTGCGAATGTTGCAGCGACAATTTTAGATATTATGGGTTTTGAGACTCCGGAAGATTATCATCCTAGTCTAATCGCTCACTAAAGGATCAATCGCTTACGCAATGAACTGCGTAGGAAATGGTCTTATCGAATTCGTTATAGATCCCGTAAGCGAATACGATGGTTCTAGCAAATTGCGGATAAGGAGTGTTTGTTACTCCTCTGGAGGCGGTCCAGGTTGCGGTTGCAACCGGATTTGGAAAGGCGGTCGTGTTAATGAAAGGATTGCTACTACCTTCTACCAATGAAAACAATTCGTCTGCAGTAGGAAGTCTCCAGTTTTGTCTTTGCGCGTATCCGATCCCGGTTCCGTGAATACTGTTCAAGTAGGCACAACCATCTATTGCTTGGTACCAAGGCATTTCTGTCCTGGTTCCAGCTCCGCAAGTTGCTCCACTTATTCCTTCCCAACATGTTTTCCAAGTTAAGCCTGTAGAAGAATCATAGGTCGTATAATCCGCAGTGTATGTCGGATTTTGTGTCGGTCCAGTATAAGTTTGAGTTCCAGAAGGAGTGCTACCAATTCCGGTACTAAATATTCCTGTTTGCGTCATGCTGTTTCCGGCCAAATCTTTTAAAGAGCTGGAAGGAATGGTCCAACGAATCGAAGAACTTTCCGGAAAATAAACCCAACTGATCGTGATGACTAATGTTTGTGGATCCGCCCAATCAAACATAGTATAACTATTGTAAGCCGCCACCCAATTGGTCCCGTCATTAATTTCAGTAGTCATCGACATGGTAAGGCTAGTATCCATCGGTTCGGCAAATTGAATTGTAATACTTCCCGGAGATACAGGTATTCCTGCGGCGCCGTTACTTGGATTAATTGAGGTAGAAGTTGGAGTCTGAGTATCTGTCGCTACTGTAGAAGTATAAACCGTGGATACATTACCCGACTTATCTCTTGCAACGAACTTGAATGTCGTGCTAGTATTTGCAGCAACATTGATCGGAGAAGTGTATTGGGTCCCAACATTGATTGTTCCGGTATCGCCCTGTATATCCGGAGTAGAGCTGTCAGTAACGTATGCGATCTTACTACAACCGGCTCCTCCAGTATCTGAACATACGATCGAAACATTTTTGGAACTATTATATATTCCATTTATAGGATTTGTATCTACACTCGGAGCAGTATCGTCTCGAATAATATTAAAAATTCCTGATCCAAGGTCTCCATCTTCATCATCGATTACGCAAATCCTGAGATAAGTATTTCCGATTGGAATATCCATTGCATCGATTGTTAAGAGATTATTAACTCCTGCTGTCACTGCCCCGGAATCTAAGACAGTTCCATTTGAGCAATTCGTTGATCCGGTAAGAACAGTATAAGTTCCAGTACTGTCAGAGGTCCAGTTTAGGCTAGTGATATTGATTGCGCCGGAAGAATTGCTGATATATTTACTTACGAGTGCCCCGGTGATTTTTGGTCCGGGAACGCATGCTTCTAATTCTCCGGTGATACAACGAACGAAAGTGGTTTCCCACCATTCATTTGAATATAAAATTCCCGGGTTATGCGTATCTACTGGTTTGCATAACATTCCGAATCCAAGTATAAGAAGAATGAAACGGGCTCGCATACAGGCTACACTCAAGGGATGGGTGTTTCGAACTATAGGACGAATTTATCCTAAGATCTATGTCCATCTGGTAAATAAGTTTTTTATCTCTTATTTACTTATTCTATAGAAAAGCAAACACCGACAAAATAAAACGCATCCCATCTCTAAATTCAGTTTTTTTTGGACTGTTTTTCTTTCTTTTTTGCGGCTTCTTGTCGGCGAACTTTTGCGAATCCTTCCCATAACATTTCTGCGGATTGTTCTAAAATAGAAGGTTCTATGTTGTTTGCTTGGATCCTGTGGAATCTTAGTATCCCTGTAAAAGATCCAAGGATTAAGGAAGGATAGATTTGCCTTAGAGATTTATCATGCTGAGAAGGAGCAAAATAATCCGAAATTTTCTGTTTTAAGAGAGCCGCTGCTCTCGCGCTTTCTTCATCCAAAATATAAGAGGATAGATTTCTTTCTATCATGATCAATTGATCTAATTTGCCCTGAGAGAAAAGTCCTAACCCTTTCCAAAAATCAAAGAATTGCTCCTTGGGACTTAGGTTCTTAGAAATAGCTTTATCCAAAAATTGAGAGAACTCTTGAACTGAGATCCGAAACGCCTCGTTGAATAGGTGATCCTTATTCCGAAAATGCCTATACATTGTTCCGACTCCCACTTTTGCATGCGCAGAGATTTCCGGAATTCTCGTTTCGAAAAAGCCACGTTCTGCAAAGAGTTTAAGAGCAGATCGTATAATTCTTTCTTTAGATTCATCTTGTTTCTTTGGGGATTTTTCTTCTGTAGACTCCTTGTCTGTTTTATGAACGGGATCCTGATCCGGTGTGAGCTCTGGATCCGAGGAAATACTTTGGGTTTCTGGCAGAGGGTTGTTTTCCATTCGGGGTACCATTTTCAAATTTTCTTTTTTATTACGAATTCTTTCTATAAAGTAAGGCTGAAAATTTCGCCTAACGGTAATTATTGTCAAGGATGAAAGCCGAAAGATACATAATTTATAGTAAAGCTCAAATCTGAAGTTCTGAATCAGTATGGAAGATCTTGATCAGATTGGATTAGCCATTCTTAAAAAGATTTATCCTAACGGCGGAATCGGAATTCAGATTCCGTAAATCATTAGAATCTAATATATAAACATATTAGAAAGAGATGTTATTTGAGAAATGATAAATTGTGATTTTTATAATGTTGGGTTTGGAATATTGTTTCCGTTTTAGGGAAGAGGGCACTATAAGGGCTGAATTGTTCTGTAAGAAATAAATTTAATGATCAGATCAGGTGGTCATAATAATAGAAAGAGGTTTAATCGATTTGGTTATAAGATCTTACTTTGCTAGTGCTTTCCAAAGAGTAAGTCCTGAAGCATGTAGAGTCTCTGGAGAAAGTCGAATATATCCTCCTTTAGCCATTTTGACCATGCCTACAAAGCTACCATAACATAAGGAGACAAGTTCCATCGAACCTAGGTCGGATCGAATATCTCCTTTTGATTTTGCCTGTTCCAAGAAAGTGCAGATAAACTCCATAGTTTGGGAAGTCGCCTGCTTGCTTGCCTGATCCAAATATGGAGAATGATAATGAAGCTCTAAGAACTCGAATGCTTCTGGATAACGATGGTAGAAGTTCGCCAATGCTTTCCATAAATGGATGAATAGGTCTTTTGATTTTGCATTTGGAGGATAATCTTCTGCAAGAGTTTCTCGGAGTTTATTCTTCCAATATCGATAGAGTTCGTTTACCAACTCTTCCTTATTTTTATAATATCTATAAATGGTCCCTGCTCCGATCCCGGCATCCTTTGCAAGATCGGGTATAGGAGTTCCTTCAAAACCTTTTTCTGTAAAAAGCCTTAGGGCTGAGCTAAGGATTCTTTCTTTTTTATCTTCCGGATCTCGAACTACTGGCATTTTATTTTCCTGGAATCAAGGAATGGAACCGAAGTATTCCACTTCCCTTTCTAAAATTACACCCGTTTCTTTTTCCACTTTTTCTTGGACCGTATTCACTAATCCATATACATCGGAAGCCTTTGCACTGCCGGTATTCACGATAAAATTACAATGTTCCGGAGAAATTTGAGCACCACCGATCTGTAGACCCCTAAGTCCCACTTTGTCTATGAACTGCCAAGCTTTAGTTTCTTTCCCTTGTTCGTCGAATACCTTAGGGTTTTTGAACATGGAACCAGCGCTTTTTTTATTTTGAGGTTGGGAAGAATTTCTTTTGTCTCTTTTCTCTTTTAAAGAAGCTTCGATCTCTTCCAAGTCTCCTTCTTTTAAACCGATCTTTATGGAAAGAATGATAGAATCTTTTCTTTTTAAGAATTCGGTAAATCGATAACCATGTTCGATTTCGGATGGTTTTCTTTTTAAGATCTCTCCCGCTCTTAAAAATTCCACTTCTTGGATCAGGTCGAAAAGTTCCCCTCCGTAACAACCTGCATTTTGGATCACTGCTCCTCCGGTCCAACCCGGGATTGTACTCAGGAATTCTGCTCCTGTATAACCTTTTTGGGAAATTTGGCGAAATACAGGCGTTGTGTTTGTTGCAGCCCCTAATTGGAATACACCGTTTCCTAGGTGTTCATATTCTTTAAAACCGCCGGAAAGTTTCAGGATCACAAAATCATTCGGATGATCTGAGATGAGTATATTCGTTCCACCGCCTAAGATTTTCCAGGGAAGATCTAATTTTTTGAATACGGATAATGTTTCTAAAATTTGCTCTTGGGTTTCCGGTTCTACGATTATGGGGGAAATTCCTCCGATCTTAAAGGAGCAATGCACGCTTAGATCCTGATTTTCTCGGAAGGGTAGACCGGTTTCCGATAATGAATTCTTTAATTCTTTAATCTGTATTTCGGAAAGAGGTGCCACTTTATTCAAGTTTCCTTGTTCGGATTTAGTAGCAAGAAAAAAGTCTCGGGTCCAAAAAAGGCTTATGAGTCGAGTAAATCGGTCCGAACATTCTTTTAGGGGGCCGAAAGAATATGTTTTATTTGCTCTTACAGTCCGTTTACCAAGATTATATCACCGGAAGATCGGATCGGGAAACTTATATCAATTCAGTGATCCGATTGGCTCTGGATCAGGAAAAACTGGCCGGTCTGGTTTAAAACTTAGATCAGACGTACGTTTTTTCCGTCTCCTCTTTCCATTCTTCATCTTCTTCCCAAAGCCTAGACTCAGATAATTTCGCTTCTGCCTGGGCGTAGATCCGCTCTTCTATCCTATGCAATAATGTTTCCAAACCGAAACCTTGGATCGCGGAAACATAGATCGTATCAATATCCGCCTCTCTAAGTAATTCATTTCGAGCTTCTTCCGGAAGACCATCTACTTTATTAAAGACTAAGATGCGCGGAATGTCGGAAAGATTCAAATCTTCTAATATAGTTTCTACCGCTTCCATTTGTTGTCTGAATTCCGGATTGGAAACGTCCACCACATGAACAAGAAGGTCTGAATCCCCTAATTCTTCCAGAGTCGCTTTGAATGCATTTGAAAGTTCAGGGGGAAGATCATGGATAAATCCGACCGTATCCGATACGATGATCTCTCTTTCTTCAGGAAAGCGGATCCTTCTGGAGGTAGGATCTAAGGTCGCGAAAAGTTTATCCTCGGATAATACTGTAGAGTTGGTCATCGCGTTTAGAAGAGTTGATTTTCCTGCGTTCGTATAACCGACGATTCCGCAAACCGGGATCTCGTTTTTCTTACGTCTTCTTCTGGCGATCTCTCTACGTTTTTTTAAGGACTTAAGTTCTTGTTCTAGTCTGGAGATCCTTTCTTCTACTCTACGTTTTCCGATCTCAAGTTTGGTCTCTCCAGGTCCTCTTCCTCCGATCCCCCCGGTCAGCCTGGACATATTATCATCCAATTCGGAAAGTCTTCCTTTCAGATATTTTAACTGAGCAAGTTCCACTTGAAGTTTACCGTCTCTACTAGTCGCGTTCCTTGCGAATATATCCAAGATCAACTGGGTTCTATCCAATACTTTTAGATCTGCATAGTCCGAGATCTTTTTTGCTTGAGAAGGAGTTAGTTCAAGATCGAATACTAAAAGTTCCACTTGTTTCTGGATCGCTTTCAGAACGATCTCTTCTAATTTACCTTTTCCTAATACTGTAGATGGATCCAAACGATTTTTTCTTTGGATAAACGAATCAACTACATGTACCCCTGCTGTTCTGCAGAGTTCTTTTAATTCTTCGATAGATTGAGCAGGAGGGCGGATCCGATTATTCTCAGGATATACTCCTACTAAGAATGCACGGTTCTCTTTTTGGGCGCCTTTTAGGTTCCTACGATATCTGGCCATTCTGCCTTCGATATCCAGGATCTCTTCTAAGATACCTTCTTGTAATTGTCCCGGGACTTTTTTAGAAATTACAGTCCAAGGCTCTCCATCTTCGTCTTCTGGGTTTACATGAGCGGAATAATATGATTTGGGAAGACCCTTCTCATCCATTGTGACTGCAGTTATATAATCTAAACGTAATAAAGCTAAGTCGGTCAAATCTTCCTGGTTCAGACTTTCTTCTTTTAAATGACTATGGACTAATCGAAGTCCTCTTAATCTTGCTTCGGAAGTCCTGATCCGATCCAACCAAGGGATGTCTATGGAGCTATCGGAACCTACGGTAACATGGGTCACATATCCATTGCGATCGATTAGGATCCCGATTTGGCGGCCGATTTCTAAGGAAAGTTCTGTGAGTGTTCGGGAAACTTCTGGTGTGATGATCACATCTTCCCGTATTCTCCGTTCGGAGAGCTTTTTGAGTCTTTGGATTTGGTTGGACTTGAGTCCGGAGAGGTTTCCGCTGAGCTTACTAATAAATTTGCCTCCGCTCTGAGTATTAGACTTCTACCATTTCTTAAAAACAGAGTCAAGCAGTTCCAGGCGGAAGATATTTTCAAAGATATGAAAATTCAGTCAGGATTTTCGGTTATAAAATGGAGAAGGGCTTTCCCTCGTTTGAGTCGTTAATTTAGCAGGATCGGCTAGATAGAACGTAGTATGTACCCGAAATATATCCCGTTCTGGAAAGAAATTATTACTTTTAAGGTTACATTTGTTGCATTCAAGGATTTGCCCCTAAAAAAAGGTAAACGGCCGATAACGGATGGTCGAAAAAAAGAATAGAGGATAGCAAAGGGAAATGTTTCTTGGACCAAAGCTTGCTTTTCAATTCATAAGAATGTTTGCCCGATTGAATTATCGATTTTTACTTCCAGGTTTATTCCTACTCTCCTCGTTTGGGGTATGGTTTTCTCCCGTTTTCGCTCAAGCCGCGGATGATCCAGGTACGAGTTCCGATGTAGGGAATAACTCTACTGACAATTCGGATAATAATGTCGAAGAATCCGATGAAAACCCGAAAAATAAGCCTAAAAAGCCGGTCGTTGACCCGGAAACAAAACGTTATAATGATCTGCTAAAGACCGGCTTATTGAAGGTTTTCGAAGGGGAAGCCACTTTTAATTATGCTCGTTTGGAAAAATTCGGTGCCACTCATCCAATCCCAAGAGTAAGGGCCGCTGTAGCCTTAGCATTAGGAAGGATGGGAAGACCTGCAGGGATTAAAATACTGCATAGAATGATAGAGAGGGATGGAGAGTGGGTAAGACAGGCTGCTTACAAAGGTCTTGCTGATATCGGTTCCAAAACTTCATTAGAATATTTTTATGTAGGTGCTAAATCTTCCGATCGTGAGATCCGGATCGCCTCTTTTCGAGGTATGGGGAAGACCAGAGATCCGGGTGCAAGAGAGGTCCTTTTAAAGAAGGGCTTAAAATCGGATGATAAAGAGATCGTAAAGGCTTCTATTCTAGGTCTTGGATACTATCAAGTTCCAGAAGACATCCGTACTTTTATAGATTATTTAAATTCTAACGATGAAGAGTTGCAAAAAGCATCTGTGGAAGCGCTGGGAAGGCATAAGACCAGAACTTCTATGAAAATTTTGGAAGATTCCTTTAAGGATAAGGTAAACCTAAGGAACCAGATCCTGGATACTTTGACTGAACAGAAAAACTCTTTTGCTATTTTTGCTTTATTAAGGATCCTTGATGCAAACTCAGGCTCTCCGGATATCGTTAACGAGATCAGCGCGAGATTATACAAGTTGAAAGCGGTCGGAAAATATATGACCGTTATTGCAGATAATACTCCTCTTCTAAAAGAACCATACGTAGGAGCTCCTAAGATCAGAGATCTGGAAGTAGGAGAGGTCGGAAAGGTAGTTACTAAAAATTCGGTGGCATATATCCTTCCGGTAGACGGCCAGAGAATAGAGGATTTCTATTTTAAAGTTTTAGTAAATACCAAATATAAGGACGCTTTTACTGAGACTGTCCAAGGTTGGGTTTTCGGAAAGTATATCCAGATAAGAACTATATCCATTCCGAAAGAAGAGAAGGAGCCGAAGAAAAAAGGCAAAAAACCTTCTATCTTAGATGATATGGGGCCTTCCGAACCTGAACCTTCTACTCAACCAGAAGAGTCAAATCCTTGATACTCGGTTTCGTTTCTCCGATCTGATCTCGAATATAGGAGAAAGTTTTGGAAATTGCAGAACTTCAACCTTTTGCCTATTACTTCTTCAGAGTTTCTCCTGCTCTTATATTTACCGGTTTACTTTGGGTTTTAGTAAAACCGGAACCTAAACTTAGAGTTTTAATTTATATACTTCTGTTTGTTCTATTTAGGGATGCAATGACCGGGGCCGGACTTTGGTCTTTGGGTTCAGTCGGAGGTTTTTGGATCAGACTATCCAATTCCGCATTAATTCTGTATTTACTCGGCCTTCTATCCTTGGTCCTGGTTCTTACATTATGGAAATTTGATATTGAAAACCGAAAATGGATCGTATGGCAAAAAGGAAATCCGATCCCCGGTATTGTCACCGGAATTCTTGCCTCACTTCTAATCGCTTTTCCTGTTTGGGCTTTGAATAAGAGTTTATCGGATACTGTTCCCGGTGGCCCTGTAAGCAATTCCCTTCTTTTACCAATGCTTTGGTTTTCATTAGTCGGAAATATGTACGAGGAATTTTTATTTAGAGGTTATGTAAGGGGAATTGCCGAGGAAAAATACGGTTGGGTTAGAGCCTCGCTCATTTCCGGGGCGGCATTCGCTTTCTTTCATATCTTTTTAGCGACGACTGTTACTTCTATCGGATTTCCACTTCTTCTTTTTACTCTATGGGAAGGAACGATTTGTGGATTTCTTGCTTCACGTTTCGGGCTTATATCTTCCACCTTAGCTCATGGATTCGGGATTTGGATCATAGCTTCCGGAACTGTTTAATAAATTTATAATATTTTTATTTATCATAGAATATGATCTCCGATCCTGAAATACTTTCCATTTTTAAGTTTGCTTCTAAGGCGGCAGGAGAAGAAATCTTAAAGTCTTTCGGAAAATTGGGAAACTTCGATCTAAAAGATCCGATGCAGATCTTAACTCAAGCAGATCTGGATTCTCATCTTATTTTGGAAAAGATCCTGAAAGAAAGATTTCCCGATCTACCTTTTGTGATGGAAGAACAACACAATTCCGAACCTCTTCCCGGATCCTTTATCGTTTGTGATGAATTGGACGGGACTACTTTATTCTCCCGAGGGATCAAAGAGTTCAGCGTAATTTTGGCATATGTGGAAAATGGTTCACCTAAGGTAGGATGTATTTATTTCCCTGCCTTAAATATTTATGTAACTTCAATACGCGGCAACGGAACTTATATCAATGATGCCAGGATAAAATTGCAGAATGAGAGGAGTTTGGATCATTCCGTTCTTTCCTTAGAGATCAATAATACGTTTCAGGATGAGGATTACCGTTGGATCTCCAACATGAGTAAAAGAACCTTAGCAACTAGAGCTTTGGCAGCAACCGGAGCCGGATTCTTAGAGTTGCTGGAAGGTAAGACGGACATCTTTATGAACTTAAGCGGAGCTAAGATCTGGGATTTTGCCGCGGGGGTTTTGGCTTTTGAAGAAGCTGGAGGTTTCGTTTTGGATAAGAACGGTAAATCTTTGGAATGGAATAAGATCCGTATGTCTGCGATCATGGGAAAAGTTCCTGAGTTATTAAAAAAGGTTTACGAATACAAATCCTAAATCGTTTCTTTTTTCGCCTTTCTCAAATATTCGCTTTTCATTCTTTTTAAAATACATATTCTCTATTTGATCTAACAAATCGAAGTCTATATAGAAAAAGAGAAATTAAGTCCGAGGAATATGCAGGAACTTTTCACCATTTTAGATTCTAAAACAATCGATACGGTCACAGTCAGTATTCGAATTAGTATGATCATTCTTCTGGGAGGAGTGGTCGGTTGGAATAGGGAAGGTAAAAACCATGGGGCGGGTTTCAGGACACATATCCTGATCGGACTCGCTTCTACCGTGCTCATGCTTCTTTCTATATATATTCCGGAATACTATTCAGTGGTAGGGGGAGATCCTTCCAGAATTGCTGCTCAGGTAGTTTCCGGAGTGGGCTTCTTATGTGCAGGTGCGATCATGAAATTCGGCCTGACGGTTAAGGGACTGAATACTGCAGCTTCTATTTGGATCGTATCTGCTATCGGTTTATTAGTGGGGGCAGGGCTTTATTTCGCGGGATTTCTTACAACGATTGCTACTTTAGTGATCCTAGTCTTATTCGATTTGGTAGAAGAAAGATATTTCGGAAAATATGAATACAAAGTCCTGATCCTTGATCTGAAACAGAAAAAATTCCATCGAAAAGGTTTCAGAGAATTACTATTAAGGAACAAATTGAGACTCGTTTCCGAATCGTTTATGCAAGATTATCAAACGAAAAGTGCTCAGATCAAATTTACCCTAGCAGTTCCTAGGGAATTTGATATCTTAAAAATTGCGGATGAATTTCGCGATTTAGCGGACGTTATAAAGATAAGCATCGAATCGGCATAATTTATTGACTCTAACTTAAAACATGAAATGGGTCGGACAAAAGTAAGGCGAAACTGCTTCGTTTTCTTTTCATAATTTTTCTAGAATAAAAAACCTATCTAGTATTCGAAAAAGTTTTTTCCGATTTTGAATTCATAGAGTATACTCTCACGCAACGATTTTGAACTGCAAAATCCGTACGCATGAATACTCAAGATAGATCCCAAGAAATATTTAATAATCCGGAATTGCTGAGAAAGCTTGGAGATTTTATTCCATGCCCATTGGGCCTATCACATGGAACTCCCGGAAACGGTGACGTGATCTATCTAAATCGATCTTTTTTAGAACAGATCGGTTATAACTATGAAGATATTCCAAATGGTGAAAGATGGTTTGAAGCTGCATTGCCAGATCCTGTATATAGGGAAGAATTTTTAAGAGAATGGAAGGGAAGAGTTTTAAAAGCTAAGGAAGAAGGCCGCGATTTTGCGACTATGACCGTAAGAATCAGATTAAAGAACGGCCAAGATAAATGGTTCGAAATTAAGGGATCCGCTTGGGAAAATTATCTTCTAGTCGCTTTTTTGGATATAGACGAGGTATACAATCAAAGAGAAGAACTACAAAGAAGAAGTGATTTCAAGGACAGAGTTCTTTCCGTATTAACCCACGATCTTAGAACTCCATTGGCACAAGTGAGTGCACTTGCAGAATTGATCGCTACTACGGATATAGATCCGAGTGAAAGAGAAATGTTTGCTAAAAAGATCGTGAATGAATTAAAATCAGTAGGGCATTTTATCAATAACACTGCCCATTGGGCATCGGCTAATTTCGGTTATTTGAATATTAAGAAAGAAGCATTCGACCCGAAGGAATTATTCCTGGAGATGAGTTCCTTTTACGGTGCGATTGCGGAAACAAAAAAAGTGAATTTAACTGTCGAAGTATCTTCGCCCACGATAGTGATCTCGGATAAGGAAATCCTAAGTATCATACTCCGCAATCTCATCTCTAATGCGGTCAAATTTACTCCCCCTGGAAAGAAGGTGATCGTTCGGGCGCATTCGGAAGATCAGAAATATAGATTTTCGATCCAGGATGAAGGAGGAGGGATAGACCCGGATCATTTACGTGATTTGAAAGAGGGTAGGTTGAGCTCCAAACTAGGAACTGTCCGAGAAAAAGGTTTGGGCATCGGTCTATCGATCTGTTTCGATATGGCTAAACGGTTGGATGCCTTTTTGGATTTTGAAAGCGAGCCCGCGATCGGAACCCGGGCCATTCTTCTAGTTTAAAAAATCAGCATGTATTTCTCGTTTTCCGAATAGTGTAAACGGTTTATGTCCCACGAAGGAATCGTTTCAGAATTCGGAATTTGCTATGCTTTTTCTGCGCTTATAAAATTCTACTGACCTGGAACTGATCGGATTTTTCGCCTAACATCCTGTTTCAATTCGGCGAAAAACCAAGTCCAATGGGACAAAAAGATCCCTTTTACAAATGGCCGAAAAAAGAACATCGATCCCCCAGGATCTCGCACAGGAACTAGTAAAAATCATCCGTCTTCTTGCCATGTCCGGCAAAAAGAATTTCAAAAAATATCTGTACGACCCATTCATATACGCAGGTTGGGAAAGAGAAAAATCCCACTCGGCTCTCGCAGCAAGTAAGATGATAGATAAGATCCAAGAGGATTCTAGGAATCCTTCTTATCTTCATACGATTCCTCATCAGTGTAAGCGCCTTATTTCCCAAGGAATTATAGAAAGTCTCTCTGCGTTGGGTGATTCATGTATTTTCTTCTTAGAAAGGATCCAAGAAGCGCAAAATATTGCATTTTCTCCGGAAGCATTGGAATTTGTCGCCGTATTAGAAAAACCTTTAAAAGAATTCGAAAAGGTTACGAGTAATAATAACGAAAAACTATTCGAAGACTCGATCAAAAATTTTTCCAAAGAAGAACTAAAGTCTGCATTCGAGCCGGTAAAACTGGACGGGACAAGGCAGAAGGTATATTTGGACACCGAAGTTCATACTTTATACCAACAAATATTATCCGCGGCGAAAGTGAATAACCTGGTCCGTTGTAAAAAACTACTTTCTAGATATATAATTAACTACAGCGATTCGGAAACTTATAGCGAACAAGAGGTTGATAATCTTTTAGACGCATTAGGAAAACGTGAACCTGGTTTTAAGGAAACGTTAAGGGATTCTTTGGCAATAGAACTTTACTTTTCCATAACAAAAGGTATATTAGAAGGGAACGCCAAAAAAGCGATTCAAGGTATTCGGAAATATGCTCATATTTTCGAAGGAGACCCGAATACAAAATATTATTATGAAATAGATGCATTAGAAAGAAAACTATACGGAATCATACAAGCGAAGGATTTAATGAAAGAATTGAGGAAGGGTGTATAAATGGCAAATCTTACATTCAATGAAAAAGTCGACGGAAGCAAATTGATCCTTAAGGTCGCGGGAGAGATCGATGCTAAAACAGCTCCCGATCTGAAGATCAAATTGGAAGCAGCGGTAGGTAATGGGATCAAAACTATTATCTGTGATTGTTCTGCGTTAACCTATATTGCATCCGCAGGGATCGGTGTTCTGAACTCTATTCAGAAGTTTTTAAAGGAGAAGTCCGGAGAGATCGTTTTCTGCAGCCTAAAGAAGGAAGTGAAGGATACGATGGAACTGATGTATTTCACTAAAAAAGTGAGAGTGTTCCCTTCTTTAGATGATGCAATAGGCGGAGTGTGAATCCTTACAATGGATTCCTCTCTTGAAAAAATACTCTATTACTCTGTAGATTTGGATGAACTTTCCAAAATTCGCGGCGAGGTTCGCGAATTTTTAGGAGAGGAATGCACCGATATCGTTAAGGGTAGGATCGTATTTTGTTTGGACGAGGCGATGACAAATGTGATCGAACATGGTTTTACGGAACCGATCTCTTCTTCCAAAATAGAACTAAGAATGAAAAAGAATAAAGGGAGTTGGAAATTTTCCATCCTTGACGAAGGCGTCCCTTTTGATCCCACCAAAGAAAAAAGCGAAACTTGGAAAGAATTATACGAAAGCGGAGCCGATGGAGGTTTCGGATTACGTTCCATCAAAAAGATCATGGTAGTCCGCTACCAACGTCTGAAAAATCCTCCGCGTAATAAACTTACTCTGATCCATACGAGATAATAAGATGATCAAAAATAAATTCCTTAGAGCAGTTCTTCCCGGCATTCGGGCAAAACTTTCCTTTTTTACCGCGGCATTAGTTATCTCGATATTAGGTTTTACTTCCGTAATTCATTATTCCCAACAAACGAAAGCTTTAGAAGAGAAACTTGAATCCGAACTAAAGGCTCCTTTGGAATACGTCAACTCAGTCGTTTTGGATCTGGAAAACCTGAGTAGAAGTATGATCCTGATTGAAGAGTTCAAAGTCAGGGTAAAAGAAAAAAAGAAACAGCTTAGTAAATTTAAGAGAACTGTGGTTCAGAAAGAAGGCGGATTTTTCGGAGCATTAAAGGCCTTCGGACAATCCATCGGTTTGAATGTTAAAAGAGGGAATGTTTATAAATCGGTAGATACTTATTTTACCAGATATCTTTCCGAAAAAGAGATCCAAGAATTCGAATCTAAAGTACGTAACGAATTAAGAAAAGAGAATGGAGCCCCGATCGATGCCCCCGTATACGAAAGAATACGTGCGATCGCGGAAAGGACAGCTTCTGCAAGAATTAGTGCGGAAACTTCTAAAATCCGAATAGAAGAAATTGTCGAAGAAGTAAAGTTCTTGGACCAAGAATTAGCGAAACCGGATCTGGATCCTAAAAAGAAAAAAACGTATTTATCGGATAAAGATAAGTTAGAAAAAGAAAGAAAGGCCGCAGAAAAAGCAATCCCGGAAGGTGAAAAAAAAGCTGCCGCAGGTGAAACTGCATTAACAAAAGCTCTCCAGAATTTTTTCAGAGGTTCCTTCAAAGATAGGATCTCTTCCTTAGGACTTCTTCCTGATAAAATTAGAATTTTAGCATATGATCGTGTTGGTAAGGAAACTTTAGATACCGGATTGTTATTCTCTCAAAGTTCTGAAACAGGAAAGAAACTTTTTACCCAAGCCGATTTTGTGGAAAGCCGCAAGGGACTTTTTGGAGATACGGATGTTTTGGAAGTTATCCATAATAAATCCGAGGCGGAAAGTTACGAAGTCGGCGGGAGACAATACGAAGTAGTCTATCGTCCTGTATTCCGAAATCCTAGTACTGCGGAAAGATCCAGGGCCATGGCGGAGGAAATCGCGGAAAATCCGAAGGATTGGAAGGATTACTTAGAAGAGGATCGTAAAATTTCTGCAGAGATCGCTGAAATTTCCCAAAGATTGAAAGCTAGAATGGCAGAACTTCGTAAGGACGGAAAGGCCAAACCTTCCGCGGATAAAGAATTTAAGAATCTGGCTCTTGCATATAGACAGATGTTAAAGAAGCGGGATACTAAGCTAGAACAATTACAACCTTATAACTCTGCTTTTGAAAAGGCGGATAAAAAGTGGGCGGACGATCATAAATCCCTAAAGGAAAAGATCGCCAATACCTCTAAAGAGATCTTGGAATGGGAGAAGATGCTGAAGTTCCCTGCAAAAGAAGGAGAGAATAAATCTTCTCCTGAGGAAATCCAAGAAAAGATCAGGATCTTAGAATCTCAAGAAGAGGAATATAAGGATTCTTTAATTCGTTTGGAAGGGACCAAGGGTGATTGGGGGAATTCCTACGAGCATAAGGCCGAAGATGCTTTTTACGGGCTGAGAGAAGCCGCTTTAGAAGATTTTACCTTTATTCCGTTCAAAACCGGCCCTGCTGCTATCAGAAGATATTATAAAGATGAGAACGAAAGAAAAGAGGTCCGTATCAAATGGAGGCTCTTAAGAGAATGGGTACTTTCCGGGAACTCAGAAACCGAACTTCCGAAAACTCCTAAAGGGATCGCTTGGGATTCAGGGATTTTAGTGAGAAGTAGGAGTGAGGCGGAAGAAGTGATGTGGGCTCTGGATTCTACTCCTTTGCTCGCTCCAGGTGAAGAGGAAGGGAAAGGTCTAGTCTATGACCTGCTCAGAAAAGACCTATTAGGATATAATATTATATTAATAGATAGAACGGAAGGTGTTCGTCAAATGCGGACCAACCGAGAGGAGATGATCCGTTATACGGGTATCATCGGAACGATTGCTATCTTACTCGCTTACGGTTTGGCTTGGTTGGTCGTAAGAAGGATCAGAGTGATCAGTAAAAACGCTGAAACGATCGGAGAAGGAAATCTGAATGTGGAATTCCCACCTTCCGGCTATGACGAGATCGGGGTCTTAAGCGAATCTTTGAACGATATGGTTCATGGGTTGAAAGAAAGGGAAGAGATGAAAGGTGAACTTCTCGCTGCAGAAGAGATCCAAAAACGACTTCTTCCTGAAAAACTTCCTTCTAGCTTGAATGATTACGTAGAGTTCGGAGCTTTCTATAAAGCGATGACCGGAGTTGGCGGGGATTATTACGATTTCATTGAGTTAGGTGGAGGAAAGATCGCAATTTGTATCGGAGACGTTTCTAATCATGGTGTCGGTCCTGCGATAGTAATGGCATTATTCAGGGCTCAGATACGGGCAATTTTTAGGAAGGGAGAAAGAGACCTGAAAAAGATCCTGCTCGAGGCCAACGGTTATTTATACGAAGATACACCGGATCATATTTTTATTACCTTCTTCCTTGCAATCTTCGATTCTAATACATCCAAATTAGAATATATTTCCGCAGGACATGTGAAACCTTTATTCTTCGATGCATCCGATGGAAAGATCAAAGAACTTCCTGCGGGAGGACTTCCGATTGGAATGGATGAGAATTCTTTCTTCGAAACTACGATAGAGAAGAGAGTATTAACTCTAGATTCTGGAGATATTTTCTTCGAGTATACCGACGGTTTGGACGAAGCGAGAAGTCCAAGTTCGGATATGTACACTCGTGAAAGACTTGCAAAACTATTACATGCAAACGGCGAGAAACGTCCTGAAGATCTGATCAAAACTATTGTTGCAGACGTGGAAGCTCATACACAACAGGACTTAAGTAAAACGGGATTATCGAAACTATCCGACGATATTGCTATGATCGCGATGAGAAAAAGATAAGGAGCTCGGACTTTTCTGTCCGAACCCCTTAGTTTAAAGATCGAGTTATGGGAGGATGAGATCTTTCCAATCTTCTTCCGGATTTTGAGGACGCGGATATACTTCTCCTTCAGAGTATTTATTCTTATTTTTTCTCCAGGAAGAAAATTTAAGATCCGCTTCTTCTAAACCGGTCTTTATTATATCTCTAAGCTGCAACATAGAGTCATAAGTTCCATCCAGTACACCGGTGTTCTTTGCATCCGAATCTGCTCTGGATTTTTTTAGGAAAGAATCGAAAAATTCCTTTTGTACGGCCCCTATCTCTTCCGTTTTTCCTTCCTTGCGTAGTGCGGAAACCTTTGCTCCTTGGAATAGATCGAAGGCTGAGTTTCCTCCCATCACTGCAAGAGTTGCATCAGCTAACGAATAGTATGCGATTCCAGGTCTTAAAAATCCGCTGAAAGCATGGATCTGTCTTCCCCCGTAATTTTGCCTAAGTATAACTGATACTACCGGGATTTGAGATAGAACATTTACATCTAAAGATTCTCCGCCTATTTGTTGTATTCTTGCTCTTTCTTGTTTTGTTCCTGGCACAAACCCGGGAGCATCGGAGATCATTAAGAGTGGAATGTGATGTTTGTTTGCAAATTCAGTGAACACTCTGAATTTTTCAGTTCCTGGAGCGTCCGGGGAACCTCCTCCTTTAGGTTGATCTGCGATGATCGCCACTGTTCTTCCTTGTACTCTACCTAAACCTGTGATCAGACTTGTTCCCGGATCCCATTCTCCGAATTCTAAAAAACTATTTTGGTCTAAGATCTTATAAACGATCTCTTCTTTCATATCGTAAGATACATTGATCTCGTTTGGAAGTTTTATCGTTTCAGAATTCGGTGTGAATTTGTTTGTTCGTCTTTGGTTCATTAAATAAAAGAATTTTCTAATGATGTCATATGCTTGCGTTTCATTCTTTGCGGTAAATGTCGCCCATCGTTTTTTGTTTGAAAATTCTTTATGTGCTGATGTCTTACTTTTTTCGTTCGGCTCTAATAATAACCAAACGTCCGCGCTGGATGCAAGTTCTGGGATCCTTAATCCTTCTGGATCTTTTACAAAATGTAAACATGCTCCTTGGAAGTTTTGTAATGATTTCTGAAAGTCTCTTCTTGGTCGTAGGGAATCATAATCATCTAGATGAGAACTTCTGAACCATTTTTTCCCATAGATTAAAAGTAAACTTGCGCCTGTTTTCTCCGCGATACGCACCGACTCTTTTGCCTTGATGATACAAGGTAGAGAATGGAATCCATCGCTTGTTCTAGGTCCCATAGAAAGAAGAGAACTTTCCCCCAATCTAATGAATCCGGAAACTAATGATCCTGAGCCTGAATAGTTTTCTTTAACAGGAAGAAAGAAGCCGCTTTCAGAATGATGAACTAATTCGTTTTCATCTAAAACATTCCAATCCTCGGAGAATACTCTTTGGGTTTTTTCTTTTTTGGAAAAAGAACATCCGATCAATGAATCTTGGATCCTTCTGATAAACCAGATCAACTGGATCTTATCGTTGGCTACAAAATCCACAGTTCCTGTTGCTTGGCCCATGATCTTGGCACCGCCGATCTCATAGTTCGTGAATTTTTCTCCAGTCACGGACTCGATTACTGAAGATCCGGTTAGAACTCTGTAAGATTCGTCTTCATTCAAAATTAATTGTAAAGAAGCTTGAGAAGATCCGTAAACGTCCAAGCCGGTAGACGATCCTGTTCCTACTGCAATCGTAAAACTATGGGACGGCTTTTCTTCCGGGCCATACTCTCTAAATTCAGAACAGAATTTTTTCTCCATCGAAGCACATACTTCTCTTAGGATCGGATCCGGATGTGACTCGATTGAGGCTCTGAACTCGGCTGCATTTATTCCTCCGGTCAAAAGGGAGTTCATAAAAAAGCCTTCGGCTGCTCTGTTCAATGAGACCATTCCTTCTTTAATGTTTGCTCCCGCTCCATCGTTCCAAACGTATAAAGGCAGATCTTTTCTATAGGAATAATATGCTACAGCGAGATATTTTCTCCCTTCTATATCTCCTGTGGCTCCTCCTGCGACTCTGGAATCTTTAAAAAAACATAATGCAGGTTTCCCACCTATGTTTCCTTCGAAAATTTTTGCCCCGGGTATATATTTTTCTTCTAATCCTGTTTTTGGATTTTTTCTTAATAGCCCATCTGCACCCGGTACGAGGATCTCATGATATGAATTCGCATCAAAAATTTCGGATACCCAGCATTCGAGAGGCCATTTACCTTTTTGAAAAACAGCCAAGTCTTTAGGATTTGTTCCGTTGCAATAAGGGAATCTGGGATCGTTTGGATGTGCTATATCCATTCTAAGTTTCCCATCTTTGAAGAAGAAAGACAAGGTTACTTGTTTACCTGAATTTTCCGAGAAAAAGTCCATAGTAAACTGGCTATACAATCCGTGTAGGAAGAATCTTAAGACCGAGTTCGCGGACTCCATTATACTATTATAATTAAATATGTTCTCTTCGTTGGATCCTAGATCGAATTGTACTTTTACCCCGGAAACCAATACTTCTAATCTGAAAATATCGGCTTTATGAAGAAGCTGTGCACCTTGTAAGATACATGCTCCTATTTTAGAAGTAGTTTCTAGATCGAATCTTGAAGTTCTTTTTTCGGGAATTCCGGAAAGAGTGGAGAAGAGGATATATTGTTTTTCCCGATCAGTTTCCAAATAATATAGAAAATGTCCTGGAGTAGGGGAAAATACTCTTTTGATCTTTCCGATATTTTCCCAATATTCTATTTTCTTCTCTAACTGGGAAACAAGAGCCTTATCTAAATTTTCCGGCAATAAAGGTAGAGAGTTTGAGAATGATTTTTTAAATTCGGATTCTAAAACTTCAGATCTTTCTTCTGAAACGGAAGACCAAGGAGATTTTAGAAAACGAATATAATCGAATACGTGTTCTCTGGAAATGGTCGCATCTCCTCCCTTAAATTTCTGAGGTCGATTTCCTCTTGAGTTTAAGATCTTTCTCGCAGTTTTTTCGAGTAAAGTTTCTTTCTCTCTTTCTTCAAGATATAGGATACCATTCAAGGCCAGATCGATAGAAGGAGTAGGAGGAGCATAGACGGAGAGAGTTTCCAATAATTTTGCTACGATTTCTTTTCCTTCTCTCAGATTTGCATACGCCTTTACTAAGAACAAAAAAGCATCTTTCTGATCTTTACTTCTGCGAAGTGGGCTCCAAGGTTTAATGCCATAATAATGGAATGCATTTGATAAAAGTTTTTTTGTTGTTTTAGGGGGATTATAACCTTCCGTATCCCATTCTGAAAGTGCTCTTTGGATCTCGCCGTAATGAGAGAATTTTGTTCCGGGATCGGAAGAAAATATTCTTCTTACTAATACATGGAACTTTAAGATCTCTAAATATAGATTCCCCCAAATTTTATTCTCGGAATCGGATCCTCTGGAAAATTCGAATTCTGAAAGTATGGATCCAATTTTTTCAATCGCATCTTGTTCTCTGAATGTTCCTAGGATCCAAGATCTAAATAGGATCCTGAGATCTTCTCCTTTGAATGGGTTCTTTTTTGGGGAGAAGTTTGTATCCGCCTTTTGTTCTATACTTTGCCAGATTTCCCAAAGAGATTCGCCAGAAGCATTATGATTATCTAAATCGTTTTTAATTTCCGGTTTTTCATCCGTTTCTATTTTCGCCAGGATTTCTCCTTCACTTAGCCCTTTTCCTAAGACCATTCCGGATGCGGTTGTTCCTCTAACTAACTTGCTGATGTCTCCATGCTCGATCAGATGTGAAAGTTTTCCCGAAGAAGGCGAAGAAAGAACGGTTTCCATCTTCATAGCAGAAATCACTAAAATTGGATCTCCTGCTTGGATCTTATCTCCTTCTTTCCAAGGAAAATTTGTCTTCGGATTATTGCAGATCTTTACGAAAGTGCCTTGGAAAGGAGATCTTAATAATCCTTGAGTAGATAAATTATTTTTTTTGTCTTTGGATTGAACGGAGAATCTTACGTATCTCATTGTACCGTTCTTATCTAAGAATCGGATGGAATGAAAAGAAGGTCTTCTGTCTACTCGGACTGGAATTGTCCGTCCGGAATATTCTACCATGAATTCCTCTCCGGATTCTCCGCTTAAAGAAACTGAGATCTTTCCCGAGTCTTTTCCGTTTACTAAGATCCTATAATTAGAGAGAGAAGTCCTGAAAAGGCGTGTTTTATAGTTTTTGGTTTCCGATTTTAATTCGAATTCGTAGGAAGAATATTCTGATTCTTGAGAATGAAGAAGTTTAGGTAGGTCTCTATCTCTAAATGATTTTTTAAGATCATTCTCAGAGATAAAAACGGTTTCCGCTAAAGAACAGATGAGGGCTCCTTCTTCTTCCGATTCCGTATCCGGCCTAGTCAATTCTTCATTGATCGCTAAGATCAGATTATCATATTCTCCGGATTTAAATTGATCATGTCTTATGAGTTTGATCAATTGTTCGATGTTTGTGGTGATCCCTTTGACATAAAGTTCTGAAAGTGCTCTTTCCATTCTTACGAGAGCTTCTTCTCTCGTAGTTCCAGTGGTGATCAATTTTCCGATCATCGGATCGTAATCGCCTAAAACTCGATCTCCTTTCCTGAATCCGAAATCACAACGCACTCCGTTAAATGTGGGAAGTTCCAGATCTTTGATCTTTCCGGGAGAAGGGGAATAGTTTTGAAATGGATCTTCAGCATAGATCCTACATTGAATGGAATGATTTCTATCCGAGAACCTTCTTCTGATCACGGACTCGTAAGGTATTTCTTGTTCTCTTCCGTCAAAGAATAGGATTTGCCATTTTGCTAGATCGATCCCTAAAGATTGATCCGTAACAGGATATTCTACCTGTAATCTAGTATTCATTTCTAGAAAACCGAAATTGCCTGTTTCGTTGTCTAGTAGGAACTCCACTGTCCCTGCGGCGCAACCTTCCGAATAACCTGAGATATGAGCGATCTTTTCGGCGGAGGATAATAATTGTAATAGGGTCCTGTCGTCTAAAAATGTTTCTCCACTTTCTTCGACCACTTTTTGGTTTCTTCTTTGAACTGCACATTTACGAATTCCAACTGCAGTGGAGTTAAAGATTTGCACTTCGAAATGTGCAGGTCTTTCTACATACTTTTCGAAGAAGTAAGTACCATTGCCGTAGGATTGGATCCCGATTCGTACTGCACTTTCGATTGCGGGTAAAAGTTCTTTGGAATTTCTTACGATTACCATTCCCTTTCCACCGCCGCCACTATCCAGCTTGATCATTACCGGATAGCCGATCCGTTCGGCTTCTTGAATAGCAATCTCTTCTCCTCCGGTGATAGGTCCGCTTCCTTTTAAGAGAGGGATCCCGTTATCTAAGGCTAATTTTCTTGCATCCAGTTTGTTGCCGACTTTTCTCATTACGGAAGCTTTGGGTCCCATGAATATTATATTTTTTTTATATATGAGGGATGCTTCTTCTAAAGATTCTACGAATCTGAAATCCTCAGATAGGAAGCCGTATCCAGGATATACCGCATTTGCATCGGACAATAAAGTGGCCGCGATGATCGTTTGGGAATTCGTATATTTGTCTGCGGTTCCGATATAAATGATCTCGTCTGCGGATTCATACCATGATTGGTCTCTGTCCGGATCGGTTACAACTGCTACGGATCGGATCCCTTCTTCCCTTAATGCGAGAAAGAATCTTTTTGCGATCTCTCCTCTGTTCGCGATCAATACTTTTTTGAGGATCCCTTTTCTTTTTTGGATCGGTTCATTTTTTTCTGAACGACCTGGGTTTAGTGCTCTTAATTCCTTTAATACGGATTCTATTTCAGGAATACTTAATATTCCTTGGGTTACGGATTCTGGTTCCGGTTTTGTGATTGGTAACATTCGCTTTCTCCTAAAAAACCAAGAGGACTTCCGAAAACGCGTAATCCCCTGTGTGGCTGATACTTACCCGGATCGAATTCGGTTTGAGTTCGTTCAGATAAGTCTGAAAATTTCCGTAAAACCTGAAATAGGGCCTTCCATAATCATCATTACGGATCTCTATTTCGGAATAATTGATAATGAGTTCCGGTTTTTGGAAGAGCCTATATCCATCCAAGGCTTTTATCAATGCTTCCTTTGCTGCGTATCTTCCTGCAAAAAAAGAAGCCCTTTGATTTTCAGGTTTAGAAGTTCCTTTATTTCTTTCCCATTCAGTAAATGTAATTTTAAAGAAGAAAGTTGCCTTATCGTTTAAACTTTCTCTAAACTCAGGCACATAAGTGAGATCCACTCCGACAGAAACGATCGGATTTGAAACAGGATCGGAAAATGAAAGTGGCTCGGACTTTAATTTCATTTTTTTTCTCCAGATCGATACGCTGCATTCAGAAGTATTCCTGTTTCTTCTTCAGGGAAATAGGATTTGGTATGCCTTTCATAGAGAGGTTTTCCGAGTCCCATTCTGATCTCATGATATCTATTTCTGGACTTAGTCTCTCTTTTTTTTCTTAACTCTAGATATCTTGTTCTTTCCTCAGGAGAAAGTGCTGCCAAGAAATAATCCGAATGAACGAAAAGGCAAAGTGCTCCAACATGCCCGAACCCTAATGTGGTAAGCATTCCTGCTTTTATATTATGTTTTCCGAATGTAATGCTTTCGTCGGTGAATGTGACGAATTCGTATTCGTTCATATCCGGATCCACTTCTTCCAAATTCCTGTTCCCGGTCACGATACCTTCTTCTAAACTTTGAAGAACTCCGATCGTTTGCCAAGCGGCAGCGCCCCCTTTAGAATGGCCTGTTAATGATTTTTGAGAAACTACAGGGAGAAGATTTCCTGGAGTTCTTCCTAATTTACTAAGAAGATTGAATAGAAGTTTATTTTCATTCTTATCGTTCGCCTTAGTTGAAGTATCATGTTTGTATGCGACCCCGATATCATCAGCGGTTAATCCGAATGCAGACAAAGCGTTTCTTAGAGGAGATTTTTCTTTCTCGGATTCTGCACCTAAGGTTAGTAATCCTAATCCTGGAGCCGGGATGGAAGCTTGGATACCGTCCGTTTTCGAACCTGCATATGCAAGAATCCCGTAAACCGGAAGCCCTGCTTCCAATGCGAGATCTCCTCTTGCAAGAAGTATGATCCCTCCTCCTTGTGCTTCTACGAAACCTCCTCGTCGAATATCGTTAGGGCGGCAGATCCCTGTAGGATCTATTCCTTGTTCGGCCATCTCGATACTGCTAGCGGTTGCTTGCATATCTCCAAAACCTACGAGGCCTTCTTCTGCAAAATCATCGAAAGCACCTGCAAGCATAAATCCCGCTTTGCCTTCTTTGATCAGACTTGCTGCCATTTCTAAAGATACACCTGCAGTCGCACAGGCTGCTACTGGAGTTTGGACAGGACCATATCCTCCTACATAGGAAGTTAAAGCCCATGCCGCGGTTACATTGATGAGTGATTCTTGCAATGCGTCATGCTGTCTTTCCTTCCCAAGTAGAAAATCTTGGAACATACGTTTGAGTTTTCCCATTCCGCCCATTCCGGATCCGACTGTGGATCCTACGAGCCCAGGATGAATAAATTTATATAATTCTATCGGTTCCATTCCGGAACGTAAGAAAGCTTCGCATGTACAATACAGATTATATACTGTGATCGGATCTACTTGTTTGACTAAGTCTTTCGGAATTCCATATTTTGCAGCGTCCCAACCTTTCGGTATTTGCCCTGCGACTTTTCTTGTGAAATCTATTGTTTTACGTACTTTGATCTGGCTTCCTTTTTTTCTTCTGACAAACCATTTGTCTTTTTCGGGATCATGATATACTTCGGTTGCTTCCGGTTCTGCATTTTTGAATTCTTCCGCTTCTTTTGCATTTGATACCGGCACAAAGAAGTCTTCTTCCAACACAACGTCTACAAAGGAGAATAGAGAAGATGGGTCGAAGCCTACACAATCCTTGTCGATGATCCTAATCCCTGTATGAGCAAGGATCTTCTCCTCGTATTTGGATTTGATTTCCCATTCTTCCACCGCTTCTCCGGTTTCAGAATCTGTCCAGGATCTACCTTTGTCGGAGGCCTGGTATTTTACAAATCCCATCATCCAAGCTAGCTCCAAGGAAGCTTCTAAAGAAAGTATTCCTGATTTTTCCAATTCCCATCTGGTATTGGAGCTTCCTGCAGGACCCAATTCTGCGAATCCTACAATACAAACAGTTTTAGATAAATCTAATGTGTTTAGAGGGCCGATCTCTTTTATCCTATTTTCGTCAGGAATAGAAGGATATTTGTAAACTTCTTTAGGTAGGAACTCCTTCGCCTGTTTTTCTTTCTGTTTCGGTATGAATTTACTCTTTAGCTGAAAGGTTTCCTTTTTGATCTTTGCTTCAGAAAGAATATCATTTCTGATCTGTGCTAAAGTTTTTCCTAGATCGGATTGAGAATCCAAACCTCCGGTAAAATTTGCCTTACTGATCTTTTCTGAAGAATGGAATACAGAATGATGGATCAAACATCCTAAAAGAAGTCCCATTTCTCTTCTGGAGAAAGTTAAAACTCCGGACCTTTCTTCGAGTGCTTGAGAAACTAGGTCGTTCGCTTCCATAAGGCCTGTGCCTCTGACCCAACCGATCACGCAGCCGTGAATTCTTGTATGTTTTCCCCAATCTTCTTCTTCCGAGAATTTTTTTCTAAATAATGTCTCGAGCCCGAGTTTGGTTTCGGCATACATTCCATCTCTTCCGAAAATCCCATGATTTGGCGAAAGAGGAAGAATAACATGAAGAGGGGAATTTTCTGTCGGAGTATTTTTTGTTCTACCAAGAGTTCCGATCAGTTTTTCAACACCTAGTAACATTACTCGAAGTGAATTTAAGGAAGAATCATCCAACTGAGAAGTTGAGTTCTCTTCTCCAACTGCGCCGAATGGAATTAGCACATCCGGTTCCCAATCTTTTTGGATCAACCATTCGGAGAGTAAACGTATGTCCTCCAAAGAACCTTGAGAAAAAGGAACTAAACTTATAGAGGAACCTTTTGCCCCGTATTTTTGGAATACTTGTTTATAGAATTTTACCTTTTCGGAAGAATAAGACGTAGTAGTTAAAATTACATCTGCACCTCCTGATAGAAGAACATAAACAGTTTCTAATGCGATTGAATTGGGTCCTCCGCCTGTGACTAAAACTTTCAGACCGGAGAAAGAGATTCCTTCTTTATAAGATTTGGAAATCGATCCCAAGACGGATTCGGTTTCACTCGGACTTTTTTCCCAATTAGATCCTTGGTCTCTACTTGTCCCGATAGAGATTTTTTCTTTTAGGAATTCTTTTAAATCGGTAAAATATTCAACTTCCTTAAAGTTTAAATTTCCTTCTTCCGAGATGCTAAGATTAGGCCTCAAAACAGAGTTAGAAGATCTGAAAACCGGTTTTTGATCTTGGGTTAGAGATTTGCCGATTGTTTGAAGATGTTTTCTTACGGGCTCTATTCTTTTCTTTTGGTCAGGATACAGATTGAGATCTTGTGCAAACAGTCTATCCCAATATTCTAAAACTTTTAAAAGTAACGGGCTTTTTTGATTTTGGAAATAATGTTCTTCTTCCTGAGTAAAAGTTTCTCTCCGATTTGTTCTAAGTTCCGCTAAACCTTGTAATAATTTTTTCTTAGCCCATTGCTCTGAGTTTGAAAAACGTACGATCTTTTTCTCTTGGAATATGGAAACAGGTGATGTGTCTGCTAAATTTTTAGACCTTGCTTCTTCTAATGTATTTAGATCCTTAACTAAAAATTCTATAAAAGGATCTTCACCTAATAATCTTTTCCGGAAGTCTTTGATCGTTTTTCCGAAAATACCTTCTATCCCGAAGTATTTTTTTTCCAATTCTTCTAATGCCGCCGCATCTACTTTTGCTCCACCGGAAGAACCGGAACCGGAAGAGGATACTTTGCCTATTCGGATTCCTTTAGATTGAGCGAAAAGATCTACCGCATTGTCCAACCAAGAAGAAGCCGCTTTTGAATTTCCAAATCTGGCATTTAGTGAAATAGGGCTCAAAGCTCCTTTGCGAATTGAATCTCCCTCTCTTGCGTATAACGGAAGATAAACGGTAATCGCAAAAATTCCGGAACTACTTAAGCTTCTTTCTTCTTTTAAATGTTTAAATACTTCGGTCCTTCCGAAATCTGGCGGGAAAAATTTCTTTAAAGTTTCCTCAAAAGAAGTCCTAAGATAAGGTCCCGGTTGAGTATAAGCGGATTGTTCTTCCAACAATTTTACCAGATCCTTGATAGACTTCTCGTGAGCTCCATCCAGACTTGGAGTTTTGAATTCAGCTCCAAGATCCGCCATTACTTGATTTCTTTTGGAGGAATTTCCACCGAATAAAGTATCGATACTCTCTTCTTCTGAAATTTCTTCCGGTCTTACGCCGGCCTTTAAGGATAATAAGGAGAGTAACGCGTCCTTTTTGGTTAAAATTACTGAAGCTTCATCTCCTCCTGAAACCTGTATTTCTCGAACCGGTTCTTGGACTTGGACCGATACTATTTTAGGAGTCTCGATATTTTCAGTTGGGATATTAGAAGTCAGAATTTCCGGCGTTTCTTCTATTTTTGAAAATTCCGCATTCTCACAGTCTTCGGATTCGTAAAGGACTTGGTTACGATTTTCTTCTATATGAAGGATCTCGAATGCAGAAGGATCGGATTCCTCTCTGATCGTTTGTTTTGCCATTCCGGCGAGATCGCCTCTCGCTCCCAAGTCGATCAGTCTTTTTACCTTTAAATTTTGGAAGAACTGATCTTGGGTTAAGATCCACTGGACAGGCATCGCAAATTGATACGCGAGTAATTCGATTAATAATGTTCTTCTTAATTCTTTAGGGCTTAATTTAGAAGTTCCTTTTAGAAGTTCGTTCAATATCGGGCTTCCGGAGACTTCCGCCGTATATTTTATAAAATCTTGATGGATTGAAAATGGTTTTGCGACTAAGTTCGGAATGTACTTGCCGTCCAATTCTTCAAAATCTGAATCAGCAGGTATATTCGATTCCAATGTTTTTCTGAATTCGGATACTCCGTTCACTAATACTCTGGAGTGGAAGGGAACATCGATCCCTTCCAGTCGGATCGTAGTTTTTTTACCCCGAACAATTTCCTTAAAACGACTTTCCATTTCGGATAAAGCCTTCAGATCTCCAGTTACGGAGTATTGTTTGTCCCTGATGTTTAAATTGACTACTTCTAACGGAAGTCCTGTCTCTTCTTTTATCTGCTTTACAACTTTGAGGATCGTAGCTTCATCCAATCCAACATGACGATTTCCTAATACTACGCTCATTCCAAAAGGACTTCTGCCTTCGCTGTCCCTTGGGACCAGTCCTTGCATCGTAAGCCCTCTTCCATAAACGATCCGTATTACGTTTTCTAGGCCTAAAAAACCTCTGGCGGATAATGCGGAGAATTCGCCCAAAGAATGTCCTGCGAATGGAGCAGTCTGATCTAAGAAACCTCTTTCTTTCAAAACTTCCCAGTCAGCCATGGACTTGGTTACTAAGGCGACTTGGGTGAATTGAGTAAGATGAAGAACTCCTTTCGGATGGTTCCAAATCTTCTTTCCTACTTTTAATGAAGTCGGATTGTCTTGTACGATCTTTAAAAGAGAGAATCCTAACTCGTCTCTTGTAGTATTTTCCGCTCTCTGCCAGATTTTTTTGGCCTCGGAAAATTCTTCCCTGAGTTTCATTCCCATTCCTTGGGACTGGGAACCTTGTCCGGTAAATACGTATCCTGTTTTTTTAGGAGAAACGATTGCCTTTGCTCCAAGCTTTGTTTCTCCGGCTCTATTTTTCAGATTAACTGAAAGGACTTGGTTTCCTTTCCATTGAGAAATGTGAGAAACTTCTACTAATAATTCTTCTCCCAGGTAAACCGGAGCTTCGAAAGTTTCGTCGAAGGAAATCATTCTGGATGGATCTCCCTCGCATACATCTATTACAATTTGTTTAATTACTCTGGATGATGTCCAAAGTCCATGAACGATCTTATCTTTCCATCCTGCGTATTTTGCAAAGTCCGGATCCGTGTGGATAGGATTTGTGTCTCCTGATGCAGAGGAATACTCGCTCATATCCGAAGGTGCAAGAAAGATCTCAGATATAATTTTATAAGGCTTCTGGAGAGATATTTCAGGATCAACTTCTTCAAATAATGAAAGAAGACGATCGAATGAAGAGTGACCTACGAAAACTTTTTCTTCTAATTTGAATTTCCCCCATTCTTCCGAATAATTTCCCGAAATTCTTTCGATCGTCCCTTCAATAGTATTTAATTCTAAATTAGATCCTAAACCTAATGCCAAACGATTGTCGGAGGAGAATTTTAGTTTAGTTCCGATCTGAACTTGTTTCAAGTTCTGGATCCAAGGGATAGAATGTAGAAGATTCAATTCCGCCTGATTTCGAACGATGATCGTTTTGACCAAAGGGATAGAATCGAATTCATCGAATTTAGAAGAAACGTCCCGTATCAAAAATCCGGTTTGAAAGGAGCATAAAATTTTTCCGTCTTTGGAAATTTCACCTTGGATTTGAATTTCTTGGCCAGTACCTAATTTGCGAAGTTTCGCAAGTTTTGCCTTTGATCTGAGAGTATCTCCTGGAACCAATTCAGTGATCTCTTTTTCCCAACGGAATTTCTGGGAGAAGTGGAGAAGTTTAAATAAATTCCGATTTTCTAATGTAAATAGTGGAGCCAGTAACACTTTCCATGCGAAAGCAGTACTCATTCCTAAAGGAGGATTTGGATCGGATTTTAGATCTGCTCTTCTTAATTCTCCGATTGCTTTTCTAAAGTTTAGGATCGAATCCTTATCGATGGTTATTTCCGATTCTAGTCCTTTCGAGAAATTCGATTTTGATCCTAAATTGTTTCCGTCAAGTCCCCAGGTCTTTAAATACAATTCTAATCCGGATCTTTCTTTAAGAATAAGATCTTCTTCTATAAAACTTTCTGAAATTTTGCCGGGATAGAATCTTCTTTGGAATGGAATGACAGATTGATCTTTCGGGTTATAAAAGAGAAATTGTAGTTCTGCAGAATCTTTTTCCAAAAGTTTAAATTCAATTTTTAGTTTATTATTCTCCAAAATCTGGATTAGTATCAATTCTCCCGCCGAACTTGTTTCCCAAATGAATTTTCTTCCGATCCTAGGTTCTAGGATAGATCTTATATCCGATATGTTTGGACCGATTTTAGAGGATTTTAAAACTGCAGAAAGGAAACCTTCTCCCAGATCCGAAAGCGCTAGGGCCCAATCTTTCTGAGTTATATCTATATTTTCTAATATAGAAACCGAGTTGTTCTGGATTTGTTCTTCCGGAAAGTATTGAAAAATATTTTTAGATGGTTCGGAAGATTCGAATAAACTTTTCCAGGAGATCTTTTTGAGTCTCGAAGACTCCAAATTTTTATGTAAAAACGATCCGAATATTTCTGAGATAGGTTCGTTAACTTTATAGATACCTCGAATGGCTTTAGGTCCCGGGATCCAAGCGCAAGTATCCGGGTCCATTCCGATACAATGAGAATACCAGAGAGAATCGGAACGGATCCATTTTACAAGATCTTCATCGATCACTGGGATAAAGTTCACAGGCTTTCCGGGACGTTTACATACATCTAAGAAAAAGATCCTGTCTTCCGGAAGGATCGCAATATTTCCCGCATTTGAGTATTTCAGTTCCCAGCTTTGTAGGAATTCCTTCGGTTCAAAACTTTCTTCTATATTTTCTAATATGGAATTAGTATCCGAAGTTTCGGATACTCTGGATTCGAATCTTCTAGCTAGTTCCAAAAATCTGGTTCTATAACTTTTATCTATAAAAGGGTGATCCGGCCAATTTCCTTCTGGAGAGCGAAGTTTTTCTCCCGGGCAGGTCAGTTCCAAATATCTGAATAATATTTCGGAATAGCTCATTTCTTCCAGGTCCCCGAAATATGGCTTTGCCGTAGAATCAATCAGTGAAATAAGTTCATTCTTTTTTTCTAATACAAGTCTTCTTGCTTCTTCTGATTCTTTTCCTTTGGTCAATTCTTCTGCAAATGAAGAAAGTTTAGTCCAAGAGTTCTCGGCATAATAAATATCCGCACCTAAACCTGATCTTCCTGAGATGATTCCGCCTGCGTTTTTACCTTCCTGAGTTTTTTTCCAAGTTTCGGATCCGGCGATGGAGACTAAGGATTGTTTGATCTTTTCTGAAGTGGCACATTCTTTTGCGGCCATCAATCTGGTCCCAAGGAAAACTGCATCAACAGGCATAGGATTTTTTCCTGCCCAAGTCCCGAATAACCAAACTTTTGAGTCTTCAGGTTCCGCGATCCCTCCGCCTACCGCTAGTATGATATTTTTACATTCTCTGATCTCTGAGTAAGTAGAACGGACCAAATCTTCCAGATCTTCCCAGCTATGATGACCGCCAGCTGCGCCACCTTCGATTTGCATTAAGATTTTTGAATCCTGCATCTTGTTTGCGATCGATATGACTTGCCTGATCTGTTTTTGTGTTCCAGGTTTAAAAGAATTCAGCCAAATCCCATGTGCTTCGAAGTCCTTTAGGATCTTAACGGCTTCTTCAGTCTCTGGAATTCCTGCGGAGATGGTTACTCCTTCGATAGGAGCTCCTTCAGATTTCAGACGTTTTACTAAGGGAACTTGCAAATTCCATAAATAAGCATCTAAATAGAGAAGGTTTATTACAATGCCGACTCCCTGAGGCAATTCCTTCCGAAAGATCTCTATTCTTTTTCGAAATAACTCTTCGGTTACCTGTCCTCCGCCAGCCCATTCGACTAGATAGCCGTCTTTTGCTGCTGCGATAACTATTCCAGGCTCGACTGTAGAAGGAGTCATCCCTCCGCCGAAGATAGGAGGTCGTCCTGTCCAGACGGAGTAATTGTTTTTTAAAAGGGTTCTTCCATTCGGAAGTTCTACCGTTTCAGGTTGGAATTCCTTCCAGGATTTAGGAAATTCTAAATTAGATTCTTTAGAGAAGGATCTATAGAGATCCGGCTTACTGATGTTTCGGATTAAGTAAGACTTTCCTCTTAAAGTTGGGATACAAAGTTTTTCGGCGTCAGAGCCCGGCCCAAAGGAAAGAAGAAGAATTCTACCTTCTTCTTTTTGTAAACTTTCCAAACAGACATCCCAATCTAAAAGTTCTGCGACAGCCATTCTGGATAAGGAAACTGCGAGATCGGATTCCTCTCTTAAGTCTCTTCCATCTCTGGTATCGTATAATGGGATCCTAAGATCGGACGGTTTTGGGTTGAAGCCGATATTCTTAGCATCATTTTCTAGAAGGATCGGAACTCTTCTTAGTAAAGGAGAATGGAACGGAGCTGAAATTTTTAAGAATACCCAAGACTCCAAATTAGGGAAATTTGTTGAGGATAAGAAGTTACGGAACTCAAGTAATGTTTCCGGCGATCCGCATATGACCCTAATTTTAGGACCATTCTTCAAACCCAGATAGGCCATGTCCTCTGAAGTCCTACCTGAATTAAATTTTTCTAACTCTTCTAAAAGTAAGTGATCGTTTTCAGATTTGATCGCGGCCATTGGAGACGGTGTCTCGTCTTGTTTAATATATTTTTTGGATGAGACGTCCAATTCTAGAATAGGGAATTCTTCTTGGGCCCTTATCCCCAAATGGATCAAATTTTTTAGGATAAGAGATAAATTACTTAGAAATGATTTTTTATTCGAAGAAGAAGATAATAAAAGACCTGCATAAACTCCCTGAGAATGCCCGAAGATCCCAGAAGTCTCTTTTAATAGGATCTCCCAGTTCACTTCATCCTTTACTATTCTAAAAAGACTGGATGCTTGTGCTAAAAATATCAGAGGAATACTGTAGGAACAATTCTTTAGGACGGAATGATTCGGAGTGGATTCGGGTTGGTTTAGCCATTCTCTTAATTGGAATCCGAAAGGAAAATATTTATGAAATCGATCTCTCTCGATCTGTTCAGATACTTCATCGATCGAAGAGAAAACGATATCCCAAAATTCTGAGTTTGAATGTCCTTCTTCATAGAAGGAGCGAAGTTCAGGTATTGGATCTATCCCTTGACCCCCGAATACAACGAAGGTCTTTGCAACTTGGGAAGAGATATATTTAAAGACAGGTGATGTTTGTTCGGATGATAATGCTCCGTCTGAATAATTCGTTTTCATTAAATGACCCTTCCATCTTGTTTTTTCAAATCTTGATAATCTCATTTGTAATCGGTGAGTTTACGTTTTGATTTCAAGAAAAAAATTTTTTCTAGTTAATAAAAAGAAAAACGTAACTTACGAACAGTGTTTGAATAAATGTAACAAATGCTATAGCTAATCTATTTTCCTAATTTATAATATGAATGTACGATTATTATACTAATGAACGAACATTAACTAACATAAGTTAATTAACAAATGTTCGCTAATATAATGATCAACCAGTATTCCTTTTTATGCTTAGATAAACATGGGTTCATAAAAAATGAACAAATGTTTATTATATATTAATAAAACATTAAATACTTTTGAGCATTCCTATGCTGTTCTTATCTTTTGGCTATTCTTTTTCTGGGCTATTTATGAGAAAGGGAAGGCAATTTGAAGCCGGTTATCTTACTTGACCGATCCTTAGGTAAAAGGCCTATACTTTCCGATAGATTTGTTTGTGAGAATATCCTTAGAACATGAAGAAATACTCTCTTTATAGTATTATATTGATAATTGCCGTATATGTAGTTTGGGCAAATACGGACTTAGCTTCCGGGGCTGCGGGTTTCAATTATGAAATCTCTTTTTTTTCCTATGGAAGTGATTCAAAGAAAGGAAACTTGATTGGTGTGGAGCCTTTTATGACTCCTGAGGATTATTCTAGTCCGAAAAAATTTTTAGATAAAACCGAATCTTACTTTTTAAAAGCTAAAGAGCAAGGTTGGACAGGAGAAAAAACTATATTTGTTTTTCCTGAGTATTATGCAACCTGGCTCGTAGTATCTGAAGAAAAATCTTCTTTATACAGTTCACCGGATTTGGGATCGGGGATGTTGTATTTTATACTTAGAAATCCTTTTAAATTTTTATTCTATTTCCTTTCTTCTAAGGAGAAGGATCCGGTCCAAGCTGCAATATTTAAGACAAAATCGGAACGGATGAAAGAGATCTACGAACAAACTTTTGCAGAGCTTTCTAAAAAATATGGAGTTACAGTTTTAGCAGGATCCATTGTTCTTCCTTCTCCTTCTGTCCAATCAGGCAAGATCAAACTGGATATAGATCGTGGTTTGTACAATACAAGTTTTGTTTTTGGAAAAGAAGGAGCCGTTTTAGGAGAATCTATTCGTAAAAAATTCTTAACAGAGGATGAAAAACCTTTTTTGGATATTTCTTCCGAGCCTGGGGCGGTAGTCGATACTCCCGCGGGGAAATTAGGAGTTCTTGTATGTGCGGACTCATGGTATCCTGAGTCTTATCAAAACTTAAGAATAAAAAGAGCGGATCTAATTGCCGTTCCTTCTTATATCAATCGTGGAGAAGAAACAGTTTGGGATAAACCCTGGGCAGGATATAATGGAGAAAAAAATCCGTCTGATGTGGATTTTAGGGACATTGGAAAAATTACAGAAGGGGAGGCCTGGAAAAAATACGCATTGGAATCCAGGGCTTTGAAGTCAGGCTTTAAGAACGGAATTAACGTATTTTTACAAGGTAAACTTTGGAATTTAGGATCGGACGGAAACGCGTTCATTCTGCGAAACGGAAAAGCTGAAACCGTTCCCGCATCGGATCATAATAAAAATAGAATATATAATGTTTGGCTTTAGGCTTTAAGTTTTGTAAGAAAATCCGAAGAGTTCTCATTTGTGGGAAGGAGCAAAACTTCTCCTCTTTTTAAAGGAACTTTCGGGACCATGTATTCTATTCCAGCAAACCATGGAAGAACATATTTGCTAACAGCCATAACACCGGCTACGTCGAAACCTGTGGTTGCGATTACCTTGATCCCCTTAAACCCGTCTTTGTGGATTTTTCGGATCATCCAAAGTCCGGAAGTCTGGGTTTCCATAGTAATATCAGTGATTACTGCTTTTAAATTCTGTTTATTTGCAAGGTAAAGATCCCAACCTTGAGAAGCGTCGATTGCACGAAGCACCTCGCAACCGTTTTCAGATAAATATGTTTTTAAATTATTCGCATAACGATCATTATCGTCGACTACAAGAACTAAAGGTTTCAAGGTAATATTCCCGCTCCGGCATATTGATTGTCGGTAAGTTTACGATATAATCCGTTTTTTTCCATTAGAGAAATATGATTTCCCTCTTCTACGATCCTACCGTTATCCATGACAAGGATCCTCGGAATATCTTTGATCGTAGAAAGTCTATGTGCGATCACGAAAGTAGTCCTGTTTGCGAATAATCTTCGGAATGCGTCGCTTACCAAACGTTCCGATTCTGCGTCCAATGCGGAAGTCGCCTCGTCCAAGATCATAATTTCCGGATCTCTTAGTAAAGCGCGTGCGATTACCAATCTTTGTCTTTGGCCGCCCGATAAATTTAAACCTCTAACACCCAGGATACTATCGTATCCATTGTCCATTTTTTTGATAAAGTCGTGAGCGTGTGCAAGCCTTGCTGCACGGATCACATCTTTTCTGGTCGCTCCAGGTTTTCCGTAAGCGATATTGTCTGCGACTTTTCCATGAAATAGGAAAATGTCCTGGGTCACGATCCCGATCTTTTTTCTTAGATTGGAAAGAGAGAAGTCTTTAATATTTTGTCCGTCGAACTCGATGGATCCGATGCTCGGATCGAAGAATCTAGGAATTAAATCCATCAATGTGGATTTTCCGCAGCCACTTGCTCCCACGATTGCGATCGTTTCTCCGACTTTTACGTTCAGATTGATGTCTTTTAAAACTTCTGCGGTTGTACCCGGATATGCGAAGTTGATCCCTTTGAATTGAATGGAATCAGAGACTTTATGAACTTGTATTTTTTCTTCTTCGCTATGATCTTCCGTCTCTAGATCGATGATCTCGAAGATCCTTCTTCCTGCAATGATCGCCTGTGAAATTTTTCCGACCATCTGGGATAACTGAGTTAAAGGTCTTAAAAGGAATAATAAGGTCAGAAGGAAAACCATAAACTGACCTACGGTAAAAGGAGATCCTACGTTCCCCGCTAAAATATATCTCGCTCCCAATGCAAAAAATCCGAGAGCCACGAGAGAAGAAGTCAATTCGACAAGGCTTGGAGCGATCTGAAGATAATACTGACCTTTAAAATTCCTTCTATAAACATTCTGATTGATCTTTCTGAATTTTTCCTTCTCGTAGTTTTCCGTATTAAAAACACGGATTACTTTGATCCCGGAGATCATTTCTTGTAAATTTGCATTTAGATCCGCAAGTTTCTCTTGGAATCTTTCGGTTGATCTTGTGATCTTTTTAGTGAATAGAGTTACAGGAAGAATGATCAAGGGAACTGTTCCACACGCAATAAGAAGAAGTTCCGTATTCAAATAAAGTAATACTAATAGGTGGGTGATCACATAGAAAAAGTTGATCGTAGCGTCTCGGAAGTTGGAAGATATCACTGCGGCAACCACTTCTACGTCATTGATGATCCTACTCATCAATAACCCGGTTTTCTCCTTAAAGAAGAATGTAAGAGGGAGCATTTGATTTTTTTCGAATAGTTCCTGTCGGATATCCCTGACGGCCCAGTATCCTGCGGTAGCAAGACAATATACGGAAGCGAGATAGGTCAGAAGTTTTAAACCGTACAATGGGAGTATCAAAAGACATACTGCCCAAACGACTTCCTTTGGTTCCATGTATTTGGTGCGTCCGTTGGACCATCTTTTAACGTCTATTAATACTTTTTTAGCACGTTCGACGGGATTTAATCTAATTTCTAAATTGGATTCTTCCTTAGTGATGATCTCTTGTTCCGCTTCTGTGAATTCGAATTGGAATCTAACATTCGGGTCTGCAGCCATCGTATCGAAAAGTGGAATGATGGAAGTTAAGGAAACCGCGTTCAATACCGCAGTGAGAAGAGCGAAAGCGATACCTAATGAAAATCTGTACTTATAACGTACTGAATAACTCATTAAGCGGAAGAAAATTTTCATTTGATTTAAGCTTCTGATACGATTCTAGAAAAGTTTCTTACTATTTCCAATCCGTCTTGTGTCATTATTGATTCAGGATGGAATTGAACTCCATACAAATGTGGTTTCGTTTTATGACGAACTCCCATAATAATTCCATCTTCCGTTTTAGAGGAAACTTCCAATTCTACAGGAAGGCTTTCCGGTTGGATCACAAGAGAATGATATCTAGTCGCTAAAAAAGGAGAAGGTAGGGATCTATAAATATCCTTACCGTCATGTTGGATCAAACTTACTTTCCCGTGCATGATCGTAGGAGCGTTTACTATCTTTCCTCCATGCACTAAACCGATCGCCTGATGTCCAAGGCATACTCCTAAAATAGGAAGTTGTCCTGGAAGTTCTTTTAGAACATCGATACAAACTCCGGAATCCTCCGGGCGCCCTGGGCCCGGACTAAGAACAATACCTTTCGGATTTAATCTTTTGATCTCACTCAGATCAATTTTATCATTTCGGAATACTTCTACTTTATTCCCGATCTGTGAAAAATACTGATATAGATTGTATGTAAAAGAATCGTAATTGTCTATGAGAAGGATCATCTATTCCATTCTCCTTTCAATCCGTTTCGAGCAAAATCAACCGCTCTTAAAAGGGCCGCCATTTTATTTTTGGTCTCTTCTAATTCGCCTTCCGGAGAAGAATCATAAACTACACCACCGCCAGCCTGCACGAACGCCTTCTCTCCATAAAAGGAAATCGTACGGATCACGATCGCCATGTCTGTATCTCCCTCGTAGGAAATATAACCTAAGGCTCCCGAGTAAATCCCTCTACGAGTTCTTTCTAGTTCGTCGATGATCTCCATTGCTCTGATCTTAGGTGCTCCGGAAACGGTTCCAGCAGGCAAGGTCGCTCTTAATAGATCGTATACGGATTTTCCTTCCTCTAAGATCCCGGAGCATTGGCTTACGATATGCATTACGTGGGAATATTTTTCGATGATCTTAAAATCTTCCACTCTCACACTTCCTGCTTCGCAAACCCTACCTAAATCGTTTCGGCCTAGATCTACGAGCATGATATGTTCTGCGATTTCTTTGGGATCTGCGAGAAGATTTTCTTCCAAAAGTTTGTCCGCTTCCGGGGTTGCTCCTCTTGGTCTTGTTCCAGCGATCGGTCTAAGATAAGTTTTTCTATCCTTACACTTAACCATAATCTCAGGAGAAGAACCTACTAAAGAGATATCATCCAATTTCAGGAAATACATATAAGGGCTTGGATTTACGGTGCGAAGTCCGCGATATACTTGGAAAGGAGGAACTCCAGGTCGGAACTCCAACTTTCTGGAAGGAACTACTTGGAAGATATCTCCAGCGTAAATGTATTCCTTCGCTTTTTGGACCGCTTTTTTATAATCTTCATCAGGAATATTCGGTTGGTATTCCAACTTCTCTTTGGACTCAAGAGGATGTTTCACCCAGCCAGGGAGTTCTCCTTCTCTAAGTTCCTTTTCGATTGCATCAATTTTTTCTAATGTAGCTTCGTAACAAGCCTTAGGATCTTCGTATTCCGATAGCCTCGCGTTGACTACGATCCTAAGAAGGCGATCCACATGATCCACTACCAAAACTTCGTCATATAATGCGAAGTAAGCGTCCGGTGCCGGTTCGTCCTCTGGTTTTGTATCCGGGATCTTTTCGTAATAACGTACTGCAGCGAAAGAAAGGAATCCTACAGCACCACCTTGGAAAGAAGGCAATCTATGATCCGGTACGTATTTATCATCTCCCATACAATATTCTAATAAGAATAATGGGTCGTAAGTGATGATCTCTGTTTCAGGTTCTTTTCTTTTGGAAAGGTAAAATAATCCGTTCTTACCGTACAATAATCTGTAAGGATCTTTTCCTAAGAAGGAGTTTCGACCTACATTTTCTCCGCCTTCTACGGACTCTAAAAGAAAAGAATGTTTTGCCTCGGTGCCACCCCATTTTGCAAAAAGGGACACCGGGGTCTCCAGGTCTAGAAAGACCTGTTTAAATACCGGGATCAAATTTCCGGAATTGGTTCTTTCCAGAAATTCTTCGTATGTTAAGGAAAATTCCTTCAGATGTTTGGTCCTTCGATTCCCTTACCTTCTGTAAGATAACGAGAAATGATCAATCTTTGGATTTGAGAAGTTCCTTCATAGATCTGGAATATTTTTGCATCTCTCATCAACTTCTCTACCGGATATTCGGAGTTAAATCCGTAACCGCCCAGAACCTGGACCGCATCGGTAGTAATTCTCATACAAGCATCGGCACAGAAAGCTTTTGCAATAGAAGCTTGGTAAGTATTGCGGAAACCATTATCGATCAACCAAGCTGCTTGGTGGCAAAGTAATCTTCCTGCCTCGATATCTCTCGCCATCTCAGCGATCATAAAAGAGATTGCTTGGTTCTCTATGATTGGTTTTCCGAAAGCGGTCCTAGTTTTAGCATATTCTAATGCATGTTCCATAGCAGCTCTTGCAACTCCGACAGCACCTGTCGCAACTCCCGGACGAGTATGATCGAAAGCTCCCATCGCGATCTTGAAACCGTCGCCTTCTTTTCCGATCATCTGGCTTTTATGGACTTTTACTTCTTCGAAAGTAATTCCTCTGGTGTCGGAACATCTTTGTCCCATGTTCAATTCTTTTTTGCCGACTACTACACCCGGAGTTTTGGAACTTACTATAAATCCAGTGATCCCTTTATGTCCAGCTGCAGGATCCGTTTTTGTAAGAACAAAGAACCAATCCGCATAACCCGCGTTAGTGATCCACATTTTGGATCCGTTGATGATATATTCGTCCCCAACTTTACGAGCAGTAGTACGAATACCTGCAACGTCGGACCCTGCACCCGGTTCAGTCACCGCATATGCACAGAGTTGGAATTGTTCTGTCATTGGTTGGACCCATTTTTTCAGGACCTCATCGCTTGCTCCGATCAGAACGGGAGCAAGTGCAAGGTTATTTGCTAGAATTGCAGTCGCCATAGCGGAACAACCCCAGAACAATTCCTCGCCTATGATGGTGTCATCCAATTCGGCCATTCCGGCGCCGTTATATTTTTCCGGAATGTGGATATTCATCAAACCGATCTCCCAGGCTTTTTTCAAGATCTGAAGAGGATATTCTCCCGTTTTGTCATGATGTTCTGCCTTAGGGCGGATCTCATTTTTTGCGAAGTCTCTCGCGAGGCCTCTAAGCGCTTTTTGATCGTCTGAAAGAGCGAAATCCATAATAACTAACCTTAATTGGAATGAGGGTCTCTAAGGGAGAACGTGATGTACGGGATCACGTTTCTTTTGAAAAGATTAGCAAATCTTCCAAAAGATAAAAATACGATTCCAATCCTAAATTCGGACCGGATAAAAAATCCCTACGAAAAACCCTAAGGAACAGGTTCTAAGCGGAAGGGTACCGAGTCAAGAACGTACGGCTGGACTTGAACAAGTAGTCTGAATCCTGAAATTAAATAAATGCCGAAATTAGGGCACTGAACGGGCGCTCAAATATTGGAAATAAATTTCCAATGGAGTGAAATCGGGGGAAAAACTCTCTTCCGCTAAGACCCAAAATCGAATTTATTTCGTTCCATTCTCATTCTCTTAAATTAAGATTTTAAATACGTTTTATAAAAAAAAGAAGAAGGCTATTTTAGCGAAATTTTATATAAAGTCGCGAATTTTGATTGTGGGCGGCCTATAATTTTTTGGATTATCTTTTCCCTTGAGTTCGGAAAATTCCGGGTTCAAAAAACTAAAAGGATAAAATCCATGAAAAAACTAGTATTAGCGCTTACAGCTCTTTCTCTCGTTGCAGCTTTCGCACTTAGCGCAGAAGAGAAAAAAGAAGCTCCTAAAAAAGAAGAAGCTAAGAAAGAAGCTCCAAAGGCTGACGTAAAAAAAGACGCTAAAAAATAATCCTACAAGGGTTTAAAAGCGTCCGCACTGGATATAAGAGTGCAGCGACAAGAAGGGCCTTCGTTGAGAGGGCCCTTTTTTATTTATACATATATAAAGAGTCCGTTCAGTTTAATAAAAGCTAGAGATAAATAAGATCATTAAACGAATTGATCCGCTTTAAGAAAGTATTCTCGGAGTTGGATCTGATCTTAAAAAAGAATCCGGCCAGATTAGACAGCGCCGGATATAAGAGTGAAGCGACGATGGAGTCCTAAGACTCCTGTTTCTTATTCATAAGATCCTTTTCTCACTGTCAGCTACTTTTTCCCAATTGGGTCCCCGGACGCGGTTCAAAGATCCTTTGAAATGCCGAATACTCAGGCTTTAGGTCTGTCCTTAGGCGATTTTTCTGAAAAATGGTCGTAAATGAATCGCGATGTTATTTTGAAAAAATATTCTGTTATAGTGAATTTTATGCTTGTAAAACAGACGGATTGCTGTATAAGAATTCTACTCCAACTCGGGGGAATCCGAGGAGGAAGTTCAGAAAAGGAAGAATCCAAATGAAAAAACTAGTATTAGCAATCACCACTTTATCTCTCGTTGCAGCTTTTGCATTAAGCGCGGAAGAAAAGAAAGAAGCTCCTAAAAAAGAAGAAGCAAAGAAAGAAGCTCCTAAAGCTGATCCTAAAAAAGACGCTAAGAAGTAATTTAAGGACTGAGAAGAAATTCTCAGACGATTATTCTCTTATCATTTCTCCGGGCCGTCCGTTTGGGCGGCTTTTTATATTATAAAAGATTAATTTATCCGATTAGGATTTTCCTAAGATCTGATCCTTCATAAAATGAGCGGACCTTCTTCCTAATTCCAAGGCCAATCTTCCGTTTTCCATTTTATTCGGATGAAGATATGGAGTATTTGTGACGACCCGTATAATCTTCTTCCCGTATTTTTTGGCCAAAAGTTCTTTTAGATCTTTTGTTTCGCTTGAGATCACGCTTACGCAAGAATCGAAAGCTCTCAGCAAAATTTTATCCGAAACTGGTTTACGGTTCTCAATATCATGGACCACGATCCTTTTGATACTCGGATCCAAAATAAATTCTTTGATCGGTTCCGCATCCGCAACCCCTCCGTCCAAAAATTCTTCTCCCTGAAAGTTCGGGATCTCGAATAGGATCGGAAAAGTCATAGAGGCAAGGATCATATCGATTATATTTCCTTCGGTCTTAAGTTCTCTAATTCCTTTGGTAAGATTAGATACAGCGATCCCCATTCTGGTAGGCATATCGGAGATATCTTTTCCACCAATATATGGCTCTAATAATGCTCTGATCTTCTTTCCGGACAATAGGCCGGAATAATTTTTAAGCCCTTTGCGGAAAGGTTTCAAAATTTGACTGAATAGATTTCCGTCCCAAAAATCGCTCTTTTTCAAAGTGAGTATAAATCTGGTGATCTCTTCCGGGGGAAGTCCTGCTGCAATTAAGGATCCGATCAATGCTCCTGAACTAGAGCCCGCAATTGCAGCCGGCTGAAAACCAATCTCTTTCAACCCCAGGGAAAATCCTGAATGGGCATAAAAGCCGAAAAAAGCGGAGTTCAATGCAAGGGCATCGTATGATTTTCGAAATATAAGGTTCGGCGATTTTTTAGAAGCCATTGCGAATTTCTTAATTTGGAGCCAAACTTTGTCCAGAATTTTCCCTCTTATACAAATCCTTAGGAATATGGATTTTATATCTTTGGAAAACGATTTTAGGGTAAAATTATCCCTCGTTTTTTCAGGAACTTTTATCGATCCGAAATTCTGATTTCAACGAATCATTCTTGAAACAAAGCTTTCTCGGGAGTATTACTAAGGAATGAGCTATCGAACTTTTTACGTCACCACTAAAAACGAGGACGAGGCTTTGCATATCGCGGAGACTCTAGTGAATGAAAGATTAGCGGCTTGTGCCAATCTAATACCTGGAATGAAATCCATTTATCGATGGCATGGTAGGCTCGAGCATAATCAAGAAACCGTTCTCCTATTAAAAACCAAAGATTCGGTTGCGGAAAAAGTTTTGGCTAGAATTTCGGAACTCCATAGTTACACGGTTCCATGCATCGTGTCCTGGGAAATCAAAGAGGCCAACCAAAAGTATTTGCAATGGGTAGATTCGGAAATCGGAAAATAATTCTTTCCCTTTAAACAATCTTTCCATACATTCGGATATTTTTGTCGAATCTTCGGAGCCGAAATCCCGATAGATTTGTAACCGAGGCGGATGAATGGAAGAAAAAGCGGAAAAGTTTTGGACCTGGTTTTCCCAAAATAGCCGGTATTATACAAAACTGGATGATCTGGAGGATAAGGAAAGAGACCGTCTTTTGGACGATCTCATGGACAGGCTCCAGGAAGTGAATTCCGAGTTTTATTTCGAAATAGGCGGCGGAGACGAGAGTCCTTACGAATTTACTGTAATTACCGCCGGAGACGAGGATCTGTACACTGATGCAGAAAGGTTTGTAGATCTTGCTCCTGAAATTTCAGGCTGGGACGTCTATTCCGTCGACCAATACCAGGAAAAAGGAACCGTTATCTTTCACGAAGGTTTGGAATTAGATTCGGAAGAGATCTGGTTTCTTCCTTTAGAAAACACAAATCTTCCCAAAAGTTTCGGAGTTAAAATTTGTTTTCCTGATTTTCCGAATGTGGAATCTAATCCTCACCTAAATAAAGCGGTTGGACTTCTACTCGAGACTCTACTCGGAGAAGATACATTCACAAAAGAGATCGGACATTACGAGATTGGAATGCTTCCAGACGACCCTGAAGAAGAAGGATTTATAGAACTGACCGAATTGCCTGATTATATCCAATGGAGAAAGGAAAGAGAGGCATAAAAAAGGGCGGGTCTAACCCGCCCCAAAGAGGGATGGAAATTCAAGACAGATTATTCTGCTTGGACCACTAAAGTAGACTGAGGTGTTTTACCATGTTTTACATCTAGTCCGTAAATCAAGGCCGTAGGAACAGAATACATTATATCGAAAGTATCGATCGCAATCGCGATTTTATTTCCGACAGGAACATCGTAAGCTACTGCGTTTAAGTCTATAGAAATATCCCTAGTTTCATACCAGCCCGCGTCGAAAATAGTCCCGGTTCCATGAGTGATCAAGGTCGCAGTTCCATATTTATCCACATCGTAGAAATAAACGTTAATATTCGCTTTTCCTAAACTAGAAGAAACTCTTCCGTTCCAGAACATTTTCCCTCTGATCTTTAAAATAGAGCTTAGATTGGAAGATTGGTAAACGATCCCATTCACTCTACTTACAAAACCTAAATTGGTTTGTACCGGAATTTCCGCATGAGAAGCGAGAATATCCCCTAAGATTGGAAATCCAGTCGTAGCAACCGTATCCGCTCCTGAAAGAATTCCAGTCGAAGTGGTAGTTGTGTTCTGGCTTGTGGAAATTTCTCCGTTAGAGAATAAACTTCTAGGTTTCAAATAGAAAGTTTTATCGGATACAGTAGGAGAAGGCCAAGAAGGAAGAGTAACTCTCGGACCGGCAAAACGTTTTTGGAAAGTAACCTGAGGTTTTGCCATGATCCCGTTATTGATCCCTTTCAACCAATAATCGAACCAATCATACGCGTTATCCCAAACAGTACCGGAAAAACCAAGTATCCCACCGATTTCCGCGGATGCATGAATTCCTTCGTTCATTAAAAGTTTTTTCGGGATTTGGATTTGTGCGTAATAGTCCAGAACCGCATTCGGATTGAACAAATAATCTTCGAAATTATTCGAGATCAATACCGACTTCCCGGTTGAAGCATTCAGTTGTCCTACAAAAGTTTCAGGAGAACGGTCTGCTGCCCAAGTAGTTACGAAATCAATATCCGTATGTTGGATAAGTTTTCCGAAATTTTGTGCGATAATTGGATCAGGTTTTCCGGTGATATAGCTGGAAGCTACTAAAAGTAAGCCCCAAACTAATCTTGGAGTATCGTTTCCATAAAGAGAACGTTTTAGGTTTCCCCAACCACTCATTGCGACTGCAGTTTTAATTCTAGGCTCAGTGCTAAGACCTGCGAGGGCAATTCCAGCTCCATAAGAAATTCCAGAAATACCGATATTTGCGGGATCTGTAGGGCTGTTTGCAAGCAACCAATCTATAATTTTACCTAAATCTGATCTATCTTTAGGACCTGCAGTGTCGATCAAACCGCCTGAAGCTCCAAAACCTCTGGTGCTATAGGTAATTACTATAAACCCTTTTTTTGCAAGTTTTGCGGCCGGAACCAAATACTCGTATTTGTTCAATGCCCAGCTATTTACAAAAATCACAGCAGGATACTTTCCTGTAGGAGAGGGAGCTGTAGGTTGGAAGAGACTTGCTTCAAGTACTACCCCGTCGAACGCAGTCACCTTAACATTATTATTAAAAGTGAAAGTTCCGTCGTTCTCTTGAGCAAACGCGTTTTGGATTTGAGTGCTGGAATCTTCTAGTTCGGAAACTTTTCCGGATCCAGCAGCCTGTCCTAAACTAGGATCTAAGGAAGCAAGCAGTGCAGCAGCTTCCGTATTTTTTGAAGAATCACTATTACAAGATGTAAAGGACCCTACTATTAGCATCGCAAGTATGCAAAGTTGCATACCTAACGTTCGATATTGTTTTCTCATCACTATTCTCCATAAGCTTTTCAGTCATTGCTAATTTATCGCTTAATGGAGAAGGAGTATAATCCGTATGTAAGTTAGGGTCGTCTTGGATTCGGATTTTGGACAAATTAAAAGGTCTTAATTTTTTATTTAAACAAATTCGGAGTAAAACGTTCGTTCAAATTAGGACACTTTAGTTTTACGTAAAAATTCTCTAGGGGAAACACCTTGGATAGATTTGAATGCAAGGTTAAAAGTTGCCTTTGAATTGAATCCGGATCTGTACGCTACGGAAAGAATGTTCGCTCCGTTCTCTTTTTCTAAAATACGAACAGCTTCCGCGACCCTGTATCCGTTTACAAACTTTGAAAAGTTAGTTCCCTTTATTTGACTTAAGAATTCGGATAACTGATATGGTTTGATATCCAATTGACTGGATAGTATTGTTAAAGAAAGATCTTCTTGTAGATAGATTTTTTCTTTGGACATCAAATTATCTAAACGATTTTCTAAATCTTCCGTATCGATCCCTTCTAATCTAGAATTTCTATAAGCGTCTCTCATAGAAGGTCCGATCTCTCGAAATACTTCCGGCAAATAAATTTGGGCCAAGTAACCTGTTACCGCATATACAACCGTACCTAAAACCGAAGCGAATAACAGGTGTATGTCTCTGAATAAATAAGCTAATACTAAAACTAAGGTAGCGCTTCCACTTCCAATAACTATATAAAGAAGAAGTCTTGCTCCTGAATCTCTTTTTAATCTATCCCACTGAAAGGATCTTCTGGTTTGCCAAACGATCGCGGAATAATAAACTAAATTGCTGGTATAAGCTCCTACTAGTAGGAGGTCCAACCAACTAGTGGATCCTTGCTCAAAGTAGTCTATGGGATGGGCTTGAAAGCTTTGAGGTAAAACTAAATGTATGATCGGGAAAAGAATAGATAATCCGATCCCGGGGAAGTAAAAACTTCTTTCGAATGTGCTAAATTTTTCCTCTCTTACGGTAACTGAATATAAACTGTACATTCCCGGCCCTAAAAACCAAGCTAAGGGAATATGTAGATGGTTTAAAAACGAGGGTTCGAAATAAATACCCTTTAATAGAAAGTAAACATATAAGAATTGGATCGAAACACAAAAAGATAATAGGGATAAAATCTTAAAACCAGCGGTTCTTTCCGGCCGAAGTAATCCTGCCACACATAATAACATGCAGAATAGAACTCCAAAGAACACAATCTCTTGAAAATGAGGAAGCACGAAGAATTGGATGGAATTTTTATCCCTTCTTGTCAAGTTCTTCCGATCGAAACTTAGGTTTCTAAGTAGTATTATAAACAGGAAAAAATCGGTATTTTTAGTCTAAGTCTTTGGAAAGGGGCCTGTTTTTTAAGATTCCTTTCTAAGTTTTTAGGGAAAAATTTCGAAACTATAACTATGGCACTACGAGGGTTTCTACTCTTATTATTCCTAATACCCTCCTATGTATTTTCAGAATCGCCTGTCTTATTTCGTTGGAAAATGAAATCTGGAGACGATCTAGAATTAAACGAATTTCATAGAGTAAAAGCCCGCCAAGGTTCTAGGGTCATCCATAGGGAAGATAAAAATAGGATCTTACTAAAAGCGGTCTCCTGCAAGAAGGAAGGTTGCGACTTTTCTGCAATATTCGACACCTATATTAAGTTTCCGGAATTAGATCCCGCATTCTATAAGGACAAAACTTTCAAGAGTAAATTTTATATTTCGGAAACCGGTCAATATACCGTGCCTCCCGAATACAGTATGCCCAATCTTAGATCGTTGCCTAGCTTTTCCTCCAAGGAAGTTGCAGTGGGGGAAGAGTGGGTTAAGCCTGCTTCCGAAAGTTTTCAATTTCCTTCCGCCAGAATAGAGATCCCTGTTCAAGCAAAATACTCATATCAAGGAAAAGAAGATTGGGAATATGCAGGCAGAAGAGGTAATGCGGACCTTATAGAATATAATTATAATCTAATGAAAGAATCCGAACCTCAGGCGCAAAATCTTCCGTATAAAATTTATGGATTTGCGAAGGGGAAAGTATTTTTTGATTCGGATGCTGGTGTTCCTCAATATAAATATGTTCAACTTGCATATACATTCGTCTTTCCGAACGGGATCGCACAGGAGATGTCTTTTGAGATCCATGGTCTGTATAATAAACAAAACTCTGTAACAGAAACTGATAAGGACAAAATTGCCGACGAAGTAAGAAGGCTTTTAGGTCCTTTTCCGGAAGGATCGACTCGTCCTAAAAAACAACCGAATGGGAAAAAAGGGAACGGGTTGGAATGGCCGGAATGGGAAGGAAATCCGGAAGAAGAAGTTGCGGATCGTGCTCCCGTTGAGATCAGAAAATCAAATGAAGGAGTTGTTCTTTCGTTAGATAATCTTCTCTTTGATTATAATAAGTCAGATCTAAAACCAGAATCCAAAAAAGTTTTGGATAGAATTGCAGACGTTCTGAAAAAGTATCCGGATAGAGAGATTAGGATCAGCGGCCATACAGACGACAGAGGAAGCCAAGAATATAATTTAAAACTTTCTCAAGATCGAGCATTGAGCGTCTTACAGGAATTAAGAGATTCTCATGGGATTGAAGAAACTAGAATGTCTTATAGAGGATACGGTAAAACCCAGCCTGTCGTAGAAAATTCTAGCGAAGCAGGCAGAGCTAAAAACCGAAGAGTAGATATCACTATCGTTTTAGAATAAACGATAGTTTTCGTTAAAAGTAAGTTTCGTTCTGACAATCGCTGAAATGGTTACTTTCCAATAAACAAGCAGTTAATATATCGTTATATGATTGTGTTCCGGGTTCGTGAGCGCCCACCGCTTGGCAGACCGCGTCTCTCATTACTTTTCTTCTGTCTTCGCAACGTTTCACTGGATCGCTGCCGCAGGATAAAAAACTAAATATTAAAGTAATATAGAACGCGTAATTTCTAACTTTCATTCTTTTCACCTGATTTATATGGATTGGCAATCGGATAAGTTAAAGTAGGAAACGGAAATTGCAAGGAGTTTTGGTGGAAAGGTGCCTAAACTTTTATATAAAACGTTTTTTATTCGTGAATATATCCCCAACTTTCCAAAACTTTTCTCACCTCTTTTCCTAAAGCTGCTTGTTCGGTCGAATCCGAGTTTCCGGAAAGTCCGGCGTCATTGTATATATATGGTATTTTAGAAGTTTTGAATTCGTATGGTTGTCTATTTGATGCGACTATTTCCGGCGAATCCCTATAAATTTTAGAACTTGCTTCGGAGAGAATTCCCCATTTTCCGGATTTATAATCTTCCGTTTTTCCGTCTTTCTGAACGGATAAACGAAAACCAAAAACAGGTTCTACTGTAAGAATGGAAATAAGAGCATCTTTTCCTTTTGGTTGAGAAACAGTTAAGGAAGCGGATTTTGTGTCTACTCTGTTCTCAGTTACGGGATGATCGGAGACTATCTTATAGATCCCGCCTTGGATCCCGATCTCGATTTTTCGGATACAATCTTGTTCGCATGCAGGTAATCTTAATTTAAAGACATTCTTTTTTAGGCTGTGAGAATTCAGATCGTTTCTGGCCTGTTTTAAAAGTTCCGGATCCTGAGTGATTAGATTTTTTGATTCTCCCGGATCTTTTTCCAAAGAATAAAGTTCTTCCTTCATTTTATGAGGTTCTCCTTCTTTGGTCCTTCTTACGAAATCATAACCTGGATATCTGCGTATCAGTTTGTATTTTTCAGTGCGGATGGATTCGGAAAATCTTCCTTCCGTATATACGAATTCCTCCGTATCAGGACCGTCTTCTCCAAATATCACTTTGGAATAATCGTTTCCATCACATTGATCTTTACTGCAAGGGATCCCTAAGGCTCCTACTAAAGTCGGAAATAGAGAAAGAAGAGAAACTTGCTTTGCGAATTTCTTTGTTTGAATATCAGATCTTGCAGAAGCAGGAGGGTGAATGATCCAAGGGACTTTTATCTCTTCGTCGTAATGAGTTTCTCCGTGAGCATGTAAATTCTCCGCGACGAAATGATGATGATAATAATGTTCTAAGGATTGAAGTTCACCATGATCTGCTACTACAGCAATCCAAGATCTATCGAAGGCTCCGGTTTTTTTTGCTTCTTCTAAAATTTTGCCGATCACTTCATCTGTGTATAAAATTTCAGCCAGATATTTCTTAACATATGGATCGTATTGGTTCCAAACTTCAGGAGGAGTCTGTTTGGAGAGCTGATCCAGATATTTTCTCTCAGGTAGATATGGATAATGAGGGGTGTTGATATTGATATGTAGGAAGAATCTTCTATTTTTGTTTTGGTTCAGGAATTGGACGGATTCCGCAAGTATGAGCTCAGTATCGTCTTTGTCCTTTCCGGGTTGAAATAGTTTATGAAAGCCTAAATCTACTCCAACTCCGGTATAATCCAAAAGAAAAACATTATTCATTAAACTTGCAGTCAGATAACCCTTGGATCTTAGATGATTCGGGAGTGTACTCGGCTTTTTTGAATAGAAAATTTTTCTATGTAAATTGCTTGAATAGAACCAAGCGTTTCCGAGTCCAAGTTCAGAAGCGATCTTTCCTGTAAAAAATGAGATCATACTTGGCTTGGTCCAATTTCCGTTTGCAAAAGTATTCTCGAAAATCACCGAGTCTTTTGCTAACTCATCCAAATGTGGACTAGTTGCAACGGGAGAACCTCCAAATCCCAAACGATCCGGCCTCAAGGCATCTACTACGATCAATATTACGTTTTCTTTAGGTCCCCATAATTCCGGATCGGTTACGGAAGAATACAGTATCGGTTGTCCTAAGAATAGTAGATCTCCAGGATTTTTAGGGGCCCATTCGAATTTCCAAAGAGGTTTTGGATCTTCTTCCAAACTTCTTGCTAGATGTTCAGGCAAAACGATCTTATGATCGATCCATTCTTTGCCCTTACTTTCCAATTCTTGAGAGAACACGACACCTTCTCCCAAGCGGATCGTTAGTTTTCCGGAAGAAGAAATATTTTCTCCTACCGAAGAGAGTTGTGTGTTTGAAAAGTCTAAGGTAACATTTTTAAAATCCGAGATCTTTCCTTCAGGAATCAGAAACTCGGATGAGATCTCACAATCTCCATTTTGGAAAAGTAATAAACTATCTCTAGATTCATTCAGAAGAGTTTGTTTATCTTTTAATATAGTAAGTTGAGTGTTTCTCCATTTTTCCTGGATAGGAAGTTCCGAATATCTGGAAGGATTTTTTTTATAATGATAAGAGATCTTTTGGATTGCGATCTCCGGATTTCCTTTGCAATGACTTCCGGTTTTTTTTAAGGAGCGTAGGCCGTCCCAAATCGGAATTATGGTCTCTTCTTCTCCTGAAACTGATCTTGAAAATATTTGTCTGCAATCATAAATGAATAATAGAAGCAGGAAATAAGCCAAAACCCTGAAAAGTTTGGAGTCAAAAGAAATCATAACAGAACAAATACAGGATTTTTTTTAAGGGGAGGCTTTACAACCTTTATCATCCTGATGAACAGTATTCGGTGAACATTCGTTTTGTCGAACAGAACGTTCGTTAGTAAAAATTCAATGGACCGGAGGAGTCGGTGTCTAAATAATAGGGCCATAGAAAGGATCTTAGATCCTTCAAAGGTTTTTAAACCAATCCCAAGGAAAAGGATTATGGCAGAAAAAGGCATTTCAAAAGACCTGATCGGCACAAAACTCGACGCCTACGAATTCGACGTTGAACGCGGAAAGATTAAAGAGTTTTGTTTAGCGATCGGTGAAAGCAATCCGATATACTTCGATGTAGAAGCAGCAAAAAAAGCAGGTTATGAAGACATTCCTGCTCCTCCTACATTCCCAACAGTGATCCAGTTTTGGGGATATCCTAAAATTTGGAAAGATATGGAGAACATGGGAGTAGACACTTCCAGAATTCTACATTTAAAAGAAAAATATAATTATGTTAAAACTCTTTATCCTGGTAAAGTTTCTTCCCAGGGAGAATGTGTTAACGTAACCGTCGGTAAGATGGACACTATGACCTTCCGTACTACGATCCGTAACTCTAAAGGTGAAACTGTTATCGAAGCGGAAATGTCCATATTCATCCGTAAGCCGGAACAATGATCGGAGGAAGACAATGAGTAAAATTGAATTCGACAAATACGAAGTAGGACAAGAACTCCCTCCTATAAAAGTGGACGCAATCACTCATGCGCATTTAGTGCGTTATGCGGGAGCAAGCGGAGACTTTAATCCGATCCATAATGATCCTGATTTTGCGCGTAAGACCGGATTGGACGGTACGATCGCTCACGGAATGTTCGTAATGGCTCAGATCGGAAGACTTTGCACTTCTTGGGCAGACCAAAAGCAAATCAAAGAATTTGGAGTCACTTTCAAAGCTATGACTAAACCAGGACAAAAATTAACTTGTTCCGGTAAGATCAAACGTAAGAAAGAAGAGAATGGAGAAAAACTTCTGACAGTTGCTGTTGAAGCTTCCGACGAATCCGGAGAAGTAAAAGCTTCTGGAGAATTAGTGGTTTCCTGCTAATATATCCATTTCCAAATTTGAAAAGCCTCCGAAGTTTCGGGGGCTTTTTTATGCCCGCGTGTAAAAAGCGGTTGTTCTTCGATTAATTTAGGATATGCATACTGCCCATGATTAACGCGGCAAAAAGTGTGCAATATTTCGGAGTATTCCTTTTGGTGGAAGGCCTGCTTTTAATAACGATCCCAAATCTTTTCTTAAGTTTATTCCTATTGAGTGCAAGCGATGTCTGGGTCAGAGTAGTAGGGCTTACTCTTGTCATATTAGGATATTTTTATTTTAGAATGGGGCAAGAAAATATCCGACCTTTCTTGAAATTAACGACTCATTCCAGAAGTTTTCAATTTTTGGTCCTGGCGATTTTTGTAGTATTAGGATGGATCCATCCAATGATATTATTACCGAGCGGTTTCGAATTTTTATGCGGGATCTGGACTCTTCTTCTTTTAAAAAAGGAGAATTCCTAAGTTTTTCGAGCTAACTTAAGATCTCTCTGGATTCTATGGCGATGATCGTGATATCATCGTATCTTTGTTCGTCGCCTCTGGATTTTTCTTCCATTACAACAAGATCTTCTAATAGTTTTTGAAGACTTACGCCGGATAATGTGCCCGCTCTTGCAGCGATCGTTTCTACTGTGCTCCATCTATTTTCTTTTCTACGATTTTCTATAAGACCATCAGAAAAAAGTAATAAACGACTTCCTAAGGGGAATTTGTAAGTAGAGAATTGTATTTCCAAGTCATCGAACAATCCAAGGATCGGCCCTGTCTTGTGCAATAATTCAAATTTACCATCCGGAGATAGTAACACTTGATCAGGATGTCCTGCAGATGCATACAAGACTTCCTTTTGTTCTAGATAAATATCCGCTACGAAACAAGGAAATATACTTTCTAAGGTATCGAATTTACGTAAGAATCTTCCGTTCAATTCTTTCAATACATGAGTAGGGCAGTCTAATTTTTTTAATTCTTCGTATTCGGTTTTGAGGGCCATAGTCATCAAACTGGCCTGAACACCGTGACCCACTGCATCCGCTAATAGAACTCTGACTTGTCCAGGATTGATCTCTGAAATATCTAAAAAGTCCCCGCCCACTTTTTCCAAAGGTTTATATACATAGTCGAAACGGATGCCTTTGATCTCCCTTTCCGGCGGAGTGAGGATCTTTCTTTGTACGTTCTGGGCGATCTCTAACTCTCGATTGATCTGTTGAAGAGTGTCGTTTAAGGTTCTTGTTCTATCTTCTACCTTTTGAACTAACTTTTCTTTCATTTCAAAAAGTTCTAAGTTCATGGTTTGAAGATCTTCAGTAAGTAGTTTCGCTTCTTTATATTTAGAAGACCTATCCGAAGCGATTACCAAAGATTGAAGAAATACGAAAAGTACAAGAGCGATATGAGAGATCTGGTGAGAAGACACTTTCAGAACATATGTATAGAATAGATCTATCATAACTCCCAAGAATAGTATCCCTGAACCATAAAGAATGTAGGAAGAGTTACTTTCTTTATCGAAATCGATCCCGAATATAACGTACAAGACGTAACCGATCGTAAGTCCTATAAATAGGTGAAAGTAAGCGATCTTATTGCTATTAAATTCTAATGACCCGAATAATGTGATCAGTATAAAGATCGCTACTATACCGAGAGAAATTTTAACGTACAATTTAGAAACGTACAGACTAAACGTTTCATAGAAGAATAGAATATATAATGCAGTCGCAGACATCATAGAGATCTGCTCTATCATTTGTATTCCGCCCTGCGGGATTGTAGGAAAAAATTCCATAAGTAGTCTGGTGTTCGTTACGAGAGTGCGTAAGCCGATTGCCATACTCATAAATCCGAAATAAAGAGGGGCCTTACTGGATCTTAAATATAAATACAGGGATATATGATAGATCCCCATGATGACTAAACTTGAAAATGCGAAAATATCAGTAAAGATGGTGCGGGTCCTAGTGGACAACATAACTTCTGAAGGACCCAGTTTCACTGGAGAGGAGATCCCTCCTTGTCTAGCAAAATTATTCGTAACGAATAAGGTGATCTCTATCTGACTAGAACTTGGAACGAAAGAAAAAGACCTAGGCTGCACTCTTGCAACAATTTGTTCTGGGGATGTGGCGGGAATACCGGATTCTCCTAAAATTTCCCCATCCAAATAGATCCTGTAGGAACTCCAAACCGTTCCCATTCCGATAGTCAGGACCTTTCCTACCCAAACATCAGGTAATAGGACCTTTAATCTATAAGTAGCATATCCGAATCTTTCATAAGAAGAATGTAATTCTGTTTCTCTATTCCAGGAACCTGGAACGGTCATATTTCCATGGAAGGATTCTAGGATCTTGCCTGGCTCTTGGCTCCAAAAAAATTCCCATTCTCCGGATAGATCGACCGGGCCTGAGCTCGCACTTTGGATCCCTCGAAGATCGATCGCTCCCCGATATGCACGTAAATTTTCTTCCTTATGCCATGGAGTGAGGGAAAGAAGGAAAATTAAAAAGCCGATGGGGCCTAATAGAAAAAATAAATATTTAGACGTGTGCATTTAGCAGGAAGGTAGAACCATCCTCCATCGGTTTATATTTTCTCGTCAATCTTTCTCCGACTAACAAGAGTATTCGTTCGTAATTTAGGAAAATAATAATTTCCAAAATCACTTTAGGAATATTTAGCCTTACGCTGTTTATTTGGTCTTCGCTTATAGAGAGAAGTCGCCCTAAGGTCTAATTCGGGGAACTTCAAAGATTATTAGAGGAAAAAAAACGAGGAATCATACGTCCAATACCTCCTTTTTTCTTAAAAAAATAGGATTTTAGAGATTATCGTGGATCACTTGGAAATTCCTGTTGCCTTGTCGGTGATCAGATCCAGTATGAAAAAGAATAGTACGTATTCTAATATGAGATCCCCGAACTTACTACATTCTACCTTACTCGTTTTAGCTATTGCTACATTCCATTTTGTTTCCTTTCTCGCATGTTCGGGGGAGAAGGATGAGCCTTCTATTTTAGAGATCCGCGATTTAATGGACTCGGGTCATTTGGCTGAATCTGTGCAAAAGGCTAAGGATAAGGCGATAAAGACAGGCAAAACGGATCAGGTGCATTATTTAAGAGGTTGGATCTACTATCTTCGTAAGGAAGACGCGGCCGCCGAAAAAGAATATAAACTTTGTTTAAAAGAGAATAAGAACTCTATCGATTGTCTGAGAGGGATCGCTCAGTTAGAAAAGAATAAACAAAATTATGAAAAATCTGAAACAAGATACAAACAAGCTCTCATAATTGCGCAAGCGTCCGGAGATAAGGAATATACTTCCATGCTCCTAACCGATTTAGGTAATCTTTCTCTTGCTCAAGACGAAAGAGAGGAAGCTATCGATTGGTATAATAAATCTGTCCAAGTAAAACCGGAAGGTTCTGCATATTACGGACTTGGTTTCGTAAACTTATTGAATAGAGATAAACTTTCTTCCGTTCAGTTTTTGAAGAAGGGACTTGAGACCGAATACAGAGATCTGATCATCAAAGCTGAAACATACTACTTACTCGCAAAGTTACAAAATGATTTCGAAAAAAATCCGAAAGCAGCAAGTGAGTCCGCAAAAAAAGCCTTCGAATTATTCCCTGCTATGGAGAAATACTCTAAATCTTGGGAACAATATTCCAAACTTTCCCGTTCTAATTAAAACAGGGACCTAGATGAATTTTTTAAGAATGATCTGGCGGATCATCCATAAACAGATAATTTTACCTTTTCAGGAATCTCACGCACCGATCCACGAAGTTTGTTTAGGAACAACCGTTGGATTGATCTGGTCTATGACTCCTCTTATTGGAGTACAGATGTATTTAGGTTTAGGAACCTGGCTGATATTCCGTTTGATTGGGATCCGTTTTTATCTTCCTATCGCAATCGCTATGATCTGGATCACAAATCCGATCACTCTTCCATTTTTCTATTCCTTATTTTATTGGATCGGAAAGCAGGTGCTCATCGTATTGGGGATACAATTCCAAGAGATCAGTTTCGATACATTATTGTCGATTGCGAAAGAATCCGAATCCATGGATCTGTTATCCGGGTTTTATCATTGGAGCGTTTTTCTTTTGGATAAGATGGGACTTCCTATGTTTATCGGAGGTTTCGTTTTTGGAATTCCGTTAGCGCTTATCGGATATCCAGTCACTTATAATTTATTAAACGCTTATCGTGCAAGAAGAGCTTCGGAAGAAGGGATCAGTCTTTCCGAATGGGAAGAGAAACATGTCCGCAAAGACGTGGGATTATTCTCTTCTTCCGAAAAAGTCACTTAAAGGATCAGATCATTCCGAGTTCTTTGGAGAGAGATTCTGCGCTGTATTTTACAGTTCCGGATCCATTCTCAGCTTCTTGCACCAAGGAAACGATCTTACGATTGATCGGTGCCTTATGACCGATCTGATCCGCAAGTTTTAGGATCTCTCCGTTTAAATAGGAAATTTCAGTCTTACGGCCATGATGTAGGTCTTCCCACATAGAGGATCTCGCTTCCGGGTCGATCTTTACCATGCTAGATGCAACAGTGAAAAAAAGAAAATCCGGTAATTTAAGAATGATCGGAGCAAGCCAAGGGATCATTTTTCCAGCCCTTGCAGGTTTGATCCCGGAGAGTTTTAAAATTTCGATCCCTTCTGAGATCATATCTGAAAGTATCTTTCTAAATCCTCTTTGAGATAATTCTTCTCTTAAAGGAATGCCAACCAATGCGTTTAAACTATTATTTAAGTTGAATAGAAGTTTTCCCCAAAGAACACCTTCCATATTTTTATGGACCATGGAAGGTAGTCCGGATCCTTTTAGATAAGAATTAATTCTATCTCCAAACTCGTTGGATTGAAGTACTAGTTCTCCGCTTGTCCCTCTATGGAATTTACCTTTTCCTTTTGCGACCACATTGAATGGAACCATACCGGGGATATTTCGATCGCCTAATTCAGGTAATACGGATGCGAGTTCTTGGGAATTTCTGACTCCATTCTGAAAGCTTACGACTATAATTTTAGAAAGTTCTTCTAGGGAAAAAAGGGAGCGGATCGATTTTCCTAATTCTATAGTATCCTTACTTTTTACCGTGATCAGGAAGATATTGGAATCCTTAGCTTCTTTGATATCCGTAACATATCTGACTTGGTTAGGTGCGAGTGTGAAAGAGCTGCCCGTATAGTCGCTGATCCCCAATCCGAATAATTGTATTTCTTGTTTTAATCTTTCTCTTCCTACAAAAACGACGGGATAGCCCGCCTTTACTAAATGTGCCCCAATGTATGTTCCGATACTTCCGGAGCCTAAAATTGCAAATTTCGGAGAAAAACTCATAACAGGAAAGAATGGGGAAAGATTGGAAAATACCAACTATAAAATGGATCGAGCGAGAATGGATTTGGGCATAAAAAAAGCCGGGTTTTAAATCCCGGCTTTTTCCTTCAAATTGTTCGAAATTATTGGTTTGATTTAGCGTTAGAAGCCATTTTCAAGAAATAACCTTCTACGTCATACCAAGGTTTTCCGGAATTCAAAGTGTTAGAAGCTTGTAAATGGTCTACACCGGTTACAAGAAGACCGTAGTCAGGTCCACCTTTGAAAGTTCCCCAAGTTAGAGAAGAATAAGGAACGAGACCATCACAGGTTCCGCCTTGCCCATTAAACAATCCCCCAGCAACACATGCAGGTTGAATGATCCCCATTAAAGGGTGTTGGATCAGGTCCGGAATAGTGATATAAGATCCGTAGGAGTAGTATTTAACTGCAGAAGCGTTAGGAGTACGGTTATTGAAAGCCGCAGTTCCGCTTGTAGTTAAGGAACCTAATGCTGCAAGAGCGTCTTGGTTTCCTCCGCCATAAACTAACTGAACTACTGCTCCTAAGATTGAACTTACGAAAGGTTTGATCCAATCAGGAAGAACTGTAGTTACGATGTCCGCAATTGGGGATCCTCTGTGAGGAGTGTTCAAAGTGGTCAAAGTAGACACTTTAGAAGAAAGTCCGAGGTTGGAAATTGCGTAACGGCTATCTAGTCCACCTTGAGAGTGGCCGATGATATGCACTTTGCTGAAGCCGTTTGCTGCAATATATACTAAAACTTTATTATTTAGCTCTACACCGCGAGTTTCATTGGATTGAGCCGCAGTTTTTGTAGGAGCATATACCGTTGCACCTTGGGATTGAAGATATGTGTCCATTCCTCCCCAGTAGTTAACGATACTGATGATTCCAGAAGAATCCTTTCCCCAACCGAAAAGTCCATGGGAAAGAACGATCGGATAAGATCCTGCCAAAGGCTTGGAGGAAGATCCCCCGCCGGAAGCGAACAACGAGCCGCTACAAATAAATAGGATTAATACCGCTAGTCCTAATTTACGCATTTGAGTTTACCTCTTCACTATTCTCTTGATGTCTGTGTGTTTCTCAGATTGAGATTCGCTTAGTTCTTGTTCGCTTTTTTCTCTGTATCACTCGGTACAAACCCGAGCTTTTGAACGTTAATTCATCGCTTTTAACTGTCAAGATAAAACGTTCGAAAAAAGTTCTCTAAATATAACGTTTGATATGAAACTAAAATTTATTTCTAACGGTCGGTTTGAATAGCAAATCCCTTGAGTGGTGATTTCGGAAATCCACTCTAGTTCCCGCTAAATGAGAAATTTCAAGAATGTCTAACGTGAATTCCGGTTCTTAAGCTTCTCTTTTCTATATTTCTAATCAGAAATTATATCATGTTCTATTTTGTAAAAAATTATGTCTCATTAGATAGAATCTCAAGGGCTGAGTTTCTGAAGAATATACGACTAACGCAGAGAATTTCTGCGGATCGGTTCCTTATCCTCCTGAGTGGAAGGGGCAAGCCTGGGTATTTGGAGAGCGCCTTTCTTAGCAGCAATGTAAGAAAAGGAGGTTCTAAAGCATCCCGGATCCTTAGAATCGCGAGAATCTTTGTTCTATAATAGCCCTTTCGCTTAGAAAAAAAATAAACAAAAGAAGGACATCTCTTCAATATTGAAGAGATGTCCTGGCTTGTATTGTTAGTTCTACTTGAACAACTGTTTATTCTACTTTCATTGCAATATTTCAAAGGAAGAAAAATTCTTTGAGATTAACAAACCTTATTCCATATAACTCGAATTGAGTTTTTGAGTAAAAGGATCCTATTTTATAATTAACGTTTTAATATAAGTTTCACGTTATTTGTAAACGTATGTTCATCTATATGCAAAGAACATGAAAAAGATTGACGCTGAATAATTATAAAGTTTCGTATCGAGTCTCATAGATATAGAATAGTCGAGGAGATAACCGAGATGAAATACGATGTGCTGATCAAAAACGGCAGAATATTCGACGGTGAGGGGAATCCATCTTTTATCGGGGATATCGCAGTGTTGGATGGAAAGATCGCAGCAATTGCTGAAAGTATTCCAGTAGATGCAGTTAAAGTTTATGATGCAAAGGGTCTTTGGGTAACTCCGGGTTTCGTAGATTTACATACTCATTATGATGCGGAAGTGGAAGCTTCTCCAGGATTAAAAGAATCGGTGATGCACGGAGTGACTACCATTACGATGGGAAGTTGTTCTTTGAGCCTTTGTATTGGAACTTCTGAAGACCTAGCTGATATGTTCAGTAGGGTAGAAGCAATTCCTAGAGAGCAAGTCCTTCCTCTATTACAAAAAAAGAAAACTTGGAACTCCATGAAGGAATACGCGGATCATTTGAATTCGCTTCCCCTTGGACCGAATGTTTCCACCTTCTTGGGTCATTCTGCAATAAGAGCTTATACGATGGGTTTAGAAAGATCTCTTTCCTACGGCGTAAAACCTACTGAAGAAGAGATGCTTAAAATGGAGAAACTTCTGCAAGAAGCGATCGACTGCGGATATCTCGGCCTTTCTATCAATACTCTGACTTGGGACAAAATGGATGGGAATCGTTTTAGAAGCCGACCTCTTCCTTCTACATTTGCAAAATGGTCTGAGATCAGCAGATTGAATAAGATCGTAAGAAGAGAAGGTAGGATCTTCCAAGGCGTTCCGAATGTTTCTACCAAATACAACGTATTATTATTCTTTAAAGAAAGCCTAGGGATTTTCAGGAAAAAATTAAAAACTACGATTATCTCTTTAATGGATCCAAGATCCAATCGTTCTATTTACAGAGTGGTCGCATTGTTGACTCGGATTGTGAATACGGTTTTCAGAGGAGATGTGAGATTACAGGCAGTACCTGCAGTATTCGATCTGTATGCTGACGGTGTGGATGTAGTTGTTTTCGAGGAATTTGGAGCGGGAACTGCAGCGATCCATTTGGCGGATCTTGCGGAACGTAGAAAGTTACTAATGGATAACGGATATAGAAAATGGTTCCGTCGCCAATGGACCAATTGGTTCTTGCCTAGAGTTTTTCATAGGGACTTTAATCAATCTAAGATCGTGGAATGTCCGGATCAAAAATTGGTCGGAAGATCATTCTCTGAATTAGCAAAAGAAAGAAAACAGCATGTTGTGGAGACTTTCTTGGATCTTTGCGCGGAATATGGAAATGATATCCGTTGGTACACAGTAATAGGAAATGATAGAAAGGGACCTTTAAAATATATCGTAAGCCATCCAGACGTTTTGATCGGTTTCTCCGATGCGGGAGCTCATTTAAGAGGAATGGCTCATTATAATTTTCCATTACGTTTTCTGAAATTAGTCAGGGATGCGGAGTTGGAAGGAAAACCTTTTCTCTCCACTGAGAAGGCTGTATGGAGAGTGACTGGAGAGATTGCGGATTGGTTCGGATTAGATGCAGGCAAATTAAAAGTCGGAGCACAGGCTGATATTGTTCTTTTGAACCCTAAAGGATTGGATGAAAAGGTGGAAACTATCCAAGAAGTTCCTATGGAAGAATTCGGCGGAATGGTTCGTTTAGTCCGTAGGAATGAAGATGCAATTCGTGCAGTCTTAATTAACGGTAAGGTCGCTGTCGAAAAAGGAAAAGTTTTACCTGAGATCGGTAATGAAACAGGTTTTGGAAGATTTATGGCCTATAAAGAAAAAGATTATCTTTATACTTCCAGAAAAGAATCCAAACGAGTGCCTGCGTCTGTAGCTTAACTTAAAAGGAGAGGCGGAAAATATTAAGGAATTCGAACAACGATCTTTCCGAAATGTTTTCCGTCTTTCAGATACTCTAAAGCATCTTTAAATTCAGAAAGTTCGAAAACTTTATCCACTACAGGCTTCAATTTCCATTCTTCTATTGCTTTGTTCATAGCAAGGAAACCTTCTTTATGGCCTACCACAATCCCTTGTACTTTGATTTGATTCATTACCAAAGGTAGAAGATTCAGATCTTTGATTGCTCCGGCTAAAATTCCGATCAAATGGATCGTGCCGAAAAGTTTTACCGCTTTTATGGATTGTTCTAAGGTTCCAGCCCCGCCGACTTCTACGATATGATCCGCTCCTTCTCCACCTGTAAGTTCTCGGATCTTTTCTCCCCAAGATATTATGTTTTTATAATTGATTAGATGATCTGCGCCTAAGGCTTTCCCTCTTTCCAGTTTTTCATCAGAAGAAGATGTCAGATATACTGTTGCTCCGACTGCTTTAGAAAATTGTAATGCGAACAAGGAAACTCCGCCGGTTCCTTGCACTACGACGGATTCTCCTTTTTGTAGTTTGTTTTCCACGAAAAAAGAAGACCAGGCGGTTAGAGCAGCACAAGGAAGAGTAGCCGCTTCTTCAAAGCTTAAATGAGAAGGCATCGGAACTACTCCGGTTGCTGGGAGGATCGCATACTGTCTCAGAGTCCCGTCTAAAGGTCCACCTAGAGTGGTTCTGAGTTGTTGTTTATTCGCGGGGCCTGATAGCCAATACGGAGCGAATGTTGCATTTACTTTATCGCCGGACTTAAAGCCGGAAACCCCTTCTCCTACTTCTACTATTTCTCCCGCTCCGTCGCTGCAAGGAACCATTGGGACAGGGAATTTCGGGTTATATTTTCCTTGGACCACTAAGTAGTCTCTGAAATTTAAGGAAGCCGCTTTGAAACGAACCAAAACTTCTCCCGGGCCAGGTTTTCCAGGATCAGGTAAATCGATTAAGGAGAGATTTTCTTTTCCGAAGGAGGAGAGTTGTACGGCTTTCATGATTGTATTTTAAGATTTTTGAATGGAGTTAAATGAGAAGGGCTCGGGTTTTAATCCCAAGCCCTTTTTGTTTCAGGTTATTTTCTACCTAATCCGAGCTTATCCGCTCCGACTAAGATACTCATGTTCCCTGAAGGGTGTTTGTTTTCTTTCATCAACTGGTGAGCCTGTGCAGTCTCTTCAAACTTATATGTATGAGAGAGAGCAGGATCCACCTTTTTGTCGATTACTAGTTGGTTCAGACCGGCTGCGTTTTCATCGTTTGCGAAGTGAGAACCTTGCAGGCGTTTTTGGCGCATCCATAGATATCTTAAGTCTACAGTTGCGTTATATCCTGTGGTTCCCGCGCAGATAACTACCATTCCGCCTGTCTCGCAAACGAATACTGAAGTAGGGATGGTTGTTTCACCTGGATGTTCGAATACGATCTTAGGATTGTTTCCTTTTCCTGCGATGTCCCAAATAGCCTTTCCGAATTCTCTGGCTTGTTTAGTCCATTCTACAAATACTTCAGGCTTATTGATATCCGAAGTAAGTGCGCCCCAATGTTTGAAGTTATTTCTGTTAATAACTCCTGCAGCGCCAAGATTCTTACAGAATTCGATCTTATCGTCGGAAGATACAACAGCGATCGGGATTCCACCTGCTGCCTTTACGATCTGGATCGCCATTGCCCCGAGTCCGCCGGCTCCTCCCCAGATTAAAACCACGTCTCCAGGTTTTACATCGTTCGGTTTCCAGTGATGAAGCATTCTGTATGCTGTTGCTCCAACGAGCATATAAGCTGCAGCTTCTTCCCAAGAAAGATGTTTTGGTTTAGGAAGACATTGGTGGTCTTGCACTTTACAGAACTGAGCAAAAGATCCCCAGTTCGTTTCATATGCCCAAATCAATTGAGAAGGTGCAAACATAGGATCGTTGCCCGCTTTGATCCAAGGATCGTTTTTGCCCCAGATCCCACAGTGGAGAACTACCTCGTCTCCTACTTTTACGTTCGTAACTTCGGAACCTACTTTGTATACGATCCCGGAAGCGTCTGAACCACCGATATGGAATTTTTCAGGTTCGCCTTTTTTATTCCTAGCGCCGATCACATCGACTGGAAATCCGAGTCCGGCCCATACGTTATTATAATTAATTCCGGCTGCCATCACTGCAACCAGCACTTCGTCTGGAGCGATTTCAGGGACATCTATCTCTTCAGGTTGAATAGATTTGATCGGGTCTCCAAAACGCTCTGGTCGGATGACCTGTGCATGCATTTTTTTAGGGACAACCCCTAACGGAGGGAGTTGGCCAATTGGTACGATTTCAGGTGCGCTCATGGGGACCAGAAAACCTAACCGACCGAGGCTTACGAGAAAAAAAAGGGTCTTAAATCGGCTCTTTCTACCTAATTCAGTAGGATATGATCGATCCTATCTTCCAAACCTCTGACCCGATCTTCGAAAAACCGCTCTGAGGAGATAGATAGTATCAAACTATGTAATAAATCTACGAGAAGCGAAAGTTTAAGCTCTGCATTTTTTGCAGGAGGGTTCCTGTCTACTGCCGCATCCAATAACTTCCTATATTGGGCCCCGTAATGGTTCGTATATTCTTGAACTAAGTTTTCAGGTGCAGAATATACTAAACTGAACGGAAGTTTAGCTCTATCAGGAAATTGCCTAGCGATATCCGAGATCGCTCTGAATACGGAGACAACCTCTTCTCTTAAACCTCTATCTTTCACGACTCTACTTCTGATATCGTTCAAGATCATAAGGTGAGTTGCAACCAAAGCCTTTCTGAATAAATTTTCTTTGGAATGAAAATGATGATATATGCTAGGCTGTTCCAACCCGCATTCTCTGCTGATCTCTCTTAAGGAGGTTCCATGAAAACCCTTGCGGGCAAAAGCAATCGCAGCTCCTTCTAAAATTCTTTCTCTAGAATTTCTGAAAACTCCATTTGTGGGGTAGACTGGGCTACCGTCCTTCTTTTTCACCGATCCAAACCTCTTTTAGAATAGATCCGACGAATTAGTATTTATGTCTTAAGATCGAAGATCCAGAAAATCGTCGGAAGGCTATCCTAAGGGATAGAATTAATCACTTTATGCGAAGATATAACAAACGCCAGAATTCCGCAATTCATTAACTTATTGGGAATGTTTAATTACACCATTCCGCACTAGACTTGGATTCAATTGATCTATATCAGCTTTTAAGGTCTCAGAACTCTTTCTTAAAAACTTCGAAGTAGTTATTGAGTTCGCTAGTACCAGGAAGTCTTCCTTCTGCCCCCGGTTGTTTTTTCCCAGGTGAGCCTGGCTGATTCAGGTTTTGATCCTTTTCTTCTCTTCCGAATGCAGCTGAAGGAGTATATAATTGACTACCGAATAGAAGTTCGAAGTTTGCAACGTTAGACTCTGATTCGTCCAATCTGATCTCTACTAAGAAATGGTTCTCACCAAACCTTGCTTCCCACTCATAAACGAAAGTCGGCTCTACGAATCCTGTGAACAAAGGAGATAATTTTCTGTCTTCACTATCCGATTGAAAGATATGTACCATTACGGATTGGTCTGGATTTTCATGAGCGAGACCGACCCCTAATTTCCGTACGATCTTTCTGTCCTTTCCTTCCGGAAACTGAAGTTTAAAAGATACTGTATTTCCTTTGAAAACCGAGCCGCTGAATTGGGATCTCCGATCTACAATGTAACCTCTGTCTTTTAAGGAAACTTTTACATCCTCAACGAGTTTTTTGAATGTAGGAACTCCACCTGCGATGGATTCTTTAGAAGTATTTGGAGTTGTCGGTCCTGGCTGAGCATACGAGCCGGACTGGCTAAATAAAAATAAAAGTAAAATTGCGGGAAAGAATCCTACACGACGAAGTTCTAATAGAAAGGATTGCATGATTAACTAACAGACTAACTCGGATAAGACATTCTCGCCAGATTTTTTCGAAAATAATTCAGAAAATAACGGAGAAACTCTACCGAAAACTCCAAAAAAAACGATAGTTATTAGTATGCAGCCCCATTCTGAGAACAAACTCGGAGGAATTATGAGAACGACTTTAGGTTTTCTTGTAGTAACTTTTATTACTTTTTCGTTTTTACAGAATTGTGTCACCCAAGCCAAGTATGATGCCTTACAGGCACTTTATGATCAGAAATCTAAAGATCTTTCTTCTTTAGAGAATGATAAATCTTCTCTCCAAAGATCTGTCGACGACATGAAAAGGATCCAGGAAGAATCAGAGAAGAGGATTGCGGATTACCGGAACTTACTTGCGAGTTTCAAAAGTATGATCGACTCCGGAAAGCTGAAGATCAGGATCGTAGACGGTAGAATGGTCGTAATACTTTCTTCCGATATTCTATTCCCTCCAGGGTCTTCTACACTTTCTTCCAAAGGGATAGATGCGATCAAAGAAGTGACAGGGATCCTCTCTTCATTGCCAGGAAGAAGATTCCAAGTAGAAGGCCATACGGATGATGTTCCTACTGGGATCAAAGGTTTTTCCAACTGGGAGCTTGCTTCTGCGCGAGCATTGACCGTTCTACATACGATGGTCAAATCCGGAATGCCGGAAGATAGGATCAGCGCCGCTTCTATGGGATCTTCTCGCCCTTCCGTTCCGAACGATAGTGTGGAGAATAGGACCGCCAATAGAAGGATTGAGATCGTGATCGTTCCGGACCTAACCAATCTTCCCGGGATTGAAGAGATCAGAAAACTTAGTGAGTAAGTTTTTAACTTATTCATATGATTTGAATTCTTTCTTTTGAATATACTTGCCCGATCCTCATCGATCGGGCTTATGTTTCGTATCCTTTCCTTTTAAATTGCCAGTAGGTTTCGCTTGGCGGATTTACGCCTTTTCGAAACTATGACTTATCCCCTCTTTTTTAAAATTCCTTCGGTGTTTAGGTAGGTTGTATGATCAGCGTTTCGGGTCTCTCTTTGAATTTTGGCAAAAAAATTCTCTTCGAAAACGTTACTGTAAAGTTTAAGGAGAACTGCAGATACGGTCTGATCGGTGCAAACGGATCGGGTAAATCTACTTTTATGAAGATCCTTGCTGGAATGGAACAGGCAGCGGCCGGTTCTGTGGCGATCGACGTAGGTGTTAAAGTCGGTTACTTAAAACAGGATCATTACGAATACGAAAACGAGACAGTGATCAACACTGTAATGATGGGGAATAAGGAACTTTGGACGATCGCCAAAGAAAGGGACGAAATTTATTCCAAACCTGAAATGTCCGATGAGGACGGGATCCGAGTTTCCGAATTAGAAGAAGCGTTCGGAGAGATGGGGGGGTATGAGGCGGAAAGTACCGCAGGCGAGTTATTGGAAGGTTTAGGAATTCCTACGAACATCCATGGCCAGACTCTTTCTTTTTTGACCGGCGGTTTTAAACTTAGGGTTTTACTCGCACAGGTTCTATTCCAAAAACCTGATGTTCTTCTTTTGGACGAACCTACCAACCACTTGGATATCAAGACGATCAACTGGTTGGAATCTTTCCTACTGAATTATAAGGGAGTAGTTATTGTAATCTCCCACGACCGTCACTTTATTAACTCGGTCGCTTCTCATATCTGTGACTTGGATTATCAGACTATGACTGTGTATCCAGGTAACTACGACGAGTACATGGAGGCTTCTCAAGCAGCTAGAGAAAGAGCTCAGTCGGACAATAAAAGATCAAAAGAAAAAATTGCAGAATTGCAAGAGTTCGTAAGTAGATTCAGTGCCAACGCCGCAAAATCCAAACAGGCGACTTCTCGTCAGAAAATGATCGAAAAGATCAAAGATAATATGACTGAGATCAGACCTTCTTCCAGATTATTCCCATATATAGTATTCAAGATGAAACGTGTTTTGGGAAAAGATGTGATCATTGCAGATAATATTTCTAAAGCCTATGAAGATCGAGTGATCTATAAGGATTTTACGATCAATATCACTAAGGGTGAGAAGATCGCGATCATCGGAACGAACGGTGTAGGAAAAACTACCTTATTAAAAACTTTGATGAAACAGATTAATTCCGATTCCGGTTCTGTTGCATTTGGAGATTCGGTGGAACCTTCCGTATTTCCTCAGGACCATAGAGAAGGGATCGGAGAAGATGCAGATTCTATTATAGAATGGTTATATAGATATGCTCCTCCAGGCACTGAGATGGAAGAAATTCGTGCAGTTCTGGGAAGAATGTTATTTAGCGGCGATATGGCTAAAAAACCCACCCAGGTTCTTTCCGGAGGAGAGAAGTCTAGGATCATTCTGTGTAAAATGATCATGGCCCAAGACAATCTTTTGGCCTTGGACGAACCTACGAACCACTTGGATTTGGAATCTATCGAATCCTTAAACTATGCCTTAACTAAATTCGAGGGAACGATACTTTTTGTTTCTCACGATAGAGAGTTCATAAGTTCGATTGCTACTCGAATTCTAGAAGTGACTACAGAAGGAATTCGAGACTTTAAAGGAACATACGAAGACTTCTTAGAAAGAGAAGGTCAAGAATTCTATAAACGTCTTGCCGGCGGCCCGGTCTTAACTGAAAACTAATCAGATCTAAAAGTATTTATCTATTAGTTTGGAAATAATAGGAAGGAATACCGGGATCGCAAGAGCGGTCGCCAGGATCCATTTCGTTTGATTAGAGATCGTTTCTTGGATCTTTAATAATTCTTTGTAAATATTTAAGAACCCGAATTGCATTTCGGTTCGAAGAGTTCCGATCTCATGTTTTAGTTCGGCTCTGATATCTGATTTGAATACTTCGAAGTCCATTCTTAATTCTTTGATCTCCCGTTGGGTTTTTTCAATTTGAGCACTCATTTCTTTTGAGCTTGTCTCAAGCTTCGTTATCCTTGTTTCCAGATCGTAGATTTGTTTTCTAATGGAAGCGATCTCATTTCTTGCGCTTGCAAAAGTATGGATAACGGAATTTTTGAAGTCGGAGAGCTCTTCTCTTATTTTACCAATTTCGTCCGAGAGAAGTTTTTCGAATCTTCTTTGAGACTCTTCCAAAAGCATTTTGCCTCCTGATTCCCAATTCTTATGTAAAAAATCCAAGAACGCGTCACTCGCTTCTGCGCCTAAAATTTCCTCTAATTCTCTCGGGAATCTTTTGTTCATAGGTAATTTCATTGTAACCTCCGGGAAGTTTCGATCAACTCCTTAATGGTTACGTGTCGGGAAAGTAGATTTTTGCTTACGTTTTTTGGGAGAAAAACGCGGAATTTTCGTTCTGAATGTATATTCAGTTTTATGAATGCTTTTTTAGGAATTCTACAAGCTGATCTAATGCAAACTTGCGATGAGAAACTGAATTCTTTTTCTCATCTGTCACTTGAGAAAAATGAGCAGAGAAGGGAGGATAATAAAAAATAGGATCGTATCCGAATCCGTTCCCACTTGTTTCGTAATGGTCCGAGATCAGGCCCTTACATTCTCCTTCGAATGTATATTCTCCGTCTGGAGTAACAAGGGACATGACACAAACGTATTTGGCATTTCGATCGGATTCACCCTTCATTTTTTCCAGAAGAAGCCTTGCTCTTCCTTCGTCATCCAGACCTTCTCCTCCGAATCTCGCCGAGTAGACCCCGGGAGCTCCGCCCAGAGCATCTACACAAATTCCGGAATCGTCCGCAAGAGCAGGAAGTTTAGAAAGATAGAATAATTCCCTGGATTTAAGAAGAGAATTTTCCGCAAAAGTTTTCCCGGTTTCCTCCGGACCGAATTCAATTCCTAACTCCTTCGGGGTCGACAGTGTGAACCCTAAAGGAGAAAGGATGGCTCGAATTTCGCGAACTTTATGGGAGTTGTTGGAAGCGATTATAAGGGATTTCAATTTCCCAATTTGAATTCGTCAAAAGCGTCTTCGATAGTAGGAAGAACTTTGAACACTTTATCCAACATTGTGATTTCGAAAAGTTGGAGGAGATCGTCGTCGTTTACAACGATGATGATATCTCCTTCTGCGGAGTTGAATTTCTTTTTGTAGGAGACTAAGATCCCCAACGCAGTCGAGCAAATATGACTTACCTCTGTAAGATCGATAATGATCTTAGGGGAGGGTTCGAAATTATGGTCGCTCAGGTTGCGGTCCAGTTCCTCGCTGTCGGATTGCAGAATGGATCCGGAAATTTTGATGATGTGGATGTCGCCTTGAACCGTTATTTCCATGTGGGTAACGAACCTTGTTTGCATATTCGATTTTTTAATAGCAAGCAAAAAACGCCGTTTCGCGGGTTTCTAGACCGCTTCTTCCGGAATAAATGCCGAAAAAGATCTAAGACCTTCTTATTTTTACATATTCATCCGGAAAAAGTTCATTTATGTCCCACTAAGACAAAAACCGATCTGGAATTTCTAACCAAAAAACATTAGTTCGAAGAAACCTTTTGCAATTGCTCGCTGAAAATTTGGGAGGTCATCTTGACCTTGTATTTTGCGATCAATTTATCCTTCAGGATCGCAAACGGTTTTTCAGTGAGCAAATGATAGAAATACGCGAAGAAGAAAACCGCCAGTCCAACCGGAATAGTATAGAGCAAGAATTCATGTTGTTCTAATTTTTTATCCGCATATAACAATTTTCTAGAGATAGGCGTCATCACCACTATGTGGATAATGTAAGCGCAGTAAGATAATTTTGCAAAAGGAGAGAAACCTTTCCATGAAAGGAATTTTCCGATCGGATCTCCTTTTCTCATAGAGAGTATGAAAATTCCGATCCATAGTAGAGCGAAACTTGGGTAACGAATTACTTGATGAAATCCCATTTCAAATTCGTTCGCTAATGCTGTGTAGGTTAGTAGGCCGATCCAAAGTCCCGCATGTAGATAATTTGCCCAAGGCCCTAATTGAAGCGCTTTTTCGACCCATGTTTTATGAAAATTGAATATATATGCGAATATGATCCCGTAAAGAACAGAATCTATATGTCCATGGAACGGATAATAAATATATCCATTATACAGATCCACACTTTCAGAACCTGAGGTTTTTAATACAACCGTATACATAAATATCGCACGGTAGATCAGAGGAAGTGCCGTAAGAAAGATCAAAAATCCTAATCTAAATCGTTTCGGAACGTATCTGAAAATCACTAAAAGAAAGATAGGGAAAGCGATATAAAATTGTTCCTCTAAAGAAAGAGACCAACCGTGGAACATGGTTCCCTTGAAATAGTCTGAAATATAAAGAAAATCGAACCAGATCTTACTTTTAGCGGCTATTATCTGATCTACGAATTCAGGCGGTGCACTTTTAAGCATCGCGGGAATGAATACGAAATATTGCAGTATTAGGAAAATATAAAATGGAGGGAAGATCCTCAAAGATCGTTTTAAATAGAAAAATTTCCAATTGATCGTGCCTTTGGATTCTAACTCAGCGAATAATGGACTAGCGATCAAAAATCCGCTCAATGGAAAAAATAGATCCAAACAAACTGAACCGTTATTTAAGAAATTTCTTAAGTAGGGGTCTATATCCGGAATAAATACCTGAACAGTACGGTACATATGCCCGTAGATCAGCATAAAAAAGCCCAAGGTTCTTGCCCCGTTAAAGGGTGCGATCTCCCTTTCGTCGGGTCTAAAAATTCCTAGGAAATATTCTTTCATTCAATGATCCTTAAGATTGTGGATTTATAGAGAAAGGAGTTCCTTTCCAAAGTTTGGAAGTTCTCACTTTCTTTTTCGGGGGTCTCCAGAGTTATAGTGGTTGCTGACTCTGAATCTAGGCAACGGAATGATTTCGGAGCTAAAAAATGCCATTCTTCATTCAGGCAGGCTTGGTATCCTTCTCTTACAAGTCTTAAGAGGATCCCCAAACTCAAATCTCCTTGGCCGAAGTCTTTTGGATTGGATTTCCACTGGATCCTATATTTCGTTTCTTTATTCGGATGGATCGCAGTTATGAATTTTTCCGGTCTATCATCATATTCGAATTCCGTATTTTTTCCATACAGTGCGATACAGAGGAATAAAATGGAAATAGAGTAGATCCGAAAATTCTTTATATCTGGGAAGTCGATATTGGCCAGAAAGATTTTTAAATTTAAATAATATAGAATTCCTGCAAGTATATATGTGAACCAATAGATATGGGATATTTGCCCACCTTTCATTTTGAAGGCACCAAATAGGGTGATAAAAAACGCCCAGATCAAAACTTTAAGTAAAGATCGGTCAAATTCCTGTAACTTTTCCTTCCAGAAAATCGGAATACCGAATAGTAATCCCACGATTAAGAATGCCGGGAAATTTTTCAGAAAACTGATCGGTGAAATATAATAAGAAAGAACATATTGAAGAGTAGGTCCTAACTTATGAAAAGTGGAATTTTTTAATGCGAGTCCTACAATTTTCGTAAGATTTCCGGGAGAATTGGAGAATTCTTCCGCGAGAGGTGGGATCCAGCAAACTATCGTGAAGATTACGGAAGCAATGATCGCTATTATAAATTCTTTACTTTTGTATTGTGAGAACCCTTTATTCTTATAAAAATAAAAACTTCCTACCAAGAACATTGGCACTATGAATGAGATCCCAACGATCTGATTCTGAACGATAATATTTGCAGAGACCGCAAACCAGAAAAAATTCTTGATCGAACCATGTGAAAGATCTGCAAGAGAAAGGATTAATAATAAAGTAGGGAATAATACTACGCCTGGTCCCCAGATATTAGAGATCGCATTCGGAAGAAGGGGAGTTAAGCCGAGTATCAATGCCGCTGAGAATATACTTATAGATCTTATACTTTCGATCCGAATATAAAGAATTCTTAAACTAATTATCAGAAAGAAAAGATTATACAGAACAATTCCGATAGAATGAGCTCCATGTGGAGATTTAACAAAGAAGAATATTTTTTCTGCGAGGGCTAAGTAATAGAATACGATCGGCCCAGGATGATTCACTACAAATCGCGAATATGCTCCTAGGGCCTCCTGAAATTTTCCTGCCTTCCATATTTGGAGTGCATTAGCGGCGTAATCTCCCGTTTCCTGATAAGGTTGGGTGAAAAATCCAGGATTAGCCAGTAAGAAGCCAAACGCGAATAAGATTGGTATGGAAAGTAAGAAGAGAGGGTATTTCTTGTTAGGTATTGTTTGCATGAATCGGAGGAATTATGGAGGGCCGATATTTCGAGTAAAGTTCCGATAATAACCTGCTCGGTCAAGTAGATTCTTTTTTAGAACACGCTTTATCCCAAAAAGTCTTAAGATCCGATGGGATACAAATTTTGTAGGAGTTCCTAAGAAATTTTGGAAATAAATTCCGCTTGATTGGAGTCCGATTCTTCTTCTAAGCTTCCGAGACCGCTTTCAGACACCAAATAATGAATCCTATTTTTTTTAATTTTTACTCCTTCGGTTCGATCTTAATCGTTCTCTACTTTTTATACACCGGGTTCTTCTTCCTTACGATCAAAGAAAGAAGTAAGGCAGCTTTTCATTTAGGCGTATGTGCGTTAACTACCGTATTTCATAATATAGGATATTTCTGGGGATTTATATCCTTCGAAGAAAGTACCATCCATCATAGGATCATCGCAGTCGCAGGCCCCTTGATGAGCTTCACTCAGCTTGTTGGATTCTTTATTTATTTTCCAGAACCAAGGAAGAAAGGGATACTGCCAGGTTTGATATTTTATTGGCTTTTGTATCTTGGAGTTCTATTAGTAACGGGTTATTACGCGGTTATTTGTTGGAACGCTCCTAGATCTTTCGTTCCGGGATCCCATTATTGGGATTATGAAGTGCATGTATTTTACAGTTATTTTATATACGTCATTCTTTTTTATGAGGTGTGCTATCTAGTTATCGGGATCTGGAAAGCGATTATAGAAACCGGAAAAGAAAGAAGATCCGTAATCTATATTCTACTCAGCTACGCCGTTATCACTGTGGTCCCCGGATTACTAAATGCTTTGAGCCGGAACGGAACTGTCGCTCGTGCGACATACCAGCAATCGTTTAACCTTGGAATGGTTACTGGAATGTTCCTGATCATGATCGTCTACGTAAACGCAACTAAGGAAAGAACTACGATCTTGAATCGGATCATAGGAGTTTCTTTGGCGACCTTCTTCGTATGTTATCAATTAGTAGGTTATTCAATTCTGAACGGGTATGAAAGATCCTACGATGAAATGAAAAGGCGAGACAGTTCCATTGCCGTTTTGGAAGGGAAAAATCCGGAAGGACTTGCATATATCGTTTCTTTTGATCCCGAAAAAAACGAATTTAGGTCCGAACGTGGCAAAAAGGACCCCCGCTTTAAAAAAGAAGACGAGTTAGAAGTCCGCTTCTTTCGAGAAAAACAAAAAATCAGCAATCTTGGAAATCTGCCCGGAGATAAGAGACTAGAAAGAACAAAGGAATTATTGGAGACTTCTCCTTCTGATTTTAAGGCGTATGAAGAAGGGTTGATCATATTCCTAAAATCTAAAGGAAAACAAATAGTAACTGATCAGGATATAGAGGATTATTTCAAAAGTATATACGGAAAATTGAATATTATCCGGAATAAATACTATAGGCTCCCAGATAGAACGAAGGAAAAATCGATCACCGGCTTATTGAGCTCTACGGATCTTGGATTGTCTGAAACCCTGAAATTTACGCGCGAAGCTGCATTAAACGCAATACATTCGGGAAAGCCCGCAGACCAGGTCTCTAGGATCGTATTAAATTCCCTATCTCCGATACATTCTGCTGGAGATAGGATCTACAGAGGGACTCGCATCTATTCCCCTTCCGATCCTAAGCCGGTGATGTATCTTTCCTATTATTTAGCTCCCGATCCGAACGGAAAAATTTATGAAGTAGGTTTTGAATATAAGGATTATAGAATATTCCATAACGAACCTAGCTCCATCTTAGTGATTTCCATGATCCTTACATTTATAGTAATCGTGATTGGATTTAGATTCTTCTTTCAAAATGCGATCGTATCCCCAATGGACGAAGTCGTAGTTGGTTTGACGGAAGTGAACTCAGGTAATTTGGAATATAGATTAACTCCAAGGGTAGAAGATGAGATAGGTTTTATTGCAAGATCCTTCAATAAGATGGCAAGGAGTATTCAAGCAGCTCGAAAAAGGCTCCAAAAATATGCGGATGAGTTAGAGGAAAAAGTAAAAGATCGAACCAGGGAATTGGAAAATACTTTGGAAGAGGTAAGAGAGCTAAAACAACAGCAAGACGGCGATTATTTCCTTACATCACTTCTGATTAAACCTTTGGGTGCTAATAAGACCGTATCCGAAAATGTCAAAGTGGATTTTCTAATAGATCAGAAGAAGAAGTTTAGCTTTCGCAGGTTTAACGACGAGATCGGCGGAGATATGAATATCTCCAATCAAATCACATTGAGGGGAAAACGTTATACCGTATTTTTGAACGCAGATGCAATGGGAAAATCCATGCAAGGAGCAGGCGGTGCGTTGGTTTTAGGCTCCGTGTGCGAATCGATTATAGAAAGAACAAGAAATGCGGAAAGTATGAAAGAACAATCTCCTGAGAGATGGTTAAAAAACGTATTTTTGGAATTGCATAAGGTTTTTGAAAGTTTTGAAGGCTCGATGTTAGTATCATCCGTAATCGGTCTGATCGAGGAGAATTCAGGAACATTATATTATATTAATGCGGAGCATCCGTGGACCGCTTTATTCAGGGATGGAAAAGCAAGTTTTATAGAAGACGATTTGATGTTCAGAAAATTGGGTACTACAGGTATGGAAGGCAAAATTTCGGTTAAAACCTTTCAGTTACTTCCTGGAGACGTTATTATCGCAGGTTCGGACGGTAGAGATGATATTCTTCTAGGCAATGACAAGGAAGGTGGAAGGATCATCAACGATGATGAAAAACTTTTCTTACGATTGATCGAGCAAGGTAACGGAGAACTTCCTAGAATATACGATTCTATTCATGGCGTAGGATCCCTTACAGATGATCTATCTATGATCCGGATTTCCTTCAAAGAGGAAGGAGGAATAGAAAGGATCCGTGAAAAAGAAAAAATCAGACAATTGCTTCGGAGCGCCAAAGAAAGATCGAAAGATAAGAATATCAAAGAAGCATTATCTTATTTAGAGCAAGCCGACTCCTTGGATAATAATTTGCCCGAAGTCAAAAAAGGATTACTTAAGTATCATATTCGATTGAAAAACTATTCGAAGGCATCACAATTCGCAGAAGAATATTTAAATATTCGCCCAGTCGATAAAGAGATCCTATTTATAGCTTCTTATGTTGCGAGAAGAGCGAAACAATTTCAAAAAGCTCAAGATTTCGGCGAAAGATTACTACTAAGAGAACCGACTCATGTCAGGAATTTGATCAATTTAACTAGAGTTTGTATAGCTTTAAGAAATTATGAAAGAGCAAAGGAGTTATTGAGAGAAGCTTTTAGATTGGAGCCTGAAAATTCGCAAGTATACAAAATTAAAAAAGCACTCGAGTCTATCGAACTCAGCTAGTGTCTTTCCGTTAATGTGACTTAATTCGTGGAGGATTTCTCTTCCGAATGCATTGGAAATTAATTTTGTCTAAATTGTGTAAATATCTTGCAAAATCGAGTCAAAAAATTTAAAGTACGCGGATCAAACTCGAATACGTTTTAAAAGATTAAAAACTCTTAAAATGTGTTTTTCCAAATCATGTTCTCGTATGACTCGAAATTAAGATTCGGAATTATTGGAATTGGCTTTCTCGGTCTATTGATCGGCCTTTCCTCCTGGATTAGCAGTCGAAATTTAACTGAATCCAAGGATTGGGAATCCCATACTTTCGGGGTTTTATCCAGGCTTGAAAGTTTAACATCCAGTTCAAAAGAAACTCAAATACGATTTCTTACTTTTCTTTCCTCTGGGAAACGAGAGGATTTAGAATATTATAAAACTGAAAAACAGAATTTATTCTTAAAGCTTGGAGAGCTTAAGTATATTACTCGGGACAATCCCTTTCAGCAAAACCGCATTGAAGAATTGGAAAAGATACTTCGAAAGAGAGACGATCTGATCCAAAAAAACCAAGATCCTGCATATAGGACCATTCAAACAAAGACGGAAAATGCGATTTTAGAACGGGAAATTGATCGTTATATAGACACTCTTAAAGACAAAGAACTAGATCTTCTTTCAAGTAGGACCTCCGACGCGAAATCGAAAGCTTCTATTACCGATTGGATCTTATTTTTATCCATTTCTTTTAATCTTATGATCTTAGCAGTTTTATATAGATTCATAAAAAGGGAATCGGATTTGAGGATCGCTGCCGAAACGGTACTTTCAGACAAGAATATACTTTTAGAAAGTACATTAGATGAGAAAGAGAAGAATTATAAAGAAATTTTAATGATAAAAACTGCTTTGGATTGTGCCTCGAGCAATCTAATGATCGCGGATAACGATTTAAACATTGTTTATACAAATCGTTCTATTGTGCATATGTTCGAAGCTGCAAAGGAAAATATTCGTAAAGAATATCCGTTCTTTGCACCTGAAAAACTTTTAGGGTCCTGTATCGACTCCTTTCATGCAAATCCAGAGAAACAAAGAAAAATACTTTCTACATTCACGGATACTTTTAAAAGCTCTATAGCGATCGGTGGGCAAGAATTCAATTTGAGCGCAGATCCGGTCATGGACGTTTCGGGTAATCGATTGGGGAGCGTGGTGGAATGGCTTGATGTTACCGAAAGGAATCTAAAGGAATTTCAGATCAATCAATTGAACCGTGACTTGGAAGAGAATATCGGTAAATTAGAATATGCAAATAGAGAGTTAGAAGCGTTTAGTTATTCGGTTTCACACGACTTAAGAGCTCCGATCCGAGGTATAGACGGTTTTACTAAAATAATGCTCGAGGATTATTCTTCCGTTTTAGATCCGGAGCCTCTTCGACTCTTAAATATCATCGCGACAAATTCAAAATTTATGGGTCAATTGATAGATGATCTTCTTGCGTTTTATCGAGTTTCAAAATTAGAGCCTAAGTCAGATTCGATAAACATGAAACATATGGTTTCCGATTCAATTCAGATCATAAATCAACAATACGGAGAAGAACCTCCTTCAGTTACGATTTCAGAACTTCCTTTCGCTAGAGGGGACGCTTCTATGTTGAAACAGGTTTGGTTGAATTTGATCTCAAATGCATTTAAATATTCTTCAAAGTCGGAAAAACCTTTTGTAGAGATCGGTTCTTTAAACGGAGAAGGAGACAAAACATACTTCGTAAGGGATAACGGAGTTGGTTTCGACGAACAATATTCTCATAAACTATTTAAAGTTTTTCAAAGACTACATTCAAATGAGGAATTTACCGGAACTGGAATCGGACTTGCGATCGTAGATAGGATCGTAAAAAGGCACGGAGGAAGAGTCTGGGCCGAGGGAAAAATGGGACAGGGTGCCACATTTTATTTTACAATACCGAACAAGGAATAGAGAAAAATGAATCAATCGGGAAACTATGATATACTTTACGCGGAAGATAATCCGAATGATGCGGAGTTGACTTTACGAGGTTTTAAAAAAAATAATTTAGTAAATCAAGTTTTTCATGTAAAAGATGGTGAAGAAGCTTTAGAATTCCTTTTTTGTAGGGGGAGATATGAAAGAAGAGATTCGGGAGGAAAACCTCTGTTCGTACTTCTGGACCTGAAAATGCCTAAAGTGGACGGATTGGAAGTATTAAGAGAAATCAAATCCGACGAAAAATTGAGGGCTATCCCGGTCGTGATGTTAACTTCTTCTGCTGAAGAGAAAGATATAGTAGAAAGTTATAAACTAGGTGTTAATAGTTATATTATAAAACCTGTAGAATTTGAAAAACTGATCATAACAGTATCTGAAATAGGACAATATTGGTGTATATTAAATAAATCGGTGCATTGAGATGACAGCCCTAAAATTCCTATTTTTAGAAGATTCTTCTACCGATTTGGAGTTAATCCAGAGGGAACTGAAAAAGGGAGGAGTAGATTATATTCCCGTTCATGTTCAGGATAGAGATGAATATCTAAAAGCGATTGAAGACGAAAAACCAGACTTTATTTTTTCGGATTACTCACTTCCTAATTTCGATGGTTTGTCCGCACTTTCCATTGCGAAAGAGCAATGCCCAACCACTCCATTTATATTCGTATCAGGAACATATGGAGAAGATGCTGCAATCCAAACTTTAACTCGGGGTGCTACTGACTACGTATTAAAAGACAGACTCGTTAAGCTTGTGCCCGCTTTAAGAAGAGCGATACGTGAAATAGAAGAACATCAAGCATTACGTAGAGCTGAGCAGGAAAAATTTGAGATCGAAGAACAACTCAGACAGAGCCAAAAAGTAGAGGCTATGGGTTTTCTCGCCGGCGCTATGGCTCACGAAATTAACAATCCGATCATGGCGATCATAGATTACGCACAACTTATATCCAAGGGAGAACTGGATCCAGATAAGGTCCAAAAGATATCTTCTAAGATCAAAACGGAAGGAGAAAGGATCTCCATAATGGTCAAGGATCTGCTTAGATTTGCAAGGCATGAGAAGGGAAACTTCGAACCTGTAAGCGTATTTGCATTAGTGTCCAAAGTAAGATCGATCGCAGAACAGAGAATGAAAATGAGTCGGATCGAGTTGGAATTACATATCGATACCGCTTTGCCATCCGTTCTATGTAAAGAAGGACAGATATTGCAAGTGCTTTTGAACCTTATAAACAACGGGATCGATGCGTTAAACCAACGTTATCCGGAATACAATGAAGATAAACGTATGATCATACAAGCTAAGCCTGAAGAGATCGGCGGCAAATCTTGGATTAGGATTACGGTAGAAGATCAAGGTTCTGGAATTCCTCAGGAAATCGCTAAGTCCATATTCAATACTTTCTTCACAACAAAGGGCGCGGATAAGGGAACAGGTCTCGGACTTTCTGTCAGTCTAGGCATTGTAAAAGAGCATGGATGGTTCCTATCTTTTGAAAGTATGCCAAATGAATACACTCGCTTTTTTCTAGATTTGCCTGCCGTCTAACCTGGATTTTAGGACCTTCTTTGCGATTTTATTGTCAAATAATTATTACACACTGGTTATACTAGATGATGGAATCGGCTGAATATACAGACTTAGTTTCGGAAAAACCTTTTGCGGATCTGGATTTAAGGATCGGTAAGGTAATCGGTTTTGAGATAGTATTGGATCACGGCGAGAAAGCATATCGTCTGATCCTCGATTTTGGAAAAGACTCAGGCATTCGTAAATCGAGTGAACCTATTCTTTCTTTGGGAGAAGAGAAAGAATTTTTGGGCAAACAAACTTTGTGCGTAATGGACTATCCTTCTGCAAACGTGGCCAGAATGAGAGCACAGGCTTTATTCTTAGGATTTTTGCAAGACGAGGGAGAGTTCAGTAAATCGGACGCAATTAGTTTCGTTCAATTGGCTTGCTAAAATAAATTTTTCGACTTGTAGGGCTTCACTCGAGGCCGCTTAATATATAAATATCCGCTTCTTTCCCCTTGACCTAGTTCGCTTTTTCTGTATAGTGAACGCTCCCGAGATCAATTCGAATCAATTTTATGCCATACAAACCAACAGAACCCAGTATGAAGCTGGGAAAATTTGCAGTTTCTTTCGCGAGAGATACTTCTCTCGGAGTTTTATCCGGAGTAAAGTCCGCGCTTGCCGGCTCTTTTGAATGGTGCGCCAAAAGTTTATCTGAAATATCTACAACACCTTTGGTTCAAGGTACTCAGTTGGGGGAATTCCTACAGAATACCGGAAAAACATTAGGGGAGGCTGGGAATAAAACGGAAGAAGGATTATCAAAGGCATTCGAATCTACCGCCCAAGCAATGCATACAGCCTTAGAAGCATTGAGTAGCGCGGAGTCCAAGATCCAGAGAAAGGTATTCGAGAATATTTCAGTATCTAGTATCGTGGGAGAATCTTTTGCAGGATTCGTGACTACTTCCGAGATCCAAGGCTCTTTTAGATTGAATGGAGAAGATGTAAGTCCGGAAAGAGTGATAGAAGATTGGAAAAAATCAGGATCCAAAAAACCGATCCTATGTATTCCGGGATTATTTTGTGACGAGGGACTTTGGATAAACAATGGAGAAGTTCCTTTCTCTGAAATTCTATTAAAAGAAAATTATTATCCTTTTTACCTAAGATTTAATCCGGGCGCTCATATCTCCGACAACGGATCTAAACTTTTGGAGTTGTTTAAAAAACTTCTTGAGGATCAAGAACTCCAAAAAAACAAATTCGATATCGTCTCTTATAGCCAAGGAGGACTTATACTTAGGAGCGCTTTGTATAAATCGATAGAAGAGGGAAAACCTCTTTCTTCTAATATTAGGAAAGTATTATTTATTAGTTCTCCCGATGGCGGTTCTTATATAGAAAAAGTGGGATTTTGGCTGGGCTTAAGCGCCGAGGCGATGCCTATATTTCCAGTCCAGCTTGTAGGATATATCGGAAACCAAAGAAGTGATGCAATGAAAGATCTCTCTCACGGGATTATCCGGGAAAAAGATTGGAAAGAAGGAACACATCTTTCTAGATACGATAAAGGAAAATACTTCGGAGAATTGGACGATATAGACGCATATCAAATCTATAGTTTTGTTTCTGAAGAAGAGGGGGATTGGTCTTCCTGGATCGGTGATGGGATCGTAGAGAAACCTAGCCTTACACTTTTGAGTGATCCTGTACTTAGAAAGAAAACAAATCCGGAAAAAAGAGTAAAACTTTTAAAGGGATTATCTCATTATCAGATAATGCCTTCTCCCGAATTAAGAGAATATTTTTTGGAGATATTTAAAGAAAGTTGATCGGTCATTTTGCCCAACCTTTCTTTTTGAATTCTTCATATCCTAATTTTAATGCGTCTTTGATCTGAGAGAAAATGATAGGATCTTTCTTTTTTATATAAAAGCAACTTTTGCCTTTTAAACACTTAAGAAGTTCCGGCTGAAAAATTCTTTTCATTTCAGGTTTTGCATAAACGGGCATAAAATAAAACCCAACATAACCTTTTTGTACGAGAAGCCCTGCGAAATAAACTTCGGGTTTCTTTTTACCTTTTATTTCTATCTCCATTTCGCTGACTAAACCGTATTGTCCGCCAGTTCCTCCTCTTTCTTTGATGCTTCCTTTTTTATAAGGTTTCATTAACTTTTTAAGGCTATTGAAGATCGGGACTAATTCAGGTTGCCCAGGAGATTTGTCTTGATATTTGATCCCCTTCTTCGCAGGTTTTGAGGTCTTCTTCTTTGCAGGCATAGTTTTGCATTTTTTACGTTTAATCTATGGAAACAAGTTATTTTCATTTAGGATCGAGGCGTTTATTAAATACGGATAGTAGCATAAAAGCGAGCATTATAAGTCGATTTCAAAGTATATTAAATATACATAATGTATTTATCCGTACTTAGTGAACTCTGTTTGTTTGCCTTCCCACTAATTTTAATAGTTTATTAAATAACGGTTGTTCTTGATAAAAACATGCCTATATAAGGGGTATATAAGAAGAAGTTTGTTACAAGTTAAGGCCGGGAAATAATATGCTCCACAGTAAGTAAAAAGGTGAATGGAAATGAAGAGAAAATTAACCCTGCTTTCTGCTTTGTTGATTTGTTTGTCTTCGACAAGCATATTTGCAAGTAGAGGGGCGGTAACTGAAAGCCCGATAGATATATTCGAAAAATCTGCGGAAGCGAAATCCTTATCAGTCCAAAGACAAGTCCAGGTGGCTGCGAATTTACCAGTCCATAAGGCGCTGTTCTACGGAACTCATAACTCCTATAATAGTAAAGCATACGCGGGGCCATTTTTCTCGTACGCTTTTCCAAATCAACAGTTGTCTTTGACCGACCAGTTGAGATTGGGAGCTAGATTTATAGAATTAGATATTCATTATTATCTAAGCACAAACTTCAAAAACGATTTCTTACTCTGCCATGCAAAATCGGATGATTTAGGTTGTAACGTGTTCGATCGTCCTGCGAGTAAAGGTTTGGAAGAAATTCGTAACTGGATTTCTCAACCACAAAACAGGAACGAGGTTCTGGTCCTTTATTTTGAAGATTATCTGGATGGAAGACAAGACGAATTCCTAGGGATCGTAAGAAGTTACCTAGATCCATATTTATATAGATATAGCGGTTCTTGCGGAGATATTCCGAACGCAGCAAATATGCCTAAACTTAAGGACATCGTTTCTTCCAATAGAAGGATCCTTATGATGAGCAATGGTTGTTACGACGGAGCATGGAATCAATACTCTAAGAGAATTTTCTTCGGAAGTAATACCATCAGTCCAAAAGCATTCCAAGGTTATCCAAGCTGTAATTGGTCCAGAAACGTTTATGATAACACCATGACTCGAGTGTTTAACGATAGTACAAATTATTTCGGGATTTATGACGGGGTCAAAGAAAGCGGTGTATTCACAAATGATAATATAGCTCAAATGTTAGCTTGCGGTATTAGCGTGTTCGGAATAGATCAATTTAGTCCCGATTTTGCAAAACAAGGACTTTGGTCTTGGGATAACGCGGAGCCGAATGATTACGGTGGAGCAGAAGACTGTCTTCAAATCGTAGGAAGCGGACGTTGGAATGACAATAAGTGTTCGAATAGTTATCGTTATGCTTGTAAGGATCCAAGTGGAAATTGGGCGATCACTGATGCTTCCGGAAACTGGGCGAACGGAAAAAGTGCATGTTCTTCCAGAGGATGGACATTCTCTTCTCCAGTTACTCCTTATGAGAATAAAAAACTCCAAGAAGCAAAGAATACGAAAGGAGTATCCGAGGTTTGGGCAAACTTAACTGACCAATACTCGGAAGGATATTGGGAAGCAGGAAGATAATCCTAGCCTAACTATCTTTCCTTAATATAAGAACGGAAGTCTTCGGAAATCGGGACTTCCGTTTTTTTATACGTTTCAGTTATGGAAGGATTTTATGATCCTTTAGATCTTTTTTGGAAAGCTCCGTGACTTTTAAGATCGTTTTCAGATCAAAGTTCAAAGAGATCATTTTCCTTGCGATATTCAATTTTTCTAGTTTCACTCCTCTTCTAAAACCTTGTCTGTTTAATCTTTCTGCAGTTGTCATAATTTCCTCTTTATAATAAGATCTTTCGGTTTGGTTTAAAACGGATAGGATATCTTCTACCTTTTCTTTTCGAACACTGAATACGTATGATAATCCTTTTTTCAGAATGGATAATCGTTCTGATTCGGAATCGATGTTCTTAAGTTCTTGAAATCCTTTGTAAAAACTTTTCAAAAAAACGGATTTATTTGCTCGGATATTTTGTGCAAGATAGAGGGAAAATTTTAAATTAGGTTGAGAAAAGAAGGAGGGAATATCTATCTCGGATAATGGAAAGAGAAGTATTTCGAAATCCGGGATATAAGGATGAAGTTGCGGATTTCTTTTTGCATCTAGCTCGAATTGATCGATGAATCTTTTCCCTGAATCCCATTTATTTTGAGCCTGATAAAATATAACCGGAATGACTACAGAGAGGGAATTTCTATTTTGAGATTGGTTTTTATAGATTTCCGTTAGATATCCTAAAATTTGTAGAAAGGCTTTCGTATCTCGATAAGATTTATGTTCGAATAGAAGATAAATTTTTGCAGAAGATCCGGAAGATAATCCTACGGAGAAGAGAAGGTCAACTTCTCTCTGTTCTAAATTTTCTAACATAAATTTGTTATCCGCGGAATGAAATTCTTTCCAATCCAGTAATCTCGAAATTTCCTTTGGAAGACTCGTTTTAAAAAAGGAAACTGCATTCTTCTCTTCTTTAAAAATATCTCTAACAAAACGATCATGAGGATTTCGGAAAACTTCCATTTGCATGGAACTTCCGTTTTAGAGATGCTTAGTCAACGGTAATTCCTAACCATAGGCCGGAATATCGATTCCAACTTGAAATCAAGAAGAATATAGTAGAGAATAGCAGAATGAAAAAAACTGTATTTATCACCGGCGCCGGACAGGGGATCGGAGCCTTCTTGAGCCTTGAATTTGCAAAATTAGGATATCACGTTTTTAGCATGGACTTGGGAGATGGTAAGTATCTTCTTCAAAAAACTTCGGAAGAGGGGTTGGAAGATCGGATCTATTTCCAATCGGGGAATGCAGGAAAAGAGGAAGATGTCGAAAAATCGGTGGAAGTATGTATCCGAAAATTCTCCCAGTTGGATGTACTTATCAATAATGCGGGTAAATTTGTATCTAAACCTGTCGAAACCTTGAGCTGGGAAGAATGGAGCCAAGTTTTACATTCCAATTTGAGCTCCGTCTTCTTACTTTCAAAATATTGTGTCCAATATCTGAAAAAGACAAAAGGAAGTATTATAAATATCGCATCTACTCGGGCATTTCAGTCGGAACCAAACACTGAGGCTTATTCCGCTTCTAAGGGTGGAATTGTCTCTTTAACACATTCTCTTGCGATCAGTCTTGGCCCGGAAATTCGGGTCAATTCGATAAGCCCTGGATGGATCGATGTGAGGCAATATCGGATAGGAGGAGAAAATTCTCCCGAACTAAGCCTTTTGGATCATTCACAACATCCTTCGGGTAGGGTCGGGGAACCTGGAGACGTATTTCGGACCGCTCTTTTTTTGGCAGATCCGGAGAATAAGTTTATCACCGGTCAAAATTTTATCGTGGACGGAGGCATTACGAAAAGGATGATTTACGAAGAATGAAAGTTTTATGTCGGTCTCTGTAGGAATTCCGACAAAATCCTCGAGGAAACGTTTAGGGTTATGAACCAATCTTTCTTTAAAATTTTATTCGCCGAAGATAACGAAAGTTCTGCCGAACTTCTCATCCATTATCTAGAACGGTTCAATTTCGAAGTAGACCATGTAGTGGATGGAATGGCTGCGGAATTGAAATTAAGAAAAAATAAATACGATTTTATCCTTTTAGACAATATGATGCCCGTTCTTTCCGGGGCTCGGTTAGCCAATAAGGTTCCGGATCTGAACAAAAATACTCCGATCATTCTGCTCACTGCAAGTAATGAAAAAGAAGAAGTGATCTTAGCCGCCCATAGTAAACAGCTCGTGGGTTATATTCTGAAACCTTTTGATCCAGACAAACTTCTCGTAAAAATCGTCTCCGTTCTGAGAATTCCGGCGGATATGATCGTTGATAAGAAAAAATTCCCGTTCTCTATAGAAAGAACTCAAAACGTTTCCTATGGAACTGGGGTAAAATTGAACGGATGCCCGTATCAGAAAAACGCGGAAAAAATCGCCCAGGAGATCGCGTTTGTAATGAAAGAATTGCCCGGATCTCGGAAGTTTTTCATCGAAGTATCCGAAGAATTCTATTATCATAAGAAAGCCCAGGAAATACTTACTTCTCTGATTACTCGTTTAGCCTCCAAATACGAGATAAAAGAAGAGGATATTCTGATCCTTTCCCCTTAATTTTTTTGGAACCGGCCTTTTCGCCTCCGGTCCCAGGAGCATAAAGAGGAGAAATTAATGTTTCGCAAAATTTCGAAAATAACCGCGATTTTGTTGGTGCTGGGGACTGTTGGTCTTTTGACTCAAGGTTGCCATCATAAGTGGATGTCCCACGAGAAAAGAGCCAATTATATCGTCAAAAAACTTAAGTCCGAATTGGATTTAACTGACGCACAAGCAGCAACTTTGGATAAGATCAAAGAAGACGTTCTTGCTAAACGTAAAGAACTGAAAATGACAGGACCTTTCCTTCCGAAAGAAGCTGTGGAAGAACTTCGTGCAGATAAATTGAATCCGGACAAATGGAATAAATTGGGTGAAGAAAGAGAGAAAAAGATCGCTACTCTTAGAGTATTCTTCACCAAAAAAGCGGTCGAGTTCCACGCAGTATTAACACCTGAACAAAGAGGTAAGCTGGCGGATCTAATCCTTAAGTTCCAAAGTAAATTTGATAAGGACGACGAGGATTAATATCCGGAGTTCTCGGAGGTAAAATGGGAGAGGCAGAATTTTCCCGCTTCGTAGAAGAAACAAGGGAGATCGTCTTAGCGGCGGTCTCCCGTTACTTGTATGAACGCTTTGCATACGCGATAGACGATGTCGCGCAGGAAACATATCTTCGCGCTTATAAGGCATTACAAAAAGGTCAATTCAGAGGAGATTCTAAATTGACCACTTGGTTATACACGATTGCCAGAAACGAATCCATTCGAATGAATGAAAATTTGGTGAGAGAAGAGACCAAGGCTGAAAAAGCCGGAAAAAGATCCGAAGAAGATTCCAGAGTTTTTGCGATAGAAAAAGATTCCGAAGTTATGGAAGATCTTCCAACTTGGGAAAAAGCAAAATTATGGATCTCGAATTTACCGGAAGCGTATAGGAGTGTGATCCAATACTATCTGTCCGGTTATTCCGAAAAGGAGATCGCGGAAGCTCTAGGAGTTCCTACAGGAACAGTAAAATCTAGAGCAGCACGCGGAAAGGAAATGTTAAGGCGAATGCAAAACTCCGAAAAAAGAGAAGGAGGGGAAGTATGGGGAAAATATTAAAAGATTGTCTGCCTATGAAGGATGAGATCGAGAAAAGGAAGATGGATCCAAACTGGTCCAGAAATCTCGCGTCTTGTGTGATCCAAAGATATACGGAAGAATCCGAGAATTCCAAAAAGGTAATTCAATTTCCGATTAGAAAAGTTTTGGCGGCAGCTGCCGCTCTCCTCTTGGGACTTTCTATCGGTTGGTATTCGCTTACAAGTCAGACGAATACCGAAGATGAATATTATCTTGGGATCTCTTCTATTCTAGAAGGTGAATCTTATCTTTCTAGTTTAGAAGAATAGATCTTCCAAATGCGGGCCTCATTCGGGGCCCGTTTTTTATTTCTTACCCGGAATCATAATTCCGGAAAAAAATCAAAAAAACGTAATCATTCTCGCATCTTAGCGACCTGTTTTCTTCAAGTTCCCAGGAGGAAAATCAGAATGAAAAATCTATCACTTACAGTTTTGGATGGTTATTTAACTTCGGACCCGGAGTTGAAAAAGACACAAAACGGAAAATCAGTCACAAATTTCACCGTAGCGGTAAACCATAATTACAAACGATCGGATGGAGAAGAATCCGAGGTTTCGTACATGGATATAGAAGTTTGGGAAAAATTAGCGGAGGTATGCTCCGAGTATCTCAAAAAGGGGAAAAAAGTGACGATTGTCGGCCAGCTAAAACAGGATCGTTGGAAAAATCAAGAAGGCCATAGCCGTTCCAAGGTCAAAGTAATAGCGGATGAAGTACGTTTCGATAGTTTCGGAGAAAGAAAAGAAAAAGAAGCAGCCTAAGTTACTCCTTTCATTGGGTGGGATTTCTAATCCCACCTTTCTTGACGGTTAGGCTATATCTTAGGTTTATGTAGGAAAAGATGCTTACGATTATTTGGATGGCCGGGCAACCCGGGAAAATATCTGACTTAAAAAGAATAAGCGAGGCGGATTGGGAACTTCTGCAGAAAGACCTTCCGGCTAACGCAAAAACACTGATTGATTGTGATGAAGACACTCTATTGGTTGTTCATCCGGAACTTTCCGAAGCGGATCTTATCGAAATTAAAAGTTTTGAAAATCTAAAATTCACAAATGGTTTGATCCCTGTTATCGCTCAAGACCTTCAGGGGAATATACTCATGCAAGCGTTCTCCAATTTGGAAAGTTTAGAATTAAGCCTGAAAGAATCCAAGGGGATCTATTTTAGCAGATCCAGGAACGAAATATGGAGAAAAGGGGATACTTCCGGTCATATCCAAAAATTGAAAAGGATCCTTGTTTCTAAAGCGGGAGATTTTGTTGTGTACGAAGTGGAGCAGGAAGGTGCAGCCTGTCACGAAGGATACTATTCCTGTTTTTTTAGGGAGCAGGATAAGAATGGGGTCAAAAACTTAGTTGCAAGCGTTCCTTTTTTAGGGAAGTAGAGGTTCCGTAAATTCGGGACTTCGCCGATAGAAATACTAGGCACACGGGTATGATTTTTAAGAATAAATTCGTTGTAAGATTAGGTGTATTGCTGGGCATTCTTGCCGTTTTAGGACTTCTAGCATTTTTCATTGTAGATGAGATCAAAGGTGGCGCAGTCGGTGCCGGCCAGGTCAAAGTAGATATCATTATAGAACCTGGAGATTCTCCTGGGGAAGTTACAGAAAATCTTTCCAAAAACGGACTGATCAAGTCTTCCACATATTTTCTTTTTCTGATCAAAGCGACTCGTTCTGCCGGAAAGATCAAAGCAGGTCTTTACGAAATTAATGACGGAATGGATTCCAGAAAAGTGTTGCAGGTCATCACGGAAGGAAAAGTTAAATTAGTTACATTTACAGTTCCGGAAGGATATAATAACCGTCAGATCGGAGATCTTTTAGTTAAGAAAAACTTAATTAAGACCAGAGCAGATTTTTTAAACGCAGCTTCCAGAACCGAATTATTGAGAGAATTTAAGATCCCTGCGAATAATGCGGAAGGATATCTTTTCCCTGAGACTTATAGTGTTCCTGTGAATTTTCCTGTGGATAAGATCGCAAGAATGATGATCAAAAGATTTTTTGCAAGACTCGAAAAGGTCCCGAATGCAAAAGAATTGGATCCGAAAAAACTGCATGAATTAGTAGTTCTTGCCTCTGTAGTCGAAAGAGAAGCTAAGAAAAATGAAGAAAGACCTTTGATGGCCGGTGTTTTTCTAAATCGTTTGAAGCAAGATATTCCTTTGGAATCTTGTGCTACGATTCAGTATTTATTCGACAAACCACATCCACGTATTTTTGAAAAGGATCTAAAGATCGTTTCTCCTTATAATACTTATATGAATAAGGGATATCCGCCTGGGCCTATCTCCAATCCGGGACAACCTTCTTTGGAAGCTGCGTTGATGCCGACTCAGACGGAGTATTTATTCTTCTTATTAAAACCGGATGGTTTCCATTACTTCTCTAAAAGTTTTAAGGAACATGCCGAAGCTAAGAAAAAATACATCGATGTTCTTTACGAATAAGGTACCGGTATGAATTCTCCTGTCGAAGAAATCGTTTCAGTTACGGAACAATTGAAAGAGGTCCAAAAAGCTTTGGACCTTTTCAAGGAAAAACAGCAGAAAAGGGAATCTGCGAGCGACGCGGCCGTAGAATTCGTAGAAAAGGCGAGCTTAGTTCTCGATCGAGCCGAAAGAAAAGAGATCCGTTTGACAGAAGATCAAAAACGAAGGATCCGAAATAATCTTTTAAAGATCCGTTCTTCTTTGGTAAAGAACCAAGAAAATTAATCGTATTGCCTCTTTCTTATATTCTGAAAATAGCTTTAGTTGATTTTTTTAATAAAAATCTGTCTTAAAACTATCGCTCGATTATATAATCAATGATCCTTTTCGCAGATATTTGAATTGTAGAATCGATCGTTTGGAATAAATACTATGGAAGATTTCTTAACTGGTGCATTTATAGTATTCGCCGCACTCGCTATTCTTTCCTTTATAGCTGGCTGGATTTCGATGATTATCATCGCTAAGAAGGTAAGTGATACTTGGGTAATTTTTTTAGTCATAGCGCACTTGCCTACTCTCGTTATCTTTTCAATTTTACATTGGAGTCATGCTAAAAAGAGGATCTGGCTCTATTTGCTCGCAATCGGCTTTGGCTTATGTTGTATTCCTCTAAACAAGTGGCAGGGGACCATACTCGCAGAAAATTTGACAAAACAAGTTGAAACAAATCCGAAAGACCCAGAACTTCATTTCAAATTAGGTCAGACATTATTATCAATCGATCGCAATGAAGAGGCTATAGTCCATTTTCAAAAGGCAACCCAATTAGTACCGAATAGCCTGACATATGCGATGTATCTTTCCAGGTCATACCGCAAGAATTCAGATTTCAAAAATATACTTATAACTTTTGAACCTTTTCTTCCTTTGAATGATGATTTGCATGAATCCGTATATTCGGAAGTTTACTGTAGATTGGAAAAAGCTTATAGAGAAGAGGGTTATAACGATATTGCGAATGAGTATTTAGCACATTTTGCCCAGACCGGTTTTACCTGCAGATCGGATTGATCTTTTCTGCAGCGGATCGCCTCTTTCTTATATTCTGTCCCATATTTCACCGAGACATCCGTTCAAAAACTTAAATGACAGGCCGAATCGACCCCAGGTTATAGTATTTTAGGCGCTTGGGTCCAGGCTTTTGGCGTCAATAAGCAATAATTCGCAAATCGGCAGGATAAGAGATAATGGCAACGATAGCTCCGACGGATTCCACCTCGGCAAAACAGGCTTTAAGCAAGTCTTCAGCAGTAATCGAACAAGTAACTAAAGCACTCGCGGCTAAATGTAGTTCTAATGGAAAAGTTTCCGTTTCCAAAATGGACCAAAATCAATTCGTTCAGTATCAAATCGCATGGTTGACTTCTGAACAAAAGATCGCGGAAAACTTTATCGAGTATGCTTGGAACGATTCTCTTGGAACGGGCGACCTGGAAAAATTGATGGCTCAAGTTTTTGCTGCCGAAGTTGTTTCTCATATCCGCACAGAGTTTAGCTCCAGAACCTCCGAATACGGAATTTCTACCCAAGATCTGATCTCTAAATTATTCGACGAGTCCACAAACAAGTTCTTAGAAGAAGCAAGCGCGATCGAGAACTACAATCATATCGCCGATCTTATCGTTTCATTAGGACATTATGGTGCTTATGGTCTTAGCGAAGATCACGAAATGTTCCGCCAAACTTTCAAACAATTCGCAGAAGAGGTCGTTGCTCCTAAAGCTGAGCATGTTCACCGCCATGACGATATCGTTCCGGAAGAGATCATCCAAGGTTTAAGAGACATGGGATGTTTCGGTCTCTGTATTCCTGAAACTTACGGTGGATTACAACCGAACGACAAGCCGGATAATATTTCCATGCTTGTAGTTACAGAGGAACTTTCTAGAGGATCTTTAGGGATTGCTGGATCTCTTATTACTCGTCCTGAAATTCTTTCTAAAGCATTATTAAAAGGTGGAACAGACGTTCAAAAAGAGAAGTGGTTACCTTTAATCGCTTCCGGTGAGAAGATGGGCGGTATCATGGTAACCGAGCCAAATTACGGTTCTGATGTTGCCGGAGTTTCCGTAACAGCTAAAAAGGTGAACGGAGGCTGGTCCATCAACGGCGTAAAAACCTGGTGTACTTTTGCAGGTTATGCAAATCTTCTTCTGATCCTAGTAAGAACTGAATCCGATCCTGAATTAAAACATAAGGGGCTTTCTATCGTTCTTGCGGAGAAGCCAAGCTTTACCGGTCACGAGTTCGATTATAAACAAGACGGCGGCGGAAGGATCAGCGGAAAAGCGATTGGAACCATCGGCTATCGTGGTATGCACTCTTTCGAAGTTTCTTTCGAAGATTATTTTGTTCCGGAAGAAAACTTGATCGGTGGAGAACCTGCAAGAGGAAAAGGATTCTATTTCCAAATGGAAGGTTTCTCCGGCGGAAGGATCCAAACTGCAGCACGCGCAAACGGTGTGATGCAAGCGGCTTTAGAAGCGGGTCTTCGTTATGCACAAGAGAGACAAGTTTTCCAAAAACCTATCTTTGATTATAACCTGACTAAATACAAAATCGCTCGTATGGCGATGATCGTTCAAGCTTCCCGTCAGTTCACAAATACTGTAGCGAAACTTTTGGACAATCATCAAGGACAAATGGAAGCGACTTTGATCAAGTTCTACGCTTCTAAAGTTGCTGAATGGGTAACCAGAGAGGCAATGCAGATCCATGGCGGAATGGGATACGCAGAAGAATATGCGGTTTCTCGTTACTTCGTAGATGCGAGAGTGTTCTCCATTTTCGAAGGTGCGGAAGAAGTAATGGCATTGAGAGTAATTGCAAAATCTCTAATGGACCAATACGCTTCCTAAACGTCCGGTTTAAGTTCCTGAAACGAAAAAAGGAAGTCGAAAGACTTCCTTTTTTTATGCTTTAATCTTGTTTTCCGGATTTTCGGTTTAGCTAGCGAGTTGTTCCACGAAGGCAAGAATGTCTGAGTTATCTCTTTCTAAAAATTCCAGAGTTCTTTCCACCATATGATCCAAGAAATAACTCGGATTATGATAATCTCTTAAGAAAGCTTTTACCTGCTCTACCTTATCTTCGGGAATTCTATCTTCCAACACGACTTGCGCCAGTGCATAGATCCCGAATGCGGATTTAAATGGATCGTTTAAGGATGAGATAGAGATGATCTCATCTATATCCACCTCTTTGAATGTAGGGATTAGATCACCAATGAGTTCCAATGCTCCGATCGGGATGGTGCGATCCAGGGACTTTACATAATTGATGAATAATCTATAAGACTGAGAGTCTCCGATCCGGGAGAGTACATGAAATATTCCGGAAAGTAATCTTTTATGAAATCCCCAGGACAATCTTCCCGAGTCCGCTTCCCGTATTGCCTGGTATAAAAAACTCCAAATGAGTTTATCGCCTGACTTTGCTCTTTCTGCGAGTTCATCCAACCAAAGATCAAAGTTCGGATTGTCCGATTCTTTTCGTAGGAAATCCATCAGTTCGGAAGGAGTTTGGACGGGGGGAAGAGAGAGGGCAATTTTCGACATAAGGGGAAGATACTCCTTTTTAAGATCGGTTTCCAGTCTTTTTATGAGACGGAGTTTTTTTCTTATTTCTCGAAGCCCAGTTTAGGAATGTTTTTTGTCTCATAAAAACATTCCTAAACCTATTTGGGGATTATTCTTTTAGGGATAGATTAAAGATGCTCCACTTGGCCTACATCTCTAACAGCTCCTGTATGAGCGGAAGTAGTCAGTGCAGCATAAGCTCTGAGTGCTGCAGAAACGGTCCTCTTTCTGGACTTAGGCTTCCAAGCATCCTTTCCTTTATCGTTCATCTTATCTCTACGATCCGAAAGATCTGCGTCACTCACTCTTAAGTGAATGGATCTGTCAGGAATATCTATCTCTATAATATCTCCTTCTTCCACAAGACCGATGACCCCACCGGCAGCCGCTTCAGGAGAAACGTGTCCGATCGAAAGTCCGGAAGTTCCTCCGGAAAATCTTCCATCGGTCAGAAGTGCACAGGCTTTACCTAATCCTTTGGATTTGAGATAAGAAGTAGGGTACAACATTTCTTGCATACCAGGTCCGCCCTTAGGTCCTTCGTATCGGATGACTACGATATCTCCCTCTACAACTTCGTTTCCTAAGATCTTTGCGACCGCTTCTTCTTGGCTTTCCATTACTCTGGCTCTGCCTTTGAATTTCCAAATGGATTCGTCCACACCAGCGGTTTTTACGATACAACCTTCGGGTGCTATATTTCCGTAAAGAACAGCTAATCCTCCGTCTTGAGAATATGCATGTTCCACATCTCGAATACAACCATTGGATCTATCTATATCAAGTTCAGGCCAACGTTTGTCTTGGGAGAATGCTTCCGTTGTAGGAATTCCTCCAGGTGCTGCGGAGAATAATGCGTACGCTTTTGAATTCGCGTTCTGACGAACGACGTCCCATTCTTCCAATGCTTTTCCTAATGTTTCAGAATGAACAGTAGGAACATCTCTATGGATCAATCCTGCTCGATCCAACTCGGAAAGAATACCGATCACTCCACCGGCGCGGTGAACATCTTCCATATGATATTTCTGAGTAGCAGGGGCTACTTTACAAATACATGGAACTCTTCTGGAGATGAGATCTATATCATGCATTTTGAAATTGATCCCAGCTTCGTGAGCTGCTGCAAGAATATGTAATACTGTGTTTGTAGAACCACCCATTGCAACATCTAACGCCATTGCGTTTTGGAATGCCTCGTATGTTGCGATATTTCTTGGAAGAACGGATTCGTCGTCTTGTTCGTAATATCTTTTTGCAAGATCTACGATCAATCTTCCTGCGGTTAAGAAGAGTTGTTTTCTATCTGCGTGGGTCGCTAAGGTGGAACCGTTTCCAGGAAGAGAAAGTCCCAAAGCTTCGGTAAGACAATTCATAGAATTTGCGGTAAACATCCCGGAACATGAACCGCAGGTAGGACAAGCGGAACGTTCGATTTGATTTACCATTTCATCAGAAACATTTTGGTTCGCGGCTTCTACCATCGCATCAACCAAATCCAATTTTCTGATATCGCCGTTCCAATTTACTTTTCCGGCTTCCATCGGGCCTCCGGAAACGAATACGGTCGGAATGTTTAATCTTAATGCGGCCATTAACATTCCTGGGGTGATCTTATCACAGTTAGAAATACAGATCAGTGCGTCCGCAGTATGAGCGTTCACCATATATTCTACGGAGTCAGCGATCAGGTCGCGGCTTGGTAAAGAATACAACATGCCGCCATGCCCCATTGCGATCCCATCATCCACTGCGATGGTATTGAATTCTTTTGCGACAGCACCTGCCTTCTCCACTTCTCTTGCGACCATCTGGCCTAAATCTTTTAAGTGAACATGTCCCGGAACGAATTGAGTGAACGAGTTTGCGATTGCAACGATCGGTTTTCCGAAGTCTCCTTCTTTCATACCGGTGGCTCTCCAGAGTGCTCTGGCTCCGGCCATATTGCGTCCATGAGTGGAAGTACGAGATCTTAACTGAGGCATATTTAAGGCTCCCTGGTACAAGTTTAGACGTCGAGTTTTTTACTAATGGATGAAAGGAAGAAGGTTCGGAACTAGTTTTGAGAATGGACCTCAGTTTGTAGGAATTCCTACAAAGAGACTATACGAAGATAAGTTATTCTGATCAAGTTTGAGATAGGTACGTTTTTTGCTAAATAGGGAGAGAATGGAACAGAAAGAAGAGTTCAATCGTAGTTTAGGACCTTGGCTTTTATGGGGATTAGGAGTCGGATACGTGATTTCCGGAATGTATTTCGGATGGAATTTAGGTCTTCCGGTCGGAGGAACTCTAGGTTTGGGAGTTGCTACCTTACTCATCATTCTGCTGTATATTTGTTTTTCTTTCAGCTATACCGAACTTGCATGTATGATCCCGAAAGCGGGAGGAGCATTCGATTATGGAAGGGAGGCCTTAGGAAATGCCTGGGCCTATCTGGTAGGAACTGCTCAGTTGATAGAATTTTTATTTGCACCCCCCGCAATAGCCGCAGCGATCGGAGCGTATTTTTCATTATTCTTACCAGGTGTAGATCCGATCTGGATCGCGATCATTGCATATATATTTTTCACTTTGTTGAATATAATCGGAGTGAAGTTTGCCGCTTCATTCGAATTTGCGATTACTATATTAGCAGTTTTTGAATTACTCTTATTTTCCGGGCTTACATTTCCCTCTTTTTCATGGGAGAAATTTTCTCACAATCCATTACCGAATGGTTGGAGTGGTGCCTTATCCGCATTACCATTTGCAGTTTGGTTTTTTTTAGCGATAGAAGGAGTTGCAAATGTTGCCGAAGAAACGAAGGATCCTCAGAAAAATATTTTAAGAGGATTCGGTTCTGCTCTCGCAACTTTGGTAGTACTTTGTGGTTTGGTTTTTTTCTCTTCTATCGGAGTGGGGGGATGGGAGATGATCGTATATCCTGAGCCTGGGGCAGCCGCATCTGATTATCCTCTTCCTTTAGCATTGAGGAAACTATATGGAGAAAGCGGCTGGGCATTTCATTTACTGATCACGATCGGATTATTCGGTTTGATCGCATCTTTTCACGGGATCATTTTAGCAGGAGGAAGAGCAAGTTTCGAATTCGGAAGAGCAAATTTTCTACCCGGTTTTTTTGGAAAGATCCATCCTAAATTTAAAACACCAGCAAATGCATTAATTGCAAATACCATCTTTGGGATTGCGGCCCTATGTACAGGTAAAACTTCCGAACTGATCACCTTGTCCGCATTCGGCGCTTTACTTTTGTATTTTTGCTCTATGATCAGTTTTTTCATTTTAAGAAAAAAACAACCGGAAAGAGAAAGGCCATTTATAGTTCCAGGGAAATTATGGATGCCTTCGATCGCTTTGATCTTATCCGCATTAGTCTTGGGGGTTTCTGCATGGCAACATCCAATCTTATTCGTAATATTCGTTTTAATTTTAGGAAGCGGTTTAGTTTGGGCCAGGTCCGCGATTTTTGCAAAATGAAACTTGCACTTTTATTAGATTCGGTATGAGATCAATAGGGAATCTTTATGGGTTATAAAACCGTTCTTGGTAGGAAGTCCTACATATTTTCCGATCTCAAAACTTTAATGGCAAAGGCAAGTCCTCTGCGTTCCGGGGACCAACTTGCAGGAATTGCAGCGTCCACTCAGGAAGAAAGGGTAGCGGCACAGATGGCTCTTGCAGACCTTCCTTTATCAGAATTTTTGAATGTAGAATTGATCCCGGGAGAAAAAGACGAAGTAACTCGATTGATCTTTGATTCTCATAGCGGATCCGCTTTTTCAAAAATTTCCTCTTTCACTGTGGGCGAATTCAGGGATTATCTTTTGAACGAGAATACCGACTCAGGATCTATTTCAGAGATCCGGGACGGCATAACTCCAGAGATGGCTGCAGCGGTTTCCAAGATCATGTCCAACCAGGATCTGATCTTAGTTTCTAAAAAGTCACCTGTGGTGACTAAATTCAGGAATACGATCGGACTTCCAGGAAGGTTATCCGTTCGTTTACAGCCGAATCATCCTACCGATGATCCGAAAGGAATTGCGGCCAGTATTTTGGATGGACTTCTTTTGGGTAGTGGAGACGCCGTGATCGGAATTAATCCTGCTACGGATAATGTTCCTACAGTTATAGCCCTACTTAAAATGTTGGATTCTATCATTGAGAAATATTCTATTCCGACCCAATCTTGTGTTCTTTGTCACGTGACTACTTCTATGAAAGCGATGGAAGAAGGTGCACCTTTGGATTTGGTTTTTCAGTCCATCGGAGGAAGCGAGGCTTTGAATAAAAGTTTCGGGGTGAACCTAAATATTCTGGAAGAATCTTGGCAGATGGCTTTGGAGCTGAATCGAGGAACCGTTGGAAAGAATGTTATGTATTTCGAAACAGGGCAAGGAAGTGGATTATCCGCCGGAGCTCATTTCGGTATAGACCAACAAACCTTAGAAGCAAGAGCGTATGCAGTCGCTAAAAAGTTCGACCCGTTGCTCGTGAATACGGTCGTTGGTTTTATCGGCCCTGAATATCTATATAATGGAAAACAAATATTAAGAGCAGGATTAGAAGATCATTTTTGCGGTAAACTTTTGGGTCTTCCGATGGGAGTGGATGTCTGTTATACGAATCATGCAGACGCAGACCAGGATGATATGGATACTCTTCTTACTTTGCTTGGAGCAGCAGGATGTAATTATATTATGGGAGTTCCCGGAGCCGACGACGTGATGTTGTCTTACCAAAGTACTTCCTTTCATGACGCTTTGTATTTAAGACAGATATTCGGATTAAGACCTGCTCCCGAATTTGAGTCTTGGCTTTTGGAAAAAGGCCTTTTTGAGTCCGACAAACAATTTCTTCCTAAAGAAAATCCCGGCAGGCTTTTGCTCGAAGGAATTTTAGAGGATAAGATCGGATGAGTTCAAGGGAATTTTGGAAAAGTTATACTTCTGCTAGGATCGGTATCGGTAGATCCGGAGGTTCTATTCCGACTTCCGAACTTCTAAAATTCAGGCTGGATCATGCACGAGCAAGAGATGCTGTACTCGTTGAACCGGACTTCGGGGCATTGTACAATGAGTCTGAAAAAATATTTCGACCCTTAGGAATAGAAACCATTTCGGTAGAAAGTTTAGCTAAAAGCAGGGAAGAATATTTACTTCGACCGGATTTGGGTAGAAGGATCTCGGAACCTTCTCGCGCAAGATTGGAACCTAAAAAAGGAGATTATGATCTCGCCTTACTCGGAATAGACGGTCTTTCTGCAAAAGCATTAGATTCGAATCTGATCCCTTTCTTACAAGTTCTGGTTCCGATCTTGTCGGATAAAAAATATTCCTTAGCTCCTTTCATTTTGGGAAAACTAGGGAGAGTGGCGATCGGGGACGAGATTGGGGAAATTTTAGGTGCGAAGGCGGTCATTCTATTGATAGGCGAAAGGCCTGGTCTAACTTCTGCGGATAGCATCGGGATGTATTTAACATTCTCCCCTAAGTTAGGCAAAACAGACGAGAGTCGAAATTGTATTTCCAATATACGACCCGACGGCTTAGATTTCAGGAAAGCATCCTTAAAAACCGCTTATTTGTTAGCCGAATCTCTCAAAAGAGGTATATCCGGAGTCGACTTAAAGGATGAGATGCCGCCTGATTTTCTGGAATCATCTCCTTCGGGTCGCATTTCTAATGGGTCCTGATTTTTAGAACCGGTTTTGGCTCAAACGAATTCAGTCTATAAAAGATTTCCATTATGTTATGTAAAAGGAAAGAATTCGTAATAATATTATAAATTCGGCTTGAATCCTTGTCCTAAGAGGAATACATTTTAAATAATACTTCGATAGGCTCCTGGCAGTTCCTATCGAAAGGCGAAAAGGGAAAAGAGATGTATAAGAATAATATAGAATTCATAATCAATTCCACAAACAAGGACGAGCCTGTTTACGGGATCCTCGCTTTGATCAGTGATACTCTTGAATCTATGAAGGCCGATGTTTCGTCTCAAAAAATAGATGAAGAACAAAAGAAGGCTTTTAAATCAGCAATGAAAGATATGATTTCCGGCCTGATCAAATTGGACGGGATTGTAGAAGGCCTAGGCCAAAGAGTAAGATAATACTTTGTTCTTAAAAAGAATATTTTAATTCTGCAAAATATTCAGTATTAGATGCGGACATTCCCATTGCTCGAGTCTCGTACACTTGGCTATTCGGTTGCACTCTAAAATTAAAACGGAACCCGGAGGTAAGTTTATCTTTATTTCCGGAAAAAAAAATCGCATCTAACAAACTGATCGTCCAAACTGCAGCTAAAGCTCCCCAGATATTTCCTCTTAGTATCTTTGCATCATCCAAATTTTCTTTGGAACCTTCCGCTCTTATGATATTCGATGAAAGAAGAGGAATATCCCATTCGTAACGAACAACAGGATACGGATTATAATAGGTAACGATCCTATCCGAATTTAAGATTTGATCTTTATCTGCGTTGTATTCCCTTCTAGCTGTTCTGATATGATTGTCTTGGTAAATTCCTGCAGCGAATAAAGATGCTCCCAGAGTTAAAAATACATAACCTTTGCCGGGTTCTTCAGCGTAGATCTGTCCCCAGCCTGGAAATAATAGAGAGCGAAATCCTCTTCCGTACCAAGTAGTCTTTTTGGGGCTAAATCGTAATGGTTCTCCTGAATAAGTTCCTTCATTCCAAGAAGAAGCCATGATACTGGAAGTAACCGCATCCGTTAAAAGTAAAAGCCCTAAGATTGCTTCTCCGAATATTGTGTCTTGGGTATTTTGGGAGGCGGCAGTTACAGAAGAACTTCCTTGAAAGGCTCCTCCATGTAAACCCTGCCTTGAAGAAATAGAGATCAAGTTTGCTGTAGCAGCTAACTCTAAAACTGTAAATGTCCCGGCTCCCCAATAATTTTTTGTTCTATACAATCCGGAGTATCCGGGGATCAAACCTAAGAAAAAATTAGAAACGGGAGAGATCTTATCTTCTTCCGGTCTAGGAGTATAAATATTACCTTTTTCGGATAATTGTTGTACCCGATCTCTTTCTTGGATCTCTTCAGCCGCGTTCGGGATTTTTTTATTCCATTGTACAGGTTGGATCTTTAATAATTTCCAGGTACCGTTGAGTAAGGAAACAGTCTTACCGTTTTCAAGGCTTAGTTCTAAATATTGTGGGCCCATCTTCGCTTTTACATTCTCTATCTTTTCATCTGATTTCAAGAATACAGTATCTGCGGATAGATTAGAAGATGTGAATAGACAAAGGAATATTATAGCTCGAAAAAATGCCACGAATGATCTGCTTAATCTTTCCCTAAAAATAGTCGAATCCCTTTTGCAATGGTTTGTAATGTCCTTGCCATCAAACCTTCCAGTTTGGTTTGAAGGAACAATTCCATAATCAGTTTTCTAAGAGCTAAATCGAAGGGAAGATTAAAATCATTCCAGTCTACTCCGAATCGGAAAGGATAATTTTCGGATTCTTCCTCTTCTCCCGGGCTCGTATGTAGCAAAGTGCCTTCGAAATCTGTATGATGTTCATCTATATGGCGAAATTCTAATGCAAGATGAACTTGTTTTTTGAAAAGAGGAAGTGGGATGATCTCAAGCCCGGCTAATTCTCCCCAGGTAATTCCGCTCAAATTGAGATAACCTCTGTCCCCGTTTTTGAGAGTTCCCGTCCTGAGTAAACCTTCTCTTCCTAACCTACAGGAGCCAACTCTACTCCTAAAAAGAATTTCGAGAGGGGAACCTGCGTCTAAAATTCCGTTTTCGATCTTAATATCACGGATCTGAATATTAAAAACAGGAGTTAAAGTTTTATCCTCGATATCTATGCTGGAATGAGCGACTTTTTCCAATCTAAATTGGATCCTTCCTCTTTTTGGAAGGTATTCTATCTTTTTTCGGGACTCTACTCGATTGGTGTAGTCCATATGAAAGGAGCGAACATTTACTCCTTTGAATATTAGTTTTCCTTTAAATAAATTGGAAAATGAAATCCTAAATCTTACGAAACTTCCCTTTGCGTGTACTATGTCTGTCCCGAGTTCTCCCGGGAAAAATACGATAAAATGTCTGGCCCAAACCCAAAGCCCAGGTAGAATAATTCCAGGTGTGAGCCAACGAAATTTAAAAAGTCTAAAGGAGAAAATATTGACTACGAGTTGGACAAACGGGCCGCTTAGGATGAATTGTAGTCCTAGATAAAAGGAAAGAAATAATAGGATCGGAAGCGGCATGAGAGGGTGGGCGACTAAAATTTTAGTCTTCGTCGCCGCCCGTATATTTATTATCTATGTTCTTCTTATCCATAGGAGAGATCTCTAGTTCTTTTGCTAGGTCTTCTAAAAATTCTTTTTCTCTATCGGTGAACTTTCCGTCCGTAGTTACGATACAAACTGCGTCTTCGTAAAAATTAGCCGCTAAGACCGGATTTCCTTCCGCAAAATCAGTGATCATTTTAACTGGAAGCGGAGATTCGAAAACTTCGGAAAGTTCCTCTATGATCTCTGCTTTTTGGTCATGATGATGATCGAAGATACAATCCTTATCGAACATCGCTTTTACCATTTGTCCGACTAGGTTCCCTTCCTTTCTGTGGAAGACTCCATCCGCGTGACATGAATAAGACCAAAGACTTACTAATACTTTGGCATAATTCATCTTGAGTTGAAAAATCTCGGATTCCATATCCAGACTTTTCTGAAATTTTTCGTAAAACTCATGGCCCGGCAAAACTTTGCTAGCCAAAGATGAAACCCTTTCCATTTTTGATGCCTTCCTTTGAGGGCGTTCCCGTTTTCCGATGTATTTTAACTCAACCTGCGGTTTTGCAATGAAAAATCCATGTTGATTTTGGAGGAATTTTTCTCAGGCTGACTATGTGAGAGCCGAAACAAAACGAAAGATCCTCGTTACTTCCGCTTTGCCTTATGCGAACGGCCCGATCCATTTGGGTCATGTTCTGGAAGCGATCCAGACGGATATATATGTTCGCTATCAAAAGTCTTTGGGCAATGAATGTTATTTTTTCTGTGCGGATGATACGCATGGAACACCCATCATGCTTGCAGCTAGAAAAGAAGGGATCAGCCCGGAAGAATTGATCGACCGAGTTAGGTCGGAACATTACCGAGACCTTTCCGGATTTTTAGTAGAATACGATAATTATTATACCACTAACTCTGAAGAAAATCGGATCCTTTCCGAGGAAATTTATCTTTCCTTAAAAGGAAAAGGCCATATCGCAGAACGCGAAATAGAACAAGCATATTGTGATACGGATAAGATGTTCCTACCTGATCGTTTTATCAAAGGTACTTGCCCGAATTGCGGGACCCAAGATCAGTATGGGGATAGTTGTGAGAATTGTGGAGCGACTTATTCTCCCAAGGATCTAAAGGATTCTCATTGTTCTTTATGTGGGACTCCTCCCGTTAGTCGAAACTCCAAACATATTTTTTTCAAATTGGGTGATTTCGAGAAATATCTTTCTAACTGGGTGGAGAAAGAATCCCATGTCGCAGACGGTGTTCGCAAAAAACTAAAGGAATGGTTTGAAGCAGGGCTACAGGATTGGGATATTTCTAGGGACGGACCTTATTTCGGTTTTAAGATCCCCGGAGAAGTCGAAAAATATTTTTACGTCTGGTTGGATGCGCCGATCGGATACATGGCTTCCAGTTTGAATTATTTCAAAGGGGATCGTAAAAAATTCGATTCTTTTTGGAAGGATGAAAATGCTGAGATCTCCCATTTTATCGGAAAAGATATATTATATTTTCATACTTTATTTTGGCCTGCGACTTTGGAAGGTGGAGGATATAGATCTCCTACACAAGTGCATGTTCACGGTTTCATTACCGTAAACGGTGAAAAAATGTCCAAGTCCAGAGGGACATTCATCAAGGCAGAAGGATATCTTAAACATTTAGATCCTGAACATCTACGTTTTTATCTGGCTGGAAAACTCGGGTCCGGAATGGACGATCTAGATCTTTCTTTCGATGATTACACTGCAAAAGTGAATTCCGATCTTGTGGGAAACTTCGTAAACTTAGTTTCCAGAGTTTCCACATCTATATTAGATAAACTGGATAGAACTTTAGGAAGTTTGGATCCGGAAGGGAAGAAGATCCTGGATGAACTGAGAAGTTCAGAACCGAAGATCAGAGAATGGTATGAAACACGTAACTACACTCGGATCATGAAAGAATGCTCTCGTTTGGGAGATATCGCGAATAAATACGTAAACGATCTGGCTCCTTGGATCCAGATCAAAACGGATGCAGAACTTGCGAGACAAACTGTGACAGTAGCGTTGAATGCGGCTCGTATTCTTGCGATCTATCTATGTCCGGTTCTCCCTAAGGCTTCCGAAAAAATATACAAACTACTGGACCTAAATAAAAAACCAGAATTTGCGGATCTGGATTCCGATTTAGAAAAAACAAAAGTATCCGCTTATGAAATGATCACCAAACGAGTGGAAGAAAAGGCCATCCAAACTATGTTAGAAGAAAACGCTGCAGAAACAAAATCTACACAGGCTCCAGCTCCGGCTCCGACAAAAACGGAAGGAGTTTTGGAAATCTCTATCGATGACTTAAGCAAAGTTGATCTAAGAGTTGGCAAGGTCTTAGAAGCAGGTCCTGTAGAAGGCGCGGATAAACTTGTACAAGTGAAACTGGATCTTGGACCACTCGGTACAAAAAACGTTTTCGCAGGAATAAAGGCTGCTTACCAACCTCAGGATCTTGTAGGCCTTAGCGTAGTAGCGGTTGCAAATCTCAAACCTCGTAAGATGAAATTCGGAATGTCCGAGGCTATGTTACTCGCTTCCGGAGAAGGCGAAACTTTGAGCTTATTTGTTCCTCATCGAGGGGCAAACCCAGGCGATAAATTGAAATAAATCGAGTCTAAGAGCTGTAGGAACAATCAATGCCTTTAGAATTAGACATCTCCTATAGCTTCCAAAGGCTTTTGGAAAAAAGTAGGACCGTATCAGGTCGTCTTGTCTCTAGGCAACTTACGTTTATCATAGATTCTTTTTTAAGAGCAAGATTCGAAAAGTCTTCGGGCATCCTAAAAAAGGGAGAAGAGGTTGCTGTTGTTGCCCTCGGCGGCTATGGTCGTATGGAGATGGCTCCCCATTCGGATGTGGATATATTATATCTGCATAACGGAGTTCCGGACCATAAACTTTCAGAGATCATCTCTTCCATCAATACGTATCTATATGATTCTGGTAAAGAAGTAGGTCATACTTGTAGGACGATCAAAGAATCTTTCCGGTATTTGGATGATATGTCCAGCTATCATGCAATCTTAGATAGTAGATTCTTAACAGGCTCTAAAGAACTGTTCAAAAAATATGAAGAAGAGTTTTTAGCAAAACTTCCTACAAAGTTTTCCACAAGATATAATCAAACAAAAGAAGAACAACTTTCCGAAAGGTTTTTAAAAGAAGGAAGACCGATCCTTCTGTCAGAACCGAATTTGAAAACGGATCTATGCGGGCTAAGAGACATTCAATATTTATATTGGACTGAAAAATCCAGAGGGCCTATCCGTTCATTGGGTGGGCTTGCAGTTCTTCCATTTTTTCAGAATGGAGAGATCCAAGCCTTGGAAGAGGCGTATGATTTTTTGATACGGGCAAGAACCGCGCTTCATGTTCTGACCGGGAGAAAACATGATCGTTTGGATCTGAATCTACAGCCGGAAGTAGCAGAATATCTAGGTTTCGGTAAAAAAGAAGAAATGCAGACCATAGAGAAGTTCATGAATACTCTCTATAGCCATCAGAAAAATATTTACTTCACGATCCGTATCTATTTGGATTCTATACTCGCTTCTCATAAAGGTGGAGAGACTGAAAATTTCAGTTATGAAGGGATCCGATTCATAAGAATTGGAAAAACGGTCTTTCCTCCGAGTGAAGGAAATCTTTTCGCAAACCCTCATACTTTATATAAAGATCTATTACTTACATTCAAAATGATCCAAGAGACCGGCTTCGAAGCATCCGGTAGTCTATTAAGCGAGATCAGATTTGCTTCCCATTTCTTGGATGATGATTTTAGATATTCTGCAGAAGTAAACGGAGAGTTCCTGAATATTCTTCGAAATAGCAAAGATCGTGGAAGAATATTAAAATTAATGCATGAATGCCAGGTTCTCGGAGAACTTTTACCTGAGTTTGGGGCCTGCACCAATTTTCCATTATTCAGTTATCATCATGAATTCACGGTAGATGAACATACACTTCTGATACTTCACGAATTGGACCGTTTGGATAAGAATGAATTCGAAGACAGAGAGATCCAAGAAGTTTACGGAGAATGTGAGAAAACCGAAATTCTTGCGCTCGCAATCCTTTTGCATGATGCAGGAAAAGTGAAAGAAGGAGATCACTCCGAATACGGTGCGGAACTTGCTGTGTCTGTCGGCTCTCGTCTTGGGCTTTCCGAAGAAGATACAGATGTATTCCGCTTTTTAGTGGAGAAACATATTCTGATGTCGGAGCTTTCCTCTAAGCGAGACATCTCGGATAAAATTTTGATCCGTAATTTTGCGAGAACCGTTTCCAATCCGGACAGACTGAAATTACTTTATGTTCTTACGATCATAGATACTAAATCTGTCGGAACGAATGTTCTTACCAATTGGAAGAAGGCGATCTTAAACGTTCTTTATAAAAACTCCATAGACTTCTTTAAAAATAAAAGAACGGATTACGAGGATTCTCATGGAGAGGAAGAAAGGATTGCGCTTTCGAAAGATTTAGTCGCGTATTTAACCGAAAAAGAGGGCCAGGATCCTAAGATCGCAAAAACAATCGCTTCCTTTGCATATTCGGTGATCCCTCAGAGTTTTTTAAAAACGGTATCTAACCGAAAAATATTAAAATATTTTAAATCGATTACTTCCCTTAGCCAAGGAGAAACATCCGATCTACTTTTCGATCTGGAGCAGGATCCTGCATTCGTGACTGTAGAAGTTGTGAGCCGGGATCTTCCTGAAATTTTATTGGATCTCTGTTGTTCTGTTTCTTCAGAAGGATTAAATCTTGTAGGAATGCAAAGTTATACTTTCGAAGATTACCAAGTGCATATCCTTCAAGTGACCGACTCTCAAGGGAGCGGGAATATTTCCGGAGATAAACTTTCCAGAATGGAAGGTAAACTTAGGCTAATGGCTTCCGGAACATTACAAAGAGATAGTATTGCATTCGAAAGGACTGAATGGAATCCACGTAAGACGATACCGGAGAGTATCGTTAATAGATCCGTTCGTTTTTCCAATGAAGATGTTACTGATACAACGATTATGGAAGTTAGAATGCCGGATATGGTTGGACTCGTGTATAGAATTTTACGAAAAGTTTTCGATTTCGGTTTAAAAGTTTCCCACTTAAGGGTATCCACTTCGGCGGACTATGCTTATGACTCATTCTATCTTCAAACAAAAGAAGGCGAACAGGTCAAGGATAAGGAATTATTAAAATCTTTAGAAGCTAGGATCCTAAGAATTCAGCCTGTGGAAAGGATGACAGGGGAACTCGTTTTTTAAAAATGGTCCCCAGTATGGATTCGGACAGTCGTTCCACAGTAGCTTCTAAAAGAAAAAAAGAAACCTCCTCATCGGTTCGGCTTCTGAAAAAGCCAAATCCTCCTCGTCGTGGGAAGAAAGTGGATGCCGACTGGTGGAAAAACGCGGTCGTTTATCAAATCTATCCTAGAAGTTTTAGGGATTCCAATGGGGATGGGATCGGCGATCTAGAAGGTATTATCCAAAAGCTGGATTACCTCAATGATGGAACTCAGAACTCATTGGGGATCGATGCGATCTGGCTTTCTCCTATTTACCCTTCTCCTATGTTCGATTTTGGATATGATATTTCGGATTACGAAAGTATCGATCCAGTCTTCGGTAACCTGGAAACATTCAAACGTTTATTAAAAGAAGCTCATAAACGAAAGATTCGGATCATCATGGACTTGGTGGCCAATCATACTTCTCATCTTCATCCTTGGTTTATAGAATCCAAATCTTCTAAAAATAATCCGAAGAGAGACTGGTATATTTGGAAAGATCCTGTAAACGGAAATCCTCCGAATAATTGGATGGGTACTTTCGGTGGAAAGGCTTGGACCTTCGACAAAACTACAGAACAATATTATTATCATTCTTTCTTAGCGGAACAACCTGATCTGAACTGGAGAAATCCGGAAGTCAAGAAAGCGATCTTCTCTATGGTCAAGTTTTGGCTAGATATGGGAGTCGACGGTTTCCGTTTGGACGTGGTGAATCTATTCGTTAAGGATTCGGAACTCAGAAGTAATCCTCGTAAAAGATGGATCGCAAGACCTTTCGATCAGCAAAATCATATTTATGATCGTGATCGTCCTGAGATGCACGATATCCTAAAGGATCTTAGAAAACTTTTGGATTCCTACGGAGATAAAATGTCCGTGGGCGAAGTGATGATGGAGCCTCCGGGCACTAGCGCACTTCCTGCTTCCTATTACGGAGCGAAGGGCGATGAACTTCATCTAGCGTTCAACTTTGCTTTCTTTTATACTCCTTGGAAGGCCGAAAAATTCCGGGATGTGATCAAGGAATGGGAGAAGTACCTTAGAGATAAGGGTTGGCCGAATTATACATTAAGTAATCATGATTTTCGTCGCCATATCACAAGATATTCCAAAGGAAGAGAAACGGTCCAAAGAGCAAAAATCGCTGCACTAATGCTTCTTACCTTAAGAGGAACTCCGTTTTTATATTACGGGGAAGAGCTTGGAATGATGGACGAAAGAGTCCCTAAAAATCGGATCCAAGACCCTGTCGGAAAAAGATATTGGCCGGTTTATCCAAGCCGTGACAACTGTAGACTTCCTATGTGTTGGTCTTCCGACGTGAATGGCGGATTCAGCCAGGGCGAACCTTGGTTACCTGTGTTCTCCAGATACGAGAATGTGAATGTGGAAACACAATCCAGATCTATCGATAGTCTATTAAATTTTTATAAAAAACTGATTTGGCTACGCAAAGGAAATGAGATCCTGAAAAAAGGAACTCTTGCTTTGGATTACGATTCTCCTCCTGGTGTTCTTCAATACACTCGAGAATTCGAAAAGAAAAAATGTCTTATCATTTTAAACTTCGAGAATGAATCCAAAAAGATCGTAGCGAATGCGAACCGTACTGCACAGATCCTGATCTCCACTCATAGAAAGCCGGAGAAAATGGAGATCCCTGTAGTCTTCGAGATCGCACCGTATGAGGGAATGGTTTTAGAATATTAAACGAACCCGTTTTTTATTCTAAAAAATCATTACTATACTTTTTTCTCCAAACAAACGACGTTCGACTTAAATCCAACGTATCCTAGAGTCCTAAAAAGTTCTGGCAGTCGGGTCCTATTCGCTTATGATTGCGATAGCGGGTTCCCGTTCTTATAAAGGAAATACTATGACTCATCCAAACCATTTATCCGAAAATCCAGGATTGGCTTCTTATGATTTAACCGGTTACAAGGGGAATCGAGGTAAGAACTTTTACGAAGAAGATAAAATATTACAAAGGATCATCGATAGATACTCTGCAGATTATAAGGCAGATCATAAGAAGGCGATGGTCGATCATTTGAAAGGTTATGGAGAATTGGTCGGTGGTACCTTGGACGAGCTCACAGAGGCGTCTCACAAGGAAGGAAAATACGGAGAAGTAGTCAAATACGACAGATCCGGAAATAGGATCGATCAGATCGTATATTCTCATGAGCAAAAACTTTCCAGAAAAATTTCCTACGATTATGGTATCGTTAATTTAGATTTTCATGATGAATGGAAGTTTCCTTTTACGGACCTACATAGACAGGCATTGACCTATCTTGCAAACCAGAACGGAGAGGGAGGAGTCACCTGTCCTTTAGCAATGACCGAAGGTATGATCCGTGTACTCCAAGGGATTGGAACCGAGGAACAAAAAAAGAAATATCTACCTTTGGTAGCTGGTAAAGGATCCTTTTCTCATTTTATGGCGGGACAATACGTAACCGAAAGAGTGGGTGGAAGTAATGTAGGAGCCAACAGGACTATCGCCACGAAAGGTGAGAACGGAAAATGGATCTTAAACGGAGAAAAATGGTTTTGTTCCAATCCGGGAGATCTTTGGGTCACTACCGCTAAAATAGAAGATACGGAAACTGTTGGTTTATTCTTGGTCCCAAGGATCAAAGACAACGGAGAGCTGAACGGACATCATATATTAAGAAAAAAAGATATTATCGGTTCTAAAGGGAAACTCACCGTAGAGATCGTCTACGAGGACTTGGAAGCGGAAGCTTTAGGAAGGCCAGCACATGGGATCGCAAATTTGATCCGTTATGTGATCCGAACTTCCAGAGTGCATGTGGGCCTTGCCGCTTCCGGAATGTCCAGAAGGGCGTTTATGGAAGCAAGAGAGTATTCCCGCTACAGAACCGCTTATGGAAAGAAGATCCAGGATTTTTCCGCGTATTCCAGAGAACTTGCTGAGCTCCGAATTTTGTATGCAGCTTTAGTAATGCCGATCTTCAGAGGGATCGACTGGACCCAAAAAGGGATTTTAGCAGAACAAATTTCCACTCCTTTAATGAAATACAGATCCTCTTCCTTGTCTTCTCAGATCACTCATAGGGCGATCATGGCTCTTGGCGGTTCAGGGATTATCGGTGATTATACATGTCTTCCTAGATTGCATAATGATTGTATCATAAACGAAACTTGGGAAGGAACTCATTTGATCATTACGGATCATGCTTTAGGAGCGATGAATCGTACAAAGATCCGAGATTCGTATGTCTCAGAATTGAAGAAGAATTTCGATGCTGCAAAAAAATATCCTGAGCTGGAAGAGATCTCCAAATTGGGAGAATACTTACTCTTGGATTGGAATAAGAGTATAGAAGAAAAACCTAGAGAATGGAAAGAAACCTATAGAGTGGATCTTTCCGATCAGGCATATGGAGCTCTTGTTCTTTCCGAATTTTTAGAGCAGGCTGTATATGACCGAGTTTCCGGTGCAAAAAGATCCAAATTCGATTCTTTTGCAAAAGGATTTGGGGCCTTCTTGTTCAAAACACTTCCTAAAACTTACGGAGACTATGATTCCTTCCGCCTAGACCAGGAAGAAGTGGATGAGATCGTAAACTGGTAATTTTGTCTTAGATCCGTTCCTGCAGAATATATTTCTTATGAAGAAGTTTTTACCGCTCTTCGGAACGGTTCTGTTTTTGTTTGTCCCGATCTTTGAGCAGAAAGCCGAGTCGAGATCTATCCGAGACATTGCGACTCCGAAAGGTTGTGTTAGAGAAGAATATCCTAAGGGTTCCTACCAGGAATGGTTGAGAGATCTGGATTTAAAGCCTGATCCTAGGATCTTTTCCTACAAAGGCCAGGAAATTAAAAGAGAACTTTATAATGTTCATTCGGTTATCTCTAAACCATTACTTTTCGAGATCGATATAGAGCAATGTGCGGATTGGGGAATGAGATTTTGGGCGGACTATCATCGGGATTCCAAAAAGTTAAGCCGATTGTATCTTTATAATTATTCGGGAAAGAAGAGATACTACTCTTCCTACGGAAAAGATTATTTAAGTTTTTTGAAAGTAAGTTTCGATGAAACCAATTCCTGGTCTGTTAAGAAAGGTGCTAAAACCGTTTTGGAAGATAAGCTTGTTCCGGGAGATATGATCTTACAGAATGAGAACGGTGGAGTAGGGCATCTTTCCGTTTTGATGGATTCTTGCAGTTTTGCAGACGGTAAAAGATTATTTTTGATCGGTTATAGTTTTATGCCTGCACAAGAATTCCATATAGAAAGAAATCCGAATCGAAAAGACGGCTGGTATGATATAGCTAGCTTTGTTTCTTATTTAAAAGAATATTTTCCTTATGGAGAGCCTGTATTTAGGAGATTCTAACCGCGACAGCGATACGCAGATTGCGAAGCAGTCACGGTATCTCGCTCGGAATATATACTAGAATAATATGAATTATATACCGGGACCGGAGCGAAAGCGTAGATCGGAGTAGCGCGGTCCGAGCGTAGCGAAGGAGTCGCCCCTCGTGCCCGGACCGAAAGAAAATTTTTAAGCCAGTTTAGGAGCAAAAACTTTCTCCATATGCGCCTGTGGAATTGCTCCCACTACTTTTTCCGCAATCTCTCCACCTTTAAAAAGGATAAGGGTCGGAATGGATTGGACTCCGAATTGTTGAGCCAGTTCAGGCTTTTCGTCAATATTGACTTTTACTACGGTGACTTGTCCAGGATGAGCTTGGGCAAATTTTTCCAGCTCAGGAGCGACCATTTTACAAGGACCGCACCATTCGGCCCAGAAATCCACTAGAATGGGCTTTTCGTGTGTTTTAAGTAGTTCGTTGAATGAACCAGGCATTGTGTTTTCCATACAGAGATTAGACCCATTCTAAATCCAAATGGACAATCTGTTTTTGGATCTTGGGAGGATTTTTTGAAGGGTGGAGAGACTGTTTTGGCAGGATTTTCGATACATTAAAAAAGGGGCTTAAGTCAGCCCGGAATCAACCGAGGCGGAGTATATTTCTATTTTATAATATACAGAAATGTCTCCGCCTTTTGTTTTTATCTTAATAAATTTCTAAGTGCCGTTTCCAAATTAGGATATCTGAATTTGTATCCTAATTCCTGAAGTCTTCTCGGCACGACTCTTTGTCCGTGAGTTGCTACGATAGAACCTTCGCCCATTGCGAGTGAAACTGCAAATGCAGGCATTCTTGTGAATGCAGGCCTTCCTAAAGTTTTTGCAAGCACCTTGCTGAACTGTTCGTTTGAGAGTGGTTCCGGAGATACTAGGTTGTATGCTCCTCTTGCTTGTTCCTTACGTAGTAAAAATAAAATTGCAGAGAGTTGATCTTCGATATGGATCCAGGATAGGACTTGGTTTCCGCTAGCGATCGGGCCACCTGCGAATAATTTGAATGCGGGTAGCATAGAAGAAAGCGCTCCGCCTTCCGTAGTCAATACGACTCCTGTTCTTAATAGTACCGTTCTGATCCCTACTTTCTCCGCTTCTAAAGCTTCTTCTTCCCAATCTTTGCAGAGAGAGCCGAGTTCATCTTCTGCTGCGGGACTATCTTCGTCGAAAGGAGGTGTTCCACTTTCGTAGGATCCATAGATACCGATTGCCGAGGAATTGAATAATGTTTTTGGTGCGAATTCTCCTAAGGAGCTGAGTCTTGCGACTAAATCCCTTGTGAAATCCACTCTAGAAGATCTGATCTTTTGTTTGTATTCCGGAGTCCATCGGACTGCGATCGGTTCTCCAGCAAGATTGATGAGTACGTTCACTCCTTCCAAGTCTGCTCTTGTAGGAAGAGATCCGATCCTTACATCCCATTCAGAAATTCTTTGTAAACGAGGTGGTAATTTTCCACTGCGGCTAAAAATCCGAACTCTATATCCTTCCGCCTTTAAGCGGATTGCCAGCATGGATCCTATGAGTCCAGTGCCGCCGGTGATTCCAATTAGCATTTTGCAAACCGCTCCTTTTTCTTTGTTCCGGAAGAATTAAAAAGTTTTTGCCTAATTTCTTTCCGGGATCATGATTCGAAATCGGTTTTCTTTCGACAAGAAGAAAGGAAATCCTGGTTGCTTCCCGGAAAGGAAATCGATATCGTTGGGAAGGGAGTATTTTCAGAAATTGAACGCTGTTTCAAAAATTTGGGCCCTCGTTTTCGTAGCGGGTCTGGTTCTTTCTAATTATTATCTATATTCTACTACGAATTCCAAATTGGAATCTTATAAATCCGAGCCTCCTTTTTTACGATTCGATTTCACGGATTCTTATCTGTCGGATCGTTCTTCCCAAGCTCCTTATTTAGCGGATGGAAATTTGGAGACTAAATGGAGAAAATTGCGTCCTTCTAACAGAGAAATGGACTTTGATCTGGAGTTAAGGCTTTCTCATCGTTTGAAGAACGGTTCTTATGTTCCTACAAATTGGAAAGAGATCCGAGTCATTGCATGTTCAAATCAAACTCCGCCTCTTTCTTTGAAAGTTTTGGAAAGAGAGGCGATCAATGTGGACAAAGAATCAAGATTGCCGGATGATACTGAGTATTTAAATACCATATTGGATTTTTCAAAATCGAATGTAGTCAGTATTCCTCTTAATAAAGCGGCAGGGATTGTTCCCCAAAAAGAATATCCGAATGGAATTTGGATTTGGTCTGTCCAAGGAACTTTTGCAGTCTCGGGACAAGGATCCTGTATTCAGGACATCCAAATTATAGAATAGATTTTTGATCTATCCGGGAGTTCGTTTTGAAAGAAGAAGGAAAGGATCTTCCGTTTTATTCTGCAGGTAAAAGAGAAGGTTTACTGATCTTATTCAGTGCAGTTCTTTTTACTTCTTCTGTTTTTGAAGAGGTCCGAATTCTATTTATCGCTCCGGTCCTTCTTTTTCTTTTCTTAATACTGGGTCGTTTGTTCGGATTTAGATCTTTATTCTATTTAAACATCCCGTTATTCGTTTTATCTTTTATTAATATATTTCCTTACGCCAAAAATTTATGGCCAGGAACTTTGATCCTCGCATTGCTCTTCTATTTTTTGTTTTATAAAAGGATCAAAACAGATGGGCTTTTGGGTTGGTGGAGAAGAGGGGAATTTTCAAGTAGCGTCTTAGGATTTTCCGTTTTATTCATTCTGGCTGCAAGTTTAGCTCTCGTTCTCTGGTTTTATTTGCTGTCCCCTGATATTAGCGATATTAAAGATAATTTTCCGAAAGGAGAATTATGGGTTTTGATTTCTGCAGGGATCGGTTTCGCAATTTTGAATGCGATTGCGGAAGAGTTTTTGTTTAGAGGGATCTTATTCGAATCTTTTCTGAGCGCGAATATTTCAATTAGATTGTCTTGGATCTTACAGGCGATTAGTTTCGGGATCTTACATCTGCATGGATTTCCTAGAGGTTGGATCGGAGTCGGACTTGCTTGTATTTACGGTTTGATGACCGGCTGGATCCGAATATTGAGTAAGGGGATCGTATATCCAATAGCAGTGCATTTTTTCGCGGATATCACGATCGCAACCATCGTTCTATTTTTTGCGACTTAGCTCCTTGCAAGGCCCTACTGGTTTTCTCGTTTTTCGAATTTATAGTTGCTTTTAGCAACTATTTGGGGCAATATTTTCCTATGAAAGGTTATATAGACTCTATTCGAGAATTTAATCGATATTACACGAATGCTCTCGGGCTTTTAAATAATCATTTTCTGAACAGTGAATATTCTCTAACTGAAGCCAGATTATTATATGAGATAGGACATTCTAAAGGTATTACTGCTGTCCGGTTGGCTCGTTTGTTAAATTTAGATAAAGGTTATTTAAGCCGAACAATTCAACAATTTGAAAAGAAAGGAATTATAAAAAGGACTGCAAACCGTGAAGATTCTCGTATTCTTCATTTGGAACTTACAAAAAAAGGAAGAGAGGTGATGTCTAAATTGATCCATGCTTCTAACTTACAGATCTCTGACTTGATCAAGAATTGTTCCGACACTGATAAAATGGAATTGGTGTCTTCTATGAATTTTGTCAGAAGGACTTTTTCTAAAGAAGTTTCTCCTGTGATCTATCGTGAAGCAAAAGTCGGTGATCTTGGTTATATGATCCATAGACAAGCAGTATTGTACGAAGAAGAATATCAGTTCAACAATTCGTTCGAAGAATACTTAATATTGGGAATGTCGGAGTATTTGAAACATAAATCTAAATTCGATAAGGTTTGGGTAGCCGAGTCGAACGGAAAGATTGCAGGCGCAATCGCGATCCTTTTTTCTAAGAAAAAACTTTCTCAGATACGTTGGTTTTATACGGAACCTAATTTCAGGAATCTGGGAATTGGGAAAAATTTGCTTTCTCTGGCAGTAGAGTATGCGAAGTCCAAAAACGTTTCTATTTTTCTGTGGACCTTGAGTAATTTAGATTCCGCGAGAAGTTTATATAAACGTTATGGTTTTACCTATTCCGAATCTAAACCGAATCATATCTGGAAAAAAGGTTTAATGGAAGAGAAATGGATGCTGGAAGATTTCTAACTAAGAATGAATTGCTGAGGGTTTTGGAGAAAGATTTTGCTTAGCTAGGTAACCTTGAAATTTTGCAAAAAGCCCCCACCCTGAATCGGGTGGAGGGGAGGGCTTTCGTGGGAAGGCGCGGTTTTTCTCTATCATAGAATTTCAATTTATGCAAGCGCGATTTATATTAGAATTTTATGTAGGAGCTCCTACAAATCGTTTCGAAATTTAACTTGTGAAAGGTGGGTTTTTCTGCGATAGAAGATTTCCACCGCTACGCTCCGGCCCCCACCCATCAGGGCGGGGTCTGAGGATTTTGTATGAACTAATGGGAATTTTCATTCAGCAATGCTCTCTTACGACAAGATTTAGAATCGAAGAGCTCGAGCTGAAAAGATTTCTGAATTCGAAATTGTAAACTCTCTACGAGTAGCTAGGTTGATCCGTTTTAAAACTTAGAAATAGAATTTCTCTCGATGGGTCGAAATTCTGTGCAGTCTCACTTCGTGTTAGACTTGGCTCCACGGCGTCTCAAGCTTGCCCCGACGCAGTTGCCCATCCTGGCCAACTATGCTCTGGGGCGTCCTTTACACTCGCTTCGCCATCCATGGCTTGCGGCGTATTTGCGACGCTCTCTACGGATCGCTGCAAATACTTTCGTGCAAAAGCTTCAAGCCACTTTGAATCTTTTTGATTAAGTTAAATTGATCTTTTTGATAGAAGAAAACTGGGGTGAACGACGGGGCTTGCCGTTACGCAGTCTCGCATCCTGCTCGACTTGGCTCCACGGCGTCTCTTGCTTGCCTCGACACATCCTGTGTCTCGGTCGCGTTCATTTACGCTTCCGATGGGTCGCTATGAACGCTTTCAAGCATTCGCTTCAAGCCCTAACATTATTGATTGTTTGAATTATTTTCTGATCTAAGGAAGAAAACTGGGGTGAACGACGGGGCTTGAACCCGCGACAGCCAGAACCACAATCTGGAGCTCTACCAACTGAGCTACGTCCACCATGTTTGGTGACCCGAGAGGGATTCGAACCCCCGACCCACTGCTTAGAAGGCAGTTGCTCTATCCAACTGAGCTACCGAGTCTTTTGCTTTGTAAAAGAGGGATTCGGGATGACAGGAGTTGAACCTGCGACCCTCTGTACCCAAAACAGATGCGCTACCACTGCGCTACATCCCGGATCGAAGTCCATAATTTCGCAGAAGGTCGAGGTGTCAAGTCGCTTGTTTATTTGTTTGAGAGAGTTTTTTCAGGTGCTCTAAAATGATATCTTCGGCCGGGGCTTTGATGATGGCCTTTTCGAAGGCTTTGCGAGCTTCTTCGGTTTTTCCCAATTTGGAAAGTAGAACTCCGAAAGAATCCAAATAGGCTGGATTTTCGGGATCCAATTGAAGTGCTCGTTTGATATTCTCCATCGCCATTTTGATCTCTTCCGGATTTGGCTCTTTTCCTTCCAAAAGAAGATAAGCTACGGAGTTTAAGCTGTTTTTTTGGTCGGGCCTCAATCGTAGGATCCGTAGATGTGTTTCTACTGCAGCCTTGATGTCTCCGGATTTTTCCAAAGCGGAGGCTTTTAGAGAAAGTAGAATGATATCGTCCAAAGAAAGTTTAAGCCTTTCTTCCGTTTTTTCCAGAGCGGTCTTATAATTCCCGGTCCGTATCAAAGAGTAGATCATCATACGGAAAGCGTTGTCTCTCTCGGAGAATTTAGGGAATTCTTCCATCAATTCTTCTATCACGGACACGCATTTTTTGTGATTTCCGGTCCGAGAGCAACATATTGCGAAATTATAAAGTAGTTCCGGGTCTTTTCCGGACTCAGAAATTTCCCTGTCTATAAGAGTAATAGCGAAAGTATAATTCTCTTTTAGAATTTCAGTGAAAATCCTTCTTTTCGCAGGGATCTTTCTTTGAGTCTTTTTTTCCATTATTTCGATCTTACCCGGATCCTTTTTCTAAATTCTTCCAATTCATTTCCGGAAGTTTGATCCAGGCTTAAAGGTGTGATCGGGATCTTCCCACGAAAGAATATATCGAAGTCGGTACCTTCTTCCTGTACATGTCCAAGATCGGATCCACCCAAAAAGAAATCGGAAATTCCTCCAATGATCGGTTTGGATTCGTACGTATCCACATAGGTTCTTTTTCCGAGTCTTGCAACTTGTATGGAGGAAAGAGAACTCTCGAACTTTTCGGGAATATTAATATTATAAACCGTTCCTGGCAAAAATTCTTCTAACCAAACGTTTAATATGTCTTTAACTAATTCTGCTTCCCTTATGTAATCGTAAGTTTTATCCCAATTTCCGGAACTCACCGCTACACTTCTATAATTATGGATCGCTCCATGCCTTGCAGCTCCGACTGTTCCGGAGTAATGAACATCGTGGCCCATATTCACTCCTCGATTAATCCCTGATAAGACTAGATCGATTTTAGGAAAGATATTCCCATGCAAGCCTATGTTCACACAATCGACGGGAAACCCATCCACGATATAATGGTTTTCGTTTACTCTTTCTACTCTTAAAGAATCGTGAATACTAAGTGCCATAGAAGTGGCGGAACGTTCCTTTAACGGAGCTATTAGGAAAGTATTATGCTCTTTTCCTAAAACTTTTTCGAGCGCAAGAATTCCATTTGAAGAAATTCCGTCGTCGTTAGTGATTAATATGTTCATATTATAAATTAAGGAAGAGAAGGGTTAAACGACGTTTTTATTACGAAATACATTGTTACTGGAAGTGAGAACGTAAGAATAAATGTGAATATGTTTATCATTAAGGAATCCCTAAACTTTATATCATAAATATAGGAAGTTCCTCGGACCAAAACTGCGATAAAAAATCCATAATGTATGGAATATAAAGTGATAACCCCGAATTGCCCTTTGAGTCCTAATTGGGCTAGTAGAATTGCCCAGGCTGCGATGGAAATAAAAAGGGATAAAGAAAATTTTGCAAAACGTACCGTAATATTAGCATTTCCCTTTTTACCTTTTGATTGTGCGAAGCCGTCGATAATGTATGCGATTATATAAGGTAAGAATAGGAAGAACAAAAAATGAGCCGCTGTAGCGACTACAAATTGTATGAAACTTCTGCCTGTAAATGGTGGAGATATAAATACATACCCTCCGCCTGCACTTACGGAAGCCAAAACTAGGATCAGGATACTTATAATTTTAAGCGGGCGCGTCCCCCAAGAGGAGATTACATTTTCGACTCTGAACGGTTCGAATAAAACCGCGTCTAAAAGATCTATAAATCTACTGAATAATTCTTTGAACACGGATCTTCTTACCAAGCCATTGACTGAGGATATAGGACTAATACCGGAGAACGTTTGAGTTCCTGTAGGAATATTTTTTCTCCACCGAAAAATCCTCCTGACTTCGCTTGCAAAAGTTGGATCAGTTTATCCAAAGGATTTACTTCTTCTTCATATAAAGGTAATATACCGTCGTAATTGCAAAGTTTGGAAAGTTCTTTTAAGGCTTCTCGTCTGCCTCCGATATCATCCACTAATTTGTTTCTGAACGCATCTTGTCCCGAGTAAACTCTACCTTCTGCCATTGCTTCTACGAATTTTACGGTTTGATTTCTTCCTTTTGCGACATCTTCGATGAATTCTTCATACGTATCCGAAAGCATTTTTTGGATCATAGCATCTTCTTCCGGGGTATTGTCCCGAAAAAGAGAGAGTGAATCCTTATACTTTCCTTCTTTAAACGTCCGGACTTTTACTCCATATCTTTCCAGTAGCCCTTTGATATTCGGAGCGATCGCGATAACTCCGATCGAACCGGTAAGAGTTCCACCTAACGCGAAAATTTTGTCCGCAGCGGAAGCTATATAATAACCGCCTGAGGCAGCGATGTCCTTCATGGAGACGACTACCTTCTTATTTTTTTCTTTTCGAAGATACATCAACTCTTGGTAGATCTCTTGAGAAGCTCCTACGGAACCCCCCGGAGAATTGATCTCGATCAAAACCCCCACTATATTCGAGTCGTCTTCGATCGATCTGAGTTGTTCCAATACGGTTTGCGCGCCGGCGGAATCATAGCTGGAATGACCGGAGTGAATTTCTCCTTCGATCTTAACTAAGACCGCTCCCAACCTGTCGGTCCCAAAGCCGGAACCTGCATCTACTTTTGTAAGCTTGGAAGAGGATAGGTTGGACACTAAATTGATAAGTCCTACGAACAAGGAAAGAATAGTGACAACAAAGGTGACTGCTAAGGCGATACGGTTTCGATCCACAAAATAGATTGGAACTCGGTACGTATCCCCTGTCAATGAAATAGCGAGGCATCATCCCATTTGGGGGAAGTAGAAACGGGGAATTAGCGAAAATATTTCATTTCAAAGAGGAGTTGCCAGATGCCTTTATTGTCCTACTTGACAAACTTTTGTCTAAGGAATTATTCATGTCATCGCGAATTAAGGAGTCTATCTTTGTTTAAAAAAGTTATTCTTTTTATAATATTCATCTCTTCGATCGTGAGTTGTTCTTCCTTCGGAGAAGTCGTAATTTTCCGAGACAATTTCAAAAAAGCTCATATTGTAAATTTAAAGATGTCTCAAGATTCGTATGAAGAACAGCCCGAGAGTTGGCGTCAATACAAAGTTATTCTTGATTTTACTCGAGAGATTGGTGATACGAAGGTGGTTCCTACAATCGTTAGATTTACGATTTTCGGCTCCGGATTAAATAATTCTCTCGAGCGAACCGGATTTATAAAGATCGGAACTAAAAGTACGGATTTAGTTTTCGGAAATGTCGGGACTCAATCCGTTACTACCTATAGTTCCAGCTCCTCTACTTCGAGTGGAGGGCTAGACAATTTTGGTAAACCGATAGTCGGCCAAAAAACGAGCGTAAGCGTGAGTAGTAAGGTTCATAAAGAGTTTAGCGGAACTTTCTTAATATCTTCTGAGCAAGAGCAGGAGATTCTAAAAACAAATTCGTTCGTAATTCGATTTTATGCAGGAGCTTGGCCAATCACCATTGCCTTTACGGATTATGATCTGGATACCGTAAAATACTATTTAAAAGCGAAGCCCGGGATGGAGTCTGATTAAGTTTTTGGGCTTTATTAATTAATTATTATATTTGGGATAACGTTGTTTTGAACTAGCTTCCATAGATCAATTTTTTATTAGAATTATGCATAAATACGCTGTTGACTTGTCGGAAGTCCAACATTGATTGGATTGTATCTATATTGGAGATTTGAATGTTTAGAAGGTTATTCGCTATATCCTTATTATTAATATCAGCAGTTGGTTGCACTTTTGGAGTCGTGAGGATTACAAAAGATAATTTTAAGAATTCACACACGGTTAACTTAAAATTAGAACTGAAGTCTGAAGAATCTATATTAGGGACTCTAATAGACACCCCATTTACTAAATACCGCGTTGAAATGGATTTTACCAGAGAGATCGGAGAGGGTAAATTGGTTCCTACAATAGGAAGAGTCACTGTCTTCGCGACTACCCAAAATACAGGGCTTGAACGTAGCGGTTTTTTGAAGATTGGAGAAAAAATGAGCCAATTGGCTTTCGGAAATTCTTCCGTTCAATCGGTAACTACTACGGTAACTAGAAGTAATGCTCAAGGTGGAAATACTTCAGCTCCCTCTTACGGTTATGGAGCAGGAACAGGCACTGGGGTTACTACTAGTAGCAGTACTCATCTTAGATTAAATACAACTTTCCTACTAAAGAAAGAAGAAGAAGATGAAATTCTGAAGTCGAACAGCTTTACGATAAGATTCTATTCTGGTGCGGAGCCGATTACCGTCGTAATCGAAGAGAGTGATCTGGATAAATTTAAAGAATATCTAACTGCTCGACCTGAATAAGGAATTAATATAAATTCGTAATATTAGGAGTGGTGACTTGTTTCGGATTTTGACTTTGATTTTTTCTATGATGTTCTTTCTGGAAGGTTGTAAGACCTTCGGAGAAGTAATCATTATAAATGACGATTTCAAAAAGACTCATATCGTAACTATGAAAATGAGGCAGGTCTCTGATGAGAAAATCGGGAACTCTTGGGTAAGATATATTACTCTTTTTGATTTTTCTAGGGAAATCGGTGAAACAAAAACCACTCCTACGGTCGCGAGATTTAAAGTATTCGCAAATGAAGATAGCCATCCTTTAGAAAGAAGTGGATTCGTTCGGATCGGGGATAAGGATACGACCTTGGTTTTAGGAAATTTGGATTCTCAAGCAGTAACAACCTATCATACGGATGTTACAACTACCACGACCACAAAAAATAATTCCTCGGGTCTTTCTAGCTCGACTAGTTCCGTCGGCAAAGGTCAATCTACAGAAACTAAAACGTCCACAAGCACTAGTAGCAGTACTCATAAGGAACTTACTGGAACCTTTTTATTAACGAAGGAACAAGAATTAGAAATATTGAACTCTAAATATTTCGCTATAAGGCTTTATTCCGGAGCATTCCCGATTACTATTCCGTTCGTCGAGTCAGATCTGGAAGATGTGAAAAAATTCCTGAAAGCTAAGCCGGGAATAAATCAATAAAAAGAGTATTTAAATTGTTTAAGAAGATATTTATATCCTTTGTTTTAACTTTAGTCCTGATCGAATGCAGTTCATTAGGAAAAGTAAAAATTACGAAGGATAATTATAAAAATGTTCATGCAGTGAATTTAAAATTGAAACTTAAATCCGAAGATCCCGGCGCCGAAACTTTATTCGGGACTAGTAAGAAAAAATATAGCGTTACAATAGATTTTACTAGAGAAATCGGCCAAGATAAGGTTTATCCGACTGTCGCTAGGTTTTCTTTGCGAGCTCCAGCTCAGTATGGCTCCATTGAAAAAAGCGGTTTTTTGAAGATAAACGAGAAAACTAGCTCTTTAACTTTTGGAAATGCCACCGCACAAACTATTACTAAAGTAAACGCAAACGTCACGCCGATGGGAGTTATTGCTTCATCTCAATCGCATAAGGAACTTTCAGGCACCTTTCTTTTGAAAAAGGAAGATGAGGACTCAATTCTTCAGTCCAGCGAATTTACGATCCGATTGTATGCTGGCTCGGAACCTATTACTATTCTTGTTGCTGATAAAAGTTTAATTTTGTTCAAAGAATACTTAAGAGCAAAACCTGAAGCCGGGAACTGATTTCTATTAACAACGGGGATGATTTTGTCCCCGTTATCTACTTTCAAAAACTATTTTTAGTTAATTCCTTGCGTAATACGCTTTTTTTCCGTCTCTTAGGTTATCTTTTTGATGGAAGATACCTTTATGGAATTCACAATTCGGCCGATCGCAAAGGTCTCAAATTCAAGATCAGAAATGCAGGACGATTATTGGGCGGAGATCGTTTCTGAAATAGAGCTGGAGCCTGATATTTCTCCTGAATCCTTGGACGGGATAGATACTTTCTCGCATTTAGAGATCATCTATATATTTCATAAAACAATTGAAAATAAACCAGTACTAGGAAGTGAGCACCCCCGGGAAAATAAAAGATGGCCCAAGGTAGGGATCTTCGCTCAAAGAAAGAAAAATCGTCCGAATCATATCGGATCTACTATTGTCGAGCTTCTAAGAAGAGATGGTCGTAAACTTCTCGTAAAATATCTAGACGCGATTGATGGAACTCCGGTAGTAGATATAAAGCCAGTGATGAGGGAATTCCTACCGATGTCCGGAATATCTCAACCGGATTGGTCCAAAGAATTGATGATAAATTATTGGGAATAATATTCTCGAATTCGATTGACTGAATTCTAAATTCACTTAGGTTTTTCGGCCATGGTTTCCATCAGTCGAAGAACGTTTTTAAAATACGGTATTACTTTCGGAGTTTTTCTCTCAGTTCCTCAGATCTTAAACTATTGCAAGGGCTCTTCAAATACTAGGGCAGATTACGAAAGAAAAGATCCTTTCGATCCGGAATTTCTTTCGGAGAATGTTTCTCCGATCATGAAGGCGATCCGTATTGGGATCACTGCTCCCAATCCCCATAATGTCCAAGCATGGAAATTTAAAATTTTAGACGATCATTCCGCACTTCTATTTGTAGATGAAAAACGTTTATTAAAAGATACGGATCCAAGTTTTAGACAAATCCATATAGGCCAAGGAACCTTTCTAGAGAACTTAAGCTTAGGCATGCAAGTATTGGGATACTCTTCCGATATATTACTTTTTCCGGACGGAAAATATACAACTTCGGATATAGGTAAGAAGCCTATCGCAAAAATAATTTTGAATAAACAATCGGATCTGATCCGTAATCCATTGTCAGGGTTTATTACGGAAAGAGTAACTCGTAGAAGTATTTATGAAGGAGAAGACCTAACTCAAGACGATTTCGAAAAGATCAGGAAAGATTCCGCTGTTCTATACTCCGAATTGAAATTTGTGCAAAGAGCAGGATCGGAAAAATTGATCAAACAATTGATCGCTGCTATGCAGGTCGAAACGGATACAAAGAATACTTATGACGAATCCAGAATATGGTTCCGTTACAACGACGAAGAGATCGGAAAATTTAAAGACGGGCTTTCTTTAAGGGCCACCGGAGTTTCCGGTATAAAATATTTTTTCGCTCGAAACTTCTTCTTAAAGCCGGGAACGGAAAGTTGGCATTCGGATGAAAATAAAAAAGCCGGAATGGAAATGTTCTCTTCTCAAGTAGAGAGTTCTAAAGGTTTTATTTTTCTCAAAACAAAACAAAATGAAATTATAGATTGGGTGCAAGCGGGAAGGGACTACTTACGATTACATTTGGCGACAACTAAGAATGGTTTCGCACTTCATCCAATGAGTCAAATTTTACAAGAATATCCTGAAATGGATACTTTGCGAAATGAATTCGAATCCACTCTGAAGCCTGGAGAAAAAATACAGATGTTGGTTCGTTTAGGAAAAAGTGACTATCATTATTATAGCCCAAGAAGAGAACCTCAAAGTTTTATTACAGGGTAGAATGGAAATTAAGATCAAAAGAGTTTACGAAGCTCCTTCCAGACAAGACGGTAAGAGAATACTTGTAGATAGGTTATGGCCGAGAGGCATCAGCAAAGAAGCTGGAAAGATAGATCTTTGGCTAAAGGAAATATCTCCAAGTAACGAACTTAGAAAATGGTATGATCACGATATAGAACATTGGAAAGAGTTTAAACAAAGATATTGGAAAGAATTAAGATCCAATCTGGAAGGTGTCCGAAAATTGAAAGATGCCTTAGATGTAAAAATAATTACGTTCCTCTACTCTTCTAAAAATCTAGAATACAATAATGCGATCGCATTAAAGGAATTTTTGGACCGTTAAACTTTATTGAAGGGTCTTATTCTTTTATATAAAAGAGATAAATATGTTCTTAAAAATTAAATATTACCTTATCCTTATTTTATTGATCCTGGCATTTCCACTGATCCCTAAGGAAATAAATCTTAATCCGTCTTTATTAAAAGAGGGGGATATTATTTTTCAAGAAACGAATTCGGAACAAGCAAAGGCGATTAAACTGGTTACAAAATCCAGATACACTCATACAGGGATTATCTTAGACAGAGGAAACGGTTTGGAAGTATTGGAGGCTGTTCAACCGGTAAGATGGATATCTTTGAAAAAATTTGTGGATAAAGGGATCTCAAAACATTATGTGATCAAACGAGTAAAAGATAAAAATTTATCCAAAGATATCCTAGATAAAATGAAAACCAAGGGAGCTTCCTTCCTTGGTAAAAATTACGATCTTTATTTTGAATGGTCCGATGATAGGATCTATTGTACTGAATTGATTTGGAAATTATATAAAGATTCGGCTAATATTGAGGTCGGAGAATTGAAAAAATTGGGAGATTATGATTTGAGTCATCCGATGGTGAAAAAAATCATGAAAAAACGATACGGTAAGAACATTCCGTTGGAAGAAGATGTAATTTCTCCTCAATCCATGTTTGAATCGCCAACTCTTATTACCGTTTCAGAGAATTGAATTTTAGGAATTTTTCAGAAGAATGAATCTATTTAAAAAAATCTTATTTTGGTTCGGAGATATTCTATTTCTGCTTATTCCTATTTGTATTATCCTCGCAGAAGCTGGTACTTGCACTCAGAAAGACAATAGTATTTTCTTTCTGTTCACTCAAGTCGCATTTTCAGTTTCAGTCTTAGCTCTATTTCTGGTTTGGTATGGGCTTCCTTCGGGAGGACTTGTCGGAATGGCGTTTGTAGTTTTTCCTTTTTTGATCTGTTTATATTTTTATATCGCGTACATTCCGATTTATTTCGTATATTCTACATTAAAAAATTACAATTTATGTACTGTAATCCAAGAGGATCTGACATTATATAATACTACTAAAGCAATTACGGAAGATGTAGAATCTACTTTCTCCAGATTCTACGCTATATTGATGTTATTGCCTGTTTTAGGCAGTTTTCTACCGGTTTACAAATTTTGGAAGGTAGGATCTTTTTCCAAAAAAATCCCAAAATAGACTGCTTTTTATGCCCTAGGATTTTTCCGAATTTCTGTCAGTAAAGGGACGGATTCCTTGGATTTTCTTCGTCAAACAGTGATAACACTAATTTTCTAATGGAGAAAATAATGAATCGTCATCCCTTATGGGTCCTTCTAGCGAGTTTGCTAGTCTCCAGTGCTATTTTTGCTCAAACTCCGCCTAGCACAAGTTCGACTCCTCCAAAGTCAGTTGCTCCTAAGGCCGAAACTTCTAAGCCAGCGGGGACAGAAAGAGAAACCTCTTCAGAAAAACCGGATCTTTATATCAATTCTCAATCTTCTTTTGAATTTAATTCGAAAGATGAAGGTTCCACTGTAGATTATATCGAGTATAAGATTGGATCCGGTGATTATACTAAATATGTTTCTTCCATAACTTTAGTAAGAGAAGGTTTGACGAAAATCACTTATAGAGCTGTGGACAAGGCAGGAAATAAAGAACCTGAAAAACATTATAATGTTCTTGTGGATAATACCCCTCCAAGCACTAAGATCACTCCAAGTTCTGCATTAGTAGTTCATGAAAATACGAACTATGCTACAAAGGCTCTTACTTATTCTATTACCGCTCAAGACAATCTCGCGGGAGTTCAAGATATTAAGGTTTCTATCAATGGTTCTGAGCCTAAAGTTTATGACGGTAAACCGATTTTACTTGAAAAAGCGGGAGTAAATACGATCAAATTCTCCGCTACGGATAAATCCGGAAATACTTCAACCGACTCCGTTTTGGCAGTTACTGTAGATCAGGAAAAACCTTTAGTAGAACTTTTCGGTTCTGCGATCGTTAGTGTTAAAGATAAAATTTTCGTAAAGAGCGGGAATGCTTTCACGATCAAAGCTTCCGATACATTATCCGGAATTAAACAGATCTTTTACAAATTGGATTCTGGAGAATGGAAAACTTATGCTGATCCTGTTTCCGTAGAGGCACAAGGAAATCATACCATCGAAGCAAAATCTGTAGATTCGGTAGGAAATGAAAGCGAAGTCAAAAAGATCGCTTTTATAGTGGATACCACTCCTCCTGAAACTAAGATCCAAAAAGTGGATAATAAACCGAGTGCTCCTGCTCCAGCAGCTAAACCTGCTACTCCTTCCGCTTCTTCTCCTTCTACTGAAAATTAGAGATCAAAAGGGGTTCTTCTTCAAGAACCCCTTTCTTTATTTTATCTATTCTTAATTTTTTAAAAGATCCGGATCTAAAGAGAAGAAGTCTGATTATTTCTCTTGGAGTTCCGATCCCGTTTTCTGCCAATCGGGTTTGATTGCATTTATCTTAAGTTTAAACTCTGATTGATTTCCTACTCGGTCCACTGCTTGTACTATTAACGAATGTGTTCCGGAAGTGAAGCTGATCGGAGATTGATACTGGGTAAGAGGGCCGTTCCCGATCTTGTATTCTAATTTAGAAAGCCCTGAGCCTGTTCCTGGATCTTCGCATCGTATTGCTAAGGATCCATTTTCTTTTAGATAATAAACCCCATCTTCTCTCAGCTTTCCTTCTGTCGGTGCGAACACACAAGCAGGCGGCTTTGCATCTACAAGCAAAGGAATTTCGGATTGAATATAATTCCCTGCCTTATCGTTCGTTTCCCAGCGTAATAATGAAAGGCCGTCGATACCGGATGAAGAAACTTTGATCGGTTTTTTTGCCTCTTCTCCGGAGAGAGTGAGATTTACCTCTTCTCCGCTACCATCCCTCGCAGAAAGATTGATCGTGATCTCGTCCATTCCGGAACCTTCTTCAGTAACTTGTAATGTAAGTTCTGCTCCGGATTTGATCTCTATAAGACCTGACTGTCCTTTTTTTTCTCCGATCAGTTTTACTTGAGGTGGAGTAGTATCTTTTAAATATTTCGTTTTTTTAGGAGTTTCTTTATTCCCTAAAATATCTTCCGAATAGAATTCAACTTCGTTCCAGCCTTCTTCGGAAAGAGAAATAGAACCTTCGTATTTTTGCCAATCCCCTCCATTCACTCTATAATAAGTAGAAACTGGTACTTGTTTTTGGGAATTTGCGGAACCGGGAGAAGAAGAGGAAGAAGAAGTTCCACCTGTCTTAGGATCTCCTAATGAGATCCTTAATTCTTCGGAAGCAGCTACGACTGTAGAAGGTCTTTCTACCTTAACTTTAGGTGCTGCGGCGAATTTTGCTTCTAGGGAAATGATCGGAGAAGAAACTCCACGGACACCGTCTGCGTTAATTCCAACAACTCTAACATAGTATTTAGAATCATGGGGACCGAATTCATAACGATAGTTTTTCGTTTTATAAAAATGATGTACTCTTAGAAATTCCCGATCTTCGGAAAGTTCTATTAGATAGTTTTCGGCTCCCTGGCTAGGTTTCCAGCGTAAACTTACCCTTTGTTGTTCCGAAAACGTTTCCCCCAATGAGAGAAACAATATGAATGAAAAAAATAAAAATTCGAGTTTTTTAATATTCCGCTTTTTAGATGTCACTCTAACTCCACCTTTTCGGGAAGTTTTTCAGGTTTAGTAGGTGCCTGACCTTTTACGACAGTAGTTCCGAATCCTGCTGGAACTGCAACCGTCTTACCTTCTGCGGAAACTTCTAATTCTCCTTTGTAACAACCCACCATAGTGTTATTATCGTCAGGAGTGCTTACATATAGTTCGGTTCCTCTCACTCCAACCACTGCTGTAGGAGTTACTACCATGAATTTACGGGAATCGTCTCCCGCTTTTTTAGGAGGTACTTTTGCTTCCAGATATCCCGATTTTAACTCTAGGATCCCTCCGTCCTTATTCATTTTATAATCAGCGATCGATTCAGAACTTGTTTTTAGGATCCTAGTGATCGTTTTTTCTCTAAGCTCTACGGTAGTTCCATTTTTAGTAAAAATAATTCGAGAAGAAGCGCCTTGTCCAGTTTGGATCCAGTCTTCCGTGTTCAAGATCTGATCCTTTGCAAGTTTGGACCAACTTGCAGGTAATCCGGTTGGAGTAAAATCCCTAGAATATTGCACTTGCCCCTTTTGAAAATCAGCAACGGCTACAGGTCCTGAGTTCGGTTGGATCTTTTCCCCAGTTGCAGAGATCGTATCTTTTCTTAAAAATCCAGGGATTAACAGAGTAGTGCCTTCGCGGATCAAAGAAGGATTAGGTATTTCATTATATTTTAATAATTCTTTCCAGTTTCTTGGATCTTGCAAAAATTCTTTTGCGATCTTTGAGAGTGTGTCGTTCTTTTTCACCTTATATTCGAAAACATCTTCTTGGATCCCTTTTTTCGGTTCTGCGAAAACAACGTTTATAAGTGCGAAAGAAAGTACGATAACCGCAATGATATTTATCAACATGCGGAAGAAAATCGGAAGTCTGAAATTCTGGAGAGCCATGATTATCCTGGAAACTAGTTCTGTATTATTAGAGGAGAATATTGTAGGAATTACAACAAAATACGGCGTTTAGGCGGAAAAGGGCTCTTAAGAATTGGCCTGATTTTCGCGGAAAATGATTGCCTAATTTTCTGAAATGCTAATGATTTAGGCCTCTTTCGGAAATTTGAATGTCGGGCCACCTTCCTCCACTTGTTCCAATTGTTTTCGGCTCCACCGTATTCGCTATTTTAGGGTATTTTTTCTCTCTAGTTTTTAGTACTAGAAAAAGTTGGCTAGGATCTTTATTTATACTTTTAGTTTTGGCCTCATGGTTAGTATTACAGACGGTCTTAAGTATTAGCGGATTTTATCTAGTTACGGATACTTTTCCCCCTAGATTTTTATGTATGGTCCTGCCGCCCTTACTGTTTTTGATCCTTCTCTTTCTATTACCTGCAGGACGAGATTGGATTGATAAGATCCCACCGGAAAGTTTGGTCTATTTACATCTTTCTCGGATACCTGTAGAATTGGTCTTGTACTGGTTAGCGATGTATGGCTGGCTCCCGATCCATATGACATTTGTAGGATGGAATTTTGATATACTCGTCGGGTTAACTGCTCCGATCATTGCCTATCTGATCTTAAATAAGCCGAGCGGATCCAAAAATTTGATTTTACTCTGGAATATAATTGGGCTCATTTTTTTATTCAATATAGTGTTCTTGGGAATATTATCCGCTCCGGGGCCTTTTCAGAAACTTTCCTTTGAAACACCTAATAAGGCAGTATTACAGTTTCCTTATGTGTGGCTTCCTTCTTTTGTTGTTCCTTCCGTATTATTCGCTCATATCGTTTCTATTCGAAAAAGGTTTTTGACGAATTGAATCTTATCTTACTATTTCGAGATCCTAAAAGAATTTCGATAATACTTACTATCTCTATTTTGATGCTTTCCTGTTTTCCTGATATGGTCCGGAAGAAAAAAACGGAAAACGATTGGTTTAAACTCGAAAAAGTAGATTACGTAGTCGAAGGAAAGAAATTAGGGATTGTGATAAGTGCCACAGTCAAAAATCCCTATGTAGAAAGTGTGGAAGTATATGAGCTTCAAGACGAAGAGAAAGATATTCTTTTATTTAAAAAGGATAAGCCGATCCAAGCAGGAAAGTTACTTTTAAAAGCAGAAATAAAAATTTCGGAAAATAAGGATTGGATAAGAAAGATCGGAACAACCCGTAAATGGATCAGAGTCGAACTCAAAAATGATACGGACCTGATCAATCATCTGCAAACTGAAGTTTTGGTCCACGAGTCTGATAAAAAACAATTCAGAAAAAATTTGTCGATAGAAGCGGAAGGAGAGATCATTCATTTGGACGGTAGAGAATGGAAATTGATCTCCGATATTGACCGTATAGACCAAGCATTATTGCAATATATCCCAAAATCGGATCCTTTTCTTTTATGGAATGAAATGCTCTCCATTCATGTTTATAAGGTAAGAACCTCCTCTCCTTTGGAAATCTATTCCTTATTAGAATCCGGAAAAAAGAAGGAATGTTCGAATTTGAATTGGGCTTCCGAATCTCAAAATTCTGATCGTATTTCCTATTACTGGGAACATTCAGGTTGCGGAAAACAAGCCGCCTCTTCTCAAATTGCGAAACTGTTCCGTGGCGAGTTTGGAATTTATAATATTCGATATGATAAAAAAGGAAAAATAAGTATCGAAGATCGACGAAAATGGTCGAGCCTATTGGATTCGATTCCGGGAAAATAGGACTTTTTTAAACTAAAAACCCTAAATTCAATTTAGTTTTGTATTGACCGACTTTGGGGGAGCGTCGAATCAATGTAAATACACATGTGTAATTACATATATGTAAATGCACATAATTCGGCTTGGAGATATTTTTATGGAATTAACAATACAGAAACCGCCTCTTTCCCCTCATAGTTTCGCTAGGATCCGATTCCAAGATTGCGATCCTTTCGGGCATTTGAATAATGCCAGATACATGGATTATTTTTTAGAGGCTCGTTCTGAGCATCTAAGAGAAACGGGTAATTTCGATTTTTACGAATACGGGATCCAGTCGGGAAGATCTTGGGTAGTAAATAAGGTAGAGACCCAATATCTGGAACCTGTAAAACAAAACGACATAGTGAAAATAGTGACTAGACTTACAAAACTTACCCAAGGAACCATCAGTAATGAATACTTGCTTATGGATAAAGATGGGTCACGTTTGAAAGCGTTACTTTGGGCAGACTTTACTTATATAGATCTAAATCGGGGGAGGCCAGTTCGCCATGAGCCCGAGATGATGTCTTTTCTCGGAAACTTCTTATACGACGAACTCGGATTAGAGGAGACTTCTTTTGAATCTAGGGTAAAACAGTTGCGAAAACAGATCACCGAAGGAAAATATTCCCAAGGCTAAAACCATTGCCTTTTCAAACAGATGTCAAAGAAAGCTCAAACGATCTCGGCTCGGAAATCCGAAAAGTATCCGAGTAAAGCGGATATGCTCAGCGCAGGTTTAAATTGTGTAAATTTTAATCTGCGAAGGGCGTCCAGGGCGGTTACCCAATTTTATGATAGAGAACTAGAGAGGGCAGGTCTTACTTCCCAAAGATTTAGCCTATTACACACGTTAGGTGCTTCGGAAGGTTTGGAACTTTCCCAACTAGCAGATCTTCTCGTAATGGACCGAACCACATTGCTTAGAAATTTAACTCCGTTGGAAGAGTTAGGTTATGTGGCAGATATTCCATCCGAAAACAAAAGAGCAAGAAAAGTGTCTCTAACTCAAAAAGGTTTGGAAGCCTTGAGAATTGCCTATCCAATCTGGGAAGAAGCACAAGCTTTGGTGACCGAAGCCATGGGAGAGGACGATCTGAAACGTCTTCTCAAAAGATTAAATTCCATTGTGCGCAAAAGGAATTTTAAGGAATTTTCAAAATAAAACTCGATCTGTAAATTCAAAAAATATTATATATTCTGCCGACCTCTTTGTCGAACAAGGCCTATGAACAAAAGTTATTATTCTCTTCTTTTTATCCCCGTTTTATTATTCATAGCATATTATTTTTTCTCTCCTAGTTGTATTTCCGGCGACTGCAAGAATGGCAAAGGTATAAAAATGCTTTCCGGTTCTTATAGATATGAAGGTGAATTTCAAAACGGATTAGCAAATGGATATGGGAAACTGGATCTAGGCGGAGTAGAGAAGTACGAAGGCGATTGGGTAAAAGGTAATAAAGAAGGTTATGGTATATATAAATATGCTGATGGAAATTCTTACGAAGGAGAATGGAAGGCGAATAAAAGAGATGGAAACGGTAAGTTAACAAATCCCCAAGGAAATACACTCTACGAAGGGACTTGGAAAGACGATAAAGAAATCGGGTTGAGGGCTTCTGAATGAAATATGTATTTATTTTATTACTTTTAATTTCTCTTTCAGCTTATGCAGAAGAACCCAAGATCAAAATAACAAAACTCGATAAAAACGTATATGTTCATACTTCTTACAAACTTTTAGGAGATGGATATTTTCCATCCAACGGGCTTATTGTTGAAACCGACAAGGGTATTGTACTTATAGATACGGCTTGGGGCCAAGAGCAGACCATAGAGTTATTAAGTTGGATCTCTGAAAATCTTAAAAAGCCGGTATTGTCCGCAATAATCACTCATTTTCATGAAGATAGAGCTAGTGGAATTGAAGTATTAAAAAAACAAAATATAGTTTCTTATGCCGGGTATAGGACAGTTGCCCTATTGAAAGAAAAGGGCCAGGAAGTCCCGGAAAAATCTTTGAAGGATCTTGAAATTCTCTCATTCGGCAAAATTAAAATTAAAACCTTCTTTCTCGGGCCAGGACATAGTAGGGATAATATTGTTGTCTGGGTCCCTAAATCTAAATTACTTTTTGGAGGATGTTTAGTGAAAAGTCCCGAAGCATCCGAGATAGGAAATATTAAGGACGCTGATCTGAAAGAATGGCCGAATACGATCCGCAAACTACAAAGTAAATTTCCGGAAGTTTCTATGGTTATCCCTGGGCATCAGTCTTGGGGAGGAAAAGAGGCATTTACTAAAACTTTGGATCTTTTGGAAAAGGGTAAATAATTTATCGTTGCGATTAGCCGCTTAATTCTTATGATTATATGTTTCGGAAGAAGGAAATTTCCTATTTTACGAATATAATAATCTTGGATGGAAAGAATTCGGAATATCCCAGTATTTTGTTCCGATTTACTGGCGGTTTACGTTCTTAGAAAGTATAGATTTAGCGGTCGATCATGATGAAACAGTTTTTTATAATATTTCTTTTTTTAGGAAGTTTGTCTTCCACATTCGCTAAAAATTACTACTCTCTTTATGGGATCCGTATCGACCAATCTTTGAAGCATACTCAAGCCGAGTTGGGGGACCCATCTAAAGTACATTCTTTCGAAGATGGATACCAGGCGTTCTTTTTTAAAAAGGACGGGCATATTCTTGTATTGGAGACTGAGCCGTTCCAGCCGGATCGGATCTGGAGTATTCAGATCGAGGGTGCAAATGTTCCTGTCGAAAGAGGCTTAAACGGTGTAATACCCGGAGACACTAGGGCAAAAGTGATCGAAGTGTTCGGTCCTCCTGAAAAAGAAAGAAAAGCTACAAATAGTCTGGATAATAAGGAAATTCCAGGAACATCTCTGATGACTTATTATGAAAATGGAAATTTCAGTTTTGAAATAAAGAACGATAAGGTCTCGAGCATTAAGATAGTATTACGTTTAGAGAAAGATCCTAAAGAACTGCCCGATCCTATGGATTTCATTTCCGTATTAAAAACAAAAAATGAATCGGAGATGATCCGATTAATGGCTGGAGATCCAGTGTTTTCTCAGGATGGAAAATCATTTTATCCACAAGAGTCTATGCTATCTTTTTTGAGGAAAAAGGAGACCGTTGATTTTCTATTTGGTAAAGAAGGAGTCAGTGAGCTGACTGGGCGGGATCTATTCAATTCTAACATGAGATTTTTTGAAAACGGGCCTTTTGGTTGGGCGATCCGTTACACCAAAAATCGTAAAGTTTTCGAGTTCGTATATGTGAAACTTTATGAAGAGTGGGTGCTTTGGGAGATCAATACTTTCTCTCCTGAATTTGAAATGAAAAAGTAATATCGTAATAAGGCACAACTAGCCACGGTTTTGCCGAAAATTCAAAATATAGATTGGAGAACTTTGATCGTTTTACTTCGATAGGTGATTTCTTCAAATTCTCCTTGATTCTCTACTTTTGCTTTCATACTTTACCGTAAAGATTCAGTTCTCCATCGAACTCGGCAAAATGATGACGAAATATCTCCAATCCAAGAGCTTTTTAACGTTAAGCATCGTCATTCTATCCGCTATTCTTGGGACTTCTATCTGCTTTTTCTTTTTCTATGATCCTGAAATTCAAGTATTCGTAGATCGTTTTGAATTTAAGAATTTAAGTCGAAATGATGCAGAAAGATTGGGGATATTAGGGCTTCCAAGTGGAGTATCGGACTATTTTATTAAACGTTGCGCTTTCCGTGGCTCTTGGCTTGTTTATTCCAAATATAAAATTCAGGATCCTAATTATAGAGAAAAGATCTTGGAACGTTTTAAGCAACATCCCGGTTTAAATAAAAGATCCGGATCTTACCCTCAAGATTGGCCCCAAAATTTCGATAAAGGAAATTGTAAACCGGATTGGTGGGATCCTTGTCCAAGCGGCCTTTGGGCGGAAATAGCGAAAGAGGATCCTATACCAGTGAGCAAGAATGGGTTTTATCTTTGCGAAAGCGATAAGGAGCTTAGGTGGTTTGTGTTCCATTTTAGGAATACCTATTAATTTAAAATGAGAAATATATTCAAAAAAATTAATATTGAAGATCAATCCCTACAATACGCAAGTTTATCCCGTCGTATATATGCCCAATTCTTGGACTTTTTGATCTTATGTCCTATTTTAATCCCTCAAATCCTGGTGTTTTATTATCATGATAAGACGGTATATCAGATCTTTCCATTTTACACTGCCTTACATTCTCTTCTTTATATAGGGTATAGATTTGTTATGCATTCTTTGTATGGTAGGACCTTTGGGAAAGCATTTGCCGGCATTATCGTATTGGATTCAGGAAATCGGCCCTTAGGTTGGGTTAGATCTTTTATACGCGTATTGCCAGAATTTCTGTTGTCATTAATTACGATCCTTAGTGCCGTAAATGATTCTAGGATATTTATGGAGCATCAGGCTGAAATGGAGGGTGTCCCCCTGGCTGTAGTCCTTCGCATGCAAAATAAACTGAATCCGTTGGATAATATCACTTTTTGGGATTCGGTTTTGTATTACGGTCTTTCGGTTTTATGTATATTGTTATCTCATAAAAAGACTGCATTACATGATCTATTTGCCGGTTCACGTGTACTTCGTTATAAAAACCATTCTTAACATTTTTCGTTAGATCCGATAAACTAGCTTAAATCGGTTTATAATAGAATAGTAAGTTTACTTTCCGAAGATCTTGACTCGTATTCGGTTAATGTTATACTAAAAAGATGCGGATCTTCGATTCTCATTTTCATATCATAGATCCAAGATTTCCTTTGGTACCAAACAACGGCTTTTTACCGGAACCGTTTACGGTTTCGGATTATAATAAACAAGCACATTGGCTCAGGATAGAGGGCGGAGCTGTGGTTTCCGGATCCTTCCAAGCGTTTGATCAATCGTATTTGCTGGATACACTTTCTTTATTAGGGGAAAATTATGTAGGAGTGACCCAGCTTCCCGCGACTACGAAAGACGATGAAATTCTTTCCTTACATAAATCTGGAATACGTGCAATACGATTTAATGTAAGAAGGGGAGGTTCTGAAGAAATTTCCAAGATCCGAGAATTGGGTGCGAGGGTATACGATCTTGCCGGTTGGCATGTGGAATTATATATAGATGCCAAGGAAGTCGACGAATTTCTAGAAGAAGTTTTATTATCTCTTCCAAAGGTGTCCATAGACCATCTAGGCCTTTCTAAACTAGGATTTCCTACAATTTTGCGCCTGGTAGAAAAGGGTGTAAGAGTGAAAGCGACCGGTTTCGGCAGAACGAATCTGGATATCAGATCCGCATTAGTAGAGATCGCTGAAATAAATCCGGACGCTTTGTTATTCGGAACAGACCTACCTTCTACACGTTCTCCAGCTCCATTTACGGAAGAAGATCTACATATAGTTACCGACACCTTTGATGGAGAATTATTGCAAAAAATATTATATTCGAATGCGTTGCAGTTTTACGGATTGAGTCGAAAGGTCCGTATTTAATTTTTTTTAAAGATCATATTCGCGCTCTTCTTCACAAACCAAATCGGAAAAATTTTTGTGGAATAATAATGAAGTCGATTTAGTAAACCGGGCACGGATTTTCTTTTACAGTTTTCAATTGCGGAAAATGCGACTAAGGCAACGTCTTTCGGGTCCATCGCAATAGAATAAGCTAAATTTCCTAATGATCCTTTTTTCTTTTCCTCATGAATCCCTGCGGTAGATAAAAAATTCGTTCTTGTCGTCCCAGGAAAGAGGATGCCTAATTTCACTCCATACGGGGCCAATTCCTCCGCCAAGGCTTCCGAAAAACTGACAACATACGCTTTACTTGCGGCATACGCTGCCATGTACGAAAGAGGTTGTAAAGACGCGGTAGATGCAATGTTTAATATAAAACCTTTCCTACGTTCGATCATTCTCCCGGCGAATGCATTACTTAACTGAGTGACTGCAGTCATATTAAGAAGTAGCATAGATTCTACTTTTTTTGGATCCAATTCCCAGGACTTACCCCAAAGCCCGAACCCCGCATTATTCACAAGGATATCTATTTCGATCTTTAATTTAGAGATCCAATTTAAGATTTTCTGTGTGCTTTCCGTTTCGGTCAGATCTAATTCTAAGGTCTCGACTTTTCCGGATGGATCTATTGTTATAAGATCCTTAACTAATTCAGACAGTTCTTTTTTCGAAATGCTCACTACAAGAACCTTGTAGCCTTGTTTATATAATAAAATAGTAAGTTCTTTTCCGATTCCGGAAGAACCGCCTGTGATCAATACGGTTTTAGATAGTTGATTCGATTTCACTTGGATTTCCTTTTCGATTTCGAAATAGGTTCCCCGGGATTTTAAATCTGTCAAAGCCTTTCGAGAGACCTAAAAACTAGCTTGCCTGTTTGAAAACTCTACTTAAGGTCTTTGGAATGTCTCCTTTATTCCAACCCTTAAAAGTTTATTTGGAAACGAAACTATCCCAAATCGAAAAGATCCCAAAAGAAAGAAAGGCCGTATTATCCTCGTTAGCAGATTCTATTCTGCAATCTTTCGAAACGAAACAAAAAGCGAATTTAGTTTTTATATGTACTCATAACTCTAGGAGAAGTCAGATTGCTCAAACATTTGCTGCGGCAATTCCACACCTTTTCGATTTTCCTGGTATCAAGTCCTTCTCCGGCGGAACAAGTATCACGGAACTTCATCCAAATGTTGTACTTGCATTAGAAGATTGTGGCTTTCGGATAGAAAATCAAGGGCCTCCTCGTAATCCTAAATATTCGATCCGTTGGGCAGATGGTGCTCCTGCATTGATCGCTTATTCTAAAAAATTCCAGGATGCCCCTAATCCGGCTTCCGAATTCGTTGCGATAATGGTTTGTTCCCAAGCGGATGAATCATGCCCTTACGTATCCGGTGCAGAATTCAGAATTTCCTTACCTTTCGAAGATCCTAAATCCGCTGACGAGACTGAGAACCCGGTCCCTAAGTATCTAGAAACCTGTGATCGGATTTCTTTGGAGCTTCTTTATACCTTCCAAGAAGTAAAACGGAAGCTGTAGTTCGGTAGGAATTCCAACATTTATCGTTTGCCATCTAGTTTCTATCTATAGAATTAAACTTTATGACGGTTCGTAATAAGGAAGATTTAGAGGCTCTCAGAAAGATCGGCAAGATCACTGCAGAAACTCTTCTTTGTATGAGAGAGGCTGCCAAGCCTGGGATAACCACAAAAGAGTTGGATCTGATCGGCTATTCTTATTTTTCTAAGTTCGGAGCAAGAAGCGCTCCTCAACTCATGTATAAGTTTCCCGGATACACATGCATTAGTTTAAATACTGAAATTGCACACGGGATCCCAAATGATCGTGTATTAAAAGAAGGTGATCTTTTAAATCTAGACGTTTCCTTGGAATTGAACGGATACTTTGCGGACACAGGTTTTACTCTTATTATAGGAAAAGATAATAAAGGTCTAAGTAAACTATTAGATGTTTCCTCGGATGCTTTAAAACGAGCGCTTGCGGGCGTAAGGACAGGAGAGAAGTTAAATTCGATCGGCAGAACGATAGAGAATACAGCTAAGTCCAATGGGTTTAAAGTGATCCGGACATTATGTGGACATGGTGTGGGCAAATCACTTCATGAAGAACCTTTCGATATTTGTAATTATTACGAACCAAGAGATAAGCGGATCTTAAAATCAGGGCAAGTGATCGCAGTGGAGACTTTCGTTTCTACCGGAGCGGAAGACTTTGTAGAAGGTAAGGACGGTTGGACTTTAAGAACACCCGACGGAACCTATACGGCTCAATTTGAACATTCCGTTATCGTAACCGAACATGGCCCGATCATTCTAACGGCTGCATAAAAATAATGAGAACTATAATTTTAAACTTAATCCCGATCCTGACTTTTATATTAGTATTTTTTGTTTCTCTTTGGGATAGAAAGAAGAAGGAAACATTTTCCAAAAACTTTTTTGGTTCTATTTTCCCTTCCATCTTATCCGGAAAATTGAACTCCGATCTTGAGGGCGCGGTTTCCAAATTCCAAAAAGCGGGATATGTAGTTCAAAAAGATGGAGATAGACTTTTATTCCAAAATGCATCTCAATTGGAGAAGCATAGGAATTGGATGTGGTCTTTCGGCTATGTTTCCAAAAAAACGGACGGTTCCATTCAATACAAATTGTTCATTAATCTTGGATCGATCATTACTGTTCCTGCCGCCTTGCTTGTAGTTGTTTTTTACGGAATGTTGGTCCAAAATAATGTTCCAAAAGAACAGATCTCTATTCTTCCTTACTTTTTCCTAGGCTTCGCTTTCTTTTTTGCGATCTCTAGCTTTATTTCCCAAACATTTAAAGAGAGAAACTTTCTTAAGAAAAGTCTTTCTGAAAATTAGAAAATGCTAATAAGGATCGTTTTAATTCTTCTCTCCCTTTCCTCTATGTTCGGATTGGGATTAAGGATTGAAAAAAAGGAATTAGGCTCTTGGTCTAAATTTGTTCCGATCCTTTTGTTTGCATTCTTGTGGAATTTCGGGATCTTACCTATCTCCGTATTTTTTACCGGAAAACTTTTGGAGATCTCTCCTTTTGCTTTTGCAGCTATCTTTTTATGCGCTTCTTCACCTGGAGGAGCTTCGGGCGGTTTATTCGTATTAAGAGCAAAAGGAAATCCTGCCTTGGGGGGATTACTCATCGCTTTATTGAACGGAGCAAATACGATCTTAACCCCTTTAATCTTTTCCATTTATCAAGGGGGAAAAGGATTTGACCCGGACTTATTCGTAAAACTTTTCCTGATTGGATTTTTTTTACAGGGGTTACCTCTTTTGTTGGGATTGGGCTGTAAATATTTCTTTTCTAAAACTTTTGATCCGATTGCTCCATGGGTAGAAAGATTCAGTACGTTCTGTTTGATCTTTTCTATCATTCTATTGATCGTTCAATACGGAGAGTTTGCATTAACGTTAGGGCCGGTTACTTGGATCGGAGCTTGTTTAGCCGTTTTGATATCTCTTCTTCCCGGTATTTTGGTATTTCGTTCTGAAAAAGAGACCAAGGCTTCGTTATCCATGGTTTCCGGGATCAGAAGTTTGTCCTTGGCCTTACTTCTTGCAGAATTGCATATTAAACATAGCGAAACCTTGCTTACGGTTTTAATGTATGGAACAGTTATGTATCTATTGAGTGCGATTGCGGCAGAGTTTTGGAAGGGTAGGAACTCCCACTCGGTCGTATGAAATAAATTTTCGAAATTTTACACAATTAGGATACAATTCGATCAGCTTAAGGTCCGACGGTTATGCGGTTTAAATTTTATACCTTTCTACTTTCTCTTTTCGTTTTTATCGCATGCCAATCAGTTACTGTGGAATATCCTATTTATCCTCCTACAAAAGAAGGTAGGGACTTAAGACAGTTCTTGAATGGAGTAAAGACAATCGCTTTGGTAGTTGCTCCTATGAGTGAGGAAGTTTGGGGATATGAGATCAATCGTGCATTTTCGATAATGCTTCCTGCCAAAGTTTACGAGAGTTTTTCGGAAGATTCTTATTTTAAAATTTTAGATCTAAAAGGTAGAACGGATATCTTGGACGCGAAGGATTTTACTCTGGAGGGTATTTTCAAAAATCGCAAAAGGATCGGAGAACAATTGGATGCGGATGCCGTTCTGTTCGTCTCTTTTAGACAGCCTGAATCAACATGTTATATCGAAAAGAAAATGGATTATCTTGCGTTCGGTATGGCTGTGTTACGAGTAGCTGCGGCTGCAAAAGACAGAGACAACAGTGCAAGAGCTTTGGCCGGGATCGCAAAGGATCCGATCGTTAAACCTACAGGAGTTCGTAAAATATTCATGCCTATCGAGGCAAATTTAATACGGATAGATACTGGGGAAATGAAACAGGCATTGATAAGCAAACCTTCTATCGTTTATAACGGAGTAGGAGATCCAAGTTGTCCCGGATTACTTACTTCACTTTCCACTGCTTTAGAAGAAACAATCCCTGAAATAGAAAGAAGATTATCTCCAAAGGTGGAATCGGAAGATATTTCCATATTCACGGATTCGGAAGATCCTGAAGTGGAAGCGTTTTTGTTAGAAGGATATGAGGAGATCACCGGAGAGAATCCGAGTTTCAATCGAGCAAGAATTTCATGGGAGAAAGCGGATCAAAAGGCCAAAGGTAAATCTTGGGCAGCAAAAGCAAATCTTGCTACGTACTATTTTTCCGAAGGCGATTATCAGAAAGCGATACAATTTTATGAAGAGGCCATCCATTTAGGTGGCCCCGAAAATGATTATCTAAAGGAATTAAAGGAGCTTATGGCAGCTCCTCCGGTTCAGGAAGAGAATTTAGAAAATTCCGATAAAAAAGAATTTCCTTAACCTCTTCCTTTTTCTCCTCTTCTCAAGAAAGCAGGAATATCATAATCTTCTTTCATATTTGCGGAAGGATTTTTCGCCTTAAGAGCGCGATATGTTTCCGCTTCATTGATCCTTTCAGGTTCCGTTTTGAAAGTTTGACGAGGTTCTTCCATTTCCGGAAGTCCAACAACTTTTCTTTGAGGCTGAGATTGTAATTTAGGAGCCGTGCCGACGCCCGGATTTCTTTTATTAAATCCTGTTGCGATTACAGTGATACGAATTCTTTTTTCAAGTTCCGGATCTTCAGTTAAACCAATGATGATATTTGCATTCGGATCTACTTGAGAAGTGATGATCTGAGATACTTCATTCCAATCGGAGATGGTAAGATCTGCACCTCCGGTAACATTAATTAAAAGTGAAGTTGCTCCTGCAATAGAGCGAGAATCCAATAGGGCATTATCGATCGCGAAGTTGACAGCTTCGGAGACCTTATTTTCTCCGTAACCTTCTCCGACTCCCATGACTGCGTCGCCAGTATCTCTCATGATCGCTTTTACATCGGCGAAATCCACATTGATGATCCCAGGATTGTTTACTATATCACTGATACCTCGAACTGCGTTTAATAGAATATCATCGATGACCCTAAATGCTTGATCGATCGGAGTGTCTCTTTCCACAACTTGGAAGATAGACTCGTTATTTACTAAGATCAAAGTGTCTACATAAGAGCGAAGTTGTTCGATCCCTCTTTTCGCGAACTCCATTCTTCTTTTTCCTTCGAATGAGAATGGAATAGTAACAACTCCTACAACTAAACATTTCTGTTCTTTCGCGATTTTTGCAATGATAGGTGCAGCACCAGTCCCGGTTCCGCCTCCCATACCTGCGGTTACAAAAACCATATCGGAGCCTTGGATCACGGATGCGATCCTTTCACGATCTTCTTCCGCGGCTCTAGCACCTAGATCAGGATCTCCGCCTGCTCCCATTCCTCTTGTAGTTTTGGATCCGAGTGCGATCTTACTTTCTATTTCGGAACGTTTTAATACTTGCTCATCGGTATTCATGATGACGTATTCCACACCTCTTAGGCTGGAATTTGCCATCCTAGCGACTGCGTTCATTCCGCCTCCGCCGATTCCCAAAACTTTAATAATTGCGGGACTTGATTTTTCCTCTTCTTCGAAACGCAACATGTTTCACTCCTTAGAGGTTTTCCTCTATCCATCTCCGAATTTTTTTGCCCCAGGTTTCACTTCTGTCCTGGGATTTTCTTTCCATGTCCCCTAATCGGGAAGCGTATTTGATAAGTCCTACTGCAGTCGCGAATTCAGGGGAAGAAACTCTATCCGATAATCCGGAAAGACCTGCAGGTCTCGCACGGGTTACCGTTAGACGAAACACGTCTTCCGCCAAACTTTCGATCCCTTCTAGAAGGCTTCCGCCTCCTGTTAGTATCACTCCTCCGGCCAAAAAGGATTTTTTTCCGGACTTGATGAGTTCCGCGTCTACCATCTCGAAAATTTCTCTCATTCTAGGTTCGATCACATGAACTAATTCTTCTCTTAAAACCGTTCTTGCAGGTCTTCCGCTAATTGGAGGGATTTCCACGGTTTCTGTAGGATCAATCTCTTCTAAAGAACAGTGACCGTATCTTTTTTTCACGAGCTCTGCGGTTTCGATCGTAGTTTTTAAACCGATAGAAAGGTCGGAAGTAACATTATAACCCCCGAATGGAATTACGGAAGAATAGGCGATCCCTCCGTCCACATAAACGATCAGATCACAGATCCCGGCACCAATATCTAATACTGCAGTACCTAGATCTTTTTCACCTGATGTTAAGACCGCATCGGAAGAAGCGAGGCTAGAGAGGACCCTTGTCTCTTCTGCGAGGCCTGCTGCTTCTATACATTTTTCTAAATTATGAAGTGCTGTTAGACCTGCAGTGACTATATGAACTTCTGCTTCTAATCTAACTCCTGTCATTCCGATCGGATCTTTGATAGAAGTTTGATCGTCCACGGAGAATTCTTTGGAGAGAACATGAAGAATTTCCTGATCCGCAGGAACTCTTACCGCCTGTGCTGCCTCTATCACTCGAACGATATCAGGTTCAGTTACGACCCGGTCTCTATTCGTGATCGCGACCACTCCCTTGGAATTATCTGCACGAATAGATTTGCCGGTTACGTTTACGACCACATATCCGATCTCTTGTCCGCACATAAGTTCGGCTTCGCTGATCGCTTCTATGATGGAACGAGTGGTCGCTTCTATATTGATGATAGAGCCGTTCTTGATTCCGGAAGAAGGGAACATTCCGGTCCCAATAATTTCAGTTTCGTATTCGGAGATAGGACGTCCTACAACTACTTTAGTAAGAGCGGATCCTAGATCCAAGGAGACTATGATTCTTTCTGAAGATTCCATATTCTTAATGGTAGACCGCGTCTTCTCCACGTATATCTACGAGTTTGGGATGCACTTTTTCTTTTTCAAGATATGCTAATACAGCATATAACTTTCTGACCTGTTCTGTTTGGAATAAGGTCCCTACTTGGACTCGGACTGAGATCGGAGTATCCGCATATACGAAAATTTCTCCGTCTTCATGCAAAGACACTTCAGAGATCCTGGACTTCAAAGCTGGATAAGAACGAAATGCATTCTCTACGGATGTATGAAGATCTTTAAACGCCGCACCTGACATGGATCCTTTCTCTCTAGGGAATGTTCCGGAAAGAACGGTTAAACCTTGGCTTCTAACATCATCCATGGATAAAATTTTAAGTTCGGGATCTATCTCGAAGATATGCCCGTCAGAATTCACAAGAAAGTTCGGTTTTCTTTCCGTGATCTCCACAAGAAGTTGATCTTCGGTTTTTTTTTCCAAATGAGCGGATTTGATCCTGGGATGAGAGCTGAGTCGGTGTTCCATTTGGCCGAGGTCGTAATTTTCGAAAGAGGTTCCCGGTTGGATACCCATGATCTGAACAATTTCTTCCGTTTTAAGAGTTTCGTGTCCTGTCAGTATAAGCTTATTCAACTCCTGGGGGAGGGTTCCCCTCTTATATCCCCAACCCAAAGTGCTTGCCAATAGAAAGAGGAAGGCCAGAAGCCACCAACTCGTTCTTTTTTGGACGGATTCCTTCAAAAAGTCAATTATATTATGTCTCATAGGCGTTTGGTGTGGGTTTTTTCTTCTTTTCCCTTTAAATTATCGGGAAATTTCCCAAAATTTAGCCCATCTATTTTTATTTCAGGTTGGGATTTAGTTGCTACGAATCTTGGGTCGAAGTTTCTAATAAGAAGAAAGTATGAAGTTTCCGATCCCTTCTCCAATCCATCTTGGTTTCGTTTTCTTTTGCGCCTTTTTTGTACTCATGTACCATTCGGTGATCGAAAGATCCGGTTCCGAAGAGGATTATCCTTATACTTTAAAAATTTATTATCCTAAGTCCCAAGGCATCCGGCCTGGAACTCCTGTTAGTATTTTAGGATTGGAAAGAGGGATTGTTCGGGATGTAGATGTTGTTTCAATAGAAGAAGTTCCCGACAAAAGATTTTTGGATAAGAATAGGACCAAGGCAGTAGAGATCACCATTCGTCTTGCGGAACCGATCACTCTTTATTCCAATTACGATATCAGCTTTAGGACTGCTACAGTTCTTTCAGGAAGGACAATCGATATCAATCCTGGAAATGCGGAAGAGAATACGAACCAAACATTCTTTAAACCTACTTACAAAGAGGGAGAGGATTTACAGCCTGACTTTGCTCCTTCTGCTAGATATTATGATGATTTTTTTGCGGCGTCTACCGGGGTGATACGAGAGAATAGAGATGATATCAATCTTCTATTTGGAAATTTAGAAGAGATCTCTTATAAGCTCAACGGGCATACTGGTTCTGTTCCTAGGTTCATAAACGATCCGGATACGTACGATAATCTTGCAGAAACTCTTACGGATATGAGGATCTTGGGAGATGATGCCAGAAGGTATGTAGAAGGTTATCGCAAGCTGGAAAGAAGTGCTCCGATCCCATTTTCCATCAATTTGTATCGTAGGACCACTATCATCGGTGGAATTTCCAGCGATTTCTATCTAAACAAACTATAATGTCTTCTCGATCCAGGTTTTTACTCTAAAACTAAGCTAAGAATCTATTCGAAAAGGCGGGGACAAACTAAGCTTCTCTGCCGATCCTAGTATTTATGAAAGTCGCAGTGATCCATGATTGGTTAAACGGAATGAGAGGAGGGGAGATCGTTCTAGATTCCATCCTCAAAGTGTTTCCGGATGCGGATCTATTCACTCTTTTTTATGAAAAAGGAAAGCTGAACGAACGAATTGAAGATCGTAAGATCGTAACTGCGTTCACTGATAGATTACCTTTTAAATCCAAATACCGTTGGTATCTTCCATTATTTCCTACTGCGATAGAATCATTGGATCTGAGAGGATATGATCTGATTCTTTCTTCCTCTCATTGTGTTGCAAAAGGTGTGATCCCGGATCCGGATGCGATCCATATTAGTTATGTTCATTCTCCTATGAGATATGTTTGGGATCTGTATTATGATTATTTTCCTGCAAGGAAAGGACTGAAATTTTTCGCATTCCAATTGGTCTCGAATTATCTTCGTAACTGGGACTCTGTTTCTTCTAACAGAGTGGATTCTTTCTTATGCAATTCTGAATTCGTTTCCAGAAGGATCCAGAAATTCTATAGAAGAGACTCTAAGGTAGTATACCCTCCTTGTTTGCCGGAAGGATTTAAGGTTAAATCGGAGAAGAAAGAAAACTTTGATCTGATCGTGTCCGCCTTCGCTCCTTATAAACGGATCGATCTTGCGATAGAAGCGTACCGTAAGAATGGAAGGGCACTGAAAATTTTAGGAAGCGGACAAGAATACAAGAAACTCGTAAAAGAGCTTCCTCCGAATGTTGAGATCCTACCTCATAGGCCAAGAAACGAGGTCCAAGAATATATGTCCAAGGCTCAGACCTTTGTTTTTCCAGGAATGGAAGACTTCGGGATCGCTCCGGTGGAAGCCCAAGGGTATTCCACTCCAGTGATCGCTTACGGAAAAGGTGGCGCCTTGGAAACAGTGGTCTCCGGGAAGACCGGGCTCTTCTTCAAAGAGCAAACGGTCGAGGCATTGAACTCCGCCTTGAACCAATCCGAACGAAAAGAATGGAAAACTAAGGACTTTCAGGCCTCTGTAAACCGATTTACAGAGGAAAAATTCATCATCCAAATCCGCAAGACGGTCGAGACTATAAACAAGAACTCTGGAAAAAGGAGGGGCGTTTGATTACTTTACATAGATTGAAAGGAAACGAATTCGTTCTAAACGCCTCTCATATAGAATGTATCGAAGCCAATCCGGATACTACGATCACATTGTCTAATGATAGAAAATACGTGGTGCAGGAAAGTATTCCCCAAGTGATCGAGAAGATCCTAGAGTTCAAAAAACGGATTCTTGTGTTTCCTTTGGGTTCCGAGCCGGATCAGTTTAAGAGGACAAATTAAACTACAATGGATATAGCTACAATCATAGGTTTTGGTTCCGCGGTCGCATTATTCGGGTTCGGAGTTCTTTCTGCCGGATTGAACCCACTCGATATCGTGGATATTCCTTCGATCTTAATTACATTCGGGGGAGCGACTGCTTGTACGGTAATGGCGGTTCCTTGGCAGAATACTTTGGATCTAGGAAAGGTAACTCGAAAAGCCTTCCGTGAAGAAAAAAGCGACCTCATAGGACTTATTAAAACTTTAGTTTCCTTCTCTGAGAAAGCAAGACGAGAAGGACTGCTTGCGTTGGAAGACGACGTGAATGAACTTCCTGAGGAGTTCCTACGAAAAGGAATTACCTTAGTTGTGGACGGAACGGATCCGGAGCTTGTTCGCAATATTATGGAAACTGAAATGAGTAATATTTCATCTCGCCATAATGCTGGAAAGGCATGGTGGGAAAACTGGGGATCTCTTGCTCCTGCGTTCGGGATGATCGGAACTCTGATCGGACTCGTTCAGATGTTAAAGAACCTCGGGTCCGGGGACGCGAGTGCGATCGGAACCGGGATGGCGGCTGCTTTGATCACCACATTATACGGTTCCATGGGTGCGAACATGGTTGCGATCCCGATCATGAAAAAACTCATGCGTAAATCCGAGGATGAACTTTTAGTAAGACAGATCATGATCGAAGGTACTCTTTCTATTCAGTCCGGAGATAACCCTCGTATCGTAAAAGATAAACTCGCGAGTTATTTACCTCCTGGCGAAAGAGACGTTCTGAAAGACGAAAACGATTAAGACTTAAGTTCGGAAGAAGAAGATGGCAAAAGCAAAATGTCCAGAATGTATCCAGAATATTCCAGAGTACATGCTTACCTACGGGGACATGGTAACTCTACTTCTGTGCTTCTTCATTATGTTATATCGTACAGGTAAAACGAACGCGATCGAGATGCAGATCATTCTCTCCGCGTTCAAAACTACCACGGGCTTTTTTGACGGGGGCCAAACTCTCTCCAAAGGAAAATTGGAAGAGATGGGAATGAACATTGAAAGTCTTCCGTCCATGACAACAGGAAAGGCACTTTCTAAATCTAAGAAGACCGCAACTGAATTGTTCAAGCCTGAGATAGAAGCAGGAAAAGTAAGGGTCACAGAAGACGAAAGGGGTCTTGTGATCAGTTTAGTAGGAGCGGATTATTTTAACCCTGGATCCGCAATTTTACAAGAACCTATCAAAGGAACTTTAAAGAAGGCGAGTGGACTCATCAAAGGATTGGAAAGATTCGTAAGGGTAGAAGGCCATTGCGACGCGGATGCAGTATTGCCCGGAGCCAATCCAAACAGGGAAGAAAGAACGTATTTGAATAATTGGGATCTTGCAGGAGCAAGAGCGATCAACTCTACAGATTATGTTGTGGGAGTCGGAAAGTTAGATCCAAGTTGGTTTCAAGCAGTGAGTTTCGGATCTTATCGTCCATTGGTTGTAGAGAACCAAGGAACGCCCGAAGCAAAAGCGTTTAACAGAAGAATTGATATCGTAATCTTAACGGAAAAATCCACCAAACGAAACGAGTACGAATCGAATTTCGGCCTACCTAAGAGCCGAGTTCCAGGTTCGGAAACTTCCACCGAAAGTGGATTATAGAAGAGTAAAAGGAGAATACCCATGGGCGATCCCGAAATAGACGAGGAAGAAGGCGGTTTACCCGCGGCGGATGCCGGCGCCGGCTCGTCTCCGCTCATTAAATGGCTGATCTATATTGCCGGTGCCGTATTCGGTATTATCATAGTTGTACTTGTTTCTATGTTCGTAGCGAAACAGGCAGCGACTAGCACGTTCAGAGAAATGAAAAACGTGGCTCTTGTAAAACCACCTCCTCCTTTAATGACCTTCCAGTTTCAGGAAGAATTCCGTATCAACACTGCGGATAAAGGAGAAACACATTTCGTAAAGATGAAATTATCTTTCGGAGTTGCAAGAGACGATGCAAAGATCACTGCGGAACTTGCTGAGCGTATCGCTCAAATGAGAGACTTGGTGAACCTGATCATAGGAAGAAAAACCAAGGACGATTTGATCGATGTAGAAGACCAATTGGATTTGAGAGAAGAGATCAAAGCACAGATCAATCATATTCTCTCCGACGGAAAGATCCAAGAAGTCTATTTTACAGAATTCATCGTCAACTGATGACAGGACCTAAGATCCTAGGGGTTATCCCCGCAAGATACGGAAGTTCCCGATTTCCGGGCAAACCTTTGGCCCAGATCGGGAATTTTCCTATGATCGCTTGGACATATAAAAATTCTCTCCAATCTTCTCTTCTTCATGAAGTAGTAGTCGCAACAGACGACGAAAGGATCCGAAAAGCGGTTTTGGATAATGGAGGAAAAGTTGTGATGACTTCTCCGGATCATCCTTCCGGAACAGATCGAATCAGAGAAGTCTCTCTTCAATATCCTGATTCCGGGATTATAATTAATATACAAGGTGACGAGCCCGGAATAGAGTCGGAACTCATTGACGGAGTTGCTAAACTTAAATTGGATCGTAAAGACTGGGCAATGAGCACTGCAGCGGTCCTTTTGGAAGAAAATGAAATTTCGGATCCGAACCGAGTGAAAGTGGTGTTGGATAAGAATGGAAAGGCATTATACTTCTCCCGTTCTCCTCTTCCAAGCCAATTTAAAAAGACAGTCCCGGCGTATAGGCATCTTGGAATTTACGGATACGATCGGGATTTTTTACTAGGGTATCCTGATCTTCCCCCAAGCGCGTTGGAAGAATCCGAATCTTTGGAACAATTAAGAGCGATGGAAGCGGGTTATTCTATCGGAGTGTACATAACGTCTCAGGCCGCGTTAAGTGTGGATACTCCGGATGATTTGGATTTGGTGATAAGAGATTTTAAGAAGAAGGGACTGATCCCTTAACTTAGAGCTTCTTGTAGAGTGTTATGGATCAGGACGAAATCCGTAAGTCCTACGATATCCATCACTTTTCTAAAATGATCGTTTAAACCTGCGAATTCGATTTTGGAAGAAGATTCACTTGCTTTGGTGATCAAACTGATCAAGGTAGCAAGTCCCGCCGAATTGATGTAAGACGTTCCATGAAAGTTCAAAATGACCCGAGTTCTACGTTGTTCGGGAATGGATTGATATTTTCCCAAAATCTCGTCATCCGCTTCGGAGGTGATTTCTCCGGAGATATGAATTACCGGGACATTTGGTTCTAGATCCACGTTTATTTTGAATTCGTCAGACATCTGCCTTATTTAGCACAAAAGACCTTCCCTCTCAAAGACAGTCAATCCCGTTTCCTGGGAAAAACCGGCCCCCGTCGGGTTTGGCTTAAACGTGGTGCTCTAATTCCTCCGGAGAAAGTCTATCGAAGACCTGCCCACATTGGGCACATTGAAAGGAAACGGTGGTTGGTTTAGAGGAAATTCCGAAAAGAATTAGAAACCAGGCCCATTTTCCGTAGGTTTTTATCTCTCTTGAAAGAGGAGATTTTCGGTCTGTTCCACAACTATCACAGTGCGGTAAAGATGAGGATCGGCTCACATAGCTAGGATGAAATGGGGGTGGAAAACTTCCAGAAGAAAAGTGGGGAAAAAATGAAAACCGGGAGTCGAAGAACTCCCGGAAATTTGAAATTAATTTTGATTTAAATAAACTACGTACTTAGCAACTTTCTTTAATTTTTCGTCGCCTAAGAATTTGTAAGAAGCCATTACAGGGTTACTAGGAATTCCGTTGTTCAAAGTTTTAAGAACTCCTGCTTCGGTAGGTCCGTTTTTCCACTGGTTAGCTGGCGCTTTATAATTTCTTGGTTTAGGATTTAGGCTCGCTGCAGCAGGTCCGTCTCCGGCACCGGTTTCTCCGTGGCATGTATTACATCCGTTTTCAAGAAAAAGTTTTTTACCTTCTTCAATCTCCGGACTTAAAGTAGAAGCGGGTGCGGTACTTGCGACAGGTGCTTCTTCTTTTGGTTTTTCTTTATCTCCGCAGTTCGTAAGGAAAGTGAGTGAGAGAATGGAAACAAAAAGGGAAATCAGGATTGCCCGAGTTTTCATGGAGTACTCCTTTGTATTGGTTCCAAGTTTCTTTTTGAGAAAGAGAAAGCAAAGAACTTTTTGTCACGAAACTGTCCGGAGTGATTTTACAAACAATCCTGGAGTTAAGTCGAATTGTTTTGAAGATTGATTTATATCAACGAATCGGTAGATGATTCTTAGTATCGATTTGTAAACTTAAGAAAGAATTTGTTTTATTCGTTTTGAATAAAACAAAGCGGGGTTAGTCCCACCCCGCTTCCTTTTTGATCAAGCAGGTTTAAAAATAAAACCCGTTGAAGTTTCTGTTCTATCAAAACGGACCGGCATGTCTATAGCGATGGATTCAGTTACAGGTTTTCCTTGGTATTCCCCTTCGATAATACTCATGGTTTTTGCACCTTCTTCCAATTCTACAACTGCAAGTACGTAAGGAGCTTTCGGAGCAAGATGTCCGAATCCTACGTGAACAACTGTGTAAGTATAAACCTTTCCTTTTCCGGAGAAAGTTTTGGCTTCCACTTCTTCCGAACCGCAGCTTGTACAAGATACGACTGGGTCGGTCGCTTCGAAACCGCAGGACTTACATTTTTTTCCGGTTAAAGAATTTAATTCCATTGTCTCAGCCATCATTCTCCCCTTTGCAGAATATGCACGATACTTACTGCACCTGGTCCACCTAAAACATGGGTTAACGCGGTGCGAGCATTTGTTACCTGGCGTTTTTCGGATTGGCCTCTGAGTTGGAAAGTCATTTCAACAACTTGGCCTACACCTGTTGCTCCTACCGGATGGCCTTTTGCTTTTAATCCGCCAGAAGTGTTTACAGGAAGTTTTCCGCCTAAACGAGTATGGCCGTCTTTTGTGAATTGGCCGCCTTTTCCTTTTTCTACAAAACCAAGATCTTCTATATTGATGATCTCAGTGATGGTGAAACAGTCATGGCATTCCAAAACGTCGATGTCCTTTCTTTCGACTCCTGCCATCTTAAATGCCTCAGTAGCCGCTTGGATAGAAGCCGGAAAACTAACCGAATCTTTTTTAAGAGCTACGTTGAAATAATCTCCACCAATACCTGAACCTTTTACGACCACAAAGTCTTTACGCACAGATTTTGCTTTTTCTTTGGTAGTGATAACGACTGCTGCAGAAGCGTCGGTAACTAAAGAAACATCATGAAATCCGAATGGAGTTGTGACCATTCTTGCTCTCATAATATTATTAAAAGAGATCTCTTTTTGTTTATGAGCGAACGGATTCAAGCTGCCATGGAAATAGTTTTTTTCCGCGACTGTTGCTAACATTTCTTTGGTAGTTCCGAATTCATGCATATGACGGATCGCGTTTAATGCAAAACCGGAAGGACCAGAAATACAATATCCGCCTTCCACGTCCTGGTCCTGTCCTCTTGCTACGATTTCCATAGTAGTTTCGGGATCTAAACCGTTCATTTTTTCTACGCCTAAAACCAAAACAGTGTCGTATAGACCGGATGCAACTGCAAGAACTCCTTGTCTCATTGCAATCCCGCCGGATGCACAAGCACCTTCCGTTCTGATTGCAGGCTTGTCACCTAATCCGAGTAAGTTGGCAGCATAAGAACCCATCGTGTTTTGCGCGTTGAATTCGTTTCCTGCGTAGTTACCTACGTAAACTGCTTGGATCTCTTTTCTATCGATGCCAGAATCTTTGATCGCTCCGTTGCCTGCTTCGGTAACTAGATCTCTAAGAGTTCTGTCTTTATGATTTCCGTGGACCGTTTCGTAGGCCCCTATGATCGCTACTTCTCTCATTGATGTTCTCCTTACATTCCGATCCCGGCGCCGCCGTCTACTCTTAGGAATACGCCAGTGATATAAGATGCTTTGTCTGATAGGAAAAATTCTACTGCGTTAGCGATCTCTTGTTGAGTTCCAGGTCTTTTTAAAGGAATGAACATCGGATCCGTTAGTTTTTTCTGAACTTCTTCAGGAAGAGAGGCTGTCATATCTGTTTGAACATAACCAGGGCAAACTGCATTTACAAGAACTCCTCTTCCGGAGAATTCTCTTGCTGCTACTTTAGTAAGAGCGATTACAGCAGCTTTGGAAGAAGAATAATTTGCTTGTCCTGGTTGGCCAGATAGACCGGAAAGAGAAGAAATATTTACGATCCTTGCAGAAGGAGCTTTGAGAAGAAGTTTAGAAGCGGACTTAGTCATTAAGAAAACTCCCTTCGCATTTACATCCATTACGAAATCGAATTCTTGCTCGCTCATTCTGATAAAAAGGTTATCTTTTAGAACTCCTGCGTTGTTTACTAAGAAGTCTAGTTTTCCGAATTTTTCCTTAACAGCGCTGATCGCTGCGTCGCAATCTTCAGGCTTAGTTACGTTTACGGGAATTCCTAAGGTTTTTACTCCGAATTCTTTTGCGATATCTGCAGCTGCTTGTTCGATATGTTCTTTGTTCAAGTCGACTACGACAACATCTCCGCCGTCTCTTGCTATTGTGTTTGCGATCGCACGTCCTAAACCTCTAGGAGATGCCGCTCCGGTAACTAATGCTACTTTTCCTTCGAATTGTTTTGCCATTTGGATTCCTCTTATGTCCTCGGATAAATGAATATTTGAACCTGCGGATCGTTTGGATTGATCTCGATCCGTTTGTAGTAGAACGAATGTTCTGGTAAAAGATGGATCTTACCTGGATTCCCGACAAGAAAAATTCGGTCGTTTATATGGACATGAAACACTGTTCGTTTTTGTTGAACATTTGTTCGCTCGAATAAGGTCGGATTGTTTGGGGCCGAACGAACAACTCATTGTTTGAAAATATGTCTCCGCGATATAGGATATTAAGATAAAAGTTTTATTAGCGATAGGAGCAATTCAAGCGTTCGGGAATGTTACTAATGGATCGTGCAGTAGAGATTTTATTTGGTCTTACAAATCTAAGAACCGTGGAATGCAGGTACGTGTTGTAATGCAAATTAGAAGAATTAAAGGGCAGAGATATTTGTAGTTGGAGTTGAAAATATTCCAATTGTAAATTCTTACTTCGTCGAAGTCCTTTAATGATACAATAGCAGATGAGATATAGACTTGGAGAAACGATGAATAGTAATGTTGAAATAATTGAAAGGAACCTACTTGCAGTAATTGAGGAAATTGCTAAGCAAGAAAGCGTAGGTGCATTAATCCCAGATACAATGCTTAGTTTAGAAGGGCTTGTTGAAAGATTAAGAGAATATATAAATATAGCTGGTGAATATGCAATAGCTTACGAAATTATAACCAGCTCACTTGAGAAATTACCCTTTACTCTCCAAGGAGGGACCATCATCAAATTGATTGATGTGGCGCTAATCATGGGATATCGATATAAGAAAGATTTATAGGGTCCTAACATTACTGAAAGATCTCATTTATATCCCATCTGGGTTAGCAATCCATTCTAATTTCTGAATATTGTATAACAATTGGGGTATTGCAGATTTCGAAATACTAATAATATCATATTTTATAATTATTTTTGTCTGAGTTTTTCTCTATAGGAACTATTACGTTTAGCATATGAAAAATGCATAACGTGCTATATAAGGAAAAATGTATGAGAAAAAGTTTCTTTTTGGGAATGATCTCCCTTTTGGTTTTTGCGAATTGTTTGGCGGTGGACTCTCTCGGTTTATCGGACAGTGTGAAAGGTTCTGAAGCAAGAGAAGAGATCAAACAAGCCGCTTTAACTTCGGATATTCTTTTTTATGGATCTGTTGATCCAGCAAATGCGGCGATGATTACTGCGATCGACCTATTCTTAACCGATCTATATTTGAAGATCGATGATAGTAAGTATTATAAAAAGGCGGATGTGGACAAATGTGTTTCGGATGTTCGAGTGATCGGACTTTTGGTTATGGATCCAAGTACTACTGTTGCTACGAGCGCTAACTGTAATAAACTAAAAGCAAACGGAGCAATTCTCTAATTTTGTAAAGGCCGGAGGAGAGTTTTGTTGAAATCGGAATATCCGGAAATTTTTGAGAGATTCGGTTTTCGCTTTAACACAATAGATTTTCTTTCGGCCAGTTAAGGCAGGATAATAAAGTAATAGACCCCTATTCTTTTCCTGATCATTCTTTCCAAAACTATTTTCATCTGGATGATTGAATGTGCTTGGCCTTCCCCTTTGTTTATCTCGTTCTATTTCTGATTTTTGCATTCCTAGTTTATTATTTTATTGAAGTGGTCGAAACGCCGGTTCTTCAATTCAGTGAAGGCGATTTTATTAGTAGGGTAATTGCAAATTGTCCCCGCTTAACTGAGAAATATTTTCCTACTTTCTGGTGTTTTAATAATCATTTGATGCTTGCTTTATTACTTTTTAGAGAGCATCGCTCCCAATCTTTTCCCTATGATAAGATAGAACATCTTAAGATGAAGGATGGAGGGATCACTGGACTTGCTTGGTCTGATCCCAAAGGTAAGAAAAAGTTGGATACTGATCCAATCGCGATTATTTTTCACACAATCAGCGGTGACGAACAGGACGTTAAATCAATTGTAAAAGTCATCGGAACTCAACTGGGTTGGGTTTCTGTCGTTTGTATTCGGAGAGGACATGGGAATCTTCCTCTTTCTAAACCTCAGATAAATACGATGGGATCTAGTTCTGATCTAAAGGAACAACTCTTATACGTTAAAAAACGATTTCCGAATAGTCCTTTATTTGGGGTCGGGATTTCTGCGGGCTCTGGTTTACTCGCGCGATACTTGGGAGAATCAGGGACCAAAAGTTTATTGGATGCTGCTGTTGCAATTTCTCCCGCCTATGATATTGAAAAAGCATTTCATAGAGTCCATCCTGTTTATAGCAAGATCATGGGTCAAAGATTGATTAATTATTTTTTGAAGCGTCATTATGAAACCTTGTCTTCTCTAGGTGGATTTCAAGAAGTGCTAGAATCAAAAAATCTGGGCGAATTTCAGGATCGTTTGCATAATCTTTCAGGTTTTGATGATAAGGAAGAATATTACAGATACTCGAATCCAGCTGTGGTAATGAGAAATATCAAAACACCAATTATGATCTTGAATGCTAAGGATGATCCAATCTGCGTAAATCAAAATGTTTTAGAAAATCTACATTGGTTAGAAACTCTTCCGAACTCGATCCATGTTTATACAAAAAGGGGAAGTCATATCGCATATTTTGAGGGATGGAAAGGTACATCTTGGTCGGACCATCTAGTATGTGAATATTTTAAAGCAGTTCAATGGCAATTACCTAAGAAGAAAAAGAAACCGAAGGCTAAATCCGCGAAGAAACGTTAGTATAAACGGAGTTTAAAATATAGATTTTTGAAAGTTAGGAGATCTTATGCTTAATCAATTTTTAGTTCTGTGTATGACATCGATACTTTCTTACTTATGTATTTTTCGTTCAGATACGATGCAAAATTGGTTAATAAGTAACGAACGAACTGAAAAAGTTAAAATAGAGGCATCGGATTTTAATACTATTTACCGTATTAAATTTATTGGAGCCGGTGCAGCTGTTATGAGTTTAGTAAATTTATATGCGATCTTGAAAAAATACGGAGTAATATAGACTTCTTCATTTAATTTTTATGGAGATTGTACTTGTTTTAGTGTGATTTTGAGGGGGTAGCGTAAGACGCGTATAACGCGGCTGGAGCGAGGGGGAGACTTCCCCCTACAAACTCGAAACTGGAAAGATGACTCGGTTATAAATTCTCACCTCGTCAATGCTACCTTGGTAGAAAAAAGATCCAAGAGGCGAAAATCCTAACGAGAATGAATTATACGTATTCCAGGGGCGATTGTTTCCGAATTTTCCTGAAGAAACAAAAACATTATTCACATATAGAGAAGCAGTTAGGCTATCAATATCCCAAATAAAAACCATATGATACCAGGTATTTTCGGAATATGCCCCGCATGAACTCGAGACATCCACGTCTCCGCTACCACCGCTATTATTCGTAAATGTTCTTAGCCTTCCTGTGCAGGATATGGAAGAAAGTGCATAGAATTGCATTCCAAGTCCTCCGTCTTGGCTTAAAAAAATAGACTGTCCTCCATTCGCTCCCGGTGGCCATTTTCCACTTACCCAAACACTGATCGTAAAGGAGGAAACAGTCCCGTCCATAAACAAAGGGCCTTGGGCTAATGATCCGTGATAAGCTCCGCTTCCATCATAATAATATGCTCCTCCAGGCAATCCAAATCTATCCGCGGTGAGTGTAGGAGTTCCTGAGACTGCAGTTAAATCTAAACCACCTACTATATCCTGGGTATGTCCGTCCAACGGCCAATAATGTACTAGTCCTATAGAAGAATCTAACAAACTCAATTGGATTAGGTTTTCGAAGGCTCGATCATTCTTAGAGTTCAAGCTATCTAAAAGTAGATAGGTTCCGCAGTTTAGGTGAAAGAAGAGGATAAGGAAAAGAGTTATAATAATTCGCATAGAGACTTTATTACATATAACCTAACAGTACGTTGGTTTTTTCAACAAGACCATTAAATTTTAATGAAATAACTTTGAAAATCGAGATATTTGGATCGAACCGAATATTCTATTCTTACTTAGATTTGGGTAGAGAAGTTGTCCTGAATAGCAGTCAGAGCTCTCTTCATAATAGCTTTGTTCCGTAAGTTCACTCAAATATAACATTGCCAAATTAGAACTTATTCGTTACAAGGAAACCATGTATGATATCCCACTTATTCAATTAGGACCCGTTAAAGCAGCTTGTATCCAAGGCGATCCGAATGGTGCTTACGTGATCTTCCTACATGGATACGGAGCGAACGCTTTCGATCTTCTGCCTTTATATTCTTATATGGATGTTCCGGAAGGGACCAATTTCATTTTTCCTGATGGGATCTTGGAAATTCCGATCGCTCCGGGCTATAACGGAAAGGCATGGTTCCCGATCGATATGGAAGCCTTACAAAGAATGATGGTCGCGGGCGGATCTAGAGAACTTTTTGAACGTTATCCTGCGGGATTGGCAGAAGCAAAGGAAAAGATACTGGAGATGATCCGCGCTTTAAATGTTCCAATGGATCGGATTATTTTAGGAGGTTTCTCTCAAGGCTCCATGCTTGCTACTGAAATTACATTAAAGTTCGAAGAAAAGCCGAAAGGACTCGTAATTCTGTCTGGAACTTTGATCGATGAGACCAACTGGACTGAATACGCGAAAAAGATGTCGGGGTATAAATTCTTTCAAAGCCATGGTAGAATGGATCCTGTCCTCGGTTACCCTGCTGCGAAACGTTTGGAAACTTTGTTAAAAGAAGCGGGCTGGGTAGGGGAATTACTCGCATTTCCTGGTGGACATGAAATACCGGAGGCGGTATTACACGGTATGAACCGCTATTTGCGAGAACTGTTCGAATGACTTATCTGATAGAAAAATACGTAGCTCTTAAAAACAAATACCGCAACTACGATACTAAAGAAGCTTTGCGAAGAATGCAAGCCTGTCGTATCGCATTAAAAGAACTCGAAGATAAAGGTTTCAGGACGGGTGTGGAGATCCTAGGTTCGATTAATTTTGGGATCGTGGAGCCTTCTTCCGATATAGATTGTATTCTATTACATTATTGTGATTTACATAAGGACCAAGAATGTCCCGAATATTGCCCTAATTTTTTATACGAGTCCGAGGAGATCAAAGCAAGCCTTCGCAGAAGATTGAAGAACGAAAATTTAAAGATCGAATTTTTAGACTGTATCAATCTTAGAATGGTAGAGAGGGCCTTGGAAGCGGGCAATTGGAAGGACCACGAGGTTCTACGCAGGCTTCTTTTCTATAGAACTATAGGCAGACCTGTGAATCGTCCTCTCTTTATACCTTATGCGGAAAGGTTGGAAGAGAACGAAGAATATATCCGGGATATTTTAGAATGGGGTTCCGAAGCATTAAGTGTTTATCTCGGAACGTCTCGCCATCGATTCTCTTTTAGTAAGTATAACGAAAGAATAGAAAGTTCCGGCTTACAACTTCCTCACGGTTTAAAGGAAGAACTGGAAAGTTATTTGGAACAAGGAGAAGGTTCAGATCCTGCTTCTCCGCAACCAGCTCATTATAGAGATCCGGCATAATACCAGGAAATTTCTTGCAAAACGGGTCTTTCGGGTTGTTATTATAGTGAGATGAAAGCGTTATTCGGAAAGCCGACTTCGATCATTGTAGGCCTTTACTTTTTGGTCCTTATCTTAGGATGCGCAATACCTTCCGATAATTCCGGAGACCCTAGTACTAAAGAATATTACGAAAATGCGATTATAAACTGTTTATTGAATGGATGTGATAGAGAGATCAATATAACCGGAGGGAATCAACTCGCAGAAAATGGAACTCTTGTCCTATCTGTTTCATTAGTGCATCAACCGGAAACTTCTTCTGCCACTTATAATTTTACGATCAGTAATCCTGCTATTGCTTCGATTGCTCCATCTTCCCTTATTTTTACTCCTGAAGACTATAGTACACCCCAAACGTTGACGATTTTAGGACAGCCCGATGATGCAGATTCTAAGAACGATACGCTTATTTTATCCATTCTAACTCCGGATTCAGGTACAATTCCTTATCCGATCCAACAGCTGGATAATGATAAATTTTTGTTTGCAACGGATCCTTTATATGCGGGAAATCTTTCGACTACCTTTGCAGATGTGATTTGCCAAAGTGAAGCCGAGTCTAGATATTCTTCTTCTCCTCCTCTTCCTGCCGGTACTTATAAAGCTTTTATAGTAGCCGGAACATTTCGCCAAGCATCCCCGAGCTTCATTAACTGGGTCTTAAAACCGAATAAAGAATATATAGATTTCGACAGTGGAAGTTTTTCTAAAGCATATGATACGGATGGAACTTCTTTATTCGTGTTCGGGAGTGGCAACGGGATCAATTCCGGATCGAACGGGCATTGGACTGGAATGCAACCAACCTGGCCGACTGGGAACACTTGTTTGGACTGGGGATCGAGTTCCAATGCAGAATTAGGTAACTTCGGAAATAGTATGGACCCAACAAGTGGCGGGATTTTTTCAGGAGCTCCTGATTTTTGTAATGCAGTGAAATCCTTGGTCTGCATCCAGCAATAGTATATTCAGATTTCTGAATTAAGAAGTTTTTGTTTTCTCGGTCACTTGGACAGGATCGGAAAGATGTCTAATGTCCATTCCTGTGTTCAGGCGGACCAACTCTTCTGCGATGTTTACCGCATAGTCTCCTGCTCTTTCGATCCCTAAGATCATTCTGTATAGATCTGCGAATTGATTTTTATCCAATCTAGGATCCAATACGAATTTTAAGAATGCTGCATGACAAAGATTATTTAGCTCTTCTTCCACAGTATGGACGGAACCGTAAAATCGATTCTTTTCCTCTACTAAGGATTCGACCGCCATTCCTACAAGGGTTACGACCCTAGATAACATCTTGTCCAAAATTTCTTCCTGTCTGAAAAAACCTTTGGGCAATAATCCTCTTCGATAACAGGTCGCGCAGTTTACGATTTGATCTCCCATTCTTTCTAAACTTCTATTGATACGAATGGAAGAAAGTGCGAAGCGTAACGGATCTCTTTTTAGGATTACTTCTCCGTCGATTTGGTCCATCCCGAGAAGATTTCGGTTTGCGACGGCTTCTAAGATAGCATTTTGGGAAAGATTATCGTTTTGTTTTTCAAGGCTATCGATTAGATCATCCCTTTCGATCACTTGTTTTGCAAGATCAGGGTTCTCTTGCTCGATTGCGTCATCCAAGATCAGGACTTGCTCTAGGCAAAGCTCCGCCATCGCATACAGATTTTTTCTAAGATAATCGAACTTGGATGCCATGGATGTCTTCCGAAGGTTAACCTTGGATGTACGGAATGGTCAAGAGGTTTTTTAAAACGGTCAAAATCGGCCTAAAAAACCATCGAAATCGGAGAACCGGGAACATTTGCTCCCGGTTTTTTAAAATTATAGAAGGGAGCGTACTAGGATCACTAACATCGTAGCGAAACTGATATGTTGGATCAAAAATCCTGCAAATCTTACGTTCACGTTCCAAACTCCTCCGCCACTTAGATGAGCGCTAGTCTGAAGTATTCTTGCTCCGAAAACGATCCAAGCAAGTAGATCGAATGTATCGTTTTGGTATCCTGAAACGAGAAAAGTAAGTACTAAGACCCCGAAGATAGGAAGGGTTTCCACACAGTTTAAATGTGCGCGATTGATCCTCCAATAAAGATCGGAACCGTGTTGTACCCAAGCTGGGAACTCATTCGATTTTTTTTGTCCTAAAAGCACCTGAATACTTCTGAATGATGCAACTGTTAGGACTAGTAGAATGGTCCATGCAGTGAAAGCGATTAATGGAAATACTGAATTCAACATGCCGGTTAGAGAAATTGCAAACAGGCTCTTTGGCAAGAAAATTTTGAATATTCGTTAGGAACTAATGTATATCGTTTTTACCTCAAACGATATACATTAGATTTTTATAAACGGATCAATCCCCGTCCGCTGTAGGAGGTAGGCTTGGCACACCGAGAACCGAGAAAGCGTCCACGTTAAAGTTTTCCTTTAGTGGAGTCGCTATATCATAGATCGGTTTTACGTTATTATTGATACTTGTTGTACCGTTTTGTATTTGATCATACAAATCATTGGAAGTATTGATTGCTGCTTTTAATGCAGTAATAGCAGCTTTGATATCCGTATCCAATTGAGGATTTTGGGCCTCGACCATTTTGGAAATCGTATGTGAGTCAGTATCCGCAATGTTTCCTAAATACCCGGCTTCGAATCCTTCTATACTATCGAATAGGCCTTGATAAGCATCTCTTGAGAATGTTGCTTCCGTTGCTTTTGGATTTGCTATCGAATTTGAGATACATCCTGGAGTGAGGCATGCAGGACCTCCCAATTTAGGATCCCAGATCTGATATAATATATTCCCTAAAGATTGAACATACGTATCGAATGCAGCACCTTGATTGGTGAAGTAAGATCCGTTTCCGGCAACAAAATTCCCTAAGAAATTTCCTTCTGCTGGATCCCATATAGCTCGTAAACTTTCTGCATCTTGTCGGATCAATTGCGCTAATGATTTTAGATACTCTAGTCTTCTGGAACTCGGAGCGTTTGCAGTGTTGATCGCAGTCGAATCCCCAGGGTTGTTTGCATCTCCGCCTGACGAAAAGATCAACATTTCCAAGGCTTCAAATCCTTTGTAGATGACTGAACATTGGGATAAGGCGGTACTTGTGACAGGATTGGTAGTCGCACAAGGCGCCGCAGTATTTGTAATCACTTTATTTACGTGAGTCCAAAGAGGTCTCGCAGAGATCGTTTCAAATGCATCCAGTTTGGTATAATAATTCTTGGCGGAAGGAAATGAGGCTGGGCCGAAATAGAAAGGTTCAACTCTTTTTAATGAAATACGTGCTGTTTTCCAAGCGTCTTGTAGTTCTCCTAACGTAGTCGTATTTTGGGTGGTATAATAAGCATTCGCTTTCGTTTCTAAAACCACCGTATCCGCCGCCAAATTTTCTAAAGCAGGTAGAATTACTTTTGTTCCGGAGTATTTTAGGACTTTTGTATAATCTGCGCCGGAGTTGAATAAAAAGGCAAGAGCGCCTAAATTATTGCTCGAACCTCCATCGCAACCTACGAGAGTGAAAATGGAAAATATTCCGGATAAAATTATAGTTTTATAATGTTTTTGTTTTTCTTTAAAGCTCATTGTTTTTCCTCTCTAAAGGGACTCTAAAAATTTGATCAGTTGTTGTCTCTGGGAAACGTTTAAACTTTGGAAATTTCCTCGAGCGGTATCCGCTTCTCCTCCATGCCAAAGGATAGCTTCCTCGATACCGTTTGCTCTTCCATCATGTAAAAGTTTTGTATGACCATTGACCGTTTGGAGCAGGCCAAGTCCCCATAGGGGAGGTGTTCTCCATTCTTGCCCAGTTGCATCAAAATCTTGTCTTCCATCCGCAAGACCGGGACCCATATCATGTAGGAGCAAATCCGTATAAGGTTTAATATGTTGAAAAGAGATTTCCGGAAATCCTGGAACATATCCTGTCTGAACATATGGTTTATGACAAGCTGCGCAACCTACATTACTAAAATGAACCTTACCTGCTGCAACGTCTGGGTCAGAAACATCTCTTCTTGCAGGAACTCCTACAAGCTTAGTATAAAAATTGACCGAATCCGCTAAGTTCACAGAGATCTCAGGACTTGCAGTTCCGAGTGCAACAGTCGCACAAGTTGTTTGAGAAGAAGGACAATTGTCTGTTGAAAATAAAGGGCTCGTAATTCCTATATCTCCTAAGAATGCGCCTTGATTTTGTTGGAATAGACTAGGCTCGTTTGCCTTCCATCCAAATCTTCCAAGCACTTTAGCTCCCGCTGTCACATCCCATACTTGATTCGTTTTTCCGGAAATTCCATCCGAGTCTGCATCAGTCGGATCCGCCCAAGAGAGGATTGTACTTTCAGGTATCGCTTCTAATAATCCGAGACCAGGGATCAGAGGTGCCGTTCTTGGTGAAAAATGAAATCCATTTGGAGATCCGGTTGGATCACCGAAGAGCGGGTTCCAAGCGAAGGAGTAAGTTGGTTTGCTTAACGTTATATTTGTTCCTTCCGGATAGGTGTTTGCCCCACTCGGGTAATTTGGAGCCGCTACCGAACTATAAGAAACGGAAGCGGATCCTTCCGGTGGAGTAAAGTTAGCACCGGATACACTTCCACTGCCAGTATCACAATTAAAATTGGAATCGTATTTGATCGGGTTACAACCAAGAGCCTTATGATTTAATTGAAGCCCGTAATTATCCAAACCGACAGGTCCTCCCGTAGTCGGATCGGCTCCGTCTTCTGAAAGACGAATTAAGATCCCTGCAAAATTGTTCAAGGAGCCGGAAGAAGGAGGAGCTCCTCTTCCATCATGTTGATGGCAATTTTGGCAAGCGTTCGTATTAAAGGTTGGCCCGAGGCCCGCGGGAGCGCTACTTCCTTCTGAGACCCAAGTGATATTAAAGAAGGAATTCCCACGATTAAACTTAGTAGCTCCACCATTTCTTAAATTGGCCGCTCTAATATCGAATGCAAAAGCATTTGATACGAAGTTTGTCGTGTAACCGCCCGAATATTCTTCACCTGGATCGGCTTGAGCAGAAGTATTTAATGCTGCTAATAGCGCGAGAGAGTCGGCATTACTTCCTCCGGACGGATCACATCCGAAAAAAGTAAGAGCGACGGATATAAATAATAGGACCAGCCAATTCTGGTTGATCCGGTTTTTATGATCTCCTTTTTCAAGGAGATCTTTGTTTTGTTCACAGTTCATTTTTATATGTTTGCCGAAAGATACCATGAGTTCGGCACTCAGAGTTTTCATTTTGCAGATCGACTTAGAGTCCTAAGCTGTTCCTTGCAATTACCATATTTTGGGCTAACGCAGAACTGATCAATTGACCGACATTCTCCAGGATACCGTGCTGGCTATCACCAGGATGCATAATTACTTGATCATAACGATGACTTAAAGTACCGCCCGAACAAGTAGCTGTGTAGTTCGGATCTGCTGTTTCATCGTCAAGATTGATACAAAATGTATTTCTTGCAGTTGTGATCTGAGCGCCGATCGATCCTTGGTTTCTTCCGCTAAGAACATCAGCAATCCCAGGTCCGCTGCTAAGAGTTACGCCTTTTTTGATGCTGAAGTTACCGGTCCAAATGTTTAAAACACCTTGAGCGTCGTAATAGAAGTCAGCTTTTGTAGTATCGCTAAAACAAGAATGTTCATCTTCTTGCAGTTCGCTATCGAGCCCTGCTAAACGATCTCCACCCCATTCTTGGACCATAAAAGAAGTAAGTCCTACAAATACGTCTTTCAAAGATGTGTTCGTATTTCCTTCTGCTAAGAAAGTATCTGTTCTATAAATTCCGGAAACAGTAGCTGGATCCCATTGGTCTCTAATTTGAGTTAAGTGACCGATCAACCCTTTTGTAGTTTCTAAGAGGTATGCTCTTCTATAACTAGGAACACCACCGCCTGAAAAATCAGTAGCTGGTCTTTGTCCAGGAACGGTATTATCGCCGCCGCTTGTATTGTCTTGTCCCCAAAGAAGATATTCGATAGCATGATAACCGGTCATAACTACTTTTTCAGTATCACCTTCGCTACCGCCAGCTAAACTCGCGTCTCCATTTTTAGAATAGATATCAGAGAAACTTGGAGCAGAACCTAAACTGTTGATATAATTATCAATGACAACTTCATCTAAAGGCCATGCATTGATCGCGCCTTCGCATTCGTCTGTTCCGGTGTAATTCGTACCACCCGGAGCTCCGCAGAATCCTGGATCAGCATCGATCGGGCCGTTGCTAAAACGAAATGCTTCTGTTACAAGATAGCTGGATCTTGCGACTACCCAAGCGTTTCTTGCAGCAGTTAAATTTGTTTCATTAGGGGTCGTATTGAATGTTGTAATTGCGGTTTGTAATGCAGTAGCATCTACAATCGCTTTGCTATACGATTCGAAAGCAAGATCAGCGTAACGTGATAATGCTTGTGCTTTCGTTGCAGTAGGAGGTGTGTCAATTGCCAAAAGAGCGGCAAGAGAATTATCACCACCTGGACCTCCGCAGGAAATGAGAGAACCGAATAAGGTAAGACTGAACAGAATTGAAATTATCTTTTTGTGGATGTTCCGCATGGAAAATCACTCCTTCAAATTTGGGAAAAATCCCCGGTCCGGGTAAACTGGCCGGGGCCAGAGATGAACTGTGGGGATGACTCCCTCCGGTACCTGGGACAGGGACCGGCTTGATTTTGCAAGTGAGAATAAGTCTCAAAAAAAGTCAATCAGGTTTTTTTCCTGAGCAACATTCCATCTCGGGCCGACTCCAGGATTTTTATTCAAAACCCCATTTTGCTTCATTCTACCAAGAGAAACTAATCCTTTTGGGTTAAAAGAAACTGAGCCTGACTCTCAAAATTTTCGAGAAAGGGAACCCGGTCAATTCGAAAAAGGTCGGTCAAAAAAGATTCTTAAATTTCAGGGAATAAACCGTGTGAGAAATCATTAGTAAGGATCTCGAATGCTGCACTTCTGGCAGATTGTAATCGGAGAGGAGAAGTTTCTCCTTTCCGTTGTATTAAAATTTCTGCTCTTGCGATCTTAGAATTCAAACAGTGTTTCCATCCTCCAGGAGGATTCGCATAACGTAAGCAGGCGAAATCTTTTTTATCTGCGTGTATCCTTCCCTCAATTTTGATCACATCCGAAGATGCTTGGAAATTCCAATTGAAGTAATCGTACTTTGCACGTCCGAAAGAGGAGAATAAACCGTTTAATAAGTATTCTTTCCCCTGAAAACGCAAAACGATCGGAGTAATTGCAGGTGTCCATAACGGCCCGATCTTGATCTTTGCGGTAGCTAATTCTAAGAAAGAGTCTGTCTCTCCATCAAATCCGGCTACTTGTCCCCAAGCGTATTGATCCGTATGTTTCGGGCCCCAGTTATGGTTTTGGCTTCCTCTCCAATTTTCGATAGATATTTTATTATTTTCTAATTTTATAAATCCATTAAGTAGAATGGATGGACGTCCTACGAGTACCTTTGCTTTAGGAAAACCTCCGGAGTATAAATTTTGTGGGAAAAGAAATAAAGGCCTATCTCCTCCGGAAAAATCCAGTTCCCATTCTATCTGAACGGAACCTTGTTTGTTTCCCGATTTTCCTTTGATACCGTTCTTATCTTGTATAGAAGGGCCGATCTTTATTAGAAATGGGTCACCGGTAAATTTACATTCTGAGATGGGGATTTCCGATTTGGAAACATAATGTTTTCCATTTTCACCATCAAAATAGATTGCCCATAATTCTCCGATCGCGTCCTTTGCGGAATTTTTTGGAGAAAAAATAGTATAACGGATCCAAATTGCCAGAGGTCGACTAGGATGATTTCCTCTTACAAACCAACTCTCATAGTGCCCTGAATTTGAATCAGGACGAAATCTGGGAAAATCATAATCTTCGTTGATACTCATGCAGAAAATATTCGTGTTATCTAGGTTTGGGGCAACTAGAATCCGATTTCTTCATGTGGGAGTTCCCACAAAATTCCATTTAAAAAACAATTCCGAAAGATTTATAGTGTCGACGAGTTTGAAGAGAAAAACGAATCTTTGAATATGGAAATCCCTTCGTATTCTCTCTCGGATTGGAGAGCCGCCGTTTCAAAATATGCAGAGGAAATTCTCCGCGTAGGTCATGAAAAGTCGCCGTTCTGGATCGCTGTCCGTACATTCGTATCCGCTTCCTGCGAAACTGATGATCCAGAACCTTTTTACGACGATCTAGATTCCGGATTTAAACGGGAGTTGACAGAAGAGGATGAGGCTCGTTTGGACGAGGCATTATCCGTTTTTTGGGATCAGGCAACTGCAGTTCTTATCGCAATCTCTGAAGCTTATAGCGATGAAGATGAGGAAAGAAGCGAAGAAATTACAGACGAGGCCATATCCGGATTATTATCCGGCCTGAATGATGCAGGTGTGAAGACTATGTCCGACGGGGAACTTTTGGAGATCGCCGTTCTAGTCTTAAATATTAGATTAAATTATCATAATGTTCCTGTCGAAAAGACCTTCACCGTAAAAAGTCTGAATTCGATCCCCGATCTGGAAGAAAGAAAGATCCTAGAACCTTTCGTGACTTTCCTGATCGAAGATTTTCAGACTGTAGAAGATAGAGAGGAAAGGTTCGCGTTACTAATGCAGATCTTATTCGATACTCTTTGGGCTCTTTTCTACCTGGGATTGGAAGAAGACGAAGAATAATTATTCTCCGCTTTTTTCTCCCACTCTCAACTTTTCTTTTCTGAAAGAGATGATCGCGATCACAAGGCTTAATGCAGCGAGAATTGAGCTAACTATAAAAGGTGCTCCCGGAAAGTAAGGGCTTGCTCCTTCTCGAGTGAAATACGCAAAAACGGAACTCATTAATAAGGGACCGGTAATAGCGCTAAGGCTCATCATACTTCCCATGATCCCTTGGAATTCTCCTTGTTGAGAAGCGGACACGTGATTGGAAATATAACCCTGGATTGCAGGAGTCGCTATAAAACAAAGAGAGAATGGAACAAGTAAAACGTACAACATCCATTCTTCCCAAGCAAAGGCGAATAAAGAACTGATCCCGACTCTCGCAAGTATCCCTAAGTAGGCGGAATTTTTTTGTCCGAGTTTCGGGATAATGATACGAAGCAAACCTCCTTGGACGGCTGCAAGAGAAGCTCCAACAACCGCTAAAGAAAATCCTATTTTAGTCGCAGTCCATTGGAACTTATTCATAGTAAAATAAGACCAACTGGTTTCCATACAATGATTTGCGACGAATATTAGAAATAATGAAAGTACAAGTCCGCTTAAAGGTCCTGGATATCGGATTAATCCGATAATGGAACCGAATGGATTTGCCATGATCCAATTGAATTTCCTTTTATTCTCCTCTAAAAGAGTTTCAGGTAATACGAAATAACCATATATCCAGTTCAGGAGTGATAAAGAAGAAGCTACCCAAAAAGGAGCTCTAGGGCCGAATTCGGAAAAGAGGCCTCCGATGATCGGACCTATAATAAATCCCATACCGAAGGCCATGCCTACTAATCCCAAGTTTTGGGATCTTTTTTCCGGAGGGCTTATATCCGCAATGATCGAACCTGCAACTCCATAACTCGCCCCCGTAATTCCCGCGATGATCCTTCCTACAAATAACCAAAACACATTCGGAGCGAAAGCTAAGAACGCATAGTCAACTCCTAGGCCGAATAATGATGCAAGAAGAACCGGTCTTCTTCCGAATCGATCGCTTAAACCTCCTATGATAGGTGCACAGAAAAATTGAGTGATTGCATATGCAAATGAGAGAAGTCCTCCATAAACCGATGCGGTGCTTAGATCCCCGTTTAACATCTCTTTCAAAAGATTTGGAACGACTGGGATAATGATACCGAAGCCGATAAAATCGATCAGTAATGTAAAAAGCAAAAATTGAAGTGCGGATTTTTTTTGAACTGTCATAATTCTATTTTCTTTATAAGGCCCGAGGAGGGTTGTTTTGAAATTCAGATCGACAACAATGGGTCCATAGTAAAAAAATTTCGTAAATCAGAATCCTAAAATGATCTCTGAAAATTGGAAATAAAATGAAACAGAAAATCAAGATCAAACTAGAGGATCCGAATTCCAAATCTGCAGTTTCTATGATGAATGCATTATGGGAAGAGATACAAACTAGATACGGATTCCAAGCGCCTAATCCGATGAAAGGAGAAGATTTTCAAGGACCTAAAACCGGATTTTGGATTGCAGAGTCGGAAGAAAACCCGATCGGTAGTATCGCAATTGTACCCTGGAATGATTCGGTTGCAGAATTGGATGTGATGTATGTGGATCCTAAATTTAGAGGAACAGGAGTCGCTTCCGATCTAATCATTTCTTTGGAAAACTTTGCAAAAGAAAACGGATTTACTTCGATTCGATTGAGAGCGGGTGCACCTCAGCCGGAAGCATTACGTTTTTATGAAAAACATGGATATTCAAGAATAGATTCTTTCGGAAGATGGGCTTCCGACGAAACCGCATGGTGTTACGAAAAAAAGATCTAATTACACTCTTTCTATGGCGATTAGGCTGATATCGTCTTGAGGTTGAGAATTTCCGAGCCAGGTCTCTAGATCTTTCATTACCATGTCCGGGATGTTCTCTATAGGTTCATCGGATAATTCGGAAATTCTACTTCTTAATCTGGATTCTCCCCATGCTTCTCGTCTGGAGTTGAATTGTTCGAATACTCCGTCGGAAAATAAAAACATTCTGTCTCCGTAGGAAAAATCCAACTCTTCGTTCTGATAACTTTTTTTGTTCTTCAGACCGATGATCGCTCCAGTTCTTCTTAAATTCTTAAGGTGAGAAGAATGTACTAAGATCTGATCCGGATGTCCTGCGGAAGCATACACTAATCGATTCTCTCTTGCGTAAATATCTACAATGATAGAAGAGAATATAGTCCCTAAGGAAGAGAATTTTCGTTGGAATTTATCATCCAAAAGATCCAAACAAAATCCAGGGTCCTTAGCTCCGAATTTAATTCCTTCGTATTCGGCTTTGATTGCCATTGTGACTAACGCAGCTTGGACTCCATGGCCCGTTGCGTCGGCTAAGAAGATACGAAATACTCCAGGGGACACTTCGAATATATCATAAAAATCTCCTCCAACCTCGTCTCTTGGAAGATATTTCACCGCATATTTTAGCTCTTTGTAAGACTCCACATTTTCCGGGAAAAGTTTCATCTGGATCCTTTGAGCAACCAGCAGATCTTTTCTGATCCTTTCCAGGGAATGATTTAATTCGGAGGTTTTTTCTCGGACTAAAGTTTCCAGATTATCTTTCAAAATATTTAATGCACTGTTAGTGATCCTGAGATTTTCACTTAAGATCTCCGATTTTCGAAAAGCTCTAGCGATCCTTCTAGAAAGAACTAAAGACTGAGAAAGAGTGAAAACGAGCAAACCGTATGGAGATAAGTTCATACCTCTCATGTTCAATTTATCCCAAAGAAGATCGATGCCTACTGTGATCCCGAATGCGAAAAATCCGGTTAGGAATAATAGTGAATCCTCTCTTCTTCTTACTGCAGCCAAACATACTGTCGCTAAAACATAGATCAGTCCGACTGCGGTTGCGATCTGGAACGGTGTCACAATTTTAGTGTAGAATCCGATCGGAAATAATAGAGTAATATCGTAGCCGATCGCTAAAATCCATGCAATATGAGATGCCCATTTCCAAGTGTCTTCCGGAAACAAAGAGCGATGGAACATTAGAAAGATAGGAACTGCAGTATAAAAGGAGAAGAACTCCAATCTGAAAACGGAATCCCAAGGAAAGTCGGGAAAAATTTCGAGGACAAGCCTATTTCCGATCAATGCAACTCTTAAGGTTAATAAAAACGTAAATAATGCGAAGTAAAATGCGGACCTTTCTTTTCTTCTAAAAAGAAATAAACCAATATGATAAAGTCCTATTAGTAGAAGCCCTCCGAATAAAAAAGATTCTCTTGCCTGAGTGATCAATTTTTCACGATAAACGGATTCCAGAGTTCCGATTTTTGGAACTTGCCAGAATCCTCCGAAATTATTGATCCAGTTGGAACCTTGGATTAATATTTCAGTATTTTGTTTTTCTACACGAAGTGGAAGATATACGGATTTGATCTTAGGGATCTCGAAATGAGGATCCGTACTAGGGGTTCCGGAGGAATATACCAGTCTTCCATTATAATATAATTTGTATGCCGACGCAAAATCAGGCATTAATATCCCGATTTCTTTCTTTAATTCCTCTTCTGGGAAAGAGAGTAATAAACGAAAACTCGCAGCACCTTCTCTTGGTAGAATTCGATCTCCCTTCTTCTTATCTTGCCAAGATTCGGGAACGGAAAGTTTATCCCAAACGACTTGAGAAGATCTTTCGGGAGAAACAAATTCACCGTATATAAATTGCCAGTCACCGTTTAATGGGATTAGCTCAGAGTTTTCTTTCAGATCCTCTTCTGAAATATTGATGCTACCGTTCTGAACGGGAGATGATTGTACGGATAATGTCCCAAAAAGAGTAAAGACCGAAAAGATAACGATATAACGTTTCACTTCCTGTTAAAATAAGCGAGACCGAAGCTATGTCTAATATTTTTTAAAATGTAGGAAGATCAAAAAATTATAGGATCTATTTTTTATTTTGATGAATGTAATCATCGAACGATCGTTTAAGTTCTTTTCAGAAATTTTGACCGGCTTTCGACATAATCCGAAGAGCTAAAAATTAGTCAAAACGGCTTACCTTAAACGGGGGAAATCGGTTTTGTAAAAAGGATGACTGTTTTGTTTTGGATCAAATCTTTTGGACTGTGCTAAAAGATTTAGCTCGTCCAATCGACTATGACCGCTTCCACCAAAAGATCGGCACTTAAAATTTCTATCATATACTCTGCGTTAGGTGGTTTCTGGATACTTGGGTCGGACCTTCTTCTGGAAGTGATTGCTTGGAATGAACCGGTTTATAAAGAGCTCCAAACTTTAAAAGGATGGTTGTTCGTAGGTATTACTGCATTCGTATTATATTTACTTTTGAGATCGGAGTTCTGGCATAGGGACCTGGTAGAGTCCGAATTGAAAGATAGTTTGGAAGAGAAGAAAATATTGATTAACGAGATCCATCATAGGGTGAAAAATAATTTGAACTCTGTAATCTCTTTTCTTTCCCTTCAAAGGGACGGCCTGGAAGAAGGATTACAGAATCATTATACGATAGCGATCCAAAGGGTGTATTCGATCGCACTTGTGCATGACTTTTTATATAAATCGGAAAGTTATAGTAAGGTGGATTTCGGGGAATTTCTTCCGAAACTTCTGGACTCTATACAAAACGCGCAAAAAGGAGAGAAGGAAAATATAGACTGCAAGGTTCGGGCAGATGGAGTGAACATGGATATCTCCAAAGCGATACCTTGCGGAATTCTGATCAACGAGATCGTAACGAATTCTTTAAAACATGGGTTCCCAACCGGAACCGCCGGAAAAATTTACGTACATATTGAAGAGAAAAACGGAAATTTCCAACTTATAATCCAGGATGATGGGGTTGGTATATTGGAGGGTTGGGAATCTAAATTTGGACAGGGATTGGGTCTAACGTTGATTTCTGCTTTGTCAAAACAGCTGTCGGCTAAGATCGAGGTGGACGGAAATCAGGGGTTAAAATACGATATTCGCTTTAGGGCATAAATGAAAGAAACCCGTAAGCGAATCTTGATTGTTGAGGATGAAGCGTTAAACGCTCTTTTCCTGCAAAACATCCTCGGAAAAGAATTCGAAGTGGTTGCGATCGTGGATAATGGCCCGGAAGCAGTCCTTTGCGCAAAAGAAGAAAATCCGGACTGCATATTAATGGATATAAAGATCAACGGTCCGATGGACGGTATCGAGACTATTCATCAGATCTTGTCCGAAAAACGGATCGATCATATTTATTGTACTGCTTATTCCGAAAGTAGCGTAACGGATCGTGCAGATGCCACGAAACCCAAGGGAATTCTTCCGAAACCCTTGGATGTTCTTGCTCTAAAAAATTTGATTCGCAATTAAGGAGAAGGAGTTTCCTTTAATACTGAATTTAAACGGTCGGGATAGTCAGTGATAATCCCGTCTACACCGGTTTTGATCAATCTTCTCATTTCATTCGTATCATTTACAGTCCAAGGGATCACTTTAATTCCTAGAGAATGTGCCTTAAATACGAACTCATCCGTAACATAGAGAAAGTAAGGCGAGATGATATCCGCTTTTAATTCTTTTGTTTGGTTTAATACAAGTTCTCTTCTAGAATCTCCGAATCCGAATTTCATAGCGGCGCCTTGAGGATAGGTAAGAGAGAATAATGCTGAAGTTTTGATCTTCGGATTTTTCTTTTTTGCCAGTTGGATGGCCGGAAGATAGAAAGATTGTATCGTGGTTCTATCCGCTACTTTTGCAGTTTCAATTGCCTTGATCAATAAGCTTACATGAGTTTCTAAAATTTCATTCGAGACCTGTGATTCAGAATCTTTCGGAAATTTAGTCTCTATATTAAATTTAGGGATCAACTTTCTCTTTCCTGTTTTTTCCCAGGTTTGGATTTTTTCGAAAAATTCCTGAATTGTGATCAATTCTGTTCCAGGAATAGAGATCTGCTCAGGGAATTTCGGATTTTTTTTAGTTCCACAATCCAACTCTTTTAATTCAGCGAGAGTGAGTTCGTAGATGGATTTGGAAATGATCTCAGATCCATCCTTTTTTGTACACAATGCAGGATTGGACTCTGAGTCATGATGTATTATGATTTTCTGATCTTTTGTGAGAACTGTATCCAACTCTATTGTGGTCATTCCTTGGGAGAGAGCTTCTTCGAATGCAGGCCAAGTATTTTCCGGTTTTAAACCTCTTGCACCCCTATGTCCTTGCAGATCCAAATTACCATCTATCGGTTTATTTCGGATCTGTTCCCCTCCGCAATAGACGGAAAGAAGGATAAAACATGCAGAGAATATCCTTGTTTTAAAAAAATTCATAGATTCCTCGAATTTAATAGAGCAATTGTTTGATACACTTCTTCTTTTGTAAAAGAGCAAATCGTATCTTATTTTAAATTACGATTACAGGATCAACTTTAGAAATAATCCTGCGGCAGATCCTCCTACAAAAGGAGCTAGGATCGGAAGCCATGAATATTTCCAACCGGAGCTTCCTTTGTTTGGGATCGGTAATAAATAATGCGCGAGTCTAGGTCCTAGATCTCTTGCAGGATTGATCGCATATCCCGTGGTCCCTCCCATAGAAAGCCCGATCACCCATACTAAGATCCCTACGAAAAATACTCCGATTGGAGTTGTTACGTCCGGGATTTGAGTGGAGAAGATGGAATGGATCCCCACAATCAAAACGAAAGTTCCTAAAAGTTCGCTGATAAAATTGGAAGGAGGATGAGAGATTGCCGGGTCCGTTGAGAACACCGCCAAAATTTTTCCCTGATCTTTTGTTTCTTTCCAGTGTGGAAGATAATGCAGATACACTGCGATAGCTCCCAAGAAAGCTCCTAAAAACTGCGCAGGCAAATAGATTGGGATTTTGGAATAATCTCCTGATTGGACCGCGAATGCAAGAGTGACAGCTGGATTTAAATGTGCATCTGCGCTTCCGAATGCTTTCGAAACAAATACACCTAAGATCACAGCAAATGCCCAGGCCGAAGTGATCACTATCCAGCCTGAATCTTTTGCTTTAGATTTTTCTAATAGAACTCCTGCGACTACTCCGTCGCCTAAAAGGATTAATATGAACGTTCCGAATAATTCTCCTAAAAAAGGGGAAGACATCTATAAATTACCTCATTTTTCCCATCAATCTAACTGTTGCTTTTCTTCCGATCAGTTTGGAAACTTTTACCAAAACTTTGTTAGGAAGTCCTGACACTACAGTCGGTGTGCTTCTTTTTTTCAAAGCTGAGAGAGCGTATTCCACCAAGGTTTCCGCAGACTGAGCGATCGCTTTCGGAAAGTCTTTTGGATTCCCTCCTGCTCTTTCAAAAAAGTTAGAAACAGTAACTCCTGGGCAAAGACCCATTACGTATACTCCTCTTTTTTTCTGTTCATACCATAATGATTCGCTGAAGGAAGTCACAAACGCTTTTGTCGCGGAATAAACTCCCGAAGAAGGCATAGGTACAAGTCCCAAGGTAGAAGAGATATTCATCAAAGAATCTCCAGACTGGGAATTTTTTAAAAAAGAATAGGATAAGGAAACCAAGGAGTCAATATTCAAACGAGTCATAGATTGGAGCCTGGAAAGATCCGCCTTATGGAATGGTCCGTATACCCCGAACCCCGCATTATTTATTAATAAATCGTAATGATTTGTTTCTAGTTCTTTTTGTATTTTTGCCGTGGATTTCGGATCGGAAAGGTCTGCTACGATAAACTTATGACCTTTTCCGAGTTCGTCGGTAAGTTGTTTGAGTCTTACTTCGTTTCTTGCGACCGCTGTGATCTTATATCCTTTTGCAGCTAATTGTTTCGCAAACTCTCTTCCGATCCCTTCGCTGGCTCCGGTTACTAATGCTTGCATTCTCTTACTCCTATCTCGAATTTTCTGTGTTTAGCTAATTCGGCTTAGTTCTAAAAGTTTTCGCAGAATTATTTCGTAGGATCGTCAGGCTAAGCAAGCTTAAAAAGAAACACCAAATAGTAGAATCTTTCTAAAAGATTTAAACGTTCGGTCGGTCTTTTAGAAGTTTTTCTCTTTCTTCTTCCATGATCCGGATGGATTTGCGCGTATAATCCAAAATGATCTTTAACTCGTCCGCAGTGTAGGAGGAGAGTTGTTCCCACACGGATTTCGCCAGGCTTTCGAACAGAATTCCGATTTTCTGCAGAGCTGCAAGATCTTGGGTTAGAAAGACCCGGACTTTCCTTCTGTCTTCCGGATCATTCTTTCTTTCTACTAAGCCTTTTTTTTCCAAACGATCAATGAGAGAAGTCACGGATCCAGTGCTTAAACCCATTGTTTTCGCGATTTCTCCCGCTGTTTGAGGCCCATGAGTAAATAGAAGATCCACACATTTATGGTCCGTAATATGAAGGCCTAGACGATCGGCGATTGTTTGGTGGAAAAGGATAGAGACCGTTCCTAGATCTTTGGAACTAGTGAGAATGGATTCCATTAATTCCGGCTTCGTTTTTGGGATTTTTTTGTCTTGCAATTATTTCGACCATCAAATATCTCGATAATCAAGATAATAGATTATCGAGTTAATTCGATTTAAGGAGAATAAATATGCTGGAAAATGGCAAGAACGAAATTCCGGACTTCCCTTGGTATTCTTGGGGATCTCCCATAGGTCTCGGGATCGCAATGATTTCTGCATCCCTTTCTATTTCAGTGTTCGCTTATTCATTGGCGCTTGTTTACGGATTGGTGAAGGCGAGTTTCGGAGGCTGATCTGAAAAAGAAAAAGCCCGATCTTTTGATCGGGCTTTTGTATCCAATCTCTGCCTTATCTAATTTTAGGAAAGGCAGAGAGTAGAATTTGAAGAAGAGTTATAGTATCAGTAGGACTTCTTCCATAACTGATTGTTTCCCCCATTCCATGTCCATTGGCTTACTAAGGCTCCGTTACCGGTTCCATTTGCATCCACTGCGAAATTGGAGTTAATTCGATTTCGAATACTATCTCCTACAAAATCGAATCTCATATTATTCATATCCTTACAATCCCAGAGCGCGATCTTTCCTCCGTCACGAGCTTCGCCGCCGTTATCCATACATTTATTAGGATTCAATTTGCTTCGAAGGAAACTGTTGATAGGATCATAATACCATTTTTGAGCATCGGTCCCGTTACAGTTATATACTTGGATCCTTGCTCCGTTTGCAGTACTACTATTGCTTATATCTAAACATCTATTAGAAGCTTGGTTGACTAGTGTAAAGTATGGAGATTCGTAATTTTTCTCCCAACGTTGGTTATTTCCACCATGCCATGTCCATTGACTTACTAAAGAGCCGCTAGTAGAACCGTTTGCATCCACCGCGATAGACTCATTTTGTCTGACTCGGATCGAATCATCATAAAGATCGAAACGCATATTGTCCTTATCCTTACAATCCCAGAGGACGATCTTTCCTCCGTTCCAATTTTCCGCTCCGTTATCCAAACATTTGTCAGTGTTCAATTTGCTTCTTAGATAACTTGTAGAATGTTCATAGAACCATTTTTGTGCGTTGGTCCCGTTACAATTCCAAACCTGAACTCTAGTGTTATTTTCTGTTCCGCTATTGTTTACATCTAAACATAGATTGGACTGTTTGCTCTTAAGAGTGAAATATCTAGGTTCCAGATCGTTTACGTCCATACAAGCTTCGAATGCATATTGAGAGAAACGAGGGCCTGCAAAATCCACCATTGCGATATTGATCCTTTGTCCCGATTTTTTTGCCTCTCTGTCTAAGTCGTAAACGAAACTTGCATGATCCAACTTATCATTGGTAAGATCTTCTATACTTCCCCAGTAAGGAGGGAAAATGATCTGAGCCGCGTTCGGAGTAAGGATCATTTGAGCTACGTAGAATTTTCCACCTCTATCATCCTTAATTCTTGCTCTTAATGCATTGATCAGGTCGGACTCGCTTCCGGTATTCTGCCAGTCGCTTTTCATAGTCTCACCTTGGTTCCAGTAAGAAGAAGATAATGCGGAATAATTTCCTCCGCCCCAGATAAGAATTACGTTTTTATCCAAATTCCATAATTGGTTGAAGTTCACGGAATTTCCTAAAGAACGAGGAGCCATTCTGGAACCTAGATAAGGAAGAACCAATTGGTCTCTTAATTGATAATGTTCATCGTCGCTCATACTGTCCACGTTTTGGATATGAACGAAAACAACTTCCTTCTTACGATTGTTTACAAAACTGGAAATATGTTGGAATACTTCAATAGCCGGAACGGAAACGCTAGATCCGTGATGGATCTTAAATTGCCCGTCTATCTTCTTGATCCTTAGATCGAAGTAACGATAACCGATCGCCAATTGTTCTCCGACTGTGTATTCTTGGGTTTGAGAAATATTTTCGTCGATTCCCTGGATGCCGTAGGTTCCTGAGTCATGGGTTCCTGGGATACAGATGTTTCTTAATTGAGTGTCCCCTTTTGCTTGGTATCCGCTTGTCATCCAGCTTTGTGGATCGATCTGCAATTTTGGAGCATATACTGGAATTGGGCTTCTTCCGCTTTTTCCTTTTGTTCCGCCGCCTTCAAAAGGGATCCCGCTTGGCTGATCCAAAGGGGCAGGAACTAAATATTGGGCCTTATAATTGGTGTCTGCAGGCAAATAAGCCCCAGATTTGCCTCCTTGTTGTAGGAGACCTAATAAATACTCGTTATCGGAAGAGGAGTCCTTACAGCCTAATTCAAGGAAGAAGGCAGAGATAAATAGAAACCCGGCTAAAACCGGACCGGAAGACTTGGAAATTTTCATTTTTTCACCATTCAAATGATCTATTTTTATGCATTATGAAACTTTAATGCTTATGTTTCCAAATGAGGAGACTCAAAACAAATATGAGGAACAAATAGTATGTCAATGCCCTTTCTTTCTTTTTGAAAAAGTTAACATAACGATTGTTTTTAAAAAAATTGGAGACATCAAATCATGATAGAAACTTCTCATCCATATATAATTGGAATATAAGAATCGGAAGAACTTGTTCTTTTTGAGAAGTCCCATAACGAACATTGCTTTTTCCGGAAGAATCTTAGTTGCGAGAAATGATCCAAAATGGAATTTGAAAAAAGGCCTTATGGTTTTTATCCGAATGGAAGGTGAGATCATTTTATTCTCAAACCATTCCTTCAATTTTAGAACTGTAATAAGGATTATAAAAATAGAATATAGATCTGATATAGGATCTTACTTCAGGAATTTATATGAAATTATATTCGAGCGATAAAAAAGAATCTTTCTCTTCTTGGTGGTTGCGCTTTCGTCTGAACTATTGGCCCTGCGTTTGGTGCACGGGAGGAAAGATCCAATTCATTTCTTCCGATCTGAGAGAGTTACATGTCAGTCTGAAAAAGAATATCAGGACATTAAATCGTGTAGGAACAATTTACGGAGGGAGTATTTACAGTTCGGTAGATCCTTATTATATGTTGATGATGATGTGGATCCTAGGAGAAGACTATGTGGTTTGGGACAAGGCTGCAAAAGTCAAATTTGTAAGACCGATCCTCAATAAAGTTAAAATCAGATTTTTGATCACTGAAGAACTGATCGAAAAAACAAAGCAGGATATTTTAGAGAAAGGAGAGATCGTTTTTGATCTCCCTGCAAAGTATGAAGACGAACAAGGAAACGTCTACGCGACTTTTGAAAAAACGATCTATGCTGCATCTAAAGAGTTTTACGAAAAGAAATTGGCTGCAAAAAAACAAACCTCTGCTTTTAAACCAAGCAAAGGAAGTTGAGTCTCTAAATTATTTGACTGCGATCCAGCCACCTACATGTAGGCTTTCGAATTTTTGAACAGATCCTGAAAAACCCGCTTCTGTCAGAAGAGTTTCGTATCTTTCTTTTGGAATTCTATGTAGCTCGAATACTCTTTTGAGATACACTTCTACCGCTTCTTCTTCCCAACCTTGGAAATTCTTTAAATAAGATTTAATGTTTTGGAACAATTCTTCTCTTGCTTCCGGTTCTGGGTCAAATAGATCGAATAGGATAAAACTTCCGTTTGGTTTCAATCTAGAATGGATCTCTTTTAAAATGGAAAGTTTTGCGCCGTCGTCCGGTAAAAAATGTAAAACGAATAATAGTGTGATCGAATCGTATTCAGGTATGGCAGGAAGTTCGCTAATCGTGGAACATACGAATTTTAGATGAGGAAATTTTCTCTCCGCCTGTTGGATCATTTCGGGAGAAGGATCTAAACCGGTGATCGAGAACTTATCCGGTGCAATCTCTAAAAGTTTTTTGAAATCGGCTCCCGTTCCGCAACCTACGGATAAAATTTTTCCATTCTTGGGAGTTTTCTCTAAAAGATAGATCGCAACGAGTTCCATAATCCCGGAATAGAAAGGGATCATTTTGCCGATCCTTCTCTCGTATACTTTTGCTCTTTCCCCTTCGAATTTTTCAACGTATTCCATTGATTCCTTTATCTAACGAATAGAATATAGATCCATCGAATTTTAGTTTTAATTTTTATCGTTTATTCCCTTGAAAACCACTTTGTTTTTGCCGGAATGTTTTGCGATCTCCATCGCCTTTTGAGCTTCTAAGAGTAAATGATCTCTGGTGGAACCGTCTTCTGGATACATTGCAACTCCTACAGATACGGTTGTTTTAATCTCTCCTAAAGGATCAGGCTGTCCGTATTCTGAAAATAATCTTCTGATCTTTTCTGCTCGATCCAAAACAATATCCTTGTTTGCTCCGGGTAGCAGAAGTAGGAACTCTTCTCCCCCGATCCTAGAAGTGATATCACTTCTTCTGGAATTTTCTAAAAGGATCTTTCCCATTTCTTTCAGTAAAAGATCTCCTTTTTGGGTCCCGAATATCTCGTTGATCTCTTTTAAACGATCAATGTCCAGATAAATGATGCCTATTTTTGACTCTGTTCTTTCAGCCCTGAATAATTCCGCCTGGAAAGATTCGATCGTATAATCTCGATTGAATAGCCCTGTAAGTTTATCACGGATTTCTAATTCTTTAATCCTATTCTCTCTTCTTCTGAACAAAGTCTCGTATCTTTGAGCTTTTGCTTCGGATAGGATCTTTTCGGTAAGATCTCGGAAATAGAATGCTTTCGCAGGTTCTTTATCATCCAGAAGAATTGGGACCGTCCTACAAACGAATCTTCTTTTTACGGAAGAAAGCACCAAAGTAAGATGAGATTGTTCTTTCGGATCCTTCTCCGCTAATGATAAATACCAACGAGTCAATTTTAGATCGGGTTTTTCAGGAACCAGCCCTAGTTCCTGAGCAGAAGAATTATGATCCAAAAGTTTTCCTTTCGGATCTGAGATGAGTATCGCGTCATCCAGGGTCTCCAGGAAGTTTAGATTTCGGATCCAGTAATTTTTTAAAGAGGAAGACATTGATTTCTATATTAGAAGTTCATTTATTCTAAATTACTCCTAAAATTATAGAAAATCAATCTTCTTACGCGCGATGTTGTATTTTAAAAATTAGCCGTAAGTTTTTAAGATCTGTTTCGCCTTATGTCGAATTGCTTCCTGTAATTCCAAAGGTTCCAAAACAAAAACCGAATCGCAGTATTGTAGCATGCTTCCCAAGGCCCATTCTCTGGTTTCAAGATCCAAGGTCATTTCTACGAAACCTTTTTCCATAGGTTTTATGTTTAGACATTTTACGTAGGAGATCCTTTTCACATGATCCGCGTCCGCTTCTGAAATTTTGACTTTTACGATGTATTTAGGAACTCTGGATTTAAATTCTGTGATCCATTCTTCCCAGTATTTCGCTAGATCGAATTTTTTAGGTCTTTCAAATCTTTCCGTAGTAAGAGTTGCTTCTTTGATCCGAGAAATTCTATAAACTCTCATCTCCTTACTTCTTTTTGCGACTACATACCAGATATTATCTTTAGCGACTAGGCCGTAAGGTTCTATGATCCTCTCCTCTGGCTTTCCTGCTTCTTTTTCGTAAATGATCTTTACCTTTTTTTCTTCCCATACCGCATCTTGTAAGACCGGAAGCACTGGAAGTTCTTTGATAACACGATGCCATCCGAGTCCGTCTATATGGATCCTTTGTCTTGCAGTCTCCGCATCTTTTTTGTAGGCGGGAGGAAGAGCGGCTAATAATTTTACGAATGCTGAATCGAAGTCTTTTTTCTTGCCCAGATCTTCCAACACTCTGGAGGAATGGACGAGTAATAAGGAAATGACTTCTTCTTTTTTGAAACCAGTGAGATTGGTGCGATAGCCGTCGCTTAAGCTCCATCCGCCTCCAATCCCTCTTTCCGCGTAGATTGGGATACCAGCAGCTGAAAGAGCCTCCATATCCCTATGAACGGTTCTTTCGGAGATCTCCAGCTTTTTAGAAAGTTCCTTTGCGGTGGTTCTTCCTTTTGCCTGTAGATGTAATAGAATATTTAAAAGTCGATCCGCTCTCATAACGACGAAGAGCCTCTGATTGAGGCAGATCCTGCTACATTCGTATCCTGAATTTTGCAGGTTTTATTAAGAATAATAATAAATCCTAAATATGACAGATCTTGTCATGTATATTCCTTTATACTCGTTTTATGAAAGAAAAAAAGCTGAAAGGCAAAATCGCTTTGGTCGCCGGAGGGACTAGGGGTGCTGGGAGAGGGATCGCTATTTCTTTGGGAGAAGAGGGGGCAACAGTTTATGTAACCGGTAGGACCTCCAACGGATCCATATCCGAGATCGGCAGAAAAGAAACGATCGAGGAAACTGCCGAACTGGTAAATAAGGCAGGCGGTGTCGGAATTCCGATCAAAACGGATCATACGAACAAAGAGCAAGTGAAAGCTTTGATCGATAAGATCTCTTCCGAAAACGGAGGTCGTTTAGATATTCTGATCAACGATGTTTGGGGAGGAGAACATCTTTCAGAATGGGGCAAAAAATTTTGGGAACAGGATTTGGGCAAAGCATTAAAAATGTTTAATAATTGTCTACAATCCCATTTGATCACCGCTTATTATTCTGCGCCTCTTCTACTTAAATCGGATTCCGGACTTCTTATAGAAGTTACGGACGGGATCGATTATAGATACAGAGGAAATCTTCCTTATAGTCTTGTAAAATCTTCCGTGATCAATCTGGCAGTTTGTCTTTCGGAAGAATTAAAGTCGGACGGTGTAACCGCAATTTCTTTAACTCCGGGATTTTTAAGATCCGAACAGATGTTGGATTATTTTGGAGTTCAGGAATCGAACTGGAAAGACGCGGTCAAAAAAGAAGAACATTTCATCGCTTCCGAAACCCCTACCTTTGTAGGAAGAGCTGTTTCACATCTTGCCTCCGATCCGAATATCTTTCAAAAAACAGGAAAGCCTTGGAGCAGTTGGAAACTTTCGGATGAATACGGATTTATCGATTCAGATGGATCCAGACCTCATTGGGGAAATTATTATAAAGAAAAGTTCGGAGAAAATCTGAACTAAAAAAAAGAGATATGGAGTATACATCATGATAACTTTAGCTACTTCCGTTTTTGGGATCGTCCTTTGTAAAGGAGAGATCATTAAAACATCCGTTCACGGACCTACCGGAAAAATTTCCTATAAGGACGAAGGTTTCGGTGGGATGCCTGTAGTGTTTGTGCATTCTTTCGGAGGGAATGTATCTCATTGGGATGGCATCAAAGATTCTTTGGTCCAAAACCGAAGAGTTGTACGGATCGAATTGAGAGGACACGGAGATTCCGAATTTCCGAAAGATGGAGATTATAGGATCTCTTCTATGGCGAAAGATTTGGCGACAGTCGTCAATCTTCTTGGTTTACAAAGATTTGTATTAGTCGGTCATAGTATGGGAGGAAGTGTTGCGCTTCAATATGCTGGAGAAAATCCGAGTAGGGTAGCGGGTCTTGTTCTTGTAGATTCCAACGGAGATCCTAAAAAAAATCCGGAAGAAATTCGGACTCAAATTAAAAATGTTTTATTCTCGGATGCATATGTAGAAACTACCGAAACTTATTGGAAACAATTATTAGAAAGATCTAAGCCTGAAGTGCAGGAAAGATTGTTCGAAGAATTGGTAAGAGCTCCTAAGGATATGGTAATTAAGATCACTTCCGAGTTATTGGATTATGATCCTACCCTTTCTTTAAAAAGATATGTAGGGCCGAAATTGGCGATTGTAACTCCAGAAAACGACGATAAGTTCTCATTACATCGTCTGCAATTAGGATTCCCTCATAAAGTGATCCAGAATGCAGGGCATTGGTTACAATTGGACCAGCCGGAAGCATTTAGAGAGATATTGGAAACTTTTCTTCAAAGATATTGAGTAGAACCCGGACATTCGTCCGGGATTTTTCTAAGATCCATTTTTCATCGAACGGGGGTTATAGATTCTAAACCGAAAAAAAATTCCAAAATCCAACCGAAATGAGAAATTTCTGATTTAATAGAATTCAGAATCTGATTACTATTGCTCCCGCTTTCCGGATTTTGGGTGGGGAAAATGCCACTCAATCTGCGGGAAACGAAAAAGTACCTCGTCCAATTCTCCAACGAAACCATATGAAATACGCAAAAGTTTTTTCGCTCTCGATTTTTTTGATCCTAACGTTACTCTCTTGTCGCACTAAAGTTTCTTCTAAAATATATCCACTCGCCGAGAACGGTGTGTTGGATCTTCGCGACTGGAATTTTGCCGAGGACGGTATCGTAAAACTGGATGGAGAGTGGAAATTCCAATGGATGAAGCTTGCAGTTTCAAGACCTGAAATCGGTAAAAAAGACCAGTCACCGATCACAGTAAATATTCCGGGAAATTGGAATCAAATCGGCCATTTGGAAGGAATGAATCCTTTAATGGCTTTTGGATACGGAACTTATACTTTAAAGATCATTCCCGGCCAGAACCAAGGACGTTTGATGATCCAATTCCAAGGCGCTGGAACCGCAGCTGCAGTTTATTTGGACGGCAAAAAAATTCTGGGCAATGGAGTTGTGGGTCCTGACGAAAATTCTTCCCAGCCTCAATATCTTCCTCTTTATATTTCGATCGGACAGCCGAACAAGGAAATGCTCCTACAAGTGGAAATTTCCAACTTTAACCATTACAAGGGTGGTCTTTGGGAATCTCTTCGTTTAGGAACGGAAAGGGATCTTCTAAATTTAAGAGATACGAATTCTTTTAGCGAGATGTTCCTATTCGGAAGTATCATCATCATGGCATTATATCATTTCGGTTTATTCTCTTTGAGAAGAAGAGACATGACCGGATTGTTTTTCGGAGCATTTTGTGCGAGTATCTGCCTTAGGATTTTCGTAACTGGAGAAAGATTTTTAATCCATAAATTCCCAGCTCTTCCTTGGGAATTTTTTAGCAAGTTGGAATATCTCTCCTTCTATCTTGCGGTTCCATTCTTTATTTATTATGTGGATGCACTATATCCGAATTCTTTCTCAGCAAAGATCAGAAGGTTTTTTCTCTGGTTTAACGGCATCATCTCGTCGATGGTTGTATTTACTCCTGCGAGTATTTACACTCATACATTGATCCCTTTCCAATTGGGATTGGTTTTTGTGATCTTTTGGATCTTCTTCGTTTTAGTTCGTTTAGTAAGAAATAGGGCAGAAGGTTCCATTATGGCTTTGGGCGGGGTGATCGCTTTGACTGCCGCTGCGATCAACGATAGCCTTTATTCTCAGGCGGTAATCAATACAGGATATTATCTTCCTTTGGGATTATTCGTATTTATTTTCGTTCAATCCTATCTGCTTTCTTTCCGCTTTTCCCAAGCATTCTTATACATAGAACGTTTATCGGATAACTTATTGGAAGTGAACAAGGCATATAGCCGATTCGTTCCATTGGCATTTTTAAGATTTTTAAATAAGAGTGATATAACGGAGATCGGCTTAGGAGACCAGGTTCAAAGAGAAATGACCATCTTATTCTCTGATATCAGATCCTTTACAGTTCTTTCGGAGAAGATGACCCCTAAAGATAATTTCGACTTCTTAAATTCTTATATGAGAAGAATGGGACCGATCATCCGTAAGCACGGAGGTTTCATCGATAAGTATTTGGGAGATGGGATCATGGCCTTATTCCCGAATGTTCCGGATCAGGCTTTAGATGCAGCAATGGAAATGTTAAGAGAGCTGGACGCTCTCAACCAATCCAGATCGGATCGTCATTATGAACCGATCAAGATAGGGATCGGACTTCATACCGGGACTTTGATGCTCGGTACTATCGGAGAAGAAGAAAGAATGGATGGGACAGTGATCTCGGATGCAGTTAATCTTGCTTCTAGGATAGAGGGTCTTACGAAAGAATTTGAAGCAAATCTTCTACTTAGTGAAAGCACTTACAGAAAATTGAAGAATCGCCGGAAATATTCCTTTAAAAAATTAGGAAAAGTAAAAGTAAAAGGAAAAACTAAATCCAGCGAAGTATACGAAGTAGTCGGCTAAACTATTTTTTCGGGAACTTCTGTTTATAAAAATCTAATGCTCTGAGGATCAGCTCTTTCGCTACCTCAGGGCCTTCCGGCTCTTCTACCCTAACTTCTTTCTTTTCTAATTGTTTATATACCGAGAAAAAATGGGTCAGCTCAGCTCTAAATGAACTTGGGAGCTGGGATACATGCTCCACTCCATCAAAACTCCTGTCTCCCGAAGCGACTGCTAAGATCTTTTCGTCACCTTCTCCTCTATCAATCATTCTCATGACCCCAACAACTCTAGCGGGGACCAAACAGAGAGGGGGAACTTCTTCCGAACAAAGGACCAAAATGTCCAAAGGATCCTTATCATCTCCTAAGGTTTGAGGGATAAATCCGTAATGAGCTGGATAATGAGCAGAAGCAAAAAGCACCCGATCTAACTTGATGAGCCCGGATTCCTTATCCACTTCGAATTTCGCCTTACTTCCGGATGGGATTTCCACAAGTGCGTGAACTTCATGGGGAGGATTGGGGCCAGGACTTGCTTCATGCCAAGGATGCTGTATCATGCGGCAAATCTAGGGTTTTGGCCGGGTTTGAGCAAGGAGATTCGAGAATTGAAAAAAGGGATTCTGGGTTTAAAAAATATGTTGACCGGTCTATTTATTTATGTTTTAAGAATTATATGGGTCAGAAAGGGGAAATCGCAAAGGAAAAAATGGTTCGTGCCATGGCGGATCGTTTAGAGATCGGGGGTTACGCCGGAACCGGATTGAATGATATTGTGGAAGATGCAAAGGCTCCCAAGGGTTCGATCTATTTCCATTTTCCGGGAGGGAAGGAGGAATTAGCCTCTCTTGCCTTACTTGTTTCCGGGAATGAATTGGCTAAGGATCTAAAGGCGGTTTTAGATTCTGCCAAATCAGTCTCCTCAGGGATCCAGAGGATCTTTTTTGCTCTTGAGCAAAGATTGGTCTCTTCCGGTTTTTCCAAAGGTTGCCCTATCATGACCACCGCCTCCGAAACTGCTTCGGAACCTTCTTTAGTAAATTCAACCTGTGCTGCGGTTTTTCAGGATTGGATCTCTATTTTAGATTCCTTTTTCCAAAAGAACGGTTTTGAAAAAGACAAAGCTTCCGAACTCGCGATCGGGATCCTTTCTTTGTTGGAAGGAGCCATTTTAATTTCTAGGACCAATCGAAATACGGATGCGATCCGATCCGCTTCTAAAACCGCAAAACTTCTAGTCTCTTTGGAGAAATAGTATGAAACTTAAAATCACTCTTTTGGCACTTTTTGTAGTTCTATCCTTCGTTTTATGTACTGCATTAGGAATTCCTAAACTAATAATTTCGGAAGTTCCCGAATTTAGTCGATTGTCCAAGGATCCTCGATTGGAAAAACCTTCCGGTCTGACTAAGTTTAAATTTGCCATCTTTAAAACCGGAGAAAAGAAAGCATCTTCTGCTTTCATTTTCGAAGGAGGGCCCTTACTTCATCGAAAACCTATCTATCACAGTGTAGTGTTTGTGGAACATCCGAAAGGGACTTTTCTTTTCGATTCCGGCCTTGGAACTCAGATACAAGATCAATTTAAGGATCATCGATTTTATGTGAAACCGATGGTAGCTTTTGAAAATCCGAATCCTCTTGTTTCACAATTGAAAGAAGTAGGGATCGATCCTAAAAAGATAGGAGATATCATTCTATCTCATTTGCATTGGGATCATGCGGGTGGTGTGGAAGATTTTCCTTCTGCTAAGGTTTGGTCTACAGAACCCGGTAGAAAACATCTGCAAGAATTCGGAGTAGAGAAGGGTTATCTTCCGAAACAATTGGATTCGGAAAATATACTCTGGAAGGATCTAAATTTCTCTTCTAAACCTTATGAGAATTATTCCAGAAGTTTGGATTGGTTTGGAGACGGTTCAGTGGTATTGGTCCCGATGGAAGGACATACTGCAGGGGATGTAGGAATGTTCTTAAATCTTCCTTCCGGAAAAAGATACTTTTTCACAGGAGATATTACGTGGGCAAGAGAAGGATTCGAAATTCCTTCTCATAGAACTAGACTATTAAGATCGCTTGTAGACAGAGATAAGGAACTTGTAGGGCGTGAGATCTTTAGGGTTCATTCTCTTTTGAAAGTGTATCCGAATTTGGAAGTGGTTCCTGCTCACGATGGAGAAGTAATAGATCGTATCGGTTTATATCCTCACTGGACTGAGTAATTTAAGATCAAACAAAACCGATCTCGGTTTTACTTCATAGTTTTCTATGTTTTAAAGCCGGGATTTTTTTTCTTACATTTTGGATCTCTTCCGGATCAATTTCCGAGATCAGTAATTTTTCTCCTTCTTTTGCATCCGCTAAAATTTCTCCCCAAGGATTGATTACCAATGAATGCCCGTAAGTTTCTCTTCCGTTTAGATGTGTTCCGGTTTGAGCAGGTGCAAATATAAAACATTGATTTTCGATCGCTCTTGCCCTGAGTAAAATTTCCCAATGCGCCTGACCGGTGATCTTAGTGAATGCGGACGGGACGAAGATCATATCCGCTCCTTTATTAACAAGTTCTCTGAACAATTCCGGAAATCTAAGATCATAGCAGATTACGGAAGAAACATTTCCGAGCTCTGGACTTTTATAAACTTCCGGTATATTTTGCCCGGATTCTACACTTCTGGATTCCCTATATTCTACTCCGTCTCCCGGATCCGTATCGAATAGATGGATCTTATGATATTCAAATTTTTCCTCTCCGTCAGCTCCGTATAAAATTGAGGTATTGTATACTTTGCCATTTCCCGAAGGTGTGGGAAATCCTCCTGCGAGGATAGATACATTCAATTTTTTTGAAATACTGGAAAGCAATGACTTTGTCTTTGAGCCGATCTCTCGGGATCTTTCCAACTTCTCCTTTTCGGAACCTAAAAAAGGAAAATTTTCAGGAAGCCCGATGAGTTTAGCTCCTTGGGCTGCAGCTTCTTCTATGAACTTCTCACATTTATTTAAATTGGAATCCAGATCGAAGCTACTATTGAGTTGGATAAGTCCTAAAAGAAAACGAGGCATAGGCTAAGTATTTCAGATCCCCTTACAAAATGCAAAATGTATATTCTACGATTCTGCTTGTCTGTGGATTGTCAGATCCGAATTTAGTAGAAGTATGGCATTCGCCCTAAAAGAATTCAAATCTATCCAAAACTTCTATATAGAAAAAAAGCATAAGGAGAATGTTTGGGCCTTAGTATATCTTCTCCTCCGTTACTTAAGCAGCGGAGAAGGTGCGATCCAAGCTGTCCAGACTTCCTGGCTCCAAGGTTTACCGGGAGATGTTTCCGAAGAAGTGAAAAAGGATGCATCCGAAAAAGTCCTGGAGCTCGCGGATTTACTTTTAGACGCGATTCGTTCTTGGAGAGATCTTGCTGACGAAGACGGTTCTGAAGCGGTGATGGAAGATGTTTTGGAATTCGGGCAATCGATCCTCATCGAAACAAAAGAAATGGGAGAATTTTCGGAACTTGTAAAAGAAGAATCCTTGGATATTATCTCGGATCTTTGCACTGTTTGTGGTGTGGAAATTCCAAAAGCGGGTTATAGGAAGATCGATCTTTCCGCTTTCGATGATTCTGATATCGCAGAAGAAGTAGAAGAGTGGATCATTGCTCTTTCTTCTTTTGAAAAAGCAGAAGAGGCCTCCGAATTAGAGGACGGCTTTTTGGTTTTATTTGTGAAGATCTTTTTATTTTATATTTTCTTTAAGTAGAGGATTCCAAGGGGAGTTGAAATTTGCCTCGACCGTGTGCAGGAATAATGATTCCGGCTGATTCGAATGAAAAATTTCTTCTTATAGATCCGTAAAAATTTCTTTTACCGCAGTGACTACATCTTCTATATCCGCGTCAGTCATTCCTGCAAATAAAGGAAGAGAAAGAGTTCTTCTATACATAGCATCTGCATTCGGATAATTCTTTTTTTCATAACCGAATCTTTGGTAGAAAGGATGTTCGTATAAAGGAATAAAATGAAGGCTAGATCCTATATTTCTTTTATGAAGTTCGGAGCATAGAATATCACGGTTCATTTTGTTTTGAACGGTATCCACTTCTACTCTGAATAAATGCCAAGAATGTTCCCCGTCAATTGCAGGAAGTGGAAGATGTAAGAAAGGCAATTGAGCAAATTCGGACCGATAGATCTCTGCGATTTGGATCCTTCTTCTCCAAAGGTCTTCCGCTTCTGCCAGCTGAACGATGCCCAAAGCCGCGGCGATATCGCTCATATTATATTTAAAACCTGGAGAAACTACTTCGTAATACCAGCCTGGTCGTCCGTAAGTTTCGCGATTGATCCCGTGAAGACGCATCAATTTCATTCTTTCCGCGAAATGTGCGTGGCGAGTGGTGACCATTCCACCTTCTCCGGTGGTGATCCCTTTCGTAGCATAAAAACTGAATACGGTAAAATCTCCGTGAGTTCCGACCCTTTCTCCCTTATGGACTGCAGGGAATGCGTGAGCGGAGTCTTCGATTACATAAAGATGATATTCTTTTGCGAGAGAATTGATAGAATCCATATCGCAAACTGCCCCGGCCAAATGTACAGGCATTACTGCACGAACCGTTTTGCCAGTTTTCTTGTGAACCAGACTCCCTTTTGAAAATACACATTCTCTTTGAATGGTTTCTCTCAAAGTTTCTTCGGTCATTAGGTTGAAGATCGGGTCTACGTCGGTGAGGATTGGCTCTGCCCCGAAATAACAAACTGTTTCTGCAGTCGCAGTGAATGTTACTGCAGGGACAAGGACTGCGTCTTCTGAACAAAGTCCGATAGACTCAAGCGCAAGATGAAGTCCTGCGGTTGCCGAGTTCATTGCGAGTGCGAATTCTGCCCCGGTGTATTTTGCGAATTCTTCTTCGAATTCTTTTACTTTGGGACCAGAGGTGATCCAGCCGGAGCGCAGTACCGCCGCTACTTCTTCGATCGCTTTTTCTGAAATCGAGGGGAGTGCGAAAGGTAAAAACGTTTTTCTTGCTGTGATCATGCGACAAAATCCTCCGGCGCTTCTTTTAGGATCGGAAGATTTCCGGAAAAGATAAGGGAAAACCTGCGAAATCTTTTTAGGAATTGAAATCCGAAGGGGTTTTGCTTACTCTGCTCAACGTGGGTTTGAGTTTTGCAGAAATTTTGGAAAGGATCCGGATCTTAGACCGGGACGTTTCCGAATTAAACCGTTTGAAAAGCAGGCTGCCTGCAGACAGACCCTATTCTTCTTCCCTTCAAATTTCTTTCGATAAACAGATCAATAATCTACTCAACGAAAGGATCCGGCTCTTGGATCTGGAAATTTCAGATCCTCCTCGTTGGCTTTTGGGAGATTCGGACGCCTACGAATCCGGCCAAAAGACAGCTTCCGCATTTTTGGAACCTGCCGATCTTTCTTCCAAAAAACTACAAGACCAAGACGTTATCAATCTGATCCGCGAATTACCTAAGACGGAGATCCATCTTCATTTGGAAGCTTGTGTAAATAAGGACACAATGAAGAAGTTGATGGCCAAGAACGGGATCAAACTTAGCGACGAGGAGTTCGAGGCCAAGTTTAACTTTAAGGATCTGAACGGATTTATCCAAGTATTCTTCTTCATTCAAAGTTTGGTGAAAGAACCTGCCGACTTATATTATTTCGTGGGAAGTCTTGCGGAATATATGAGAGCGAATCGGATCTTGTATACCGAAGTATTTTTTGCTCCTTCTAAATTCATTCAGAACGGTTTGGATTTCGACGAGATGGTCAACCAACTTGTGGAAGGTATTAGAGAAGAAAAGGCAAAAGACGGAATAGAGATCCGACTTCTCGTAGACGTTTCTCGTTCCTTCGGTCCTGAAAACGCGATGAACAATCTGAATCGTGTATTGAAGATCAAACATAAGGAAGTGATCGGAATTGGGCTCGGCGGCGCCGAGCTTATGGGACCTGCGAGAGATTACGCCGACGTTTTCAAAAAAGCGAAAGAAGCAGGACTTAGAACGGTTGCTCACTCAGGAGAAGACGACGGTCCTTGGGCGATCTGGGAAGCTGTTGAACTTTGTAAGGCGGAAAGGATCGGTCATGGAACTTCCGCGATCCAAGATCCTGAACTTGTGAATTATCTAAGAGAGCATAAGATCCCGATAGAGATTTGTGTTACGTCTAACGTGTTTACCGGAAAATACGTTAGAAAAGAACAAAATCACCCCGTTCGTTATTATTACGACCAAGGTCTTCCTCTTTGTATCAATACGGATGACCCGGAGATCTTTAACGTCAATCTAACATACGAGTATTTTAAACTTTGGAGATTTTTGGATTTCTCTTTGGATGAGATCGTGGATCTGATCCGCCAAGGTGTATATGCGACTTTCCATCCTCAAAAAGAATCCTTATGGAAGGATATGGAAGTTCAGATCAAAAAAGTAAAAGAGAAATATGGACTTTTAGAGCCCAGCTTAAAATAATAACTTTCCTAGTTGGCCGATATTGACTCGGTCAAAATCTTTCTTGCAATCGGATCAGATCTTCGTTTAAAATTCCCTTCCGGAGTTTTATTATGAAGCTGAAAATTTTACTCGGTATAATTGTCTTCTTGTTCGTTTCAGGGGTCGGATACTTTTATTATTTAGGTGGATTCGATAAGATCCAAGTGAAAGAAGAAGAGCTGGGACCTTATTACGTTCTATCTCATGATAGAGTCGGAAATTATAGAAAAGTAGGAGATACTTTCGAAGCAGTTCAAAAGGAATTTTCGGAGAAAGGATTCAAAAATTATAAACTTTTTGCGATCTACAAAGATGATCCAAACAAGATCCCTGAGGATCAACTCAGATGCGAGGTAGGAGTTTTATTCGAACAACCTTTGGCGGAAGTTCCTACAGGTTTCTCCTTACCTTTACAATATAAAACAATCGAAAAGAAGAAGTATCTTTCGGTAGACTTTCCTTTAAAAAGTTTTCTCTCTATTTTTCTAGGGATTGCGAAAGTATATCCCGAGCTTATGAAAGCATGTTCGGATCGAGGTTGCGATCTGAATGGGAAAGCCTCAATGGAGATCTATGAACCCGTTGTGGAAAAGAAAACTAAATATTTGCTCCCTTTGGATTGATCTGAGGCATAAGAATGGAAAAGTTTTCGCAATTAAAGGAACTTCTGAATGTTCATATTCCGATAGATCGTAAGAAATTTTTTATCACAGGCATTTTTCTATTCTTCGTTAAATATAGTCTGGATAGATTCGTAGCGTTTTTCTTTTTCGATCGTGTATGGTGGATCGCGGAATATTTCAAAGACCCCGGAAAAATCGTCCTACTAAAGAAATTTTATTCGGACGAATCCGGATTTTATCTCACTCTGCTCGGGATCTCTTTTCCCTTCATTTATTTGGGAACCGTATTTTGTATCAAAAGATTACGAAGCATCGGTTTAAGTTCGTTTTGGGTTCTTTTATTTTTTATCCCACTTCTGAATTTCCTAATGTTCTTTTTATTATCCGTACTTCCGGAAAATTTATATAACCGTTCCGATGAAGAAACTCCTTCCAGATTTTTTCCCAAATCCAAACTTATCGTATCCATATGGTCCATTCTATTTACGGCTAGCATCACTCTTCTATTCAGCATCTTTTCCACGGATATATTGAAAACATACGGAGCGAGTTTATTTGTAGGCGGTCCGTTTATGATCGGATTCATTTCCGTGGCTTTGTATTCTCGGGCCGAACCGTTGGATTTTAAACATGCTATGGCGATTGCATCCGCGGCAGTTTCGATCGCGGGAGTTCTTACGTTTATCGTAGCAATCGAAGGGATTATTTGTTTGATCATGGCGGCTCCTTTGGCCTATTTTCTTGCATTCTTAGGCGGAGGACTTGCTTATCTTCTACAATCAAAATCCGCATTCGTTTCTTCCGTTTTACCCTTCTTCTTTCTGCTTCTTCCTTCATTCGCATATTTGGAAGCGAATCTGGGAGAAGAGAGAGAATTATATATGGTGGAGACAAGTCTTAAAATTTCCGCATCCAAAGAAAAAGTATGGAAAGGTTTATTTGAATTTTCTGATATACCTGAGCCTAAGGAATTTCTATTTAATGCAGGGATCTCGTATCCGATCCGAGCAAGAGTCGAAGGAAAAGGAATTGGAGCGATCCGATATTGCGAATTTAATAACGGAGTTTTTGTGGAGGCGATCACAAATTGGGAGGAACATTCGACTTTAGCATTTGATGTAGTCAAACAACCGGACGCAATGAGAGAGCTTAGTCCTTATAAGAATATTAGACCGCCTCATCTAGACGGATTTTTTGCATCTAAAAAGGGAAGCTTCGAATTGGTTTCCCTCGGTAAGAATGAGACATTATTGATCGGAAGGACTTGGTTTCTTAATCGATTTTCTCCGGCCTCTTATTGGAATATTTGGATCCATTGGATCTTACATAAGATCCACTATAGAGTTTTGGATCATATTCGTGTGTCTGTGGAAAAAACTCCATAGGACAGAGTTCATTCTGCTCGACTGAATTTTTAAGATCAGTATAAATATGGATTTTCAATTCCGGAAATTATCTGTGAAATTGTCGCCAATGAGCGTTTTAAAAACTTGGATTTCATACTGTAGGATCCCAGAAAAGATCTGGAAACAGTTATTATCCATAGGTGTAGACGATGCACCAGGAGCAAGATACATCGTTGCAAGCAATGCAGTAGTCCTGATCACAGCAATTTTTACTTTAGTATATTATATTATTTTTTCCAGTTTCGGTTTAGTATTCCCGATCTGGCTTTATGCACTTTGGATGGTGAATATTTTCGGATACGCTCTTGTGCTATTCTTAAATTTCACCCGATCTCATCGGGCTGCAAGATTGCTCCTCGCGTTTGTAGGAACAATGCAATTATTGATGATCTCTCGGATCCTGCCTCAGGAAGCAGGATTGGATCTTTATATTCTCGCGAGCTTTGCATTTCCGTTCTATATTTTTCCTCCTGAAGAAAAGAAGTTCATTTATATGATGGAGACAGCTCTTGCACTTCTATTCGTTTCCGTGCATATCATTCCTTACTTTTTCGAGCCTATCCTGAGTTTAGATCCAAAATACAAAAGTTACTTTTATTTTACTAGTTTGGTCCTTGTTGTGGCTTGGTTCTCTTTTATAGGCAAAGAATTGGCGCAGGCGGCTTGGGAGGCGGATCGCTCTCTCAAAGAAGAAAAGGCCAAGACTGAATTACTTTTATTGAATATACTTCCTAAAGAAACCGCAGATGAGCTGAAAAAAACCGGAAGTTCAGAGCCTAGATTGATTACCCAAGCCACCGTTTTGTTTACAGATTTTTACGGATTCACTTCAATCGCTGAAAAACTTACCCCAAACGATCTTGTGAAGGAATTGGATTTCTGCTTTAGACATTTTGATTCTGTTACGGAAACTCATAGATTGGAGAAATTGAAGACCATCGGCGATGCATATATGTGCGTTGCCGGAGTTCCTTCTTATCGATCTTCTCATGCAGTTGATAGTTTGCTTGCAGCATTGGAAATGTTAGAACGATTGGAAGAACTATCAAAATTAAAAAAAGGGCCTAATTGGAAGGCAAGGATCGGGATCCACTCAGGACCCTTAGTCGCAGGAGTGATCGGGGCTAGGAAATTTTCCTACGATGTTTGGGGAGATACAGTCAATCTTGCTAGCAGAATGGAATCGAGTAGTGAGCCCGGAAGAGTAAATGTTACAAATTCTATCGTAGAATTGACCAAAGATTATTTTCAGTTTAAGTCTAGAGGCAAACTTCCTGTGAAGAATAAAGAAAAGACTGCGATGTATTTTTTGTTAGGATTAAAACCTGAATTTAGAGATCGCAAAAATCCTCGTAACCCGAATGGAAAATTTTGGGAAGAATATGGAAAACGATTCGGAAGAAGAGAGCCGGTCATTCTATATTAAAAAATTATACAATAATTCGGCTTTATTTTCCTGTTAAAAAATGAGCCAAACCTCTAATTACTTCTGCAATTTTATCGTAGTTTAAGGTTTCCGGAAGATCACTTGTTTCGTGATAGTTTTTATTTCGAAGAAACGCAGTATCCGTGATCATAATCGCTTTATAGTTGAATTTCCAATAATTCAAATGATCCGAAAAATCTATTCCGCTTAAACTTTCCGGAGCGGCAATACTTTCACAAGGAATTGTCGTTTTGGAATTATAAACTTTCTTTAATAGACTTAAATATTCAGACTCCTTATTTCTTCCTACAAGAGCGATAAAATTCCCTTGGCTTGGATAGATCCAGCTCAAAGGCCAAACAGGATAATCTTGTGAGCCTTTTTCTTCCGAATAGTATCCGATAGTTTCCAAGCTGATCATCAATTCTATTTCTTCGTTTTTATCTCTAAGAGATTTTGCATGTTTGAAACTTCCCATCGATTCGGTTCGGAAATAAGGAGGTTCTTCTAATGTATAAGCAACCAAATGTACTCTATACTTTAGGTTTTTCTCTTGTAGTTTTAAGATTTTTGCAAGTTCAAGAAGAGCAGCTACGCCGGAGGCATTATCATCGGCGCCTTGTTGATCACCTGCTACATCGTAATGGGCCCCAATTACGATCTTTTTCTCCGAAGTTGGTCCGATCTCGAATTCTAAGTTCTTATATGTGACTTCTCGTACTTGAAAGACCTGCTCCTTAGGAGAAAGCCCGTAGCTTAAAAGTTTTTTACGAATATATTCGGCAGTTTTATTTAAAGAATCTGGGTTCTGGTAATTTCTATAAGGATAGATAGAAGCAAGTGCGATTACATGATTTTTCAGATCATTCGGATGAATAAGATAAGTTTGATCTGCCCGGATTAGAGGAGAGAGAAAGAATAATATAGAAAAGATAAATAAAGATCGAAATTTCAAGGGACCCCTCCTTGCATTTTTACCAGCAAGGAGGATGACTTGTTTAAACAATCGATCAAGCTTTTTCGGCTTCTAATTTTCTCCAAGTAACATAGGAAATAGCTAATAATCCTAGGAATATAAATGGAGTTACGAAATTTGGATCATTTTTGAAAAGGTGAGAAAGTCCAGCACCTAATACATTAAAGGTGACTCCCGCATACGCCCATTCTTTTAGTCTTGGGAATTTAGGATAAAGAAGTGCAAGAGCACTTAATCCTTTTGCTGGCCCTAAAATTAAAGCGAGGTATGCAGGATATCCTAACGAAGCGAGCCCTTCTAATACCTGCGGGCTTTGAGTGGTATAAGCAAAAGCACCAAATAGATTTCCTACAGCTATCAATCCGGTAGTTGCCCAATATAAAACTTTAATAACAGTCGTGTTCATATAGTTCCTCTGGTTTCGAGATTCGATATAGTTATTCATGCTTTCTTGGCTGTAAATATAAATCGGATCAAAATCTTGCTTCATTCTGTTTTGTAGGAATTCCAACATGCGGTCGGTCATTGAAATTGGGAAATTTTTTGTTTAAAGATGTATGCCAAAATGACATCTTATGATGTAAACTAAAATGCAATAAAATAGTTTACTTTATTTTATCCAATCCGTCCTAGTGGTAAATAGGTAAGGCCATGAAGATTTCCATTCCGTTCGATCAAATTATTCAAAGGGTAAAAGACAGGCCCAAACTTCTTTTATGGGGCCTTCTACCCATATTACTTCTATTCGTTTTTTTAATTTGGAGAAGTAGGAATTCCAACTCGGATACCTCCGAGATCATCCAAGGCTCTATTATAGAATCTGTATATGGTTTAGCTACGGTCAGTTCTTCAGAAGTGTATCATCTTAGGGTCGCAATCCCTTCTGCCATTCGTAAAATTTTTGTAGAAGAAGGGGATCAGGTAAAAGAAGGAACTCCTCTTGTTGAATTCGACAGTTTTGGAACGATGAGATCTCCTCTAGAGGGAGTAGTGACGAATGTCGCCTACGAGACGAAAGAGACGGTCGTCCCTCAAACTCCTGTAGTAACAGTGATGGATCTCCGAAAAAGATATCTTACGGTCTCTTTAGAAGAGAAGGGGGCAGTTAAGGTAAAGAAGGGACAAAAAGTAAGGATCCGCTTCGAAGCTTTAGGAGAAAAAAAATTCGAAGGAGAAGTGAAATCGGTTTATCCTGCCGACGGGCAATTCCAAGTGCATATAGTTCCTGTCGGAATTCCAACAGAAATACTTCCCGGAATGACCGCAGATGTCGCAATAGAAACATCGAGTAAAGAAAACGTAATATTAATCCCGATCAAAGGGATCAAATCCGGAAAAGTTAAAGTATTAGAAAACGGTAAAGTTCGAGTGAAGGATATCGAGATCGGTTTAAGTAATGGAGAATACGCCGAGCTTGTTTCAGGAGAAGTCCGTTTAGGGGATAAGGTGCTCCTTCAGGAGGATAAATAAATGTTATTTATCGCTCTTCGACAAATGTCTGCCCGTAAAAAACAAACTGCATTAACTTTAGCAGGTATTATACTCGGAGCCACGGCTTACATTGTGATTTCAGGGATCATGTTGGGTCTTAGAGAATATTTGGTAGACCAACTTGTAAATAATGATGCCCATGTTCGGATCTCTTCTCAAGTAAAAATAATCGGGGAAAAAGATCTGGACGGGATCCTTTTTAATTCGAAAGAAATTCCTTTTTGGTCTGTTCCTCCATCCGGTAGAAGGGACACAGAACAGATAGAGAACCAAGCAGGTTGGCAAAAAAAAGTCGCCTCGGATCCGGATGTAGAGGCGAGCTCCTCTCAACTCCAGATCAAAGTGATCTATAGAAGAGGTAAAATTGCAGAAGCAGGAAGAATGATCGGAGTGAAACCCGAATTTCAATCCAAGGTTGCAAGAATTAAAGAAAACATAATAGAAGGAGATTTTTTAGAAATTAAAGAAAGTGGGAACAAACTCGTGATCGGAGAAGGCTTGCGACTTTTGCTAGGAGCAAGGATCTCGGATACTGTTTATATAAGCACGGGGAAATCTGATCCGATCCCTTTTAAGATCGTTGCCTCTTTTCAAATGGGAAACAAGGCCATCGATGATACTGCAGCCTATGCGAACTTAGGAGATGTACAGACCTTAAATCAAACTCCAAATCGGATCAGCGATATTGCAGTAAAACTCAAAGATGTTTCTAAAGCGACTGAAAAAGCGAGAGAATGGGCCGAGTCAGGAGATGTGAAAGTCCAAAGCTGGGAAGATGTAAACGCAACTTTTATCTCTCTTTTCAAAATGCAAGATGCGATCCGATATGCTCTTGTGGGAACAATCTTACTCGTAGCAGGATTCGGGATTTATAATATTCTGAATATAGTGATAGGACAAAAAAGAAGAGAGATCGCGATCCTTAGATCTATAGGCTACGAAGCAGGTGATATCCTGAAAATATTCCTGATCCAAGGTTTGATCCTAGGAGTTGCTGGAGGTTTCTTAGGAATGTTACTCGGAAATCTGATCTGTAGAAGGTTGGAACATGTCTCTTTTTCGAATCCCCTTATGCAGACGAAATCCGGAATGATGATGGTTTCATTTGCTCCTTCTATTTATTTTCAAGCGTTCTTGCTTGCGTTTATCGCAACCTTGATCGCGAGCGTATTTCCTGCTAGATCTGCGAGTAAACTTTCTCCGATCGAGATCATTCGGGGGGAATGATGAGTATTCTTTTAGAAAACGTTAAAAAAAGTTTCGGCAAACCTCCGACTGAAATCATCAGAGGAGTAAGCTTAGAAATAAAACCGGGAGAATTTGTTTCTTTAACCGGAAAATCAGGATCCGGAAAAAGTACACTTCTGTATTTGATCAGTAGCTTAGATGATCCTTCTCAAGGAAATATCAGTATAGACGGAAAGACGATCCGATCTCTTTCACAAAAAGACCTGCATTCATTTCGAAATTTGCATATGGGATTCGTATTCCAATTCCATTATCTTCTGCCAGAATTCACCGCTTTAGAAAATGTATTAATGCCTGCATTAAAAGCAGGAAAACTAAAAGAGAAAAGAGAAGAGGCTATCCGCCTGTTGCAGAGATTCGATCTGGGAGATAAATTGGATCATATACCTTCCAAACTTTCGGGAGGGCAGATGCAAAGAGTTTCGATCGCAAGATCTTTAGTAATGAGACCAAGATATTTATTTGCTGATGAACCTACGGGGGCTTTGGATTCTGCAAATGCAAAGATCGTAATGGATATCTTTCGAGCTATAAATAAAACGGAAGGGACAACCGTGATCATGGTAACCCATGATCCGGACTTTGCAAAATCCGCCAAGAGACAGATCAAACTCGTGGACGGGCTCATCTCCAATGGGAAGGAAGAAAAATGATAGAGAGAATTCTGGAGAGGACCTTTCTTCTTTTTCTATCTTCCGGTTTTGCTAAAACGAATACTGACCAAATCGCAAAACATATTGGGATCAGCAAAAGAACATTATATAAATATTATGATACAAAGGATAAGTTGATCGATTCTGTGTTCGAACTGATGAGATCAAAGGTCCAGGAGAAATTTGATAAAGTTTTGCAGGACAAAACGAGAGATCCGATCGATCGATTGAAGGAAATCCTTTTTTTTATTTCGGACCTAGGCTCTAAGATGTCTAAAACTTTCGCAAAAGATATCGAAATGGTCCGCCCGGATCTTTTCCAAACGATGAAAGAATTCAGAAAACAAAGGATCTTGAGCCTTGCAGATCTGTTGAAAGAAGGGCAAGAAAGAGGGCAGATCCGAAAGGATGTAACTCCTGAGTTGACGATAGATATTCTTTTGGCTGCTGTAGATGGGATCTTAAATCCGAGCTATTTATTTCAGAGCCCTTATTCGAATACGATGGCCTTTGATTCTATCGTTAGTATCTTTTTGGAAGGAGTACAAGAAAAACATACTCACTAGAATGCATTGACTTCGGATTTACGAAGGATACGATTCGTCTCCGGAGGCATTCTCATGCAGGTTGGGCTGAAAATTTTGAACGCTATTTTGATATTATTTGCCGTTTTTATGGGAGTAAAAGCGGGTTGGTCTATTCTTTCTGAATCTCCAGAAATGGTCCAAACATTCGAGGCCTGGGGTGTAGGAAGATATGGGCGGATTCTTTTCGCGGTAGTAGGAATTATCGGAGCAATTTTACTTCTACATCCTAAAACGTACGTATTTGGGAATTTTCTAGTCTTAGCAGTAATTCTTTTCTTAATCGTGAACTATGTGCATCTGCATGATTGGAAAGGAGTTGGAATTGAATTTCCATTCTTCCTTTTGCAGTTTGTGATTTTATATATAGAACATCCGCTTCAGGGATTTTCTTTCGTCTCCTGAAGGTATATTATATTTTTATAAAGTCTTTAAGTAAGCCATAATGAACGGTTCAATTTCTCCGTCCATTACTGCTTGCACGTTCCCAGTTTCATGATCGGTGCGATGATCTTTTACCATATTATAAGGATGGAATACGTAAGAGCGGATCTGGCTTCCCCAGGAGATATCTTTTTTCTCTCCTGATTTTTTTTCCAGATCGTCCTTTAGTCTTTCTTGCTCCAATTCGTACAATCTTGCTTTTAACATTTTAAAAGCAGTGTCTCTGTTCTTGATCTGAGATCTTTCGTTCTGACAAGCGACTACGATCCCGCTCGGAATATGAGTGATACGGACTGCAGAGTCCGTGGTGTTTACGTGCTGACCGCCTGCACCGGAAGAACGATACACATCAACACGGATGTCTTTATCTTCTATCTTGATATCTATATCGTCGTCCAATTCCGGACTTACGTGAACGGAAACGAAAGAAGTATGCCTACGTTTATTAGCATCAAATGGAGAAATACGAACCAAACGATGAATACCATTTTCACATTTCATGAATCCATACGCGAAATCGCCTATTACATGTATGGTTGCGTTCTTGATGCCGGCTCCGTCACCTTCTTGAAAATCAACTACGCTGTATTGGTAACCTTTTTTATCGAAATACTTCAGATACATTCTGAAAAGCATTTCCGCCCAGTCCTGGCTTTCCGTTCCTCCTGCACCCGGATGAATATTCAAGAAAGCCGGCTTCATATCTTCAGGCTCGTTTAACGCACCTAAAAGTTCTAATCTTTCGAATTCAGTTTTTAATCTTTGGTATTCGGAGCTGAGTTCGTCTACTCCAGCTTCTCCCTTCTCATCGAAAGTAAGTTCTACAAGATCAGGAAAATCTAAAATATCTCTACGAATGGAAACCCAAGGATCTAATTTTCTTTCCAACTCAGTCTTTCTTTGGCTGATAGACTTTGCTTGATCCGGATTATCCCAAAAAGTAGGTTCTCCGATCCTATCATTGAAGGATTTAAGCTGATCTTGGTCTTTGTCCAAGTTGAGAAGTTTCCAGCGATTTAAAAAGTTCTCTTGAAGTTCTTTAGATAGGCGCTTCAGTTCCTTGGCGTTCTTAACTTCCATTTCGGTCCAATAAAATTAGATATAGATTCAGTTGATTCAAAATTTGTGCGAGAAGACTTCGCATTCCCGCGATTTTCTATAAAAAGGGGAGTCTTTATCGAAACAGGAAATCTTCGCTTTCTTCCCTGGCTTCTTCCCAGCTAAAAACTGTGTCTCTAAGCTGAGGTGTGTTTCCTTCTACTGTGGAAACTAACTGGAACTCTTCCCTTTTACCAAATTCTTCCGGAAGGCGTTTTAGGACAAGTTTTCCGGAACGGATCAGATCCAAAACATGTAAGAGGAAAGGGTCTCTTTCAGAACGTTGGAGTTCCTTCATAGAGGAATAAAAAGGCATAATCCCCTTATAAAACCAATCCACAGTCTCGTTTTTGCCTGGAGCCCATAATTGCTCCAAACGGATCGATTCTTCTTGGACTAGGCTTTTACCTTGGAAAGGTTTTTGGAGATGTCTACATTGAAAATACAGTTCATGATTGATCTCTCTTGGGAAAGATCTTCCGTATCCTGCTCCGATCCATTCCAACCAGGCCTTCTTTTCCTTGCTTGGAAGAGCAGGGATCAATGCAAAAAGATAATTTTGATTTCTGAACACTCTGGATTGAGCTAAAAAATCCAATATTTCGTATGGGATCATAAAATGACCAGGTTGCCATTCCAGAACTACCGGAACATTTTCCACATCCAGATACTCGTCAGGAGTTTCTCCCTGAACTACATCCCCGAATTGGGTGAGAATATAAATAAAAGATAATAATTCCCTGCGAGTCATGGAACGGATCAAAGTATCCGAATCCAATTTTTGCTTTAGAGAGCCTCGAATTAGATTATATTGTTCTAAAGGATATTGATGAGGAGATAAAATGATCCCCAAATGTTTTTCTAATTTGCGAAGGCTTGGCCTTTCGACTAAATCGATATTTCCGGAAACTAGAAAAGGCATAATAATTAAAGGGCTTTGTTCGCGATGTCTTTACGGAAAAAGGTTTTGGAAATTTTAAAACCGCTTAGATAAGAATAAACCTTATCAACAGATTCTTTTAAGTCCTTACCGTAGGAAGAGATCCCTAGAATTCTTCCACCTGTAGAGATTAAGTTTCCATCCTTTTTTGAAGTTCCCGCATGAAAAACTACAAGATCTTTACTATTCGTTTCAGGAAAAATTAAAGGAATATTCTTTGCATAAGAATCGGGGTAACCTTCTGCGGCCAAAACGACTACAGTAGCTGCGCCAGGTCTTAAACCTATTTTTACGTTCCCGAGTGCCCCTTTGGCAGATGCAAAGAAGATCTCCAAAAGATCACCTTCTAACATAGGCAATACGCATTGAGTTTCCGGGTCACCGAACCTGCAGTTGAACTCGACTACTTTGGGATCACCTTTAGAATCTATCATTAAACCTGCATATAGTAAACCTTTGTAAGGATTTCCTTTTTTACGGAAGATCTCGAACATAGGTTGGAATACTAAAGTATTTACTTTTTCTAATGTTTCTTTGGTAACGATAGGAGCAGGGCAATAAGCACCCATTCCTCCTGTGTTCGGGCCCTCGTCTCCATCATATGCTCTTTTATGATCTTGGGCTGCAGGGAGAGTGAAATAAGTATTTCCATCGCTGATCGCAAAGATAGAAGCCTCTTGACCATCCATAAACTCTTCGATCACAACTTTGGATCCACTTTTACCGAATTTATTGTCTAAGAAAATTTCCTTTAACGCTTGCTCTGCTTGCGAGAACTCCAGGCAAACAGTTACACCTTTTCCTGCAGCTAGACCGTCAGCTTTGATTACGATCGGGATCCCTTCTTTTTGAACATAAGACAATGCAGATTCATAATTGTCGAAGGAAGAATATTTTGCTGTAGGAACTTTTGCTTCCAACATTAAGGATTTTGCGAATTCTTTGGAACCTTCTATCTGAGCGCAGTATGCGGAAGGCCCGAATACAGGAACACCGATCTCAGCGAGCCAATCTCCGATTCCGTCCACTAAAGGATCTTCGGGGCCGACGACTACTAAATCATATTCATTTTTCTTAATAAACTCTTGAACGGAAGATTTGTTTTTCAGGTCGAAAGAATTCGGAGCCAAAACTTCAGGATCAGGAAAGCCGCCATTCCCCGGAAAAACATGAAGGCTCTTCAGTTTCGGAGACTGACGAAGTTTATACGCGATCGCGCTCTCCCGTCCTCCGGAGCCGATTAAAAGGATCTTAGACATAATATTGCTACTTAAGTATCAGGGATAAAATCGGCGGGGACCGCCTTTCGGACAATGTTTAAGCAAAGGATCTAAGCTTCAATAAATAATGTTGGCGGCTGCTCGCTTTCGCGATCACCGCGCTACTACAGGTTCGCTATGCTCATCCAAATCGATCTTATAGATCTCAAAAAATTTTAAGTTATCTCGATTTGGACTAGCGCCTTTCGTATCGCTGCCGCGTTATAAGTCGGAAAAACTTATCCTAGTTTTTCCAAACCTTTTTGTAGGACTTCCTTCTTCTCGCGAACTGTTTTGAGTTTATCTTTCTCTTTTTCGATCACGTCCGGATTCGCTTTTGCTATGAAGTTCTCGTTTCCAAGTTTAGAAGCGAGTTTTTCCTCTTCTTGGATGAGCTTTTGCAATTCTTTATCGATACGAGCTCTTTCTTTTTCAAAGTCGATCATTCCAGCTAAAGGAAGGATCACTTCTCCGAAACGGAAAGCTCCTACTGAATCTGTTTTTTCTCCAGTATAGCTGTCATTCACTTCTATACTTTCCAAACGTGCTAACTGCAGAATGGAAAATTCGAAGTCTGTCACTGCGGATGCTACAAGAGGCTGAGAGGATTTTAAGATTACTTTACATTTTTTATCTAAAGGAACCCCGTTCTCCGCTCTTTGAACTCTGATCTGAGTTACTACATCCTGAAGGATAATCGTTTTTAAAACACCTTCATCTTCTGCGGAAACATTATACGAATTCGGAAAAGGAGTTTGGATGAGGAAATCTCCATCGCTGAATACTTCGTAGATCTCTTCCGTCAAGAAAGGCATAAAAGGATGTAAAAGTCCTAAAGCCTTAATTAGAATACTTGCAAGTACCTGTTTTGCGACTTCTTGGGATTCTTCTCCTAATTTACCGTAGATCCTAGGTTTAACTAGTTCGATATACCAGTCGCAGAAATCTCCCCATACGAAATCGTAAATTTGAGAAGCCATTTCGAAAAACAGGAATTTGGAATATGCCTTTTCGTAATTCGCTAATGTTTCATTGAATCTATGAAGGATCCATTTGTCCATCGGCTCAAGTTTGGAACCGTATTTGGATTCTAGATCTTCCAATTTCCAATCCGCATCCAAGTTCATCAGAATGAAACGGCTGGAGTTCCAGATCTTATTGCAGAAGGAACGATAACCGTCCAATCTACTTTCATCGAATAAAACGTCTTTAGCTTCAGGCAGAGTTGCGGCTAAGAAGAAACGGAAAGAATCAGTTCCATACTTATTCATCATGTCCAAAGGATCGATTACGTTCCCTACGGACTTGGAAAACTTCTTCCCTTCCTTATCACGCACTAGTCCGTGAATGATCACTTTTGCAAAAGGGGCCTTGCCTGTGAACTTCTTGCCCATCATGATCATTCTGGCAACCCAGAAGAAAATGATATCGAAGCCGGTAACAAGAACAGAAGTAGGATAGAATTTTTTTAGATCTTCCGTATTCTCGGGCCATCCTAAAGTAGAGAAAGGCCAAAGCTGAGAAGAGAACCAAGTGTCCAAAACATCGGTATCTTGTTCCACTTCTTTGGAATTACATTTAGGGCATGTAGTTATATGAGTTTCGGAAACTTCTATATGTTTACAAGTTTTGCAATGATATGCTGGGATCCTATGGCCCCACCATAGCTGACGAGAAATACACCAGTCACGGATATTATTCATCCACTCGAAGAATGTTTTTTCCCAGAGTTTCGGAACGAATTCAGTCTCTCCGGATTGAACCGCTTCTACTGCAAGATCCGCCAAAGGCCTCATCTTACAAAACCATTGAGTGGATAAGTAAGGCTCTATAATTTCTCCGCCTCTAGAGTTATGACCGATGGAATGAGTATGATCTTCTATCTTTTCGACTAGATCCAATTCTTTTAGATCTTCGATCACCTTCTTACGAGCTACAAATCTTTCGAGTCCAGCATATTTACCTGCGTTCTCATTAAGAGTTGCATTCGGGTTCATCACAAGTAAAGGTTTGAGCCCAAGTCTTTGCCCAGCTTCGAAGTCATTCGGATCATGAGCAGGAGTGATTTTCACCAAGCCGGAACCGAACTCTTTATCCACGAAGGAATCGAATAGAAGAGGGATCTTTCTTCCTGTAAGTGGGAGCTCCAACTCCGCGCCTTTTAGAGATTTGTATCTTTCGTCTTCAGGATGAGCTGCAACTGCAACGTCTCCGAACATTGTCTCGGGTCTTGTAGTAGCAACGACCAGATATTTACCCGGTTGGCCCACGATCGGATAACGTAGATGATAAAGTTTTCCTTTTACTTCTCTATGTTCCACTTCCAGATCGGAAATAGCAGTGAGAGTTTTAGGACACCAGTTGATGATCCTTTCTCCCCTGTATATTAAACCTTCATCATATAATGTTTTGAAAACTTTGAAGACCGCTTTGGAAAGTCCTTCGTCCATCGTGAATCTGGAACGGGACCAATCCACAGATTCTCCCAGAAGCCTTTGTTGGTTCTGGATCATCCCACCTGAGTGTTCCTTCCATTCCCAAACTTTTTCCTCGAATTCCTCTCGAGTGAAGTCGGTCCTTTTTTTTCCTTCTTTCCCTAGTTCTCTTTCCACAACCATTTGGGTTGCGATCCCGGCATGATCCGTTCCGGGAAGCCAAAGAGCGGATTTGCCTTTTTTACGTTCGATACGGGTCAGAATATCTTGGATAGTATGATTGAGCGCGTGACCGATATGAAGGCTTCCGGTCACGTTTGGCGGAGGCAGAACGATAGTAAAAGATTGGCCGTTTTTTAAGTTCGGCTCAAAACTTTTTTCCTTCTCCCAAAGAGAGATCCATTTCGGTTCTACGCTGGTAGGTTCGTAACGATCGCTAATTTGTTTTTTCATGGCCTTCGTTCGGATAGAATTTTCCGTCGGAGGATGAGGTCAAGTCGTACTGGTCCTTTTCATTGAGAGAGAATTCGCATAAAAAAGCCCTAGATACGATCCTAGGGCTTTCAAACGAAAAGATTGTTTTATATAACGTATAGCCAGGATTGAAACCCGGCTAGTTTCGTTAATGTAAGGTCTTTTTGAGCAAGGTTTTAAGATAAGTAGAAGGGAACTTCTCCTTATCTTTTATTAAAACACAATTCTTACCTGTTTCCGATTTCGGAAATTTGGATCGAAATGCTCTTATGAAAGATTCTTCGCAGAAATATACGGAAAGATGGTTTTTATGGTTCGAAAATGCGACCCATCGCCCGTTTCTTTCGAAAGTAGGCATTCCATATTTCAGGCTTTCTCTCAAATCGGAAAATTCTTCCCGAATCGAATCCACCAAATCCTTTAATTTTTCACTCCTAATAGAAGGAGTTCTTTCTAAATAATCCTCCACATCCGGATTGAATGTCGAATCCAATCTTGGGAGTGTGGGAACCAAAGCATAAAGTAGCATACTTTTTCCTTGGGGGCAGGCCCTAAGAGTTATCCTGCATTCGCTACCAGTGGTAAAGGTTCCAGACTTGGAGCCGGAGCCGCACCACCTTTGAAAAGAAGAACGAGCTCGCTCCAATCTTCTCTGCTAAAATAATCTAATCCGCCTTCCGGACTTCCAAGCAGGCCTTCTATCGTTTTGTGATAAGAAGTCATCAGCTCGTAAACTTCCGTTTCGGATTCTTTGCTTCTTCCTAAGAGATAGAAGGCAACCTTCTCTCCTAGATCGTCGCTTAGATCGAAAATAATCGAAGTAAGATGGTCCGCTCTCAATTCACTTTTGAGGGATCCGTCTTTCTGTCCTTCTACGATCAAAGAAACGAATAACGGGAAGCTTAAGTCTACGGACTTGCGTCGTATCTTATCTCTGAGTTGAAGATTGCTCGCAGAGAAAAGGGATTCGGTTAGAAAACGAATTTCTTCCGATTTTCCTTTTTTCCAGTTCCTTGCAACGATGAGTGCTTGGCGGATTTTTTCCAGGCCGGATCCTTCTCCAAGATCCCCAATCTCTTCTTGCATTGCTGCGTGTGCTTCTTTCGCAAACTGCACTGCAATTTCTTCTAGAAGTTCTTCTTTGGATTGAAAATGGTGATAAAAGGTTCCTTTGGCTATGTCCAAAGCAGATAGGATATCTTGTATAGAAGTTGTTTCGTATCCTTTCTCGAAGAATAGCCTTCTGGATTCGTTTAGAATTCTTTCTTTTGTGGAGATTTTCGCTGGGATCATGGTTGTTCCTCCTGCTAAACCGACGGTCGGTATAGACTATCAGTCGGTTTTACACTACATCCGACTATGCGTCGGTCAAACATATTTCAAAACAACGGGCAAAAAAATCAACAAAGGAAACAAATAAAATGAAAAATGTTTCCTGACTTTCTGGCGGAAAATCCGACGGTCGGTCGGGAGATGAGATTTAGTCTCCAGTATCAATAGATAGGAGCTGGTTTAATAAATGCACTATATTAGTTTTCATTAATATTTGGCCGCGCCGCTTGTTGGCATCTCTGTGTGCTCCGTGAACTCTGCGCGAAATTCATTTTGTTCCGCACGTAGATCACATAGGCCACGGAGATTAAATAAGAGAATCTATCTTATCGAGTAAAAGTTTATATCCGTTCTCTCCGACTATTTTTGTTCCGAGGGAAAATTCCGTGGAGGTTTTTAAGTAAGTGAAAGGAATTTTATTTTTTTCTAAAATAAGAGAAAGTTCTCTGTGGATCGGGGATATAGAGAATGTTGCGACAGGTATTTTTAGATACAATGCCTCGAATACACTTTGGCCGAAGTAGCCTAAAAATTTTTCGGAAGATTGTAATCTTCTTAAATATTCTATTCTGGGAAGCCTTGGAAGATATACGATTTCTTTATGTTTACTTTGAGCCCCGCCGATCCGGATCTGTTTTTTCCCTTTAGAGTTTTGAAGTAAAAATCGGTCCAGATTTTCGGATTCTTCTTCTCTTAAGTTTCCGGCATAACAAAATACATCATATTCTTTCGTAATACTTTTCGGATCTTTTGTCGCAGAAGAGATTAAATTCGGAGGAATAAGGATCTGTTCCCAATCGAAAAAGGATTCGTTTTCGGGATGAGGAAGAAGTTCCCAGGAATCATATTTCTTCTTATCCTTTCCGAAATGGTCCAGTAAAAGAACTTTTGTCTTTTCGTAATTTACCGGAAGATCTATATCCCTATAATCTATTAGAAGAATATCATATTCTCCATCTTTTGGAAAAGAATCCAGCCATTCCGTTTCCCAGTTCCGATATGGTAAAAAAGAAAAAAGAATAGAAGATCTGGAGATATGCCCTGATCCGAATTCCTTTGCGGGTGCGACCAATACTCCGATCTTTCCCTTTGTAGTTTTGACCGGATTCGGAAGAGGGAAACGTATTTGAGGAACATCCAAGTTCTTTTGAAATAGTTCGGGGCTTTCTTTCTCCCATTCCAGAAATTCTTTTGTTCCAAAGGAATCTAAGGATCTATTTTTCAAAAGTGCAGAGATGGTTTGAAAATCTTCAGGAGTATCTATGGTCAGTCTAAAATTAGGTATTCTGGAAGATTCTTCTTTTGTGAGTAGGCTCGGGATCGCTACGATCTTATACAACTCCGGATCTTCTTTAATATGAAGGCTTACATGTTCCTTATGTCTTTCTTCTTGTTGGAGTTCCGACAAATTCTGTAACGTTGAGGTCCTGAAAACTTCTCCTCCAGTTCCTAGAGGAAGTCCTTTAAAATAAGCGAGATCCGCTTCGGATCGTATGAATGTTTGGAGAAGTAAATCCAAATGATCCGTATCGTAAAAAGGATTATCGCCCGTTAATCTCAGGATCGCGTCCGCGTCAAAATGTTCGGCCGCGAGAAAATATCTAGATCGAACGTCATCCAAGGGACCGCTAAACGATAACATTCCTCTTTGGTCTAAAAACTTCTCTAGTTCCTTATCTCCTTCCGGGATCAGGTAAACGATCCTGGAGTTTGGGAGTATTTTTAGGATCCTTGAATGAATATGATCTAAGATCGTTTTATCAGAATCCGGCGGGATAGGGCTAATTACTTTTTTGGGAAATCTCGTGGAGCCGGTTCTCGCCTGAATAAAGGCAAAAAGAGAACGGATCGGTTTACGCGTTGAATGTATACCACTCATCGCAGGAAAGACAAGGTGCAGGAATTGTTTCGTGTTTACCTTGGGCAGAGGCCGTGAAGAACGGATTTCCTTTGGCCCAGATCTCGACCAAGGAATTCTGATTTATATTCCCTAAAGAATGTTTTTTGGATCCCGGGGTCTGTTTGCAGATAGAAACTTCTCCGTTTGCATTCAAATATAGATCTCTGGATATATGCCAACAGAAATCCCTTCCCAAAGGAGTCAGGTCAGAAGCCCTCCTTTGAGGTAGTACATCCGAATAAGAATTATATTTTTGTAAAATGATCTCATATCCAGCTTTTTGGGTTTCTTCGTACCATTGATCCAATTCGGGGTCCACTTCTTTGATCTTTAGAAATTGGAGAAAGATAGAGGATTTAGGTAGGACTTCCGAGATTGATCTTAGGTTTTTCAATACATTCTCCAAATTATCTTTTCCGTATAATTGGGAATAAGTGCGTTTGTCTCTTGTGCTTAGATTTACGATCAGACTGATCTTTTTCTTATCTTCTTCTTTTAAGCCGGAGATCGTTTGGATGAACTTTTCTGGATCTGTATATAATGCAGTCTCTATAAATAATTCTTTTAAGTTCGGAGAGGATACTGTTTTTAAAACTAATTCTGAAAAGTTTGGGTGAAGAGTAGGTTCTCCCAAACCACCGAAACATACGCTGTATGGAAGTCCGAATTCCTTCTCCGCTTGGGACAATAACTGATCTAGAACTTTAGGATCTAAAGCAATATTGTCTTCTTCCGGTTTTAGATTTTGCCTAGGGCAAAACAGGCAATCGTATTCGCATCCTCTATATAATTCGATCTCATAATAACTTGGACCGGAGCGGAATACTTCCGGATGAGAGATTAGGAAGGATTGGACCTCATCGTATTTCCAATTTTCTTTTTCATTCAGAAAGGAAGAGATAAGCCTTCTTGATCTAGGATTGCTCGCAGAAAAATCCAGTCTCCATTGTCTTAGGTCGGGCGATGTATAAAAGATCTCAGTGTCGAATTGGTTTATATTCTTCGCCAAAAATTCTTGGGTCCCGCCTGAATATTCCGCAGGAAGACTTCTTACGAATTCCCGTGAAAGGATCCTAGGGACTATACCTGAAGGTAGATTTTCTGAATAAGAATATTGAGCTAGATATTTTTCATGTCTTTGGATCAGCTCTTCCGTAAGATTACGATCTAATAAAGGAGCGACCCCGTCAAAAACAAGAAAACTTGTCTCGTCCCATTCTGGATCTCCCGTTCTTGAGTCAGGCAATTGATCGCATATTTTTGCGAAATAATCCGACTCTCTAGAGGTTTCTAAAATTATAAATTTAGAATATTTAAATTTTTTGCTGATTGCCTGGGCTTGCTCAGATAATTCTTTTCCTAGATTGGAATAAACCGGTATATTTTTTACTATAGGAGATAGTTTCTCCAAGGTAAGTTCTAAATATCTGAGGAAAGTTTTAGGGTCCGAAAATCCTTGAGGAGAAAGAAGATCGTCTTTTAGATAAAATACGACTGCTTGCGGTGGATATTTCATTGTATAGTTTTCGGACCGATTTCTATTTTCGAGTTTAATCTAAGGTGAAGGTTTCTTGCTGGTCTGGGATCTTATTCTCTTTTTTATAAACGTCGTCAAAGATCTGTATCGGCACAGTTGACCTAGATTCTCTTACCCATTTGGAAAAAGTTTCGTCTTCTTTTTCTTTGCTTAATAGGTTCACGATCCCTTGACGGACGTTTTCTAGAGGAGTCGGTCTTTTTCCTTCTACCTTAATAATGCAATAACGCTTTCTTTCGTCCCGGAAAACTTCCGAAACCGCTCCTACTGGAACGGAGGCAACAGCTGTCGCAACGGATCGGTTCGTTTTATATAATTCGAAAGAAGAGACCCAATCCATAAGTCCTTTTCTGGCTCTTAATATCGCATCTGTGTTGCGAGGAGATCCTGCAATCAAACTGAAGGAAGCCGGATCGGCTAGTATACTTTTTTTAATTTCTGTCGCTTCTTTGTGGATCCTGGATTCTTCCGTCATGGAATCGTTCGTAGGTGAGATCGCGATCTGTCTATACTGGACTTCGAATCCTACTTTTTCTTTGTTTTGAGCATACCAAGCTCGGATGTCCTTATCAGAAGGAGGATGATTCGGGACCTTGTATTGCATGAGCTGGGTCTTTTTGATTTGGAAAGGAAGTTCAGTGTACCATAATTCATAAGACATTCCGGAACTGGTCTCTACCGCTTTTTCGAATTGTTTGCGAGAGGTCAGTCCCATGTATTCCATTCTCTTTTCGATCTCGCTTTCGAGCCTCTTTTCATTTACCTGAATGGATTCATCTTCGGAAATAGAGTCCACAACGGCTCTATCTATTAGAAAATCTATGACCCTGGTTCTAAGGGATTTTCTCATGTCCTCGTTTTTGAGGTATTTGGTGAGTTTTTGGTATTTTTCCTGAGCGTCGTCAAAGTCCAATTCGCTGATGGATTGGTTACCGACTGTAGCTATGATCTTATTTAAAGACTCAGCAGATTGAACGGAAGAGTTGAATGCGCTTAAACAAACGATTCCTGTAAGTAAGAAAAACTTACGCAAATATACAGTTGAGGATCGAGGAAAAACTCCAAACACAGGGAAAGGATGTCCTCGAACCTCCTTAGTTCAACCGTTTTTCGAAAGACCGAAGGTCTCGTGGATGCGGTTTACTGCAGTTTCTGCATGAATTCTTGGAATTACACAGGATATTTTGATCTCTGAAGTGGAGATCATCTCTATATTGATTTCCTTTTCTGCCAAAGCTTTGAACATTTGGGCCGCTACTCCCACGTGAGATTTCATCCCGATCCCTACTGCCGAAACGATTGAAATTTCTTCGTTGATCTCAGGTTTTTGAGCTCCTTGAGAACCGGAGAAAGATTCAAGGATCGGAAGAGCTTGACCTAGGTCTTTTTTAGGCACGGTAAAGGAAATAGTGTTTCGACCATTATAAGGAGAAGATTGAACGATCACATCTACTAGAATATCTTTGGAACTTAATTCTCCAAAAAGGACCGCTGCAAGTCCCGGTTTATCCGGAACATCTGCGATCGTGATCCTGGCTTGGTCGTTTTTTGCGGTCACTCCGCTTACTTTCAATTTTTCCATTATTTTGTCCTCGTTTACAACCAAAGTACCCGGATTATTATTAAAGCTGGAGCGCACATGTATTACTACATCGTAGTTCATTCCCAATTCCACACTTCTGGAGTGTAGAACGCCTGCGCCTAAACTTGCAAGTTCCAACATCTCTTCATAAGTGATCTGTGAATGTTTTGAAGCCCCGGGAACTACTCTAGGATCTGCGGTATAAACCCCGTCCACATCCGTATAAATCTCACATTCTTTCGCGCCAAGCACTGCGGCTAACGCAACTGCGGAAGTGTCAGATCCACCTCTTCCTAATGTGGTAATGTTTTCGTCTTTATCTATCCCTTGGAAGCCGGCGACTATGACTACGTTCCCTTCGTTTAGAGCTCGATCGATCCTTTCTCGATCCACACTTTGGATCTTGGCATTGGAAAAATTCCCGTCTGTGATCATTCGGACCTGGGAACCTGTGAAAGATTTTGCAGGGACTCCTATATCCCAAAGAGACATTGCGAGAAGTGCGATAGAAACTTGCTCTCCTGTGGAGAGTAACATGTCCATTTCTCTTTTTGGAGGATTTTTGGTGATCTTATCCGCAAGATCTACCAGTTCGTCCGTAGTGTGACCCATTGCAGAGACAACAACTACTACGTGGTTTCCTTCATCATGATAACGTTTGATTCTTCCGGCTACGTTCCGGATGCGTTCGGGAGTTCCTACAGAAGTTCCCCCGTACTTTTGGACGATTATGTTTGCCATCGCTGCCTACCATCTTTTTGGGCTGAGAGAGGGGATCAAGAGAAATCAAATCCTATCGGCCGAAAGAATCCTTGTTTTCAAGGGAAGTAGACCGATCTTTATGGAGAGTTCTCCCGGAAGGGAGAAAGGGGGGCCCCATTTTTTCTCCTATTGATTGGTATCTGATCCTAGCTTATATCGTTTTCGCTTTTTCGGCAGGGCTTCTTCTTTCTTCTAAGGCGGGAGAAAGTTTGAGTTCCTACTTCGTGGCGGACAGAAAACTTCCTTGGTGGTGGCTCGGGACTTCTATGGTCGCGACTACATTTGCCGCGGACACTCCTTTGGTGATTACAGGGATGGTCGCTCAAGATGGTGTGGGAGGAAATTGGCTCTGGTGGAGTTGGGCCATAGGATATCTGATCATTACCGTATTTTTCGCGGCCTCTTGGAGAAAGGCGGAAGTATTAACGGACGTAGAATTTGTTGAGCTCAGATATTCGGGAACTGGGGCTGCAATCCTCAGGGCTTCCAAGGCATTTTTCTTAAGTATTCTTTTTAATTCGATCATTCTTGGTTGGGTCTTCAAGGCGATGTCCAAGATCACCGCTCCATTTTTGGACTGGAATATTCTACTGGGTCCGGAAGTTTTCGGGTCCATTTCGGCTCATTGGCCAAGTTTTCTAATATTAGGAGATTTGAATACTACCCTCACTGTTCTCATCTTATTTTCCGTTGTAGTGTTTTATAGCAGTATGGGCGGGATCCAAGGTGTGATCTTGACGGATCTATTTCAATTCGCATTGGGTATCGGCGGGGCGATCCTTTTTGCTTTCTTTGCGATAGACTATGTGGGCGGGCTCCAAGGTTTGTATTCTAAATTAGGATCCTTGTATCCCGGCAAATCGGAATCCATCGTATCTTTTTGGCCTAGGATAGGAGAAGAAGATCATGGACTCCCGATCCAAGTTTTTCTAATATTCATAGGTGTTCAATGGTGGATCCAATATCATTCGGACGGATCCGGATACCTGGCCCAAAGATTACATACTGCTAAAACCCCGAAAGACGCGGAATTGGGTTCTCTTTGGTTTAATATCGCGAATTTTATTCTGAGAACCTGGCCTTGGGTTTTGACAGGACTTGTTTGTCTGGTAGTCTTTCCTTTGGAGAAGGCGGATCTTTTTCAGGCCGAAGGAGTTGTTGTACAAACGGATCGAGAGATTGCGTATCCCGTTTTAATGAAGATCGTTTTGCCTGCCGGTTGTTTGGGATTGGTATTCGTTAGTTTGATGGCCGCATTCATGTCGACTGCGGATACTCATATCAATTGGGGAGCAAGTTACTTAGTGAATGATCTGTATTTGAGATTTTTAAAACCGAATGCAGGGAATAAGGAAACAGTAATCGCGGGGAGGGTCGCAGTTGTGTTGATGGCAGGGATTGCGATCTTAGTCGCTGCACAAATGAATTCGATCGCTTCTGCTTGGAAATTCTTTTTGGCGATGGCTTCCGGTTTAGGTTTGCCTCAGATCTTAAGATGGATCTGGTGGAGAGCAAATGCCTGGACTGAATTATCCGGAATGGGAACTGCTCTCCTTCTTTCATTAATTTTATATAAAGTATATCCGGATGTGAATGCGGATTATCTTCTATTCTTTACAGCTTTAGGAAGTGTGATTGTTTCGATAGTCGTGACTTTTTTAACTCCTCCTGTGTCTGAAAAAGTTTTGGATAGTTTCGTTTCGAAATTACAACCTTTCGGGTTCTGGGGAAAATGGGGAGGATCAAACTCTCGCAAAAAATTCTATTTCAGGGTCCGGATCTGGCTTTTGGCTATTTTTTGTCTGTATGCTTGGTTGTTCGGGATCGGATATTTATTACAGCTAAAGTTTTTATACGGAAGCTTATTCTTACTTGCCGGAGCTGTTTCCGGATATTTGGTTTTCAGATTATGGGAGATGAAAGATTTAATTTCGGATCCGCATTAAGTTTTTATAAAGAAGAAGGAAGAGTAAAGACAGGTGGGGACACCCGTCTTTTTAGAATATCAATCTTCGGAATTCTCGGAATCATCCGAATCATCTGAGTCGTAACCCGGCGGTTCTACCAAGATCTCAAAAAGAAAATCTCCATTCTTATCATGGTATTTGTATAATAAAGAAAGACCCTTGCTGAAAAGTTTTCGGTTTATCTTTCTATCCGAATATGCAGCATTTGTGGTGATTGTCTGCATTTGTTCTTTCCAGGAATCTAGATCTTCAATGTCCTTTTTTTCCGTTTTGACTAAGGTAATATAATAGGCACATTTTTTTCCGGGCCCTGCTTCTACTTTATCTAACTTACTATCCGGATCGATCGTATATGGAGTATTTTTGTTTTCATCCGCACATACTTCTTGGGCGACCGGGTCGGAATCCAATAACCTTTCGATATGAGGGTAGGCGATCTTAATTGCCATGGATATGATAAAGGAAAATAAAAAAATCCCACCATAACCGATCGCAAAACCTTTTTTCCATGGAAATGGTTTGAATTCCGGATCCAACTCTTCATTCCGAACGAGAGCTAATCTAAAATCGCCGAAAGGTTTATCTAATAAGATCTTTACGGCAAGTATAGAACTGATATGAGTTCCTGCAGTAAATAGAGTAAGGGATAACGGAACTATATACCATAACAATTCTTTGAAAAAAATACCTGGGATTACGGATACTATTATTGCCAGATATGCAAATACGATGGTTCCCATCGAGATCAGCGCGTTACGCCAATAGAAGGCCCACCATAGGGTAAAAAATCTTTGTTTGTCCTTTTCAAGTTCTTCGCTCATGTATAACTCTTGGGGTATTTGATATGAGAAGAAAGAAATCTTTTACGGATCACTCAACCGAATTTTATAATAATTTAACGTTTTTCTGGCGTTTTTAGGAACCTACTTTTAGCCCTAATATAGATAGTCTTTTGAACGATCGCGATTTTTTGAAAATTTGCATCTAATACTTCGATCGAGTATTTTCTAGTCGTCTTTTTGTTGGATTTACACTCTTCTTGCATTTTCTCTAAGTCTTCTTTTAAGACCTCAATCTCCGCATATAGATCCGAGTTGCTTGCTTTTAAAAAATCGATTTCGGCTTTTGTGTCCAATACTAGATATTCGGGACCAAGATTTTTAGAGATAGAAAATACATACAATGGATCCACGAAAGCATATATAGCTCCTCCGAAATGTGTATCACCGAATCCCTTTGTTTTCCTATTGAAGGGGAAGACGACCTTCAATTTTTTAAGATCATCAGAGACGGATTTGAACCTTACGCCTAATCGATAATACATAGGCCAATTTTTCTTTATCATTCTATTGAATAAAAATAAATTCCATTTTTCTAATGCGATCAAGAATAAGTTTTTCTTTAGTGCCAGAAAGATCGATCCTTCCGTCATACTGCCCTCCGTTTACCCTTCTTCTTTTTCTTAATAGTTTTATGTCAAACTAAAAATGTTTGTTTGGTTTCAGAACAGATCTTGGAGATAGCCGGTACTCTTAGGGGAAATTTGTAGTGTAGGAGTTCAAACATTTTGGTTTGGTAAATCGCTTCAATTCACTCTTTATCCTATAGATTCGTAAAAGAAACGGTTCAAAAAAAGCTTTTCACTTCCGAGGCTTCGATAAGTAACATATTTCGGGAAAATCTCGGCGTGGTCCGACGGAAAGATAATAAAACAGGTGTTATGTTAAGGAGAGAAATATGCAATTAGGTGCAGTGGAAAAAGGGTTATTGCCGGCCCTTTTAGCGATTGTCATGCTTGGGATGGGATTCGGGCTTGCGATCGGTGATTTTAGAAGGATTTTTACGACTCCTCTCCAGACTTTGGTGGGAACGATCGGACATTTTGTGATCATGCCTTTAGCTGCTTATGCAGTCGTTCTAATTTTAGGCTTGGATTACGAGCTAGCGTTAGGTGTCATTCTTGTAGGATCTTGTCCGAGCGGAACTACTTCCAATTTGATCAATTATTTGGCGAAAGGGGATGTGGCACTTGCAGTAGTGATCACTGCGCTTTCCACACTTCTTTGTCCTCTTTTGACCCCGGTGATCGTAGCATTTTTCGGATCTTTATTGGATTCTACCGGATCAAGCGTAATGCAAATCTCGTTCGTAGAGATGTTGAAAACTGTTGTGGTTATCATCATTCTTCCGATCTCGATCGGTATGGCGGTAAAACATAAGTTTCCCAATTTTGCGAAACAGATCGAGCTACCTTATAAGATTTTCTCCATTCTGTTCTTGGTCTTTGTAGTTGCTTTTGTAACTTACAAAAACAGAGATAATTTTATGGATATGGTCGCTATGGTTGGATTTGCAGTTATCCTTCATAACGCATTCGGATTCGCAGCGGGTTATATAGTGCCTAAAATTCTGAGGATAGGTGAAAGACAGGCTAGAACGATTTCGATAGAAGTTGCGATCCAAAACACAACTTTAGGAATGACCCTAGCCATTCAGTTCTTCGGGCCTAAGGTTGCTCTTCCTTCCGCGATTTTTAGTATTTGGATGTACATCACCGGGTTACTAATGGCAGTTTTCTGGGGATATGTAAAACCTTTGCCGGAAGAAAAGTTAAGTTGATCTAAATTATTTACGGCTACTCTCTTTAGAGAAGAGATCCGATCCGTAAGAAGAAAAAAAGGCGGCCCATTTGAGCCGCCTTTTCAGTTTAGAGTAGAAGGTTAACTAGCGCGAACCAGAAATTTGTTACGTTTGCATCGTTTGGATTCACACTTTCAAAGAAACTCTTGAATGTGGAACTACCCAACAAATAATCATTGATAAACGTTCCTAGAGTAATTCCGGTACTGTTGATCTCGGTCCCGGTAAATTCCACGATGGAAGTACAATGACTTTCGTTGATACTTCGATAGTATGGAATAAAATATTCTAAGTTCGGATATCTGTCGTATTGCGCCTTCAGATTCTCTATATCTTGTCCCCATAAAGTGGAGATGATATATTCCTTATCCGCAGGATTATTCTCATCAAGTCCATAGAACCTTGCATAAGAATACATGGAATAATTTGCATCTCTCCTAAATAGAGTGATCGCCAATTTATCGTTCGGATATTTTTGAGCTAAGGCCTCGCTGATCTTTCCGAAATCTGCGCGTATATCCACGGAAGGGAAATCAGGTTGAGCTTTGCTGATAAAATACTCCGTATTCCAAGCTTCTTTGATCTTTTGCTGTAAAGGCCATTGGTTCCCGTAGCCAGGAGCAGGGAAAATCGGCCCGGAATCGTTCAATAGATAACTTTTAGAAGGGCTTAAAGCTTTTCTAATGAAGTGATAATTGATCAATGATCCTGTTCCGCCTGCGCTACATCCGGAAACGAACATTTCCTTAGGCTTATTGAAATTGTTCTTCAGCCAGTTGATGACCAATTCCATATTTTTAGCGCCTACATGTCGATAGGTGATCGGAGGATTTTGCCCGGTAGGATCCGAATACGTTGCCACTTTGTTTCCGGAATAAACATCCCCAGTACAATACGGAATGAAGACCTTATTCCATGAAGAAGTTTTAACGTTCTGTCCTGTAGGATGGTTTCTTAGTATGATCGGAGAGATCGCAGCATTTGGACTTCCTCCCGGAACGTTTGGATCGATAAAGTCCCCGAAGTTCATATGATTATCGGGGATACCGTTTGGATTTGCAGCTCCACGAATACCTGTTTGTCCTGTGCAACTTTCGTAATCCCAACAAGCTCCTCCTGGTTCCAAGTAAACTAACAATCTGCTCGAATTGCCAAGTAGCCAATCCAGAATTCCATCTGCACGATCCACGAAAATTTTGTATGGAGTTCCGTTACTACATACTGCTCCCGGGATATAAACTACATCGTACGAGCCATAGACCAAACTTGTTAGATCGTCCAATACTCCCTGTGCTTGTGGATCCGTATTGTCCAAACCGGATAAATTTCCTCCTGTTTTTTCGGAAGGATCTAATAAACCTCCGAGAAGTGCCAGATCTTGTACATTATCAGTTTTTTGGTCGGGGGTACAGGAAAAAGCTGTTACGGATAACGCTAGAACCAGGCCTCCTAACCAAATTTTCTTCACATCTTTCATTTTATTTTGCCTCCAGTTTTAACTCCCTATTTCGCTTTAGATTGCGGAAATTCTAATATTACCTTGGCCCCTCCTTTACTTTCTGAGTTGCTTAGGCGGATCCGTATTCCCATACGATCCAATAGTTTTTTTGCTAATGCGAGGCCGATCCCGCTCGATGATTCGGATCCAGTAGGTTTTGCCGAAAGAATAGAAAATTCCCTGAACATATCTTTTTCGTCTTCAGGCCGAAATCCGGGACCGGAGTCTTCTATTTGTATGATCAATATTTTCTGATCCGATTCGAAGATCAGTCTGCTTGAAACGGATATCTCTGAATTTTCAGGAGAAAATTTTGCGGCATTACTTAATAAATTATCGAAGACTCGATACAGTATCTGTGGGTTTGCTTGGAAGAAAAAATCGTATCCGAAAAGTCCATCTTCTATCCGGATACTTTTAGAAGAGAATAAGAAGTTTAGATTAGAAGAAACGGATCTTAATAATAGTTCCGGATTTATTTTTTGAGTTTGATATCCTATCGTTTCGATATCGGCAGAGCTTGCTAGATAAAGCACGTCTTCGATAGATTCTAAGATCTTTCGGGAAGTTCTATCGATATGATCTAGTATTTCCGGAGGATCCGCATAAGTTACGCTGGATCTGTTTGTAGTAGTAATCGGGCTCGGTTCTCTGGTATAAAGCCCGACCAAACTTAATATTCCTGTCACAGGACTTTTAAGATCGTGGATCGCGATCCTTAATATTTCAGATTTTTTAATGGATTCCATCACTAACTTTCTGTTCAGATCACGAATGGATTGTTCCTTATGAAAAGAATTCACCTTTGTGAGGAAGCTGATCTGATCCAGTAGGATCGTCATGATCATTGTGAAGAAAAAATTTTGGATTAAGTAAGAAGAATTCTTTCCCATCCAGAACATACACACGAAGAAGATCGCGTAATTTGCGAAATAGATCAGGGTTTTGATCTTGTCCGGATATCTGAGTAATACAGCGATACCTAATTGTGTGAATGCGAATAAGGATAGGTCCGTTCCGAACTGAAAAATGATCAGATTCATTCCGGTTCCGGCGGAAGTAAGAAATAATGTACCTGCTATCGCGATCCATTTCCTACTACTTTCACTTTTGAGGATGGGAAAGTTCAGTAAGGTCGAGAAAATAAAACATCCGGGTAGAAAGATCGAATTATATATTAAAAGTGGATAATATCCGGAGTCTTTTAGAAAATCTGTCCAATCCAGTACTGAAAATGGAATATATGCTACGAACAAAAAAGGGAAAAGATACCTAAGTATCAAATATACTTCATAGTACGCTGACCGGATGAATTCTTCGTTGCTCCTTAATTCTTTTAAGATCTGAAAATGTTTCTTTATAAAAAGAATAAAATTTTTCGCTCTAAATCGGATCGTTACGTAAAAGTTTTTCACGGCAAACCTAAGACCCTATAGTTTGAATTTTTGAATAGAGAAAGTAATTTGCCCCCTTGAGATCGACTAACAGGAATATAATGATCCGTGTTCAGAAGTAAACGATAGGAAGAAGGGCTTTTGAATAGGATCTTTTTTACTTCTTCCAAACGAACTAGGTAACTTCTATGCGCTCTGAAAAACCCGTGGGCTTCCAGATCCTTTTGGAGTTGATCCAATGTTGTTCTGACTTTTCCCTCACTTCCGTCTTTTGTGAAAAGCCTGGTATAATTTCTCTCGGATCTTGCGAATAATATGTTTTCAGGTTCTATCAAATTTATCCCTTCTTCTTTTTTTAAAGGGATCCCCTTTATATTGAACGAATTGGAATTTGCTAAAAATCTTTGGATGGAAGCGGAGAACCTTTCTCTCGTGATCGGCTTAGGTAGGAAGTCCAACACGGAAAATTCGAAAGCTTTTACTGCGTTATCTCTTTCCGAGGAAACTATAATGGTTTGGAAAAAACTTCTGCTATCGATTTCCAGAAGTTTGAATCCTGTTTCTCCTTGAAGATTTATATCTAGAAAAAGCAGATCGAGAGGATTTTTCCTGATATAGTCCGAAGCGGTTTCCAGATCAGAAACGGATTGAATGATTAGGTTCTTTTCATCTAAAAATTCTTTCGTTAGAATTTCCAAACATCTTGCGGATAATAGATCATCTTCAACGATTAAGATTCGCATGCACCGGAGTTTACTCTAAGTTTCCGGATGAGTCAATTCACAAGGGACAAAGAGAATTTGAATAGGGACGAATGGATTGTTTTATGTAAAACAATCGTTATTAATAACAGTTGAATTTTCGTGATTCACCTTTGTGAAAATATTATTTCTATGTAATGCGTTATGTGAAACTGATTCAAGGAATAATGGTTTGATGTGGGAATAGTTTTGTAGGAATTCCTACATGAATTGTTGGTGCTGAAAAACGATTGATTTTCTTTTACTTTTGCGATACGGAGAAGAGTCCGTTGCGCAATGGGGCACCACCCTTCGCTGCGACAATAGGAGCGGGAAGGCGACTGCATTAGCAAGTCGCTGCTGTCCGATTGGATAGCAATCTCCATTAGCTCGATTTAATACCAATAGTGTCGATTACGGGTCATTGCCTCGCTCTCTGTTTTGTTTCATTTAGTCTGATCGTGTCCGTTGTAGATTTTGCTTCATTGTATTCAGCAACCCTTCGGGCTTCTCGCTCCCTATGGGTCGCTCAAAGGGGTCGCTGCGAGTTCCTGTCTGTTCTGTTGCAGTGTGTCCGTTTGAAATTTGACCTTGCTACGCTTCGGTCACCAACTCGGCATAGCCGGTTGTTGCCTCATTCCCTACGGGTCATTGCGGTGGAGTAGGGTATGCTATTAGAAAACGGTCTTCGATACAAATCTTTGTGTTTGATTCAAGGGCCTGACTCGTATGACCTTCGGTCACCGACTCAAGCTAACGCTTGGTCGTTGCCTCGCTCCCTATGGGTCGCTGCGGCAGGGATACGAGTGGGAGTCCGAAGGACCGGAGCGAACGCGGAGCACGTAGTAGCCCGGTCTTTCGCGAAGCGGAAGAGTCGCCCAAATTTTTATCGAACACATTATGATTACTTAATATATTAATTCTTCTTTTATGGAATAAATAATGATAATTTCCAATTATCCCCGTAAGTCGGCTTATTTATGCTTAAGGAAGGGCGATATTTACGCTTCCAAAAAGGATGGACAGACTGGAAAATCCGGGTTTTGTTGAAAAAGCGGGCAGCCTTATTCAGACTCGATAGGCGCTTTGATCCCGTATTCATTTAAACGATATAGTATTAAAAACTAAGGGGATATCCGATGTCCGGTCACAGTAAATGGGCAACGATTAAACGTAAAAAAGACGCAATAGATTCTAAAAGAGGGGCGGTTTTTACTAAGGTAGTTAAAGAAATTACCGTTGCTGCTCGTATGGGGGGAGGGGATATCAACACCAATCCTCGACTTAGGCTTGCAGTCTTAAAAGGGAAAGCGAGCAATATGCCCAAAGATAATATCGAAAGGGCGATTAAAAAAGGGACCGGCGAATTAGAAGGCGTTGTTTACGAAGAATGTTTATACGAATGTTTCGGCCCTGGCGGAACAGCGATCATGGTCGAGGCATTAACGGATAAAAAATCCAGAACGACTCCAGAAATAAAAAGTATCCTTACCAAATTAGGCGGTTCACTTGCTACAACCGGTAGTGTTAGTCGTCTCTTTGAAAGAAAAGGGATCATTGTAATTGCTTCAGGTCAACTTTCCGAAGAGGAACTTTTCGAACTTGCCGTAGGCGCAGGAGCGGAAGATGTTCAGAACGAAGGAGAAGTTTTTCGTATAGTTACTTCTCCCGACGATTACGAAGCTGTGCTAACGGCTCTGACCGATAAAAATATTAAATCGGAAGAATCAGAGATCAAATTCGTTGCATTGGTTGGCGCAGAAGTTTCGGATAAAGAAATTGCAGAAAAAGTAATGAAGTTGATCGACAACTTGGAAGCTCACGATGATGTGCAAGGTGTGAACTCTAATTTCGAACTTTCTGAAGAGTTAGAGAAAGAGTTCGGTTGAACTTGATTTGTAGGAGCTCCTACAAAAGTATATAGTGGTAAATTTTGTTGTAAGGATGGGGAATTTCTGATATAGGGAAAGTTCTCTCCCACAAGCCACTCCCCCCACCCTAAACAGGGCGGGGGCGTTTTCGTTGCCTGCTGCGTAGGAGTTCCTACATTCTTAAAAATTAATATTTGGAACGGAGTGTCTTTTTCGATGAAAGTTTTGGGAATTGATCCGGGGTCTCATCGAATCGGCTACTCAGTTCTCCAAAAAGACAAATCCCTTATTCGAGTACTTACTTATGGGACAATCGAAGTCCCTCCAGGAACTAAGAGCCCTGTAAATTTGATCGCAATTCGTAGACAATTGGATGCGATCTTGGATGAATATCATCCTGATCTTGCCTCAGTAGAAGAATTATTTTTTGCGAAGAATCGCACCACAGCGGCTAGGGTTTACGAAGCCAGGGGTGTGATCCTTCTTACATTAGGAGAACATAATATACCTGCAGTGGAGCCGACTGCGTCCCAGATCAAAAAAGGAACGACAGGTAGCGGAACTGCAGATAAAAAGGACATTCGTTCCGCTTTGAAACTACTTTTAGGTATGGAAAATCTGACGGGACACGATGATTCTTGGGATGCAATCGCTTCTGCGTATGTAGGTTTTGCGATGAGCGGATCAATTAAGAAAAAATGATGCCGGAGGCGCTTGTATGGACCGAAAATTTTTACATTTGGCAATTTTGATTTTTTTGCCGTTATTAGCATTCTGCTCCAAAAAATCTCAGCTAACTGCCTTTGAGGAAAATGGTATTTACGGATACAAAGACCAGAACGGAAAAGTCCTTATCTCTCCTCAGTATTCTATGGCTTATGATTTTAACGAGAACGGAGTGGGTTTTTCTTTTAGCAAGAGCGGATGGGTCTGTATCGATCCTAAAAATCAGATCCTATTGAACGTTTTTCAATTTGATAATGGTCCGGATGACTTTTCAGAAGGATTGGCAAGATTCGTAGAAAATTCTAAATTCGGATTTTTTGATCCTTCTTGTAATAAGATCATAGCTGCGAATTTCGATTTTGCTTATCCGATCCAAGACGGTTTTTCCAAAGTTTGTAACGGATGTGAATCTGTATCAGACGGAGAACATTCTATGATCCAAGGTGGAAAATACGGCCTTATAGATAAAAAAGGAACGATCGTAGTTGCAGTGGAATATGATTCTATCTCAGAAGTGGATCCGGAAACTAAAACCGTTCAAGCTTCAAAAGCTGGATCTAAAAAAGAAATTAAACTTCCTTAAACTTTATCTTTTAGGGGGCTATTTGGTTAAATAGGCCCCTAAAAAAACGGCACTGATACAAACCGAAACGCTAAATACTGTATATACTAAAAAGATAATATAATTCCCTGCTTGGAAAAGCCTTAGATTCTCTAAGGCGAATGTGGAGAATGTAGTGAAACCTCCGCAAAATCCTACGGTTGCAAATAGTCTCACTTCTTCCGAAAATTTGTCCTGACTGATCCCGTAAAAGACCCCGATGAGTAAGGATCCTCCCACGTTTACTAAAAAAGTGGAAATCGGAAAAGAGCCGGACTTATTCTGTATGATTTGAGAAATTAGGTATCTGCAGATTGAACCTAAAAAACCACCAAGTCCGACTAAGATGAAATTCATTTAGAGTTTTCTTCGTATAAGATCTGAAGTCCTCTAAGAGTCAGTAAAGGTTCTATCTTATCGAATATTTTAGGATTTGCGGCATGAATGGTTGTGACCAATCCACCTGTTCCAATTACAATGTAATCTTGACCATAAGCCGCTCTGATCTCTCGGATGATCCCTTCCAAAAGTCCGATCCATCCGAAAAAGAATCCGGCTTGTATGGATTCAATCGTGGAATCTCCTAAAATTTTAGAAGGAGCTTGGAAAACGATCGGAGGTAATTGTGCTGTATTTCGAGTTAGTGCGTCCATTGAACCTTTGAGTCCCGGCGCGATCACTCCTCCCAAATAATCGGGTGTATCGTCTACTACGCAGAAGGTGGTCGCAGTTCCTAGATCGATGATGATCGATTTTCCGGGATGATCTTTGATTGCAGCCGCAGCATTTACTAATCGATCTGCTCCGATCTCGAAAGGTCTTGGATATTTGATCCCAAAAGGTAATTTCATTTGATAATGAACTCTGATCGGTTCGATTTGGAACCAATCTTGGATCATTCTTTCGATGATAGGATTTAATTGAGGAACTACTGAGGAATAAATTCCTCCTACAAGTAGGTTACTATCTATCTCGAATTCTCTTAAGAAACCTTTCAGATAAAGACCCATTTCGTCGGAGGTCCTATCTCTACGAGTCACAGTTCTTTTATGGAATATTGGCTCGTGAGAACCGTTCCTATATATACCAAAAACAGTATTGGTATTGCCGACATCTATTACTAGAATCATTCTATCCCAAGGACCTGAAATCCTCGGGGCTGTCAATGAATTCGATCATGTTTCCGACCGAAGTTCGGGCCAATAATTTCCCTTCTTCGTTTACTCCTAATAGAGTCGCAGTCTTCTGTTCTCCGTTTTCAGACCAAGAGATTGTTTCTCCTTTCCAAAGAAGTTTTTCGTTCACAAATTCCGTTCGATTCTCTCCACTAGAGATCGCTATCGCATAGTCATTGAGTTGGGGAAGCAAACTTTCTAAAAAACGATTTCTTCTTCCTTTTTCATTTTGATCCTGAGTAACAAAGCCCGCTTCATCTAGAAAATCGGGAGCTTCTGTCCCATATAGATTGATCCCAATGCCCACGATCCAATCCCAAACTTCTCCTTCCTTTTCTGTTTCGATCAAGATCCCACAGACTTTTTTTCCATCCAAATAAATATCATTCGGCCATTTGATCTTTAGCTCTCGTTTGCTTACGGAAGGATAAATGGAGAGGATCGTTTTCGCAACCGCTGCTCCTACATATAAGGAGAATAAACCGGGAGATCTCAAATTTTCATTCGAGGAGAATTTTCCGGAAAAAATAAAAGGTTCCTCTCCTAAAATGGACCAGGTCTTGCCCTTTCTTCCTCTTCCGGAAGATTGAAAATCCGCCAATATCCAGGATCCTGGTGGGAATTCCTTCCCTTTAAGGATAGTATTGGTTGAGCCCGCTTCTGAGAGAAAAATTCCTTTGCCTGGGTCGAGAAGTTGAAATGACATGAGTTCAGTTGGTAACTTTTTCCGATCTTTCGGACAAGAAAAAATCGGGCACTCGGACGAAAAAGACAGGTCCTATAAATAAACATAAATTCCTCCCTACAAATAAAGATATAAAGAGGTTCCCTTGAAGCTTTCTGAGGTTTCTATTCGCAATCCGATCTTTGCCTGGATGATGATGTCGGCTATCATTCTTCTCGGAAGTATCGGCTTTTCACGTATGGGTCTTTCTCAAATGCCCGATGTGGATTTTCCTATCGTAAACGTTACTCTCACCTTGACCGGCGCAAATGCCCAAGTCATGGAAACGGATGTAGTCGATCCGATCGAAGAAGTTTTAATGACCGTGCAAGGAGTTGTGGAAGTTCGATCCGTTTCTACGGACGGTTCCGCAACGATTACTGTTGAGTTGGAACTCAAACGGGATGTGGATGTTGCGGTCCAGGAGATCCAGACCAAGATCGCTCAGGTAAACAATAAACTTCCGGATGATCTAGAACCCGCGGTGATCATGAAGTCCAATCCGGATGACCAACCTATCATATGGGTTGCCCTAACCGCTCCGAACAGGTCCGATCAGGAAAAAATGGTCTATGTCAAAACGAGGCTGAAGGATAAGTTCCAAGAAATTCCGGGGGTAGGAGAAATTATCTTAGGCGGTTATGTTGACCGGACAATCAACGTGTTTTTGGATCCGATCAGACTCTTAAGAGCCGAGCTCACTGTAAACGATATTATCAATACATTAACGGAACAGAATATAGAAGTTCCTTCCGGAAGGGTGCAAAATAAACTTTCGGAAGTATCTCTGAGAGCAGTAGGGGATGTTCCAACTGTAGAACAATTTTCTAATATATATATCAACTCTCGTAGCGGGGCCGCGATGTTTCGCCCTGTTCGTTTGAGAGAAGTTGCAAAGATTGAAGACGGATTGGATGAGATCCGAAGAATTTCCAGATTCAACGGTGTGTCTGCAGTAGGGCTCGGGATTAAAAAGATCAAGGGAGCGAATGCAGTTCAAGTTGGAGACATGGTCAAACTGAAGGTAGAAGAATTAAAGTCAAGTTTGCCTACCGGATTCGAGCTGAATATTTCCAACGACAACACCACTTTTATTCGGGACTCGGTTCACGAGCTGGTCTTTACACTGATCCTTTCTGCGATCTTGACCGGTGTTGTGTGTAGGCTCTTTCTTGGGAATTGGAGTAGTACCTGGAACGTTCTTCTTGCGATCCCTACTTCTGTGATGGGGACTTTTCTCATCCTATACTTTGCAGGATTCACTTTAAATACATTTACTTTACTCGGACTTTCTTTGGCGACAGGGATCGTAGTGGATGACGCGATCATGGTCTTGGAGAATATAAGTAGGCATAGGGAATCCGGAAAAACATGGTTCGACGCGGCTTTGGATGGTGCTTCCGAAATCCGATTTGCTGCGTTAGCCGCCACTCTTGCGATCATTGCGATTTTCCTTCCGGTAGCATTTATGTCCGGGATTATCGGGCGTTATTTCTTGGAGTTCGGTGTGACTGTTTCGGTTGCCGTGGCTCTTTCTCTATTCGAGGCATTGAGTTTTACTCCAATGAGAGCTTCTCGTTATAAGGAGAAGATGGAAGCTCAGAAGAAGTCGAAATCTAAATCACCTTTTACATTACCTGGAGAGAATCTTCTCACAAAATTAAAAGATACTGCAGATCGTTTCTCATTCTTCAAAAGGATGGATCCGGTCATTGAAAGATTTCTTCAGTTTTCTGAAAGGGTATATGGAAGAGTGTTGGAATTCATACTCGGTGGCAAATCCACTCGAAATGCTTCTTTCGTGTTGATCGCTTCCGCTTTATTCTTCGCATTTTCCCTCATCTTTTTACTCTTATTGAAAAAAGAATTTATTCCTCCTCAAGACATGGGTAGATTTATAGTCCGTGCAAAAATGCCGATCGGTTCTTCTATTATCCGAACGGACGAAGCAATGAAGAAGGTGGAGGGCTATCTCAGTTCTCGCCCTATCGTAGAAAAATATATGAGTAATATAGGCGGTATGGGAGGAACTGAATCGAATACCGGAATGTTCTTCGTTACAATGAAGGATATGGGAAATCGTCCGAAGAGTAAAAAAACAGGAAGAGAGATCACTCAGTTTGAGGTCTTTGCAGAATTCAGAAAAGATCTGAAAGAGCTTGTTCCAGAGGCGAAATTTTCGGTCCAAGATCTTTCTCAAAGAGGTTTTAGTGCGGGGAGAGGTTATCCTGTAGAGTTAGTATTGACCGGTCCTGATTGGGCGACTCTTGCAAAACTTTCGGATTCTATTCGAGAAAAATTAGATTCTTCTAAAACGATTTTGGATATAGATACGGATTATGTTTCCGGACAACCCGAAGTGAAAATTCTTCCGAACCGGGAAGCTGCTGCGGTTCGTGGGGTCAGTATGGCCAATATTGGAAATACTGTCGGGCCTTTGATGGGTGGAAGAAACGTTAGTAGATTCACTGAGAACGGTAGGAGTTTCGATGTAAGAGTAAAGATCGATAAAGAGCAGGGAGAAAGTCCGGACATCATTCCGAATATCGGAGTAAGAAATACTTACGGAGAGATTGTGCGTTTAAAAGATGTTCTGGTCCTTCAAGCAACCAACACTCTCAAAAATATCACAAGAGTGAACAGAGATAGATCTATCAAAATTTTCGGAAATCCTCCGAAAGAAAAAGGACAAACCTGGGCAACGAACGAGGCGATCCGGATTGCAAAAGAAATGCTTCCGGAAGGTTATCATGTGGAAGTAACCGGATCTGCGAAAACAGCAACCGAATCTCAGTCGAGTTTAGTCGGCGCCTTGCTTTTAGGAATTATAATGTCTTTTATGATCCTTGCAAGCCAGTTCAATAGTTTGAAGCAGCCTTTCTATATTCTTCTTTCTATGCCTTTTAGTTTTTCCGGAGCATTGATCGCCTTATATATTTCGGGGCAATCCTTTAATATGTATAGTTTTATCGGATTAATTTTACTTCTAGGTTTGGTGAAGAAGAACTCCATCCTACTTGTGGAATTCGTAAATCATGTTAGAAGCGAAGGGAAGAATATAGCGGATGCGATACGGATCGGTTGCCCGGTGCGTTTGAGGCCGGTTCTTATGACCACTTTCTCTTCGATAGCCGCGGCGATCCCTCCGGCGCTTGCACTTGGTCCGGGAGCAGAAACCCGGATCCCTATGGCGATCACTATCTTAGGAGGTCTTGTGGTTTCCACTCTGATCACTTTGATAGTCGTTCCTGCCGCTTATTATTTAATGGAAAAAGAGAACCATGAAGTTCGCAAATATTCTTAAAAAACATAAAAATATAATATTCTCTGCATCTCTTTTGGCGCTGGTCTTCGGTTGTGCTTCCACTCCGGAAGTGAAGGTGGCCGACGGAGTAGTCGAGGAAAGTCTGAAAAATATTACCGGGATCACCACACAGGATGTGGAGAAAGTTTCCGCTAAAGAAAATTTCGGTTTAGATGATCTGTATATTCTCGCAGTGGAAAGAACAGAAAGGATCGCGTTGAAGAACGAGGCGACGGAGCAGGCTTTGGCCCAAAAGGACAAAGCATTTGCCGGATTTATGCCGACCCTCTCTTACGTATTCAACAAGTTTTATTCTATTCCGGGTCATACCCAACAACCTTCCATTGTGGATAATTATAAAACGTATAAGGCGATCCAAAGTGGAGACCCTCTTTCCTTATTACCTTCTTCTAGTTCCGGAAGTAGCCTTCCTCCTACAGTTGGTGCGGGTTCTCGTTTGTTACTGAGTATTCCGCTCTCTGCAGGACTTTCTTCTTATCAAGATTATCGCGCCTCCAAAAGTTTGGCCGAACAAAGGAGATTGGAAGCGAAACATGAAGCAGGAAGAATGTATTTGGAGATCGCTCAGGCATATTTCAATTTTTTACAGTTGGAAGAGAGTGTTAAGATCTCCCAGGAATCTTACGAGTTGAACCAAGACGCTTTACAGGAAAGAAAAAGGATGTATTCCGTGGGAAGGATCATGAGATCCGATCTTCTAAATTCGGAAACAAGTCTTTCCAATGCAGAAGCGATTTTGGCAGATGCAAAATTCCAGTTGGAGCAGGTAAGGATCACTTTAGCTACGATGGTAGGTTACGATAAACCTATTGCAGTTGCAGCGTTTACTTCACCTTTGGAGCCTATCCCAACCGGAATGGAACCGGAAGAATATTTAGCGAAAAGATACGATGTTCTTTCTGCGAATCAAAGTGTGAAGGTTGCGGATGCACAAAAGGATAAGGCCTGGGTCGGATTTGCTCCTACAATCGCATTAAATAATTATTATTCTTTTCCTTATCCCGGAACAACACATTCCAAGGACGTAACCGCTCAGCTGCAGATCACTATGCCTCTTACACCATTTTCTCAGATGGCGGATCTAAAGGCCGCTGACTCTGCAAAAAAGCAAGCGAAACTTACCGCTTCTCAAACTAGAAGGACTGCAACCCAAGAGATCAGGAACGCGTTTGAAAGTTTTAAGAATTCTCAGAAGATCCTGGAAATTTATCAAAAGGCTTTTTTCTCTGCGAGAGAAACTTCTCAGAGCCAAGCGACAGGTTATCGTTCCGGAAGAAATAGTAGGATAGAAGCGATTTCCGCAAAGATAGCGATGTTAAATGCAGAAGTAACATATCGTAAGATGTTACATCAACATTCTTTAAATCGGATCGCACTCTCCGTAGCGATAGGGGAACTCCCACACTTGCCTGGAGAGAAAAAACAAGAATAAACGGCCGGCATTTTGCCGACCGTTCTTACTTCTAAATATCAAACCGCAGCAGCTTGGCGGTTTGCTCTTTCTAATCGGAATAGATTTCCTTCCGCTATCGCGAGAGAATCTACATTATAATCTTGCGAATGTTTGATCCTTGCTTTTTGAGAATCTCCATTTACATGAGCTAAGGATTTTTCCAATAGCATTCCAGCAACAAATCGAGCAGCGATCTCTACTGTTTCGAAAGCCAACTCATCCTTTGTGGATCCGTCAGAAATAGATTTATAGAAATGAACCGCTTGTTCCAATTTTTCCCAAAGAGATTTCAGATCTGTAGAAGGGGAGAATTTGGTCATTTCTTCTTCTGCGTAAGCTCTTAGATGCCCAGTAGGTGACATTCCGGAAACCACCCCTCCGATTGCGGCAACGATCTGTAATTGAGTAGTTCCTTCGTAGATAGTGGTGATACGACTGTCTCTGTAGATCCTCGCTACATCATAATCTTCCGTATAACCGCTACCTCCGTGGATCTGTATCGCATCGGATGCCAGTGCAACACAACCTTCGGAAGCATAATACTTACTCATCGGAGTGAATAGGTCCGCGAGTTTTTCCCAACGACGGATCGTTTCGTCTTGGCTTACATCTCTTTCACTCTTACCTTCTTCTTTGAGCATTCTTTCTTTTCTCCAATGATAAAGATCGATCGCTCTTCCTGTTTCGGAAACAAGACATCTGGTGGCTAAAATTTCACGTTCCATCTTATCTAGGATCTTTTTGACTGCAGGGATTTTTTCTATAGGCTTGCCGAATTGTATTCTTTCAGATGCGTATTTTTTGGCTTCGAAATAAGCTGCAGTCCCGATCCCTAAGGACTGGGTTGCGATCGTAAGCCTTGCTGCGTTCATCATTCCCATAGAATATTTCACAAGACCGTAACCTGTTTTTCCGATGAGGACCCCTGGAGAGTTCTCGAATACTACCTCGCATGTTGGAGAACAATGAAGTCCCATCTTATGCTCGATCCCTGCTACATGAACATCCTTACCTTGTACTAAAAAGAAAGAAAGTCCTCTTGCTCCGCTTTCCGGACTTCCAGTTCTTGCAAGAGTGAGAATTACGGATGGAGAATCTATATAGCCGCATGCATGAGTGATAAAACGTTTTGCACCGTTGATCTTCCATGTTCCATCAGCATCTTGTGTGGCTCTTGTTTGCACATTAGGAAGGTCTGAACCGTAATTCGGTTCTGTAAGAGCCATGGCCGCACTGAATTTTCCTGCAGCGATCTGAGGGATCCATTCTGCGCACATTTCTTCCGAAGCGAATCTTTCCATGATCTCTACTATATTAATATTTCCGTATGCTAGACAAAATGCCGCATCTGCTCTCGCAGCAACTTCACACATTAAGGATTGAACCGTTGCGGGAAGACCTAAACCTCCGTACTTTCTAGAAATGGAAATAGGCATGAGCCCGGCATCTTTTAAGGTTTTATAACATTCTTCTTGAGCTTTTGGGAACGTTACTTTCCCGTTCTCATATTTCAAACCTGTCTGGTCCATCTCCTTACTTCTGGGAGCTACGAAGTCTCCCATAATCTCGCCTAAAGAATCCACAATGGATTTATAATAATCTACCGCTTCCTGTATACTCGAAGGAGCGAATGCATATCTTTCATCATTAGTTTGTTTGTATTTAGCTGCATCTTCGAAATTGCCTTCGTATGCTTTCACGATCTCATCCCAATTGATCAGTTGGTCGAAATGGATCTGTAGGTCGGCGTTATCCTGGAAATAATTCCCTTGAATCATTTTTAATCTCTCCCTATCGCTTAGAGGCTTTTAGGTGTACCTCTTTCGAAGACATGTGTCAAGCCTTACCTAATTGGATCGTTATTTGTAGGATCATCTTTGGTTTGTGATTCGAACTAAGAGAAAATACCGAACGGGTGTTTGGGATCTATAAAACTTTACATTCTAAAAGAATTACATTATCCTAACGGAGGACTGCCATTCTGATCGTTCCACAGTCAAATAAGAACGAGAGATCCTTATTCGGGTCGCCTATTCGGTTATCTTTTGATAGTAACCTTTTTAGGATTGGGTCGAAGTATAGTTCGAGGATAATAGATATGAATAAAATCGGGCTATGGGTCGGTTTTGGGTGTATTTTCGGGAGTATTTTATTGAGTTGCTCTGACTCTATAGGAGCTCCAAAAGATAAAAAAGGAGGTAAGATGAAGTACGAAGTACAAAAGTCCGAAGAGGAATGGAAAAAAGTCCTTAGTTCAGAACAATATCGGATTTTAAGGGAGAAGGGAACCGAAAGAGCCTTCACCGGAGAATATTATTATAATAAAGAGAAAGGCAAATATTTATGCGCTGCCTGTGGAGCGGAATTATTCAACTCGGATACTAAATACGAATCCGGAAGCGGTTGGCCTTCTTTTTATAAACCTGCTTCGGAAAAGGTGATCGATTCTGAAACGGATACAAGCCATGGAATGACTAGAACTGAAGTTACCTGCTCTAAATGTGGAGGGCATTTGGGACATGTGTTTCCTGACGGACCTGCTCCGACCGGACTTCGTTACTGTATTAATTCCGCGTCTTTGAAATTTAAAAAAGATTAAAAATTTATAACGGTCAATGGCGAGTCTCTTATAAGAATTCGCTGTTGACCGATCCAAACAAGTATGAGATTTCATAAGCCCCTATGAAATCCGTACAGTTAAAATACGCCGAGATCTTTCAAAAACTCCATACACATGATATTTTTGTAATGCCCAATGCTTGGGACGCCGGAAGCGCGCGCATGTTAGTCGGTTCCGGTTTTTCCGCGATCGGAACTACAAGCGCCGGGATCGCTTTTGCCGCAGGTCTTCCTGATCATCAAATATTGGATCGAGATTCTATGTTAGGTTATGTGAAGAAGATCGTAGATTCTGTAGATGTACCTGTAAGCGCGGACTTGGAAGCAGGGTATGGGATCCAGCCGGAAGAAGTGGCCGAAACGATAAAACTTGCGATCGGTATCGGAGTAGTCGGATGTAATATAGAGGATCTAAGTGGGGATCCAATAGCTCCCTTGCTCGATCATGAATTAGCGGCGGAGAGAATTCGCGCTGCAAAACAAACTTCTGAAAAAGAAGAACTTTCATTTACCTTAACCGCTAGAACGGATGCATTTCTTACGAATCATCCGAATGCTTTGGAAGAAGCGATCCGTAGATGTAATTTATATCATAGTGCGGGTGCGGATTGTCTTTTTATTCCGGGAGTAAATGATCCACAGACGATAGGGACTTTAGTTCGTTCTATAAACGGTCCTTTAAATGTGGTGATGGGTTTGGGAAAAAATGATCTTACTGTTTCAGAATTAAGATCTCTTGGAGTGAGAAGGATCAGTATTGGTGGAAGTCTTGCTCGTGCATGTTTTTATTTGATCCAACAAGCTGCTTTGGAGATCAAAACAGAAGGCAGTTTTACGTATTCTAATCGCCAATATGGTCATAAGGATTTATGCGATTTCTTCCAAAAATTCGAGACCAGAATGGGTTCTGAATAAAGATCAAAACAGTGTAAGGTAATTTTTTAGTTTTTGCCTCCCTATTAAGAATGAATATTAGGGGAATTTTATCCCTATTTTGTCATTTTCGCTAAGAAGAAGAATGGGCAAAATTCTGTTTGCGCCTCGAGGCTGAGAATGGATTCTACCGTAGGGCGGGATTTCCGCCTGCGGCAGAATCCGAATGAAGAGAGATCATCTTACTTACCTTCCAGAAAAAGGCGATATTCGTCCTGTTATCGTCCAACATATAGCTGAGTTCTATTACCATTTCTATTACTTCTTTTGTCATATCTTCGGGATATTTATCGAATTACCTCATCATACGGAAGGATATAAGAGACCGATCGTATGTGTATCCGGATTTTTAGGAAGAGGTTTGGCTTGGGCATCGATGCGTAAGCATTTAATTTCCTTAGGTCACCCTGTTTACGTTGTTCCTCTCGGATTCCAAACCGGAAATATCCGTAAAAAAAGTAAGGTCTTAGAAAACTTCCTCGTAGAGAAAGATATCAAGGACTGTTATTTGATCTGCCATTCTATGGGTGGGCTTATTGCTGCAGGTTTAAGTTATAAAGGAAGAGACCGAGTTCGTAAAATTTTCACCGTAGGATCTCCAATCCACGGAACATACATGGCGTATCTCGCGCCGATCTTTCCTTGTACATGGCAGATGATGCCTGGCTCTAAACTTGTGCAAGAAGTCATCGAAACTTATTCAAAATTCCATAATGTTCAAGCGGTGTTTACTAAGGGAGATGGTATCGTTCGTCCTTGGGAAAGCGCTACACTCGGACATTTTGACGATGTAGAAATCCCTGAATACGGTCATTTGAATTTATATTTGGGGCCTCTGGGAATAGAATGTTTAGGTTCTTTAGTAACTTCAGAAGAGAAAAAAGATCCTCTTCCGATTAAACAAAAACCCGCAGCAAAAGAAGAAACAAAGAAAGAAGCAGCAGCTCCTGCTTCTAAAAAATCTTCCACAAAAAAAGCTACGGTCAAAAAAACTTCTCCAGCAAAGAAAAAGGCCGCTCCTAAAAAAGCAAAACCTAAGAAAAAACGCTGATACGAATTATTTCGGTGGAAAATACGTGAGTGTTTTACCGCCGGAGTCCCATTTTCTTGTTCCATTCCCCCAAACGGTAATCGAAACTTTTTCAGAAGTGAAACCAGTTGTTCCGTCCGGAAAAACATTCACTTGGTATTTCGGGGTTTCTATCCTATACGTCCCATTCTTAAAGAGAAAAACTCTTTCTTTTCTCGGAGATTGATATACACCTTCCGTTTTACCTTTCAGAAAATCCATCCGTAATGCAAAAATTTGGTGAATGTCCGGAATGGAAGAAGTTTCTGTTAGATTTACCAAATCAGTTAGAGTGTCCGGTTTAAATGAAGAAGCTTCCGAAGAAGTATAAGGAATTGTTAATGTTCCTTCAATTTCCCATTGCAAAAATTTAGAAGGAAGATCCTTTCCTTCCGATTCCAGATAATTGGAAAGATCGGATTGTAATTTTCCAGAATTCGAGCTTATGCTGGATTTTAAGGCAGAATCGATACTTTCTCCTTCGCAGGTTTTGTCCCAGATCTCTTTTATTTTGGAATTTCCGTATTTTTGGGAAATAAAATCTAAAGCAAGAAAGCCGACTAAGTATGGATTAGATTTTTCCAAGCTGATCCTATTTTTTTGCACAATAAAGTTTTCATAATATTCTCTATATTTTGTGCCTTTAAACTTAGGCCAACCATATTGAGCTATAAATTCGGCATGCCCTTCTACGAGCCAGGAAGGTTGGGAAATCGGAGGTAGTTTCTCTTTTCCTATCCTTAGATTCTCACACCTGATCTGTTGCATATGATGAGTGATTTCATGGTAAACCATATAAACGGGTTGATTGGAATATTGGTGTTTTCTGATCTCCGGATCCTGATCTTCTTTAAATATATCTTTTTCGGGAGTGAGGTCACAGAAACTAATTCCGTAAATCCCTCCTCTTCCTCCAGTGCAGGTTGCTCCCGCAAGATTATTAAAATCTCGGAATGCCTTTGTATCATGGAAGAAGGCGACTAAAATTTTAGAAGAGGGGATCAGTTCAAAATCCTTCTCCGCCTTTTTGAAAAAATCTGTAGTAGTCTTAGATTCGGTAAACGCATGAATAAAAAGAGAATCTCTCGGATCGAACTGAAAATCGAATCGATCTTTCTGTTCCGAAATTTTACCGTATCTTCCCGGTTTATAAAATCGAAAGTAAGTTTTTTCATTCGGATGATTGTATAGATATTCCAGTTTCCCTGAGACTTCATGAAAGGCTGCAGCGATCTGAGAGCCGTCCGGAAATGTATAAACTTTTTCAGATTGGCAGCCTGGACATTTTTTAGGGAAAGAATAGATCTTAGTGTTTTCTTTGTCGAGCCCCCATTCATCCGAAGATCTGCGTATGAAAATATATCCGTCTTTCAGATCCCATCTATAAAATCCTGGACTCCATTGATATACCGCTCCTCCGTCCGGACCTAAATAATGTCCGGCAGCATTCGGAATTTTTAATGCAAAGTCTTGTTCAGCCGGGAAAGGAATATTTTGTAATTCTTCCCAAGTTGTAGGAGCAGTATTTAAAGAAGGAAGTTTGAACTTGGGTAGATCCGATCCATTATTAAGGTTTAATTTCCGGACCTGCTCCTGAGCAAAAAATGCGGAAACGAATAAGAGAAAAAAGAACGAAAATCTAAAAGTTTTGGAGAACAATGTAAACCTCTCTTTTATATAAGAACGGACGAAAAGGTCAGGACTGATCTTCCGACAAAACGATCAAAGAATCGGATTCTGTAAGTGTAAAAGTTTTGGATTTATCCGGGATCAGATAAACACCGTAACCTTTGGATTCATCCGTTTCTTCGGAAGAGACGCGGATCCCAAAACAAGTCTCCTTTCTTTGGAAGGCTGCCTGCATACAATCCGCAAAATTGATCGTTTGGGGAAGTTTATCGAAATATAGAAATGCAGGTTTGAGATAAATCTCGCTTCCATCCGGATGGAATAAACTTTCGTAAACTCTCATTACGTCCGGCTCTTGGGAAACCTGGGCCATCATTTTAGAAACGAATTGATTGGAGATCAGGAAATCTTTTACACCGGTTTCCAAAACTAGTTCGGTGTTTTCGGAATTCATGATCTCAGTAATCAATTGTGTTTCAATCTTCTTACCGCGATCCGCAGATCTTTTTTTAAAGTATTGGCGGAATCTAAGAAGTAAAGAGATAGTCCTTGCATCTACTTCTTCTATGTTCTCTCTTTCTTCGGCCAAGAATATTACGGAATCATACTGCTCGGGTGAAATTTTCTCCAAAATACCTTCTTGTGAAAGATTTGCAATAAAGGATCTTAATCTGATATGAGGATATTTACTTCTTAGTTTCCCCATTGCCGACTTGATCTCGTCGTTTGCTTCTCCGATCAAAAGATCGATCATTGAGTCCGGTGAAGAAAATTTTGCGTATTCGTCTACGATCATTCTACTTTTAGAATTCCAACCTATGATCAATTGTTTATCGATCGGTTTGGAAAGTGTAGTAGCTGAATGGGAATCATAATCAGAAAAAGCGACGGGCTTTTCCTCGAATTTGATCTTAGAATCGTCTTCCGAGAGAATGATCGCGTATTCTTCCTGTTCCGGAAAATAATTCGGATGAGGATTTAAAATGATCTCTCCGTTCCGTTTTCTAAAACCTAGTGGGATCGATTCTTTAAATCTAAAGGAAATTTCGGAAAAGTTTAGACCCTTCCAACCTGTTTTCGACTTATAAAAATAGATCTCATTTCCTTCGAATCCTACTAAATTGGAATAAACGATCGCGAGACCTGAAGTTCTGGAGGTTTGGACCAGAAGTTTAGAAAGAATACTTCTTTCATCCATTACTTGTACTGATTCAGAAAGTTCCGAAGCAATATTCCGATTTTCTAAAGCATGTAATTCTACGACCACCGGAGGAAGTGACGATTCTCCGTTTAAAGCGACTAATGCCATGATCGACTTTAGGACCTTGGCATCTCCGATAGATTTTTCTTCTTCAGAAGTTTCTGATCCTGCCGGATTCAGGATAATGATACTTCCCGCTTTGGAAGCATTCACTTTTTTTAAAGAATGAAGATGAGAAGGGAGCCCGGATCTGGTAATGATCTTAGTCGTTTTGGTATCAGGCAAACTTTCGGACAACGAATCATCCATTTCTTCCTTATCTAGATCTGCAAGGATCACGACTGCCTTTCCGGATTCGGATGAATTCGCTTCTATCAATTCTTTTAGGATCTCGATGGTCCTGATCCCGAAGCCTAAGATCAAAGTATGATCCGATTCTAATACTTCACTTTTTCCCTTACGCAGTTCTTGGATCTTCTGATCGAATTGATTCGTGATAAAAGCGACTAAACTAGAAAATAAAACCAATCCGGAAAATACGCTGAGTATACCTATGATCTTATTGAACCAGTTGGATTCTCCGTCTTCCGCCACAGCTCCTGCGTCGGAGATCTGTAAAAACACTCTCCACAAAAATTCACCCGAACCTTTTATGGATTCATCCGGGAAAATTATTCCTCCTACAATTCGGATGAATGATAGGATAAAGAATGCTCCCAGAAATAGGGTCATCAATGCCGCAAAAACCGAGCCTCCTCCCCTAGACATAAAATTATCGAAATGGTAACGGATCCTTTTTAAAAAGCCGGGTTTTTCCTTCATGAGGAGAGCAGACTGGAAAATTAATTATTTATTTCCAGCGGAAAAAATGGGAGATAGGAAATTTATAGGATTAAACCCCGTTGGAACATTCGATCTGGCTGTAATTCGATCTAAAATTTCGGATCTTACCGGTGACGTTTATCGTATCTGAAAAATTCGATTTGTTCCGAAGTTGTCCTGTAACTGTTCCATATATTTCGGAATCATCTCCACTTCCGGAATTCACGGTTTGTTCCAATTGAAAACTGTCATCGTAGTTTTCATATACATTCCCAAGATTATCCGTGAATTTAAAGATTAAACCTTTGCTGAATACCATAATGCCGGAATCAGAAAAAGTCTCCAAATGCAAAAACTCTGAAGAACTTGATCTCCAGTTTTGGAGGGCCGGAGCAGGTTCTCCTTCTGAATTATAGTATGGATATTTTAAGGAGTTTTGGGTATATAATTGGACCGGATTGGAATTTATATCCAGATCAGCTCTACAATTAGGACAGGAAGTATTATATAATTTGAAAGCTAAACATAAGGGATTATATCCGTCAGTACTGGCTCCATCTTGATCTATAAAATCGAATGGAATCAGTTTGCATTGAAAAATAAGTAAAGATGCAAGAACCCCAAGAAAGATCTTCTTTTTCAATCCATCCATATAAGAATAAATAACGTTATTCTCACTTTCAGACACAAATTTTGAAAAATTTGAAAGAACATATGGGCATATCTCCAAAATGAGATACGCTTGTTTTTATAGGAAAAATCGGATCGAAAGAGTTTTACTTCGCAGTATAGTCTTCGAAAATTTCTCGAAGGCTATCTTCCATTTCTCTGATATAACGTAGATCCTTTGTCATTCTCCAAAGAGTAATGGAGCCATGATATGCCATTAATACTCTTCTGGAAACGTATTGAATATCCATCGTTCTCGAAAATTGGCCGGAAGCAACCGCTCTACTCAGATAATCACGGATCATCTTAGTCCATTTCTCCGCGATCCCTTTAAGGAATTCGGTATATTCCGGATCCGCATCCATGACCTGATTTGCAAAACCGGCAAACGGATCTCCGAAAAATTCATGATGTCTGATCTGTCTTTCTTTCAGGATTACCCAAGCACGTAGGAACTCCTGCACTTCAGGATATCTTTCCATGAGAGAACCAAGGTCGGAGAGAGTTTTTTCTTCCTGACGAGCAAGATAGGCGATGCCTAATTCTTTTTTAGAAGGGAAATGATCATAAAGACTGGCGGCTACAGATCCGGATTCCTGGATAATCTGTCTCATTCCGGTGTTTGAAAAGCCCTGTTTATAGAAAAGATCCGTCGCAGTATCCAGAATTCTTTCTCGGACGCTGGCCCCGGAATCTCTTTTTTTTCTCTGCGCTGTCATGTGCTTAAATACGTTATTTTTTCAGTATGAGCCTAAAAACCCCGTTTCGTCAATAGAATTTGGGTTTAGCGTATAAAAAACCAGAACGAACGTTCTGTATTTTTTTATTGCCCACATTTCCCAGGGGTCTAAGCTAGTGTCAGGACGGTTCAAAATGTCTGTAACGGAAAAAGAACGAGTCAGAACCAGATTTTCGGATCTAGATACCCAAAGACATACCACTAGCAGAACGTACGAAGACTCCTGTTTGGGAGATAGATACAGAGTGTTAGAGGATGCCGGTTATTCTTGGAAAAGAATGATCGATGAATCAGTCCGATTACAAACTATCTCTGCAGATATTCGATTTTTAGCTCAACAGATGGAAAACATCGAACTGTCAGTTAAGACAACCGTTCTTTCCGGACAAGACGGGCTACTTTCTTTTTCGCAAGAAGTTTTGGACCCGAACGGTAAAGTGGCTGCTGAGATCAAAACCTTAGCAAGAACAGAGAGAGATGGAAAACCTTTCCAACTCATTTCGGCCCAAGCGGATTCCCAAGAACTTATTTCATCCTACGAAATCATCTCACCATTTTCAGGATCCTGTGATCGTACACTTGCGGAAAGGGATCTATTCTATTGTGAACGAAATCCGTTCGGAGATTATAATCCTTCTCATTATTGGAGACTTTTGGAAGAAGGTCGTTGGAATTTTACTGCGGAATGCGGACTTACCTTAGAAGATTTAGTCGCCATGGACACCACACTTTTCTATATGGGTGGAAAGATCCGCTATCGTAAGCCTCTACTTGCAGGAAGAAAAGCGAAAGTGAAAACTTGGATCCATAGCTTCGACAAAATTTGGAGCAGAATGAGACAAGAGCTCAGCGACTCTGAAACAGGAGAAATTCTCGCAGAGTCCATGGATGATCTACTTGTGGTCTCAGTTAGTAAGTCCAGGCCTAAAAAGCCCGGAGAAGATCTATTAAAAGTATTCGCTAAAGTCACTGAGTTCCCTGAAGGAGAACCAAAAGGCGGCGCAAAATGAAATATTATCTTATTTTAATGAATGTACCAAATAAAAGGTCTGGAGAAAGACAATGAAACTCGATAAAAAATTGGCGATTTGTACGCCAAGAAGAACTCCCTTCGCTCAAATTGCGAAAGCTTTAGGACCCTATCCCGGCCATCACCTAGGTCGTATAGTGGCTGAAGATATTATTGCAAGAAGCGGTGTTAAAAAAGATCAAATCGACGGAATCGTAGTTGGCGAAGGATTTTCTAACGCACCTAACTCCGCGAGAGTAATCGCTAACCTGATCGGACTCAGAGACGAAGTTCCTTCGATCACAGTTTCTAATAACTGCGTATCGGGTATCGAAGCTCTTTCCGAAGCTGCTCGCCGTATCGTACTCGGAGAAGGAGAACTTTTCTTAGTAATCGGAGAAGAATCCCAAACTTCTATGCCTTTCGTTGTTAAAAATGCACGTTTGAACAAAAAAGCGGGATCCTTAGACAAACTGAAAAAACTTCTTCCTGACAATCTTCCAGAAGGTGTTGAGTTAAGAGACACACTTGAAGACGGACTCGGCGACGGAGAAACTTCTTACGGAATGCAAGTAACTGCTGAGATCTTAGCTCAGAACTACGAACTTTCTCGCGAGATCACTGACAAACTCGCTTTCGAATCTTTCAAAAGAGCATTAGAAGCTTCTAAACAAGGAAGATACGCTCCTTATATCATCCCTATGAAAGATGAAGACGGAACTGAACTTACTATTGATGAGGCTGTTGGACTTCGCGAAGGTTTGGTAGAAAACCCAAGCCGTATGGGAAGAGCGATGCTTCTATTCGATAACCCTCAAATGAAATTTGATGAGTTTAAAACTAAATATGCTAAGTATTTAGAAAAAACTCATGGCCCAACTGTTTCTATCTTCAACGCGAGCCCTCGTTCTGATGGAGCTGCCGGTGTGATCTTAACTACAGTTGAAAAAGCGAAAGCTCTTGGCTTAAAGATCGAAGCAGTTCTTTCCGGATGGAAAATGAAAGGTGTGGATCCTAACCTAATGGGAATCGGACAAGCTTATGCTACCGAAGGATTACTCGCTGACACCGGAGTAAAGATCGAAGACGTAGACTACGTTGAAATTCACGAAGCATTTGCGGCTACTGCAGTTGCAGCTCTAGTTCAAATCGAAAAAGATACCGGTTGGAAATGGGAGCAAAAGTTCGACGAGAAAAAGATCAATCCTAACGGAGGATCTATCGCGATCGGACACCCATTCGGAGCAACTGGAATTCGCTTAGTTGAAAACGCGATCATGGACCTTAACGAAGATTCTAAAGCTAAAAAAGTGGTTATCACCGCTTGTGCTCACGGTGGAATTGCCGGAGCAATGTTGATCGAAAGATTCGAAGGTTAATTATCCTTTTTTAATATAGGATGGAAGCCCGAAGGAGGAAACTTCTTCGGGCTTTTTTATTTTTGGGCGTTCCCCAAGCTTACGCTTGGGCCGGGCTTTTCGCAGCTCGCGGATTCCCGCTCGTCCGCAAAGCGGACCGCTTCGCGGCTGCTACAATCCCTAACGCGGATCCTTCAACTTACACTTTCCAAAGAAGGTTGGTCCAAGATGGATTTTCTGTTCTTCAGAATGAATAAGCCGAAAACAAAAGCGGTAACAAACATCAAAAGACTATATGTGATCGGAACTATAGTCATCGTAGGAACTTGTAAAATAGTCCCGGTTACTAAAAGAGCAGTCGTTCCATTTTGGATCCCTAACTCGAATGCGATTGTAACAGCCTGAGTTCTACTGAGTCTTAATAACATTCCGAGTAGAAATCCTAAACTTATACAAATACAATTCATAGTTAAAGCCGCAGTCCCGCTTTGGGCGAAAAATCCCCACATCTTATCCCAATTTTGTCTGACCAAACCTGCGATGATCGCAAAGAGAATGACCATCGAAAAAACTTTGACCGGTTTCTCGCAAGCGACGGCAAACTTAGGAAAATAATTCTTCACTAACATTCCGATCCCGACAGGAAGAACTGTGATCACAAAGAGTTGCAGTATGGTTTTCAGAATAGAAAGATCTATCGTTTTACCTTCTCCCATAAAATAAACCATTGAGTAATAGGTTAAGAATGGAAGTGTAAACGGTTTAATGACGCTGATTAGTGCTGTCAGAGTCACAGATAGCGCAACATCTCCCTTAAACAAATAAGAATACATGTTCGAAGTCGGGCCCGATGGACAACAAGACAGGACCATTAAGCCTACCGCGAGTAAAGGTTCCAATTGAAATAAATTGGCCACCATAAAACCTAGAACAGGTAAGAGTAAAAGTTGAGCTAAAAGACCGATAAGAACCGCTTTAGGAAATAAAGCGACTCTCGCGAAATCTTTTACGGTCAAAGATAATCCCATCCCGAACATGATAATAAAAAGTGAAATCGGAAGAACTATCTCCAATAATAATCCACTTTGCATTTTTCTTTCTCCTTAATATTTTTTAATTCCATTCATTCGTAACGAGGTTGGAAGATTTTCCGTTCGTTCGATTTATTTCGTTCGAGATCGAATACTCTATCTTCAAAAAGGAAATATCGTCCGTTAAAAATTCTTCTACGTTTCTGTAGATCTGATCCAGATCTCCTTTTGTTTCCTCTATTCTGGTTAAGAATGCTTCTTGGTTTTCATTGATCTCTTTGGTTCCGTCTTCTCTCCGTCCGAGGATCAGATCGTCTTTTCCATCCGAGCCTATGAATAAACAATCTCCCGGTTTGAGTTGGAAGGACTGAACCGTAAATGTGGAGGAAGGATCGAATGGAAGTCCTATCCGACCGAAAAAATGTTTTGTAGGGATAAGATTCGCTTTTCCATTTCTGTACAAGATCGGAGATGGATGTTCCGCATTGACTAAATATGTTTTGCCTGTGGATTCTTCGATTACGCCGATGATCGCAGTGACGAGCATGCTTCCTTCGAAAATTTCGAATACTTTAGAAAGTTCTAAAAAAGCTGCTCTCAACCATCTTTGTGGAGTGAGCTCTATCGTCTTATCTTCGAAAAGCCTACTTCTATTTAGAATGGATCCGAAAACCGAGCCGAGTACGATAGCACCTCCTGCACCTTGTATGGATTTTCCCATTGCATCTGCGTTGATAAAAACGCTACAATTTGCTCCGCCTATTTTAAGATTCGCGGACATACAGATATCTCCGCCGATCTCGTGATTCTGCTCTTTGAAGACGAACTGTTTTTTTTGTCTGGTAAATGCTTCAACAATCACTTTTCCGTTTTTGGATTGTTGGATTCCGAAAGGTTTTAATAGAAGAGAAGTGAGAAAATAATCTCCCTGTTGTTGTTCCAACAGTTTTGTAAGTTGAGAGGTCCTATCTTTTACCTGGTCTTCTAAAGTATCCGCATAAACAGAAAGAGCAGTTCTTGCCTCCCGAATAGAACTGACCATCCCATTGAATGATCCAGTCAAGAATCCGATCTCGTCTTGGATACGGACCTGGATTTGTGTGCTCAGATCTCCCTGATTTACTTTGCCTATACCATCTAATAAATTTTTAAGAGGATTCCAAATCGCTCCTTTAAAAAAGATCCTAAAACCCAAAAGTACTATGAGTACAGTGCTGAATAAAACGATAAAATAAGGCCAGACAGCTTGGTGTAGGAACTCTCTATATTCTTTGTAAGAATATGCGGTTTCGTATTTAGAATTCGGATCTTGAAGGGAAAATCTATAAACGAGTGCCCTTGGAATTTGATCATTCTCTTCCGAAAAGAAACGGTCTACATCGGAAGGAAAAGAGGATTCGTAATAGCCGATGGATTGTCTTTCGAATTTTTTTCGATCATCTACTTGCTTCTTCTCATCCGAAAGATGAAATGAATAGAGTGAACTTTCGGGAACCTTCTTTAAGAAAATTGAATTCTCTGATTCTCTTAATTTTCCAAGATCAAAAGTATCTTCCTGTCTTCCGATGGATGCAAGGCCGATCCAATATAGGATCAGTAAGAATGTGCCTAAACAAATTCCGGTAATCCGATTTAAAAAACGGGTTTGGTCCGATGTCGTATTGATATACAATACTAATACCGTAAAACTTCCCGGGATCATAAAGAATGTATAAACGGTTAGGAAGGTTGCCCTTGATATTAGGCCTGCTCGACTCATTGAATTGGCGATCACAGGAGGAAAGATCAGCAAGATAAAAAAGAGAACAAATAGTCCCGTAAAACGATTTCCTTCTTTTCTGGAAATCCAACTTCTCCATATTCCGGTTATGATCATCAGGAAGGAGTAAAGAAATACTAAAACGCCTAAGATCTTATTTTCTAAAGGAACGGAAAAAGTCCAAATTTGCTCCGTAAAATCGAAAATAGGAGTTTTGTTTAATGTGCTAAAAATATAATATATAGAAAAACAAAACCACAGAAGTAGTTGAGAAGAGAAAAAGTATTTGGAAAAATTCTCTTTTATAGGATCCGGATAATTGAAGAAAAATTGTCCCATGCAGGAAAAGGCTGGGATGACTGCGAGTATCAACCATCTATGATATGCCGCGTACGTTGAATCTATACTATACGCGATGAAAAATGCGAATGCGTGGATTGATAAAAGAAAAAATGCCGCAGCCAAATAAGAGCTAGATTTAGATCGGTCTCGAATACCGAATAAAAAAATTCCGAGCACCGTAGTAAACACACAGACGATCGAGGATCCGAAAGAGAAAAAAGTTAGCTGCAAGCTCATAAAGCCCCCGAATACAATTAGCAGGAAATATGCCAAATGTAGTTCGGGCTTTCGGAAATCTTGGATTATAGATCCTTCTCGTATTTGCATTCGGATTGACGTTTAATTTATTTCGATCGTTTGGGAAAGTTTTAGATCGATTGTTTTCAATCAGTACGACAAAGAATAGTCGATCGATTTCAATCACTTGAAATTGATTTCGCTTATAAAGGCCGTTTCTACTTCGTTTTCAAATAGATCCGTATTCGTTTTTGCCTGGCACGAAAACTGCTTAAGTAGAATTGAATTCCGGAAACCGAAAATGGCTCCGGAAAGATTTCGTATAAAAAAACGAGGAGAATGTTAATGCGATACGGATGGAAAAGGAGACTTACGGGAATACTCATCCTCCTGTTTTTGATTCCCTTTGCGGTTCTGCCTATCTCTGCGGAAGATAAGGAAAAAGAAACAGCGGATCAAAATAAGGATAAGTGGAGAATTTTACTCGGAGCATTTGCGGGACAGTTCGATCTACAGTTGCAAACTAAATTACCTTTCAACTATGTGAACCCAAACTCGGGACAAAGAGAGATCCCTTCCTTAGGAAGAGCGAGTGGTTTGACCCAGAATGGAGCAATGGATCTAGGAGTGGAAGGGATCGGTCCTCAGAAAGGACTTCAGTTTATGATCTTAAGTGACTCATTGGTTTTCCAAGCTACCTATGCAAGAGTGGATGTGAATTTTCAACCACTTCGTAATCCTCCGGTTGGGGTGAACACTGCAGAAGGAAACGCAGGAGGTAATGTATACTCTACTAATTTGGACTACTACATGAATATAAGTCGTTATGTCCAACCGATGGTGGGTATCGGGTATGCAGCGTTCGGAGCCTACTATAAAGCTCGTAATGTTGTAGGAACTACTGTTGGAAACGGATTGTATGAATCTTTTCCTACAATTGATGCAGACGACGGATATAGTTCTGATGTAGGTAAAGCGGGACTTAGGATCAAATTACCGATCCAAAGTTGGTACATCACTCCTTACTTCCAATACGCTGGAAATGAATATCATATCAATGTAAGAACCACTGCAGGAACTGTTCAAAATAATGTGAACGGTTATCCTGCGGATCCGAATGGTATGTTGGATGCTTGGTACTACCAGGGTGTAGGTTCAGTCAGCACTGTTGACTCGATGACTCAAGTATCCAGGCAGGCGAGAAGTGCAGGGGTTGTTTTCTTCATGGATTATAAAAAATTCATCAGCCTTACGATCAACGCCAGAAGGAACTTTACACAGGCTGCTTGGAATGTCTCCGCAACCTTGTTGGTGTTCCTACATCCGAATATGGGGATCATGGCAAACTATGCCTACTCGGAACCTGAGATCCTATTTAGTTTTAATAGGTCCTGGGCAATTGGTCCGGTATTCACTACTACTTTTTAAAAGGCTAATCGGATAAAGGGAAAATAGAAAAGATAAAGGTCGATCCTTGGATCGACCCAAGCGTAAAATAAGACTGTCTATTTAGACTTTTGAGAAAGTTCCAAAATGGAACGATCTAAGGATTGTAACTCGGTTAAGAATTCTTTTCTTTGAGTCGCAGAAAGTTCTTCTTTAAACTTTTCGAATGTTTTGTTCAGGATCTCTCGGAGATCCTTTTTTTTTCTTAATTGAACAAGAATAAATTCTTCTTCCTCTAAGGGATCAAGCCCAGTAAAAGACTTCTTGTTTTCGAGATACTCCAGTTTTTCATGAAAAGACTTTGATTGAGTTGCAGAATGATGATCGGGGCGAAAAATATTCTCCCCTAGGGTATCGAAAATCTCCTTGGTTTTGAATAAAAAAGGAAATCCAGATAACTGAGTGAGTAGTAGAGAATTAGAAAGAAAATTTTCTCGTTTAGGAGAATCTAAATCTTCTTCTTCTCGGAACTCAAACTTTGATCTTTCATCTACCCATTCATTTTCTCTTACTTCCTCTTCAATCGGCTGAAAAGTTTCTGTCGGATCCGATCCGGATTGAAAAAATAGAAGGTAGGTGGCTATGATTATTGCGGGAAAAAATAAAACAAAAGGCAAAAAAGGGATTTTAAATAAGGATCTCATTTATCTCTCCAAAAAAAAGAATCCGGCGGGGATCACCGGATTCGAGTTGGAATTTACTAACGGTATTGGTTAAACCACGAATATATTTTTCCTGCGGATGCGGATACCCATTCATGTCCGGCTAAATAATCCGTATAACGATCCGTAGGAATTCCTTGGGATCTAAGTTTGTCATAATAAAGATCCATAGTCCACCAAGGAACCACCGCATCTAAAAACCCGTGCATAAAGAAAGTAGGTGGGTGATTAGAAGGGAGAGTTGGGACAATACAGATCGGTCCGCTACAAGTAGCATAAGAACCGGATTGTACTGCCAGAGCCTTAAATTCTCCAGGAAAAGAAACCGCCATACGACTCGTATTGTATCCGCCGCTGGAAATTCCTGTTGCGAATTTTTTATTCGAATTGATCGGACCAAAACTTCCGCTACGGATTGCTGCGAATAGATTATTTAAGAAAATATAATCTGCAGTTAATTCGTAGATTGTAGGAAGATTTGTTTCCCAGAAAAGATCGAGACCTGCATCCGGTGCAATCACTGCGAATCCGTTATCCAACATCTTTTCGATTACTTTAACTTCATAGTAACCGCCAAACGGTGCTCCTTGGGTTCTGGAAAATTGTACTGTGAAAAAAGATCCTTGGTACATTACCACAACCGGCCATCCTCCCGCAGGAGCTGTTCCTTCTGGAACCTGATATCTTACGTCCCTGAATATCCCGGGTCTAGCTTCGATTTTTTTTGTAGAGTAAGAGCAACTAGTCGTCTTGATCAATAAACCGGTTGTTTTACAACGAGCAGCTTCCACTTCTCCTGCACCTGCAAATAGGAATGCTCCTAACAGCAAAGGTATAAGCATTGTGATTCTCTTCAGCATTTTTGTCCTCCCCGGTCCAGAGTTTACTCGGGCCGGTAGACTTCCTAAAGCAAGACCCGTACCTAACGCAAAAAACGTTTTGTATATCTGTTGTTTTATAAAATGGATTCAGAATTTTGAATGTACAGGCTGAACGGTAATTTCCAAATTTTTGAAGTGATCATTTTCAATCGCTGAAAATTGCCAGATGATTGATTTCAATCGATTTTAATTCCGCAATTTCTCAAAAACCCGATTTAAGCTGCGAATTCCCTTGGGTTCCGATTTAAACAAACGGCACGGATATTGCTTTTGATTCACTATGTCTTTCCCGGAACAAAAATAATTTCAAACGGGAAGGGAGGAGATTTCTAACGTATGAGACTTTTCTTATATTCGTCCGCTTTGTTATGTGGACTTTTATTTTCAAACTGTACTGCGGTGTTTCTGTATTTGATCAAACCTTCCGGTCAATTTAGCGAAGAAACCTTGCCCCCAAATCCGGATTATTCTAAACAGGAATTTTGGGCGGCACTTCCTGATCTAAAAGATGATCCCGATCAAGTTCCAGCTTCCGGAGAGTTCAAGGACGAACAAAACATTGCAAAAGCGGATGTGTTCTTTGTTCATCCTACAACTTTTATAAAAGCGGATGGTTGGAATGCGAAAGCAGGAAGCAGTTTAATTGTCTACGGACTTTCACCTTTAAAGATGCAAGCATCCGTATTTAATGGATCCGCAAAAATATATGCTCCAAGATATAGACAAGCTGCTTTGTACTCCTTTATCGACGATTCAGGAAACGGAGAAAAAGCTTTTGAGATAGCAAGAAAAGACGTGCTCGCTGCTTTCGATTATTATCTAAAACATTATAATCAAGGAAGACCATTTTTTATTGCAGGCCATAGCCAAGGCTCGATGATGCTCGTTTCCGTATTAAGAGAATATTTGGATAAGAAAAAAAATCCGAATTTTGTTGCCGCATATCTTCCAGGTTGGGCGATACAAACATCCGATTTTGATAATCTGAAGGTTTGTAGGAACTCCAAAGATCTAGGATGTTATATCAGTTGGAATTCTAAAAAATGGGGATCCGAACTGACTGATTTTGCTCTTCCTCCGGAAAGATATGTAGGAGGAGTTTGTGTAAATCCAGTGAATTGGACTCCAAATAGCCCAGAGGTCCAAAAAGGATCTCATAAAGGTGGAATGGGGATCGAGTTTGCGAAAGTAGATCGCAATTATGTAAAAACTAAATGCCAAGGAGAAATGTTATGGGTCGACTTACCATCCGATCCGAATTACGAATCCAGAAGAGGAAATAAGAAAAATTATCATATCTCCGACTATGGATTATTCTACTTGGATATTCGAGAGAACATAAAAGAAAGATTGGAAGAATATTGGAGTAAAAAAGGAAAAAGATAAAGGCTATCACTTAAGCGGCGTTCTTATGACGCCGCAACAAAATCTAAATGTAGCTTGACCTTCCGCTCTAGAATGGTCTTTTAAAACCCTCTTTGTTTTCATGTATCTCCAGTTTCTAACCCTTTCTTTCTTAATCGCTGTCTTACTATGCATCTTGGGAGTCGTATACTGCCTCGGTGTAAAAAATAAAATATCTGGAATAAGAGAGTTGATGCTCTCTTTTATCTGCTTAGTATTTTTATACTCCGCTTGTGTATACGCATCTATAGAGATAGAACCGATCGGTTCCTTGCATAGATGGGTGACAGTGGCGGCTGCATTGTTTGCTGCGGTATTCTACCAAAGATTTTTTTTAAAATTTCCATCCGCGATCTATCCTAAGATCTCTAATTATCTTTTTAAAATACAATTATCGATCGCTGCAAGTATCTCTTTGTGGTTCGTATGGGAGACAAAGGATGCAGTAAAAACGTTTAGATTTAACGGACAATATTGGGATTTAACTGCAGTATTTCCTGGAAGAGTAGTCGCAGTATTTTCTTTATTTTTAGCCGTAAGCGTAATACTGATCGCAAGTATTCAAATTATTCGAAATAAAGATCATAAAAGGATCGCTCTTGTCGGAATATTAGGATCGTTTTTCTTAAATTTTCTGATACCTACGATCTATCTTACTTTATTCAGATTGGGCCAGGTCACTGCAGAAGTATTCGTAAATGCACTTGCGATCTCTGTGATCTCGGGCTTTTTCGTATTTCATATATTTTTCGTGAGTTATGGAGGTCATAAGACCTCTTTGACGGTCCGAATTCTCACTATCGTTCTTGCGATGGCTTTATCCGTGACACAGGTGATGTCCGGAGGATTGAGTAAGGCGATAGAAAACGAATACGACAGCCTACAAATTTCCATATTACAAAATTATAATCCAAAATCCATTCAAAAAGATTCCGTGTTCTTTTCTAAAGTAGGAGAAAATACCGAAAAATCCGGCCTGATCGCCGCGGATCTGGGGGTTCGTTCCTATCTACTCGGGTCTTCCGGAAAACCAATCCTCGTATATCAGAACTTTGAAAAAAATACAGAGATGGGATTGGAATACTCCTCTTACCGAGAATTCGTACATAAATATGTGATGGATTGGGCGGTCAGACTTTTTCTCGGACTTTGTGTATTAATTTTCGGATTTTTAGTCTTCATGAAAATCTCCATTCTAAATCCTTTATTCGAACTTTTAAAAGGCCTAGATAGAGTAGAAGGTGGAGAACTTTCAGTAGAAGTAGCAGTTCGGAGTAAAGACGAGATCGGATTACTCACTCAGGCATTTAACGCGATGGTCCGTTCCATAAGGGAAGCAAGGCAGGAACTCCAACAATATACTTCTAATTTGGAAAGAACGATCCTGGAAAGGGATTCTATTTACGATGCAGTTCCTCAAGAAAAAATATTATCTAATAAAACCTTAATATACGCCAGCAGAAGTATGCAGGCGGTGGTGGACAGGGTAGAGAGAATTTCCGGTAGAGAGCAACCTGTTCTGATCACAGGAGAAACCGGGACCGGGAAAGAGATCATCGCAGGATTACTTCATGAATTGGGAAGAGGAAAAGAATCTCCCTTTGTTCCGATCAACTGTGCTGCAGTTCCTGCAAATCTTTGGGAAAGCCAGATCTTCGGACATGTGAAAGGAGCTTTTACCGATGCAAAATCTGATTACGGTGGACTTGTAGCAGAAGCTGCTGGCGGTACATTATTCTTCGACGAAGTGGGAGAAATGCCGTTGGAGATCCAACCCAAGATATTAAGATTATTGCAGGAAAGAAAATACAAACAAGTCGGTGGAAGAACGGAATTGAAGGCGGAGTGTAGGACCATATTTGCCACTCATCGTAATTTAAGGTCCATGGTATCTAAAGGGACCTTTAGAGAAGATCTATATTATAGAATTAACGTATTTGAGATCGGCATCCCTCCTTTGAGAGAGAGAAGATCCGACATTCCTTTTTTAGCAAATCGATTTGTGGAACATTATTCCAAACAAATGGAACTGGACAAACCGAATATAAGCGAAGAAGTGATGGATCTATTCTTGGAATTTCCATGGTCCGGAAATATTAGGGAATTGGAAAATTGTATCATTCGGACTTTAGCGGATCTGAAGGGGGATATGATCAAGATCTCGGATCTTCCTACAGAACTGATGGAAGCTAAAAGCCACACAAGAGAAGAAATGTCGAATATGCCGGTTACAAACGGAACTTATACTGCCGGTTTCGAGTCTTTGGTTTCCATGTATTCTAGACGATTGATCGAAACTGCATTACAAAAATGTAAAGGAAATAAGTCGGAAGCGGCTAGGCTTTTGAAGATCTCTCGCGGGAAATTGCAATATCAAATGAGAATGTTGGATATGGAATAGTGGGGCGTTTCCCGGCAAAAGCCGGGTCGGGCTTTTCGGCGCTCGCGGATTCCCGCTCGTCCGCAAGCGGACCGCTTCGCGGCACCTACAATCCCTAACGCAAAAGTGGACTTTTCAGTTCGTTTTACAAACGAATCTAGGCATTAATCGATCCCAAAGATCCTTTTTCGTTTGATGTAAAACGAACTAGATTTCTAACTAGGATTATGACAGAGAAATTCGACGTTTTATCTATACCTTTTAATGTACATATTCAACTTTCCAGGCCTAAACCAGGAGAAGATGCACTTCTGGTAATGGAAGATAAGCCGATCTACAAAAACCATGTAGGATCGGGACATGCAGCTGCGTTATTCGCATTGGCAGAAGGGAGCGGGGGAGAATATCTGCTTTCCAGGGTTTCTTCTTTGCCTTTCGAGATCATTCCGGTGGTCCGAAAATCGGAAGTAAAATATAAAAAGCCCGCTCAAGGAAGAGTTGTTTCCAGAGGGGTGATCAATGATCAGGAATGGGCGACCTTTATGGCCCAGCTTGAAAAAAAGGGAAGGGCTGGACTTACAGTAGGTGTGGAGCTCTTTGATGAAACGGAAGCGAATGTAGCAAGCTTCAGTTTTGATTGGTTCATCGCTAAAAAATAAAAATACACGAATAAAAAACTTATACAGGAAGAGGTTGAAATAAAAAAAATTTCATCCTCTTCTTCCTATACTAAACGTAACATCTTTTGTTTGAAACAACCTCATAAGTTCTATTTAGTTGGTTCGATATTATTTCCTTTGATAAATCTGCCAATTCCGGTCGCAAACTTATAAACGTGTACAGTTCACTTATATTTTAATTATAAAAATCGATCTTTGCCGATCGACTCGTGTTCGAAATAAATTCAAAACTTATAATGCTTTTTTCGAACAAAAACCCTCACTTATATTCCGGTTAAAAATTGTTTGACCATCCTTAAATTTCGGATAAGCCGTTTGGGTTATAACTGTGGAGGTGAGGGAAATGAAAAAAACAAATTTGAATTTTACCTTAATGTTCGCTCTCATCCTGATTCTTGCGGGATGTACAGAAAAATCTGAAAACGACAATCTACTGGCTTTAGTTTCTTCGGAAGGGACCAAATCCTCGGATACTTCTTCTATCGTAAATAGTTTGGCATTACCAACCTCGACACCGGCCGATATATTTTTGGTCGGGGCCGCAAAGGCAGATATTACCGGACCTTTTGTTCAATCAAGTACTGGATACAATAGCCCTGGGGACGAAATGTCCGGTCTGGCTATGAGATTATATTCGCGAGCATTCGTGATAGAGCGCCCGGGTGGCGCAAGGGTCGCTATCGTGACAAACGATATGATCCATATGTATCAAAGTGTGAAGATCGGGGTCGTTAAAAAACTACAAGCAGACGGTTATGGAGCCGCGTTCAATAACGATAACGTTCTGTTATTTGCCACTCATACCCATTCAGCACCTTCTAATATTTCCTGGTACACTTTATTTAACTTATTCAACGGTGTGATCGGTTTCGATAAGGTTCATTATAATATCGTAGTAAACGGTATAGCCGACGCGATCAAGGCGGCTTATAATAATCGAAAAGAAGCTCGCATCAAATATGCGGCAGGGGCTCTGTCAAATTTCGCAAATAATCGATCTTCTTCTGCTTATGCGTGGAACTTGGATAAGGCAAGTTATCCTACAAATGTGGAAGAAACTATGAGCTTATTCCGTTTCGAAGGAAAGGATGGAACTCCGATCGGGCTTCTCAATTGGTTCGCCGTTCATGGAACTTCCTTAGGAATTACGAATCGTAGAGCACACGGAGATAATAAGGGATATGCCTCTTATTTGGTAGAAACTTCGATCGGTGGGAATTTCGTAGCTGCATTCCCTCAGGGACCAATGGGAGATGTGAGCCCGAATACTCCGGATCCTACGGATATCACAAAATCATTCTTGAGGCCGAACGATTTAGATCCAAGTTTGGATGCTTTGGAAAATCCGATCGTTCACGGAACGAAACAAGGAAGTAAAGCATTAGAATTATATAATTCTGCCACGACCATTTTAACTGGGAATGTCGGGTATAGACATTCTCATGTGGTTTGGAATAATAAGATCGCGATCGATCCTTCTTATATCGGGACATTTACTATGCCTTGGGATACTAGTTCCGGAAATACTACCTGCGTTGCAACGATCGGAGGAGGATTCCTAGCGGGGGACGAAGAGGGAGCTCCGGTTGCATTTGCAAAAGAAGGAGAGATCCGAAACAATTATGTGTTTGAGAATGGAGCTTGGGTTAAAAAGAATTATTCTCTCACAAACTTAAGCGGAGCGGCTCAGATACTCGGCTATCTTTGGCCACTTGCTCAATTAGCCTTAAGTTCTACGAAGTATGAGGCTTGTGATAAGGAAAAATTCACTCTTCTTCCTGTAGGAGAAGTGGATAGTTTCTGGTTCCCGAATCCTCAGGTTCCTTTTGTTCCGGTTGTTCTTCCTTTACAAGTTGTATCGATCGGGAATACGGCAATCTTAGCTTCTCCATTCGAAGTCAGCACTACTGCGGGAAGAAGATTGAAGGCAAAAATTTCTTCTACCTTAGCTTCTGCAGGTATTTCGAATGTGATCGTTTCCGCGATGGCAAACGCTTACGCTCAATATCTTACTACAAGAGAAGAATATTCCGCTCAGAACTTCGAAGGTGGTTTTACTGCGTATGGTCCTTGGGCAAACGCGGCTCTTATCCAAGAGTTTGATCGGATCGCAAAAGATATCGTTGCAAATCGTTCTACAAGCCCTGGCCCGAATCCTCCCGATCTATCCAACCAACAATTCATTCAGACTTGGCTTTCATCTAACGGGATCGTGAATGATGGAGGAGATTTCGGAAAAGTACTGACGGATGCAAATTCTTCCTACAATAAAACGAAAGATTCAGTCGTAGTAAAATTCCAAGGTTCTCATCCTAGAGTCGTTCAGGATAAAAAATTGGATGGAAGTCTTTCTTCTTATTATGATCCGAATGCTTACACGTATTTGGAGATCCAAAAGAAGAATGGAAGTTCTTGGACTACGATCGCAAACGATAATAATCCTTATACGGCGTATGATTGGGCAAGGACCGGAGGAGATCTTTCTGCGACTTCCGAAGTTACAGTCACTTGGTTGATCCGGAATCAACAGCCTGGAACATACCGAGTCGTTTACAACGGTTTGGCGAAACAGTTCTGGGGAATTTTCTGGACATACAAAAAATTCACCGGAACGTCTAAGGAATTCGTTCTGCAATAAAACGATTTTCGTTTAAAAAACGGATCGAAACCTGAAAATAACTCCCGGAAACGGATGGACCTGTTTCCGGGATTCGGATATGATCCCTTTATGGCTTTCAAATCCATTCTGATCTTAATTTCATTCTTAATTCTATCTTCTTCTCTTTTTGGGGCTCCTAAAGCGGTGTATGATTTTACTGTAAAGGATATCAAAGGAAAGGATGTAACCCTTTCTAAATACAAGGGTAAAACTTTACTGATCGTAAACGTGGCTTCTAAATGTGGGTATACCTACCAATACGAGAATCTGGAAAAGGTTTATAAAAAGTATAAGGACAAGGGATTCGAAATTGTAGGATTTCCTGCGAACAATTTCCTTTCCCAAGAGCCCGGATCAAACGAAGAGATCGAACAATTCTGTAGATTAAAGAAAGGCGCTACCTTCGACATGATGTCTAAAATTTCAGTCAAAGGAGATGATCAACATCCTTTATATACTTATCTTACCTCCACTTCTCCTGATCCTGGAGACGTAAAATGGAATTTTGAAAAATTCCTGATCTCTCCGGCCGGTAAGATCGTAGCTCGTTTTCGTTCGGGGACAGAGCCTGATAGCAAGGAAGTTACGGACGAGATCGAGAAGGTCCTAAAATAATATTCCTATTCTATAGTAAGGCGGCTTCCATAGTGGGGTCGCTACCTATCTTAAATATATTCTTTCAAAAAAGCTAATGTAATTGCCCATGCTTGTTTTGCAGAGGTTTCGTGATATGCTCCTCGTCTATCGCAAAAGAACCCGTGCTCCGCTTCCGAAAAAGTTAATTCTACAAAATTTTTATCCGCAGATTTTAAAGAATCCGAGATTGCTGCAATATGAGTAAGTTTGACACTTCTATCCTTCCCCGCCCACACTAAAAGCAAGGGAGCCTTTTGTTTGGGAGAATATTCTTCCGAAGTTTGAACGATCCTACTTCCATAATAAGAAACGGATGCTTTCAGATCTAAAAAAGTATTCGCTAAAAAAGAAACCCATCCTCCTAAACAATAGCCGATGCTTGCGATCCTATCCGGAATTGCTTTTGGATTATTTCGGATCCAATTTATAACTGCATTTAGATCGGATTGCAAATTTTCAGGACTCAATTGACTGAAATGAGGTTTGAGTGCCATGAAGTCTTCGTAACTTCCTGAAAATCCCGGGGGAGCCGTTCTATAATATAACTCGGGAGCGATTGCCAAATATCCTTCTTTCGAAAAACGGATTGCAACATCTTTAATATGATCGTTCACTCCGAAAGCCTCTTGAAGAACAAGAATGCAGGGAGAAGGAGATGTATCCGGATAAGCAACGAACGTCTGCATCTCTCCATGAGAAGTTTTAATGATAACTGTTTCTGTGCTCATTCTGACCTCGGTTCCAAACGGTAGAACTATCAAGATCCTAAGAGCTTTGTCGATCGATTTACATGTGTAAAAGTAAGTTTAAGTTCTTTTCTTTTTTATTCCGGTTTTCAAACTAGCTTCATGTCATTTCGCAAATGTTTTCTAATATTTCTATTTCCTTCGGTAATATTTTCTCAATCGTCCAGTGTAGAAATTTATGATACAAAAACTAGATCCAAATCGGATCTATCCTCTATACTTGAAAAAGCAAAAGACGTAGACGTGATCATCTTCGGAGAAGAGCATAATGATAAGCCAGGTCACGCTTGGAAGTTAGAAACTTTCAAAAGTTTAACATCTGCCTTCTCACCTGTTCTTTCTTTAGAGATGTTGGAGAAGGACCAGCAAAGATCTGTAGATGAATACTGCAAGAATGAGATCACAGAAAAAGGATTTTTAAATTCCGGAAAATTCTGGCCGAACTATGTTGCAGATTATCATCCTATGGTTTCTTTTGCTAAGGAAAAAAACCTTCCGGTACTTGCTGCGAATGCTCCCAGGAAATATGTGAGCCTTGTTTCCAATCAAGGATTGGATTCTCTTTATAAGATCCGATCTCCATTCCTTCCGCCTAGATATACTTATACAATGTTCAGACAAAAGGAGTATGAAGATCTTCTCGCAGCAATGATCGCAGAGCACGGGCCTACTGGCTTTTCTCCAGATAAACAGAAATTTATTGATGCACAGAATGTTTGGGACGCTTCGATGGCTGACTCTATCGCAGAAGCATCTTATCTACTCAAAAGAAAGATCGTGCATGTAAATGGTCGCTTTCATTCGGATCGAAATCTTGGTCTGACATATAGGCTGAAACAAATGGGACTAAGGGTTTTGGTCTTTAGTATTTTCCCATTTGAGGAAGGAAAGAATATCCAAGAAGAAGACTGGGGATTGGCCGATTTCCTAGTAATCAGCGAAAGAAAACCGCTGCCATGATACTTTCTTGCTTGTAGGGTTTGCGGATCTCTCCGACATTAATAAGGATGTTGGAAACCAAGATCCGCACTCTTACAGAAACCAAGTTTGAATGCCTCTCTTGCGGAACTGTTTCCAGGCTACCTGAAGGAGTTCCTACAGGAACTGTATTCAAACTGACCTGCTATCGTTGCGGGCAAAAAGCACTCGTTAAATACGTAAATTCTCCGGAACCGATCGAAACCCCAAAACCGATCCCAAGACAAGAGATCCCAGTTCCAATTCCTCCGGTACAGAACCTAGAGCCGATCTTAAAAAGAGAAGAAAAAGAGGAAGTTTCATCCGTTAAACTTTGGGAGAATCTTCTATCTAAATGGGATACTTGGAAAGAATCTTTATCTTCCGGTTCTTCCGAAGATCGCCCCTGGTTCCAAAGAGTTAGAACGGAGACTGAAGCTCCTACAGAATTCAGACGTCCCATTAAAACTTTATCCGAAAGATTATTGGAAAGAGGAAGAAGGTTCAAACTTCCTAAATTCCGTCCGAATATATGGCTCGTTCTTATTCCTTTACCACTAACATTAATTTTCCTGATCTTTTTCTGGATGGGTGTGATCCAAAGAGAAGCGGAAGTCCCTGGTCTATTAAGTATTTTTTATATTCATCAACCAACAGTTATCTATGATCGGGACGGACGTAAGGTATCTGAGATCTTCGGTAAAAAAACAAGTAATCTAGAATGGGAAGCTTATCCTGAAAACTTAAAGAGGATGGTTCTACTCGTCGAAGATAGAAGTTTCTATTCTCACGGAGGAATTCATTATTCTTCCGTTCTTCGTGCATTTTTCGTAAACGTATTCAGTTTTAGATTTAAACAAGGCGCTTCTACGATTACCCAGCAATTAGCTAGGATCCTTTTGAATGATCGAGAAAAAAGTTTAGGAAGAAAACTGAAAGAGGCCCAACTCGCATACGCATTAGAGTCTTCTTTAGATAAAGAGAAGATCCTATTACATTATATGAATAATGTTTACTTGGGTCATGGAGCTTTCGGTTTCGCAAGCGCTTCCGAGTTCTATTTCGGAAAAAAACCGAAGGATCTGAATGTTGGGGAAATGATCGTGCTTGCTTCTCTTGCTTCTGCTCCGAATCGTTTTTCTCCTCTGAAAAATCCGGACCTTTCTTCCGGAAGGGTAGAGGCGATCTTAAGATCTTTGGAAAAGGACGGAGCTTTAAAGGAAGATCTAAGGCCGAATATCCAGGAAATTTATCAAGCTTTCAATACTCGTTCTCCCGGAGAGACAGTTTATGGAAATCGTAAGGACGATTCTCCTTATGTTACTGAACATGTAAGAAAGTTCCTACAAACCTTATATCCTGACACGAATATTTATGAAAGCGGCGGATTCTCCGTCCATACTACGATCTCTCAGCCGGTCCAAGCAGAACTTCAAAAAGTAGTAAAGGCCCATGTGGAAAACCTACTTAGAAGTGGACAAGTTAGACGAAATCGATTGACTGATCCTGGAAAGGATTCGGATGTAAATCCTTTTAGAAATTTAGTCGCGGAACTTTCTCCTGCTTTAGAATTATTTATAGATACGGATCGTTTTGTAACTGGTGGGGATAGCGGCTTACAGGCTGCAGTCGTAGCAGTGGATCCTCAAACCGGAGATGTTCTTCTTTTGCACGGAGGAACGGAATTCAAATCGGATAATCAATTTCCTCGCGCGACTGGAATGTTCAGGCAAACTGGTTCAACTATCAAACCTATCTTATATTCGGAAGCGATCGATTCAGGGATCGCAAACCCTGCTACACGTATTTTGGATGCACCTTTAATTTATAAAAACTCTGTTTCGAATTGGATGCCTGAGAATATAGGAAATCAATATGACGGAGATATCTCTTTAAGAATAGCTCTTGCTAAATCTAAAAATACCGCTGCTGTCCAGATCGCCGAAAAACTAGGGTTAGGCGAGATCTCCGCAGCCTTCGAAAGATTTTTCTTCCCGGACGAAAAAGTTCTCAAAAACAGATTCAGAAGGGACTTGTCCTTGGCATTAGGTTCCTTGGAACTTTCTCCTTTAGAAATGGCTTCTGCGTATTCCGCTTTTGCAAACGACGGAAATATAGTCCGTCCACATCTGATCGAAAAAGTCACGGACCGAGCAGGCAATGTGGTCTACCAAAGAAAGGATCAGGACGAATTTAATCTGAAATGGCCTCAAACTAGAAAGGCTATCTCTCCTCCTACTGCTGAGATTATGGTGGACCTCCTACATGGAAGTGCGAATCACGCAGGGGTTCGTAATACAGGTTATCGTGGAGAAGTTGCAGGAAAAACAGGGACAACGAACGAGCACAGAGATGCTTGGTTTATAGGAGTACGTCCTGGGATCTCTATGGCAATATGGTTAGGTTACGATTCTCCTAGTTTTGGAATGGGAACTTCCGCGTTAGGCGGAACTATCGCGGCTCCTTTATGGGGGACTATTGCTAAATTGTTCGATTCTGCAGAATCCGATGACAAAGAAGAAAGAAGAAAATACCAATTCTCGCAAAGGGCAGTGACTATGCAGATCTGCCCTGAATCCGGAAAACTTCCAGGACCGGATTGCCCGAAAAAAACGAGTGAATTATTCCATCCTTCTCATATACCTTCTGAAACCTGCCCTCTGACCCATAAGTCGGATGCAAAACAGGAGCTATTGAAGAATGTATTTTAAGAAAAAGGTTAGGATCTTATCCATTCTATACCTTTGTCTTTATCCAGGAATTAGTTTTGCAGTTTCTTATGAAGACGCTTACGAACTGGAAAAACTTTCTCCGATTTTTGCGATCCCATTATATGAAGAAGTTGTAAAGTCTGCAGGAGTAGGTGATTTCAAGAAGACCGCTTCTTCCAGGCTTTATTTTTTATACGAAAAGTTTAATAAATATATTCCGGCAATCCATTACCAAACAAGAACGGGAAGTTTAAAAAATAAAAAAGGAGAATGGTCTTCTCTTGTAAAAGCGCTTTCCGAGGGACTTGGAGTAACACCATTTTCTTTGCTTGCAGTGATAAACTCTTGTTCCAAAGAAACTTCTGCATGGGTAGCTCCCGAGCCGACTGTTCATCCTGAAACTGGAGAGTTGATCCAACCGACTCCTCCGGATCCGTATCGAGTCCTTTCAAAAAAGGAAAATCATTCTTTGATCCGACTATGTTATTCTCTTAAGATGAAACAAAGGGATTTCGAAGGCTGGGACAATATATTCTTCTATTTATTCTCTAAAGATGTTTTGAATAGAGATGAAGCTCTTCCTCTTTGGGTAGGATCTTCTATCCAATCCGGAAAAGGAACTCCATACAGACGTGTATTTTTTTCCGGAAGATTTAAAGACTTAAGCAACGAATCCAAATCGGATCTTCTATTCCTATATGCGAAGTTTCTAAGGCATAATGGAAAATTCGAATCTAGCACAAGATACTTTCTGACGAGCGCAACCTACTCTTCTTCAAAACGAGGAAAATGGGAGACTGCGAAAAATCTTCTGATCATGGATCGTAAAAAAGAAGCCTGTTCTATGATCGGAGATTCTTTTAACGCAGGGGACGAATCAGAAATTTTAATGAAGAAGATCTGTCAGGCAAGTAATTGGGATTGGATCGGTCCTTATATTCCTGCAATCAAGATACTGATGAGAGAAAATCCGGATCCAGTATTTGCTCATGCTTTAGAAGGTGGCGGAAGAGAGGCGATCGATCTATTTCTAAAACAGATCGGAACAAAGATCTCGGATAAGGACGACGATTCTGAAGAAGACTCCGAAACTGTAGATGTATTGAACCAACTCATTCCGCCTGAAAGTAGGAACAAATTTCCGTATTGGGATGCAAGGGATAAGGAAGCTGATCTGATCGTTCCGGATCGTGCAAAATATTTATGTAAAGTGATCCGCAGGCCTTTCTTCGGAACTGCTTCGATCCAACCTCAATTCTGCAAAGAAGTTTCTCCAGGAAGTTTAGAAACTCTTCTTTCTATTGTAGCGGAAGAAGAGGAAGAAGCGAGTTTCGCGTTTGCGGATCCTGCGTATCTTCCCGTTTCAGTAAAATGGATCTGGAAAAATAATAACGATCAAGTATCCACTGCCGATCTAACACAATCCAAAGTTTCCATAAGCCCTTATTCGGAACTTGGCCCTTGGAATTTAGAATTTATAGTATATCGTAAAGTTCTAAATCGAGCTTATGCAGAGATCCGAATGAAGGATAAATATTTCGTCGTCTCTGTGAAACCTTCCTATGTGATTTGGAATAAAAATTAACAACCTTTACTTAATCTATTGCCGAACTCCATTACGCCATACATAACGAATGGATAATGTATCCGAGATATTTTTCAAAGGATCTCCATCTATCAACAAAAGATCTGCACGAGCTCCAGGAAAAATCCTGCCTCGATCCGTTAATCCGAAACGACGAGCGGGAACAGAAGTCGCCGCCCGCAATGCTTCCATCGGAGTAAGTCCAGCCTTCGCTAAAAGTTGTAATTCATGATGCAAACTTGCACCATGAGCAAGTCCTCCTAGATCCGCAATTGGTTCTGATACATCACTACCCGCTAAAATATCCACACCGGCCTTATGCAAAATCATTACACTTTCAAAAGCATCTTCCAGTTTCCCCTGAGGATATACATTCATATTTTTAGAAAGAGCTTCCAACCATTCTTTACTTAACTTAGAACTAACTCTTTTGTCAGAAACTAAACTAGTCGGACTATGGCCGAACGCACTGGAAAGTGTAGTCAATGTAGGAACAATAAAAGCACCTGAAGAAGAAATATCCGATACAAATTTTTTGCTCGGTTTCTGATCGAAAAACAAATGAGCCAGACCATCCACTCCCGCAGAAATAGCTCTTTGTCCTCCTGAAACCGAAGTTACATGAGCAATCGCCATTTTTCCGTGACGATGAGCCGCATTTACGGAAGCAACTAAAGTTTTTTCGTCAATGACCGGAAGTCCTGGAGTTCCTACAGTATCTCCATCTTCTATAATGATCTTGATGAAATCGGAACCTTCTGCAACTTGTTTGTCCACGAAAGCGGCCGCTTCTTCCGGAGTGGAAACGAACGGATATTGAAAGAATAATTTTAATAACCAGTTATTACTTAACTTTATATATTGTGTTGGATGTCCTCCGGGAGGAGTGATCCCCATTCCTGCAGAGCGCATGTCCGCAATATCGTTGCGTCTTTCAATTTGCCAGCGCTCCCAAAACATCCAATTGCCTGTCATCTCAAGTTCAGTAGTCACACCGAATAAAAGTGCATCATGTAAACCTGATATATCCGTATGAACATGAGAGTCGATGAGGCCAGGCATCAATGTTGCCCCTCGTGCATCGATGACTTCTGCGTCTGTAGGAACTTCTCCTCCTACAGACAGAATATTATTCCCTCGGATGATCACTGTATGATCTTTGATCAGTTGTTCTCCGTCGAAAATATTTGCGTTAAGGATCGCGACCGTTTTGTCTTCCGATACCCCTGATTTTTTGCAGGTGCTTAAAAGTAAGATCGATGTTAATATAAGAATTATTTTTAGAAGAAGATGTTTGGGAGTATTGGCTGCTATCTTTAGGTTCATGACTTACGTTTCTTTTGCTTCTCATAAGACCTTGTTTGAGAATATGGTTCCCCAAAATTATCGTTTGGGCGACTCCCTCGCGAACTCCAATTGTGATCTATAGATTTATAAGTTATTCGCGCTCGGGCCGCGCTCTACGCTTCAATCAGCAAAGCACCATAAACGGTGCATTGCCGGATTTCCGCTTCGATCACTGTCGCGATAGTATAAGTAAGATCATAATTTGCAAGATTTGCTATCGATACAAGGGTTCCGATTAAAGAAGTTTCTACAATGTTCATAATTCTTTTCCCATTTCGGGATTGCGTCCGCTAAAGAGAGAGTGCAAAAATTCTTTCTATCCTCAGAAATTTCCGGGTCCGATAGGCAAAAAGTATACATCTCCCTCTCCATTTGCATATAGTCGTATTTTTCTTGGCAATTATGTGCAGGAGAATCCGGGCAATTGTATAAGAAAAATGGAATGATTAGTAGGAAGAGTATAGGAATGGCTCGTTTCATTTGGAGCGGTTAAGTTAACCCGGAAGTATTATTGATGCAAGCGATTTTAAGTGGAGTGCATTTGGGGAGTGAGGTTTGGTTTAAGATTTGCTTTCGCTTTGCGGCACCCTTCGGGTTTTTCGCTCTCTATGGATCGCTCAAAATCTTCCGGATTTTTTAGTATATTAAGATTTTGTTTTGGGAGAAAGGGAAAGAACTTTGGGCAGGTAAGGATTCGCCTCTACACAGTCTCACATCCTGTTCGACTTGGTTCCGAGGCGTCTCGTTCGCGTCTTCGTCCATCCATGGACTCAGATCGCGTTTGCGACGTTCCCTACGGGTCACTGCAAACGCTTTCGCTTACGAGCTTCGAATCCTTCCGGATTTTTTAGTATATTAAGATTTTGTTTTGGGGAAGAGAAAAGAACTTTGGGCAGGGAAGGATTCGTCGTTAGGCAGTTTCGCGTCCTGCTCAACTGGGCTCCACGACGTCTTTCTCGCGCTTTTCGCCATCCATGGCTCAAGTCGCGTTTGCTTACGCTCCCTATGGGTCGCTGCAAACGCTCTCGCTCGAAAGCTTCGAATCCTTCCGGATTTTTTAGTATATTAAGATTTTGTTTTGAGAGAAGAGAAAAGAACTTTGGGCAGGGAAGGATTCGAACCTTCGAAGGCTGGGCCAGCAGATTTACAGTCTGCCCTCGTTGACCGCTTGAGTACCTACCCGTTGTTGAGAGCCATTATTTTTGCTCGGGGTCGTCGGTCAATCTTATTCGAAAAATGAACGAGCTGCCTATAGGAATCGAACCCACAACCGTCTGATTACAAATCAGATGCTCTACCAATTGAGCTAAGGCAGCGTTCAGAGACAGTTTTCGAAATCATTTTGTCGGGTCAATCGATTAAAAAGGATTTTCTCCGTTCTCAGAATATTGTCTGCTGGCCAGATGTCTCTTTTTCTCATCAATACCGGCATGACCCTTTCTATCCTGTTTTTTTACGTAGGATACTGGTTTCGTGTTCGAAATAATCGTTTGCATCGGGCTTTTAATTCGGCAGGCATCTTTTTCAATTTAAGCACCGCCGTTTATTTGCTCGGTTTAAAATATTTGGGAGATGGGATCGAGCAATCCGGCGTGATCGCGACTGTAGATAAAGTTTATATCGATATTCATAGAGCTATTGCAGCAGTAACTTTGATCCTGATGTTACTCATGGGTTGGTCCGGATTTACTCGAAAAAAAGGGTTCCATAGGAAGCTTCACTTTATTTTTCTACCATTATATACACTCGTTTATATCTCGGGACTGTTCCTGTTCCGCTCGAATTGAACTCCGGAGAAGCTACTAATGGCAGATACAAAAGAAATCAAAGTATTCGCGAATAATATCCGTAAGAACGTAATCAAGATGGTCACCGCAGCAAAGTCCGGTCACCCTGGCGGTCCTCTGGGACTCGCAGATATCTATGCGGTCTTATACAAAAAAGTCTTAAATCATAAACCTGCTGATCCGGATTGGGAAGATAGAGACAGATTGATCCTTTCTAATGGTCACGTATGTGCAGTACGTTATGCTGCTATGGCTCAGGCAGGATTTTTTCCGGAGGCGGACCTTCTTACCTTTCGGAACATAAACTCTAAGCTACAGGGACATCCTTCTACTCGTTATCTAAAAGGGATCGAAAGCTCCTCCGGGTCCTTAGGCCAAGGACTTTCTGTTGCGGTTGGGATCGCTTTAGGAGCGAGATTAGCTAAGAAAAATTACAAAGTGTATGCATGTATCTCCGACGGAGAATGTGGAGAAGGTATGACTTGGGAAGCTGCCCAGTCGGCTGCACATTATAAAACGGATAATTTAATCGCGTTTATGGATAAGAACGGGATCCAGATCGACGGATTCACAAAAGATGTGATGAATCTCGAACCTTTAGATAAAAAGTTTGCAGCCTTCGGTTGGAATGTGATCCAAGCCGACGGCCATAATATCGAATCCATCGTTTCGGCATTTGATAAAGCGCAAGCTCATAAAGGTTCTCCTACGATCATTCTTTTTGAAACAGTTTTAGGAAAAGGAGTTTCCTTCATGGAAAATAATCCAGGCTGGCATGGAACTCCTCCGAATGCAGAACAAGAAAAGAAAGCATTAGAAGAATTGGAGCAGTTAACAGTCTAATAATCCTCTCGGGTTAGAGACATACATTTCTCTAACCCGTTCTTCCTCTCTTTCAAATTTTAAGGATCAAAAATTTATTTTCCACTTCACTCGAACAAGTGTGTTCGAAAAAAAAGGAAGACATAGTTAATTTATACTGCTCATCCTTTTTTGTATCTATCTTTCAGATCCGAATTGACTTTCGTTTTCGTAATTACACGTTATAGTTATGCAATTCTCCGATTCTTCCTTCGGCACAGTTCCATTTCCTCCGGATAAGATCGAGGATAAGTTTTATCAACTAGAGTTTGCATCGTTACAAGATAAATCTAGGATCATTAAAGAGATCGCAGGAATGATCCCTTGGCAAGTTCGTGTTCAAGAAGTTGCTGACGAACTAAAAGATCCTACACTTAGAGTATTCGCAAGATCGGTCGGCGCGGATATTCATTCGGAAAGGATCAGTTATCGTTATTCTATATTAGCTGAAAAAGGACATCCGAATCATTATGATGATCTGGAAGAAGGTGTATTTCTACTTTCTACAGTAATCGATCCGGATCTTTCTTACTTGGAGTTCAGAACATATCTAGATCGGATCGCGCTTCGTGTAGAAGAGTTAGTGGATCTGAACGAGGACCTTGCTTCTGATGAAGTAAAAGTGCATTTTTTAACCAGAGTACTTTCTCAAGAGGAAGGTTTTGGTGGAAACCATGATCAGTATGAGGATCCGAACAATTCTTATTTGCATAAGGTATTCTCTTCTAAAAAAGGGATCCCGATTTCTCTATCAGTAATTTATCTTTTGGTCGCTCATAGACTACAGTTGCCTCTATACGGGGTCAACATGCCCTTACATTTCCTTCTACATTTTGAATCTTCCGAATTCCAGACCTATATAGATTCTTATCATGGCGGGGTCATGTTGGACAGATCCACCTGTATTCGTTTTTTAAAGGCAAATGGATTCCAAGCTCACGAAAGATACTTCACTCATGCAAGTAGTCTTACCATTCTCAAAAGAATGTTCCGTAACCTGATCCATATTTATCGCAAAAAAGAGGACAGGGATATGGAAAAGATACTCTCTCGTCATCTTCTCGCCTTAGACAATAAATGGAAACCTTGACCAGAAATTGGTCTGGAATGCCTCGTTCCGAATCCTTTACTGCTTGAGTCGAAAATTCGATTCTAAATACTGTCGAAACAGGAAAACCGCGTGAAAGCCAAAGGATTGAAGGATCTCTTAGTCCGAAAGTTCGATAAAAAACTAAAAGAAATCATAGACGAAGATCTTCGTATTCTGGCCGAAATCAAAGATTATACGATTCGGTCCGGAGGGAAAAGGATCCGTCCTATTCTGCATTATTGTCTTTGTAAAATTTTAGGGTATAAGGGCGAAAAATATACGGATGTAGGAGCAATTGCGGAGTTGATCCATGCCGCAAGCCTTCTGCATGACGATGTTGTGGACGAGGCCCAGACCAGAAGAGGGATGCCAAGCGTTCCATCCAAGTTCGGAAATAAAACTTCTATTTTGGCGGGAGACTATCTTCTCGCATGTGGTATAGATCATTTGAATAGCTTAAGTTCTCCTGATCTTATGGATCTTTTTACAACAGTCATAAAAGATCTTTCAGTTAGCGAACTGATACAAATGGAATGGGAGAAAAATCCTAAAATCACTTTAGATATATATAATAAAGTAGTTTATGGAAAAACAGCATCCTTGTTCGGAGCTGTGTCCGAAGCAGCGGGGATCCTAACTGAAGTTCCTAAGAAGACCAGAAAAAAACTTCATGAATTCGGAATTCGATTAGGATTTCTTTTTCAAAAACAAGATGATGCGATCGATTATTTCCAAGCCGGAGATCAGACAGGAAAAATCCCGCTCAAGGACTTTCGTAACGGTTTATATACCTATCCGATCTTAAAGTTATTGGAAATTGCGGATAAGAATGATAAAAAATTGGCGCATTCCTTATTCGCTAAAGAAGAAAGAAATTCCCAAGACGATCTTGTTATCCTTTCTTTATTGAATAGATATAATATCCGCAAAAGCCTAAACGAAGAATTCGTTTCCGACGTAGAGGAATTACTCGGGTTCTTAAAATCTTATCCCGAATCCAATGAAGGAAACTTGGTCAAAGAACAATTCCGTAAGTTAATGGAAGTATAATAAAAAAGCCGCTAATTATAGCGGCTTTTTTGCAAATCCGATCTTTTAGATCAAATCATTGAGTGGTAGTAGAAGAACCTGCAGGGATTGCATTACTTGTACAGTTAATATCTCCCTTGATTGAAACAGTTGTTCCAGCTATACTATTTACATTGAAACAATTGATCCCGTCTTGGGTAAAACACATACTATTAGAAGTAGAAGAGGTACATTTAACAAAGTCCGTTGTATTACATTGTGTTAAAGCAAGTCCAACCGATCCGGAATCAACCTTCTTCCCGACTAGGTCCAAAGAAACAGTCAGATAAGATAAAGACTGAGCATTTGAAGTTGCGGTATCTACCGGGACTCCGCTTCCTCCCCAGAAAATTTTTCCGAAATTCGCCAATGCAGCAGGAATTCCAAGAGAAGGTAAGCCTGAGTAAGTGAAACCTTGTTGTGCATCCACAGAACCTTGGTTTTGGGTCGCGTCGTATACGAATTTTAAAGTGATATACGCTCCGGTAGTAAAATACATACGAGAGTTGATCGTAAATAAATTGTTAGTAGTTCCGGTGCTTCCTGTAGTAGTTCCGGTCGTGGTTCCAGTTCCGGAGCTAGAATAAGGAGTTGCAGTTCCGCAGTTGGAAGTTTTGTCCTTATCGATCTCTCCTTGGATAGGAAAAGTAGAACCGTCGGTTCCTGTTGCGGTTAGATCAATTTTATTAACATCGTTGTTATTGCAGGACACAAGCAGAATGGCCGAGGCGATCAGGCCGATACATGCTGGGATCAATTTGGAAAAAAACGGTTTTGAGAACGCCATAATTCTAATATCTATCTTCGGAAAATCACGGTCAAGAATGAAATCCTGGGAACGAAAACTCGACCTGTTGGCGCATTAGACCCGGGAAACTCAGGTTCAGGTTCCCCATTCGAGTTGACGAACCTCTAATTTTGGGTTTCGATCTTCCTTCTTATGGATGTTAGGGCCGAATCATATTCCGATTATAAACCGGGTGTTCTAGAAAAATGGGGAATACAAATCCTTCTGGATTATGTCAGAGAGGAAAAAGATAAAAATACGTCGGAAGAACCTAGCGAAGATTTTTTTCCTAAGAGCACGAAAATTATCCGCTGGGCAACTTTCTGGGGATTACAGATCGGATTTTGGACTACTTATTTAATCATACTTGTGGAAAAACTTTTTCCGGAATCTCCGGAAGTTTTCTCTCCTGAGTTCATAGAAAAATGGAGTTATGCCGGAGCCGCACTCGCGATCGGAACTATTTTAGAATTTTACCTTCTATATAAATTGGGATTATGGGCGGCGTATAGGCTCACCAAACTTTCCGGGATCCAGCTGGAAGAGGATCCTGATTTAGTTACCGGGAATGCGAACTTATTATCCAGAATGGCTTTGGAAATCCCGGATCCGGATCTGAAACTATTAGGAATCGATCCTCTCAGGCTTACGGATAAAAGAAGTCTTCTGATCAGAACATTCTTTTATAAAACCAAAGTTTTACTTTCGAATTTATTGGCGAAGATCGTTCTTCGAAAAATTTTAGCGAGGAACTCTCTTCGAGTATATGCAGACTATGTGGCTGCCCCGATCACTGCGATCTGGGACGGAGTAGTCATGTATCTGATCTTAAAAGAACTTAGGATCAGACTTCTATCCAGGATTATCGCAAGAGAGATCACGGACGAAATATTATCTAGATCCAAAACTCTGAGTGAAAACGCAAAGATCGCTTTTCTCGCGGCTATTGGAAACTCAGTCGTATTCACCCAAAGGTTCCATCCGAATTTGGAATACATGCTGATCAAAATGCATAAGGGATTCGGATTGAATTCCCATAGTGGTTCTTTAGATGATCTAGACACCTTTGGAAGTTTGATCTCCAAATTATCAGTTCCGGAAAAACAGGCCTGTTTGAAACTTTTATGCGTAGCTTGTTCTTTCGATGGGAAACTTTCTTCGTTCGAAACGAAACATATCAAACGGATCTTGGGGGAAGAGGCAAAAGAAAATCTAGACTCGATCCGAATTCTTTCCGAGTATATCAGAAAAGGAAATTTAGAAGCTTGCAGAGAAAGGAGTCGCTTGTTTTCCTAGGAGAGGAACTAAGTGGATCGATCTAGTTTCAGGAGAATTCAATTTTGAAAATCCATCACTATGACTCCATACCAGACGTAAAAGAGATTGGGGACGGAATTTTTAAGACTGAGATCCCTCAGCCATTTTACGCGCCTAATAATATATACATTCTTCCTGAAGGCGAACCTACGCTCATCGATTCCGGGTATCTCGCCAACTTGGGAATGCTCCAAAGAGCTCTCCGAAAAATCGGGCTTAGCCTAAATAAGATCAAACATATATTTTATACTCATAATCATTTGGATCATTTGAGTGCGGTCCTTACGATACGATATTATACGGATGCAAAACTGTATGCGATGAAAGGAATGGCTTCCGGTATCGGGAATTATCTGGAACACGTAGAAATGTTCAACCGTGCTTAAAAACGTTTGGTCTATAAGGGACATCGTGTGCCGGGAGATCGTAAACGAGAGTTGGCAAGAATTGAAGAAGGAAATTTAAACTTAAGAAATACATTAAGTAGAGGGACTCGGATCGAGCCAGTCTTAAAATTCGATGTAGAACTTGTGGAAGGGGATGTGATCCAGGCCGGAGGAAGAGAGATCGGATTTTTACATACTCCAGGCCATAATCTCTGGCATTTAACTCCTTATATATTGGAAGAGAATATATTTTTTACAGGAGATTTAGTCCTTCAAAACATATCTTCGATTTACGCCGAGATTGATGGAAATTTGGAGGACTATTACAGATCCTTGGAGCGAATTTCTAAAATGAGTATTCGTAGATTATTACCTGCTCATGGACCGGAACCTGAATCTCCGCAAAAGGCGATTAAACTTCTGCATAAAACATTACAAATATTGGAAAGAGGGATCATTCGCAGATTAAAAGAAAAAGAATACGATCTGTCCACTCTTACATTGGAAGCGATGGGGGAGAAGGTCGCGAATTCAGGATATTATAATACTGCTATGGCAATTCTTCATTCTATGGTGCGTAAGTTTGTGGATAAAGGTTGGGTGGAAGTATTAGAGACTGAACCTCCTTACGAAACCTATCGTTGGATCGCTGAGGCAGAGGCGCAGAGTTAAGAATGGAGAGACGCTAAGATTTCCCACGCAGAGGCGCGGGCCACAGAGAGGTGAAGTCAGGAAATTAATGCGAAGAGTTTACTCTAAGACGCCCCTTCGATACAATTTTGCTAGCGCAAAATCACTCAGGGTCCGCCCTTCCTGCGACTTTTTCAACTTTGTGTCTCAGTTATAACTTCGCCAAAAAATCGAGTGTCTTTTATCTTAAGATTGTAGGCCTTGATAAATAAAAGTTCTAGGTTCACCACATCTTCTTTATTGTATTTTAATAAAAGATCCAATGCATCTTGGTCATCGTATTGAACATACTGCCACCATAGTCGGACCGCATCAGCTCCATTGACTTCGTAAGGAAGATCTCTTTTAATTCCTAATGCCTTTTCGCTTCCTTTTAAACCACCTTTGATCCCAAGGCTACGAAGAATATACATCAGATCTAAATGACGATTTTTGAATTTTCTTCCGAACTCTCTTTCTAAAAAAGGAACATCGAATGCGGCTCCGTTATAAGTAACAAAAACATGTGAATTCGAAAGTTCTTCCGGAAAATCATCCATATTCCTTCCGCGAAGATATGTTTTGAAATTTTTGCCGTCGTATGTTCCTACTACGGTAACAAAATCTGTGGAGCCTAGGCCTGAAGTTTCGATATCAAGATAGAGAAGATTTTCTCGAATGATCGGAAACAATCTCCATTTTTGTTGGTTTGGTAGAGCGAAGAAGAAATAATCCCAGTTCTTTCGATCCATTTCCTTTCTGGAAAAATCGAGAGAATCCAGAAGTAATCTGGAATGCATATCGGAAGGATCTTTTACTTTTTCTTTTAATAACTCTCTATACTCTTCCCAATGCAATATACCTTGGTCCCAGAGTTTTGCCTCTTCCAATATATCGATCCCTGGAAGATGACAGAATGTATGTTCTAACAAAGATCCCCCTAAGAAAATCAGTTCTTAGTTTTGAAAACCCCGGTTTTCTCCGCAAGAAAGAATAACGCGAGAGCTAAAATGGAATAAAAGTAAAAGGGAATATTTCTCCATTTAGAATATAGTGTATTTCCGTTCGGTTCTAATTTTGTAGCAGGAAGTAAAAAAGACCTTGTATCCTTTTCACTATACTTAGTCGGATGATTCAAACTTCTACCGAAAGGATCCACTGCAAAAGAAATCCCATTCACTGCAGGTCTCACCATCGTAAGTCCGAATTCGATCGCTCTAAAACGTACTGCACCACCGTGTTGCCAAGCTTCTACCTCGGAAGAAAACCAGGAATCGTTTGTGGGATTCACAAAAAAAGTATATTTGTCTTTCTCTGCATAAGAGACCGAGTCTGTGACCAAAGCCGGAAACATCGCTTCGTAACAGATCAAGGGAAGAATTTGATAAGAGACTACTTCTTCTTTTCCTGAGCTGGTTAAATAAGGTCGGAAATGATCCGGATTTTGGATCAGCGGAGTCTCTTCTTCTAAAGGGAGAGAAGGGAATTTTTCTCTTCGAAGGGCTCTTGTTCCTATCAGAGGTTTCGGCTCTCCACCTGTGATATAGAAAGAAGTTTCCTTAAATAATTTTCTTAGGAAAGGAAAAACGGATTCGAATGGAAGATATTCTCCGAAAGCCAATAGCCTTCTTTTATCATAGCGGATCACTTCTCCATTGGAAGAAGAAAGAAGTGTGACCTGATTTTTTAAACCTTCCGGAAATTGGTTTAGTTCATTATAAAGTATATCCGCTCCTGTTTTATATGCAAGATACATCAATGCACCGTGATAAGTGGAAGAATATACGCTTTGGTTCGGATTTTCATTGGGAATGGTCCCATGAAATGGAACTGCGGATTCCGGTAAAAATAATAGATCGGGAGGCGGAGAAGTTTCTAAAGAAGAACGTAAACCCAATTCTAAACTTGTGCTGATCGTTTGACCTACAAACTCGGGATTTTCTGCCAATTCCCTTTTGCCTGGAGAAGTATTAGGCTGTATTAGAATTCCTGAAAGTTTTAAGACCCCGTTTTCTATGATAGGAGTGGAGGAGGGAACACTATAATCCGGAGCGGAATATAAGCGAAATCCGCCGAGAGTCCAAAGAAATCCAAAGATTAAAATTCCTACGATCCCGTATTTTCTTTGCGATTGATCTTTTAAGAAGTACAATGAAGAGCTTCCAAGAAGAAGAAAAAATCCCACTCCATAAACTCCGAACCAGGAAGCGATTTGAGAGAAGGAAAGATTTCCTTCTGCCATATTTCCCCAAAACCAAGGGAATAATTGAGGAACTATAATGTCGGATAAAACTCCCCAGATCGGGAAAAGGATCCATCCTAGTAGATCGGATCTTGTAGAAGAGTTTACGTACTTCGTATATAAGGATAAACTAAAATTCCATCCGAAATAGAATAGGACCATTTTAAAATGAGAGAGAACACCATATACTAAAAATAAGGCCCAAGAAACAAGAGTGCCCGCTCCGGAGATCGCAGAGATAGAGGAGGGGATCCAAAAGAAAACTACAAGATTGATTGTTTGAGAAAGACCTAAAAGCCAATAAAAAGCGGATCTAGATCTCCATTCTTTTAATTCTAAAAAAAGAATATAAGCACTGAAAGCGCCAAGCCCTCCGGCCGGAAAAAACTCGAAGGGCTCCATTCCGAACAAAAGTCCGAATGAGATTCCGATTAGGCACAAAAAAGGACGAATCGGATTTCTGGAAAACCGGATCATTGGCCTTGCAGACGTCTTTGGTCTTCTTCTAATGCTTTTCTTCTGCCGTAGGCTTCCGCTTCTTCCTGACCTAGGTTTTTCACTCGGATATCATTGAGTGCCTTATTTCTTTCGTCGGCTTTTGCAGTTGGGTGAGCTTTTATCCAGGCCTGTTCTTCTTGATCCGTTTGGTTTTCTTTTTGTTTAGCTGCTTCGATCTCTTTATATACTTTTTCGATACGATCCGCTCCATCCTTTCCGAAATATTTTTCTCGGATGGCTCTGACCTGAGGATCTTTTTCCGCAGCAGATAGTTTATTCAGATCCGGTTCTTTGAAGAAGAGTTCAGTCTCGTATTTTGTAAACTTAGGTTCTCTTTTATTGATCGTATTATAATAATTTCCGTAAACTCCCTTACGGTATTCCTCATACCTTGCGAGTCTTTTATCTCCGGAAAGATTTTTGGTCTCACTCAAGAATTGATTATAACCGAATTGGAAATCCTTTTCAGCCTCTTCTAATCCGAAGATCAGTTTCGCATCTTGATCTGAGAAAATTTCCCTTCTTTTCTTCTTTACGATTTCGTAAATTTCTTCGGGAGTTTTTCCCTTAGGCTGTTCGAATTCTCTAAGCACCATCTCGTATGAAAGGTACTTTCGAAATAATCCGATGAGACGCTCTCCTGCAGCACCAGGATATTGTTCTAATATGAATGCTTTTACGATCTCATTGCACTGATCAGGAGTATAATCCGCAGGGCATTTTCTTCTTAATTCCCAAAGAGAAGAAACCAGATCCAATTCTCCGTTCGAAGCATATTGTAAAATTTCGTCGTAATTCAACCATTGTCCGTCTCTGTACAATTCTCTAGAAGTTGCGACGATTTCCGGATTAATGATCCATTCTCCATTCTCGTTCTGAGTAATGGTAAAGCCGGGAGAATCATCTCCATCAAAACCGAAGTCTTTTCCGGGGGAGCCTGGCTCCCAAAGTAGGAAAACAACTAGGGCGAGAAAGATCAGGAAACCTAGTGAAAAAAGCCAGATTTTCGGGGGGATTTCTTTTAAACGTTCGAACATTTGAAATATTTACCGGTTGGAAGCATAGACGGTATTGTTTGGCTTCGAGAAGGCAAGACGTTTTTCAGGGAAAATCAATTGGCGATTCGGAAGGTTTTTGAAATCATTCCTTCATGTCTCTTCCCATTTTATTCTATCCGGAAGGAACCGTTGGAGCTTCGGAAATTTTTTCCCATTTCCGGAATTTAGACGTAAGATCCTATCCAGTTAAATTTCCTGAGGAGACTGAAAAATTCCATCCAGAAATTCTAATCGCGAATACTAGACTTAAGATAAACCAAGATACTTGTAGAAAGTTCCCGAGCGTGAAAATTTTCGCTACCGTAAGTTCAGGTACGGACCATGTGAATTTTTCTGACCTAAAAAAAGTATCTAAGATATTTCTGAATTCACCTGGAAGTAATGCAGGGTCTGTTGCAGAATATTGTTGGATCTCTATTCTTCATTTTTTTTCAGAAGAAGAATTAAGGAAGAAGAAGGTAGGGATCATAGGTTTCGGAAATACCGGGAAAAAATTCGCAAAGATCCTAGAAGAAAAAAATATTTCATATATTTATAATGATCCGTTCATCAAAGACCGTTCCGTTCCGATCGAAGAAATATTAAATTGTTCCATAGTAAGTTTACATGTGCCTTTAACTAAGGACGGACCTTATCCTACGCATAATTTGTTGGATCTGGAAAAAGTTTCTAAATTGAAAGAAGGAACTTTAATTCTGAATACAAGTAGAGGAGAAGTTTGGTCCGAAGAAACATTCCAAAAAATTTTGGAAAGAAAAGATCTGTATAAGGTAATCGATGTGTTTGATCCGGAACCTCCTATAGGAAAGATCGCGGAACAAATGGCCGGTCTTGAAAATTCTATCTTTACTCCTCATATCGCAGGTTATAGTCAATTGGGGAGACTTTTGGGAACCTATAGACTTGCAGAAAAACTTTGTATCTTATATAAAGAAAAACCCTTACCGGGCCTATCCGAATTCATAACTTCGAACCAACCAATTTCCACCGAAACTTTTCTCAAAGAAGAGAACGATAAATTGAAAGAGTCTTGGAAGAAGGGAGATTGGGAATATTTCGAAAAAAGAAGGAATTCCTACCCGGCACGAAAAGATTTAGGGCTTTTTGGTCTCGATTAGAACTATTATTTTACTAATGCTTTTTCGCCGGGGAAGAGTAGATACTTAGGCCTCGTCTTTGCGAGAATATCATCTATCACGAAAACTTCTCTCGTTCCTCTTTTTCTTTCGAAGGGAGCTTCGTATAAAAAACCTAAAAATACTAACTCAGAATTTTTATGGGTAACCAGATCGTCCTGTCTTACTTTGCGAGTGATATCTAAGGACAATACCTTCCATCCTGAAAAATTGAAATGGGTCAAAAGGATCTTTTTTTGATCTAGACTGGAATCTCGTAATAGAACGAAAAGAGAACCTCCACCTTCATTCGCATACATATGAAACTTAAATTCTTTTACGAATTCTTTTGAGGACCAAGGATTTTTGAATAAGATCTGGAAGGATTGGTTTTTTTCCGCACTCAATTCCACATACAGTGATTTTTCGGATTCTCTTTCAGGAGTTCTGAAGACGGAAGAAATCCTAACTTCCGGAATAAAATCCGGCCCTAGTTTTGCTTTTACGTTCTCTTCTCCAAAATTTTCCGTTTCAAAATCCTGGACCACGATCTCTTTATAGATCCCGGAAAGATCTTTGGTAGATATTGGATTTGAGAAGAATAGGGATCCGAATAAAGAAAGACCGAAAATCAAAAGTCGATTATTTTCTCCGATCCTTCTTTGCCCCATACATATTGTTTCGGCTAATTCAGAAAAAACTCCAATCCTTCTCTTGTTTTACAATAGGCTTAAGTTTCTAAAAATCTTGATATACGGGAACCTGTTTCGAGAATAAGTCCATGGACTCTTCGGAAGATCCTTCCTATCCTACTCAGCTGGAATTCGGGAGCGCGTTTCGTTCTGCATTTCATGAATTTTTCGGGGACGAAAAAGAGCTACAATACGAATTATACGACATCAAATCCGAAGGTTCGGGCCCTAAAGCAAAATGGGCTACTTTTACGATCCGGAATCCTTTAGGTGGGAGAGCGATCGTATTCAGATTCGATCCTGATTCAGGCTCATTCTACGCAATGTTAAAAGTCCAAGTTATCCCGGGAGAAGAAGATTGGAGTTTGGACTCTTTCTTTCAGAAGAGCGGGTTTGCAGAGATAGATTCCGAAGACGTGCAAAAGGCCGCCGGAGAGTGGGTATTTCATTCCCTAGCGAGACATTATCTTGGGACCATCTTCCGATACTGCCCAAGAATATTAGAACCGGATTATAAATTAGAGCCTTGAATCGTTCTAAACCTAAATCGGGCCTAGAACATTCCCATAAAGAGTGCACCAATACCCCAAAAAAGTAAGGAAAGATTTGTCTATAAATTGTTATTATAGTAAAGAACCTAGCTATGAAAAGACTCGTTTTATTATTCAATATCTTATTTATCTTTTACTGTAACCAAGCTAAGGAAGTGAATATAGATGCTTCCCAGTCTATAGTAGGTCTTTCCTTGGATCTTGTTATATCCAATCAACTCCAACCTACTTCTGATAATGGAGTTGAGTTTGCAGCTGTAGGTCTGGTTTGCTCTTTATGGACTAGTGTTGACGGAGTTGCTTGGACTGTGAATACAGGTTCTTCCGTTTTTCCGGATTGCTCCGGAGGTAATTTATACTCTATCACTTACGGGAACGGTTTATTTGTAGCTGTAGGAACACTCAGCGGTGACTTTACATCTAGATCGAATAACTGTGGGATTTGGACAAGTCCTGATGCAGTAACCTGGAAACGGATCGCGTGTCCGAATTCGGCCGTACATGTAAGCCAGGTAAATCTACCATTACGCACTATCACTTATGGCTCAGTTGGTGGGGTGAATAAATTTATTGCAACGGGTTCCAAGTATGCCTCTTCTTCAGGCGATAACTTATATATGGTCCAAAGTTCGGATGGAGTTACATGGACTGTAATTGAAGATATCGCAGATGTAGATTACGGCTCTGTTGACGCTTCCTGTCTAATTGCAATTTATAATAATACGGTCTATTGCTCGATGGAAGTAGGATCCTATACTGCTATTTTAAGATATAATCCTGCGGCATCCGTTAATGCTCTCGAATCATTTCCCCCGGGAGGAAGTTCTTTGGGTTCGGTGGTATGGAATCCTCCTACAGCTTCTCCTTATGAGATGACTACATTTCAATTTTTCAAATCACGTTCGAATGATTTCTATTTGGTTGGAACTAGGGGAGGCGACTCTGTGTCCGTGAGTTCCAAGATGAACTCGAACGGAACATGGCCAACTTCAGTAGCTACAGGTTTCGGAACCAATAATAGACCGAACGGCTTTGCAAGTGATAAGTCGGGAAATATTTATACTTTCGGATATAATTGCAGATGGGCTTATTCTTCTAACCAAGGAACTTCTTGGACTGCGTTCAGCGCTTTAGATACTTGTGGCGGTTCAAGCGGATACAATGATTGGATGTCCGCTGCGTATAGCTCAAAACTAAATCGGATCGTAGCCGTTGGAGATTCAGGCTCTATTGGCACTACTGGAATTTCACCCACTCTAAGCACTGATTGGACATACTTGCAAGTTTCCGGCATCACTCTCGAGATCACTTCAGTCACTAGCAAGAACAAGTAAGCTCTTGCAAATCAAGGGTCTATTATAAATCTAGAAAGAAGATGGACCCAATTCTAATTATAGTGATCGTATCTGGATTTCTTGTGGGGATCCTGTATGGACTCTGGATCAAAAAAAGACATAAAGACGTAAGATAATTTTACAAAAGTCTTACTTAAGGGACTCTAAAAAAATTTCCAAAATTTGACCATCATCGACTTCTTAGTTGTTATCTAATATGTAACGATGAAGAATAAAGAATTCAAACTTAGGATTTGGAAAGTCTACCGGATCATTCGACCTTTGATGGCGATCTTGATCTCTCTGATCTTTTTATTATTCAGTATTTATCTTCCGATTAAGATCTAAATTTTTGCCGTTCAATTCTAAAGTTCATTCTATCCCTTCGATTAATATTGCGCCTAGAATGATCGTAACGAGCAAAAAAAAATCCAAAAGTAGTACAACTAACGAGCTAACTAGTAAACGAAGCAGGTGATGTGCTAAAGAAATTTCTTTGGTATTCACTAAATATATATTATATAAGATCAAAATAACAAAAGAAGATATACAGATCTGTCCGAAAGGAATCCCTTCCAAAGGCCCATTCATTATAATCTGAATATAGATCCAGGGAAAGATGGACACATTATGCAGGGATAAAAATAATCCGTATGAACACGGATCGAAACGATTTCTATACAAGGAACTCGGTGTAAATTTTTCGGATTGCCAAGCCGCGATAGAAATAATAATCACACCTGCTATATGTGTGAAGATCTGCATTTTTATGGAAGAATCGTTTATTCGGATCTCACCTATAGAAATAAGAGCTAATCCAATAGCGATGATCATCGGAAGAAATACGAGCCAGAAGATCAATCGCATCTGAGAATTTGCGATCTTCACCTTCGAAATAACTAAAAAATGTAAGAGGGAATAGGAAATAAATAAGACTATACTTTCGGTCATCTGACGAACGGATCAGATCTCACAATTATCGTGAGGAAGAAAAAGCATCGATTTAAAAAAACCTTTTAGGACCTGTCTTCCCATTGTTTGTAATGCTCTTTGGTTGGAAATGTCGGATTGGATCTGCAGTCCGTCAAAAAGAGCGATCAATGTCCTTGCAGTCAGTTCAGGAGAGAGATCAGCTTTAATAATTCCTGTTTTTTGAGCCTCTTTGATCGTTTTTGAAAAAAGTTTTTCTAAAGAATCATAAAATTCTAATATTTCTTTCTCCATCGCGCCGCAGGCAGTTGCTTCCGCGAAAAGGCGGGGGCTACAGTTCCCTTCTACCGCTAATCTGTTAGCGAGTCTTTCTAGGTATTCTACGAGTCTAAGGTGAGCAGGTAGTTTAACTACCTCAGGTTCTTCGAAACCGAATCTTTCCCAAGAAAGGAAGTTACGGATTAAAGTATCTCTGATCTCTTCCTTACTTTCAAAATGGAAATAGATCCCACCTTTAGTAAGCCCTGCCGCATCTGCTATGTCTTGGACGGAAGTTCTTTCAAAACCTTTGCTGAAAAAACATAACATTGCCGCCTGTAGGATGGATTCCTTTCGGACTTCCTCAGGCATTTTCTTCCAACCAGGTTTTCCTTTGGCGACCTTCATTCTCGACCTATGTATCCTAAGATTTCATTCCAAGGTCAAACGAATTCCGATAAAAGCTTAAAAATAAATACCAACCGGTAGGAATTTTTATTGACCAGCCCAGTCAAATAAATACCGAATGGTAGGAAATAACTTGAGTGAGAATTTTATGATCCAGGCATTAGAAAAGAAGGGCATCTCTTCCGAATTTAAACTTCCGAACGGCCAGATATTCAAAAATAGGATTGTGAAAGCCTCCATGGAAGAAGGTCTTTCGAATTCCGAATTCTTACCCGGAGAGAAATTATTCAAACTATATACTAGATGGGCAAAGTCCGGAGCAGGGATGTTACTTACGGGAAATGTAATGGTCGATCCGGGGGGATTGACCGGTCCTGGAAACGTAATTCTAAGAAAACAAGCCGATCTTTCTCCTTTGAAAAGATGGGCCGAGATAGGAAAATCAGGTGGTTCTAAAATTTGGATGCAGGTCAACCATCCTGGTAGACAGACTTTCGGTTTTATTACTGAAACACCTGTAGCTCCTTCTGCAGTAAAAGTGAATATACCTGGAAGGATGTTTGCAAAAGTTTTTGGAGAACCAAGAGCTTTAACTTCAGATGAGATCAAGGTGTTGATCCAAAAATTCGTAGATGCTGCAGTTCTTGCAGAAAAAGCAGGATTCGACGGGGTAGAAGTCCATTCCGCTCATGGTTATTTACTGAATCAGTTCCTTTCTCCGATCACAAATATTAGAAAAGATGAATGGGGCGGCTCCTTAGAAAATCGTTCCAGATTTTTGTTGGAGATCTTAAAAGGTATCAGAGGATCTGTTCGTTCCGATTTCGGTTTAGGAGTAAAATTAAACTCCGCGGATTTTCAAGGAGGAGGATTCCAAGAAGAAGATTCCATCCAAGTAATTAAAATGCTCGAACCTTTAGGTCTAGATCTTTTGGAAATTTCCGGAGGAAATTACGAATCACCTGCAATGCAGGGGACAGGCACAGGTAAAAGAGAAGCATACTTTTTAGAATTTGCGAAGAAAGCAAAAGAAATCACTAAGATCCCTTTATTAGTTACGGGCGGATTCAGAACAAGATCCGTTATGGATGAAGCCATTCTTTCCGGGCAAAGTGATTTGGTCGGGATAGCAGCTCCATTTGCATTTCATCCTGAATTTGTGAACGGATTACTTTCCGGTGCAGTCGAAAAAGTTTCCGTCGAGATCCCTAAACTTTCTAATCCTGCTCTTAACTCATTATCTAAGATGTCCGCGATCCGTTTACAATTCAGAAGAATGGGAGAAGGAAAGGAACCTAGACTTCCCGGCTCTTTAATTTGGAATATGATCTCTGATCAGATCCGAGGACGTAAAAACGCTAAAAAGTATAAGAAACTATTGCCTCACCTATTAAAAGCGGAGCAGGTATAAGACAGGCAGACTATAAATTAAAAATTGGGAAATAAAAAATTTTGGGAACGAATTCGATCATTTCCGATCTGATCTTCAAACGACTTTATCCATTGAATAGCAAACCTTAAACCGTCCGTCGGAGGAATTCCGACGGACCTTTTTTTATTTATTTGCGTGATAAGGTATTTTCTGTAACTTTTTGGCTGCCGAGCATTAGAGGAGATTCTTTCAGAAGGAATGAAAGAATTAAATTTACGACTCCGAGTCCCATAAAAATTTTCAGGAAAAGATCGATCCCTAAGAAGTTCAAACCGAGGATAAATAAGATCCCTGAGATCTGGCCGATCCAAAGAAGTAAACCTTGAGAAGAAGATTCAGGAGCCGGGGAAGTAATTTCTGCACAGTATTGGAATCCGATCGGAGCACCGATCCCAAGTAAGAAGAAACCGATTAAAAATGCTCCGGTTAAAACTAGAGTGTAATCGTTTGCTAAAGAGAATAATAACATTCCAGGAAGAAAACCCGCCATTGCGACTACTAAGAAAGGTTGTCTTCTTCCTACTTTATCGGAGATCAGAGGAACAAAAATCCCCGCGATAATTCCTGACATTAACATCATTCCTGCGATCTCTCCGGACTGGGTCATGTTCAGATGTTTTGTTTCACAGATCTGGTCTATACAAGTGCTGACCGCATTAAATACTCCCAATCCGATCAAGAACAGAAGTAGAGATTTTCTCATGTCCTTTTGGCTAAGGATATGTTTTAAACCTTCGAAAACTTTAAATTTGGTATCTTGTTTTCCGGCAAGATCTGGCGCAGTAGGAGGTTTCTCTTTAAAGAAGGCTAAGAATAAAGCAGAACCTACAAGTGCGACGAGTCCATAATTTAATAGTATGCCTGGGATCTCTTGTGGATTCGGATTCACTTCTCCAAGCATCCTTGGAGTGATCGCCATGACTAAAATGATGCCGATGAATTGGGCCAATGTTCCTATTGCAACTGCTGTCGCTCTTTCTGTGATCGGGAACCACTGAACACTAACTTTTGTGACTGCGTTTAATATGAAAGGTTGTGCGATCGCGAGTCCCACTTGGGATGCAATGATGATATTGTAATTATCTCCATATACACCTTTACTTAATGAAAATAAACCGGTAAGTGCAGCTCCAATCCCAACTCCAATCCGGATCCCATAAGTATCGATGATATAGGATGCTGGAATTGCCATTAACACGAAGACTCCCATAAAAATTAGGGAAAGAAGATCGATTTGGAGACTGCTAACATCGTAGAATAGTTTCGCTTCTCTGGCTATCGGCGCAAAAGTAAGCCATTGGATTTGAATAATTGCCGTAATTAATGCGTATAGGCCTAGGATCACCCACCTGTAGCCGTATACTTTTACCTGGTTTTCGCGCATAGAAAGCCCCGTTTTTCTGTAAATAATGGAATGTATATATTTCGCATAACCTGATCCCGAGGGAGTCTGAACTATATGCTCGGAAGTTACTTTGACAGTATAGGAGCAATTGGCTTTGCTTCCAAGCAAATTATAATTTTGGAATGGGAACTCGTATCTATTTTACTCCTAATTATAACGTTCACAATGTTAACCGTATAAGTGATCAAAGGGAATGTAAGACGTATATAAGTACAGGGTAATTCGGGACTATAATCCCGTTCTTTTGAGTGAAGTTCGTGTTTATAGATTGAAACTAGTACTTTATGAAATAAGAAAGTTGTAAGTTTTGTTTTTTAAACAAAGACCGTATTCTTAAATTCGGACGTTCGACTTAGACAATGTGGACGACCATTTTCTTTTTTGCCTTATGATATGGGCAGTGGAGAAAATTTTATGTTAAAAAAATTGACCCTTGCATTGGCTATAGCTTCTGCCATTGTAAAATGCGAAACAGGCAATTTGGAAGATAGGACAACGATCCCTAAATATCCGAATGCTTCTTTGGAAAAAGTAATCCAATTAGATCGACCTCCAGGAAATATCAGCGCTTCCGCAACTGGTCGGATCTTCTTTTCTTTTTTTCCCCAGGGAACTCCTACGATCAAGGTTGCAGAACTTAAAAATGGTCAGGTGATCCCATTTCCTAACCAGAACTTTCAGAAAAATTTCAACACCGTTCTATCCGTTCGAGTAGACGACAAAAATCGTCTTTGGACTTTAGATTATGGAAATTTAGGACTTACGAGACCCAAGGTATATGCATTCGATATAGAAACTGGAGCTACGATCCACGAGTATGAGTTCCCGATCTCTATAGCACCTAAGGATTCCTTATTCAATGATATGCAAATCGATACCGTAACTGAGACGATCTATATTACCGATACTAGCCCGATCATTCCGGATCCGGGTCTCGTGGTTTACGATATCGTTTCTAAAAAAGCCAGACGTCTTTTAAAAGATCATGTTTCCGTTGTTGGTGAAAGGAACGAGATCGTAGTAAACGGGAGCCCATTCCAGGTCGCAGGAGTTTCGATCATATTCAATGCGGACTCTATTGCCTTAGATCAAAATAGAGAATGGTTGTATTTTGCTCCTTTTACCTCCGGAGAATTGTATAGGGCAAAAACGACAGTATTAAGAGATACTACGTTAACCGCTGCACAACTAGCGGCTCAAATAGAACAATATTCCTTAAAAACAATGAGTGACGGGATCAGCATTGATAAAAGCGGTAATATCTACGTTACTGATGCGGAGCATTCTGCTGTGAATCTGATCGATCCAACAAAGAAGATTACTACCTTATTTAAGGATCCGAGCTTTCGTTGGCCGGATGGATTTACATATTCTCCCGATGGATATATGTATCTAACTTGCAGTGCTTTAAACGAAGTTTTCCTGCAAACAGATAGCACAATCCTGAGCAGAGGGCCTTACTATATTTATAGATTCAGACCGGAAGCGGAAGGAATTATAGGAAGATAAAAAATATTCTTCGGCTTCGAATGATTTCGAAGCCGGAATTACAAGATCAACGCCTCTTATCTCTCATACATAAATCATCTTAGATTTGAAATATTTTCTGAGTGACTTTTTGAGAGTACCTCATCAGTGTTCTTGCCTGCCCGAAAAAGATATTGGATAAACCGCCATTTTATTCCGGAAAAGTGATTGCCCTTTTTCATGGTCTTTCCAATCTCCTGATGAGTGAGTGCTCACTCATCAGGCTTTTCAACTAGTCTGGGCAGCGGAGGATCTAATTCATGAAATCTAAAGTCTATGTTTTGGCTTACGATATAGGAACAACTGGGACCAAAACTTGTCTTTTTGAGATCGGAGATAAACTTACGCTCGTACATTCCGCGGCACAAGAATATGGATTAACTCTTTTGGAAGGCGGAGGAGTGGAGCAGGATCCTCAAGACTGGTGGAACTCTATGAAAGATACCACCGCTCAAGTCTTAAAAGAAACGAAATTGGATCCTTCCGAAATTCGTGGGATATCCTTCTGCTCCCAAATGCAAGGACTCGTCCTTATAGATAAAGATCTCAAACCTGTTCGTCCTGCGATGAGCTATATGGACCAAAGAGCTCGAGAAGAAATGAAAAAAGGGATCGAGCATGGGATCAAGATAGAAGGATTGAATGCATATAAACTTCTACGTTCATTACAGATTACCGGAGCAGTTGCTGGAAGTGTAAAGGATCCATTATGGAAATATAAATGGGTAGAAGCCAAAGAAGCGGAGAGATTCGCAAGAGTATACAAGTGGTTGGATGTGAAAGATTATCTGACCACAAGATGTACCGGTCGGCCTACCATGACTTTAGATTCTGCATTCGCTACATTCTTATATGATTCTCGTCCGGGCAAGGGCCGTTGGCATAAGGGTTTGTGTAAAATGTTCGGTGTTCGTTTAGAACATCTTCCCGATCTTGTGGAATCCACGGATCTAATCGGTGGATTAACTGCAGTTTCCGCAAAAGAATTGGGTTTAAAGGAAGGGACTGCAGTATTCGGCGGAGGAGGAGATGCTTCTCTGATTGGGATCGGTGCTGGTGCAGTCGAGGAAGGAGACACTCATATTTATGCAGGAACTTCCGGTTGGGTTTCTACCATCACTAAAAAAAGAACCGTGGATATCAATGCAAGGATTGCGGCTATCGTAGGCGCAAGAGCAGGGCTTTATAATTATTTCGGAGAGCAGGAAACTTCCGGCAAATGCCTACAGTGGGTAAAAGACCATTTGGCTTTGGATGAAATAGATGTTTATTTAGAAAAAAAGAATGTAACTGAAGGGGAAGATGCGGTTCACGCCAGCTTATTTGCATTCTTATTCGAATCGATCAAGGATACACCTGCAGGAAGTGATGGAGTCATCTTTACTCCTTGGCTTCATGGAAATCGTTGTCCATTTGAAGATCCTGCTGCAAGAGGAATGTTCTTTAATATAGGATTAGATACAGGAAAAAGAAAATTGATCCGCGCAGTAATAGAAGGTATTTCCTTTCATAAACGTTGGATATTGGAATTATCAGAAGCTAAAATACCAGCTTCTTCTACGATTCGATTCGTAGGGGGAGTGGCACGTTCTCCGATTATTTGTCAGATATTGGCGGATATTACTGGGAAAACTATAGAAACAATAGAACATCCTCAAAATGCAGGGGCGACGGGTGCCGCGGCAATCGCTGCTTTGGGGTTAGGTAAAATAAACTCTTTCGGGGAGATTAAAAATTTAGTTCCGAGTAAGGAAAGATGGACACCGAATTCTGCGAACAAAGCAGTATATGATAGAAATTTTTCCGTATTCAAAAAACTATATGAAGCGAATAAGACGCATTATGCGATCTTGAATAAACATAGATAAAGTTAACCGAGCCATCCCATAAGGGACTCCTTATGAATATACTGTTTAGGGTATGGATAATTTTGTAATTCGCGTATAGAATTTCAGAAACTCGGTTGAGGCAAGGGTGTCAACTGATGAAGAGAATAGAACAGTCCAATCGAGTTCGGGCAAAAATATTAGAAGTTTCCCGAAAACTTTTTGTAAGCGAAGGTTACGAAAAGGCAACCATCCGTAGGATCATTGAAGAAGCGGAAATTACCACAGGTAGTCTCTATCATTTTTTCAAAAATAAGGAAGAGATACTTCTCGCAATAGCGGGAGAGGTATTTAATGAAGCGGGAGAGATCGCCGAACGCCTAGTAGGCGAGATGGATCCTCCTTTGGTATTTGCGATGGAAATTGGACTCCAATTCTATCTTTGCCAAAAGAAACTAACCATCGCCGAAACGTATTTGGCAGCATACAGGACCCAAGGCGTTACCGAGATGATCGGGAATCGAGGATCCCATAGAAGTAAGATCCTATTCGAAAAATATAATCCGAATTTCGACGAACAAGATTATCTGATCCGCACATTGGCTTTTAGAGGTGTGTTCCAAAGTTTGTTGGAAGAAATGGTCTACTCCGGCCAGGTCGATCGACTCAGAATGATGGCGACAGTGATCCAATTAGGTCTGACCACCTTCGGAGTTCCTAAGGAAGAAACCGAGATCGCGATGCAAAAGACTTTCCGTATCCTGAGAGAAAGATCTAGCGAGATCGAAGCTCTTGCGGAAGGATTATTGGAAATTTTCGTAAACGGTCCTAAATAGCCAGATTTTAGTAGAAATTCGATAAGAAAGATTTGTTGGAAGTATCATGAGATCTTTCTTATTCGTTTTCTTCTTCTGTTTCATTTTTGCCCAAGCGTCATCTGCAGAACCTTGTAAAAAATTCCAAGAGTATACTGTTCTTCCTACCCACGAATCCGGTAAGGACAAAAGTTTTACGGAATTCAAAAAGAAATTGGACCAAGCGATCCAATCCAAGGATATAAAATTTCTGGAGAAGATCGTTGATCCTGATATCAAATTCAGTTTTGGTGCGGACTCCGGTAAAAAAGGTTTTTGGACAGAATGGAAGCTGGATAAAAATCCGGAAAAGTCCGAAATCTGGACAACATTAGCAAATACTTTGCGTCTCGGGATCGTTCGAGATGAAACAAACCAATTCATTTCTCCTACAATATTCTCAAAATTTCCGGACAAACTGGATGCATTCGAATACACATGGGCAAGCGGTAAGAATGTAAATGTTCGGGAGAAGCCGGATGTTCAATCCAAGATCATCGATACGATCAGTTATCAAATCGTTCAATTAGATTCTAAAGAAGCGATCCAATCTGGGACTTGCTCTTGGCAAAAAGTATGTTTAGCTTCCGGAAAGAGCGGATATATCTGTGATACTTATTTAAGAAGCTCCGTTGATTACAGAGCTTTTTTTACTTTGAAGAACAAAGATTGGAAGTTGACGATCTTCGTTGCGGGGGATTAAGGATTTTCTATAATCCTTGCATTCGGCATTCCCTTATTCCAATCTTTAGCTTCTGCTTCAGAGCTGGTCATTTTGGAAACATGCACTTCTATACAATATTTACCCGCTGCAGAGGAGACCAGATGAGCATTCATCTGGCTAAATTCTAAAACTTTAATGCTATAGAATACTGCGAATGTTTTCTTATCCAGGCCTTGGAACACAGCATACTGATCTTGTTTTAATCCGAATCTTTGAACGACTCCACTTATGATGGATTGAGCACAATCCATAGCTGTCATTCCCGGATCCGCAGTCGGAGTTAAAATACTAAGATTATAAAGATCTGCAGAGCCCATATAACGAAGATGAGCTCCTCTTGCAGCCATAGGGTGTGGCCCCATTTTGATCTGAGGAATTTCAGGAATGATCACCTTGACCTTAGGATTATCGAAACTAAAACTAAAGCCTGAACCGATAGAACCGGAGCTAGAACCTCCGGTTTGTGTGGATGCACATCCGAGGCTTAGTAAGATAAAACAGATCAATAATGATTTTTTCATACTCTAGATAGTCTCTCTTCCATTCCTTCCGCGACTTTACGAACGTCTTTTTTATTAATAACTACTTCGTAAGCCGCATACATGATCGGAACTTCGTTTGGATCGATTTTCATTAGGTTAGGCATAACTTTCAATCCGTAGAACCCGTTGGACATTTTTTCGGAAGGATGTCCGTTTGCGATATCGTATCCGGTCTTTCTGTCTTTTGCATCCGTTCCGAAACAAGAAAGCATGAAGTCGGTAAGTCCTGATAGTCCTTGGAATGTTTCCGGTTTTCCGCCCATCTGCACTCCCACATTCACCATTTCGTTAAAGAAACGATTGGAAAGATGGAAGAGAGAGTTGTCTACGTTCCCACCCAGAGTTTGTTGGAAATAACCCTCAACGATCCCCATTACAAGAGCGTAAATCGTTTTGAGAGCTCCTCCCAACTGAACTCCTTTTACATCGGTAGGAATGATCGCCGGTCTTGGGAAAATATAACCTGTAGTTAATAGTTTTTGAATGCGAGGGATTAAGGATTCGTTTACCGCAGCGATCTCGAATCCGGAAATTTTTCTCTCCATTACTTGGTCAGGATAAGAAGCACCGGAAATTACACCGATCCGATCATCTTCTAGCCCTAATCCATGTTGCAGATCATCAAGGATCAAACCCGCGCTTGTAAATCCTTTGATGATATTGAAGAAAGGAGCCTTATTTTTGGAAAGATAAGGTTGTAAGTCCGGATAGATCGTATGCAATTCCCAAGGATTTGTGCCTTGGATAAACAAGGTTGCCGTTTTTAGATCTTCCGGATCTGAAGTGAATATTAAATTTGGAGGAAGTTTGTATAAGGAATAAGTCCTTAGATCTCTTCTCTCTAAATTGGATTGAGAAGTATATTCTTTGTCCGGGTGATAAACGAAAACACTCACATCTTTATTTGCAAGCACGGTCGCGATCGCGATCCCCATACTGCTATTCCCGATCACCACCACTTTTTCTTTAGGCTCTTTAGGGATCTTGATCAGTTTGTTCTGATCTCTTGCATCTGCGCTGTATAAGTTCCTGTAAATCCCGTGTTGGTGTTTGTTCAGGTTTTGACCGACGAGTAGGGCCAAATTATCGATCAGGAATTGTTTCTTATCTCCATGTTCCGGGAAAGGAAGATGTTCTATGTCTTTAGGGAAATGAGCCATTTCCTTCTTACTCAATTCTCCGACTAATACAGGTTTGCCGATAGTAAGTTTTCCTGCGACCTGATTGAACAATAAACTTGTTGTAGGAAGAATTTTGTCGGTCTTCTCCAATGAAATTGGTAGAATGATCTTGTTAGCTACGTAATGGTAAACTGTATCCACGAAAGGCATCAGTCTTCCGTCTCTAGAACGAGTTCCTTCCGGGAAGATCGCAGCAATCTTTCCTTCCTGTTGTAGTTTTTGAGAATGTCGGAAGGCTCTCATATTGATCTTGGTCATTAGATCCGAAAGGCTCGGGTTATCCGCCATATCTCTTTTAGAACAGACAAGTAATGTCCCGAACATATACAATCCGAGCCTTGTGAAATCAGGCTCATACGCCAAACGTCCCGCGATAAATACGAGTTGTTCTGCGACTTCTCTTCCTTCAGGCGAAGCGTGATATAAAAGATGGAAAATTGCAGGAGCGTCCAAATGGCTCAGGTGATTGGAAATCAGAGTGACCGGGAATTTTCCGATCAAAGGTTTTACTGCGGCTAAATTTTCGACCCCTTCTACCGTAAAAAATTTCATGATAGGGGAGAGGAATTCGATCATGAACTCTCTCGCCTTTTTTTCGGGCGGAGTGTATACACCGATCCTTTCTAGAATTGAAGGTTCTTTGAAAACATCCATGACAGGGGGCATCGGGGTCACGGAACAAAGGTAAAGAAATTTCTGAAGTATCTTTTTAGCTTCTTCTTCGCTCATACCTGATCTTTTGAAAAGGTGAATGTTCTCGAAGAATTCCTTCTGCCATCTTCCGACGGATTGTTCTTTTTCTGCCATGGTACGTCTCTGTCTTGGTTCTTGCGGTTAATCTGGTTTCGGTGCTTAGAGCTCGAACTTTAAGGTTCGATACGCGATTTCCGGAGAATACTTTCTATCCTTGGAAGGCTTATTGTCATTCTATTTTTTGGGAAAAACGATTTGAATTCTACCCTAGGCAAAAGGAACTGTTCTTTGGGGCTTTCGTACAGAACAGATGACACATAATCCTCCAGAGTTTAGCGAGAAAAAATGGATCCCGGACGGATTTCATTTTTTCGGACCGAACGAGAGTTCGGAAAGACGGAATCTTCTGGATTCTTTTAGCTCCAGTCTGAAAAGTTTCGGCTACTCAGAGGTATTTTTACCTTCTTTCGATTATTCTTCCTCGTTTTTACTTACAATGTCTGCGGAAGATTCTTCCGCTCTGTATAGATTTAGGGATTCCGACGGAAATGAGATCTCTCCTAGCGCTGATTTGACGGTCCAAGCAGTAAAAGGGATGGCTGGTTTTGCGCACCGCAAAGAAAACCAACGTATCTTTTATCAGGGAAAAATTTTCAGAGACTACGGACGCAAGAGTGGATCTAGAAAAGAGATCCTACAAGTAGGCGCGGAGCATATCGGTGGCTCAGGTTCTTCTGCTATTTTAGGAATTTTGAAAGAGATCTCCGGATTATTCTCTAAAATAAAACTAAAATCCCCTCTAACAATCGTTCTAGGAAACGTAGGTGTATTTTATTCCGTCTTGGAATCTTTGGATCTGTCCAGAGCTGAAAAAAGACAATTGTCCTTTTTATTATATAGAAAGAATCTCCCGGAGATCAGTCGTTTCTTAGAAGAACGTAAGGCGTCTAGGATCTTTCCGATTTTAGAAGCTCTTTGTTTGGGATTTGTGACCCAAACCCAGGATCTCGCGAAAAAGTTTTCTGCCCTTGGTCTTTCCGAAACTTTTCAGAGGATCATTTCCGAAACTACGGAAATTATAGGGTCCTTGGGTAAAATAGAGGGAATCGAATTCTGTGCGGATTATACATTGATCCCGGATTTGGAATATTATACCGGATTTGTTTTTCAAGGTTATGTTTCCGGAAGTTCGGAGCCGGTATTAAACGGAGGATCTTATGATCATCTATACGAGTTATTCTCCGGAACTCAAAAAGACGCCTGCGGTTTCGCGATCCATGTGGATGCGCTCGAAAACGTCTTAAAAGTGGATTTATAAAATAAATTGGTCAGATACAATAGATACAGGAACTAAGGAATAATCCTATGCCCGCAACATTAGTCGTTGGAACCCAATGGGGTGACGAAGGGAAAGCAAAGGTAATCGATTACCTTTCTAAAGATACAGATATTATAGTAAGATACCAAGGTGGGGCAAATGCAGGCCATACCGTTGTGGTCCACGGGAAAAAATACGTTTTTCATTTGGTTCCTTCCGGAGTCATTTACGACCAAACTATCTGTGTAATCGGTAACGGTGTCGTTTTAGATCCTACATTCTTTATAGAAGAATGTGATAAACTCCAAGCGGAAGGTTTTCCTGTTTATGAAAAACTTCTGATCAGCGACGCCTGCCATTTATTATTTCCATTCCACGGATTGATCGATTCAGCAAGAGAAAGTAACTGTGCTCCGGACAGGAAGATTGGGACCACTAAAAAAGGGATCGGGATCTGTTACGCGGATAAGATGATGAGGATCGGTCTTAGAGTCGGAGATCTTAGAGAAAGCGATTTCGAAACCAGACTACAACATTTAGTAGATGAGAAGAACCATGAGCTAGTAAAACTATACGGAGTAGAAGAGGTCTCTACCAAAGAAATTTTAGATAATATCAAAAGATTCTATTCTAAGATCCAAAAGAATATCATCAACACTCCATACTATCTGGAATCTCAATTAAAAGCCGGTAAAAAAGTACTATTGGAAGGTGCGCAAGGAACAGGACTCGATGTAGATTTTGGGACTTATCCTTATGTGACTAGTTCCAATCCGACTACTGGTGGGGCTTTTATTGGATCTGGAATTGCATTCCATCATTTGAAAAATGTGATCGGTATTACTAAAGCTTATACTACTAGAGTGGGAGAAGGTCCTTTCCCTACTGAACTTCATGGAGAAGCGGGAGAACAACTCAGGACTCTAGGAGCAGAATACGGAGCTACCACAGGAAGACCAAGACGTTGTGGATGGTTTGATACGGAAGTTCTGAGACATGCGGTTCGTATTAACGGATTAACATCCATCGCATTGACCAAAATCGACGTTCTTTCCGCATATGATAAGATCCCAGTTGCAGTCGCTTACGAAAGAAACGGAAAAAAATTGGACTGTTTTCCTTCTCAAGGACTAGACCAAGTAAAAGTGATCTACGAAGAATTTCCAGGTTGGAAAACGGATATCACCGGGATCGGGGAATTCGATAAACTTCCATCAGCATGTAAGGATTATATCCGTGCTTTGGAAAAATTGATCGGAGTTCGTATTGATCTTATCTCTACAGGACCGGACAGAAAGGATACGATCGCTTCCGGATTCTAAGATCGGACAAAGTTTCCCTTAGTTTTTTTGCGTTTGGAAACTTCTCTAAACCAGTAAAAAACTATTGGAAATTCGTTTGACCAGAGAAGGCCGAAAAATATCGTGTTCTTACGTTCGAGTCGTTAGCTCAGTCGGTAGAGCATCTCACTTTTAATGAGAGGGTCTTGGGTTCGAATCCCAAACGACTCAAGCTGAGTTAAATAAAACGCCGCCATCGTCTAGTGGTTAGGACACCAGGTTTTCATCCTGGTAACCGGAGTTCAATTCTCCGTGGCGGTACCAACCTTCCTTCTTTTACTTCCATAAATTTTACAAACATCCTTCAGATCGCAGGATTCGCATAATTCTTTCACGTATGCGGATTTACATTTTCTGAGGATTCCTAATCTACAAAGAGCGAAATCCATTCTTAAAGGATCTTCCGGATAAAACTTTTGGAAATAATCCGTAACCTCTCTGGATTTTTTGAAATCGGAAGTCCTTCTTTCTGTAATTCCCAAAATATTCGATAGACGATTGATATGAGTGTCCAAAGGGAAAAGTAATTCTGAAGAATGAATACTCTTATACAAACCTAGATCCGGCCCTTCTTTTCGGACCATCCATCTTAAGAACATACAATAACGTTTATGTGCTGATTTAGGATTTCCTATCCCGATCAAAAATCCTAGTCCGTAGGACTTCCAACTAGGATCCAAAGATCCTAATACTTCTGAGAATCTAGACTGAAAACCTGAGATCCTTTTTTCTAAACCGAATTCGTTCTTATCTAAAGGAGAAAACCAAGATTCTAAAAAACTTTCTCCTGATTTTTCTAATTCCAGATATGAGAGTCGTAGTCCTTGTAAAAAAAGAAGAATATCTTTTTCTTTTTGGAATCGATAAGGTCCTAATTTACTCGTCCAGATCTTTGTTCCATGTTTCAGAAGATATTCTTTCGGACGTTTTCCCATAGGCTCCAAAAGTCTGGAAAGAAACCCTCGAATCGCAGTCACATTCCCGTATGCGAATAATGCGGAAAGTAATCCAACAAATTCTCTGTCTTCTGCAGATTCATATAGATAACATAAAAATAAAGGATCCGAATCTAAAAACTCAGGCTTCGTATATGTTTTGTAGAGAGTATCAAAACTGTTTTTCAGTTTTTTATCTGTAGAGACGGGAGACCTATGAGTAGGAGGCATAGTTTTGCTTCCGAAAACTTCCGGATCAGGAAGCCGCTTTTGCTTTCAGAGCGATATAAGAACGAGAAGCTAATTTTCTTTGCAAGATCCCTTCCATGAAAGCGGATGCCTCCAAAAGTTTGGAAAGATCGATCCCAGTCTGGATCCCTGATTTATGAAAATAATATACTAGATCTTCTGTCGCTAAATTTCCGGAGGCTCCTTTTGCATAAGGACATCCACCTAATCCTCCGGAAGAAGAATCGAAAGATCGGATCCCCATCTCGTAGGACTTTTGGACATTAGAGATCGCCATTCCGTAGGTATCATGGAAATGACCTGCTAATTTATCTGAAGGAATTTCTTTTAGAAGAACGTTTAATAAGTTTTCTACTTCGGAAGGGACTGCGGTTCCGATTGTTTCTCCTAGAGAAATTTCGTAAGCCCCCTGGTCTAAAAGTATTTTAGAAACTTCTAATACTTTTTTTGGATCTATTTTGCCTTCGTAAGGGCAATCGATCACTGTGGATACGTAACCTCTTACGAGTATTCCGTCCTTCTTTGCTTCTGCAAAAATTTCCTTAAACCCGTCTATGGATTCTTGGATCGTACGATTGATATTTTTTTTGGTAAAAGATTCGGATGCCGCTGTAAAAACCGCGACTTCTTTGAATCCTGCCTCGATCGCAGCTTGATAACCTTTTAGGTTTGGGGTCAATGCGCTAAAATGGACCCCGTTCTTAAAATCTAAGGAAGCAGAGAGTTCTTTTGCATCACCTAATTGCGGAATGTTTTCCTTTCTTACGAAAGAAGTGGCTTCTATATGTTTTAGTCCGGCATCGACCAATTTTTGGATATAACGAAGTTTGTCCTCTGTAGGAACTTCCGATTTTTCGTTTTGGAGTCCGTCTCTTGGTCCTACTTCTGTAATTTTCAAAGCCATTGTTTTAAGGGATTGGTTGTCAGAATTCTAAGCAAGCACTAAACAGGTACTCGTGTCTGAGAAAAAAGATCCGATCCTAGTTCTTACGCAAGTATCCCTAATATCTCCGGAAAGAACCTACTTATCCAAATTGGATCTTCAAGTTGAGTCCGGCGAATTTCTCGGAATTTTGGGCCGTTCCGGTTCAGGAAAGTCCACACTCTTACGACTTATATTAGACCTCCCTTTGTCGGGCTCTTGGAAAAAAACCGGATCGATCAAAGTTTTCGGCAAAGATAAAAAAGATATTCCGGCTAGATGGATCCAGCCTGTTTTTCAAGATCCTCTTTTAGGTTTTGATCCGATCTGGACTGTGGAAAAAAGTCTAAGAGAACCTTTACGATTATTTAAAGAAGAAGATCTATACGATTCTTTACTACAGAAATGGATCCCGATCTTGGGATTAGAAGGAAAAGATAGAAATAGACTTCCTTCATTTTTTTCGGGAGGGGAACTACAGAGATTCTCATTACTACGAGCATTACTCTGCCGTCCAAAAATTCTTTGTTTGGATGAGGCTACTTCTGCATTAGATCCGATCTTGAATTTTCAGGTTTTGGAAGCGCTTTCTGATCTGAACAAGAAAGAAGGGACCACAATCCTATGGGTCACTCATAATACAAAATCAGCGAAGAGGTTTTGTTCTAGAATAGTAGAGATGGAAGAATTGAATTCTATTTCTGCACAAGAATGAGATAGGCAGTTTATTCCTGATATTCAGAGATAAGACGTAATTACTTAAATTTTTTATCCTTTTTGCATGTTCACCCGATTTTAAATCCGGCCTTTTGACTTGACCTTCCTTACTTTTTTTAATAACGTAAGGATATGAAACTTAGGTCTAAAATTACCTCAAAATATCAGATTACCATTCCTAAGGAGATCCGAGAGTCTTTGAAACTTTCTATGGAAGACGTAATTGAGTGGTCCGTAGACGAGAAGGGTATCCGAATCGACGCTGCAAATAAACCTTTTTTGAAGTACGAAGGTTTCTTAAATAAAGGTTCGACGGATATTAAATCGGATATTAAGAAAGCATGGACAGAACGTTCTAAAAGATATAAATGAAATTGATCTTAGATACGAACTGTTACATTTCTTTTTTAAACAAAAGAAATCCAGAACAACATGACAAGATGGTTTCCTTATGGGAAAAAGTTTCTCGTTTAGAATACGAAGTCATTTTAACTTCCCATAATATATCCGAAATTGTTTTCGTTTTTAAAAGTATCTACTCTGTCCCGCAAGAGGATATTCATAGGATTATACAGGATCTATTGATCAATCCAGGTGTTAATTTTGAGCCGGCCTATTTCCCGGAGATTGTATTGTCTATTTGGCCAAAAAATATCAAAGATTACGGAGATGCGGTGCTTGCCGGAGCAGCTAAATTTTTTGGAGCAGGAGTTTTAACTTTTGATCGGGAGTTTAGCAAGTCCTTGAAAAAATTAAATATCCCTTCACCCTCCATATAACACCCGCCCAATAAAAAACCCCAAGGTCATTCAACCCCGGGGCTCATTGCAAACTAGATCAAAAGAGTTTTTTAGAACTCTATATGATACAAGTTTTTGCGGTCTTTCTTGTCCTTATACAAAGCTAATAGAATGTCTATTCTATAGATAGAAGAGCGAAGGCTCGCTTCTAACAATCTGAGAGCTTTGATCTGGTTTTCGAGAGACATCTCGTTGAGTCTGGTCACTTCGGTTTTTTCAAAAACCTCGTGGGTAACCTCGCTCGCTTTTAAATCTGCCGGTTTGAAGACAATCTTCTTGTTCTCGAACATCACTTCGTAGTAGATCCTTTTACTTTCGGATGCTAAAGTGATATCGGATACCTTTCCGCTATTGAACTGGAAAGTTATGTACTTAAATAAGTTACTTTCATAACCGTCCTGAACTTGGAAAGGAATGTCTTCCGTGACAATGGTTTGGCGTTTCTCATACTTCGGCATCAGGACCACGAGAATATCGTGTTTGCGTTCCAAGTCTTTTAATCTCTCGCTGATGGTCGCTTCCAGACCTACGATGATTTTTTTAAGGGACTTGGTGTACTCGCTTGTTTCGTCCTGAAATACGTCCGCCTCATTGACCTTCTGTTTTTGTTGGGCCATTAAAGGAACGAAGAAGAAGAGGGTCGCCAAAGCGAAAAGCCTGGTTTGGTTTTTCATTGGATCCTCCATCCTCAAGATTGGACGAATTATTTAGGTTTGCCAAGTCTTTTTCGAGTTTGGAAAAAGGGCTATTGCTGTTCCTTCTCGGCTTCTTCGTCTGCGGCCTTGATCTCCGCAAATCGTTTTGCCAAGTCTCTTCTTCTTTCTATAATTTTGAGGGAGAATTCCGTAAAGAAAGGGTCATTCGGGAACTTTAACAACTCATCATATTCTTTTGCAGCCGTGACATAATCGCCGATCTTACTTGCGGTTTCCGCGAAATAGAAATGGAATTTTTTATTATAAGGCCTCTTCTTCCCCTGATCATCATACAGATCCGTATTTCTGAAGATCTTATAAGCGTAGTAATCCCTTCCTCCCATAATCTCCAATCGAGCAAGCCCAAGTTTTGCGTCCGGGCTATTCTGGTCTATGGATAAGGCTTTTTTAATATAAATTTGGGCCCTATTTTTAAGATCTGTCCTAATATAATGTTCTGCGAGTAATACCAATGCCTCGGTTTGGAACTGGTTCAGCTCCACTGCTTTTTTGTAATATATGACTGCTTGGATCTGCTCATTCAAGAGTTCGCATAAAACTCCTAAATGCATATAAGTTCTATAATATTGGGGAACTTCTGCGATCGCATATTCATATTGTAGGATCGCCTTCTGGTATCTTTTTTCTATATGATAGGCTCTTCCCAAATTATATCTGAATGCGAAGAAGGAAGGATCGAATCTCATACCTGCTTCGAGCATTGAGATCGCTTTTTCTCTTTTTTTAGGGTCTGCGGATTGAAGAAGTGCAACCGCCTCATTATTGAAGATCCCTGAATTAACGATTTGTTTACCTTCGTATTCGAAACTTGCCTTGGATGGAGGAGGGGCTCCTTTCCAATGTCTTCCAGCAGCTACTATAAAGTCTTGTTCGGATCTTGCCAGGCTTCCGTCCTGATAGAATTCAGGATCTAAAAAATCATTCTCTCCCCAAAGGATGCCTGCGTATTCGGAATCTCCTATTTTAAACTGCGCTGATAGAAATGTAGGAAAAATCAAAAGTACAAAAAAGGATAGAAGCTTGGCTAAATTTATGCCTTGTAAATCCTCTTTTAAAAGGGAAATTGTCCTCATTGGTCTCACAGCAAACATCGGTTCCCGTATTGGAATGTTCCGGCCTATCGTACAATATCGGACGAAAATCGGTTTTAAAGAACGTTTCCTTCTCCGTTTTTCCGAACGAAGTTTTATTCCTGAGAGGAATGAACGGTTCCGGAAAGACTACCTTACTGAAATCCATCTTGCAACACGATAAATTTAAGGACCAGATCCGTTTTCCTTCTTCTCCCCAAAAGCCGAAACTTTCCTATCTAGGTCATGATCTAGGCCTCTATACTACTCTGAGTTTGGAAGAAAATCTGGAATATTTCAGAGGGATCGCAGGGGACTGTCGTCCGGAAGAGCAGATCATTACTTGGTTAAAGGACTTTAGGCTTTGGCAAAGAAGAAAGGATCCTGTTTCCTCTTATTCCAGAGGAATGAAACAAAAGGCAGCGCTTGTCCGTGCTCTTTTGCCTAACGTAGATCTTTATTTACTAGATGAACCTTTAACTGCACTGGATAGCGAGGGAGAAGCCACTGCAAAATCAGTTTTGGAAACGGTTCTTTCTTCTTCATCTATGATCCTTGTGACCCATGATCGCAATTTTACACTCAACTCTAAGATCAAAACTTTGGAATTAGGAGATAATTCCAAATGAAGGCGATTCTTTCACTCATCCGAAAAGAGTTCCGGCTTTTAGGAAAAGCAAGCAATGGGATCCTTTCACTTTTAGTTTTGGTTTCCGCGATGGTTTTTCTTTTTCATTATGCTTTGGAAAGGAACGGCAAAATCGATCTGGTCGCTTTGATCGGGTTAAAATGGGCGATTTTATTTGTCGCATCATTCGTATTAGTCGGACAATTCACCTGGGAAGAAAGAGAAGCGGGAGGTGGAACCGCCAGTCGATTATTCATTTCTCCTTGGATTTTATATTTTTCTAAATCAATTTTGGTGTTTATCGCATTGTCCGGAGCAGCGATCTATTTAATGGGACTTTTTGCATTAATGTTCTCTTCATTTCCGGCAGATCTATACGAGTTCGGCAAACAGTTGGTCTTCTTCTTACCTGGATTATTATGTATTTCCTTTTTGGGAGTTTGTCTTTCCCATATCAGTTTGTCTTCTCGTTTGAAGGAGATCCTACTTCCACTCTTACTTGTACCTTTGTCCATTCCGGTATTTTTATATGGAATGGAGGCTGAGAGAAAATTCCTGTCTCAACCTTTTTCTTCTCTGACCGGATCATTTTGTCTACTTCTCGCTTTTTCATTTTTTTACGGTTCGATGGGCGCACTTCTTGTAGAAATGACCTCCGACGAATAGGATTCTTCTTGATCCAATCGGAGGATACCTGCACACTTCCAAGCGTATGAATATTCGCCTACTGCACCCGGTCTGGGACTGGATTCTTGGCCTCTTGTTTTTAGCGATTTTTCCTTTTGCAGTTCTTTTGGGTCTGTATTATCCCAATGTGATTTTAGAACAGGGGATCTCCCACCGGATCTTCTATTTTCATGTTCCAGTGGCATGGGTGGCTTTGTATGGTCCAGGCATTTCTTCCATATGCGCGGTTGCATATCTGATCACTAAAAAAAGAAGTTGGGATACTTTATCTCTTTCTGCGAATAAGATCTCTCTTTTGTTTGCGATCGGTGTTTTATTTTCGGGACCGATCTGGGCTTACCTTGCCTGGGGAACTCCTTGGGACACAACCGATGCCAGATTAAATTCGTTTTTCGTTCTGGTTTTAAGTTTGGTAGCGTATTTTCTACTTCGATTTTTGGTTTTGGACCAAACGAAAAAGTATATCTTCTCCGCTTTTTTAAGTTTATTCTGTAGCGTGAACGCTGTCTTAACCTGGGGAGCGATCCGATGGATGGACAATCCTGGAAATCACCCTTCTTCCGTTTTGGGGAAGAAGGGAATGGATCCTGATATGAGAATTTCCTTCTGGCTCGGGATACTTGCGTATCATCTTCTTTTTTTACTTTTGTATAGATTGGTGTATCGTTTGGATAAGGTGGAAGCTATCCGAGAAGAATTGTTGGATTGAAAAATCTTTTCAATTTTTAAAAATTCAGATTTTGTAATAATGGGAAAGGATTGTGGATAGAGAGAAATCGGAAAGCCAATTGAATTATTCGGACTACTCGATCCTAGCAGTCGACGATTCCGATATCAATCTTAAACTTTTGGTTCATACTTTGAAACCTTTAGGTTTTCAGGTTTTAACAGCAATGAATACGGAAGAAGCACGTACTCTTCTCGCGACCAATCAAGTGGACGTTCTTCTTTTAGATGTGAGTATGCCCGGGCAGGACGGATTTTCTTTTTGTAAGGAACTTCGAGAGATAGATCGTTTTAATCTTCTACCTATTCTTTTTATTACCGCTTATAATCGTGAGCTCGGGTTCGACGAAGCAATCACTCACGGTGGAGACGATTTTCTTCATAAACCTTTTCAACCTAAAGAGCTTGTGGCAAAGATCCGCGCATTCATTCGGATCAAAAACTTGCAGGACGAACTTCTTCAACAAAAGAAGAAGTATGAAAAAGAATTAGTCATGGCGAGAAGAGTTCAACAGGAATTGGTCCCTGAAAAACAATTAGAGTGGAACGGCTTTCAAGTAAATTCAGTCTTTCATCCTTTGATGCAGATCGGAGGAGATTTTATAGACGCTTGGGTCGAAGAAGATAAACTTCATGTGTTTATTGCGGACTGCTCCGGCCACGGTCCTTCTGCTGCTCTTCTTTCCGCGATGGTAAAGATGCAGGTTTCCAATTTAGGAAGAAGTAATACTCTTGTAGAAAAAGTAAAAACTCTTCGGCAACAATTGGAAAAAATACTTCCGGAAGATTTTTCGATCACATTCTTTTACGGAATTTTAGATAAGACCGGAAACTTCGAATATGCGAACGGAGGCCATCCTCCTCCGCTATTATACAAAGACGGAAATGTGGAAGAATTACCCGGCATGGGCCCTCTTATCATTCCGATCGAACTTGGAACGGACGACGAGTTTAGAAGTGTTACTTTAGAGAAGGGCGCTTCTCTATTACTTTACACTGACGGTGCCACTGAAATAACGGACGAGAACTATAATATTTTAGGCGAAGAAAGTCTGAAGAAGATCCTAAAAGAAGCAGTGGAATCCAAGATGGATATCTTAAATTTCTCTTTGGAAAAGATCCTGGCTCACTCAGGAAAAATGACTCACGACGACGATATCGCTCTCATGGTTATCCAAGGATGAATGGGCTTCCAAAACCCTCTTATATAGGCAAAGTCAGAGACGTTTATGATTTAGGAGATTCTTTAATCTTATCCTCCACGGATCGGGTCTCCGCTTTCGATGTAGTATTCAACCAACTCGTTCCTGGAAAAGGAAAAGTTTTAAATCAGATCTCCGCAGAATGGTTCTCCTACTTTAAGGATATTCCGAACCATATTTTAGAAACGGATGTTTCTAAATTTCCTTCTCCATTTCAAAATCATCCAGATCTTCAAGATCGTTCCGTTCTTGTCAAAAAATGTAAACGGATCGATTTCGAATGTGTGGTTCGTGGTTATCTTTCCGGTTCAGGCTGGAAGGAATACAAACAGGACGGGACACTTGCTTTTAAAAAACTTCCTACAGGTTTGAAAGAATCCGAAAAACTACCTGAGCCGAGCTTCACTCCTGCTATTAAAAACGACACGGGCCATGACGAGAACGTATCCGAAGAAAGGATGAAAAACGAGATCGGGTCCGAACTCTTCTCAATCTTGAAGGAAAAATCGATTTCCCTCTATACCAGGGCGGCTGAACTGGTAGCTGGAGCCGGGATTTTACTTTGTGATACCAAATTCGAATTCGGGATTTCAGAAGGGGAAGTGATCCTCATCGATGAAATTTTGACTCCGGATTCTTCCCGGTACTGGGCGCAAGATTCGTATTCTATCGGAACTACGCCGCCCAGCATGGACAAACAAATTCTTCGAAATTATCTGGAGCGTTCCGGTTGGAATAAACTTCCTCCTCCTCCGGATCTTCCGGAAAGTTTGATTGGAGAACTCCAAGCGGCATATAAGGAAATACAGGACCGGCTATTAAAATGTTTATCGCGAGAATCAACGTAACTCTTAAAGAATCAGTACTCGATCCTCAGGGAAATACTGTAAAATCCACTCTCCAAGAATTGGGCGAGAAATCGGTCCAAGACGTAAGAGTCGGAAAATACATCGAAGTCAAATTGGATTCTCCCGATCTTGAAACGGCTAAGAAGACCGTTGCCAATCTTTGTGAAAAACTTTTAGTCAATCATGTGATCGAAACCTATCGTTCGGAGATTATTACGGAATGAAAGCCGCTGTTATTACTTTTCCAGGTTCAAATTGTGATAGCGATATCGCTAGAGTTCTTTCCGATTTCTATTCGGCGAAAGTAGACAAGGTCTGGCATAAGGAACAGTTTTCCGAAAAATACGATTTAGTCATTCTTCCTGGTGGGTTCTCCTACGGAGATTATCTTAGATCCGGGGCAATGGCACCTTTTTCTCCAGTAATGAAATCTGTGAAAGAACATGTGGATAGAGGAGCTAAACTTTTCGGGATCTGCAACGGTTTTCAGATACTTGCAGAGGCAGGGTATCTTCCCGGCGCATTAATACGTAATAGAAATCTAAAATACGTTTGTAGGACTGTAGGCTTAAAAAAGGCCTCAGACTCGAATAAGATCAGCGGAAAACTTTCAAACGATCAAGTCCTTCGTGTTCCGGTTGCTCATGGAGACGGTTGTTATTTTGCTTCCGCAGATGTGCGCAAACAATTGAAGGATGAAGGTAGGATCTTATTCCTATACGCTGGAGATAATCCGAACGGAAGTTTGGACGATATCGCAGGAATTTGTTCTTCCGATTTCAAGGTTGCAGGAATGATGCCTCACCCTGAAAGAGCGATGAATCCGATCACTGGAGAGATGGACGGCAAAACCGTTTTAGATCTTCTTATCGCTTCTTAAGACTTTTTTTCCAAAATAGAAATCCCGTTTGTGATCTTTTCCTTCTTTGTCTTAGTTTTGATCCAACCGGAAACAGTATATAATGTTTTGATAAAATTCTCCGATTTCAGGTTCTTTGGCCTCAGGAAACTTGCTTCTAATTCCGGTTCTAACTCAAATTCGAGTTTGGAATTTTTGTCTTTTAGGATCTTCTTCTTTCCTTGGTTTGTCCAGATCGGTTCTCCTAAGTTCAGAATTTCTCCTTCTGTCCAAACAAGGATTTCCTCTTCAATATAGAGATGGATTTTTTTCTTTGCACCGATTTGCAGATAGATCCGATTTTCCAAAGGAAAACCTTCTGAACTATATCCTTTAGAAACTGTATAAGATAAAATTCCGTTCTCTAAAGGGACCGATAGATCGTTCCAAGAGAGTTGCCCTTCTAAATTTAGATTCGGGGAATGGTGTTGAAATACCCAATCTTTGCCAGAAGGAGAAATTTGAGTAAACCAGTTGGATTTATTTTTATCTCCGGTATAAGCGAGAGCATCCAATTGGAAGTTCAGGTTTTTTTCCCAAATCGCAGAATGGGTATAACCTTGTCGGATCGTATCATCCAAACGGAAATTAAAACGTTTGTCCGATTTGGTAAAACTCCAATATCCATCCTTAAAACTTCCTTGCTTGATGAAGGAGGAGTTTCCGTTTTCTAAAATTTTCAGTTCTTGTAGATTTCCGGTTTGCCTATTCCAAAGAAGTAAGCTTGCTCCGGACTTGAACTTAGTGCCAAAGATCCTGAGTTCTAAAAAGATTTTTTCATTCAATATATCTACTAGAACGGAATCTAATGATTTAAATCCGGAAAGGAAACCGGCGTTGTATTCTTTCGAATTGTCTATTTGGACAGGACCGAAGTATTTTCCAAAAAGAGGTTCTAAGGTGGAAGGATGTAGAATGGATCCTAAATGTTCTTTCATCTGAATTTGATCAGCTAATCTATATTAGTCGGTTTGATTTCCTTCGGAAAATCCGTTTGGAGACGGGGATTTCACACAAAAGAAAACAAATAATTTGCCATAATGTAAGAAAAGAGTAGGAAAAAAAGGGGAATTTTCCTACCTTTCGTCTTCCTTATAGCTGCTGTTTCCGGGAAATATGCTTGTATGCAAACTTCAACCGGATTCTAGTAGTGAAGGAATCTGCATGCTCGCCGAATACGAGTCACAACAAATTCTATCTTTGGGGGAAGGTTACTATATCCCTCATTACCAGCCTATTTTAGACGTAGGCAATCGTAATATAATAGGTTACGAGGTACTAGGTAGGGTTTTTTCTCCCGAATCAAACGAATACCATTCTTTAGGTTATCATTTCCATAATCCTGACACGGATACCGTCCGTTTAGTGCATATAGATCGTATCATTCGTGAGAAAGCGATCAAACATGTGAAGGAAACCGGATTAAAGACCAAAATTTTCCTGAACATGATGCCAAACTTTCTCTCTATGGTTTACACAGGGGAAGTGTTGGATGTCAAACGACTCCATATTCTTCATCTTATAGATAAATACGATATTAATCCGAACGATCTAGTTCTCGAGATCACAGAAGACAAGTTCGAAGGAAATATAGAAAAACTTTTATACATCGTGAGTTTGTTCCGAGAAAGAGGAATTAAAATTGCGGTGGATGATCTGGGTGTAGGCTTTTCCAATTTGGAAAGGATCGGATACATTCATCCGGATATCATGAAGGTGGACATAAAAATTATGAGAGAGAGTCTGAACAGACGATCTTTCAAAAACGTATTGTCCGCAATTTCCGAAATGTCCCAGAGACTCGGTTCTCAACTTCTTTTTGAAGGAGTGGAAAACGAAGAAGAGTTGTATCTTGCTCTTTCAATGGGAGCTAATCTTCTCCAGGGATATTATTTCTCACGTCCTGCCTTGGACTTTCAGGACAAAAAACGTTTTAATAAAACTCTCAAAACTTCTTTGGAAAAATTCTCCGGTCTTAGGTTCTTGGAAATTCTAGAAAATCTAAGAAAGGAACAATCTTTCTTGGATCAGTTTGTGGACTTGTTTAAGGATTTGGAAACTTCTTCGGAAGAAGGAATGACAGACAAATTAAACGATATACTGGATCGTCTTCCTTTGGAGACCACTTCTGTTCTGATCTGTGATATGCACGGATACCAAGTGACTCCTACTTTCAAGAGAGATGCGTATGATCTTCCTTGGACAAGGCTGCTCACAGAAGTCGGAAATAATTATGCCTGGAAACCTTTCTTCATTCGGCATAAGGCAGAAACCTATCATTCTAGTCGAGTTTCAGGGTTTACGGAACCTTTTCACGATATCGAGACCAAACGTCAATATGTCTTATTCACCTTAAATCTGGGCGAGAACCATGTTTTGATCCTTCGCCTGGATTGGGAATCCTACTGAAGTCTCGGCTTTCCGAACATCTTTCCTATTGATCTCCGCCCTAGGAATAAAAACATAGTCCTAGGCAGGAGTCCTATACGTGGCGGAACTACTAAAAATCTCGAATCTTCGCGCGGGAGTGGAAACCGAATCCGGTGAGATCCAGGAAATCCTGAAAGGGGTGGACCTGACGATCGGTGAGGGAGAAGTCCATGCCATTATGGGTCCAAACGGATCCGGAAAAAGTACATTATCAAATGTCATCATGGGTCACCCAAAATATAAGGTGATTTCTGGAGATATATTTTTCAGAGGGGAATCCCTCTTAGAAAAACCCACCGACGAAAGAGCTCGGGCGGGTATCTTTCTCTGCTTTCAATATCCTACCAGTATTCCCGGGGTTACGATCGGAAATTTTTTAAGAACGATCTTAAAATCAGTCCGAGGCAAGGACTTACCGGTAAAAGAATTCCGCAAAGAATTAAAAGAGGCCACAGCTCTATTAGAAGTTCCTGATACTTGGATCGGAAGGTACGTGAACGACGGTTTTTCAGGTGGAGAGAAGAAAAGGAACGAGATCCTACAGATGACACTTCTAAAACCGAAACTTTCCGTTTTGGACGAGACCGATTCCGGTTTGGATATTGACGCTCTTAGGATCATCAGCGAAGGGATCACTAAGAATAAGTCTGCAGAAAGATCTATTCTTCTAATCACACACTATCAAAGAATGCTGAACTATGTGACTCCGGACTTCGTGCATGTATTCGCTCAAGGTAAAATCCTAAAAACCGGCGGCAGAGAACTTGCGCTTGAGTTGGAAGAAAAAGGATACGATTGGATCCTAACCGGAGCGAACTAAAGGAATGCTTTTAGCGGAATCTATCTCCGATTATATTAAGGAGAAGAAGGAACCTTCTCTTCTTACCGAATTTCGCAGTAATGCAGAGAAGTTACTTTCATCCGCTCAATTTCCGGATTCTTCTCTTGAATCTTGGAGAAAGATCAGTCTTTCTAATTTTAAAATTTCCGAATATACAAAGGTATGTCCCGATTCTTCCGTAACTTTTTCCGGAAGCGCAGAAGTTTCTAAACTACAGGATCTTTCTCCGGAAAAACTTTCTCAGGTGCTCAAAAAAGCCGAGCCTGCTCTTTCTTTTTATTCTAAAGAATGGTTTCCACTTTTTGTTTTTTCCAGATTTACTCATGCATTTTATATCAAACTGAAAGAGGGCGAATCTTCTCTTCCTGAGATCAAAATAGAATCCAAGGAAGGAAATATTATTCTTCCATTCTTAATTGTAGAAGCTCCTTCCGAAGCGAAATCCAACTTTTTGGAAAGATGGGAATCACCTTCTCAAAAAGATCTTCTATTGATGAGCGGCGTGACGATCCTTCTCACTCCTGCGAACGGAGATTTTCAATATTCTACGATCGAAAATTTAGGAGATTCTACTTTTCATTTCAGAGCAACTTATGGAGTTCAGGAAAAAGATTCAAAGTTTCATGCGAGCATTGCTTCCTGGGGTGGGTATAAGGGGAAAAACTTCTACGATACCAATGTTGCAGGTAAGGGATGTTGGACACGTTATGTAGGTCTTTCTCCTTTAAAGGCGAGAGAGTTCCAGGATACTGAAATTCGTATTCTTCATTCCGAAAGCCATGCACAAAGTTCTATTCTGTACCGCACTGTAGTCAGAGAAAAGGCTCATCATGTTTTTACAGGAAACCTTCATATTCCTTCTCATTGTAAGGATGTGGGAGCGATCCAGATCAATAATAATCTTCTTTTGGATAGAACCGCAAGAGCGGAGTCCATTCCGAAATTGGAAGTGTTTGCAGACAGTGTAAAATGTGAACACGGAGCAACCGTCGGAGAGATTGACGAAGAGCAATTATTCTACTTAGCTTCTAGAGGGATCGGTGCTGACGAGGCGCGTAAAATGATCGTAGAAGGTTTCTTAAACGAGATCGTGAGAGAATTTCCTTCCGAATCTGTGCGCGAAGAATTATCTTCCATGATAGAATCCAGGATGTTGGGCAACTGATGGGAGAATTCCAAAAACTCGCTAAACTTTCTGATATCCAAGAAGGACAAGTTTTCGTTGCAGAAACTCGTTATCATAGGGTCGGGTTGACTAGACTTGGGAACGAGATCTGTGCGTTTGCGGATCTTTGCACTCATGACGGAGAAGATATCGCGAGCGGAGAATTGGAAGGGGACGTAATCGTTTGCCCAAGACATTCTGCTAAGTTTAATATTCGCACCGGAAAGGTACTTTGTATGCCCGCAGTGGAAGATTTGCCAGTCTATAAGACTAGAATCGTGGGTGACGAAGTCGAAGTAGAGTTAGAGGATTGACATGGAAGAGCCAAGGAGAAACAGGATTTGAGTTTTGATCTCGATAAGATCCGCAGAGATTTTCCGATCCTCTCTACTGAGATGAACGGCAAGCCCTTGGTATTTCTGGACAGTGCAGCTAGTTCTCAAAAACCGAAATCTGTAATCGATACAATTCGTAAATACTACGAAGCGGAGAATGCAAACATCCATCGCGGAGTGTATGCTCTTTCCCAAAAGGCTACAGAAAAATATGAAATGACCCGTATCAAGGCTTCTCGTTTTATCGGAGCGGCTTGTGCTAAGGTTGTTATTTTTACACGCAATACTACTGAATCCATCAACTTAGTCGCTCAGTCTTGGGGACGTACGAATATTCATGAAGGCGATGAGATCGTTTTAACCGAGTTGGAACATCATTCCAATTTGGTTCCTTGGCAGATGCTCGCTCAGGAAAAACAGGCAGTTTTAAAATTTATCCCCCTCAACCAGGATTCTACATTAGATTTAAGTAATCTAGATGAGATCATCACTGAAAGAGTGAAATTAGTCGCAGTCGCTCAGATGTCCAATGTGACCGGAACGATCCATGATCTTTCTTCTATCATTCGTAGAGCGAGAGAAGTTGGAGCTAAAGTACTTGTGGACGGAGCCCAAGGGATCTGTCATCTTCCTACAAACGTTCAAAAAGAAGATTTCGATTTTTATGCATTCTCAGCCCATAAGATGCTCGGTCCGACTGGCGTAGGTATTTTATACGCTAAGGAAGAAATTTTAGATACGATGCCTCCTTGGATGGGAGGAGGAGATATGATTTCCAAGGTCTGGAAAGATAAATCCACATATGCAGATCTTCCAGCAAGGCTCGAGGCAGGTACTCCGAATATTTCCGGTGTGATCGGATTCGGAGCGGCTTTGGAATATCTAGAATCCGTAGGAATGCAAGAGATCAGAAACCATGAGTTGGAACTCCTACAATACGCTTTGGATCGATTGGATGATTTCGGCGGTTTGGAATTGTACGGAACAACAGATCTAAGTAAAAGAGGTGGAGTGATCTCTTTTAATTTTCCTGGAGTTCATCCCCATGATGTAGGTTCCATTCTGGATGAAGAAGGGATCGCGATCCGGGTCGGACATCATTGTGCTCAACCTTTTATGGACTTTAAGGGAATTGCAGGCACCTGCCGGGCTTCTTTCTATCTTTATAATACTAAAGAGGATGTAGATTCCCTTTTAGTAGGTCTAAAGAAAGTGAAGGAGATCTTTGGCCGTGTCCTTAAGCGATAGTCTTTACCAAGAAGTTTTACTAGACCATTACCAAAATCCAAGACATCACGGAAAGATGGAACATTCAGATCTTCATCAAGAGGGAGTTAATCCTTTGTGTGGAGACGAGGTGGAACTCTTTTTGAAACTAAACGGGGATATCATTTCCGAGATCAGCTTTGTAGGGAAGGGTTGTTCCATTTCCCAAGCTTCCGCTTCTATGCTAACCGAAAGTTTATATGGAAAATCTATAGAAGAGGCAAAATCTCTTCTGCATGAATTTAAAGGAATGCTTTTAGAAGATAAGGTTCCGAGTTTCAAAGAAGAATATGAAGACTTGGAATCTATGGAAGCGGTAAAGAAGATTCCGGCCCGTATTAAATGTGCAACATTAGCTTGGAATACTTTGGAAAAGGCGATCGGAAAGTGACTATTTTGGCCGGAAAGGCTTGACAAAGGTGGCCACGGTAGCTACAATAAAAGTATGAGAGCGGTTGGGATTAAGGATCTAAAAAATAATCTAAGCAGTTTTTTGGATTTTGTAAGGGGTGGAGAGACTATCCTAATTTTGGATAGAAATGAACCGATTGCGGAGATCAAAAAAATAGATCAAAAATCGAACCGTACATATCAGTATTTAAAAGAGGCGACTAACGCGAACTCTATCATCCCCGCAAAAAAAGCGAAAGGAATCAATATTCCAAAGTCGGTCTTATTAAATGCTGGAACCAAAACTCGAATTTCTTCAGCCTGGAAGGAGGCTTACCAAGCCGACAGAGATTAAATGGTCTTATATATAGATACTAGCCTTCTATTAAATATTCTTTATGCTGAGGAAGGTTATGAAGACCATTTAAACTATTTCAATAAATCCGATCTTAAGTTTGCCTCTATTCTGCTCGAGATAGAAAGTTTCAGAAGTTTACATTTCATCCATTCCAAAGAAGGCAAGAGTCTGCCTAAAAACTGGTTCAAAGAGGCGGAATCCTTTTTGGGTGAATTTATTTCTCAGATCAATTTAAAAAATTTGGATGATGATGTTCGAACTGAGATCCGAAAGAACAAAGGTGTTTTGGAGTTAAAATCCTTGGACGCCGCCCATTTAGCCACTGCTCTACATATTCAAAAGTCCATTTCCGACGAGTTAATCCTTTGTTCCATGGATGAAAAATTCAGGTCCATTGCCAAAAAATTCGGCTTCAAACTTTATCCGAAGAAATAGTCCGAACCTTTTCTAAGATTTTCCTTTTTAATTTTTATTGAAAGAAATCCAAATCTGTCGTTTTTTTTCTTCGATCGCAAGAACTATCAAGCGGGCTCGGATCGGATCATGTAATGTATTCGAGAAACAGTGCCAAGGATTGGAATGGATTTTGTTCAAAAGGCTCTCTGGTTTATAGAAGGTCATTCTAAAGAAGATATTTCTTTGGAAGATGTTGCGAAAGTGGCGGATGTTTCTCCTTTTCATCTGACCCGGACTTTCGCTTTGACTATGGGAGTCTCTTTGATGAAATATTTGAGAGGTCGCCGTTTAAGTGAAGCTGCTAAAAAATTGGCCGAGAATAAGGACAATATTTTAGATCTGGCTTTAGACATTGGATACGGATCTCATGAAGCATTTACCCGTGCTTTTAAAGAATATTTTTCTCTTACTCCGGAACAATTACGTGCCCAAGGGCATCTTGGTAATCTGAAATTAGTGGAGGCCATAACAATGAATGCCGAACCGATCCCTCAAATTGACCCACCCAGATTCGAGACAATAGGACCCAGAGTGTTTGCCGGTCTTGTAGAACATTACGATTGCCAAATGCCCGGAGGGATCCCGAATCAATGGCAACGTTTCGGAGTCTATTTAGGAAATCTTCCTAAACAAATCGGAGACGCCGCTTACGGAGTTTGTTATAATTTCGATGCGGAAGGAAACTTCGATTATATGTCCGGAGTAGAGGTTTCGGATCCATCCGGATTACCAAAAGATTTTCAAGTCATAAAGATCCCGACCCAAAAGTATGCAGTGTTTTCTCATAAAGGTCATATCGCAGGTATAAGAGCTACCTTTGCTGCTGCAGGTAAATGGTTTCCAGATTCAGGAGTAAAACCTTTTGAAGGTGCAAACTTGGAAAGATATGGAAAAGAATTTAATCCAATGACCGGTCAAGGCGGACTCGAGATCTGGATCCCGGTAGAAGATTGAAGTAAAAAATTTTTACCTAGAACATGAAAGAAAAGAAGAAGATAGAAGATGAAAATTTTCCGAAAGGTCTTGCGGCTCCTGCTCTCAGGGCCTTGGCAAATCACGGGATCCATTCTTTACAACAGTTGTCCAAATATTCCAAAAAGGAAATTGCGGAATTGCATGGGATTGGAAAGAACGCGATACTTCTTCTTCGTAAATCTTTAAAAGAAATCGGAAAGGATTTCAAAGGTTCTTAGAAGAAATTTCCATTTCCCGGATCCGGATCTCGCCTATAATTCTGATCGTTATAGATTAAAACCTTAAAATTCTTTACACGAAGTCTCGGTTTGAATAGACTAATTGATAGAATGCAATTATTGGAACAACCTACTCAGGAGATCGAAAAAAGGGTCTATGCGGAAATTCACCGTGTGGAAGATCCTGAAATAGGGATCTCTGTAGCGGAACTCGGATTGATCTATAAGATCCAGGTGGAAGGAGATAAGGCTAAAATAGAGATGACTTATACTTCTATGGCTTGCCCGGCCGGTCCTCAAATGAAAAAAGATATCGAGGACAATGCCCTTAGGGTAGAAGGTATCAACTCCGTAGATGTTGAAGTAGTTTGGACCCCGAAATGGGATCCTAGAGCAATGGCCTCGGAAGAAGCAAAAATGGATTTAGGGATCTTCGATTATTAAGATCTTGTTTTTTCGATCCAACCCTTCTCCATATACAAAGCTGAATTTCCGAGCAGCACCTGCGGATAATATTATACTTTAGAATTCCATAATGAAGCCGCCGAAATGGTGGTCATCAGCCAAACTGCACAGAATGCATAAAAGTTAAAGTTGTAGTAGTAATCCTGATCTCTGATAAAACTTACAAAGAATATATCAGGTAATAAGATCCCGAGTAGTAATAAAATTCCGGAGAATCCTTGTAGGATGATTACGGTTTTTCCCACCCAATCGCTTCTCCAAAAACCTCCGAAAAAGAATGTAAGAAAACAAGGTAGTATAAAAAAGATATTGGAAGCTGTTCTTACATTTACTTCCTCAAGTCCGCTTCTACTTGGCTCTATCCCGAAAAAACTTCCGAGTCTGGAAATTATATCCGATTGGGATTCTACTCCTAGATTGATGGAATAGTTGATCCAACTTCCCAAACTGAAAAATAATTGAAGTAAAGCTAATACGAAAATCAGCTTTTCCTTCCCTGTCTTTTCAGAATAGAACTCGATGAATCTTCCTAAAAGTTCGGAAAGAAACTTTTTCCAACCGTTCAATACTATGGAAGTTGCCGGTAAGGCGAGGCTTAAATCTCTTAATAGATTTTTGATCATCCGATCGAAACCGTCATTTCCACTTCTACCGGAGCTCCTAAAGGAAGAGAAGAATTCCCAACTGCAAAACGAGCATGACGTCCAGAATCTCCGAATATACTTAAGAGTAAATTGGATGCATGGTTCGCTACGAGATGTTGTTCAGTGAAGTCAGGATTAGAGGATACAAATACTCCGATCTTTACTATGGATTTGATCTTATCCAAATCTCCGATCACTCCTGCGATTGCCGCGAGCCCGTTCAGCGCTGCTTGTTCTGTTGCTGCCTTCACGTCATCCACAGAAAGTCCAGCTCCTAATGTTCCAGTCAGCATAAGTTTACCGTCTTTGAGAGGCAATTGGCCTGAGGTGAAGACCAAATTCCCTGTTTGTATGGCAGGTATATAGGCTGCGATCGCTTTTGGAGCAGGTGGGAGTTCCAACCCTAGGGATTTGATTTTTTCTAGTATGCTCATTCTATGAAGGCGTCCTTTTACTGTTTCTCTTCTATTCCTGGATCCGTGAGGGTTTTTTCAAGCAGATTCGGAAGATTCTTTTCGGGCCGTATTTCGTTCCTGGCCGGGGGATTTTCCTTTACGTAGGGAAGACTTTATGACAAGCTTCATGTAGGCAAGCATGTCCTCAATACTTGAATTGGAACCTCATCCAGAATACCCGGAAGCCTATATGGTATGCCGTCGCACGGGGGTCCATTTCTATAAATTGGCAAAGGAAAGGGAATACGAAGATTCCTATTTTCAGGAAGAATACAAAAATCAGTACAAAAAGACCTACTATGAGGACGAACCCCAACTTAGAAATTTTGCGAAGGTTCGTTTAGATATGATGAGCGCTTTCCAAGATCCGAAAGGCAAAACACTTTTCGAGATCGGATCGGCAGCCGGCTTCTTTTTATCGGAAGCCGAAAAAAGAGGATATAGGGTCAAAGGTATGGAACTCTCCTCAACTGAAGCAGCTTACTCAAAAGAGAAATTAGGTTTGGATGTGGTCTCAGGTTCGTTTTTGGACGACTCCATTTTTCCTAATGAAACATTCGATGCGGTCTGTGCGTTTTTTGTAATAGAGCATTTTCCAAATGCGGAACTTGTTTTTGAAAGGATCAATAAGATCTTAAAGCCAGGAGGACTTTTATTTTTAGGTCTTCCTTCTTTGAACGGTCCTTCATTTCAAACAAATCCGAATGAATGGTTTCGTACTCACCCGTCGGACCATTTTTGGGATTACTCACCTGATTCTTTAAAAAAAATGTTGAAAATGTACGGTCTCGTCACGGTATATAGGAAGCCTATGTCTTATCACCCTAGTAGAGATAAGGGATGGAAAGGCAAGTTCCTGACAGATCGGCTTTTTGTTCGCTTCGCAAACCTCTCCTGCTACGCCGACACATTTCACTCAATCGCGATTAAAAAAATATGAAATTCGAAGAATTAAATCTCGAGCCAAACCTGCAAAAAGCAATTCAAGAAGCAGGCTTTATAGAGCTCACACCAATACAAGAGAAAGCGATCCCACCAGGAATGGAGGGAAAAGACGTAACCGGTTTAGCACAGACCGGTACAGGAAAGACTGTCGCATTTCTTGTTCCTACAATTCATTCTATCTTAACGAGAGGATTACAAGGGATCAGTACTTTGATCCTTGCTCCTACTCGAGAGTTAGTGATCCAAATTGCAGAAGAAGCCGAAAAACTTCTGAAACATACAGACTATAGAGTTGTTCCGATTATCGGAGGAACCGACTACAAGACCCAGAACAGGGACTTGAACGGACTGAACGGTCTAATCGTTGCTACTCCTGGAAGATTGATCGATCTTGCAAGAAGCGGAACTGCAGATCTGGAGAAGGTAGAATTTTTTATCTTAGATGAAGCGGATAGAATGCTCGATATGGGTTTTATCTACGATATACGTTGGCTTCTTCATAAATGTAAGAATAGAAAGCAGACATTACTTTTCTCAGCTACACTCTCTGTGGAAGTTATGCGCCTTGCATATCGTTTCATGAATGAACCTGTGGAAATACAGATCAATCCGGACAAACTGATCACGGAAAGGATCGATCAGAAATTGGTCCATTTGGGAAGAGAAGAAAAATTACCTTACATGGTGAATTCCATTCTTGCAGAAGAGCTGGAAGGCCAAGGGATCATATTCACGAATTTTAAAGCGAATATTCCTAAAATAGTGTTTTCATTAAGAAAATATGGAATTCCGATCACCGGTATCTCCTCCGATCTAGATCAGAAAAAAAGACTTAGATTGATGAGAGATTTTAAATCCGGCAAATTTAAGTTCATGGTGGCGACCGATGTTGCTAGCCGTGGGATCGACGTAGAAAATATCGAAGTAGTATTCAATTTCGATCTTCCTCAAGACACAGAGAACTATGTTCATAGGATCGGAAGAACCGCAAGAGCGGGTAGAGTCGGTAAATCTATTAGCTTCTGCTCCGAATCAGATTATGTTGAATTGGAGAAGATAGAAAAATATCTGAAACAAAAGATAGATGTTCTTCCTGTTCATGAAGAAGCGCTTACTTTCCCTGCGGGAGAATTCCAAGTATTCGTAGGTGGGGACGCTTTTGATAACGCTCCTGTAGAAAGGAATGGAAATCGTAATCAGGGTAGAGATAGAGGTCCTAAAAAACAAAGAGGCGATTTCCAACGGAACGGAAATCAGCAAAGAGGCGAGAAAACCTGGAACAAAGAATCCGGAGATCGTAAAAAAGATTTCAACAGAGATTCTCGTCCTGGAAAACAAAACGGCGGACACAAAAAAAGACCGGAAGCTGCTATCCAAGAAGCTCAGGAATTTTTACAAAAAGCGGATAACGTGTTTGGGGCAAATAAAGGTCCTAAAGACAAAAACCAGAAAAATCATAAGAAGGGAAAACAGCAGCGCCCGGATTCCCAAAGACAAAACTCTTATCAAAACCCTAAACAAGAAAATAGAAATCAGAAGTATGATAAGAGCAAACGGAATCTATTTGATATAAATGATTCTAAAAGGTCCTCGGGTAAGAAGAAGGAATCAATTTGGGTAAGAATCAAATCCTTCTTTGGTGCTTAGGATCCATACTCCTTTTTAGCGGATCTATTTTTGCCGAGTCTAGAATTCCTAGGATCGGCAAAAACGGATACGTATCCTTCGAAGAGATCCGCAAAAAAATCCCTGGGTTACAATCAAAATTCGAATCGGCTACTCTTGTAGGTTCTATCTCTCATCCTTCCGGAGAGATCCGATTTCGGATCGGGGCTTCCTTTTATGCGATCAATGGTACTTTAGAAAAAACGAATTTACCCGTAATCTATAAAGAGAAGGATTTTTTAATTCCTCCAGATGTTGTGGAAGCGATATTCGTCCGTTTATTGCCAGGCGATGTGAGTTATGAATTTAAGGAAGAAGAGCTTGTATTCGATCTTCTTCCTAAAGCAGAAAGACTAAAACTTTCCGCGATTATAATCGATGCGGGACATGGGGGAAAGGACCCGGGAACTTCTTCCGATAAAGGAATGCAAGAAAAGCTCATTTCCTTACAGGTCGCAAAGTTTGTGAAAAAATTCCTGAATAAGGTATACCCTGAGGTTCGTGTGATACTTACCCGCTCGAATGATACTTTTATAGAACTTGAGAAAAGATCCGAGATCGCGAATAAGGAGATCCAAAAGGGAGGTTCCGTATTATTCGTCAGTCTTCATTGTAATGCTTCCATTTCAAACGATGTAAACGGTTTCGAGGTCTATTATCTTTCCCAAACTCCTAGTACCGAGATCGCAAGAGAAGTGTCTCTTTTTGAGAATGGTATCTCCGGAAAGAAAGGTGGGAGTTCCTACGGCAAAATCCAGGCCGGAATGATGTCCTCCATGATCCAAAGAAGGGGTCGTCTTCTGGCAAGAAGTGTGGAATCCGAGATGAAAAAAAACCTTGGTCCAAAGATATTGTCAAGAGGAGTGAAGAAGGCCGACTTTTCCGTACTTAGGGGAAGTTTAATGCCTGCCATTCTGGTCGAAATGGGTTATCTCACCCATAACAAAGAATCTGAGACATTGGCCGATAAAGCTCATCAGGTAAAATTGGCCAAAAGTATATTAGAAGGTATAAGAGCATATGAACTGGCAAAAGATTAAGGAAATTTGGGATCGCCTTGTTGCCTATTTTAATACATTCTATGCTTGGGTATTCGGGTTGGCAACTCGTGCCGCTGATTCGGGGGAATCAAAGAGGATCCTATTCTTAACCTACTCTTGGATTATCGTTCTACTCTTCTTAACCGGTTTTATTTTGGCCGGTAAAAATCCTCTAAAACTTTTGATCCCATTCACACTTTACGATCTGCCTAATATGGATCCAAGAAAAGAGATCGTGATTTACGGTTCGAATGGAGAAGGAGAAGTTTTTGCAGTTAAAAGAAAGGTCCTACTTTCCGGAGAGGACTTCCGACATGATGTCTTAACTTTAGTGGGAGAGACTGGAGAATCCAGTTATTTTGATCCTACTGTTCCGAATGCTTCCGCTCAATTTAGAAATCTAAAAAAATTACCGAACCTGCAAGATTCTGTGATCTCCATTTGGAAAAGAGGAGATCTTCTTATCTTGGATCTTAGAAAATCTACGATAGAAAATCTACTTTCCGATATGAAGTTTCGGATCGATTATACGTATGCGAGCCAGATGACGGAAGAACAGAAGTCTGCAGAAATTGAGCGCAAAAAATTAGTCCTACTATCTTCCGCATTTTTGGCGGTAGAAAAAACCTTATTCGAACATTATTCAGATCTGAATCGAATCGAATATAGGTTAGGCGGAGAACAGGCAGACCTCCCTGGTTTGACCTATTTACTCTCTTCCGTTCATTCCAGGTAAGATTCTAAAATTTAAAATTCTTCCCTAACTTTCCTGGGAATTAACGCGCGCTAAGGCTTGTTTTGACCTTTCGGACGGCCGATAGTAATAAGGACATGTCCGGTCTTAAACGTACAATTATCGCAGCAGTAGTTCTTATTGTCTCATTTGTTGCAATTTTATCTGCCGCTCCAGATTTACAGAACTCTCCGGATATCGGAAATATCACCGACTTCCGAACGGATCGTGTTGCATTCCATTATATTCAATTAGTGGATAAAGATGGTAAGGCGTTACCTGAAAGAAATCTAAATAAAGATACTTCCGAAGCGACCTTATTGATCATAGATCGTGGACAATTAACTCTATTAAAAGACGGCTTCGATGATCCTGCCCAAGTAAGGGAAAAGGAAAAAGAATATTTAAATAAGATCTATAAGTTCACAAGATTAAAGGATCTAGAACAGGAATATTATAAAATACCGGAATCGGAAAGAACCAAACCTTCTTCTAAAACGGAACCAAACCAGGCGGAAACAGGAAAACAAACTCCTAATGCGGAAACTTCTTCGGAGCCTGAACAAAAAAATAAAGAATTCGATCTTTTGTTAAAATACGACGACGAACTCTTGAAAGCATATGCAGCGGAGAAGTCTGTTCACGCCGAATATGTGAGAACGGATCGGATCTACGGAAAAGATTCCCCTAAGACAAGTGCGATCAGAAATCGTTTTGAAGAGTTAAAAGCGAAAACCCAGGAGAGAAAAAAGTTTCTATTAGGTTTTTTGCATAGTTCTTCTCCGGACTCAAACCCTTATCCAGGGGATAGAAAAGAACAGGTCTTTTATACGAATCATTCCAATGGAACTCCCGATTTTTATCTTCATTCCACTACTCCAAGAGAAGTGGATGGAATGATGAGGGGGGAAGAGGAAGTAGGAAAAAAATACGGCCAACTTTATAAGACAGCAGTAGATCGTTTGATCGATTCTCAGATCGATAAGTTATATTATTATTTTTGGAACCGAGATATGACAAATACCAGGATCAAGGTAGAGCGTCATTTAAAAGGGAAGAAGGTAACTGTAGTTACCGGAGACTCTGTCGTTTATACGATGATAGACAAGGAAGGAGACGGGATCACTGAGTCTTTCTTTGTGGATTCCCCGGGGCTTAGATTCGCTTGGGGGAAAGAGATCCCGAATATAATCTCAATCTCAAATTGTACGGATCAGAACATTCTGAATAAGATCAAATCCTTAGGAGATGATGTGTCTTCCGGAAGGATCCCGAAAAAAGTGGATAAACTGGATCTAGCAGTTCCGGAAGAACAGATCTTGTTGGAACTCCAACCTCTACTTAAAAACCTTTAAATACGGGTTTTCTTTTTTCTTCTAAAGATTTGATCGTTTCCTTAAAATCTTGAGAAAGGAAATTTAATGCTTGGGATTCCGCTTCTTTTCTAAGAGCAGCGTTCAATTTTTCACGATCGTAAGTATTCTTCTTCAATTCGCTTAGAGCCATAGGAGCACTTTCGCTCAAGGAAATTGCGATCTCCGTCGCTCTTTGTAATACCTCGTCCTTCGGAACCGAATCATAACAAATCCCTAATTGACGACATTCTTTGCCGCTTAAGGTTTCCGCTAAGAATAAAAGTCTATTGGAGATCTCCGTTCCAAAGAGTTCCTTTGCCAGATAACTGGAGCCCATGCCCGGATGAATTCCTAGTTTTACGAAATTGAACTGATATTTTCCGTCGTCAGCAAATACTCTTAGGTCGCATGCAAGAGTGATAGAGAGGCCTGCACCGATTGCGTGTCCGTTTGCAGCACAGATCACAGGAACGTTTAAGTCCCTTACCGTCAGGAAAAGATTATAAAATTCGAACATTTCCTTCTTATTGGTCTCGAAGGATTTTTCTGCAAAGGATTTGAGTAGTTCGAAGTTTCCCCCTGCTGAAAAAATATTATTTTTCCCTGTGATTACAACAGCTCGAGGGGGATTTTTTTTGAGTCTTTCTATATGTGCTTTAAACTCCAGGCCCATCGGAACGGTCATGGAGTTTTTAGTTTCTGGATTGTTTAGATAAAGGATTTCTATTCTAGATTCGGATGAGAGTTCTACGGTTTCTGCATCTACTAATGCCATTAAACAGCTTCCTGCTTTAATTCAAAACTTTCGTACCAAATTCGATCAGAAACCGAAAGTGGCTTCTCACCTATACCCATTTGGTCGAAATAATCCAGCAGAATTTCTAAATGAATGTTCTCTTCGTCCTCTAAAGTCCAAAAATTGGTGTCGATAGACTTCGAAACAATAGCTTGTCCACGAACGGAATCTAAGAAATAATCGGGTTTGCCGGAAAAGATTAAATGAGAGGAAATCAGATCAAATCGGATCGTATCTGCAATCTTTGAAAAGTCAGAGTCTGTTTTATCAAAATAGCGGGAAGCGATCTCAGTTTGGAAATAATCGCCCCAACTTAGGATATCAGGCTCTACTCCGGTGCGGGCTTTGATTTCCTGAAGTTTTTCATCTTCTAAAAAAGGTTTGGAAGCGAACTTGTCCACGAGCTCTCTCAAGGAGATCAGGGTTAGAATTTTATTCGCGGAAAGTTTTCCCTGCCGCATCATATCAAAAAGTTCCGGATTCAGTTCGGATTTGTTCTCTGCCATGGTTTATTTTTCGGCAGAAGAGGAAAAACGCCTCGAATATTTTCCTTCCGGAAAATCGGTAGATATGTCTCATTTTACAAAAAATAGACTTAAGGGATTTTTCCCGCCGACCAAAACTGAATTCCTAAAGCTCGTGAGTCGAAAATAAAGATAAGGGTAAATTTTACCCTGACTGCTATGGCTGTAGGAAGATCGGATACACTTCAGGAATTAATCACAATTTTGGAAACGATGTTTGGAGAAACCATCATCGGATCCGATATCAATCTGGTTAAACATCTATTTTATAGTTTGAAAGCGGACCAAAGAGAGTTCCCTTTCGATTATGAAGGGGAGAAGTTAAACTCCGTCGTAGAGGAAGTCAGCGAAGATACTCTCATTCTATATGTTCCTTATCTCCAACCAAAAGGGATCTTAAGGGCGAAAATCAGTTTCGAAATTTTGAATATACTTTACCAATTCGAAGTGGTGCTTCTCGATTTTTGGGAAGACCATGTAAGAGTTAAGATCCCTTCTGAACTCCAAGCTGCTGCATTCAGAAAAAACCTACGTGTTGCCGTAGACGATCTATTTATGAATTATGTGATCCTATATCGATCCTTGAGTGGGGGAGAACGGGAGCTTGGAAAAAACCTAAGCGTCGAGCAAAGATTCTTTCATTTGATGAAAGAGATCAAAAAGGATAATCCTAGTCTTAAACTCATTAACTTAATGGTCACTGAATATATCCTGGGAATTTCCAAAGACTATGAGATTGTATTCTTTGGTCCCGGAAAAACAAGGGACTTTTTCGGAGAGTTCATTAAGAAATATAATCGATCCGTTTATGTTCCGGATTGTTCTTTGATCAAAAATTACATCGGAGAAGAGAAGGATCCTTATCTGGATAATTTCAGAGAAGAATATTTAAGTTTGATCCAAGCAAAAGGGCAAGCCAAAGCGGACGAGTTCTTTAGGGAATTGCAAAAAGGAGAAGTTCGTAACTTCCTGATCTCGTACGTAGTCGCTCCAATCCGTTTGTTTAATGATCCGATCGGATACGTAAGAGTATATTCTACCGCTATGGACAAATTCTCCATAGTCCAACAACAAGCATTGTATATAGAGGAACTCGCCGATATTCTCACATACGCTTTGACTAAAGTGTATATTCGTCAGGAAAATTTTAGGAACGAGAAAGCGGTAACCCGTATCCTGGACATCAGTATGAATGGACTTTTGTTTGAGATAGAAGAAGAAAGAACATTCAATTATTTAAAAAAGCATAATATTATCAAGATGTTTGTTCCGATTTCGGAAAGAAACTTAGTGTTGCGCGGAGAAGTTGTACGTTTCTTGGAGCTCGCGAATGGTAAATTCCAGCTTGGGGTGAACTTCTTTGATTCTAATCCGGACGATATGGTCTTTCTGCAGAATTATATCTTTAGCAAGAAGCTGAAGATATTGTTTGAGTGAGATTTTTCAATTTCTTACTCGATATAAGATTTCTATAAATCTAAAATTTTTTCCATAATCGCGAGATCGTATCCATTTACGTTTAATTATTTAGTTTCAAACTTTCTAATCCATTCGAAAAAATCGGCCTGCCATAAAGTTGGTGCTCCCAATTGGCAATGTTCCGCGCCACCAGATTCTCGATCGTAGACGATTGCTTGGACACTTTTTGCATTTGTTAAACTTTTCTTAAAGTTGTCTAGCTGGGTTAATGGAATAAAATGATCTTCAGCAGCAGCGAAAACAAGCACGTCTTGTTTTATGTTTCTTGCAACTTCGTTCAAAGTGAATTTTCTCATAGTTGATAACGTTTCAACTGTACTTTTTGTTCCCAATGTCCAACGGCCATTTTTGACTCCCCAGGAGAACGTGGAAGAAAATGTAGCTTTGATCTTCACTAAAATTTCTATTATACTGTAGAGTTCTCGTTTTTCTAACCATAAAGCGATTCCCGGAGTCGCGTTTTCTGCAACCTTTCCGAAATCATAAAGTACGTCATAGGCGACTAAGCCGTCGAAACGTTTTTCGAATGCGGCTGCTCTGGAGGCAAGATATCCCCCTAAGCTAACTCCGACTAGGATCATCTTATTTGGCTTAGAATGATTAATGAGAAACGTGTCCAAAACAGCGGAGGTAGGTTTTTCCCATTCGTAAGTAAAAGGTAAATTTTGATTTCGTATTATAGACCCTTGGCCGGGGCCTTCGTAGGTTAAAACGCTGTAGCCTCGTTCATATGCATTTCTTGCTAGATCAAAATACAGCTCCTCCATCGTGCCATCGAAACCGTTAACCATAACGATGAGAGGTTTCTTTTCTGAACCTTTGGGGCCTGGATAATAGATCGCATTAAGATGATATTTTCCGTAAGGGATCCGAATTTTCTCATATTGCACTGAAAGCGAATCCAATCCGGAAAAAAACGTTTTTACTTGTTTATCGAAAGCGACCGGCCTTTTCGGATCATCCGGATCTAAAAAGAATTCGGCAGTACGAAAATAATTATGAGCTCTTAGATAGGCTTGGCCACGACTGACTGGATCACTGAGCGCTTCTGCACGTTGTAATACTCGATCTCCGGTTTTTTCCCAAGCATCGAACCAACTTTGGGCATTACCTTCTTCAATATGCCGGATCGTTTCTATGATCTCTCCGGTATCTGCTCCGTCTGTCCTAATATCATTAAAGGCCCTTAGGGTTTGAAAATGATAGGCCTGATCGTTAAAGAATCTCCCTTTTTTGACGCCTCCACAATTCACGAAGACAACAAGCGCAGAAGCAACCAAGTAAATTATGTTTATGGAGAAGATATGTTTTCTCGTAAATAGCCTTTGGATCATTCGGATTTTCATTTTGTTATCCTCTTCACTTTAATTAAAATATGAACCTTGTTCATATTTATGGAACCTACTCCCGAAAGACCTGTAAATCAAAATTTACATATATTTATAATTTTTAAGCCTGGGTAAACAGGGATGGCTAACCCGTCCAGGATCAGTAGCTGAGATAAATTGAAAGATGGCCCAAAAGAAGAAAAATATCAGAAGACCTGTTCAAGATCGTTCGATTGCGAGTAAGGAAAGAATTATCAATTCAGCTTACCAATTGGTAAAAAAGAAAGGGTATGTAAATACAGGAATTAGAGATATCGCTGATTTGGCAGAAGTATCTGTTGGAACATTCTACGCATATTATAAAGATAAGGATGCGATTGGATTCGAAGTTATACGCAAATATGGAGAAGAATTTTACGGTAAACTTGCTACTGATGTTATCGCTATTCTTCCTAAAAAGGCGGATCTCAAACAGATTATTTTAGAAATACTCATCCGAATGAAAAAGATCGCCAAAGAAAATATCAAACTCCATAAAGAATTTGCGATTTTATCTTTAACGGATCCTTCTTTCGGGTCGGCTGTCAAACAGGTCGAGCAGGAGCGTATACAGGTAGAATTATCTAAGATTTTAGAATACTTTGGAAGTCAGATCCTTCTCAAGTCGAAGCCTTCTTCATTATCCGTCGCACAAAGAGTGATGGATGATATTACGACGTACATGGTCTTGCAGGGATTCTCTATATCCGATGAGGAAGTTCTGGAAGAGACTGCGGTTATGATTTCCGGATATTTGGGGAAGAAAGGGTAATTATTTTTAACGTTTTCTCGAATTTTAGGATCTCCAACAAAATCCTAAAAAATCGAAATTTTACTCAAAAATGCCAGGGATCCTAGTAATCATTTCTCGGAGAAAACTATTGGTGAGATCCCTGCCATATAAATTATCGTTAATGAAGTTAGGCTGTTCTATTAATTTTTCGCTGCTTTATGAACTGATAGATCGATCCAAGAACGAATAATACAAGAAACACAAGTAGAGTTTTTCCAATTAAGGGATCGGTTATATCTTTAGCCAATGGGTGCTCTACGGGAAGTCGAGTGAGTGTTTCGTTTGTGGTAGGAACTAACGAAAGGAAGAAGCTGAAGGATAGAAAGAAATTTTCAAAATAGCGGCTTCTGTTGTTTCCTTTCTTTTTTGCTGAAAGAAAAAATGCGGTCGCTATTGAAAAAAGAATGATTAGTGAAAGAACATGTCCCGGATTAAAACCTCCATGTTTAGAAATTCCTAATGCAGTTAATGCAGCAATTGATGTGGCGTAAAAATATATTTTTCCCGTTAGCTGTGATAGATCAATTTTGCCGTATTTTACAAACGAAATAATTGCAGCGATAATTGCAATAATCCCAATCGTAGTGTGAAATATGCCTAAGTTTGTTAGTCCCATTTTATTTTCCTTTTGTCAGGCTTTTGGATCGATTCAAATCGTTCATTCCAGAATGGACTGAATTCTTCAACTTGCGAGTTAAGAGTCAAGGCGAATAAGATTAAGAAGAAAAAGCTTATACTATACCGGGGAAAAAATAACGGATCTTGGGGGACTTTAATTATAAATAATATTTGCATTTAGGAAGTGGTATGTTTTCCGAAAACAAGATATTACAAAATGCAGCAAGATATGTCGATCGTATCTGGAGAGCTGGTTTTTACGCGTCAACTTCTGTCAAAAAGTCTTCAGGACTCTGATCCTTTCAGGAAGTAAGCACCACACTGACGGAAGCGTTCAAAGCAAACTATACTGAATAGGGTAGAATGTATTGTGAGATAATTTTTTCGAAATTTAGAGATAAATTTAGACTTAGAGCCAACTCTAGGTGAGTCTGATCTATAAGCATCCGGAGGCTCCGAATGAGCACGTTCCTAAGTATTTCGGAAATATCAGAGATCACGAATTTCAGTCCTTATACTCTCCGTTATTATGAGAAGATCGGGATCCTGCGCAAACCCGAAAGGGCACACGGAAAAGATCGGAAATATTCGGAAAAGGAAATCCGCCATCTCAAGGGCATCAAAACCCTAAAGGAAATGAATATGTCCTTGGACGATATAAAGGAATTTTTCCTGGAGGGATGTATTCTTGATAAAGTGGAAAGCGGAGAAAACTTCAAACCACCTTTGAATAAGAGGATCCGCATTTTAGAAACTCATCTGCAAAAACTGGAACAAAAGAAGAAGGATCTAGAATCGATGATCCGGCTCGCAAAATCTAAATTAAAAGAGTATGAAACTCTTTTGAAAACAGAATAGGAACTTAAAAATGTCATCTATCAAACCTTATCTTTATCTCGTATTCTTCGCCTTGATCACAGGGACCACTTTTCATGTAGCTAAGGAAGCACTTGCCTTCTTCTCTCCTAGTCTAGCCGGAGCACTTCGGTTTGTGTTTGCTACTATTTTCTTATTTTTATTTGTGCTCGTTACAGATAGAAAATTACTAAAAGTCGATAGAAGGAATTTAATCGTATTCGTTTCTCTTGGGATCATTGGTGTTTTCGGATTTAATTTTTTCTTCTTTATGGGAATGAAAAAAGCGTCTCCTATGAATGCAGCGATCGTGATTGCAGCTAGTCCGGCGATTGCGATCTTTCTCTCTTATTTCCTTTTAAACACAAAAATCAAGTTCCAACATTATTTAGGGACCTTGATCTCTTTTTTAGGAGTTATACTCGTTATTTCAGATGGAAGTATCACGGCACTTGCAAATGCATTTCATGGAGAAGGGATACTGCCTATTCTGATCGCGGCTTCTTGCTGGAGTTTTTATTCGGTAGGAATGAAGAAATATATTCCGGGAGTTTCAACAATCCAGACGACAGCCTTTACCGCCTTATTCGGAACTGTCTCTTTATTGGTTTTAACTTTGATCAACGGAGATTGGAATACGGAATTTGCGACGATCCCAAATTCGGCTTGGTTAGCGATCCTGTATATGGCCGGATTAAGTACTTTTTTAGGATATTTATGCTGGAATTACGGCATCCAAGCAGTGGGTCCAGATAAAGCCGTTATTTTCGGAAACCTGATCCCGGTAATCGCGATGTTAACTTCTTGGGTCTTGGGAGAAGCTCCGAATGTATTCGATCTTGGTGGAGCTTTCCTTGTTATCCTCGGTATCTTTATTGTAAATGCTAAGTTGCATCGGGCGAAACTTAATCAAAGGGTTGAAGTTTCTAAGTAGCATCTTGGTTACGTCCATCGTCGCTAACTAAATAAATTTGTTTTTGAAGGTTAGTTAAGCGGCGTTTTTGTTTTCCGGTTGAAACATTCCGAGACTTTTGCGTGTGAATGACCTTTTAGAAAAGTTTTAACAGTCATATATCTTGTTCTTCAAAAATGGATAATATAATAGGATCAGTAATTACTTAGATCATCTGAGCCTAAAAACATTCATTTCTCCGTAAGTATCAAATTGAAGGATCTCCAACAAAATTCGAAAAAAAACCTCAAAATCTTACTCGAAAATGGCTTAACGAAAATGCCAGGGGATTCCATTAGTAATCATTTCTCCGAGAAAATTATTAATGAAATTCCTACCTTTGAGAACCCTAAGAATCAAACCTTTCGCCATTATTGGCCTCCCTGTCTTACTCTTATTCAGTGCCACACTTTTTGCATTTGATCTTCCGTTCCGATTTCCATGGCAGCAGAAATTGGATCTGGATTTAGGAAAGTTTTCAGAACCTCCTCCTCCTGTAGACGATTCCATCTTAGTAGTATTGCAGGCGACTCCTAAAGGGAATCTTCCTTATACCGGAAGTAAGAAAGAAGTTACTATCGTATTTAATCATCCTCTCATTCCACTTACAAGTTTAGAAGAAGAGACGAAAGGAGTCTTTGAGATCAAGCCTGCAATCGCGGGAAAATTCCGTTGGTATGGGACTCGGATCTGTTCTTTTATTCCCGATGGAGAATGGATCGCTGGAAAGGAATATACCTTCACCGTTAAGGCCGGTCTGAAGTCTATTAACGACAAAAATCTCCCGAAGGAATTTCAGGAGAAGTTTATTGTACAATATCCGGAATTAGTACTTAATAATATTTCCTTATACCAGGATCGGAAAGATTATAATATCGATTATGAGGATGAAGAATACGGTTATTACTACCAAGATAATTCCGCGCCGATTCACCCTAACCAAGAGTTCCAGTTTTCTTTTAGCGAAGATGTGGATCCGAAATCTTTGGATAAAGGGATCGAACTCCAAGTAAACGGTAAACCATTCCCATTTCAGACTCGGTTTGCTAAAAATTCTAAAAGACTCGTCATTCTAAAAGCTTCTCAGGTCTTCCCGACCGATTCCTCCGTGCGCTTACTTGCAAATAAAAACGTAAAGGCAAGTAAAACGGATGTTCCTCTTTCAAAAGAATTGAGTGGAGATTTTAAGGGCCCGGAAAATCTGGCGATCAGCCTGAACGATTGTGGTTTTGAATACTTCCAAGGAAGAGGGTATTGTAAACTTTCCTTCAATAATCCAGTAAATGGAAAAACCGTTTATGATTCGGTTCAGGTCCAACCACAAGCAAGAATATTAGAAAAATATACTGGGTCTGTACGTTCGATCGGGATTTCTTCCTGGGATCTAAAATCAGGCGTAACATATAAATTTACGTTTCCTGAATCCCTAAAGGATGAATATGGGCATCGCCTAGTGGGGGATCGTGAATTTACATTTACTATGCCTGATTATCGTCCTTCTTATTATTTAAGTACATATGACTCGGTATTGGAATCGAGCCTCAAGCAGACTTTGGGAGTGGATGTAGCAAATATCCAAAGTATGAAGTTGGAGATCGCCGAAGTTCCATTCTCCTCTATTTACGATTTCGAAAGAGAATATGATACCAAATATAATTTCAATCGACTTCGCTTCAAATCTTACGAATGGAAAACAGGAGTAGGCCATCACCAGGGTGCGAAAGTCGGTCTGGATCTTTCTCCTTATTTAAAAAAGAATAAAACAGGTTGGCTCGCCGTCAAACTTTCCTCCGACGTTGTGACTGGGGAACCGACGAAACAATTTATTCAATCTACAGACTTAGGCTTAACGGTAAAGAGGTCTATGCTCGGCTCCGAAGTGTGGGTACATTCTATTACGTTAGGAACTCCTATCAAAGGTGTCTCGGTGAAGTCTTTCTCCGCGGACAAAAAACAGTTAGGGATCTGCCAAACAAATGAGTTGGGGCATTGTTCGATTATAACCGGGAGTATTTATTTAGCGGAGTCAGGAGAAGACAGATCTTTCGTAGAAGATAAGAATTACAGTGTCTCTATGTATTCTTTTTCGAATCATTTCAGTTATTCCGAGGATAATTTCTTTCTTAAAGGAAATATATACTTTGATCGTAAACTTTATAAAAAAGGAGAGAAGATGCACTGGAAGGCAATTCTCTCTGAGATTAAAAATGGTAAACTGACTCCTCTCAAAAAACAATCGGTCATAGTCAGGATTACGAATCCTCAGAACTCTGAGGAGAAATCCGATAGTTTAATAACTTCAGAGCAAGGCGGGATCTGGGGAGATTATGAAATTCCGGAAGATGCGGATCTTGGGCATTATACGATTTCAGTTACTAAAGGAAATGATACTTTCGCAGATAATACTTTCCAGGTGGAAGATTTCCGTCCTGTCAGTTTCTCAGTGGATCTAAGTGGATTGGAAGATGATAAGGTCGGTTCTAAAAAAGAGATCGGTGTCGAAGGACGTTATTTATTCGGCGCTCCCATGTCTCAGGCAATCTATGATTATAAATTAGATCGTTATAAAAATTCCAGTTATCAGGGTTATCCGGAGTATCAATTCGGAGAAGAAAGCGATTACGGCGAACAAAGAGATTATTCTCAAACCGGATTCTTTAGTGGAGACCAAAAGAAATTAGGTATCGATGGAAAGGCCAAGTTCAGCGTGGATTTAAAACCTATGTTGATTTTAGAAAAGGTTCATAAACCTTCCGTAATGGAGTTCCGCATGAGTTCTCCCTATCGAGTCACTGCTTCAGCTACGGTTCATGATAAGGACGATAAAACTGTAACCAAGACCAAGGAATTTAATGTATATGCGGGAAGTTTTTCACCCGGGATCAAGGCGATCAGTCGTTACGGAGTATATACTGGAAAATTCTATTTCAATCTAATTGCAGTAGATCCGAAGGGAGGAGGAGCCGTTACCGGCAAATCTGCGGTGGTCCGTGTTTTAAAACGTGTTTGGAGCTCCGTGAAAACGAAGGGACCAAGCGGTTCCTTCCAAAGCAAGAATACTCTTACGAATGAACTCGTTTCCCAATCGGAAGTGGTACTTTCTTCTAATCCGATCGATTTCGTTTATCAACCGACTTCTCCGGGTTCTTATAGCATTACTGTCCAGGAGAAAGGAGGGATGGGATTTGCTAAGGTGCTATTCTATGCCTATGGTGGAGAGGCGGTTTATTGGGACTCTAAGGATGATAGTACAGTAGGGCTCGTTCCGGATAAGACAAATTACAAGCCTGGAGACATTGCGAAGGTTTTAGTTAAATCGAATTTTCCGAAAGCTAAAGCGATCGTGACTGTAGAAAGAGAAAAGGTACTTTGGCAGAAAAGTATCGATCTGACCCAAGCAGGAGTTCCATTGGAGATCCCGATTAAAGAGGAATATCTTCCAAATGTATATGTGGGGGTAACTCTGATCCGACCTAGGACTTTTCCTGCCGATTCACTTAGTCCCAAGGAAAAGAAAGATTTCCTAGAAAAGGATCTAGGAAAACCGGAAATAAAGACTAATGTAATTAAGCTGGATGTTTCCAACGAATCCAAACGTTTGAAATTGGCAATTCATGCTGAGAAGGATTATTATCGTCCTGGAGAAACTGTTAGACTTTCAATCGAATCGGAACCGAATGCTGAAATTTCCTTAAGCGTTGCAGATAGAGGAGTTCTAGATCTAATCTCTTATTCCTATGAGGATCCGCTTCATTTCTTTTATAAGAACTGGCCGCTATCCGTGGGAATATTAGAAATACGGAAACTATTGATCGACCAATTCTATGCGGCCCAAAAAGGAGAGAATCCGGGAGGAGACGCGTACGGGAACGGGTCAGGAGGATTCAATGTGGATTCCGAAGACGGGACTAGGAAGAATATACGTTATACGGCGTTTTGGTCTCCGAATATCATAGTTGGAGCCGACGGAAAGAAGAATATCGAATTCAAACTTCCGGATAATCTCACTACGTTCAAGATCATGGCAACCGGAAGTTTGAATGGAAAGTATGATGAATTCGAGAAAGAATTTAGAGTAGCTAAACCTACTGTCTTACTCGGCAACACACCTAGATTCATTCGTTCAGGGGATTCGATGGAGATCGGTGCTACGCTCATCAACCAAACCGGAAATAGCCAGGAATTCAAGGTTTACTTGGAGAGCCCTTATCTAAGATCCGATGAACTTACAAAAAAAGTTTTCGTATTCAAGGATGAGTCGGTAGAAGTCACTTTCCGTGTTTCTTTAAATTATAAACTGATCGAATTGGAAAAAAATTCGGAAAAGACAAAGAAGGATTTTCTTCCAATAGTAAAGGGCGTATTAGGAGCTGAGCCTACCAATTGGCAGAGATACATCGATAAAAAGGTCCCTCAATCGGAATATAAGGATCGTTTGGCTTTCAAATTCCCGATTAAGGAATCCAATCCGGAAGAAGCATTTGCTCTTTCTTGGTTTACTGAAAAAGAAGAAAAAGAAGCGGTAAAATTCCCAAGTCCGAGTGGGATCGAGCCAGGTTCAGGTTTTTTGAATATTCGGTTTTCAACAAGTGCTCTTATCGGTTTAGAAAAGGGTTTCCATTTTTATCAGACAAATCCTTATCTTTGTGCGGAACAGAGAACCTCTGCTTTTTTATTAGCGATGACGTCCGGAAACTTGCTGGAAGACTTCGGGTTCAAACCTGCCGATTCTAGCGGATACAATTTCTTTAAGATCAAGGACCAGTTCTTAGATGAGATTGATGATTTTCAGAATTCAGACGGTGGATTCGTTTTTTGGAAAGATACTAACTTCAAACAAATCTCGGATCCTTATTTGAGCGCGCATATCATGTTCACTTTGCAGACTGCAAAGAAAGCAGGATATTCGGTGAACGCTTTTATGTATTCTAAAGGGATCTCTTATTTAAAAAGTTATGTAAAGGAACCGCCTAAGGACGGTTATTCCTATGTCCTTGAAACTTTAGCCTATATTGCATATATTCTTTCAGAAGAGGGTATTTACGATAAAGGGATTATATCGGTATTATTGGATAAAGAAAAGTCACTCTCTATCCGAGCCAGGGCTTATCTTGCTATTGCGGTCAGTAAAATTGAAAAAGTAAAAAATTACAAAGAAAATAGTACTACCAAACTTTTGATAGAACCCATTTTGAATTCCATGGAGATCACGAATGAGAATGTTTTTGTAAAAGAACATAGTTGGGGAAGTTACAGAGGTGCGTTCTATACTCCTTCCTCAAGTTTAGCGATTGTTTTGAGAGCATTGATGATCCTTGATCCAGGAAACCCTTTGATCCCTAAGATCGTTTCCGCAGTGATCGGGGATAGAAACAATAGTTATTGGGTCGATAGCCAAAGTACGGGTGTTATGGCTTATAGCCTTAAGATGTATCGCGACATTTACGAAAAGAATTTCACCGAGGAGAAAATAATGAGCGCCTCCATCGGGAACAAACAGATTGCGAAGACTACATTCCCACCGAACGAATTACGATCCGCGAACTTTACATTTTCTTTGGATGATCTTTACTCTTCGGTGACTCCGGGAACAGTTCAAGATTTTATCATACGAAATGAAAAGGCTTCGGGTAGAATGTATTATCGAGCTTCTTTAGAATATAAGCCGATCCTACCCAGGGTAAAGGCGAGAGACGAGGGGTTTGAAGTTCATAGAGAGATCTTCGATATTTCCGATAAATCCAAGGCATTCCCTTTCGGACGTAAGATCAAAAACGATTTCATAAGAGGTAAAATTTATCTGGTGAAATTGATGGTGATCAATCCGAAACCAGCTAGGCAATTCGTATTGACCGATCCAATCCCTTCCAACATGGAAATCCTGAATCCTGAATTCGATACGGAAAGTGTTTCATTAAATTTGCCAAACAAGACTTTTGATGAAGAATACTATTGGAATTATACCGGAGAAAGGACCGAATACAGAGACGATCAATTTCTGTTAACTGCAAATTATCTTTGGGAGGGCGCGCATGAGTACTTCTATTTCTTAAGGCCTACTCAAAAGGGAACTGCAAATTTTCCTGCTGCACAGGCAAAGCTGATGTATGAGCCGGAAATTTTCGGACGGACTGCTGGCGGTCCGATTAATGTCCGTTAGGTTATAAGATGGGACAGTTGAGGTTTTCCGAGGCCAATCATGCTTTGGTTTGAATTCTATCTGATCCCAATACTCTTTTTTATCCTAAGGCTATTACCGTCTAACGAAACTTATTTAAAAGGGGAACAGTCTCTTTCATTCTATTCTTCGGAAATGATCGCGATGAACCGTTTCCCTACAAAAGAGGAAGAGACATTCACAGAATGGACCCCTCTTTCCGAATATCCTGAAAACCTGAAAAGTACGATTCTGGAATTGGAAGACAAGAGGTTCTATTATAGTATTGGAATAGACCCGATTGCGATCCTTAGGGCTTCGTATCAAAATTATTCCCAAGGTCGTATTGTTTCTGGAGGTTCTACGATCCATCAGCAATTGGCCCGTATTATTTTTGCTTCTAGACTATCTAAGAATATCTATCTTCGCAAATTGCAAGAGATCGTATATGCAATATATTTAAACCTTAGATTTGATAAGGACAGGATTTTAGAAGCATACTTAAATCGAGTTCCTACAAAATTCAATCAGTCCGGCTTCTCTGTGGCTTCCAAACGAATCTTGGCTAAGGATGTACATTTTCTGACTCGGGAAGATTCGATCTCTCTAGTCCTTCTTCTTAGAAATCCATCTATGACTAGGGAATCCTTCTCAAAACGATACGGATCCGTTCGAAGTAATATGTGCAAAGAATGTTCTATGGATATTTCTCAAATCGAATCGGGAATATTCGAAAATAGCCAGTCTTCAAGCGGTTCTAACGGAACGGCCGCTTCTCATTATATCGATTGGATCCGAAAAGAATATCCAGATCTGTCCGGAAAATTTCGATCAGAATTGTCGTTAAATTTGACCGAGACGATCCGCGGGATCTTGGCCGCGGAACTTTCCTATCTAAAACAATTTAGGGCCAATGATGGAGCCGTATTAGTATTAAGAAAAAGTGAAGAAGACGGTGGGATTTTAAAATTGGTTTCGATGGTAGGATCCAAGGAGTATAGAGAAGAAATTTCAGGCCAGGTAAACGGTACGGTCGCCTTGAGAAATGCAGGAAGTACATTAAAACCTTTTTTATACGCGCTCGCGATGGATAAATTCGGATACAAGCCAAGCACGATGTTGAGCGACTCCGAGGTAAGTGTAAAAGTGGATTCCGAATCTAGCTTTCGTCCCAAAAATAGCGATCTTAGTTTTTGGGGTAGAATGACTTTGAGAGAAGCTTTGGCCTTATCCAGGAATACTCCCGCTTATCGAATGGTGCAAAAATTAGGGATCGATTTTTTTCTTCGTTCTTTGAAAGAAGTAGGGATGACCCATCTAACGAAGGAACCGGAATATTATGGGGCCGGGATCGCATTAGGCGTCGGGGAATCGAATTTAATTCAGCTCTCAAGAGTATATTCTATTTTTATTAATGAAGGAAAGCTAATGCCTGTTCGATTGGGAAGAATGGAGAATGGAGATACAGTTGATTTTGGTTCGGAGAAAAAAGTCCTAAGTTTAAGGAGCGCCGTCCAGATTAAACATATACTTGCAGACAAAGAAATTCGTCGTAGGGTGTTCGGGACGAGAAATTTTCTGGATTTTCCCTTTGCAGTTGCGGCAAAGACTGGGACTTCCAAGGATTATCGCGACTCTTGGACAATCGGTTTTACTGAAGATTATATCGTTGCCGTTTGGGTTGGGAATTTTAACGGAGAAAGGACTGCAAATATCTCGGGCGCCTTTGGTGCAGGTAGAATTTTCCAATCCGTCATGAGACATCTATACAAAGAGAAGAAACATACCTTTAGGTATCCTTCCGAATTCGAAGAGAGGACGTATTGCAGATTAAGTGGATCTCCGGCTGGGGAAAATTGTCTAACGTATCGAGAATTACTCCCTAAATCAGATCCGAATCAAGAAATTTGTAGATTGGACCATCATAAGAACTTTTCGGAACTGAATCTTTCTCTTGAAAATGTTCCTTCGGTCTTGTCTCCATCGGAAGGAGAAACATATATAATCGATTCCAATCTACCTAGCAAGCTGCAGAAAATCCCTGTTCGGATCCTATATCCGGGAGAAGGGCAGAGTGAAGGATATTTTTATGAGATTGACGAACAAGGAAGAAGGCCTTTCTTTGCGGATGTTGAGATGACGATTTCCTTGGGTAAAGGTGCTCACCGATTTGCGATCTATCGCGATCAAGATATATTAGAAGAATTTTATTTTAAAGTGGAATAGAGATGTTTCGGCGATCCGGATTTTACTTGATCTTTCCAATCATTTCTTTGCTTACATCCCACTTAGGTTTGATTGTGGGTCCCGGAATTTTTCGGATCTCGATCTTTCTTTTTATAACGATCTTCCTATTAACAATTTTATTATTTGTCGCTTTGTATGTTTTCGAAAAGAAAAACAGACTTCTCTATTTGGATTATGCTCAAATTCTATATTCAATTTTTATTCTTTTGATCTTTTATATTTCCGGAATTTCGTATGAGAACTTGAAATTAATTCCAAATTTTGGTTTAACATCGTATTTCCTCCAAAATCTGGGAATTTTATATCAAGATGCTTTTTTTGCGTTTAGTAGGTTAGGTTTCTTTTATCATTTATGGTTTATATCCTCAGCGGTAGCTTGCTTTTACTTCATACCGAAAATCGACAGGCTATTTTTGCAAAAAGGTAGGATCGGATCCCCAACGATCCCAATTTTAACTCTACTTATAGTAGCTGGGAGTTACCTCTTGTTGTTTTCGGATAAGTTAGTTTCTAACCCGAATAAAATGGTCTTGGATCGCTTTTCAAGATCCAATTCAAATACCAAGCCTCAACGGAATAAAAATATAATCATTTTTCTATTGGAAGGAATTAGTAAGGAAGCTTTTACTAAAGTAGATCTGTCTTCATTTAAAAATTGGGAAGAGATAGAATATTTCTTTGTGCCTATTCCTCATAGTTCGAATTCTCTCTTTTCTTTGATTACTGGGAATTACTCCGATTCTAGAAGGGAACCAAATTCTGAAAATACGAAGTCTGCACAACCTATAACATCTGAGTTTGAAAGAGCAGGTTATAAGATACGGTTTCTATTCTCGGGTGCAGGTTATTTCGAAAATATACAAAGGATGATGCAGGATTGGAGAATTCCTTTGTATGACCGAAATTACTTTAGAAATAATGCGAAAAAGAATTACAAAGAATTTCAATGGGGCCTGGAAGATTCGGTCCTTATCGATTTCGCATCTGATTTTTCTCAATTAGATCCCTCTCCTTATTTATATATTTTATATTTTACGAATACTCATTCTCCATATTTTAATCCGCATCCGGAGAAGTTTTATAGATTTGAGGAAGATTCGGATTATGGAAGATACTTAAATTCTTTGGAGTACGAGCTCCATCTCGTGGATTCTTTCGTGAGAAAAAACGAAGATCGATTCCCGAACCAGACGATCTATTTGCTTCTTTCGGATCATGGAGAATCTTTCGGAAAATTCGGCGTTTATAAGCATGGGTTTTCGATTAAAAACGAGGAAGTACGAGTTCCTTTTCTTTATTATTCTCCTGAGTTTTCGATACCGAGTGCGGAGAAAGGTGGGATCCATGACGTGTTTCCATCCTTATTAGAACTTTTGGATTTTGGTTCTTATAAGGAGAAGAATGGGACCTCTTTCTTTGATCCCGACTACGAATTTCGTATGCCTCTTTATCCATGGGGGCCAAGAAGTTCTAAAGGGGTTTTGTATAAGGATAAAAAATATATTTTAGAAGAGAATAGCAGGAGTCTTATCGAAAGTGATTTGGACGAATCTGAGATGAAAGAATCAAGAGATCCTAATATTCTGAAATTATTACAAAAACTTTGAAGACAGATAGTGAAGATATTACGGTTGATAACTTTGCCTGAGAGGTAGTAGTTAAAATCTTCTCGGGCGAATACACTTTAATTTTTATCGAATCTACTTACGAACAAGTCGTAAAACCCTTGATCTGCATTGTAAATTGGATTTCCTACTGTATATCCTGTGGTATAAATATTTTCCGAGGGATCTAGGGTGATCCCATACGCGTACGTTCTTTTACCGTGCGCGGCCCGTAACCTCGTCCATAACTTTTCTCCGTTACTATTATACTTAACAACAAACATATTGGTGCGCATTATAAGAATTTGGTTATCTAGATTTCCGGTTGTGTAGCCAGTGATATAAACATTTCCGGAGGAGTCCGAAGCGATTCCCGTCGCGCTCGTATCCTTATTGAGAGCGCCTAACTGTCTCGTCCATTGTCTTACTCCGTTGCTGTTGAATTTTTTTACGAAGAGTTTCGATTGCCCTGGACTAGTTTGACCGTCTAAATTTTCTCCTGTTGTACCGCTAATGTAAAAATTTCCGGAGTTGTCTGAAGTGATTCCGGAAACGTTATATAATCCTGTATATGCTTGTGAAAGTTTTTCTCCATTGCTGTTGTATTTAGCTATGAGTTGGTCACTAGCAGTATAAAGATTTCCTAATGCATCTAATGTGATCCCTCGCCCGTAGATTATTCCTCCGGTGCCTAGTTGCCGAGTCCATAACTTTTCTCCATTACTATTGTATTTAACAACAAATTGATCCATCTCACCGATACGAGTTTGACCATCTAGAGACCAGTCAGTGTAACCGGTTGTATAAACATTTCCGATAGAATCAGAGGTGATTGCTGTTGCATATGCATTGGCACCTTGGATGCCTAATAACCTCGTCCATAACCTTTCCCCGTTACCATCATACTTAGTTACAAATAGACTAAAAAATCCAGTTCCTAATTGACCGTCCAGATCTCCTTTTGTAGTGCCAGTAGTATAAACGTTTCCGTCTGAATCTGAGGTAATCCCAAATGCAAGTGTGCTAACGTCAGGTGTGCCTAATCGTCTTGTCCATTGTTTTTCTCCTTTGCTATTAAACTTAATAACAAACAAATCAGGGAAGCCAACTGCGGGTATGCCATCTAAATCAAAACCTGAATAACCGGTAGTATAAATGTTTCCAGAGTGATCCGAGGTTATTCCGAATGCTTGTCCTTCTGTGCCAACGACACCCAGAAGGCTGGTCCATTCATCGTACCCGTCCGGTTTAAGCATTACAATGGGTATTGAGGACCCGGGGTTGCAGTTTATCGAGAACAACATTGCCGTGATAGAGACTAGAGTAATAAGAAACTTCTTCTCTTTCATCTTACTTAAGTATCCTCCGATATAGATAGAAGTTCGATCTATCATTTAACAACTTTTCGCTTCTTAAACTTTTTCCCTTTGGCAAAAGAGAAATACAAAAATCTTTCGTTTTGATCTTCGATGATATGCGGGTCTTGGAATACCAATACACCTAAAAATTCTAAGAGACGATGTGTTTCTATACTCAAATGAAATGCAGGACCAACTCCTACCCAGAAATTAATTCCGGAATAAACTCTCCTGTCCTCGTCGCATAATCGAAGGACTAGTGCGTTTGAGCAAGTATTTGCGCCTAAGATGCCAGCTCCCCATGCCAACGGCTGATTTGCACTTCGTAATGTGTCGCGTCGTTTCAATTCTCTCGAGACGGACGAAATCTCAGAGTGCGAATCATTCGGATAAGCGGTCCCGAATTCTAAGGGAACTTTTGCGATTCCGATTGAGGTTCCTAAGGGGCCGACTTCAGTTCCGGCTCCTATTCCATATCCGAACTTGAAAACAAATATGTCGGTGACACCTTTAAATAGATTCCCCACATAACGGAAAGGTAAAAGAAGAACATTCGTCAAGCTGTAGTCTCTATGATTTGAGATATTTTCATTGATATGAGCAGTTGACAGATTGTATTTCTCGATAATTTCCGGAGAAGCAAATTGCTCCTGTATCGTAAGTTGAGCATGAGCAGCTTCTAGATATTGAACGGATTTTTCGAAGTGATCTCCGAAGTCTCCGTTGTCGAAACTTTTCTCTAAAACTGCTCTTGCGTTTTCCATCTCCGCAATCTCTAAGAGACCGTTTACCGTATGATTCACATAAGATCTGGCACTATTTGCCGCTGTAATGTCTTTCTGTTCGAATCGAGTCAATATCTTAGCGAAGTTAGGCTGATTCATTACAGGTTCAAGATATACTTGAGCTTCTTTTACGATTTGGTGATAGATATCATGAGATCTTAGGAAATCCAATTTCTGGTAAGAATTATCTGCTTCCTTCTCCATATATCTGAAAGATGCAATTTTTACTTCCGCGATCCTATATTCTACCGCTTCTTTTGTTTTGATTTTCTGATTGAATTCTGTAGTTGAATTAATTTCGTCTAAAACGTTTTGATAGGAAAGATAATAATTATTTAGGGATTCCGGCGAGATAGACTTCTCTAAGTTTAAAGCTTGATCGATCTTTGATAGTTTTTCTTGAAATAAGCGGGAATAAGTGATGTCTAAATTTTTACGAATTAGAGAGAGGAGATCCTGTAAGGACTTTTGATATTCTTCGCTGATACTTTGCACTGCCTGGATCGATTTCAGATAGATTTCGGCAGCCTCAGCATATTCCTTTTTCGCAACAAGTTGGTCCGCATTTAAAAGGCGTTCCTTGAGCACGTCGGATAACATTCTAGCATTTGAGTCTCCTCCGCCAAAAACGTAGGCTTCCAATCTTTCGGAAGAAACCGTTGCCGTTTTGATCTTTAAAAAAGTTAATTCTAGATTTTCTTTTTGTGGAGCATTTAGAGAATTCACTATGTATTTAGGATTCTGAGTCTTCTTGGAGATCTCCTCTGTATAATAATCGAATTGGTAGGGGAATGCTTCCAAATTCTCCGTGAAAAGAATTTCGAAACCTTCGGCTCTAGTTGAACGTTTGACTACTTTTAAGGTGAGAAGATATTTATTGGCGCGCCTGGCAACAGTCCCGGAAATTAATACATCGAAGTCCGCGATCGTCTTGAGATTTTCGATACCTTGTTTTGTTCCAAAGCCGGACAGTTGAAGAGAAGCTTGGTTCAAGAGGGATCCCATAGCAATATCGCTCATCACGATATATTGATCCCCTAGCCGATTGATCAGTCTTAAAGTTAATAAATTTGTAATATTCTCCGGAATTTCCTGGGAAACTTCCTTATTATGATCCATAGACTGGATGAAAATTTTAGGAGTTTTGCTCCTCATCGGATCTTTGCTCGAAGGGTTCTTAACTAAGGAGCTGGATGTGCATCCTACGGAGCAGAATATTATGAAGATGAAAATTCGTTTCAAGTAATATATGCCTCTATCAATTGAATAACAATTTGTTTGAACAATTTTTAAGTCAATATTTATCAAGGGGCCATTTTGAGAAGAAGTGAAGGTGAAAAAGTCTCTTCATTCAGTGAAATGGATCGAAAAGCGTTATCCTGTATTGGATATTAGTGTTGGCGGATTTTGATTTAAATTTGAGAGAAATGGTATTCTTGCAGAATTATATTTATACTAGGAAATTGAAGTTCTTTTGAGGGTAAAGAGCGTTTGCCATCTTCTCTCATTGTTAACACTGCCTAATCTATCTAATCAGAAATAGTACGGGTGAACCAGATCTTAAGGCAGTCCGGAATCCAGTTTATTCTTCCAAGGGATCAGGATCCGAACGATCATGCCTCCCGATTCAGGAGAATCGACCTCTATTTCAGGATTTTCGAAATAATGCTCCAGTCGAAGTTTGATCCCTCCTAGAGAACGATTCCAAAGATTGTAGGAAGAATTTCCTAAACCTTTTCCATTATCCGTTACTGTAATCATGAGAGTTTCTGTCAGTGGATCAGAGATCGCGCTGACTTTCAGGTTCCATTGAATTCCTGTCCTTGTTCTAAATCCATGTTTGAAAGAATTTTCAACAATGGGCTGGAGGGTAAGCGGAGGGATCTTGACATTCTCAAAACTTCCCCGCTTATTTATTTCCAAGTCTAAGTTTGTTAAGAAGCGAAGTTTATGAAGATGAAGATAATCCTCCAGAAATTTCCATTCTTCTTCGAAAGGAACCAGGGATTGCCCTGATGTATCTACTAGATATCTGTAATTATCGGATAAACGGATCAAGGCCTTATCGGCGAGAGTCGGATCCACTGCAATTAATGCATGGACCGTATTTAGAGAATTGAACAGATAATGAGGGCTCATTTTATGTTGTAAAGATTTGAGCTCCGATTCTCTTAAGGACTTTTCATATTTAATTAAATTTTCTGAATATTCTTTTATTCTTTCTTCCCTTTCTCTAAAGGCCCTCTCTAAGATGATCCCAAAACACAAAATTCCCATCGGGCCATTTAAATGAGTGAGGTTTTCAGGAGAGTTATACCCCAAAAAACCTCTCAGAAATTGATATAAAAATAATAACACGGCAAAGGCTAAACCAATAACCGCGACAAGTCCGTGGCGCGGATCCCTTCTATAGGAAAGATAGGCAACTAATAACATTCCGCACATGGAGATAGTTACAAAAATGATATTGATCGTACTTGCTATAATTAAGAGAAGAGCAGTGCCTGGAGTGCCTGTGAAAAGATAGGAAACAAATTGGATTGGAGATATGATTAAGAAGACTCTTAAGAACCAAATTAAAATTTTGAAAGGACCTGCACCATACGATCGTATGAAAAAAACGAGCATCATGATAGGGAAGGAGTAAAAGAAAGCAGCAAACGAAAAAAAACCGATATAATGATTCGAAGTAAACCAAAGCACAAGCGGATTCGCGCATACGTACATTGCGCCTAGGCAAAGTGAAAATAACCCGAATTCTAAAAGGCTATAATATCTTTGTCTCCAGCGGAATAAAAATAGAATAATCGCAAATATCCCGATGAATATGCTCATACTGGAAAATACAATTACGTAAAATTCATCCTGAACTAATCTTAGGATTACTGAAGTTTTGTCTCCGATGAAGGTACGTTTCGATCCTAAACCAAAAATAACATTGGGAGGATGTCGAAAGCGAAGGTATAAAAATTTAATATTAGAATTTTTTGGTAAAGAAATTAGAGTTTGTTGGAATCCTTTGAATTTAATTTCGGATCCAGGCTCCATGGATCCGTAAGAGAAAATTTTCTCACCATTATCCATGTAAATTTCAAAATGACAAAAGAAATGTTGCATATTCATCGTTGCGTCTTCCATAGGAGGAAGGCCATCGAGTGAAACTTTATACCAGTTAAATTCGTGCGAAAGAATCGAGTTTAGATCGTCATTAGTAAAACTCATGGACCTGGTCCGAATAGGGCGGATCCAATTTACTCCAACTTTTTTTTTCTCATCCCATTCCGGGAATCCTTTAGGATCGAAAGAAAGATCTCCTAATATATAAGCGACGCTCGCTTCCGGTGAAACAATGTAAAGCTGGTCTTCATCTTTTTGCTCTATAAGCGAATTTGTATAAAGATATGTTCCGAGTAAAATAGGAACGATCGCAACAATGAATCCGTAAGCTACCCAGGGCTTTTTATGTTTATAGGGATTTTTCTCAGGTTCTAAAGGTTCTTTTTTCATCCTCTCTTAATCCCCTAACCTAAAATGGATCGGAACTCTATGAGACATGCTTGTAGGTTTTCCTTGGCTATACCCAGGTGAAAATCTAGCTAGATGTATGATCTTCAGAGCAGCAGAATCAAAACCATAACCGGGGTTTCCGGAAACAACTTTTGCACTTCTCAGGGTTCCAGACTCGTCCACTTGTACGAGAACCACCACAGTTTTTTCTGTGATCCCTGAGTTTTTTGCCGCGTCCGGGAAATATGAGTTTGGGTCAAAATCCAAGATAGGAGTAGGCGGCCTATCTCCATTATAAGAATATAAAAAGCCATCTTTATCCTTTCCATCTCCACTTACTTTATTCGGATCTAGATCATCGTTGTTAGGATCTTCTCCGTCTTTTTTAGATCCTTCTACCCAATCCTGTTTTTCAACGGGTGCGGGGCTTTCGGCGCCTCCTAATAATTCGGGAGGGAAATCATCTAGATCAATTTCAACCGGAGACAGATCGGCAGAATCCATAGTTGCACTATTTTGCATTTGGCTAATATAGAATCCTCCCACGGAGATCCCGTGCAGTAATAAAGAAGCGAGGATGGAAATTTTAAAAACCTTTTCTACAGTTTTACTGAAGCTTCTTGTTTCCATCCTATTTCCTTACGGACAAGGCAATCCGAGTCACACCCGCTTTACGGATCAATCCCATTGTTTCTGCAATTTTTCCATAGGTTAGTCCTTCGTCCGCAGAAAGAGTAAGCCTCATATTGGGTTTGAATTTTGAATCTCTTATTAGCCGATTACTTAAGGCTTGAATATTCGTCTCAGCACCTTCTAAATATAATTTTCCATCTTTAGTCAAAGATACCTGCAACGATTCGGAAACATTAGGATCCGCTGCTTGGACTTTGGGTAGATTGATATTTACCGATTCCTGTTTTAAAAAGTTGGCGGTTACCATGAAGATTACAAGTAAGACCAGAATGATATCCACCATTGGCGTGATATTGATGCTACTGATCTCTTCTGATTCGTTTTGTGATGAAGCTGCCATATTTCCTCACAAAACCGCGGAACCCGTTTGGGATCCTGATCTATGGTGATTTGAATTAGGATTAGAAAATCCGCCCAAAGCCTTTAAAGAAAGAATTTCAAGATTTCCTAATATTGTTATTTTTTTTCTTTGGAAGTAGTTGTTTAGAATTACTACAGGTATCGCGAGAGCAAGTCCTCCCGCTGTGGCGAGAAGTGCAGTAGAAATACTTCTCATAACTACCTCTGCACCGCTACTTCCTAAAGTTCCTAAACCATGAAATGCCTTGATCACCCCTAAAACGGTGCCCAATAATCCTAAAAAAGGTGCGTTGTTCCCGAGTGTAGATAAGATAGAAAGCCTTCTTTCCAAGAGCCCTTTCTCTTCCGCAATTTTACTCTGTAAGAGTTCTTTTTTGGAAGAAGTTCCGGAAGAAAAAACCTTCAATGCATAGCTCCCGAATCCATTGTACGCGTTGGATTCACTCTCTATAGCGTATCTTTGGACTGATTCAGTGTCTCCTGATTCGAGACCTTCTGAAATTCCCCAAAAAGAAGAATCGGGGTCTTTTCCTTCTCTTTTTGAAAATACGAACCATCTTTCGATCCCGACAGCTATGGCGAGAGTCGAAGCTAGGCCGAGTAAAATAAATACGGAGAGTTCTCCTATTTCTACAAAATCAAACATATCTTTTCCTCTATATTGATATATCTTAATATTTTAATAAATTTAGCTTGTATCCGTTCGGGTCCTAAGTTGCTTGTCCGCAATCAGATCCTTAGAGACGGATTTCCATTCCTACGTTAAAAAATGGGATCACTGTGGAACTTCCTACGACCAAGGTCCCGAAAACTTCGCTATCCTTTGGATTGGTGCGAGAATAAGGTTTGGTGTTATCATATTCTTCTCCGCTCACGTTCTTTCTCATATATACGTTTACGATTTCCAGATACCAATTGACGTAACCCCAATCATATCTATGGAAAATGTCCCAACGGATATCTAACCTTTGGTAATCTTTTCCTCTTCTTGAATATCCATACGTAGAACTATAAGGATTATTAGAATAAGTCTCATTCCAATAGGTTTGTCCATTGGCGGGATTTGAAAATTGCCCTCCGTCATCTCCTGTGATAGGTATGATCGGAGCGGATGTAAGGTAGGTCCATCGAGCACCTAATTGATGTTTATCGGAAATCTTCCAGCCGAATACGAAGTTTAATACATGTGTCCTGGAATAGGGCGCCGCTTGTTCCTTGGAATTAGTATAGTATTGGTTAACAAGAGCGATTTCTTTATAGTTTGATAATGCGGGGTCTCCATCATACATTTGATAGACACCTTCGTTTCTCATACTTTTACTATAGGTGTAGGAAATCCAACCGAACCATTCTCCTACTCCCGGAGTATGATTTTTACGAAGGATAACTTCATAACCTCTGGACCAACCAGTTCCTTTATTAGAATAATTTAATTTTTTATCCGTATAATACGGTTGAATGTATTTTGTGACCGAATCTGTGTTTTCGGATAGAGGAGTGTAAATATAAGGATCTTGAACAACTATGTCCCTGAATTCTTGTCCAAATCCTTCTACCTTAACATTCCATTGAGGACCTATCGCTTGTTCTAAACCTAAGCTGTACTTTCTTGCCTTCTCAAATTTTAGATCTGGGTTTCCAGTATCCTTATTATAATATTCTGCAAGAGGTTGGTGTGTAAATTCTCCTGCTCCAGCTATGATCCCAGTTTTATATCCTTCTTTTCCGAACTTATAACTTAGGTTTGCTCTCGGGGCCAGAGCTCCATTATTAATGGCGCCTAGATGATCGTAACGAGCTCCGGGAGTAAATACGAGTCCCTTCCATTTGAATGTAAGAGAAAGATAAGCATTGTAGTAGTTACTACCGGTACCTTGGTTTACTGGGATAGAGCTGAAGGCGGGATTTAGTGTATCAAATGGATTTGGAGCAGGGTTACTCGGATCGTTTTGAACAACACTTGTTCCAAAAATTCGAGAAGATAACATTCTAAATTCGGAACCCAAGTCCGCCTTAAACCAATTGGTTGGATTCCAGGTTAAGTCCTGTCTTAAACCTGTATATGCGTTTCGATTGTAAATTTTTCCGACAAGACTTCCAACGGAGATATTATTATCCGCTAGAGTATCATAATTTATTAAAGTAAGTCTATTGGAAAGAGTTTCAATCGGGGTCCAGATATGACGGATTGCGGTGGTACGAAATCTTTGACCTATGGAAAGATTACCTCCCGCATATGCGGAAAATGAATCCTTTGTAGGATCGTTATTCTCTTTATTTGGAATGTTTAAGGAGAGGCTATCTCCCGCAGTCAAATTATAGAAAATGAGCCTATTTTTTGGATCCAAATCATAGACAACCTTGACTTGCGAATCTGTATATTTAGGAAGATTCACTCCTTCGGGAACATCTGCGATCAAAGCAATAGACTTATCAAGGTAACCGACTTTTCCCGCTATGGAAACGGAACCTTTCCCTCCGAATGCAGGTGTGCTTACCATAGAAGTCGTATTCCAAAGTGTAACTTGTAAGGCTGCCTTTGTTTTTGCAGGAGAACTTGTGGTTTCTATGTCGATCACACCACCGGTCGCGTTATTATAATTTGCCGGATAAGCTCCCGAATATAGATCGATAGACTTTATTAAATCGTTATGTATGACGGATGTTAATCCGTCCGTATGAAATGGATAGAGAATGGGAAGATCGTCATATAGATAGGTATTCCAAGATGGATCCGCGCCTCGCACTATAAAGGAATTCGCGCCTCCTCCGAAACTCAAAGGAGGAGTAATGCCCGGAAGAGTTTCGATCCCTCTCAATGCTTCGCCGAAAGTCCCCGGCATCCTTTTTATTTCTTCATAACCTACACTTGTTCGTGACACTGAAGTTTTTTCTCTTTCTCCCATAACTTGGATGGCGCCTTTTGACGTTGTTCTTTCCTGAGGAGAAGAGTTTAGATTTAAGAACATTCCGGCTTCGATCCGAACTTTCTTTTCTATCATTCCTGTGGCTAAAATGATCCGAATCGTATAAGGGCCTTCTTCAGGAACTTCTCCTTTGAATAAACCGTTCGTATCCGTTTTGAATATTCTTTTCGTTTCAAATACGAGAACACCTGCTCCGACTTCCGGTTTATTTTGGCTTTCATTCCAGACTTTTCCTTGGAATTCAACCGCTTCTAAGGAGAAAGATCCTAAGACCAAAAATAGAATAAATATATTAAGGAAATTTAATTTTATTAAGTTCTTCATAATTAACGTACCATGGGATGTTGGAAGCCTCTTTGTCTAAATACATGAGGACACAACTGATTGGATAACCGAGAAAGGGGCATTCGGTCCTTGTGATTGCGATTGTGCAAAGATCTAAATTTCTTTTATAAACTTCATCGAAAACGATGAGAGGTGGAGAAGGAGCCGGATCACCGCATTTTTTAGAAACATATTGAACGGCAGAAAATACCTGGCTTTGTGCATCTTCTACAGAGATTGTTTCTTCAGATGAACACCGGACAAAAAAGGATAATCCGAGTAATAATATGGGAACTATAGGTAGCTTTGTATTTTTGATCTTCTCTTCTTCGGTGATCTCTGATTCAGGTTCTTCCTTTACTTCCGTTTCTTCTTTGGATAAAGGATTCTTCTTAGTGGGTGATTCATAAGGAACGAATATATATCCAAAGGATATCATTTGATTTTCTCCTTTGTTTTAGGTCCTACAAGAAGACCTTCTATGCGCAGGACCGAAACGGTCCCTAAAGGAAAATATAATCTGGTCTCATGAACTTGTTTTAAACTTATAATGGAGGTTCCTGCCTCGGCTTTGGACACTGCCTTTGATAAAGCAAGATTAGGATTTAAAGGAGGGGTAATCGGAATTGCGCCGAACAAAAAGAATTGAGAAGTTTCTCCCGAAACTGTTTCAATAACTTCATATTCCGTGTTCCGGATTACAGTCGCAGAATCTGCCAAAGACAGATCTCTAATTTCGGCGCCGCCTATACAAGCTATACTTGTTAAACCAACAACTAGAAAGGAGAACTTACCGAGGGCGGACATTCTGCTTCTCCCGATTTTCGTCTAGTCGAACGGCGTCTGCGAGAATTCCGAAAGTATGGATTCCTAATATTAGGAAGGAGGCTTTTTGATTATAGTATCTGATATTAACGAGTGCATCCGCTTTTTTCTCTTCTAAACTTTCCTGGATGATCGATTCCAAAGAAGGTTTTCCTAATGGTATACTGAAGATCAAAAGATCTAAAGTAAACCAACGGACTTCTTTTTGAACTCCCGATATAGGGGAGTATGTTTTGTTTCCAAGAGGGATATTGCTAGTAGCGATCCCTGCACTAGAGCTCGCGCAAGAAATAATAAAGAAAAATAGAAAGAGCAAAGAAACTTTTTTCAGGAAGTTCTTTTTATTAGGAGACTTTCTTTCTAAAGAAGTTTGTTCAAAAATCATGGCTCCTAATTGAAATCGAATTCTGATTCTTCAATCATTAAAAAACTGCAATATAGTTGTTCTTTGGATTTCGGGAGTGAATGCTATTTGTAGAAGAATATTTGTTACATATGTGCTTCTATGCTACGGCTAAGAAAAAAATCGATTTCTATATTATGAAAATAAGGAGTGAACGTTACTCCAGAAGAAGTGAACGCTATTGAATGATCCGGTTTTTACTTGAATTAGAAAATTTTGGGAAGAGAAGAGCGGATATTTTCTAAAATGCGCCGGCTATATTTTATAGGCCAAGACGTTTTCTGAGTTCTGAGGCGAAGGTTCTTCCTACAGGAAGAGGAGTTTCTTCTTCGTCTTTTAAATAAACCAAATAAGCTCCTCCCGCAGTATAATGTATATGAGAAACGAACTGTAGATTCACCACATGTTGTTTATGAATTCTCAAAAATTTTTGGACGGGAAGAGTTTCTAAGATATCTTTAAGAAGTTTGGACGTTTCATAATCTTTACGGAAAGTATGGATTATGGTCCGTTTATTATTGGATGTGAAATAGAGAATATCTTTATATTCAATTCTGTAGCGGACCGAGTTCTCGGAAAAGGAAAGAAATTGTTCGGTATTCTCTGATACGTTCGTTTTTTCCGTATTCTCCGAATGTTTGAATTTTAAAGCTCGATCAACTGCCAGATCGAATCTTTCGGATGTGAACGGTTTTAAAAGATAATCCACTGCTCCCAAATCGAATGCCTGGACTGCAAACTTACTGTCTGCAGTCGTAAAAATTACATAGGTAGGGCGGTTGAGAGATTCGAGAACCTGAATGCCGGAACGACCAGGTAGGTCGATATCCATGAACAATATATCAAAATTGGATTCCTGGATGATTTGGAAGGCCTGGTCTCCATCTTCTGCCATTCCTGCTAGGCGAAGCTCCGGTCTTGCCATGATATAACGAACTAAAAGTTCTCTGGCTGGGTATTCGTCTTCTGCAATAAAAACAGATAGAGGAGGCTTTTTGCCCACCGGATCCATACGCCTATCTCTGGCCTTAAAATGTTTTAGGAAAGAATAATTTAGAAAACTAGACGAAGCGTTAATGGGAAAAATCCAGCGTTTTCCTACTTTTAGCTTCCGTTTTTACTCATAACAAATCGGTTTTAGAGGATGTAAATCTTGGTGAGAGAAATTTTAATCTGTGCTCAGCATTGCTTACAATTAGAAAAGCATTCGTGAAAGAATTCATGTCATACTTTTCTAATTTATGAGATGATCTTATTTTTTCTGTAAATTTCCTTTAAATAGCTGTTCTAACACTTTTTTGGAAGGAGTCATCTGTTTGATCTCTTCCGCGGTAGGTGTTAATTTTTTTACCTGCGTTCCATTTGTAATACCATTACAAGGATCTTGTTGATTTGCAGGTTGTGCTTTGATGGCTCTGACCCAAGAACATGCCATTTTTAGATAGCCACTTGCATTTGGATGAATACCGTCTTGAAAATAATCAGTTACAGGTTGCAACGTACTGTGCATGTCGACTAGAGTCATTCTTTCCCGACTGGAAGGTGGGAGATTGATCCAGTTGTTCACTATATAACTATTGTATTTTGCGATTAGCTTATTAACGGTATTATAATCAAAAGGTTTGGAGCCTGGTTGCGGTGCGGAAGTTTTGATGATTTGGGCTACGAATATATACGTCTTCGGGTTTGTATTAAGTAAGATGTTCAGCATGTTGAACAAATTTTGCCCAGTAGTGGCAGCAATTTGATCCATTTGTGCATCCGTAGGATTTTGGATCTGTAATACCTGCCACATATCGTTTGTGCCTGCATGGACCAAGGTGATATCCGAGAAACTTGGTCGACCGGCTACAGGAGTCAGTCGTTCGATTGTCCATCCAGGATAGCCATCATGAGTTTGTGTATTTACGAACCATTGTTGGACGTAAGATCCTCCACTCTGGTAACCTTCAGTTGTAAATACAATTCCGTCTGCTTGGGGTGGAAATGATAGTAATGTCATCCATCCTCTATATCCGCCGCCTTTTAATCCGGGCGGCATGCATATATATTGAAGGATTTCGTAGATCGGACATCCTCCGTCTATTGTGAATCCAACTCCGTATGTGATCGAATCTCCAAATGGACGAATTAAGACAGGATTCGTTAGTTTGTATGGAGCAAGCTGAGCTCCTACTGTCGAACTATAAAGTAACAACACTCCGATGAATGTGTATACACAAGATTTTTTGAATTTCATTTTTGTTGGACCTGCTATTGAATGGATATTTAGTTTTTCTTAATATAATTAATGAATTTCGGCCCAGGCGAACCCTTCTGCGCCAGGCTGTTCTATCCCGTTCTCGAAACTTATGTTGGCAGTTACTTTGAATACTCCTTCGTATTTTTCCACTACCTTGATCATCTGATTTTTTCGTATTGCTTCCCCGCTTAATTCTACTTTCCCCTTCGGGGCTATAAGTTGGATTGAGAATTTAGTCGGATAGCCGTCTGCATCTTTTGTAACAGTATAGGTTATTTGATCAAAAGTCCAATCGAAGGAGGATATCATGGAACCGTTTTCATTGTATTGAACATGATAAGGATCGCTTATGTAAAAACGAGCCGCCTTAAGATCCGAAGTTTCTTTCGGATCCGATTGGACTGTCGCTTCTACAATTGAGATCATCATTGCTGCTTGGTAATTATAATAATTCTCTAATACAGGGAACTGGATAGCAAAGAATTGCCAAGTGGCAGACCCTACAATTTTTAAGCTTTCTTCTCCGAAACTTTGGACAACATAGTCTACCCAAATATTCCCTCTTTTGCCACTGGAATAAGGATTTCCATTTTTAGTAATATTAAAATTTTCTACTTTAAGCAATGGCATCGAGTAGTAGTAGGACCCCTGGCCGAGCATATCGTCCTTACCTGATTGAAGATATTTATGTATATCACCCTGGAACTCAGAATTGATCACTTTTGTTTGATCCGGAAATAACCATTGGGGAAGAAATGAGGATGGCCCATACCCAGTTTGCATTACTCCAAAAGTATCTTCCAAGAGTAGTTCATATTCCCATAAATTTCCATCCGGCTCGGAGAAGACACGACCGGACATTCTATATTTTGACCAACGTTTTCCCATTTCACCGTATATGAGAGATAGGCTGAGAATTCCGGTATTGATCGGATTATAATCGGCAGTGATTGCAAATGGAGATGCATATTCCACATTCCCTTCTTCTAAAAGAAAAGGAGCTAAGACGTAGCCGTCCGTTTGGTCATCACAGTAGGACCATTCTGCAATATAAGGTAAATTGTCAGGCAATGATTGGTATTGAATGATCGAGTTGATCGCCGCAGTTTTTCCATTTTCATCCGTAATATTCCCGAAGAAACACCAGGAACTCATATTGTATCTGGGGTGATGTTTGGAAAGCCAGCCGGAAAGTAGCTCGGGACTTTGCGCTTGAGGCAAAATAAGATTGGAACTATAAAAATTTTGGATCGTCAAATCATGCCCGGAATTATCCAGGGTTGATTTTTTTGGCTTAGCGACTTTCTTGGATCTGGATATAATTTGGAAGGTTTTTCTCATTTCGTGGCGTAGTATTATAAATTAAATTTTTTGAATTTTATAATATTATAATTTTTTATTCGTCAATATATTTTTTATAAGTTCTTTTTGTGAATGTTACATTTTTGGGAAATTATATTGAATTCAGGTTAGACGAAATATCATTTTCGGAAATGCCCTGGCTTTGAATTGCTCAAGTTTTGTCTGGAAAAACGGTTACATCGGCCTGAAGTTTGGCTATACGAATATTCTTCCCAAAAAAATCATACCTTAGAGGATCTAAATGGAAAACGCCGCTTATACGAGCATCCCCAATTAAGGGGAATATTTAGAAAATTACTATTATAAATCGCTTGGACATATTAGCAGGCCGCTAAGCGACACAACTGCTACGTCCAACTCAAATACATTAATATTTTTAATAAATTTGTGCTATTCCTTCTTTTAGTATTTTAAAATTACTTAAATTCAATCCGGCTTCGAGTAGCTCCTTTTGTAATTCTTCAGCAGGTGCGTTTAATGCCTCCTCCGTTTGTTGGAATGTTCCGAAATGTATCCCGATAGAAAGTTTAGAACCTAAGTCCTTGTGGGCTTGGATTGCATCCGAGGGATTCATATGAACCAATCTCATAAACCATCTAGGCTCATAAGCTCCGATTGGTAAAAGGGAAATATCGGGGCTTCCTAAACGCTTTTTAATTTCTTTATAGTGGGAAGAATATGCTGCGTCTCCGCCAAAATATACTTTCCTACTTTCGATTTTGATCATATAACTACCCCATAAACTTCGATTCCAATCGAATATACCTCTCGCAGAAAGATGTTGTGTAGGCGTAAAAGTCACATTTGCTTTCTTTTTTATTTTTATCGTTTGCCACCAATCCATCTCTTCCGTATCAGATATTCCTTCTGATTGTAAGAGTTCTTTATCTCCCAGCGGGACTAAAAATTTAGGCGAAAATTTTCTATTTAGAGTTTTTAAAGTCTCCAAGTCCAGATGGTCATAATGGTTATGGCTGATAACCACCAGATCTATTGGAGGAAGGTCCTCTATCCGAATACCTGGCTCCCTCACCCTTTTTGTTCCAGCCCAACTAACCGGACTGATTCTCTCGGACCAAACCGGATCGGTAAGAATATTTATTTCACGGGATTGGATCAGCACCGTTGCATGATTGATAAAAGTGATCGCTATTTGATCTTTATTTAATGGAGTTTTAATGAGATTCGTTTTTTCATTTTGAACCTTCTCCGGCCATTCTTCGAAATTAATTGTGACCAGAAGTTTCAAAATTCTCAATATCCCGTTTTCTTCGACTTGAGTTGGGTTATAAAATCGTCTCCCATCAAAATGATCCGAATTCGGATATTTAGTAGACGCGCAACATCCGAATAAGAGAGAGCTAAGGAACAATATATATGGAAGAACAATTATGCTTTTCCATTCTATTCTTGTGACGCCGATTCTGAGATTATCCTTCTTTAAAAAACAATCCATTTCGATACTCCTGTAATAGGTAATGTATATCCGGGATTATGATGGAATTATGAGAAAAGGTAAAGATTCGATACTACCTTATTATTGCCCAATCCTACCTTTGGGAATTTGCGCAAAATTATTTGGCTACAAGATCTGAGATTTGGCTACATGAATAAACGCAGCTGAGTCGAGTAAAGCTATTCGAAACTAAGGAGCAGTGAAATTAAGGTTTTATAATATTGAGGATACACCTATGAAAATTATTCTTACAGGTTCGCTCGGACATATCAGCAAGCCTCTTACTGAAGAATTGGTCCGTAAGGGACATTCGGTTACTGTTGTCAGTAGCAAGCCGGAAAGAGCAAAAGAAATAGAAACGATTGGAGCAATTTCCGCGATCGGTAAAATGGAAGACAGCGAATTCTTATCGCAAACCTTTCAAGGAGCGGATATAGTCTATGCTATGGAGGCGATCGGTTACGAAGGTTTTTTTGATCATAAGCTGGATGTCATGGAAGCCGTCAGTAGGATCGCAAATAGTTATAAGGAAGCTATCGAAGGATCCGGAGTGAAACAAGTGATCCACCTGAGTAGCATTGGAGCACATACCGATTCGGAAAGCGGGATACTTGCTTTTCATCATAAGGCGGAAAATATTCTGACGAAATTACCGGATGATGTTTCGATCAAGTTCATGCGGCCTGTTGGATTCTATTATAATATGTTCGCGTTTATGCAAACTATAAAGTCAAAAGGTGCGATCGTATCTAATTACGGCGGGGATGAAAGAGAGCCTTGGGTTTCTACTACGGATATCGCTAAAGTGATTTTAGAAGAGATCGAAAAACCTTTTGTAGGAAGAAGTATTCGTTATATCGCAAGTGATGAAGTTTCTCCCAACGAGATCGCAAAAATTTTAGGCGAAGCGATCGGGAAACCGGATCTGAAATGGCTCGTTATTTCTGATGAAGAATCATTAAATGGTATGATCTCTGCCGGAATGAACCCTAAAACTGCGAAAGGTTTTATGGAAATGAATGCATCCAGAAGAGGTGGCGTACTGTATAAGGATTATTTCCGCAATCGTCCCGTATTGGAAAAGACAAAGGTAAAAGACTTTGCTAAAGATTTTGCCGCTGCTTACGCACAAATCAAGTAGGCCGATATGAAAGAAGTCCAGAAACCATATAGGATCAGAACCATTAATGAGTTCCATCAGTTGAGGGGGCTATCCAAGCCGGAACATCCTTTGATAAGCGTAGTAGATTATGAATCTATTATACATTCGGCGGATTTTAATCTTACAAGTTGGACTCTCGATTTCTATTCCATTTCCTTGAAAAGGAATTCTGCCGCAAAAATGAAGTATGGCCAGCAGGAGTATGATTTTGACGATGGTATCTTGTTTTTTATGGCTCCCGGTCAAGTTTTTAGGATCGAGATAGGTCGTGACAAAAAGCCGGAGCATTCCGGGTGGATCTTATTGATCCATCCGGATTTTATCTGGAACACGACCTTGGCAAAGACCATTCGAAAATACGAATATTTCGATTACTCCGTGAATGAAGCTCTGTTCTTGTCAGAGAAAGAGGAAGCAGTGATGAATAACATTGCTCGGAATATCCGACAGGAATATCATTCCAATATTGATAAATTCAGTCAGGACATTATCATCTCTCATATTACGACCTTACTTAATTATGCGGAGAGATTCTATCATCGTCAATTCATCACTAGAAAGATCACAAATCATAAACTTTTGGATCGTTTGGAAGAAGTTTTGACAGAGTATTTTCGAGAAGGGGACCTGAGGGAAAAAGGTTTACCGTCTGTTCAACATGTGGCGGATCTATTGAACGTTTCTCCAAATTATTTAAGTGGGTTACTTACCGTATTGACCGGACAAAGTACTCAGCAACATATTCATGATAAGCTGATCGAAAAGGCAAAAGAAAGATTGTCTACTACAGATTTGCCCATCACCGCAATCGCATATGAACTAGGTTTCGAGCATTCTCAGTCTTTCAGTAAACTATTCAAAAGTAAGACAAAACTTACTCCGGTCGAATTTCGTCGTTCCTTCAATTAGTTTTGTCTAAGAGCCTAAATTGTCTTGGCGTCAACCCGGTCACTCGTTTGAATTCGGAATTGAACGCTGCTTTAGATCCAAAACCGGACTCGTAAGCGACTTCTAAAATATTCAGATTGTCCGGATCTTTTAATAATTTACTCGCATGTTCTATTCTATAATAAGAAAGAAATTTAGGAAAAGACGTATTGAGTTGTGTGTTACAAATCTCGGAAAGCTGATGAACTGTAAGATCCAATTTTGCGGCAAGACTATTGAGTGAAAGATTTTCATCTCTATAGATCGTTTCTACCGTAAAAAGATATTCTATACGACTTAAGATCTCTCTAACATCCATTTTTTGGATCTTACTTCGTTTGTATTTTTCCGTTCTCTTTTTTTCTGATGGATTTGAGTTTGCTTTTGTTAAATGAGAAAACTCCGCTAAACGATCCATCGCTGCCTTCATTTCTATCTCTAACCTTTTACGAGTAGAGTCTATATTCTTATATCTTTGATAAATACTTGCCGCGAAGAATATTGCTTCGAGTGGAAAAAGCCAAATCATCAAGTATAGAAAAAAAGGATCAGAAGGTAAAATTCGTAATATCCATAAAACATAAATGAATGCCGCGGAATAGAAAGTCCCCCAAGTGATCGTAAATACTTTTAAATGAGTTTGGCCTTCCGCGAGTAAACGGATCGTAATCGTAAAAAAAGTTGGGATCCATAAAATATATACGATAGAAAAGATGCGAGAGAAGATAAAGTTTAGATCCGAAAGAAAAGATCCTATTCCGAAAATAATCGAAAAGATCAATAAACCGATCGCGACCTTATCGAACCTAGGAAAATAAGTCTGCAAATCCACGAATTCTCTAAAAAAGCCGATCGCAAAAAATAGTGCAAGAGATTGGGTGAAGAAGACCCCATGATTTTGCCAGAAGGGTAACTCAGGCCAAAGTAATCTAGGGGCGGAAGAGTATAAGAGCCCGAAGTTAAGCGAAATAGATAGAATATATCCTAAATACCAAAGATAGATTTGGTCCTTTAAAACTATGAAGAAAAAAAATGCGAATAAACAAATCGCTCCTATGAATCCTGCATACATGGAACTAGTCGTTGCTTTTCGATTCGTTTCTTCTCTGATCTCGGTTTCAGTCAGAAGTGAAATTGGAAAACGAATGATTGAACGAGTTTCTATATGGATTAGTAGATCCTTGTCGGAAGTAATTTGAAAACTTGGATGATCTATCCAGGAGATAGACCATTTATTTCTGGGTAAAATTGTTCCGGCCTGTCCCGATAAAACGAGCTTACCTTTTGTATTAGTTTCGTAAAAGTCTACGTTTGTTAATGTAGGCCATTCTAAGATAATGTAGCATTTTTCATTTTGTTTCTTTTGTTTTCCGGATAATCTTAACCAGATCGCTGCATTAGAAAAGCCTAGATCCAAAAATTGAGGATCTAATGGTTTAAAATATGTTTTGTCCAATTCTTCCGCTATGAATGATCTATTAGGGTCGAGAGCTATTTCGAAATTATATCCGCTGCAAAGGTCTTTTGAGCTTTTAGATCCATGAATTGTAGAACAGAATCCAAATAAGAAGGAGATCGTTAGAACGGGAATCATTCTCCGGAAATTTATTATGTCCTTCATATGCGCGGCTTCTTTTTATAGGGATCGAAGAAGTTAGCAACGCTTTATTGAAATAAAAAGTCCAGAATTATAACCACAGACGACAGAGTCTTAATTATGCATACTATATTGGGCCATGATTTTGGATCGTATGCATCTGATACTTTGGCCCTTAATCCCTTCTAATCCTTCTGAAATTCAGTATTTCTGGTACCAACTCCCTTACGCAATCCCAGGTCTTTTAACATTTGTAGTCGGCTTATTATTATTTATCTCAGGAGTTGCTCGAGCTGGTCGTCCAGGGCCAAAAGGTTTATTCTTAAGTTTTGCAATTGCTTGCCTATCCTTTGGAACTCTCGGATTACTCTTGGGATTACGCGCGATCATTCAAGATGAGAAGTTACTTCTTCTTTTAAATACAGCAGTTTATCCAATCGTTCTTTTATTCACTCCAATGAGCGGGCATTTCTTGCATAGAATACTTGAGAAGAAGTATCCTATCATACGTTGGATGAATTGGCTTAATTGGGGAGCAATGTTATTCGGGTTCATCGGGATCTTGATGAACAAGGCGTTTACAGGAGAATTTATAGAATATCCTTTCGGAAAATATCCTGTATCTACCATCTTTTTAAAACCGTGGGGAATTATAGGTGTCGGTTCTTATTTTCTAATAGGGGTTCCTTGTATTATTCATTACGTAAGAAAGTATTCTTTTAAAGAAAAGAAAACTCTTGTTTTTGGACAAAACTTACTGATCGTACTAACAGCTTCTAATCTTCCTAGTTTTGTTGGAGTTCCTTTTTTTCCGGGAGGAAATTTTTCTTTCATCCCAATGTTGATCCTTGCCTACGGTGTTTTTAGGTCGGATTTTTTGAGTTTAGGCGATTTTCTCTTTAGAAAAAATGCTCTATTCTATTTTTTGAATGCTTTAATTGCGTGCGTTTTTATCACGATGGCAACTGCAGTAGTCCATCTTGTTTCTCAGGAAGATCTTGCAAAAATATACGGATCTGTATGGCTTTTTATTCCTGTACTTTCCACCTTAGCAGTATTTTGGTTAGGTATTATCGTAGGAGGAACAAATCCAAGTTCTCCTTTGAATCAAATGGCAGCGTTTTCTCTGTACATTTATGGAGCTCAGTTGATCTCTGCTACGGCAATCGATGTCATTTCAGATCCTATCATAGCTTATAGGATCACTCAAGCTTGTTATGTTGTTTTCTTCCTTGCTCCTTCCGTTCATATTCGATTTGCATTTCTAGCTTTGAAAAGGCCATTACCTAAGTTTTTCTTTTTGTTCGATATTGCAGTTTTGGTACTTTGTATCGCAGCATTCACTCCTTGGTTGTTTGTGGGATTTTATGAGTTTGCTTGGGGCAGGATCTTTTCTTCAGGACCAGTTATTCAGATTTTCGGAGTAGTGGGAGTGCTCGGAATTTTTGCAGTATTGAAAGAATGGATATCCGCTTTAAGAACTAAAAGTGTAGCTCCTTTGGGGAATTTTGCGGTTACATTCTTATTATTGGGAAGTTTGATGCTTCTTCTGAATTTACCTGCAACTCAAGGATTTCCGATCTATCCATTGGGAAATTTGAGCATTCTTCCTACAGGAATTCTTGCATACGGAGTCTTAAAGAATGAAACCCTATCCAGACAAAAACAAGCGTTTAGGATCAGTCATCGAGTTTCTCTTCTATCCTTATTATTGATCCCATTTCTTCTTTTTTTAATATTTCCTTTTTTATCTAAAGAGGCTCCATTACATGCGCGTATTTTGCATCTTCTACTTTTCGGTTCTCCCATTCTGCTTTTTGGATACCAGCTCGCATTCTTTTTAACTCGCCCAATTTCGGCGGAGTTAGACGACTTATTTCATAGTTTGGAAGATGCAAAGGGGCAAGAGGAAATTTCTCGTAAAAATGCGGAGACACTTTCTGAACTTGCTAAGAGGATCAACTCCACGAATGATCTTTCCGAAATTTTAAACTTCGTAGAGGATTATATTACTCAAAGATTTGGTCCGAAGGCTTTTTTAGCTTTGTTTAAAGTAGATGAAGTCGGTAAAGAGCTTATTGCACATCACAAAGTTTTAGATTTCAAAGTTGAAAATCTCCAGAAATTTTACGCACTTAAGGTCCCCATTTCGGAAGAAGGAGGAACTCTCTCCCGTGCTGTTCAAAGACAGAAACTTTTGTACATTCCGAAAATTAATATGTCTTGGCTGAGTAAGTCTCCGATCGATGAAAAAATTGTAGAGTTATTGGGGATCGAATCATTTCTTCATATTCCATTGATCGTTCAAGGGAAAAGTTTAGGAGTTCTGGCGATTACTTGGTTGCAAGATTCTCCTTTAGCGCAAAAGGATCTAAAGGAAGTTTCTGCTCTGGGAGATCAAATTGCGGGAGCAGTGCAGAATGCTGTGCTACTTCATGAGAGGACGGAGGCTGTTCGAGAAATAGAAGAGCTGAATGGATTTGCAAGAATACTAAATTCTACTTTGGATCTGGATCAGGTTTTTAAAGCAGCATTCGATTTTATACTGAATCATACAAGTGCTGACACGATTTGGCTTTTAATCAGAAATAAAGAAAAGGAAGTACTTAGTACTTATTCTAAGGGAATTACACCTAAAGGAATGTCTGAGAAAGAAGCTCAATTTTTCCTAAATTTGGAGGTTCCTCTAAACTCGGACGGAGGTAGTTTATACCAGACCTTTTTAGAAGAAACTCCATTATATATCGATGATATAGGAGCTACGAGGAATATATCCAATGAACTAAATGGGCAGAAATATTTTTTCTCTAAATTGGATATAAAGATCGCCGCAAAGGGGCATTTGCGCTCCTTTTTGCAAATTCCTCTCATTTTAAATCAAGAAGTCATCGGAATAATTTGTATAACTGCATTCAAAAGAAAGCTCGGTTTGAATAAAAGAGAAATAGATCAAATCGTTCGGATATGTGAACAGATCACAAGTGCTTTGCATAACGCATTACTCTATGATCAGATCAAAAAACTTCTCTCGGAGACCGAGTCTTCTCGGGAAAAAGCGGATACATTATTATTAAATATTCTTCCTGCTGAAGTTGCCGGAGAACTTAAGGAGAAAGGGGAAGTAAAACCGATACTTTATGAGTCCGCGACGATCCTATTTACGGATTTTAAGGGATTCACTCAGATTGCCGAAATACTTTCCCCTTCTTCTCTGATCGAAGAGTTGGACGGTTGTTTTTCCCAGTTTGATGAGATCGTACACAGATATAAATTAGAAAAATTGAAAACGATCGGCGATTCTTATATGTGCGTTGGTGGAATTCCTGCAAAGAACGGGACTCACGCAATCGATGCGTGTTTGGCTGCACTTGAATTACAGGCATTCATGAATCAAATGCAAGCGATCAAAAAAGAATTAGGACTTCCTTATTGGCAGATGAGAATAGGGATCCATACGGGGCCGGTGATCGCAGGTGTGATCGGTAAGAAAAAATTCGCCTTCGATGTTTGGGGAGACGCAGTCAACACGGCATCTAGATTAGAATCTGCCGGAGAAGTAGGAAAGGTAAATATCTCGCAGGACACGTATTCCTTAGTAAAAGATTTTTTCAAAACCGAATATAGAGGCACTGTTCCGGTAAAAAATAAGGGCGATATGGCAATGCACTTTCTTTTGGGGCTTAAAGAAGAATTTGCACTTAGGGATGGAAGAGTCCCGAACGAGGAATTTAAGGAAAAATACTTACAGCTATTTTGATCCTTAAAATCCTCTTAAGTTTTATCTCACTTTAATCCGGCTCTTACGTAATTGCGAAGATGAGAGCCTACGTTTTGCATATGTTCTGCGATTGTTGCATCCAATTCGTTTAAGGATTTTTGATTGATCTGCTGCAACAACTTGCCTTCTGAAAAGCCGTTTAATAGATTCGATTCGTCTATCAGAGTATCAAATCGATCGGAAACCCCATAACTTTCTTTGGTAAGAACATCTACAATATACGAATCGTTAAAATTACCGTAAGATGTATCTTTTTCAGTTTTCATAACGCTTAGAATAAACGGGTGATCTAGTTTTTTCGCGATATACGCATCTCTTAAAGTGCTAAAATGATATTTTTCAATCGTCTGGTGCCTATTTGAAATTCGATCGATTGCCTCATTCTTAGCGGTTTCATCACCTAAAATTGCTTTGAGATTGATCCATAACATACTTGCTGTCCCAAAATTTGGGAGAACCCTAGCATGATACGGTTGTGTAAGATCTCCTACATAATGCATTCCCCAGCCTAAGAAACGATAGCCCCAATATTTATGACCGGTTTTGAATGCATAGCGGGCAAGTGTCGTAAATTGGTAGACCCGATATCTAGGATAGGTTCGAGTTAGGAATTCTGCAGCAGCAAATATGATCTTTGATTCGTGATAGTAACCTATATGAAAAGGGACCTGGGTGCTATAGTAGATCTTCGAATCCCCGAATGATTGTATTCCAAAAGCGTAATCTTTCCCAAATTGTTCCCCATTATCCAAAAATAAATTTAGATCTAGTCCGAAATCCGGTTCGTCGCTTGCAGTTGCCAAAACTTCTATCGGGCTTACAAGATCTCCCTTTTTGATATCATAGAATTCGTAATCTTGTTTTAGATCTTTTTCGCCATAGATGCTGACGGTTTTAGGATCCGATTTTTTCCCTGGAAGAGGTTTGCCTGGAAGATTTTGTAGAAAATAGCCGATCGGTGTGCCTGTGTTGACCCGAAGCGCTCTTAGAAAATTATTCCGGATGGATTTAGTATCTCCTCCTTTGAAATAAAGAGATTCAGGAAGAGGCGCTTTTTTTGAATAAGTTTGTTTGGCCTCATTCTCCATTTGGTTCATGAGCTGGACCAAACCGTCTTTTTCTTTTAAAAGAAATTCTTCAAGAGACTCTACTTTTACTTTTGGAGCAGAAACAAGCTCGGGGACTCCCTCAAGTGCGGGACGGTTGAATAGAAAATGATTCCACCATGCTTCTGCAGGGTTTGTGAATAGAATAAAAGTAAAGAAGATTGTGAGATAGTAGTAATATTTAGGCACACCGAATAATGTACTCTTGTGGGAATAAGTCAAGACAAACTGCCGAATCAATGTCTTGGGAGGCCATAGGCTTTTTGCATTATTTTTCGCTCTCGGAACCGAAATGATTTATATTAGGTCCAACACGTTATACTCCATTAGAATATTCGAATGGATGAAGAGGTGTTTATATGAAGAACCTCGCTTTTGGTATTTTGTTCTTGGTTGGAATTCCAACCTTTCTGGGTGCAGAATTTGTTCCTCCGACTCAAACGCCTATCTATCCCGCTGTCGATACAGGGTCTAATATCGGATTTTCCAAAAATTACTCTTCTTTTTCTTTTTTCGGAGGAACACCGATCTCTCCACCAAGCGGCTCGTTTATAGATTCCGAAAAGGATTATGATCGAGCACTTCTGGATCGAATATTATTGGGTGATATCAAAAGGAATATTGCCGGAATGCCTGCATTGTCCACTTACGACAGGCCAATGTATCGTGAAACGGGATTATATGGAATAGAGACCGAGTTTGGTTGGACGGATTATATAGGTTACGGTTTCACTTTTCAAGGCCAGTCCGTCAATGCAGTTCGACAAAATGTACAAAAACAAGTTCACTTTTTGCTAAATGAAGATGTTACTACATTACCCAAAGACCGTCAGGTTTATTTCGATGTATCTTCTTTAGCATTTCTCTCCGCGCATTTTTTGCCGAATAAAAAGTTTGATCCGTTTATAAAACTAAAGGCAGGGATCAGCTTTCCTTCGGGAGAAAGTGTGCATGCAAGATCTCGCGATGATTATAATGCCCGAAATACGGAAATGACAAACGGGAGGGGGCTTGTTCTAGGATTGGGGATCGGGATGAATTACCATTTTAATTCCAAATTCTTTTATACACTCGAGTTTTATAGACAAAGTACTCGTATTTATTCGGATCAGTTTACCGGAAGAGTGTTGAATACTTTTTATGCTCAATTCGGAGTAGGAATCCGGTTGGCGATGGGAGATTAAAACGAATTCCGAAATTCTAATGGAGAAACTTTGGTCTTTGTTTTGAATAATCTGCTGAAATACTGAGGATATTCGAATCCTAACTGAACGGCGATCTCATTGATCGACAAAGAGGTCGTGGATAATTTTTCCTTCGCCTTTTCTATGATCCAGTTATGAATATGCTGTTGTGTGTTTTGTCCTGTTACGGTGCGTAACATATCGCTTAAATAGTTGGGAGAAACATTTAGTTGAAAGGAAATATATTTTACAGTCGGGATCCCAAGTTCTGAAAACTTATCGGACACATAGTATTCTTCTAATATATTTTCTAATTTGACCAACAGATCCTGATTTGTATTTTTTCGAGTAATGAATTGTCTTTTGTAGAATCGATTCGCATATTGTATCAATAATTCAATATAAGATACCATTAAGTCCTGACTAAAATTATCGATAGAACCTAAATATTCCTCTTGGATATTTTTCATCAGTGAATCTATGGTTGCTTCTTCCTTTTCGGATAGATGGAGAGCCTCATTGACTTCGTAGGAGAAGAATCCGTAATTTTTGATTCTTTTGATCAAGTCGTATGTTCTGATAAAATCCGCATGAAAAATAAGATACCAACCGGACATTTCGGAAAGATCGACACTCTCGTCGAAGGAAAATATCTGTTTGGGAGAACTGAAACCCATCATTCCTTCTCTAAAATCTAAACTTTGTCTTCCATACCGAATCATTCCTTTGATATTCTTTTTTATTGAGATCGTATAGAAGTCATACATGAACTTGTTTTCGATCAGAAAAGGTTGCATTTTTGATTCGGATCCGTTCAGTTTCGTAATGCTGATCAAAGGATGAGCGGGTTTAGAATGCCCGAACATTTCATGAAACTCTGAAATAGAATTGATCGTGATTAAGTTTTTAGAGTTCATCTTGTAATTTGACTGTTCTAGTTGGAAAATCTCCCGATGATCCGCTTGATACATTTGAAAAATCGGGAGTTAAATCTTACTTATTTACCATGGACATTCCACGATCGTCATAACGGTTTCCAGTGGATAGTTCCAATGGAATGATCGATTCTAACTTATCTAGTTCTTCCTTAGTGAGAGAGATATTCGCCGCCGCGATATTCTCTTCTAAATATTTGATCCTTTTAGTTCCGGGGATAGAAACTACATTTTTAGAAACAACCCAGGCTAAGGCCAATTGAGATGCCGTGATCTTTTTCTGAGAAGCGAGGTTTTGGATCTCATTTACTAATTCTATATTCTTATAGAATTGTTCTCCTTGGAATTTAGGTAGAGTCTTTCTAAAATCGTTTTCGTCTAAATCGTTAGGAGTTTTGATCTGTCCGGTCAAAAAACCTCTTCCTAAAGGAGAATATGCGACGAATCCGATCTCAAGTTCTTTGAGAGTATTCAGAATTTCTAATCTTTCCACATCTCTTTCGAAAAGGGAATACTCGGATTGGACTGCCGATAAAGGATGGACCTTGTGAGCCTTTCGGATCGTTTCCGAACCAACCTCGGATAGGCCAATATATTTCACTTTTCCTTCTTTTACAAGTTCGGACATTGCTCCTACAGTTTCTTCGATCGGAACATTTTGATCCATACGATGTAGGTAATATAGATCAATGTAATCTGTTCCAAGATTTTTTAAGGAACGTTCTATCGCTTTTTTTACATATTCAGGGCGACCGTTTATTTGCCAGGTGAGCTGTTCTTGATCGTCAATTTCAAATCCGAACTTAGTAGCAATGATATACTTGTCTCGATTCCCTTGGATCGCTTTCGCTACTAGTCTTTCATTCTTTAGTGGTCCGTAAAGATCTGCAGTATCTAAAAAATTAACACCTAATTCTAATGCACGATGTACTGTAGCAATTGATTCAGTCTCGTCACTTTGCCCGTAGATATTTGCCCCTGCGATTTGGGTCATACCCATACAACCAAGTCCTTCGATTGGAACAATAAGCCCTTGGTTCCCTAATTTGGTTTTTCTGATATTGTTCATACTCTAAGTATGACCTAAAAATCAGAAAAACTGCAAAAGAAATTGGGTTGTATGGAGTATACAAATCCACTTTATTTAGAAACAAAATGGGGCAGGCCTATAGGCCGGTTTCCCGGCTCATATTATTAGTTTGCCATTCTGCTTAATAGTATCTTACCTAAAAATCCTGAATAAGATCCTGGGAATATCCTTTGGATAAGATCTAGGAAAACTGCATCAGGTCCGATCAAAACTCTACGGGAATTTTTCTTTACACCTTTCAGGATCACGTAAGCCGCTTTTTCTGCAGTTGTGATAAATTGTTTTGTCATCTTATCTCCCGCTGTGCTCGGATCTAATCCTAAAACTTTGATGCTATCATTACTCTTGGAGCTTGTGGCTATAGCAGTTTTGATCCCACCAGGATGAACACTCGTGGCAGAAACACCGCAGCGAGTATAATCCAGTTCTTGACGAAGAGTTTCCGTAAATCCTCTAACAGCAAATTTAGAAGCGTTGTACGCCGAAGTTCCTGGAACAGCTATGATCCCGAAAACGCTGGAAGTATTGATGATATGACCTTCTCCGCTTTTTTTGAGATAAGGAAGAAATGCCTGCGTTCCGTTCAATACTCCGCCAAAATTGATATCCATTACTCGTTGGAAGTCCTTCGATTCAAATCCTTCGATAGTAGAACCGAATGCGATCCCCGCGTTATTAAAAATAAGATTCACTTTTGAATGATCTTTCTCAACTTGAGAAGCCCAGTCAAAAACCGCCGTTCTGTTAGAAACGTCCAGGGTCTGGCTTGTAATGTTTATTCCCTTGTTTAATCCTTTTACTATACGAACGGTTTCTGAAAGTCCAGTTTGGTTGATATCTGATAAAGCAAGATGGCATCCTTGTTTCGCCAAGGCGATCGCCAATTCTCTTCCCATTCCGGAACCTGCTCCGGTAATTGCTGCCACTTTGTTTTTAAAATTTTTCATTCAAATTCTCTTCTTATACTTCTAAATATTTTTTACTCGAAAGAAAGATTCGAGTCGTTTACTCTTACGAAATTGATATCGAACAGGTCCATTAGATAATTCTGATGGAATCTCCAGGGGCGTTTTGCACCTCTTTGAGGGAATTTGTCAATCGCTCTTTGGATATAACCGGAATTCAGATCTAATATCGGTTCTTTTTCCATTTTGGATTCGTCTACCAACGGAACACATTGTTTATAACGATTTGTTTCCATATGGTTCAGAAGTCTCGCGACGTAGGTAGAAGTTAGATCCGCTCTAAGAGTCCAAGATGCATTCGTGTACCCTACACAAAATGCAAAGTTCGGGATCCCACTTAACATTAAACCTTTAAAAGTATAAAGTTTAGAGATATCCACATCGGAACCGTTTAATTTTAAACGCATTCCTCCCATTGCGACCAGATCCAATCCTGTTGCGCTTACGACAATATCTGCTTCTAGTTCTTTGCCGGATTTTAATTTGATCCCGTTTGGAGTAAAAGTTTCTATATGATCCGTTTCTATCGAAGCTTTCCCTTTAGAGATCGCCTTGAAAAGATCAGAGTCCGGAACAAGGCAAACCCTTTGGTCCCAAGGTTGATAATTCGGTTTGAAGTGAGTATCTATATCATAACCTTTTGGAAGGGACATTTTGAGCCTAGCTCGTATTAACCATTTCGCAAAATCTGGAGACCTTTTGCAAATTTGGAAAAACCAGATTTGGATCAGTATATTTTTGATCCGAGTGATATGATGGGCCAGTTTAGCCGGAAGGATAAATCTTAAAAAGTCCGCGACTATATCTTTAGAAGGTAAACTTGTAATATATGTCGGAGACCTTTGGAGCATAGTGATATGTGCCGCCTTATCCGCCATCGATGGCACTAAGGTCACTGCGGTTGCTCCACTTCCGATCACTACTACTTTTTTGCCGCTGTAGTCAAGGTTCTCCGGCCAAAATTGAGGATGGATCATTTTACCTTTAAATTTTTCAATCCCGGGAAAATTAGGAGTAAACCCCTTTTCGTAATTATAATACCCGCTGCAGATATATAAGAAATCCGTTGTGTAGGTCCTTTTTTCTTTTTTAGGACCCACTTCTACATCTACTGACCAAAGTAAATTTGCATCCGACCAGGAGGCGGAAAGCACCTTATGCTCGAATCTGATATTGCGATCGATCCCGAATTCGGATGCGGTATCTTTTACGTATTTTAAGATAGAAGGTCCGTCTGCGATTGCCTTTGCTTCTTTCCAAGGACGAAAGGAATAGCCTAGGGTGAACATATCGGAATCGGACCGAATTCCTGGATAACGAAATAAACTCCAAGTTCCGCCGATATCGGCTCTGCTCTCGAGGATCGTATATTTTTTGCCCGGACAAAGTTTTTGCAAATGATAGCCTGCGCTGATCCCGGAAAGGCCGGCTCCTACCGTGATCACGTCGAAATGTTCTTTGGTCATTTTTCCTCGATCGGAAATCCGCTGCCCATCGGGATTAGGATATCCACTATTCTCAAAAGATTTTGCCAGAAAGAAGCGTCCGAATCGACTGATCTTATAATATCGATCCTAAAAATTCTTACGAAACTGTAAGAATCTAACCGATTCCAGAAAAATCTCCGCCCCGTGATCAATCTTGCAGAACATTACATTTGTCATGCCCTGGAATTCCAAACTATGACATGCGAGCGTTGACCATTTCCCTCAAAAAAGTGTAATCTTAAGAGGAGCAAATCCCGAGGTGAACATGGTTAGGAATTTATCCGTTCTTATTCTAATATTTCTATTTTTTGTAGGAATTTCGACAAATTGTAAAGTAGAAGAGGTGGATCCGCCTCCGTTGCTCGAGGCGCTCGCACTAATCCAAAATCCTTCTTCTTCTCCTCCAATCAACGAGGAGGAAATCCCTTCTTATCCTCTTACAGTATCGAAAATGGTCCCTTCGGATAATGCTTCTTTAGTAGATGTAGGTTCATCAATTTCGGTGCAATTTAGTTATCCTGTGCAACCTGAAACGATAACAGTTAATTCGGAGAATGAAGTATGTTCGGGTATGATTTGGATCTCGAAGGATGCTTTTAATACCTGCGTTCCTGTTCATCCTGTTGCGGCTTCCCAAGATGGAAATCGTAGTTTCGTATTTGTTCCAAAAGAAGAACTCGCAGGTGGAATTCAGTATGTCGTTTCGGTCCGAAATGAGATCAAGGACATATTTGGGAGAAATCTAACTTCATTAGGAAATTATAAATTTAAAACAGCAAGCACAGAATCTACAACATTTACGATCTCTTCTTCCTCGCGGATTGACAGGACTCAATTTTTAGCTTATATGAATTTTGCTGAGATCGCGATCAGGGTCAAGCCTGTGTCTGGAAGTCGAATTATTAGCCAGATTGTTTTGATCGGGCAGTATAAAGACAAGAATGGAGTAGTCACTCAAACTAAATATAAAGGTCTCGGAGATTTGGATCTGAGTTACGGAAGCATTTTTGCGGGAGAAAAAATCATTCATATGTCTCTGAAAGACTTCACTCCTTCTCTCACAGATGTGAAGAATTGGAAAACGGATCAAAAATTAAGAATAGGAGCCTCTGTAGTTTATAGTGATGGAGCTTTCGGTACGAATCAACTGGGGCCTCTTGAAATATTAATGGAGAACGAAATTCTTCCTACTATCGATGCATTCGGTTATTTAGTAGGAATATCATTTGATGTAGAAGAATTTATCCCTTCTGCTTCGGAACTTCCGAAAGACCAATGGAAAGCATGGATAGAAGTAACTTATCCTGGAAATATCGTAAAAAAATCCGCAATAGAAACATTGGATGAATTCGGTTCAGGAATATCCCAGTTATCGATCCTTAGACCAAAAACCGGACCTAGAGAAATTGTTCAATGTCATATAGATAGTAACGGCGATTCAATTCCGGATTATACTTGGACTAAAGACTTTGAAATTTCAAGTAACAGTGTGAGCAGGATCACCTACGCAACCGGCAAAAGGGAAGGGGACCAAAACGTTCCTAAGAATCCTTAATATAGTATAAAAGTAAAACATTACGTTTGTAACATATATCTTTCTTCAAATATGACGCTTGGGATTTGTATCTTCTTTCATAAGAAGATATCCTAAGCGGAAATAAAAAGATGGAGAAAATATGTTTCAAACATATAAAGTTACTTTTTTAGTTTTAGGTTTTTTATCTTTCGCGCTTACAAATTGTGCAGAAGAAAAGAAGAATGATCTGGCTGTTTTATCGATAGTGTTTTCTAAGCATGGAAGCCTTGGGGAAATAAAAGAAATTCCGCAACCTACTTTGGATACTGTCACTTTGATATTGGATGATACTAGTATAGAATTACTAAACCAGGAAGAATGTAAAACCGGAAATCTGGGGATCATAGTCAGTAAAGATGCTGGATCTGTAACTCCTATACTTAATATTCATTTGATAGATATGTCTAAAAATTCCGGAATATTTTTGGAGACTCAAACTCCTACAACCGGATCTCATATGGATCTGGATCATACCGATGGCGAAACCTATAATGTAGTTCAAGATTGCCCTGCTACAGTGATGGAAAATACTCCTCAGATCTACGATTTGCAGGTATTGAATTGTAAGATCGCGGATCAGTTCGGTGGAGGATCGAATCAAAAAAATATGTCTTTCCGAGTTCGTTGCACCAAGGGATAACTTTTATAACCTTCGTTCGGATCTTTGATCCGAGCGAAGGTTTAGTCCGTTTTAGATTTCTTCTTGGAAAGAAATACGGTTAGCCTTTGTAATTGGTCTTTGGAAGAAGATTTTGATTCAGGTAGGACTTTCGAATAAATATTTTTGAAATGATTTCGTAAGGTCCCGTTGGAAACGTTCAGAACTAGTTGGATGAATGATCTACTATGTCCTTCTTCTATCAATTCGCAGATCCTGATCTCTTGTTTGGAAAGACCGTATTTTTCCAAATTTAATTTTGGAATAGAGAATACCTGATTCGATTTGTATTGATGAAATAATAGAAAAGAAAGAAAAGAACAGGCGATTAAAGAAGAAGCTGCAGTCACATAAATTTCTCGGAACGAGATAGCCGCAAGTAAAGACCAAAGTAACATTCCGAATAAAACGCCGATCGCGATCGAGATAAGAATATTCGCCCCGATCCTTAATATTCCGAATTTTGCTTCGCTATATCTGTTTAAATAAACGGAAAGTATCACTGAAAGTACTGAGTCTGCTACCGGATGAAGAGGAGGTAGTTCCTGACCATATAGAGGAAGGAAGTTTGAGAATAATGCCAACCACCAAAGCATAAATATACTTATGAAAAATTTCTTATCAAAGAATACGTTCCATTTTACCGGCTTTAAGAAGAAGTAAATGCAAAAGCACATAGAAAGAACATGTATTCCTCCTCCTATCATACCTCCACGAAGTGTAAGCAAGGGACCAGAACCGAAATTATAAGTAACGATCTCTACTACGAACATTCTAGGTAAAGAAGAGCAAAGAAAGTCCGCAATCACTGCGAGTATTAACACTAAGATCGTAAAAGGATTTAGTATCCTTCTGCCCGTGCAAAAACCGGCCATACCTACAAGGATTGGTGCCAATGCAAAGAAAGAATGACATTGAAAGATCCACCATGCAAGGCCTGCTTCTTGGGAAGAGGTGATACACATTGCCGCAGTGGAAGCGTTTTGGATCCCGATCGCTAGATAAAATACGGTTATTAATCTATGGAAAGGGTGGTCTCTCCAGATGTTTTCGATCAAACAGCTCAGATTGGCGAGTGCAGCTACGATCGGTACTATGAAAAAAATTTCCAAACGGTTAACTTCAGTTTGTAATGATGTAGGAACTCAATCCTTGGAAATCTTTTGATAGAATGAGTATCTAGATTGTCCATGACAAAATTTCATTCCTTTCCTTAAAAGAAGTTTGAATTTCTTTCAAAATGCTCCTTACATTTCAAAACATATGGCATTGAACGAGAAGTTAGCGGGTCGGATCAGAGAATCTCTTGCTGGTCACGAAGATGTGGAAGAAAAGAAGATGTTTGGCGGCCTATGTTTTATGGTAAACGGCAAAATGTGTGTCTGTGCCAAAACCGAAGAGATGATGTGTAGAATAGATCCGGAAATATTCGAATCCGTTCTAAAGAAGAAAAAAGCCAGACCAATGATCCATAATGGAAATCTGATGAAAGGTTTCTTGTTTATCAGCGAAGAGGATCTTAAGACCAAGAAGGAATTCGAATATTGGATTAAACTTTCTCTTGAATATAATAAGGTATCGAAACCTGCTAAGGCAAAGTCGAAAGAAAAAGGAAATCCAACTGCACGGGCTGGCGTGAAAAAAAGATTATTAGTCGAAAGAAGTATTAAACAAATGGGAGATTTTCTTTCAAGTATCCAGTAAAATTCTACAGAATTTCCTAATATGAAATAAATATATTGCTATTTACACGTTATACTTATATTTCTCTTTTTTAAGAGGAAATGATGGATTTGTCGAAGTTTATTTTTATTCTTAGTGCAACGAGTTTTATGATCGGATTTTTTCTTACGATCTTTGCTTTAATTAACCCTCAAGTATTTTTACAACATCCGTTAAATTTCTCCAGAGCTAGAGTGTTAAAGCATGGCGTCCTACTTTTTTTGGGGAATACTTCCTTTTTAATCGCTTCTTTGGGCCTGGTCGTTCAGGATAAGGTTGAAGAAGGGCTCATCATATTTTGCATTTTCTTCGCAATATCATTAATCGGATTCATTCCCTTTGTGCTGGGAGTATCTAAGGATAGAAACGAATCGAATATGTTTAAAGATTCCATTAACAGTTTTAAATCCGAATTTTTAGAAAAAAATAATGTATCTAAAAATGCATCTTTAATGGGGGGATTGGGGCCGGGGGAACTCGGGAACGTTTTGGCAGCATCTGGGATTGGAGACTTTTATATTTGGGAGACTCCCGGGAATCTTAATATGGCGATGGTTTGTTTTGACGAAAAGAATTTATCTTCTTCCACTTGCGTTTTAGTTACACTTCCACAAAGCAAGATTGTCGGTTATACTTTAAAAGGGAATAGAGACGTTTTAACTCATGTGTCAGGAATGGATCGACCAATATTCAAAACTTATGCCGATCAACAATATACGCCCGTTACGACAACTCACGAGATCGTAGATGATCGTGTGACTATATTCCATTATTTGGATGAAAAAAATGAAGAGAAGATACAGCAATTTTCTCTTCAGACATATGATATCTTTTTAGAATTGATACCCGAAAAGGATATTACTCGTGCGAATGCAGCTCCTGTTCGCCCTATGGAAATTCCGAATGGTGGGGACATTGCTGAAAAGTTAGAAAAATTACACTCTTTAAAACAAAGTGGGGCAATTACTGAAGAGGAGTTTCAAGACTTAAAAAGAAAACTCATTGAAAAGGGTTGATATTTTCTTTTTAAGTTCTACGAATTGGCTTACTCCGGAACGTTAGCGAGTTGATTTACGTCTTCGCCGGGGACTAAAATAAATTCTCCGTTCGAACCTTTTAGTCTGCTTTCTAAATAAGGTTTGTATTCTTCGGATTCATAAAAATTGCGCAAAGCCTCTTTAGTAGGCCATTCGATGATCAGGAATAGTTGGGGTTTCTCTCTTTCCCCTTCTATTTTTTCCATGTTCGAGGTTCTTGCTAAATATTTTCCGCCGTAACGTTCTACCATTTTTGTAACATTTCGAACATACGCTGGGATCCAGCGGACGCTAGTGATATTTAACTCGGCGACTGAGTAATATTTCATTTAGAACCTCTCGGGCTTTATGGCGATTCAGGCTTTCGTGATTGAAAGAGAAGTCAAGATAAAAGAACGATACTTTGGCTTCCCTACTATACCGAATAAAAATGGATTTACTTCTTTAAGCAAAGCCATAAGAATCGATGGCTATGAAAAAAGTATCGATCCTGTTCGTTTTAGGTTTCGTATGCCTTCAATTCTCCTGCGGTAAAAAGAACGTAGAAGAATACAAAGGGATTATTACATTCGTTGTGGGAACTGTGGTTTTGGAAAGAGGTCCGGAAAAAATAAAGGTTTCCGTAAGCCAAGAGATCCAAAACGGAGATGTGCTCGTTACAGAGGCTGGTTCTACTGCTACAATCGCATTTGGCGAAAATTCTTCCTTACTTGAGATACAATCCGATTCCAGATTCCGTTTTGATAATATCAAAGCGGACAAGAAATTTTTCCAAGAGAAAGGAAGGTCTTGGTTACTTTCCAACAAACTTGTGAAAGGTGAGGGGATTAGCTTAGGAACTCCTACAAGTACTGCGGGTGTGAGAGGAACAAAATTCTATACCAATGTTATTGGAGATGTAACAATGATCTGCCATTGTGAAGGGAAGGTGGAGTTGGAAAATAATGCAGATCATTCTAAGTCAGTAAATGATTCCGATTATTTAAGCATAACCAAAGGAACAAAGACCATCTATTTAACTTCTAAAGATTTGCAGAAGGGAAATGTTCCTTACTCTCATGATCATAGTGAGCTATCGGACTCTCCATTAGGAAAGCAGAATCAAATGACTGCGGAACAAGGAGATCTCCTTATGAAACTCGTGGAGAAAAAATTCTCAGGCAAATAAACTCTGTAAAAATCCTTCTATATGCGGGGAGAAAATTAAAAATTCCCGCATAAATTCTATTCTCTTAAAATCTTTAACTCTATTTTCTTATATCACAAATGGAATATACTATTCTATAAAATAAAACGTATCTTAGAGTTTTACCCGGCAAATATAACAAAAATAAGGAATATCCGGCAAAATTTTATTGCGCCTAACGTTAGCCAAAACCTATAAGGTATTCATTCGTAGTTTTTTCATTTTATTACAGCATGAATAAAGCATTATTTTTTTCAGCCTTGATTTGCGGATTTTATATTTCCTCGTCCGGATGCAGATTTGATTCCGGAGCTGATCCATTAAGTAAATTGAATTTCTTATATGTGAATCTTCAGTCGACCTCTAACTCCCCAAAATATCTGATACAGGCGCTTCCTACTAAAAAAGATTTAATCAAACTTGGTAATAAATCTTCCAACCAAAGTCTTGGGGCAATGGTGATTATGGAGCAATCAGAATTATTCACCTCTAACTTGAATGCAGAAATGGATAATGTGTATTCTGTGATCCAAGAGAATGATCTATGTAAATATATTATCTTAAATTATACGGATATGCTTGGATTGGGGGAGGCTATTACATTAGGTAATATTGAATTCGAAGGTAAAGAATATAGAAATGTTTCTTTGCGTTTTTATTTAGAAAATGAAATTTATTTCATAGAAATGAAGTATGATCTGGATGAGTATTTAAGACGTTTCGTGACTGTCCAGGTGGAACACTTTAATACTTCTTCGGAAACCATTCTTCTTTCATATTTTGATAAAATTGTTAATCCATTTCCGACTTATTTTTATTCGGAATATTCAGTGGTGAAAATGGCTAATACCTTATATTCAAAAGAAAATAAGGCTTTGATCCATTTCAGAAAGTATGATTATCAAAACTACGGAGATAATCAATTTCAGAGATATGCGAAAGCATTTAGAATTAGCCAAGTTGGCCAAGATTATTATTTCTATTCTTCTATGAATTCCGTGTTAATAAACTTCACCGACGGAGAACAGTTTTATCCGGAATATATAAACGAGATGGAACGAACATTTGCTTTTCTATCTATATCCAATGGGTATGCCGGAAAATCTACAGGTTTCCATAACGGCGCCGTTACTTTTCAATATTATAATAACGATTTTGACTTAGTTCATGTAGGTAATATCGGGACTTTAGCGCCGGATTCTTCAAGTTTGGCAATATATGGATGGCCATTAAAATTTGTTCTGCCAATAAATTCCGCCTATAATGTAATTTACGATGAAAACCAGCTGCGTTTTTGGATTGATGCGAATGGAAACGGGTTGTTTGATAATGGGGAGTCCAAACTTCAAACCGACATGGAACCTCGAAGCCAAATTTGTACATGTGGTTATGATGCGAAATTTTTTCCTGCGTTTTTCACATACGTACCTTATAACACTGCTCCATTTGATGCAGTGTTTAATTTTTACCAAAATCCTCTTTTTTCAGATTTTGTTTATGTCGGACAAAATTTTTTGAATGCGAATGGAAGCGAGATCAAATCCATTTTGGATAATGGTGTGATTAATTCCGGAAAATATGATCTTTCCGGTTTTCCAACAGAAGCAAGCCCTACAAATGTAGAATGGTAAAAGCTTAAAAATACGGATCGTAATTTGTAACTTAAAACTGTTGTTCAAGCTTCGTCTATTTCTACATTTTCTAAAGTATCAAAAAAACCGGTCTGAAGTAAAGGACCGAAATCCACCATATCTTCTGCAGAAAGTTTCAAACCGTTTTCCATAGAGTAAGCTTGCAATAAAGAAGCACATGCCAAATGACTTTCGTGCAATTGAGCATGAGCACGCGCTTTAACTACTAGAATATCCGCGTCCGAATCGCCGAAATATTTGATATAAAGATCAATGAATTTAAGAGCATTCTTATGATCCGCTACTTTCAAATAACATTGTGCGATCATATCGTAATGTAGGAAGGCTTCTTCTTCCTCCATTCTCATTGCAGTTTTTAAAGAAGCCAGGGCAGAGTTATAATCTCCCCTTTGATAATATAAATAACCGAGTTCCGACCAGATATCTTTTCGTTTGATCCCTCTTCCTCTGGAAAGTTTTTCTTGAGAAAGTGCCTGCTTTAACACTGTGATCGCTTCGTTGGATCTATCCGTGTCTTTCAATAAGCTTGCGAGGGTAAGATATAATTCCAATTGATCCGGAAAGATCTCTATAGAGGAGGTTAGGATCTTCTTTGCGGATTTATAATTATGGACCTTGATCAGATAATTTGCGTAATACAGCCTACTTTCCGGATGGGAGGAAAAACGATCCTGCAATTCCTGAAAAAGATTCAAAGTTTCTCTGGTATTTCCAATGTAATATTGGCACCAAGCTTGTCTATTTTTGACTTTGAGGATGGTTTTAGGGTTTTGGGTGAAATTCAGGGATTCTTTGTAAAGATTGAACGCTTTGGTAAATTCTCTCTGCCTTTCCCTATGAATGGCGCTGATGATTAATTCCCGAAAACCCACGACTGGGACAGGCTAAAAAAATTCCTAAAATAATCAAGTTTTCCACAGATCAACCGATGATTGAAATGGGGACAAAGGAAAGAAAAAACCCCCGAATTTGAACCGAGGTAACGAAAATGGAAATTGGTAGCCAAACCAGCCAAGCTCTCATGATCGAAAGGATCGCGAATTTACCTAGAGAGATCTTCCAGACCCAGTCTGATTTGAACTCTAAACTTTTAAAATTGAATGTAGAATCTCAATTACAAGCCCAGGCTTCCGAAGGAAAATCCAGGCTTTTGGATCTATACGTTTAATAGCGGATTTTCGAAAATTCCTTCTAGCTTAGTTTGTAGGAGTTCCTACGTCCGCTGATAAAGTGGATCTTAGTTCTTGTTATATTCAGGTCTTTTTCTCTCTTTAAAAGACTTCATCGCTTCTCTAAAATCTTTAGAATCCATAAAACTGGAATTCCAAACCGCGACATAGTTCAAGCCTACAGTTAAAGGTTTTCCTTCGGAGAAGTTCATTACTTCCTTCGTTCCTTCCACTACGATCCTAGGGTTTGCAGCGATTTCGGAAGCAGTTGCAATTGCAGCTTCCAGAAGTTGGTCCTGGTCCTTGAAAAGTTTAGAAACTAATCCGATCCTGAGAGCTTCTTCTCCATCTATATCCTTTCCGGTGTATGCAAGTTCTCTAGTATGACCCTGTCCGATAATTGAGGGGAGTCGATTGATAGAACCCATATCTGCAACGATTGCTACTTTTGCTTCTCTTAAGGAAATACTTGCGTCGTACGTTGCATAACGAATATCACATGCGGAGATCAGATCCAAACCACCGCCGATACAATGTTTTTGGACTGCGGCGATAGAAGGTTTCGGAGAATCGTATACTGCGTTGATCCCTTTCTGCATTCTTAGGATTAATTCGTAGAATTTTTTGCGATCGTCCCCATAAGTTCCCTGGACAACGGCTCCGAATTCTTGGAAGAATGAATCCAAGTCTAAGCCTGTGGAGAATGATTTTCCTTTTGCGGCGACAACGAAAGAGCGGATCTTAGGATTTGAATTGATCTCTTCCACAACATCCGGAAGGTCTCTCCAGAAACTCCAGTTCATTGCGTTTCTTTTGTCTGGGCGGTTTAAGAAGACTATGGCTACTCCGTCTTCTCTCTCGGTGATTTCAAAGAATTCAAAGTTTGTCTTCATCGTGATCAGAGTTATCCGATTCGATGAATGAGTAAAACGTTTTTTAGGCTTCGTGTCTGGCAGGGAAACTTAAGGTGACTTTGCAGCCTCCTTCGTTTTCCAAACTAAGTTTTCCTCTTAGAAGTTTTACGAAAGAATCTACAAGAGAAAGCCCTAAAGACCCTGAATTACGGGACAAATTTACATTTTCGGCAAGTCCGACCCCGTCGTCTTTGACTTCTAAGAAATATTGTTCGTCATTCAAACTAAAGCGAATTTGTATAGAGCCTGTATCTCTTCCTTTGAATCCGTGTTTGAATGAATTCGTCAAAAGTTCATTGATGATGAGTGCGCAGTTCATTCCCATTTCGCTAGGGATCCTAGAAGTTTGGATATCCAACGAGAGTTTGAATTTTTCACGATCTACCTTATACACTTCAAAAAGTAGATCCGTTAGTTTGCGAACATACAGATCGAAACTGATAGAAGACAGATCATGGTTTTCATAAAGCACTTCGTGCAGAAGTGCAACTGCCTGAATACGATGCTGGCTATCCTTGAATATATCCAAGGTTTCCTGATCTTTTAGGTTAGAGGCATTCATGCTCAGTAAGGAAGAAATGACTGTAAGATTATTTTTGATCCTATGATGGATCTCTTTCAGATAAGATTGATTTGTGTTATCCAATTCTCCTAAACGAAGAACAGTGATCGCGCCGCTTGCTTTTCCTTCTATGCTTAAGATAGGGGAGACTTGGACGGATACTGAGGTTCTATTCCCGATCCCGTCTACAGCAAAAACGGAATTCTTTTCGATGGTTTGATTGGAACTTAATACTTCTGAAATCGGGATCGTGTAGGAAGAAGAATTAGATTCTTCTAATTTTAATGCTTTGGTCAAAGGTTGCCCGATACATTCTGCGTAGCTTAAGCCAGTGATCTTTTCTGCAACAGGATTGCAGAAAAGGATGAGTCCATTCTCGTCCGTAGTAAGGATACCCGACTCCAATTGATTTAATGTGGATTTTAAACTTTCTTCGTTCTTACGATTTCTATGTTCGAGCTCGTTTTTATACAATGCGACTTCGATAGAAGAGCGTAATTGATCCGACTCGAAAGGTTTTACGATATAGCCCAGGGGCTGGGTCCTTTTAGCGCGGTTCAGAGTATTTTCGTCAGCATAAGCTGTGAGATAAATGACAGGCGTTTGGAATCTATTTCGGAGAAGTTCCGCGGTTTGGATCCCGTCCAGATTCCCTTCTATATTGATGTCCATGAGGACTAGATCCGGATGATTCTCTTCCGCCTTTTGGATCGCTTCTTCTCCCGAGGAAGTGATGCCCACGAGATCATACCCTAATTTTTTGAGTTTCTGTCCTAAGTTGACCGCGACTATGATTTCGTCTTCTACGACTAGGATCTTAGGTTTTGTGAGCATACTTCTAATCTACGAATAAAACCGATTGTTTCAACTACATAAATATGGAATGATTCGCGAAAATGTAACCGGAAAAGGGCAGAAGAATTTCAAACGTATCTTTGCAAGTAAAATCGAACCCGGACGATATTTTTATCGAATGAGATCTATATCTTGTAATCTTTTTTAAAACAACGGGTTCTCGGAAAAAGAAGTCCTAATCCTTTCGGATTAGATTCGGAAATTTTTTGATATATCGTCTAACGTTGTTCGTTTTCCAATATTACTCTTTGAAAAATATGGATCGATTCCGAACTTAGAACGGTTTAATTTCGAAGGATATAGTTTTCGTTCCCGAAAGACTTTCGGATAAAGAGTCTCTTTTCTGCACCTAGTCCCAGAAATAACTGGTACAGATCGGTAAGAATGGGACGAGAAGAATAGTATCCGTGACCTAATGACAGTAAAGAAGCATCGATCGGATTTACATTTACTACATCCACTCCAGGAAATTTGGAACATGCGCCTAGTCTTCCTGTTTGATGGATCTGGGCGGAAGCAAATAAGGCAGAATCTCCCGGAGAACAGTACAATGTGATACGTTCAGAGGATTTGAGTAAACTGTCCAGGATCAGAATAAATTCACCGGTATCATAATCCGGAGCATTTAGGACTAATTCTTTCAGAAAAGGTTTGGATCCTGATTCTTTGGAGATCTCGGAGACCGAATTCAATGCGACTTGATGGCCCATAGAATGCACCAGGAGATGGACTTTCTTTTTGGTACCGATCATCTTTCTAAGGAAATTTTTGAAGGAATCCCTACTGCTTCTTGCGGAGATCAGGTTTTTTTCGTAAGTATTCCTTAGGAATAAGGTCCCAAACATGGAGGAGTTATCTCCTCCAGCCGGCCAAGTGTATAGAGCAACTTTACCAGGGAATTTCAGATCGTATTTCAGTTGGGCCGCTCTGAGTACTGCTTCCTCGAAATTCACATTGAATCCGTGAACAAAAACGATCACTTCTTCGAAAGGATCTTCTTCTATCCGTTTCCACCAGAGTTTTTCCAATTCTTCCGGGGTTTTGCCTTGGAGTCCGATCCTATGCTCTAAAAATTGAAAGGACTTCTCCCGATTCCCGAGACCAAAGGGAAGGGTTCCTACTTCTCTATCTGCAGGAACATTGATGAGACAACTTCCGGATAGTGAGTTAAGGTTCCCGAAATTCAAAAAATAAGAATTAGAGCAAGCGACTTGTGTGCCTGGGTTAACTGCCCTAGAGCTATGAAAGAAAACTTCGATACCTTGGGTGGAGGAATAATGATGATTGGTCCTCTTCTCCAGATATTCGGAGGGGGACTGTCCACAACCGAAGTAAAATGCCGAGCCGATAAGAACTAAAAAAGAAAAACGAATCATCATAAAATCTTAATGGTTCGGTTTGGAGCCTCTTTTGTAGCTGAGGCCCTTCAGGTATTTTCCAGGGTTTACTGATTTTCCCTTATGGATCACCTCGAAATGTAAGTGAGGGCCGAAACAATATCCGGTACATCCGGATGTCGCGATCTTTTTACCTGCGACCACATAGTCCCCACGTTTTACATTCAATCTGGAGTTATGAGCGTATAAGGTCTTAAAATCGTCATTATGTTCGATCACGATCGCGTTTCCGTAACCTCCCATCCATCCTGAGAAGACAACCTTTCCGTTACGAGCCGCCATAACCGCTTCATAATTTGCCTTTAGGTCCAAAGCTTCGTGGAATTTATGTTGAGGGAAGGTTCTCCATCCGTAATTGGAAGTGACCACATGAGAAGTGACTGGGACCACCCATTTAGGAGCAGGGTCAGGAATGACTGCGCCAGGTAGGAACACTTTTTGGCCTGGACGAAGAATGTCCAGATCATCCAGTTTGTTCTCTTCTAAAATTTCATCCAGATTCACTTTATAAAGGGAGGCAACTTTTGCGACAGTGTCTCCCGCTTTGAATTTATATAGTAATCCTTGTTTATTCGGGATTTGTAATATTTGCCCCGGATATAATGTGTCTTCCATATTGATATTGGAAGAGCCTGCGATGGACTCCATAGAGACCTTGTAACGGGTAGCGATCTCGGAAAGAGTTTCGTTCCTTTTAACTTTATAGGTAACTACTTTGAATTGTTTCTTTTTATCGGAAGGACTTTTGATCTCATTCGCCATTAGGATGGTGAGTTTTGCTTTTTCGGATTCCTCCAAAAACTTCTCGTCCCCTTTTTTGGCTTTTAAGTCTTCCTGATCGTTCTCTGTTACTTCAGTAGAAGCAGATTCCATGGATGCGTTGGAAGGGCTCATCCAAATTCCTAAGAACATAATTGTAAAAATGACCGAAGCGACTAGGGGAATGATCCTGAACTTACGTCTTCTGAAGTCCAGATTTCCATGATATAGATTTCCTCTGAAATAGAAGGAATAATGGAAGTGAAAGGCACCCAGGTATATCAGAGTGAAATTATCGGTCCGGAGGATTTCCTTTCCGGCTGTCAACTGCCTGGGTTTCTTGAAGATCATACTATGAGTATCGGTCGATCGGGCGGGAATCCACCCGAGTTTTTGATTCGAACAAGTCTAAGAGGTGGGAAAAGAACTATAAGTTGCCTTAGTTATTCTTCCTTTCCGTTGTCCAGGGTTCTTGTGCCGCCAAAAGATTCTTCCACGATCTTTTTCACGTCTTTCTTCTGTCCGCCGGTTACGGTGATATTTCCTTTTGCAACTACCCCTTTGGCCAAAGAGAGAGCAGGTGCGATGATATCCCCTAAGAGACGTCCAGTTTCTTCCAAGCGGACTTCTGTTTCCGCCTTAATATTTCCGATCAAAGTTCCTGCTACGATCACTTCTCTTGCAGAAATGTTTGTGCGAACTTTTCCTGTTTCTCCGATAAATAATGCGTCGTCGGTTTTGATTTCCCCTTCGAATTTTCCGTCGATACGTAGGGAACCAGCGATATAGAATTTGCCCTCAAAAATGGAACCCGGGCCGATTACGCTGTTATTATTGTCCTTACCGATGGCCATCTGTTACTCCTGACTGCTGATTCATCTATTTGGTGGGCGGTTCCGAAATCGACAACTCTTTTTGCGAAGGAGAATCGGGAAAGGTTTCAAGCTAGGTTTCGTAGGAGATTTCGCACGGAGGGCACAGAGTTCACGGAGAGTATAGGAGCGGAAGAAATAGTTAAACTCCGCGTCTTTGCGCCTCTGCGTGAAATTAAAAACCAAAAAATTGGCACGCAGAGCCGCGGAGTCGCAAAGAAGTTAGATTAAGAAAATAACCCTTTGTGATCTCGGTGTCCTCTATGCGAACCTTAACGAATTACGTCTTCATCGCCTTTCGCAGCGACCCGTCGGGAGCGAGAAAACGACCGAGCTTGCTTGAGTCGGTGACTGAAGCGAAGCGAAGTCAACTTTCAAATTCGTCGCAACCTTAGCATCGCGAACGTTGCATATAAATTCTAACGAATTACGTCCTCGTCGCCTTCGAAGAGATTTGGTTTTTTCTTCTTGGTGGTCGATGGTTCTGTGGTATGGGTCGGAGTAGGATCCGGCTCTGTCATTCCTCGATGGTCTTCGCAAACTTCCTTGGGGACTGTGTCCTTATCGAATACTTCTTCTTCTGTTTGGTAACAATGAGAGCCTGGAAGTTTTCCCGAGATAGAACAGATGGTCCTTCGAACAATTTTAGCGTCCCCGAAATCGAAAGATCTGGATTTTTCTCTGGAAAGAGCGTTTGCCATAAATCTTCCCCAAATGGGAGCGGCGACCACTGCTCCGGACATTCCTCTTCCTAAAGAAAGTGTTCCTGTATCGTAGCCGACCCAAACGACCGCTACAAGTTCCGGAGTGTAACCCGCAAACCAAGCATCTCTGAAATTATTCGTGGTCCCGGTTTTTCCAGCGGCAGGCCTCGTGAGTCCGTAGGATCTCGCTCCTGTTCCTGTTCCTTTTTTGATCACGTCTTCCATCATGGAAGTGATCACGTAACTTGTTTCGGGTGAGAGTAATCTTTTTCTTTCTTTGGATTCGAATTCTTTTCGGAAGTCTTTGATCAGATTTCCTTGCTCATCTTCTACATATAAAACGCTAAGAGGAAATACTTGTTTTCCTCCTGAGGCGAATACAGCGTAGGATCTTGCGAGTTCGTAAGGGGATACTTCAAAACTTCCTAATGCAATGGAGAAGTCTCTTGGAAGATTTCTGTTCTCTACTTGCAAAAGTTTTTCTAATTTCGGTAGAAGATTGTTTAGGCCAGTATGTTCCAACAATCGAACTGCAACACTATTTCTAGAAAGTTCTAGAGCTTGTCTAAGTCGGATGAATCCGGAATATTCTCCAGAATAATTACTTGGGTTCCATTCGTCCCCGTCTTCCAATACGTACTGTAAAGGGGAGTCGTCGAAAAGAGAGGCTGCCGTTACATTCTTCTTATCATCCGGATGTTCATGATAGTACTCCATTGCGGAAGCATAGACCAAAGGTTTGAATGCGGAGCCCGGTTGTCTATATGCTTGGAAGGCTCGGATCTGTTGGTTATCGGATCTAAAACCGGAACCCCCTACCATTGCAGTTATATAACCTGTGTCAGGGCGAATGGAGATAAGCGCACCTTCTACCGGAAGAAGATGATCTTCTGTGGCTTGGTTGCGATAGTTCCAATCGATTGCTTCTCCAAGTCCTTCTGTTCCGGAGATCAAATTTAGAACGGCTAAATCGTCCCTAAATTCTTCCTGCCAAGCACGGTTAAAAGTCCTATAAGATCTGGAGATCTTAAATTTGAATTCTGGAAGATCGTGGAGTTCCGCGAGAAGTTGATAAGTGGAGCCGTAGGAATCTTCGAATGAATCGATTTTGGTGAATGCTCTTTGGTTGGATTGGATCGTTTGTTGTTTTAACCCAGCCGCCATAGCCTTTTCCGCCTGGGTTTGGTGCTGGATATTTAGGGTGGTGTAGATCTTTAAACCACCCTCGTAGATCTGATTAGCCGGGATATAACGAGCTAGGTTCTTACGAACATATTCAGTAAAATATGGGAATTTGTTCAGACGATCCGAGAACGCGGAATCATTAGGAGAACGATTTAAAGTAATATAATATTCGGAGAATGCCTCATATTCTCTTTCGGCGGTTTCCACATCCAGGATCCCGTTCTCCACCAGTTTTTTGAAAACAACTCGGACCTTAGAAGCGGATGTATTCGGGTTTACTAAAGGGGAAAATTCCTTTGGTCTTGTGGTCAAACTAGCGAGGAGCGCAGCTTCTCCCCAGCTTAAGTCTCTTAGATCTTTTCTGAAATAAAATTTGGCCGCCGCTCCTGCCCCGATGGTTCCATGACCAAGAGGGATCTCGTTCAGATAAATATTCATCAAGGTTTTCTTGTCGAATACTGCTTCGAGTAAAACTGCAAGCCAGGCTTCTCTTGCCTTACGTAAAAAGGATCTTTCTGTGTTTAAAAACTTAAGTCTTGCAACCTGTTGGGTGATTGTGGATGCACCTTCTTTCACTCTTCCTGCAAGAAGGTTGACCATGGTCGCTCTGAAAATCCCTCGAAGATCCAGACCCTTATGAGTTCTGAAATTATTATCTTCTGTGGAAACAAAACAACGGATGACCTTATTGTCTTCCCAACCTCCAGGAAGATCCTCGTCAGTGATCACTACTCTGGAGAAACGATAAAACTCTGCGATCGGTTCGTATTTTCCTTCCGAGTTTATTCCGAATAGAAGAGAAGGTTTTTCATAACGATCCGCTTTCGGGACCTGCCAAATATCCTTAATGGAGAATACGAATAAGAATCCGTTTAGAAACAAAAGACCAAGAACAAGATAGAGAAGTTTGCGCACAGGATCGGAAGAATCCAGTCTGGGCTGGACCCTATCTCTAAAAAGAACTACAAAATATCTTGTGAAAAAATCTACAGGTTCGTGTTTCATTTCATTTATTTCTAATATAATTTATAAAGGCGAGAATTGTCTCATCTTATCTATTCCGTGGAATCTAAGTCCTGTATCCAGATTATATCCTTGGTATTCTTTGATCATTGCGGAACGGGAAGTTTTGTCATGAACATAACCCCACGCATTTGTGACTGCGTCTTTTGCAGACTCGCAGGCCTTATTGATCAACTCCACAAAAGAATCGTTTCGAACCAAATTCGGGTCCGCGGGATAAGACCATTCTCTTTTTTCTTCGTTCATGATCCGTTTGTCTATATGTTCCTTTAACGGAAGCATTAGAACGGAAGAATTTACTTTATGCAAAGTGATCGTATCTAAAAAGCTAAGTGCTGCTCTTACGATCTTACTTCTGGAATCCAAGTAACGATGAAAATACAAATACCCTAAGAAGGATTCGTTCAGGATATCTCCCGGGATGATCTTTTCTTCCGAGCCGATGTATTTTTCTCTGAACTCTTTCGGGAAGGTTGCTTTTAAACCTTTGAGCCAAAAGTTCCAAAGCATAGGATCCATTTTTTTCTTCCCATCTTTTCCTTTGAAGATCACATCCACATGCTGAACGAAATCATAAGCCTTCGGGGTCATTCCCCATCTAAAATCCAAAAGCCAAGAATCCAAAGCGAACTCTACTCTCATATGATTGTATTGTGCCTTGGAACTGATCTGCTTATCCGGACTATAATAATCACCTGAGATAAAAAAGATATAAGGATGAGTAACGATATCCACTGCGCAATGGATGATATAACCTAAAGTAAAAGCCAGAAAACGATCTCTATAAATTCCTTCTTCGACGGTAAGAACTCCGTCCAAAAAATTTAAGACCAATTCTAATACGTTTTCGTGATGACTTAGGTCTCCCCAAGGAAGAGCTTTTTTGGTCCGGACAGGAGATAGAACATGATAGAAGTAAAAAATATCCGGAGCGATCGCACCGATATTTGCGAATTTACGGGTACCTTCTTCTCTTAAAAGTTTTGCGATCTTTCTCTGCTCGGCAGTGCCATGATCCAAATGTTTGCAGACTTGAGAGAGAGCTTCGAGATGAGTGATTTTGCCTGCCATATCGGAATTTTGCCTTTGAAAAAACCCGGACCGCTCTAAAAGATGGCCTAGAAGGATCTAGAAAACCCTCGAACCCTATGCAATCAATAGAAAATCTTAAATTTTTGACTCCCGAAGAAGCCAGAAAAATCGCAGTAAATTTTGGAACCCCTGTTTTTGTTTATACTCGCAAAGGAATAGAAAAAAGTTGCGATGAGGCTCTTGCCTTTCCGAATGCTTTCGGGCTTACGGTTCGATTTGCGATGAAGGCAAATCCTGGACGAACTGTGTTGGAGATCCTAAAAAAGAAAGGGATCCATATAGATGCTTCTTCAGAACATGAAGTGCAACGCGCGATCCTTGCAGGATTCGAACCTTCCGATATTCTACTCACTTCCCAACAATTAGCGAGATCCTTGAAGGAACTCATTCCCCAAGGAGTCCAGTTCAACGCCTGCTCCTTAAGGCAATTGGAAGAATTTGGCAAAAACTTTCCTGGAAAAGAAGTGAGCGTTCGTTTTAATCCAGGACTCGGTTCGGGTGCGACCAAGAAGACGGATGTAGGAGGAAAAACTTCTTCCTTCGGTATCTGGCACGAAGAGATCGGAAAAGTAAAAGAGATCGTCACGAAATACGGGCTGAAACTTGTAAGAGTTCATACTCATATCGGTTCGGGTTCCGATCCAGAAGTTTGGAAAGCGGTAGCACATTATACTTTGGAGATCGCGGCTCAATTCCCTGATTGTAGAACAGTAAACCTTGGCGGTGGATTCAAAGTAGGAAGAATGATCGGAGAAAAAACCACCGATCCTCAAGTCATCGGAAAACCTGTGAAGGAACTTTTCGAAAATTACGCCAAAGAAAAAGGCATCCAACTCAAAATGGAGATCGAACCTGGATCCTTCTTAATGGTGAATAACGGAGCGATCATTTCCCAAGTAGATGATATCGTACTTACCGGAGACGGCGGATATACATTTGTAAAATTGGATATGGGGATGGATGTGAATACACGTCCTGCACTTTATGCTGCAAAACATCCTTTGATCGTGATCTCACAAAAAGAGACTTCCGCTTCTAAAACAGGTGAATTCGTATACGTAGGTCATTGTTGCGAAAGCGGGGACCTAATCACTCAGGAAGAAGGTGGTGGGCCACAATTGAGAACTACCGAAACTCCTGAAATAGGTGACTTGGTAGTGATGGAAGGGACTGGAGCGTATTGCTCTTCTATGTCCACGAAAAATTATAACTCTTATCCTGAAACTCCTGAAGTGTTGATCGATTTGGATGGAAGTCCTAAATTAGTTCGGAAAAAACAAAGTCTGGAACAAGTCCTTCAAAATGAAGTCCTGGTTTCCCTCGGGTAATATTTACGCGCTTCTTCTTTCGGGAGGGACTGGCTCTCGAATGGGAGCCAAAATGCCGAAACAATTTTTAGAATTGAACGGCAAACCGATCCTTCTACATAGCCTTGAAACTTTTCTCAATTGGGGAAAGACTAAAAGTATCATACTCGTTTCCAATAAGGACTATATCCAAGAAACGGAAACTCTGTCCGCGCCACATCTCAGAGAAAGAGATCGGATCGTAGAAGGTGGAGAAACAAGGCATGGTTCTACGTTAGCTGGTCTTTCTGCTCTGCAAATTTCGAGCAACGATATCATTCTCATCCATGACGCTGCGAGGCCTTTTGTTTCTGCTGACGAATTGGATGGACTTGCAAAAGAAACGGAAGAATTCGGAGTGGCAACTCTCGCTACTCGAAATTATGAAACCGTTCTGGAAGAAGAGGAGGCCGGTTTTCGATTTTTGGATCGAGATAAAATTTGGTTCATGAAAACTCCTCAGGCAATCCGAGGAGATATTCTAAAAAAACTTTTAGAAAAACCTGCTTCGATCGAACCCACCGATCTTTGCACCTGGACCCAAACTCACGGAATTCCTTCGAAACTCGTGGAATCCAATCCTTATAACCTGAAGATCACCGAAAGCTCCGACCTTCCTTTGGCCGAGGCGATTTTACCTTTGTTCCAAAAATGGAATAAGGATTAGGCCGCGCCCTTCGGGCCAGGCTCTCACCTCCGGTCAAAAAATCTCATGCGCGATTTTTTGACCCCGGCTCGATCCTTCGCGGGTTGTTGGAGTGGGGTTTATTTTTGAGATTCTTCACTTGTAAGATCTGATATATAGACTTGTTCTCCGCTGACGTAAAGTTCGAAGTGATGAAGTTTATAGTCAGAAGCAAGAAAGGATACTTTCAATTTTTTATGATGGAGTTTTTGAAGATTTAAATCTTGAAAATATGTATGAACGTTGTCTCGAAATACCCTGTCTTTATTTAATAGTTCTTCCCATAGAGGCCGAATATTCGGATCTATTAGAGGATTTTTCTTTAGCATCTAGATTAAATTAGTTGGGAGGTAAGATGCAAAATTTTTAGGTGAACTTTCTTTTGGTCGAATATTTTCTATTGCTTCTTGTAATTTCCCTTCTTCTGCAAAGGAGGAAAGATAATTCTCTATGCTTTTCTTTAGCGTATCGTTTTGAATATCTAATATGATTTTTTGTTCGAGTAAGTAAGCTAAAAATGGCCCGCTAACTTGTTCTGAAAATCTGGAAAAAGAAATCGGCCCAGATTTAAAATGGATCATGAATTCTGAATTCACTGTAATATCAATTTTCAGATTGATTTTAAGTGGAAGGATAAAATCCGAAAAGTGTAATTCTGAAACTCCAAAACCAAAATGAAATGGAAATTGTTCCGGATTAATTCGGCTTTGAAAATATTTCTCTACGATTTCTTTATCTTGATTCGAATTCTTCTTTTGCCATTGAATGTTCAATTGCCCAAGGGCTTGATTTGTTAGGCTTCGTAGAGATTTAAAAATTCGGATCGAATTTTCCAGAACATCATTAAATTCATCGTATTTTCTTAGGTTGAATAGAACAAGTCCGAGTGAAATATAATCATCTTCTGTTGCAACAGCGTTCTTTATTACTTTTTCTAACTCTTTTTTCCAAAGCCTTAAAGTGAACTCTACTGCTGTTGATTCAGAGCCATAAGACAACTCGGTTTGTATCTTTTGAGCTAACCTTAGCGGTTGAGGACCTGTGATAAAATTTTCTCTCATTTTGAGTAAGTTCACAATGTGTATAATTACGATAAGAAAACTTGATAAGGAAAAATCAAGTTAGCTCTAACATTAAACATTTTTTCACTTAATGCAACAAAGAAATTTTGGAATATTGATTCCACATTTTTTTTGGCTCGAGTGGAGGGACTCGCCCGCTACACAGTTTCGCATCCTGCTCAACTTGGTTCCGCGGCGTGCTTCGCTGGCCTCGACACTTCCTGTGTCTCGGTCGCAAAAATATACGCTCGTTACTCGAGCTATTTTTGCTTACCAGCTCAGCCGTTCGAGCCCCTCGGGATTTTATTAAGTTAGTAGGATTGTGTTGTTCTTGAAGAAGAACTTTTGCGAGTGGAGGGACTCGAACCCCCACACATTACTGCACCAGAACCTAAATCTGGCGTGTCTACCAATTTCACCACACTCGCGACGGGTTACGAAAGTCAGTTTTTCGGTATGGGTTCGGAAGTCAAGAAGTTTGAGGATTCGGGTTGAGGGGAGTTTTGAAGCGGGAGTAAAAAGATCGCTCCCGCTTTTGGATTGGAACTTACTTTGAAACCAGTCGTTCGGATTGGTCGGATAGTTCTTCCAGGCTGGATCTCATTCGGGTCGATCCTTCCGAGATCACATTCGAGGATTGTTCTATGGAAGAAAGCGCTTGGACAACTTCCTTGGTTCCATTCTTCTGCTCGCTTGCAATTGATTCCAACTGTCTAGATAGATCGAATAATTCACGGAATGATTTTAAGAAAGATTCATGGATCCTTCCTTGGTTTTCTACCCTGGATCTGAGTTGGTTCAAGTTTTCTACAACCGAAGTAAAACCGGATTCTTGGACCGAAACTTTACGTTTGGTTTCTTCGGCTGCAGAATTTCCGTTAGTGATCAGTTTTGCCGCTTCTCCGATAATTTTGGAAATTGTTGCTGCGTTTTCGGAAGCGCTATCTGCGAGTTTGGCAACCTCTTGCGCTACCACTGCAAATCCTTTTCCATGTTCTCCCGCTCTTGCAGCTTCGATAGAAGCATTCAATGCAAGTAGGTTGGTCCTGTCCGCGATCTCTCTCATGATCTCGTTTACATCTTGAACTTTTTGGAAGGATTTACTGACTTCTCCAAAATTATTTCCTAATATTTCCATTGCTCCGGAAACATCTTTACTATAAACCTTGGATTCTTCCGTTGTTTTGGATAATGATTCTGTAGAAATTCGTACTTCTTGTAAAATGGAATTTAAGGTGTCACTTTCTCGATTCAGATCTTCTATCTTTCCGAACTGAGCTTTCACAAATTCGGCAGCGCTGTCCGTAGATGCCGCCAACTCTTCTAAAGAAGCGCTGATCTGTTCCATACTGGAAACCTGGCTTTGGATCTCTGAGTTGAGAGTATCCATTTCATTCTTCATTTCCGTAGTGTTTCTATTCAATACGGTTGCCTCGTCGGAGATCCGATCTTTAGTTTTCTCCGCTTCTGCACTTTTTGCTTCTGCTTCCACCGTGGAAGCGATTGCTATATCGGATACCGTAACTAAAAATTTGACCACCGAGGTTAAGATATGGATCCCTAAAACGAAGAACACTAATTTTATGATCTCGAAAAATACGGAGATCTCATCCGCTTTATCTGTATTGTATTTGAATTCAACACCATTGATCCATGCGAAATAATCCATGGAAAAAGTCCCGATCAAAGCTAAATACCCGACGATCAAAGTTGTCCTAGGAGAGAGAAGTAAGCCCGAATAGATCATCACAAAAAAATACAACATGATGAAGAATGGCATTTTTAAGTTTCCTACCATCGCTTCTTTATTAGCCGCATAAACCGTGACGGTTATGAAGATCAGGGAATACATTAATATGTCCAAGAACACACATAAGGTTACGAACGAACCTTTCAGTTTTCCTTTTTTAAGTAGAACTATCTGTGCTACCCCGTAACCGAAAATGGAAAGTTCGATCAGGAAGTTTATGAGAGTGCTTGTATTGGAGCCTGCTCCTTGGGAAAATAAAGCGAGTACGTTTACAAAAAGCATCACGATCGAAAAACCGATCCGGATCCTATTGATGCTTACTGCTCCCTTCTCTGAAAAATTTGTAGCTTGGACAGAATTTGCCAACATTGTGTTTTGCCTTTCTAATTCTAATGGAAAATAATTTGAATATACGAATGGCCGGGAATTAGGTTCGGCCAATAGTTTTGGACTTTCAAAAACGAAAAAACCATACAGTTTCTCAAAGATTTGAAAACAGAAACCTTAGAGTCGTTAGATTATCCGAATTTTTCCTTCCTTCTTCTAAACAAAAAGAAGGTCAAAGATAAACCAAAACATGTAATCAGTAAACCCAAAAGATCTAACCAAAGGGGTTGAAGTACTTGAATTTTACTGGGAAAGGGAATCGAAAAACCGGGTATTTCTAACTTAAATCCGTAAAGGATCAAGATTGGGGTCCCGTTAAATACCGCGTGTACTAAAATTGAATTTGCGATCGAATTCGTTTTAAATACGATCCAAGCCATATACACTCCAAGAATACTCGATCCGATGAATTGCCATGGGTTTAAATGGATCAGTCCGAAAAAAAATGCAGAAAGAAGAAATGACGCCCAGGCGGAGTAGGACCTTAAGAAACGATCCAATATAACCCCTCTAAACAAAAACTCCTCGGTAAGAGGTGCGACCACAGAAAGTAATATCGCTAATAAAAAGATATTATCTCCGTTAAAGATTCCCTGGACTAAGTTTGTGAAAAGCTCCCACTTAGGAAAAAAGATAGAAAATATATTATCGAGTTCCGAAAGAACGATGGAAAAGCCGATCGCGGCGATTATAAAGCTGACAGATTCTTTCCAGTCGGGCAGGTTAAGCCTAAGTACTTCTTTATATTTTTGTTTGCTAATTTTTAATCCGACCCATATCGCAAAGCCGAAGGATAAAGAATTCCCCATAGCCATTATGAGTTTTTGGTCAATCTTTAGTTTTCCTATGGATTGTATTGCGAAGAAAAGGACTCCGATTACACCTCCAGCGATTACTGTAATTGTGCAAAGAGCTAAGGCTTCGAAAAAAATAAGGGCCTTTGATCTTTCGGAATTTATTTGATCTTCTTCCATGAAATTGTTCCTGTTGGATTAACCTTATTAAGGAAGTTCCAATCTTCCGTCTTCCGTAAAAGAAACAAAAGGGTTCCAAGCAACTTCCCAAAGAAAACCGTCAGGGTCAGCAAAATATCCGGAGTATCCGCCCCAAAAAACGTCCTGGGCAGGTTTGATAATTTTACCGCCCTTACTCTCTACGAATTTTAAGACAGAATCCGCTTCTTCTTTGGATCTTACATTATGTGCTAATGTGAAGTTTGGAAAACCGGAACCTTTCGGATCCACTGTCGCATCTTTCGCTAATTCATTTTTAGGATATAAAGCGAGCACGATACCTCCCATTTTAAAAAAGGCGATATCTCCTTGGCTGGCCTCGGAAAGAGGAAAGCCTAAAGATCTATAAAATTCCAAAGATCTTTCGAAATTACTTACACCTAAAGTGATGATACTGATCCTAGATTCCATACATTCTTCCTATTTAGCTCTGATCAAAAAGATCCCTAGTAAGATCATCCAGACTAACCATAGGCTACTTCCGATCAAACCCGCTTCACCTGCTACAGGAAAATTCGGGATCACTGTTGCGAATAATTCAGTTTGGGCGAATAGATATATAAATCCCGCAACAAAACCGAACCATCCTAACCAAGGTTTGAAAATTTCAGAACGCAACATTATAAAACTAATGATCCCCATCCAAATGATCGTAAAGATCTGACCTATATGTTCTCCTAAAATGACTCCACCATATTGATGGATTGTATAAAAGATGACAGTAACGGAATCTTTATGTGAAAGGTCTGTGCTCGGATTGGCGTAAAGGGAAGCGAGAATAGGCACTACAAATGTCCAGCGAAGTAGCCCTATAATTTGAACGATCCCTCCGACTAAACCAGAGAATGTCCCTATAGAAAGATAAAATCTATCTTCTCTTTCTAATACTTTATGAAGTAGAACGATCCCAAATAAGATCGGAAGTCCAGTCCAGGCAAAAGCAAACCAGGTCCAGATCAGCCCAACCCCGCCTTCATGAAAACGAGTCAATATCGTACCGACAGGTTCCCTAAGTATGTCCGGATAATTAAAATTAGAAATTAGTAAAGTATATGGAATATTTACGGCGACCGCTCCTAAAATAAATAGAGATCCGGTCGTTTTTTGAAGAACAGATTTAGATTCCATGCAAAACTCCTTTTGAATAAAAGATCAGGATCCTATCGGTATTCTCTTTTTGTCTAGCCAGCCTGCGACCCATGCAAGAACTACATATCCGAACAATGCTTGCGCGGAAAATTCTGGGATCGTAAGTGGAGGAGGGAAAAAAGGAGTGGCGATCGCTAAGATGATCAGGAAAGCTCCGAAAATTTGCATTCCATACTTACCACCAAATCCAGGACCCGGCTTGGTAGCTTTAAAGTATAAAAATAATCCTAAAAGAGTAAGACCAACCTCTAACGCGATTGAAATATTCCTGTGTTGCCATAGACCGAAACCGATCTTAAGTCCCGAGTCAAAAAGGATCGGAAGATCTTGAGTGTGCATCGGAAGATCCAAAAAGTAATGAGAAAGAACCGACAACCCGATGAGCCCTGAGATCTTTTTCTTAGTAGCGTCCGGATATGGTTTATTTTTCAAAAAAAGAAATTTAACGATCAAATATGCGAAGATAGCCCAAACGATTCCTGCCGCCAAACTATGAGTAAACGGCATATAGTATAGATCGTAATTATTCATCTCCGTAAAATGAGGAACGAATCTAATCCCTTCGATCCCAAACAGAATAAAAATCATGAAGAGAACGTCTACCCATTGGACTCCTAAAAATCCCGCCCATAAGGGAATATTAGGTTCCGCTTTTTTGACGGCGAAAGAAACACTATAATGTCCGATAAACATAAGTCATCCTCGGTCGAAAGAATTCGGCCGGATCAAAGGATTGGGGAAACAAGAAAAAAGGCAAGAGAATCCTATGAAAAAACAGGATGAAAATGAAAATCTAAATTGAGTCTAACTTTTCGCCGTTGATCAGTTTACCTAAAAGTCGATTTTCCCGATCGATGAAAGAATCGATAAAAGGCTGAAGATCTTTGATCTTAGAGGAAAGATTATAGCCGGCTTCCATTGTATCTACCAAGGAAGTTGCACCTACCATCGACGCTGCAACTTTGATCGGAGCCATGATCAATTTCACCATTGGTAGTTTGGAAAGAGAAAAGAAAAATTTTAGAGTCTCGCCTACCATTCTGATCTGTTCTCTTCTTTCCTCGAATCTTCCTACGGCTCCCATGGCAGCATATAAACTTTCTTGAGGGATTTCTCCGCCCTCACTAAGATTATTTTCGATTACAACTCTTGCCGTATCAAAATCCAAAGAATCCGTGAGTTTATTCAGTAGGATGATCTGATGAATATTATCGGTCATCGATTTGCCCGCGACGGTTTTTAATTTTTCATACAAACTTTCAAGAGCATTATCTCTTTCTTCTTTGTTACTTGGGGCGTAGAGATTGTTTTCGAAAAAGGCAGGGATCCCGTCGTAACCTTTGATCGAACCCAAGAGGTCGGAATAGGTGTGACGCAATCTTTCGATTGTGGATCTGACTACGGCAAGACGAACTGGTTCGAGTTCTTTCAGATCCATTTCTATTAACAACGAACTTGGGGTTTTACGGTTCCTAGGTCAATTGAAAAAATAATAGACCTAGACTCGGACATATATCCAAAAAAAGAAATGTACAAACGTTCTTCCGAAACCGTTTATTCCTTAGAGACCAAAGCGTTCTCTTTCAAATTTCCCGGAAGTTTTTTCATGGATTTTTCCGCGTCTTCTTTGGACGGAAAATTTCCCATACGGACCGTAAAATATCCGTTTTTGGTTTTTTTCACGTAGGATTTCCCACCTAAGGAAGATTTGAGTTCATCCGCTTTTTCTTTCGTTTTGAAGGCTGCGACTTGAACGAAAAAATCGTTATCGGATTTATGGACTGCAGCTTTACGAGGAGAAGTATGGATCGATTTTTTGGATTCCTTTTCTTTCCGAACTAATTTTTTTTCAGTGTGAGAAGAAGGAGCTTCCACTTCGATTTTAGAAGGTTCTTCTTTTTTGGCCGGAGAAACTTCCGATCTTAACTCGACAACTTCCGCGCCCGGAGGAAGATTTCTAAATTTAACTTCTTCTTCCTTTTTTATTCCTGAGCTTGGAGAAGATTCTTCCATGGTTTGATTCACTGTGGAAGAAGACATAGAGGAAAGATTTTCCTGAGAAGAGTTCAGTGCTAGATCATCTTGGACCTGGCCTCTTTTTCTGCCTACGGAAACACCTAAGAAGAAGAAAGAGAAGAGTAGTCCTACTAAAAATAAAGAGAGTAGTGTGATCCTTTTATTGTCCAGATTGATGACGTAGAAAACTTTTTCCTTCATTTCGTTCTTCCTTTTAATTCAGCGTACAAATGTTCGCATTCTTTTCGAAGGTCTTCCAGATCCCCTGTATTCTTAATAGAATAGTCGGCCTTCTTTGCTTTTTCCTGAAGAGAAAGCTGGTTTTTGGCTCTCGCTTCCGCTTCTTCCCGGCTGATCCCGTCCCTTTTAGCAGTTCTTTCTAGGGAAAGATCCGGGTCGGAAATTACGCATACGGTCGCATCACAGAGGGTATAAGAGTCCGTTTCGAAGAGAAGTGGGACTTCCCACATCACTAAGGTTCCTTCTTTCTGAGCACCAAGGACCCCCAAAAACTCCTGACGAATTCTTGGATGGGTCAAAGAGTTTAGGACTTTCAGTTTCTCCGGATTTCCGAAGACTAAACCTGCGATCTTTTTGCGATCTATCTTACCGTCGCCGTCCAGAATTTCAGGACCTAAACCTTGGAGTAACTCTTCTGCAATTGGACTTTCCGGATCCGTATACTTGCGAGCGATCTCATCCGCGCTGATCCTGAAACATCCTAGTTCCTCGAAGACCTTAGCTGCGGTGGATTTTCCTCCCCCGATCATCCCGGTGATCCCAACAAGGAATGCCTTGTCGGTTCTAAGGGAAGATCGAGTCATTCTGAAAGCTTATACGAAAAGCCTTTTTAGTACAAGCTTTTTAACGTAGCACGATGAGAGGAATCGGGTTGTTGGAATTTCAACAGAGGCTTGCCATTGTAGGAAGAATAAATCTCTTTCCAAAAGATCTAGACTTGATAGAGCGGTAGAATCATGAAATACTTGGAAACTTCTCAAATTATCCCTTCCAAGGGGATGTCCTACACGATGTATGAAATCGAAGGGGAGGATCAGATCTTAAGAATGCTTACATACATACCGGATACGGATGAGATCCATGTGTATCCCAAACCTCCGGTAAAAAAATTGTATAAGCCCGAGCTTTGTAAACCTGTAGAAGATCTGGTATTTACCGAATTATGGAAATTGGGAGAGGAAAGGAAAAAAGGATAAGAGGGTTTTGGCTTCGGGCAGAATCGAACTGCCGACACAAGGATTTTCAGTCCTCTGCTCTACCGACTGAGCTACAAAGCCGAACCCAGAACCAAAATACTGAGTCGGGCCTAGGCGTCAATGGAAAATTCTGATCTGGGCTTCGTCTCCCGTTTCGATACTACGGAAACAGTTCTTGCCAGAGAAAAAATGGTAAGAACTCAAATCTCGGAAAGAGGGATCAGAGACCCGAATTTACTTACAGCGTTTTTAAAGATCCCGCGTCATATTTTTTTGCCTGAAAAATTCAGAGAACATTCTTACGAAGACAAAGCGCTTCCAATCGGAGAAGAGCAGACAATTTCGCAACCATACATAGTGGCTTATATCGCGGATCAACTGAAAGTAGTTCCGGGAGATCTGATCTTAGAACTCGGAACAGGCTCCGGATATCTTGCGGCGGTTTTAGACCAATTAGGTGCTAAACTTTTGTCACTGGAAATTATTCCTTCACTTCATGAAAGAGCATCGCAAGTTTTAGAAACTTGGTCTCCCGGATTTACGAAACGAAATCGGATCCTGCAAGGGGATGCACTTCTATTTAATTTGAGAAAAGCTGGTTTTACGAAATTTGTTTCTTCCGCTTGTTTTCCGAAAATTCCTGAAGCTGAAAGTTTGGTATTCGATCCGGTCCGGGAGAGTGGGATTATAGTTCTTCCTGTAGAATGGGACAAAGAAATACAAATGCTCTTAACCTTGGAAAAAACAAAAACAGGATTTACGGAAAGAAAACGTTTGCCTGTTAAATTTGTGCCCTTACTCGGAAGGACCGATTTAGTTTGAAAAATTTGGGCGGCCCCTCTTCGAGGGCCGCGCTACTACGTGCTCCGCTTTCGCTTCGGTCGCGGAGAAATATATTCGATAAATATAATATTTTAAACTCCGCGACTGCTTCGCACACTACGTATCGCTGCCGCAAAAAAAGTCAGATCTCGTGTTTATAACCGAACCTATATTGTGTTCCGCCTAAAACCTGAGGATAGGCAACACTTGGCGCGAGGCCTACAATTCCACCTTCCGATCTAGGGTGAGCAATCCCATATTGGAAAGAAAAAAGTGTTTCTGCTTCCATGTATACATGTCCCTTGTCTGAAATCCTTGCTTGAGCACCGATGAGCCAGTTTGGTGCAATTCCGGAAACGTTGAACTTAGTATTCTCCCAATTTGCTGCCGGGTCCGTTCCGTCTGATACTAAGCCGAGCACCGTAGGATCATTTATGTTTGCTGCAACTAAAACATTATGCACATCACTCAAACGGTTATTTCCTGCAAGGCTCCAGCCACCTTTGAAATAATGAATTCCTGCTCCAATATAAATCGCTGCATCCTCAGAAACCGAAAGTTTAATTCCTACGTTTACTGGAATTTGGATCGCCGTGTAATCCCAGGTCATATGATAAAAAGATTGGCCAGCGAATTTGGCTTCAGTATCTCCACCCATAAGTTTGCGAGTGTAATGCGCGTTTATTCTCCAGAAGAATGCTTTCCCAAAATCCTGCTCGTATCCGAGAGAAAGTGTAAGCCCGGTCATGGCTCCGTTTGTTTTTGTGCTGATCAAACCGTTGGAAGAATGTTGCAAAGTTAATAAACGATTTTCGGGTATAACCGCTTTTCTGGGAAGAACTCCCGGTTGGCCATCTGTAGAAGTAGTTGCATAACTTCCCGAAGAATCCAATCCATCTGTTGCAATAGTTCCTCCTAAATCTCCAAGATCAAATTGAAGTCCTAAACTTCCCATCGCATAGCTTTTAGCTTCCACATATACTCCGGGCAAGAGTAACAGAAGAAGGATCACAATTATCTTTTTGGCGGTTTTAGTCATAGTCGTCTCCATTGACTTTTTCTTTGTGATTTCACTGGAAAGATAAATAATTCAAGAAAGCTACAGTTTTTTCTTTTTAGATATTCATATGATTGTTATGCGAAAAAGACGGAATAAACCGTTTGTATTAGCGGGACTTATATTTCGCTTATTAAAGGATGAATGCTGTCTAACGTATATTTTGATCGATTTTAGCCGACTGAGGGAAATAACAGAGAGGATGTGTGGAAATAAAAAAGGCCCCCCTTTCGGAGAGCCTTTACAATCAGATCAAACTAAAATCTAAGAATTAGATTTCGTGTTTGTATCCGAATCTGTACTGGTTTCCACCAAGAACTTGAGGATAAGCAACAGAAGGAGCTAGACCTTCTGCACCACCTTGTGATCTTGGGTGACCGATACCGTATTTGAAAGAGAAAAGAGTCTCAACTTCCATGTAGATATGGCCTTTATCGGAAATTCTGGATTGAGCTCCGAGTAGCCAGTTTGGTGCAAATCCGGAAACTTGGAAGGTAGTTTTTTCCCAGTTAGCAACAGGATCGGTTCCGTCTGCTACTAATCCAAGGACAGTGGCCGGAGCGTTTGCTGCAGCTAATGCATTATGAACGTCGTTTAAACGGTTGCTTCCTGCAAGACTCCATCCACCATTGAAGTAGTGAACCCCTGCTCCGATATAGAAGGAAGTATCTTCAGTAACGGAAAGTTTGATACCTACGTTAACAGGAACTTGAACTGCGTGGTAGTCCCAAGTAATATCATAGAAACCTTGTCCTAAGAATTTAGCACTAGTGTCTCCACCCATAACTTTGCGAGTGTAATGAGCATTCACTCTCCAGAAGAAAGCCTTTCCAAAATCCTGCTCATATCCAAGAGAAAGAACAAGACCGGTCATTGCACCGCTGGTTTTAGCGCTGATCAGACCATTTGTTGTGTGCTGTAGGCTTAACAAACGGTTTTCAGGAATGATTGCACGGCGAGGAAGAACCCCTTCTTCACCTGTAGTCGCGTTTGTTTTGAAACTTCCAGATGCATCCAAACCGTCAGTTGCAATTGTATCGCCCAAAGATCCCAGGTCAAATTGGAGACCGAGGCCCCCAGTGATATATGACTTTGCGCTCAAGCCGAATGAAGAACAGATTACGGCGAAAACTAACAAAGCTTTGGTTATGTTACGAACCATTTAAATAGCTCCTTAAACTTTTCGTATAGTAGAGTGATTTTTCACCTGGACCATTTATGTCTATATCTTGGGCCCAAGCGTTGGACAGGACAATATCGACGCGGACCTGAGTGTCAAACAGATATTCTGGATAAAATAAAAAAGTCTGTTATATAGGATTTTATTTTGAACATTTGTTGTAAAAAATAAACATTCACTTCCCCTTTAGTGCAGAGCTTAACACATGTTCGTTATTTTTATATAGTAACCAGTTCGAAATAAAACTCCTGATCTTCCGAACTTGATTCTCTAAGAATGTTTTTGAAAACTCCTTGCAAGACTAGAATTTCAGATTCGAATGGAGAGAACCGTTGGGGGTGGGACGAAAAGTCTCTGAGAGAGTCCCCGGAACCTGATCAGGATAATGCCTGCGAAGGGAAACGGAAAAAAAATCGGAAACGATTTCTAATAAATTAGTCAGGCGAAAATTATATTTTTTGCATAGACTATTTTCTATAGGCGTTTTCTTTTTCCCCGTTTTTCAAATTCCGGAATTTCCCCAACATGGGAGAAAACCATGGAATCCAATCCGAACCAATCATCCGCTTCTTTCGAGATCCCTCGAAAAGAAATCCGTTTAACAGACGGCTCCGTTTACAAAGCATATAGCACAGAAGGTCCTTGGAAGGACGGTTGGAATCCTTCCGACTGGAAAGCAGGGATCCCCAAACTTCGAGAGCCTTGGTTAAGATCCAGGACTTCCGGGCAAAATCCTGCAGAAAATCATTCTCAAATGTATTTCGCAAAACAAGGGTTGATAACCGAAGAAATGAAATACGTCGCCTTAAGGGAAGGAATGGACCCTGAGTTTGTAAGAAGCGAGATTGCCAGAGGAAGAGCGATTATACCTTCCAATATAAAACATCCGGAACTGGAGCCGATGATCATCGGTAAGAACTTCTTGGTTAAGATCAATGCGAATATCGGGAACTCCGCTCTTTCTTCTTCCATTGAGGAGGAAGTAGAAAAATTGAGATGGGCGATCAAATGGGGAGCGGATACAGTCATGGATCTTTCCACAGGTAAGAATATTCATGAAACAAGAGAATGGATCATCCGAAATTCTCCGGTCCCAATTGGTACAGTTCCTATCTACCAAGCCCTTGAGAAGGTAAAAGGTAAGGCGGAGAATTTATCTCTTTCCGTATTTTTGGAAACTTTAGAAGAGCAGGCCGAACAAGGCGTGGATTATTTTACGATTCATTCCGGTGTACTTTTGAGATATATTCCTCTTACAACTAAGAGAGTAACAGGGATCGTTTCCAGAGGAGGTTCCATCATTGCAAAATGGTGTCTTGCCCATCATGAGGAAAATTTCCTTTATACAGGCTTTGAAGAGATCTGCAAAGTTATGAAAAAATACGGTGTATCCTTTTCTTTGGGAGACGGTTTGCGTCCTGGGAGTATCGCAGATGCAAATGACGAGGCTCAATTTTCCGAATTAAAAACCTTGGGAGAATTGACTCAAATTGCTTGGAAAGAAGATATCCAAGTTATGATCGAAGGCCCGGGGCATGTTCCTATGGATAAAATTAAGGAGAATGTAGACCTGCAGATGGAGATCTGTAAAGAAGCTCCATTCTATACTCTCGGGCCTCTAGTGACTGATATTGCTCCCGGATACGATCATATTACTTCTGCTATTGGAGCGGCTATGATCGGTTGGCATGGCACTGCGATGTTATGTTATGTGACTCCAAAGGAGCATTTGGGCCTTCCTGATAAAGAAGACGTAAAACAAGGAGTGATCGCATATAAGATCGCTGCTCATGCTGCGGATCTTGCAAAAGGTCATCCAGGGGCGAAGGAAAGAGATAATCTGCTTAGTAAGGCCAGATTCGAATTTAGATGGGAAGATCAGTTTGCTCTTTCATTAGATCCAGACACAGCTCAATCTTTTCATGATGAAACTCTTCCCCAGGATAGGATGAAAACTGCGCATTTTTGCTCTATGTGCGGCCCACATTTTTGTTCCATGCATCTCACCCAAGAACTTAGGAAATATGCCGAGGAAAAGGGAATTTCTGACCAAAAAGCCCAGGAAGAAGGATTTAAGGAAAAATCCGAGGAGTTCCTACGAAAAGGAGCCTCGGTTTACGTCTCTTCCGAGTAGCTTGACCTTTCCCAGGAAATCTGTAATCCTGGATCGGATTTTAGGACTCCTATGAAACGAAACCTTATGCAAAAACGTATAGTCCGCTTTGCGAGCTTCAAGAGTAACGCGGCTATTTTCTCATTCTTGCTTCTATTATCGTTCCCGAGCTTTGCGCAAGGGAACGATCTTGCACCTGTGCCGGGAGAGTTGGAACAGGCGAAAAGAAGAGAGGTAAGGAAATTTTTTGTAGGAGGTTTCACTGCGAACGGTCTGAGCTGGTTCGGAGCAGGTTATCAATATTCTTCTAAGATCGCTCTTTCCTTTCAATGGCAGGAGCAAAGAGTGATCCAAAGATTCGATTTGGATGCCACGGCTGTGCAAGCGGATTTGTCCGGAGTTTTGACTCTTACGAATTCCGAAAAGATCCAAAGACAATTAGCTCTTCAATTGGAATGGTTTCCTTTTTCCGGTCCGTATTATTTTGCGGCCGGTGGAGGATTGGAAAATTATTCCGAAAAACAACGGAAGACCGAGGCCTATGTACCAAGCGGAAATTATAAGGATTATTCTTGGGATTTTTCTCAACAGAAGTTATTCTTATCTGCAGGAGCGGGTTTTCGTTACATTTTCCCTTCAGGATTTTTTATTCATGTAGGAGGAAATCTTCTGCTATATCCCAATCGGCCTACTCATGAGAATAGAGGGGCGTATCATACGAACTACAATTGGGATTATAGACAATTTCAAAAAGATTGGGATGAACCTTCTAAGGAAGCAAAAAGCCATCAGAATTTATATGGAGCTCAACTGCAGATCCTTTTTGGGATTGCGATTTAGTATCCGATAACTTTATAAAATTTGAAAGTGTTTGCGGGAAAGTAAATTTTGCAGGTTTATAGAAGGTTTGTATTTTCTAAAAATACTTTATAAGTTTCGATCACCTGCATACATTCCATAAGAGAAACTTCATAGCCGAGGGTTTGGAACCAATCATGTAAAAAACTAGGATCCTCCTTTTGTATGCTCATCATGAACTGAGGATGATTCGTTTTTTCCGTATGGATAAAGTCTAAGAAGGTTCTCAATTGATTTGTTCCGATTTTTCAAAGGAATCTTGATAAACATAAAAATCTGCAAGAAAAATATTCTTCGGTTTTGTTTTTTGTATAAGTAAGGAAACAAAATTCGTTCCAAACATTCTCCGGAATTTCTATTCGGAATGTAGATTCATATGTGCATAACTATCTATCGTGGGATAAACCCTTTCACCCATTAACAATTGTTCATCGAAGCATACGAAACAAAGGTAAGAAAGGTTTGGAATCTGCATTCCGGATTTATAACATTCTGGAATTCGGATGATAGATCCTGAGATGTTATGAAAAGTTTATGTTTTATGCGTTAGTTCTTCTTTCTAATTTGTAGCGTTCTATCTGGAAGCTCTCTATGTTGTGATATATGTGACATAATATCCTAACTTCGCATATAACTAAGATCTAATATTACTGCGGTTGGCCTGAGTTTTTTAGTGAATTATAAAATACCAAAAAAGGGATATGATCCGAGGTATTTTTATGTGCAAAGATCTTATTTATAACAAAAATTTCCCTTAAAAAAGGAAATAAATGGTAAAAAAAAGAATTTTATCTAGAGTGTGGCCATGCAAAGGCTTGATTTCGGGCTTTCGGATACCACTGACGAGTCGGAAGAATTCTGTAAATTACTCAATAGATCCGCACTCAGCCTATGCTATGGGCTTCCTGTTTCCTTGAGAACGGAGGCGGTCTTATTCTTATATAAATATTCTCATAATGGCATTACCGAAAGTTTCAATTTCTTACGTAAATACCATAGCCCTAGTTATTCTATTTTATATTGGATCAACGAATCCGCTCACGCATTACCTTGGGAAAATCCTTGGCTGACTTTATTATTAGAATCTCATTCTTCCGCGCTTCTTCTTCATTCTTTGGATGATCATTTATCTGATGGTTCCTTAAAGGCAAATCATACCGTTTTACAACTCAGGACGGAAGCGTGGAATAGATATGCTCAATCCAGTAAATTGTTCGGGAAAGAGGTTCATGATGGTGTATTGATCGCCGAGGACTTTATAGATAAATATTTCAAAGCAATTGTGGATACCGGGATTTCGGAAAGTTTAGAGACTCATTTGTCCAGGTTTCGATCTCAGATGGCAATTTGGTCCCTGCAACCTTATCTTTTAGCGAGATCCTTCTTTTCCAAAGACCAAGCGGGACTTGTGCTAAAAATGTACGAATCTTTCGGGATCGCTTGGAGGCTTTTGGATGATTATCAAGATCTATCAGAGGATTTGGCAAACGGTCATATTTCCTCTTTAGTCTATTTTCTTCCGGAAGAAAAAAGAGCGGATTGGGCGAGTGATAAGAAAGAGGAAATACTAGGCCATTTTAGGGAAATCCGATTGGGAAGACAGATTTCCGATTTGGTAAATTCGTATTTGAGCGAATCCGCTAGGATCGCTGACGATCTACATTTGTCTAAGTATTCGGATTCCTTGCTTGCTTTAAAAGTAGTTGAGCATAGTCGCACTTAAAGTTTTGTAGGAATTCCCCAAATTTCGCATAACGGATAAAATAGATATGATTTATCAAATCCCCGAAAAAGTGAGAGAAAATATCGTTCTCGTCTTTTCGATCTTCATCTCCGTTATATTGGTAGGGATCGTATTATTTTCTCCTGAAAACGTTTCAGCTCTCATAAAGATCGTTTCCGTATTTTTGGTTATTCCTTTTTTCTCTTTAAATCTGTATTTTAAGAAAACGCAAAGTACCTTTAAAGGCGGCGGATTATTTCTATTTATTTTTCCAAATCTTGCATTGGTGGGATGGGCCTTATTATTTTTCACAAACTTTGCAGTTTTAATTCTTTTGGCATTTTGTGTGTTTATTTATACTTTGGGGTTGGCTTCTCTTTTTAGATTAGTTCGCTTTTTTATCTCGGTATATTTGAACTTCCTATTTCCACCTGCTGGGTTTTTATTTTTAAAGGACCTGCGCTCCTCGGTTATTTTTTCTTTGATCTTATATCCTTCTTTGTTCACGATCCTTTCTTTATTTCATTTTTTAGGAGAAGGTTTCGGGTCTTATTTTTTATTTTGGGCTCTTGTTCTATTTTTCTGCATCTCTCCTTTCCTTCTGGTTTATTTTACTCGAAAGAGTTATTATAGATCCTTGCAGGAAAAAGATTTTTTCCTATTTGTAGAGAACGGAAAAATTTTCGCATTCGCAGGATTTTTTGTTCTTCTTTTGGTATTCTCTTTTTTTGGGACTTGGTTCGTGAAAGGATCTTGGGTCGATTTTTATGAATTAAGATCGGATGCAATGGAACCTAATTTCCAAAGAGGAGATTTGGTTTTGGTCCTTAAGTCAGATTACGATCTGAAAAGAGGAGATCCTATATTAAAACGAACCGAGGAAAATTTAGTTTTACCTTCCAGGGTGATCGGTCTTCCGAGAGATACGATCTCTTATAAATATTCCACGGAAAATCTTCCCGCTTTGACCGAAATTTTTGTGAATGGGATCCCGATACGCTCGGGAGAATTTGATAAAGATTACGTTCATTTGGATGAAGACGGTAATACTACTGTATACAATCATTCTTTGGTGGAATCTATTTTAGGAAAATCTTATACTACTATCTATTCCGAAAAAACTCCTGATTCCATTATGTCCTTGTTCCAATATTTTCCTTTTAAGGTGATTACTTTAGGAAAGGAGCAATATTTTTCTCTGGAGGATAATCGGACTTACGGAATTGTCCCTATTTTCTATCCACCTTTGGCAAAGGAGAATATTGTAGGAAAAGTTTTGATCCGGATCTTCTCCATTAATTGGAGAGATTCCATTTGTAGAGAGTTAGAAGAAGAACCGGAACTTCTTTCGCAAAAGCCTGAATGTAACCTAGGTCTTTACGGGAAACTGGAAAGGTCCAAGATCCGTTGGAGAAATATTGCCTCGGAATGATTAACCTAAAAATTCCACCACCAATAAGGCCATATCGTCTTGGTGTTGGAATTCTCCTTGGAATGCCTGCACTCCATGGATTACCGAATCGCAAAGATCTTCGGGAGTTTTAAAAGAATTTTTTTTCAATAGATCGGAAAGCCTATCTTCTCCGAAAAATTCTCCTTCCGTATTTCTGGAATCAGGGATCCCATCCGTATATAAGACTACTTTGTCTCCGGGTTTTAATTCCAAAGATTCGGTTTGGTATGTGGTTGGGATCGCTTCGTAAATTGCGACACCTTTCGGCCTATAAAATTCAACCAGACCGTCTTTTCTTAAGATCAGACATTCAGGATGTCCTGCATTCGCGATCAAAGTTTTTCCGGAACGTAAATCTACAGTGACTAAAGTTGCAGTAATAAAATGCCCGTCCAATTTCCCTTCGAACTGATTACGGATATGTAATAAAAGAGAAGAAGGATCCTGAAGTAGAATGGACCAATCTCCCAAGGTCATTTTTAACATCGAGGCAAGAAGTGCCGCGGAAACTCCATGACCTGTAACATCTCCTATGAACATTCCGAGAGAACTTGTAGAAGGATCATAGATCACATCTAATAGATCTCCTCCGATTTCCATCATAGGTTTGTATCTATAGGAAATTTTGGCATTCGGAATGATCGGAAGTTCTCTAGGCAATAATGAATTTTGGATCTTCCCCGCGATCGATAGATCCTTTGCCAAGATCCTTCCTTTCTGTACCAATTCCGCTTTTTGGAGTTCAATAATTTTGGTCCTTTCTTCCACCTTGGTTTCCAAGGACTCGTTCAAGGTTTTTAATTTTCCTTCCGACTTCTCCAATGCACGAAAAACTTCTGCATATCTTTTTGCTAAAGCGAGACTAAATAGTAATGTCAGTCCTAAAAAACTTTCATTCACCCAAGGTTGAGCGGATCCGTATCCTGCAAAACTCATGACCGTATAGAAGGAGGATACAGCTACTAATATGAGTCCTGTGACTACCCAAGGATAAGATAGAATGCTGGATCTTCTATATCTAAAGAAAATATACAAAGTATTTATATAAAAGAATACTAATATGACTAGAAAGATCTGGAATGCGATCTTTCCGAAAAATTGATGACCCCCTGTCAGCGCGAATTCTAAACTAGGCCAGATAGTTAGAAGGATAAATAAGAATTGTAAGATCCTTCCTGCGGTTCCTCTGGGGGCTTGGAAGATACCGATCGTAAATTCGTAGAAAAGGACCGGAAGAAAGGCTCCTAATGAATATCCGAAGATCACCCAAGTCCATGGAGAATCCGCTAAGTATTGGAACCAACCCTCGTAAGCTGGATACCAGATCGCTAAAGATAAATTCAGGAGTGAAAATGATAAATTGAATTTATCCTGAGGCCTTCTAATATAGATGAACGCAAAAAAGAAAAAAGAAAAGAACTCTAAAGAGCTGAACAGTAGCACCCTTAATGCCTTGATTAGATATACGGTTTGGATTTCGGAAAAACTACCTATGATAGGATTTTCCATCATATTCCTAGGGCCGTTAAAAGGGAAAAGTTGTAATGCGAGAGTCACCTCTTCATTTTGGATCGGAATGACTACGATCCTGGGTTTGGATGAATCTTCGGATTCTCCAGGAACCACTATTTGTTCCTTTCCTTCCGATTTAACACCTAAATAACATCCTGAAGGACAGAAAGGTATATAAGCAGAAAGTAATATATCCAGATCTTTTTTTTCTCTACGTATGGAATGGAAAAATACGAAAGAAGAATCCTTTCGTTTTGGATTATAATTTGCGATGTCCGAAGGTGTGGCGGAGAATGTTTCTATTTTATAAGAATCTTGGCCAGAAACCGTTTCGGAAGTTTGGCCTGGTATGATCGGAAAATGACCATGGAAAAAACTTCCGGGAGGAACTTCCGAAAAGGCCCAGTATGAAATCGTATATGGACTAAAATTTTGTTCCCAATTCGTAATCGGGGTTTCCGTTCTAGGACTTGGAGGTTCTTCCGTTACGGAACATTTCCCTAGTTGGAGGACCAACAAGAGAGAAACGAAGGGCTTCTTTAGATTTTTTATTTTCATTTCGCAGGACCATTTTTAGCTTCTTAGGTATTTGTTTATAACCTCGGTCTAGGTTGTATAGCTTTTTAACTCGGATCCTTAGCGCAACGGAAACCGAAATGATGATATTCCGGAAAATTAGAGGGAACATGGGCCCTTCTTTTGGATCCTCTTGCATAACTTGACGGCCACCACCAGGATCCTCCTTTTAAGGTTTTTTTATCAAAACCAGGACATTGATCTTCTCCGTTGCATGGTCCTTTCGGATCTTTTCCGTTACATGCTTCTCCGCATGATGAATAATTTTCCGAATACCAGTCTTGCACCCATTCCCAGGAGTTCCCCGCCATATCGTATAATCCATATACCCCAGGTGGTCTACTTCCTACAGGAGCGGTGGGCATAAGATTTGGCGGATTCAGTTTTTTATAAACACAACCTTTCCGTTCGTCCTCTTCGATGACGGCTAACTTGCAGTTTGCAGGTTTATTTCCCCAAGGAAATAAATTTCCTTTAGGACCTCTTGCTGCTTTTTCCCATTCCGCTTCCGTTGGTAATCTTTTTCCTACCCACTCGCAATATTCTTTGGCAGTATACCAACTCACACCTAAGACAGGTTGTTTCGGTCTTAAGTATAAATCTCCGTAAGCAGGTCCGATGTAATCGCAAGTACCATTATAAAGACAATCTTTGCAGTATCCTTCTTCGATACATTTGCTGAAGTCCTCGTTGGTGACTTCGTAAAGATCTATAAAAAAATCGCTGATGAAAATTTTCTGCTCGGGGGCCTCGTCCGCGTCATGAGTGTTACTTCCCCGAATAAAAAAACCTTCCGGAATACATTGCATTCCTTTGACCTTTTTTCCGTAACAAGGTTTGCTCGGATCCGGAGATCCTAGAATATGAGGAGCGATCAAAAAGACTAAGGATAGAAATAAAATTAGAAAATGGATCGGACGAAATGAGTAGGAGTTCATCAAACCTGGAAGATATTCCTTTCCCAAGATGATTTAGCTCGGCCTATCCTTGTGCAAGAGAAAAATTATTCTCCGACCGCACTTCCTTCTTCCTAAAAAAATTAAAAAGAGATTATAGAACGAAAAGTGGAACACTACAGGATGAAAAATCCAGGCTGCCTTGGTCAGTGACAGTGTTTCCGTCCGAATCCGTGACAGTATACACGTAGTTTCCGGATCCATTGGAGAAGGATATGGAGCCTGTCCCTGTCAGATCTCCACTCAGAGTGAAAGAAACCTGGCCGGATCTAGGAAGACAGTCCACATATTTCCATTTGACTGGACTAACTACGGAAACTGTTAATGTGAAATTTTTTTCTACATGGACTACTTGTAAAGATCCTCCGCTCCAGAGGCGATACCAAGAAAGCGGATTGGAATCGCTTCTATCCACACCGTATTGTAGAGGGCTTGTACTAGAAACTTGGTGAGAGAATAACAAATTACTCCCTGAATAACCTTCTCTCAATACGGATACATCTTGAGAGTAGGAAGATATTCCAGGAGAAGATCCTGTTAGTATATTATTCCAAGTCAGAGAGTATGCCTGATTTGTTGTAGGAGTTCCTGCAGCGTACGATATCGGAGTGCCGGTACCTGTGACTTTGACTGAGATCCCTTGAAAATTATTTTGGATGGTCCTGTTTACGCCGATCTTCAAATTCGTTCCGTCTTGTACGAATGGTGAAGAACCGGAAAGGTTGCTCCAAAGATTTTCCGAAATCCCGTCGATTACCCAATTGCTAAAAGGTAGGAAGCGACAGTTCCCGAATTCTTTAGATACTAGAAAGGAAGAAGATGGATCATTCCCATTCAGAATATAATCTAAAAAATCATATGCGTTGGAATCTGTGGAGGAAACTTGTCTTTGGTAGTTTCCTCCTCCCCAACAATTGAAGGAAAAATTATAAGCTTCTAATTCTCCGAAATTCGGACCCTTATTCCAAATACGATGACCTAAAGAACTAAGTCTTTCCGACCAATCGATCCGTTTTCCTCGGATCGCAACCGAAGCTCCTTCTCCACTTAAACCTTCCATAGATCCGGACACTGGGTCCATTGCAGAAGTTAAAGCTTCCGCAATTTGATCTTTATTTTGAAGAAGAGATAAAATTAACAGATCATTTGTTTTAGAACTCTTATCTTCTTTAGAACAGTACACTAATGAAAATAAGGTAAGTGAAACTGCGATTGTTACGCGTGAATAAGGGAGTTTATGATTGGAAAACATGTAATAATTACTCTGGAAATCCGCAAAAGCAGGAAGATCTATACTAGATTTAACCTATAAGACTACCTGTTTTTGCGCAAAACCCTGTGTTAGGACCGAAAATCCGGGTTTTTTCGCAAAAAAAACGGTTCAAAGAATAGTTTGCTTGCTAGCTTCCAATTGGCGCGAAATATAACCGATTTCAATAAGAAACGTTAAGGGGTTAATCAAAAATGAAAAAATCACTCGTTTTATTTGTCGTTCTGGCGGCCTTTTTAGTGGGTGAATCTGCGTTTGCAGAACCACTAGCTGTAGTAGGAAAATGGAAGACCATAGACGACGAAGACGGTAAAGAAAAGTCCGTAGTAGAGATCTACGAACAAGGCGGCAAAATTTACGGAAAAATTTTCAGCCTAAGAGATCCATTGGATAAAGAAGGAAAACCGAAAATTTGCACTAAGTGCGAAGGTGCTGATAAAGACAAACCTGTTGTAGGACTAGTCATTATCAAAGGTTTGAGCGCTGACGATGATGAATTTACCGGTGGAACGATCTTAGATCCGAACAACGGTAAAATATATAAATGTAAACTAAAAGCCGTTGATGGCGGTGCTAAATTGAACGTAAGAGGGTTTATCGGTTTTTCATTGATCGGTAGAACTCAGACTTGGCTTAAAAAATAAAAATCCAAATCTACGGGGAGTAATTCTCCCCGTTTTATTTCTATTTAACGAGGTTATTTTTGTGAAGAGCATCAAAGGTATCATTCTACTTTCATTATTTTTTGCGGGAGTCGCTAATATTTCCGCAGACCCAGCTCCAGTTACCGGAGTTTGGAGAACTTTCAACGACGCAGGAACCAAAGAAGAATCTTCCGTAGAGATTTATGAAAAAGACGGAAAGATCTATGGAAAAATCCTGAGCCTAATTGAGCCGAACGATAAGGATGGAAAACCTTCTCGTTGTACTGAATGTGACGGACCGGAAAAAGACAAACCGATCTTAGGATTGGTGATCATCAAAGGTTTAGCAGCGGACGGAGATAAATGGTCAGGTGGACGCATTTTGGATCCGAACGACGGAACTTGGTACAAATGTAGCCTAAAAGCAACTGAAGGTGGTAAAAAACTGGAAGTTCGTGGTTACATCGGTTTTTCTTTGATCGGACGTTCTCAGTTCTGGCAGAAAAAATAATACGATATTAAGGTTCGAAGCCGAATAAACAGGAGACTGTGATTCGGTTTCGATCTAAAATATTTCCTCTCTTATTCTCAATTCTTTCTTTTCTTCCCCAAACGGGTCCTAAAAATTACAACTGTGACGGGCTTCTCTAAAGTCTTTCTTCTTCCATTCTTTTATTATTTAATTTCCTGTTCCATCATTCGAGAAACGATCCCTTCTCGGCCTTTGAACGATGGATCTATTTCTATACTTCTAAGGATCGATAAGAAGTTTTTGGAAGAATTCGAAAAGATTACTTCGGGATCGGTCCCATATACTTATTCCGAAAAAGAATATAATTATGCGGTAATTTCCAGGGAGAAGATGAAAGAATACGGATTTCCGAAAGAAGGGATCAGTATTTCTAAAAGCCTTCCTTTTAAATATTATTCCGGAAATTACCAAGATGCTTTGTCCGAGTCGATATTCGCTTTGGCGGACATCAAAAAAGGATATAAGGATAATATATTAAATTCTCATTATCTATATTGGGTGAATAAACTTTTCCCGAAACATTCCTTGTATAAGGTAATCGGTAAATCTAGCAGGGGAAGGGAGATACCTGCGATCGTTTTGACGGATGTCTCCGTTCCGGACGAAGACAAAATTTCGGTTCTATTCAATTGTGCTCATCATTCCAACGAAGTTGTTTCTGTAGAACATTGTTACGATGTGATCTATGAATTATTAGCTCATAAAAGACGATATTCGGATCTATTTTCTAAATTGAAGATATGGGTGGTACCTATCGTAAATCCGGATGGCTCCAGAGTGTTTTGGCATGAGAACATGTCCATGGGAAGAAAGAACGGATATCCAGGTTGGGGACAGATCACTGAAAAAGAAAATCAAGGTGTGGATATAAATCGGAATTATCCTTTCTTATGGGGAAAAACAAAATCCAATCAAACTTCTTCCGTTCCTGCTAGCGTGTTTTTTAGAGGACCTTATCCTGGTTCCGAACCTGAAACACAAGCAATGATGAATTTGGCAGAGAAGGAAAGATTTGCCGCATCTATAAGTTATCATGCATTCGCGAATTGTATTTTAGTTCCGTATACAATTGATGGGACTTCTAATCCGGAACCTGATCTTGTTTGGAATCTTGGGAAAAAGATCGCGAGTTCGATCGATAGTAAAAATCCGAATCATAGTTTCAGCGCTAAAAAAAATATCTATGGTGTCGACGGAGTGGACCAAGATTATTATTTCTTTAAGTACGGAACTTTGGCTTATTTACTAGAATCTTCTCATTTAAATCCTCCTTATTCCGATGTGCCTAAGATTATGGAATCTTTGCGCCCTGCCTGGGGTTTGTTATTGGATGAAATTTCGGAAGGAAGCAAACTTTATTTTAAGATAAAGGATGAAAATGGGAATCCCCTCTCTGCGAATATTAAATATGAGAAGATAAATTTTTTCCATGGAGAGGTCAGGACTTCTCGCAAGGAAGACGGAATGTTCTTCCAATCCTTTCCGAATATAAGAGGGATCAAACTGAAATTCGAAAAAGAAGGTTATGAAAGTTTGAACTGGGAAGGCACTACTTGGAAATCTTGGAAAGCGGTAGAGATCGTATTAAAAAAGAAAATTCCCGCACAATAAGATCTAATGAACAAATATAAAAATGAAGCGGCATTGATATTCTGCACCTTAATTTGGGGAGGAACATTTTCCGCTACGAAACTAAGCCTCGTATCCATTTCTTCCTGCCTTTTTATTGGGATCAGATTCGCTATCGCTTCTTTTGTTTTTTTAATTTATATTTATTTTAAGAATAGAAAAGAACAGGTCTCTTATCCTGAATTTAAAACGAATCGATCCTTATATTTTTTAGCATTTCTTTTGGGTTTTTGGATGTTTATGGGATTCGCATTCGAGACCATCGGTTTAAAGTATACTACAGCGACTAAATCCGGATTTTTAACCGGTACCTTAGTCGTTATAACGCCTATCCTTCAAACGATCTTTCTGAAACGTATGCCTAGTTCGGGAAATCTATTGGGAGTGATCGTTGTGATGTTAGGATTGTTTTTCTTATCTGCAGAGTCGAGAGGGGAAAATAATGAATTCGTAATATCTTTGCAGACTGGAGATGTTCTGACTCTTGCCGGGGCATTTTTCTTTTCCCTCTATATCATTTATGTGGATAAGGCGAGTAAATCTTGTCCGTTGGACATCCTTCTTCTTTCCCAAACATTGGTAACGAGTATATTTTCCTTTATGCTTGCTTTTGTTTTGGATTGGACTGAATTCGAACCATTGTTCATAAAAATGGACTCTAAGGTAATGCCTGCGTTATTTTATAATGGGCTCATTTCTTCTGTAGGTACTACATTCTTGCAGACGAAATATCAAAAAGGGATCTCACCTACTAGAGCAGGATTGATATTTTCATTAGAGCCCGTTTTCTCCGCGATACTTGCGTATTTTACTTTAGAGGAAAGATTGGACTCGATCGGTCTTATCGGTTGTAGTTTGGTTCTTACAGGGGTTCTACTCGCGGAACTTTTAGGAAGAGAGAAAAAATCTAAAATTCCAAAAGTTTAATTTTGTTTGATCGGATCTTCCGAGCTAAGGTTTGGGATCGGGATCTTTGCTTTAATTGCCGCTTCCCTGGTCTTCGGATCCAATATTAAAAGTTTTTTAATAGCGATATCCTGCCAATATCTAGATCTATTTTCTTTAATGAATCTTTTTAAGAAAAAGATCTCAGCACCTTTTACGCTCAATTCTTCATTTCCATAAAATCTATTTTTTAGGCCCTTGCCTTGTTCCGGATTTTCGTTTAAATACTTATGCAAGTCAGTAAGAACATATTTTCCAGAGTAAGGTCCTCCATAGTAAAGATTCGGAGTTTCTGGATGAGCGATAAAATTTCCTAGAAAACGTATCTCCAGCCCACCAGGATTAAAGAATGTGAATTTTTCTTTTTCTAATGGTCCGTATTCTATCGGAACTGAACTTGTATGCGTAACCGTGCTTGTATGAGTTTGCACATTTCCATATTTATTTACGGTCGTATACGTATGAGTCGTGGTATATGTGTAAGAAGCGCTGCTTAAGATTAAGGGTTTTTTAGGAGGTAAACGACTGATCGTGAAATATTTGGGAGCGTTCGGTTCTGAATTACCTAATCGTAATTTTTGGACCCAGATAAATCTATAATTTCCATCTCCTTCCATCTCTTTTCCGGGGTCGTTTAAGCTGATCCAGCGATTCGGATCTGTCACGGATGAGATTTTGGTTTCGGTAGAAATTGAATCCTCTAACCCGGAAATTATACCATTTGAGATACCTCCCTTAGCAACGATCAATCCGAAAGCTACTAATCCTTCTTCTCCCGGGTCAGGCTCTTCCAAAACCGGAAAAGTTTTTAAACATCCAAGTAAGAAGATCGGAATAAAAAGAATACAGAGAAGAAGGCGAAGAATGTATTTCATCGGAGACCCAATCTTAAGATCATATGCTTCTAAGATCAATTCGTTTTGTTAGTTGACTTGAGCAGGAATGTTCAAATCATTATGCTACCTTTCGCCGGCCGATGAAACGATCTTTTTACGTTATATTCTTCTTATTTATATATTTATCTGTCGGCTTGATCTCGAATAGTTTTGCTTCTCCTTGGAGAGCCGGTCTGGATGAAGATGTTCTAAAAGAGATCAAGGAACATTACGATTCCGGACAAAAGGGAACAAAATTCGATCGAGATCTTGGTGTTCCAAAAAGTAAGGCTAAATATTTTTCCATACAACCGGGAGGGAGTTACGATTTTCTCTCAGATCTAACCTTTAATGGAAGAGGAAGATCGGCGGATATGGGGATCGGTCGCCCAACTCCTAATTTTTTCTTCGATATCAGAAGTAAGGATCTAAAAATAAACGAAGCATTTGGAGTTCAGTTATTATTTCACTCCGCTTCTAAAGAATTTGATCGCCAATCTTATTCGGTTCCAGCCCCGGATGCTGATTCATCTTCCGGATCGAGCTCCGGTTCTTCTTCCAGTAGTACTACCGGAGAGAACAAAAAAAATCAAGTCACTGCAGATCTAGGTACAAGAGTAAAGGTAGATTATAATTATATAATACCGACTTTCTATTGGGGAAATCCCGAAGTGGATGGATTTCGTATGGGTCTCGGTTTCGGATTAGCGGACATGAGACTTCGAGGGAATGTGGACTTTAGGGATCCTGGAGACACCTTGGCAAAGATGTATGGAGCGACAGGAGATAGGGAATCTTTTCTAAATACTTTGAGCTTTGTTCAATTGAGTTCCGGTTTGGTGGATCTGAGAAAAGGAGATCCTATATTCAATTATCTTTTATTAAATTTAAGCCAAGGAAATAATTTAGAATTGATGGGCGCCTACTTGGCTAGTCAGGGGACCCATTTTTCCACGGATATCATTTCACTTTTTGTTTATGCGAATTTGCAGGGAAATTTTACTCCTTTGGAATTACTCGCTTTAAGCGCTCTCTCCCGGACTAGCGTAAATGCAAAAGATCGCCAGGTTTTCGCATACATGCTTTATGTCGAAACTCCAAAATTCGGGTTCGTAAGGGCTAGATTAAGTTGGCATGGACCGTTGTTCAAGGATTCGGGTTATACGATCCATATGAGTACTTTAGAATTTGCGCTAATGGTCCCGATCGACTTTTGATTCTTCTTAATTAGATCTGCATAATATCCCTGCTTGACACTCGGTCGATTTGAAACGAATCTGGGTATAAAAAGAAAACCGCCTAACCGAGGAATAATGGATAGAAATCTGGAACTGGAGCGCCAAGGAGAAGTCGCCGCTAATTACTTGCGGGTTTTTTTAACTATCGTATTTATTTTCGGGACCGTATTCGGATTGCTCTGGAAAAGCGGGATCCAAGCGGTTTTAGGGTATTACATCGGCGGGATCGTAGCTTATTCTTTCATTATTTTCTTTTCCATTTTTATAATGAAGACTTTCGGCTATCAACCTTGGCTGAAATACGCAACTGTCTTTATGGAATTTGCCGGATATGCGATCGTTCAGATCGGATATTTCGGGACAGAAGATCAATGGAAGCCAAACGGTATAGTCAGTCCTGCTAATTACGGAATTTATTATTTAATACTCGCCGGAACTATTTTTAGATTCAATCCTAGATTCACTTTTATCACATCTGCTATTCTTTCCATCCAGTTCACTGCAATGGCGATGGCGCTTACGATCATGAATCCTCAACTACTTACTATGGGTTACGATGGAATGATCCGACTCAGACCGGCACTCGTGATCCTAATGGGAGTTTTTATTTTTGCATTCGGGGTTACGATCTCTTACGCAACTAAATTCGTAAGAAGAATTGTAGAAGAGGCTCAAAATGCGGAAGATAGAGCGATCCGAAATTATATCTCCGCGAAGGAGATCCTACAAAGTTCCGAGACCGTAGCGGACGAACTTAGAAAATCATTGATCGATGTGGAAGATGTTGCTCGAGCAAACGAGGATAGCAGTCGTGATCTAGCCAGTATGGTGGAAGAAACTTCCGCAACTTTGGAACAGATGGGAGCGAGTATCGAATCCATTGCGAAGATGGCGGAACAACAGGATGATTTCGGGGACGATACTTCTACTTCTATCGATAAATGGAAGGACCAAATGGTCCGAGTGTTCGAAGCAGTTTCATTTGCCAGAAGTTTGGGAGAAGGTTCTGCAGCGACCGCAATAGAAGGAGAAGGGACCGTTCGAGTTGCGTTAGATGTATTCTCACAATTTAAGGGTACTGTACAAGAAGTGAGTAAGATCTTAGGAGTGATCCAGGACCTCGCAGGAAAAACAAATTTACTTTCATTGAATGCGGCGATCGAAGCAGCAAGAGCTGGAGAAGCAGGGAAAGGGTTTTCCGTTGTCGCAGAAGAGGTTAGCAAATTAGCGGATTCTTCTTCTAGAAACGCGAAAGAGATCGTAAAGCAGATCGGGGCCTTGGGCGAAGCTTCCAATACTAGTTCCGAAAAATTCGGAGAGCTGGTGCAAGCATTTAGAGAACTCACTTCAGGGATCGGATCCATCGGAGAGGCATTGGCGCAAGTTTCAGATTCAGTTGACAGACAAAAAAGCCTATCAACAGAAGTAGAAGATAAGAATAAACAGATCAGAGAACTTTCCAAAGAGATGAAAAATTCCACATTAGAACAATCTAATGGAACTAAACAAATATTGGACGGGATCCAGTATCTAAGTAGAAGATCTATGGAAATGTCCGAAATTACCGAAAAACTTCGGACTAGCTTGGAAAGATTAAAATCTACTTCTCAATCTTTGACAAATACTTTAGAAGCGACAAAGATAGATTAGAATAAGATAGCAGACGACGATTTCGAACTGATCCGAATTCGACGTCTACTTTGCCGGATCAGTTTGGAGCTGCCATTCCTGTAGAAATCGCAATACGATTCCAAGAATTGATCGTATTGATTACTACTACTAAGGCGATAAATTCCTTATCTTGGAATTGTTTTCTAACACGATCATACACTTCTTCCGGAACTCCTTGTTCTGAAATTTTAGTCACGTATTCAGTCAATTCCAGAGCCGCTCTTTCTTTTTCAGAATAATAAGGAGCCTCTTTCCAAGCATTCAAAAGATAGATCCTTCTTTCTTCTTCGCCCAATTTTCTTGCGTCTACAGTGTGCATGTTGATGCAAAAAGCACATCCGTTGATTTGAGATGCGCGAATTTTGATGAGCTCGTATAATTTTATATCGATCCCTGAGTTTTTAGCAAAGTTTTCCATCTCCATCATTTTTTCTAAAACTTCCGGATATACTTTTGCGTAGTTGAATCTAGCGTTCATTGATTTCCTCTTTTAAAAGAAAGACGCACCTCGGCTGAGTTTGTGACAAAGATACGTGATTTTTTAAGGAAAAAATTTTTCTGCCTAATATTTCTGAACTTGGATTCTCCGTTCCGCATTAAATAGTAAAGAAAAGCCCCGCGCTCTTGAACGACTCTGCTGGTGTTGATGTAGGCGCATGGCAATTGCTATCCGATCGGATAGCATCGACTTGCTTTCGCAGTCGCCTGCTCGCTTCCTATGGGTCGCTGCGCAGGGGTAGGGGCCGGTCGGTGGTACCTCGGGTTGCGAGTGATCTCCTTAGCACTTTTTATTTAAGCAACAATATTTCTTTGCCTCGATGCATGTAGGAGCTCCTACAAAATATAATAAGTTTGGGCGGCTCCTATGCTTCGCTCGGATCGCGCTTCTACGGGCTACGCTATCGCTTCGGTCGCATTCGCGACTTCCCCTTCGCATCGCTGCCGCGGAATATTTTTCGTAAAAAGCGGATATTGTAGTTCTACTGATTTGGATTTTGTTCTCTTCAATTTTGTGAAGGTTTGCGAATAGGTTTCTCGATAAATAGGGAAATAGCATCGAGTGTCTTCCTCTTTGGATATAATCTTTGACATATCATTTCTATTCCATTTGGGTAAGGTTCGCTTTTGTATCCCTTTCTTTTGCATTTGACGTTTACTCTGTTTCTCTAAACTTGCCTTAAGATGTGCAACGCTTTGGAAAGACTGCTTTCATTTTTATTATTTACTTTTTTTATTTTCTTCTCCTTTGCATGTGATGGCTCAGGTAGTGATGTCTTTCCTCTTTTTCCTGCAGTTGCAGCTACTGATGATAATGTAACGGACAATGGTTGTTTGAATCTGCCGGAAAGTGTAAGGATACACAACTCTTCAATGGATAAACTTTTTACCTGTTCTGTGTCTGGATTAACTTATGATTGCGTTCAAGAAGGCGAAACTTTCGATTCGAGAACATTTACTTCCATAGAAGCAGCAAAACTTGGATTGATCGATACTCCATTTTTTTATCTAATTCCGGTCTCTCAGAGAGGATTGGAATCTGCGAAGGTAACTGATTTATCTGAAGCTGGGATGGGATTATTTCAGCATTATACATATACCTATGATTCTGAAAGTAGGCTTGTTTCTCGTAAGGACGAATTATCTTCAGGGACTTCTAATTTCAGTGATTATAACTCTCAAGGATTTCCTCGAAATGGAGGGGATTTTAGTTATACGTTTGCTCCCGGAAGAACTCGTCCGAGTAAGATTACGGTTCCTTTGTCGGTTTCTTCTGCTGTAATTGAGTATAATGAAAATGGATGGGCTACTCGATTATATAATGGCACAGATTATTTTTATATAACGAATACTGGAACCTTATCGATTTGTCCTGAATAGATTTAACAATTTTCTTATTCCATTTGGGTAAAGTTCGCTTTTGACTACCTTCCTTTTGAGTTTGACGTATATTCTATTTATCTAAACTTGCTGCATAATGTGTATCCATTTGGAAAAACTTCTTTCGCCTGTATTGTTTTCTTCATTTATTTTTCTCTCCATTGCATGTGATGGTTCAGGGAGTGATGTCTTTCCTCTTTTTCCTGCGACTATTAATTCCAATCAAGAAGATGGGACATGTTTAATTCTTCCCGAAAATGTTCGACTACAGAGTTCTACAACGGAGAACTCATATAGTTGTTCCGTATCTGGTTTAACCTACGAATGTGTTCATTCTGAAAGTGGAATAATTGACTCAAGAAAATTTATTTCTATAGAGGTTGCAAAACTTGGGCCGATCGATCCCCCCTTTTTTCATTTGTTAATGGTAGCTTCTCATAGAGGCATAGAATCTGCAAAATCGACTAATCCGTCGGAAGGCACATCTAATTATTCATATTCTTATGATTCGGAAAATCGGCTTGTTTCTAGTTACGATGAATCGGTCTCTTCGACTCAATATTACAATGACTATAACACCCAAGGATTTCCTCGAAATGGGGGAAATTATAGTTATACGTTTGGTTTTGGGCAGACCCGCCGTCCTAGTAAGATCGCAATGACGAATCTCGAGATCGATTATGATCAGAATGGATGGGCTACTAACGTACTTTATGCTCCAGAGGGAGAATACTCTGTGACGAACACAGGTTCCTTATCGATTTGTCCTGAATAGTTTTAACTTTTCCTAATAGATATATTTAGGCTCCAATCGGGAGCCTTTTCGTTTTCAGCGGTGAACGCGGATTCTCCGTTCCGCATTAAATAGTAAAAGAAGGCCCCCACCCAGGTTCGGGAGGGGAGGCGGGCCTTGTGGGAAGGCATTTCGCTCTATATCATAAATTCGCATTCTTATCAACAATATTTATTTCCCGCACCCCATGTAGGAGCTCCTACAAATCATTATCACTCACTAAGTAGTTCTACTCATACGCATAACGTTTCTACGTAGAACCCGATATTGTTGCGAAACTCGGATTATGATAAAATCGCGCCCATCAAAATGCTAAAAAGAACTTTAGCAATCTCGAGCGGATCAAAATGAAAAATAAAATCTTATCTTTAATCTTATTACTATCCATCTCATTTGTTTTCAATTGTGACGGAGGGTCAAGTGATCAAAGCGCAGTCCTCGCTTTACTCATGAACAAGAAATGTATGAACCTTCCTAAAGACGTAACCGTGCTGGATTCGGGTGGAAATCCTATCGTAGGTTTTAGCTGCTCGGTTTCCGGTAAATCGTATATCTGCGATGGTGACGGTATAATCCAAACCAGAACCTATTTATCCATTGAAGGTGCGTTACTCGGGGTGGTAAACCCTCCTGGTGGTAATCAAGGTTTTGGATTTTTCCCTTCTCAAAGAGGACTTCTTAGGAATAAGTCCGTGAGCGCTTCTAACGGCGGTGTATTCTATGATTTTACTTACACGTATGATTCTTCTCATCGCTTAAGGACTGCTTACAACGCGACTGACTCTAGTAATCGAATGTATCTGGATTATGATTTAAACGGATTCCCCTTAGACGTAGATGGGGTCAGTGGGACCTATTCGTATGAACCAGGAAGTAAGCGTCCGAGTAATATAACAGTCAACGGACTTAGTTTATTTTTCGATTCAAAAGGATGGGCAATTGGACTTGAGGACGGAGACTCTTATAATTTTGAAAATACCGGGTCCTTGCAAATCTGCGATTGATTGATCTAAACTTTGGGCGATCCTCCCGCTGCTACGGGCTTCGCTAACGCTTCGGTCGCATTCGCGACTTCCCCTTCACATCGCTATCGCATTATATAATCTTAATGCTTCTTTGATAACCTAAAAACCGTTTTAAAATGAAAATTAATATATTGGAGAACCCTATACACATGAAAAACCGCAGCCTACCTTTCGCCTTGCTCTTACTTTTTTCGCTTCATCTGAATTGTGGAGAAGATTCTAAAAATGATCCCCTTGTTCTCGCCTTACTTGGCAGGAATTGTATGACAGTACCAAAAACAGTCAGAAAGCATGATGGTGTATCTACCATTTCTACCTACCAATGCTCTGCCTCCGGACTAGTCTATACATGTTCCGCATCCGGGGTTTCTTATGTAAGGACCTATCTTTCGGTAAATTCCGCTAAGTTAGGATTGATCGATCCCCCTGAGTCTAGTATGCCGATCTCTCAAAGGGGATTGGGAAGCTATAAGCTGATCACTCCAGCGGGAACAGTCGGACAACATTATACGTATACCTATGATTCTTCTCAAAGATTAGTGTCTCGCAAGAACGAAATGAGTTCAGGTGTGTCTACCTTTAACGATTACGATGCAAACGGGTTTCCGGAGAATGGAGGAGCCTACAGTTATAATTATGCAACAGGTTCTGCTCGGCCCATCGGGATCGCAGATGGAGGTACTGTAACCGAATATAATTCCAAGGGTTGGGTCACAAAGGAAGATAGTGGCTCAGATACATTTTATGAAAGTACAGGCACATTGGAAATCTGTGATTGATCCTATATTCAGGGTGATCCTCCCGTTTTGAGGGAAGATCGCTGCTATGTGCTCGTTTGCACTTATCGCAAAGAATTGCGAGAAAGTGTATTTTGTCCGACTATGATTTTATTTCTATAGATCTGTTTTGGTTTTTCTTTTACTAGGAAAATTCATACTTTTCACTGATATGCTTTTTTGCGAACATATCGTTTGTGTTTAGGAGTATGAATGAGCTCTTTTGATAAGATCCAAAAACGAGCAGCCAAAAGAAAAGGTGGAGAGAAGGTTTTACAATCTCTTCTTCCTAATATAAGTTCCAAAAACAAACTCAGTCGACTCTCAGACGATCGTGTGCTTAGTGAAATGGCAAAGCGAGTCTTCTCTGCGGGTTTTGTTTGGAAGGTCGTGGAAAATAAATGGCCTGGATTCGAAGAAGTATTCCTGGGATTCGATCCGGCAAAATTACTTAAACAACCAAATCGATTTTGGGACGCCTTAGGGGCGAACGAAAAGATCATACGTAACGCTCAAAAGATTTCAACGGTAAGAAGGAATGCACAGTTTATCGTAGAGATTGCTCGGGAACACGGTAGTTTCGGAAAATTTCTGGCGGATTGGCCGATCCAGGATCAGATAGGGCTTTTGGATTTTCTTTCCAAACACGGTTCCAGATTGGGAGGAAACACAGGTCAATATTTCTTGCGCTTCATCGGAAGAGATTCCTTTATTTTATCTTCCGACGTTATATTATGTTTACGTGATGCAGGCCTTCCCTTGTCTTCTACCGGAAAATCCAAAAAAGATCTGTCTATGATACAAAAACAATTCAATGTTTGGGCCGAAGAAACCGGCCTATCGTATACTCATATATCCCGTATTTGTGCGTTTTCGATCGGAGAAAACTATTCTGCAGAGATGGAAGAGGAATATTGATCCGATCATCGCCTGAGTATCGGCGCTTTTCGCAGTGCAAACAAGATTCTTTTCTTTCTCCTTTCTTCGTTTTTCTCTTAAAAAAATAGGAAAGATAATCTACGTTTTTCCTTGACCGGTCGCATCGATTCTCTACATTGGTTTTTACGGCCTTTTCCGTATGGGAAATCGCCGACAAAGCCAAACGGATCCAAAAGACGGAAAGTTCATTTCCTTCAAAAACAAAGATCTGCTGAGGCAAACAATCAGTTCTTTTACAACACTATAACTGCGAATGAGAAATTAAAATTTTTTATTAGCTGAGATTGATCCATGGTGATGA